>NZ_OZ255849.1:0-1027500 GCF_965277915.1 Antarctobacter sp.
CGATCACGATCTACGGCGATGGTAGCCAGACGCGGTCGTTCTGCTACGTCGACGACCTGATCGAAGGTTTCATTCGGCTGATGGAAAGCGATGCCAGCGTCACAGGCCCGATCAACATCGGCAACCCCGGCGAATTCACCATCCGGGAACTGGCCGAGAAAGTCGTAGCGATGACGGGTTCGAAATCCGAAATCGTCTACCACGACCTGCCGCATGATGACCCCAAGCAGCGGCGGCCCGACATCTCCAAGGCGCAGTCCGTTCTGGGCTGGGAACCCCGGATCGCACTGGACCAGGGCCTGGGACGCACGGTCGAATACTTCGAGTCGCTTCTGAAAACCATGGCGGCGTCCTGAGCACACCGAGGAGGCTGACAGATGAAGATTGCGATGATCGGAACGGGCTACGTCGGTCTTGTTTCCGGGGTTTGTTTTTCGGATTTCGGTCACGAAGTTGTCTGCGTGGACAAGGATCCGCGCAAGATCGAGATGCTGGAGCGCGGCGAGGTGCCGATCTACGAACCGGGCCTCGACCTGCTGATGCACAAGAACGTCGAGGCCGGGCGGCTCAGCTTCACGCTGGACCTGGCCAGCGCCATCGACGGGGCCGACGCGGTCTTCATCGCGGTGGGCACGCCGACGCGCCGGGGCGATGGCCATGCCGACCTGAGCTACGTCATGGCCGCGGCCGGGGAAATCGCGAAGGCGGCGAAGGAATACGTGGTGGTCGTGACCAAATCGACCGTGCCGGTGGGCACCAACCGCAAGGTCAAGGAGACGGTCGCCGCCGCCAACCCGTCGCTCGATTTCGACGTGGCCTCGAACCCCGAGTTCCTGCGCGAAGGCGCCGCGATCGACGATTTCATGAAACCCGACCGGGTGGTGGTGGGCGTGGAAACCGACCGCGCCGCCGCCGTGATGGCCGAGATCTACCGCCCGCTCTACCTGCGCGATTTCCCCATAGTCACCACCGACCTGGAGTCGGCGGAGATGATCAAATACGCGGCCAACGCCTTTCTCGCGACCAAGATCACCTTCATCAACGAGATCGCGGCGCTGTGCGAAAAGGTGGGGGCCGACGTGAAATCGGTGTCCAAGGGCATGGGTATGGACGGCCGCATCGGCAACAAGTTCCTGCACGCCGGTCCCGGCTATGGCGGCAGCTGTTTTCCCAAGGATACCAAGGCGCTGGCCCGCATCGGGCAAGAGCACGCGGCGCCCATCTCGATCGTCGAGACGGTCATCAAGGTCAACGAGGACGTCAAGCGGCGCATGCTCGACAAGCTGGTCGACCTGTGCGACGGCGGTTTCAACGGCAAGACGGTGGCGGTGCTGGGCGTGACCTTCAAGCCCAACACCGACGACATGCGCGACGCGCCCTCGCTGACCATCGTGCCCGCGCTGGTGGGGGGCGGAGCCAAGGTCCGGGTGGTCGATCCGCAGGGCAGCCGGGAGGGCGAACACCTGCTGCCCGGGGTGACCTGGATGGATGATCCCTATGCCGCGGCCGAGGGCGCCGATCTCCTGGTGATCCTGACCGAGTGGAACGAGTTCCGCGCGCTGGATCTCTCGCGCCTGGCCGGCAGCATGGCACAAGCGAAACTGGCCGACCTGCGCAACATCTATGCCCCCGCCGACGCCGAGGCCGCCGGCTTCACCGGCTACGAGAGCATCGGGCGAAGGGGCCGGGCCAAAGGGCGAGGCGCCGCTGCCCGGGAGACGTGAGCTGACATGCGGATTTCTGTCATCACGGCCGTCTACAACCGCAACGCCGTTGTCGGCGATGCCGTGGACAGCGTCCTGCGGCAGACCTACCGCGACATCGACTACGTCATCCAGGACGGGGGCTCTACCGACGGCACGCTCGCGCGTATCGCCGAGCGCAAGGACCCCCGCATCCGGCTTTGTTCCGAACGCGATGACGGCCTCTACGATGCGATCAACCGTGGCATCGCGCGCGCCTCGGGCGAGGTCATCGGGCTCATGCATTCCGACGATGTCTTTGCATCGGACGACGTTCTGGCTCGGGTGGCAGAGGCGCTGAACGATCCGGCGGTCGATGGGGTCTACGGCGATCTTGACTATGTTTCGACAGGCGACATGTCCCGCACCATCCGCAAGTGGCGCTCGGGGGGGTATGCGCCGGAAAAGCTGAGGCGCGGCTGGATGCCGCCGCATCCCACGCTCTACCTGCGCAGCTCGGTCTTTGCGGCCTGGGGCGCCTATGACACGTCCTACCGCATCGCTGCCGACTACGATGCCATGCTGCGCTACCTGGTGCGGGGGAGCATCCGCCTGGCCTATGTGCCCAAGGTTTTCGTGCGCATGAGGGTCGGCGGCGAGAGCAACCGCTCGCTGTCGAAGATCCTGACAAAAAGCCGCGAGGACTATCGCGCGATCCGTGCCAACGGCGTCGGTGGCCTGCGCACACTCGCGCTGAAGAACCTCTCCAAGATCGGGCAGTTCACTTGAGGCCAGGAGTCCGTCAGCGGGTCCGCACCGGCAGCACGCCCCACAGCGATGCCAACAGGTGCCCGGGTGAGTGACATGACCCTTCACCTTGCCCAGGTGGCCGTAAAGGTCTTGCTGCCAGAGACCTTCTTCGTGCTCATCCTGCTCGTCGGACTGGGGGCGCTGTGGCGGGGATGGTGGCGGGTCGGCCGGACGGCTGTGACGATCGCCGCGTTCTGCCTCGCGGTGATCGGCCCGCTGCCGTTCGGTGCCGTGCTGCTGGAGACCCTCGAGGACAGCTACCCGCGGGCACCCGAGGTGGCGTCACCCTCGACGATCGTCGTGTTGAGCGGCGGCGAACACGGCATGATCAGCGCGGATACCGGGCAGATCAAATTGTCCCCCGGGTCGGACAGATTGACGGCCGCGCTGCTGCTGGCACGACGCTTTCCCGAGGCGCGGGTGCTGTTTGTCGGGCAAAGCATGCACCTGCCGGACGGGTCCTTTCTGCCGCAGGCCTACTTCCAGCGGAACGGGCTCGATCCCGCGCGGCTGACCATAGAACCGCTGTCCCGCAATACCCTGCAAAACGCGCGTTTTTCGCTGGGCATGGCGCCACCCGAAGGGCCCTATCTCCTTGTCACCAGTGCGTTTCACATGCGCCGCGCCGTGGGCATGTTCTGCAAGGCGGGCTGGCGCGACCTTGTGCCATGGCCGGTCGATCACCGCTCCCGCGGGTTGGCCAATGTCCGGTGGGAACCGACCTACAACATGAGCCTGCTGAATACGGCGGTCCGCGAATACCTGTCGCTTCTGGCCTATCGACTCGGCGGGCAACTGGCCGGGGAGCAGGTTATTGAAACCTGTCTTGCACAGACGAAGACCCGGACCGGCATTGCTGCCGGTCCGGGCTGAAGTCCGGTCAGGGGATCATTTCACCCGGCACCAGGCCTTGCCCTTGTTCGAACTGATGAACATGAAATCGAGCACGGTCTGGGCATTCGGCGCCGTGTCCACTGCTGCCCCTTGCAGATCGAACTGGTTGCCCCAATTCACCGTGTGTCCGCCGGTCGCGTCCTGCACGATGACGATGGTCAGCCGCTGGCCGCGCGGGTCGTCGGGGCCCAGGTTTACATAGGACGGGTTGGCAATCGTCAGCGCACCGGCGGCCTTGAATTCCCACGCGCAACCGTCGTTGTAGTTGATCGCCTGCGTGCCTGTGGCGGGATTGACGATGTTCAATGGTGTCACGAGGCCGCTGATGTGCGATCGGCCCAGTTCGCGCCGGTCATAGATGGACCGGCTTTCCACCCTGCGCCGATAGTTCGACGCCCCGCCGGTGTAGGCAAGCCCGTATTCCTCGGGCTGCGTTGTATCCCCGGTCGGCAGAGACCACGCCGCCGCGGTATGGAAGTCCCGGAAATACGTCCCCCGCGCGCTGTTGCGGACCCGCGCACCGTTGGTCATGCCGGAGATCTCGCAATCGGTCGCATCGTATGCGTCAAAGCTGTAGGACGTCGCCCCCGACCCGGTAGCAAGGAAGGACGTGTCGATGCGCGCCCCGACAAAGGCCGATGCGTCCTCGCCCCGGATCGGAGACGATCCGCGGCCGGTCACGGTCAGCGACGTCAAGGTGACGCCGGCGCCCAACCTGATGAAATAGTCGCCGGGTCCTTCACCGCGAACATCCAGAAAGCTGACGTTGGAACAGTTGTCCGAGAAGTGGAACGCCGCTTCGCCGTTATGAAAATGGCAATACGCTCCGATGAATTGCGAGTTGTCGATGCCGGAACAGCGGACGTAGTGCGGGCCGCTTGGCACGGACGATCCGTTGAAGGCGCAGCCAACGAAAAGATGCCGGGTGTTGCCGCCCGAAAAGACATGCCCCGACAGGTCGATGTATTCCGAATTGACGGTGGTCTCGATCTGTTCGGTCAGTTCAAGACCCGAGGTGGCCGAATAGATTTCGAAATCGACGTTGAACCACTTGTTCACCTCGGACGAGGCGCACTGGACGCCGGTCTGCGTGACGTAGCCTCGGAAAGTGCACCGGTCGAAGACATGCCCGCCCGCGTAGCCGTTGGAGGTGTTCCGCGCCAAGAGCAGAAAACATGACGGGTTGTGCGCGCCGTCCGAGTAGTTGGCAAACCCGATGTTGCGGAAGGTCATGCGCGGCTTGCCGGTCATGTCCCATGTCGGCGTTCCGGCGGTTTCCGACTTGATGAGCGTGTTGATCTGGTCAGAGCCTTCAATGGTGAACCCGTAGTAGCCGCCACTGATCCCGCCAGCCACTCCCGCGTAGGTGCAGTCGATCGACGTCACGACCCGGAAGGCTCCCTTGGGAAAGTAGATGGTGACGCCCGGTGTCGCCTTGCCCAGGTCGACCGCCGCCTGGATCGCCGCGCTGTCGTCCGTGGTGCCATCGCCCTTGGCGCCAAACGCCTTGACGTTGTAGCGTCCGGACTCCGCGGGCTGGACGTACAGCTTGGTGCCGCCTGCCGTGGTCAGGTGGTGATCTGTCGCCGCAGCCGGGGCGACCTGATATCGGAAACCCTCGCGACGCGCGCGCAGCGTGGCGCCGGTGGGCAGCCCGACAGTCTCGGCGATCAGGTCTGCCACGGTCTCGAATGCGATCTCCCCGTGCCAGCCGAGGAAGGTCCCCGTGCCGGACTCGTTGCGGTAGACTTGCAGACCGGGGCCCGCGATCACGAAAAACGCCGCGCCAGAGGATGTCCCGGCAAGGCCGGCGGCGAGGCTGTCGTAGGTGTTGCTGTTCGCCACCAGCGCCGGCAGCACGTCGAGGTTCACCGCCTGCGTCACCGAGACGAGGTCGGTCTTGGCCTTGGTGTCGGTCAGGTCCGTCTCGTTCTGCGGCGAGACCACGCGGCGCCATCCGGTCAGTCCGGGCAGCAGGGTGTTGCCATCGTCGAGAAAGACGTAGATTGCGCCGTTGGCCATGACCGTCGTTCCCGCCGAAAACGGCTCGCCCCGCGCCACTGCCGCCGCAAACCGCGCCTCCGAACTAAACCGAGTTCCGGTTTCACACAGCCCTACGCCGCCGGTGGTCGCGACCTGCGCCGAACCGTCGCCCTCGGGCAGCACGCAGAAATCGGTGTCTGTCGAACGCACCCGCACCCGCATCCCGGGCCAGACCTTCAGCCGGCCATTGCCGGCGGTGTAGGACAGCAGCCCGTCTTCCGCCAGCGCGTCAAGCGTGGCGTAATCCTGCTGTGACCGGACCGGGGTGGTGTTCCCGACAAGGACATCGTCAGCGCTGTAGAGAACGGTCCGGCCATCGGGGTCCGTGATCACGACACGATATTCGCCTTCCTCGAGGTAGCACAGCCCGAAGAAACCGTTCTCGTCCGACCGCATGTCCGAGGTCTGCTGTTCGGTCAGGTCGGGATCGCGATAGAGCGGCGCCATGCTGTTCGACCCCTTGGGATAGATACAGCGGACGGCGTTCCTGACGCCCGCGCCCGAGCTGTCGACGGCACGGTTTGCGGCTTCGTGGTTGAATAGGGCCATGCTTGCTTTCTCCGGTTTGGCAAAAGATGCGGTCCGACCACCCCTCCGGCTGGAGGCGGCGTGCGGACGGTCTTGGAGAAAATCCCTGCGAAACCTTATCTTCAGCTACCGGAGCGCGCGCAGCCTTGCCGTCTCGCGCAACACCTCAAGGCAGTCAGCCGCCCTGCGCCGCGTCATCACGGCGCGAGAGCCGTTTTCGAAACCAGAATTGTGCAATCCTGGGTTGATCTCGTGTCTGGTTCGGACAGGTCCTGCCATGTCCATGCCCTGTCGCTTTCCAGCATGAGCCGCGGGTAGGATGACCTCGGTACGGGGGCCTCGCACGGCCAATCTGATCCCGGCGTTCCCCGCTCGGATCATGCCCCGCTGCGAACGGGGTCATACCCCGGGCATGCGGGCGATTTGGCAAAGGGTGGGGGATCGACCGGCCACAATTTTTGGCGTTTTTTCGCCCGTCCTCCGAACCCTCGACCGGGCAACCGCTTTCAAGTTGCGCCTCTGTGCGAAACTGCGATATGCGGACGCCGACGCGGACAACGGTCGATTGTGCGACCGCCTCAGCAAAGAATGGTTGATTGATGAAGAAAGCTCTTATCACCGGTGTGACTGGTCAGGACGGCTCCTACCTGGCGGAATTGCTTCTTGAGAAAGGCTACGAAGTCCACGGCATCAAGCGTCGTGCCTCGCTTTTCAACACCGAACGTGTTGACCATATCTACCACGACCCGCACACCAGCGGTAAGAACTTCACCCTGCACTACGGCGACCTGACCGATACCTCGAACCTGACGCGCATCCTGTCCGAGGTGCGCCCCGACGAGGTCTACAACCTTGGCGCGCAAAGCCACGTCGCCGTCAGCTTCGAGGCCCCGGAATACACCGCCGATGTCGACGCCACCGGCACCCTGCGGCTGCTGGAATCGATCCGCTTCCTCGGCATGGAAAAGACCACGCGCTTCTACCAGGCCTCGACCTCGGAACTCTACGGCCTGGTGCAGGAAATCCCGCAGACGGAAAAGACGCCCTTCCACCCGCGGTCGCCCTACGCGGTGGCCAAGATGTACGCCTACTGGATCACGGTGAACTACCGCGAGGCCTATGGCATGTATGCCTGCAACGGCATCCTGTTTAACCACGAAAGCCCGCGCCGCGGCGAAACCTTCGTGACTCGCAAGATCACCCGCGGCATGGCCAACATCGCGATGGGCCTGCAGGATTGCCTCTACATGGGCAACATCGACGCCCTGCGCGACTGGGGCCACGCCAAGGACTACGTCCGCATGCAGTGGATGATGCTGCAGCAAGAGGTGGCCGACGATTTCGTCATCGCCACCGGGGTGCAATACTCCGTGCGCGAGTTCATCCAGTGGACCGCCAAGGAACTGGGGATCGAGCTCGAATTCTCCGGCGAGGGCGTGAACGAGATCGCCACCGTCGCCTCGGTCAGCGGCAATCTCGCCCCGGCGGTCAAGCCGGGCGACGTGGTGCTGCGCATCGACCCGCGCTATTTCCGTCCCGCCGAGGTGGAAACCCTGCTGGGCGATCCGTCCAAGGCCAAGGAAAAGCTGGGCTGGGTGCCGGAAATCACGGCCCAGGAAATGTGCGCCGAGATGGTTGCCGTCGACCACAAGGTGGCCCGCCGTCATGCTCTTTTGAAAGAGCACGGTTACGAAATCCCTGTCGCGCTGGAGAACGGCTGAGGCCCATCCGGCGCAGTCGCCATTCGAAGCCAGGAGGCACTCTATGCCCAAGATCTACGTCGCAGGCCATCGCGGTATGGTGGGCGGGGCGATCACCCGCAAACTGAAGCAGCGCCAGGAGGCGGGGGAGGACATCACCCTCGTCACCCGCACCCATGCCGAACTGGAGCTGACGAACCAGGCTGCGGTCAAGGCCTTCATGCAAGAGGAAAAGCCCGACATCGTCGTTCTGGCGGCGGCCAAGGTCGGCGGCATCCTGGCCAACAACACCTACCCGGCAGAGTTCATCTACGACAACCTGATGGTGCAGTGTAACGTGATCCACGCCGCCTGGGAGGCCGGCGTGGAGCGCCTGCTGCAACTGGGGTCGTCCTGCATCTATCCCAAGGCCGTGCCGCAGCCCATGCGTGAGGCCGCGCTGCTGACCGGACCGCTGGAGCCCACGAACGAGCCCTATGCCGTCGCCAAGATCGCCGGCATCAAGATCTGCGAAAGCTACAACCGCCAGTACGGCGTGGACTACCGGTCGGTCATGCCGACCAACCTTTATGGCCCCGGTGACAACTTTCACCCGGAAAACAGCCATGTCCTGCCCGCCCTGATCCGCCGCTTCCACGAGGCCGCGCAAGAGGGCAAGGACGAGGTCGTCATCTGGGGCAGCGGCAAGCCGCGCCGCGAATTCCTGCACGTCGATGACATGGCAGAGGCCTCGCTCTTCGTGATGGATCTCGACAAGGCCACCTATGATGCCAACACCCAGCCGCAGCTGAGCCACATCAACGTCGGCTCCGGCGTCGATGTCTCGATCCTGGAACTGGCGCAGATGGTGGCCGAGGTGACGGGGTTCAAAGGCAAGATCGAACTGGACCGGTCCAAGCCCGACGGCACCATGCGCAAGCTGATGGATGTCAGCCGCCTCGCCGACATGGGGTGGAAAGCCTCGATCGACCTGGAAAACGGCGTGCGCGAAACCTACCAGTGGTTCCTCGACAATCAGGACAGCTTCCGCCGCTGATCCACGGATCTATCTGCCGACGCGCCGGGCCCTTGTCCGGCGCGTTTGCGTTTGGCCGTCAATCCACCGGCAACCCCGAGGGCACCCGGTCCGGTCGTCCCAACGGGCGCTGATCCACGCCGGCGCCGGTCAGCGCCTCCAGGAAGGCCAGCAGGTCCGCGACGTCCTCATCGGTCAGGGCCACCGGCACGATGTCCAGCGCCCGCGCCTGCCGGGCCATCTCGATCCTATCCTGCCGGATCGCGAAATCCCCGGCCGCCAGCCAGGGCACCTCGGGCAGGCGGGCGTCGGCCTCCTGCCACGCCATCCGGCTGGCACTCGGGTCCAGGTGGTGACGCACGATCCCCTCCAGCGTGGCAAAGGCGCCGTTGTGCCCGTAGGGCGCGGTCAGCGCCACGTTCCGCAGGGACGGGGTGCGAAAGCGATAGGCGTCCTCCAGCAGGTCGGTTTCTCCCATCCGGCCCACGTCGCGCGGCATCGGGTCGAAAACCCGCGTGCGCCCCGGCCCGAAAGCGGGCAGGCCAAGCGCGTGGAACCCCTGATCGGTCAGCAGCGGGCCGGAATGGCAGGTGTCGCAGCGGGCCTTGCCAAAGAACAACTGCCGCCCCCGTTCGGCCGCGGCGGGCAGGGGCTTGGCGTCCCGCAGCCAATCGTCCCAGGGGCTGTCGATGCTGATCCACTCGGCGGTGATGAAGGCCCCCAGCGCATTGCCGATCTCGACGATCGTGACCTCGCTGGGATGGTCGATGTGATCGAAGGCCTCGACAAACAACTCGCCATATTCGGGGATCGTCCGCACGCGTTTCGCCAGCACCGGCCAGCCAAGATCGATCCTGTCGTGCACCGCGCCCGTCACCGCGTTCTCGCCCACGTTCCCGGCCATCTCGAACTGCGCCGTCAGCGGAAAAAGCGCCTGCGCGGCCAATATGTTGTCCAGCCCCTGCGGCAGCCATTCCTCTGCCGGGCTGTCAAAACCGTTGCCGAACTGGTCCGACACTTCCAGCCGCCCGTCGTGGAACATCACCCGCACCGACTTGTGACCAAGGTTCCACAAGGCCGGCGCGTTCCGGGGGATGCGTTTGCGGATCATCCGGTCGCCGGTGCCGGGGGTGCGCTTTGGCCCCAACCCCGTGCCGCCTTCACCGATCCCCAGGCTCAGGCCGTCGCCGCTGGACAGGCTGTGGTGGTGGCAGGTCCCGCAAGAGATGTTGCGGTTCCCGCTGAGGATGGGATCGTAGAACAGCAACTGGCCCAGCCGGGCTTGCGCGGGGTCCGTGTCGATGAAATCCTCCATCGACACCGGCTCGGCGCGGGCCGCGACAGCAAGCCAGAGGAGGCAGAACACATGCAGGGCAGGGCGAAAGGCGCGCATGCGGTCATTCTGGCAGGCTTGCTGGGCTTCTCAAGCCCCGTTCTTGCCGCCGACCTCGAAGAGGCGCGCGACCTGATGGAGGCGGGGGAGTTTCCCGCCGCGATGGCCCAGTTCCGCGTCCTCGCCCGGTCGGGCAATGCCGACGCCGAGGAACTGATCGGCGTCATGTATGCCCTTGGCCTCGGGGTTGAAAAAGACCCCGAGCGGGCCTTTGAATGGTATCTGCGCGCCTCGCTCAAGGGCCATCCCGGCGCCCAGTCAGGGCTGGGCTGGTATTATGAACTGGGTCAGGGCCTGCCCGCGCCGGATCTGGTGCGGGCCTACCTCTGGTACGCGCTGTCGGCCATCGGCGGCGACGTGGACGCGCCGGACTCGCTGGAGGAACTGACCCCGCGCATGACCCGCGAACAGCGCAAGCGGGCCGAGACCCTGGTCGATGACTACCGCGTCTGGATGTATCCCTTCAGGTAAGGTCGGCGCCGCCGTCCAGCGCCCCGGCAATGCGGCGCACCCCGTCCCCGATCCGCTCCGACGGGATCGAGCTGTAGCCCAGCCGGTAGAACTGTTGCGGTGCGCGGTCGCCTGCGAAGAAATGCGCGCCGGGCTCTATCAAAACGCTGTCCGTGCGCAGCCGTTCGGCCAGTTTCGCGCTGTCCACACCGTCGGGCGCCTGCATCCACAGGCTTGACCCGCCATGTGCGCCACGCCCGGCCACCCGCAGCCCATGCCGCGCCACCGCCTCTTCCATGACGGACCGGCGCGCGGCCAGCGCCTTGCCGATGCGCCGCACGAGGGCATCGTAATGCCCAAGGCTCAGGAATTGCGCCGCCGTACGCTGAACATGGCCCGGCGGATGGCGCAGCACGCTGGCCCGCAGCGCCCGCGCTTCGCGGATAAAGGGCTCGGACCCTACCAGATAGCCCAGCCGCAGCCCCGGAAAGAGCGACTTGGAAAACGAGCCGACGTAGATCACCCGCCCGTCCTCGTCGAGGCTCTTCAAGGCCGGGCTGGGCGGGGTCAGGTAGGACATCTCGAATTCGTAGTCGTCCTCCACGATCAGCGCCCCCAGTTCTGCCGCCCGGTCCAGCAGGGCCTTGCGGCGCGGCAGGGGCAGCGTCGCCGAGGTCGGGCACTGATGGCTTGGGGTGGTGAATATCACCCGCGTCCCGCGCGGCACCGCCTCGGGCGGCAGCCCCTCTTCGTCTACCGGCACCAGCGACAGGCGGCTGCGCGCCTGCCGCAGGATCTGCCGCAGGGCCGGGTAACAGGGGTTCTCGACCGCCACGTCGCGCCCGGTGGCAAGGATCTGCGCCGCCAGCCACAGCGCGTTCTGCGCCCCCAGCGTGATCAGGATTTCCGACGGGCGGGCAAGGATGCCGCGGCGGGGCAGGGTGTGGCGCGCGATGAAACTGACCAGTTGCGGATCGTCGGCGTCGAACTGGTCCTGGGTCAGCGCGTCAAAGTTCCGCGCCCCCAGCGCCTGCATCGCGCACAGGCGCCAGTTGGCATGATCGAACAGCGTCGGGTCCGCCTGCCCGTAGATGAAAGGGAACCTGTAGCGCGTCCAGTCCGCGGGCTTGCCCATGCCCAGCGGCGGCCCGTCGGCGAATCGCTGGGCCAGCGCCTGGTCCCAGTCGACCCTGTCGGCCCGGTCCGGTGGCCTGCCGAAATCCGGCGGCTCTGGCGCATTGTCAGAGACGAAGTACCCCGACCGCCCGCGCGAGGTGAGATAGTCGTTCGCCAGCAGCTCGGTATAGGCCAGGGTAACCGTGATCCGGCTGACGCCGAGATGCCGGGCCAGCTTGCGGGTCGACGGCAGCTTTTCGCCCCGCCGGAACCGCCCGTCCAGAATGCCCTCGGCCACCATCTGCTGAATGCGCGCCTGCAGCGTGCCCTGCGCGCTGGGGGACAGGTGAAAGGTCTCGACCGGGATTGCCATGCGGCGCAGCGTAGTCTGGACTGATGTAAGGCGCAATCTGGCCTTAACGTTCGACTGCGGGGGTGGGCGGTTCGTTTCCGGATTGGAAACACTCCACCGGCGCGTAGATCCGACAGGCCCCGAAGGTTAACAAGACCCTGACGGCTTGTACAAAATGCTGAAAAGCCCGTACGTTTTGTACAAAACGTACAAACTGCCGGTGCCCCGGTTCAGGTCTTTACCCGGTCTCCGAAGATGGCTGAACCGACCCGCACATGGGTCGCTCCCAAAGCGATGGCCTGTTCGAAATCGCTGCTCATTCCCATCGACAAACCGCCCAGCCCGTTGCGCTCGGCGATCTTCCGCAGCAGCGAGAAATGCAGGCTCGGGGTCTCTTCGACCGGCGGAATGCACATCAGCCCGCGCACCGGCAGGTCCATCTCGCGGCACTCCGCGATGAAGCCATCCGCATCGGCGGGCAGCACACCCGCTTTCTGGTCCTCTTCGCCGGTGTTCACCTGGATGAACACCTCGGGGCAATGCCCCTCTTCCTGCGCGATGCGCGCGATTGTCCTGGCCAGCTTTGGCCGGTCGACCGAATGAATCGCGTCAAACAATTCAAAGGCTTGGCGAGTCTTGTTGGTCTGCAAAGGGCCAATCAGGTGGACCGAGACGCCGTCGAAACTGGCTTTGAAATCGGGCCATTTTCCCGCCGCTTCCTGCACGCGGTTTTCGCCGAACAGGCGGTGGCCCTCGTTCAGTACGGCCTCGACCCGGTCCAGCGGCTGAACCTTGGACACCGCGATCAACTGGACCTCGCTCGTGTCGCGCCCTGCCTCGGCACAGGCCTTCGCGATCCTGTCCTGTATCTCGCTCAATCCCACGGTTCGTCTCCCCAGGCTTCGATGAAGGGCGCCAGTTCGCGCTCGTACTTGCGCCAGGCTTCGCGCCGCCCGGCGTGAATCGGCTGCCGAACCTGCATCAGGCTCAGCGTCTTGACCCCGGCTTTCGAGGTGTGGAAGTTCAGGCAGGCCTCTTCCCAGTCAAGCCCCGCGGCATCCACCAGCGCGCGCGCGTTGGGTTCGGGATCAGAGACCAGATCGTCGTAGCGCACCTCGTGGATTCTCTCGGGAATCCTTTGTTTCCAATGGGCTACAGACCGGCGGAACATCTTGATCGCATCGGCGATGTCGGCCAGGTCCGTGGCGTAGCGGTGCGTGCCCAGCTTGAAATGGTTCTTGTAGATCGACAGCGCCGTGTCCCGGGGATCACGATGCACCACGATGATCCGGGCGCCGGGCAAGCCGCGCGCGATCAGGCCAAAGACCATATGCGTCTGGATCGACTTGTCGGTGACGACGCCCTCTGTCTGACCGGTGTCGCGGCGCACCAGCCGTGTATAGGCTTCGGCCCAGCGGGACAGCCTGGTCGGGGACAGTTTGGCCAGCGGTTCCATCTTCTGGGCCGGTCCGAATTGGGCCACCGCCTGTTTCAGGGCGTGGCCCATTTCGCCGCCCGCATGGGCCTGGCTGTGGCTGGCGATGATCTGTTCGACAAGGGTTGTCCCCGAACGGGGCATTCCGGTGACAAAAACAGCCCGTGGCGCCTGTTCCGGGCCCACGGTCGTGTAGTCGTCGGTTTCCTGCGCGTCCAGGTAGGCGCGCCATTCCGCGTCCCGTGCTGCCGGGTCGAATGGCGCCTGTTGGCGCTGCAACGCATTGGCCCGGTCGAGGTAGGCAAAGACCCTTTCGGTGGCGCCGATATCCTCCAGCCCCTTTGCAAGGGCAAAGCCCAGGTGCATGCGCGACATGTCCGGCAGTTGGTCGTCTTTCCAGAGCGACAGCATCTGGTCCAGCAGAGGGTCTCCCTTGGTCATCTTCCGCCCCGAACCCAGCACGCGATAGATCTCGCCGTTTCGGGGGACGCGTTTCACGAGGGATCGCAGGATCTTTTCGGCCTCGTCAAAGCGGCCAAGATGCTGGAGATAGACGGCTTTTTCTCCGCGCGGTTGATTGGATTGCGGATCCGCAGAAATCAGGCGGTCATACAGGGCCAATACCTTGTCGGAGGCATCCAGCCGTGAATATGCCTCGATCGCGGCCTTGAGCAGCGTCTTTTCGTAGGGTTTCTTGGCAAGCGCCCGGTCCAGTTCGCGGATCTGTCCCGGGGTGTCCCCCCGCGCCTCTTCGATGCGGGACAGGTGGTAATGCACCTCCGGCGCGCCCTTCGTCGGCATCAGAAGGGACTTCAGCGTGGTTTCGGCGGGGTCAAGTTGCCCCTTGCTGATTTGGGTAAGCGCGCGACCGAACTGCGTCTTGATCTGCTGGGGCGTCATCACATGTTCTCTTGTCCGCTACGAAGGCCGTTCAACCAAAAGAAAAGAGCGGACGCAAGCGCCCGCTCTTCCCTAAGACAGTTGGCTGGTGTCCTTAGAAGGACATTGCCAGACCCAGCGAGTACTGGTCGTAGTCGCCTGCCGCCATGCCGGCGAAGTTGCCGCCGCCGATGCCGAAGGTGGACGGGCCAACGTCGATGTCGCTGGAGCCGTAGCCGAACTGAACGACGAGACCGCCACCCAGGTCGTAGTTGGCTGCCAGGCCGAAGCCGCTGTCCTTGGCCGAACCCGGGAAGCTGTACTCACCGTAGTTTGCCGACAGGGTCAGGGCGTTCATGGTGTAACCCAGGCCCAGGCCCCAGTGGTCAACGTCGGTGCCGGCGATGTCCCACTTCGAGTAGTTCACGATGGCCTGCAGGCCGTTGTCGAAGGTGGTGTCGACCGACAGGCCAACCACGTCGATGTCGGCGCCGAGGTCGACGGTCTGGTAGCCGAGGCCAACGCCCAGGTCCAGGCCGGCAAGCTCACCGGTGTATTTGAAACCGATACCCCAGACCGGGTCAAAGGTGCCGGAGTCGTCGATTTCAGCCGAGATTGCCACTGCGAACGAGTCGAAGGCGTAATCAAAGCGGGCGATCTGGCCGTCGAAGGTGCCGTCCAGGCCGCTGTTGAAGTTGAAGCCGGCGTGGGTGGTGTGGTCGTCGGCCAGTGCGCCGCCGATACCAACTTCGGTCAGGGCCCAGTCCAGAGCGCCGTCGGTGTCGCCCATGGTCAGGCGCGCGCCGCCGTATGCGATGAAGACTGCTTCCGGGCCGCCGTTGAACGCGCTGAAGCCCAGCTCTTCGTCCAGGTCGATGGTGGCGCCGAAGGTCAGGCCGTTGTCTGCTTCGCCCGACAGGGTGAAGGTGACGTCGATGTCAGTGTGGAACTGAGCGGTGGACAGGTGGTCACCGTCGACCACACCCATTTCAGCGAAGCCGGTCAGCGAAACTTCGGCCGCGGCGACGCCTGCGGTTGCAACCAGTGCGGTGGTCGCGAACAGGATCTTTTTCATTGTTTCCCTCATGTGTTCAAAGGCACGTACCAAGCCGATTGCCCGGCCTTGATGGGGTTTCTATGCGCTTTGGGGGGGCGGCAATGCAAGCCATCGGGAAAGCTGTTCGGCAACAAGCAATTCAGTGATGCGATATTGCCACAAGGGTTTTTGCCCGACGCCATCTTTAACTGCTATCGCAGCGCCTTGCGCAAATTGTTGGGCAGAAACTCGCCTATGATCCGTGCTTGCCGCAGGTCCGCGCCGCTAGTATGGAGGGCGACAGTATTGTTGACGCAAGAGGGACTGCCATGACCACGTCGCGAATCCTTATCGGCTCCTCGCTGTGCGCGGTGATGCTGGCGACGTCCGGTTGCGGATCCCTAAGGGGCAACGGCCAACCGCGTCAGCCGGTCGATACGCCGCCCGCAGAAGAGATCATTCGTGATATCGAGGCAGAGAAAGGTCGTTCGCGGCCGGACAGCTCGGTTTGGGACATCTTCAAGAAGCGTGAGGATCCGGGCCGCGTCGGCGCGGTGAACCGTTACCTGTGGAATGCCTCGCTGGATGTGCTGGATTTCCTGCCGGTTCAGACCGTCGATCCCTTCTCGGGTGTCATCACCACCGGCTATGGCACGCCGCCGGGCGGTGGCCGGGCCTACCGGGCGACGATTCTCATCAGCGATCCGGCGCTGGATGCGCGGTCGTTGAACCTTGCGCTGCACACCCGTTCTGGCCCGGTCGATCCGGCCACCGTGCGCGCGATCGAGGATGCTATCCTGACCCGCGCCCGCCAGCTGCGCAAGCAGGACAGCAGGTTCTGATCCTGGCGGTCTGACTGCCACCGAGTATAGGGCCGGACCTTCGGGTGCCGGCCTTTTCCTTTGGAATTTTAAGCCGGTAGCAGTCAGGTGCCCGTGTTCAGTCGCGTGGCGGCCGCGCGGGCAACTCTCCAAGCTTCTGCACCCATTCAAGGTGTTGGGGCAGGCAGACGCCTTCCAGATCGTACTGTTCCCGCACCAGCGCCCGCGCATTCGATCCCAGGCGCGCGCGCGTGTCAGGATCGTCCAGCAGGGCGTCGATCCTGTCCACCAGCGCGGCGCGGTCGAAGAAGTCCACCATCAGGCCGGTTTCGCCCTCGGTCATGACCTCTCGCACCGGCGCGGTGTCGCTGGCCACAATTGCGGCCTCGGCGCTCATCGCCTCCAGCAACGACCAGGACAGGACGAAAGGGTAGGTCAGGTAGACGTGCACCCGGCTGACCTGCATCATCGCCAGGAAGCGGTCGTAGGGCACGCGGCCCAGGAAATGCACACGGTTCCAGTGCGGCGTGGGGATACGTCCGCGCACTTCGTCGATGAAGATCTGCTTCCACGTCTTTCCCTGTGGCGGTTTCGATCCGTAGGAGGTGCCGTCGCCACCCAGCATCACCACATGCGCATTCTTGCGGCGCTTGAGCAGCTCGGGCAGGGCGCGCATGAAGACGTGGTAGCCGCGATAGGGTTCGAGATTGCGGTTGATGAAGGTGATGACCTCGTCGTCGCGGGTCAGCGTCGGGCCGCCCTCGATCTCCAGCCGTGCACCCGGATTCGGACACACCAAGTTCGTGTCGATCCCGTCATGCGCCACGGTCAGCCGGTCCTGCCAGTGGTCCGGGAAAGTCGCCGCCTGGAACCGGGTGGGAGAGATCCCGGCGTCCATGACCTCTTCGTGCAGCCGGTTGTTGAGGTTCTTCATCCGGATTCGCAGCTTGTCGCCAGCCGGGTTCTTGCTTGGGAATTCCGGATCGAAATCCACGAAAGGATGCGTAGTCAGGTGGTAGAGCTCGCAATAGAGGCCAAGCCGGGCATTGGGCCAGACGTCCTTGAGAAACATGCTTTCGCCCCAGCCGTGGTGCGCGCAGATCACGTCCGGCTCGAACCCCTGTTCCTTCAGGCCCAGGGCCCCCCGGTAGCAGGAAGTGCCGCGCAGGATCTTGGTTTCGAAATCCGCCAGCCAGGGGTGGATGCCCTTGGTCGATGCGCCCTTGATCTCGTAGGGAATGATGCGGACGCCCTGCCAGGTCTGCGCCTCCTTCACCTTGCAGGTCAGCGCGACAACCTGATGCCCCTGCGCGGCAAGCGCGGGGGCGAGATGCTTGTACTGGCCCGGAAAGTTCTGGTGAATCAGGAGAATCTTCATCTGCGCGTCCTCTTGCGGCCTCTGCTGGGCAGCCTGTGCGGGCATCCTAGACGGCAGGGGCGGAAAAGGGAATCGCCCGCATTCGGAAGGCTGCACCCCGACCCATCTTGCGCGGGCACTGGACCTCGACGTCTCGGCGCCCTATCACCCGCCCCCAACAGCCGCCCGCCGGAGAGAGACATATGTCGCGTTACGACCCCGCTACGATCGAGCCGAAATGGCAAGAGGCCTGGGATCAGGCCGAGACCTTCAAGGCGCGCCGCACCGGCGACAAGCCGAAGTACTACGTGCTGGAGATGTTCCCGTACCCCTCGGGACGCATCCACATCGGCCACGTCCGCAACTACACGATGGGCGACGTGATCGCGCGCTACAAGCTGTCGACCGGGCACAACGTCCTGCATCCCATGGGGTTCGATGCCTTCGGGATGCCGGCGGAAAACGCCGCGATGAAATCCGGCGGGCACCCCAAGACCTGGACCTACGACAATATTGACACGATGGTCGGCCAGATGAAGCCGCTGGGCTTTGGCCTTGACTGGTCGCGGATGTTCGCCACCTGCGACCCGGAATATTACGGCCAGCAGCAGGCGCTGTTCCTCGATTTCCTCGAAAAGGGCTTTGTCTACCGCAAGAACGCGGTGGTGAACTGGGATCCGGTCGATATGACCGTGCTGGCCAACGAACAGGTCATCGACGGCAAGGGCTGGCGGTCCGGCGCCGAGGTCGAGCGGCGCGAGCTGACGCAGTGGTTTTTCAAGATTTCCGACATGGCCGGAGAGCTTCTGGACGCCATCGACGGGCTGGACGAATGGCCCGCCAAGGTCAAGCTGATGCAGCAGAACTGGATCGGCAAATCGCGCGGCCTGCAGTTCTCGTGGCAGCTGGGCACGCCCACGCATGGGTTCGACAGCCTCGAGGTCTATACCACCCGCCCCGACACGCTGTTGGGGGCCTCGTTCCTTGGCGTTTCGCCCGATCACCCGCTGGTCAAGGCGCTGGAAAAGGACAACCCGGAACTGGCTGCCGCCGTGGCCGAAATGCGCAAGGGCGGCACCACCGCCGAGGCGCTGGAGAAGGCCGAAAAGCTGGGCTACGACACCGGGCTGACGGTCAAGCACCCGCTTGATCCCAATTGGGAGATCCCTGTCTGGGTCGCGAATTTCATCCTGATGGATTACGGCACCGGCGCGATCTTTGCCTGCCCGGCGCATGACCAACGCGACCTCGATTTCTGCCGCAAGTACGACCTGCCGGTGATCGATACCTTTGTGGCACTCGACGATCCCAAGCCGGTCGAGGCCGAGGCCTTTGTGCCGCCCAAGACGGAAAAGGTGAAGTGGATCAACCATTTCGCGGGTCTTGACGAGGCGACGGGAGACGAGGCCATCGAGGCCACCATCGACTTCATGGAAGGCAAGGGCCTGGGCAAGGGCGTCGAGAAATTCCGCCTGCGCGACTGGGGCCTGTCGCGCCAGCGTTACTGGGGCTGTCCGATCCCGGTCGTCCATTGTGACGATTGCGGAGTGGTGCCCGAGAAAAAGGAAAACCTGCCGATCGAATTGCCCGATGATGTCAGTTTCGACATCCCCGGCAACCCGCTCGACCGCCATCCGACGTGGCGCGACTGTGCCTGCCCGTCCTGCGGCAAGCCGGCCAAGCGTGAAACCGACACGATGGACACTTTCGTCGATTCGTCGTGGTATTTCGCCCGCTTCACCGCCCCCCGCGCGGAAACGCCGACGGACATGGAGGAAGCCGCCTACTGGATGAACGTCGACCAGTACATCGGCGGCATCGAGCACGCGATCCTGCACCTGCTCTACTCGCGCTTCTTCGCACGGGCGATGATCGAATGCGGCCACCTGCCAGAGAGCGCCGCCGAACCTTTCAACGCGCTGTTCACGCAGGGCATGGTCACGCACGCGATCTACCAGACGCGCGATGAAAACGGTCGTCCGGTGTATCACTACCCGGAAGACGTGCGGCTCGAAGGCGACAAGGGCTATCTGGCGGACGGCACCGAGGTCGAGATCATCCCCTCGGCCAAGATGTCCAAGTCCAAGAGCAACGTGGTGGACCCGATGAACATCATCGCCACCTACGGGGCCGACACCGCGCGCTGGTTTGTCCTGTCCGACAGCCCGCCCGAACGTGACGTGGAATGGACCGCCTCCGGCGCCGAGGCTGCCAACAAGCACCTTGGCCGGGTCTATCGCATCGCCGCCGAGATTGCCGCCAGCGAGGCGCCCGCGACCGCCGAGGATGCCGCTCTGCTGAAAGAGACGCACAAGTGCATCCACGACGTTACCATGGGTGTCGAAAGCTTTGGCTTCAACGCGGCCATCGCGCGCCTCTATGCCTTTACCAACGCGCTGTCGAAATCACGTGCGGGCAAGGAAACCAGGACCTTCGCGGCCAGGACGCTGGCGCAACTCATGTCGCCCATGACGCCGCACCTGTCAGAGGAAATCTGGCAGATGCTTGGCGGCGAGGGGCTGATCGCCGAGGCCCCCTGGCCCAAGGCCGACGAAGCGCTGCTTGTCGAGGACACGGTGACCCTGCCGATCCAGGTCAACGGCAAGCGCCGGGGCGAGATCGAGGTGCCCAAGGATCTGCCCAAGGAAGAGGTTGAAAAGCTGGCGCTGGCACACGAAGCTGTGGTGCGGGCCCTCGACGGGGGCCAGCCGAAAAAGCTGATCGTGGTGCCGGGGCGGATCGTGAATGTGGTTGTATGACAGGCGAATGATCCTGCTGGGGGCGACAGCCCTCGGCGCCTGCGGGTTCACCCCGGTCTACGGACCGCAGGGCGGCGGCGGCGCATTGCTGAACGCGGTGGCGCTGCCGGACCCGAGCGACAGCAAGGGCTATCACTTCAACAGCCGGTTCGAAGAGCGGTTGGGCCGCGGCGGTCCGACGGCCCCCTACCGGCTGGATATCCGCATCCAGACCGATGAGCAGGACATGGGGTCGACCTCGGCCGGGACGACGACGCGCTACCGCCTGATCGGTCGTGTCTTCTACACACTGGTCGAGGCCGGAACGGCCAAGACATTGCTGCAGGGACGGACCAATGCCTTTACCGGCTACTCCAGCACAGGCTCGACCGTAGCGACCCGCGCGGCGGAAACCGACGCGATGGAACGCCTGATGATCCTGTTGGCGGATCAGGTGATCGACGACCTGCTGCTTTCCGGCATCACCGCTTCATGAAACTTTCGCCGCGCGATGCGAATGCGTTTTTCCACAAGCCCGATCCGGGCATTGCGGGCTTGCTGATCTATGGCGAGGACGTGATGCGCGTGGCGATGAAACGACAGGAGGTCGTCGCCGCCATCGTCGGCCCACAGGGCGAGGCAGAGATGCGCCTGACCCGAATGGTGGGCGGCGATCTGCGCCGCGATCCGGCGCAATTGCTGGACGCGGTCAAGGCGCAGGGCTTTTTTCCGGGTCCGCGCGCCGTGCTGGTCGAAGAGGCCGCTGACGGCATCAGCGCGGCGATGAAATCCGCGCTGGGTGACTGGCGTGAAGGTGACGCGCAGATCATCGCGACCGCCGGGCAACTGACGGCACGCTCGTCCTTGCGCAAGTTGTTCGAAGGCGCGAAAAATGCTTATGCGGCGGCGCTTTACAA
This sequence comes from Antarctobacter sp., assembly GCF_965277915.1. NCBI lineage: Bacteria > Pseudomonadati > Pseudomonadota > Alphaproteobacteria > Rhodobacterales > Roseobacteraceae > Antarctobacter > Antarctobacter sp. Next base: position 21,167 of record NZ_OZ255849.1, read on the forward strand.
CGATCCGATGGGCCGTGCAGAGATCGAGGCGGAACTGGCCCGTGCCGGTCTCAAGAACATCGACCGCGAGGCGATGGGGGCGCTGGAACATCTTGCGCGCGACCTGACGCCGGGGGATTTTCGCCAGACACTGGAAAAGATCGCGCTCTACAAATTCGGGGACGAGGCGCCCTTGACCCCGGACGAGGTCACGCTGAATGCGCCTGCTTCGATCGAGGCCCAGATGGACGAGATCTTTCACGTCCTTGCCGAAGGCCGCACCGGTGACATTGCGCCGGTCATGCAGCGGCTGACGGCGCAGGGCGTGGCGCCGGTGACCCTGCTGATCATGGGGATGCGGCATTTTCGGACGCTGTTCACCATTGCCTCGGCGCCGGGCGGCCCGGCGCAGGGCATCGGCAAGCTGCGTCCGCCGATCTTCGGTCCGCGCCGTGACAGGATGCTGCGCCAGGCGCAAAGCTGGTCGTCCGCGCGGCTGGAAGAGGCGCTGAAACTGTTGATGGATACCGATCTTTCGCTGCGCTCTGCCGGTCAGAAAGCGCCGCAGATGGCGCTGGTCGAGCGTGCCTTTGTCCGGCTTGCCTATCTTGGCCGACGCTGAGCGCAACAGGGGAGTAGAGCAGATGACGTATACGGTCTACGGGGCGGTGCGCAGTCGGACCTTCCGGGTTCTCTGGCTGCTGGAGGAACTCGGACTGGCCTACTCGCATGTGCCCGCCGGTCCGCAGTCGGATGACATCCGCAAGGTCAGCCCGTTGGGCAAGATCCCGGTGCTTGTCGACGGGGACGCCGTGTTGCGCGATTCCACCGCGATCCTGACCTATCTCGCGGACAAGCATGGCGGGTTCACCCACCCGGCTGGCACGATCCCGCGCGCGCGGCAGGACGCCTGGACGTTCCGCATCCTGGACGAGGTGGAATCGCTGCTCTGGACTGCATCCAAGCACACGTTTGTCCTGCCCGAGGCAGAGCGTGTCCCCGCGGTCAAGCCGGCCTGCGCGGCGGAATATAGCCGCAACATTGCCCGCATCATGGAAGAGGCCGAAGGACCCTATCTAATGGGCACGGCGCCATTGGTGCCGGACATCATCCTCGGCCATTGCGGGACGTGGGCACAGGTGGCGAAATTTCCCGACGGGGGCACGGCCTTTTCGGACTATCTCTCGCGTTTGCGTGCGCGTCCGGCCTTTCGGGTTACCGCCGCGGCCTAGCTTGCCGCCTGTTGCAGGGGCGCGGTTGCAAACACGAACCGGTCGTTGTCCGAAGCGCCCGCGACACTCTCGGCCACCTTGTTGCGGCCGCTGCCCTTGGCTGCGTATAGGGCCCCGTCCGCCCGTTTCAGCAGCGCCTTGATCGCCGTGTGCCCTTCGCCTGCGGCCAGCCCCACGGAGGCGGTCACCGGCTGTCCGTTGACGTTCAACGAGTCGGCGATGACAGCGCGGATCCGTTCGCCCACCCGCCAGGCATCCTCCGAACCCGCCTCGGGCAGCCAGATCACGAATTCCTCGCCGCCGAAACGGGCCAGCACGTCGCGCTGGCGCAACTCGCCCTGTATTGCGCGGGTGGTTTCCTTCAGCACCTCGTCGCCGGCGACATGGCCCAGCGTGTCGTTGATCCGCTTGAAATGGTCGAGGTCGATGAAGACGACGGCCCCGGTGCCGGTGTCCGGAACATGCGCGTCAAATCCGCGCCGATTGGCGACCCCGGTCAGCGGGTCGGTCAGAATGGCGACCTGCGCCTCGGCCTGCCGGCGTTCGATGCTGGCGGCCATTCCATTGGTGCCCCGCATCAGCAGGCCCATCTCGTCCCGGATGTCCTCGCGCAGCGGCGGGCGCTCCTCGCCCCGTTCTATGGCGGTCAGCGTGGCCCGAATGCGGCGTGTCGGGGCGAGCAAAGCCCAGAGACCAGCCAGCGTCGCACCGCAGCCGACCAGCGTTGCGGCCAGCAACAGGCCAAGCACATCCAGATGCACCGCCAGGCCGCCGCTGCGCACCAGCGCATAAACGACCGCCGCGATCAAAGGCACGTGGGTGCCGATGAAGGCCACGAAAAACACCTTTGCTGTGAAGCTGTTGGGAAACAGGCGGTTGAGCCAGAGATAGAAAACCATGAAACGTACCTTGAGAGTTCTTTTAATAAATATCGTAAATAAATGTTAACGGCAGGTTACTGCTTCCGGGCCGAACGCTTCGGGACAAATGGGCGGCGAACCGCGTGGGTCCTCAACGCAGAACGGGCCGGGCATTGCCTGCCCGGCCCGGGTCTTGCCCGGATGGCCGATCAGTTCAGGTCGGCATCATAAGCGGCTTGAAGGTCTGCCTCTGCCTTTTCGACCGCTTCGATCAGTGCATCGAGAATCCTGTCGCCCCCCTCCACGTTTTCGCGGAACCAGTCCTGCACCGGCTTGGCAGCCTCGGCAAAGGCGGCCTTTTCCTCGGGCGAGGGGACGTAAATGTCACCGCCGCCTTCGACGAAATCGGCATAGGCTTGGATCGCGCCGCGTTTGGGGGCGGCAAAGGTGGCCTGTTGCAGAGCGTAGAAGCCATCAACCACAACGCGCTTCATCGCCGGGTCCATGTTCAGGAACTTCTCGTTGTTCATCCACCACAGCGCGCCCATATAGGCGTGCCCGTCCAGCGTGATGTACTGCAGGCCCGCATCCGGGAACTTCATGCCCATGATGTCGGTGATGCCGTTCTTGGACCCGTCCACGACACCGGTTTGGAACGAGGTGAACAGCTCGGGCCACGGGATCGGGGTCGGTGCGGCGCCAAGCGCCTTGACCAGTTCCTGCGGCAGGTCGGCCACGACGGTCCGGATCTTCAGCCCTTCCATGTCGGCGGGTGAGGTGATGCGGCGCTGGGTATTTGCGAAGTTGCGCCAGCCGCCGGTGTTGCCGATGGTCATCAGGCGCACGGTGTTGTCGCTGTCCTCAAGCGCCATGTCCCGCATGGTGCGCACGAAGTCACCTGACAGGACGTGTTCGGCCACGCGGTCATTGGCCATCAGGTAAGGCAGGTCCAGAACCTGGACATAGGGAAAGATCCCCGCCGCGCCGCCGGAGGTGGAGATGTAGATGTCGATCGAGCCCTCGGCCACGCCCTCGATGCATTCCGCGCCGGTCGAGCAGAGCTGCGTGCCCATGTAGATCTCGACCTCGATCGCGCCGTTCGACGCGGCCTCGACGAAGTCCTTGAAGACGATCAGGCCGGCGTAATCCTCGTCCGCTTCGTTCGAATTGGCGGTGGCGACCAGCTTGATCGGGTCCTGCGCCAGCGCGGCGCCCCCGGTCAGCGTGGCGGCGGCAAAGGCCGCTGCGGTGAAAAACTGTTTCAGCATGTTGTTCCTCCCGTATGCTGTCGTCTGTCTTTACCTTGGTTCCGGGCTGATACAGGCCATGAAGCCTGCATCGGCCGGGCATCGGATGAAATCTGTAAGATAGGGCACGGTCATCGAGATCGGCGGGAAATAGGTGATCAGGAAGATCACGAGAATCTCCACCGCGAGGAAAGGCAGGATCGCGCGGGCGATGGTTTCCACCCGCTCGCGGCTGACCGTGGAGGCGACGAACAGCACCAGCCCCATCGGCGGCGTGGCCAGGCCCACGGTCAGGTTCACACTCATGATGATGGCGAAATGCACCGGGTGAACGCCGAGTTCGACAAAGATCGGGCCAAGGATCGGGCCGAGTATGATGATCGCCGGGCCGGCATCGAGGAACATGCCCACGATGAACAGCAGGATGTTGATGAGGAATAGCAGGATCAGCGGGTTTTCCGACAGGCCGAGGATGATGTCCGTCAGGATCTGTGGCGCGTGGCTGAGCGAGACCACGGTCTTGAAGGAGACCGCCGCGCCGACCAGCAGCAGCACGGCGGATGTGGACAGCGCCGAGCGGGCCAGCACCTGGTAGAGGTCGCGCAGGGTCATGGACCGCAGCACGACGAAGCTGACCACAAGCGCGTAGGCCACGGCCACGGCGCTGGCCTCTGTCGGGGTCATGACGCCGATGAGGATGCCGCCGAGAATGATGATCGGGGTCTGCAGGGGGGCGACGGCCTTTTTGCAGACGATGCGGAAATCATGGCTGACCGAGCGGCGCCAGTACATCAGCAGGAAATGCGCCGGGACCAGCATGGCAAGATAGACCGACCAGCCGCCCGGATTGCCCGGGATCGCCGCGGCGACGGCGTAGAACAGCCCGGCAAGGTTGATCCGCACGAGGATGAGGCTGACCCAGTATTCCGTTGTACTGATCGTCTGGCCCGGAGCCACGATGCGTTCGGCCTTGGGCAGGTCGTAGCGGTCGGCCATGAGGCGGACCATGACCATCAGGCCGACACCCACCAGGATGCCCGGCACGATGCCCGCAAGGAACAGCGCGGCGACGGATTCCCCCATGACATAGGCATAGATGATCATGATCCCCGAGGGCGGAATGATCGGTCCGATGACGGATGAGGCGGCGGTGATGGCGGCGGCGAAACGCCGGGAATATCCGTTCTTTTCCATCGCCGGGATCAGGGTCGACCCCAGCGCCGAGGTGTCCGCCACCGCTGACCCCGACAGGCCCGCGAAGAGGATCGAGGACAGGATGTTGACCTGGGCCAACCCGCCGCGCAGGTGGCCCATGATGGCCTGTGAGAACTCGACGAGGCGGATGGTGATGCCGCCGCGGTTCATGATCTCGCCCGCCAGCATGAAGAAGGGCAGCGCCATCAGCGGAAAGCTGTCCATGCCGTTGTAGAGATTGCGGTAGAGAACCGAGAGCTGACGGCTCTGGTCGTCCATCACCAGCAGGCCAAAGGGTGCGGCGAGCAAGGCAAAGACCACCGGAAGGCCGATCAGGATGAGCACCAGGAAGACGGGCAGGAACCAGATCAGCATGTCAGTCGGCCCCCGCCATCGAGTCATGGTGCAGCGGTTTCAACCGGTCGCCGCCGCCCAGTAGGGTGATGACCTGCCGTAGGATCAGCTCGACGTTGACGAGGATCAACAGGTTCACCCCGACCCAGAGCGCGGCGTACTGGTACTGGTTGGCGAACTTTGCCTTGCACTTGCCGATCTCGATCCCGAAGGGCCAGCGCAGCGACGAGGAACAGCCGCGCCCCGAGAGGCTGTCGACATGGTTGTTCAGCCCCTTGTCCCAGGCGATCACCAGCACCCAGAGCGAGATCCCCAAGAGCACCAGCGACAAAAGCACGGCGATGATCCGGGGCAGGGCGCGTTCGACGAGGTCGATGGCGACGAAGCCGCCTTGCCGGTAGGCCAACGGTGCCATCAGGCCCACCAGCCAGAGCATTCCGAAGCGGGCCGCCTCTTCTGTCCAGTTGGGGGCGTCATTCAGGACGTAGCGCCAGAAGATCTGACCGAGGATCAGGCAGACCATCACCGCCAGCGCAAGCACCGCGATGACGCGGCCCACGGCAAGCAGACCGGTGTTCAGCCGTTCGAGCGGCCAAAGCAGTGTCAGCAGCACCGGCATGGCGCTCCTCCCATTGGCGGGGCTTTTTGCCCCTTGTTGTTCAGGCCGGGATCTTGGGTGCCCCGGTCCCTGCGGTTTCAGCCCTTGAGGCTGACGAACCGGCCGCCCTGGAACAGCAGGGGCAGGCCGGGTCGGAAGGCCGCGCTGGTCACGCGGCCAATGATGATGATGTGATCGCCCGCGTCATGGGTGATCTCTTGTGTGCAATCGTAGCGGGCGAGGCAACCGGCGATCTGCGGCACACCGTTGGTGTTCTCGGCCCAGTCGCAGGCGTGAAAGGCGTTGGCTTCGCGGGTGAACGCGGTGCAGATTTCCTGCTGGTGGCCGTCGAGCACATGGATCGCGTAGTGGCGTGCATCGCGAAACAGCGGAAAGCGGCGCGAGGATTTCTGGGGCGACCACAGCACCAGCGGCGGATCCAGCGAGACGCTGGCAAAGCTGGAGGCGGTGATGCCCACCGGACCTTCGGGCCCCTGCGCCGTCACCACCGTCACGCCGGTGGCAAAGCTGCCAAGCGCCTCGCGAAAGGCACGGCTGTCTTCGGCCGGGTCGAATGTCTGCATGGAGTGGCTCAGGTCCCCGTCCATCAGGGCACCTCGTGACCCAGCGCAGCGGTGTATAGCTCGAACCAGAGTTCGCGGGTCATCTGGATGTCGAGGGCCTTGGAAAACGCCTTGATCCGCTCGATCGTGTTGGTGCCCATGACTGGCAGGATGCCCGCCGGATGCGCCAGCAACCAGGCCACGGCCACCGCAGCCCGGTCAACGAGGAAATCATCCGCCACCCGGTCCATGACCTGCGCCAGTGGGGTATCCTCTGTCATCAACGCGCCGCCACCCAGCGGCGACCAGGCCATCGGCGGAATGCCCCGCTCCTGCAGGAAGGCCACGTCGCCATTGGTAAAGCCCTGATGCGCCGACAGGCTAAGTTCGATCTGGTTGGTCACCAGCGGCGTTTTCATCGCAGACTGCAGCAGGGTCCAGTCGTGCAGCTTGAAGTTCGACACGCCCACGGCGCGCACCTTGCCCGAGCCGACCAGGTCGTCCAGCGTCTCGCCCGTTTCGCGGTGATCCATCAGCGGATCGGGACGATGGATCAGCAGCAGGTCGATCTCGTTGATGCCCATGAGCCTGAGCGAGTGATCGACCGATGCCATGATATGCGCGCGGCTGGTATCATAGTATTTCACCGGCGCATCCGCGTAGCGGCCCACTGGGGCCACGATGTCGCATTTCGTGACGATCTCGATCTGTTTGCGCAGGTCCGGTGTCAGCGCCGCGCCCAGGATCTCTTCGGCCATGTAGCCGCCGTAGATGTCCGCCTGATCCATCGTGGTGATGCCCTGGTCGAGGCAGGCGGCGATCTTGTTGCGCACATGATCCGGCGCGGTCACGGCATCGTCGCCAAGGCGCCACATGCCATAAACGATGCGGCTGAGGCTCAGCCCCTCTTGAAGATCTACGCGGTCCATTACTTGCGCTCTCCTACGCCAAGGGGCGTTGCCGGGGTTTCATCGGGGACGCGGCCGTATTCATGCGGCAGCGAACAGGTTTTCAGCTCCGGCATTACCAACTTGCCGAAATGCCGGCATTCGTCAATGTGCGGATAGCCGGAAAAGATGAAGGCGCGAATGCCCATCTTGCGGTATTCCTCGATCTCGCTCAGGATCTGGTCGGCGGACCCCACCAGCGCCGCGCCACAGCCCGACCGCGCGCGCCCGATCCCGGTCCAGAGGTGCGGCTCGACAAAACCGAACTGGTCGGCCAGTTCGCGCGCGCGCGATTGGTGGGACACACCCAGGCTGCCGCTGTCATGGGCGCGGTCGCGGATCAGGCGTCCGTATTCGTCGTCCAGTTTCGACACCAGGCTTTCGGCGTATTCCCGTGCCTCGGCCTCTGTGTCGCGGACGATCATGTGCACGCGCAACCCGTAGTCCAGTGTCCGCCCATAGCGCTCGGCGACGGCGTTCACGTCTTTCATGCGTTGGGCAAGCTGGTCCTTGGGTTCCGGCCACATCAGGTAGACGTCGCAGTGTTCGCCGCAGAGGTCCAGCGCCGGGGGCGAGTAGCCGCCAAAATACAGCAGCGGACCGCCGGTCTGGTAGGGTTTCGCGGGATCGGTGGTCAGACCTTCGAAATTGTAGACCTCGCCTTGGAAATTGATCTCGTCTTGCGTCCAGGCCTGTTTCAGGATCTGCACCACCTCGCGCGAGCGTTGGTAGCGAAAGGCGCTTTCGGCCTTTTCTCCGGGGAAATCCGACGAGATCACATTCAGGGTCAGCCGTCCCTTCATCATGTGATCCAGCGTGGCGACCGTACGGGCCAGCATGATCGGGTGCATCTCGCCACAGCGGATGGCGGCCAGCATGTTGATCCGGTCGGTCAAAGGCGCCATGCCCGCAACAAAGCTCAGCGTGTCCTGCCCGACCTGATAGGAAGAAGGCGCGAGGATGTTGCGAAAGCCCTGCTTTTCCGCCTCCAACACGATGTCGCGGCAATGCTCGAAGGAAGACCGCAGATCGCCTTCGGGCACGCCGAGGTAGCGGTAGTCGTCGGAGCAGAGCGCCGAGAACCAGCTGACCTCGGACGCATCGAGATCTGGGGATGTGACGGGCACGACGGTCATTTCAGGGCCTCCCGGAAGTGCGCCGGATTCGGCGTCGATTTCTTCTTGCGTAGCATCCGGAATTTCATGCATCAATAGTGTATTAATTTTGCCGCGACACGAACAGGACCGCGGCGGGAGGAGATCGTCTTGGCCCGGGGAAGAAGCTCGGCGGCGTTGCCCAAGCACGCCCAGATCAGCGAGATGCTGATCCGTGACATCGCGTCGGGGCGGTTGGCTGATGGTGCGCGGTTGCCGCCGGAACGCGAGATGGCCGAACAGCTGGGCATTGCGGTCGGCACGTTGCGCAAGGCGCTGGAGGCGCTGGCCAACAAGGGGTTGCTGGACCGTGTTCAGGGCTCTGGCAATTATGTTCGCGCGCGTGACGGCGTCGCTTCGATCTATTCCATGCTGCGGCTGGAGCTGAAGGCCGGGGGCGGGTTGCCGACAGCGGAGCTTTTGGGAGTCGAGCGGTTGGCGAAGCCGGCAGATGCGCCAGCTTTCGGACCTTCTGCCGAAGGGTGGCGGTTTCGACGGCTGCGGTTCCTGGGCGGCGTACCGGCGGCCATGGAAGAGATCTGGCTGGACGGGGTGCAGGCGGCCCGTGTCGCGGCCGAGGACGTTCTGGAATCGCTGTACCTGTTCTACCGAGAGCGGTTGGGGCTGGTGATCCTTTCGGCGGAGGACAGGGTCGGCTTTGCGCCGGTGCCCGAATGGCGCGACACCCGGTTTCCACCCCGGGCGGGCGATACCGCAGGCTATGTCGAGCGTATCGCCTGGGACAAGTCTGGTGCGCCGGTCGAATACTCGCGCACATGGTTCGACGCGGAAACCGTCACTTATATCAACAGGATCGGCAGGGGATGAGTGTGGTCAGATATGGCGTGATCGGCTGTGGCATGATGGGCCGCGAGCATATCCAGAACATCAACCTCTTGCCCCTGGGCAGGGTGGTCGCGGTCTTTGACCCGGTCACGGACCTGGCGCAGAGCGCCGCGGAACTGGCGGGTGGCGCACAGGTCTGCCCTACGCTGGACGAGTTGCTGGGGCTTGAGGGACTCGACGCTCTGGTGGTGGTCAGCCCGAACGATTGCCACGTCCCGCAGTTGCGCCAGATCGCGGCGGCGCGTCCGTTGCCGGTGCTTTGCGAAAAGCCGCTGTATACCACGCCGGAAGACGAGGCTTTCCTGGCCGAGTTCGCGCGCAGCTATCCGGCGCCGGTCTGGGTGGCGATGGAATATCGCTACATGCCGCCCGTGGCATTGTTGCGCCAGGAGGTTGCCGAGGCGACGGGCGGGATTTCCATGTTGTCGATCCGCGAACACCGTTTCCCCTTTCTGCCCAAGGTTGGCGCCTGGAACCGGTTCAACGCGCGCAGCGGCGGCACCCTTGTCGAGAAGTGCTGTCATTTCTTCGATCTCATGCGTCTGATCCTGCGGGACGAGCCTGTGCGCGTCATGGCCAGCGCCGGGCAGGCGGTGAACCACAAGGATGAAACCTATGACGGGCGCGCGCCGGACATTTGGGACAACGGCTATGTGATCCTCGATTTCGCGGGCGGCGCGCGGGCGATGCTGGAACTCTGCATGTTCGCCGAAGGATCGCGCTACCAGGAAGAGATCTGCGCCGTTGGCCCCCGTGGCAAGATCGAGGCGCTGGTGCCCGGACCGGGACGGTTCTGGCCCGTGCATCTGGGCGAGGCGCCGGTGCCTCAGGTCATCGTCTCTCCGCGCGTGCCCAAGGGGCCGCGCGTGGTCGAGGTGCCGGTGGAGGCCGAGTTGCTGGCCGCGGGCGATCACAACGGGTCGACCTTCTACCAGCATGAAGGGTTCAACGCCGTGGTGCGTGGCGAGGGGGAGCCAGAGGTGACGCTGTCCGACGGCATGGCCGCCGTGCGGATCGGGCTGGCAGCGCAGGAAAGCGCGCGGACCGGGCAGGCGGTGCTGCTGTAGCGGCGGCATTGCAACGGGCACCGCGTTGCCGTCTGGCAGGATTTTTTGCCAGACCTTGATACGGATCATGACGCCAATGATGCGTCCCGCGCAGTTTGCACGGGACACGCGGAGAGGCTCATGGCGCGATTCGAGGACAGGACCCGCGAAGTGGTGTTTCGTACCCAGGGTCTGACCAAGACCTATGACACCGGCGAGGTGCAGGTACATGCGCTCGCGGGTGTGGACCTTGAGTTGTACGGGTCGGAACTCACCGTGCTGCTGGGGCCGTCCGGCTCTGGCAAGTCGACCCTGCTCAACATTCTCGGAGGGCTGGACCGGCCCAGCGGCGGGCGATTCTGGTTCCGTGTGACGGAGTTGACCCGCGCCAGCGACCGGCAATTGACCCGCTATCGGCGCGACCACGTCGGCTTTGTCTTCCAGTTCTACAACCTGGTGCCCTCGCTGAACGCGCGCGAGAACGTGCAACTGGTCACGGATGTGGCGAAACACCCGATGAAACCCGCCGAGGCGCTGGAACTGGTGGGGCTTGGTCACCGGATGGACCATTTCCCGGCGCAGATGTCCGGCGGGGAGCAGCAGCGTGTCGCCATTGCGCGGGCCATTGCGAAACGGCCCGACGTGTTGTTGTGCGATGAGCCGACCGGCGCGCTGGACAGCCACACCGGCACGCAGGTCCTGTCGACGCTGCAGCGGATCAACGACGAATTCGGCACCACCACCGCGGTGATCACCCACAACGCCGCCATCCGTCTTATGGCGCATCGGGTGATCCGCTTTCAGGACGGGCGCATTGACCGGATCGAGGAAAACGACAGCCGCCTTGCCGCAACCGAGATCCATTGGTGAGCGCATGCAGGCGATGGATCTCAAGCTGTTCCGCGACTTTCGCAGGCTCTGGGTGCAGGGTGTGGCGATCGCCCTTGTGCTGGCTGCGGGCATCGCCGTCATCATCATGTCGGTGGGCATGAGCCGCGCCCTGAACGAGACCCGCAGCGCCTACTACGACAGCAACCGCTTTGCTCACGTTTTTGCCTCGGCCCGCCGCGCGCCCGACAGCCTGATCGCGCAACTGCGCGACATCGAGGGCGTGGCGCAGGTGGAGACACAGGTCCGGTCCTACGCGATCCTCGATATTCCCGGGCGGGCGAAACCGGCCACCGGGCTGCTGATCTCGCGCCCCGAAATGGGCGAGCCGCTGTTGAACGTGCCGCTGCTGCGCCGGGGGCGCTGGCCCGAAAGCGCGGGCGAGGCGGTGGTCAACGAACCCTTTGCAGAGGCCAACGGGTTCGTCCCGGGCGACAGGATCTCGGTCAACCTGAACGGACGCAAGCGCGCGGTGACGATCACCGGCACCGCCCTGTCGCCCGAATTCGTCTATACCATCGGCCCCGGCGCCCTGATGCCGCAGAACGAGACCTTCGGCATCCTGTGGATGCAGGCCGAGGTGCTGGATGCCGGATTCGGCATGGCGGGGGCCTTCAACACCGTGGCGTTGTCCGTTCTGCCGCGCACGCCGTTGGAGCCGGTCAAGGACGCGGTCAAGGCGCTGCTGGATCCCTACGGCGCGGCAACGCCCGTGGGTCGCGACGTACAGCAGTCGAACGCCTTCCTCGATGCAGAGATCCAGTCGTTGGAGGTGATGGCCTGGGTCCTGCCGCCGGTCTTCCTGGGGATCACCGTCTTTCTGGTGAACATGGTCATGGGCCGGATCGTGCAGCTGGAACGGTCCGAGATCGGCCTGATGAAGGCGGTGGGCTACACCAACTGGGAAATCGGGCTGCATTACCTGATGCTGGCGGCGCTGATCGCCTTTCTTGGAGTCGGCATCGGTTGGGGCGCGGGGTCCTGGCTGGCGCAGGCCATGTCACAGCTTTACGCCAAGTATTTCGACTTTCCCTTTCTCGTCTTCGGCGTGCCGCTCAGCATCTATGCGCTTTCGGCAATGCTGGGGCTGGCGGCGACAAGCGCGGGGGCGCTGAACAGCGCCATGCGCGCCGCAAGGCTGGCGCCGGCGGTGGCGATGGCCCCGCCGGCCCCGCCGAGTTTTCATGGCTCGACGCTTGACCGGCTGGCCGATCTGCTGCGGCTGGGCCAGCCGACGCGGATGATCCTGCGCAGCCTTCTGCGCTGGCCGCTGCGGGCCGGAATGACGATGCTGGGGATGGCGCTGGCGGTTTCCGTGCTGGTGGCCTCGAATTTCTTTCCCGACGCCATGGACGAGATCATCGACACTGCCTTTTACCAGTCGAACCGGCAGGACATGCTGTTGCTGTTCGATCCGGACGCGCCCGACACTGCTCTGGAAGAGGTCAGGCGGTTGCCTGGCGTCCTGCAGGTGGAGCCGCAGCAGTACCACGCCGCTCGTCTGATCTATGGCTCCTACGAGAAACAGGTTCCGGTCTCGACCGTGGCCAATGCGGCGGATCTGGCGCGGGTGGTGGATGGCGACGGGCAGGTGATCGCGCCCGATCCCTTTGGCATCCTGTTGTCGGACCGGCTGGCCGCGGCGCTGCACATCAAGGTGGGCGATACCCTGACCATCAGCTTTGAGAGCGGGCGGCGAGAGACCTTCGAGGTGCCCGTGACCGGCATCGTCACCCAGTTCTTTGGCCTGGGCGCCTATTTCGCCCATGACACGCTGAACGCCATGTTCCGGCAAAGCCCGAGGGTGTCCAATGTCAACGTGACGCTGGCCGACCCGCAGGCGGCGGAGGCCTTTCAGGAGCGGATCAAGGACGTGCCCCGGCTGATGGGCACCATCAACATGACCGAGAACCGCCTCAGCTTCATGGAGACGCTGAGCCAGAACATCCTGATCGCCACCACCGTCTACGGCATTCTTGGCATGATCATCACGGTCGGCGTCGCTTACAACGCGGCCCGGGTTCAGCTGTCGGAACGGGCGCGAGAACTGGCCTGCCTGCGCATCCTGGGCTTTGGCAAGGGCGAGGTGGCCTATATCCTCGCCGGCGAAGTCTTGTTGCTTGCGACCTTGGCGCAGCCGGTGGGCTGGGTGATCGGCTACGGCGTGGCGCGGTTGATGACCGAGGGCTTCACCAGCGATCTCTATGCCATTCCGCTGGTGCTGGAACCGGCCACCTTTGCCCGGGCCAGCCTGATCGTGCTGGGCGCTGCGGCGGTCTCGGTGGCGCTGGTGGCGCGCCGTCTGGGACGTCTTGACCTGATCGCCGTCATGAAAACAAGGGAGTGAGGACATGTGGTCCCTGCGTACCATAGGACTTTCGGCCGTCGGCCTCGCCCTTGTGGGCGGGCTGGCGATCACCGCCTTCCGAACCGATCCGATCCCGGTGGACACCGCGCCATTGGCGCGCGGCGCGCTGAGCGTCACGGTGGATGCTGACGGCAAGACGCGAATCCGCGAGGTCTATGAGGTCTCCTCTCCCATCGCGGGCACGGTACTGCGCCTGCCGGTTGCGGTGGGCGATCCGGTGGCGAAGGGGGTGACGGTGGTTGCACAGGTGCAGCCCGCCGTGCCGACGCTCCTGGATGCGCGCAGCCGGGCGCAGGCGGTGGCAGCCCTGCACGAAGCCGAGGCCAGTGTGAAATTCGCCGAGGCCGAGGTGGCCCGGACAGAGGCGCAGCGCGCTTATGCCCAGTCGCAGTACAATCGCGCCAAGGCGCTCGCGGACCGGGGCACGGCCTCGCTCACTGCGCTAGAGACGGCGGCGCAGCAGTTGCAGCTGGCCGAGGCCGACAAGTTGTCCGCCGATGCGCGTCTTGCGATGTCGCGGGCGGCGTTGGAAAGCGCGCAGGCAGTGCTGGTGGACCCCGAACAGGACCCGGGGGAGGGCGATTGCTGCCTGCCGATCCTGGCGCCAGCTGACGGGGTCGTCCTGTCGGTCGAGGGGGAAAGCGCGCGGCCCGTTGTGGCGGGTGCGCCGCTGCTCAGCATCGGCGATCCGGAAGACCTGGAAATCGTCGTCGATCTCTTGTCCTCTCAGGCGACGCGGCTGGCGCCGGGCGCCCCTGCTCAGGTGGACCGTTGGGGCGGCGAGGGTGATTTGGCGGCGGAACTGCGGCTGATCGAACCGGCGGCGCGCACTGTCGTCTCTGCCCTGGGGATCGAGGAGCAGCGCGTGGATGCGGTGCTGGATTTCACGTCTCCACCCGAGATACGCGAGGGTCTGGGACAGGCGTTTTCGGTCTTTGTCCGGATCGAGGAATGGCGCACCGAGGACGCGCTGCTGATTCCGCTCTCGGCCATCTTTCGGCGTGAAGGGCAATGGTTTACCTATGTCCTGGCTGATGGCATCGCGCGGGAGACGGCGATCGAAATCGGCCGCCGCGACGGGCGCAGCGCCGAGGTTCTGGCAGGCGTCAGGGCGGGGGACCGGGTGATCCTGCATCCGCCGGACACGGTGGCGGACGGGATCGAGGTGGTCGAACGCGACTGGCAATAGGTGCGTGCATCCCGCGACGCCGCGCGAATAAGCTCCTGTCGGGGCTTGTGATTTGACGCGCGTACAACTTATTCTTGACGGATGCGCGCGGTGCGCTCAATCTTGTAACATTGCGCGCGTTAAGTTTTGCCCTGGGCGTGACGGGCGGGCGCGGTCCGATGCCGTAAGGGAGATCAGGGGGTATGGCCGGTCGAAAGATCCGCAATATGGAGGAATTCGCCGAGGTCAGCGGGATCTCGCGCCCAACCGTGTCCAAGTACTTCCACGATCCGGACAGTGTGCGGAAATCCACCCGTGCACGGATCGAAACCGCGCTGGAGCAGTACGACTACCGCCCCAACATCTTTGCCATCAACCAGAACCGCAAGCTGACCAAGAACATCGGGATCGTCGTTCCTTATCTGGCCGACCCAGTTTTTGCCGAATTTGCCCGCAAGCTGGAGCTTCTGGTCAGCGGCGCCGGGTTCCGGACCATCCTGTTGAGCTCGCACGGGGGCACGCAGCAGGAGGTCGAGAACCTTGAGAGCCTGCGCGCGATCAAGCCAGCCGGTGTCCTGTTGGCGCCCTTGGGTCGTGCCTCTGACCGGCGGGCGCTCGAGGCTTTTGCCAAATCCGTTCCGACGGTTCTTTTTGACAGCAATATCGCTGGAATAGGTGAGGCATTTGTCGGTCACGACAATTCTCAGGCCACGTCGTTGATATGTGAATACCTGTGCCGCACGGGCGGTCCGCCAGCGTTTTTCGAGATGCGCACGCCTTCGAATCCGAACGCCTATCGCCGCAGGCAAACCTATTGCGAGGTGATGGAGGGGTTGGGGCATGAGCCGCATCTGATCCAGGTCGAGGGCGAAGGTTGGGATTTCGAGCGGATCGGCATGGAGCAGGGTATCAAGTTGATCGAGCAGCACAGGCTGCCGATGGACACTGTCCTGTGCAGCAATGACCGACTCGCAATCGGCTTGCTTGCCGCTGCCTATTCCAAGGGGCTGCGAGTCGGGCGCGGGCCCGGTACGGCCATGCGCATTGCCGGGCACGACGATCATCCGTTTTCACGCTTTACCTGTCCGCCGCTGACCACGGTGTCCCACGATTACACGGCAATCGCCGAGTGTAGCGTGGACCGCCTGTTCAAGCTGATCGAGAATGGTCAACGGGCTGAAAACAGGGATGAAATCCGGTTCGATGGCCGGCTCTTGATGCGTCAGTCCGCCTGAAATTTCTGCGTCGCGGCAAGAAATAATTTTACTCCCGTAAAGTTTTCGATTGACTCGAATCTGGTTCATCCCGCATCTTCCTAATGTGCAAAGAGCACTCCAAGGGAGGATTTTGGATGACTTTGAAAGGCGCGTTTCTAGCGGCTTCCGCTCTCGTGTCGGTGACAGCGACTGCGCTCTCCGCCGAAGTTCTGACCATTGCCACCGTGAACAACGGCGACATGGTCCGTATGCAGAAGCTGACGGATGACTTCACGGCCAAGACCGGCCACGAGGTGAACTGGGTCACACTGGAAGAGAACACTCTTCGTACCCGAGTGACCACAGACATCACCACCAAGGGTGGTGCTTTCGACATCATGACCATCGGCATGTACGAGACCCCGATCTGGGGCGCCAACGGCTGGTTGGTTCCGCTGGACGACCTGTCGGCGGAATACGATGCCGACGACATCCTGCCGGCGATGCGCCAGGGCCTGTCGCACGACGGAACGCTTTACGCGGCTCCGTTCTACGGCGAAAGCTCGATGATCATGTACCGCACGGACCTGATGCAGGAAGCCGGACTGGAAATGCCCAAGGCCCCGACCTGGGAATTCATCCGCGAGGCCGCAGCGGCGATGACCGACCGCGAGAAGGACATCAACGGCATCTGCCTGCGCGGCAAGGCCGGCTGGGGTGAAGGCGGCGCCTTCATCACCGTGACCGCCAACTCGTTCGGCGCCCGCTGGTTCGACGAGAACTGGACGCCCCAGTTCGATCAGCCCGAGTGGGAAGAGGCCCTGACCTTCTTCGTCGACATGATGAACAACTACGGCCCTCCGGGCTACGCGACCAACGGGTTCAACGAGAACCTGTCGCTGTTCCAGCAGGGCAAGTGCGGCATGTGGATCGACGCCACCGTGGCGGCCTCCTTCGTGACCAACCCGGACGACTCGACCGTTGCCGACAAGGTCGGCTTTGCCCTCGCGCCGAACAAGGAAGGTGTCGAAAAGCGCGCCAACTGGCTTTGGGCATGGGCGCTGGCGATCCCGGCGGGCACCCAGAAGGAAGAGGCTGCCAAGCAGTTCATCGAATGGGCGACCTCGAAGGACTACATCGAGCTTGTCGCTGCAAACGAGGGTTGGGCCAACGTGCCTCCGGGCGCGCGTCAGTCGCTCTATGACAACCCCGAGTACCAGAAGGTGCCGTTTGCCCAGATGACGCTGGACTCGATCCTGGCTGCCGACCCGAACGACCCGACGGTCGATCCGGTTCCCTATGTCGGCGTCCAGTTCGTTGCGATCCCCGAGTTCGCGGGTATCGCCACCGACGTGAGCCAGGAGTTCTCGGCCGTCTATGCCGGTCAGCAGACCGTGGCCGAAGCGCTTGAAAAAGCGCAGGCTCTGACGATCGACGCAATGGAAGCCGCAGGTTACTGAGGCATCCTCCCAGGCCGGAGGGCGGGGGCAACCGCCCTCCGGTTCCTGTTTTTCAAGATACATCTATGTGGCGGCCCGGGGCCGCCAAGGGAGGAGGCGCGCAATGGCGACCCAGCACTCGCGATCCGCAGCCCGTCTGATGATGGCGCCAGCGGTGTTCCTGCTACTGGTCTGGATGCTCGTACCGCTGTCCATGACCCTCTGGTTCTCGTTCCGAAAGTACCTGCCCCTGCGCGGCGGTGACCTGGGATGGGCCGGTTTCGACAACTACGTCCGTTTCGTGACCTCCAGTTCCTTCTGGCCCAGCGTCATGACCACGCTGATCATCGTCGGGGGCGTGCTTGTCGTCACGGTGATGTTCGGGGTGCTCCTTGCGATCCTGCTGGATCAGCCGATGTGGGGCCAGGGAGTGGTCCGGATCCTCGTGATCGCGCCCTTCTTCGTGATGCCGACGGTTTCCGCACTGGTCTGGAAGAACATGTTCATGGATCCGACCAACGGGCTGTTTGCGCATCTCTGGCGGTTCTTCGGGGCAGAGCCGATCTCATGGCTCTCCGAGGCTTCGCTGCCCTCTCTGGTCATGATCGTGTCCTGGCAATGGCTGCCTTTTGCGACGCTGATCCTGCTGACCGCGATCCAGTCCCTGGACAGCGAACAACTCGAAGCAGCCGAAATGGACGGTGCATCGCCGCTCTCGCGCTTCTTCTACATCATCCTGCCGCACCTCAGCCGGGCCATCACCATCGTGGTTCTGATCCAGACGATCTTCCTGCTGTCGATCTTCGCAGAGATCTTCGTGACCACGTCGGGCGCATTCGGCACCAAGACGCTGACCTACCTGATCTTCCAGCGCGTGCTGGAAAGCCAGAACGTCGGTCTGGGGTCTGCGGGCGGGGTCTACGCCATCATCCTGGCCAATATCGTCGCGCTCTTCCTGATGCGCATCGTCGGCAAGAACCTGGACGCCTGAGGAGGACGCAATGGCACGCGCTGTCACGACACAACGCAAAGCGATCAACACCGCCTTCGCCTGGGGTGTGGGTCTGCTGATCTTCTTTCCCATCCTCTGGACCATCCTGACCAGCTTCAAGACAGAGGCCCAGGCCATCAGCGATCCGCCGGTCTTCCTGTTCTTTGACTGGACGCTGGAAAACTACGCGGCGGTCCAGGAACGGTCGAATTACGCGAGGTTCCTGTGGAACTCGATCATCATCGCCGTCGGATCGACCATCCTTGGCACGATAATCGCGGTTCCCGCGGCCTGGTCGATGGCCTTCGTGCCATCGAAGCGGACCAAGGACATCCTGCTGTGGATGCTCTCCACCAAGATGCTGCCGGCGGTCGGTGTGCTCTACCCGATCTACCTGCTCTTCATCCGGCTTGGCTGGCTGGATACGCAGATCGGCCTGGTCCTGGTGCTGATGCTGATCAACCTGCCGATCATCGTCTGGATGCTCTACACCTACTTCCGCGAGATCCCGGGTGAAATCCTGGAGGCCGCGCGGATGGACGGCGCCTCGCTCAAGGATGAAATCATCTACGTGCTGACACCGATGGCCGTGCCGGGAATCGCCTCGACCATCCTGCTCAACATCATCCTGGCGTGGAACGAGGCCTTCTGGACGCTCAACCTGACCGCCGCGAACGCGGCACCCCTGACGGCCTTTATCGCCAGCTACTCCAGCCCCGAAGGGCTGTTCTACGCGAAACTGTCGGCGGCTTCGGTCATGGCCATCGCGCCGATC
This sequence comes from Antarctobacter sp., assembly GCF_965277915.1. Lineage (NCBI taxonomy): Bacteria > Pseudomonadati > Pseudomonadota > Alphaproteobacteria > Rhodobacterales > Roseobacteraceae > Antarctobacter > Antarctobacter sp. Next base: position 40,012 of record NZ_OZ255849.1, read on the forward strand.
CTGATCATGGGCTGGTTCAGCCAGAAACAACTCGTCCGCGGCCTGACCTTCGGCGCGGTAAAATAAGGGAGAGATCCGTGGGACGTATTCAACTCAAGCAAGTCAAGAAGTCCTTTGGCGACGTGACCGTGATCCCGCCGCTGGACCTGACCATCGAAGATGGCGAGTTCACCGTGTTCGTCGGCCCCTCCGGTTGCGGCAAGTCCACGCTGTTGCGTCTGATCGCCGGCTTGGAGGACACCAGCGACGGCGTGATCGAGATCGACGGAAAGGACGCGACCTCGCTGCCCCCGGCCAAACGCAGCCTGGCGATGGTGTTCCAGTCATATGCGCTTTACCCGCATATGACGGTGCGCAAGAACATCGCCTTCCCGATGAAGATGGCGGGGGTCGACAAGGCGGAACAGGACAGGCGTATCGAGGCCGCGGCCAAGGCGCTGAACCTGGCCGATTACCTTGACCGTCGCCCCGGACAGCTTTCGGGCGGTCAGCGGCAGCGTGTCGCCATCGGTCGGGCCATCGTGCGTGAACCGGCGGCCTTTCTCTTCGACGAGCCGCTGTCCAACCTCGACGCCGCCTTGCGCGTGGGCATGCGGATGGAGATCAGCGAGCTGCACAAGAAGCTCGACACCACCATGATCTACGTCACCCACGACCAGGTCGAGGCAATGACCATGGCCGACAAGATCGTGGTCCTTCAGGCCGGGGTGATCGAACAGGTGGGGTCGCCGCTGGAGCTGTACCGCACGCCGCGCAACAAGTTCGTCGCCGGCTTTATCGGCAGCCCCAAGATGAACTTCCTCGAAGGTCCGGAGGCGGCAAAGCACGATGCGCATACCATCGGCATCCGTCCCGAACATGTCGAGGTCTCGACCACCGAAGGCTTGTGGCAAGGCAAGGTGGGCGTGGCCGAGCACCTGGGCTCAGACACTTTCATCCATGTCCACGGCGTGCCGGGTTGCGATCCGATGACCGTGCGCGTCGGCGGTGAGATCCCGGTTCACCACGGCGACACGATCTTCCTGAATCCGAACCTGGAGCATCTGCACCGTTTCGATGCCGAGGGACTGCGGATTCAATGACGCGACTGGCGGGAAAGGTGGCGCTGGTCACCGGCGGGGCGCGCGGCATCGGCCGCGCGATCTGCCAGGCGTTCGCGCGCGAAGGGGCGCGGGTTGCCGTGGCCGACCGTTTGGCGGACGAGGCCCGCGCTTGTTCCGCGCTGCTGGGTGACAACGGTATGGCGCTTGCCATGGACGTGACCGATCCGGCCTCCATCTCCGAGGGCGTCGCGCGCGTGGAGTCCGAATGGGGCGGGGTCGACGTGCTGGTGAACAATGCCGGCGTCTTCAACATGGCCTCCATCGACCGGATCACCCCCGAGGATTACCGCCGCCAGTTCGACGTCAACGTCGGCGGTACGCTCTTTGCGATCCAGGCCGTTGTGCCGGGAATGAAGGCGCGTGGCGGCGGGGCGATCATCAACTTTTCCTCGCAGGCCGGGCGTCGGGGAGAGCCGAATATCGCCGTCTACTGTTCCACCAAGGCGGCGGTGATCTCGATCACGCAATCGCTTGCCCTGGAACTGGCAAAGGAGAACATCCGGGTGAACGCCATCGCCCCCGGAGTGATCGACACCCCCATGTGGGAGATCGTCGACGGGCTCTTTGCCGAGTACGAGGACAAGCCCAAGGGGCAGAAGAAACGCGAAGTGGGCGAAGCGGTGCCGCTTGGTCACATGGGGACGCCGGAAGAGGTGGCCGACCCCTGCGTGTTCCTGGCCTCCGAGGACGCCCGCTACATCACTGCGCAATGTCTGAACGTCGATGGCGGGAACTGGATGAGCTGATGACCGCAACCCTTGTCAAACTGAACAACACGACGCTGGCGGATCTGCCAGAGGGCGTGTCCGCGCCGACCTATGACCGCCGTTCGCTGCAACCGGGGATCGTGCATATCGGTCTGGGCAATTTCCATCGTGCGCACCAGGCGTGGTACCTGCACCGCCTCATGCAGCAGGGGCAGGCACTGGACTGGGCCATCATCGGCGCGGGCGTGCGCCCCTACGATGAGGCGCAGCGGCTGAAGATGGCCGAACAGGACTATCTGACAACGCTGATCGAGCTGGACCCGAAGGGCAGCTCGGCCGAGGTGGTCGGCTCGATGATCGACTATGTGCCGATTGTCGAGGGCAACGGGCCGCTGATCGACTGCATGGCCGACCCGGCGATCCGGATCGTCGCGCTGACCGTCACCGAGGGCGGCTACTACCTCGACCCGGCGACCAAGGCCTTTGATCCGACGCATCCGGACATGCGCCACGACGCGGCCAACCTGGAGGCGCCGCGCACCGCCTTTGGTGCGATGATCGCCGCCCTGAGGCGCCGCCGCGACAGCGAAGCCGGGCCGTTCACTTGCCAGAGTTGCGACAACCTCCCCGGCAACGGGACCAAGCTGGAAGAGGTCATCATCGGCCTGGCCCGCATGGCCGATCCGGACCTGGCGGACTGGATCGCGGCGCATTGCAGTTTTCCCAACTCGATGGTGGATTGCATCGTTCCGGCCACCGGCCCGCGCGAACTGGCGTTGGTGCGGGAATTCGGCATCGACGATGCGGTGCCGGTGACGCATGAGAATTTCCGCCAATGGGTGATCGAGGACCGGTTCTGTGCCGGGCGGCCTGCCTGGGAACAGGTCGGGGCGACGATCTCGGACGACGTGCACGATTACGAGGCGATGAAGCTGAGGATGCTGAACGGCGGGCATCAGGTCATCGCGTCCCCGGCGGAGATCCTCGGCATCGAGACGATCCACGACACGATGGCCCATCCTCTGATCCGCGGGCTGTTCCGCAAGCTGGCGCTGGAGGAAATCGCCCCCCATGTGCGGGCTGTGCCGGGAATGACGCCGCAGGCCTACGTCGATCTGATCGACGCACGGTTTTCCAACCCGAAGATCGTGGATACCGTGCGTCGCGTGGCCTTTGACGGCTCGTCGCGCCATACCGGGGCGGTCCTGCCGGTGATCCGCGACGCCGTGGCGGCAGGAACTCCGCTGGCCGGGCTGGCGCTGTCCCAGGCGCTCTGGGCCAGGATGTGTGCCGGCACGCGGGAGGATGGGTCGGAGATCATGCCGAACGATCCGGTCTGGGACGACCTGACGCAAGTCGCCCTTGCCGCAAAGGATCGGCCTCAGGCCTGGCTGGACCAGCGCCACTTCTATGGCGCGCTGGCAGATGCCCCCGGTTTCGCAGCGGCCTTTGCCGAGGCATTGCAACGAATCTGGGCCGAAGGAACAGAAGCCGCGATACGCGCCTATCTGGAGTGATGGGGCTGCGCGGCTCCTGAATGACCTAACAAGACACGGGGTGCGTCGTGGTTTCCGCGGTGCCCCGCCTGTTTGAACCCGGCGCTTGCGTGCCGGGTTTTTCTTTGCCCCGTCGGTAATCCGGTCCGGTGCGTCACCAACACTTCCGGTTTCAGACAAATTCTAGGTAAGCGAGAGGAGCGTTTTAGCCTTCTGTTCATTCCAAGCGGTGAGGTTGGCGGCGCACCTGAAGCGGTGGCGCAGACCGATATCAAGGCCTGCATCCGTCAGAACGACGTCAGCAAAGCCGATCGCGGCAAATGAAACCGGCGCCAAAATGCGCTTTCGAACAGCAAGGGCAAGAATATGTCTAGCATCCTGACGAACAATGGCGCGATGGTCGCGCTGCAGACCCTCAAGTCCATCAACTCCAATCTCGCGGATACCCAGTCGGAAATCTCGACGGGCAAGCGTGTTGCAACCTCCAAGGACAACTCCGCCGTCTGGGCCATCTCCAAGGTGATGGAGGCAGACGTCAAGGGCTTCAAGGGCATCTCCGACAGCCTCAACCTCGGCCAGTCCACCGTCGCCGTCGCCCGCCAGGCGGCGGAAACGACCACCGAACTGCTGACCGAGATCAAGGCCCGCATCGTTGCCGCCCAGGAAGAGAACGTCGACCGGGCCAAGATCCAGACCGACATCGACGCCCTGCGCAACCAGATCAGTGCAGTCGTCGGTGCCGCACAGTTCAACGGTCTGAACCTGCTGTCGAACACCGACACCGCCGCCGGTTCGGGCAGCATCAACGTGCTGGCCTCGCTGGATCGGTCGGGTACCGGCGTGACCGCCTCGGACATCACCGTGGCCAAGCAGGACCTCGGCACCGGGGCATCGTCGATCGACGTGGCATCGGCATCCGCCACCGCCGCGGCCTCTGACGAACTGTCGGGTGCGGCCAACACCGCCGCCGTCGCCCTGACCGGCAACGCGACACAGCCGACCACGGCTGCCGTCGTCGGCCAGACCGCCGGTGCGGGCACGGCGACCGTGGCCGCCGGCACCGGTTTCTCGATCGAGATCACGGGCGGCGCGGCAGGTCTGGCGACCTTCAACACCACCGCCACCGCCGGCGCACAGGAAATCACCTATGTCGCCCGCGACGGTGATACACAGGCCGACGTGGCCGCCGCTCTTGCCGACGCCTTCAACAAGTACGTGGCCGACAACTCGGACATCACCGACGGTCTCGGTATCGGTGCGGCGGTGAACGGCACCAACGCGAACCAGATCGACTTTACCGGCGCCAACAACGCGGGTGACAACTTCTCGGTCCAGGTCCGCAGCTATGATGTCGGGGATGCCACCATTGGTGGCCGCCTGGAAGACCTGTCGGACATCGACGTGACCACCCAGGCCGGCGCTGACGCTGCCCTGGAATCGATCGAGGGCCTGATCCAGACGGCCATCGACTCGGCCTCGGCATTCGGTTCGGCGCAGGGCCGCATCGAAACCCAGGCGGATTTCGTCTCGCAACTGACCGATGCGCTGAAATCCGGCATCGGTGCGCTGGTCGATGCGGACATGGAAGAGGCCTCGGCCCGTCTGCAGGCGCTGCAGGTGCAGCAGCAGCTGGGTGTCCAGGCGCTGTCCATCGCCAACCAGGCCCCGCAGTCGCTGCTGTCGCTGTTCCAAGGCTGACCCGCATCCAAGGCTCGCCGGGCTGTGGAACGCTTTGCTTTCGAAGGGGCGGCGCATGTGCGCCGGCCCTTCATCCTTGCCGGATGAATGCCCATTTTTGCCCAAAAATTGGGCGATGTGCCGGGTCGGCAGGCATCCGGGGCCGCCCGCGCTTGCCGTGCGCAGCGCCAGTGGTGAAAAGACGCCATGCCGGATCGGATCACCATCGTTGTCGTCGAGGAGGATCGCGAGCGCGCGATCTCGATCGTCGATGCGCTGCGCGCCTCGGGCCCTTATGACGTGCATGTCATCGGCAATGCCTCCAGCCTGGCGCGGCGGATCGGGGCGCTGGCGCCCGATGTCGTGCTGATCGACATCGACAATCCCACCCGTGACATGCTTGAGGAACTCTCGCTGGCGTCCGGCCCGTTGGAACGTCCCGTCGCAATGTTCGTCTCGGGCGCGGCCAGCGGACTTGCGCGCGAGGCGGTGGAGGCGGGCCTGTCGGCTTATGTCGTCGACGGGATGCAGCCGGACCGGCTGAAACCCGTGCTGGATGCGGCCATCGCGCGGTTCCAGATGATGCGCCAGATGCGCCGGGAACTGGCCGAAACGCGCCGCGCGCTCGAGGAACGCAAGGTCATCGACCGCGCAAAGGGCCTGCTGATGAAGGCCCGCGGCATCGAAGAGGAAGAGGCCTACGCGCTGTTGCGCAAGGCCGCGATGGACCAGGGGCGCCGCGTGGCCGAGGTGGCCGAGGCGCTGGTCACGGCATCGGGGCTCTTGTCATGAAGATGGTCAGGCTGCCCACGGCATTTGTCCCGTTGGTGGATGCCGCGCCTCTGATCGTGGCCGAGGAGATGGGATTTGCCCGCGAAGAGGGGATTGCGCTGGATCTGATTGCGGCGCCCTCGTGGTCCTCGGTGCGCGACATGCTGGCCTTTGGCCGCGTGGATGCGGCGCAGTTGCTGTCGCCGGTGCCGGTGGCCATGGCGCTGGGGCTGGGCGGGGTGACACAACCGGTGTCGGCGGTCTCTGTCCTGTCGGTCAACGGCAACGTGATCGGTGTCAGCCGCGCGCTGGAGCACCGGTTGCGGGCCACGGGATACGGGTTCGATTTTCACGACGCGGCGGGTGCGGCCCGCGCGCTGGCCGCCGTTGCGGAACGGCCGCTGGTCTTCGGCGTGCCGTTCCCGTTCTCCATGCATGTGGAACTTCTGCACTACTGGCTGGAGTCTTCCGGCCTCGCGCAATCGGGGTTCGAAGTGCGCACGGTTCCGCCGCCTCTGATGGTGCGCGCCCTGGCCGAGGGGGACGTGGATGCCTTTTGCGTGGGCGAGCCTTGGGGGTCGGCTGCGGTCGAGGCCGGGGCAGGGGCGCTTTTGCTGCCCGGCAAGGCGGTCTGGTCTTTCGCACCCGAAAAAGTGCTGGCCGTGCGCACGGACTGGGCCGAGACCGAACCCCACCTGCTGGGCAAGCTGATGCGCGCGGTCTGGCGGGCGGGGCGCTGGCTGGATGCGCCGGGGCACCGCACCTCGGCGGCCGAGATCCTCGCACAGAAGCCTTATCTCGATCTGCCGTCCGAGGTGGTCGACCGCGCCCTGACCGGGCGCCTGACGATATCGGGCCATGCCGAACAGCGCCTGGTCGATGGCTTTGTCGCCTTTCACGAGGGCGCCGCGAACTTTCCCTGGCGCAGCCAGGCCAAGTGGATCGCGCATCGGCTGGCCGCGCGTCTGGGCCTGGACGAAGACCGGGCACGCAGCCGGGCGGCGGAGGTTTTTCGCAGCGATATCTACCGTATGCAGATGTCGACCACGGGGGCCGATCTGCCCGGCGCGTCCGAGAAACTCGAGGGCGCGATTCGCGAAGAAACCGCCGTCGCATCGCGGAAAGGGGGGCTGATGCTGCCGCCGGATGCGTTTTTCGACGGGCGCGTTTTTGATCCCGACCGCTTCTGATGCTCATTTTTGCGGCAGTTGGCCGTGCCGTTCCGGGTGATTTCCGGATCTCGCGCCGCAGTGCAGCAGAAAACCGTTGCCGCACCCGGTGTGCCTGACGCAGGGTACCCTCATCGACGTGCAATGGCGTACGTCGCGCGAAATACCTCCCATGGACCGGGATCATCCGAGCAACGCCGCTCACTCTTTGTCTGCCACCGGACAAAGCGTGTTTGCGGCTTTTTGTCTTGCCCGGCGTTTCGTGAAGGACCCGGGCCCCTGAAAAAGGAACCGACCTCATGAAGTCTTTCCTCCTCGGCCTCGCGGCCACCACCGCCCTTGTCAGCCCCGCGCTGGCGCAGATGCTGGAGCTTGAAAAGGACGAACTGACCTTCGGCTTCATCAAGCTGACCGACATGGCCCCGCTCGCCGTGGCCTATGAGCAGGGGTACTTCCTTGACGAGGGCCTGTTTGTGACGCTCGAAGCGCAGGCCAACTGGAAGGTTCTGCTGGACGGCGTGATCGGCGGGCAACTGGACGGCGCGCACATGCTGGCGGGCCAGCCGCTGGCGGCCACCATCGGGTTCGGCACGGAGGCGCATATCGTCACCCCCTTCTCGATGGACCTCAACGGCAACGGCATCACCGTCTCGAACGAGATCTGGGCCGAGATGAAGCCGAACATCCCGCACGAGGACGGCAAACCGGTGCATCCGATCTCGGCCGAGGCGCTGGCCCCGGTGGTTGAAAAGTACAAGTCCGAGGGCAAGCCCTTCAACATGGGCATGGTCTTCCCGGTGTCCACCCACAACTACGAACTGCGCTACTGGCTGGCCGCCGGTGGCCTGCACCCGGGCTACTACTCGCCCGAGAATATCACCGGCCAGATCGGCGCCGACGTGCTGCTGTCGGTGACGCCGCCGCCGCAGATGCCCGCCACGCTGGAGGCCGGCACCATCTATGGCTACTGCGTAGGAGAGCCCTGGAACCAGCAGGCGGTGTTCAAGGGGATCGGCGTGCCGGTCATCACCGACTACGAACTGTGGAAGAACAATCCCGAAAAGGTCTTTGGCATCACCGCCGAGTTCGCCGAGGAATACCCCAACACCACGCTGGCCGTGACCAAGGCGCTGATCCGCGCCGCCATGTGGCTGGACGAAAACGACAATGCCAACCGTCCCGATGCGGTCGAGATCCTGTCGCGGCCCGAATACGTTGGCGCCGATTACGACGTGATCGCCGCCTCGATGACCGGCACCTTTGAATATGAAAAAGGTGACAAGCGTGACGTGCCCGACTTCAACGTCTTCTTCCGCTACAACGCCACCTATCCCTTCTACTCGGATGCCGTCTGGTACCTGACGCAGATGCGCCGCTGGGGCCAGATCGCCGAGGCCAAGCCCGACAGCTGGTACGACGAGGTCGCGCGGTCGGTCTATCGCCCGGACATCTACCTGGAAGCCGCGCGCATTCTGGTCGACGAGGGCCTGGCGAACGAGGCCGACTTCCCCTGGGACAGCGATGGCTACAAGGCGCCGACACCGGCCACCGACATCATCGACGGCATTCCCTACGACGGCCGCACGCCCAATGCCTACCTCGACAGCCTGCCCATCGGCCTGAAGGCCGACCAGACCGTCGTCGGCACCGAGGTCAAGGGCTGAGCCCGACCCGAACGCCGAGGCCCCGGATCCTGTCCGGGGCGCGGTTCACTCCCTGCATCGCGCGTCCCGGGCCGTGACCCGGGGCCTCCCCTCCCTCTGAACGAGGACCGCATGACATGACCACAGTCGACCCGAATTTTTCCGACAGCGCCGCCCGCGAGGCCCGCCGCGCACGCCTCTTCACCCGTATCAACGCCGCCGACAAGTGGTTCCAGGTCCTGGGTTTGAGCTGGCTCACTCCTGCGCTCAAGGCTGCTGCCGGCGACAATCCCAAGGCCCAGATGAAGGATCTTTGGCGCCTTCTCGGTGTGCCGCTCCTGGCCATTGCCGGTTTCCTGCTGCTCTGGAGCACGCTTGCACCGCAGGTGCAGACGAGCCTGGGCGCCGTGCCCGGCCCGGCCGCCGTCTGGGAAGAGGCGGTGAACCTGCACGCCGACGCCGAGGCCAAGGCCGCCAAGCGCGAAAAGTTCGAGGCAATGGTCGCCAAGCGCAACCAGAAGTTCATCGATGCCGGTCAACCCGAACGGGTCAAGGACATCGCCTATACCGGCGCGCCCAGTTACTACGAACAGATCTGGACCTCGATCAAGACCGTCTTCTTCGGCTTCTTCATCGGCACGGTCATCGCCATCCCGCTGGGCATCATGGCCGGGTTGTCTCCCACGGCCAATGCCGCGCTGAACCCGTTGATCCAGATCTTCAAGCCGGTTTCGCCGCTGGCATGGTTGCCCATTGTCACGATGATCGTTTCGGCGGTCTACGCCACCAACGACGGGCTCTTCGCCAAGTCTTTCCTGATCTCGGCCATCACGGTCACGCTCTGCTCGATCTGGCCGACGATCATCAACACCGCGCTGGGCGTGGCCTCGATCGACAAGGACCTGGTGAACGTCTCGAAGGTGCTGAAGATGAACACCTGGACCAAGATCACCAAGCTGGTCCTGCCTTCGGCGCTGCCGTTGATCTTCACCGGCTTGCGGCTGAGCCTCGGTGTCGGCTGGATGGTGCTGATCGCCGCCGAGATGCTGGCGCAGAACCCGGGTCTGGGCAAATTCGTCTGGGATGAATTCCAGAACGGTTCCAGCCAGTCGCTGGCCAAGATCATGGTGGCCGTCTTTACCATCGGGATCATCGGCTTCCTGCTGGATCGCGTGATGTACGCCCTGCAGTCGCTCTTCACCTTCTCGAACCAGCGGTGAACGACATGGCAGTCATCGATTTCAACAACGTCTCCAAGAGCTTCGGCGAGGGCACCCATGCCACGCCGGTCCTCAAGGACATCGACCTCAAGGTGCAGGAAGGCGAGTTCCTGGTGATCCTCGGTTTTTCCGGCACCGGCAAGACGACCCTCATCAACCTGATGGCGGGCCTGGAAATGCCCACCGCCGGCAGCGTGACCTACCAGGGCAAGCCGATCACCGAACCGGGCCGGGAACGCGGCGTGATCTTCCAGAACTATTCGCTGATGCCCTGGCTGACGGTCGAAGGCAACGTGCGGCTGGCGGTGGATACGGTGTTCCCGGGGATGCCGCGCGCCGAAAAGGCCGCCAAGGTCGCCCATTACGTCCAGATGGTGGGTCTCAGCCATGCCGCCACGCGCCGCCCGGCGGAACTGTCGGGCGGGATGCGCCAGCGGGTGAACGTCGCCCGGGCCCTGGCCATGTCGCCCGAGGTGCTGCTGCTGGATGAACCCCTGTCGGCGTTGGACGCGCTGACCCGTGCCAACCTCGCCGAGGAGATCGAGAAGATCTGGGAGGCGGACAAGAAGACCTGCGTGCTGATCACCAACGACGTGGACGAGGCGATCCTGCTGGCCGACCGCATCATCGCGCTGAATCCCGACGGCACGCTGAGCGATGAGTTCAAGGTCGACATTGCCCGCCCGCGCGACCGGTCGGCCATGAACCACGACGAGCGGTTCAAGGCGCTGCGGGCGCAGGTCACGCAATACCTGATGGAGGTGGGGATCGAGGCCAAGCCCGAGGGGACGCGCGTGCTGCCCGAGGTGACGCCGATCCACGGTGTTCCGCAGGCGGTCAAGGATGCCCAGCAGGGGCTGATCGACGAACGCTTTCTGGATTTCAGCCAGCTGCACAAGGTCTACGCAACACCCAAGGGACCGCTGACCGTGGTCGAGGACTTCAACCTCAAGATGGATCGGGGCGAGTTCATCTCGCTGATCGGCCATTCGGGCTGCGGCAAGTCCACGGTGTTGACCATGGCCGCCGGTCTCAACGAGATCTCCAAGGGGGCGATCAAGCTGGATGGCCGCCACGTCGAGGGCGCCGATCCGGAACGGGCCGTAGTGTTCCAGTCGCCCTCGCTGTTTCCCTGGCTGACGGCGCGCGAGAACTGCGCCGTGGGCGTGGACAAGGTCTATCCCAAGGCCAGCCGGGCCGAGCGTCAGGATGTGGTGGAATACTACCTTGAACGCGTCGGGCTGGGCAATGCGATGGACAAGCCCGCCAGCGAAATGTCGAACGGCATGAAGCAACGGGTTGGCATCGCGCGGGCTTTTGCGCTCTCGCCCAAGCTGCTGCTGCTCGATGAGCCCTTCGGAATGCTCGACAGCCTGACGCGCTGGGAATTGCAGGAAGTCCTGATGGAGGTCTGGGACCGGACCAAGGTCACCGCGATCTGCGTCACCCATGACGTCGACGAGGCGATCCTGCTGGCAGACCGCGTGGTGATGATGACCAACGGGCCGCAGGCCACCATCGGCAAGATCGTTGACGTCGACCTGCCGCGCCCGCGCACCCGCAAGGCCCTGCTGGAACACCCCGACTACTACGATTACCGCGCCCAGGTGCTCGATTTCCTCGAGGAATACGAGCACGGCGCCAAACCCAAGCCCAAGGCCGCTGCGCCGCGGGCCATCGCGGCGGAGTAATCCCCATGAAACAGAAACTAGTCGTTATCGGCGCCGGCATGGCCTCTGGCCGGGTGCTGGAGCACCTGCGCGAACGCGCACCCGACCAATATGACATCACGCTGTTCAACGCCGAACCGCGTGGCAACTACAACCGCATCATGCTTTCTCCCGTCCTGTCGGGTGAAAAGACCTACGAGGAAATCGTCACTCATGACGATGACTGGTATGCGCAGAACGAGATCACCTGCCGCTTTGGCGAGCATGTGGTGGGCATCGACTGCGACAGCCGGACAGTCACCGGTGAGAGCGGCGAAGTCTCTTATGACAAGCTGCTGATTGCCACCGGGTCGGCGCCGTTCATCATTCCCGTACCCGGCAAGGATCTGCCCGGTGTGATTGCCTATCGCGATCTGGACGACACCAACGCGATGGTCGAGGCCTCGGCCAGGGGCGGCAAGGCCGTGGTGATCGGCGGCGGCCTTCTGGGGCTGGAGGCGGCGGCGGGGCTGGCCCTGCGCGGCATGGATGTGACCGTCCTGCACCTGATGGGGCACCTGATGGAACGCCAACTGGACGAGGCGGCGGGCTACCTGCTGAAGAAGGATCTGGAAAAGCGCGGCATCACCGTGATGACCAAGGCGGCGACCAAGGCCATCCTGGGGGAGGATCGCGTCGAGGCGGTGCTGCTGGAGGACGGCACCGTTCTGGACGCCGATCTGGTGGTCATGGCGGTGGGCATCCGTCCGGAAACCCGGCTCGCCAACGACGCCCACCTGGACGTGGCGCGCGGGATCGAGGTCAATGCGCAGATGATGACCTCGGACCCGGACGTGCTGGCCGTGGGCGAATGTGTCGAACTCGACGGGCAACTCTTTGGCCTCGTCGCGCCACTTTACGACCAGGCCAAGGTCGTCGCCGCGACGCTGACCGGGGAAGAGGCGGCTTTCGTCCCCAAGGAACTGTCGACCAAGTTGAAGGTCACTGGCTGTGATCTGTACAGCGCCGGTGATTTCGCCGAAGGCGAGGGGCGCGAGGACGTGGTCTTCCGCGACCCGTCGCGCGGCGTCTACAAGCGCCTCGTGATCGAGGGCGACAGGCTGGTCGGGGCGGTGATGTACGGCGATACCGCCGACAGCAACTGGTTCTTCGGCCTGATCAAGGACGGCACCGACATCTCGGACATGCGCGAGACGCTGATCTTTGGTCCCGCCTACCAGGGAGGCGGCCAATCGGACCCTCTCTCAGCCGTTGCAGCCTTGCCGCCTGAGGCAGAGATCTGCGGGTGCAACGGCATATGCAAGGGGCAGATCGTCCAGGCCATCGAGGGCGGCGCCACCGACCTCGGCGCGATCAAGGCCACGACCAAGGCCAGCGCCTCCTGCGGGACCTGCACCGGGCTGGTCGAACAGCTGTTGCAGGTGACGCTTGGTGATGGGTTCGAGATGCCCACGGCCCAGCCCGTCTGCGGCTGCACCGACCTTTCCCACGAGGACGTGCGCCGCCTGATCAAGAGCCAGGAGCTGAAGAGCCAGGAGGCGGTCTGGCAGGAACTGGGCTGGAAGACGGTCAACGGCTGCCATACCTGCCGTCCGGCGGTGAACTTTTACCTGCTGGCGGATTGGCCGCTGGATTACACCGACGATCCGCAAAGCCGCTTCGTGAACGAGCGCAACCACGCCAATATCCAGAAGGACGGCACCTATTCGGTGATGCCGCGCATGTGGGGTGGCATGACCACGCCGCAGGAACTTGTCGCCATCGCGCAGGCGGCCGAGAAATACGGCGCGACCGTCAAGGTGACGGGCGGCCAGCGGATCGACCTGCTGGGGGTGCACAAGGAAGACCTGCCCGCGATCTGGGCCGATCTGAACAAGGCGGGAATGGTCTCGGGCCATGCCTATACCAAGGGGCTGCGCACGGTGAAGACCTGTGTCGGCTCGGACTGGTGCCGCTTTGGCACGCAGAATTCCACCGGGCTGGGCATCAAGCTGGAAAAGCGGCTGTGGGGGTCGTGGACGCCGCACAAGGTCAAGCTGGGCGTTTCCGGCTGTCCGCGCAACTGTGCCGAGGCGACCTGCAAGGACATCGGCATCGTCTGCGTCGACTCCGGCTACCAAATTGGTGTCGGCGGTGCCGCCGGCATGGACGTCAAGGAGGTCGAGCGCCTCGTGGATGTGCCAACCGAGGAAGAGGCGATCGAATGGACCGTCGCCTTTGTCCAGCTCTACCGCGAGAACGCGAAATACCTCGACCGGGCCTACAAGTGGCTTGCCAAGGTGGGGCTCGACTGGGTGCAGGACGTGCTGGCCGACCCTGAGGAGCGCGCCGCGCTGGTCGCCCGTTTCGACCTTTCGCAAAGCGTCTATCAGACCGATCCCTGGGCCGAACGCGCCCGCCCGGACGTGGCCAAGAGCTTTCAACCGCTGGCCGATTTCACACTGGAGGCAGCAGAATGACCTGGACCGATATTGGTGCCGTCACGGATGTTCCCCTGCGCGGTGCGCGCCTGGTCAAGACACATGCGGGCTGCATCGCGGTGTTCCGCACCGCAGAGGACGAGGTCTTTGCCGCCTCGAACGCCTGCCCGCACAAGCAGGGGCCATTGTCCGAGGGCATCGTGCACGGACAGAAAGTCACCTGCCCGCTGCACAATTGGGTGTTCGACCTGAACACCGGAGAGGCGCAGGGCGCCGACGAGGGGCGGATCGCGGTCTACCCGGTGCGGATCGAGGCAGGGCGCATCCTGCTGGAGATTGGTGCACTTCAGAACCGGAGCGCAGCGTGATGGCGGGGGCAGGGCGGAAAACTGTTCGGTCCACCTGCCCCTATTGCGGGGTGGGCTGCGGCGTGTTGCTGACCCCTCAGCCGGGCGGGGGGCTGGACGTACGCGGCGATCCGGACCACCCGGCCAATTTCGGGCGCCTGTGCTCCAAGGGTTCTGCGCTGGGCGAGACGGTGGGGATGGAGCACCGCCTTCTGATGCCGCGGATTGGAGGGCGGGACGTCACCTGGGACAGCGCCCTGCGCACGGTGGCTGAACGCTTTGCCGCCACAATTGCCGAACACGGGCCGGATAGCGTTGCATTCTACGTCTCGGGGCAACTGCTGACCGAGGACTACTATGTTGCCAACAAGCTGATGAAAGGCTTCATCGGCTCGGCAAACATCGACACGAACTCTCGTCTTTGCATGGCCTCGACGGTGGCGGGGCACAAGCGCGCCTTCGGCACGGATACCGTCCCCGGCACCTACGAGGACATCGAGAGCGCGGACATGGTGGTTCTTGTCGGCTCGAACCTGGCCTGGTGCCATCCGGTTCTGTACCAACGTGTCCTCGCAGCGCAAAAGGCGCGCGGCACGCGGATCATCGTCGTGGACCCGCGCCGCACTGCCAGTTGCGATGGCGCCGACATGCATCTCGCGTTGGAGCCCGGATCGGACGTTGCCCTGTTCAACCGGCTTCTGGCAGAGATCGACGCGCGCGGCGCCGTGGACCAGGAGTTCCTGCGCAGCACCACGGGTTTCGACAGCGCGCTGGCGCAAGCCCGCGCGGAGGATGGCAAGGCAACGGGGCTGAGCGAGGCCGAGATCGCCGCCTTCTGCCACCAGTGGATCGGGACCGAAAAGGTAGTCACCATTTTCAGCCAGGGTGTGAACCAGTCCAGCGCCGGGTCGGACAAGGTCAACGCGATCCTCAACTGTCATCTCGCCACCGGCCGCATCGGCAAGCCCGGCCGCGGGCCGCTGTCGGTCACCGGTCAGCCCAACGCGATGGGCGGGCGCGAGGTCGGAGGGCTGGCGAACATGCTGGCCTGTCACCTCGACCTTGAAAAGGCCGACCACCGTGCCGCCGTGCGTGATTTCTGGTCCGCACCCACTGTTCCCGACGCGCCGGGGCTGAAGGCCGTGGACATGTTCAACGCGGTGGGCGAGGGGCGGATCAAGGCGCTCTGGGTCATCCACACCAATCCCGCCGTTTCCATGCCAGATGCCGACCGCGTGCGCGACGCCATCGCGGGGTGTGAGTTCACCGTAGTCAGCGACATCACTGCCGAGACAGATACCGCGCGGCTGGCCGACGTCCTTCTGCCCGCCAGCGCATGGGCGGAAAAGGACGGCACCGTCACCAATTCGGACCGCACCATCAGCCGCCAGCGCGCCGTTCTGCCCGCCCCGGGCGAGGCCCGTCCCGATTGGGAGATCCTCGCAGAGGTCGGGCGCCGCATGGGGTGGCGCGCGGCCTTCGACTACCAGTCCCCGGCCGAGATCTTTCGTGAATACGCCGCGCTCTCGGGTATTGCCGGCGCCTTTGGCCGCGACTTCGACATCTCAGGCTTCGCCGCCCTGGGCGCCGAGGACTATGACAGCTTGCAGCCGACCCGCTGGCCGGTCAGTGCCAGGCGCGAGGGC
Source organism: Antarctobacter sp. (assembly GCF_965277915.1). Classification (NCBI taxonomy): domain Bacteria; kingdom Pseudomonadati; phylum Pseudomonadota; class Alphaproteobacteria; order Rhodobacterales; family Roseobacteraceae; genus Antarctobacter; species Antarctobacter sp. The sequence goes on from NZ_OZ255849.1 coordinate 55,881, forward strand.
GGGCGTTTCTTTTCCGATGGCAAGTTCTTCCATGCCGATCAAAAGGCCCGCCTCGTCCCGGTCTCATGGCGTCCGCCGGTGGCGAAGACCGCCCCGCGCTACCCGTTCCGCCTCAACACTGGCCGCACCCGAGACCAGTGGCACACGATGACGCGCACGGCGCTTTCGCCGCGGCTTTCGGCGCATCTGGCAGAGCCTTTCCTGGAAATCCATCCCGCGGACGCCATTGCCAAGGGCATCGGGGCGGCAGATCTTGTGCGGGTCGACAGCCCGCAGGGCAACGCCATCCTGCGCGCCCGCATCACCGATGCCGTCCGCCCCGGGCAGGTCTTTGCGCCCATGCACTGGACCGGGGAAACCGCCCCTTCGGCCCGGATCGATGCGCTGGTCGCGGCGGTGACCGACCCGGTCTCGGGCCAGCCGGAAAGCAAGGCCAGCGTGGTCAATGTCACGCGGCTGAACGCGGCCTGGTACGGTTTCGCGGTTTCCGCCCGTCCCATGACGCCAAAGGCCGCCTATTGGGCGCGCAGCGTCACCGGCTCGGGCCAGCGGGCCGAGCTTGCCGGGCTGGACACGCCACAGGACTGGGAGGCCGAAGCGCGCGCGCTTTTCGATCTGCCGACGGCCGAACTGACATCGGTCACCGGGCCGGGACAGGGGAATGCGCGCCTGGCGTTTCGGGAAAACGGGCAACTGGTCGCGGCGTTGTTCGTGTCACCCACGCCGATTGCGGTGATGCGCGATTACCTGGCCACGCTGCCGGATCAGCCGGACCAGAGCCTGCTCTCGGGCCGGTCGCCCGCCGATGTGCCGGACCCGGGGCCGATCCTCTGTTCCTGTTTCGGCGTTGGCGTGAACACGATCCTGAGCGCCATCGAGGCCGACGGGTTGCTGAGCGTCGAGGCCATCGGTGCGGCCTTGCAGGCGGGCACCAACTGCGGCTCGTGCCGGCCGGAACTGGCGGACCTCCTGGCCTCGGTCCAGCAGAGGGAGGCCGCGGAATGAGCCTCGCCGCGCATGTTCGAACCTTGGGTCGGGGGCCTGGCCGTTCGCGCTCCCTGACCGAGGAAGAGGCCGCCGAAGCCATGTCGCAGATGCTGGAAGGCGCCGCGCCGGAGGCGGTTGGCGCGCTCTTGATGCTGCTTAGGATGAAAGGCGAGACAGCAGGGGAAATTGCCGGATTTGCCCGCGCCGCCCAGGCTCCGCTGGCCGGCTGGCCCCAAGCTGATCTGGACTGGCCCTGCTACGCTGCCGGTCGCACCCGTGGTCTGCCCTGGTTCCTGCTGGCGGCAAGACTGGTCGCTTCCAGCGGTCAGCGCGTTCTGTTGCACGGCTGGAACGGGCCGGATCGGGCGATCCGCGACGGACTGGAGGCATTGCACATCCCGCAGGTCCGTACCCCGGCCGAGGCGGCGCGCGCGCTCGACGCTGGTCGGATCGCCTACCTGCCGCTGGAAAATGCGCATCCCGCCCTGTTCCACCTGCTCGACCTGCGCCGGACTCTTGGCCTGCGCTCTTGCATCAACACGGTTTGCCGGATGCTGAATCCGGGCCGCGCGCCCGCCAGCGTGCAAGGTGTCTTTCATCCCTCCTACCGATTGTTGCAGGCCGACGCGGCGCAGCGCCTGGGCTGGTGCAACCTGACCGTCATCAAGGGCGGCGGTGGCGAGTTCGAACGCCACCCGGGGATGGAGATCGCCGGTTTCGGCCTGCGCGACGGCGTCGTATGGCAGGGGGTCTTCCCGGGGCTCACCGAGGATCACCGCCGGCTGTCGGATCTGACCCTGCCGACCGAGGCGCTCACCGCGCTTTGGGTCCGTGACGAGGGGCCGGAGTTCGCCCGGCAGATCGTCCTCGGCACCGCCGCTCTGGCCTTTGCCACGCTGGGCCGGTCGCCCGACCTTTCCGCGCTGTGGCACGCGCGCCCCGTTCTGCAGACCGCCTGACAGGAGACCCGCCATGAAAAGCTTTCCCATGTTCATCCGCACCACCGGCCGAAAGGTCATCATCGTCGGTGGTGGCGAACAGGCGGCACAAAAGGCACGGCTAATCCTCAAGACCGACGCCCAGATCCTATTGGTCGCGCCCGAGCTTGACCTGGAATTGCAGGCGCTGGTTGCCGAAGGCCGTGCCCGTCACCAGGGCCAGCTTTCCGCCGCGGTGTTCGAGGATGCCGCGATGGGCTTCATCGCCACGGGCTGCCCGGCGCTCGACGCATCGGCCCATGCGCTGGCCAAGGCCATGCGCTGCCCGGTCAACGTTGTCGACCGGCCCGACCTGTGCGACCTGACCACGCCCGCGCTTGTCGACCGCGATCCGGTCGTCATTGCCATCGGCAGCGAAGGCACGGCCCCGGTCCTGACCCGCGAGATCAAGACCCGGCTCGAAGAGATGCTGGCGCCCTCCCTGGGAGGGCTGGCGGCGCTGGCCGGGCGGCTGCGCCCGTTGGTCAATGCCCGTGTGCCGCGCAGCAAGCGCCGCGCCTTCTGGGCCTGGGTCTTCAAGGGCGCGCCGCGCGTGACATGGACCCGGGGCGGCGAACGCGAGGCCGCGCAAGTGATAAAGTCAGCCATCGCATCGGGCAGTGCACCCGGTGAGGCGGGGCACGGCCATGTCGCCCTTGTCGGCGCCGGGCCGGGCGCGCGTGACCTGCTGACGTTGCGTGCGGTGGAACGTCTGCAAGAGGCCGACGTGATCTTCTACGATCGGCTGGTGGACCCCGAGGTTCTGGAACTGGCGCGCCGCGATGCTGAGCGGGTCTTCGTGGGCAAGCACGTCGGCGCGCATAGCTGGCCGCAAGAGCGCATCAACGCGGTGATCCTTGCCGCCGCGCGGCAGGGCAAGCAAGTGGTGCGGCTGAAGTCCGGCGATCCCGGCGTCTTTGGCCGCGCGGGCGAGGAGATTGCGGTGTTGCGCGCTGCAGGTATCGCCGTGGAACTGGTGCCGGGCATCACGGCAGCCTCAGCCGCCGGGGCCGCGCTGGGCGAGCCGCTGACCGAACGGGGCATTTCGGACACGCTTATCCTGACCACCGGCATGTCGCGCGAAGGCGCGGCGCTGCCGGACAGCACGCGGCATGCGGCGCCGGGGACGACCTCGGCCTTTTACATGTCGGTGGGGCAGGCGGCCCGTATCCGCGACGACCTGATGGCACGCGGGATGCCGCCTCAGGCCCCGGTGCGCGTCGCGATCGAGGTATCGAAACCCGGCGAGCAGCTGCTGACCTGTCCCCTCGTCTCGTTGGAAGAGCGCCTGCAGGAGGTCGGGTGCAAGGGCTGTGCCGTGATCCTTGTCACCTGGCCCGAAGCCGCGGCACCTGCGATCCCGGTGGCCGGGATCCGTGCCGCCTGACCTTCAGTCAGTCCCGGCGCACCAGCCCCCCGCGGCACTCTGCGATCACTTCCAGCACGCGTTCCGTGTGGCCAAGATCCTCGGCTAGGGCCAGTGCCAGCTTGGCCAAAAAGACGTCGCCCTGTTTCGGACCGACGTCGTCGATCGCCTCTGCCATCGCCTCGTAGACGCGTTCCAGCTCTGCCTGGGTCATGCGGTTTCCTCCTCGCAGATTGCCATGCGCCCCAGGGCCTGAAGCAGTTTTTCCTCCGTGACGCTGCGCCAGCGCGCGGCGACGTGCAGATCGGGCCGCACCAGGTACGCGCTTTCCTGCACCGCGCCATAGGCCCGGGCCACGGGGCCATTAGCGGGCAAGCGCAGCACCGACAGCCCCGGCGGGACGTCGAAGCCCGGTCGATCGAAGGCCAGCAGAGTCAGGCCCTTGCCCAGCCGGTCGCTCAGGAAACCATCCCCCAGCGCCACGTCGCGGATCATCGCACCCGGGATCGGCCCGGCGTCGAAACCCGGATCGTCCGGCGTGGTGGCCGGGCTGTCGGCATAGGTATGTGGTGTCATCTGGCGCGGGTTGGCGAGTTGCCCAGCGCTCTCTCGGCTCAACGCCAACGACAGCGCCGCGTCCCGCATCACTCGCCAGCCGTGCGACGGCGGAGTCATGAACCGCGTGCTTTTGGTGGCATTCGCAAAGACATCCAACGTCGCTCCGCGCCGTTCGGGCGTGTAACTGTCCAGCAGGCTTTCACCGGCCTTTCGGTTCAGCACGGCGGCCAGTTTCCAGCCTATGTTGTGGCCGTCCGCGATGCCGTTGTTCAGACCACGCACGCCAAAGATCGGCACGATATGCGCGCTGTCCCCCGCAAAGATGACCCGTTCTTGCCGGTAATCGTCCAGAAGCAGCGTATTGGCAGAATAGACGCTCCACCATTCCAGCTCGTACCCGTCACCGAGGCCGATTTCCGCCAGCACGCCTTCGACAGAGGCGCGTACGTTCTCTTCGCGCGTGGCCTCCTCCGTCGTCTCGTCCTCGCGCAACTGGTAGTCGATGCGCCAGATGTCGTCGGGTTGGCGGTGGATCAGCACGGTGCCGCCCGGACGGCAGACCGGATCAAAGAGCGCGCGGCGGATCGTGGGGTAGTCATGCGTCATCTTCACATCGGCGATGACATAGCGGCCCTCGTGGTTCTCTCCCTTCAGGCGCAGCCCGCACATGCCCCGAACCGCACTGCGCGCGCCATCGGCGGCGATCACCCAGCAGGCGGGCAGGGCGTAGCTGCCGCTCGGATCCTCGACCGTCAGTACCGCGCCGCCCGGTCCCTGATCCAGGCCCGTCACTTTGCTTTGCCAGCGTGTCTCGATCAGCGGCGCACTGGCGACCGCCTTCCAGAGGAATGCCTCGATATACTGCTGTTGCAGGTTGTACATGGGGCGGAACTTTTCGTCCGCGCTGTCGGGCATGTCGAATTCCAGGATCTGCCGCCCGCGATAGAACGACCGCCCCTTCGTCCAGCCCAGGGATTTCTCCAGAAAAGGCGCTGCGATGCCCAACTGGTCAAGGACATGATAGCTGGACCGCGACATGCAGATGGCGCGGCTGCCGTCGTTGAAGGTGTCCTTGGCGTCGAGCAGAACGCTGCGCACCCCGTGCTGTGCCAGCGTCAGCGCGGCGACCATGCCGACCGGCCCGGCGCCTACCACGGCAACCGGCGCTTGCGGTTCGACCTCGGGCCGCCTGGGCGGGTCGAAATGCGGGTAGTCGAAGTAAAGCGAGTCCAGCTCGCCGCGTCCCCTTGGGCGCATGTCCCGTCCTCCTCGTCTGGTCTTGCAGGATGTGTACCAGAGCGCGCGGGTGGATTATGTCCGACAAAATGGAGGACAGGACGATACCGGGAACGACGGTCCTGCTGGCCGGGATCGACACCTGCCTTGCGCTGGCCGGGCGGGATGCCTGGGCCGATGCCTTTGTTCCCCGCGTGGCCGCGACCGGGGCGGCGCAGGTCATGGTGTTTTCCTACCGTGAGGAGAGTGCCGCCTGTCTCTTGTCGCGCAACTTTCGCAGTGGGGCGTTGGGGCCTCGGCTGGCAGAGGATTACCTCGGCGGATGGTACCGTCAGGACCCCCTGTTCCGCCGTGCCCTTGCGCTGGAAACCGGTGCGCTGGAGGTGATCGAAAGCGGGGCCGTCATCGACGAGATGACTGGGGATTATCGCGCATGGTTCTATGATCGTCCGGGGCTGGAGGGAAAAACCGCCGTTCTGGTGCGTGGAAATGCGTTGTGCCTTGCGGTGAATTTCTACTGGCCGGAGGCGCAAGGTGCCGCGGCAGAGGTAGCCATCCGCGTACTGGCTCGGCTTGCGCTCTTGCATTTCGAGTCCCGTGCCGAATGCGGCTATCCCGCCCCGCTGGCCGTCCTGTCCCAGCGCGAGCGGGACGTTTGCCTTGGTATCCTGTCGGGAAAGAAGGCCGAGGTGATCGCGGGGGAGTTGGGCGTGGCGGTGTCGACCATTGCCACCTATCGGACCCGGGCCTACGAAAAACTGGGTATTTCCTCGCGCGGGTCCCTGTTTGCGCTGTGCCGAGTCTGAACGCGAAAAGGGGAGCGAGTCGCGCTCCCCTCTCGGATGGGTTGATCTGTTGTGCTATTTCTTCAGGTTGGTCCAGATCTGGTCGTAGACCTCCTGCGTTTTCTGGTCGCAGACCTCGATGAACACGCCCTTGCCGGCGTCGGCGGGCGGATTGGATTCCGGTTGCTTGGCCAGTTCCGGGTCAAGGAAGGGACCGACGCCATCGACACCTGCGACGTAGCGCGCGTAATTGGTCACCGCGGCGATGTTCTCGGGTTCCAGCAGGAAATCCATGAACTTCAGCGCGTTCTCGCGGTTGGGCGCATCCTTGAGCAGGACGACGTTGTCCATCCAGACGACGTAGCCTTCTTTCGGGAAGGCATATTCGATGTTCGCGCCTTCCTGGCGGGCCTTGGCGGCAAAGCCGTCGTAGATCTGCCCGACCGACGCATCGCCCGAGACCAGAACCTCTTTCGCGGTGTCCGAGTTGAACGAGGCCCAGTGCTGTTTCGCCTCCTGCAGCATGGCGTTCAGCGCCTTGAGTTGCTCGCGGTCGGTGGAACACTGCGGGATGCCCATATGCAGCGCGGCCATCGCCATGACCTCACCCTGGCTGTCCAGCATGTTGATCTTGCCCGAAAGCGCGGCGGGCGGGTTGAAAAGGATGTCGGTGCTGTCGATGGGGCCATCGTAATCGTCCCGGTTCACGGCGAAGCTGGTCGAGCCCCATTGGTAGGGGATCGAATGTGCTCGGCCCGGATCGAATGCGGGATCGGCCCATTCCGGCTGGATGTTGCCCTTGTTGGCCAGTTCCCCCTCTTCGATGGTGTCCAGCAGGCCCTCACCGGCCATGATCTGCACCATGTAGTCGCCGGGCACGGCCACGTCATAAGTGCCGATGGCGCCTGCCTTGAGCGAGGCCAGCAGGGCCTCGTTGCTGTCGTAGGTGTCCATGACCACCTCGACGTCGTGTTCCTCGCTGAACTTGTCCAGCAGCTCCTGCGGGATGTATTCGAACCAGTGGTAGATGACCAGCTTGCCCTCGGCCGAGGCCATGCCGGCGGTCAGGGCCAGCGCTGCGGCTGTGGTGACGAGTTTTTTCATGTGTTTTCCCCTCTGTTGGATCAGGTCTTCCGGTCCTTGCGGCTGATCAGCCATGACAATGTCACCATGACCACCGATACGCCAAGAAGCATCGTGGAAATGGCCATGATGTTGGGCTTTATGCCCTGTTTGACCGCGCCGAAGATCGCCGTCGGCAGGGTTTCGACACCCGCGCCCTTGACGAAGTTGGTGATGATGAAATCGTCGAGCGAGACGATGAAAGCCAGGATGAAGCCCGAGACGATGCCGGGTGCCATCAGCGGCAGCAGCACGCGGGTGAAGGCCTGCCTCTTGGTCGCATATAGGTCCATCGCGGCCTGTTCATATGTGGCCTCGATCCCCTGCATCCGGGCCGAGATCGGCAGGTAGGCAAAGGGGATGCAGAAGGCGATATGCGCCAGAAGGATGGTCAGCAGTCCCCGGTCGAACCCGATGGCATTGAAGAAGATCAGCGTGGCGACGGCGGTCACGATCTCCGGCACCATCAGCGGCAGGGAGATCAGGCCAAAGGACACGGTGCGCAGCCGGAACTTGCCACCGCGCAGGATGGCCGTGGCCGAAAGCGTGGCGATGGTGGTGGCCACTGTGGCGGCGATCAGGGCGATGACAAAGCTGTTGCGCGCCGCCGCCTTGAACTTGGCGCTTTCGGGGCCGGTGAAGACATCGGCGTACCAGCGCAGCGACAGCCCTTCCCAGTTGGTGATCGAGGGCGAGGCGTTGAAGCTGTAGGCCATGACGACGATGAGCGGGGAATAGAGGATCACCAGGCAAAGCAGCGTGATCGCGCGAAAGCCGGGGTAGACCCGCAGGTCGTATTTTCCCTTTGCCATGATCAGCCCTCCGCCTTGGCTTGCTGGCGGGCAAAGATCAGCAGGATGATCAGGACCATCGTCAGCAGGATCATCGAGGCCGCGGCCCCGAAAGGCCAGTTGCCGGCGTTGCCCTTGAACTGTTCCTCGATCAGCGAACCGATCATGAAGTTCCGCGCCCCACCCAGCAGGTCAGGCGCCAGGAAGGACCCCAGCGAGGGCACGAAGACCAGGATGCAGCCCGCGATGATCCCCGGTTTGACCGAGGGCAGCAGGATGCGCCGCAGCACCGTCCAGCGTGGGGCGTAAAGGTCCGATGCAGCCTCTGACAGGGCAAAGTTGTAGCGTTCCACGGCGGCATAGATCGGCAGCACCATGAAAGGCAGATAGGAATAGAACAGGCCCAGTTGCACCGCGAAGTTTGTGTTCACGATGGCCAGCGGTTCGCTCAGCAGGCCGGTGCCGGTCAGGAAATCGTTGAGTGGCCCCTCGTCGCGCAGAAGGAATTTCATCGAGACGGTCCGGATCAGCAGGTTGACCCAGTAGGGGATCGTCACGAGGAATACCCATAACGTGCGCTGCCTTGGGGGGCGGGTGGCGATGAAATAGGCGGTGGGAAATCCGATCGCGAGGCTGAGAAGGGTCGCCGCCCCCGCCTGCCAGATCGAACGCCAGAAGATCTGGATATAGGTCCATTCGATGGAACAGGGTTCATCCCCGAACAGCCCGCGATTGCAGAAGAACTGGTCATAGGCGCCCAGACTGAACTCCCAGATGACGCCGCCGCGGAATTCCTTGGTCAGGAAGGAATAGACCAGCATGATCGCCACCGGGGCCAGAACCAGGATGCCCAGCGTCACCCAGGCCGGCAGCAAGAGCCATGTGCGCGCCTCTGCATAGGTGTCGCTGGTCGAGGAACCGCCCGTTGCCGCACCGCCCGCCATCAGTCTACCAGGAGGCGCGCGGCCCCCTGCTCCATGTTGACGAAGACCTCTGTGCCCGGTTCGAAGACCCGCGACGTGCCCCGGCTGGAGTTGGAGGCCCGCACGCGGAACTCCGGCCCATCGTCGAGGTCGAGGATGGTGGAAATGTCGGTGCCGATGAAGATGTTTTCCCGCACGCGCGCCTTGAGGCCTTCGCTCTCGGTTGCGTCCGACGACAGGAACAGCCGCTCGGGACGCAGCGACATGTGCACCTTGGCGCCGGCGCCGATCCCGTCAACGGCATCGCAGGTCAGCCGGTGGCCGCCGCCCAGGTGGCACGCGGCGCGCCCCGCCTCGATGCGGTCCACCGTGACCTCCAGCAGGTTGGTCTCTCCGATGAAATCGGCCACGAACATGTTGCTCGGACGTTCATATATGTCGCGCGCATCGCCCAGTTGCTGAACCTCGCCCGCCGACATCACGGCGACGCGGTCGGACATGGTCAGTGCTTCTTCCTGGTCGTGGGTGACAAAGATGAAGGTGATCCCGGTTTCCTTTTGCAGGTGCTTCAGCTCGATCTGCATGGCCTTGCGCAGCTTGAGGTCCAGCGCGCTCAGCGGTTCGTCCAGCAGGAGGACCTTGGGGCGCGGTGCCAAGGCACGGGCCAGCGCGACGCGTTGTTGCTGGCCGCCGGACAGCTGGGACGGCTTGCGGGTCGAGAATTGAGACAGCTGCACCATCTCCAGCACCTCGCCGGCACGTTTGCGGGCCTCGGACTTCGACTTGCCCAGCATCTCCAGCCCAAAGCCGACGTTGTCGAGCACGGTCATGTGCGGGAACAGCGCGTAGTTCTGGAATACGGTGTTGATCGGACGCTTGTGCGGCGGCAGGCCCTCGATCTCTTCGCCAAAGAGAAAGATGCCGCCTTCGGTCACGTCCTCGAACCCGGCGATCATCCTCAGGAGCGTGGTCTTGCCACAGCCCGACGGGCCAAGCAGCGTGAAGAATTCGTTGTCCGAGATCGTCAGCGATACCCGTTTCAGCGCCGTGAAGTCGCCATAGCGCTTGACCGCGTTGCGTACCTCGATCGCGTCGTTTGTCTTGCTGGTCACGCCTGTCCCGCCCAAGTGTCCGTTTCCCTGCGCCGGAGCATAGGGATATGCGCCCGGATGTCCGAAGAAACGACTGCCTCAGCGCGCCTTAGCCTTAGCCTAATCTATCGGGAAGCACCTGATTTCGAGCGGTTTTCCCGGTGCTTGGCGGTGGTCGCCCGATAGTTGGGCGCGGGCGCTGGAAAACTGTGCATGACGGAAATGGGTCGGGTCAGCGCAATTCGTCCAGCAGCGCGTCCAGCATCGTGTCACAGGCCGCCAGCTGGCCGCGTTCGAGGTATTCGTCCGGCTTGTGGCCCTGACCCTCCATGCTGCCCGGGCCGCAAACGACGGTGGGGATGCCGAGGGCATCAAAGAACCCAGCCTCGGTGCCAAAGGCGACCTTGGTCAGTTCCTGGCTCCGCGCAAGGCGTTGGGTCAGCCGCGTGACTTCGGCGTCCGGCGCGGTGTCGAGACCGGGATAGCCTGTGACCTCTTGCAGGTCGATGGCGGCGCCGTGCCGTGCGGCGATCCGGGAGGCCAGCGCCCTGATCCGCGCCATGAGGTCCGCGGGCGCATCGGCGGCAAGGTGGCGGAACTCGAACAGCAGCTCGGCCCGGTCGGGGACGATGTTGAGGACGGTGCCGCCCTTGAGCACACCAGCATGCACGGTGCTGTAGGGCACGGCATACTCCGCGTCGCGCGCGCCGTTCCGGGCCAGATCGTCCTGCAGCTCGCGCAGTCCGGTGACAAGCTCCGCCGCAAGGTGCAGCGCGTTGGTGAAGCGGGGCGCCAGCGCCGAATGCCCGGCCTCGCCGTGGCATATGGCGCGCAGCCCCTGCTTGCCCTTGTGACCGACGGCAACCTGCATTTCCGTCGGTTCTCCGACGATGCAGGCGCGTGGCAGGCCCATGGCCGGTTCCAGTGCGTCGATCATCCGGGCGATACCGACACAGCCGATTTCCTCGTCGTAGGAAATGGCCAGTTTCAGCGGCTCGCGCAGCGGCGTATGCGCGGCCTTGTCCGCCACCGCCAGCATGGCGGCAAGAAAGCCCTTCATGTCCGTGGTTCCGCGTCCGTACAGCCGGTTGCCCTCGGTCGTCAGTTTGAACGGGTCTTTCGTCCACTCCTGCCCCGCGACGGGGACCACATCCGTGTGCGCCGACAGCATCAGGCCCGCGCCTTCCGGCCCGATACTGGCGTACAGGCCGGCCTTGGGTTCTGTCGGGTCCGCCACGCGGGTCACGGCAAAGCCGCGGGTCTTCAGGAAATCCTCGACATAGGCGATCAGCTCTAGGTTGGATCGGGTGCTGACGGTGTCGAAAGAGATGAGCCGGTCGAGGATCTCCAGCGTCTGGGTCATTGGGTGAGCGTCTCCAGGATTGCCAGCACCTCGTCCGAACGGGTGGCCGGGTTCACGATGCAGAGGCGAAAGACCATCTCGCCCCGCCAGCGCGTCGGCAGACAGAGCAGCTCGCCCGAACGACGGTGCGTCTCGCCCCATGCGATCATCTGTGCCTCGTCCATGTCTTGCGGGCGGAAGAGGATCACTGTCAATTGCGGGCCAAGCAGCAGGTCGAGGCCCGGCATGGCGTCGATGCCCTTGGCGATGTCCCCGGCGACCTTGCAGGTGGTCGCGATGGCCTTGGCATAGGCATCGGTCCCGTGCACCGCCAACGAGTACCAGAGCGGCAGTCCGCGTGCCCGCCGTGTCAGGTGCAGCGCATAGTCGGACGGGTTCCACTGGGTCTTGTCCACCGTGTCGAGGTAGACCGCCTGTTGTCCATGCGCCGCCGCGCCGTGGCCCGCATCACGGTAGAGCAGCGCGCAACTGTCGTAGGGGGCAAAAAGCCACTTGTGCGGATCGACGATCAGGCTGTCGGCCTGTTCGATCCCGTCGAAGGCAGGGCGCATCGCGGGATCGGCCAGGGCCGCACCACCATAAGCCCCGTCGACATGCAGCCAGAGACCGTGCTCCTGCGCCAGATCGGCCAGCCCGGCGATGTCGTCCACCGCGCCGCAGTTGGTCGCCCCGCCATTGGCGACGATGGCAAAGGCTTTCTCGGTGACATGAGGCGCCGCCGCCTGCGCGGTCATGCGTCCGGTCTCATCGGCCTCGATGACGACAACCTCCACATCCATGACCCGCGCGACCGCCTGGATCGAGCTGTGTGCCTCGGATGAGCACAGGATCGCACCGCGTCCCTCGCCGGGGCGGTTGCGCCGGTGCCATTCGCGCGCGGCGTGCAGGGCCGACAAGTTTCCCAGTGTGCCCCCGGCGACGAACACACCGCCCGCGCTGGCGGGCCAGCCGGCAAGGTCCGCGATCCAGCGCAGCGCCTGGTTCTCGGCGTGGATGGCGCCTGCGCCGCCGTCCCAGTTCCCGGCAAAGATCCCCGCCGCGCCAAGCGCCGCATCGAAACTCAGCGCCGCGCGGCTGGGGGCCGAGGCGACGAAGGACAGGCTCGTGGGATGGCCAAAAGGCCTGGTCGAGGGCACGATGGTGTCCGAAAACAGGCTGAACGCCTGTTCCGCGCCGATGCCTTCGGCGGTGATCGACCCGCCCAGCACGGGTTCCAGCGCGGCGAATGCCTGTGCGCCGTGCTTCGGGTCCGGCCCCTCGGCGATACGCCGTTCGGTCCAGTCCAGGATCTCGCGGGTGGCACCGGGCGGGAAGGGAAAGGGGTCGTCGGTCACTCTGCAGCCAATTCCGTGATCTCGCGGCGGAAGGGCAGGGCGTCGCCGATGTCCTCTCCGTCCAGTTCGCGGGCATAGCGGTGACCGGCATAGGTTGCCCAGGCGATGGGGCCGGGGGCCTCGGCGTCGCCGATGATCCGGACCGTCTTGATCCCCGCATCGGACCAATCCGCCTCGCGCGCTTTCAGGTCGGTATAGACCAGGTTGTTTTCCAGTTTCGAGGCGACGACTACCACCGCGTCGCAGCCCATCTCGGTGGTGCGGTCGGTATAGGTGCAGTTGGTCACGACATGCCCCTTGCCGATCTCCGTCACGCCCCGGTTCAGCACGATCTCGACGCCCATCTCGGCCAGCCGCTTGTGGATCGTGTGCTGTTCCAGCGTGTTGACCGTCCAGTCCGACAGATAGGCCGAGGGCGTGACGATGGTCACCTGACACCCCTCCTGCCGCAAGAGTTCGGCCAGCACCCCACCCATGTAATAGTGATCGTCGTCGTAGATCACGACATGTCCCGCGGGGCGCTTGCCGTCCATGATGTCGTCGGGCGTGTAGATCGACATGCTGCCGTCCATCGGCATCGGTACGACATGCTGGCGGCTGACGCCGTCGCGGCGCCATTTGGCGCCGGTGGCCAGGCAGACGTGTTCAAAGCCGAATTCAAGGATGCTTTCGGCGTCCAGCGCGCTGTCGAAATAGGTTTCGACGTTGGGTTTCTGGCTGATCTGGTATTCGCGGTAATCCGCGACCCGGCCCCAGGCCGACAGGCCCGGCAGCAGCCTCTCGCGTGCCACGCGCCCGCCCAGCGTCGTGCCTGCCTCGGCCAATGCCACGTCATAGCCGCGTTCCGCGAGGGCGCGTGTCGCCTCCAGCCCGGCGGGGCCGGAGCCGACCACCAGCACCGACTGGCTGTCGCCCTTGGCGTTCATACGTTCCGGGTGCCAGCCCTTGCGCCATTCTTCCATGAAGGTGGGGTTCTGGGTGCAGCGGCTGATCGACATGGTCATGTCGCCGGTGATGCAGATGTTGCAGCCGATGCATTCGCGGATATCGTCGATCCGCCCTTCCTCGACCTTTTTGGGCAGGAAAGGATCGGCGATCGAGGGACGCGCACAGCCGATGGCATCCAAGGTGCCCTGCCGGATCATCCGTGCCATCACATCCGGCGAGGTAAAGCGGCCCACCCCCACCACGGGTTTCGACGACAGTTCCCGGATGCCTTTCACCAGCGCTTCCTGCGCGGCCTCCTCCTTGAACCTGCTGGGACCCGAGCAATCCTCCCAGGTGCCATGCGCAAGATCCCAGAGGTCGGGCAGATCCTTGTTCATCTCGACGAACTCGCGCACCTCGGCATTGGAAAAGCCCAGATCGCCGATGGTTTCGTCCAGCGACACCCGCAGGGTCAGGCCCATCGTGTCCCCCACGGCCTCGCGCATGTCGGCGATCACCTCGCGTGCAAAACGCGAGCGGTTCTCCAGTGAGCCGCCGTATTCGTCATCGCGCATGTTGGTCGCGCGGCTGAGGAAATGCTGGAAGATGCCGAACCCATGTGCGCCGTAGAGGCAGATCAGGTCGAAGCCGGCGGCCTTGGCGCGCTTGGCGGCGTTCACGAACCAGCGGCGCAGGTCCTTGATCTCGTCCTTGGACAGGGCGCGCGCCTGTACCGGGTCATTGGTGAAGGTCCGGATCGGCCCGGGCGAGACCGCCAGCGGCACTTCCTTGGTATAGAGGTTCGGCCCGTTGATCCCGGAATAGGCCAGCTGGATGCCTGCCAGTGCACCGTGTTCCTTCATCTTGCCGGCCATCTTGGCCAGCATCGGGATGTCCTTGTCCTCCCACAGCCGCAACTCGATGAAAGGCGTGATCTCGGAGGTGTGGTGCATCTCGCACTGTTCGGTGAAAACGACGCCCCAGCCGCCCTCGGATTTGATGCCGCGCATGGCGGCAGCGGCGGAGGGATCGCGATAGCCACCTCCGTTGCAATGCGGCACCTGGTAGAACCGGTTTTTCGCGGTGACCGGCCCGATGGCCAGCGGTTCGAAAAGAATGTCGTAGCGGGGGTCGCGCAAGGTCTGCTCCATTGGCTGTCGGGCGCAGGATAGCGAAAGGGCAAGACGTCGAAAGTCCGCCCTGCGAAAGCGTTGCTTAGGAAGGCACTAAGCCGGCACGATGGGCTCGCCCCCGATGCGGGCCAGCTTGCCCGCGCGCACGAGCTCCGAGCCAAATTCGATGAACGCACGCACCGCGTTCGACCGGTCGGCGTCCTGTGCCGTCAGGAACCCCATGCGCAGCGGACGCACGCGGCCCGTGATCGGCACGCAGCGCACCGGGTTGCCGTCCGGGGCGCTGTTGCTCAGCGGGCGGACATTGGCGATGGAATACCCAAAGTCATTGGCGACAAGGCTGCGCATCACGGCCATGTCGCGGGTGCGTTCGGCGATCACGGGCTTGCCGCCGACCCCGTCGAAGAAGGACAGGAAGTAGTCGGCGCTGAGCGGTAGATCCAGCAGCACCATCGGGTGGTCCTTGAGTTCCTCGATCGACACGGCATCACGGTCGGCCAGGGGGTGCCCGGTGCCCATCAATGCGATCGGCGGCAGGCGGACGAGGCCGGTGAACTGCAGGTCGGCGGGCACATCGAGGTCGTAGGTCAGCGCGAGGTCGATCTCGGACCGGCGCAGGGCGCTGAACAATTCGACCTGGTTCAACTCGACCTGCCGCAGGCGCACCTCGGGGTATTGCGCCTCGAACCCACGCCGGAGGCCCGGCAGCACCAGTTGCGCGAAGGTCAGCAGGCAACCGACCGACAGCGGCCCCCGCACCTTGCCCGCGATGTCCCCCGCAATGTCGGTCAGCGCCGCGGCCTCGCGCAGCACCAGCCGCGCCTGTTCCATCATCTGCCGGCCCCCCTGCGTCAGCGACAGGCCCTGAGCGTGCTGACGCACGAAAAGCGGCAGGCCGAATTCCTGTTCCAGCTGGGCAATGGCGGCGGAGATGGACGGAGAAGACACGTTGATTCGCTCCGAGGCGCGCGCGATGCTGCCCGCCTCGCCCACGGCGACGAAGTATTCCAGTTGCCGGAGGGTGTAGCGCAGCATTCCGCGTCCTTGAACAGTTGGCCCGTTCAAGCTTTGTCCAGACGTCCCGGGGTTGCAAGCGCGCCGGGCGCCGGTCATTCGTCCCCGGGCACCCCGTAAGAGGGCGCTTCGCGCGGGTCCAGCGCCCGCTGGACGTAGGCGTCCAGTTGCGGCTTGTAGACCTCCCAGGCCCTGGCGACGGCCTCGATGGGGCAGTCTTCGGTCCAGTCGCAGCGCAGATCGGCCACGGGCCAGGGGACGCGGTCGACCAGCATCATGCCCGCCGAATGGACCGGTCCTGCCTCGCCGCCCGCCGCCAGCCCGGCGCGCATCGCCGCGATCAGCCGGTCGCCAAGGTGGCCCTTCGCCGCCTCGAACCCGGCGACGATGGCGTCCGGCACCC
This sequence comes from Antarctobacter sp., assembly GCF_965277915.1. NCBI lineage: Bacteria > Pseudomonadati > Pseudomonadota > Alphaproteobacteria > Rhodobacterales > Roseobacteraceae > Antarctobacter > Antarctobacter sp. The sequence continues at coordinate 71,891 of NZ_OZ255849.1, forward strand.
CGTCGTTGTCCAGCAGGTTGCCGCCCGAGGCCACGTTACGCCCCTGCGCCTGCGTCCAGATCCCCAGAGAATTCGGGCCCGAGTGAATGGCCGTGCCGCCGGACCCATCCACCGCCAGCACCTGCCGGTACTCGATGAACTTGCCCCGCACCTGCACCTCGGCCACGGCCTCGGTCGCGCTCATGCCCTTCGCCATCAGGTCCAGCGCCAAGGGGCCCAGTGTCGGGTCGGTCACGTTCTGCGAGGCCACGGCGCCGACACCGGCGCGCGCATAGGAACAGCGCGCCGCCACCGCCGGAGAGGACGATGAAATCGCCACGCCGAACATGCCGGTCTCGGCGCAGCGTGCGACAAGCGAAAAGGTCATTTCCGTCCCCTGTGCTTCTTCTCTGCAAAAATACTCAAATCTACGCCCTCAATCCGGGATGACGGCAGTGGCATCGATCTCGACCAGCCACTCGGGCCGCGCCAGCGCCTGCACGACAAGGCCGGTGCAGACCGGGTGCACGCCCTTGATGTATTCGCCCATGACCCGGTAGATCGCCTCTCGGTGGCGGACGTCGGTGATATAGACCACCAGCTTGACCACATGGCTCATCTCGCCCCCGGCTTCCTCGACAAGTTGACGGATGTTCTGCATCACCTTGTGGGTCTGCTCGGCGGGATCGTGACTGTCGATATTCTTCGCCGTGTCCAGGTCCTGCGGGCACTGACCGCGCATCCAGACCGTGCTTCCGCCACGCGTGACGACAGCCTGGCAAAGGTCGTTGTCCAGGTTCTGTTCCGGGTAAGTGTCGCGCGTGTTGAACGTGCGGATGCGCTTGTGCGCCATGTCGGTCTCCTGTCGGTGTATCGCGGCGAACATCCCCTTGTGCGGGGGCTGGCGGAAAGAACGGATAGCCTCATCGCGGCTTAGGGCCCCCCTAACCGCGCTTAGCCTAGACCCAACCAAGGCTTCACGAAAACCGTGTTTCGGCGGCGTCCCCGCCGGTCCTAGGGTGCCCGGCATTGATGGATCGGAGGACCGCGGGAATGGAAAGCACGGATACGGTTGTCGTTGGCGGCGGTCAGGCCGGCATCGCCATGAGCGAGCACCTGGGCAAGCTGGGCGTGCCCCATGTCGTGCTGGAGCGTGACCGCATCGCCGAACGCTGGCGCACGGGGCGCTGGGATTCCCTGGTGGCCAATGGTCCGGCCTGGCACGATCGTTTCCCGAACATGGAATTCGCCTGCGATGGCGACGCCTTTCCGGACAAGGAAAGCGTGGCCGATTATTTCGCGGCCTACGCCGAGAAGATCGGCGCGCCGGTGCGGACCGGGGTCGAGGTGACCGCTGTGACGCCTCTGGACGGACGGCCCGGTTTCCGGGTGGAGACCTCGCAAGGTCTGATGGAGGCGCGGCATGTCGTGGCCGCCACCGGACCCTTTCAGCGCCCGGCGATCCCGCCGATCCTGCCCGAGGATGCCGGGCCTTTGCAGATGCATTCCAACGCCTACCGCAATCCCGGCCAATTGCCCGAGGGCGCGGTGCTGGTCGTTGGCGGCGGGTCGTCCGGCGTGCAGATCGCAGAGGAACTGATGAAGGCGGGACGCCGTGTCTACCTGTCGATTGGTCCCCATGACCGCCCGCCGCGCCGCTATCGTGGGCGCGACAATGTCTGGTGGCTGGGCGTGCTGGGCAAGTGGAACGCGGACTCGCCCGGTCCGGGGACCGAGCATGTGACCATCGCCGTCAGTGGGGCCGAAGGGGGCAAGACCGTGGATTTCCGCAGGCTGGCGGAACAGGGCATGACGCTTTTGGGTATGACCTCAGGGTATGACGGCGGCAAGTTGCGCTTTGCGCCGGATCTGAAAGCAAACCTCGACAAGGGCGACGCCAACTATCTCTCCGTTCTGGACGAGGCGGACGCCTATATCGCGCGCCACGGTCTGGACCTGCCGGAAGAGCCCGCGGCCCGTACCATCCCAGAGGACCCAGCTTGTGTGCGGGATCCGATCCTGGAACTGGACCTCGCAGAGGCCGGGATCGGCACGGTGCTCTGGGCCACCGGCTATGCCTTCGATTTCAGCTGGATCAAGGCGGACACCTTTGATGATCGCGGCCGCCCGATACACCAGCGCGGTGTGTCCAAGGAGCCGGGGCTTTATTTCGTCGGTCTGCCCTGGCAGACGCGGCGCGGGTCGTCCTTTATCTGGGGCGTCTGGCACGATGCCAAGTTCATCGCCGACCAGATCGACATCCAGCGCGGCTACATGGCATATCAGGGCAATGCCCGCCGCGTGACAGAGGATGCCTGACGCCCATGAAACTGGCCCTTTACCAGGGGGCGCCCACCGATGGCGACATCGACGGCGCCTTTGACCACATCGAAAGAGTCCTGACCGCGGCTGGCGCGATGGGCGCGGGCATGGCCGTGTTCCCCGAATTGTTCCTGCCCGGCTACAACCGTCCCGATCTGCATTCCGCCCTGTCACAGGAACAGGGCGCGGACTGGGAGCGGCGCCTGGCCGAACTGTGCCGGGTGACCGGCGTCGGGCTGACACTTGGTTGGGCTGAACGGGACGGCGACAAGGTCTTCAACGCGGCCAGTTGTTTTGACCATACCGGCGCCAAACTGGCGCATTACCGCAAGGTGCAGCTGTTCGGCCCGATGGAGGCGGTGAGTTTCGCGCCGGGCGGGAGCTATTGCACCTTCGACATGGGCGGTTTCCGGGCTGCCCTGCTGATCTGTTACGACGTGGAATTTGCCCACCACGTCACGGCACTTTCCCGGCGTGGAGTCGACCTGCTGCTGGTGCCGACGGCGAATCCTGCGGGGTTCGAGAATGTCGCCGACGTGCTGGTGCCTGCGCGCGCCTTTGAGAACGCGATCACCGTGGTCTATGCGAATTATCACGGCAGCGAGGCCGGCCTGGCATTTGGCGGTCACTCTGCCATCGTCGGGCCAGATGGGAATCCACTGGCGCGGGCCGGGACGGGTGAGGCGCTGCTGATCGCCGATCTTGCCCATCGCGACACGATGGATGCGACCTTGCTCAGCACCCAGAAACGGGACCGGCGAGAGATCGAGTAGGCGACTCACACCTTTTCGCTGACCGCGCCCCAGTCCAGGCCAAACCGCGCCAAGTACTTGCGCAGCCGGTCGGCATCATTGGTCGAGGCGCGTTTCGCGCGAGAGGCGGCGAACAGTGTGCGTCCTGCCGCGCTGAGGCTGGCAGAGCTTTGGCAGCAGCGGATCACCTCGGCCAGTTGAACGAGGTCGAACCGGTCGATTTCGGCAGCCACCTCGCCCAAGACCGTGCGGACAAGTCGTGCATCATCATCCCGCTCGGCGCTGCGCCAGTCGGCCTGCAGGGTCGCGATTTCCTCCTCTACCATCGCCAGGGTGATCCGCCCGCGCGGGGCCAGCACGCACAGCCGCCGGATCGACCCGCCGAAGTCACGGAAGTTGCCGGGCCAAGGCGTGCCCGGATCCGAGGCAAACCGCAGGTAGCGGTCCCGCGCATCGGTGTTGAAGCCCACCCTGTTGCCCAGGTCCTTTTCCGCGCGGTCCAGTTCGAACCGCAGGTTGGGTTCGATGTCCTCGCGCCGCTCCCGCAGGGCGGGCAGCCGGAAACTCCACATGTTCAGGCGCGCCAGCAGATCCGGCCGGAACAGCCCCTGCGACGTCAGCGCGCGAAGGTCGCGATTGGCGCCCGCGATGATCTGGAACCGGCTTGTGACCTCATGATCGGACCCCAACGGGTAAAATCGCCCGCTTTCGATGGCGTGCAACAGGATGCTCTGTTCGTTCAGGCCCAGTTCGTCGACCTCGTCGAGAAACAGGACCCCGCCGTCCGCCTCGCGCAAAAGGCCACTGCGTTCGGTCCCCGCCTGCCCGGTAAAACTGCGTCTCTGGCCGAAAAGCGTGGCGCGCGCATCCTGCCCGCGCAGCGTGGCACAGTTGACATGCACCAGCCGACCCTTCAGTCGGCGCCGGTCCAGTTTCAGCGAATGGATGCGCTCGGCCAGGTGAGTCTTGCCGGTGCCGGTTTCGCCCAAGAGAAGGATCGGTTCGTTGGAATTGCTGGCCACCAGTTCGATCCGGTCGATCAGCGCGTTGTAGGCGGGGTTCAAGGTCTCGATCCCGCCCTTCAACTGATCGCTGTATTCGCGCGACAGCTGGTCGAACCGCTGTTGCAGCGCGTTGTAGCGGCTGAGGTCGAGGTCGATGAGGTCGAACTTGGCCTTGTCCTCCTCCGGCCCGGGCGGGCCGGTCTGGATCAGCCTCGCGGGGATGTGGCGGCTTTCGGTCAGCAGGAACCAACAGATCTGCGCCACATGCGTGCCGGTGGTCAGGTGGACGTGATAGCGTTCACGGTCCTCGTCAAAGCCGTAGCCGCGGGCAAAGTCGAATAGCTTGCCGTAGACCTCCTGGAAGTCCCAGGGGTCGGAGAGGTCGAGGTTGCGCAGCATGACCTCTGTCTGCGGATTGGTCCCCTGCACCTCGGTCCGGACGATCTCGGCCAGGGTTTTGAACCGCATGTCATAGAGGATTTCGAGCCGGTCCACGGGAAATCCATCATGCGTGACCAGGCTCACCGTCGGCTTCCAGCGCCGCCTGCGCCCCATGTCGAGCTGCGTTCCGAGGAATCCGAGGACGACGTTGCGCAAATTCCTATCCAATCCGATAAATCTATATCCACTGATATCGTACTGGCTTGGCACGATTTCGGCAATGTCGGGGATAAGTGTTTCGATTCAGTGCTCTGACTGGATTTCCGATTTTTCTCGGGCAGCCGCGTTGCGCATGGCAAAACATCCTCATCAACAACGAAGGACCAGAGCAATGGCAAACAAATCCGTGTTTGCATCGATGAAGGGCCGGTTGCTGCCGAAAGCGACCGCAAGGAATGCCGAAGGCGCACCGGCCTACGCCTACTCCGATGCACATGCCCTGGCGCAATCGGCGGCCACAGGCACATTCGGTGGCCTGTTCTACCAGTCCGCCCAGGACGAACTGACCCGCGTGGTCGAACTGGCCGAAAAGGTGGAACCGGAGTTCCTTGCCCGGACGGCGATCTACGCTCGCCAGTCGGGCTACATGAAGGACATGCCGGCGGTGCTCTTGGCGGTGCTGGCGCGGCGCGATCCGGCGCTCTTCCGGGCGGTCTTTGGCCGCGTGGTGGATCACGGCAAGATGCTGCGGACCTTCGTGCAGATCGTGCGGTCGGGCCAGACCGGGCGCAAGTCGCTGGGCTCGGCGCCCAAGGCAATGGTGCAGCACTGGCTGAACACGGCCTCGGACCGGGCCATCCTGAATGCCAACATCGGCAACGATCCGTCGCTGAAGGACGTGATCAGGATGGTGCACCCGAAGCCGGATACGGCAGAGCGCGAGGCGCTGTTCGCCTGGATCGTCGGGCGGCCCTGCGACGTGTCGAAACTGCCGGAGTCGGTGCAGAACTGGATGACCTTTAACGAAGGGGCCGAGGGAGCATTGCCCGACGTGCCGTTCCAGATGCTGACGCAGCTGCCGCTGACCGCGGACCACTGGGCGCAGATCGCGCAAAAGGGTTCGTGGCAGATGGTGCGCCAGAACCTGAATACCTTCCTGCGCAAGGGCATCTTTGCCGATGCGCAGATGGTCGAACAGGTCGCGGCAAAGCTGCGTGACCCCAAGGCGGTCTCGAAGGCGCGGGCCTTTCCGTACCAGATGATGGTCGCGGCGAGGCACGCAAGCGACGAGATGCCCCGCGAGATCGTGGATGCGCTGCATGGTGCGATGGAGTTGGCGGTGCGCAATGTGCCGAAGGTCTCTGGCGAGGTCGTGGTCTGCCCGGACGTCTCGGCGTCCATGACGGGGCCGGTGACCGGCTACCGCAAGGGCGCAAGCTCTGCCGTGCGTCACGTGGACGTGGCCGCATTGGTTGCGGCGTCGTTCATGCGGGTGAACCGCAAGTGCCAGGTTCTGCCGTTCGAGGTGAAGGTGCGCAACGCACGCCTGAACCCGCGCGACACGATCCTGACCAACGCGGAACGCCTGTCGGCCCTGGCCGGGGGCGGGACCAACTGTTCGGCACCGCTGCGGCAGCTCAACGAGCGCCGTCGCGCACCGGACCTGGTGGTCTTCGTGTCCGACAACCAGTCCTGGGTGGATGCCCGGGGCGGGCGCCAGTCGACGGCGATGATGCACGAATGGGCGGCGCTGAAACGGCGCAACCCGGGGGCCAGGCTGGTCTGCATCGACATCGCGCCCTACGGCACGACGCAGGCGCAGACTCGTGAGGATGTGCTGAACATCGGCGGGTTCTCGGACGCGGTCTTTGACCGGATCGCGGATTTCGCGAAGGGCCGGACAGGGTCCGAACACTGGGTGCAGGAGATCGAGAAGATCGAGCTCTGAGCCCTGACACCAAAGGGTCAGGCGGAATGCCGACGGGACTACATTTTCAGGACATGTACCTGTCTCGTCATTTACTTGTCCGCCTGGCCCACATCGGAAACGAGACACGAAAGGAGCAATGTCCCGGCGAATGCCGGCGGAACTACAGCGCTGTTAACGCCCAGGTTGCGGGTTCGAATCCCGTCGCGGCCGCCACAGACCATCCACAGGCAAGGTATTCCCGTCTGTCGGATCGGTTCCCCAACGGGGATTATGGCCGCGTAGCTCAATCGGAAGAGCAGGTCATGTTTCGCCACCCCTTTGTCGCCGGGACACAATGCCAGGGACCAACCCAGCTTGGCAGAGTGCCCCACCCGGAGTGCGAAAGCCGAAGGTTCAACTCCTTCATCCCTGGGCAACACGATCGGGAGGAATGCCTGCGGGGTTACTTGTCTTTCAACAACGCCAAACCTCGCAACATCTTGTCCTCCCACCCGAATACGAAAGGACGCCCCCGGCGAATGCCGAAGGAACTACATGCCTCCAACCAAACCGGGTCACCGGGCGGTTCGACTCCGCCTTTGGCAATCGCCCAGACGGCAAACGCGCGTCCTGCGCGGGGCGGGTCCCGGAGATGTTTCTTCTCTCTTGTCGCCGGGGGCCATTTACGGAGATCTTTTCATGACGATATCGGATAACGCTGCATTTGATCCGGTCACCGGGCACCACCTGCAGGACTGGGGCCATCGCCCTGGCAAGCATTTCCCCGTGCTGCTGGAAAAAGCCAACGCGATGCGGGCCGAGGGCTATGGACTTGTGCGCATCCGGCAGGAACTGGACGGCATGGCCCCGCCAGAGCCGGACACGCTGGCGCTGCGCGCACCCGGGGATCTTGCCTTTTCCGAGAACATCGAGATTTCGCATCCCGATGAACAGGAGAACGTCGCCAAGGTGCGCGCCACCATGCGCGAACTGATGCGCACGCCCACGATCGAGGCCGGGGCGATCATGCCTGACGCCTGTCCGGCAGGGCCCGAGGGCACGATCCCGGTGGGGGGCGTGGCCGCCGCCAGCAACGCGATTCACCCGGGGATGCATTCGGCCGACATCTGTTGTTCGGTCATGATCTCGGACATGGGCATGGCCGATCCCAAGGCGGTGCTGGATGCCGCGCAGTCGGTCACGCATTTCGGCCCCGGCGGGCGGCCTCAAGGCAAGCGTTATACCCTGCCGGTCGATCTGCTGGACGAGATGCGCGACAATTCCTTTCTCTGTACGCAAAAGATCATGCACATGGCGCAGGCGCACCTGGGGACGCAGGGGGACGGCAATCATTTCCTGTTCGTCGGACGCTCGCGCAAGACCGGGCGCACGGCGATGGTGACGCATCACGGGTCTCGCGGGCCGGGGGCGGTGCTCTACAAGGAGGGGATGATCGTGGCGGAACGCTATCGCCGGGAACTGTCGCCCGAGACACTGAAACAGAATGCCTGGATCCCGGCGGACAGCGACGATGGGCAGGATTACTGGGACGCGCTGCAGATCATTCGCCAGTGGACCAAAACCAACCACGAGATGATCCACGACGCGACGGCAGCGGCTGCCGGCGCCGGGGTGGGTGACCGTTTCTGGAACGAGCACAACTTCGTCTTCAAGCGGGGTGATCTTTACTTTCACGGCAAGGGGGCGACCCCGGCCTGGAAGGGCTATGCCGATGACGCCAGCGGGCTGACCCTGATCCCGCTCAACATGGCGCAGCCGGTTCTGGTGACGCGCGGGCTCGATGCGGCCAGCGGGCTGGGGTTCAGCCCGCATGGGGCCGGGCGCAATTTCTCGCGCTCGGAGCATCGACGCCGCATGGGATCGGTCACGCCCGACCAGATGCTGAAGGCCGAGACCGAGGGCCTGGACATCCGGTTTCACGCCGGGGCGGTGGATGCGTCCGAACTGCCGTCCAGCTACAAGGATGCCGACAGCGTCGTGGCGCAGATCAAGTCCTACGGACTGGCCGAGATCGAGGACTACATCGATCCTTACGGCTGCATCATGGCAGGTGACGTGCCGCCGTTCTGGGCCAAGAAAAAGAAAGCTGCCCGGCGCGGTGCCTGACGGGTGCTGACGGCTGGCCGGGGTGATCAGCCCGGCCCGCCGACAACCCTGCTCAAACGGGGAAATCCGGCCCATTATCAAGTTTTCCGGAATAGAGTTGTCGGCATCCACTTGCTGGCCCGTTGTCGGGCGTCAGGCTAGTTTCGGGGAAATCCCAATGTCCCAGAGGCTATTATGACCGCACGCTACTATGCACAGATGGGGGGACATCCTCCTCAAGAGCAGATCATGACGGACCGCGCCGTGTTCACCGACGCCTATGCGGTGATCCCCAAGGGCACGATGCGCGACATCGTCACCAGCTTTCTGCCCTTCTGGGAAGAAACCCGCCTGTGGGTGCTGTCGCGTCCGCTGAGCGGCTTTGCCGAGACGTTTTCGCAATACATCATGGAAGTCGCGCCCGGGGGCGGGTCCGACAGGCCCGAAACCGATCCCGGCGCCGAGGCCGTGATCTTTGTTGTCGAGGGCACGGGCACGCTGACCGTCGACGGGACGGCCCATGCGCTGGAACCTGGCAGCTATGCCTTCCTGCCGCCCGCGACCGACTGGACCTTGCGGAACACGGGAGACGCGTTGCTGAAGTTCCACTGGATCCGCAAAGCCTATGAGGCGGTCGAGGGACTGCCCGCGCCCGAGGCCTTTGTGACCAACGAAAGGGACATCACGCCCGCCGCCATGCCCGGCACGGATGGCAAATGGGCGACCACGCGGTTCGTCGACCAGGCTGATCTGCGCCACGACATGCATGTGACCATCGTGACGTTTGAACCGGGCGGCGTGATCCCCTTTGCCGAAACCCATGTCATGGAACACGGGCTTTACGTTCTCGAAGGCAAGGCGGTCTACCGGCTCAACTCCGACTGGGTCGAGGTCGAGGCCGGGGATTACATGTGGCTGCGCGCCTTCTGCCCGCAGGCCTGCTATGCTGGCGGGCCGGGGCGTTTTCGCTACCTGCTCTACAAGGATGTGAACCGGCACATGCCGCTGCGGTTGACGGCGCGCGGCTGATCCGCACCAAGGCAGGACCAAGAAGGGCCGGCATGGTTTCCATGCCGGCCCTTTTTTATGCGATTGATGTTGTCGTACTGCGTGGCACGAAAAAAGGCCCACTGGACACCAGCGGGCCTTGGTCGTTTCTCGTAGAGTAGATCAGTTCTGCTTCAGCGATCCGTCGCCGTGACCGGCCAAGCCCCCCGAGACTTCCTCGGTGGATTCATCGGCCAGTTCCTGCGGCAAGAGCAGGTTCAGCACGATGGCGATCAGGGCCGCGGGCAGGATGCCCGAGGTTGCCAGGACCTTGACGGTGCTGGGCAGGTACTGCAGCGCCTCGGGTTCGAGTTGCAGGCCAAGGCCCAGCGACAGGGCAATGGCAAAGATCACCATGTTGCGGCGGTTCCAATGCACGTCCGACAGCATCGAGACACCCGCCGCGACCACCATGCCGAACATCACGATCACGCCGCCGCCCAGAACCTCGATCGGGACCGAGGAGATGACGGCGCCGATCTTTGGCACCAGGCCGCAGAGAATCAGGAAGAAGGCGCCGATGGTGACGACGGTCCGGCTCATGACGCCGGTCATGGCGATCAGGCCGACGTTCTGGCTGAACGAAGTGTTGGGCAGGGCGCCGAACAGGCCGGAAATCGCCGTACCGATCCCGTCGGCAAAGGTCGCCCCCTGGATTTCCTTGTCCGTCGCTTCGCGACCCGCGCCGCCCTTGGTGATGCCGGACACGTCGCCCACGGTTTCCACCGCCGAGACGAAGGACATCAGGCAGAAGCCGACAACCGCCGCGACAGAGAATTCCAGCCCGAAGTGAAGCGGGTTCGGCAGCGCGAAAGAGGCCGCCCGGCCGACGTTGCCAAGATTGACCTGTCCCAACATGAAGGCCAGCGCATAGCCGACCAGCAGGCCCACCAGCACCGCCGAGACCGACAGCATGCCACGGGCAAAGAACTTCAGCCCCAGCGTCACGATGATCACCGTCCCCGCCATCAGCCAGTTGATGCCCGATCCGTATTCAGGTGTTCCGATGGCCGGAACGCCGCCAGCCGCGTACTGGACCCCGACCTTGACCAGGGCCAGGCCGATCATCGTCACCACCAGCCCGGTGACAAGCGGCGGCAGGGCAAACCGGATCTTGCCGATGAAAAGGCCCAGGAAGGCGTGGAAAATGCCGCCTGCCAGGATGCCGCCCATCAGTACGGCAATGGCGTCCACGCCCTTGCCGGCGACCAGCGGGATCATGATCGGGATGAAGGCAAAGGATGTGCCCTGGACGATCGGCAGACGCGCGCCCACCGGGCCAAGGCCGATGGACTGGAACAGCGTCGCGATGCCGGCAAAGAACATCGACATCTGGATCATGTAGATCATCTGCGGAAAGTCTGGCGAGTTCGAGCCGAAGCCGAAGCCCGCCGCGCCGCAGACGATGATGGCAGGGGTCACGTTCGAAACGAACATGGCAAGTACATGCTGGATGCCCAGTGGCACCGCCTTGTGCAAGGGTGGGGTGTAATTCGGGTCGCGGAGCTGCGCCGGTGTCCCGATGGATGTGTCGGCCATGATGTTTCCTCCGTTGGATGCGGGTGCCGGCTCCTCCTCCGGCGGCCCGTTCAGGTTTCGATTTCGTAAGGCTCCTCGAACCAGTGTTCTTCCAGGTTCGGACCCTCTCCGATCCGGTCCACAACCGCGAAAAGACCCGGTGCCGCCAGCGGCGTAAGGACGCCGTGCCAGGTTCCGCGGTGAAAGTTGATGGCCTGCCCCGGGGTGGTCAAAAAGGCGCGGGGCCGCCCCGGTTTGCCGTCGTCATCCTTGGCGACGACAACCAGGAAACCGTCCATGCTCATCGGGATGAAGCACTGGCTGCCCTCGGGATGACGTTCGACCATCTCCAGCGTCAGGGGTAGGCTGCGCGGTTCTGCCTTGAACAGGCTGACGCCCGGGCGCCCCCCGGCAAAGTCAAGGTGCGCGCGGTCATGATAACGGCCGCAAAGCCCCTGGTTGATGATCTTGTCGGCCTCGCCCGCCGTGTCGATCACGTCGCCGAAACCGGCAAAGGCCTCGTGGGTCAGGGGGGCTGCGACGATGCTGCGGCTCATGCGGTGAATTTCTCCTCCAGGCGCAATTCGGCGATCCGCTCTACTTGGCGGCAGGCCTCGGCGAATTCGGTGTCGCGGTCATTGGCGACGCGGCGCTTGAAGGCCTCCATGATCGTGGCCTTGGTGTTGTCACGGACCGCGATGATGAAGGGAAAGCCGAACTTTTGGGTGTAGGCGGTGTTCAATTCGGTAAAGGTAGCGCGTTCCTCGTCGGTCAGCGCATCGAGCCCGACAGAGGCCTGTTCCGCCGTCGACTCCGCCGTCAGGCGCTTGGCCTCGGCCAGTTTGCCGGCAAGGTCGGGGTGCGCGGTGAGCACGCCCAGGCGCCTGTCCTCGTCCGCGGCACGGAACACCCGCGCCAGCGCCGAATGCACGCCCGCGGCGGTGTCATGGGTCGGCCCCAGTTCCAGTGCATGGGCGCCCTCTGCAATCCAGGGGCTGTGCTCGAAGACGCCGCCAAATTCCGCCACAAAGCTGTCGCGATCCATGTCAGAGGGGCGTCGGCGGGTCATCGGCGGGTGCTCCTTCGTCCAGTGTTCGGCAATCTGCAGGCGGGTGGCGAACCAGACACCCTCGTGCGATCGCATGTAGTCCAGCGCGCGTTTCAGCGCGGCCATCCGGCTGGGCCGTCCGATCAGCCGGCAATGGAGACCGATCGACATCATCTTGGGCGCGCCATCCGTGCCCTCGGCGTAGAGAATGTCGAAGGAATCCTTCAGCATCGCCTCGAACGGGTCGCCGTGGGTAAAGCCGGCCTGGATCGCAAAGCGCATGTCATTGCAATCCATAGTGTAAGGCACGATCAGCTGGTCGCGGCCATTCGCCCGGTGCCAATAGGGCAGATCATCCGCGTAACTGTCTGAAATATAGGCGAACTGACCTTCTTCTGCGGCAAGATCGACCGTGTTCATGGAGCACCGCCCGGTGTACCAGCCGCGCGGCGGCGTGCCGGTGACCTCTGTGTGCAACGCGATCGCCTCGCGAATCTGCGCGCGCTCCTCTGTCTCGGTCATGTCCTTGTGTTCGATCCACTTCAGCCCGTGGCTGGCGATTTCCCAACCGGCCTCTTTCATGGCCTTGACCTGTTCCGGGGCCCGAGCCAGTGCCGTTGCGACGCCGTAGACGGTCACCGGCAGGTCGCGCAGGGCGCGATGTACCCGCCAGAACCCGGCGCGCGCGCCGTATTCATAGATCGATTCCATGTTCCAGTGGCGCTGGCCCGGCCAGGGCTGCGCCCCGGTGATTTCAGACAGGAAGGCTTCGGACGCGGGATCGCCATGCAGGGTGCAGTTCTCGCCGCCTTCCTCGTAGTTCAGAACGATCTGGACGGCGATCCTGGCGCCGCCCGGCCAATTTGCGGCGGGCGGCGTGGCGCCATAGCCGGTCATGTCTCTTGGATAACGTGTCACTTCTGCCCTCATCGAATTTGGGTATTCATAAACCAGAATAATCGGGCGGTTTTTCAAAAAACGTTTGAAGGAGCCTTAAGCCCCGCAGGTTTTGCACCAGGAGGCGAACCCGCCTTATAAGACGGCAAGCAAGGGAGTTTGCAGCAATGGCCGGATACCTGACGACCCATGTTCTCGACACTGCGCGCGGGTGCCCCGCAGAGGGCATCAAGATCGCCCTTTACCGGGTTTCAGGAAACTCGCATCGCAAGATCGCCGAGACCGTAACCAATGACGACGGCCGCACCGATGCGCCGATCCTTCCGGCGGAGAAATTCAAGACCGGCACTTACGAGCTGGTTTTCTTTGCTGGCGACTACCTGCGTCGGACCGGACAGGCGAACGACGACATCCTGTTTCTGGATCAGGTGCCCATTCGCTTTGGCATGTCGGATCCCGACGCCCATTATCATGTCCCGCTGTTGCTGTCGCCTTTCGGCATGAGTACCTATCGCGGCAGCTGAACCCGCTTTTCGGCGTCGCGGACGACGGCGCCGATGCGGTCTATCACGAATTCCATGAACATCCGTGTCTTGGGGTCCTGCCTGCGCCGATGGGTGAACAGGCAGGCCATCTGGATGGGCTCCGGCGGCGTCTGCGTCGCGACGGGAACCAGTCGACCGGCTTCAAGGTGATCCGCGATCTCGAAGATCGGCTTCAGCGCGATTCCATGTCCCCCAAGCGCCCAGTCGGTCAAAACGTCCCCGTCATCGGATTCGTAGCGGCCCGCGATCGGGAATTTGCGCACACCCTCCGGGGTCTTCAGCCGCCACTGGAATTCGGTCGCGCCGGGAAAGCGAAGGTTCAGGCATTCGTGCCCCTTTTCCAGGATCTCGTCGCCGGTCATCGGCGTGCCACGCGCCTCCAGGTAGGACGGCGCGGCGCAGAGCACCCTTTCGACATCCGAAATCTTGCGGATGCGCAGGTTGCTGTCCTCGGGCTGGCCAAGAAAGAACGCCAGGTCCAGGCCCTCGGTCGTCAGGTCGACCTTGCGGTCGGTCAGGCGCAGGCGCACGTTGACCTCCGGGTAGGTTTCCAGAAAGTCCGGGACCTGTGGCGCGATCAGGCGCCGTCCGACCCCCAGAGGGGCCGCCACGAACAGCGATCCCTTGGGGTTCTCGGTGATGCTGACCACCTGCGCCTCGGCGTTCTCGACCGATTCCAGGATCTCGCAGGCGCCGCTGTAAAACGCCCGGCCATGTTCCGTGGGTGTCAGACTGCGCGTGGTGCGCTGGAACAGCCGAACGCTGAGATGTTCCTCAAGTTGGGATATTCGTGATGAAGTTACAGCCGGTGAAATGCGCAAGTCCCGCCCCGCTGCCGACATGCTGCCGAGTTCATAGACACGCACGAAGGTGCGGATATTGTCGAGATAGGACATTGTTCTGCTATTTTTGATGCTGCTTGGTATTCAGCAGCGATACCAGAACAATTTGGCTCCGCATAGTCTGCGGAGGATTCGACCCTTTAGGAGGCTTGCCATGTACGACCTGGCCATCATGTGGGATTGGGCGGCCTTTGCCGTCCGCTGGCTGCATGTCATCACTGCCATCGCCTGGATTGGCTCATCGTTCTATTTCATCGCGCTGGACCTTGGCCTGCGGAAGGTGCCGCATCTGCCTGTCGGCGCACATGGCGAGGAATGGCAGGTCCACGGCGGCGGCTTCTATCACATCCAGAAATACCTGGTCGCGCCCGAGCAGATGCCGGACCACCTGACCTGGTTCAAATGGGAAAGCTACGCCACCTGGCTGTCCGGCGCGGGGCTCTTGATGATCGTCTACTGGGTCGGCGGAGAGCTGTTCCTGCTGGACCCGACCAAGGCGGACCTGTCGCTGTGGCAGGGCATCCTGGTCTCGGCCGCGACGATCGGTGTGGGCTGGCTGCTGTACGATTTCCTGTGCAAGTCGAAACTGGGCGATTACCCGACCGCCATGATGCTGGTGCTGTTCCTGATCATCGTGGTGATGAGCTGGGGTCTGAACCAGGTGTTCACAGGACGCGCCGCGCTGCTGCATCTGGGGGCCTTCACGGCGACGATCATGACGGCCAACGTCTTTTTCATTATCATGCCGAACCAGCGCATCGTGGTGAAGGACCTGCAAGAAGGCCGCACCCCCGATCCCAAGTACGGCAAGATCGCCAAGCTGCGATCGACGCACAACAACTACCTGACCTTGCCGGTCATTTTCCTGATGCTGTCGAACCACTATCCGCTGGCCTTTGCCACCGACTACGCCTGGATCATCGCCAGCCTCGTGTTCCTGATGGGGGTCACCATCCGGCACTACTTCAACTCGATGCATGCCCGCAAAGGTCAGCCGAACTGGACCTGGGCCGTCACGGTGGTGCTCTTCATCGTCATCGCCTGGCTGTCGACCGCGCCGATGCTGGACACCTATGACGAGGCCGAGGCGCGCCCGCTGTCGCCCTACGAACAGCAATTCGCCTCGGCCGAGGGGTTCTCGGAGGCCTACGACGTGGTTCTGGGCAACTGCTCGATGTGCCATGCGCGTGAACCCGTCTGGGACGGCGTGCTCTGGCCGCCCAAGGGCGTGGTGCTGGAGACGGAGTCCGACGTGGCCCGCCATGCCAAGCAGATCTTCCTGCAGTCCGGGGTGAGCCACGCGATGCCGCCGCCCAACGCGATCTCGACCATGGATGCCGAAAGTCGCGCAACGATCGTGGCATGGTACCGCGACGCGACGCGCTGACGCCGCTGTCGTTCAGGCGGCGGGTGCTTGAGCGGGATGCCCCTGTCGGCGGCGGTTTCGGGTCGAGGTGATATCCCGCCATCGATCAGGACGATGTTGCTGCCGGGCATGAGGGGCTGCGGTTCGGCAGGTGAGATCAGTGCGCTTTCCATGAGGTCAGTCCTTTCCAGTTGGCAAAGTGAGAGGGGGCGGCGGCCTACATCGGGTCGCCGTCATTCATGGGTCATCAGCTTGAGTTTCACGCCTTCGGTCTCGTCCGCGTGGGCGATGGCCATGCCAGTCTCGTCCTCGCCGACGACCGAGAACATGACGCCGAACCAGCCATTGGCCAACAGATTCGACATCCAGGGCAGGGCGCCCTTGACGCGATAGCCGCCGTCGACGCGGACCGCCTTGAGCTTCAGTCTTTCGGTCTCGGCAATGGCCTTCATCGGGTCCGACATGCCGGTGCCGCCCAGGATCTCGCCGGTGCCCGACACGCCGGTGATGTTCAGATCGCCTTCCAGCTGCAGTTCCAGCTTCTGCACAGTGATGTAGCGTGCCACCGCATTGGCGTGCAGACCGACTGCGATGCAGGATCTCAGCGCGGTCGGCGAGGCCTCGGAGGGGTTCGGCGCCGTGCCGTCGCCCAGCAGGACCGGCGACTAGCCGCGAGTAATCCAGCGTGTCGCGGACATCGTTGATCGCGTAGCCAAGCCCGGAGGTGACGCCGAAGTATTCAGACCGGTCAATTTTTTGGTCATGAAATCAGGTGGACTGCCCGTATTCGGGCTAGGGTCAGGACCCATTGATTTCAGAGGGGTGTCGTGATTCACGGTTCGAAAAAGAGCGGTGAACATGTCTGATCTATTCTGGCTGACCGATGCCCAGGTGGCGCGTCTCGAGCCTTTCTTTCCGAAGTCCCACGGCAAACCCCGCGTCGATGATCGGCGTGTGCTGAGTGGGATTATCTTTATCAACCGCAATGGGTTACGATGGCGCGATGCGCCTGCAGCCTATGGTCCACACAAGACGCTCTACAACCGCTGGAAGCGATGGAGTGATAAAGGCGTTTTTGCCCGAATGATGGCTGGTTTGGCTGCTGAACACGGTGAGACGAAGACAGTCATGATCGACGCGACATACCTCAAGGCCCACCGGACAGCGACCAGCATGGGCGTCAAAAAGGGGGGCGTGGGCGCCTGATTGGTCGCACCAAGGGCGGCATGAACACCAAGCTGCATGCCATCTGCGACAGCCAAGGACGCCCGCTTGATCTGTTCGTGACCGCCGGACAGGTGAGCGACTACATCGGGGCGCGCGCCTTGCTCAGCAGCCTGCCGAACGTCGATTGGTTGCTTGGTGACCGCGGCTATGATGCCGACTGGTTCCGAGAAGCGTTGCAAGACAAAGGGATACGCGCATGTATCCCCGGTCGAAAGCAGCGCAAGAAACCTGTAAAGTACGACAAGCGTCGCTACAAACGGCGCAACCGGATCGAGATCATGTTCGGCAGGCTGAAGGACTGGCGGCGTGTTGCGACCCGGTACGACAGATGCCCGAAGGTCTTCCTATCAGCCATCGCTCTCGCCGCAGCCGTCATCTACTGGCTTTGAAACTCAATGAGTCCAGACCCTAGGGGGTTTGCAGTCAGGTAAAAACGCGGATTTTTTGAGCGGTTCAGGCGAATGGAAACGTTGTCGATATATGTTTGAAAATGCGTATCCGCCAGAATCACCCAGATGCCGCGAAATGTGCCTCTGTCACCGCGTCAGTGGAAAATCGGACCAATCTGTCTTGTATTTGCCTCCTGATGCGGGATGCGGGTATCGGCTCGACCGCGCGCGACGGGCGCGCGTCGCAAGCAAAAGGTGGCGCGATGGATGATGGTCTGAACGAGGTCTACCTGGATGACAGCGGCGGCTGGAGCTTTGCGTCGATGCCGGCAAGGAACGCGCGTGACCGCATCATGAGCTCGGTCTCGCATCTATTTGCAGCCACGGGTTCGACGCCATCCTGGACCGGGCCGGCACCGCCAAGGCGCCGCTTTATCATCACTTCCGCTCCAAGGAAGAGCTGATCTCGACGGTTCTACAGGCCGAGGGCGACACCTGGCGTGATTGATTCTTCGGGCGGCTGTTCCAGGTCGAAGGGCCTGCGAGCAACCGCCTGCTTGCGGTTATCGACGTGCTGGAGGACCGGGTCGCCGCTCAGCATTCAGGCGACGCAGGCTTTGCCCGCACGGCCCGGCGACTGGCGGACTGCCACCCGAATATGGTTCTGGCTCGGACGGGCCGAGAGCTTTTGCCCGACGCGGCGGCCTTTACTGTTTGCGGTGCCTTGCCCTTTGCTGCTCGGACTGCGTAACATTGCGACCGAGACGACTGTCCGGGCTGCCCGGCCTCCGCCCTCTTGGTGAATTCCAACTGGCGGCGAACTGAATGGGTGCTTAGATCTTGTAATTGACAGCCATGAACGGTGGGCGCGAAAACGGCGCGACACCCGGCATATCCGCGACGGTCATGCACAGCGCCGCGGCAACCGACAAAGGGAGGTGACCTTGCGATATCACACACCAACGACATTCGAGGATGCCGCGCAACTGGCCGCACAGGCCAAGGGGCTGACGCGGTTTCTGGCCGGGGGCACCGATGTGCTGGTCCAGATGCGGGCCGGCATGGTGCAGCCGGATGACCTGATCGACCTGAAAAAGATCGCCGGTGTTTCCGAAATCACGGCCACGGACGATGGCGGCTGGCGCATCGGAGTCGCGGTTCCGGGCATCGCGCTGGGCGCGCATGAGGGGCTGTGCGCCGACTGGCCCGGCGTGGTCGAAGGGATGGAGCTTGTCGGCTCGACACAGATCCAGGGGCGCGCGACGCTGACGGGCAACCTCTGCAACGGATCACCTGCGGCGGATTCGGTGCCCGGGCTGGTCGCGGCGGGCGCCTCGGTCGAGATCACGGGACCGGATGGAACCCGCACAGTGCCGGTCGAGGACATCCCCGTCAGCCCGGGCAAGACCGCTCTGGAGGCCGGAGAGCTGATCTCGGCCATCCTGCTGCCGCCGCGCGGCCAGAACGCGGGTGACGCCTACCTTCGGTTCATCCCGCGCACGGAAATGGACATCGCCGTCGTCGGCAGCGCGGTCAGCCTGCGCCTTGACGGCGACACCGTTTCCGAGGCCCGCGTCGCGCTGGGCGCCGTCGCACCAACGGTCAAGCTGGTGCCCGAGGCGGCAGAGGCCATCATCGGAACTACATTGGATGAATCGGCGCTGGAGGCACTGGCCAAGGCGGCCAGCGCTGCCTGTTCGCCCATCGACGACAAACGCGGCACGGTCGCTTTCCGGACGGAGGTGGCCGGCGTGCTGACAAAACGGGCGGCGTTGATCGCCAAGGCCCGCGCAAAAGGAGACACCGCATGAGCAAGGTTCATGTCACCACGAGCGTGAACGGCGACGAGGTCGAGTTCCTGGCCGATCCGCGCGAAACGCTGCTGGATTGCCTGCGCGATCACATCGGCCTGACCGGCTCGAAAGAGGGCTGCGGCACCGGCGACTGCGGTGCCTGTTCTGTCACGCTGGACGGCGCGCTGGTTTGTTCCTGCCTCGTCCTGGGGGTCGAGGCGGACGGCAAGCGCGTCGAGACCATCGAGGGCATGGCAGACGGCGCAGAGCTGCACCCGCTGCAGCGCAAGTTCATCGAACATGCGGCCCTGCAGTGCGGTTTCTGCACGCCGGGCATCCTGGTCGCGGCGAAGAAGCTGTTGGAAACGAACCCGAACCCGACAGAGGAAGAGGTCCGCT
This sequence comes from Antarctobacter sp., assembly GCF_965277915.1. Classification (NCBI taxonomy): domain Bacteria; kingdom Pseudomonadati; phylum Pseudomonadota; class Alphaproteobacteria; order Rhodobacterales; family Roseobacteraceae; genus Antarctobacter; species Antarctobacter sp. The sequence continues at coordinate 91,415 of NZ_OZ255849.1, forward strand.
ACTGGCTGGCGGGCAACCTCTGCCGCTGCACCGGGTATGACAAGATCATCCGCGCCGTCATGGATGCGGCTGCGGAACTTCGGCAGGAGGCTGCGTGATGGCAAAGGACGAGTTCAAGGAATTCAAGCTGGTCGGCACGCGCCCCGATCGCCCGGACGGTCTGGACAAGGTCACGGGCCGCGCGCGTTACGGTGCCGATATCTCGGCGCCGGGAATGCTCTGGGCCGCGGTGCTGCGCAGCCCGCATGCCCATGCGCGGATCGTCAAGATAGACACGTCGAAGGCCGAGGCCCTGAGCGGCGTCAAGGCGGTGATCACGCGGGCCGATTTTCCCACCGGGCTGACCGGCGAGGACTGGAACCTGCAGGAAAACACGATGGCCGGGGAACGCGCGCTTTATGACGGTCATGCCGTCGCCGCCGTCGCCGCCACGTCCAAGCTGCGGGCCGAAGAGGCCGTGCGCCTGATCGAGGTCGAATACGAGGTCCTTCCCCATGTCATCGACGTGGATGATGCGATCAAACCCGACGCGCCGGTGATCCGCGAAGGCGCCGCCGACGCCACGGTGCCCGAGGGCATGCCGCCCAACGTCGTGCGCTACATGGAGTTCGGCCGCGGCGACGTGGAAGCGGGCTTTGCCGCGGCCGACCTGGTCATGGAAAAGACCTACAAGACCGAGGCCACGCACCAGGGCTATATCGAACCGCACGCCTGCATGGGCCAGATGGGCGCCGACGGCAAAGGCGAGATGTGGGTCTGCACCCAGGGCCAGTGGTTCATCCGCAAGATGTGCACCGCCGTGCTGGGGCTGGAAACCTCGCAGCTGCGCGTGACACCGTCCGAAATCGGCGGCGGCTTTGGCGGCAAGACAACCATCTTCATGGAGCCGCTGTCTCTGGCGCTGTCGAAGAAGGCGGGTGGCAAACCGGTCAAGCTGGTCATGAGCCGGTCCGAGGTGCTGCGCGCCACCGGACCGACGGCCTCGGCCTCGATGGACGTCAAGATCGGCATGAAGAAGGACGGCACCATCACTGGCGCCCGGGCAGAGTTCCGGATGCAGGGCGGCGCCTTTCCCGGCTCTCCGGTGGACATGGCGCTGTACTGCTGCTTTGCGCCCTACAAGCTGGAGAACGTCGAACACATTGGCTATGACGTGCTGGCCAACCGTCCGAAATGCGCCGCCTACCGCGCGCCGGGGTCGCCGATGGGCGCCTTCGCGGTTGAAAGCCTGCTGGACGAGATGTGTCGCGAACTGGGCGTCGACCCGCTGGAAATGCGCCTGAAGAACGCGGTGCGCGAAGGCGATACCGCCAGCTACGGGCCGAAATACGGCTCCATCGGGCTGGTCGAGACGCTGGAGGCGACCAAGGCGCATCCCAACCTCTCTATCCCGCTGGGACCGAACCAGGGCAGGGGGATCGCTGCCGGGTACTGGTTCAACCACAATGGCGAGACCTCTGTCAGCCTGGCGATTTCCGAGGACGGGACCGCGCAGGTGTCGGTGGGCACACCGGACATCGGCGGCAGCCGTGCCTCGATCGCGCTGATGACGGCGGAAACACTGGGCATCCCCTACGAGGATGTGCGCGTGAACGTGGTCGAAACCGGCGCCTTGGGCGTGAACGAGCCGACCCACGGCAGCCGTGCGACCTTTGCCAGTGGCAAGGCTGCGGTGGTCGCGGCGGGCCATGCCATTACCGAGATGTGCAAGCGCGCGGCGAATGAATGGGGCATCGATCCCGAGGCCGTGGAATGGGTCGACGGTGCGGCGCAGCCGGCGGGTGACAACGCGGGGAAATTCCCGCCCATGACCATCGCCGAGATCGCGGGCAAGATGGGATCGACCGGCGGGCCGATCTCGGGCCACCACGAATCCGTGCCCGAGGGCGTCGGCGCCTCGTTCGGCTGTCATGTCGTCGATGTCGAGGTCGATCCGGAAACCGGGCGCACCACGATCCTGCGCTACCTGGTCGTGCAGGACGCGGGTCGCGCCATCCACCCCGCCTATGTCGAGGGCCAGTACCAGGGCGGTGCCGCGCAGGGCATCGGCTGGGCCCTGAACGAGGCTTATATCTATGGCGAGGACGGGCGTCTGCAGAACTCGGTCTTCCTGGATTACCGCGTGCCGGTGGCCTCTGACCTGCCGATGATCGACACGGTCATCGTCGAGGTGCCGAACCCGGGCCACCCCTACGGCGTGCGCGGCGTGGGCGAGACCGGCATCACGCCGCCGCTGCCCGCCATCGCCAACGCAATCCAGGAAGCAACCGGCGCGCGCCTTTGCGATCTGCCGATGTCGCCGCCCAAAGTGCTGGCGGCGATCAAGGCAAAGGGGGGCTGATGGTTGCCATCAACCTTTGGTCCAGCCTGACGCGCTTTACCGAGGGCGCCCGCGTGGTCGAGGTCGAGGCCGAAACTGTCGGGGGCGCACTGGATGGGTTGGTCGCGGCCCATCCGGGGCTTGAACCGATCATCGAAGCGGGCGTTTCGGTCGTCGTCGACGGTGAGGTCGCTCCGAACCGCCATACCAAGGTGCCCGAGGGTGCCGAGGTCGTGCTGATGCAGCGGCTCAAGGGCGGCTGAACCAGTCAGCCGGACAATGGCCCCCGCCGGAGCGATCCGGCGGGGGCATTTCGTTTCGAGGGGGGGAGACCGTGGCATGAACCCTGCCGAATGGCTGACCCGCACTGCGACCCGCTGGCCCGCGCGTCCGGCGCTGTTCAAGGGCATGGCCTGCGATGCGGATTACAGCGCCTTTGCCGCCCGGGCTGCGGGCATTGGCGCGGCTCTTGCCGCGCGTGGGATTGGCCGCGGCGACCGGGTGGCGCTTTTCATGGCGAACCGCACCGAGTACCTAGAGGCGCTCTATGGCGTCTGGTGGGCCGGGGCCGCCGCGGTGCCGATCAACGGAAAACTGCATCCGCGCGAAGCGGCCTGGATCGTCAAGGACGCGGAGGCGGCGCTGGTCTTTACCGATGACAAGAGCGCCAGCGCACTGATCGGGATGAGCCCGGCGCCGATGATCTCGACCGAGGGTGTTGAGTTTCATGACTTGCGCGCAATGGCCTCTTTGGGCGGCCCTGCATCCCTGGCCCGGGATGACATGGCCTGGCTGTTCTATACTTCCGGCACGACCGGACGCCCCAAGGGGGTGACGATTACCTGCGAAAACATCGCCGCCATGACGATGAGCTATTTCGCGGATGTGGACGACGTACATGCGGAGGATGCGATCCTTTATGCCGCCCCGATGAGCCACGGTGCCGGTCTGTACAACTTCATGCATGTGCTGCGCGGGGCCCGTCACGTTGTTCCCGAAAGCGGCGGGTTCGACGCTGGGGAAATCCTGCGGATCGCCCCCGAAATCGGTCCCGTGTCGATGTTCGCCGCGCCCACGATGGTGCGCCGGCTGGTGGACGTGGCCAAGGCAAACGGCAGTACCGGCGAGGGCTTGCGCACCGTGGTCTATGCCGGAGGACCGATGTACGAGGCGGATATTCTGGAGGCGGTTCAGCAAATGGGGCCGCGTTTCGTGCAGATCTACGGGCAGGGGGAATGCCCGATGGGAATCACCGCCCTGCCGCGTGCAGACGTGGCTGACCGCCGGACGCCGGGCTGGCGCGCACGGCTGAACTCTGTCGGGCGCGCGCAAAGCCTGGTCGAGGTCGCGATCCTGGACGACGAAGGCGCGGAACTGCCCGCTGGCGAAGTGGGGGAAATCGCTGTGCGCGGTGCCACAGTGATGCCCGGCTACTGGCGCAATCCCGAGGCCACGGCAAGCGCGCTGCGCGACGGCTGGCTCTGGACCGGCGACATGGGCCGCATGGATGCCGAGGGCTATGTGACCCTGCACGACAGGTCCAGGGACATGATCATCTCTGGCGGGTCGAACATCTACCCGCGCGAGGTCGAGGAAGTGCTGTTGTCGCATCCCTCGGTCAGCGAGGTTGCCGTCGTTGGCCAGCGGGATCCGGAATGGGGAGAGGTCGTGGTGGCCTTTGTCGTCTGCCAGCCCGGACAGATCGTGGATTCGTCGGAACTGGACAGGCTCTGCCTTGACCGGATTGCGCGGTTCAAGCGTCCGAAACACTACCGCTTTGCCGAGGCGCTGCCCAAGAACAACTATGGCAAGGTGCTGAAAACAGACTTGCGCCGGCAACTTGCGGAAGAGGACGGCTGAAGCGGTCCGATCGCCGCAGGTGGGCAGGGTTCACAGGAACGCAACAAATCTGTCACCTGGGTGAAGCACTGAGGGTCTAGGCGCTGCCGAAACGCGAACAACAAGCTGGCAGACCGGTGTCCGACCGCACGATCTTCTTGTCCGATGTCCATTTGGGAACCCGGGGCTGCCGGGCGGAACTGCTTGTCCAGTTCCTGAACAAGCACGACGCCGAGACGCTCTACCTGGTCGGGGATATCTTCGACGGGTGGCGGTTGCAGCGCGGCTGGCACTGGCCGGAGGCGCATAACGACGTCGTGCAGGCGGTGCTGGAAAAGGCGCACAACGGCACCCGCGTCGTGTTCATCCCCGGCAACCACGACGAGGTCATGCGCAACTACTTCGGCGTCCATTTCGGGGGCATCGAGGTCAAGAACCAGGACGATTTCCGCGCCGCCGACGGCAGGCGTTACCTGGTGACGCATGGCGACGAATTCGACGCGGTGGTGATGAACGCCAAGTGGCTGGCCCACCTGGGCGACAGCGCCTACGCCATGCTGATCTGGCTGAACCCCCGGATCAACCGGGTCCGCCGCCTGTGGTCCCGCCGCTACTGGTCGCTGTCCAAGTGGAGCAAGCAGCAGGTCAAGCAGGCGGTCAACTACATCTGCAAGTTCGAGGAAGTGCTGGCCCAGGACGCGCGCCAAAAAGGCTATGACGGGGTGATCTGCGGCCATATCCACCACGCGGCGATCCGCGAAATCGGCGAGATCCGCTACATCAACACCGGCGACTGGGTCGAAAGCTGCACCGCGATCATCGAGAACCACGCAGGCGAGATGCGGCTGGTCGACTGGGAAGCCCGGAACAACCGTCAACACATGCTGAAACAGCGCGCCAGGCGCCGGGCCCGAAACAGCCAGAAAAGACAGACCAGACAGGAAGCATGATGAGCGACACGACCAGCGAACTGATCGGCGAAGCGGTCTACCAGAACAGGTCCTTCTCACTCGCGTCTCTGTCCGACCGGGTCTTTGCACGGCTGTTCCGGGGATTGGTCTATCCGCAGATCTGGGAGGATCCGGTCTGCGACATGACAGCCTTGAACCTTGGCCGCGAGGATCACGTCGTCTGCATCGCCTCGGGCGGCTGCAACATGATGAGCTATCTGACCGCGCGGCCTGCGTCGGTCACCGCGGTGGACCTGTCGCCCTGGCACGTCGAGTTGAATAGGCTGAAACTGGAGGCCGCGCAGCGCCTGCCCGATCACGCGAGTTTCTACGCGCTGTTCGGCCATGCGGACAGGGCGGAAAACCCGGCGTTGCTGGATCGCTATGTCTTGCCCTACCTTGACTCGCAGGCGCGCGCCTTCTGGAACGGGCGCGAGCGTTTCCGCCGCCGCAAGTCCATGTTTGCACGCGGGTTCTACCGTTTCGGCGTGCTGGGCACCTTTCTGGGGACAGTGCATCTCGTGGCGCGGATCGGCGGCGTGGATTTCACCCGGCTTCTGAATGCCCGGACGCTGGACGACCAGCGCGCCTTTTTCGAGGACGAGATCAAGCCGCTCTACCGTTCGCGCCTTGTCCGGTTTGCCGCCCGGCGCCGGGCCTCGCTGTTTGGGCTGGGCATTCCCCCGGCGCAATACGACAAGCTGGCCGCCGATGCCGATGGCGACATCGTCAAGGTGCTTGAGGAACGCACTCGCAAGCTGTTTTGCGACTTCCCGATCGGCGAGAATTACTTTGCCTGGCAGGCCGCCAATCGCGGCTACAAGGAAGACGGCACTGGCCCGGTGCCCCCATACCTGGAAAAGCGGAATTTCGAGGCGCTGCGCGCCACGGCGGGCCGCGCGACGGTGCTGAACCGCTCCATCACCGATGTGCTGGCAGAGGCCCCGGCAGCGTCGAAATCGGTCTATGTCCTGCTGGATGCGCAGGACTGGATGACGGACGACCAGCTGGCCGCCCTGTGGCGCGAGATCACCCGCACGGCCATGCCCGGGGCGCGGGTCCTTTTCCGCACCGGCGGTGGCCCGGACATCCTGCCCGGGCGGGTCCCGGCAGAGCTGCTGGATCAGTGGGCCTACGACGCCACCGCGTCAGAGCGCGCCTTTGCCGAGGATCGCTCGGCAATCTACGGCGGCGTCCACCTCTATCGTCGGAAGGCGTGAGCGGATGAGCGAGGTCGCGGATCACGGGCGGCTGATGGACGATGTCTATCGCTACCAACGTCTATTTTACGACATCAGCCGCAAGTACTATCTGCTGGGCCGTGACCACCTGATCGCCAACATGCAGGTCCAGCCGGGTGACCGGGTGCTGGAAGTGGCCTGTGGCACCGGGCGCAACCTGGCCGCGATCCGCGAGCGGCATCCGCGCGCGCTGCTCTTCGGGCTGGATATCTCGGACCAGATGCTGATCTCCGCGCGCCGCAAACTGGACGGCGCGGCGCGTCTGGCGCAGGCCGACGCCTGTTCATTCGACCCCGAGGCGCTGTTCGGTGAGGCGCAATTCGACCACATCGTGTTCTCCTACAGCCTGTCGATGATCCCCGACTGGCAAGGCGCGCTGGCCGAGGCCATGCGCCACCTCGCCCCGGGCGGCACCCTGCATGTCGTGGATTTCGGCGACCAGGGGCGCCTGCCGGACTGGTTCAAACGCGGCTTGCGCGGCTGGTTGGCCCGGTTCCATGTCACGCCGCGCGATACATTGGGGGCGGCGTTGCAGGAGATGGCAGAAGGCACCGCAGCCCTGAGCGCATGCTGCCTGTACCGGGGCTATGCGGTTTACGGCCGTCTGACCCGCCCACCGGGCCGCTAGGGCGCCCCGGCGATCCAGATCAGGGCGGTCATCAACAGGAGAGAGGACAGCGCACAGGCGATTGTCCGTACCGTGTTCCAGAATGTCCAGCGCGGCAGGTAGGTCCCGGTCCAATACTCCAGCGCCGTTGCGCCGGTCGGATCCATTACCGCCAACCGCTCGTTCATCGGCACGTTGCGGATCACGGTGACACCGAAACACCCGACCAGGTAGACCAGCCCGGCAAGCAGGATCAGCCTGTTGGCAGGGGTGTCCAGGCTCAGCACGGCAAATCCCGACAGCAGCAGCGACACGGGGGCCATCCCCATGAAGAGGATCATGAAGACCCAGCGGAAGACCTCGCGGTTGATGACCTGCATGGCCTCGACGCCGCCGGACCCGCTGGTCCGGGAAAGTGAGCGCATGATGAAATCGGAGAAGGCCAGGAAAACGCCGGCCAACAGGGCATAGGCAAGAATGGCGCCCTGCAGGAGGGCCAGGAAGATCGTCGTCATGTCAGGGGTCCTTTTTCAGGCAATCTCGGGGCGGGACGGCAGACACCGTCCCGCCAAGGCGATGTCAGGTCGTCGGGACGGCGCCTTGTGGTGCAGAGGTCCGCAGACCCCGGCGAAAGGCCAGAAGGCAAAGCACGGCGATGCCGATCTCGAAGGCCAGTGCCCCGAGGATACCGCCAGAGGGCACTCCGTCGGCCAGCAGACCGATAAGTCGGCCCGCCGGGAAGCCGATGTACACGGTCAGCGCGGCCACCTGTGCAACCCGGCGCATGGCACTGTTCACCATGCCCCACAGCATCAGACCGCCCAGCACGGCCAGCCCGGCCCCGGGCGCACGCAGCTCGCTCAGCAGGCTCGCGTCATGTGGCAAGGTGATGCCGTAGCCGGCATAGAACCGGTGCGGGATGGCAAGGATGCAGAGACCGATGGCCAGCGCCGTGATGCCCGCGATCCCGAGCGTGATCTTCTGAAAAGGTGAAAAAGCCATTTGAGATCCTTTCCTGCGACAGGGTGAAGGTCAGGCCGCGAGCGGCCATTTGCCGGCCTGGGCTGCCGCGCGCGCAAAGTCGGCGAAGTCCCGGGGCGCCCGGCCAAGAGCGCGCTGCACGCCATCACCGAGACTGGCGTTGCGGCCGTCCAGCGTTTCGCGCGCGATGGCGGTAAAGACGTCAGCGACGAACTCGCCCCCGGCGCTGGCCACGTTGGCGTGGAACTCCTCGAATGAAATCGGGAGGTGCCGGATCGGGCGACCGATGGCGGTGGACAATTCCCCGGCCATGTCGGCAAAGCTCATCAGGCGGGGGCCCGTCACCTCGTACAACTCGCCTTCGTGGCCGCCTTCGGTCAGTGCGGCGACCACGACGGCGGAAATGTCTTCCACGTCGATGATCGGTTCCACGACGTCACCGCCAGGCATCGGCAGGACGCCGGCCAGCACCGGATCGCGCAGGTAGCCTTCGCTGAAGTTCTGCGCGAACCAGGCGGCGCGCACGATGGTGAAATCCGGACCGGCATTGCGCACAACCTCTTCACCCAGACGGGCGTGGTGTTCGCCCCGCCCCGAAAGCAACACGAGGTGTTCGACACCGGCGGCGCGGGCGGTGCGGCACAACGCGTCCAGCTTGTCGACGGCGCCGGGAAAGGCCAGGTCGGGGAAATAGGTGACATAGGCGGCGCGGACACCGGACAGGGCAGGGGCCCAGGTTTCCGGCGCCTCCCAATCGAAGGGGATCGGCGCATTGCGCGATCCAAGACGCACGGCATGGCCAAGCGCCTGAAGTTTGCTTGCGACGCGCGAACCTGTCTTGCCGGTTGCGCCGATGACGAGAATGGGGTGCATGGTCTGTCTCCTTGTCTGGAAGTGATGACAAGGGAATAGGCCGGCGGCGGGCAGCGGGTATTGACCGCCATCGCCAGCGTTTTGACCGTTGTTGCCAATGGGGCGTCAGCCCGCGCCGTAGGCCTTGCGGTAGCTCGCCGGGGTGCGCCCGACCCAGCGCTTGAACGCGCGGGTAAAGGAACTCTGCTCGGAAAACCCGGTCAGGAAGGCGACCTCTGCCAGCGAATACCCCTCGTCGCGCAGCAGCCCTTCGGCCAGTTCGCGGCGGGTCTCGTCGGTCAGGGTCTGAAAGCTCAGCCCTTGTTCGGACAGCCGCCGGTGAAAGCTGCGCGCGCTGAGGCCAAGGCCCCGGGCGATATCGCCCATTCTGGGCAGGCCCTCGCTTAGCGCGCGGGCGATGGCGGCCTTGGACCGGGATTCCAGCGTATCCTCCCCGACAATCTCGGACAGTTCCTCGTCCAGATGCGAGATCAGGAAGCGCGTGATGCCCTCATCGCCCAGGATATTCGGCTGTCTGACCGACTCGTGGGAAATCAGTAGCGCGTCCTGATCACTGTCGAAACGGACCGGGCAGCCGAACCAGCTTTCGTGGTGGGACAGGGTGCGCGGCGGCGGATGTTGAAACCGGACCTCGAGCGGGGCAAAGGGCACCGGGCTGACCTGCCGGGCAATTGAGACCGCGCTGGCCAGCGACGTCTCGTTCGAGAGCCTGAGACCGAGCCGCCGCATCCCGGCCCGTTGCAGGACCAGCAGGACGCCGCGCGGATCGGGACGCAGTTCGTATTCCACAACGCTGGTCCAGACACGCGCATAGCGTTCGATTCGCGAAAGCGATCCCATGAGGTCGGGGGCGGCCTTCCAGGCCAGGCCCAGTGCCCCGTATTCGTCACAACGCATGGAGGCGCCGACCTTCAGCGGCAGGTCGGTCGGGTCGACCGTTTCGGCGATCTGTTCCAGCATGTCGTAATAGATGGTCACGGGCACCATGATCTTGGGGTCCCAGGGCGCGTCGTGGTCCAGTCCCAGCCCGCGCAGCAAGCCGGGGCCGTCGACCGCCAGTCCGACGGCCGCGATCACCTTGCGCGGGAAAAGGGATGTCACATAGCCCATGCGGTCCAGTTTACCCATCGTGCCGCATCGTGGTCCAACCCCAAGGCGATGACTGCCCGGTACCCGGAGCAAAACGGCATGCAGCTGGGGTTTTTCGGCTGCGGGGCAGGCATTTCCGCGGCATCGGGTTGCGGTTGCGCCGGTGCCGGTCGTAAGCATCGGCCAGCAAGGCGGACGCCGGGTGTCCGCCACCAGACGCCGGGATCCGCCGGAATCACCGGGGCCTGCGCGCAGCGAGGTAGGGGCGCATGACGACGGGTATCGAGGTCCGAAACATCGGCAAGGACTATGCGGGGAAATCGGCCGTCGCCGAGGTTTCGTTCACGGTGGCCGACCGCGAGCTCTTTGTCATCGTCGGGGAATCCGGCTGTGGCAAGAGCACGCTTTTGCGCCTGATCGCGGGTCTTGAAACGCCGGATCGCGGCGAGATCCTCCTCCACGGCGACAGGGTGGCAGGGCAGGGCACGATGGTGCCGCCCGAACAACGCGGAACCGGGTTTGTCTTTCAGTCCTATGCGCTCTGGCCGCACATGACCGTCCGGGACAACGTGGCCTTTCCGCTGGAAGCGGGAGGCATGTCGCGCAAGGCGGCGGCGCGCTCGGTCGAGACGCACCTTGAAACCGTTTCCTTGCAGGACATGGCGGGGCGCAAGCCCGAGGCCTTGTCCGGCGGCCAGCGCCAACGCGTGGCGCTGGCGCGCTGCCTGGCGGGCGGGGCGCGGACGATCCTCATGGACGAACCGCTGGCCAATCTGGATCCGCACCTGCGCGGAACGATGGAACGCGAATTGCTGCATTTCCATCGCTCGTCCGGGGCAACCACGCTGTACATCACCCACGACCAGCGCGAGGCGATGGCCCTGGCGGACCGCATGGCGGTGATGAAAGGGGGGCGCTTTCTGCAGGTGGGAACGCCGCAGGAGATCTACGAACGGCCCGGGTCCGTCGAGGTGGCGGAATTCATCGGTCATGGCAGCGTCGTCGACGTCCTTTATCGTGACGGCATGGCAGAGCTGTCCGGCTGCCGGTTTGATGTCACCACCGCACCCGGACAGCCGGAGGGGCCGGCGCAGGCGCTGGTGCGCCCCGAGGGGATCGAGATCCTGGAGGACGGCGACGAAGGGCATTTGGCAGGAACGGTGCGCAATGTTCTCTATCGCGGCGGAATCTGGGAAGCGGTTCTGGACCTCGATGCGGGCGCCAGCCTGACGGTGGCCCATCATGCGCCGATGCGGGTCGGGGACCGGCTGGCCCTGCGGATCAAGCGGGCCTGGGTCCTGCCGGGATGAAGGCGCCCGAAGACTGGTTTCCACCGGACGCGCCCCGACTGGCCCATATCAGGCGGGTCATGGAACTGGCCCGAAGGGTCGAGGCGCGGCAGGATTTCGGCGGACGGCTGGTCATTGCCGCCGCCTACCATGACATCGGCTATGCCGAGACCTTTGCCAAGACAGGATTTCACCCGGTCGACGGGGCCATTCTGGCCCGGTCCGACGGCTGCGGTGCCGAGGTTGTCGATGCCGTGTTGCACCATTCCGGCGCGCGCGGGCTCTGCCTGCGGACGCGGCCGGACCTCGCCGGGCACTACGGGCCGACCTGCCGGATGATGGATACGGCGCTCAGCCGGGCGCTGACCTTTTGCGACAACCGGTCCGGCCCGAACGGAGAGACCCTGACCCTGTCCCAACGGATCGCGGACATACGCCAAAGGCACGCGGGCAACCCCGCGCTGCTGGAAACGACCGCTGACCACTTGCCCCTGTTCGAGCGGATCGACGTCGAATTCGCGCCGCTCCTGTCCTGAGGCGGGTCATATCCGCCAGGGCACCACGCCGCGCGGCGCCTGTCGTCCCAGCCGATCCAATGCGGCCATTAAAAGGATCGTGGCCACCACCGTCACGCTGGCCATCGCGGCAGCAAGGGTCGTGTAACCGCCATCCTCGTAATTGTAGATCGTCGTGCCGATGGTCTCGTTCCCGCTAGACCACAGCAGGGCCGAAACCGTGACCTCGTTGTAGGCGGTCAGAAAGACAAGGATCGCCCCCGAGGCTGCCGCCGGTGCGATGAGCGGCAGAAAGATCCGTCGCATCCGAAGTCCGTAGCACGCGCCCGAGATCCGGGCGGCCTCGTCCAGCGCGGGGTCCAGTTGCACGAAGGCGGCGCTGACGGGTTTCAGCGCGATGGAGAAGAACGCGCAGAGATAGGCGACAAGGATGATCCCCAGCGTGTTGTAGAGCGAGACGTTGAACAGCGGCAGGGGCTTGAGAAAGGCGAGGATGAAGGCGATCGAGATCACCAGGCCCGGAATGGCGTAGGTCATCTCGCTCAGCGTTGCGATGCCCAGGCCGGTGCCCCGCACGGGACGCCGGGGCGAGGACATGAAATGCGCGACAAGGATGCTGCCCAGGGCGATGATTCCCGCAGCCGTGGCGGCCGTCAGCGAAGAATTCAGAAAGGCGCGCGCGGTGACGGATTGCCGGAACAGGATCTCGGCAAAATTGTCCAGCGTGATCGTGTCGCCGTTCAGCGGCAGGCCGTAGGTGCGCACCAGGGCCGTCGCCACCAGCGCCGCGATGGGCAGAACCAGCGTGCCCAGCACCAGCAGGGACAGTCCGGCCTCGGTCCAGCCGCGCATGCGTCCCAGGCGGATGTGCAGCGGTGGCTGAGGCGGGCCGATCAGTGTGCTGCGGGCATTCCGCAGCAGCAGCATCTGCAGCAGGATCACCATCACCGCCAGGAGCGCCAGGATCGAGGCGATCACCGCCACGTCGGTCAGCACAGAGGGGCCGAAGCTGGCCAGCCGTTGCCAGATCAGCACCGGCAGGGTGATGTAGCGCGCGGGAATGCCCAGCAGCGCCTGGATGCCGAAATTCCCCAGCGCCGAGACGAAGGCCAGCGCATATCCGGCGATCAGTGTCGGGGCCAGCAGCGGCAGGATGATGCGCCGGAGCAGTCTGCCGCCACCGGCGCCGGCGATCCGTGCGGCATCGCTCATCTCGCGCGGCAGGGCGCGGAGCGCGGCCAGGACAACAAGAAAGACCAGCGGCGTATGCTGGACGCCCAGCAGAAAAATCAGCCCGCCGGGGGAATAGAGGGGGTGCGTGGTGCCCAGTTCCGGCGCGATCCCCAGGCTGCGCAGGATCGGAGAGGACGGGCCCATCGCCTGGATCCAGGCAATCGCCGTGACGTGCGGTGGAATCATCATCGGGATCAGCAGAAGAAAGGTGAAGATACCTTTCCAGCGGATATCGGTCAGACCGATGGCCAGCGCGATCCCGGTGCCCGCGACCAGCGAGATAAGCGACGAGAAAAGGGCGCTTTCCAGTGAATGCGTGAAGGCGCGCCAGACCGAGCGCGAGGACAGCGCATCCGACAGGGGCGCCAGCGAAAGGACGTCGTCCTGTGTCACGCCGACACGCGCCAGCAGGCCCAGCGGAAAGACCAGCAGGGCCAGCGCGAAAAAGGTGACAGCGGCAAGGGTCAGGCCCTCGCCGCTGCGCAGGAAGTTCACCAGCCGCAAGAGGTCAGCCGCCGAAGATCTCGGTGAACTTCATCTTGTTGGCCTGGTCGCTTTCCAGGGCCTTGGCCGGGTCGAAGTCCAGCAGCTTGATGTCGTTCAGCGCAGGGAACCCCTCGGGCGGGGTGATGGCGGGGTGCGCGGGCAGGTATCCCATGTCGGCGGCCAGTTGCTGGCCTTCTTCCGAGATCAGGAAGTCGACAAAGGCCTTGGCGGCGTCCGGGTTCTGCGCGGTCGACAGGATGGCGACCGGCTCTGTCACGGCCGAGACCCCTTCCTCGGGGAAGACGAACTCAACCGGGGCGCCGTCCAGCTTGTTGCGGATCGGCAGGAAGTCGACCACGAACCCATAGAGTTTTTCGCCCCCGGCGACGGCCTTGTAGGTGCCGCCATTGCCGCCTTCGGGGATGGCGCCCTGAGCGGCCAGGCCTTCGTAGAAATCCCAGCCCAGGTCGGGATGCGCGGTGATGGCGGCCATGTGGATGGTCGCCGCGCCGGATGTCAGCGGCGAAGGCATCGCCAGCTTGTCCTTGGCCGCCTCTTTCAGCAGGTCGGCATAAGAGGTCGGGACCATCTCGGCGCCGGTGTTGTAGACGATGCCGGTGGTGATCAGCTTGGTCGAGAAATAATGCCCTTCGGCATCCATCAGCGCGGGGTCATAGGCGCTGGTGTCGGCCTCGGGGTAGGCCATCAGGCGACCTTCGGCCTCGAGCCCTTCCATCGTGACCATGTCGGCGATCAGCAGGACGTCGGGCTGCGGGGCGCCGGCGGCAAATTCGGCGCGCAGCTTTGCCATGACCTTGGTGGTGCCGTCGCGAATCCATTCGACCTCGACCTCCGGGTACTTGGCCTGGAAGGCGTCGACCGTTTGTTGTGCATCGGCATTGGGCTGCGAGGTATACAGCACCAGCTTGCCCGACACCTCGGCCATCGCCGAAGTCGAAAGCAGCGCGGCAGCAAGCGCGGTAAGGGCGAAACGCATGAGGGTCTCCATGATTTGGTTACATCGGCGACGGGCTATCAGAGCAATGTGACAGTCTTTCAACGGTCGGTCCGGTGCTACAGCGCATCCGCCCAGGCGGCCAGCAGCAAAGCGGCCGAGACCGCGCCCGGGTCGACGTGGCCGATGGACCGCTGGCCCAGTTTCCGGGATCGGCCCTTGGCGCTTTGCATCTGCGCGGTGGCCTCTGCGCCACGTCGGGCTGTGTCGCGGGCGCGTTCCAGCGTTTCGCGCAACGAGGCCCCCTCGTTGGACGCAAGCTTTGCCGCCTCTGCGGCGGGCAGCCAGGCGTCCAGCATGGTCTTGTCGCCAAGCGTCGCGCCACCACGCCCCGCGATGCCCTGCGCCATGCCATCCAGCCAGGCGGCGAGCGCCCCTGCATCCAGCGCCCAGCGGTCGGAGACGGCCCGTCCGGCCGCGCCAAAGCCCGAGGCATAGAGCGGCCCGGCCGAGGCGCCGACGGCAGAAAGAAAGCTGTTGGCGATCACTTCGCAGAGGCCGGTGATGGTCATGTCGCGATCGGCGTCGTCCATCGCGTCCAGCACGGCCTTCCAGCCGAGTTCCATCGTGATGCCGTGATCGCCATCGCCGATTTCTCCGTCGAGCGCGCAAAGCCGGTCAACCGCCGCAAAGATCGCCTCGGCCCCCGCCCGCATCATGGCGCGAAACTCTGCCGGGGTGACGTCGCCATCGGTGCGCAGGTTGGCACGATCTCTGGCGTCCGCCACGCGATCGGCCCTGTGTCTATGCCTGCGCGGGCGGGCGGTGCGGGTCACATCGGGTTTGCCGACGCGCAGGGCGGGTGTCTCGCAGGGATGGTCAAGCCATTCCTGCAGCTCTGCGTCCAGCTTCATCAGCGTGATCGAGGCGCCTTCCATGTCCAGCGATGTGCAGTATTCGCCGACCCAGCTGTGGTGGATCGTGATCTGCCGGTCGTCCAGCAGGTGCGCGACACGCCGGTGCAGCAGGTAAAGCTCCATCAGGCTGGTCGAGCCCAGCCCGTTGACCAGCACGGCAACCCGGTCGCCCGCCGTGCAGGCCAATTCATCAAGGATCGGCGGCAGCAGGCGGTCCACGACGGCGTCTGCCCCCTCGGCAGGACCGCGTTCGATGCCCGGCTCGCCGTGGATGCCCATGCCGATCTCCATCTCGCCCACGGGCAGGTCGAAATTGGGGCGCCCGGTCTGGGGCAGGATGCAGGCAGAGAGCGCCACGCCCATCGTTCGCGTGGCCGCGTTCGCGCGCGCGGCGGCCCGTTCGACGGCATCAAATGGCAGGCCAAGATCCGCCGCCGCCCCGGCGACCTTGAAGACAAAGAAATCCCCGGCGATCCCGCGACGCTCTTCTGCCCGGTCCGGCGGGGCAGAGGCGATGTCATCGGTCACGAGGAAAGAGCGCGCGGTGATCCCGTGTTCTGCCAGTCCCTCTTCGGCCATGCCGAAATTCATCACGTCCCCGGTGTAATTGCCGTAGAGGAACAGCACCCCCGCGCCGCCATCGGCGGCAAATCCCGCGTCCATGATCTGCTTCGGTGAGGGAGAGGCAAAGATGTTGCCAAGGGGGGCCGCATCGGCCAGCCCCTTGCCCACATAGCCCGCGAAGGCAGGTTCGTGACCCGAGCCACCCCCGATGACGATACCGACCTTGCCATCGCGCGGGCCGTTCAGCGCGACGATGGCCCGGCCGGTATCGCCTTCGACGCAGATCAGGTCGGGATGGGCCGAGACCATGCCGGACACGAGGTCCTCGATCAGGTGGTCGGGATCGTTGATCAGCTTGCGGTGCTTCTGCGACATGATGCGGCCTCCCTTTCGGCGCAGGCTAGCGCAAGTCGAGGTGAACGCCATGCCTTTCGGACAGGAGTGTCGCCAGGTCCGCGAGTTCCTGCTGCGTCCCGTCTGGGCCCCAGCCCAGAGCGCCGCCCGCAATCGCTGCGACCGCGCGGCACAGGGCGGGTGTCAGGCGGCCACTGATGGCCAGCGATGTGCGGCGCAACAGGATGTCGGACAGGTGCTGGACCGCCTCGTGCCGTGCTATCCAGTCGATCTCGCGGTCGGTGTGGTCCGGCGCGTCGGGCAGGGCGGTGGCCTCGGCGCCCTCATGCGCGGCGATCTGGCGTGCGGTGGTCCCGTAACGGTCCAGCAGCACGGTCAACCGGTCCGGCGCAACGGCGGTCTTTGCCGCCACGTCAGCGATCCAGTCCCGGAGCGCATCCTCTGTCCGGGGCATGTCCCGCCCGCCGCCGATGGGCAGGTCGTCGGTCGTTTGCTGTCGCGGCTTGCCAAGCTCGGCCAGGATCCGGTCGCTGACCTCTGCCGAAAAAGCGCGGAAGGTGGTCCATTTGCCGCCCACCAAGGACATGACCGGAAAGGCGCGCCGTGGCGTCGCCGGTTCCAGCGGAGCGGAATGGTCGCGGCTGATGAGCCCGGGGGCCACGCCCTCGGAGTTGGGAAGGGGGCGAATGCCCGCGTAGGCATAGACGATCTGGTCGTGATCGAAGTGAAGCCCGGGCAGCAGGTCGCGCAGGCTCTGGATGAAATAGTCGGTCTCGGCCTCGGTGCAGATCACGGCATCGGGGTCTTTCGCCGGGATGTCGGTGGATCCGACCAGTGCCTTGCCGTGAAAGGGAAAGACCAGCAGGATGCGCCCGTCGTCCCCTTCGAAATAGATCATCCGCCCGTCCAACTGATCCAGCAGGTCGGGGTGATCCAGCAGGATATGCGAACCCTTTGTGCCGCCGATCAGCCGGGTCTCCAGCCCCAGAATTGCGTTCACGCGATCGATCCAGGGCCCCGCGGCATTGACCACGAAACGCGGGCGAACGACACGGGGTTGTCCCTGCGGCCCGCGCAGGGACACGGCGCCGTCACGATGTCCCTCGACGGCGGTCCAGTTCAGTGCCTCTGACGCGGGCGACAGGGCGACCCCGTCAGAGGCCAGCTCCATCACCAGCCGTTCCGGGGCGGTCACGGTGGCGTCGTAGTAGGTGCCCACGGCGACGATCCGGGGTGTCAACGCCGGGATCTGGGCAAGGGCGCGCGCCCGGCCCAACATGCTGTGCCGGGGCATCTGGCGCGCTTTCGCACCGTAGAAATCGTAGATCGCCAGCCCGGCCTTGATCAGCAGCGCCCCACGGCTGCGTGGCGCGGTCTTGGAACCGAAAAAGGTGCGTAGCGCGGCCCAAACGCCCTTTGTCCAGGACTGGATCGGGATCACGGTGGGCAGGGGGCGGACGAGGTGTGCCGCGTTCTTCAGCAGCAGGTTCCGTTCATAGGTGGATTCCGCGACGAGGCGAAATTCCCCGGTCTCGAGGTATTTCAGCCCGCCGTGGATCAGGCGTGACGGGGCCGCACTGGTGCCTGACCCGAAATCGCCCTTGTCGACGATCATGCATTTCAGCCCCTGCGCGCAGAGATCGCGGAACACGCCGGCGCCATTCACCCCGGCGCCGATGATCAGCACGTCAAACTCTTCTGCCTCGGGGTCAGTCATCGGTGTTGCCCCGGGCAAGGGTTTCAAGGCTGTTCAGGCGATCCCAGGCCGCCCCCATGTCTTCGGCAATCTCGTGGTAGACTGCGTAGCGCCGGGCATAATGCGCGGCGCGTTCAGGCGCGGGCAGATAGGTGGTTTCCAGCGTGGCGAGGTCACGCGGATCCGCGTTCCAGCCCGCGAAGGCGCCCACCGCGGCCCCGGCACAAAGTGCGGCGCCCCAGGCGGCAGCCTCGTCCGTGTCGGTGACGGTCACGGGCATGTCCAGCACATCGGCAAACAGCTGTGCCACCGACGGGTTGCGCGAGGCGCCTCCGGTCAACCGGGCCTCGCTGCCGCCGAAACTGTCCCGCAGTGCATCGACGTGATCACGGTGGTTGAAAGCCACGCCTTCGAGCAGCGCGGCCAGAAGGTCGCCACGTTCGTGCCAGCCCCGCAGGCCCAGAAAACCGGCGCTGGGCGCCGCGCCCATCGGTGAGCCGAAGAGATAGGGGTGATAGAGGATCGAGGAGGGGCGGCTCAGCGCCGCGTCGATCTCGGGGCGCAGCAGTGCGTGGATATCCTGGCCCTCGGCTCGGGCTTGCGCGCGCTCCACGGCGCAGAAAGTATCCAGGAACCAGTCGTAATTCGTGGTCGAGGCGGGCGAGATGGACATGTTGTTCCACTGGCCCCCGTCGATGGCATTGCGGCAGAACCATCGCGCATCCACGATCGGCTGGGTCGAGACGCTTTCGTTGATCGAATAGGTGCCCGCAACGATCCCAACGACCCCGGGCCGATGCGCGCCGATACCCAGCGCCGAGGCGGTCACGTCATGCAGACCTGCCGCCACGGGGGTTCCGGGGCGCAGACCGGTTGCGTCTGCCGCCTCTTGCGTGATCTCTCCGACGAGGCTGGCGGAATGGTCGGCGCGGGGCAGGGCATCCTGCAATTTGCCCAGGCCGAAGAGATCCAGCGCTTCTTGCGACCAGACCTGTGATTGCACGTCGGTGAAGGAGGTACTGGCCTCGGTGTGATCGGTGCCGATGCGACCGCTGAGGCAATAGCACAGCCAGTCCTTGCTTGCGAGGACATGACCGATCTGCGCATAGCGGTCCGGTTCGTGGCGTTGAATCCAGCTAAGTAGAGCGGAGTGGGCCGAGACATGCGGCACCTGTCCGGTCAGGGCCAGCGCGCGCTGATCCGTCCCGTCGGCCTGCCAGTCCTCGACGATCTGAAAGGCGCGGCTGTCCAGCGACAGGATGCCGGTCCCCAGCGGGGCGCCCGCCTTGTCCAGCAGGTAGATCCCGTCGCCATGTGCGGTGGCCGCCACGGCGACGATGCGCGCCGGGTCGGTCCCGCTGGTTTCGAGCACGTCGCGGATGGCCGAGGCGGTCTGCCGCCAAAAGTCGTCCATGTCCCGCTCAACCCGGCGTGGGGCGGGTTTCAGCTGGGTCACGTTGCGGCGTACGACGGCCAGCTGCGTTCCCTTCAGGTCGAAGATCACCGCCTTGGTCACGGTAAGACCGCTGTCGATGGCCAGGATCCGGTCCATGTCATGCCCCTCGGGTTTGTCCGGGAAAAGGACGGAGCCCGGGGGAGGAAGGCCGGGCTCCGGATGTGGCGTGCATGCTTGGCGCCCGTGGGCGCACCGGCATCACGCCTTGTTGTATTTCGCGTCGACCTCGTTGATCGCCTTCACGTTCCCGGCCGAGCGGCCCTCGGGGTCGAAGGAGGTCGACAGGAAGGCATCGGCGATGTCCTTGGCCAGTTCCGCCCCGATCACGCGTGCGCCCATGGTGATGATCTGCGCGTTGTTCGAGGTCGAGGCCTTGCCCGCCGAATAGGTGTCATGGCACTGCGCGGCGCGGATGCCGGGGATCTTGTTGGCAGACATGGCAACGCCGATGCCGGTGCCGCAGATCAGGATCGCGCGGTCGTATTCGCCTGCCATGACGGCGCTGGCCACGCGGTCCGAGAGATTGGCATAGAACGGGTCCGGCCCTTCGCTGGTGCGCGAGATTTCCGCGACGTCGTGCTTGTCCTTGAGATGGTCGGCGAGGACCTTTGCCAGTTCTTCGCCTGCGCTGTCGCCTGCAACTGCAATCTTCATGGGATCGTGTCCTTTCGTTCAGATGGCGGTGGAGCACCTGGCAAGGATGTCGAGGTAACCCTCGACATTCCAGGCAGAGCGCCCGATGAAAAGCCCGTCGATATGCGGGCACTGGATGAGTTCCTCGCAATTGCCGGGGTTGACCGACCCGCCGTAGAGACAGGGCACGCGGCGTCCCAGAACCTCTTCGGCAACTGCGATGATCTCACCTTGCCGGTCGTCGGCATAGTCCGATGTGGCGGGGATACCGTTCTCTCCGATGGCCCAGACGGGTTCATAGGCCAGCAGGATCGGCGCGGTTTTCCGGGTGTCGTCCAGCTTGCCCAGGGCGCCGCGCACCTGCGCTTCCAGCACCTCTTGCGCACGGCCCGCTTCGCGCTCGGCCAGGGTCTCGCCGATGCAGATAAGTGGGATCAATCCATGGCGCACGGCGGCCTCGGTCTTGAGGCCCACGGTCTCGTCGGTCTCGCCAAAATGTTCACGTCGTTCGGAATGGCCCAGTTCGACGATGTCCAGCCCGCAATCGGTGAGCATGAGCGGAGAGACCTCTCCGGTCCAGGCCCCCTCGTCGGCCCAGTGCATGTTCTGGGCGCCGACCTTGACCGAATTGTCCGCAAGGATCTGCTTGACCTCGCGCACGGCGGTGAAGGGCGGGATGACGAAGCGTTGTATGCGCGGGTCGCGATCCGCGTCCGCCCCTGCCAGCGCGGAGGCAAAGGCCTGTGCCTCTGCCAACGTCTTGTTCATCTTCCAGCTGGTTCCGATCCAGAACTGCGGGTGTGTCATGCCTCGGCCTCTTGGGTGTCTGCGAATGTCAGGGGCAGCCCGGCCTGCTCCAGGGCCGCGCGGGCCTCGGGGGCGGGGGGCTGGTCGGTGATGATGTGGTCGAACTCGGACAGGGCGGCCAGCCGGTGCAGGGCGGCATTGCCAAAGCGGCTGTGGTTGACCAGCAGCACCCGGCACGCCGCCTGCCGCATCATCGCTTGCTTTGACCGGACCACGGTTTCATCCATGTGAAACACCTCCAGCCCCGACACGGCGGGAGAGGAGATAAAGGCCACGTCGGCGCGCAGATGCGCCAGCGCATCCTCTGTCACCTTGCCGAGATAGGCGTTGAACTTGGCGGAATAGACGCCGCCGAGGGCGATCAGGGTGATCCCGGCCTCTGCTCTCAGCGCGTCCATGACCGCCGCGTTGTTGGTGATCACGGTCAGCGGACGGCACGCGGCAAGCTGCTGTCCCAGGATCGCGGCCATCGAACCGTCATTGATCATGACCGTCATGCCCGGCTCGACCAGGCGCAGCGCGGCCCTGGCCATCGCCATCTTGGCCGGTGCGCCCTGCCGTTCGCGAAAGCGGAAATCGCTTTCGAACTGGGTGCCGGAGCGGATCGTGGCGCCACCGCGGATCTTGCGCAAGAGCCCCGCGCTTTCGAGGTCGTCGAGGTCGCGATGGATGGTCATGCGAGACACGGCGAAACGATCGGCAAGCGCATCAAGCTCGACCTCTCCGTCCGTGACCAGCAGGTCCATGATCGCCTGTTGCCTGTCGTCTCTTTTCACCGGTCACCTCCTGAACGTAACATCTCACATCACAGATTTACCGTCAATTATGTTATTTTGGGATTTCATGTTGTGATTTTTATCAGGTTCGCGTAACACCGGGGCAACGCAGGAGGACATGATGCCCAAAGATTCGATGCCGCAGGCGATTGCTGCCAAAGCTGCGCTGGACCCTGGGGGCTTTGCCCTGGCGAACTGTATCCGTGCGCTTTCGATCGACGCGGTCGAAGCGGCGAAATCGGGTCATCCCGGCGCGCCGATGGGCATGGCGGATGCGGCCACTGCGCTGTTCCGCGATCACCTGAAGTTCGATGCCTCCGCCCCCGACTGGCCGGACCGTGACCGGGTGGTGCTGTCCAACGGCCACGCGTCGATGCTGTTGTATTCGCTGCTGCACCTGACCGGCTATGCCGACATGACCATCGAAGAGCTGCGCAACTTCCGCCAGCTTGGCGCCCGCACCGCGGGCCATCCGGAATACGGCCATGCCAAGGGGATCGAGACGACGACCGGGCCATTGGGGCAGGGTATTGCCAGTGCCGTCGGCATGGCGATGGCCGAACGCGCATTGGGCGCCGAGTTCGGTGCCGATCTTGTCGATCACCACACCTATGTGTTCCTCGGTGATGGCTGCCTGCAAGAGGGCATCGGGCAGGAGGCGATCTCGTTGGCCGGGCACCTGGGGCTGGGCAAGCTGATCGTTCTCTACGACGACAACCGGATCACCATCGACGGGCCGACCTCGGTGTCGTTTTCCGAGGATGTGCCGGCGCGCCTGCGGGCTTGCGGCTGGCATGTGCTGGAATGTGACGGGCATGATATTTCCGCCGTTTCGACCGCTATCGCAGAGGCCAAGGCGGAAACGGGCAAGCCGACCCTGATCGCCATGACGACGACCATCGGTTTTGGTGCGCCGTCAAAGGCGGGCACGGCCTCGGCGCATGGTGCGCCGCTGGGCGCCGAAGAGGCTGCCGCCACGAAGGCAGCACTGGGCTGGGAGGCCGCCCCCTTCGAGGTGCCTGCAGACCTGGCCGCCGAATGGCGGGCCATCGGGGCACGGGGCAGTGCTGCCCGCGAGGAGTGGGAAGCCCGGCTTGCCGCCTCGCCCGACCGGGCAGAGTTCTCGCGCCGCATGGCGCGCGAGCTGCCCGGAGGATTTGACGCGGCGGTGGCGCAGGCCCGCGCGGCGCTCTTCGCGGAACCGCAAAGGATCGCCACCCGCAAGGCCAGCCAGGTCGCGCTGGAGGCGCTGGCGCCCGCATTGCCAGAGCTGATCGGCGGTTCGGCCGACCTGACCGGCTCCAACTTGACCCGGGTCCCGGCGGTGGACAGTCAGTTCTCGCGCCAGCAGCCCGGCCGTTACGTTGGCTACGGAGTGCGAGAGTTCGGCATGGCGGCGGCCATGAACGGCATGAACACCCATGGCGGGTTGATCCCCTACGGCGGCACCTTCCTCGTCTTTTCGGACTATGCCCGGAACGCGATCCGGCTGTCTGCGCTGATGGGGGTTGGTACGATCTATGTCATGACCCACGACAGCATCGGCCTGGGTGAGGATGGTCCGACCCATCAGCCGGTGGAGCACCTGACCTCGCTGCGCGCGATCCCGAACCTCCATACTTTCCGGCCCGCCGACGCGGTCGAGACGCTGGAATGCTGGGACATCGCCATCCGGTCACGCGGCACCCCCTCGCTGCTGGCGCTCAGCCGGCAGGGCGTGCCGCAATTGCGGCTGGAGGCCGGCGACGAGAACCTGAGCGCGAAGGGCGCCTATGTCCTGCGCAGCTACGGTGCAGGGCGCGACCTGACCCTGCTGGCAACGGGCACAGAGGTCAGCCTAGCGGTCGAGGCTGCCGAGACGCTGGCGGAACGGCGTTTGGGCGTGGCCGTCGTCTCGATGCCGTCCTGGGAGCTGTTCGAGGCGCAACCGGCAGAATACCGCGCCGAGGTGCTGGGCACCGCGCCCCGTATCGCCGTCGAGGCAGCCAGCACCTATGGCTGGACCCGGTATGTCGACTCCGAGGAGGAGGTGATCGGGATGCGGGGCTTTGGGGCCTCCGGCCCGGCAGAGGATCTGTACCGCAGTTTCGGCATCACGCGCGAGGCCATCGTCGCCAAGGCGGATGCATTGCTGAATGGGAAGGGCTGAGGCCATGCAGGCGCCCTTGAAACTGGACGGCGATACGGCCGTCACCGCCCCCACCCTGACCGCGCATCTGGCGGATTGGGCGGGCGAAGACCCTGCGCGCGGCGCGCTGGCGGCACTTCTGAACCGTCTCGCGGAGGCCAGCGTGCCGCTGGCCAGACGCCTGGCGCAGGGGCATCTGACCGGCGACCCGACGCATGTGATCGGCACCAACGATTCCGGCGACAAGCAAAAGGCGCTGGACATGGGCGCGCATGACCATTTCATCGAGATGCTGCGCGGCATGTCGGTGGCGCGGGTCCTGTCCGAAGAGGCCGAGGAGGTCGAGACCATCGACCCGGACGGCGCATTCGACCTGGCGATGGACCCGATCGACGGATCCGGCAGCATCGGCATCGGTGCACCACTTGGCGCGCTCTTTGCGATTTTCCCGGCGGGCGACAGTTTCCTGCGCAAGGGGCGCGAGATGATTGCCGCCTGCTATGTCTCTTTTGGACATTCGGTCGACTTCGGCTTCAGCACCGGGGCGGGTGTCGACATCGCCACGCTGGACCCGGTGACCGGGGTCTTTCACGTCGATACCACCGCCGTCACGATCAAGCCCGAGACCTCGACCGTGGCCTTCAATGCCTCGAACCGGCGGCGCTGGTCCGAGGGGCTGCAACGCTATACCGAGGACCTGCTGCACGGGGCCGAGGGGCCGCGCGGGCGGGATTTCAACATGCGCTGGATCGCCGCCGCAGTCGGTGACTTGCACCGTATCCTGCGCCGGGGCGGGCTGTTCATGTATCCCGGCGATACCCGCCCGGGCTACGAAGACGGTTTTCTGCGGCTTGCCTACGAGGCCTTCCCGATTGCCTACCTGATCGAACAGGCCGGTGGTACGGCGACTGACGGGCGGACAGCCATCCTCGACCAGTCGCCCGCCCACCTGCATGACCGTGTGCCGCTGATCTTTGGCAGCCGCGATGAGGTGGCAAAGCTCTGCGACTACCTTTCCCCCTCCGACTGACAGGAGCCCCAGATGCCCCGTATCACCCTGCGCCAGCTGCTCGATCACGCGGCGGACAACGGCTATGCCGTGCCCGCCTTCAACATGTCCAACATGGAACAGGGGCTGGCGATCATGGCCGCGGCCAATGAAACCGGGTCGCCGGTGATCCTGCAGGCCAGCCGCGGCGCACGCAGCTATGCCAACGACACGGTGCTGGCCAAGCTGATCGACGCGCTGGTGGAAATCTACCCGCATATCCCGGTCTGCATGCACCTCGACCACGGCAATACCCTGGCGACCTGCGTCACTGCCATTCAGCACGGGTTCACCTCTGTCATGATGGACGGGTCGCTGAAGGAAGACGGCACCACGCCTGCCGATTATGCCTACAACGTGCGGATCACCCGCGCGGTGGTGGAGATTGCCCATGCCGCCGGTGTGTCGGTCGAGGGGGAGCTGGGAGTTCTGGGCTCGCTGGAGACGGGGCAGGGCGACCAGGAAGACGGGCATGGCGCGACGGGCACCCTGTCGCAGGACCAACTGCTGACCGATCCCGAAGAAGCAGAACGTTTCGTGGCCGATACCGGCGTCGACGCGCTGGCGGTGGCGATGGGCACCAGTCATGGCGCCTACAAATTCACCCGCCAACCCGATGGGGACGTGCTGGCGATGGAGGTGATCGAGGCGATCCACCAGCGCCTGCCCAGCACTCACCTGGTCATGCATGGATCCTCCTCGGTGCCCGAGGAGTTGCGCCTGCTGATCAACGAGTACGGCGGCGAGATCAAGCCGACCTGGGGCGTGCCCCTGGACGAGATCCGGCGCGGCATCCGCCACGGCGTGCGCAAGGTCAACATCGACACCGACCTGCGGCTGGCGGCCACGGCGGCGATCCGCAAGACCCTGATGAGCGCCCCCGCCGAGTTCGACCCCCGCAAGTACCTGAAACCGGCCATGGACGGCATGAAGGCGCAATGCATCGAGAAATTCGAGGCCTTCGGCACCGCAGGTCAGGCCGAGCGCATCCGCACGCGCTCGCTGTCCGACATGGCCATGGCCTATTGATCCCCCGAAAGGAGACTGAGCTATGAAATTCTTCGTGGACACAGCCAATACCGACGACATCAAGGAGCTGAACGACTACGGGCTCCTGGATGGCGTGACGACGAACCCCTCGCTGATCGCCAAGTCGGGGCGCGACTTCAAAGAAGTCATCGCGGAAATCTGCAACGTCGTGGCCGGACCGGTTTCGGCCGAGGTCGCGGCAATGGACTTCGACGGGATGGTCGCCGAGGGCGAGCACCTGGCAAAGATCGCCGATAACGTGGTGATCAAGCTGCCGCTGACCTTGGACGGGCTGAAGGCCTGCCGTCACTTCACGTCTAAGGGCATCAAGACCAATGTCACGCTTTGCTTTGCGGCCAACCAGGCGCTGCTGGCGGCCAAGGCGGGCGCGACCTATATCTCGCCCTTTGTCGGACGGCTGGACGACCTGAACATCGACGGGATGGAACTGATCCACGAGATCCGCACCATCTTTGACAACTACGGCTTCAAGACGGAAATCCTGGCCGCCTCGATCCGTTCGGCCAATCACGTCAAGGAGGCTGCCATCGCGGGCGCGGACGTGGCGACGATCCCGCCGGGCGTTATCAAGGGGCTGGCGGCCCATGCGCTGACCGACAAGGGCCTGGACCAATTCGCCAAGGACTGGGCCGCGACCGGACAGTCGATCCTGTGAGCCCTATTGGCGGGTCCGGCGCAGTTGCGGCGGGCCTGCCTATCCCTCCATCAGGGTTCTGGCGGTGCGTTCGTCGGTGATGAGGCCGGACAGTCGACCGCTGCTCAGTACGGCGCGGATCGCGCCAACCTTGTGCGGCCCGCCCGCCAGCGCGATGATGCGATCCTTGCGGTCCTTTCCGTCGCCCAGCGACGCTGCAATGGTTCGCTTGGTCAGGGGCGTGTCGAGGATATTGCCCTCGGCATCGAAGAAATGCCCCAGGATTTCACCGCAACCGCCCTCCGCCGATATCGCTTCTATCTCGCTCGACTGGATCAACCCGGCGACGACAAGTTGCGCGTCATAGGATGCAGTGCCGACCCCGACGAGCTTGAGAGGTGCCGCCTCGGCCATTTGCAGAACCTCCGATATCCCGCGTTGTGCCAGCAGAACCGTTCGATCCTCTGCGGAATTGGCGAAGAAGGGCACCGGCATCACGTAGGCCTGCGCCCCGGTCTTTTCGGCCAAAAGGTGCATGACATCGTGGGGATTGGCGGCGAAGTTTCGCGTGAGGCCCCCCAGAAGAGAGACGAAACGCTGATTTGGCAGAGACATGTGCGGCATGGTCCGGACGGCAGCGGTCAACGTGCGGCCGTGGCTGAGCGCGATGGTCTGATCCTCGCCATTTTCCAGGCAACGCCGCAGCCAGGAAGCCCCGGCGGCGCCGAGCGCTCGCAGCGGTATATCCTCCTCGTCCAGATCGGGCGCGACCTCGCAAGTGGAGAGCCCGTAGCGCAGGCAAAGCGCTTGCTCGAGTTCGAAGCAGTCGATGATGTTGCCTTCGATGCTGACCTTGACGGCGCCCTCGGCCACCGCGCGGGCGATCAGGCGATGCGCCTTGACCGATTGCACGCCCAGCCGCTTGGCCACTTCGGCCTGCCGCATGCCGCCGACATAGTGCAGCCATGCGGCGCGGATCGCCAAGGAATGCTCGGCATCGCCCGACATCCGATCTTTCGCCATCTCATGTCCTCCACACTCCGGCGTCTACCGCGCTCGCTCCATGATCCCGGTCAGCGCCTCGGCATCAAGGGGAACGGGGTTGGCTTTCATCGACGATGAGCTGGCGGCCATCCGCGCGGCCTCGGCCCTATGTTCCCCGTTCACACCCTGGGCGTCGAGACCGGGCAGCCCGGCCCGTCGTGACCATTCCGCCAGCGCGGCAAAGGCCTGCGCGGGCTCTGTGCCCAGAACCTGGCCCAGGTCCTCGCGCAGGGCGGCAAGGCGACGGGCGGCGTCGCCTGTCGCGCGGGCCGCGTTTTCTTCCAGCACATGGGGCAGCAGGATGCCGCAGATCGCCCCGTGTGCGGCGCCGGACAGGCCGCCCAGCGGACCGGCCAGGCCATGCACGGCTCCCAGCCCCGCGTTGGCCAGCGCAAGTCCGCCAGACAGGCTGGTCAAGGCGATCTGGTCCCGCGCGTCGGGGTCCTCCTCCTGCATCAGCGTCACCAATGCCGACAGTCCCGAGGATATGGCGGGGCGGCACAGGGCATCGGTCATCGGGTTGGCCCGGGTGCAGACATAGGGTTCGATCACCTGCGTCACCGCATCCAGCCCCGAGGCCAGGGTCACGCCGCGCGGGCAGTTGTCCGTCAGCGAGGGGTCGACAATCGCCATCCAGGGCAACATGCGTGCGTCCCGCAGGCTGACCTTGCGCTGCGCCTCGGGCACGGCGATCACCGCGTTGCGGGTGACTTCGGCGCCGGTTCCGGCAGTGGTCGGAATGGCGGCAAAGGGCAGGGGGGCTGCGTCCAACGGTAGGCCCTTGCCGACCACCTCCAGGTGATCCAGCAGCGGGCGCGTCGCGGGAACAAGCGCGGCGATGGCCTTGCCCGCGTCTAAGACCGCGCCGCCGCCAAGGGCGACGACTATCTGCGCCCCGCCGTCGCGGGCTGCGGCCACGCCGGCCTCGATCATCGCCAGATCGGGTTCCGCCGAGACACTGAGGCGGTCGACGGAACATCCCTCGGCCTCGAGCGCGGCGCACAGCCAGTCGGCCCGCGCCGGGGTGCCGCCCTGAACCAGCAGCACGCGCTGTCCGCGGGCGGCCAGGTCGGGCACTGCCCGCCCGGCCTCTCCCCGGCCAAAGCGGATTTGCGTGGCCGTGGCAAAGGAGAAAGCGGGCAGGGACATGGCTCAGACCTCCAGCTTGGCAATCATCAGGACCGCATCCGCCGCCTCGGCGCCCTTCTTGACGAAGTGGTCGCGGAAGAAGCCGACATGTTCCTCGGTCGGTTGGAAGTGATGCGGTGTCAGCGAGACCGAGAAGGTCGGGACGCCGGTTTCAAGCTGCGCCTGCATCAACCCGTCGACCACGGCCTGGGCGACGAAGTCATGGCGGTAGATCCCGCCATCGACCACGAGCGCGGCGCAGACCACGGCGTCGTACTTGTCGCTCTGTCCCAGCTTCTTGGCCAGGAGCGGCATCTCGAAGGCGCCGGGCACGTCAAAGGGCGTGACCTCGGCGGACGCGCCGGCCTCGGCGATCCGTTTTTCGAACCCGACCAGCGCATTGTCGACGATATCGGCGTGCCAGCGGGCCTTGATGAAGGCGATTTTCAATGTTTCAGACATGGAACCATCCTTTGCGTTTCACAAATGGTCCCAAGGCGATGCCATCCGCGCAGGCCGGATGGCCCGTCGGCTGGTTCTCTTTCATCCGGACTGTTACCGTCGGCCCCGGAATTTCACCGGTGTCTGCTGGACCCTTCCGGATTTCGCCGAAAGGCGCTCGCGGGCTATCACCGCCGGTGGGGAATTGCACCCCGCCCTGAGAACGCGGCAAGGTTTGGCGCCAAGCGGCGGAAAAGGCAAGCGCCTTTGCGACAGGTTCGCGATATCGGCGACCCCGATCAGACATTCAGGTCATTCACCCCGCTGTCGATATGTGGCGCCCAAAAGGCCACGCTTTCGGCAATCTGGGGGATCACCTGGCGGTCGTTCGGCTCGCGTTCCTTGAAGGACAGTTCAAGGCAGATCTCGTTGTCCACGGCGCCGCCTTCGGCAAGGGCCTTGAGCAGCGGGTCGGGCTGAATCGCCCCTTTCGCGTTGAATTCGGCGGTAAAGGGGCGGTGGCCGGACTTGTCCATCATCGACTGCTTGATGTGGATGATCGGGCTGACCTTCGGCACCGCGCGTGCCCAGGCGTAGGGATCTGTGTCATCCGGATTGGGCGAGGTCACGTCGCCGTGGTCGATGTCGGCCATCATCCACATCGGGACAGCCATGTTCGCCGCACTCAGTCGGTCCTGCAGCTTGATGCATTCTGCGATGGTCTCGCCGAATTCGCGGCCAACGCTCATCGGCTCCCAGAAGACGTAGTCCAGACCGGCGGCCTTCGCGTGTTCGGCCACCTCGGCCCAGCAGTCGATGGCGATCTGCAACAGCTCTTCGCGCCGGGCGGGGTCGTCGTAGTCCCGAAAGGTGAAGATCGCGAATTGTGTCCCGACAGAGGTGCCGCCCAGATCACCGATGATGTCGGCAAATGTCTTGAACCAATCGACGTAGTAGCGCCGCACGTCGCGGTCGGGATGGCCAAAATGGTTGAGCCGTCCGTAAGGGCCGGTCATGCCGCTGGTCACGCGGGCGCCAGTGCGCGCCAGCGCGGCGCCCATCTGCCGGGTCAGCCGCCGGATCACCGGCGCGGGCCAGCCGGGATTGATGAACTCATGCGTCAACTGGATGTCGCGGATCCGGATGTCGCGCGCGATGGCGTCGATCAGGTCGTCTGGCTCGGCAAAGCGGTTCACCAGCGGGTTGGTGTTCAGCGAAAGGGTCAGCGCCATGTCACGCGGCCTCCTGCCGGGCATCGAACCACTTGGCAAAGGCCGCTTGTTCCGCCTCGGTCATGTGCAGGCGGTGTTTTGTCCGCCGCCACAGGATGTCCTCGGCGGTCTGCGCCCATTCGTGGTTCACCAGATAAGTCACCTCGGCCTCGTAGAGCTGGCCGCCAAAGTGCCGGCCCAGCCCCTCCAGCGAGGTAGCATCGCCCGCGATCTGGCGCACTCGGCTGCCGTAGCAACGCCCGTAATGACGGCGCAATTCGCGCGGCATCCAGGGGTATTCCTGTTTCATCGTGTTGCGGAACAGCTCGTAGTCGGCGCCCTTAAGATCGCCGCCGGGCAGGGGGGCGTTTTCGGTCCAGTCCTTGCCCATCTTGGGAAAGAATTTCTCGATCTTGTGCATCCCGCGCTCTGCCAGCTCGCGGAAGGTGGTGATCTTGCCGCCAAAGATGTTCAGCAGGGGCGCGCCGCCGGTTTCGTCAACGTCAAAGACATAGTCGCGCGTCACGGCCGAGGGGTTGCCCTGTCCATCATCGAACAGCGGCCGCACCCCGGAAAAGGTGGTTTCGACGTCGTCGCGGGTCAGCTCTTCCTTGAAGTAGCGGTTCACCGCGTCGATCAGGTACTGCACCTCGCTCTCGTCGGCGGTCACATCCTCGGCGCGGCCATCGTAGGCGATGTCGGTGGTGCCGATCAGGGCCTTGTCGCGCTCGTAGGGGTTGATGAAGATCACGCGCTTGTCGTGGTTCTGGACCAGGTAGGCATTCTCTCCTTTCCAGAACTTTGGCACGATGATGTGGCTGCCCTTGACCAGCCGCACGTTGCGCGCGCTGTTCGATCCGGCCACACGGGTCACCACGTCCGTCACCCAGGGGCCGGCGGCATTGACCAGCAGCTTGGCCTCGAATTCCCGTGTCTCGCCGGTGACGGAGTTTTTCGTCGTCACCCGCCAGGCGCCGTTTTCGCGCCGCGCCGAGATACAGGGAGAGCGTGTCAGTACCTCGGCCCCGCGCTCCGCCGCATCGACCGCGTTCAAAACCACGAGCCGCGCGTCATCGACCCAGCAGTCCGAGTATTCGAAGCCGCGCGTGTACTTGTCCTTGATCGCCGCACCTTCGGGGTCGCGACGCAGGTCCAGCGTCCGGGTGCCCGGGAGTTTCTTGCGTCCGCCCAGATGATCGTAAAGAAACAGACCCAGCCGGACCAGCCAGGCCGGCCGGTCCTGGGGGCTGTGCGGCAGGACAAAGCGCATCGGCCAGATGATATGCGGCGCATTCCTCATCAGCACTTCGCGTTCGATCAGTGCCTCGCGCACCAGCCGGAACTCGTAGTATTCAAGGTAGCGCAACCCACCGTGGACCAGTTTGCCGGACCGGGACGAGGTGCCCTCGGCCAGGTCGTCCTTTTCACAGAGCACGACGCTCAGGCCCCGGCCGGCGGCGTCGCGGGCAATGCCCGCGCCGTTGATACCGCCGCCGATCACGAAGAGGTCGACCTTGGACATATCAGTCATCTCTCAAGCTCCTTCAGCCGCACGCGCCGCGGCCAGCCCGTCCCAAACGGGGGCAAGGCCGTCGCGTGCCTGGCGATAGGTGGTGAACAGGGTGTCGTAGACGGGCACGAGGCCCGGATCGGGCGCCTCGGAGCCGCCCAGCAGGGGGGTTGTCCATTGCGCGATGCAGACGTCCATGTCGGCATAGGCGCCGATCGCCACGGCAGCCATCATCGCACAGCCCGCGGCGCCGGCTTCCTCGCGGGCAGAGACGCGGACGGGCGTATTCAACGAGGCCGCCAGGACACGGCGCAGGGCGGCAGAGCGTGCCGCGCCGCCGGTCAGGCGTAGTTCGCTGGGCATCTCGCCCATCGCGGCATAGCAATCCCGCGCGGCCATCCCTAGCCCCTCGACGACGGCGCGGATCACGTCCGGAAACCTGTGTGCGGCGTTGAGCCCGACAAGGCTTGCCCGCGCATCGGCATTGACGAAGGGGCCGCGCTCTCCGGCCTCGGAGATATAGGGGTGATAGATCAGCGCGCCGGGGCGCGACCTGTCCATCCAGCCGTCAATTCGGGCGACAAGATCGGCATGTGTCGGCGCCTCGCCGAACTCGCCGATCAGGTCTTCGGCTAGGGCCAGTGCCCAGTCGATGTTCAGCGTTGCGGCCATGTTGGTCTGCACTTGTGTCACCAGGTCGGGCACCGGAAGACAGATCACATAGCCGGTGCCTTCGGCGTTGAGGTGCACTTGGTCCGAGGTCACGGCGCGCATGTGCACGCCGGTGGACCCGACCGTGGAGCAGGCCGCACCTGCGTCGCCCGTGTGCACACCCGCGCCAAGCGCGGTCATGACCATATCGACATAGCCCAGCGAAACCGGCGTTCCGGCCAGCAGCCCCGTGGCCTCTGCCGCCTCGGGGGTCAGCGGGCGGGTTTCCTGCGCGCCGTCGATGATCTCTGGCAGAAGATGGCGGTACGCCTGCAGCCCGAGGGAAGAAATCACCGTGTCGCTGTAGCGCCGGTTGCGGAAGTCCCCGAAGGTAAAGCTTGCTTCCGAAGGGTCGGTCGCGCGCACGCCGGTCAGGTTGAGGAACAGCCAGTCCTTGCAGTGCAGGGCCACCTCGGCCCGGTCCAGCAGCTCCGGGCAGGTCGCAGCCATATGCGCAAGCTGGCTGCCCTGCTGACAGGTGTTCAGCCCGGTTCCTGTCGCCTCGAACCTCGCGCGTTCGTCCGTACCTGCAGACAGCCGCCGGACCGTGGGCGCGGCCCGCGCATCCAGCCAGAGCCAGGCGTCACTCACTGCTGCGTTGCCCTTGCCTGCCAGCCAGGTGCCGTCACCCTGGCCGGTCAGGGCGAGTGCGGCGGTTCGCTGTGCCAACCCGGGCATCTTTTCGACCAGGCCACGCAGGGCGGCGGCACAATCGGCCCATGTCTGAGGCGGGGACTGGGTCGCAGAGCCATCGGCGCCCATCGTGTACCTGTTGCGCACCGATGAGGCGGCCAGTTGGCGCCCTGCAAGATCGAAGGCGACGGCCTTGATCACGGAGGTGCCC
Source organism: Antarctobacter sp. (assembly GCF_965277915.1). Classification (NCBI taxonomy): domain Bacteria; kingdom Pseudomonadati; phylum Pseudomonadota; class Alphaproteobacteria; order Rhodobacterales; family Roseobacteraceae; genus Antarctobacter; species Antarctobacter sp. The sequence goes on from NZ_OZ255849.1 coordinate 124,745, forward strand.
GCATCGACGCCGATGATCACGTCAGACGAATCGGACATCACCGCCTCCCTTTTCACGTTCGGTCACCTCGGCCTCCCCCTTGTGACGCTTGTATTTTCCTGCCCTCGGGGCAGCCATGCGCCGCGCGTTCTCAGGGCGGTCTGACGCCTGTCCGCACTGCGCCCGGTTGCAATTGGTGTAACACAAAGAATCTCGATGCAGTGATTTTTTTTGCAGACAACGTAATTTTTTTCACTTATGGTTGGTTCAAACGGTTGCAGTGGTTTCACGGCGACGAATCGTCGGCCCATCCAGGGAATTGAGGAGTTCCGGGCTCGGCGAAAGGGGAGGAGCGAAGCAACTTCAATTGGTTGCAGTTCCCTTTACAGACAGGTTCCTGTCGTTTGGCAGGAAGAAACGGAACCGCCCGGTCCGCCGGGCAGAATCGCAAGAGGGGGCACGCCTGACATGGCTACCACCGGCACAGCATCTGCCAGCGCCAGCAAGGCCAAGCGCAGGAATGTAATCATCGCGATCGCAGGAGTTGTGTTGCTGGGCGCGATCGCGCTCGACACCAAGGTCGTGGCCATCGGAGGCGAGGAAGACCTGCGACAGCAGGCCTTTGACCCGGATCGCTTTGGCGTCGACGAGTTTCCCCGCATCCGCGAGTTCGTGATGGACCGTGCACCCGAGGCGGCCGATCTTGCCCGCGAACTGGCCGAGGACAAGGCGGCGGCAACGGCGGCCTACGGCACGATGGCGGGGGCTTTTCCGGTCATGACGGTGAAATTCACCGGCACCGTGGGCGAAGGGAAATCCGGCATCTTCAACATCGACGTGCCGGACATGCCGGAGGGGACAGGGATCCGCGTTCAGACCGGCCCGGCGATCAACGGGACCGAACTGCGGGACATCGTCGGCGACATCGAATTCGGCGCTTTCAAGAACCAGATCGAGTACCAGGACGCGGGCGCGGGCATCAACCGGGCGATGTCGGCGGATGTGCTGGCCGATCTCGACCGCGACAGCCTGCAAGGCAAGACCATCTCGGTTACCGGTGCCTTCACCATGATCAACCCGAAGAACTGGCTGGTCACGCCAGTCGCGCTTGAGGTGCAGTGATGAAGGCACCCGAGCACGACGAAACGCCGACTGCCACGCCGGACAAGGCCGAGGTGGTTCTTGCCGCGCGCGACGTGACCAAGAGCTTTGGGGCGGTCCATGCGTTGAAGGGGGTGAACTTTGACGTTCACCGCGGCCAGGTGACGACGCTCTTTGGCGAAAACGGCGCCGGCAAGTCCACGTTGATGAAGATCCTGTCCGGCGTGCACATGCCCACGACGGGCGAATTGATCCTGGACGGCGCGCCGGTCGAGATCCGCTCGACCGTCGAGGCGCGCGAACTGGGCATTTCCATCATTCACCAGGAACTCTCGCTCGCCCCCAACATGAACGTGCGCGACAACATCTTTCTGGGGCGCGAGATCATGGGGCCGCGCGGCGTCAACTTTGCCGAGGAAGAGCGCCAATGCCGCATCCTGATGGAAGAGCTGGAAGAGGACATCGACCCGCTGACCCCGGTCGAGGACCTGCGCCTGGGCCAGCAGCAGATCGTCGAGATCGCCCGCGCGCTGAGCGTCAATTCCCGCATCCTGATCATGGACGAGCCGACCTCGGCCTTGTCGGCGGCCGAAGTCGAGGTGCTGTTCAAGGTGATCCATGACCTCAAGGCGCGCGGCGTCTCGATCGTCTACATTTCGCACCACCTCGAAGAGGCGCTGACCATCACCGATCACGCGGTCGTCCTGCGTGACGGTGTCATGACCGCCTATGCGCCCCGCGCGGAAATCGACCTGGAATGGATCGTCCGCAACATGGTGGGCGAGAACTTTGACCTTGGCTCGCCGCCGACGGGCTACGCGTTCGGCGAAACGGCCCTGTCGATCGAAGGGTTGAGCGTGCCCGCGCCCGGCGGGTCCGGCTATTCGGTCGTGGACCGCCTGTCGTTGAACGTGCGGCAGGGCGAAATCGTCTGCATCTACGGGCTGATGGGCGCAGGGCGCACCGAGTTGATGGAATGTATCGCGGGCCGCCTGCCTGCCTCTGGCGGCAAGATCCGCCTTCATGGACAGGACCTGGCCGGAATGACCATTGCCCAACGGATTGAGGCGGGCCTGGTCCTGACACCCGAAGATCGTCAGCGGGATGGGCTGGTGCAGACCATGACCGTGGGTCAGAACCTCTCTCTGGCGTCGATCGGGGCCTTTACCCGGCGCCTGCTGACGTCGAAGGCGGATGAGCAGGAAATCATCGAACGATCCATCCGCGAGGTCACGATCAAGACCGACGGCGGCGGCGCGGCCATCGGCTCGCTCTCGGGGGGGAACCAGCAAAAGGTCGTGATCGGCAAGATGCTGGCCACCAAACCCTCTGTCGTGCTGCTGGACGAACCCAGCCGCGGCATCGATATCGGCGCCAAGGCCGAGGTGTTCCGCCTGTTGTCCGAAGGGGCGAAAGAGGGCCTCGCCGTGGTCTATTCCACATCCGAGGTCAGCGAGTGCCTGTCCATCGCCCATCGCATCATCGTCATGCACAAGGGCAAGATCTCGGCCACCTTCGGGCCGGATGCCACCAAGGAACAGATCATGGCCGCCTCGGGCGAGGTGGACTTGCAACAAAGCCTGACCGCGGCCTTTGGCCTGGACCATTGCGAGGTCGTCACCGACCTGCACCAGGAGGACCTGGCGCTTGGCCCGCTTGGCGCGGCAGGGGGGCGTTTCCTGGCCGATGTCATCGGTGAGGGCAGCGTGAAAGTCATCGGGGTCGGACACGGGAGGACCCTGTTGTCCTGTGTCGAGAACCTTGCGCCGCAATCGTCACCGAAGTTGCGGGTCGTTTCGGTGATGGGCGCGCTGACCGCCGGGGCGGACATGAACCCGCACGCGGTCGTCACCCGGCTGGCGGACAAGACCGGGGCCGAGGCCGCCTCGATGCCCGTTCCCTTCATCGCCAATTCCACCGCGGACCGTGACGTGTTGCTGGGCCAGAAGGCGGCGCAGCAGGCCGCGGACCTGGCCGCTGAGGCCGATTTGATGGTCGTGGGCATTGGCACAACCGGGACGCAGGCGGAACTGGTCACGACAGGCATGATCGAGCAGGCGGAAATGGCTGCCATTGCCGAGGCCGGCGGCGTCGGCGAGATGCTGGGGCATTTCTTTGACAAGCGTGGCAAACCCGTGGGCCGCGAGATCACCGACCGCATCCTGACCCAGCCGCTGGAGCGGCTGAAGGGCCGCCGCATCGTCGCCGTGGCCGGGGGAGAAATCAAGACACAGGCGATCAAGGCCGTTCTCGAAAGCGGACTGCTCAGCGGATTGATCATCGACGAACATACAGCCCGGGCAATTGTCGACATGGACAAGCCCGACACGGCGCAGCACTGAACTGGAGATCGCGGAAATGACCGATGTCACCACCAACAAGAAACAGGGGTCAGGCGGGCTGATCGCCTCGATCTTTGGCGAGGATGCCAATCTCGTTCAGATCCTGCTGGAAGGTCGCGCCTTCTTTGCCCTGATCGCGATCATCATCATCTTTTCGATCCTTTCGCCGAACTACGCGACGGTGTCGAACTTCCTGATCATGGCCAACCACGTTGCCATTTTCGGGCTGCTGTCCATCGGCATGATGCTGGTGATCTTGAACGGCGGGATCGACCTGTCGGTCGGCTCTGTCCTGGGCTTGACCGGGGTCTTCGCCGGTTTCCTGATGCAGGGCGTCGAACTGGAAGCCGCCGGGGTGATCCTGTACCCGCCGGTCTGGGCTGTCGTGGTCCTGACGCTGGGCCTGGGCGCCTTCGTCGGCGCGGTCAACGGCGTGCTGGTTGCCTATTTCCGGGTGCCGGCCTTCGTGGCGACGCTTGGTTCGCTCTACGTGGCGCGCGGTGTCGCGCTGCTGATGACCAACGGCCTGACGTTCAACAACCTGTCCGGCAACGAGAGCCTGGGCAATACCGGCTTTGACTGGCTTGGCTTCAACCGTATCGGCGGCGTGCCGATCGGGGTCATCATCCTGGCCGTGGTCGCGATTGCCGCCGGACTGCTGCTGTCGCGGACCGCCTTTGGCCGCTGGCTTTATTCCTCGGGCGGCAACGAACGTGCTGCCGAACTGTCCGGCGTGCCGGTCAAGAAGGTGCAGATCACCGTCTACGTCCTGTCGGGCATGTGCGCGGCGATCGCGGGGCTCGTCCTCAGTTCTCAGCTGACCTCTGCCGGGCCCACCGCGGGCACCACCTACGAATTGACGGCCATCGCGGCGGTCGTGGTGGGCGGAGCCAGCCTGATGGGTGGACGCGGCACCGTACGCGGCACGCTGCTGGGCGCCTTCGTCATCGGTTTCCTGTCGGACGGCCTCGTGATCATCGGCGTCTCGTCCTACTGGCAGACGGTCTTTACCGGCGCGGTCATCGTGCTCGCCGTGATGCTGAACTCCATCCAATACGGGGGCAAGGCCAAGAAAGGCTAGGCCCGCCCCACCCAAGTTTCGCGGTTTCTCGGGCAAGAGGAGACCCGACGCGAAGTCAAGCCGGACCCCGGCAACAACCAACCCAAGGGAGAGAATTCTCATGATCAAGTTCACCAAACGCGCCCTGCTGGCCGCCGCCGCGTCGCTGCCCCTGATGGCAGGCTCGGCCTGGGCCGAGGGCCTGATCTCCATCATCGTGACCGACCCGGCCAACCCCTACTGGTTCACCGAAGGTCAGGTCGCCAAGGAAACCGCCGAAGAGCTGGGCTACGAAGCCACCGTTGCCGCGCACAAGGGCGACACCAACGTCGAATCCAATCTGATCGACGCGGCCATCACCAATGGTGCCAAGGCGATCATCCTTGACCCGGCCAATGCGGACGGGTCCGTGGGCGTGGTGCGCAAGGCAACCGAGGCCGGTATCCCGGTCTTCCTGGTGAACGCCGAGATCAACGAGTCCGGCATCGCCATCGCGCAGCTGGTGTCGAACAACGCGCAGGGTGCAGCGCTGGGCGCCGTGGCATGGCAGGAGCTGGTCGGAGACGAGGCCAAATACGTCGAGTTCTTCGGCAACCCGGCCGACAACAACGCGGCCACACGCTCCAACGGGTACAATACCGTGCTGAGCCAGTATCCGGGCCTCGAGAAGGTCGCACAGGAAGTGGCCAACTGGGACCGGACCCAAGGCTATACCAAGATGCAGTCGATCATCCAGGCGAACCCGGTCATCGACGCCGTCATCTCGGGTAACGACGAAATGGCGCTGGGGGCTATCGTCGCGCTGAAGGAAGCCGGCAAGCTTGAAGGCACCATCGTCGGCGGTTTCGACGGTTCGCCCGATGCGGTCGAGGCGGTGCGCGCCGGCGAGATGGCCTATACCGTGTTGCAGCCGGTCGCCGTCTTCTCGCGCGAGGCCGTGATCCAGGCGGATTACTACATCAAGAACGGCGAACCGAAAGTGGCCCAGGAAAAGCAGCTGTTCGACTGCGCCCTGATCACGCCGGACAACGTCGACAAGTACACCGCGCCCTTCACTCTGTCCGAGTGATCCCGGCACGGATCCGACAAAGGGGAGGCGTGCCTTATGGCGCGCCTTTTCCTTTGCGGGGTTGCTAAACATTGGGCGCAGCGCAAGTCTGGCGCCAGTTGCCCGGCGCGGCGGTCGGGTGCGTATTGGGGGCCGCGGCCGTGTCACATTATCTTCGCTCTCTTCGGCCGGTTCAGCTGCGCCTCATCAGTGCGATTGCCAGTCATGGCAAACTGCGTCTTGCGGCGGATGTCTGCGGGATGACCACGCCCGCCGCCTCGCGGATGCTGGCCGACATGGAAGAGAACATCGGTTCGGTCCTGTTCGAACGGACACCCAAGGGGATGCGCGCTACGCCCGAGGGGACGGTGCTTGTGACCCATGCGCGCAAGCTGGTCCACGATATCGACCGGATGTCACAGGATTTCTCCGAGCACCTGGGCGGCATGGGAGGCTCGGTGCGGGTGGGGGCCGTGACAGGCGGGGCGCTTGCCGCCATGATCCCGGCGATCCTCGAGCTGAAGGCCGTGGCGCCGGGCATCGACGTGTCGCTTGATGTCTCATCGTCGTCGCAGTTGATGCGGGGGCTGGAACGCGGCGACTACGATTTCACGCTGAGCCGGGTCGGCCCGCACGATTACTCTCGCGACTTCGACATCCGGCCCGCCCATGACGAGGAAGTTCTCTTGATGGTCCGGCGCGGCCATCCGATGGCCGCCGTGGGGCAGGTATCGCTGGCGGATCTGTCCGACAGCCTCTGGACGATGCAGGACCGGGGCGCGCCGATCCGGCACGCCCTGGAAATCGCCTTTCACGAGGAAGGCACGGACCTGCCCGACAACCTGATCAAGACCGCCTCCGTGGTGGCCATCATGGCCCTGCTGCGCGATTCCGATGTCATCGCGGTGGTAACGCAGGAGGTGGCCGACCTGCTGCTGTCGCCGCCCTATTGCGCCGATCTGGTGCTTCTGGACACGATCAGGCCCATCCCGATCGAACCCTACCACATCCTCTGTCCACGGGATCGCCTGATGTCGGCGGCCGCCCGGCGGCTGCTTGGGCTTGTCGAGACGCGGTTGGGGAAGCAAGGAGATGACGGCAATCATGTTACCGGTTCTGTCAACGCGATAGGCCGAGATGTAAATTGATTGTAAACGAGCCGCGACCCTACTGTGCCCCCAACACGACATTCACACCTGGGAGGGGACATGAAGGGCCGCGCTTCGATACATCGGGATTTCAGCATCGCGCAGATCGATGACCGTCTTTATTCGGCGTTCATCGAGCACATGGGGCGGGCAATCTACAGCGGCATCTACGAACCCGATCACCCCACCGCAAACGCCGATGGGTTCCGCAGCGATGTGCTAGATCTCGTGCGTGCGTTGAAGATCCCGGCGATCCGTTATCCGGGCGGCAACTTCGTCTCAGCCTACAAGTGGGAGGACGGCGTCGGCCCGAAAGAGGATCGCCCGGTCCGGCTGGACCTGGCCTGGCGGTCCAAGGAAACCAACCAGGTGGGCATCAACGAATTTGCCCGCTGGGCAAGGGATGCCGAGATCGAGATGATGCTGGCCGTGAACCTCGGCACCCGCGGAATCGAAGAGGCGCGCAACTTCGTCGAATACTGCAACCACCCTTCCGGCACCTACTGGAGCGACCTGCGCCGCAGCCACGGCGTCGAAGACCCCTATGGCGTCAACATGTGGTGCCTGGGCAATGAAATGGACGGCCCCTGGCAGATCGGGCACATGGAGGCCAAGGAATACGGACGCCTGGCTGACGAGACATCGAAGGCGGTCAAGGCCTTCGGCAAGGGGATCGAGACGGTGGTCTGCGGCTCTTCGAACGACCAGATGCCGACCTACCCGGACTGGGAGCGGCAGGTGCTGGAAGAGTGTTACGAGAATGTCGACTACATCTCGTTGCATAAGTATTTCGGCAACAACAGCCGCAACAGCCTGAACTACTTTGCCAAGGTCGAGGAGACCGGGCGCTACATCCAGTCGATTGCCGGGGTGATCGACTACGTCAAGGCCAAGAAGCGGGCCAAGAACGACATCTACATCTGCTTCGATGAATGGAACGTCTGGTATCACAACCGCGAACAGGACAGTAAGAACTGGCACAGCTGGGACTGGCCAGAGGCGCCGGCGCTGCTGGAAGAGGATTACAACCTCGAGGACGCGATTTTTGTCGGCGGGTTGCTGAACGAGTTCATCCGCCGGTCCGACCGGGTCAAGATCGCCTGTATCGCGCAGCTTGTGAACGTGATCGCCCCGATCCGTACCGAACGCGGGGGCAAGGCCTGGGCGACCTCGATCTACTATCCCTACCAGTTTGCAAGCCTTTACGGTCGCGGCACGGCGCTGAATGTCGCCGTGGACTGCCCGCGTTACGACGAGGCGGTGGCGCAGGATGTGAACTACCTTGACGTGGCCGCGGTGCTGGCGCCGGACGGCAGATCGATCACGGTGTTCGCCATCAACCGAAGCCCGGACGAGGCGATGGAGCTTGATCTTGCGTTGCACGGTTTTGACGATCTCAAGCTGATCGACCACCAGGTGATGGGCGGCGACAGCAGCCTGGCGCGCGTCGCCAACACCTGCGCCGAGCCGAACAAGGTCACCCCGCGCAAGGGGGACAGGCTGGCCGTGGGCGAGGGAGGTCTCAAGGGCGAGCTGCCGGCCTTTTCCTACAGCATGATCCGGCTTTCGGTCGGCTGAGGCAGGGGTGCCCGGCCCGGGAGCAACGAAAGAGGGGGAGGCGCGATGAAGGACACAGGCGTTCATCTGAGAGGGATCGAGAAGAGCTTTGGTGCGATCGACGTGATCCGTGGCGTCGACATGGACATCCAGCGCGGTCAGTTCGCGGTCTTCGTCGGCCCGTCGGGATGCGGCAAGTCCACGCTGTTGCGGATGATCGCAGGTTTGGAAGAAACCAGCGGCGGCCAGATCGCCATCGGTGACCGTGACGTGACGCATGAGGATCCGGCGGATCGCGGCGTGGCGATGGTCTTTCAGTCCTATGCGCTGTATCCGCACCTTTCGGTCTATGAAAACATGGCATTCAGCCTGCGGCTGGCCAAGCGGCCCAAGGCCGAGGTGGATGAAAAGGTCCGCGAGGCCGCCGGTATCCTGCAACTCGTCGAACACTTGGACAAGAAGCCGGCGCAACTCTCTGGTGGCCAGCGTCAGCGGGTGGCCATCGGGCGGGCTATTGTGCGCGCGCCAGAGGTGTTCCTTTTCGACGAACCCCTGTCCAATCTGGATGCCGAATTGCGGGTGCAGATGCGCCTGGAACTGGCGCGGCTGCACAAGGCGCTGGGCGCGACGATGATCTACGTCACGCACGACCAGGTCGAGGCGATGACGCTGGCCGATACGATCTTTGTTCTCCAGGGCGGGCATGTGCAGCAGAGCGGCGCGCCACTGGACCTGTATGACGACCCGTCGAACCGCTTTGTTGCGGGTTTCATCGGGTCGCCGTCGATGAATTTCCTAGATGCGACGGTGTCGGGGCACAGGGACGACGGTGTGAGCGCGACGCTGACCGGCCAGCCGGACATCAGCTTTGACATACCGCTGGCCGACAAGCCCGCGCAGGGTGCGCGGATCGCGCTGGGGATGCGCCCCGAACACCTGCAGGTGACTGAGGGGCGGGGTCTTCGGGTCACGGTCGACGTGGCAGAGGAACTGGGCGGCGTGTCCTACCAGCACGGCACCCTGGAAGGTGGCGAGCCGGTGATCTTTCAGCAGACCGGCGCCCGGCACGGGATGCACGGAACGGTCCAGACGGTGACGCCCGAGATCGGGCGCATTTTCGTCTTCGACGGCAAAGGCGATCGCATTCGATGAGACAACGACAGTCAGGAGGAGGACTGAAATGACTATGAAGTTTGGCAAGCTGGCCGCGGCAACCGCGGTGGCGCTGGGACTCTCCGGTCCGGCCTGGGCCCAGGTCGAAGTCGAGTGGTGGGACTTTCTGGCCGGTGGGGATGGCGTGCGCATGAAGGCGCTGATCGACCAGTTCAACGCGGAACACCCCGATATCCAGATCAGCGGTACGACGCTGGAATGGGGTCTGCCCTTCTATACCAAGGTGCGCACCGCGGTTGCGGTTGGCCAGGGTCCCGATATCATGACCTACCACTTGTCGCGGTTGCCGCTGGCACTGGAAGAGGACGTGCTGTCCCCGATCAGCGATGCCGACCTCGAGACGGCGGGGCTGTCCAAAGACGATTTCTTCGAGGCGTCAATCACCGCCGCGTCGACCGATGACGGGCAGTTGATGGCCGTGCCATTCGACATTCACGCCGTCGTTGTTCACTACAACCGCACGGCGCTGGACGGCACCAAGTGGCTGGACGCTGACGGCAATCTGACGGGCATTTCCTCCATCGCGGAGATGACCGAACTGTTGACCTGGGCCAAGGAAGAGGGCTTTTCCGATCCGTTGAGCTTTCAGTCCGAAGGCGGTGGCGGCACCTGGCGCATGTTCTACACGCTGCTGCGCCAGCAGGGCGGCGAGATGCTGACCGATGGCGAGGTGCTGGCCGGTGACAACATGGACAAGGCCGTGACCGCGATCCAGACCCTTGCGGATTGGCGCGCCGAAGGGCTGATCCCCGAGCAGGCCGCCTACGAGGCGTCGGTGGCGTTGTTCTCGGGCGGGAAATCGGTGCTGCACATCAATGGTGTCTGGGAGGTTCCGACCTTCAAGGACTCGACCGACGATGGTTCGCTGGGCTTTGACTGGTTCGCCAACGAAGTGCCGCAGATGATGGGCATGCCGGCGACCTGGGCGGATTCCCACGCCTTCGCCATTCCCAACGACCCGGACATGACCGACGAAAAGCGCACCGCCGTGTTGACGGTCATCGGCTGGATGCAGGAGCATTCGCTGGCCTGGGCCGGTGCCGGCCATATCCCGGCCTACAAGCCCACCGTCGAAAGCGACGACTACGCGGCGCTGCAGCCCAATGCGACCTATGCTTCGCTGGCGGACAACGCGGCCTTTGATCCGCGGTCCAAGATCGCGGGGGTTGCTTCGCCGGTCTATGACGCAGTGGACAACCTGATCGCCCCGGCCGTGCACGGGTTCCTCAGCGCCGAGGATGCCGCCGAGCAGATGAAGGCACAGTTGCAGTCCCTGCTTGACTGAGACTGACAGCCGGGGACCTGCCATGCCGGTCCCCGGCCCCACATGGGAGGGGAAAGGGAGGCCCTGATGTCGATACCAAAGCGCCGACGCCGCGAACTGCGGGCGTCGTTCCTGATGACCGCGCCGTTCCTGTTCATCTTCATCGTTTTCTTTCTCTACCCCACCTTCAGCGTGATTGCGCTCAGCTTTACCGACGCGCCGCTGATCGGTGAGGGACAGTGGATCGGTGTGGACAACTACGCCAAGCTGCTGAACGACCGGCTGTTTTATACCTCGCTCTGGAACAACCTCTATTTCGTGCTGCTGACGGTCATCCCGACGACGGTGATCGCCCTGCTGATCGCGCTGGCCGTCAGCAAGCTGAAAGGGCGGATGCAGGCGCTGGTGCTGACGCTGTTTTTCCTGCCCTACGTCCTGCCGGTTTCTGTCGTGACTATGATCTGGACCTGGATGCTGGATTTCCAGTTCGGCATCCTGCAGCCGCTGATCGCGGCCATCACGGGCAAGCCCGTGCCGGTGTTCAAGAACCCCCACTGGGTGATGCCCATGATCGCCGTTGTCACGATCTGGTGGACCAACGGGTTCAACGTGCTGCTGCTGATTGCCGGTCTGCGCAATATTCCGCCCGACCTCTACGAGGCTGCGGCGCTGGATGGCGCGACCTCCTGGCAGCGCTTCTGGCGGGTGACCTGGCCGCTGCTCTGGCCGATCACCGCGCTGGTCCTGACACTGCAACTGATCCTGCAACTCAAGCTTTTTGACCAGGTGTACCTGCTGTCGAACGGTGGCCCCTTCAACCAGTCCTACGTCGTCCTGATGCAGATGTACCGAGAGGCGTTCCAGCTGAACAACGGTGGCTACGCCTCTGCCATCGCGATGGTGTTGTTCCTCTTCATCGTGATCGTCTCTGTCCTGCAGTTCCAACTCTTGCGCATCGGAGGCCGCAAATGACCGTCAAACGCGCCAGGGATCTTGCCTTTTCGGGCATTGTGCTGATCGCCGCCGCGATCTGGATCTTTCCGCTCTACTGGGCGCTGACCACGTCCCTTCGCAGCGAGAACCGGATCGTGTCGGATGCCGGTGTTCTCATCGACGAGCTGAACTTTTCCGCCTACCTGTCGGTGCTGTCCAATTCCAAGCTGCCGATCTGGTATCTCAACTCGGTGGGGACCTCTCTCATCATCACGATCATTGTTCTGGTGACAGGCATGATGTGCGCCTACGCGCTGTCGCAACTGCGGTTTCCCGGGCGAAAGATGCTGTATCTCGTGGTGGTGGCCAGCTTCATGGTGCCGGTCCCGGCGCTCTACGTGGCACAATTCGTGCTGATGAGCGATCTGGACCTGGTCAACACTTGGTGGGGGATCATCCTGCCGCAGCTGATCGTTCCGGTGGTGGTGATCGTCTACAAGCAGTTCTTTGACGCCATCCCGCGCGAGATGCGTGAGGCGGTGCTGCTGGATGGGGGTGGAGAGTTCACCCTGCTGTTCAAGCTCTACCTGCCGCTGAACTGGGGCATCACGGCGGCGTTGGCGATCATCACCTTCATCTCGGCCTGGAACAATTTTTTCTGGCCGTTCCTGATCGCCACCAGTGAAAACATGATGACGATCCCGGTCGGCATTACGCAGGTCAACGACAGCTTCGGGGTCGCCTATGCCCGCATGATGGCATTGGCCCTTCTGGCTGCGGCACCGGTCATCATCGGCTACCTGGTCTTTCAGAAACGCGTGACCGAAGCGGTGATGATTTCTGCCGGCGTCAAAGGCTAGGGTGCACTGGATCGGGCCGCGGGATGTCCCGCGGCCCGGCCTGTTTGCCGAACTGCAGCGATCAGAGTTCGTCGATCGGTGTTTCCATGATCTCGGGCCACTTGGCAAAGGCGCCGGAGATCACGGTGTCACGGTCTTCCAGGTACTTGTCGAAGATGGCCTTGTTCACAAAGAGGTACAGTTTTCCATCGACGATGTCGGCATAACGCACGTCACCGTCCAGCTTCTTGCCGGCGTAGACGCCAAAGGCGCAGAACCCGCCGAACTGGGGCAGCATGGCCGCCGGGTCTGCGTCGAAGGCGGCCTTGGATTCGGCATTGGCAAAATAGTAGTCGACGCCGTCGTGTTCCGAGGTGAATTCCGCGTCACCGATTTCCGGCGCGTCGGCCTTGAACATCGACACCGGGTCAAAGCCGTGCATGCCCAGCGGATGGCCGGTCAGCGTCAGCCCGTTCGAGACATTGTACTCGTCGGCGGCAAAGGCGGCCGAGGCCAGCGCGATCAAAGATGCAGAGATGGCGGCGGCAAAGGTCAGTTTGGTCATGGTCTTGGTCCTTGTCTTCAGGGAGTTTTCAGGGAGGAGAAGTGCTGCGCCGCTTACGCGCCGCGAGCGATGCGGGTCACAGCGTCGTCTGTCCACCAGACGCCGTTGGCAACCATTCGGAAATTGATGATGGCGGCGAGGTATCCGTCGCCCTCCGGCACCTTCGCGCCGGCGGTGGCATCCCGAACCACGGCAACCTCGTAGCCCAGCTCCAGCAGTTCGTAGAGATGCGCCTGGGTGCAGAGATTGGCCGACATGCCCGCCAGGATGACCTTGTCGATGCCGCGCTTGCGCAGCTGCAGGTTCAGATCGTTCTGCGCCGGGCTGTAGACCTTGTGCGGCGAACAGACGATGGTTTCGCCATCCTCGATGTATTTCTTGTACTGCGGCATCCAGTCGGCGCCCGAGCCGTCGAAGCCGTCAAGGTTCAGCGGCCCGGGACGGTCGAACATGCCGATGGCGTGCATGGTCTTTTCCAGCGTCCCCTCGAAGTGCCACTTGTGGTCATGCGGGTAGTAGTAGTGGGGCGAGATGAAGACCGGCATTCCCGCTGACTTGGCGGCGGCAAAGAGGCGTTCGATATTGTCGACGGTGCCCTGTTCGGTCACGCTTTCACCCACGACGCCCCAGGTCACGCCGTCCTCGGACAGGAAGTCGATCTGCGGATCCGTCACCACCAGCGCGGTGCGGCCCGGCGTGATGTCCATGTCGACCTGGGGCAGGCCGGGGTCGGCCGGATCCGCATACAGCGCGCGGGCCTCCGGCGTGGCGGCATGAGCGGCAGAGCCGGCAATGGCCGCGGCCCCGGTGGCCGCAGCGCCGGCCAAAAGGCGGCGGCGTGCCGTGTCCACCTGTTCGGGCGTGACGTTGCATCCGCAAATGTCGTGATCGTCGTGGTTCATGGTCTCTCTCCTTTGGGTCAGAGCGGGGTGGGACAGCGCGGTCGCGCTGCCAGGGCCGCGAAAGTGGGGACGCCGCATGGCGGTGCCAGTCGCGGCCTTTGGCGTGCCGCGTTTGTCCGTGTGTCTTTCGCTGTCCTTGGGGACCGGGCTGCCAGGTGGGGCGGCCCGGGAATGGGGTCAGTCCACCGCGGGCGGCAGGATGCAGGTGCAGACCGGCGGCGGCGTCAAGGCCTGGGGGCCGGGCAGCGGGGCAAGGTCGGGCAGGTCCTCGGGAAAGGCGCCCTCGGCGCGCCAGTCGACCTCGTCGGTTGTTCGCGGGAGGCGGACCAGGAGTCGCGGTCCTCCTTCGGGTGTGCTGCCGGCATAGGCCGGGGCGGACATCATGATGAGCGTGGCCAGCCCGCCGGTGGCCAGGGCGCCGGCCAAGGCCGCGATCAAGAGCGAGGTCATCTCGCGGATGCCACGCATCCTGGGCGAGCCTTGCGGAGCATGTATGACGGTTACGCGGCAAAGGCGTTGTGCGTCGGGACCCGGGCGGGCCGGTGCGGATGTCAGTTCCATGTCTTGGGCCTTTCGTGTTCGCGTTGCCCGGGGCGCTGGCCCCGAATTTCGATTACGAGGGTCGGCGCCTCATCTTGTTGATGAAATGAGATTAAACCGCCCCGGCCCTGACAGTATCGGCCCCGCCTGCCAGCCTTTGGACAGTCCCTGCCATGACCGCGCCCTGGGGTAGGCGCGGCACGTCGCAGGCGCGGTTACGGTACTGCGCCGGGGCCTGCCCAACCCAGCGTTTGAAGGCACGGCCAAAGGCGCTCTGCTCGGCAAAGCCGGTGAGAAATGCGACCTCGGCAATACTACAGTCGCTGTGTTCCAGCAGATCGCGCGCAAGTTTGACCTGAACCTCGCGGACCACGTCGCGATAGGTGGTGCCTTCGTCCGAAAGGCGGCGAAAGAAGGTCCGTTCGCTCATCCCCATATCCCGCGCGAGGCAGGCCGCGCGCGGGACCCCGGTGCTGAGCGCGGTGGACAGGCGGCGGCACAGGTCCGCCCGCAGTGGCGGCTCCGTTTCTTGGGGGGCTAGTTCCTGGTCCAGGTGCCGCGTCATGAACTCCGACAGAGCCTCGTCTCCGAGACGGTTGGGCAGGTCGAGGGAGCGTAATGACAGGGCGATGGAATCGCGGTCGGCGCCAAAGAGGACAGGGCAGCCGAAATGTGCCTCGTAGCGTGCCGGATCGCCGGAACAGCTGTGCCGGAAGGTGACGAACTCCAGCTGTAGCTCGTCGCGCACGAAATCCCGCGCGTTGCGGGCAAACCCGGCAAGCGCGCATTCGTTTCGCAGGGTGAGGGCCGGGTGATCCGGCGTCCTTCCTTCGAGCATCAGCCGCGCCGGCGAAAGGCTGGTGTCCAGCAGGTAGACAGCGGTGTCCGTCAGCAGGCGAAAATAGCGTTCCAGCCGCACCAGCGAGGCGCGCAGGGTTGGCGCGGTCTTGAGCGCGAGCCCCAGAACACCAAGGTCATCCATCCGGATTGCATCGGCATAGGCCGCCATCAGGCTGACGCGGTCGGGATGACGCCGCGCAATCCAGCAGATGAGATCGAAAAAGCTCTGGTCGTCCAATTGCCCGTCCACGAGAGGGGCCACCCTGTGAACCTGGACACCGCCGGAGAGGATGTCCCCCTTCGGGGTCAGGGTCAGTTTGGCGGCCTTGGTGAGGGCGTGGACAAAGGCTGCGGTGACGGTGGGCATGGCAGGCTCCAATTCTTTGCAGGGAAATGAAAACCGCCCCCGGGGATGATCCGGGGGCGGTGTCGGGGCAGGGTCAGGGACTGGTGGAACGCTGTTGTTCCAGTTCGGCGATGCGCTCGCGCAAGCGGCGGATTTCCTCGCCGTATTCGGCATCGGTGCGGCGGACCGGAATGTGCTGCGGGCAATTCCAGTCGAAGGCGGCCACGTGGACAACGATGGCGCGTTCGGCGGGCGGCGCATCCGGACCATTCAGATGGGCAATCACCGACGGATCCTCGGTGATCCGGGCATTTCCCAGCAGCTTGAGCCGCTTGCGCCGCGCAAAATCCACCGCGAGGATCGAGATGCGGTCATTCCTGCGCAGGTTTCCGGTGCTGATGTACTGCTTGTTCCCGCTGTAATCCGCATAGGCGACGGTCTGCGGGTCGATCACCTTGAGAAACCCGGGTGTGCCGCCGCGAAACTGGACATAGGGCCAGCCTGTCTCGGACACCGTGGCCTGGAACATGCCGTCGCGGGCCTGGATGAAGGCGGCTTCGCGTTCGGTCAGTTCGGCACCATCGTTGCGGTCGGGGGAGAGGACGCGCGCGTAGATCTCGTCCGAGCCGTGCTGATGCTGTTCCGCACGCACGGTGGGCGTAAAGGCGATCCGGGCATAGGCATTGGCCATGGTCTTTCTCCTTATAGCCCCAGGTCGGTCAGGCCGGGGTGATCCTGCGGGCGCGGGCCTTGCGGCCAGTGCATCAGGCGCTCATCTTCCCGAATTGGCAGATCGTTGATCGAGGCGACGCGGCGCTGCATCCGGCCATCGGGCGCGAACTCCCAGTTTTCGTTGCCGTAGGCTCGGAACCACGCGCCGCTGTCGTCGCGGTATTCATAGGCAAAGCGCACGGCGATGCGGTTGCCATCATGGGCCCAAAGCTCCTTGATCAGGCGGTAGTCATGTTCGCGCGCCCATTTGCGCGACAGAAAGTCGACGATGCGGTCACGGCCCTCGAAACGCTCGGCGCGGTTGCGCCATTGGCTGTCGGCCGTATAGGCCAGCGCCACTTTTTCGGGCTGGCGCGTGTTCCATGCATCTTCGGCCAGGCGGACCTTTTGCGCGGCGGTTTCGCTGCTGAATGGGGGGATCGGGGGTCGGGTCATCTTTGGTTCCTCGGGGAAAGGTGGGCACCCCGGCGGGGGACAAGGGACAGGGAATGTGCCGGGGCGCCCTGGGGGGACCTGCGGGATCAGGCAGCGTCAGAGTTTACGACCGGAAAGTCGATCGGGGTTCCGAAGGCCTCGTTGAGGTAGTTGGTCAGCGTGTTGAGCGCGACATGGGCGACGATCTCGACGATCTGCGCGTCGCTGTAGCCGGCGAGTTTGACGGCAGAGACCTCGGCCTCGGTCACGTTGCCGCGCGCCTTGACCAGCGACACGGCAAAGCGGACGGCGGCATCGGCCTTGGGGTCCGTCGAACCGCCCCGGCGGTTGGCCACGATCTCGGCGTCGTCGAGCTTGGCCATGTTCTTGCCGATGAAGGCATGGGCCGACAGGCAGTAGTCGCAGCCATTCACCTGCGCGACGGCCAAAGCGATGCGTTCGCGGGTGGCAGCGGGCAGGTCCCCCTTGGACAGGGCGCCGCTCAGTTCGAGGTAGCCGCCCAAGGCTGCGGGGCTGTTGGCCGTCAGCCGAAAGAGGTTGGGTGCCGAACCAAGCGAGGCCTTGACCGCCTCGAGCAGTGGGCGCGAGGCGGCGGGGGCGTCTTCGATGGTGGCCGGAAGGGGGATACGGGTCATGGGATCTCTCTTGGTGTGGTTTCAGTGAACGCGTTTGAACGTCACTTATAAAACAGACAGGTCTGTATATTTGTCAAACCCCTATCACCAAGCTGTGAAAAATGTCTCCAGCGCTTTCACATTGAAATAGGTTTCAAAAAGCAGGATAAATAGACAGAACTGTCTGATAACTGGAGAGAACGATTTGAAGTCGCGCCGTGATGATCTTGTCGATACTGCCCTGAATCTTTTCTATGTCCACGGCTTCAACGCGACCGGCATCGACCGCATCCTGAGCGAATCAGGTGTGGCGAAGATGACCCTCTACAAGCACTTCCGCTCGAAGGACGAATTGATCCTCGCCGCCCTGCAGCTGCGCGACGAACGGTTTCGCAACTGGCTCATGGCCGAGATGGAGAAGTCGTCGACCGATCCCGAAGAGCGGCTGATGGCGATGTTTCCCGCACTGGAAACATGGTTCTTGGGCAAGGCGTTCAAGGGGATCGGTTTCTACGGGTGTGCCTTCATAAACGCGGCGGGTGAGTTCGGGGACCAAGCCCATCCGGCGCATCGTCTGGCGGCGGAGCACAAGCGTCGAATCGTCGACTACCTCGTCGAACTCTGCCGTGACGCGGGGTTGCCCGATCCGGAAGGCCTAGCCGAGCAGCTTGCCCTTCTCAAGGAAGGGGCCATCGCCACGGCGCATGTCCGGAACATGCCCGAGGCGGCCCGCACCGCCGAAAAGATGGCGCGCGTTCTGATCGAAAGCGCCAAGGCAAGGCGCGGCAATCCGGCAGAATGAGCGCCGCCTCTGGACTTTTTCATCGAAATTCAGGATCGAGAGGGCTGTTTACGATAGGAAAACGGTATCATGCTCGACAAGTTGGAAATGTTCATCGCCTTGGCCCGTGAAGGCCATTTCGGGCGGGCCGCGGAGCGCATGAACATCGCGCAACCCACCTTGTCGGCGGGGATCAAGCAGCTTGAAGAGCAGCTTGGCGTCCAGCTGGTGTATCGGGGCTCGCGATTCGGGGGGCTGACCCCCGAAGGCCAGACCGCGCTGACATGGGCCAAGCGGATCACCGGCGATGCCCGTCAGTTGCGGGACGAAATGCGGATGAGCCGGACGGGCCTTGCTGGTGAAGTGCGGCTTGCCGTGATCCCCACGGCCCAGTCCTGGGCCGGACACCTCTGCACGGTCTTCGCGGCCCGTCACCCGAATGTCCGGTTCCGGATCCTGTCCCGCAACTCGCGCGAGATCCTGCAATTGCTGGACGATTTCGAGGCGGACGCCGGGATTTCCTATCTCGACAACGAGCCCCTTGGCCGTGTCGATACGGCCGAATTGTACGAAGAAAGCTACATGCTTGTCTGCGCGACATCTTCTCATTTCGCCGGGCGGGATTGCGTCGACTGGTCGGCCCTCAGCGGCGTGCAACTGGCCCTTTTGACGCCCGACATGCAGAACAGGCGGATCATCAATCGCCTGTTCACCAAGAACGGCGTCAGGCCCAGCACCTGCATCGAAACGAACTCGGTCATCGCCCTGGTGGCCAGCGTGATCCAAGGGCAATGCGTGACCGTTCTGCCCGGAGATCTCGCGCGGTTCCTTGCGGCTGGCAAGGACATTTCACTGGTCTCGCTGCAAGGGGCGGGACGCTATCACAAGGTCGGATTGATCCTGCCTCACAGGGATCCGCGCACACCGGTTCTGGACGCGCTATTGAAAGAGGCGCGCAAGCTGCCGCCAGTTTGATCGGAAATTTCTATCGACTGACGGAACAGCGTTATTGAAGGTCCCCCCTCCGAACGTGCCAGTTGGCGCCAATTCAGGAGGATCGCCATATGCCTGCCAGCGCCGATTTCGACGCAGCCGAGCTGAAACTCATCATCGCCGCGCATCAGTCCCTCGAAGGGCCGCTGCTGCCGCTGCTGCATGCCATCCAGGACAGCTTTGGTCACATACCGGCCAAGGCGCACGCGCAGATCTGTGATGCGCTGAACATCACCCGGGCCGAGTTGCACGGGGTCATCAGCTTCTACCATGACTTCCGCGAAGCTCCGGCAGGCCGACATGTGCTGAAGATCTGCCGTGCCGAGGCCTGCCAGTCCGTCGGCGGCAGCGAACTGGCCGAAGGCCTGCTGTCGAAACTCGGACTGGACTGGCACGGGACCACCCCGAACGGCGCGGTCACGATCGAGCCGGTCTACTGCCTTGGCCTCTGCGCCTGTGCACCTGCGGCAATGGTGGATGACCGTGTCGTTGGCCGCATCGACGCAGCCAGGCTGGACAGATTGCTGGCGGAGGCGGGCGCATGAAGATCTACGTTCCAATGGACAGCGCCGCCAAGGCGCTAGGGGCCGAGGACGTGGTTACCGCCCTGCGCGCGGCAGACCCGAAAGCTGAAATCATCCGTACCGGCACGCGCGGGATGATCTGGCTCGAACCGCTGGTCGAGGTCGAGATCGACGGGGTGCGTCACGGGTTCGGCCCGGCGGAGCCCGGCGATGTGGCGGGCATTCTCGACGGAACCAGCGCCAAGGCACTTGGTCCGGTCGAAGAACTAGACTGGATGAAGCGCCAGACCCGCCTCACCTTTGCCCGCGTCGGCGTGATCGACCCGTTGTCGCTGGACGACTACCAGGCACATGGCGGGCTGAAGGGGTTGCGCATCGCGCTCGACCTGTCGGCCCAGCAGGTTGTTGACGAGGTAAAAACCTCCGGCCTGCGCGGCCGTGGCGGGGCCGGTTTCCCGACCGGCATCAAGTGGCAGACCGTGCATGACGCGGAAGCGCCGCAGAAATACATCGTCTGCAATGCTGACGAGGGTGACAGCGGCACCTTTGCCGATCGCATGATCATGGAGGGCGACCCCTTTACCCTGATCGAGGGCATGGCCATCGCCGGGCTGGGTGTTGGCGCGACCAAGGGCTATGTTTACCTGCGTTCGGAATATCCGGATGCCATCGCCGTCATGACCCGTGCGGTGGAACTGGCCCGCGCTGCCGGCGTGCTGGGCCACGACATTCTGGGGTCTGGCCGCGCCTTCGACATGGAGATCCGCAAGGGGGCGGGCGCCTATGTCTGCGGCGAGGAAACTTCCTTGCTCAATTCGCTTGAAGGCAAGCGCGGCGTGGTGCGGGCCAAGCCGCCCTTGCCGGCGCTGGAGGGCTTCCTGGGCCGTCCGACGGTGGTGAACAACGTCATCAGCCTGGCGACCGTGCCGGTGATTTTCGAGAAGGGCGCGCAACACTATGCGGATTTCGGCCTTGGCCGGTCACGCGGTACCGTGACCTTGCAGATCG
The DNA here is from genome assembly GCF_965277915.1 of Antarctobacter sp. Taxonomy (NCBI): domain Bacteria; kingdom Pseudomonadati; phylum Pseudomonadota; class Alphaproteobacteria; order Rhodobacterales; family Roseobacteraceae; genus Antarctobacter; species Antarctobacter sp. The sequence continues at coordinate 145,469 of NZ_OZ255849.1, forward strand.
CGGGCAACGTGGCGCGTGGCGGGCTTTTCGAAACCGCCTTTGGCATATCCTTGGGCGAGGTGGTCAATGACCTGGGGGGCGGTACGGCCTCTGGCCGCCCGGTCAAGGCGGTGCAGGTGGGCGGCCCCTTGGGCGCCTATATGCCCGTATCGAAATTCGACACGCCACTTGGCTACGAGGAATTCGATCAGGCGGGCGGATTGATCGGCCACGCGGGCTTGACTGTTTTCGACGACGGCACCGACATGCTGGGCATGGCGCGCTTCGCAATGGAGTTCTGCGCCGTGGAAAGCTGTGGCAAGTGCACGCCCTGCCGGATCGGCGCCGTGCGCGGTGTCGAGACGCTGGACCGGATTGCCGAGGGCGACGCCGCCGCGCTGCCCCTGCTGACGGACCTCTGCGAGACGATGACGGACGGGTCGCTTTGCGCGCTCGGGGGCTTCACGCCGTTCCCGGTCATGTCTGCCGTCACTCATTTCCCCGACGATTTCGCCTGCCAGAAGGAGGCCGCCGAATGAAGGATTTCATCCTGCCGACCGACGACCGTGACATGGGCACCCCCGCCCGCCAGGGCGCGCCCGTCACCCTGACCATCGATGGGTTCGAAGTCACCGTTCCCGAGGGCACCAGCGTCATGCGCGCCGCCGCCGAGATTGGCATTTCGGTGCCCAAGCTCTGCGCCTCGGACAACCTCGAGGCGTTCGGATCCTGCCGTCTATGTGCGGTGGAAATCGAAGGCCGACGCGGCACGCCCGCATCCTGCACGACGCCGGTGGCGCCGGGCATGATCGTGGACACGCAGTCGCAAAAGGTGCGCAAGATCCGCAAGGGCGTGATGGAACTCTATATCTCGGATCACCCACTGGACTGCCTGACCTGTTCGGCCAACGGCGATTGCGAGTTGCAGGACATGGCAGGGGCCGTCGGCCTGCGCGACGTGCGCTACAAGGCGCCGGAACAGGGCGGGCTGGCCAACCATTTCGCGGCCCGCAACACCTCTGGCGAGGTCAACCCCGAGTGGCTGCCCAAGGACGACAGCAACCCCTATTTCACCTACGATCCCGCCAAGTGCATCGTCTGCAACCGCTGCGTCCGCGCCTGCGAAGAGGTCCAGGGTACCTTTGCGCTGACGATCTCGGGGCGCGGGTTCGACAGCCGCGTGTCGGCAGGGGGCGCCGATGACGATTTCCTGGGGTCGGATTGCGTGTCCTGCGGCGCCTGCGTGCAGGCCTGCCCCACCGCGACCCTGCAGGAAAAATCCGTGATCGAGATGGGCACGCCGGACCGGTCTGTCGTGACCACCTGCGCCTATTGCGGCGTCGGCTGTTCCTTCAAGGCGGAAATGCAGGGCGATGAACTGGTCCGCATGGTGCCCTACAAGCACGGCAAGGCGAACCGGGGGCACAGCTGCGTCAAGGGCCGATTTGCCTATGGCTATGCCAACCACAAGGACCGGATCCTGAACCCGATGATCCGCGACTCGATCGACGAGCCCTGGCGCGAGGTCAGCTGGGACGAGGCTTTGGGCTTTGCCGCGGGCCGCTTGCGCGGCCTTCAGCAAAAGCACGGCAAAAAGAGCATCGGTGTCATCACTTCCAGCCGCTGCACCAACGAGGAAACCTACCTGGTGCAGAAACTGACCCGGGCGGTCTTTGGCAACAACAACACCGACACCTGCGCCCGCGTCTGCCATTCGCCGACCGGCTATGGCCTTGGCCAGACCTTTGGCACATCCGCCGGCACGCAGGATTTCGACAGTGTCGAGCAGACAGACGTGGTCATCGTCATCGGGGCCAATCCCACCGATGGCCACCCGGTCTTTGCCAGCCGTCTGAAAAAGCGCCTGCGGGCCGGGGCCAAGCTGATCGTGATCGACCCGCGCCGCATCGACCTGGTGAAATCCGCCCATATCGAGGCCGCGCATCACCTGGCGCTGAAGCCCGGCACCAACGTTGCCGTGGTCACCGCGCTGGCGCATGTGATCGTGACCGAGGGCCTGATGGACGAGACGTTCATCCGCACCCGCTGTGACTGGGACGAATTCCAGGTCTATGCCGAGTTCGTCAGAGATCCGCGTCACTCGCCCGAGGCGACCGCCCTGCTGACCGGCGTCAACGCGCAGGAACTGCGGGCCGCCGCGCGAGCCTTTGCCAAGGGCGGCAATGGTTCGATCTACTACGGCCTTGGCGTGACCGAGCACAGCCAGGGGTCGACCACCGTCATGGGGATCGCCAATCTTGCCATGCTGACCGGCAACGTCGGGCGTCCCGGCGTGGGCGTGAACCCGCTGCGGGGCCAGAACAACGTGCAAGGGTCCTGTGACATGGGGTCCTTCCCGCATGAACTGCCGGGGTATCGCCATGTGAAAGGCGCGGAGGTGCGCGACATCTTCGAGACCGCCTGGGGTGTCGAGATCGACCCGGAACCGGGCCTGCGTATCCCGAACATGCTGGACGCCGCGGTCGAAGGCACCTTCAAGGGGCTTTATTGTCAGGGTGAGGACATCCTGCAATCGGATCCGGACACAAAGCACGTTGCCGCGGGTCTTGCGGCGATGGAGTGCGTCATCGTGCATGACCTCTTCCTGAACGAGACCGCGAACTACGCCCATGTCTTCCTGCCCGGGTCGACCTTCCTGGAAAAGGACGGCACCTTCACCAATGCCGAGCGTCGCATCAACCGGGTGCGCCGCGTCATGGCACCCAGGAACGGCTATGCCGACTGGGAGGTGACGCAACTGCTGGCCAATGCGATGGGGGCGGGCTGGTCCTATACCCATCCCAGCCAGATCATGGAGGAAATCGCCGCCACCACGCCCTCTTTCGCCGGGGTGGACTATGCCCTGCTGGAGGAACAGGGATCGGTGCAATGGCCCTGCAACGAGGCGCATCCCGAAGGCACGCCGCTGATGCATGTCGATGAGTTCGTGCGCGGCAAGGGACGGTTCATCGTCACCGAATACGTCGCCACCGACGAAAAGACCGGCCCGCGTTTCCCGCTCTTGCTGACCACCGGGCGCATCCTGTCGCAGTACAACGTGGGCGCGCAGACCCGGCGCACGGAGAACGTGGTCTGGCATGAGGCCGACGTGCTGGAAATCCATCCCCATGATGCCGAGAACCGCGGCCTCAACGATGGCGACTGGGTGCGGCTGGCCTCGCGGTCGGGTGAAACGACATTGAGGGCACAGGTCACGGATCGGGTCAGCCCCGGCGTGGTCTACACCACCTTCCACCACCCGGATACGCAGGCCAACGTCATCACCACCGACTATTCCGACTGGGCCACGAACTGCCCGGAATACAAGGTGACGGCGGTGCAGGTCGCGCCATCGAACGGGCCGACCGACTGGCAAGAGGACTACGCCGCACAGGCCGAACGGTCGCGTCGTATCCTTCCGGCGGCGGAATGAGTGCGCGCGCCGCAACCGTCAGCGCCTCGGGCCGGTCGCACCAGTCCGAGGGCACGTTGGCGATCCATCGCACCCTGCCCGAAGAGGTGCCGGTGGCACTGGTCTTCAATGGCACCACGCAGGCGGTCATGATGGCCAGTCCCGCCGACCTGGCGGATTTCGCCCTTGGCTTTGCCCTGACAGAGGGCATCGTCACCGACCCGTCGCAGGTAGAGGATTTCCAACTCGTCGAACACGCGCAGGGCATCGAGGCGCGCTTTCTGCTGGACGACGGTCGAGCCCGCGCGCTGTCCGAGCGCCGGCGCTACTTGGCGGGGCCGGTGGGCTGCGGGCTGTGCGGGATCGACAGCCTGGAGCAGGCGCTGCGCCGTGTGCCTCGGGTGACCTCGGACCTGCGGCTGGAGGTATCCGATGTCGCCCGCGCCACGGACGCGCTTCGGCGCCATCAGCGCCTGCACGACATGACCCGCGCCACCCATGCGGCGGGCTTCATGACCTCGGGGCGCGGCGTCTTCATGGCGCGCGAGGATGTGGGCCGGCACAACGCGCTGGACAAGCTCATCGGCGCGCTGGCGCATGAGGGGGTCGACGCTACCCAAGGGGCCGCCGTCATGACATCGCGTCTGTCGATCGAACTGGTCCAGAAATGCGCGCTGGCGGGTATCCCGGTCCTTGTGGCCGTGTCCGCCCCTACCGGGGCCGCCGTACGCCTGGCGCAGGAGGCGGGAATAACCCTGGCCGCCTTTGCCCGGGGCGGCGGTTTCGACATCTATTCCCATCAGCACCGTATCATAGACGAGACACCACATGTCGCCTGACAAGATGATCCGCATGGCGAACCAGATCGCCACCTTCTTCAAGACCCAGCCCAACGAAGATGTCCCCGCGCGGGTCGCGGCGCATATATCGGACTTCTGGGAGCCGCGGATGCGCGACCAGTTGCGCAGTCACGTTGCGCAAGGGGGCGACGGGCTGGACGAGGTGGTGGTCCGGGCCGCGGCGCAGATATGAGCCTGCTCCGGGGTGCGCGGGCCTCGATGGAACAGACCACTGAGCCCGGACCCGGGATCGGATCTTGTCGGCCGTGACAGCGGCCGCTGCGTCTGTCTGGCCCGCGCTCAGCGGCGCTGGAACAGGATCACCACCAGTGCCAGCAGCGACGAACCCAGCATCAGAAGCAGCGACACCGCGTTCAGCAGCGGCGTTGACCCCTCTTTCAGACGGTCGAACATGGCGATGGTCAGCGGCGCGTCAGAGCCGACCAGCATCAGCGTGGTGTTGAAGTTCTCGAAGCTCATCAGGAAGGCAACGACCACCGCACCGATCATCGCCGGCATCAGGAAGGGAATGGTGATCGTGCGCACCGCGGTCAATCGCGTGGCGCCCAGGTTCAGCGCCGCCTCTTCCAGCGTGCGGTCGAATTTCTGCAGGCGGGCGGTGATCACCAGCGTGGCGATCGTCGTGATGAAGGAAAACTGGCCAAGGATCACCAACAGCAAACCGGGCCGCAGCGCCTGAATGTCCATCTGCGCCAGGTCCCAGATCCCGTTCGCCAGGGTCGATGAAAAGACCAGGATGGAAATGCCCAGCACGATGCCCGGAATGACCAGAGGCAGCAGCATCAGGACATAGAGCAGCCCCTTTCCCCGGAATTCGTACCGGTTGAACAGGAAGGCATTCGTTGTGCCGACACAGACCGACAAAAGCGCGACGCACATGGCCACAAAGGCAGAGGTTCCCACGGCGCGCAGGATGCCACGCTCTTGGAACACGCCGATCTGCGGACGCTCGTCGCCAAAGAACCAGTTCCAGGTGAACCCTTCCCAAGGGAGGGAGGGAAACTGGCTGTCGTTGAAGGCAAAGACCGCGACGACGGTCAACGGCAAAGCGAGGTAGAGGAAGAACAGCAGCACGTAGCTGCCGTAGATCAGGCGAAAGCTGCGGGATTGGGGGATGGTGGGGATCATCGGCTTATCCCATCGTTTCCTGAAGGGTGCGGCCGGTCAGGCGCAGCATTCCCCAGACGATCACCGACGACAGCACCAGCAGCATGAAGCCGAAGGCCGCGCCCAGCTCCCAGTTCGAGCGCACGATGAACTGGTTGTAGATCATCTCGGTGAACCACAGGCTGTCCTTGCCGCCCAGCATCGTTGGCGTCAGGTAGTTGCCCAGAGACAGCATGAAGACGACGATGCAGCCCGAGACGATGCCCGGCATGGCATGTGGAATGATGATCTCGCGCAGAACCGACAGGCCGCTGCCGCCAAGGTCATAGCCGGCCTCGATCACGCTGTCGTCCAGGCTTTCCAGTGTCGTGACCAGCGGCACGACCATGAACAGCATCGAGGTATAGACAAGGCCCACCATCATGGCGGCGTCGTTATACAGCATCTCGACCGGCTGATCGGCCAGACCTGCCCACTGCAGCAGGTTCGACACCAGCCCGGTTTCGCGCAGCAGGATCATCCAGCCAAAGGTGCGCACCAGTTCCGAGACGTAGAAGGGAATGAGGCACAGCATGAACAGCACCTGCTGCAGGCGCCCCTTGGCCATCTTGGCAATGTAGTAGGAGACCGGAAAGGCGATCACCAGCGTGATGGCCGTGGCCAGGACCGACATCACCGCCGTCCGCCAGAAGGTGCGCAGGTACAGCGGTTCCGTCAGGGCTTTCTCGTACTGGGCAAGGCTGGTTTCGTAGACGCCAAAGCTGATGCGCTCGCGGATCGAGATGAGAAACATGTCGATATGCGGAATGATGATCAGCAGGCCCAGCCACAGCACCAGTGGCGTCAGCAGCAGGATGAATCCGATCCGGGTATGCGCGCGCATCAGGCGGCCCCCTTGAAACAGGTCGCCTGGGCCGCGCCCCACCCGATGTGCACGGCATCCCCCCGTTTCAGCGTCGCGAATTCGCCGGACTGCGGCAGGGTGACTTCCAGTGTCTCGCCTGCGTCGTCCTGCACCAACACGCGCGAGGCGGCACCGTTGAACAGGATGCTTGTCACCTTGCCCTGCAACTGGTTGTCGAAACCGGAAAGCGCCTCGGCGCTGGCGGCCAGGCGGATGGATTCCGGGCGGACAAAGATTTCCGCCGTGTCGCCTGCGGCCAGTGGAGACGCGGCTGTTGCCCGCATGGCCAGCCCGCTGTCGGTGCGCATCTGCAGGGCCTCGCCCTCGACACGGTCGATGCGGCCTTTCCAGCGGTTCGATTCCCCGATGAACCCGGCGACAAAAGGCGTGTCGGGGCGATAGTACAAATCCTGCCCGGTGCCGACCTGCTCGAACCGTCCGGCATTCATGACGGCGATCTGGTCGGACATGACCAGCGCCTCTGACTGGTCGTGGGTGATGTAGACAAATGTGGTGTCAAAAGCGGCCTGAAGCGCCTTGAGCTCGACCTTCATGTGTTCGCGCAGCTTCAGGTCCAGCGCGCCCAGCGGTTCGTCCAGCAGCAAAACGTCCGGTTCCAGCACCATGCAGCGCGCAATGGCGACGCGCTGTTTCTGACCGCCCGAAAGCTCATCGACCTTGCGTCCGCCGATCCCCGGCAGGCCGATGCGCTCCAGCGCCTCGTCCACCTTGCGGGCGATCTGGTCCTTGGGCATCTTCTGGCGCCGCAGCCCGTAGCCGATATTCTCGGCGATGGTCATCATCGGGAACAGGGCCAGATGCTGGAACACCATGTTCACGGGCCGCTTGTTCGGTGGCGTGTCCAGAACCGATTTCCCCTTGATCCGGATATCCCCGGAGGTGGGATCGAGAAACCCGGCGATCATCCGCATGATCGTCGTCTTGCCGCAGCCCGACGGCCCCAGGATCGAAAAGAAACTGCCCGGCGGCACGGAAAACGACACGTTGTCGACGGCGGTTGTTTCACCGAACCGTTTGACGAGGTCGGCGCATTCGAGATCAGGGGTCATGCGGGAAGTCCGTTCATATGGCGGCACCCGGAGGACCGGATGCCGCCCGTGTCAGATCAGTTGGCGGCCTGGACGCGGTCCAGAACCTCGCCTTCGATGGCTTCGAGACCGGCGGGCACCGGCGGATACCACTTGATGTTATCGATGGCTTCCTGCGGGAAGCTGTTCTGGTACTTGGCCTTCAGACCGTCCTCAACGTATTCGTCGGCCCCGGCGGAGGCGGTAAAGTTGCCCGCTGCCGCGGTGATCATGGCCGCGATTTCCGGCTGCATGACAAAGTTGATCCATTCATAGGCCACATCGTCTGCCTGGCCTTTGGCGGGCAGGACAAAAGTGTCGATCCAGCCCAGTGCACCCGAGGCAGGGGCGACGAAGGTGATGTCGGCGTTGTCGTCGTTCAGCTTCCAGCCGCCGGTGTCCCAGGCCATCGAGGCGGTGACTTCGCCCGAACGGACAAGGTTCATCAGCTCGTCGCCGCCACCCCAGTAGGTTTTGACGTTGGCTTTGCACTCGGTCAGCTTGGTTTCGACCTTGCCCATGATCTCCTTGTACTTTTCCTCGTCGCCGTAGGCGGCGAAGGGATCTTCGCCCATGGCGAAGGCAAAGCCGATCAGCGTCGGACGCTTCAGGCGGTAGGTCACCTTGCCCGCCACGGCCGGATCGCAGAGGTCGGTGTAATCCTTGACGGTGTCACCCGCCTCGGCGGTGTTCAGCACCAGGCCGGAGGTCCCCCAGACATGGGGCACGCCGTAGACGTCGCCGTTCACGGTGGTGTTGGCCATGGTGGCCGTCAGCATGGACGGGATGAACAGCGACTCGTCGATCTTCGACATGTCGATCGGCTTGTAGATGCCGAATTCCATCTGCGGGCCCATGACGCGGTCCTGGCTGGGCTGGACCAGGTCGAAACCGCCGCCGCCGGTGGCGCGCAGTTTGGCGATCATTTCCTCGTTGTTGGACTTGGTCACCTCGACGGTGTGTCCGGTCTTCTGCTCGAACAGCTCGATGACCTCGTCGGGGGCGTAGCCGCCCCAGGTCAACAGGCGCAGCGTGTCGGCGGAGGCGGTGGTGGCCAGCCCGGCGATCAGCGTGGTGGTCAAAAGGATGGTTCTGGACATGGGTCTCTCCTCTGTCGGGTCATGGTTCTGTCCCGGGGTCTGCCGATGAAAAGGGCAGGGCTTGCCCGGGACGATTTGGACCTTATGGGCCTCTTGTTTGACGTTTACATGAAATCAGCGTGATTCCAGAAGGTTGCCCCGGCGGCAATTCCGCCGGGACAGATGTCAGAGCGCCGCCTTGAACAGCGCGGTCAGGTTCTGCTCGGTCAGTTCGAGCGGGTTGCCGCCGCAGGACGGGTCGGTGATCGCGCCCTTGGCCAGCGTCGGGATCGCCTCTTCGGTCACGCCGAGATCGGACAGGCGGCGCGGGATGTTCAGGCCGTCGTTGAGATCCTGCACGAAGGCGCGGAACCCGTCAAAGCCGCCCTCGATCCCGAGGTAGGCCGCCGCCGTGTCGAAACGGTCGCGGATCGCGTCGGCGTTGAAGGCCAGCACCGTGGGCATGCAGACCGCGTTGGTGGTGCCGTGGTGAGTGTTGAAATGCGCGCCGATGGGATGGCTCATGGCGTGGATCGCGCCAAGGCCCTTCTGAAAGGCGGTGGCGCCCATCATGGCGGCGCTCATCATCTGGGCGCGAGCCTCGATGTCCTGGCCGTTGGCGAAGGCGCGGGGGAGGTATTCCTTGACCAGTCGCATGCCTTCCAGCGCGATGCCCTGGCTCATGGGGTGGTAATGCGGGCTGCTGAAAGCCTCGACACAGTGGGCAAAGGCATCAAGCCCGGTGCCCGCGGTGATGAAGCCCGGCATTCCCACGGTCAGTTCCGGGTCGCAGATCACGACCTCGGGCAGAACCTTGGGGTGAAAGATGATCTTCTTTTCATGCGTCTCGGAATTGGTGATGACGCTGGCGCGGCCCACCTCGGACCCGGTTCCGGCGGTGGTCGGCACGGCGACGATGGGGGCGATGACATCCGCATCCGCGCGAGTCCACCAGTCGCCGATATCCTCGAAATCCCAGACCGGGCGCGTCTGACCGGCCATGAAGGCGACCATCTTGCCCAGGTCGAGGCCGGAGCCGCCGCCAAAGGCGATCACGCCATCGTGGCCGCCGTCGTTATAGGCCTTCACGCCCGCCGCCAGGTTCTTTTCGTTGGGGTTCGGGTCCACGTCGGCAAAGAGCGCGCGGCCAAGGCCCGCCTGTTCCAGCACGTCCAGCGTCTGGGCGGTGATCGGCAGGTCGGCCAGTCCGCGATCGGTGACCAGCAGCGGGCGCGAGATGCCCGCCTGCGCGCAAGCGCCCGGCAGTTCAGAGATGCGGCCCGCGCCGAACTTGATGGCGGTGGGATAGGACCAGTTTCCGGTCAGGCTCATTTCGTCACCTTCTTCAAGTGATAGGATTTGGGGCGTGTGAGGTTGTGGTAGCCGATGACGGACAGACCGCCGCCGCGCCCGGTCTGCTTGCAGCCGGTCCAGCAGAGGCCGGGATCGAGGTAATCGGCGCGGTTCATGAAGACGGTCCCCGTCTCGATCCGGTCGCCGACGCTTTCGGCCCGCGCAACGTCCTGTGTCCAAAGCGAGGCCGTCAGGCCGAAATCGCTGTCGTTCATGAGAGCGATGGCCTCTTCATCATCCTTGACCTTCATGATGCCGACCACGGGGCCAAAGCTCTCGTCGCGCATGACGCGCATGTCGTGGGTCACATCGGTCAGGATCTGCGGTGTCAGGTAGGTGCCGCCGTCATCCTCGGGAAATGTATCAATATGGGCTGTCGCACCGGCCTCGACGGCCTCCTTGATCTGGGCGCGGACCTCGGCTGCGAAACGGGCGTTGGCCATCGGGCCGATGGTCGTCTCCGAGTCCAGTGGATTGCCCAGCTTGTAGCCGCGGACCACGGCCAGCGCCTTTTCCAGAAAACTGTCATAGAGCGATTCATGAACGTAGATCCGTTCGATCCCGCAGCAGCACTGGCCGGAATTGAACATCGCGCCGTCGATCAGCGTATCGACCGCCGCATCGACGTCCGCATCCTCCATGACATAGCCCGGGTCCTTGCCGCCCAGTTCCAGCCCGATGCCGGTAAAGGTGCCCGCTGCCGCGCGTTCCATCGCCTTGCCGCCACTGACAGAGCCGGTGAAATTCACGAAGTCAAAGGCCTTGGCGCCGATCAGGTCAGAGGTCGTGTCGTGGCTGAGAAAGACGTTCTGGAACACCTCCTCGGGGACGCCCGCCTCGTGGAAGGCCCGCGCCATGCTTTCGCCCACTAACAGGGTCTGCGTGGCATGTTTCAGCATCACCGAATTGCCCGCGATCAGCGCGGGTGCAACGGTGTTGATGGCGGTCATATAGGGGTAGTTCCAGGGGGCCACGACCAGCACCAGGCCCAGCGGCACGCGCTTGATGTAGCGTTTGAAGGTCGCGTCCTCGCCCACCTGGATGGGGGCCAGCGCCTCTGCCGCGATCCCTGCCATGTAGGATGCGCGCTCTTCAAAGCCGCCGAATTCGCCGCCAAAGCGCACAGGGCGTCCCATCATATGCGCCAGTTCCGGGACGATCTCGTCGTTCATCGCGCCCACGGCCGCGACGCCAGCCATGACAAGGTCGACCCGCTCCTGCAAGGGACGGGCGGCCCAGGCCGCCTGCGCGGCACGGCCCTTGGCGGCAGCGGATTTCGCCTCGTCCAGCGACAGCGTGGGGCGTTCGGCAAAGACCGAGCCGTCGATGGGGGAGATGCATTTCAGTGTATTGCTCATTCTGTCCTCTATGGATCGGGCCGGTCGGCCCTTAGGCAAGTTCGAACCCGCGCGCGATCTCGTAGTCGGTCACGACGCGGTTGAAGTCCTCGATTTCCACCTCGGCTGCACGGGAATAATGGGCGACCACCTCTTCGCCAAAGGCTTCGCGCAGCAGGTCGGATTGCATCAGCGCGCTCCGCGCCGCGGGCAGGGTGGTGGGCAGTTCGGGCGCTTCGCCCGCGTAGGCATCGCCGGAAAAGGCAGGGGCCAGCTCCAGCCCGTCCTCGATGCCCTTCAGGCCCGCGGCCAGCATCGCCGCCATCGCGAGGTAGGGGTTCATGTCCGACCCGCCGACCCGGCATTCGATCCGTACCGCCTTTGATCCGTCGCCGCAGAGGCGGAAGCCGGCGGTGCGGTTGTCGATCGACCAGATCACGCGAGTAGGGGCGAAGGTGCCGACCTGGAACCGCTTGTAGCTGTTGATGTAGGGGGCCAGGAAAACCATGTAATCGGGCGCATATTTCAGCAGGCCGGCGACATAGTTTTTCATCAGTGCCGACATGCCCAGGGCGTCGCTCTCGTCAAAGAAGACGGGTTTGCCGTCCTGCCAGAGCGACTGGTGCACATGGCTGGATGAACCGACCTTGTCATGATGCCATTTCGGCAGAAAGCTGGCGGCGTGGCCCTGCTGGTGGGCGATTTCCTTGACCGCGTGTTTTGCGATGGTGTGGTACTCTGCCGTGTCCAGCGCCGGGGCGTACTTGATGTTCAACTCTTCCTGCCCGGTCTCGGCCTCACCCTTGGAGTTTTCGATCGGCAGGCCGGCGGCGTAGAGATGATTGCGCACCGGGCGCATGACGTGTTCTTCGCGGCTGGTCAGCTGGATGTTGTAATCCTCGTTGTAGCCCGACAGCGTCGCCAAGTCGCGGAAACCGGATTTGCGGATCTCGTCAAAGCTCTTCTCGAAGAGAAAGAACTCCAGTTCCGTCGCCATCATCGGGGTGAACCCCATCGCCTCTGCCCGGGCGACCATCTTTTTCAGCATGGCGCGGGGGGAATGCGGCACCTCTTCGTGGGTGTGGTGATCCAGCACGTCACACAGCACCATGACCGTGCCCTCCAGCCAGGGCATGGGGCGCAGGGTGGTCAGGTCCGGCTTCATCACGTAGTCGCCGTAGCCCTTCTCCCAGGAGGTTGCGGCATAGCCCTCTGGCGTGGCCATCATCAGGTCGGTGGCCAGCAGGTAGTTGCAGCAGTGGGTTTCCTCCCAGGCGCTGTTCACGAAATGGGCGGCGTGAAAGCGTTTGCCCATCAGGCGGCCCTGCATGTCCACGATGCAGGCCAGGACGGTGTCCACCTCGCCGGAGGAGACCTGCGCCTTGAGGTCATCGAATGTCATGGGGCCGGGCATCTGGCAGTCCTTCTGTTTGTCTCTCAAAGGGGTGGCCCCGGCGCAGTTGATGCGCCGGGGCCGGGATATGCCCCCGGACACTCCCGGGGGCATGGGGTCAGCCGTAGCGGTAGGGGCGGCCTGCCTTGGCCATGTCCGCGTTGTACTGCTTGAAGATCTCGACAACCTTTGCCTTGGTCTCGGACTCTGCCGCGATCTCGTCCCAGAAGGTGCGCGCGGCGGCCTCGACCTGGTCCCACTCGGCATCGGGGATCGAGGTCAGTTGCATTTTCTCGCCGTTGACGCGCAGCCGCGCCTCGCCGCCCCAGTACCACCACTGGCGGTAATAGTGCGACTGCTCCATGCAGGTGGCCAGCAGCAGTTTCAGGTCCTCGGGCAGCTCTTCCCAGCGGCCCATGTTGGCAAAGAAATGCCCGATCCAGGCGCCGGAAATGTTGTTGGTCAGGAAGTAGTTGGTCACATCCGCCCAACCCACCGTGTAGTCCTCGGTGATACCCGACCACGCGATGCCGTCCAGTTCGCCGGTCTGCACCGCGACTTCGATGTCCTCCCAGGGCAGGGTGACGGGCACGACGCCGAACTGGCTCAGGAAGCGGCCCGCGGTGGGGAAGGTAAAGACGCGCTTGCCCTGCAGATCGGCCAGGCTGTTGATCGGGTCCTTGGTGGCGAAATGGCAGGGGTCCCAGCTGCCTGCGCTGATGTGCTTGACGCCGACCTTGGCGTATTCCTCTGCCCAGATCTCGTTCAGGCCGTACTGGTTGAACAGCACCGGAACATCCAGAGAGTAGCGTGAAGCGAAAGGGAAATAGCCGCCGAAGACCGTGACCTCGGTCGGCGAGGCCATCGAGTCGTCATCCGACTGCACCGCGTCGATGGTGCCCCGCTGCATGGCGCGGAACAGCTCGCCCGTGGGCACAAGCTGGTCGGCGTAGAACAGTTCGATCTGCATCCGGTCGCCGGCGATGGCGTTGAACCGGTCGATGGCCGGTTTCACGACGTGTTCGGCCAGGGCGGCGCCGGCGTAGGTCTGCATCCGCCAGGTGATGGTGGATTGGGCCAGCGCCGGGGCGGCCAGCGGTGCGGCAGCAACGCCCACACCGGCGGTTTTCAGAAACTTTCTTCTCGAAGTTGTCATGTCCGTTCTCCTTGTTGAAAATCTGTCCTCTTTTCGAGGCTTCTGGGGGGTTATTTTCCGTATACGAGTTCCGGCAGCCAAAGCGCGATCTGCGGGAAGATCATGACCAGTGACAGGGCCAGCACCATCACCAGCGCAAAGGGGATGATCGAGCGATAGATGTCCCTGAGGCCGATTTCAGGCGGCGCCATCGCGCGCATCAGGAAGAGATTATAGCCGAAGGGCGGCGTCATATAGGCGATCTGGGTGGTGATCGTATACAGCACGCCGTACCAGATCAGGTCGAACCCCAGCGCCCCAACCAGTGGCACGTAAAGCGGGGCGACGATGACCAGCATGGCAGTGTCATCGAGGAATGTCCCCATGATGATGAAGGACAGCTGCATCAGGATCAGGATCATCCAGGGGCTGAGGCCGAGTTGCTCGGTGAACAGTGACTCGATCGCCCGCACCGCGCCCAGACCGTCGAAGATCGCGCCAAAGCCCAGTGCGGCGAGGATGATCCACATGAACATGCAGGAAATGGCCAGGGTCTGGCGCACCGATGTTTCGAAAACCTCGCGCGTCATGCGGCCCTTGAGGATGGCCGCGATGAAGGCCGCCATCGCGCCGATGGCCGAGCTTTCGACGAGGCTGGTCCACCCCTTGACGAAGGGCACCATCATCACGGCAAAGATCACCAGCGGCAGGATGCCCGCGCGCAACAGGCGCAGCTTTTCGGCCCGGCTGACATTGCGCCCATCCTCGGGCAGGGGCGGGCCAAGGTGCGGCTGCAGCCGGCAACGGACGTAGATGTAGATGATGAACATCGTCGCCATCATCAGGCCGGGGATCACGCCGGCCAGCCACAACTGTCCCACCGGCTGCCGCGCGATCATCGCGTAAAGCACCAGCACGACGGAGGGCGGCACGAGGATGCCCAGCGACGAGCCCGCCTGGATCACGCCTGTCACCATGATCTTGTCATAGCCCCGGCGCAGCAATTCCGGCAGGGCGATGGTGGCGCCGATTGCCATGCCGGCGACGGACAGCCCGTTCATGGCGGAAATCAGCACCATCAGCCCGATGGTTCCGATGGCCAGACCGCCGCGCACCGGGCCCATCCAGACGTGGAACATGCGATACAGGTCGTCGGCGATCTTCGATTCCGACAGGACGTAGCCCATGAAGATGAACATCGGCAGTGTCAGCAGCGGATACCATTTCATCAGCTTCATGGCGGCGGCAAACGGCACATCGACGCCCCCCGTCCCCCACAGCAGCAACCCGGCCAGTGCTCCGACAAAGCCGATGGCGCCGAACACGCGTTGCCCGGTCAGCAACATCAGCATCATGCCCGAAAACATGAGGATGGCGATCATTTCGTAGGACATCAGATCTCCACCCCGCGGATGCGGCCAATATCACGGAACAGCTCGGCGAGGGTTTGCAGCAGCATCAGGAAGATACCAAAGGCCAGCACCAGCTTGACCGGCCAGAGGAAAGGGCGCCAGGCGGTCGAGGACCGTTCGAGATAGCCCAGCTTTTCGCCTGCCGCCTCGAAGCCACCCGTGAACAGCGCGCCGAAGAACTCGGCGAAATACTCCAGCGGCTGCATCCCGAAATAGCCCATCGCGTAAGCCAGAGAGCCAAGCGCGCCGTACAGCAGGACGACGAGGTAGAACATCAGGAAGAAGACGGTGAAGGCATCGACCCAGGCCTTGGTCTTGACCGACCAGCCGCCATAGAACAGGTCCATCCGCACGTTCGACCCCAGCTGGATCGAGTAGGGGCCGCCAAGGACGTAATAGGCCACCATGACGAACTGCGCGGTCTCCAGCGTCCAGAGCGAGGGCAGGAAAGCCACCTTGGACACAGAGGACCACAGCAGCACGCCCACGAGGACAAAGATCAGGTACATGGCGATGCGCCCGATAAAGCGGTTCATCGCGTCGACGCCATGTACGAACCCCGTGATGATCCTAGGCATCGGTCACCTCCGCGGGCACGGCCGCCAGAGCCGGGCGCAGCATCGCCAGAAGCTCGGTCGCGATGGCCTGAACGTCCTCCGGCGTGGTCAGCAGGTCGTTGCGGACCTCGATCATCACGTTGGGCAATCCGCGCGAGATACCGTGCAGTTTCAGCGAATGGGTCACGCCGTCCTCGGGGCCGTATGGCTTGTTACGGTCGACCTGCCGGTGATCTTCGGGCGCCTGGGCCAGCATCACCTCGGCAAGTCGGCTGTCGCTGTCGTGCAGGATGCCGATCTCGGTCGCGCGTGCCACACCGTGGTAGACAGGGGTAAAGCTGTGCACGGTGACGATGGCCCTTGGCCTGTCTGACAGCAGCCGGTCGACGGCTTTGCAGAAGGGGCGATAGACGGTCTCGACACGCTCGGCCCTTTGAGCGGGTGTCAGGTTTGCGTTGCCGGGGATCTCCACCACTTCCGAACGCACG
Source organism: Antarctobacter sp. (assembly GCF_965277915.1). Lineage (NCBI taxonomy): Bacteria > Pseudomonadati > Pseudomonadota > Alphaproteobacteria > Rhodobacterales > Roseobacteraceae > Antarctobacter > Antarctobacter sp. Next base: position 161,573 of record NZ_OZ255849.1, read on the forward strand.
GGCATCGCGCCCTCGGCCTCTGGCGGGCGATTGATGTCATAGACCAGCCGCGACACGCGTCCGGCCACAAGGGGCGAATCAAGCTCGGTCGACAGGATCCGGGCGAGGGCCAGCGCACCGGGATCCCAGGCGGCATGGCTTTGCCGCCACTCGGGGCGCAGCCCGAGTTCGCCGTAGCGTTCGGGAATAAAGGCCGACGCGTGTTCACATAGCAGCAGGGCGTCGCCCGTGCCTTCGGCATTGATCACGCTGACGGCGGTTTCACAGCCGCCGTGGTCACTTTCCGACATGCAGGTCCCCCTGTTCTGAAAAAAACTCTCCACATTGGTGCGGGTTGTGTCAATATTTCTTCACGAGGCGGCGGGCAGATTCATGCGGTTGACACGCATCGGGGCGCGCCTCGCACAAAAAAGCAGTGTTGGCGATGCAAGGAAACAAGCCGTGACCCAGCCCAGTTCGACCGTCCGGGAATTGATCCGGCAGCACTATCCGGACCTGACGTTGTCAGAGCGCAAGTTTGCCAACGCCCTGTTGGAAAACTACCCGGCGGCGGGCCTGGCCTCGATCACGATCGTTGCGGGGCAGACCGGGGTATCGACACCTACCATCGCGCGCATGGTGCAGAAACTGGGGTTCAAGGGGTTCCCGCAGTTCCACAAGGCGCTGCTTAAGGAACTGCAGGCCAAGGTGTCCGGCCCGACCGAACGGCGGGCGAACTGGGCGACAGAGGCGCCCGAGTCGCATCTGTTGAACCGTTTTGCCAAGGCGGTGACGCAGAACCTCCAGACCACTTTCAGCAACGTGCCCAGCGAGGCTTTCGACGACGCGGCGCACCTGCTGGCGGACACGGATCACACGTTGTTCATCGTTGGTGGGCGGATCACCCATGCGCTTGCGGATTATGCCTTTACCCACCTGCAGGCAGTGCGGCCCCGGGTCATCCACCTGACCTCGTCCTCGGCGACCTGGCCGCACTACCTGCTGGACATGGAAAAGGGCGATACGTTGCTGATGTTCGACATACGCCGGTACGAGTCCAACCTGTTGCGATTGGCGGAACTGGCACGGGAACGCGGCGTCGAGGTGGTGCTGATCACCGACCAGTGGTCCAGCCCGGTGGCCGAGATCGCGACGCATAGTTTCAACTGCTGGGTGGAAATCCCCTCGGCCTGGGATTCCAACGTCTCGACTCTCATGTTGCTGGAGGCGCTGATTTCCGCAACGCAGGAAGAGGCCTGGCCGAACACCAAGGACAGGTACGAACGGTTGGACAATTTGTTCGAGCAGACAAGGCTGTTCCGAAAGCCGGGCGGGACATAGAGCGCGGCCTGCACAAGGTCGCACAGCCATTGCCCGGCACCTCAGCCTCCTGCTTGGTCGCGGTCGGCTCCGCGGCGCGCCAGTCCACTTCAGTGCCGATCTGCGAAGAGCCAATCGCGCTGCAAGACGGGGCTGTCTGAGATTCATGATGTTCTCCCGATTTGTGCCGTCACTGACCGTCACGAGATCGAAAAAACTTTTTCCATCCGTGCTTTCACGGGCGGCGGCCTCGGGTGTTTTGCAAGCGGGTTTCGGCCTTGTCGGTGGGTATTTGACCCCGGTTGCTCGTCAGCCCGGGGGCGTGTCGAGAAGAGCCAGAAAGGAGGTCAGCGCCGGTTGGTCGGGTCCGTCCTTCCAGATCACGCAGACGTCGATCCGTGGCTGATGGCCCTTCAGTTCAAGGTAATGCGCGCCGCTGCGGTTCATCCCGGTCATCGACCGGGGAACGAGGGAAATCCCGAGGCCAGCGGCGACCAGGCCGATGATGGTCTGCATCTGGATGGCTTCCTGGTAAATCCGCAGCGGGCGCCCGTGCTCAGCATAATGATCCGCCACGGCGTCGTAATAGGCGGGGGCGACATGGCGGGGAAAGAAGACCAGTGGCGCGTCTGCGATCCGTTCGAAATCGATAGATCCGGCGGCATTCGCGTCCGTCGGGGCCCATCGGTCTGGAACCACGGCGACCAGTGCTTCGCTGGGCAGTGGGCGATGGGACAGCGAGGGGCGGAATGCCTCGCCGGGTCGGATGATGATGCCCGCGTCGATCTCGCCCCTGGCCAGCGCCTCGAACTGCATGTCGCTGGTGGCCTCGCGCAGGTCGACCCGGACATCGGGGTAGGCATCGCGAAAGCGGCGGACCAGGTTCGGCAGCAGGCTGTAGCTGGCGATGCTGACAAAGGCGAGCCGAAGTTCCCCCATCTCTCCCCGGGCGGCGCGCCGGGCGATGGCGGGCAGGCGCTCTGCCTCAGTCAGGACACGGCGCGCGTGGTCCAACCAGATTGCCCCGGCGGCCGTCAGCGAAACGCTCTTGCGTGTGCGGTTGAACAACTGCACGCCGAGGGCCTCCTCAAGGCCGCGGATCGACATGCTGAGCGGCGGTTGAGTCATGTTCAGCCGTTGCGCGGCGCGGCCGAAATGCAGTTCCTCCGCAACCGCGATGAACTGCCTGATCTGGCGCAGATCCATCCACTTCCCCCTGTTGATATGCCCATTATATGAATGGCGCTCTTTCTATATATTTTACAGCAAATTCGGATTTGCCTAGCCTGATCCGGCCAGCGCTGCCGGAATGGCGCGATGGGTGCAATCGACGGCAGGTGGGGGCGAGTCATGCAGGGGCGGATCGGGCAGGCCAGCGGGAGTGCCACGGCCGGGCTCGGTCTGATGTGCGTCGGCGTTGCCAGTCTCAGCGCCAATGACGCGCTCGCCAAGTTCCTTGTTGCAGACTATTCGCCCGTGCAGATCCTGTTCCTGCGCAACGTGATCGCCTTGCCTTTTGCCATCCTGCTGACACTGAAGATGGGGGGCGCCGGGGCGCTTCGGTCCGGACGGCCGGTCGCGCATCTCGTCCGGGGGGTGCTCTGGATCGCCGCGACGGTACTGTTCTTCACCAGTTTCCTCTACCTCGACCTGGCCGAGGCGACGGCGTTGATCTTTGTGGCGCCCCTGTTCACCACGGCCATCTCGGCGCTCTTTCTGAAAGAACTGGTCGGCCCCCGGCGTTGGCTGGCAGTCTGCCTGGGATTCGTCGGGGTTCTGATCGTCATCCGCCCCGGCGCATCGGCCTTTCAGCCTGCTTCTCTGTTGCCGGTCCTGACAGCTTTCCTTTATGCCCTGCTGATGCTGAGCGCGCGTTGGGTCGATGCCCGCGAAAGCGTCTGGACGATGCTTTTGTACCTGACGGGGGCCAGCGCCTTCCTGAGCGCCTTCATCGTGCCCTTTGTCTGGGTGCCGGTCCGGCTTGGCGACCTGTGGTTGTTCGCGGCGATCGCCCTGTTCGGTACGGCGGGCATGACTATGATGACGCAGGCCTTTCGCCTGGCGCCCGCCGCGATTGTCGCGCCGATGGATTACACCGCGATTGTCTGGGCCACGGCCTTCGGCTGGCTGGTCTGGGGCGAGGTGCCTGACCGCACCGCGTTCTACGGGGCCGCGGTGATCATCGCCAGCGGTCTCTATGTCATCTGGCGCGAACGGAGGGTGGATCCCCTGCAGGGATAGCGGCGGTTCTCAGTCCTCCGGCCCGATCCCGAAATACAGCAGGTACTTGTCGATGGACTGGGCGATCACGGTTTCCGGGTCATCGGGTCCGGGCATGCCGTAGATATGCGTCCGGATGCCGATGTAGACGATTCCGCCGTGCAGGTTCCAGATGTCCTCCATCGTCGGCCGGGTCTCGCCCCGCGCCAGGGCCTCTGTTTCGGCCAGCACGGGGCGGAGAATCACGTCGCCTAGGTGCATCAGGTAGCGGCGGTTCAGTACCGCGCCCGCCAGCCCCGAGGACATGAAGATCCGCATCCAGTCGCGTTCGAAGATCAGCCCGCTGTACTCGGTGTAGAAGGCAAGCAGTCGGGCCCGCAGGGGGACGGTGCGATCTGTCAACCGGTCGGGCCAGTCCGGTGACAGGCGATCCAGGTAGACCTTTTCGTAGACCGCTTCCAAGAGTTCGTCCTTGGTCGCGAAGTAATTGAAAAGAAGGGATTGCGTGACGCCCAGGCGCTTGGCCAATTGCCGCGTGTTGCCCTCTAGCCCGACCTCGGCAAAAAAGCGCACCGCCTCGTTCACGATCTGCTCGCGCCGCTCTTTCGGGGGCAGGCGCCGGCGCGCCGTTCCGCTCTCGGATTCTGCGTTTTCGCTTTCCAACCGACCATCCATCGTTTTGCCTCTGTGACCCCGTTTAGCAGTTTTTACTTGATCTGTTCATCTTTTTATAGATCATGCGATCAACAATAGTGAGCAGATGCTCAATTGCGTCAGGGAGAGGCGCAAGGACAAGACGGGAGGAGATCGCCATGAAGGCATCGGCGGGCGGATATGCCCGGGCCAGGGACGTGCGGCACGCGCTTGACCTGCTGGCCGCGTCCGACGGCATGGGCCGCATCCTGGCGGGTGGGCAAAGTCTTGTGGCCGCGATGAACATGCGGCTGTCCGAGGGGGACATGCTGGTCGATATCTCGCGGATCAGCGGGCTGAGCGGGGTGGCCGACGAGGGCGCCGTGCTTCGCATCGGCGCACTGACGCGTCACGCGGACATTGGGGCCGATCCGTTGATCCGGGCGCATGTTCCCCTGTTGACCGCCGCTGTCGATCACATCGCCCATGCGGCCATCCGCAACCGGGGCACCATTGGCGGGGCACTGGCCCATGCCGATCCTGCCGCCGAATTTCCCGCCTGTATCCTTGCGCTGGGCGCCACGCTGCACGCCGAGGGGCCGGACGGGACGCGGCAGATCGCGGCGGAGGATTTCTTTCAGGACGTGTTCACGACGGCCCTGGCCGAGGACGAGATCCTGACCGGCATCACCATACCCAAGGCGGAAAAGGGGGAGGTACAGCTTCTCGAAGAGGTCGCGCGCCGTTGCGGAGACTACGCGCTGGCGGGAATGTGCCTGGTAAAACGGTCAGCAGGGCACAGGTTGGTGGTGTTTTCGGTCGGTCCGGCGCCCCTGCTGGCAACGGATGCGATGGCCGCACTGGATGCGGGCGACATGGACGGGGCGGTTACGGCCCTGAAGGACGCGCTTGACCCGCCTTCGGACACGCAGGCCAGCGCGGCCTATCGCAAACATCTTGCCGGGGTCCTGCTGCACAGGGCCGTGGCCCGGATCGGGGAGAAGCAGGCATGACGGCAGTCTTTTCGGACAAGGTGGACATCGCGCTGACGGTGAACGGAGAGCCGGTCGAGGGACGCGTTCCGGCGGGTCAGCACCTGGTGGATTTCCTGCGGCAGGCGCTTGGCCTTACCGGGGCGCATGCCTCATGTGAACACGGAGTCTGCGGCGCCTGCACCCTGCGTGTCGATGGCCAGGCCGTGCGCGGCTGCCTCATGCTGGCCGCCCAGGCGGACGGGGCCGAAGTCTGGACGGTCGAGGGGTTGACCGAACAGGGCAGCAGCCGTGATCTGCAGCGGGCCTTCGTGGCGCGAAACGCCCTGCAATGCGGGTTTTGCACACCGGGCATGATCGTCGCGGCCGAGGAGTTGTTGGCGCAGGGCGGAGTCCCCACGCGCGTCGAAATCCGTGAACACCTGTCGGGCAACTACTGCCGGTGCACCGGCTACGAGGCCATCGTGGACGCGGTCGAGGACGTGGCGCGGGCGCGCGCCGGAAAGGGGACGGCATGACCATCGCATTCGGAAATCCCGACCGGCCCAATTCGTACATAGGCAAGACGGTGCCGCGTCCCAACGCGGAGAAACTGGTGCAAGGGCGCGGGCGCTATGTCGACGACATCACCCTGCCGCGCATGGTGCATGTGGCCTTTGTCCGGGCGCCGCTGGCCCATGCCCGGATCATCGGCATCGACACCGAGGCGGCGAAGGCGGTCAAGGGGGTGCTGCGGGTCTTTACCGGCGCCGACCTGGCCGAGGTCTGCACCCCTTGGGTGGGGGTCCTGGCGCATCTCAAGGGGTTGAAATCCCCGCCGCAGCACGCGCTGGCCGTGGAGCGTGCCTGCTGGGTCGGAGAGCCGGTGGTGGCCGTCGTCGCAACGACACGCGCCGCCGCCGAAGAGGCTGCCACGCTGGTCGAGGTCGATTACGATCCGTTGCCGGCCGTGACCGATACGATGACCGCACTTGATGCGGACACGCCGGTCATCCACCCCGACTTGGGCGACAACCTGGCGTTTCGCCGCCTCCACGAGGAAGGCGACGTGGACGCCGCCATGGCGACCGCGCACAAGGTCGTCTCGGCCCGGTTTCGCACCGCGCGCCACACCGGAGTCACGCTGGAGCCGCGGTCGATCCTCGTCGACTGGAACCCGGCCGAAGGGCAGATGACCGCATGGCACGCCACGCAGGCGCCGCACATGATGCAGACCGTGCTGGCCACGCACCTGGACATTCCCGAAAGCCGCGTGCGCGTGATCTGCGGCGACGTCGGAGGCTCCTACGGGATCAAGGTGCACGTCTATCCCGACGAGGTGGCGACCGCAGCGATCGCAAGGGTCATGGCGCGCCCGGTGAAGTTCATCGCCGACCGGCTGGAAAGTTTCACCTCTGACATCCATGCCCGCGACCATGAGATTGAGGCCAAGATCGCCGTTGCCGAAGATGGCAAGATCCTGGCCATCGACGTGGACGACTGGACCGGGATCGGTCCCTATTCGGTCTATCCGCGCACCTCCGCCATCGAGGGCAATCAGGTGGTGAACCTCTGCGGCGGGCCCTACGATTTCGCGAACTACCGTGCGCAGACCACGGTTGTCTTCCAGAACAAGGCGCCGACCTGCCAGTATCGCGCAGTGGGTCATCCCATCGCCGTGGCGATCACCGAGGGACTGGTGGACATGGCGGCCGCTGCCATCGGCATGGACCCTGTCGAGATCCGGCGTCGCAACATGTATGCCGACGATGCCTATCCGGTCACGTCGCCTGCCAAGATGCGGTTCGAGGGGCTGTCGCACCACGCCTCCATGAACAAGCTTATGGAGATGATTGATTACGATGCCCTTCGTGCCGACCAGGAAGAGGGGCGCAAACAAGGGAAGCATCGCGGCATCGGCATCGCCAGTTTCATCGAGCTGACCAACCCGTCGCCCTTCATGTACGGCATAGGCGGGGCGCGGATCTCGGCCCAGGACGGCTGTACGGTGCGGATGGATCCGGACGGCTCGGTCGTGGCGCTGTCCGGTGTGACAGAGCAGGGGCAGGGCACCGAGGCGATGCTGAGCCAGGTGGTGGCCGAGGGCGTCGGCGTGACCCCGGACAAGGTGCGCATCATCACCGGCGACACGCAGGTGACCCCCTACGGCGGGGGCACCTGGGCCTCGCGCGGGGCGGGCATCGGCGGCGAGGCCGCGCTGCAGGCGGCGCGCGCGCTGCGCGGGTCGATCCTCGAGGTGGCGGCGTCAATGCTGCAGTCCGATGCGGCCAAGCTGGACATCCGCGCGGGCCAGGTGGTCGATGCCGACAGCGGCGAAGCGCGCATGCCGCTCGAGGAACTGGGCCGCATCGTCTATTTCCGGGGCGACACCCTGCCCAAGGGCCTGCCCCGCGAACTGGTACAGACCCGGCACTTCATCACCATGGATTATCCCTTTGCTTTCACCAACGGCGTGCAGGCCAGCTATCTTGAGGTGGATACCGACACCGGCGTCGTCACCCTGCTGAAACACTGGTGCGTCGAGGATTGCGGGCGCGTCATTAACCCGCAGCTTGTGGATGAACAGATCCGGGGCGGCATCGTCCAGGGGCTGGGCGGCGCGCTCTACGAGGAGATCCACTATGACGAGGACGGCCAGCTTCTGAACGGGTCGATGGCGGATTACCTGGTGCCGATGGCGGGCGAGATGCCGGACATGCAGATCGGCCACGTCGAGACCCCCACCGGCGAAAGCGAACTGGGCGCCAAGGGGGCCGGAGAGGCCGGCACCGCCGGGGCTCCGGCCGCCGTCATGAATGCCATCAACGACGCCCTGCGCCCGTTCGGCGCGCAGGTGACCGAAATGCCTTTCACGCCGGAACGCATCCTGCGTGCCCTGGGCAAGATCGACGACTGAACCAGCAGGCGCGGGAGGCGCCTCGACCAAGGGAGGAAACACATGAAGATCACCGCAATGGCAGCTGCCACCGCGATCCTGATGGGTGGCACGGCCTATGCCCAGCAGACGATCACCGTCAACATCGGCTCGTCGCACCCGGAGGCCAACATTTGGGTCTACGCGATGAAGAACACCTTTCAGCCAGAGGTGAACCGCATCCTGGCCGAGGGCGGCAACGAATACACCGTGAACTGGGTCGAGAGCTACGCCGGAACGCTCTACAAGTTCACCGACACGCGCGAGGCCGTGATGGACGGTATCGTCGACGTGGGCATGGTGGGCACGGTCTGGGAAGGCGCCAACATGCCCCTGCAGAACGTGACCTATTTCACACCCTTCGCCACCGAAGATCACCGCATGATCATCGAGATCTTCGACGACCTGTCCGAGAACCTGCCCGAGCTGAAAGACAGCTGGGCGCAGAACGGCATGGTGCACCTGTCGTCTCTGATCACCGACAGCTACGATATCTACGCCACCTTCCCGGTCTCCTCGATGGACGACCTGCAGAACCGCAAGCTGAACGCGCCGGGAACCTCGGCCAACTGGCTGCGCGAAACCGGAGCGACGCCGGTGGATGGCGCCCTGACCACCTATTACACCAACATCCAGACCGGCGTGACCGAAGGCACCCTGTCCTTTGCCTCCGGCATCCTGCCGACCCGTGTCTACGAGGTCGCCCCGGAGCTGACCCGTGTCGGCATCGGTTCGATGTATTTCGGCGGGATCGCGGCCAACAAGGACTTTTACGAGGGGCTGCCCGCGCCTGTGCAAGAGGCCTTCCGCGAGGCAGCACAGGCGACCTCGATCGCGCATGGCGACTATGTCGCCGACCTCGCCGCGCGCGCCCTGGACGAGATGAAGGAAGCGGGGCTGACCATCCACCAGCTGCCCGATGCCGAAAAGGCCAAGTGGGTCGACGGGCTGCCCAACATTGTCGAGCCCTGGCTGGAACAGACCGGCGAGGCGGGCAAGACCGTGCTCAAGGCCTATTTCGCGGCCCTTCGCGAGCGAGGGGCAACCCCCTTGCGGGACTGGGACGAAGGTCTCTGATCGGAACGTAATGGCACGGCACCCGCCCGGCAGTCTGGCGCCGGGCGGGTGCGTTCTTGAAAGCAGGATCGGGGCATGAGCGAAGACAACACGGCCGAGTTCGACGACGGGTTTGTCCCGTCCTTTTCCGAGGCGCCCCTGGGCGCGGCGCTGGGCGGAGTCGCGGCGGCCATGTCCGCGGTCGGCACGGCGGCCATTGGCGCGCTGATGCTGCTGATCGTGGCCGATGTGCTTGGGCGCAACTTCATGAACATGCCGATCACCGGCGTGTCCGAGATCGCGGCGCGGTCCGTGGTGGCCATCGTCTTTCTTCAGGTGCCCGCCGCCATCCTGCAAAGTCGCCTGACGCGGGCCGATTTCCTCGTGCGGCGGATCGAGCGTGCCTCTCCGACGGCGGTGTCCCTGCTCGAAGCGGTCTTTTGCATTGCCGGGGCGGTGGTCTTTGCGCTGGTGCTATGGGCTTCGTGGCCGAAATTCATCCAGAGTTGGCACAGCGCAGAGTTCTTTGGCGTACAGGGTGTCTGGACCATCCCGACATGGCCTTTCCGCGCAATCACCGTGCTTGGGGCCTTTACCGCCGTTCTTGCCGCGCTTTACCGCGCGGTTGCCGAACTGCGCAGCATGGGGCGCGCGACATGACAACGCTTGCTTTCGGTTTCGTCCTGATCGGCGTACTTGTCCTGCTGGTCCTCCTGGGAATGCAGATCGCCTATGCGCTGTTCGGCGTGGCCTTTGTCGGGATCTGGCTGATCCGCGACAACATCGGCCTGGCGTTCCGGATGCTGGAGCTGACCGCCTATTCCGGCATCGCCGACTACCTCTTTGCCACGATCCCGCTGTTTGTCCTGATGGGGTTGCTGGTCAGCGTGTCCAACGTCGGGCGCGATACCTTCGAGGTGGCAGAAGAGTTGCTGCGACGCATGGTCTGCGGCCTGGGCGTCGCCACCGTTGCCGCCAACACGATCTTTGCCGCCGTGACCGGCGTGTCCATCGCCTCGGCCGCGGTCTTTACCCGCGTCGCCGTGCCGGAGATGACGCGTCACGGCTATCGCCCGGCCTTTTCGGCGGGCACCGTGGCGGGGTCCTCGGTGCTGGGCATGCTGATCCCGCCCAGCCTGCTGCTGATCATCTACGGCGTGCTGGCCGAGGTTTCCATCGGCGGCATGTTCATCGCGGGGATCATCCCGGGCCTGATGCTGGCGGGCGGGTTCGTGGCCATGCTGATCGGAATCACCATGCTGTTTCCGCGCTTTGTCCTGGAAGACCCGGACAGCGTCCGGGCTCGTCGTCTGGACAGCGAGTTTACGCCGATGCCACTGGACCGGATGCTGCTCAAGCTGATCCCGATCGTCCTTCTGGTGATCCTTGTTCTGGGCGGGCTCTATACCGGGTATTTCACCCCGACCGAGGCCGGCGGCGTCGGTGCCTTCGGGGCGCTGGTGGTGGCCCTGTCGCGGCGCAGCCTGGATCGGCACAAGCTGTGGCAGGTGATGAAGCAGACCGGGGTGATCTCGGTCTCGATCCTGCTGCTTCTGGTGGCGGCCTCCTTCTATTCGCGGATGCTGGCCATCGCGGGTCTGCCGAACGCGATTGCCGGGTTGGTCACCGAGTCCGGTTTCGGGCCGATGGGCTTCCTGTTCTTCTATGCCCTGATCATCCTGCTGATGGGCATGATCCTCGACAGCACCTCGATCCTGCTGATCATGGTGCCGATCGCGGCGCCCATCGCGCAGGGACTTGGGATCGATCTGATGCATTTCGGGATCGTGACGGTCATCGCGGTCGAGATCGGGCTGCTGACGCCACCGTTCGGCATATCGGTCTTTACGGTGCACAACACGCTGAACAATCCGGCAGTCTCGGTCGAACAGATATTCGGCGCCACGCTGCCCTTCATCGCGGTGATGCTGCTGGTGCTGGTGATCGTGGCGTTCTTTCCGGCGACCGTGACCCTGTTTCTCTAGGCGTCACGCGCCTGGTTCGCCCACCTTGGCGGCCCAGCGTTCCAGGATATCGGTGGCCTCGTCCGCCGCGTGCTGGGCGCTGGGCATGTCGCGTTCTGGCGCGGGCAGGCCGCATTGGGCCAGCATGTGATCGACGTCGATGGGAAAGCGAGCGTGTTCCGGCAGTTGTCCCAGCGCCTGCCCAGCCTGCGCCATGTCGGCGGCATAGTAAAGCTCGCTTACCCCGGCGATCAGCATGGCGGCCACGCACAGGGGGCAGGGTTCGCAACTGGTATAAAGCGCGGTTCGGCGCAGATCGACGGTGCCGAGGTTGCGGGCAGCATCGCGGATGGCCTCCGTCTCTCCGTGGCTTGTCGGGTCGTGGTTCATCACCGAGCGGTTGATGCCTTCGCCGATGATCTTGCCGTCCTTGACCACCACGGCGCCAAAAGGTTCGGTTCCGGGGGTCGTCAGGGCCTCGGCGGAAATCTCCAGCGCGCGGCGCATGAATGCGGGATCATACATCGGTTTTTCCTTCAGCGGCGGCTAAGCAGGCGACCCGGCGGTCATGCACATCCGGGGTGCGTTTCGGAACTTCGCGCTTGCATCGGTCAAAGGCCAGAGGACAGCGCGGATGGAAGGTGCAGCCCGACGGCGGCGACACGGGCGAGGGGACTTCTCCTCCCATCGGCGCGCGGTCGCGTTTCGGGGCCTCCAGATCCGGGATCGTGTCCAGCAACATCCGGGTGTAGGGGTGCAGCGGGTTCGCGAAAAGGTCGGCGGTCGGCTGGATTTCGACGATCCGGCCGAGGTACATGACCGCGATCACGTCGGCCATGTGGCGCACGACGCTGAGATCGTGACTGATGAAGAGATAGGTCAGTCCCATCTCGCGCTGCAGCCGTTTCATCAGGTTCAGCACCTGCGCCTGGACCGAAACGTCCAGCGCCGATGTCGGTTCGTCGCAGACCAGGAACTCGGGCTCTCCCGCCAGTGCCCGCGCGATCGAGATCCGCTGCCTCTGGCCGCCCGAGAACTCATGCGGGTACTTGGCCGCATCGGCGGGCGACAGGCCTACGGTCTTCAACAATTCTCCCACCCGGGCCTCAGCCTGCACGTCGGTGGTTTCGGGAAGCAGGGTGCGCAGGGGTTCGGCCACGATACGCCCCACCCGCCAGCGCGGATTGAGCGAGGCAAAGGGATCCTGAAAGATCATCTGCATCTTGGTCGGATCGCCGTTGAACCGGATCTTGCCGTCCGAAGGCGCGTGCAAACCGGTGACCAGCTTGGCGATCGTGGACTTGCCGCAGCCGCTCTCGCCAACCAGCGCCAGTGTCTGGCCCGGCAGTATGTCGAAATCCACCCCGTCCACGGCGCGCAAGGTGCGGCGCGGTTTGCCTTCCAGCAGCCGGTTCAGCCAGGGGGCGGAGACGTCAAAGCGCCGTTCCAATGCATCGACTTCGAGAATGGGGCGGGTCATGCGGTTGCTCCTTCCAGGGCCAGCCAGCAGGCGGCGCCTTCGCCGTGGATGCGCGGGATGTCCCGGCTGCATTTCGGTCCCGCCTGTGCGCAGCGCGGGTTGAAGGCGCATCCGGGGGGAATGCTGTTCAGGCGCGGCATGGCGCCGGGGATCATCTGAAGCTCGGTCTCGTCCCGGCGCAGCGAGGGGATCGAGCCCATGAGACCGACGGTGTAGGGGTGTTGCGGTCTGCGGACCACGTCCTCGACCGTGCCAAGTTCGGCCAGCCGTCCGGCATACATCACCGCCACGCGATCGGCGGTTTCGGCGATGACGCCCATGTCGTGCGTCACCAGCATCACGGCCGTGCCGCGTTCCCGGCAGAGCCGTTTCAACAGCGCCGTGATCTGGGCCTGGATCGACACGTCAAGCGCGGTTGTCGGCTCGTCGGCGATGATCAGTTCGGGTTCCGCGCACAGGGCCAGGGCGATGACGATCCGCTGGCGCATCCCGCCGGAGAATTGGTGCGGGTAATTGTCGATGCGTTCCTCGACGGCGGGAATGCCGACTTCTTGCATCAGTTCGATGGCGCGCGCGCGGGCTTGGGCGCGGGTCATCGGCGTGTGCAGGCGGATCGTCTCGACCAACTGGTCCCCGACCTTGAACAAGGGGTTGAGCGATGTCAGGGGATCCTGGAAGATCGCCCCGATCCGGCGTCCGCGCACGGCCTGAAGCTGTTGTTCGCTCAGGGTGTCGATACGGTCGCCGGACAGCAGGATCTTGCCCGCAGCGATCCGGCCCGGCGGTTCCAGAAGGCCCAGGATGGCCATGCCGGTCATCGACTTGCCCGCGCCGGATTCTCCGACGACGCCCAGGATTTCCCCCCGGCCGATGGTCAGGGAAATGTCGTCGACCGCAGTCAGCGTGCCGTGTCGGGTCGGGAATTCGACGCGCAGGCCCTGCACGTCCAGAACGGGTTGGGTCATTGTGCCCTCCGGTAGCTGGGGGTGAAAATCTTGGCCACGGGCGGGTGGCCCACCGTGCGGTCGGGGTACTTGGCGATCAGGCCGTCGAACTGTGCCTGCGCCCGCGCGGTTTCCGCCACCGCGTCGAACCCCGGGATCTCGCCATCGGCCATGACCCGGCGCCCGTCGATCCAGACGTCGCGCACGTCCCGCCCCGAGCTTGATGTCATCAGGGTCTGGATCGGGTCCGGCGTCTGCAAGGTGCCGCGCAGGTCGATCACGGTTATGTCGGCGCAGGCTCCGGGCGCCAGCCGGCCAATGTCGTCCCGGCCAAGCGCCTGCGCGCCGCCAAGCGTTGCCGCGTCGAACATCGCCTCGGACCGGATCGCGTCCATGCCCTCGGCCATCCGGGCGGTCATCATGCCCAGTTGCATGTTGAGGATCATGTCCGGCGACCATGTGTCGGTGCCCAGCCCGATGTTGATGCCCCTGTCGCGGCATTTCGGAAAGGACCGGAGCAGGCCCCCATGTCGCGCGGCGACAAGCGGGCAATGCACCAGTGTCGCCCCGTAGTCCGCCATCAGGTCAAAGTCGCGCTCGGTCGCCTGTGTGCCATGCGGCAGCAGCCAGTTCGGCCCGATGGCGCCGATACGATCCAGCCAGTCGATGGGCGAAGTCCCGTGCTGTTCCTGTACCAGCCTGATCTCGGTCGGCGATTGGCAGGAATGCAGGCGCACGGGTGCGCCCAGTTCCGCAGCTATCGCATGGGTGCGTTGCAGCAGGGTTTCGGTGCAGGTCTCGATCCGGTCGGGGGCGAACATTGCGCGGATACGCCCGCCCGCGATACCGTCGATCCGCCGCGCATAGTCTGCCGCCTCGGCCAGGTTCCGCAGGCCACGCGCCTCGTCATAGGTCGCGCGGATGGCGCCGGCCTCGTCCGTGACCTGCCCGCCGGTCCGGTAGGCCGGGCCAAGGTAGGCGCGCAGCCCCAGATCCTCGGCGGCGGCCGCGGCGGCATCGAATTCCGCCACCGTTTCTCCCCACGCGCGGTAGAACAAGGAGGCGATGGGCAGGGCCGTGGTGATCCCGTTGCGGATCAACTGGGCAAAGGCAAAGCGTTTCTGAAAGGCCAGTTCCTCGGGCGAGTACATCTCGTAGGGGCCTGCATCGACATAGCTTTGCGGCCAGACCCGGCCCTTTTTCCACGCCGGGCCGTTGTCGTAGCCCAGGATCGTCGTGTCGAGATCGGACAGCGCGTCGAGGTCGATGAACCCGGGCGACAGGATCGCTTCGCCATAGTCGATGTGTGTCCCTGCTTCGCCGTCGAAGCTGCTGCCGACATGCAGGACGCGCGTGCCCTCGATCACGACACATCCGTTCTCGAAGACCACATGGGCGCCGTCCCGGTGCCCGACGACCCACCGTGCGGTAAGACAGGTCCGGCTCACGGGGCTGCCACCACGCAGGCACCGTCCCGTGCCGTCACGGCGCCGGCCTTGAGCACCAGCTTGCGGGGCGCACGCAGGGCGACCGCCTCGGCCAGCGTCTCGCCCTCGACCAGGACGGCGTCGGCGCGGTCGCCGATGCCGAGGCCATAGCCCTTGGTTTCCATGATCGCGGCACCGCCAAAGGTACAGATGTCCAGCGCAAGCTCGACCTCGTCATCCCGGCGCAGGTTGTTGCGCTGGCCGATGAACATGGCGCGTTCCAGCATGTCCGCATTGCCGTAGGGGCCCCAGGTGTCGCGGATGCCGTCCGAGCCAGACCCGGTCAGGATGCCCGCCGCTTTCAGTTCCTTGACCGCCGGAACCGGGGCCGAGGCGGGGGCGGTGGTGATGATGTGGATGAGGTTTTCCGCCAGTTGCGCCTGCAGGTCGGCGACATAGGCGCGGTCCATCATGCCCAGGCAAAAGGCATGGCTGATCGTGACCTTGCCCTGCATCCCGTGCGCCCTGGTCCGGGCGATGATCTCTTCCATCGAGAAACCGCCCAGGGCGTCGCGTTCGTGCAGGTGGATATCGACCGGCTTGCCGTGTTTTTCCGCCAGCATGAACACGGCGTCGAGGTGACCCTTTGGGTCGCGTTCGATCCCGCAGGGGTCGATCCCGCCGACGATATCGGCCCCCAGGGCCAGCGCCTCGTCCATCATCTCGACCGTGCCGGGCCGCGGCATCATCGAGGACTGCGGAAAGGCGACGATCTCGATGTCGACGATGTCCTTCAGCTTGTCGCGGGTTTCCATGACGCCTTCGATGCCGGCCAGTCCGTGATGGGTGTCGACGTCGACGTGGCTGCGGATCTGTGTCGTGCCGTGGCTGACCGACAGGATCGCTTGCCGCTCTGACTGGACCTGCGGATCAAGCCCGAGCGAGACCTTCACCTCGCGCTCGTTGGTGATCTTGTCGATCAGGCGCGGGCCGACCTCGTTGCGGTACCAGGGCATCCCCAGCAGGGACTTGTCCAGGTGGGTATGCGCCTCGACCAGGCCCGGGATCAGGATGCGCCCGCCGCAGTCGATGGTTTCGGCGCCATCGGGGGCGGTTTCGACGAAAACGCCATCGGCGATGTGCAGGTCCGTTGCGGGGCCACCCATCGGGCGGCAGTTCTTGAGGGTCTTCATGGGGTCATCTCAGTTTGGGGTTGAGGGCATCGCGCAGCCAGTCGCCGATCATGTTGACGGACAACACGATCAGGCACAGCTGGACGGCGGGGAACACGACGATCCACCACAGGCCGGAAAACAGGTACTGGTTGCCGATCCGGATCAGCGTGCCGAGGCTGGGTTGATCCGGCGGCATTCCCACGCCGAGAAAGGACAGCGTCGCCTCCGACAGGATCGCCAGGCCAAAGTTCAGCGTGGCCGCAACCAGGATCGGCGTCAGGCAGTTGGGCAGGATGTGGTGCAACATGATCCGCCAGGGTTTCACCCTGATCAGCCGCGCGGCCTGCACGTATTCCTTCTTGCGTTCGACCATTGCGCTGGCGCGGACGGTCCGCGCGTACTGGACCCAGCTTGGCACGGCGATGGCAAGGATCAGGATCGGCGCGGCCAGCACGTCCTTCAACCCCGTCGGCAAGGAGGCGGTGGCGACCGCGGTGATCAGGATTGCGATCAGGATGAAGGGCATCGACAGCAGCACATCACCCAGACGCATGATCACGTTGTCGACCCAGCCACCGAAATAGCCTGCGATCAGCCCCAGGCTCAGGCCAACGGACAGCGCCGCGATGACCGAGGCAAAACCGATAATCAGCGAAATCCGCGAGCCGTAAAGGATTGCCGAGAGGATGTCGCGCCCCTGCGTGTCGGTGCCAAGGATATAGGGCCATTGGCCGGCCTCGTTCCAGATCGGCGGGATCTCGGAGTTCCAAAGTTCCAGCGCGGCCAGGTCATAAGGGTCCTGCGGTGTGATCCATGGGGCAAAGAGCGCGGTCAGTGCCACCAGCGCCAGCAGGCAGGCGGCAAAAACCGCGCTGGGGTGGGTGCGGAAGGAATACCACAGGTCGCTGTCGCGGATCGCTGCCAGGCTTGCCCTGCGGGCGGGTTGGGGGGCTGCGTCGGTCTCTGTGTCGGTCTCGGTGGTCATGGACAGGTCAGCCATTGGCCCCTCCGGCTTTGGCGGCGTCGTCGCGCAGGCGCGGATCGACCCAGGCATATGTCACGTCCACAACCGTGTTGAGGACGACGAAGATGAAGGAAACGAGCATCAGGTAGGCGGCCATCACCGGGATATCGACGAAGGTCACTGCCTGGATGAAGAGCAGACCCATGCCCGGCCATTGAAAGACTGTCTCGGTGACGAGGGCAAAGGCGATCAGGTTGCCGATCTGCATGCCCGTCAGGGTGATGACCGGCATCAGGCAGTTGCGCAGCGCATGCACCCAGTTGACCCGTCCGACCGGCACCCCGCGGGCACGGGCGAACTTGACGTAATCGGTGCGCAGGGTTTCCAGCATCTCGGCCCGGACCAGTCGCATGACAAGGGTAATCTGGAAGGTCGACAATGAAATCGCCGGCAGCACCAAGGCCGCCCGGCCCGAAGGCGTCAACAGACCTGTCGACCACCATCCGATGTCCACCGTCTCTCCCCGTCCGAAAGCGGGCAGCCAGCCCAGCGAGACGGAAAAGGCGAGGATCAGCATGATGCCCACCACGAAGGAGGGCAGCGACACCCCGACGATGGACCCAAGTTGCAGGGCGTTGGCCAGTGGCGAGTTCCTGTGCACGGCGGTGATGACACCCAGCGGGATGCCCACGACCAGGGAAATGATCGTGGCCACAAGGACCAGTTCGCAGGTTGCGGGAAACCGCTCTCCGATCAGGACCATCACGTCCTGCTGGTTGCGGTAGGAGATGCCGAAATCCCCCTGGACCGCGTTGGTCACAAAGCGCGTGTACTGCGTGACGAACCCGTCGTTCAGGCCAAGGCGTTCACGCAGTTCCGCGCGGTCGGCTTGTGTCGCCTGTTCATTGACCATCATCTCGACCGGGTCGCCGAAGAACCGGAAGATGATGAAGGCCAGCAGGGCCACCGCCAGCATGACGAAGGCGGCGTTGGCCGTGCGCTTGATAAGGAAGGCGAGCATGGGATCTCCGGTCTTGTGGGAGGCTGCGGGGAGATCCCCGCAGCCCGTCCTGTCGGATCAGTCTTGGGCGACGCGGGCGAACCAGAGCCGCGGCTTGTTGTCGGGGAACAGGGGCATCTCGGCCACGTCCTCGGTGACGGCCCAGGCCATTGGCTGCTGGTGCAGCGGGATCATGATCATCTCGTCCTTGACGATGCCCAGGGCCTCGGTTTCCAGCGACAGGCGCTTGTCGAGGTCCAGTTCCATGCCGGCCTGCTGGATCAGCCCGTCAAGCTCGGGGTAGGACCAGCCGCCCCAGTTGAACACGCCGGAGTTGCCTTCCTTGGAGTGGAAGATCTGCAGCAGCGGCGAATAGGCGTCCAGCATCGGCAGGGTGGCCCAGCCTAGGGTGTAGATGTCGGTCTTGCCCTGGGTGCGCTTGGGCGTCTGAACCGCGCGCGGTGCCACGTCCAGCTTGGGCGCCAGCCCGATGCGCGACCACATCGAGGCGATGGCCTGGCAGAACTGTTCCTCGTTCACCAGCCCGTCGGACAGGCAGTTGAATTCAAAGGTCAGCCCCTCGGGCACGCCCGCCTCGGCCAGCAGTTTCTTCGAGGCGTCCGGATCGTATCCCGGTACCGTATCCAGTTTTTCGGCGTATCCGGGGATCGGCGGGGCGACGGTTGCGCCCGCGATCCGGGACTTGCCACGCATCACGCGCTGGTGGATCAGATCAAGGTCGATAGCCTTGTACAGCGCCTCGCGCACGGCCTTGTCCTTGAACGGGTTGGGCTCACCGGTTGTCAGGGTGTCGCGGAAGGGAAAGCCGATCATCACGGTGCGTAGGTCGACGCCTTCCAGCACGTTCACGTTCGGGGCCGCTTCGAGGCGCGGAAGATCCTGCACCGGCGCGTCATTGGTAAAGTTGATCTCGCCCGAAAGCAGGGCGGCTACGCGGGTCGCGGCCGATGTCACCGGTGTCAGCTCGATCCGGTCGAGGTTGTGCCGGGGGTCGTCCCACCAGTCGGGATTGACGACAAAGACGGTCTTGGCGTCCGGTTGGCGGCTTTCGACGATGAAGGGCCCGGTGCCGTTCGCATTGTAGGTGGCATAGCCTTCCTTGCCCGAACCGATATCGGTCGGCAGCAGAGAGTCGTTCGCCTCCATCCATTCCTTGTCGAAAATATGGATGTTCGTCAGGTCGTTGAGCAGCAGGGGATAGGTGCCGTTCAGGGTGATGTCGACGGTGTGGGCATCCACCACGGCGGACGAGACATAGGCCGGCAGGTTGCCCTTGAGCGGCGAAGTCTCGTGGCTCACCCGTTCCAGCGAGGCGACGACGTCATCGGCGGTAAAGGGCGCACCGTCGTGAAATGTCACGTCTTCGCGCAGCTTGAAGCGCCATGTCACCTGGTCGTCGAGGATCTCCCAGGATTCGGCCAGCGCAGGCTCGATCTTGAGGTCGGCATCATAGCGCACGAGCCCCTCGTAGACGTGGTTCAGCACGTTGATCGTGAAGCTGTCGCCATAGGAGTAGGGGTCGAGCGAGCCGATGTCGCGATTGGCGCCCCATTTCAGGACATTCTCGGCCTGCACACCGCCCGCGAGAGAAGCAAGTGCCGCAGAAGCAAGCAGGAGTTTTCTGATCGTCATATCGTCTGGTCCCTGTTGTTGGATTGTACTTGGGAATCGGTAGGATTGGATACGATGCGATCTTGATGCGGGATTGATTCTATTTTGGCAAGCAAATTGTATCCAATTGACGAGGATGAGTGGATACGCTATTTCAAGTGCACAAAGAACAAACAAGAAGACGAGTCATGAGTGACCAGACCACCCTGACGGATGCCGTTCACACGCTTCTCAAGCGGGCGATCATCGAGCAGGCCCTGAAGCCAGGGATGCGCCTGCCCGAGGATACGGTGGGCGAACAGTTCGGCGTGTCGCGCACGATCGTGCGTCATGCTCTGGTGCGGTTGCAGAACGAGGGGCTGGTGGTCGCGCGACGCAATCGCGGGGCCTTTGTCGCCGAACCTTCGCTGGAAGAGGCCAAGCAGATCTTCGAGGTGCGCCGCGCGCTGGAGCGCGAGGTGATCCGGATCCTGGTCGAGCGGCTGCCGGAAAGCGGCTTTGACCAGCTGGAGGCGCACGTCCGCAGCGAGCAGAGCGTCAAGGGCAAGGACGGTCCGGTGTCGATTCGCCTCGCCGGCGAATTCCACACGCTTCTGGCGGAACTGACCGGCAACGCGGTTCTGTCCCGTTACGTGTCAGAGGTGGTGCTGCGCTGCTCCCTGATCATGGCGATGTACGCCCGGACCCATTCGTCGGACTGTGCCGTGGACGAGCACTCGCAGATCATCGAGGCGATCCGGACCGCGGACATGGACAGGGCAATGACCCTGATGGACCACCACCTTGGCGCGGTTGCCGGTCGGGCCGAGCTGGAAAAACAACCGGACAGCGTCTCTTCGATCCTGTCTCACTATGGCAAGGAACTCGGACAGTGACCGACACGCGGATACACCACGCGCTGAAATTTGCGGATCTCACGCCGCGCGAGGCCTATAAGGTCATGATCGGGACCATCGTGCCGCGCCCCATTGCCTGGGTGACGACGATCTCGCCCGAGGGCGTGGTGAACGCGGCGCCCTATTCCTTCTTCAACTGCCTGTCGGCCGATCCGCCGATCCTGGCGCTGGGCGTCGAGAACAAGCCCGACCGCAGTTTCAAAGACACCGCCTACAACATCCGCATGACCGAGTGTTTCACCGTCAACATCGTCGATCGCGCCAATGTCGAGGCGATGTCCGTTACAGCGGCGGGCTTTGCGCCAGAGGTGGATGAACTGGAGATGGCGGGCCTGACGGCGGCCCCGGGCGAGATGGTCGCCTGTCCGCGGATCAAGGAGGCGCCCGTCGCCTTCGAATGCCGCCGCTACCTTGGGATCGAGATCAGCTCGGCGCGCGAGATCATTCTTGGCCAGATCGTCATGGCGCATGTGCGCGAGGATATCATCGACCTCGACACCTACTATTCGACCCATACGGCGCTGGATGCGCTGGGCCGCATGGGCGGCGATGGGTATGCCGGGACGCTGGATTATTTCGACCTTCCCACCCCCTCGGCCGCGGGGGTCCTGTCCGCACGCAAGGCGCGGCGGGCCTGATCACGCCAGGCCGATGGTCTGCTTCTCCCGACGCTTCTGGCCGGAATGGACGGGTTGTGGTGCCCCGGGGCCTGTGCGCGCCCGTTCCCGATTTCATGACCCTGTTCAAGGCACCCATGAGGTCATCCGCAGGACGTGGCAGGCCGCATGATCATCCTCGTCATCCAGAGTGTCCCAAATGTCCGGGCGCTGTTCGACATCAGCCAAGACGGGCGGCCCGCCGAGGCGCCGAAAAAATGGCTTGAATCGCCCTCATTGGCGCATGCGGTCCGGTTTGGTTTTCGCGATGGCCCGGACGCGAAGAGCCGACAAGGATCACCGCGCGGTGATCTGCAGCGTCACGCAGCAATGGCAACGGACGGCAAGGACGATGCGCCCGTAACCCAGGTTCCGCCGTCGTAGCGCCGGAAGACGCCTGTCTTGCCGTCGATGCTGACAAGGGTCAGCCAGCCGTTGTCGAACAGTGCGCGGACATCCGGTAGCCGGTGCAGGACCTGCTGGATCATGGCTTCGGGGGCTTCGACTGCTACGATCAGCCGGCTGGGCACATGACGCAGAGTCGTCCCGTCGTGTACCGATTGCCAGGGCAGCCCGACGCGCAATGTGCCGCCATTGCCCTCGAGCACGCCGATGCCTCCAACCACGTTGTGCAACAGCTTGTTGCCCGCGCCGAATGTCTCTGGCGAAACCGCCGAGCCGTTGTATTGCAGCGCGATCCAGCTTGCGACCACCACGGGTGCGCTCAGGATCAGTTCAAGCGTCGCGGCCTCGGAATCTTGCCGCCAGTCGTAGTCATGCAGGAAGGTGGACCCGTCCAGATCCCGTCCGGCGGTGCGTGTGCGTGGGGCAGCCACGAAGGCCTTACATCCGGCCAACCCCCATTCCGGCCGCAGTTCCGACCAGTCATGCCCACGCATGGCAAGTGTTTCGGCCTCACCCCGAGGCAGCGTGGCCGCCCGCTCTGCCCGCGCCAGGGCGGCGGCGCGCGACAGGAACGATCTCAAACGGTCCAGGTCCTCTCCGGTGGCAGCGGGCTGCCCGTCTTGGAACAGGCGAACCTCGTCGGACACCGTGTCGTGCAGCCCGGCGACGAACCGGGTGTCCTCGGGGATTTCGATCCCCCGGTCCTGCAGGCCCGCGCGGACAGCGGCATCGTTGAGCAGCGAGGTCACCAGCCGGGCGTTCACGTCCCCCGCGTGACCGCCACAGGCACCACATTGCAGCGCGCTTGCATGGGGCGCATTGGTGACGGTGGCGCCATGTCCGCAAATCAGCACCAGCCGCGCAAATCCCGACGTCAGCGACATGGCCCTGAGCGTTTTTTCGGCCATGTCGATGCGTACCGGCAGCGGCAGGTCAAGATGCGGGGCCGTATCAGCCTTGGGCAATGCCCGGCGGCCAAGGCTGTCCCGCAGCAACTTGCCGACATAGAGCGGGCCTGCCGCTTCGACGAAGGCAAAGGCCGAAACCGCGGCGCGCTTGAACCGGCCCCAGGCCCGGACGGCCCGCAAACGGATGCGGGGGCCGGTGTCGTCGCCGCTGGTCGCACTTGTGACGCCGGGCGACAGCAGGATTGGAGACCGGGCCTCGGCAATGTCCGAGGCATGGGCGTGATGCCTGACGGCAAGGCCAAAGAAGCCCGCAAAGCCGATGGTCCGCAGCCCCGGGTTAGATGCCTCCAGCGCCCTGCGCAGGCGTTCGGAGCGCACGTCGATACAAAAGGCCGCCTGGATCGCGGGCCGGGCATCGGGCTCTGCCCGGGTTGGCCCCGAAAGCGTGTCGCCAAGACGCCGTTCCGCGGCCCGGTCCACGGCCTCTTGCAAGGCGGCCTCCAGGGTGGTGCCCTCGTCGGTGCCAAGAGGGCGCCCATAGTCCTGCAATGCCCGATCCCAGGCCGCCGCCCGTGTTTCGGCGGCCTGCTCAAGCAAGGCAACCTCCCAAACCAGGCGGATCGTCAGAAGATCGAACAGCGTTTCGTCCCGCCGGCCGTCGCGCTCTGCGATCCAGCCAAGATGACGCGCATATTGCGCCCATCCCCCAAGCGTTACCAGCAGCCTGTGGAAATAGACGGGGGCGGCGTCCTGCGTCAGCCCCAGGGCCACACAGGCGTCGGCAAAGGCCGCGCGCGCATCCGTGGGCATCGCTGCAACGCGCGCGGCAAAGCCCGACAACCCGGCCAGTTCTGAGGTCAGGTCCCGGCTGGCGAAAGTCCGCCAGGACGTCCATGCCCTGCCCACGGGCGCAGGCCAGAAGGCTTGGCCGCGATCGAAATGTGCCGCGGCCCACAGCCCGATCCGATCCTCGACAAAGGCGGGCCAGTCGATGCCGCTGTCGTCCTGTGCGAGGTCCGTCAACGCGGGCAGCACGGCGGTCTTCGACGCCGTCTGCCGTGCCGCTTTTGCCAGTGTGCCGGGTGCCATCCCGTGAGCCGCCTCTACGGTCCGCAGATCCTCGGCCGTGACCTCTCCTGCGTCGATCATCGCGGCCACCGTCTCTCTGGGCAGGAAAATGCGGCCGCCACCGACGCGGGCCAGCCTTGCGGCAGCGGCCCTGCGGTCCTCCCTGGCCTGTCCCAGCCAGGGGTTTACGGCCACGGTGGCATCGAGGGGAAAGGCGGGGGGAATTTGCCGGATTGCGCTTTCTGCGGCGGCAAAGAGTTCGAGTGTCTGGCCGGGCCAGGTGACATGGGCGTTCATTGGGTTGCTCCGGACTTGGGCGTCCAGCGGCCGGACAGCCGGTCGGACACCGCGTTGAGGTAGAGGCCGTTCATCAGGTGCACGCGCAATCCCGCCGTGGCCGGATGCCCGGCCCAGAGCGGAAAGGTCGTCTGCGCCACGGCGGCCAGCGCAAAGCTCGCCAAAGCCAGAACGATCGTCGCCCAGACCAGACCGTCAGGGGCGGGCGGGGCAGGCAGGGTGCCGGCAGAGAGCCAGATCGCGCCCTGTTGCAGCGCAAAATAGGCGATGGTCGCGCTGACCGACATTGCGGCGGTCCGCCAGGCCAGGGCGCGGGGGGCCAGGTCGGCCAATCCCTGGGCCATCAGGTAGACCACGCCAAAGATCAGCATCGCGCCAAGTGCCACGGTCTGCGGCGGTTTCGACAAAATCCCGAAGGCCAGCCCGACCACGAGGTAGAGACAAAGTGCGAGGCCGAATGCCCTTGCAACGGCGCCAAGACCGGGTACGGCGACCGGGCCGGGGCGGCGGATCGAGGCAACTTCGCGCACGGCGCCGCCCGAGGCCAGGAAGGCGTGGGCCTTGTACAGCGAGTGCGCCACGATGTGCAGCAGTGCCAGGGGAAAGAGCGCAAGCCCGCATTGCAGCACCATGAACCCCATCTGCGCACAGGTGGACCAGGCCAGCGCTGTCTTGACCGCAGGTTGGGTCAGGGCGACGGCCGCCCCGATCAGCGCGCTGAAGCCGCCGACAAGGGCCAGGAAGGCCAGCACCCCGGGTGCCGCCAGCATCACGTCGGCAAAGCGGATCAAGAGGAACCCGCCCGCATTGACGACCCCCGCATGCAGCAGGGCCGAAACGGGTGTCGGCGCTTCCATGACCTCTGTCAGCCAGCCGTGTGTCGGCAGCAACGCGGATTTCAGGATGGCCGCGGCGGCCAGGAACAGAGCGGCCAGCCAGAGCGGACCGGCCCCCTCACCAGCCCGCGCGGCGGCGTTGATCGTCGCAATGTCCGATGTGCCAAAGCTGACCACGATCAGGGCGGCCGCCGCTATCAGTGCGGCGCTGGACATAAGCCCGCTGGTCGCTTTCTTGCGGGCGGCGCGCCGGGCGCGTGGGCGCTCCGGATAGAACAGCAACAGGCGGTGCAGCGTGATCCCGACCGCGACCCAGCCGACGACCAGTTGCACGACGTTGCCCGCGCCGACCAGCAGCAGGACACAGGCGATGGTCGCGGCCATCCAGCCCATGAAGGCGGGTTGCCGCGCCTCGCCGTCCAGCGCCACGCGCGAAAAACGCAGGACGATCCAGCCGACGAAGGCAACGGTCAATGTCATCGCCACGCTGACGATATCGACCCGTGCCGACAGGCCTACACCCTCGACACCGACGAGAGGCGTTGTGCCGGGACCCGACAGCGCAAGGTCAACTGCCGCCGCAACTGCCAGCGCGAGGCTTGCCAGCGCGGCGATCTCTGGCAGGCGCAGGCGCCAATGGGCGCGGG
The DNA here is from genome assembly GCF_965277915.1 of Antarctobacter sp. Lineage (NCBI taxonomy): Bacteria > Pseudomonadati > Pseudomonadota > Alphaproteobacteria > Rhodobacterales > Roseobacteraceae > Antarctobacter > Antarctobacter sp. Next base: position 186,986 of record NZ_OZ255849.1, read on the forward strand.
CAGGCGGTAATACAGCCATCGCAACCGCGGCGGCGGCCAGCGCAAGTGGAGAGAAAAGAAGCAGGTAGCTCATCGTGGACCTCCGATTCCGTGTCGGCGGTCGATCTAGACGGCTCTCGGTATAATAAAAATTATATTGTTTGGATCATGGCGTTCTATTAAATAGAACGGATGCACCTGAACTACCGTCATCTGCACTATTTTCAGGCCGTCGCGCGGGAAGGAAACCTGACCCACGCGGCGGCGCGGCTGAACCTGTCGCAATCCGCATTATCGACCCAGATCCGGCAACTGGAGGAGCGGTTCGGGCACGCGCTGTTCGAACGCACCAGCCGGGCAATGGTCCTGACAGAGGCAGGGCGGATTGCGCTGGACCATGCCGAGCGCATCTTCGACGTCGGCGAAGACCTTGTCGCCACGATGACCGGGACCGGTCGGGTGAAGGCGCCCTTGCGCGTCGGGGCCCTGTCGACCCTGTCGCGGAATTTCCAGTTGCAGTTCCTGCGCCCGGTTCTGTCCGATGCCGGGGCAGAACTGGTCCTGTCGTCCGGCAACAGCCAGCGGCTGCTGCGCGCGCTGGAGGATCTGGCGCTTGATGTCGTCCTGCTGACGGACCCGCCGCCGCGCGACTCCTTTCCCCACCTTGTGGCACATCGCATCGACGAACAGCCCGTAGCGATCCATGGAACCGCGCGTCGGCTTGGTCACGGGACCCTGGCAGAGCTTCTGGCCGCGGAACCGGTGATCCTGCCGACCGAAAGCTCGATCCGCACGGGATTTGACAGCCTTGTTGCCCGCCTTGGCGTCACGCCCCGGATCGCGGCAGTGGTCGATGACATGGCGATGGTCCGGCTGTTGGCCCGTGACGACGTTGGGCTGGCCATAACCCCCGCCGTTGTCCTGGCTGACGAACTGGCGCATGGCCTGTTGACCAGCGCCCCGTTTGAACTCGACATCGTCGAGAGTTTTTACGCGGTCACGGCGCCACGCACCTTTCCGCATCCGCTTGTCGGGCGATTGATCGCATCGGAGGGCCTCGCCGGGGATGGCTCATCGGGGTGAGGTCCCGGTGTTCGCGGGGGCAGAAAAAGTGGGTCCGATCCCGAACGATGGCGCTGGCGGCGCAGGGCCATGAACCTTTATCCATGCAACGTCAGCAGGGAAATTCCTCCGACCAGCACAAGGCTGAGCGCCCAGACCCTGTCCAGGTTGAACCAGCTTCGGGACAGCGCCTTGAGCCCCAGCCAGCGGTAGACGGCAAAGGCAAATGCACCGCCCGCAAGTGACATGGCGACCGTGTGCGCTAGGGAGACCAGCACGGCCACCCCCGTATTGCCGGCCATAAGGTCCGCCGCCGCGGCGTGGCCGGAATCGGTTTCCACCGTGCGGCAGATCCCGAGATAGATCGGCACCAGCATCAGGCCCGCACCATGCGCCAGAGCCGCGAGGAAGGACCATAGTACCAGCCGCGACGGGGGCACGCGGGCCAGGAACCTTGGGTGGCGGGGACTGATCAGCAGGTAGACGCCCAGGGCAATCACCACGCAGGCGGCGCCGATCTGGATTTCGCGCTGCCATTCGACAAGGAACATCAGCGCGCCAAAGGGCAGCAGGATCGCCAGGATGGCCAACACATGCCCCAGCGCCAAAGCGCCCAATGCCCGCCACAGGCTGCGCCGGCTGCGATCCATCAATGCGGCGGAGACGGCCAGCGGCCACCCCATCCCCGGATTTACCCCGTGGTACAGTCCAGACGCGACAACGGCCCCCCAGAGGGCCGTTGTGGTGGTCAGTCCGTCCATTCTCAGGCGGAGGGATAGCAGAAGCTGTCGGTCGAACAGTCCCCGCCTTCCAGGCGGATCTGGTGGCTGCGGTAACCTTCTGGGAACTGCACGTAGAAATCCTCGGCCAACGTCAGGCCGCCGTTTTCACCCACATGCGCCATGACCATCTGCCCGCCTTTCGCGTCGGGGTAGAACTGGTCGTCCCATGTGGAATAGAGCGAATTGGTCCAGTAGACCCGCTTGCCGTCGCGGCTGATCTCGACCATCTGCGGCCCGTAGGCAAAGGGCTTGCCGTTCGGATGCGCAGTGCCGCGCGCAATGCCGCCGATTTCGACCTTGCCGGCCAGCGTCGGGTTCATCGGGTCCGAGACGTCGTATTGGTGCATTTCGCCCAGGCCCCAGCAGGCGACATAGAGATACTTGTCGTCCAGGCTCAGGTCGATATCCGTCACGAGGGGCGGCACCGCCTCGAACCCTTGCAGCAGCGGGGGCAGGTTTTCCGCCTTTTCCGGGCGCGGGTCGATGGTGATGGTCTTTTTCGTCTCGAAGGTGCCGTCGTCCCTTTGCCACCAGGTGAAGATCGCGCCTTGCAGGTTTGTCGTGTCCACCACGACGCCGCAAAACCCGTAGTCCTTGGCCGGGTCATGGGCGGGCCGGATCTCGAGCGCCATCTGGTGGTTTTCGCCCAGATCGATGGTCTGCACGTTCTTGCGTTGCCGAAGGTTCCAGAAGTGGATCTGGTGCCCATACTTGTTCGACAGCAGGTCCTCTGCCACCAGCCCGTTCTCGAACTGCGGTGGCAGGCCCCATTCGCTGCTGACCATGTAGTCGCGCGGCAGGTTCCACCAGAAATCGTAGTGCTTTTCCTGCTTGCCGCGGTCCATCTCGTAGCGGCCCAGGATCTCGAAGGTTTCGCAATCCATGATGAAGATGCCCGGAGGGCCGTCGGTGCCATCCGCGCCACCGCCCCCAAGGGTGCTGACGTAAATACCTTCGGGGCCGCAGTGGATGGTGTGGGGCCGTGAATAACCGGTCTTGGCCAGCACCTCTTCGGGTTCGATGATCTTGTGGATCTTGGCCTTCAACGGCTCTTTCACGTCGATGACGTAGATGCGCGACGACCGGATGCCCGGGATGATGAGGTAGCGCCGTTCAAGGAACGCGTGGCCTGAGAGCGGCGACAGGGAGGAGGAACAGGCGTTCCAGCCGAAATGGTGAAATTCGTCGCCCTTGTTCGGCATGATCAGCTTGTGCACGATCTCGCCGTAGGTCTTGGATTTCGGGTCCACGTCCACCACCGCCAGGCCGTCGGGCTGGCTGCCGTCGGGCGACAGCATCAGCGTGAAGGCCAGCGTCTCGGCCGGCGCCTCCATCGCCAGCCTGGGGGTCGCGTGGAATGTCGGGTCCGGTCTCAAGTTCATGGTCTCTCCTCCCTTGGAAATTCTGGTCGTTATGCGCGTCCTCTGAATACAGGCCATCACTCTGCCATAAATTGCAGAGTCGCCGAAGAAATTTGCCGGGGTCCGTCGTCCGGCCCCGGCGGGAACTTGCCTTGTGCAGGGCGCCAACCGGCGCCTTGTCATCTCAGGCCGCGGCCAGCGACTTCTTAGGGTCGAAGAAAGGGCGTTCCACCACGGTGGCGACACTGGGGCCGGAGGGCAGGACGACCTCGACCTGCATCCCCAGGTGGGCATGTTCGATGGCGACCATCGCCAACGCGATGTTGCGGTCCAGCCGGGGCGAGTAGACCGCCGAGGTGACCTTGCCGATTTCTGCCCCGTCCTTGTTGACCTGCCAGAAGGTGGTGTTTGGTCCACGCAGCGGGTCGGCTTCGATGATCAGCCCGACCTGCATCCGCTTGACGCCTTCGTCACGGATGCGTTTCAGCGCGGCCTTGCCGATGAAATCCGCCTCCATGTCGAGATCGACCAGCCGGTCAAGACCCAGTTCAAACGGGTTGGTGTGGATGTCGGCATCGGCGTGATAGGACAGCATCCCGCCTTCGATACGCCGGATCGACGAGGTGTGTCCGGGTTTCAGCCCGAATTCCAGGCCGGCCGCCATGATCCGCTCCCACAGGGCGTCGCCCTTGCTGCCGTCGCGCAGGTACAGTTCGTAGCCCAGTTCGCTGGACCAGCCGGTGCGCGAGACGATCAGCGGGATGCCGTCGAGTTCCATTTCCCGCAGCCAGTAGTATTTCAGATCCATGATGCCGTCACCGAATAGGGCGCGCATGATCTCGCCCGACTTGGGGCCCTGCAACTGCAGAGGCGAGACATCGGGTTCGCAGATGTGCACGTCGAGACCGGAATTCACGGCAACGCCCTGCGCCCACAGCAGGATGTCGCTGTCCGCCAAGGAAATCCAGAATTGGTTTTCTGCCAGGCGCAGCAGGATCGGATCGTTCAGGATGCCGCCCTGCGCATTGGTGATGAGGACGTATTTGCACTGACCCACGGCCATCTTCGACAGGTCGCGCGGGGTCAGCATCTGGACAAATTGCGCGGCATCCGGGCCGGTGATTTCCACCTGCCGTTCCACGGCCACGTCACACAGGATCGCATCGTTCACGAGGTTCCAGAAGTTCTGTTCCGGATCGCCGAAGTCGCGTGGGATATACATATGATTGTAGACGGAGAAACCCTTTGCCCCCCAGCGCACGGTGGCGTCGAAATAGGGGGATTTGCGGATCTGCGTGCCAAAGCCGAACTCGTCTGCGTGCATAGCGTGCGTCCTTGTCTGTCTCCGGGCTGGCGGCCCGGAACACGGTTGATGATGACGCTTATCTAGGTGCGAAAGCCACCGGTCCGCAGACCAAATGACGGGCCGCGTCTGGTCTGTTCGGGCTTTATTTCCGCCCCCTGTCAGACCGTTTGGTCGCGCTGTTGGGGACGGGCCAGACTGGCGATGTTCGGGCGCCCGGTCTTGACCACGCGGGTCGCGATGTAGGTCATGTAGCGGTCGACCGCCAGTTCGGCGTCGTGCATGTCCTGGATCAACTCCTGGAAGGCGGCCAGCGTCGTGCAGACCGTCTTCATCACGTAGTCCATGCCGCCGCCTGTGGCGATGCACTCGGTGATTTCGTCATGGCGGGCAACCCAGGCCTCGAACCGGTCGAAATCGGACTTGCGATGGTGGGTCAGCGAGACGGTCACGATGACCTGCGTGACGTCGCACAGCCGGTCAAGCGCGATGTCCGCATGGTAGCCGCGGATGTATCCCGCCGCCTTGAGCCGGTCGAGCCGCGCCCAGCAGGGCGTAGGAGAGATGTTCACGATCTCTGACAGCCGTGTCTTGCTCAGCTGCCCATACTGCTGAACGGCACTCAGGATGCGAATATCCGTGGCATCAAGGCTCAGCTTTTTCACCGATGGGGCGCCCTCGCTCTTTCGAAACGGAACATGGCGTGGCGTCCGAACAGGGCGCCACGCCCACAATATAGTCGATTTCACGAGCTGCGGCCGCAATATTGCGACTTTTGCCGAACCGGTCGCGTCAGGCGATCTGAATGGCTCCGATCACAAGCTCTTCGAAGGCGGCTTCGTCGAGCATCTTGCTGTTCTCAATGAGTATATCAAGGTCGCCAAGTTGCAGGAGGCCATTCCCCGACGGTTGCATGGTGAAGGCATCGGCAAGCAGGGTCAGGGGATCCGCTGCCAAAGACAGTTCATCGAAACCGGCCAGAAGTATAAGGTCGTCCGCACGCAAATCGACGATCGTGTCCCTGGAACCGTCGCTCGTTCCGGCTTCGAAGACAAAACAATCCGCCCCGGAGCCGCCCGACAGGCTGTCGGCGCCAGATCCGCCGATCAGGGTGTCGTCTCCGGAGGTTCCGATGATCGTATCGTCCCCATCGCCTCCGTTCATGGAGTCGTTGCCGCTTTGGCCTTTGAGCAGGTCATCACCGGCAGAGCCGGTCATGGTGTCGTTGTCCTTGCCGCCAAAGAGGCTGTCTGCTCCCTCGCCGCCGTTGATCGAGTCATCGCCGTTGCCGCCGTAGATCACGTCCGCATCGTCACCGCCATCAAGGCTGTCGTCCCCCGTATCGCCGTACAGCCGATCCTCGCCCGCGCCACCTACCAGCAGGTCATTGTCTTTGCCGCCTTTCAGCAGGTCCGCGCCGTCGCCGCCTTGCAAGTTGTCGGCGTCATTACCGCCGGACAATTCATCCGCCCCGGCACCCCCCATCAGGAGATCCTCGCCAGAGTCACCGAAAAGGCTGTCGTCCGCCGCGTTTCCAAGAACCGTATCGTTGCCCGAGTTGCCAAAGACGGGCCCGGACGCGCCCCCCGCAAGCAGGATGACCGTGTCGTCGCCGCCCTTGGCATCGAGTTCCGTTTCCGTTGAAGACAAGAAGACGAAATCGTCTTCGGCAGTGAACAGGTCTCGGTCGTCGGCAATGCTTATTCCGTCCGAAGCAATCGAAACTTGGACCGGTTCATTGTGCAAATCGACGGTGCGCAGAAACAGGCTCGAAGGGTTGACCGCAATCGACGCGCCGATCTTGGAAATGCGATCCAGGAAGGATTGCGGAATCTCCTCCGGCGTGGGCAGCGCGTTACCTTGATCCTTTTTCCCGGGGCGGGTCGCGTCAAGCGAGCGCGCCCATTTCAGCAAGAGGGCTTCGGTTGGCGGGGCAAGATCGAGCTCGGGAATTGGTCCGCGTGCGACATTGCTCGCCGAACCGAGCGACTTCGCAAGATTCTTGGCGCCTTTGAGTGCTGGCATGGTCATTTACTCCGAATGAAATTGACTGCGCGGCTTTGCCTGACGGGCCGCAAGCCGGTTACCAGCCGATGCCCTGGCAGTTCGCGGGCTCGGTCTGTCCGGCGAACAGTCGAGCGACGTCGATGACCGGGACGAACACGTCCTGCGCCGCCTGGCGGTATTCCGGCAGGGCGTGGGTCACGATCACGGCGTCCGCGTCCTGAAGCGTGTCGCCGATGTTTTCGTGCAGAAGTTGCGGCAACTGCTGGCAGAGGTCCTGCAACCCCGGTTTCGTCGAGGCCGCGTGGCGCGCGCTTTCGGCGACATTGTCAGAGGTCACGAAGTGGTCATGAGCGCTGACGGCGATGCCCTTTGCCTGCAATTGGGCGATCACATCGAGGATCGGGCTTTCGCGCAGGTCATTGGTGCCAGGCTTGAAGGCAAGCCCGAGTACGGCCACCTTGCGCGGCCGCGCGGCAAGAAGCATGGCCACGGCCCGGTCGATCTGCGCCACGTTGGACTGGTCCAGGCTGCCGATCAACGGCAGGTCCACGTTGCGGGTCTGCGCCAGGTGGTTCATCGCCCGCACTTCCTTTGGCAGGCAGGAACCGCCGTAGGCAAAGCCCGGCTTGAGGTAATAGGGCGACAGGTTCAGCTTGGTGTCCTGGCAGAAAATGTCCATCACGTCGCGTCCGTCGATGTCCAGCGCCTTGGACAGGCGGCCGATCTCGTTGGCAAAGCAGACCTTGTTGGCGTGCCAGACATTGTCGACGTACTTGACCAGTTCGGCGGTTTCGATCTCGGTCACGATCGGCTTGGCGTCGACCGGCTCGAAGATGCGGGCCACGATCCCGACCGAGCGTTCGTCCGATGCGCCGATGACCGTCTTGGGGGGTGTTCGGAAGTCGTCCACCGCGACGCCCTCGCGCAGAAACTCGGGGACAAAGGCAATGCCGAAGTCCACGCCCGCCGCCTTGCGCGACGCCTGTTCGATCCGGCGCGCCATGACGTTCATCGTGGTGCCCGGGGGGACAGAGCACCGCAGGACAACAACGTGAAACGTCTCCTTGGCTGCGATCGCGGTACCGATCGTGTCGGCCACGCTTTCGATGTACCGCAAGTCACAGGAGCCATCCGGAGCGGTTGGCGTGCCGACGGAAACAAAGGTCGCATCGGTGTCGGCAACGGCGGCACAGAGGTCACTGGTGGCCGAGATCGCGGCGCGTTTGACACCTTCGGCAAGCAGTTCGTCGAGGCCCGCTTCGTGAATCGGCGACCGGCCTTCCATGATGTTCGCGAGCTTGAGCGGATCGACATCCACGCCAACGATCTGGTGGCCAAGCGATGCAAGGCATCCGGCGGTCACTGACCCGACATAGCCGAGGCCCACGACACTGATACGGGGTTTGGTGTCCGGCACCAGGTAGGGCTGGAACCCCTGCGATACGTCTGGCTGCACAGTCTCAGAAAGGGTGTCCAACATTTGTCATTGCCTCGATCTATGTTCCTTTGCATGTGAAAATTAACGTCGTTTATGTCCGAAATTGGACGCCATTAAGAATATGTTAAGATTTGCTTGAATTCGATAAGGTGCAGATTTTATGTGGTTTTTTGCTTGGCGTGCCAGTTTTTGCCCTATCCGGCGGGGCGGCTGGCTCGTTGCGGAATTGGAAAGGCAGGCGCAGCCATCTGGCGTCGCATCAGGCCACGGGTTTGGCCCGAACAGTCAGAAAGGCTGAAACACTGCGCCCGAGCCCATGACCCAGGACACCGCCTGAACGAAGACAAGGACAATCGTGACGAACTGGAACATCGCGATGGCCGACTTGGCCCGGTAGGCAAGGCTGACTTCGTGCTGCGCCCTCTGGCCACCCCGGTTGGCCCAGCGCTGCTTGTGCGGAAAGAAGATCATGAACGACTTTACCGAGGCGTTCAAAAGCTGGTTGACGTACAGCAGGAAAGGCCAGGTCATGTCAGGCCGCTTGGCGTAGCGGAAGAGGAACAGGCTGAGCACCAGGCGGGACACCAGCACCCAGGACAGCGCGATCCAGACATACCCCGGGTCAAAGATCAGCGAGAGCAGGATCAGGGTGGGGCTGACCAGCATGGTCCAGATCGCAAGACGCTGATCCAGAACGCACCACCAGATGAACCAACCGACTTTCTTCGGTCCCAACTGCAGCGCGCGTGCGCCGTTGCGCAGCATGTTGCCCGACCAGCGGCGCAGGTTCTGAACCATCCGGTCGCGGCCGCTGCCCTTGATGACTTCGACGGTATAGACGCAGACGTCCGGCACATAGAGCATCTTTGCCCCACGTCCGAGCAGGTAATACCAGGTGCTCTTGTCATCGCCCGAGAGAAAGCGGAAACGCCCCCACAGCCAATGGTCGAGAAAATCCGCCTCGATGGTCCGGACAAAGCGCAGGTTGCAGATCTGCCGCGCCCGGAACATGCTCATCCGGCCGGTCAGGGTCAGGACCTTGTCGCTCATGGCATGGCTTTGCATGGCCAGGCGACGTTGCGCGAAACGCATGTTCAACCAGCGGCACAGCCAGGCCGGTCCGTAGGTGATGGCCTCTTCGTCGGTGGTCAGGGCCTCAAGCTTGTCGTCCGCGCCGAACATGGCGCAGCACCGGGCCAGGACGCCAGGCCCCAGAATGGCATCGCCATCCATGAACAGGATCAGGTCGTCATCGTCAGGAGCCGTGCGAATGATGGCGCGCATCACCAGACCGATGGCCATTCGCTTGCCGGGCTGGTTTTGGCGGATGAATGCGACTTCGGCGTCAAGATCGGCGCCATGCTCCCAGACGACCTCTTCGATGATGCGTTCGTCATGTCGCGCGCCGCTGCCGACCCAAATGGTCGCGGGAACGCCGATTTCGCTTATCTGATCCAGAAGCGCCTTCATTACATGGCGCGTGATGGCCTCTTCTTCGTAGTAGGTGGTCATCTGGATATGCAGGTGGCGCGGTCGCCAGCCGTCGTGCCAGACCTTGTCGCACTGCCGGCGTATGCTCGGGAACTTGACCTCTTCGTAGCGACGGGCACGCTGGGCGTGGTTGAACCACCAGCCGTAGCGCCAAATCCCCAGAAGCCCCAATGCCCATGTGACGTGGTGGTGTTCCACGTCGTAGAGAAACCCCGGGATCATGACGATCGCACACAGGATGAGCAGCACCATGCCTGCCAGGGCCAGCATGTCGCGAAGCCGCCATTTTCTTCCGGTCACAGGGGCCTGATGAACCCGCATGCGCTCGGCGATGTCGGCATGGGGGTCCGTGGGAAGCCAGTCGGTTTCGGGCATCAGTCGCTCTGCGTCTCTGCCACGGCCGGCGCGAAACTCAGCGCTTGATAGATGGGAAGGACCACAGGCTTGTAAGCGAAGAACGCGAACATCGCGTAGATCGCGACGGCGGTCAGGATCCGTGTCGGGCGCGGCAACGCGCGGCGTGTCTCGGCCGCTACCTCCTTCGGCGTTTGCTCCATCGAGATCTTTTCGACCGGCGCATCCATCGAAAGGATCATGCGGTCCATCGTCATGGCCCGGCCCGTTACGATCTGACGGTAGAAATTCGTGAGGACTTCCAACTCGCGCTGGCCGATGGCCGAGAACCGAAAGCAATCTGTTTCCGGGTCAAAAGCCAATTCGACCTGCATGGTGATACCGAAGCCCTGGAACGGGATGGTGAGCGTGGCCGTGCCGCTTGCACGAGGCGTTGCTTGTGGCCGAGAGACATGCTCCAACGACCAAGACTCCGCCCAAAAATGACCGGCACCTTCGAGGTCAACCAGTAGCGGCGCCTGGATAGTATAGCTGAGATCCGGCAAGGCCGGTTCGTACCTGACTTTCATCGGACAAATCCTCAATTGCCCATAAAATGCCGGTCGAATATGGTTAAAATTTGGCTGGTTGGCGGCAATATTCGCCGCAGGGCTTCAGTGGTGCGGGCGTTCCCGGACTGCCATCATGCGATGAGATTTGCTTGCGCAGTGGCGCGGGTCTGTATGTTTCTCGAACGATGTTATCCGAACGCGGCCAGCACTCTAGCCCGTATCTGTCAGCAGCAGGCGCTGGCCCTTTCGTTTCGCCTTGCCGCGGCCTCAGTCGGCGCCGTGGGCAAAGTCTGATGCGGTTACGCGGCTTTTCTGGATCAGGACCAACGCAACCGCGATGCCCACGCCGATCGCATCGGTGATCCAGCCGCCGGCGATCATCGTCAGCCCGCCTGCTCCCAAGGCCGCGCGCACGGCCGGGTTCGCATGTCCGAAGAACCAGCCCTGCACCGCGCAGGACAGCAGGTAGACGCCGATCAGGGCGGTGACCGCGATGTGGGCAATCTCGAACCAGTTGCCGTCCAGCAGCATCGCCGGAGAGTAGAAGAACATGTAAGGCACCACAAAGGCGGCGAGGCCGATCTTGAAGCTTTCCACGGATGTTCGGATCGGGTCCGACCCGGCCAGAGCCGAGCCCGCATAGGCGGCCAGCGCCACCGGCGGCGTGATGGCCGACATCACCGCGAAATAGAAGATGAACAGATGCGCCGTCAGCGGTGCCACGCCAAGGTTGATGACGCCCGGCGCGATGACCGAGGCCGCCACCGCATAGGCCGCCGTCGTGGGCATGCCCATGCCGAGGATGATCGATACGACCATGGCAAAGAACAGCGCGAGGATCTGGCTTTGGTCGGCCAGCGCCAGCAGCACCGTCGAAAAGCGCGAGCCGATGCCCGTCAGCGCGATGACCCCCACGATGATGCCCGCCGTGGCGCAGACCGCCACCAGTTGCAGAACCATCCGCGCACCGTTGTCCAGCGCCTGGAACAGCTGGCGCGGTCCCATGCGGTGGGGCGTCAACCAGGAAACGACGGCGGCGGTGATCATCGCCAACGTGCCGCAGCGGATCACGGAATAGCCCGCAAACAGCGCGTAGATCAGAACGACGATGGGCAGGAACAGGTAGATCTGCTTTGCCAGCTTGGCGAGCTTGGGCAGTTGATTACGCGGCAGGCCCTTCATGTTCGCCTTCTTCGCGGCCAGATCGACCATGAAATAGACCGAGACGAAGTAGATCACAGCCGGGATGATCGCGGCATAGACGATCTCCATGTAGGAAATGCCGGTGATCTCGGCCATGATGAAGGCGCCCGCACCCATGATCGGCGGCATGATCTGCCCGCCGGTCGAGGCGGCGGCCTCAACCGCGGCAGAGGTCTGGTTGCGATAGCCCACCTTCTTCATCATCGGGATGGTGAGCGAGCCGGTCGCCACCACATTGCCCGCCGAAGTGCCGTTGATCATGCCCATCAGGCCCGAGGCAAAGATCGCCACCTTGGCTGGTCCGCCGCGCCGGTGCCCGGCGGCGGCAAAGGCGAGGTTGACGAAATACTCGCCCACACGGGTGGTCTGCAGAAAGGCCGCGAAGACGACGAACAGGATGATGTAGGTCGACGAGATCGCGATCGGGGCGCCAAGAACGCCATTGTCGGTGAAGATGTAGGAGAAGAAACGCTTAACGTCATAGCCGCGGTGCTCGAAGATGCCCGGCAGCCAAGGCCCGGCGAAAGCGTAGGCGACAAAGACGCCGGCGATGATGACCAGCGCAAGACCTGCCAGGCGGCGCGTCAGTTCGATGATCAGCAGAACGCCGGTGATAGCCGACCACATGTCACCCGGCAGCGCCATGGGCATCCCGGCCCGCAACTGCAATTGCCGGGCGAAAAAGATCAGGTAGGCGGTAAAGGCGACGGCAGCCAGACCCAGAAGCACGTCACCCGGCGCGAACTGCATCCGTCCGCGATGAGGAAATACCCAGCCATGCACGATGGCCAGCGCGGTGCCCGCGGTCAGCGGAATGCCGAAGGTGGACATCGCCCATTGCGGCGGCAGGCGCTCGCCAAGCACGGTCCCGTTGATCCAGACCGCCCCGACCCCGAACAGCCCGTAGACGATACCTGCCCCTGCAAGCCCAAGCAGCGCCTTTGAGAGCAGGCTGTCGCGATGGGTCGCATCGGTGTCCTCTGCGAAAGCCTTCGAGCCGAACAGCAGGAAGCCCAGCAGCAGGCCTCCACCAACGTGGGTCAGCCGGTAGGCCCATGTCTCCAGCGGGTAGACGTTCATGACCAAGAGGTGAAACACCGTGTAGGCCACGCACATCAGCGCGATCACCATGTTTCGGGTGCCGGTGAACAGCCTCTGGTTTGCGGCGACGGGGTCGTTGTCGACATTGGCCCTGGCCAGTTCCTGCTCGATTGCGGACTTGCCGTCCTCTTCGGCCGGGGTCGGGCCGTGCTGCTGCGCGTTGCTCATGGTCCGGATCGCTCGTGAGAATGGGAACAGAACAGGCGGCGACCGGGGATCGCCGCCTGAGAAAAGTCATGCCGTCGTCGTGGAAAGCGGATGCTTAGTCGACCGTCGGGACGTCAAAGCCGTTTTCCTCGAACCAGCGGACAGCGCCCGGGTGGAACGGGACCACGGTGTTCTTGACAACGTTTTCCGGCAGGGTTTCCCGTGCGGCAGCGTGGTTTGTCATCATGCGGTCGTGGTTTTCCATCGCCAGCGCGGTGATTTCGTAGGCGAGACTTTCCGGCATGTCTTTGTGCGCAATGGCAAAGTTCCAAAGCGACACGGTCTGCAGCGGGTCGGGCTGATCGTCGTAGGTGTCAGCCGGGATGGTGAAATCCGCCATCGCCGGCACGATTTCCTTCATCGTCGCCAGCGTCTCTGCGTCCATCGACAGGAAACGCACGTCGTTCTCGACTGCAAGTTGCGCATAGGCGCCGGTCGGCAGACCCGCAGCATAAACGAATGCGTCAATCAGTCCGTCCTTCAGTTGGCCTGCTGTATCGGACCCACCCGCAAAGGACAGCTTCACGTTTTCATAGCCTTCGGCGTTCTCGAAGAAACGGGACCAGTAGGTTGCCGATGTGCCGCCCGCCGGGCCGACCCCCACGCGTTTGCCTTGCAGATCCTGAAAGCTCTCGATGTCCGACGAGGCCAGAACAGCGGCCTGAAGCGGTGTCTGGTACATCGGGAACAGGGCCCGCACGTTCTCGTGCGGCGTCCCGGGCATCAGCGGGCTTTCACCGCGGCGTGCCTCGTCGGCGGGTCCGAGGGTGACAAAGCCAAGCTGGTGCTCGCCGGTTTCCACGAGTGTGACGTTCTGTACCGGGCCGCCGGTGATCTCGACCCCGGCATTGACGCCCAGTTCTTCGCTGATCATCGCGCCGAAACCGCTGCCGTAGCCGAAATAGGTGCCCCCCTGGCTGCCGGTGCCGATGGTGATGCTGGCTGGCCAATCTGCATTGTCCTGTGCGACTGCGGGCAACGCGACCACGCAAGCAGCGGCTGCAAGGAATGTCGTGAATTTCATGGGTTTCCTCCTCCGTTGTATTCCCTGTTGCGCGCCTGCTGGAGGCGCGTCCTCCGAATGGGATAGTGGGCGAAGGACCGTGCGCGACTCAATTCGGCACGGATTATATTCATTCACGTTATAATTGTGGCGAAGCCAATGGGCGCTTCAGGCGACCAGCGCGGAACCGGCGCCTATCGCCGGGGAGGCAATGCATAGGTTTTTCAGGTGTGGGGGCTGCAAGGCAAGTTGAGTGCTTGCGGCAACGGCCGGCGTTTCAGGTCCGGCGCTGATATCCGGCACCTCTGGCTTGCGATTGGTTGCGCCTGCATACGGCTTCGGTAGCGACCTGCCAAAGGCATTGAGTGTCTTGCCCGTACCCAGCCTTCAGGGGAAGCGCCTCGGATCGCGGGTCCATCGCCATGATCCGACCCGGGCGGCAGTCCGCCCGGGTCGGTTAGTGCTCTGAAACTCAGGTCTGGTCAGGATTACCGGGAATAATAGGCCGCGACGGCGTCTTCGGCGACCTGCTGAAGGAAGGCCGCGTCCTCTTCCGATACAGAGCCGAAATAGTCGTAGGGATTGCCAACGACGGATTCGCCGTAGAGCGCTGCATAGGTCGTGGCCGCCGCCAGGTACGTGCCGAGAAGGGTCGGGTGGCTGCCGTCGAAATCCTTGTGCAAATTGATGTCTGGCTGTCGTTCATAAGCCATTTCGAAAGCGAGACCGACAGGGATCACCAACGCGTCGAGCGTGTTGCCGGCCGCAGTGTACCCTGCGTCGACCTTGTCGAACATCCCGGGATCATATCGGCGGTGGTCATCGCTGTAGGCAGGGGTCATGTAGAGTGCGGTTTTTGCGCCGGTGGCGGCGATGGCGGCCTGCATCTCCTTGGCGGCGTCATTGAAACGTTTGACCTTTTCGTCGGTGGTCATGGCCGTCGAATGACCCTGGAGGATGACCACGTCAAAGGGGTCGTCGACGCCCAGCTTGCCGGGTTCGAGGTGGCTGTCGATATCGTGGTGATCGAGATAGGCGCCGGAAATCGTCGCCGACTTGTAGGTGAAGCTGTCATCGGGATAGGCAGCGCGCGCCAGTCTGACGACGTGATTGTGCAGGCTGTCGCCGTAGTACAGATAGCTGTTGCCAACGAACAGGAGACGCTTGGGCGCTTCCATGTCCAGGCTGTCGATCTCGGGCGCGTCCTGGGCGATTGCGGGCAGCGCGGCAAAGCATGCGGCGGCGGCAAGGATTGTCTTGAATTTCATGGGTTTTCTCCTCCGGTATTTCTTGTGGCGCACTTTGGACGTGCACGCCCTGCATCTGGAAGCGTGGGCAAGGCAGCTTGCCCAACTCAATTCGACATAGATTATATTCTCTCGCGGTTTAATCAGGCAGAGGCTTCGAGCGCCTCCAGTTCAGCCTCAAGAACGGTCAGGAACACGTCCCGCAGTGGATCGCGCGTGCCTCTTGCCCAGGAGGCGGCGAGGATCAGTTTCGCCTGCGATGTCGCGTCCGTCTTGGCCAACGGGATAAAGCGCACGCCTTCGACCCGTAGCCGCGATGTCCAGCGTGGCACGATTGCAAGACCGGTGCCCGCCGCCACAAGGTTGACGATGGTCTGCTTTTCTTCCGCGATCTGGGCCACGCGCGCCGTCAATCCGGCGCCAAGAAACAGCGACATGGTCAAGTCATGCGAATGAGGCCGGGACCGCCGGTCAGGGACGATCAGCGGTTCTTCGGCAAGATCGGCGATCTCTATCGCCGCGCGGTCGGCCAGCGGGTGAGATTTGGGCAGGGCCACCACGGCGGTCTCGTAAAACAGCGTGCGGAACACCAGCCTTGGATCGCGCACGTCGGGGGGACGGCAGAATGCGATGTCGAGACTGCCGCTGAGCAATTTCGGCAGCAGGTGGATGGTCTTCTGCTCGACGATCTGGATTTCGAGATCCGGGTGCGACTCGTGCAGGGGCTGCAGTATCTGCGGGATCAGCCCGGCGGCCGCGCTGTCGATGGCGCCCACCCGCAGCACATGCGCCTCGGCGGTGCGCACGGCGCGCGCCTTTTCTTCAAGCGCTTCGGCCTGGGTGACCAGGGCGCGCGCATCTTCCAGAACGCGGTTGCCCGCCTCGGTCAGTGACACCGCCCGCGTGGTGCGATGGAACAGGGACACGCCCAGATGGTCCTCGAGTTGCTTGACGTGCCGCCCCAGTGTCGCGGGCAGAATATCCAGCGACTGTGCAGCGCGTCCGAAATGCAGCGTCTCTGCCGCGGCAAGGAAACATTTCAACTGCGTGACGTTCACGATGGGCTCCTGCTCGCTAGTTTATAGCGAAATCTTATATAATCGGTGTGGAATTGAGAAGCCCGGACCGGCGCCTGTAGGCTCTCGCCCAAACGGGACGAGCGTTCACGAGGAGGAGACAACATGACGATCCTGAAAGGCGGGGATACGGCAACGACGCCGTCCGGCGGTGCGCAAGCGGCCAAAGATGCGGTGAAGACCTACAGGATCGCCTCAATCCCGGCCGACGGGATCGGGCCCGAGGTCATCGCGGCGGGCTTGCAAGCGCTCGAGGCACTGGCGCGGCGCGATGGCGGCTTTACCTTCGACGTGACGGCCTTTGACTGGGGATCCGAGCGTTACAAGCAAACCGGCGCACTGATGCCAGAGGACGGGCGCGACCAGATCAAGGATTTCGACGCGATCTTTTTCGGGGCCGTAGGCGCACCCGACGTACCCGACCACGTGACGCTTTGGGGGCTGCGCCTGCCGATCTGCCAGGGCTTTGACCAATACGCCAACGTGCGCCCGACCAAGATCCTGCCCGGCATTACCTCGCCGCTGGCCGGTGTGGGGCCAGGTGACCTCGACTGGGTCATCGTGCGTGAGAATTCCGAGGGTGAATATTCCGGCAACGGTGGCCGCACGCACCAGGGCATGCCCGAGGAAGTGGGCACCGAGGTGTCCATCTTTACCCGCACCGGCGTCACCCGCATCATGCGTTATGCCTTCGAGCTGGCCCGCTCGCGCCCGCGCAAGCTGTTGACCGTGGTCACGAAATCCAATGCCCAGCGGTTCGGCATGGTGATGTGGGACGAGATCGCCGCCGAGGTGGCAAAGGACTTCCCTGACGTGACCTGGGACAAGATGCTGGTCGACGCCATGACTGTGCGCATGGTCAAGGATCCGAAAAGCCTCGACACGATCGTCGCGACCAACCTGCACGCCGATATCCTGTCCGACCTGGCGGGCGCGCTGGCGGGCAGCCTGGGCGTCGCGCCCACCGGCAATATCGACCCCGAGCGCCGCTACCCGTCGATGTTCGAACCGATCCACGGCTCGGCCTTCGACATCACCGGCAAGGGCATCGCCAACCCGGTGGCCACCTTCTGGACCGCCAGCCAGATGCTCGACCATCTTGGCGAGGCTGACGCCGCGAACCGGCTGATGCGCGCGGTGGAAAAGGTCTGCGCCGACGGTATCCTGACCCCTGACGTGGGCGGCAAGGCCACCACGCAGGAGGTAACAGACGCGGTGTGCGAAGCGATCCGCGGCGAGAATATCTGAGCCTCTGGAGCATGACGCACGATGACGCGCGCGGCCTGCTGGGCCGTATGCTGCGGGCAGCAATCGGCGCTGCCGATCCTGCACGTGTCCTTGCCGCGCACCTGCCGGAAAAATCGCGCGGTCGATGCATCGTGGTTGGCGGCGGCAAGTCGGCCGCCTCCATGGCGCAGGCGGTTGAACGCGCCTGGCCCGATGTGGACCTGTCCGGCGTCGTCGTGATGCGCTACGGGCACGCGGTGCCCACGGACCGGATCACCCTGCGCGAGGCATCGCACCCGGTTCCCGACGCCGCGCGCGCCGCAACGGTCGAACTCATGTTCGCGGTCGCCGAAGCCGAACCCGACGACCTCGTTCTCGTGCTGATCTCTGGCGGCGAGACCACCGTGACGGTTGGCGACGGGCCTCCCGGCAGGGGTGGACGCAATACCGAGTTCCTGCTCTCTCTCGCGCTCGCGCTGGACGGTCACAAATTGATCTCCGCGATCGCGGCCGACACCGACGGGATCGATGGGACAGAGACCGCTGCCGGTGCGATCATCGATCCCGATTTTCAGGGCGATGCGGCCCGCCGCGGCATCGACGTGCGTTGCAAGCTCGAGATGCACGACAGCTTTACGGTGTTCGAGAAACTCGGCAGTCTAGTTACAACGGGGCCAACGTTGACAAATGTGAGTGACTTCCGGGCGATCTTGGTCCAAGCGTGAACGCGCCGTCAGAGCGCCCTGTGAAGGCAGCCATTGGCGAGGGGCCGTCAGGTGCCGCGTTGACGCGTATCCAGCCGGGCTCGCCTCGGCAGCCCGCCAATGTCGGGCGCGACAGCCGGAGGAGGTGGCAGGAATGGCTGGACTTTTGCGTCGTCGAAGCCATCGACGACGTGCCGGAACCCATCAGCGTGCGGACGTGAGCCCAAAACAACATGGGCAAGGAGGGAAGGCTTCTCGCTCACAGCCCGGGAATTGCTGCATGAATTCTACGCCGAGACCCCCACAAGACTGGGGGCTGTTCTTCAAGTCCCTTTCCCGACGGTTTCCCGTCGCCGCCAGCCTCTTGCGTCAGGCCGGCGGCATCAAAGCCCGCAATTGTATCGTGTATGAATGGAGATTTGGGTTGGCGCCGGGTTCGCAACACCGGCGCCGCTTGCATGCGCACGGATCCATTCTAGGGCGCTTGCGACCTCGCCGACGAAGTCATGCGAAATCACGTAGTCCATCGTTCCTGCCTCCAGCAGTCCGCGCGAACAGGGGGGCAATTCGTGCCCGACAAAGACCGTTTCATGGGTCTTGCCGAACGCCTACAGCGCCTCGGCCACGCCGAGGTTCGCGCCTGCCAGGTTGTAGACCGCCGCCGGGCAACCATGCGCCTCGATATGGGCGACCAACTGTTCGCGGGTCGTGCCGGTGCTGTCGTCCGAGGTCACCCGTTCCTCGATCTTAAGGTGCGGGAACTCGCAGCGCAGCACGCGTCGAAACCCCATTTCGCGTTCTTGTTGTGAACGAAACGCTGAGTGTCAGAAGAATGCTGTTGCGTTTCTCGGGCAGAATCTGGCCGATCAACTGCGCGGCGACGCTGCCAGCGGCGTATTGGTCATTGCCGATGTAGGCCGAGCGGCGTGAAGAAGGCAGATCCGTCGTCAGGGTCACAACCGGTTGGCCAGAGCCCAACAGCTTGCGGATCGTGCGATTGATCGCCGGGTGCTCGCGCGCGATGACGATCACGCCGTCGGCTTCGGCAGCGTCCTCGATGTTGCTGGCAAACGGGAGCGGGTCCATTTCGTTGGTCGAATCGTAGTGGCCATCGATCTCGATGCCAGTGACGCTCCGGTTGACCCGGTCGACGGCCAGTTCGACCATCGCGTTAGAGCTTTCGCCGGAATCGCAGAGTAGCCGGATCCGCAGTGACGTCGCGGCCTCGCCCTGTTCATGCTTCAGCTTGTCGAAGGCGGCAAGCACTCTCGTCCGGGTCTTTTCCTTGACGCCGGGACGGTTGTTGAGGACGCGGTCGACCGAGGCTGTGCCGACCCCGGCCAGCTTCGCGGTCTCCTCGACCGTCGGCCCCTTCCAGCGGCCCTTGGCTGAGGTCATGGCCATCTCGTTCTCCAGGTTTTGATGTTATTAACATCAAGAACCAAGAAATGCGTCTCATCAAGTGATGTTTCGGGCCGAATTGCAGCCAATTTGGATCGTCGAGACGGCGGGATATCAGAGGAGGAAATCGGCATGAAATTCACCACAACCATCGCAGCCACGGCCGTTGCCGCCAGCCTGTCCACAGGTGCCATGGCACAGGACATCGCAGTGAGTGTTGGCTCTGCGCAGGACGGTTTCTGGAATACGGTCAAAAAGGGTGCGGAGGACGCCGCACTGATGGTCGATGACAACTGTGGTACAGTGAATTTCCTACAGACGTAGAACTACGACAACTTTGGTCCGGACCTGGTTTCGCTGATCGAACCAGCGGTTGCGCAGGGCGTCGATGGCATCGCCATCCCGAACTGGCTGCCCGAACAGGAAACGCCCGCCCTGAAGGTCGCGGCGGATCAGGGCATCGCGATCATGTCGTTCGACGCGGGCCAGCGGGAAATGGGTGAATACGGCGCGACCAAGATCATGTGCCACATCCAGAACCCCTATGCGGTCAACCTGGAACCCCGCTGCAAGGGTGTTCAGGACGGTGCCGCCGAAGCGGAGGCCGAAACCTAGATCCTGCGGGTTCCGGCCACCCTCGACCAGGACATGGTCGGTACGTCCGAGGTCATCAAATCCGAACTGATTGTCGATCCGGACATCGATGCGGTTATCAACCTCGCGGCCCGGGCGGCTGACGCTTCTGCATCGGCCATCGACCGTATCTAGGCCGGAACGCAAACCATGGCGATCCTCCAACTACCCTACCTGCAGGGTTTCCTGTCGACGTCGATGCTGTTATCGAACCTGAAGTTCTGCACCGAACGGGCCATCAAGCCCGTCCTGACCGGTCCGGCCATCGTCGACGCATCGAACGTCGAGACCTCCATCGAGGGCGTGAAGCTCGGCGCGCGCTGATCCTTCCTCTGCGAAACGGGACCTCGTCGGTCGCCGACCGGGTCCCCTCCAACGCCCCACCCAAGGTGGCGTGCGTGCGATACATTTCTGGAGAGGGCTCAATGACCGACACAACTTCCAAAGGCGGTTTCAGTGGAATCCCAAGCGCCGAAGAAACCTCTTCTAGCTTTTCCTTCGGAGTCCTCATGCGCAGCCCTGCAGCGGCGGCCTTCATGGGTTTCGCGATGTTGTTCATCGTATTCGCCATATTCGGATTTCAGCGCAATTTCCTTTCGGTCGGCGGTGTGTTGACCTGGGTGAACTTTGCCTCGACCGTCGGCATGGTTGCGATCCCGGTTGATTTCCTCATGATCGCGGGAGAGCATGCTGTTTCCACCGGCGCGGTCCTTCCGGCCTCTGCCATGACGGTTGCAATAATCTCTGGCTACTACGAGATGCCCATCCTGCTCGGGATATTCGCGTCACTCGCGGTCGGCGCGCTGCTCGGCTTCGTCAACGGCATGATCGTGACCCGCACGCAGGTGCCGTCCTTCATCGTCACGCTGGCCACGCTTTTCGCGGTTGCCGGTCTGACGCTGACCCTGTTGTCAACAGCGGAGCAAAAATCCGGCTAGTTTGGGGTGCGCGCCTTGGAGCGTGTGGCCCGCAAGTGGTAAGCACGTTCCAATGTGCATTGGCCGTCAGTCCAATTTGTTGAGGATCACTTATTGGTGGCGGCCGGGCGGGCACGGCTTTGGTTGAGACGGCAGTTTTCGCCGTTCATTTCCAGGATGTTGACGTGATGGGTCAGGCGGTCCAGCAGCGCGCCTTTCAAGCGCTCGGTGCCGAAGGTTTCGGTCCATTCCTCGAAAGGGAGATTGCTTGTGATCACTGTTGAGCCGCGCTCGTCGCGCTGTGAGATCAGTTCGAACAGGAGCTCGGCGCCGGTCTTGCCGAGCGGCACGAAGCCCAGCTCGTCGATGATCTGCAGCCTGATCATGGCCAGCTTGCGTTGAAGCTGCAGAAGGCGCTTTTCGTCGCGGGTTTCCATCATCTCGTGCACGAGAGCCGCGGCGGTCACGAAGGCGACGCGGGTGACGATGTCCTTGATTCAGACCGCTCGGTGGCCATAGGCAATCGGCACCGAGCAATCGTTGCCGCGATAGCGCACCACCGAGGTGGAGGTGACCTGGCCGCTTTGCAGATCGCAGGCTTCGAAAGGGCGCGGCGGGCAAATCCTGCATCGCCGCCAGATCGGCTTGCAGCCGTTCGCCAATGCTGGTCGTGTGGCCGCGCAGGACATCGCCCTGCCGTTTGCGGCATTGCTCTTCCAAATGAGCATTGAACGCGGCCCGGTCCGGAAAGGACGGAATCGGCACCATGAAGTTGCGCCGCGCGTAGCCGACCAGACCCTCCACGGCTCCTTTGTCGTTGCCCGTGCCGGGTCGCCCGTAGCCGTCGTCGATCACGTAGTGAGACATCAATGCGCTGAACCGTTGTGTTCGCTTCCGGGGGCCATCGGGCAGAACCCTTGCAACCAGACAGCGGTCATTGTCGTAGAGGATCGACCGGGGGACCGCGCCGAAGAACGCAAAGGCATGGACGTGCCCATCCAGCCAGGCCTCGGTGGTGGCCGCAGGATAGGCCCGGATAAGACAGGCAACCCTGTGCGGCAGGTCAAAGGCGAAGAAATGCGCCTTCTGCTCCACCCCGCAGATCACGACCAAAGATTCGCCGAAAACCGCCTGTGCGTGTCCCGGCGGATGGCTGAGCGGCACGAACATCTCCTTGCCGGACCGCTTCCGAGCCAGCACTTATCCCGCAACCGCTCGAAGATCCGCTTTGCGGTGTGGCGCTGCTTGCGTGGCCGGACTTTGTCCCCAACCGGCCACTGGTCAATCTGATCCGTGAACGGGTCCAGCTTCGGCCGCCGGATCGGCGCCACCCGCGACACCACAACGGCGCCGCTACCGTGGCCGAGTATTGCTCTGCCGTTTACACACCGGGGTCGGGGATGAGCACATGGGCCGCTTCATCACCGAACAGCTTGCGCGGGAAGGCGTCAGCACGGAAGGCGTGAAGGTGGACCCCGACCGGCTGACCGCGCTGGTCCTGCTGGGCATCCGGGATCAGGAACAGTTCCCGCTGATCTTCTACCGCGAAAACTGTGCCGACATGGCACTGACCGAAAATGACATCGACGAGGCGTTCATTCGCCGGGCGCGCTCGGTCGTGGCCACGGGCACGCATCTGTCGCACCCACAGGTCGAGGCGGCGACGCTGAAGGCTTTGACCATCGCACGCGAGGCGGGCCTGCAGACCGCGCTGGACATCGATTATCGTCCCAATCTCTGGGGCGTTGCGGGCCATGGCGACGGCGAAAGCCGCTTTGTCGAAAGCGCCAAGGTGACGGCCAAGCTGCAGGAAAGCCTGCACTTGTTCGATCTGATCGTCGGGACCGAGGAAGAGTTTCACATTGCGGGCGGCAGCACCGACACCATCGAAGCGCTGCGCGCGGTGCGCAAGGTGTCCAAGGCCACGCTGGTCTGCAAGCGCGGGGCGGCGGGGGCGGTGGCCTTCACCGGCGACGTGCCCAACAGCCTGGATGACGGCGAGGCCGGGCCGGGTTTTCCCATCGAGGTTTTCAACGTGCTGGGGGCCGGGGATGGCTTCATGTCCGGGCTGCTCAAAGGGTGGCTGGACGGTGAGGATTGGCCGACGGCGCTGAAATACGCCAACGCCTGCGGCGCCTTCGCTGTCTCGCGCCATGGCTGCACGCCTGCCTACCCCAGCTGGGAGGAGCTGCAATTCTTCTTTGACCGAGGCATCAAACGCCCCGACCTGCGTCATGATGCCGAACTGGAGCAGGTGCATTGGGCCACCAATCGGCATGGGGACTGGTCCTCTGTCCGGACCTTCGCCTTCGATCATCGGCTGCAACTAGAGGAAATGGAGGGGTACACGCTGCAAAAGGGTGCCGCATTCAAGGAGCTTTGCCTCGATGCCGCCTTGCAGGTTGCCGATGGCAAGCAGGGTTATGGCATCCTTTGCGACAACCGCATCGGGCGCACCGCCCTGCACCGTGCCTCTGGCACCGGCCTGTGGATCGGGCGGCCGACGGAACTGCCGGGCTCGCGCCCCATCGAGTTTGAACCGGACCTGGGCGAGGATTTCGGCCGATTCCGTGAATGGGCGCGCGAAAACGTGGTCAAGCTGCTGGTCTTCGTCCACCCGGGCGACGACGCGGAGACGATGGAAACCCATATCCGCAGGGTTCGCCGCCTGTTCACGGCTGCCCGGCGCAACGGTCTGGAGTTCCTGCTGGAAATCATCCCGTCCAAGGTTGGTCCGGTAGACGATGAGACCTCGGCCAAGCTGATCCAGACGTTCTACGAGGCGGGCATTTACCCCGACTGGTGGAAGCTGGAGCCGTTCAAGACCGAAGCCGCATGGCAGAACGCCGTGGACGCCATCACCCGCAACGACCCGCGCACGCGCGGCATCGTGGTGCTGGGGCTGGATGCGCCGGAGGCCGAACTGGCGGCCAGCTTTGCGCTGGCGGCGAAACAGCCGTTGGTCAAGGGCTTCGCCGTGGGCCGCACGATCTTTGGCAATGCCGCGCGGAACTGGCTGGCGGGCAACAACACCGACGGCGAAGCGGTGTCCGAGATGGCCGAGAACTACAGCCGACTATGCACCATCTGGGACCAGGCCAGAAACGAGGCCCGGAAGGGCGACAAGGAGGATGCCGCATGACCGGGACGATCCGTCTGACCGCCGCGCAGGCCATGGTGCGCTATATCGCGGCGCAGATGACCGAACAGGGCGACAGGTTCATCGAGGGCTGCTGGGCGATTTTCGGCCACGGTAACGTGGCCGGTATCGGCGAGGCGCTGCACGCCAACAAGGACACCTTCCCGACATGGCGCGGGCACAACGAGCAGACCATGGCCCATGCCGCGATTGCCTATGCCAAGCAGTCTGGGCGCCGCAAGGCGATGGCGGTGACCTCCTCCATCGGGCCGGGGGCCGCCAACATGCTGACGGCGGCCGCGCTGGCGCATGTGAACCGGCTGCCGGTGCTGCTGATCCCCGGCGATGTCTTTGCCGACCGTGGCCCCGATCCGGTGCTGCAACAGGTCGAGGACTGGACCGACGGCACGGTGACGGTGAACGACGCCTTCAAACCGTTGACACGCTACTTCGACCGCATCACTCGGCCCGAGCAATTGCTCACCGCGCTGCCGCGTGCCTTTCGCGTCATGACCGACCCGGCAGAATGCGGGCCGGTCTGCCTGTCCTTCTGCCAGGACGTGCAGGCAGAAGCCTATGACTACCCGGAAAGCTTCTTTGCGCCACGCGTCTGGCGTCAGCGCCGCATCCGCCCGGACGAGGCGGAACTGGCTGAAATGGCCGAGATGATCCGCGCCGCCAAACGCCCCGTGATCGTCGCCGGGGGCGGTGTGCATTACGCGGGTGCGACCGATGAATTGGCGCGCTTTGTGGAGGCGCATAACATCCCCGTTGCCGAAACGCAGGCGGGCAAATCCGCGCTGCCCTGGGATCATGCGCTGAACATGGGGCCCATCGGTGTCACGGGCGGCGCGGCGGCCAATACGGTTTGCGCCGAGGCCGATCTTGTCCTTGGCGTGGGAACGCGGTTTCAGGATTTCACGACCGGATCCTGGGGGCTCTTCGCAAACCCCGAGCGCAAGCTGGCCTCGCTCAACGTCGCCGCCTATGACGCGATGAAGCATGGCGCCACGCCGCTGATGTCCGACGCGCTGATCGGCCTCAAGGAACTTGGGCAGGCGCTTGACGGCTTCACCTCACCGGGCAAGACCGACGGGCTGAAGGACGACTGGTTCGGCAAGGTCGATCCGCTGACCGACGCACCAGAGGACAGCAACCAGTTGCCCACCGACATGCAGGTGATCGGCGCGGTGCAGCGTGCGGCCAACGCGGAAACCGTGGTGATGTGCGCCGCCGGCACCATGCCGGGAGAGTTGCACAAGCTGTGGAAGGCGGGCAAGCCGGGCAGCTACCACATGGAATACGGGTTCAGCTGCATGGGATATGAAATCGCGGGCGCAATGGGCATCAAGATGGCGCAGCCGGAGCGCGACGTGATCTGCTTTACCGGCGACGGCACCTACATGATGGCCAACTCGGAAATGGCCACCGCGGCGATGATGGGCATTCCCTTCACCGTGGTGGTGACCGACAACCGCGGCTATGGCTGCATCAACCGGCTGCAGATGGGCTGCGGCGGGGCCGAGTTCAACAACCTGCTGGACCACGCGATCGGCGGCGAAAACTCCAACATCGACTTTGCCAAACACGCCGAGGCGATGGGGGCAATATCGGTCAAGGTCGGCTCGATTGCCGAGCTGGAGTCGGCCCTGGCAAAACGCGGTGAGCACAAGAAACCCTATGTCATCGTGATCGACACCGATCCGTATCCCTCCACCGAACATGGCGGGACATGGTGGGATGTCGGTGTCCCCGAGGTGTCCGCGCGCGAAGAGGTGAACAACGCCCGCGCCAATTACGAGGCCAAGAAGAAATTGCAGAGGGTCGACTGATGGCTGTGAAGATCGGCATTTCCCTGATCGCCTGGCAGAACGACGACCTGCCGGATCTGACAAGGGACTACACCACCGAGGGCGCGATGGAGGACGCGGCGAAGATCGGCTATGCCGGTGTCGAACGCGGTCGCCGGATGCCTGCCGACACGGAAGGTCTGCGCGCCTATCTTGACCGCTATGGCGTGGCGCTTTGCGGCGGCTGGTGTTCGGGCAACCTGCTGGTCAATGACATCGAGACCGAAAAGGAAGCGATCCGCGAACAGGTCGAACAATTCGCCGCCCTGAACGCCCCCTGCATCGTCTACGCCGAGTGTTCCAACACCATTCAAGGGGCGCAGGACATCCCCGTTTCGCGACGGCCCAAGCTGACGCGCGACGAGGTCATGGCCTATGGCGCCAAGCTGTCGGAAGTGGCGAAATGGGCGCGCGGCAAGGGCACCGACCTCAGCTATCATCACCACATGGGCGCCATCGTGCAGGACGCCGAGGATATCGATTGGTTGATGGAAGGGTCCACCGATGATCTGATGTTGCTCTATGACACCGGGCACCTGCATTTTGCCGGGGCGGACCCGGTGGCGGTGTTGGATAAATGGGGCCACCGGGTGCACCACGTGCACTTCAAGGACGTGCGTCCGCCCGTGCTCGACTGGGTCCACAGGGAAGACAAAAGCTTTCTCGACGGCGTGGCGTCAGGCGTCTACTCGGTGCCGGGCGATCCGGAGGGCTGTATCGACTTCCAGGCGGTGACCGACAAGCTGAAGGCGATGGATTACACCGGCTGGATCGTCGTCGAGGCCGAGCAGGACCCGGCAAAGGCGCCCCCGTTCGAATATTCGAAGCTGGGCTATGACCATATCGTCGATAATTGCACATGCTCCGGTTTGACCATCGAGCGTTAGCAGGTGCTGGACATTGGCGGGGCCTCGACGCCGGATTCAGAGCATGGGTCACACCCGAGGACCAACGGCAGAGACAGGCATGTGCGGGATGGGCAAGACGTGCGGATCACTGATCAACTACGTCGATCTTGAAGGGCGCAGCGCGCCCCGGCATCGTCGATTTCGGCCGGGCTTTGGTCGTACCGGAGCGGCTGGTCCGGGCGAGCCTGTTGCCGATCCCGCTTTCGGTCAGGTCGGTGCGACAGCCGGTGGCGGGGGAGACGCGGCGTCGAACGCGCATGTCTTTGAATTTCGGGTCTCGTTTGGTTCCATTTCCGCTGGCGGCGAAACAGTTCAACTGCCGCTGCTGCCGCTCTGTGCGAAACGCCCTGCAGTGCCTGGCGAGTTGCGACGCCGATAATGGTAACCAGTTCCGCGATCGCGTAAATCTTGATCACATAAGATCCGATAATGGGAATATAATCATTAATCAGGTCCGATAAATGGTCCTGTCTTTGGTGGCTGTGCCTCATGCCCTAAACGATTGTCGAAGACATTGAAGATGGGATGAAGCGATGGCCTGGCGCATCGGCATCGACTCGGGCGGCACGTTCACGGATGTTTGCCTCGTCGACGAAGACAGGAGCGAAGTGCAGATCTGGAAAGTCAGGTCGACGCCGGACGATCCCTCGCGCGGGATCGTGCAGGCTTTTGCTGAAGGTCTGTCGCGCGCCGGGGTTTCTGCGCAGGATGTCGCCTTTTTCGGACATGGCACGACAGTTGCGACCAACGCCTTGATCCAGCATCGTGGAGTCAAGACGGGGCTGATCACCACCGCGGGCTTTCGTGACCTCTTGGCCATCGCTCGGCAAAAGCGCCCGCACCTTTACGACATGAGCGCCGACAAGCCGCAGGAACTGGTCACGCGCGACCTGCGGCTGGGTGTCGGCGAACGTCTGCGTGGAGATGGCAGCGTAGAGGTGCCGCTGGACGAAGAGGAACTGCGCACAGCTGTCCGGCACCTACGGGCCGAGGGGGTTGAGGCGATCGCGGTCAGCTTTCTCTACGCCTTCCTCTCCGACAGGCATGAAAGGCGCGCTGCAGCGATCATCGCAGAGGAGTTCCCCCAAGCGTTCCTGAGCCTTTCGTGCGATGTCGCGCCCGAATTCCGCGAGTATGAACGTTTGTCTACCACTGTAGTGAACGCCTATCTCGGCCCGGTGATGCGGGGCTATGTTTCGGCGCTCAAGTCAAAGCTGCACGACGCGGGCTTGTCAGTTGCGCCGAACCTGACGCAGTCGAACGGCGGTGTGGCGGGATTTGATCACGCGGCGCGCGTGCCGGTGCGTACGCTGCTTTCGGGCCCTTCGACCGGGGTCGTCGCGGCGCAGAGGATCGGCCAGGTCACCGGCATCGACAACCTGATCACGTTCGACATGGGCGGAACCAGCTCGGACGTCGCATTGCTGACTGGCGGCAATTGTCGCCTCGTGGCGGAGGCGGATGTCCACGGGTACCCACTCAAGACCCCGATGCTGGACATACACACCGTGGGCGCAGGCGGCGGTTCTATCGCCCGTGTCGACAGCGGCGGTTTGCTGAAGGTCGGCCCGCGCAGCGCCGGGGCCCACCCGGGCCCGGCCTGCTATGGCCTGGGCACCGAGGACCCGACCGTGACCGATGCCAATGTGGTTCTGCAGACCCAGAACCCCAAGGCTCTGCTGAACGGGCAGATGCCCATCGACCGTGACCTGTCGCTGGCGGCGATGCAACGGCTCGCCGACCGGCTGGACCTGGGCGTGATGGAAACCGCGGACGGTATCCTGGACATCGTGACCGCGAATACCGCCAAGGCGATCCGCCTGATCTCTGTCCAGCGCGGGCATGACCCGCGCGACTATGCGCTGATGGCCTTTGGTGGCGCCGGGCCGGTGCACGCCGCGCGGCTGGCGGCGGAACTGGGCATGGACCGTATCCTGATCCCGCGCACGCCGGGCGTTCTCTGCGCACTGGGCCTGTTGCTGACGGACCTGCGGACGGACTATGCCGCGACGCAGATCCGGCTGCTGGACGAGGCGCGGCCCGCGCATCTGGCCGAGGTCTTCGAGGGCTTGGCGGATCAGGCGCGTGATTGGTTTGCCCGCGAAGGCATCGCGCCCGAGGCGCAGCGGCTGAGCCTGCACGTCGATATGCGCTATGCTGGCCAGAACTACGAGATTGCCGTTGATCTGCCCGAGGGGCCGATCGACGAAGACAGCCTTGCCGCGTTGCGCGAGGGGTTTCTGGCCCGGCACGAACAGCTTTACGGTTTCGTGGCCGAGGGCGACGCGATCCAGATGGTGACCTATCGGCTGCAGGCCACCGGTCTCGTGTCCAAAGCGCAGATGCCAGCATATCCGGACGCGGGGCCGGATGCCTCTGCCGCGCAGACCGGCCAACGCCCGGTCTGGATGCGCGAAGCGGGCGGTTTCGCCGAGACTCCCATCTATGATCGTACCCTCTTGAGGCCGGGGAATCTGATCGAAGGGCCTGCGATCATTGACCAGCTGGATACCACCACTGTCGTCCCGCCGGGAATGACGGCGCGCGTCGACCCCTACCTGACCCTGATCCTGGAGCGCAGCACATGACCCGGACGCTGAACCCCGTGACCGTCGAGGTGATCGGCAGCGCCTTTTCCTCTGCGGTGGACGAGATGGGCGAGGCGCTGGTGCGCGCCAGTCATTCCACCAACATCAAGGAGCGGCGCGATTGTTCAACCGCGCTTTGCACGGCAAAGGGCGAAATCCTCTGCCAGGCCGAACATATCCCGATGCACCTTGGCAGCTTCCTGCAATTCGTGCCGCGCCTGCTGGAGGCTTATCCGGCAGAGGACCTGCGCCCAGGCGATGTGTTTATCGGCAACGATCCCTACGCGGGGGGCGGCACGCATCTGCCGGACATCGTCATGGCAGTGCCGATCTTCGTCGAGGGCGCGTTGTTCGGCTGGGCCATCAATACCGCGCATCATTCGGATTTCGCCGACCGGGGCCACGCCCATGTCTACCAGGAGGGTTTGCGCATTCCGCCGACCCGCCTGCAACGCGACGGCGTGCGCCAGGCAGAGGTCATGCGTCTTTTCTTGCTGAATTGCCAGGTGCCGGATGAACGCCTGTCCGACCTGCGCGCGCAGATGGCGGCGAACCGGCTGGGCGTGTTGCGGATGCAGGAACTCTGCGCCCGTTTCGGCGTCGAGACGGTGGAGGCGGCGGGTGTCGCGCTGATGGCCTATGCCGAACGCAAGATGCGCGCCGGGATCGCGGCGCTTCCGGATGGCACATGGACCTTCTCGGACATATTCGAGACCGAGAGCCAGGCCGAACACATGACGCTGTCCGTCACGCTGACGATCCGTGGCGAGGAGATGGCGCTGACCTTCGACAGCCCGCCGCAGGTGCGGGCGGGTCTGAACGTGATCTACACCGC
Source organism: Antarctobacter sp. (assembly GCF_965277915.1). Lineage (NCBI taxonomy): Bacteria > Pseudomonadati > Pseudomonadota > Alphaproteobacteria > Rhodobacterales > Roseobacteraceae > Antarctobacter > Antarctobacter sp. The sequence continues at coordinate 217,353 of NZ_OZ255849.1, forward strand.
GCTGCAGGCGACGGTCTATTACGCGGTGAAGTCGGTGGTCGATCCGACGATCCTGCCCAACGCAGGGCTTACGCGGCCCCTGAGCATCACGGCGCAGCCCGGAACGCTGCTGAACTGCGTGCACCCGGCAGCGGTGGACGGACGTATCTCTGCCTGTCAGCGGGTGGTCGACCTGATCCACGGCGCGCTGGCGCAGGTGGTCCCGGACCGCGTCAGCGCGGCGGCCTGCGGTTCGGTCCATGTGGCCAGTTTCAGCGGTACGCGCCCCGATGGTGGACTTTGGGTCTACCTCGAAACCATCGCCGGCGGCTCTGGCGCACGGCCCGACAAGGACGGTCTGGATGCGGTGCAAGTGCATATGACCAACACTTCCAACCTGCCGCTGGAGGCACTGGAGGCGGAATACCCGATCACGCTGATGGCCTATGAATTTGCCGAGGACAGCGGCGGTGATGGCACCTGGCTGGGCGGCATGGGTGTAAGGCGGGTCTATCGCGCCGATGCCGATTGCCGGGTACAGATCATGGGCGCGCGGCTGACGTCGCGCGCCTGGGGGCTGGCCGGTGGCGGCCCGGGGGCCAGCGGCGCCTTCCGCATCAACGGCGATCCGCAGGCCATCGGCCTGTCGGGCAGCGCGGACCTGGCGGCGGGCGATATCTTCGAGGTCATCACGCCCGGCGGCGGGGGCCACGGCGATCCGGCAGGGCGCTCTGCCGTGTTGAGGGACGCGGATGCGCGGGCAGGGCGCAAGGCGGCCCGAGCATGAGTTCGCCGCGCACCTCTTCGAACGCGGCCCGCGCCGCGCGCATCCTGGCCGTTCTGGGCGAAGCCGGGGCCGAAGGTCTTTCGCTGACCGCCCTGGCAGAGGCGTTGGGCGATCCCCGCGCATCGGTCCATCGCGCGGTAGCGGCGCTGGCCGACCACGGGTTCGTCATGCAGATCGGGCGGCGCGGGAATTACCACGTCGGTCCCGCGATCCATGCCATAGCACTCAAGGAGGCCGCGGTGGGGGACATGACCGCCACGCTGCGTCCTTTGCTGATCAACGTGGCGGCGGAAACGGGCCTGCCGACCTTCCTGATGGCGCGGGCGGGGTTCGATTCCGTTTGCCTGGATTGGCAAAGCGGTTTCGCCCAGGTGCCCGCGATGTTCGACGGCATCGGCGGGCGGCTGCCTCTTGGTGTGGGCGTCGGCGGCCTGGTCGTGCTGGGCGAGATGGACGCCCCGGGCCGCGAGCAGGTGCTGCGCATCAATGCGCCGCGCTACGCCGACTGGGGTCTGGGCGAGACCGGGGTCCGGGATGAACTGGCCCGCTATCTCGAACAGGGCTGGCTGCTGGTGTCCCGACGTTCCGGCAAGGTCGATGTGTGCAGTCTGGCGATGCCGGTGCGCGACAACGTCGGGCGGGGTGGCGTCGAGCTGGCGGTCTCGGTGCTGGCGCCGGGGCGCGACATGGAGGCAGAGCTGAAACAGCGCGTCCGCGACAGCCTGTCCCGTCACCTGTCAGCGATGGAACTGTGATCATGAATTGTGCCCGGGCTTCGGAACCCCCAGTCCGCTCAAGCCTGGCGTTCACGTTCCGCAAGAGCACGAGACACCCGTTCCGACCCGTCGTCGATCGCACGGCAGATCGCCGCTCCGGCGGCCTCGGGGTCCCCTGCGCGCAGCGCCTTTATCAGCGCCTCGTAATTGGCGTGCTCTGTCCGGCTCGCCCCGGGATCAGGAAAGAGATAGTTGAACCCCGGGCCGGCGCGCAGCCAAAGCGTCTCGATCGTCTGCAGCAGGATCGGCATTTCGGCGGCGGCGTAAAGGCTGAACCGCAGCTCCTTGTTTTCCTTCAGCGCCTCATGCGGGTCGCGGGTGTGCTTGGCTTCAATGTAGGCCTGCACGCGCTGTTCCAGGGCGTCGATCTGGGCGGGGGTCATCTTTTGCGCCGCGGTCTCGGCGGCGAGGGATTCCACGCGTTTGCGGATCGCCCCCAGCTCGGCGTAGCTGGCCACGGTCATGACGGGGACGCGAAACGAACTGGCCGGTTCCGCCGTCAGCACGCCCGAGGCCGCAAAACGCACCAGCGCTTCGCGCACCGGCGTGATGCTCATCCCCAGCGAGGTCGCCAGGTCCTTTGTCACCAGCCGCGTGCCCGGTTCCATCCGGCCTTCGATCAACGCGTCGCGCAGCTGGCTTTCGACATGGGCGGTCAGGCTCTTGCGGGGCGGGGCGCTGAATCCGGTCTGCATAAAAAATGATCTCCTGCATGTGGTCCGACTGCACGCGGGGCGACGCCCGGCTTGTGGAGTTATGATATATGATATATTATATTCTGGATCGCTGCGAAAGATCCAATCACGAGGCCAAGACAGGCGGCCCGCTTTCCCATCCAACTTGCGACTGCATCCAATAGGAGGTCTCACGACATGAAGAATATTTCTGCATTTGCCCTCGGTCTTGCCTTGGCCTTTCCGGCCACGGCGACATTCGCACAGGACGACACGCTCGTCATTGGGCGATCTGCCTCGACCAACGCGCTTGACCCCGGTTTCCTGCGCGAGGCGGCGACCATCGTCGACAATATCTTTGACACGATGGTCATGCGCGACGAGGACATGAAGCTGGTTCCGGGCCTGGCGACCGGCTGGACCGCCGTCGACGACACCACCTGGGAGTTCACGCTGCGCGAAGGCGTGACTTTTCACAACGGCGAACCCTTTGACGCCGAGGCGGTGAAATTCAGCCTCGACCGCGTGCTGAACCCGGACAACAAGGCGCCGACCATCTCCTATATCCGCACGATCTCCTCGGTCGAGGTGGTGGACCCGATGACCGTGCGCATCATCACGGCCAAGCCCGATCCGCTGTTGCCGACACGGATGAGCCGTTACCCTGCCTACATCGTGCCGCCGAAATACATCGCCGAACACGGGCGCGAGCATTTCGCCAACAATCCCGTCGGCACCGGCGCCTATACCTTCGTGGATTTCGTGCCCGACGAGCGGGTGACGCTGGAGGCCAACCCCGACTACTGGCGCGGCCAGCCAGACATCAAGACGGTGATCTGGCGCCCGATCCCCGATGCGACGGCGCGGATCACTTCGCTGATCACTGGCGAGGTCGGGCTGATCGAGGACGTGCCGGTCGACCTGGTGCCGCTGTTGCAGCAAACGCCTGACGCCGACCTTGTGCAGGTCGAGAACGGTGGCCTGACCATCTACCTGGGCCTGCGCATGGACAAGGCGCCGCTGGACAACGTCAAGGTCCGCCAGGCCCTGAACCACGCCATCGATCGCGTCTCGATCACCGAGAACCTGCTGGGTGGTCTTGCCACGCCGAAGGGTACGCAGGTCGGTGCCGCCGATTTCGGTTATCTCGACGTGCCGGTCCCGGAATTCGACCCGAAACTGTCAAAGCAACTGCTGGCCGAGGCCGGCTTTGAAGACGGGTTCGAGATCACTTTGCAATCGTCCTTCCGCTACATGAAGAACGCCGAGGTGGCCCAGACCATCGCGCAGGGCTTCAACGACATCGGCCTGGATGTGAACCAGGAAACGATGGAATGGTCGGTCTACACCCAGACCGTGCCTTTCGAGGGACCGATCTACATGCTGGGCTGGGGATCCACCCAGACGCTCGACGCGGATGCGGCCATCTATGCGATCATGAAATCGGGTGAGCCCTATTCGGGTGCCCGGATCGACGCCCTTGATGCGCTGCTGGACCAGAGCCGGTCGACCGTCGATCCCGAGGCGCGCGCGGCAATCCTGCAGGAGATCCAGGAAGTCGCCGCCGAGCAGGTGCCGCTGGTGACGCTCTACCAGGAAGACAAGCTGATGGGCAAAGCCCCGAACGTGAATTTCGACGGCCGGGCCGACGCTCGTATCCCCGTCTTCTCGATCACGATGGACTGACCTCTTGACCGGAAGTTTGCGCATCAAGGGAAACGAGGACGCCGCCCTTGCGGTCGTCCTCCTCGTGGCCGCAGTGGCCTTTTGCATCCTGGTCCCGCTGGCCTGGCCGCTGGACCCGCTGCGCGGTGACATCTCCGCGACGTTCAAACCTCCGATGACAGTGGTGGGGGACTCGCTTCATCCGCTGGGAACCGATCAGCTCGGGCGGGATCTTCTCGCCCGGCTGGGATTGGGGACGCTGGTGTCCTTCGGGATCGTACTGATCGCGGCAATGATCTCTGTCGTGCTGGGCACCGCGCTGGGCATGATCGCGGGGTATTACGGCGGCTGGGTCGATGCGCTGATCATGCGTCTTGTGGACATCCAGCTGGCGGTACCCTTCATCCTCCTGATCCTATTGCTGGTCTCGGTGCTGGGGCCTTCGATGACGAATCTCGTGATCGTGCTGGGCCTGACGGGCTGGGCGATCTTTGCCCGGGTCGCCCGGGGACGCACACTGGAGGTGCGCGAACTGGAATACATCGACGCCTCGCGCGCGATGGGGCTGTCGGACATGACGATCATCTTTCGCCATGTCCTGCCCAATATCATCGGGCCGCAGACCGTGCTGCTGACGCTGGATCTGCCGCGCCTGATCATCCTCGAGGCCTCTGTCGGCTTTCTCGGGCTTGGGGTGCAGCCACCGATGCCGACGCTGGGCAACCTGATCGGTGAGGGCCGGTCCGTCATCCTGATCGCGAACTGGCTGGTGCTCTATCCCGGACTGATGATCGGCGCGCTGGTCATCGGTTGCAACCTGCTTGGCGACTGGCTGGTCCGCCGGGCCGAAAGCAAGGTGTCCTGATGAAAGGCCTGCGCTTCCTGCTGTCCCGCGCCGCTCAGGGGCTGATCGTGATGTTCGGCGTCTCGGCGCTGGTGTTCTTTGCGCTGTTCCTGACCGGCGATCCGGCGGTGCTGATGATGGCGCCGGACTCTACCGCCGCGGAAATCGACGCCTTCCGCGAAGCGATGGGCTTCGACGATCCGATCATCGTCCAGTACGGGCGGTTCCTGGTCGATGCGCTGCAGGGAGACCTGGGGTCATCCCTGCGCTACAGCCGCCCGGCGATGGACCTGCTGACCGAACGGCTGGGCGCAACCGCGCTCTTGGCGCTTTCGGCCCTGCTCTGGTCCTCTTTGCTGGGTTTCTTGCTGGGCGCCATCGCCGCAGTGCGCAAGAACAGCCCGATCGATTTTGCCATTCGTGTCATTTCCCTGTTGGGGCAGGCGGTGCCGGTGTTCTGGCTGGCGCTGATGCTGATCATCCTGTTTTCGCTGAACCTGCGCTGGCTGCCGTCCAGCGGCTATGGCAGCCTCAGCCACCTGGTCATGCCCTCGCTGGCGCTGGGCGCCTACTACCTCTCGGCAATCACGCGTCTGGTACGGTCCAGCCTGATCGAGACGCTGGGCGAAAACTATGTCCGCACCGCGCGCGCCAAGGGGTTGACCGAATGGCGCATCGTCGTCCGCCACGCGCTGCGCAACGCGATGATCCCGGTTGTCACCCTGCAGGGCATGTACCTGGCCTCGCTCATGGGCGGTGCGCTGGTGACCGAAATCATCTTTGCCTGGCCGGGCATCGGGCGGCTGGCGGTCGAGGCGATCCAGAACCGCGATTTCCCGGTGGTGCAGGCGGTGGTGCTGTTCGCGGCGCTGGTCTTTGTCGTGGCGAATTTCCTTGTCGATGTGGCCTACACTTGGCTGAACCCGAGGATCCGCCTGTGAGGACGGCGTCCGGCCCTCTGCTGGACGAGGCGCTGGATCTGACGGCGCGTTGGTGCGCGATCCCCTCGCACGCCGGTGACCCGGCGGCGCAGACACGCCAGGTGACCGCGCTGCTGGACTGGCTGACCGGCGACCTGGGGGCGACCATCATCGCGCCGATCGAAGAGCCAGAGGGTGCCCCGGTGATCCATGCGCGGCTGGACGTGGGCGCGGACGACAGCGTAATCCTCTACAACATGTATGACGTCATGCCCGCGGCGCCCGAAGGCTGGCGCGTCGATCCCTGGACGGGCGGACGGACCCGGATGGAGGGGCTGGGCGAGGTCTTTGTCGCCCGCGGTGCCGAGAACAACAAGGGGCCGCTGGCCGGCATGCTTGTCGCCCTGCGCGACCTGCACCGCGCCGGTCGCCTGGACGTCAACGTCGAGATCCTTCTGGACGGCGAAGAAGAACAGGGCTCGCCCGCGATGCGGCGCTACCTCGCCGCGCCCGGGTGTCCCTTGCCGTCCTGCGCGGGCGGACTGTTTCCCAGCCTTTGCGAATATGGCGGCGGGGCGCCGCGTCTGTTCCTGGGTTTTTCGGGGATCACCAAGGGCCGACTGCTGGTCGAGGGTGGGGAGTGGGGCGGCCCGCGCACCGCGATTCATTCCAGCAACGCGCCCTGGATCGCCAACCCTGCACGGGTGCTTGTCGACGCGCTGGCGGACTTCGGCGGTGCGGTGACGGGCGAACTGGATCAGGTCGCGCTGGATGAAGAGGCCTCTGGGTTGATCGCGCGGCTGGCGCAGGGGTTCGACCCGGAGTCCGAACTGGATTTTCGCACTGCCAGTCGCTTTGCCCGTGGCGGAGAGGCCGAGGCGTTGCTGCGCCATGTCCTGCGGACCGCCTCGCTCAATATCTCTTCGCTGGTCAGCGCCCCGGCGGGCGACACCGCCGTGATCCCGCACCGGGCCGAGGCCCTGTTCGACCTGCGCACCCCGCCGGGGCTGGAGGCCGACCGTTTCCTGGCGGCGCAGCGCGCCCGGCTGGACAGCAGCGCCGTGACGCTGGAGGTAGGAGAGAGCGCACCGGGCGTGCGGTTCGGCGCCGACAGTCGGGGTGCGCTGGCCCTGATCGCGGCCTATGAACAGACCTCGCAGGCGCCGCAGGTTTGGCCCTGGGCCCTGGGTTCTGCCCCCGGGCACGCCTTTGCCCGCCATGCCGAGAGCTTTCTGATCGGAGGCGCGGGACGGGGCGGGAATGCCCATGCGGTTGACGAGTTCCTGCAGGTCGAGGGGTTCGGGCGGTTCATCGCCTCGGTCCAGGCCTGGCTGACCCACATGGGGCAGGGCGTATGACCAACCGCTACCTCAACCGCCGTGACCTCGTCGCCGCCGGGGCGCTTGACTGGGACGCGGCCCTTGCCGATGTGCATGACGCCTTGGCCCTGTTGCGTGACGGAAAGGCCGAGATGGCCGCCGAGAACGTCCTGCCGTTGGGGGCTGATCCCCGCGCCAAGGGATATGGTCTGCCTGCCCGGGTCGGCGGGCGCTTTGCCGCTGCCGGGCTGAAATGGACCATCCACCGGCCCGAGGCGCCGCAGGGGGGCGAGGCGATCACCTCGCGAACCATCCTCGACGATCTGGACACGGGCCTGCCGATGGGTGTCGTGGACAGCGCCATGCTGACCCGCGTGCGGACCGCGGCTCTGTCCGGGGCGGTGGTGCGAGCGCTGAAACCCCGCGTCCGGCGTGTCGCGATCCTCGGCGCCGGGGCACAGGCCGAAATGCACCTGCGGATGACACAGGCCGTGCTTCCCGACCTGGCAGAGGTGCATCACTGGACGCGGTCGGGACGCGCATTGCAGGTGCCCGAAGGCGTCCTGGTCCGTTCTCACAGGACCGCCTCGGCGGCCAGCCTGTCGGCGGAGGTGACATTTGCCTGTACCTCGGCGCCCGAACCGATCCTGGGGCCGGAGGTGATGACCAGGGGCGCGCTGGTCCTGCAGACCGGCTTTCACGAGGTCAGCTTTGACGCGATCGACCGCGCCGATGCCGTGACCTGCGATCTCTGGGGAGATTTCGCGCGCACCAGCGCCAAGAGCCTGTTCCAGATGCACCGCGCCGGGCGATTTCCGGCCAGTCGCGTCGCCGCCGACGCGCCTGCGATCCTGCTGGACGGCTGGCGACCGGACCCGGCGGCCTGCGTCTATTTCTCCAGCTTCGGGCTGAACATCTTCGACATCGCCCTTGCCGCGCGGCTGATGCGTCGCGCCACCGACCTGGGGTTGGGGCAGATCCTAACCGACTGATTTCCGAAAGGACCGACATGCCTGTGACCATTTCCGCAAGCGAGCTTGCCGCCCGGCTGGATGAACCGGGGCTTGTCCTGGTTGATACACGCACCCGCGAGGCATGGGAGCAGGAAACCCTGCCGGGCGCGATCTTTCTGAACGTCTACGACTATTTCGTGCCGGAAAGCACCGATGTGGGCTATGCCGGCATGGCGGCGGGCGCCGCCGAGGCCTTTCGCCGGGCCGGACTGGACAAGGCCCGGACCGTGGTCTGGTTCGAGGAGGAAACGGGCATGCGCTCGCCACGTGGGCTGTGGTTTCAGGAGCTCCTCGGGCGTGACGGTGGCGTGATCCTGGATGGCGGGCTGGGGGCCTGGCGCGAGATCGGCGGGGCGACGGCGCCGGGGCAAGGGGTGGCCGAGGCGATCACCCATGTGGAGGGGCCCGCGCCAGAGGGCTGGCGTCCCGAGTTGGCCCTGACCCGCGACGCCCTTCTGACACCGGCGCCAGAGTTGCAGATTTTCGACGTGCGCCGTCCCAGCGAATTCGACGGCAGTTTCGCGCATGACTGCTGCGCCCGTGCCGGGCGTGTTCCGGGCGCGCTGTTCATGTTCTACGAGGACATGATCCGCGACGGGCGCTATCGGCCCTCCGACGAGATCCGCGCGGCGGCCATTGCTGCCGGGCTGGACCCGGCGCGGCCTGTCGTCACCTATTGCCATCGTGGCGCGCGGGCGGCGACAGCGCTCTACGGCTTGCGCATGGCCGGGTTCGACAGGGTCGGCATTTTTGTCGGCTCCTGGCACGAATGGGCCGCCGATCCGGACTTGCCGATGGAAACGGGGCCCGCCGCCTGACCGGTGGCCGAGTGCGTCAGAGCCAAGACTGGATCTCTACCCGCCTGCCCTTGCCGAAACGGTCAAGCCGGAACTCCCGCAGGTCGACACTGGGCCGTTGATCCGTGGCCAGTTCGGCCAGCACGCGCCCGGCACCGGGGCCGATACCGAAACCATGCCCGGAAAAGCCCGTCCCGACGACCAGGCCCGGCACGCCGGCGACGGTCGAGATGACCGGGATCACGTCCGGTGTCACGTCGATCAGGCCGCCCCAGCGCTGCACCTCTTCGAGGTCCGCCAGCGCGGGAAAGCTCTCCGCAAGGCGCTGCTTGACCTGTCGCAGGGCGCGGCGGTCCGGCGTGGGATCCATGATGCGGTGGCGCGTCAGGCTGCGTTCCAGCGCAGTGCCGGACAGCAACCAGCCGGCCTCGCGCAGGGTGGCGGCGCCCAGCCGCAGCTTGAGGCCCGGCAGCATGCTGCGCAAGCCGGGCAGAAAGGCCCGCATGTGGCGGAAACTGTCCGGCACGATCTCGGCCACGGCTGTCGCGGAACTGGCCATCGTGACCCCGCCATCCGCACGGTGCCGCAGGGCAACGCCCCCCAGCGAAAGGCACGGGATGAAGGCGCTGCTCTGTGCCTCTGTCAGCGGGCCGGTGCGGAAGGCCGAGGACAGGACCTTGAGCTGGGGCAGCTCGACCCCCAGCCGTCGCAGCAGCGGCGCGGACCAGATGCCGCCCGCGACGACGACGCTCCGCGTTGCGATTTGCCCCCGTTCCGTACGCACTCCGCAGATGCCTGCATGGTCGGTTTCGATCTCCAGCGCGGCACAGTTCTGGTGGATGCTTGCCCCCTCCCGGATGGCCTCGCGCGCCAGCAGCGGCGCGGCGCTTTGCGGTTCGGCTCGCCCGTCACCGGGCAGATAAAGCGCGGACAGCCCGGTTCGGGCCAACCCTGGGGCGATGGCCATGAGACCTTCGGGGTCCAGTATCCTGGCGGCGATGCCGTGCCCCGCGGCCTCTGTCACCCAGGCCTGGTGACGGGCCGCCTGTTCAGAGGAGCGGGCGACATAGGCAATGCCGCATTCGACATAGCCAAGATCGGGGCCGATCCTGTCCGACAGGGTCTGCCAGCGGCGCCGCGCCAGGCTCGACAGGGGAAGTTCGCGCAGGTCGCGCCCGGCCTGCCGGACCCAGCCCCAGTTGCGGCTGGATTGTTCCCCGGCGATGATCCCCTTTTCCAGCAGGCAGGTGCCATGGCCGGCGCGGGCAAGGTCCAGTGCCGTTGCGACGCCGATGATCCCGCCGCCGATGACGACGACATCTGCCGTCGCAGGCAGATCGCCCGAACTGGCGACCGAAAGCGGGGCGGGGCCGCGATTGGGCAGTGTCATGTCAGAAACAATCCTCGACCCCCCAGTGGACGGGGATTTCGGCCACGCTGGCAGAGGCGGGCAATTCCAACACGGTGCGGGTGATGCGGGCAATGTCCTCGGGGCGGGTCTTGTCGCTGCCATCGGTGCCCGATGCGGCGCGGCCCATGTCCGTGGCCACGAAGCTGGGACAGATCGCGGTGGCCCGCACACGGCTGTCCTTGCCGGCTTGCCGCAAGGCATGGGTCAACCCGACAAGCGCGAATTTCGACATGGCATACAGGCCCGAACCCGGCGATTTCACGCGCTTGCCAGAGAGCGAGGCGATGGTGACGATCCGGCCCGGGCCTCGTTCGAGCAGGGGCCAGGCCAGTTGCGACAGGCGCATCGGGGATTTCACATTGACGTCGAACAGCCGGTCGAACTCGGCCTCGCTGGCCTCCAGCACCGAATGGGCACTGTGGATGCCGGCGTTCAGCACAAGCCCGTCCAGCCGGCCAAAACGCGCCTGCGTCGCGGCGGTCCAGGTTCTTTCGCTGTCCGGGTCGGTGGCGTCGTAGCGGCAGGTCAGAACGTGGTTCGAGGCGGGCAGGGGGCTGCTGGCCGGATCGCGCAGGCCCAGGCTCAAGGCCCATCCGGCGGATTGCATCTCGGCGGCGATGGCCGCGCCGATGCCCCGGCTGGCGCCGGAAATCATCACGACGGGGCGGCTCATGCCGGGATGCCCGCCGCCTGCTCGGCGATCTCGCCAGCCCATTCCGGGCCGGGCACCTGGACGCGATGCCCCGGCGAAACCTCGCGCCATTCGCGTTTTGGCGGCTGATAGTCCAGCGGGCGCACCGGGCTTTTCAGTTCGCGCACGTCCAGCCCGCGCCGCACGTCCCTGCGCGCCGGGTCTGGCACCGGCACGGCCGACAGCAGGCGGCGGGTGTAGGGATGCTGCGGGGTCTCGAAGATCGCGGCGCGTGGGCCGATTTCTACGATCTCGCCAAGGTACATGACCGCGACGCGGTGGCTCATCCGCTCCACCACCGCCATGTCGTGACTGATGAAGAGGTAGGACAGGCCCATCTCTTCCTGCAGGTCCAGCATCAGGTTGATCACCTGCGCCTTGATCGAGACATCAAGCGCGGACACGGCCTCGTCCGCGACGATCAGGCTGGGCGTCATGCCAAGCGCGCGGGCGATACAAAGGCGCTGGCGTTGACCGCCTGAAAACTCGTTGGGATAGCGCCGCGCCATGTCGCCTTTCAGCCCGACCTTTTCCAGCAGGTCCGCCACGCGCGCTGGCGCCTCGGCACGCGAGACCAGTCCGTGGGTCAGCATCGGTTCGGCGATGGCATCCCCGATGCGGAACCGGGGATCGAGGCTGGCAAAAGGATCCTGAAAGATCATCTGCATCTTGCGTCGGTAGGGGCGGATGGCGCGGCGCGACAGGCCCAGAAGTTCGTCGCCTTCCAGCTTGACCGATCCGCCCTGCGCCGGGGTCAGCCCCAAAATAGACCGCCCGGCGGAGGATTTTCCGCAGCCGGATTCACCCACTAGGGCCAGGGTCTCGCCGGGGTGAATGTCGAAATCGATGCCCTCGACCGCGTGGACGCGCCCCGCGCCCCGGCCCAAGAAGCCGCCGCCGGTGGCATAGCGCGTGGTCAGGCCGCGCACCTGCAACAGGGGGGCAATGCTGTCATCCACGCGCGCTTCGACCGGGCGGGCGGGAAGGGGAATGCCGGTTTCGGCCTCGACCAGGGGAAAGCGCGCGGGCTGACGGCTGCCGGTCATCGACCCCAGACGGGGCACCGCGGACAGCAGCGCGCGGGTGTAGGGCTGTTCCGGTGCGGCGAACAGCGCCTCTGTCGGGCCCTGTTCCACGGCACGTCCGCGGTACATGACGATGGTTCGGTCAGCGACCTCGGCCACCACGCCCATATCATGGGTGATGAAAAGAACGGCCATGTCCTCTTCTTCCTGCAGCACCTTGATCAATTCAAGGATCTGCGCCTGGATCGTCACATCCAGTGCCGTCGTAGGTTCGTCCGCGATCAGCAGGCGCGGGCGGCAGGCCAGCGCCATCGCGATCATGAACCGCTGGCGCATCCCGCCCGAGGACTGGTGCGGGTATTCGCCCATCCGTTGCCGCGCCGCCGGAATGCGCACCCGTTCCAGCAGGCGCTGCGTCTCGGCCAGGGCGGCCTTGCGGTCCATGCCCTGGTGCGCCTCCAGAACCTCGGCGATCTGTTCGCCGATCTTCATCGAGGGGTTCAGCGAGGTCATCGGCTCCTGGAAGATCATTGCCATGTCGTTGCCGCGCACGCCGCGCATCTGCGGCTCCGACAGCGCCAGCAGGTCGCGGCCTTCCAGCAGGATCTTGCCCCTGATGCGGCTTGTCTCCGGGTCGAGCAGGCGCATCGAGGCCAGCGAGGTGACGCTTTTCCCCGACCCGCTTTCCCCCACGAGGGCCAGCGTTTCGCCCCGCGCGATCTGCATCGACATGTCGTGGACCACCGGGGTCCAGCCGGAGCGGCCGCGAAAGGCGACCTCGAGTCCGGAGACGGAGAAGACAGGTTCGGTCATGGCGCGGTCCGTTTCGATCGGTTCAAGCGTAGCGGCTTGCCCGCCGTTCCGGAAGGGAGCGCCGAGTGGCGCGAACCGGGAAAACGAGGGGTTGCCGTTCAGGATATATCATATATCGTGACAAGAGAGGTCCGATCACGCAAGGGGAAACTCGCCCCGGCGGGCCAATCAAGAGAAAGGACCGAGCATGAAACTCGATGAACTGCCCCGGCTGTCGCTGGGATTCCTGCCCACCCCGGTCGAGGACCTGCCCCGCCTGAGCGCGGAACTGGGCGTCTCGCTTTCAGTGAAACGCGATGATTTCACGGGCTTCGGCGGTGGTGGCAACAAGGTGCGCAAGCTGGAATTCCTGATGGCGGATGCGGTGGCGCGCGGCGTTCAGGTGGTCATCACGACCGGCGGGCACCAATCGAACCATGCGCGGATGACAGCCGCGGCTGCCCGAAAATTCGGCATGAAGCCGATCCTTGTGCTGCGCGGCAACCGTCCAGACGCCTGGCAGGGCAACCTGCTTTTGGATCACATCCTGGGGGCCGAGGTCGATTTCCTGGACCCGGATGCCTATTTCGAGCAGATCAATCCGCGGATGCAGGCCCATGCCGACGCCGCAGAGGAACGCGGCGAGAGGCCCTACATCATCCCGCTGGGCGGGGCCAGCGCACTGGGCGCGATGGGTTATGTGAACGCGATCCGCGAATTGTCGGAACAATACGCCGCAACGGGCCGCAAGGCGCCGGACTACATCTGTGCGCCGGTCGGATCGGGCGGCACGCTGGCGGGCATGGTCGTCGGCTGTTCGATCTGGTGGCCGGAGACCAAGGTGCTTGGTATCGCCGTGACCGGAACCGCCGTGCCGTTCGCCGAGCGGATCGCCGTCATGGCCAACGACGCGGCCGATTTGCTGGACCTGGAGCAGCGGTTCACGCCCGAGGATCTGCGGATCGAAAATGACTATGTCGGACCGGGTTATTCCATCCCCTCCGAGCAGGGCAACGCGGCCATCTTGCGGACCGGTCATGCCGAGGGCGTGCTCTTAGACCCTGTCTACACCGGCAAGGCGATGGCCGGGATCATTGATCTCGCGCAGCGCGGCGCCATCGAACAGGGATCGGATGTATTGTTCGTGCATTGCGGCGGCACCCCTGCGCTGTTCCCCTTCAGCGACCAACTGACGGCCGACGTCAGCGCGTGACAGGTGCCTGCGCCCTGGTGATCAGACCCACCTGAGTGTTCCGGTTTACTCTTTGATGCAGGACCGGCGCCTGGCGTACAGGCGCCGTAACTGCCGGTGGTCCGGCATCGGGGAACACATCAGTTTGGCGCGGACCCCACATCACGGTGAGGAATTTCGCGGGGCCAGGTCAAACCGCGCCGAGTTTTGCTCGGCGAGACAAATGCTGCCGTTACATGATAACGCGCTGGCCCCAAATCCCGTTCAGTCGGTTCCGCGTCGCTTGCCAACGCTATCGCAATTCGATGCCGTCGATCAGTCCGAAGAGCGCATTCAGCGTCTCCATCTTGCGTTCGGCCGGGGCAAAGACCACCTCCGCGCTTGATGTGTCTGCTCCGAGCAAGCTGAGTTGTTTCACATCCTCATTGCGGCCCGTGCCCGTCCTCCAGACGAAACCGACGCCCATGCCATTGACCACGGCCTCGTAGACCCCATCCCGGTTGTCGAGGGTCAGGAAAGGCACCGGGGACACATCGTGGCGCCGAAAATAGCGGTCCAGAACCTTCTGGGTCGACGACCCGGTCGTTCGAAAGATCAGCCGGTGGCGAAGCAGTTCTTCACATGTGACCGCATCTGCGTGGACCAGGGGGTGTGACGGGGTCACGATGGCGACGACATTGTTCTTCAACAGGGGTTTGCGGCGGAACCGTCCGTCCTTGGGAACCTCTGGCAGGATTCCCACGTCGACGGTGTGGTTGATGACCTGCCGCATGATCTTGTCATGTGACCCGGTGGTGACCTGCAAGGCGATATGCGGATAGGCCTTGTTGAAAGCGGCGATCACCGACATGCCGGGCATCGCGTTGCCCAGCCCCACGGACAGTTCTCCCTTGGTCAGCGACCCGTGACGCCGCAGCATCTGCTCAAGCGATTCATACTCGGTGATCACGCGCTCGGCCGCATCGCAGAGCCTTTCGCACAAGGGCGTCGGGTGCAGCTTTCCCTTTTCGCGTACGAAAAGCACCACGCCGTAGTCCTCTTCCAGCTTGCGCACCTGCTGCGAGATTCCCGGCTGGGTGACGTTCAACTGTCGCGCGGCCGCAGCGTAAGAGCCGGATTCGGCCACTGAACGGAGCGCTTCGAGGGTGCGAAGGGAAATAGTCATGGGCGCTCCAAAGCGAGATTATGATTTTCTCAAAGCATAGCTTTGCTTTGTCACAGCCATGTCACGGCCGGCAGGCAGATGTGCCGCCGAGGCCGGAAACGGTCGCACTCGAACCTGAACGAAATCTTGTCCCCACACCAAACCGCCTCGGCGCTTCCAGCGCCGAGGCCCAGGGAGCCTTTGCCCGTGGCCTCAGTACTGACCGTAAACAACCAGATATCCAGCCAGCTTTCGCCTGACCTGGTCGCGCAGGACCGCCTTGTGCTGTGCGATCTCGATGGCTGTCTTGTTTCGGAAGGGCGGGCCTACAGCGACGCCGTCACCTTCGTGGCCAGCTGCGGACAGCGGCTGTGGCTGGTGTCCAACAATTCGACCCATTGCGCGGCAGACCTGAGCACGCACCTGGCGACGCTTGGGCTGAACGTACCGGCCAACCGGATCTTGCTGGCGGGCCAGCAGACTTTGGCGCATCTGGCACGCCTGCATCCCGGGGCGCGTCTGGCATTGTTTGCCAGCGCCGCGATGGAGTTGGAGGCCCGGCGGCTTGGTTTCGTCCTGACGTCCGAGGCCGCTGACCTAGTGCTCTTGTGCCGCGACACGCAACTTTCACTGGAGAGGCTGAATACAGTGGCGGCCCTGGTTCGGGGCGGCGCGGTCTTCTGGGTCTCCAATACCGACACAGCGCACCCCGGCCACGCTGGCCAGCCCATCGCCGAAACCGGCGCGCTGCTGGCCGCGCTGCGCGCCATGCTGTCGGAACTGAATTTCCAAAGCATCGGAAAACCGCACCCTCACCTCGCCGCCTTGGCGCTGTCGTGCACCGGTGTCGCCGCCGCAGAGGCCGTCTTTGTCGGGGACAACCCGGACACGGACGGCGCCGTCGCGCGGGCGGTCGGCACCCGCTTTGTCCAGCTTCGCCGTACAGGAGCCCCGGAATGACACTCTATATCCTGCGCACCCTGCTGAAGATGGTGCTGACCCTCTTCGCCATCATCACCCTTGTCTTCTTTGCCACGCGGATGTCGGGCAGCCCGCTGGACACCGCGCTTGGCGACGGCCTGGCCGAGGAAGACCGTGCCCTGATGATCGAGTATTTTGGGCTGGATCGATCGATCTGGTATCAATATCTCGCCTATCTGCGCGGCGTGTTCGAGGGCAACTTTGGCCTGTCCTTCATCGAGCGCCGTCCGGTCGCCGACATCGTTGCCGAACGTATCTGGCCCACGCTGCAACTGTTGGGCAGCGCGCTGGCGCTGACGTTGGTGGTGTCCGTTCCGCTGGGCGTGGTCGCGGCGCTGTGGCGCGACAGTTGGATCGGCAGCGCGGTCATGGGGCTGGCCTTTATCGGCTACGCGGTGCCCAATTTCGTCATCGCCACCTTCATGGTGCTGATCTTTGCCTTCTCTCTCAACTGGTTGCCGGTGGTGGGCAACGGCACGCCCTGGCATTTCATCATGCCCACCATCGCCATGTCCGGGGTTCTGATCGCGGCGCTGACCCGTTTCACCCGCAACGCCATGCTGGACGTGCTGGGGCAGGATTTCATGCGCACTGCCCGCGCCAAGGGGCTGCCGGAAACCGTCGTGATCCTGAAACACGGGCTGCGCAACGCGGGTGTCACCGTTCTGTCGGTGCTGGGCCTGCAGATCGCCGGCATGGCCGCGGCGGGCAACGTGGTGGTCGAGGCCATCTTCAGCTGGCCCGGCATCGGAGAACTGCTCGTCTCGGCCGCCATCATGCGGGACTACCCGGTGCTGCAGTTCGGAGTGATCTCCGTCGCCTTCGCCGTGGTCGTCATCAATGCCCTCACCGACATCGCCTATGTCGTCGCGGATCCGCGGATCCGCATGGCGAAAGGATAAAGCCATGACCGTCACCACCCACATCCCGTCGAGCACCTCTCTACCACTGACGCTTTGGCGCGACAGCAATGTCATCCAGAAGGCGGCGGCCCTGATCGGTCTGGCCCTGGTCCTGATGGCGCTGCTGGCGCCGCTGATCGCCCCGTTCGATCCGCTGGCCCAAAGCCTGATCTCTCGCCTGCGCCCGCCGCTGGGGTTCGAGCGTTACAAGGACGGGTTCTACCTGGGCACCGACGAACTGGGCCGCGACGTCCTCTCGCGCAGCCTGCACGGTCTGCAACTGACCCTTGGGCTGGCTCTGGCGGGGGCGACCATCGGCCTGCTGATCGGCGGCACGCTGGGCCTGTTCGCCGGGTTGCGCCGCGGCTGGGCCGAAGACGCGATCATGGCCGCCGTCGATCTGCAGATCGCCGTGCCTTTCACCCTGCTGGCGCTGCTGATCCTGGCGCTCTTCGGGTCGTCTTTGACCGTCATGATCTGCGTGCTGGGCATCGCGGGATGGGAACAATACGCCCGCATCGTGCGTGCCGAGGTGCGCAAGATCACCGAACTGCCCTTCATCGAGGCGGCGCGCGCTTCGGGCGGCGGGCAGCGGTACATCGCGCTGACCCATGTGCTGCCGAACATTGTCTCGCCGCTGGTGGTGCAGTTCACCCTGTCGCTGTCCAACATCGTGATCCTTGAATCGACGCTGTCCTTCCTGGGCCTTGGAGTGCAGCCGCCCACCGCCACGCTGGGCAGCATGGTCGGCTATGGCCGCGATTACATGCCCACCGCCCCCTGGATGGTGATCGCGCCCGCCGTGCTGATCATCCTCGTCACCTTTTCCGTGCAGATCCTTGGCGATTGGCTGCGTGACCGCGCCGATGTCCGCCTGCGCGACCGCTAACCAAGAGGCCGAAGACGCCCTTCAAACTTCCTCAATGGAGAAACCCATGAAGACCCTTCTGATGACCACCGCCGCCACGCTCCTGGCTGGCTCGGCCCTTGCCCAGTCGATCACCGTCGGCGCGGCCAATATCTCGGACTACCTCGATCCGGGCCGCGACCATTCGAACGTGGGCTCGCAGTTCTACTACAACAGCTTCGACACGCTGATCGATCGCGACCATTCCAAGCTGGAACCGGAATGGGTGCCCGCGCTGGCCACCGAGTGGAAACTTGTGGACGACACCACGATGGAGCTGAAGCTGCGCGAGGGCGTCAAGTTCCACAACGGCGAAGACATGACCGCCGATGACGTGGTCTTTTCCCTGAACCGGATGTACCAGGCGACCTTTGCCCCCTATGTCGTGCGCTCCAAGGACCGCCTGGCGAACTTTGCCGAGGCGGTGAAGATCGACGACTATACCGTTCAGATCAAGGTCGAACGCCCCGAACCGCTGTGGGAAACGCTGGTTTCGCTGCAACAGGTCATGATCATCCCCGAGGACTACACCAAGGCGCTGACCGGCGATCCCGAAGTGGCCGAAGACGGCGATTTCGAGGCCTTCTCGCTGGCGCCCGTCGGCACCGGCCCCTACGCGATCTCGGAATTCGTCCCGGGGCAAAAGGTCGTCTACTCGCGCTTTGATGAGTTCTGGGGCGACCGTGCGCCGCTGGAACAGGCCACCGTCATCCGCATCCCCGAAACCGCTAGCCGCATCACCGCGCTGAAAACCGGCGAGGCGGATATCGTCACCAACATCGCACCCGATCAGCTGGACCTGATCAACGCCGATCCGAACCTCAAGACCGAAGGTTCGGCCACGGCGCTCTTCCACGTCATGATCATGAACGTGAACCACCCCAACCTGGTCGACCCCAAGATCCGCCAGGCCATGTCGATGGCGATCGACCGCGACCTGCTGAACGAGGCGCTGTGGCTGGGCAAGGCGATCGTGCCCTCGACCCACACGATGAAAGAGATGGGCGAGCTGCACATGCCCGAGCTCAACACCTTTGAATACAACCCGGAAAAGGCGCGCGAGCTGCTGGCGGAATCCTCCTACGACGGCGAGGAAATCGTCTTTGACGCCTACCCGGTCTACTACACCAACGGTGTTCTGGCCGCGCAGGCCATCACCGAGATGTGGGCCGAGGTCGGCATCAAGGGCCGCGTGAACGTGACCGAAACCTGGACGGGCGCAAGCCCCGACCTGATGGCGCGCAGCTGGTCGAACCCGATGTATTTTGCCGACCCCTTCGGCTCGTTCGGGGTGATGTGGGCGCCCAATGGTCCGTCCGAGGGGTCCGGCCGTTTCAACACCGATGCGGAATATGCCGCGATCTGGGAACGCTTCCGCTTTTCCAAGGACATCGAAGAGCGCAAGGCCGCCTATGCCGAGCTGATGGACCGCATCAAGCAGGATCCGCCGGTCCTGCCGCTGTACCGTCCTTTCGAAAGCTGGGGCATGAACAAGGGCATCGACTGGGCGCCGCAGCCCGGCCACATCCCCTACGTGCTGGACTTCCGCTCCGGCGCCATCGCGCTTGCCGACAGCTGAACCGTTCCGGCGCGTCCCTGACCGGGGCGCGCCACCCCTCCCTTCAGGACCAGACACATGACCCTTCGCATCGCCATCGTCACCGACATTCACCACGGCGAGCCGGCCCAGAGCAAACGCGGGGATGCCGCGCTCGCGCTGATGGCCGAATTCGCAGACTGGGCCAATGCCGAAGCGCCCGATCTCGTGCTTGATCTGGGCGATCGCATTTCCGACGTCGACGAGGAAACCGACCTGCGGCTGGAGTCCGAGGTGGCCGAGGCCTTCAAGGCGGTCAAGGCCCCGGTGCATCACGTCAACGGCAACCATGACCGGGACTACCTGAGCACCGCCCAGAACGAGGATATCCTTGGACAAAGCCTGCAGAACCAGCTTCTGGATTGCGGTGACTGGCAAATTGCCCTGTGGCGCGCCGACCCCAAGATCACCCGCAGCGAAAGCCTCCACCGCTTCACCCTGCCGGAAAGCGACCTGCTCTGGCTGTCGCGCACCATGCAGGCTGCGGAGAAACCGACCCTCGTGGCCAGCCATGTGCCTGTGTCCGGACATGGTCAGACCGGGAACTACTGGTTCGAACGCAACGAAGAGGTCTCACGCTACCCCGAAAGCCCGCGTGTCCGGCAGGCGCTGGCACAGGCGTGCGTGCCGGTGGTCTGCATCGCCGGACACGTCCACTGGAACACGGTAACCACGGTCAACGGCATCACCCATCTGACCCAGCAGAGCCTCACCGAAAGCTTTACCACCCAGGGCACCCCCGCCGGTGCATGGGGGATGCTGGAGCTGTCGGACACGGTGCATTGGCAAGTCTTCGGCAAGGATCCGTTCGAGGCGCGCATCACACCGACAGCAGGGCGCTGGACGCCCCCGATGGGGCGGTTCTGACCCATGCTTGATGCTCCCGTCCTTTCCGTAAAATCGCTCTCGGTCGCCTTTGGCAGTCATACCGCCGTGCGCGATCTGTCCTTCGACATTCACGCCGGGGAAACGCTGGCGCTGGTCGGTGAGTCCGGCTCCGGAAAATCGGCCACCGCGCTGTCGGTGATGCGCCTGATCGAACGCGAGGGCGGGCGCATTTCGTCCGGGCAGATCCGGTTGGGTGCGCAGGTGCCGGTCGACCTGGCGCAATTGTCCGACCGCGCCATGCAGGCGTATCGGGGCAACCGCGTCTCGATGATCTTCCAGGAGCCGATGACCTCGCTGAATCCGGTCATGCGGATCGGCGAGCAACTGGGCGAGGTGCTGCGCCGTCACCAAGGGCTGAGACGGGCCGAGGCCCGCATTGCCGGGGAACGCGCGCTGGACCAGGTGCGTATCCCGGATCCGGCGCGCCGGCTGGACCAGTATCCGCACGAACTGTCCGGCGGGTTGCGGCAGCGGGTGATGATTGCCATTGCTCTGGCTTGCCGCCCGGACGTGCTTATCGCCGACGAGCCGACAACCGCGCTGGACGTCACCACGCAGGCCGAGGTGCTGAAGCTGCTGAAAAGCCTGCAACGGGAAATCGGCATGGCAATCCTGTTCATCACCCATGACATGGGCGTGGTGGCGGAAGTCGCCGATCGTGTGGTCGTCATGCGGCACGGCAACACCGAGGAGGTCGCCCATACCAGGACCCTCTTCAATGCGCCCCAGTCGCAATACGCGCGCGATCTCATGGCGGCGACGCCCAAGCTGGGCCAGTCGCCCTTGAGACCGCAGGTTCCGTCCGTGGCGCCGGTACTGAAGGTCGAAGGCCTGTCAAAAAGCTTTGCCCGCAGCGGCGGATTCCTGAAGCCGAAGGTCAAGGTGCCCGCGGTCAAGGACGTGTCGTTCGAGATCCGCCCCGGAGAGACTTTGGGGCTCGTGGGGGAGTCCGGCTGTGGCAAGTCCACCCTGTCGCGCGCCCTCATGCGCCTGATCGAGCCGGATGCCGGCCGGGTGATCCTGGACGGCAGGGAGATCACCGAACTTGACGCACAGGCCCTGCAACAGGCCCGGGCGAACGTACAGATGGTGTTTCAGGACCCATTCGCCAGCCTCAATCCCCGCATGAAAGTCCGCGATCTGATCACCGAACCGGCCTATCTGCACAGCGGCCTGCAGGGGGCCGCCCGCACGAAACTGGCGGCTGATCTGCTGGACATGGTGACGCTTGATGCCTCGGCTGCCGACCGCTATCCGCACCAGTTCTCGGGCGGCCAGCGCCAGAGGCTCTGCCTTGCACGCGCGCTGTCCGTCTCGCCAAAGGTGATCGTCGCAGACGAAGCCGTATCCGCGCTTGACGTCTCGACCGCCGCCCGGGTCACGACGCTGATGCAGGATCTTCAGGACAGGTTGGGCATCGCATTCTTGTTCATCTCGCACGACATCGCCGTCGTCGAACGTGTCAGCCACCGGATCGCGGTCATGTACCGGGGCGAGGTTGTCGAAATGGGCGAGACCGCGCAAGTGCTGCGATCGCCCCGCCATCCCTACACGAAGGGCCTGCTATCTGCCGTGCCCAGTCCCTTTCCATCTGGGCCATCCCGCGGCATTGGTCATGTGCCTCCGAGCGATGCTCTGGTCTTCTCTCGTGGATAGATTTCCCTCGAAGACGTAAGCGGCGCCAACCGGGGAAGCGGGAGGTGCCTGCGTCTTGCGGCCACACGACCGGGCGCAAGTTTACGCCGGCGGCGAGCCCGCATCCCTCTTGACGTGGTCGCGGCGCAGGCGGGTCCGAAGGCAGTACTTTTCTGGCGTTTGACGCATTGCTGCGCGCCAGTTGGTGAAGAACTGACCTTCGGCCTGTTTGGAACCCGGTTCTCACGAATGCCGGAGCAGCGAGCAATGTTCCGGGCCCTCTGCGCGTCGCCTGATCTCATAAATGTCTGGAATACTAGTATTGCAACTCGCAAACTGGAATACTAGTATCGCGTCCAAGCAGGGGAGGACCACGATGAGCGACACACTCAAAGTGCTTGTGCATGGCACAGGCTTTGCCGGCGAGGGGCATGCCGATGCGTTCCGGGCAGCCGGCGCAGACGTCGTGGGGATGGTCGGACGGACAGAGCATGTGGTCCGTGCGGTCGCTGACAAGAAGGACATTTCGTACGCGGGGACGGATTGGGCGAAGGCGCTGAACGCCTGCAAGCCTGACATCGTCTCGATCGCGACACCCGGCGGAGCACATTACGACCCGATCAAACAGGCCATCGCCCATGGCTGTCACGTCTTTTGTGACAAGCCGATGACCGCAACCGGGGTTTCGGCCGTGGAACTGCGCGATCTTGCACAGGCCAGAGGCGTCAAGACCGCCTACGCCGCGAGTTTCCGTTATACGCCCAGCGTCCAGCACGCCAAGCGGCTTGTTGCCGAGGGCGCCATAGGGACCCCGACAGAGGTCGAGTGCATTTCACACTTCAACCTTGAACGTGACATCCCCTTTGGCTGGTCGCACCGCGCCGAAGCGGGTGGCGGGCGGCTCAACAACAACTTTCCCCACACGCTGTCGATCGTGACCGACGTGATCGGTGACGAAATCATTCAACTGACCGGGGAGGTCCGGGACGACCTGGGCCGCGCACCGATTGTCGAGGGGGTGCATAATTTCGCAACGCGCCGGCAGCACATCCCGAAGGACCTGAACGATCCGTCGCTCAAATGGGGCGAGAGCAACGTGGAATGGTCCTATACCGTCATGGCGCAAATCGACAGCGCCCTGGCCGAACGCCCGGTTTCGGTCCTGTTCAAACATGGCGGGCTTGTGCCGCGCTTTGGCGACGATCACATCGTGTTCTATGGCACCGAGGGCGCGATCTACCTCAAAGGCCATTACGGCAGTGGGCAGCTTTCGCACTACACCCGCGAAACCGGCTGGAGCGATTTGCCGCTGCCCGACGATATTGTCGCCGCCACGCCGGACGTGGCCGGAGAAACAGAGCTTTGCTGGCATGTCCTCGCCCGGGATTTCGTCCGCGACATTCAGGGGCAAAGCGCCCCGGCGTATCCCACATTCCGCGAGGGCGCGCAGTACCAGCAGATCATCGACCTGATCCGCAGCGGTGGCACCGTGACCGACATACCGGCGCTGGGGCAGGGAGGCGCACGATGAAAATCACCGATGCCAAGGTCTTTGTCGGCGGGCCGAAGAAGAATTACGTCACGCTCAAGATCATGACCGATCAGGGCGTCCATGGGCTTGGTGACGCCACGCTGAACAACCGCGAAACGCTGCCGGCGCATTACCTTGAAAACTACCTGATCCCGAACCTGATCGGGAAAGACCCGCGCAACATCGAAGACATCTGGCAGTTCTTCTATCGCGGCGCCTATTTTCGGCGCGGGCCGATTGCCATGGCGGCCTACGGAGCCATCGACATGGCGCTGTGGGACATCAAGGGCAAGCTGGCGAACATGCCGGTCTACCAATTGCTGGGCGGAAAAAGCCGTGAAGGCGCGATGGTCTATGCCCATGCCACGGGCGCCGATCTTGAGGATCTGATGGACTCGGTCGCCCATTATGTCGAGCAGGGCTACAAGGCGGTGCGCGTGCAATGCGGCATCCCGGGAATGCCCTCTGCCAGTTACGCGGTGCCCGAGAAAAAGGGCGACGTAAAGAACTACATCACCGACTACACGGGCATCCAGCCAAAGGTCGAGGTCTGGGATACGGATCGCTACATCCGCTACATGCCCGATGCGCTGGCCGAAATCCGTGACCGGTTTGGCCCGGAGTTGCATATCCTGCACGACGTCCACCACCGTCTGCTCCCCCGCGAGGCGGCGGAATTCGCCAAGGCGGTCGAACCCGTGCGGCTGTTCTGGATGGAAGATCCGACCCCGGCCGAGGATCAGGACGCGTTGCGCCTGATCCGGCAGCATTCGACGACACCCATCGCCATCGGAGAGGTGTTCAACTCGATCTGGGACTGCAACAAGATGATCGAGGCCGAACTGATCGATTTCATCCGTGTGGCCGTCACCTATTGCGGCGGCATCACGCATACGCGCCGGGTCGTCGATCTTGCCGGGTTGCATCACGTTCGCACCGGTTTCCATGGCGCCCCCAGCCACTCGCCGATTTCCATGGCCGCACAGCATCACCTGAACGCCTGGGCGCCGAACTTCGGCGTGCAGGAATACCTGGTGCTGGGCACGCCGGAGTGTGACGCGCTGTTCCCGTCGGAACACCGGATGGAAAACGGCATGGTCCATGTCAGCGACGCACCGGGCCTTGGTGTCGATTTCGATGAACGGGAGGCCGCGCGCTACGAATATGCTCCCGGCGCTCATCCGGTCGTCCGTCTGGAAGACGGGACGATGTGGAATTACTGACACCACCCCGTCCGCATAATGGCGTCGCGCCAGAGACGCACAGGGGCAAGAAAGCCGACCGAATGACCGAACCCACAGAGACCGGCCCGATTGGCATCGCCTTGATCGGTGCCGGCATGATTGCCAAGACGCACATCCGCGCGCTGGGCGCCATGCAGGACATTGCAGACCTCAAGGCGATCGTCTCACGCAATCCGGACAAGGCACGCCCGCTTGCGGAATTCTATGACGGGCCACCCCCGGCATTTACCGCAGACCTCGCCGCGATCGCGAATGACCCGTCTGTCGAGATCGCGATTGTCGCCACGCCGCCGAACGTCCGCAAGGCTGTGATCGAGCCGCTGGTGCGGGCGGGCAAGCACATCCTGCTGGAAAAGCCGGTCGCACGCACGGTGCAGGAGGCTTGCGAGATTGCAGAGATCTGCGAGCGCGCCGGGGTCACGCTTGGGGTGTTGTTCCAGCACCGTGTACGGGCCCCGTCGCGTGCGGCCGCGCGCCTTGTGGCTGGCGGGACGCTGGGGGCACTCGGGCTGGTCGAGATTTCCGTGCCGTTGTGGCGCGATCAGTCCTACTACGATGAACTTGGGCGGGGAACCTATGACCGCGACGGCGGCGGCGTGATGATCACCAATGCGGTGCATTCCATCGACCTTGCGCTCAGCCTCACGGGCCCGGTGACGCGTGTCCAGGCGATGACCGCGACCACACCGTTGCACCAGATGGAGGCCGAGGATCTGGCGGTTTCGGGGCTGGAATTCGCCTGCGGGGCCGTCGGCACCTTTGTCGCCAGCACCGCGATGTTTCCGCATCGAACCGAGGTGATCCGGCTGCACCACGAAAACGCCAGTCTCAAGATCGACAAGAACGGACTGGAGGTCAGCTGGCGCGACGGCCGCGTACAGACCGAGGCGCAGGCCGCGCAGGCCGGGCCGGTTCGTCCGCTGACCGGCAATCACGAATGGCATGGCGCCGTGATCAGGGATTTCGTGGAATCCGTGCGCTCTGGCGGCAAGCCACTTGTGACAGCGCGTGAGGCGCTACGGTCTCATCGGGTGATCGAGGCCATCCATTTGTCTTCGCAATCCGGCAGCAGCGTGAATGTGGACCTATGATCGGGATGAGCGTAGGCGGGTTCAAGGATACAAGTTTGTGCGATCTTCGTCACGAAATCCGTCGAACATCCCAGTCGTTGCAGAACCACTTCACTTCAAACTCGTCGGGCAAAAACTGACCTAGCCACTTCCGAAAGGCCGGGCCAAATGCTCTGAGCAGGTCAACTCTGTCCGGTCCTTCACGAACCCAATATGCCGCGCGTCCGACACCTGTGACCCCATGCGTCGGACGAAAATAGGCGCAGCCGAGATAGGCCTCATCGGACGACCGGATCGTCCAGGAAAACGCAAAACGCGCTTCAAACTCACGTTCGTGCCGGGCCAGATCGGCGAGGTTGCTTTCATAAGTCACGCCCTTTGGCCAATTGTCACCGAATAGGCCATCCAGAATCGGTCGGGACTCGTCGATCGCCGCGAAGTCCTCATCGGCATCAAGCGGAGAGAGGATGGCCAGGTCGAACCCGGCAAGGAATGTCCGCACTGGAAAAGGCGTGTCGGCGAATTGAGGATGGGCATCCATGACTATTTCCTTGGCTGGGCTGGTCAGACCGTCCAATCATCCCGTCGATGCTACTCCGATAGTGTTGCCTGTTTCCACGCCCCCTTGTAGAGCCTCGCGTGAAAGGCTGGGAACTTCACCAACTCCTCCACCAGCAGCAGCGACAGGACCCAGACCGCAGGCAGGTCCAGCCAGAGGACGGCGAGCGCCGTGGCAGGCACCCGGAACAGCCACTGAGACCAGACGAAGATGTGCATGACATAGATCGTGTCGCCGCTGGCCCGGAGTGTGTTGCCGCATATCGCGTTCGATCCCTTCGGAAATGGCAGGATCAACAGGATCGGAAGAAAGGCCAGAAGCGTGGAGCGGGTCTCGACGCTCAGGTCCTGGTACAGGAGGTTTGCGGACAGGCAGACACCTGCAAGGAGCAAAGCGACAAAGCCCGCCGCGACAAAGGCGCCACGCCAAGCGCGCGACAGGAAGGCATCCAGCACCGCCGCGGGCTGCCGTTGCCCCAAAAGCTGCGCCACGATGATCCCGGAGGCCTGCGCCCATTGCATCCCGATCGTGCCCGTCACCATGATCCAGGGCGCGATCAGAGTCATCGCGGCAAAGGCGTTAAGGCTGAGATTGGCGTAGATCAGCGTGCAGACATGGGTGGCGAAGGTTGCGCTGAAGAAGGTGGCGGCAATCGGCAGGGCAAAGACGAAGTGCCGTTTCAGCGTCGGGGCAAAACGCGTCTGTCGCCAGCCCGAGACACGCATCAGGTAACCGTCCGTCCGCAGAAGGTTGGCACCGAGGAAGGCAACCTGCACCGACGCGGCAATGGCGCTGCCCATCGCCGCCCCGGCCACGCCGAAGGCGGGCAACCCGAGAAGGCCGTGGATCAGCACGACGCTGGCGGCCACGTTCACCGGCAGCGACAGGCAAAAGCTGTAGAGGGGCAGGCGCGTGCGCCCGCAGCCATTGAAATAACTCGACATGCACTGGCCGAAGGCTTCGCCGATGATGACGAGCGAGAAGATCGAAAGGTAGCGCGTGGCCAGCCCCGCAACCTCGGCGCTTGGGGCCATCGCGGCGACGACAGGGCCGCCGAACACGGTGATCGCGGCAAGACCGGCAGCCCCAACCAGCAGGCTGATGGTCAGCCCCGCGGCGAGGGCGGACTTGAGGTAGACGGGATCGCCAGAGCCGGCGGCCTGTGCCGTTCGGATCTGCATGGCGTTGGAGAAGGCAAGGATGCCGCCCAGAACAAAACCCGCGACGGCCGCGGCCAGTCCCATGGCCGCAAGCGACGCCTCGCCCAGCCCCGCGACGAGGTAGGCGTCGATCACGACGGTGCCGTGCAGCATGATCGCCTTGAGGGTCATGGGCCAGGCCAGGGTCAGAACATCCCTGGCCGTGGGAGATCGGGCGCCGGCCTGCGCAGCTGGCGGCATTTCGGTTGTCACGATGGGGTCCGTTCAGTTCAGGCGCGCTGCGCTTGGTGGCTCAGCGGTCTTCCGGTTCGAAGTAGTTTGCATTGTTGGTTGAGATGCGATTGATCGTCTCGTCGAGGCGCGAGAGGTGCAGCACGCCGGCGGCGACCGCGCGCTCGGGGTCGTGCGCCTTCACCGCCTCTGCGATGGCGCGATGGTCGTCCACCAGCTCGGGCATGCGGGATTCCTTGTCCATCCCCAGCACACACAGTCGGTCGACCTTGGACTTCTCGGCGAGGATCACGTCGAAGGCGAACTCGGCCTGGGCGATGGCGCAGAGAGTCTTGTGGAACTCATAGTCCAGCGCACCGAAGGCGTCGAAGTCCCCCGCCTTCACGACCGCTTCCTGCTGGATCAGCGCCGCATCCAGCTGGGCCGCTTGGACCCCGTCGCAGCGTTCAGCGGCGCGGCGCAGCACCTCTTTCTCCACCGAGGCGCGCACGAAGCGGGATTTCTCGATCTCGCGCATCGAGAAGCGTTTCACCTCGGTGGCGCGCTGTGGACGGATGAGCAGCAGGTCAAGATTGGCAAGGCGGTTGAACGCATCGCGCACGGGCTGACGGGACACGCCGAAACGTGCGGCGATGTCCGCCTCGGAAATCCTGTCTCCGGGGCGCAGCCGCAGGCCGCTGATTTCGTCGTAAAGGTAGTCGAATATGTCGTCGACGCTTGTTCGCCGCTCTCCCACCGGGGCCGTCTGAACCATCTCTCTTCTCCTGCATATGCGCCGGCCCAAGCGTTCACGCCAAATGGCGCGCCGTTTGACGTGCGCAATAGGGTTTTAGCCCAAGTCCCGGGGGATGCCCACCCAAATTTAGACTAGTATACCAGTTTAGTTACTAGTATACCAGATTGCACGGCCACGAATCGGCCGGTGGCATCAACGCATCACTGGGAGGCGATGCGGAAAGCGGGAGGGGATATGTCCGGCGTTACTCTTAAAGGACTCGTCAAGGCTTACGGGGCTGTCCAGGTCGTTCACGGGATCGACCTCGAAGTTCAGGAGCAGGAATTCGTCGTGCTGGTCGGGCCATCCGGCTGCGGCAAGTCCACCACGTTGCGCATGATCGCGGGGCTGGAGGAGATCTCGGACGGCGATCTGACCATCGACGGCCGGCACGTGAACCGCGTCGCGCCAAAGGATCGTGACGTGGCGATGGTGTTCCAGAACTACGCGCTCTATCCGCACCTGAACGTCGCCGACAACATCGCCTTCGGCCTGCGTATCCGCAAGGAAAGCAAGGACAAGATCGCATCTTCGGTGGAGGAGGTCGGCGGCATTCTCGGCCTGACGCCCTACCTCGAGCGTCGCCCGGCGGACCTGTCCGGCGGCCAGCGCCAGCGGGTCGCCATGGGCCGCGCCATCGTGCGCCGCCCCAAGGTGTTCCTGTTCGACGAGCCGCTGTCGAACCTCGACGCCAAGCTGCGCACCCAGATGCGCGCCGAGATCAAGCGCCTGCACAAGCGGCTTGGCGCGACCTCGATCTACGTCACCCACGACCAGGTAGAGGCGATGACGCTGGCTGACCGGATCGTCGTCATGCATGACGGCCGGATCGAGCAGATCGGCTCTCCGATGGAGCTTTTCCTGAACCCGGCCAACACCTTTGTCGCCGGGTTCCTTGGATCCCCGCCGATGAACATGGTCAAGGCCACGGTCGTTGCGGGCGATCAGGGGCCGGTGGCCGAATTCGACGGCCAGCGCGTCCAGCTTCAGCAAATTCCGTCGCTGACCAACGCAGTCGGGCAGGAAGTCATCCTCGGCATCCGCCCCGAGTTCGTCGCCGTCGCGAACCAGGACGATCCGAACCTGATCAATCTCGACGTGGACCTCGTGGAAACGCTGGGGTCGGAGGCGCTGATCCATGCCAGCCTGCAAGGCGAACCCTTTGTCATCCGTACCGACACCGTCGGCCAGATGCATGTGCTGGACGGGATCCGCGGGTTCACCATCGAACCCCACCTCGTGAAGGTCTTCGACGCCAAGTCCGGCGAGGTGCTGCCGGGGCAGGTGCTGGAACAATGACCAACGATCCCAACTTTACCGGTGCCGCCGGACCGACGACCGAGGAACTGGTCTTCGATGCCAAGGAGGCCCAGCGCCGCCGCAAGCCCAACACCATGCAGCGGGTGGGCGACCACCTGAAGCGGGAATGGCAGCTTTACGTGATGCTGATCCCGACGATCCTCTGGCTGGCGATCTTTCTATACAAGCCGATGTACGGGTTGCAGATCGCCTTCAAGGACTACTCGATCTTCCGCGGTGTCGCGGACAGCCCCTGGATCGGGCTGGAGCATTTCCAGACCCTGTTCGGCAACGACCAGTTCATCCGCGCACTGCGCAATACGATCATCATCAGCTTCTACGGCCTGATCTTCGGTTTCCCGATGCCGATCCTGCTGGCGCTGATGTTCAACGAGATCCTCAAGCAGAGCTTCAAGAAGACGGCACAGACCATCGTCTACCTGCCGCACTTCGTCTCTTCGGTGATCATCGCGGGTATCGTCATCACGGCCTTCAGCCCAAGCGCGGGCATCGTGAACACCATCCTCGGATGGCTGGGGATGGACCCCATCTACTTCCTGACCAAGCCGGAGTGGTTCCGCCCGATCTTCGTCGGCACCGGTATCTGGCAAGAGGCGGGTTTCCAGTCGATCGTCTACCTCGCGGCCATCGCGGGTGTTTCTCCGACGCTCTACGAATCCGCGGTCGTGGACGGCGCAAGCCGCTGGCAAATGATGTGGAAGATCACCCTGCCGTCGATCCTGCCGACCATCATCATCATGCTCATCATCCGGATCGGCAACATGCTGGAGATCAGCTTCGAGATGATCATCCTGCTCTACCAGCCGGCCACCTACGAGACCGGCGACGTCGTCAACACCTTCATCTATCGCCAGGGCATCCAGGGCGGCCAGTACGACCTTGCCGCTGCAGCGGGCCTGTTCAACGCGGTGGTGGCCTTCGTCCTGGTGATGACGGCGAACGCAATCTCCAAGCGCTACTCGCGCACCTCGCTCTGGTAAGGGGGAGAGCCAGTCATGACCAACATGAATCTCTATTCACGCGGCGACAAGATGTTCGTCATCCTGAACATGGTTCTCATCGGCCTGTTCACCCTCTCGACACTCTACCCGTTCATCTACATCGCCTCGTTGTCGATGAGCGCCGGGATGGAGGCCCGCGCCGGCAATGTGATCCTGACTCCGGTCGGGTTCACGCTGGAAGCCTACAAGCAGGTCCTGAGCGAGCCGCTGTTCTGGTCGTCGTACAAGAACACCTTCATCTACACGATCGGCGGCACCTTGATGAGCCTCGCCTTCATCATTCCCGGCGCCTATGCCCTGTCCAAGCCCCAGCTCTACGGGCGGCGGTTCTGGAACCTGGTGGTGGCCTTTACCATGTGGTTCAACGCCGGTCTGATCCCGTTCTTCCTGAACATGCGCGATCTCGGCCTGCTGGACAGCTACTTCGGCATCATCATCGGCTTCGCGGTCAACGGGTTCAACATCATCCTGCTGCGCAACTTCTTCGAGGGCATCCCGAAGTCCTTTGAAGAGGCCGCGCGGATGGACGGGGCCAATGAATTCCAGGTGCTCTGGAAGGTCTACGTCCCGCTCAGCAAACCGGCCATCGCCACCGTCGCGCTCTTCTGTGTCGTGTCGCGCTGGAACGGGTTTTTCTGGGCCATGGTGCTCTTGCAGGACGAGGAAAAGATCCCGCTACAGGTCTACCTGCGCAAGGTCATCGTGGAGCTTTCGGACGACGAGGAATTCGCCACGACGCTGCTGACCGCGGCCTATTCGGTCGAGACCGTGACCGCCGCCATCATCGTCTGCTCCATCATTCCGATCCTGCTCATCTATCCCTTCCTCCAGAAGTATTTCAGCAAGGGCATCCTGCTGGGTGGCGTGAAGGAGTGAGCAATTGTCGCAAGCCCCTGTGACCGGGGGCTTCGACCGAAACGACCCCGAACTTCACAGAGTCGCAAAAGGGAGGATACCATGCGAACCTTCAACCTGGCAGCCGCTGCCATCCTTGGAACCACAGCCCTGACGAGCCCGGCCGTGGCGCAGGACATCGACCTGCCGATCGTCGACGAGCCGCTGGAACTGACGGTCCACATGCACTGGGCCCGGGCCCAGGGCTACGGGCCGGGCGGCGACACTTCCAAGATCTACCCTGTCGAGGAAGTGGCGCGCAAACAGACCAACATACACCTGATCGACAAGACCTCGGGCCGCAACACGACCGACAACGCGGAAGCGATGAACCTGCTGCTGGCCACCGGCGACCTGCCCGACATCGTGGGCGGTGCCAACATCCGCCAGCCGGTCAACGAATACGGCCCGCAGGGCGCCTTCGTGCCGCTCAACGATCTGGTCGCGGAACACGCGCCCAACATCCAAGCCTGGTTCGACGAACACCCCGAGATCTGGGACGCGATCTCGGCCTATGACGGCAACGTCTACTACATCCCGTATCTTCCGGACGGCAAGTATGCCCGCGCCTGGTTCGTGCGTCAGGACTGGCTCGACACCTTGGGCCTGGAACGACCGGACAATGTCGACGAGCTTTACGAGGTGCTGGTGGCCTTCCGCGACCAGGACCCGAACGGCAACGGCGTAAAGGACGAAATCCCCTTCTTTGTCCGTGACTGGGAAGAGGTCCTGCGCCTTCTGACGCTTTGGGACGCGCGTTCGACCGGGGCCGATGTCTACCACCAGTTCTACCTCAAGGACGGCAAGGTGGTGCACCCCTACGCACAGGAAGCCTATCGCGACGGCCTGGCCAATATCGCGCAATGGTATGATGAGGGCCTGATCGACGCCGAACTCTTCACCCGTGGCTCCTCGGCGCGCGACTACCTGCTGGGCGAGAACTTGGGCGGCATGACGCATGACTGGTTCGCCTCTACCTCGGGTTACAATGTGGCGCTGGCCGACAAGGTCGAAGGCTTCAACTTCGTTCCGTTCTTGCCGCCGAAATCGGTGTCGGGAAAGCGGATCGAGGAAAACCGCCGCATTCCGATGAAACCGGATGGCTGGGCGATCAGCTACACCAACGATCATCCGGTCGAGACCATCAAGTATTTCGACTACTGGTTCTCGGAAGAGGGCGCGCTGCTGGCCAATTTCGGTGTCGAGGGCAAGACTTGGGACATGGTCGACGGCGAGCCGATCTACAAGCCGGAGGTGCTGGACTCGGGCCGCCCGGTCAACAGCCAGATGTACCTGGAAGGCGCGCAGGTCTATCGCGGCTACCCGCAGGACTACCGCTATGAATGGCAGTGGACCCGCGAGTCGGCCCGCGAAGGCATCAAGCTCTACGACACCGAAGACCTGCTGGTCGAGCAGTTCCTTGGCGTGTCCTTCAACAAGGAAGAGCAGGAGGTCTACGACCGGTACTACCCGTCGATCCAGACCTACATGCTGGAGCGTCAGCAGGCCTGGATCCTTGGCACAGGCGACGTCAAGGAAGACTGGGATGACTACATGGAGGCCCTGAACAACATGGGCTACCAGAAGGTTCTCGAGGTCATGAACTCGGCCTACGAGCGCCAGTACGGCGGCTGATCCCGTCCATTTCCCAAGAACACGCGTGCGGCCGACCCCCGGCCGCACACCCCCCTCTTGTACCTGAAGAAAGACCTGACCCATGCATGGCGCCGCTGTCCTTACCAAGCTCGACGAACCCAAGACCGGACGGTTGACGATCCAGTATGCGCCCGATGCCGAGACCGTCGTCACCGAGAACCCGCCGCGTTTCACATGGCTGCCGGTGATCGAGGACGAAGCGCAATATGTGCTGCGCATCTCGACCGATCCCGACTACGCCACCGGGGCCACGCATTACTACAGCCGCCTTCCGCTCAACTTCTTCACGCCCGACGTGGCGCTGGCCCCCGGAGATTATGTCTGGTCCTACGCGGTCTGCGACCCGGAGACCGGCAAACCCGTCACCAGCTGGAGTTCCTCGCGCCGCTTCACCATTACCGGGGACCTGCCGCAGTCTCCGCTGCCGTCTCGCAAGGTGCGGTTCCGGGAGGCCCCGGTCGGCCATCCGCGGCTATGGTTGTCCCAAGACCGGCTGGAAGAGTTCCGGGACGCGGTGAAGGCCGATCCGAACCATTGCACATGGTCCACCTTCTACGAGAAATCCGTTCTGCCCTGGTTGGATCGTGAGGTCATGAAAGAGCCCGCCGGGTATCCGAACCATCAGCGTACCGCGCCGGTCTGGCGTCAGACCTATATCGACCTTCAGGAGCACATGTACGCGGTGCGCCATCTGGCCATCGGCGGTCAGGTCACGCAGGACCAGGCGATGCTGGACCGGGCCAAGGAATGGCTGCTGGAGGCGGCAAGCTGGGACCCGATGGGCGTCACCAGCCGGGCCTATACCGACGAATGGGCCTACCGGGTCACCAATGCGCTCGCCTGGGGCTACGACTGGTTGCATGACCAGCTGGACGAGGACGAGCGCGCGCGGGTGCGCGTTGCCCTCTTGGCGCGCACCCGCGATATAGCGGAACACGCGATCATCAACGCCAAGATCCACCTCTTTCCCTATGATAGCCACGCGGTCCGCTCGGTCTCGCTGACGCTGATCCCGGCCTGCATCGCGCTTCTCGGCGATGACGAAGAGGACGAGGCGCGCGACTGGCTGAACTATTGCATCGAGTTTCTCGCCACAGTCTATTCGCCCTGGGGCGACAGCGATGGCGGCTGGGCCGAGGGCACAAACTACTGGATGATGGGGATGGCCTACCTGATCGAGGCGGCCAACCGGCTGAAAAGCTTTGCCGGGATCGACCTGTATCAGCGGCCCTTCTTCCGCAACACCGGCGATTTCCCCCTGTTCTGCAAGGCGCCCAACACGCGCCGCGCCACCTTCGGCGATGACAGCACGCAAGGCGATCTGCCCTGCATAAAGACCGGCATCAACCTGCGCCAATACGCGGGCGTCACCGGCAACGGCGCCTACCAGTGGTACCACGAGGAACTGGCCCGTCTGAACCCCGGCACCGAAGGCGCCTTCTACAACTGGGGCTGGTGGGACACCAATTTCGACGAATTGACCTACCTGACCGATTTCCCGCTGGTCGAGGCGTCGGACCCGCCGTCCGGCATGCGCCACTTCAAGGGCATCGGCTGGGTCGGGATCCAGCATGAAATGGCGAACCCGGAAAAGCACATCCAGTTCGTGTTCAAATCCTCCCGCTTCGGCTCGATCAGCCACAGCCACGGCGACCAGAACGCATTCTGCATGGCCGCCTTTGGCGAAGACCTGGCCATCCAGTCGGGCTACTACGTGGCCTTCAACTCGACCATGCACCGGCTCTGGCGGCGCCAGACCCGGTCGAAGAACGCCATCCTGATCAACGGCAAGGGGCAATACGCCGAGAAGGACAAGACCAAGGCCATGGCCGCGACCGGCAAGATCCTCGCTGCCGAGGAACACGAGGATCACATCTACATCAAGGGCGACGCCACCGCGGCCTACCAGTCGCTTTCGCCCGAGGTGACACTGGCCGAACGTGAGGTCTATTTCGTGCGTGGCAGCTATTTCGTGATCGTCGACAAGGTCGACGCCTCCGAGCCGGTCACCATCGATTGGCTGCTTCACGCCAACCAGCCCTACGAGCTGGGCAAGACCTCGTTCCGCAATACCGGCAAGAAGGCCGGCTTCTACGGCCAGGTCGTCTGGTCCGAGGCGGGCAAACCGACGCTCACCCAGGAAACCGGATTCCCCGGTGTCGACCCGGCCGACTACGAAGGCCTGCCCGAAAGCACCTGCCTGCACGCGCAGTACCCGGCGGCCACCCGCCACCGGATCGCCACGTTGCTGGTGCCTTACCGGCTGGAAGAACCCAAGCGGATTTTCAACTTCATGGATGACCAGGGCTACGACGCCGACCTCTACTTCACCGATGCGGACGAGAACACGTTCAAGGTCGTGATGAAGAAGCTGGCCAACACCTGATACCGCACACGAGGACACGCTCATGTCAGTAAAGAATTATTTTCCCGCCAAGGAAAACAGCCTGTTCGACGCCGGCGGCGGCCTGACCCGCAAGGTCGGCGCCTACAACGACAACGCGATGGTTGTCGAAGTGCACTTCGAAAAGGGGACCGTCGCGGCACGCCACCATCACCCGCACGAACAGATCACCTATGTGATTTCGGGCAGGTTCGAATTCACCGTCGGCGATGACACCTACATCGTCGGCCCCGGGGACTCGCTCTACAAGCAGCCGAATATCGAACACGGCGCGACCTGCCTCGAGGCGGGCACGCTCCTCGATATCTTCACGCCGCACCGCGAAGACTTCCTCTGATCCAACAAAAAACAAATGGGAGACAAAGACATGACCAAACCCGTCATCGGTTTCATCGGCCTCGGCCTCATGGGTGGCAACATGGTGGAGAACCTTCAGAAGAGGGGCTTCGAACTGGTCGTCATGGACCTCAACAAGGACGCGGTGAAAGCGGTCCTTGACCGCGGAAACGCGAAAGAAGCCGCGTCGCCCAAGGAGTTGGCCGAGGCGAGCGACATCGTCATGCTTTGCCTCACCACGTCCGAGGTGGTGGAAAAGGTTGTCTACGGTGACACCGGCATCCTGGCCGGCATCTCGGAAGGCAAGGTGCTGGTCGATTTCGGTACCTCGATCCCGGCCTCGACCCGCAAGATCGGCGCCGACCTCGCCGCGAAGGGCGCGGGTATGGTCGACGCGCCGCTGGGCCGCACTCCGGCCCACGCAAAGGACGGCCTGCTGAACATCATGGCCGCCGGCGACAAGGCGACCTTTGACAAGGTCAAGCCGGTGCTCGAAGAACAGGGCGAGAATATCTTCTACCTCGGCGCACTGGGCGCGGGACACACCACCAAGCTGATCAACAACTTCATGGGCATGACCACGGTCTGCACCATGAGCCAGGCCTTCGCCGTTGCGACGCGTGCCGGGGTCGACCGTCAGCAGCTTTATGACATCATGTCGACCGGGCCGTCGAATTCGCCCTTCATGGGGTTCTGCAAGAACTACGCCGTGGATGGTGTCAGCGACCTTGGCTTCTCGATCAACAACGCCAACAAGGACCTCGGGTATTTCCTGAAAATGGCCGAAGACCTGGGCACCCGGGCCGAGATCGCCGAAGGCACCTCGCACAACCTCGCCGCGGCCGTGGCGGCCGGTCTGGGCGATGGCAACGTTCCGGAAATCTTCGACTATTTCCTTGAGTTGGCGACCGACGGCGCGGACCGCGAAGCCACGACGCAAAGCGCGGCAAGCTGATGAGGTTCCAAGGCAAGACAGCCATCGTCACCGGCGGTGGCCGCGACATCGGGCGCGCCTGCGCGATCAAGCTGGCCTCCGAGGGGGCCAACGTGGCGATCAACTATTTCGCCAGCAGCGCCGGGGCCGAAGCCACGGTGGCAGAGATCGAAAGACAGGGTGGCAAGGCCCTCGCGGTACAGGGCGATCTGAGCAAACCGGCCGAGGTCGACGCGCTGGTTTCCAGAACGGTCGAAGCCTTTGGCGGTGTCGATATCCTCGTGAACAATGCGGGCGGCCTGATCGCCCGCAAGACCATCGCGGAGATGCCGCTGGAACATTGGCAGGCGGTGATGGACCTGAATCTGACCAGCACCTTCCTGATGATCAAGGCCTGCCTGCCGCACATGACCAGGGGCGCAATCGTCAACCTTGCCAGCCAGGCCGGGCGCGATGGCGGTGGTCCCGGCGCGGTGGCCTACGCCACGTCCAAAGGGGCCGTCATGACCATGACGCGCGGACTGGCCAAGGAGCTGGGGCCGGAGATCCGCGTCAACGCGCTATGCCCGGGCATGATCGACACCGACTTCCACAACATCCACACGCCCGATGCCGGTCGCCGTGGTCTGGAAGCCGCCGCGCCGCTGAAACGGCAAGGCACGCCCGAAGATACCGCCAACCTGGTGGCTTATCTCGCCAGCGACGAGGCCGCCTACATCACCGGGGCGAATGTCGACATCAATGGCGGGATGCTCTTTTCCTGAGCCCCGCCACCGCAAGCGGAGGCATCAAGATGCGCGTTCTCGCGATTGGCGAATGCATGGCCGAACTGGCCCCGGCAGAGCGCCCGGACGATTACCGTCTGGGCTTTGCCGGCGACACGTTCAACACCGCCTGGTACTTGGCGATGCTGTCGCCGGACGTGGAGGTGTCCTATTTCACGGCGGTCGGAGATGATGCCCTGTCCGCCCGGATGGTACAAGTCATCTCTGACAGCGGGATCGACACCCGTCACATCCGCCGGCTGCCCGGGAAATCCGTCGGGCTGTACATGATCGCCCTGAAAAATGGCGAACGCAGCTTTTCCTATTGGCGCGGCCAGTCCGCCGCGCGCAGCCTGGCCGGGGACGCGCAAGCACTGGCGGCCGCCATCGCCGAGGCCGATCTGGTCTATGTCTCCGGCATCACCTTGGCCATTCTCGAGCAGGGCGGCCGCGAAACGCTTTTGCAAGCGCTTCGTTCTGCCCGAAGCGCGGGCAAGAGCGTCGCCTTTGATCCGAACCTGCGTGTGCACCTCTGGAGCACTCCGACAGAGATGACGGAAGCGATCATGCGCGCCGCCGCCTGCTGCGACATTGCCCTTCCCTCGTTCGAGGACGAGGCGCGTTGGTTCGGCGATGAGGACGCAAAGGCCACGCTGGAACGCTACGCAAGGGCTGGTGCAAGCACCATCATCGTCAAGAACGGTCCGGAACCGGTTCTGTATCGTGAGGACGGCACAGATGACATCACGATGGTGCCACGCCTGACCTCTGTCATCGACACGACCGCTGCCGGGGACAGCTTCAACGCTGCGGTCTTTGCAGGTCTTTCTGCTGCGCTGCCGCTGTCCTCTTCGATCGAACAGGCCTGCCGTCTGGCCGGTCAGGTCGTGCAGGGCAAAGGTGCGTTGGTTCCGGTTGGCCTGGATCTGCTGGATCAATTTGCCTGACCGCGCGAACGACAAGGATACTCCCCATGCCAAATCCCCCAGCCGCCGACGCCGTTCCACTTGATCCGCGCACGCTTGACCGCCTGTCGCGGGCCAGCACGGCAACGGTCGCCACGCTGCTGTATAAGCGCGGCTTTCACAA
Organism: Antarctobacter sp.; assembly: GCF_965277915.1. NCBI lineage: Bacteria > Pseudomonadati > Pseudomonadota > Alphaproteobacteria > Rhodobacterales > Roseobacteraceae > Antarctobacter > Antarctobacter sp. Next base: position 256,260 of record NZ_OZ255849.1, read on the forward strand.
TGCCTATGTGCAAGGCGTCGCCCCCCTGGCAAAGGGCCAACCAACCATGGTCGGTCCGGCGTTCACCTTGCGCTATATTCCCGCGCGGCCTGATACCGACCCCATCGAGGCCTTCCGTGAGCCCGATCACCCGCAGCGCGTCGCAATCGAGACCTGCCCGGAAGGTGCGGTGCTGGTGATGGATTGCAGGCAGGATGCCTCTGCCGCGTCCGCGGGGTCGATCCTTTTGACCCGGCTCGAGATGCGCGGCGCGGCGGGCGTGGTGACCGATGGTGGTGTCCGCGATGCCGACGGTGCGGCGGCGCTTGACATGCCGGTCTTTGCCGCAAAGCCCGCTGCGCCGACAAATCTGACCAAGCACCACGCGATAGACATGGGCCTACCGGTTGGCTGTGGCGGCGTTGCCGTCTATCCCGGCGATGTCGTATTGGGCGACGGCGACGGTGTGATGATCATCCCCCGTCACTTGGCCGATGAAATCGCTGAAGAAGCCGGTCCCATGGAGGAATTCGAGGCTTTCGTCCTGGAGGAAGTGCGCCGCAATACGCCGGTGATCGGCCTCTACCCCGCTACGGATCCGGCCGTTCTGGAGCGGTTCGAGAACTGGCGCCAAGCGCGACAGGAATGAATCCCTTCACTGATCAACAGAAAGGTACGGCCAGATGAGCGGTCCGTTGCTGTCCTATTTCAAATGGCCCTTGATCGTGACCGTCATTGGCCTGGTCTTGTCGGCATGGTTGGGCTGGCTGCATGAGGGCAGCCTTGGCGGCGTGCTTTCGTTTCTGCTGATCGGCGCCATACTGGCAAGTCTGGAAATCGCCCTGTCCTTTGACAATGCCGTGGTCAATGCCAACCGGCTGCAAGACATGACCGAGATCTGGCGCAGGCGTTTCCTGACTTGGGGTATCCTGATCGCGGTCTTCGGGATGCGCATCGTCTTTCCGCTGGCGGTCGTTTCCGTTGCGGCACGGATCGGACCGTTCGAAGCTCTCAGCCTGGCGATAGCCCGCCCCGACGACTATGCGCACATCATCGAAGAGGCGCATCTGTCGATTTCGGCCTTTGGCGGCACGTTCCTGATGATGGTCGCGTTGACCTATTTCGTGGACGAGTCCAAGGACATCCACTGGATCAAGCGCCTTGAATCCAGGCTGAGCACCTGCGGTGCGATCCGTGGGTTCGAAACGGCGCTTGTGCTTGTTGCGGTGACAGGGGTCTCACTGTTCCTCGCCGAGGGCGACGATGCGCAATTCCTGTTCGGGGCGCTGTTCGGCCTGCTGACCTTCTGCATCGTCGACGTGGTCGGTCATGTGCTGGACAGCGGTGCCGCCGTGCGGGCGGGCGCTCAGGGTGGGCTGGGCGCATTCCTCTATCTCGAGGTCATTGATGCCAGCTTTTCCTTTGACGGGGTGATTGGAGCGTTTGCCTTGACAACGAATCTGTTCCTGATTGCCGTGGGCCTCGGCATCGGCGCAATGTATGTGCGCTCGTTCACCATCATGATCGTCGAACGGCAAACCCTGGCGGAGTTCCGTTATCTGGAGCACGGCGCATTCTACTCGGTGTTCTTCCTGTCGCTGGCTCTCTTTGCCCATGCCGTTGTTCCCGTGCCCGAGGTCGTGACAGTGCTGGTCGGTGTGCTCTTCATCGGAGCGGCGCTGGTCAGTTCAAACCATCACAGAAAGACCGTGCGGAGGTCGGCGTGATCCCGCACACTTTTTTTCCCATGCAGGACATGGACATGGCAGTTGAGAGCACCGGTTTTGTCCCGTCACGATCCGCCATCGACGGCGGGTGCCATTATCGGTCTTCGCCCCAAGGCGAGATCCTGCAAAGCGTCGGCGATCCCGTCGCAAAGCCCGCCGGGGTGCCGTTCGGGGGTCATGGCTTCGACATCCGTTTTGTCACTTCTCTTCAACAGACCGCGGGCCGAGTAGACCTCCAACCCGAAACTGGCCGCCTGATTGCATTTGGCGGCCTCGGGGCCGAGGGCAGGGCGCAAATGCGGTTCAGGGAATGACGGCTGTGGGATCTTCGTCACGACGCCTTCGGAAGGTCTTTGCTCTTGAGGATTTCGAGCCCCTGGCAAAGCGCCATCTTCCCGCCCCCATCTTCGGCTATGTCGCGGGCGCGGCAGAGACCAACGCATCGCTGAATGATAACCGGGCGGCATTCTCCGAAATCGGCTTTGTGCCCCGTGTGGGCGTCGATGTTTCGGCGCGGTCCCTCACCTGCAACGTGATGGGGCTGGACTTCGACATGCCCTTTGGCGTGGCTCCGATGGGGGCTGCTGCTCTGACCGCGTATCGCGGCGATCTGGTCTATGCGCGTGCCGCCGGCGCGGCGAATATTCCGATGATCGTCAGCGCGGCGTCGCTGATCCCTCTCGAAGAGATCGCTGCGGAAAACCCCAATATCTGGTATCAGGCCTATCTTCCCCCCGATCCGGCCGACATTGCCGCGCTGCTGGCCCGAGTGGCCAAATGCGGGATCGAAACGCTCGTCGTGACGCTGGACAGTGCGGTGGTGCCCAGCCGGGAAAACAACCTGCGGTCCGGGTATCGCACACCGCTCAGGCCGAACCTGAACCTCTTCTATCAAGGTGTGACCCATCCGCGATGGGCGTTGGGCACCTTTCTGCGCACATTCGTGCAACACGGCACGCCGCATTTTGAAAACGCCACGGCGACGCGTGGCGCGCCATTGCTGTCACGGCAAGCTGTGCGGGATTTCTCCGGCCGCGAGGTGTTGAATTGGGAGACGCTTGCCGAGGTGCGTCGGTTGTGGCGGGGCCGCCTTGTCCTGAAAGGCATCCTGCACCCCGATGACGTCAGCCGTGCGCGGAAACTGGGGGCCCAGGGGGTCATCCTGTCAAACCATGGCGGCCGCCAACTGGACGGCGCCGTCGCCCCGCTGCGCGCTCTCCCGGTTGCGCTCGATCGCGCCGGGGACATGGCCGTCATGCTGGATGGCGGTATTCTGCGCGGCACGGACATCCTGAAAGCGCTGGCGCTCGGTGCAGGCTTTGCCTTTGTCGGCCGTCCGTTCAACTATGCCGCCAGTCTTGCCGGTGAAGCGGGCATGGCCCATGCGATTGATCTCTTGCGGGTTCAGCTGCGCGCCGACTTGGGTATGCTTGGTTGCGTCCGTCTGAGCGAGTTGGGGCCGTCGATCCTGGATCAGGGTCGGTTCAGGAGGAGCTGCCCTCAATCTTGACGTTGCCCCGCTGGACCTGTCAGAGCATTGTGCCGCGCCTTCGAGCACGTATCGTGGCGCAAAGGCGAACCTTTATGGCACTACGACCAACCGAGGAATTTCGTGCAGAAGCTGTGCGCATCGCATTGACCAATGGTCCGCTGCCCGCCGTTACCTATTTCAATCAAATCGAAACCGATCAGCAGTTTGGGGAAGCTCGCTTTGGCGGGGCGCGGTGCTTGGCCACGAATTCGTCCTTTCAGGAAAGGGTTGCACTCTGTCTTGGAATACATTTGTATACCAATGAACGGTTTTGATGAGGAAGGCGGCCCGATTTTCTTGACAAGGTTGGGCATCTTGGACGCCTTCCCATGGTATTGTTCCGGTGTTTCTGCCTGCATGTGACCCGGGAACCGATTGAATGTTGGATACTGGCATCGGTAGTGCCGGGAAAGTGAGAAGAGCCCGATGGATGATATGAAACATGATCCGAGCAACGACACCTCGGAGGATGCCATTGCGGCCTATGTTCTTGACGAACAGATCGGCTATGCCTTGCGAAAGGCAAACCAGCGGCACATGACCATCTTTGGCGAAAGGATGCTTGACGGCCTGACGCCAACTCAGTTTTCAGCTCTTTTCCGCCTGGTTGAAAACCCCGTGCCGCAGTCCCAGAATGCGCTTGGACGCAGTGTCGCGATGGATGCGGCTACGATAAAAGGGGTCGTCAACCGATTGGAGGCGCGCGGCCTTGTGGTGACCCGAAAGGACGAGGTTGACCGCCGGCGCTACGTGATCGAGGCTACCGCGAAGGGCAGGGAGCTGATCAAGGCGGCAATGCCAGTGATGGCGGACATCACAGAGGCAACGTTGGCACCCCTTACCGTTGCTGAACGGCGCACGATCCTGCGATTGCTGGCAAAGCTGAGTTGATTGGCGCGTTGTGCGTGTAACTTGGGGCGCCTGGTTGCGGAGAGGTCAAGGGCGATGAACGACCACACCACGAAACGCGCCGGTGATGTGTCCGCGATGATCGAAGCCTACGATCCGCGCAACCACCCGGCGCAGTTGGTGCGCCGTGTCCACCAGCGCGGGGCCCAGCTTTTTACCCAGAACGTGCGGCATCCGAACCTTTCGGTGACGCAGTTCGTGGCTCTGGTCACGCTGCTGAAGGTGGGGTCTGTAACTCAAAGCATGCTTGGGAGGCTGACTTCGATGGATCCGTCCACCACGACGGTGGTGGTGCGCAAGCTGGAGCGCGAAAGGTTGATCGAGAAGCGGCGGAGTCTCGAGGATCAGCGTTCGTCGGTTATCGAACTGACCGAAGCCGGACGCCAATGCGCGATCAATCATGTTCCGGTCAGCGTGGAAGCGGGGGAAAAACTGCTCGAGCCGCTCACCGTGATCGAGCAGCAACTCTTCATGGAGTTGCTGCGAAAGGTGATTGCCGCCGAAGACTGACGTCTCGCTGCCCGTACTGCCATTTTGATGCGTACACGTTTAAAATTTCGTCCGTTCGCTTCGGATGCTTCGGATGTGGGCCGGCCCTTTGATTGATTTTTGAGCCAAAATCGCGGCTTAAGCAAAGTTTCCAGCTCTTCCCAAATAAAATGTTGCGCCGTTGATCTGAATCATTTTACTTTGAGTGCGTAGCAAATTGGCCCCTGCGGGAAGGCCCCTTAAGAACGCAAGCTCGGGAGTGATGGGATGACGACTCTGGTTCGGAACGCATGGTACGTGGCCGCTTGGTCGCGCGAGATTGACGATGAACTGCGGCGTTTCACCATCCTCGGCGATCACATCCTTCTCTACCGCCGCACGGACGGCACCGTTGCTGCGTTGGAGGATCGGTGCCCGCACAGGTTGTTGCCGCTGTCAAAAGGCAAGCGGATCGGAGATGCGGTGCAATGCGGTTACCACGGGTTGACCTTCGGTCCTGACGGCAAGTGCACCCGGGTTCCGGGGCAGGACAAGATTCCGCCCTCGGCCTATGTCGAAAGCTACCCGATCGAGGAGCGTCACGGGATCGTCTGGATCTGGATGGGTGAGCGGCACCGCGCAGATCCGGATGCGATTTTCGATTTGCCGCAATTCACCGACCCGGGTTGGCATGCCCATCACGGGGACGCGTTGCACCTGGAATCCAACTACCTCAACGTGGCCGAAAACCTGGTGGACCCGGCGCATGTGAGTTTTGTGCACCCGACGACACTGGGCAACTCGGCCTCGGAGAACGTGCCGGTGCATGTCTCGACCGAAGGCGAGACCATCACTGCCTGGCGGTGGATCCGCGATGCGGAGCCGATTGGCTTCTTCAAGGCATTCGGCGGCTTTGAGGGGAATGTCGATCGCTGGCATTATTATCACCTGCATCTGCCGTCGATCGCGGTGATCGACTTCGGCTCGGCGGACGTGGCCGATCAGATTGCCGAAGACGATCGGGATAGTGGCATCCGAGTGCTTGCACTGCACTTCATGACGCCTGTCGATGAGGGTTACACCATCGACCGCTGGATGCACCTGCGGAACACGGCGGTCGATACCGAAGAGGCCTCGGACAAGATTGATGCAATGCTGCGCATCGCGTTCGCCGAGGACAAGGAGATTCTGGAGGCTGTGCACGCAGAGGAGCAGCGCCCGATGAAGCGGCGCCCGATCCGTATCGCCATCGATCGTGGGCCGATGGTTTACCGCAAGCGCATCAACGACCTTCTGGAAACCGAGCGGACGCTCGACGCCTCGGCAGAGAGCAATGCGTCCTTCGTCTACCATGACTGATGCTGTTCTGGCCGGAGGCGCTGACATGCTTGATATGGGCAAGACGGCGCCGCTCACTCTGGAGGTGACAGAGCGTGTGCGGGAAAGTCGAAACGTCCTGTCCTTCCGGTTCAAGGTGGTGGAGGGCGAGATGGCGCCCTTCATCCCCGGCCAATACCTACCTATCCGTCTTGGTCTGCCGGAGCGGCCGATATCGACCTATACGATATCCTCCGACCCGCGCGACCGCAGCGGCTACAGGATCAGCGTCAAGCTGGAGCCAGAGGGGAAGGGGGGCTCTCGCCATTTGCACGAGGTTGGCGAGGTCGGCGCACGGTTCCCGGCCGAACGGCCGCGGGGGACGTTTGTCCTGGAAGATGATGAACGTCCGGTCCTGTTACTTACCGGCGGGATCGGTGTGACGCCAGCGCTGGCGATGCTGTCTGAACTGGCCCGACAGCCGGATCGGCCGACGTGGTTTCTGCATGCCTGCCGGAATGCAGAAGAGCACTCCTTCGCTGCCGAGGTGAAGGTGCTGGCAGAGGCCGCCCCGAACGTGACCACGCATGTCGCCTATGCCGAAGGGGACGAGGAGGATATCGCCGACGGACGTTGCCAGTCTGTCGGACTACTCGACCGAGAGACGCTGCGCAGGCTGTTGCCGCAAGACGCCTATCGCGTCTACCTCTGTGGGCCGGACGGATTCATGAAGGCGATGCGGGCGGAACTGGTCAGCCTTGGCGTGCCGGACAGCGAAATTCACCAGGAATCTTTTGGCGGGGCCGTTGCCGATGGCTCGCAACGTGAGCCGTCTGGCCGACCTGCGGCGGCGTCGGACGGGGCCGGTCCCGTGGTCAGATTTGCGCGGTCGGACCTCGAAGTCACTTGGGACGGATCGAGCGGAACCCTCCTTGAATTCGCCGAGGCGCAGGGGTTGGCACCGAACTTTGAATGTCGTGACGGCATCTGCGGCACCTGTGCTTGCCGGAAGATCTCCGGCGAGATTTCCTATTCCGAAGAGCCGCTCGATTCGCCCGGAGAGGAGCATGTCCTCTTGTGTTGCTCGTTTCCGAAAGGGGACGTGACCCTCGATTTGTGACGCTCTTCGCACAATTACCCCTCAAAATCTGCTCAAAAATTGTGCAGATCCAGAGTGGGGTCATGGGGCGCACGAAAAAAACATGCAGCGAGGAATATTGTTTCTATGCAAATGAATTTTTCCGCGCTTTTATGTGACGAGACGATGAAGAACGCCGCCAACCGGCCGCGGAAAAACTAGGAAAATCTGCCTTGGAATGAGGGGCAATAGCGAATGTCGCGGGCTGCGAGGCGGGCCGTGAACAGGTGGGATGTGCCTGCCGAAATCAACAGGGAAACGACGAAAGGAACGCCATGAAACGCCGTCAACTCTTCGCTACCGTCACGGGGCTGATGACGCTTGCCAGCCTCCCGATGACGTCCGCGCTGGCGCAGGATGCCTATCCCAGCGAGCCGATCCACATTACGGTCGTCTGGCCGGCCGGTGGCGGGCATGACCTGGTCGGGCGCCTGATCGGCCATGAGCTGTCCGAGATCATGGATACCGCGGTCGTGGTCGACAACGTGACCGGTGCCGGTGGCTCGACCGGCATCCGCCACATCGCCGAGGCAGACCCGGATGGCTACACCATTGGCGTGATGGGCCTGCATGCCGTGTCGCAATCCTTCATGAACCCTGCAGCACCCAAGCTCGACGGTCTGGACCCGATCGCCTACATCAGCGACGAACCTGGCGCCATTGAGGTGAGCGTCGACATGGGGATCGATACGCTTGACGACTACATCGCCGCGATGAAGTCGGACCCGATGTCGCTGATGAACGGCAATGATCCGCAGGGCGGCAACTCCTTCATCTTCGCGAGCGTCATCCCGGACGCTCTGGGCGTGAACATGATGAAGCTCCCCTATCCCGGGCATGCCCCCACCGTGACCGCCTTGCTGACCGGCGAGGTCCAGACAGCGACGCTTCCGATCCCGCCGATCCTCGAACACGCCAAGGCCGGAAAGGTGAAGGTGCTCGGGGTCGCTGCGGAACAGCGCCATCCGCAACTGCCTGACGTTCCCACGTTCAAAGAGCAGGGCTACGACATCGTGGTGAATGATTTCGTCATGCTGGTGGCGCCGGTCGGTATTCCGCAGGATGTCCGGGCCAAGCTGGAAGAGGGATTGCTCAAGGCAATCAACAGTGCCGGCTTTACCTCTGCCGCAGCGGAAAACGGCATGGTGCTGCGTCCGGGAGGTGCCGATATGGCGGCGGAGGAACTCGCGAAACAGGTTGAGCTTGTCTACCCTATCCTCGAGCAAGCCGACCTTGTTGCCGAGGAACTGAAGCGGAAGTGACGCCCGCAAACGGGGCAGTGACTGCGCCCCGTTTCCAAAATCCCGAAACAGGAGCCAGCCATGACACCGCCCATCGAGGAATCCGCCCGCAAGACCTTTGCAGCCGGTCTTTTCTTTCTCCTTCTGGCGGGTGCGGGTTGGCTTCTGCTCCGACACAGCATCACGCTGTTTTCTGGAAACCAGATGCCAGGTGACCCTGGGCCCTTCTTCCTGTCCCAGTTGTGCCTGACAATTCTTGCACTCGCGGGCGTCCTTCTGCTGGTGTTCGGGGGCTGTAGCTGGGCGCGCGAGACGCGTCCACACAGACACACAGGGGCCATAGTGAACACGGTGCGGGAGTGGTCGCTCTCGGCCGGTTTCGTGCTGACATTGCTGGCGATGCCGGCAGCGATGCGCTTGCTGGGGACGCCTGCCGCGGTGGCGCTCTTTTCCATCGGCTGGATCTACGTACTGCTCGTCTCCATCAGCGGCCATTCGTGGCGAAACCTAATCGAGGCGACGGCCTTCGGTGCGGCCACCGCCGTGTTCATCCATCTGTTCTTCGTGCGTCTACTGACGCTCCCGCTGCCCGTTTGAGAGAGGGTCGAACCGATGTTGCTTGAATCGTTCTTCACTGTGCTCGCCGATTTCGCCACGAGCCCTGCCATGTTGGGTCTCGTCGGGCTTGGCGCAATCCTCGGACTGGTGCTGGGGGCAATACCGGGAATTTCATCGACGATGGCGCTGGCGATCCTCATGCCGGTGACCTTTACGATGGAACCCGGTGTGGCAATCCTGTTCCTGATCTCGGTTTTCATGTCGAGCGTCTATGGCGGTTCGATATCGGCCATCCTGATGAAATTGCCTGGCACGCCGGCGTCGATCTTTACCCAGATCGACGGCTATCCGATGGCGCAGAGCGGTCGGGCCGGCCACGCCCTGAACTACGCGTTGGTGGCTTCTACGGTCGGCGGCATGGTCGGCCTAGCCTTGCTTGTCGTGCTGGCCCCCGTGCTGGCGGATTTCGCGACGAATTTCCGCAGCCCCGAATTTGCCGCCGTGGCGCTGTTCGGCATCGTCATGTTGTCCTTCGCGTCAAACGGTTCGACCCTGGTGGCCAGCGTGGTCGGCTTTGTCGGCATCCTGCTGGGCATGGTGGGCTTCGATGCGCTGACGGATGCACAGCGGATGACGATGAACCAACCTATGCTGCAATCGGGCTTGAATCTGATCCCTGTCATCATCGGGTTGTTCGGCTTGGGTGAGATCCTGCAGAACCTCGTGCGCTTTGGTGACGCGCCAACGGCGCGACCTGCCATTGGCAAGGTGATGCTGCCGATTGCAGAATTGGCCAGGCGCTGGAAAGTCATGCTGCGGGGCTCGGTGATCGGCACGTTCATCGGAGCAATTCCGGCGGCGGGATCCGCGGTGGCGGTTTCCATCGCCTATGCCCAGGAGCGGCGGTTGTCGAAAGAGCCCGAGACATTCGGCACCGGCCATCCTGACGGCCTCGTCGCGCCGGAGGCCGCAAACTCCGCTTCGGTCGGTGGCTCGCTCATTCCCTTGATCGCGCTGGGCGTTCCGGGAGACACGATCACCGCCGTTCTGATGGGCGCGTTGATGGTGCATGGCCTGACGCCCGGGCCCTTGCTCTTTGCCAATGACCCGACATTCGTGTCCTGGATCTATGTCTCGGTGCTTCTGGCGCTGGTGGCGACGCTGGTTCTGGGCCTTGGCATGATCCGTGCTGCCGTGCTGGTGACGCGCATTCCGCCGCAACTGATGTATGTCTTTATCGCAGTGTTTTGCGTTATCGGCGCCTTTGCAATCCGCAATGACATGAACGACGTCTACGTGATGATTGCCTTCGGTGTGGTCGGCTTCGTCTTTTCGCGCATCGGCTTGCCGGTGACGCCGCTGGCCTTCGGGCTGATCCTCGGCCCGATACTGGAAGAAAACCTGCGGCGCAGCCTGATGATTAGCCAGGGGTCGTGGAAGATCTTCATCGATCGGCCGATCTCGGCAACTTTGCTTGGTGTCTGCGTCCTTCTGGTGGCCTTGCCGTTGATCACCGCGTTGCTGCACCGCCTCCAGGGATCGCTTGCCGGCAAGAAGAGCGAAAACATCCCCAAAAATTACCCTGGTGAGTAATTAACTTGAGGATTTGCCTGTGCAACGGCTAGTAGGGGGGGGACTCTGAAAACCGGATAGCGCCATGACCTCAACAAGCCAACGTCGTAAACCGGGGCGCCCAAAGGGCGGGCCGGAACTCCGCGAGGTGATCCTGGACCGGGCCGAATTGCTGTTTGCCGATCATGGGTTCAATGGCGCCAAGGTACGGGACATCGCGACGGAGGCCGGAGTCAACCAAGCCCTCGTCCGTTACTACTTTGGCTCAAAGCAAGATCTGTTCGATGCGGTGGTTCGCCGGCGTGGAAGTGTGATTTCGGGCGCCCGGCATGTGCTGCTGGACGAGCTTCTGTCGCGCGATGTGGCGCCAACCGTTGCGGAATTGGTGCGATGCTATCTAAAGCCGCAGTGGGACATGAAAAATTCCGGCCCAAACGGCGCGGCATTTGTCCGCCTTCAGGCGCGTTTGCACGCCGAGCAGGAAGAGCACGCCTTTCGTCTGCGGCGCGAAGTCTATGATGCGTCCGTCAAGCGATACATCGAGGCGCTTTCAGAGATCTTGCCCGAGATTCCGAAAAAGGTGATCTCGACCAGGATGGCCTTTGCCGTGGGTACCTACATGTTCATGCTGAACGATCTCGGGCGCATCAACGATCTGACCGACGGTCAGGTCGGGGACCTCGGCGGCGCCGCGCTTCTGGATCAACTTGTTACCTTCATTTCCGCAGGTCTTGCTGCACCGCTGAGCACCTGACGGCGCTGCTGTTCAAATACATTTGTGTGCTAACGATTTTTGTTGAAATTATACCTTCGAGTAATTATCCGGAGTGGGACGTTGATTTCAGAGGCGAGAATCATGACCCCGATCCGAGTTGGCCAGATCGTGCCGAGTTCGAATGTTACGATGGAGACAGAGATCCCCGCGCTTTTGCGTGCCCGAGAGGCGGTCTTTCCGGAGCGTTTCACGTTTCATTCCTCGCGGATGCGGATGAAGCACGTGACCAAGGAAGAGCTTGCGGCGATGGATGCGGACAGCGACCGTTGTGCGCTCGAACTCTCGGACGCGAAGGTGGACGTGATGGGCTATGCCTGCCTCGTTGCCATCATGTCGATGGGACACGGCTATCACCGTACTTCGCAAGAGCGGCTGCGCGGCGTGACACGGGACAATGACGCGGAGACACCGGTTGTCACCTCTGCTGGTGCCCTGGTCGAGGGGATCAAGGCGATCGGGGCCCAAAAGGTCGCCGTGGTCGCGCCCTACATGAAGCCGCTGACCGAGATGGTGGTGGACTACATCCGCAACGAGGGCATCGAGGTGGTCACCTGGCGGGCGCTGGAAATCCAGGACAACCTCGCCGTTGCGGCGCATGACCCGATGAACCTGCCCGGGATCGTCGCGGATATGGACACCTCCGGCGTCGACGCGGTGGTGCTCTCGGCCTGTGTTCAGATGCCCTCGCTGCCGGCGGTTTCCACCGTCGAGGCGCAAGTCGGAAAGCCGGTGCTGACAGCAGCCATCGCCACGACCTGGCAGATGCTCAAGGCGCTTGATCTGGAAACCCGCGTTCCGGGCGGCGGCACGCTGCTTTCCGGCGCCTATTGAGGAGGGTGACATGAGCTTTGGATACAACATTCACGCCAACGGCATCCGTCAGCACCTGATCCGCTGGGACGGACCCGAAGGGGCACCGCAACTGCTGTTGATCCCGGGCATCACCTCGCCCGCGATCACCTGGGGATTTGTCGCTGAACGGCTGGCGCAGCGCTTTGAGCTGCATGTGCTGGACGTGCGCGGCCGTGGCCTGTCGGAGAGCGGTGACCTGGATTACACGCTGGACGCCATGGCCGACGATGCCATCGCGGTGGCGCGGACGCTGCGGCACCCGATCATCCTGGGCCATTCCATGGGCGCGCGCATCGCCATCCGCGCCAATGCCCGCGACCCCGAACCCTTTGCCGGGTATATCCTGGTCGATCCGCCGATGTCGGGGCCGGGGCGCCGTGCCTATCCGTCGAAATGGCCGTGGTACAGCGACAGCATCCAGATGGCAGCGCGGGGCTGCTCGGTCGAGGAGATGCGCGCCTTCTGCCCGACCTGGACCGACGATCAGGTCGCCCTGCGCGCGGAGTGGCTGCATACCTGCCACTGGGGGGCAATCCGCATCGCCTTCGACGGCTTCCACACCGACGACATCCACCAGGACCTGCCGAAGATCGACAAGCCCGCGCGGCTGGTCATCGCCGGCGGCGCCACCGTGGTCGACGAAGCCGACCAGGCAGAGGTCGCGCAGCTGAACCCCAAGATCGAACAGCGCATCGTGCCGAAGGCCGGCCACATGATCCCCTGGGACAGCCTCGACGGCTTCCTGGACGCGGTCATGGATTTCGACGCCCGATAAACCTCATACAGGGAGGATCCGTGATGGATCATGCAAGCTTTACAGATATCTGCCTGCACCAGCTGAAGATGTCCGGCGTGCGGAAGGACGAACGCCTGATCGTGCTGACCCAGGGCAACGAACGCCTGGACTACGCCGATGCCTTCATGGCCGCCGGTCGGATCCTGGGCGCCAACATGTATCACATGCGCCTGCCGGCGCCGCCTGTCGTCGGGGCCTGGGCTGTGGGGCAGACCGGCCTCGCGGCGATGCCCGAAGCGGTCGAGGCCCTGAAGAACTGTGACATGCTGATCGACTGCGTGTTCCTGCTGTTCAGCCCGGAACAGTTCGCAATCCAGGACGCGGGCACCCGGATCCTGACCGCGGTGGAGCCGCCCGAGCTGCTGGCCCGGATGCTGCCCAGCCAGGAACTGCGCGAGAAGGTCGAGATCGGCGCCGAGTATCTGGCGAAGGCCAAGGTGATGCGCATTACCTCGCCGCATGGCACCGATGTCACCTACAAGCTCAACACCTATCCCACCGTGGCCGAATACGCCTGCACCGACCAACCGGGCCGCTGGGACCACTGGCCCTCGGGCTTCGTCTTCACCGGCGGGGACGACGACGGCGTGGACGGGCAGATCGTGGTGGCGCCGGGCGACGTGCTCTTGCCGCAGAACATGTACGTGCGCGACCCGATCACCTACACGATCGAGAAGGGCTGGATCACCGATATCCGCGGCGGGCTGGATGCGGAACTGGTCAAGTCCTACATGGCCGCTTTCGACGACCCGCGCGGCATGGGGATGAGCCACGTAGGCTGGGGCATGAACCGCGATGCGCACTGGCACGGCATGACCCCGGGCGAATTCCCCGGCGGCATGGGCATGGAGCCGCGCAGCTTCTACGGCAACGTGATGTTTTCGACCGGGCCCAACAATGAACTGGGCGGCCCGAACGACACCGCCTGCCACCTGGATATCCCGATGCGCGGCTGCTCGCTCTTCCTCGACGACGAGCCGATCGTGATCGACGGCGATCTCGTCGTGAAGGAGATGCAGATCGCGCGCCGCTGAGCGCGGCCCGTTCCCCCAGTCAGCGCCGTCTCTGTCCGGGTCCCGCGATCCGGCGGGGCGGACGCGCCCCTCCGGAGTTACACGAGATGTCCCAGCAACAGGTTTATGACGACGCCGGTTTCGGGCGGAAAGTGCCACGCGGCACCCGCCCGGCCATCGTGGTGGTGGATTTTTCCTACGGGTTCACCGACACGCAATATCCTACCGCCGCCGACATGAGTGCCCAGATCGCCGCGACCCGCCGGCTGACCGAGGCCGCGCGTGCTGCCGGTTTCCCGGTGATCTACACCACCATCGCCTACCAGCCCTGGGAGGCGGCGACCCTGCCTTGGCTGCAGAAGGCCACGGGCATGGCCGCGCTCACCGCGGGCTCGCGCCTGGTCGAGATCGACGCCGCCACCGGCATCCGCCCCGAGGATCCGGTGATCGTTAAGCACGGCGCTTCGGCCTTCCACGGCACCAACCTTGCCGGCCTGCTCACCGGCGCCCGCATCGACACACTGATCGTCACCGGTGCCACGACCTCCGGCTGCGTCCGCGCCACCGTCGTCGACGCCGTCCAGTCTGGCTTCAACGTCCTCGTCCCCGAAGACTGCTGCGCGGACAGGGCAAAACAACCTCATGACGCAAATCTGTACGACATCGGACAAAAATACGCCGACGTCACCAACGCAGAGGAAATCCTAGGCTGGATGGAAACCCTTTCCGCCTGAATGACGCAGATAGTCACCAAGAAAATGGCACGCGAAAAGCGCCTATTTTTGCAGCCGGATTTCGCATGCTTTGCAAAGGAAAACAGCCCCGGAACTCGGGGCTGTTCCGACGTGTGAAGGGATCGCCGAAAGTCGCAGTCATCGGGTCATGGTTGTAGACTCGCTTGGGCTTTTCGGGCTCTTTCAACCATGTGTTCGCGTCCGAGACCGTCTGTACCTTGGTTGCCGGGTCGTGCCGGGTGTTCTCGTGTTTCTGACGTTATCCCTACCGGACAGATCGGCGTGATTGCATTACGGAGGATTTCTGGTTCATCGAACCCATTATGGGGCGAAGATGAACAAGAAATCCAGAACATCGAAGGACGCCGCTGGCAAGCTGGTCAGGGGCATCATACGCAAGACCTGCAAGCATTACTCGGCCGAAGAGAAGATCAGGATCGTCCTGGCTGGCCTGCGGGACGAGGAAAGCATCGCCGCGCCGTGTCGCTGCGAGGGGATTGCCGAGAGCCTGTACCATTCCTGGTCCAAAGCGTTCCTCGAGGCAGGGAAGGCCAGACTGTCGGGCGACACCGCACGTCAGGCGACGGCGCCCGAGGTCAAGGAATTGCGGTCGGAATCTGCTGCCCTGAAGGAGGTGGTCGCCGAGTTGACGCTCGAGAACCGGCTGCTCAAAAAAAGCATGATCGGCTGTCAATCGGCAGGCAATCTTGCCCCCTTATCGGCGCCGAAAATTGATCCCCTCGGAGCTGAGCTGGCCCGGCGCTGCGTAGTCCTCACACAGCGCAGCCGTATCGGGCCCGCGGGTTCTCGGTCATTCACGGGTCTTGAAGCGCCAGCTCTCGTTGCCGGTTTCGAGGATGTCACAGTGATGGGTCAGCCGGTCGAGGAGCGCGGTTGTCATCTTGGCGTCGCCAAAGACCGAAGGCCATTCCCCGAAGTCGAGATTGGTTGTCACGATGATCGAGGTGCGTTCGTAGAGGCGGCTGATGAGATGGAACAGCAACTGGCCGCCGGTCTGGGCGAAGGGAAGGTAGCCAAGCTCGTCAAGGATCAGGAAGTCGAGGCGGCACAGCAGGTCTGCGGTGCGCCCCTGCCGGTCGGCACGAGCTTCGGCATCGAGCTTGTTCACCAAGTCCACGGCATTAAAGAACCGCCCTCGTTTGCCTCGCCGGATGCAGGCCCGGGCGATGCTCACAGCAAGGTGGGATTTGCCGGTCCCGGTGCCGCCGATGAGCACAACATTGCGCTGCTGTTCAAGGAAGCCCCCGGCGGCCAGGTCGCGCACCAGCGTCTCGTTGACAGGCGTGCCCTCGAAGTCGAGCTCCTTGACCTCTTTCGTCAGAGGTAGCGTGGCGATCGTCATCTGGTATTTGATCGCGCGCGCCTGTTTCTCACTGATCTCGGCGGCCAGGAGGTCGCCAATGATCTGTTGTGGCTCGTACTGGCGCTTGATCGCCGTGGTGATGATCTCGTCGTAGGCCGTCCTCATGCCGTAGAGCTTCAACTGGCCCATGGCGTCCAGCACCTGTGATCGTTCCATCGGTTTTTCTCCGGAGACTGTCATGGCGATCGCAATTGGCAGCAGGCTCGCAGGCCAGCTTCAGCGCATCCGGCGTCGTGATTGTCAACGGCGGTGGCGGTTCGCGGTGGCGCGCCAGAATGTTCAGAACGACCGGAATAGACGTTGTGCGCCAGCGCCTCCGAGCAGGCCGCTTCGACGGCTTCGATGCCATCACTGAGCACGGCACCGAGGATCTCGACCAACTGGCGGTCGCCACCGGGCTGGTGCTCCAGCTTGCGCCGCACACGGCGCAGTGCCGGCGGCAATTCCCATTCTTTGAAGGGCGCGCCGTTGCGCAACGCGCCAGGTTTGCGCGCCAGGACGGGTACGTAATGCACGGGATCGTAGACGGTGGTGTTTCGCCCGAAGACCCGATCATGGCGAGCGACAACCTGCCCGTCCTGCCAGCATTCCAAACGGTCGGCGTAGGCCCTGATCTCGACCGGCCGCCCAACAGTCCGAGCATCGACCGAGTAGAGGTTCTTGTCGAAGCGCACGAGGCAGGGTGAAGGGCGTCCAGGAATTGGTACAGTGGACCAATTCAGCCCTGAACGGGCGGAGCCCCGGGCTTGGACACCGATGCCGGCACCGCGTGGAAGCCATCGAACGGGCCGACATAAGGGATCAGGCTCGGCCGCTCGGCTTGGGACACCTCCCAAACCGTCTTCTCCGGTATGTCGGGATGTTTGTTCGCTTTGGCGTGGGCCATACACGGTCCTCGAGCCAGGCGTTCAACTCGGCGAGGGATTTGAACTTGGGGCGCGGTACAAAGAAGCGCTGCCGGAGGACGCCGACCTGGTTCTCGACCTGGCCCTTCTCCCAGCCCGATGCGGGCGTGCAGGCGACCGGATCGACCAAGTAGTGCCCGCACATCTGCTGGAACCGGCGATTGTAGGCGCGGTCCTTGCCAACAAAGATCGTGTCCACCGCCGTCTTCGCGTCCATTGTCCTCGGACCATGTATGGATGGCCCCTTGGCAAGAGCTTTGTTCGGGTCCGGCAATCTGGTCGGTCGCGGCCATGTATTCGGCGTCTGTGTGCAGCGGTTTTACGGCTGCGCGCCCTGATGAAGTCAGCCGGCGGGCGGGTCCCGATCAATGGCACGCACTTCGAGGTGCTCCGGTCCGAACTGGGTATCCCGTTCCGCTTCTTACCGTCCCTGTGCCATCACCTCACGCTGCGCCTCACCATCTCTGGGCCTGCCGGTTCGCGACCGGCTTGGCCGTTCTTTGCCTGGCCGTTCTTTATCGTCTCAAGCCATGGTGTTCCGGTAGCTGTCGCCCCGCCTTATCAGCGCCCAGATCGTCCGGGCCATGCGGTTAGCCAGTGCGATAGCGACCACCTTTACGGGCTTGCGGGCGAGCATCCGGTCGATCCAGTCCGGCACCCGGCCTGATGCACCCTCTCTACGTCCGCGCCGCGCACTGATCTGGGCCATGGCGCCGAGGTAAAGCAGCCTGCGCAGGTACCGATTGCCAGCCTTGGAAATCCGCCCGAGCCTCTCTTTCCCGCCACTGGAATGAGCTCGCGGCGTCAGGCCGAGCCACGCCGCGTAGTCGCGCGCGCTGCGGAAGGCGGCCACATCGGGGGTGGTGGCCGCAAACGCGCTGGACGAAATCGTACCCACCCCGGGTACCGTCGCAAGTCGACGCGCCAGCGCGTCTTCGCCCTGCATCTCCCCGATCCGCGCAGTGACCTCTTCGATCCGGGCCTGTGTGTCGCGCAGTTGACCGGCCAGCATGTCCAGCGCCGGACGCGCCGTAGAATGCACGTCGCGGGCTGCGTCGAGCAGGCGATCGACGTGATGGATTCCCTTCGGCACGACGATCCCGAACTCGCCGAGGTGCGCACGGATCGCGTTTACGATTTGCGTTCTCTGCCGGACGAGGAAGTCCCGTGCCTTGTGATCGAGCAGGGCCGCCTGCCGCTGCGCCGACTTCACCGGCACGAAGCGCATCGTCGGGCGGGTCACCGCCTCGCAAATGGCCTCGGCATCAGCGGCATCAGTTTTGCCCCTCTTCACGTAGGGCTTCACATAGGCGGGCGGCATGAGACGGACTTCATGGCCAAGGGTTGCCAGTTCTCGCGCCCAATGATGGGCCCCCGCGCAGGCTTCCATGCCAACGAGGCAAGGGCCCAGCCGGGCAAAGAACACCAGGACCTGCGACCGCCGCAACTGACGGCGGCAGATGACCGTGCCTTCCGTGTCCACTCCGTGAACTTGGAAAACGTTCTTGGCCAGATCGAGGCCGATGGTGTTGGGTTGGTCCATGGATGGCTCCTCTCAGGTGCGGGCTTTCACAGACCCACCTTGGCACAACGCGAAGCCGCTGGTGGGGCCATCCACACCATCAATGGCGCATCAATGGCTCACCGTTAGCTCTTTCCCAGTAGGTCCTTCAAGACGACGTTGTCCAACATGGTATCGGCCAACAGGCGCTTGAGCTTGACGTTCTCGTCCTCCAGTGCCTTCAGCCTGGCGGCCTCGGATACGTCCAGGCCGCCATACTTGGACTTCAGCTTGTAGAACGTCGCCGTGCTCAGGCCATGCCTACGGCACACCTCCGCAGTCGGCATTCCGTTCGGCGCTACGATTGATCCACTGGATCAATCGCTTCACGCTTGAACCCTTTTCCTTGATCATCCCGATGATTTGCGCCTCGGTGAAACGGCTCTTTCGCATTTGTCTGCTCCTTCAAAGTTTGCTCTGCCTCTACATTACGGTGAGGGATTTCGCGGGGGCAGGTCAGTCCTGTGCTTTCGGGCAAACATCATCTGTTCGCCGCCCGGGAGGGGCGGCGCTCGCGAGATCATTGTCTTGTTTCGGTGGGTGCCGGGTCGTCAGACGCCCTTGACGCGCCACTTGGGGAGTGTCCAGCGGACGTTCTTGTCAAGTTCCGCCAGCACTGCCGAGATATGCGCCACGTCCGCGAGAGCCGCCTTGCGCGCGGCGGGGTCCGCGAGATCGGCGTTCTCGATTTCCCGAAGGCGGGCCTGAAGCTCTTCTTTCTTGAATCGGTTAACTACCAAAGCGAGTTCGACCGCTGCGAACAGCAGGTTATCGATCATGTTCTCGGCGCGCCCGATGGATCCGCGTGCCCCCTGGAACATCTCGTCACGGTCACCGTCGCCCATTGCTTCTTCGAATGCAAAGGCTTCAGGACCTCTGTCATCCTCAAAGACCGGCATCTCGATCCCCATAAGTTCGAAGTTGATTCGCGCACACTGAAGTCCTCGTGATCGTCGAGGTGTTCGAAGAAGGGTATTCGGAGGTACCGGTATGTGCAGTCCTCCTGGCGACGCTCCTCTTCGCGTTGCCGTTCCAGTTGTCGTCTTTTGCGCTCAGTTGCTAAAAGTGCCATTTTTTTGAATCTGCATCCCCGTGATCTCCGTTGTGAACGTGAATACAACATTCACAACGCAAGTCGAAATACTCGCGGTCGCAAGTGGCTGTACCGCATGCTGATTTTGATGGTGGGAAGGAGGGTGAGGCGCAGGAGGAGAGCTTTAAAACTCTACGTATTATCAGGTGGTTGCGCCGGTTTTTGGCGGAGAGGAAGGCCGCCATAGGTTAGTCCGGCACCTGCCGCAAAGATCCCAAGATGTTCAACGGTTAATGAAAAAAACCACCTTCACTTGTGCAAGGTGTTCCGGCATGATCCGAGGCAATCCACGTCAAGGTGGGGGACATGCTGGGGGATATGTTTGACCATGAATATCAGGAAACCAGAAAAAGCGCTGTCGGCCCGTTTCGTGGAGAGCGTCACCGACCCGGGCAAATACTTCGACGGACACGGGCTCTTTCTAAGGGTGGCAAGGAACGGCGCGAAGCAATGGGTGCAGCGCATCGTCATTCGCGGCAAGCGGACGGAACTCGGGCTCGGCAGCCCGCCCGCCGTGACGCTGGCGACGGCGCGCAAGGTCGCGCTTGAAAACCGGGGCAAGGCGATGCTGGGCGGCGATCCGCTGGCTGACAAGCGCAAGGCCCGCGAAGGCATGACCTTCGGCGAGGCCGTGGACAAATACCTGTCTTCGAAACTGGATGAATTCAGGAACGACAAGCACCGCAAGCAATGGCGTTCGACGCTGGACACCTACGCCGCGCCGGTTCTCGGGCCGAAGCTTGTTTCGGAGATCGAGGTGCAGGACGTGCTGCGCGTGCTGCAACCGATCTGGACCGTGAAGACCGAAACCGCTTCCCGCCTGCGCGGGCGGATTGAAAACGTGCTGTCCTGGGCCACGGTGGCAGGGCATCGCAAGGGTGACAACCCGGCGAGGTGGAAAGGCAACCTGTCCGAGACGCTGCCCAAGCCCGCGAAGGTGGCCAAGGGAGACAATCAACCGGCCTTGGCGCTGCCGGACGTATCGCGTTGGTGGACCGATCTGCGGCAACGCGACGGCATGGCCGCGCGGGCGCTCGAATTCCTGGCGTTGACGGCTGCCCGCTCGGGCGAGGTGCGCGGCATGACATGGGACGAAATCGACCTCGGGACCGTTGCGACATCCGCGACTTCTGCGACACGGGGAGCCGTCTGGACCGTCCCGGCATCGCGGATGAAGAACGGGCGGGAGCATCGCGTGCCTTTGACGCCCGAGGCTGTCGCGGTGCTGGAAGCCCTGCCGCGAATGGATGGCTCGCCGTACGTGTTCTTCGCCCCGCGTGGCGGGATGCTGTCGGACATGTCCATTTCAGCGGTCATGCGGCGGATGCAAGACGCCGAGGTTAAGGCGGGCCGTGCGGGTTATCTCGACCCGCGCAACAAGCGACCCGCCGTGCCGCACGGTCTGCGCTCGACATTCCGGCAATGGGCGGCAGAGCGGGGCTATCCCCGTGACATGGCCGAAATCGCGCTGGCCCACTTCATCGGCTCGGAGGTGGAGCGGGCCTATCAAAGATCCGACATGCTCGACCGACGGCGGGACATGATGGCGGCTTGGGCTGCCTTTCTCAGAGGGCAAGCGGTGACCAACGGCAACCTGATTAACATGGCCATGCCCAAATGAAGGCATCACGCGATGAACTGAAAATCCGTATCGAACCGATCTTGGAGCAGCATCTCGGCTTGGACGAAGTGCCTGGATCTGCGCGTAGCATGCTGGTTGATTTTTTTCTTTCGGCGATAATGGCCGCTAAAGAGAACCGCATCGGAAGGCCCCTCGAAGCAGAGAAGAACAAGGCAGACAAACAACTCAGAAACATCGCTCATTTGCTCAAGAAAGTTGAAACCGCATTGTGGGGCCTGAACCCGCTGGCCCGTGAACTCCTGGCGCGTGATCATGACGGTTTGCTCGACTTATCGAACGGAGAGTTCGAGGAGTTCGTCTGGGCGGGCACAAAATTGGGCTCATCCAATGTAGCTGATGACTTCAGTCGCCTGTGCACCGCGCTGCGCCAATCCTTGGAACGAACCTCATCCGAGCTTGAGGGCAGGTTACAGTCCTTTGGCAGAGGGGCGCCACCTAAGGATGGCGCGTTTGCGGTGGCGCAGTGTTGTGCGCTGGCTTTCAGGGAGTACGTTGCTGAACCGGCTCACCCAACTTGGAACGATTACGCACATACGACGGAAGGCCGATTCTATTCGTTTGTGAAAACCATCTTCGAAGCTGGAGAAGTAGACGCGAGCCCAGAAGAGTACGCCAAGCAAGCGATTGATTCTATGAGGAGAAATAATTCAGAAAAGAACTGAATTTCCTCCCTTATCTTTGCATTCCATGTTCCGTCACGTTCCCGGTGTGTTCAAGATACACACAAGGGAAAAAATGATGGATGCCCACAGCAAGAAGCCCCACGCGCAACACGAAATCGCACGTCGCGCGCAGAAGCAGGCAGAGGCCAACGAAAAGGCCAGAGTGGAAGCAGGTCGAATCTCTAGGTTTGACTGGGCGCAAGAAGCCAGTTCCCCGCATGCCTCACACATTTCCCCGCATGCCTCACACATTCGCCTTCTCCGCCGCCGCGAGGTGGAGAACCGTACAGGGCTCTCTCGCTCTACACTCTATGACTGGATGAAGCGTGGTGAATTTCCCAGGCCTGTTAAGTTGGGGGCGCGTATCGTCGCGTGGCGCGAAACCGACATAGTCGCCTGGCTCGAAAGCCGCAAAACGCGGGTGTCCTGAACGATGGCCGCCAATGAAAACCCCGGCGCGCTGGCGGGCGCGACCGGAGTCGAAAGCCTCATGCAAAGCTTCAGTTTCTGTGGAGAGTATATCGCTGCTCTTCCCCTTGTGGCAATGCACTTGTGGGTGTGGGCATGAGCGTTCCCGACATCCCCTTCGACATTTTCCCAGCGGGGCCCAACAAGGCCCCCCTCATTTCCGGCTGGCAGTGGAAGGCCACGCGCGACCCGCAAACAATTTCGCAGTGGCACGCTCACGGAGCCCGGGCTTGGGGCATTCCCTGCGGTGCAGCCAATGGGCTGTTTGTCATCGACCTGGACGTGGACAAGGTCACTGGTGATCGCATTGGCGAGCAGTTCTTGATGCAGGCCGTCAGCTACGCGCCGCTGCTGGACAAGATCAATGTTCGAACACCATCGGGAGGCGCACACATCTATCTTCAGCACTTCGATGGCGCACGGAACACGACAGGTAAGATTGGTAAAAAGATCGACACCCGCGGCGAAGGCGGGTTCGTGATTGCGCCTGGCTCGGTCACTGCAGGCGGGGAATACAAAGGCTACTTCCCTGTGCTTGAGACGGTGCCGTTCGGGCTGCGCGCGTTGCTACTGAGGCAGCCTGCGACGCCGGCACGCAACACAGGCTGCACCACGCCTACTGACGAGGTGCGCGAGTTGCTGTCGCATATCCCGGCAGATTTGCCCTATTCGGACTGGCTGGCCGTCCTGATGGCTCTGCATGACCGCTACGGCGGGTCCGAGGAAGGGCTGGCTTTGGCGGATCAGTGGAGCGCGGGCGGGAAGAAGTATCGCCCCGGCGTGGTGGCCGCGAAGTGGCGGTCATTCAAGCGCAGCGGCGTGACCTTTTCGACCATCCCGGCACTGGCGCGCCAGCACGGGGCCGATTTGTCCGAGATTGCGCGGAGGCGCGCGCAATGACCATCATCAACCTCAACAGCAACCGGCCCCGCGCATCCGAGATCGAGGCTCGTCTTGTGGGCCTGTCGGCAATCGAGCCGGTACTTACGCTCAACCACTTGGTCAAGGGCTGGCTGTCCCGTGGCGGGCTGTCCATGCTCTACGGCCCGTCGAACGCGGGAAAGACGTTCGTGGCCTTGGACATCGCCATGCACATTGCGGCGGGCAAAGCGTGGCGCGGGTGCCGGGTGAACGGTGGAGCGGTGCTCTTCATCGCCGCTGAGGGAGGCGCGGGCGTCCGCAACCGGCTGGCTGCGTTCAAGCGAGAGCGCCCTGATATGGCGTCCGCACCCTTCACCCTGTTGCCCATCAGTCTGGACATGCACGGCCAAGGGGACGCGCTGGCCGTCTGCGAGATCATCCCTGATGCGGCCCCCGCCCTGGTGGTCGTGGACACGCTGGCCCGTAGCATGGGCGTCGGGGACGAGAACACGGCCAAAGATGCGGCCATGTTCGTGAAGAACTGCGACCTGATCCGAGAGGCCACCGGGGCGCATGTCATGGTGGTGCATCACACTGGCAAGGACGAGGATCGAGGGGCACGGGGTTCGTCTGCGCTGAGGGCTGCGGTGGATACTGAAATCAGCGTCACGTCCAAAGGCGAGATCGTATGCAAGAAGCAGCGGGACATGGCTTATGCCGAGCCGCTGAACTTCACCCTGCGGTCGGTCACGCTGGGGCGGGACGAGGATGGTGATCCCGTCACAAGCGCGGTGGTCGAGGCCAGCGAGCCGCCCAAGAAGGCCCTGACCGGCACGCATAAGATTGCCATGCAGGCGCTGGATGACGCCTTGCGCAACCACGGCGAGACCAGGAGCGGCGACACATACCCGAGCAACCGCAAGGTGGTCCATGTGGATCATTGGCGCGAGGCATGTGGCGTCCACGGCCTGACCAAGGGCGACAGTGCGAGTGCGGCCCGCAAGGCGTTCGTCCGCAACAAGAAGAAACTCATGGAATTGGACGAGGTGCGCGTGTGGGGCGACCACGTTTGGAAGGTAAAGGATGATGACTGAGTACCGGGACATTCGTGACATTGCGGGACAGTCCGGGACATGTCCGGGTCAGTTAAACGGGACGGACGGGACACACCTCTAGGAGGTGTCCTGTCTTTCCCTCTGGCGATTGGGCAGGCTGTGGCACAACGACAAGAGCAGTACACGGAACCCAACGTTTGGCTGAAAGCGTTTCGATGCCGTCTCTACCGGCCCGGAGAAGCTCTGGGACCTTAGCGCAGTCGCAGCGACTTTCGGTATGAGCGGAGGCCGCGATGAGCGATGACGTCGCCTGCTACGACCTTAGTTCCTCACCTACGAGGATCCCATCGTTAGAGAGGCCGAGGAAATGCGTGAAGCCGTACCAGCCTCTACAGCCATTGACATGGTCGGTAGCGTTTCCCCCAAAAGCCGCAGGGCCAGCTTGCCCACCCTAAAGAACACCGCCTTCGCACAGGCCCCGGCTGCCGGCACGACGACAGTCGCGGCCTATGTCGAAGCAGGTTACAAAACAAGCCCCTCGACCGCCGCCAAGATGAACGCAAATGAAAGCATCCGGCAGCGTATTCGCGACTTGCAGGACGCTGCCGCCGAACGGGCTGAAATGATGGCGGCACAGGTGCTGGAAGACATCGGACATCCGCGAGCTCTGCGATCAGGACGGCAACCTCCTGCCCGTGGAGGCCATGCCCGACAGGACCGCCAGGGCCATCTAGTCGATCAAGGTCACCTCGAAAGCCGTTCCCGCCTCCGACGCAGGCGAAATGGTGTTCACGACCGAGATCAAGTTTTGGGACAAGACCGCCACCCTGGATCGCCTGTTCTGCCATTTCGGCCTTCATGAGTAATCCCAACGGGCCGACCCAGTGGCGGCATTGCTCAATGCCCTGATGAAATGCGCCCGCCCCTTGCCCGTGGCCACCGATAAGGCGTCCGCCTGTACTAACAGGCGGGATCGCTGCAATCGGGATCCGGGCCCATAACAACGTCACCACAATCAGCGCAAAACCGGCGGAAATTCCGCGCCGCCATCACATTTCCCCCACCATCGCCACATGTATAGTCGCCGAAAAAACCACGAGGGGCGCACATGCTGACAGGCAACATCCGAAACCAGGTTAACCGGGTCTGGAACGCCTTCTGGTCCGGTGGGGTCTCCAACCCGCTCTCCGTGATCGAACAGCTCACCTTCCTCATGTTCATCAAGCGGCTCGACGACCTGCACACGGTCGAGGAACGCAAGGTCGAGGACCTCGGTGGCCCCATCGCCCGTCGCTTCTTCCCCGAAGGCCATGCCGATAAATGGGAATTCAGCGGAAGCCAGTTCAAATCTTTCGGAACCTATCGCGGATAGCACTTGAAAACCCAAACAGCACACGATCGGCCAAACCTGTGATGACGGTTCCCAAACAGGATTGTCGCACGTCGTTCACCAACGGTGGGGTTACAATGATGTGGCCCCTCCCACGGCAGCGCTATGCCAGGGTTGGAGGTCTACACTCGTCTGGCTTGTCTGCCCGGTCTGTCGCGAGTGGATACTGCTCCCCCCGCGACAGACCGGATCGCGTCAGGTCGAGAATTCGAAGAAGACCGGCTGGTGGTCCGAGCCTTGTGCCCCCGTGTCGACCCATGCCTTGGAGACACGTGCTGCGAGGTCCCGGGTGACAAAGCAATAGTCGATCCGTTCGGCATAAGTGTCAAAGAAGATGGTCGGACCTTCGTCCTCGGCGTGACCGGCGGCAACCCAGGCATCGGCAAAGCCATGTGCTTCGCGCACCCGACCGAACAGGCGCGACTTGCCACCGACCATCACGTCGTATTCGGCACTGTCCGGAGCAAAGTTGCAATCCCCCATCAGGATGACCGGGGCGGGCATCGGCGGTTCGGGGCGCTCGAACCAACCATCGTCGAAGGGGCCGCCCCAGCTGGCCCCGGCACGCGGTCCGTCCAGCAGGATCTCTTTGGCAAGGGCAATCTGCGGCAGACGAGTCGACGGACCGATGTGATCGAAATGAACCGAGGCGCAGCGCAGTGCGCCCATCGGAGTGTCGATCACCGCTTCGACCATTGCGCGGCGCGAATGAACAAGCCCGTGTAGCGCCACCTTTGGTAGGGGATGATTGGTAACCGACAGCAGGGGCCAACGCGACAGGATCATGTTGCCGAACTGCCGGCGCTTGTTGATGACCCGCCCGTTCTGAACAACCGACACATCCGCATCGATCCCCGGCCCGTAGGACCAGTACATATGCGGCATCCGTTCGGAGAGTTCCCTTGCCTGATCCAGGTCGCCGCTGCGTTCAACGTGGGTTTCCACCTCTTGCAGGGCGATCAGGTCAGCGTCACCCAGTTCGGCCACAATACGATCCAGATCGTACCGGCCGTCTTTGCCCTTGGCATATTGGATGTTGTAGCTTGCGCAGAGCATGGAAAGAGTCCTTTTAGTCAGTGGCTTGCGTGGTCAAGACGGTCGCGCAGGCTGTCTCCGAGCAGACTGATCGCGAGGGCGGTGAGGAAAATGGCCAAGGCGGGCAGGGCGGCAAGCCACCAGTGCAGCACCATGTGGCCACGGGATTCATTGAGCATCAGCCCCAGAGAGGTCATGGGCGGCTGGATGCCAAGCCCGACAAAGCTCAGCCCGGCTTCCAGCAAAATGGTCTCGGGCAGGTTGATGGTGAATTGCACCACGATGGCCCCGGCGATGTTCGGCGCGAGGTGGATCAGCGTCACCCGCCATTCGGCCAAACCCATGGCGCGGGCCGCCCGGGCGTATCCCCTCGTATTGGCGTCCAGGACCAGCCCCCGTGCCAGACGGGCGTATCGCTCCCAGCCCTGAAACCCCAGCAGCAGGATGAACAGCGCAAGGTTGTTGCCGAAAAAGGCGATGATCAGCAGCGCGAAAATCAGGAAGGGCAAAGCGGATTGCGCATCGACCAACGCCATCACGGCTTCTTCGAAGAGGCCGCCCCATTGCGCGGCAAGCACCCCAAGCAGCGTGCCCAGGACGGCCCCGATGACCGTGCCGGCCAGTGCGACAATCGCCGAGATGCGGATGGCGTAAATCAGGCGCGATAGGACGTCCCGGCCAAGGTGATCGGCGCCCAGCAGGTGATCGGAACTGCCGCCAAGGAAAACCGGGGGGGCGAGGCGGGACAAAAGATCCTGTTCTTCGTAGCCATAGGGAGCCAGCACCGGCGCAAACAGCGCCACTAGGCACATCACGGCCAGCCAGCCTATGGCCAGCATCAGGCCAAACGGCCAGCGGCGCCTAGCGGCGGGAAAGGCGAAGCTGGGGGTTGAGGAGAACATAGGTCAAATCCACAATGAAGTTGGCGGCAATCATGGTGCCCGCAAACAGCAGGACCAGAGCTTGCACCACGGCAAGATCCCGTGCCGTGATCGCATCAATCAGAAGTCGCCCGATCCCGGGCCATGCAAAGATCCATTCAACGATGATGGACCCACCGACGAGACCACCGGCGATAAAGCCCATGACCGTCACCAGCGGAATCGCGGCATTTGGCAGGATGTCGCGCAGGATCACCTGTCGCATCGGCCATCCCTGCGCCCGTGCGGCCAGAACATGCGGCAGTCCCATGACTTCCAGCGTGGCTGCGCGGGCATAGCGGGCCACGATCGCCGCATTGGCCGTGGCCAGAGTCAGCAGCGGCAGAACCAGATGCGCAGGGGTTCCATGCCCCGAGCTTGGCAAAAGGCGGTACTCCACGGCAAAGACCCAGATCAGCCCGACGCCCAGGACATAAGAGGGCATCGCATAGCTGGCCACGGCGAGCGACATGACCAGACGGTCCAGCCATTTCCCCTGCCGGAACGCGGCAAAGACACCGGCAGGCAGGCCGAACACCAGCATGAAGAGAAAGCTCAGCCCCATCAGCAGAAGCGTGTTGGGCAGCCTTTCCGCGATGATCCCGGCCACGGGCCGACCGTCCGAATAGGAGGTACCAAGCCGTCCGTGCAACAGCCCGTCGATATAGATGGCGTATTGCGACCACAGCGCCTGATCCAACCCCCAGAGCTTGCGATAATAGTCGATGATCTCGGGCGGGGTCGTTTCCGGCGAGAACTGCGACAGGACTGGATCGCCGGTGATGCGCAGCACAAAGAACGTGAAGGTGACGACTATCCACGCGGTGATGAGCGCGCGGATCAGACGGGTGATCAGCATCCGGGTCATTGTGCCATCACCTTGGCCCGGGCCGCTTGCGGCGTTGAGGGGAGAGCGCCGGTCTGGTCGTGATGGCAGGCCACTTGCCGACCGTCCCGGGCGCGCGTCAGAACCGGCGGAGCCTCGCGGCACAGTTGTGTCGCGCGCGGGCAACGCGGGTGAAAACGGCAGCCCGGAGGCGGGGCCGAAATGTCGGGCGGCCCGCCGACAAGAGCCTTGCGGCGGCGGGGGGCGCCCGGATCGGGGCTGAGAAGCGCGCCGATCAATGCTTGGGAATAGGGATGGCGCGGATCGTGAAACACCTCGTCCGCCGTGCCCAGTTCCACGATCTGTCCAAGGTACATGACGGCGATCCGGTCGCTGATATAGCGCACCACCCGCAGGTCATGCGAAATAAAGACCCCGGTCAGCCCCAGTTGCCGCCGAAGGTCCGCCAGCAGGTTCAGCACCTGTGCCTGCACAGAGACATCGAGGGCGGAAACCGGCTCGTCAAAGACGGTAAAGACGGGTTCGACCGCTAGCGCCCGTGCCATCACCGCCCGTTGTTGCTGCCCACCGGACAATTGATGCGGATAGCGCTCTGCATGATCGCGGCCAAGGCCCACGCGGGACAGCCATTCCCGGGCCTTCGCCTGCGGATCTTCGGCCACACGATGTGTGCGGATGCCTTCGGCGACCTGATAGCCGATCGTAAGGCGCGGGTTCAGCGCCGACATGGGATCCTGAAACACGTATTGCAGCCGCGACCGTGACTTGCGGTAGGCCAACCGGTTGCGCGGCGCGGGATCGGTGCCGGCAACGGTGATCCGGCCCGCGCTGGGCCGGTCAAGCCCCGCCAGAAGCCGCGCCAGGGTGGACTTTCCGCAACCGGACTCTCCGACGATGCCCAGCATCTCGCCCTCGCTGACGCGGAACGAAAGGTCACAGAGGATCCGCAGCGGCGGCCGCCGGAACATCCATCCGCCGGCCGGAACCGACTGCGACAGATCCGCGACCTCGATCAGGGGCGGGGGCAAAAGGCGCATGGTCATGCAAACCCCATGTGGCAGAACACGTCATGAGCGCCGCGCCGATGTGGTTCGGGGCGCATCTGGCGGCAGGTTTCGGTGGTATGGGCGCAGCGGTCGGCCAGCGCGCAGGCGTTCCGCCCGGCGACGGCAAAGGCAGGGGCCTGCCCGGGCAGCGGAGCAAGCGGGGCCGCGCCATGTTCCGGCGGGATCGATCCCAGCAAAGCGCGGGTGTAAGGATGGGCAGGGGCTGCGAACAACTGTGCCACCGGGGCGCGTTCGACAATGCGGCCAGCGTACATGACGGCAACATCCTGCGCGGTTTCGGCGATCACCCCGAAATCATGGCTGACAATCAACAGGCCCATGTCCTGTTCCCGGCACAGGGACTTCAACAGGTCGAGGATGTCGGACTGGGTCGTTACGTCCAATGCTGTGGTTGGCTCGTCCGCGATCAGCAACGAAGGCCGCCCGGCAAGCGCCCCCGCAATCAGCACCCGCTGGTTCTGGCCACCGGACAATTCATGCGGATAGCTCTTCATCCGGCGTGCGGCGCCAGGGATGCCCATGGCGTCCAGCAGGCGGATCGCCTCGGCTTCGGCAGCGCGGCCTGTCAGTCCGCGATGCAAGCGCAGAAGATCGGTCAGGAACCTCCCGACCCGGCGCATCGGGTTCAGCGCGGCAAAAGGATCCTGAAACACCATGGCCGCATGTTTTCCGCGTGCGGTGGCGATTGCATCTTGCTGCCCCTTGAAACGGACGCTGCCCGAGGTCCTGCACAGCGCTGGCGGCAAAAGGTCAAGTATGGCAAGGCAGGTCAGGCTTTTGCCGGACCCGCTTTCGCCCACGATGCCCATTGTCTGCCCCGGCATCAGCCGCAGCGACACGTCCGAAATCAGCGGCGGCTGATCGGCCCCCTTGGGTCCGATGGCCAGTTCCGAGACCTCCAGCAACGGGGAAGAGGAGGCGGAGGTCGCCTCCTCGATGTGCATGGATCCGGTCATCCAAAGCTCAGGTTGTTGGGACGCAGTTCCATCCATTCGAAGGTCACCGGGCGCCAATTGATGTCGGCCCGCACGCCATACAGTTCGTAGGGGCGATAGAGCGGGAAACCCGGAGCTTCGTCGTCGAAAATGTCGAGCGCTCGCTGGAAGGCCGCCGTCCGTTCGGGACTGTCAGGCGATACCTTGATGGTTTCCAGCAGGTTGTTGAACTCTTCAGGTGCTTTCCAGCCATAGTTGGCCTGCACGTTCGAGGTCGGGCCCCAATCGGTGGTCAGCGGGGCAACAGGATCGGGCAGCGGGAAACCGTTCGACCAGTTGCGGCTCATCAAGCCGTCGCCGGTGACCTGTCCCCAGTTTTCCATGATGACCAGTTCGACGTTCAGCCCGGCCTCTTGCCACCATTGCTGCATGACTTGCGCGGCGGCGACAGAGTTCACATAGTAATCGTTAAGTGTGCGGAAGGTGATCGTTTCGCCGGTATAGCCTGCCTCGGACAGCAGTTGTTTCGCTGTTTCGACATGTTGGCCATAGGCCGGGCGGTCCGCGTCATAGGCCATCCCTTGCGAGGGGATTTGGAAACCATTGGTGACGCCGGCCATTCCTTTCCACAGGGCAGTGTTCAGGGCGTCGCGGTCGACGCACAGCGACATTGCCTTGCGGATGCGTTTGTCCGACAGGATGTTGTCGACCTGATTGTGGACGATCAGATGCGTGTTCTCGATGGTGGCGCCGCGCGCGTCGACGTTGTCATAGCGGTCCAGCAGGGCAATATCGTCCGGCGACAAGGCGCAGGCGAAATCATACTCTCCCGAGATCAGGCCCGCCGCGCGGGTCGACGCTTCGGGAACGACCACGAAGGTAATGGTGCGGGCGGTGGGGCGACCGCGGTAGTAGTCATCGTTGGCTTCCAGAACGATCCGGTCTCCGCGGATGAATTCCTTCAGCTTGTAGGGGCCGGTGCCGATGGGAGCCGCGCCGAACCCGTCCAGACCCATGTCGCGGAACGGACCTTCTGGAACGACCCAACCAATCCACGAGGCAAGACGCTTTTCCAGCGCATAATCGGGGCCGGCGGTGACGAAATCAACGGTGCGGTCGTCGCGGGCCGTGACCTCGACCAGATCGGGACGGAAGTAGGTCGCCCGAGGAGTCATCGGCTCAGCGCCGAACATGCGGTCTTCGCCAAAGGAGAACGCCACGTCCCGCGCGGTCAGGCGTTCGCCGTTGTGAAACAGAACGTCGTCGCGGATGGTGGCACGGACGCGGTTCGGGCCCAGACGCTCGATCCCGGTGGCGATGGCGGGCTGGATCTGGGTGCCGCTACCGTCGGCGTTGCCAAGATAGTCACGGTACATCAGCGTGTCGAACATGGCGTTAACGACGCGCAGGCCGACGTTTGAGATCGCCTGGATCGGTTCGAAATTGTCGACAAGCGCCTGAACGGCGATGGTCACGTCGGGGCGGCCTGATTGTGCCAGGGCAGGCATGCCAAGCGTTGCGCTGGCGGCAAGGGCGGTGCCGCCGGCCAGAAACTGGCGGCGGGTGGGAAGCAGAAGACGAGTCATCGGGGTCTCCGGTTGCAACAAGGGTCCGAGCAGACGGCAAGCGCAAAAGAGTTTCGCGGCGCCGTGCCTGCTCGCGCTGTCGAGATGCACCGCCGTTCATGACAATCGGATAACAACTGTGGTCAAGAGTGCCGGGGTTAATGAAAGTTTCACTCACAGTCGCTAACTGTGTGGCAGTGTGAGGACACGGGATTCGGATTTGTCAGCAGACCCCGAAAAATTTGCCGCGGCCCCCAGCGCGGAGTGGATGTCGTGGCGCGATTGCTTTGGCCATTTCCGGCAGGAGATCCGCGAAGGACGCATCGCCCCCGGCAGCCGCTTGCCCTCGCTGGCCGAGGTTGAGGCGCGGTTCGGGCTGACACGGTTCGGGGCCCGCCGCGTCATCGAGGCCTTACGCGCCGAGGGCCTGGTCCACAGCTGGCAAGGGCGCGGCAACTACGTGGCGGAGCGCCCGCTGCGCTTTCGGGTCAGCTCGACAACACGGTTCAGCACCAATGTCAGACGCGATGGCCGTTCCGGGCGGGTTGAAATCCTTGATTGTGGTATGCGCCGCGCTCCGGACGAAGTCGCGGCGCACCTAGGGATCACGGTCGGCACAGCGGTACCATTTGCGCTGTTGCTGGGCTATATTGAGGATCGCCCTGCAGTTCTGGGGCAGCACAGTTTTGCCCCGGACCTGCCGGAGAACCTGCTGGATGCCCTAGCCCATCGGGGCGGCAGCGTCAGCCAGGCCCTTGCCGACACGGGTTTTTCCGGATTTCACCGACATAATACATTGTTCGAAGCGCGATTGCCCACCCGGCATGACGCGTTGACGCTGGATATTCCGCCCTTGCAGCCGGTTATGGTCACAACGGCGCTGAACGTCAGCAGCAAGGACGGGCGCATCCTGGAATTGTCGCGTGCCGTGGCCCGTGCCGACCTTGTCGCCTACGAGGTGCCAACAACGCCGGCGTGACCGGCCCGTGCTATAGGCGCGACATGCGCAGCCCTTAGTTCGTTTGGCTATAAATGTCTAACAACCGTTCAATGTGGCGCTGCATGTTCCATGCTGCGCAAATCGCTTCTGGAGAAACACCAAACGGTGATGATGACTCGGGATCACGCGGTCACCTTTTGGCTCAGGTCTGCGACGACTTCCTGGATCAGACATTCGGTCAATCCGCGCATCCCGGCGCCGGGTGCCACGTGATTGATGTTCAGAAAGGTCTCTGCTGAGAGGCCGAAGGCCGCCGGGCGGAGGATGCGCGGGCAATCGGCAGTTTCGCACTCCGCGACCGCGGCATCGAAAGCGCCTCCGCCCGTCACGCCTTCGGCTAGCGGATGGATCCAGCCAAGAACAGGGGCGCCCAGCGTGGCGAGCGAAGCGCTCGCTGCACGCCATGCATCCAGAGACACCGGGTCAAAGGGAATCGCACCCTGGTAGACGCGCGCGATCTCGTGATCACGTTCCCGCTCCCACAACGCTTTTTTCTTCTTCTTTTTCTTTTCCGGCATTCTCTGGTCTTCGGACAGCATTCCGCGCATGTTCGTCGCCCAGTCAAGTTCCTTTCCCGCCCTTTTCGCATTGCGAAGCGATCCGGACGAAGCAAAAAACGCTTCGTCGAGGTCCACGTCGCCTTTCGGCGGGACCGTGGACAGAAGGACCGGATCGAATTCATGCAGGATGGCGGTCACCCGGTTGGCTGCCGCGATGTCCGCCAGGTGGCGCGCGATGCGTGCAAGACCAATGGCGGTAATCGCCGGCAGGCCAATGTTAAGAACGTGGGCATCGTGACCCGCCGAGCGCAGGAATGACTCGGCGTGTGCAGTGTCGATCGCCCGCATTGTGCCGGAAGAGCCGAAGGCCAGCACAAGCGGATGCCGCGTTCCTGAAAGCAGGGCTGGCGCCCGGTTCAGAAAGGCCACCGCGCGGTTGGCCCGGGCGATCCTGTCGTCCGGGATGGCAGCCAATGCGGCGCTTGCATCCCGTCCCCTTTCGAGGTTGTCGACAAGCTCGGCGAAGCCCAGGTTCGCCAGAAGGGCGACACGTGCCTCGTCGAGGTTCACGCCGAACTCCTCGGAAAACACGATGGTGAGATTGACGAAATCGAGGCTGTCCATGCCGGCCATCAGCAGGTTGTCGGCGGATCGGATCTCATCGGCGGAAAGTGTCGGCTTGATTTTCAGGATGGCATCCAGAATCCGTGCCTCGAAAGAGCCGGATGCAACCGCTTCGCGCGCAGCCAGGCGGCCTTCGATGGCGCGGGCGATGGCTGGTCGGTCGATCTTGCCACTGGTATTAATGGGAAATCCCGGCAAACCGAAGACGCTGGACGGCACCATGTAGTCTGGCAGGGTTTCGCGCAGCGCAGCGCGGTCCAGAGCAGGTTCCGGCGTTTCTGTCTCGACAGCGGCAATCACGTGGGTCGCGTTGGTTTCGGCCGGTGGCCAGGTCAGCGCGACGACGTTGTCGCCGGGGTACTGGGCGCGCAATGCGGCCTCGATCTCGCCCAGTTCCACGCGGTAGCCACGGATCTTGGCCTGGAAATCGCTGCGGCCATGAAAATGCAGCCCTTCCCTGTTGCGGGATACCAGATCGCCGGTGTTGTAGAAATGCCCTGTGCGCCCCGGAAGGTTAACGAAACTGCGCGCGCTGCGCTCCGGGTCGTTGAGGTATCCCTCGGCCACCTGCGGCCCGCCGAGATACAGCGTGCCGATCTCACCTGCGGTCACTTCCTTGCCATCATCTCCGACCACCAGCGCGGTCATGCCCGCAAACGGTTTGCCTATAGGGGTGACGCCCTCGCCCGTTCCCTTCTTCAGGTCATGGCGTACGCAGGCGATAGTGGCCTCGGTCGGCCCGTACCAGTTTTCAAGACGCGCCTGCGGAGTGGCCTCCAGCCAGGCGCGGGCTAAGTCCGACGGCAGCGCCTCGCCGCAGAACAGCGCGCAACGCAGATCGGGAAAGGCCCCCGGTTTCAGGGCGCCGGTTCGATGCAGCGCGCCCGCTAGCGTGGGTACGGAAAACCAGTGCGTGATTCCCTCGCGCACCATGTAGGCCGCGGGGTCGGTCAGATCGCCGGTGGAGGCCACGCAGAGCGTCGCGCCGCTCGACCAGGCGACGAACAGGTCGTGGACCGAGAGATCGAAGGTCAGGTCGAAGGTCTGCGAGAACCGGGCGTCGGGGCTGGGGGACAGCAGGGAAAGCGCCGTATCGAGGTAGGCGCCAAGGTTGGCGTGGGTAATTGCGACGCCCTTTGGCGTGCCAGTCGAACCCGAGGTGAACAGGATATAAGCCGCATCGTCGGGGCGTGCTCGGCCCGTCGCCCAGCCATCGGTCACCCCGCTGACGTAGGCGTCTTCGACCGTGCGTAGCTCGGCATTCGAGCCTTCGGCAATGCGCGTGGCAGCATCTTTGAAAGTCGCACCGCAGAGCAAGTGCGAGGCGCCCGTTCGGCGCAGGATCTCGCGGTTCCGAGCGTCGGGAAACCGACAATTGAGCGGAACGTAGGTTCCGCCGGCAAGTACCGTGGCGAGAATGCCCACATAGGTCGACCCGTGGCGCGCGGCATATATGCCGATCACCGGGTGATCTGCCGGCAGTCGCGACGCCAGTGCGGTGGCCGCGCCGAAAAGTTCTGCATAGCTCCATGTCTCGCCGTCCACCCGCAAGGCGATGTTCTGCGGATGTGCAGCAGCGGAGACGGCGATCCTTTCTGCCAGGTTCGGCACATGCTGTCCCGGCGGGAGGTCGGTCGCGGAGCGTCGAACATGGCGCAGGGCCACGGGTGCCGCAAGGCGGTCCAGCCGATCGTGGTGCTTGGTCTGCTGGACGGTATAGAAAGGCGTCCACGCCTTGTTGGCCCAGCGTTCGAATGGCTCGACAAGTGATGTCCAGACCAGCGGCCATCTTGTGCCGTCGGAAGCCGGAAAATCGCGCCTGTACCCCAGCCGGTCCATGAGCGGGCCGACCATCGCCTCTACCGCCCTGATCCGGCGCTTGGACAAGGTCTGGCGATACTTGTTAAAATTGCCGCTCATCACCGGGCGCGCGAGGTTTTGCCAGGCTTCCCGTCGAGATGAGAATTCCTGCACGTTCTCATTCCGATGATACTCCAGCATCGCGGGTGAGAACTGAAGTCCGAGAAAGCGGCAGAGTTCGCGTAATACTCCCTCGGAATTGGATACGAGGTCTTCGTATCGCTGGAAGAACACCCTGTCTGGTCCGAAGTGTCCCAGCATCCGCAAGCCGAATTTCTGGTCCGCCGCCCAGACCTGCATGGCGTTGCGAAAGGAGCCGAACTTGTTGCCGAAAGCGCCGGACTTGAGCGCAACCGCCGAGGCGAGATAGTCCCGCGGGTCGCGGGTCTGAAAGATGAACCGCGCGTCCGGAAAGGCATCGATGATCTGCGCGGCGGCCTCGTGCAGCTCGTTTTCCTTGACCATCACCACGGAGGCCCCGGTTTCCCGGGCGATACCGCCATAAAGGGCACGCAGGATTTCGCCCGGTGTGAAAGGTTCGGCCGCCTCGACACTTTCGGCAACGGCCTTTGCTACGGCTTGCGGGAACTGCTTGTTTAGGCTTTCGCGTACATGCGCCAGCATGGCTTCTGCCACCGGCCCGTCGCGCTCGCCGTGCACGAACGCATCAGCCCGTGCAATCACGTCCCGGACCAAGTGCAGCGGTTGTGGTGCACTGATTTCAGGATGGGCGTCCAGCATGGCTCGGATCAAGTTTGAGCCGGAGCGTTCGGAGCAAATGAGAAATATCACGGCGGCGTCGGTCATGGCTTTAGCATTCTTTCGGAGCTGTCGAGACCGAGGATGTAAGCCGGACCTTGGGGGAAACTGCGCACCAGGGCCTTCACATGTAGCGGCCAGTGGCGCATGGCCCGCCAATCCGACGGTGCGCGAATCTCGACTTCGGTGCGCAATTCGCCAATGACTTTTTCGTTCGAAGGGGGAAAGAGATGCTGTCGCGCCCAGGAAACCCGCGCCTTGGGCGCGTTTTCGAAGACGGAAGGGGGTAGGTCCTCACCGACCCAGTCCAGCACTTGTGCGAGTGTCTCCTGCGGCGCGGCTGTCAAATCCTCGTAGCGCAGGGACCGGTGTCGCAGCCCATCTGTCTCCTGCCAGCCCGCTAGCCGGCGTTGCCGCCGGCCCCAGGCATCGAGCCGCTGGTTTATGCTGCGCGGCTTCCGCTTGGCCCAGCTGCAGGCGACCGCACGCGGATCCCGGATCAGGTTGAGGACGTGAATGTCCATGGTCCCGATCAGGTGGCAGGCCAGCGCGAACTCGGGCGACTTGGAACTGTCCACTAGAACCTGGGCACCGGACACGAGGACCAGCGCCCTTAGTGCGGCGTCAAGAGCCTCCAGGAAACTGTAATGTGCTCGGCCAAGGCTTTCGAGCGCATCTGGCGTGTTCCAGTTGCGCAGACCTGCGGCCTCGGCCATGAAGGCGCGTCTTTCTGACTCAATCCGGCCTGCCTGTTCTGCGGTCTGTTCCGGGTAGGCCTCTTCTCGGACGGCGCCCCAGAAGGCGCAGTTTGTCAGGCTCTTGCCGCAGGTGCAGGGCACATCCCGGGCCCAGCCGGACCAGACATCGCGCAACTGTCCGATGTTCATGACAGCCTCGCCCTGCGATAACAGGACGGAAAGGATCGTTGTTCCCGAACGGCCGGAGCCCGAGATCATCAGGCAGGTGGGTCTGTCGCGCATTCTCTGGCTAGCTCCGGTCGTTGCGGAGGCTTTATGCCTCTTGCCGCTGTGATTTTGAAGCGCATTTGCTTGAGACGGCGTCACAGGCGCCGAAACATGTCCAACAGGCCCTGGCGGTTCGCGCTGAGCCGGGAGATCTCAGCTCGCAAGGCCTCGATCCGTTCCGGATCTGTCGCGCAGATATCAGTTACCCTGTCCAGTCCGCGGATGCGCGCATTGGCCTCGTCCGGCTTCATGGCAGGCGGGCCGGTTTCAGGAAAGCTCACGCCAAATTCCCGTTCCAGTCAGCCGAGATTCCGTGCCCGACTTCTGTCGCTTTTTTCAATCCGTCGTGCAGCCGTGACCGTGACATCCAGAGGCATCGGCTGTTGCCTTCCTGACACGGGGCCTTCTTCCTTGCCACTTGGGGCAGGATGTGCCAATCGCCACCGTCCCATTGGTCCGGGTGCATCACGATCATCTCGGCCGCCAGATCCGTTCGGGGCCAGTCGAGGAAGAACTGCAGGGCCGCCTCTGGCGCGGGTTTTCAAGGGCAAAGGCATGAGCGCGGTCTTCGGCCTCGATATCCTCGAAATCCGGCAATTGGCCGAGGTAGTCCCGCAGGATCTCGGCGGACAAGGTGGTCTCGAAACACTGCCAGCGCAGGGCCTGCGCGGCAGGTGCGTCGCCCAGGGCCCCCAGAATGCGCGCCTCCAGGCTGACCCGTGGCGGGGACATATCCTCCTCGTCCTCAACAAGAGCGCGCCGCCCCGGCTTGCGCACCCAATCCAGCGCCTCGGCACTGCGCCCGGCTTCAAGAAACTGTGCCGCGATTCCCAGGGTGTCCTGCATGTGCGGGCGCTTTGTTGTTTCCAGCGCGACGAGCAGATCGAGATCCCCCCGCGCCCTGGCGATGGCCTGGCGCATCTCAACCCATTGCGAGGTCATGGAATAAAACCAGCCCTCCGGCGCGCGTGTGGCTTCTTCGGCCTGCCGCTCGGCGATGGCCACTTTCAGATCGGCATCCCAGCGCGCCAGGCTGTCTTGCGGCAGATGCGGCGCCACGGCGGTGGTGACATCGGCCAGGTACCCAGTGTGCTATCGCCGAGAGCAGTTATGATTTTCTCGGGCAACTGATCCGCCTCCGCGGGTGTCAGTCGCGGGGCCAGGTCGCCGATCGCCGCGATCGCCTGGTAATAGACGTCTTGAACACGGCCCGAGGGATCATCGACGCGTTCGAACACACAAGCTCATGCGTAGCTATGAAGCGCAGTAACCTGTTTACGGCCAACGCAGGCGCCGCGGCGCCCAGCTCGGAGGTGAGGGTATCAGTCAGGCTGCGCAGGTCATCGCAAAGGTGCGGGCCTTGTCCCATTCAATGAAACTCCTGGCCCGCGCCAAGCCGGAGAGGCGACGGTCGACCAGCTTGGCAATCGCCTCTGGCTCGGACTTGCCGGCCAGCGCTGCCTTGACCTGCCGCCGGAACCCGGCGTTACGCTCTGCTTCGTCCAGCACCAACTGCGCGAGTTTCTCGGCGCCGAGGTTTTTCAGCTTGTCGGTGGTGAGGGCGGGTTTGCGGGCCATGGGCGGGTCTCGGTGTTGGGCGGTTTGTCAAAGTACCTGCCTCGGACAGATCGTTTGGACAAGTCTTGAGGTTCGACTGACGAGAGGCGGCGGGAGTGTCCGCCCGTCGCACTGGGCAATGCCGGAGCTGCGAACCGCGGCAATGACGCAGGGCGTATCAGGCGGGGATTGGCGTCATGAAATTGGGATCAAACGAGATCTCTGAACGATGCCGACTGAAACTGCCCTGCCCCAACCGGCGGCTGTTCGACTGGACAAAAAATCTCGGTCAGCAGGTGGTAAGTGACTTTGCTAACGGGGGAGCTGCTCGTTGGTCCCGCCACAGAATCCCTGGAGGTGTTCCGTCATGCACCGGGGCGGTCCATGACAAAGTGGGGGATGTTCCGGGGGATGTGAAATTTTTTTCAGCGCTATTTCTGTCAACAAAAACAGCATATTAGCCAAAAATAGTGGCGGAGAGGAAGGGATTCGAACCCTCGAGACGGTTTCCCGCCTACACACTTTCCAGGCGTGCGCCTTCGACCACTCGGCCACCTCTCCGTCGACCCGTTTAGCAAGGACTGCGCGTCGGCTGCAAGAGGCATTCCGACCTTCTCTCCCTGTCATTTGTCGGCACGGTAACCTGCGCCCCGCGTCAGGCTTGCATGTATGAGCACGTGCACCGCACTCTGTGTGGTGAAATGCAAGGAGGGCGGGGATGTTCGCGCGCAAGCAGTTGAAATACGAGGCGGTGGATCTGCCCGACCGGGTTTCGATGCCGGATGAGGAAATGGTCCGGGCGGCGGCCGATTTCCATGACCGGATGAAACAGAGGCATTCGGTGCGAGAGTTCTCTGACCGTTCGGTGCCAAGGGCGGTCATCGAAAACTGTATCCGGACGGCGGGATCGGCGCCCTCGGGTGCCAACCACCAACCGTGGCATTTCGTGGCGATCTCGAATTCGGGGGTGAAGTCGCGCATCCGTGCCGCGGCAGAGGAAGAAGAGCGCCGCTTTTATGACGGGGCGGCGGGGGATGAATGGCTGCGGGCGTTGGAACCGATCGGAACGGGGCCGGACAAGCCGCACCTTGAGATCGCGCCTTGGCTGATTGTGGTCTTTGCCCAACGCTATGGGCAGTTCGACGATGGCACGCGGTTCAAGAACTATTACGTGCCCGAAAGCGTCGGCATTTCTACCGGCTTTCTGCTGGCGGCCTTGCACCATGCCGGGCTGGTGTCCCTGACCCACACGCCAAACCCGATGCGGTTCCTGAACGCGCTGCTTGGGCGGCCGGATTCGGAAAAGCCGGTGATGATTATCGCTGCGGGGCATCCGGCGCCCGGGGCAAAGGTCCCCGCCGTGGCCAAGATCAAGAAACCTCTGGACGAGATCCTGACCCTGATCGAGTAGGCGGCAGGGGCCTCAGCTCGCGACTTGTTCGCGCAGGATCGAGGCGGTCAGCGAGATCATCAGGTAGATGCCGCCGAAGATCAGGAAGGCCAGCATCGTGTTCTCGAACTTGCGGGGGTAGCTCGGGTCCTCCGAAGGTACGGGAACCACCGATGTGGTCAGGTAGCGGGCCTGGCTGTCGGCGTCGCGGCGGGCCTGTTCCAAGCGTTCCAGCGCGGTCTGCAGCATCAGGTCGCGGGTCGAGAGATCTGCCTCTGCCAGCTTGATCTGCACGGCCACCTCGGCCAGGGAGCCCTTTCCCGTTGTGGCCGTCGTCATCTCGAGGTTGAGCCGGTCCAGCAGCGCCTCAAGGCGGCGAATGTCGCCCTGGGCGCCTTCGACCTTGGCGGAATTCGGGCGGCTATTATCCAGCAGAGCCTGCAGTTGCAGTTGTTTCTCCTGCAGTTGCAGCTCGTATGTGTTGATCTGTGAGCGCAACGCGGCAATCCGGCCTTCGGGGTCGATGACGTTGCCTTCCTGTTGCATGCGGACCAGCTTTTCCTGAGCGTCGCGGCGGGCGGCTTCGGCATCGGCCAAACCTTCCTCTGCGTCCTTGACCGCGTTGGATCGTTTGCGCAGCGAAAGGTTGTCCACCCGTTCCTCCGCATAACCGATCAGCGCGCTGGAAAAATCGGCGGCGACCTGCGGGTCGGCGGCCATGACTTCCATCTTGATCACACCCTCGGTCGGATCATAGCCGATCTGGACGTGACGTTTGTACAAGGCATAGGCCTCTTCGTTGGTGGGCTCCGGTTCCAACCGCTGGATCGGGTCGATGAACCCTTGAGTGAAATGCGACTTGAACCCTTCGTCCCGATCCAGGCGCAGCATGGCATCCTTGGAGGTCAGGTAGGATTGCACGGCGATAGCGTCCTGATTGGTGGCGAATTGGGTGCCCGAGAAAAGCGACCCCATCGCCCCGCCCGAGCTTTCGGCCTTGAGGATCAGGAATTCCGACTTGGTCGAATACATCGGGGTCGCAACGGCATAGAAGTAATAGCCGGCGACGAGGGTGGGGAGCAGGACAAAGGCCGCAAGCCGCACCATGAGCAGCATCATCTTCTTGCGGCGTCGTGCCGCCAGTTCGCGCTGGATCTGCCGTATTTCGGTGGCGCGGCGCTCTGCCGGGCTGATGGTTTCCGTCGAAGGCAGTTGCGCCTTTTCCATCTTGATGGTCTGGGGCAGTTGCACCTTGGGTTCCGGTTTCGACTGCTGCGGCGAGGCGGGCGTGTTGTCGGGGTCGGCCTTCACAAGTTCCAGCATGTTGGTGCGCTGGAACGGGTCGATCCCACGTTGGCGCAACAGACGCACGGCGTCGAAATCCGATGTCGCCTCGAACCCGTGCTTGTTGGCGACACGGCGGGCCATGCGCAATTGACGCGCGGTCAGCCCCTCGGCGCGGATCGAGTCGATGTCCGTCTCACCCGCGACCTGGCGGGAAGCGGCGACCTCGTCACTGCGGGCCTTTGCGGAAGTCTCGGTGTTCGAGAACTGCGGTCGTCCCGCTGCGGGCCGGTTGCCCCCGGACTCGGGCGGCGTTGGGGCAGGTGTTTCTGCCGGCGCGGTACGATCGGTCTCGGCACCCTCGCCTGGTTGGGCGGCAGCGGCCGGTGAACGCCGAATGCGGAACTTCTTAGCCTTCGGTTTCATAGTCATACAGCCGTTTCGCTTCTTCCAGGGTGTCGAACATGTACATCTTGCCGTCCATCAGGACAGCCGCCTTGCGGGCAAATTTCTCCAGCACCTTTGGTTGGTGACTGACGATTACGATCGTCGTCGTCCGCAGCCTTTCGGCCAGGATGTCGCCAGCGCGCTTGTTGAACGCGGCGTCGGTGGAATTGGGCATGCCCTCGTCGATCAGGTACATGTCGAAATCCAGCGCCAGCATCAGGGCAAAGGTGAACCGGGCCCTCATACCGGACGAATATGTGCCGATGGGCTGGTCGAAATACTCCTTCAGATCGCAAAGCCAACGGCAGAAGGATTCGACGTAGTCGGGATCAATCCCGTAGAGCTTGGCGATGAACCGGGCGTTTTCCCTGGCCGAGATCTTGGACACGACGCCGCCCATGAAGCCCAGTGGAAACGAGACACGGCAACCACGCCGGATTTCGCCCTCATCCGGTTTTTCCAGTCCTGCCATCATCTTGATGACGGTGGATTTGCCGGTGCCGTTGGGGGCGAGGATGCCAAGGGATTCACCCAGGTCAACGCGGAACGACACCCGGTCAAGAATCACCTTGCGCTGGGCGCCCGTCCAGAAGGACTTGCTGACCATGTCGAACTCTAACATCTGGGT
Source organism: Antarctobacter sp. (assembly GCF_965277915.1). Lineage (NCBI taxonomy): Bacteria > Pseudomonadati > Pseudomonadota > Alphaproteobacteria > Rhodobacterales > Roseobacteraceae > Antarctobacter > Antarctobacter sp. Next base: position 299,274 of record NZ_OZ255849.1, read on the forward strand.
GCCCTGACTACGCTCGGATCCCTAATGATCTGGTGTATGCGCCAACTTGGTAGACAATTTGTTCACATTATGGCGCTGGCGCGAAACAAAAACAAACCGGGCCCCGTGCAGGGACCCGGCAAGTCAACAATTCTCCATGAGGTTCAGGCGACGAGACCCCAGGTCATGCCTGCGATCAGTGCCCCCAGCAACGCGTAGACGAAGTAGGCCAAGAATACGCGGGGTTTGACGAGCGCCCAGACCGCGATGGCCGCAGGGATGCAGCTGACACCACCGGCGACGACAAAGCTCATCGCCGCGCCCGGTGCCATGCCCTGCGCCAGCAGCGCATCGACCAGCGGCACAGCGGCATAGCCGTTCAGATAGGCCGGCGCCCCGACCAATGCGCCCAGCAGGACCGGCATGAACCCGGTGCCACCCAGCACGCCGGCGATCATTTCGGCGGGCACGTAGTGGATCATCAACGCCTCGATGACATAGGCCAATGTCAGCCATTTCAGCAGGAACAGGGCGTTCTCAAATGCCGTATCGCGGAAGGTGGCGGTGCGTTCGCTCTCTTGCCAGAAGGCCCAGACGGGCTTGCCCTGAAAGGGTTTCTTGACGCCGCAGCAGCCGCCCACCTGCGGTTTTTCGCGCAGTGGGGCGCGGAAGACCGGGCTATCGGCCAGGGTCTTGGTCCCGAACCCGCCCAAAAGGCCCAGGCCGACGGCAGCGACGGTCTTGGCCACGGCGAAGTCCCAGCCAAGCGTGCCCGCGGTGATGAGGAACATGGCCGGATCCATCAGCGGCGAGGCCAGCCAGAAGGCCATGACCGCCGACAAGGGGGCGCCCACCGCCAGCAGCGCCGCGATGAAGGGGATCACTTCGCAGGAACAGAAAGGCGACATGCCCCCCAGCAGCGCGGCCAGGAAAATCATCCGGACTTCGCGCCCCTCAAAGGCCCTCGCCAGCAGCGTTTCGGCCCCGGTGGCCTTGAGATAGGCGACCGCCAGCACGGCAAAGAGGATGAACGGCGCGGTATGGCCAAGGGCCCCCGCGGTGAAAGTCACCGTCGGCCAGAACTGGGGCCAGTCGATCAGCGCGACGAGAGCCAGAAGCACGGCACTGGCCAGCCAGGCCTTGGAAACGGGCGGCAGGCGGCGTGTGGCCGTTGTTGACGTATCAGCCATTGTCGATGTCCTTGTGGCAGATCGAGGCATCCGCGCAGCACTGGCGCAGCAGGTAGTCCGACAGCGCCTCGACCTCGGAATAGTCGGCGGCGGCGCAGATGATCGAGCGTCCCTGCCGCGCCTGGGTAACGAGCCCGGCGGCAGAGAGGATTTTCAGGTGATGGGTGAGGGTTGATCCGGTGATCCCGGTACGTTCACCCAGTGCGCCGATGCTGAGCCCGTCGTGCCCGGCCCGCACCAGCGTGTGCAGAACCTGAAGGCGCTGTTCGGACCCGAGCGCGGCGAACTTGGAGGCCGCCGTTTCGACGGTCAGGGGAAGAGAATCGGTCATTTTCATAATTCTAAAAATGTCGAACTGAAGGCGCTTTCGCAAGTCAAATTTCGACAACCTTCGAAATGAGTGCTGGTCAAGGCGCCAGCGTTGCCGGAAATTGCGGCAGCTCCGGAGGAGCGTACTCCCGGCCGCTTGTGTTTCTTTGGGCCGAAAATACCTCCCGGGGAGAGGCCGAAGGCCGAGGAGGCAGCGCCCCCTCCCGGCGTGACCTCGACGCATCGGCGCATTAGACTTGCGCAATGCATCAACTGCTTGCCGACATTCGCGCCTGCCGTCTCTGCGCCGAGCGTTTCGCCGCCACCGAGACGGAACATGCGCCGCGCCCGGTCCTGCGGGCCCGGCCCTCGGCCCGGTTGCTCATCGCGGGTCAGGCCCCGGGAATGAAGGTCCATCACTCGGGCTTGCCGTTTACCGATCCCTCCGGAGACCGTCTGCGCGACTGGCTGGGCGTCGACGCCGAGACCTTCTACGACGAGACCCGCGTGGCCATCGTGCCCATGGCCTTCTGCTTTCCCGGCTACCGCAAGGGCTCGGACCTGCCGCCGCCGCCGATCTGTGCCCGCACCTGGCGGCAACAGGTTATCGATGCATTGCCCGATGTCCGGCTGACCGTCCTCGTCGGCGGCTATGCCCAGAAATGGCATCTGGGTGTCAAAGGCGGGGTGACAGAGACCGTTGCCCGCTGGCGCGACTTTTCGCCCGCGGCACTGCCCTTGCCGCATCCCTCGTGGCGCAATACCGCATGGTTGAAACGCAATCCCTGGTTCGAGGCCGAGCTGCTGCCCGTCCTGCGGACCCGTGTCGCGGAGGTGCTGGCATGAGCGAAGAGACCCTGACCGAACTGGACCGCGCCCATGCGGCGATGGAGGCCGCGCCGGATGATGACGCTCTGCGCCTGCGTTACTACGACCGGCTGGCCACGACCGAACTGTACCTGATGCTTGCCGCCGAACCGCAGGGGCAGGAGATCTCTCCCGAGATCTTCGAACTGGGCGACGCGCGCTTCGTCCTGGGGTTCGACCGGGAGGAACGGCTGTCCGGTTTTGCCGGGCGGGCCGTTCCCTACGCGGCACTGTCCGGCCGGGCGCTGGCCGCGATGCTGGCGGGGCAGGGGATCGGCCTGGCCCTGAACCTCGAGGTCGCCCCTTCGCAGTACCTGCTGCCGCCCGAGGCACTGGCCTGGCTGGCGGAAACTCTGGGTCACGGCCCGCAACAGGCCGAGGCGCGCCCCGCCGAGTTCCGCGCCCCGCGCGTGCCAGAGGCGCTGGTGACGGCGCTGGATGCGCGTCTGGCCACCGGCGCCGGGCTTGCCCGCAAGGCCTACCTCGCCGAGGTGATCTATGACGACGGGACGCGGGGGCACCTTCTGGGGATCACCGGCGCCGTTGCGGGCGCCGAAACCGCGCTGGCCGGGGCCATCAACGAGGCGCTGGTCTTCTCGGGGTTGGAGGCGGGGGCGCTGGACGTCACCTTTCTGTCGGACAGCGACCGACTGACAGCCGATCTTGCCCGCGTCGCGCTGCGCTTTGACCTGCCAGAGGCTCAGGAACCAAAGCGGGTCGAGCGTCTGGCCCCCGGGACCGATCCGGAAAAGCCGCCGATCCTGCGCTGATCTTCCGGTCAGGCCAAGTCGGACCTCAGCGTCGGCAGGGTATCCCCTGGGCGGGGCTGCGCTTCCCAGATCGCGCGGGCGATGGCGCGGGACAGGCACAGGCTGGCCGCATGGCCGATCATCGTTCCCTGCGTGCCCGGATCGTCCAAGGGCCGTGCGCCTGTAGCGGCTGCAAAAACAAGGTCCCCGTCCATCGGTGAATGCGCCGGCAGGATCGCCCGCGCGATCCCGTCATGGGCCGCAACGGCGACGCGGTGGCACTGTGCCTTGCTCAACGCGGCGTCGGTGGCCACGATCGCGATGGTCGTGTTGCCCTGGGCGGCCATTGCGCCGAGTTTGCGGCTGGGGGGGAGGGCGAGGCCCGGGGACGGGTCCACGCCGAGGCCGCCGAACTCTGCCCCGATTTCGAAAGGGGCCGCCCAGAAATGGCGCCCGGAGGGGGTGGTCACGCTGCCCATCGGGTTGGCGGCGACCAGCGCGCCCACCGTGATGCCGTCGTCCAGCACGAGGCTGGCGGAGCCCAGCCCGCCCTTGTGTTGCGCCGTCTGCGCGCCGGTGCCCGCACCAGCGGTGCCCAGGGCGAAGTCCGCGGCCGCCGAGGTCAGCGCCCGCCGACCCAGCGCAGGATAGGGATTGTCGGCCCAGGCCTTGTCGCCGCCGTTCAGCAGATCGAAGAGTATGGCCGCCGGGACGATTGGCACGCGTGCCGAGAAGATACTGAATCCCTTGCCTTTTTCATGCAGTTCGTCCATCACGCCCTGTGCCGCGGCAAGCCCAAAGGCGCTGCCGCCGGACAGCACCAGCGCATGCACGGCCTCGACCGTTTTGTCCGGCGCCAGCAGGTCGGTTTCGCGTGTCCCGGGCGCCCCGCCCATGACCGAAACCGAGGCGGTGAACGGGCAGTCCGAAGTCAGGACCGTGGTGCCCGACCGGAGCGTTTCGTCCTCGGCATTGCCGACCAGAAGGCCGGGCACGTCGGTGATCAGGTTACGGTTTCCGGGTCGCATGGCTGGCCTTGGTCTCGGGAATTTGCGCGCAGCATCCGGGTCCCTCCGCAGAATCGCAAGGGGCCTTGGCCGCGACCGATGAAGATCCGGTGACGGCGGCGGGCGAGGGGGTTAACGCGGCGTGCGCGCCGCAACACGGCACAAGATGTTGTGGTCATGCCCGGTCCGGACACGGTTGGAAACAGAGAGACAGGGCGGCCTGATCCGTACGTTTTGTACAAAACGTACGGCGTTTTCCGCAAAACGTACAAAACCGTTCGCGCTTTGGTCCGGTCATGAAGATGACGTTGCGTCTGAAAAGGTTAAGGCCGGCGATACGGGGGCCGGTGCGCTCAGGGGCGCCCGGCCAGATCCGTGATCTGCGCCCGCATGACAGAGGTAAAATCCCCGCTGGCGGGTCGCGACGCGAGCGGCGCGAAGATGACGGAGGCAAGCCCCATCTCGGCGGCGCGGTCCCTGGCCTCCCGGGGCGGTTCGGCCTCCCAGATCAGGAGGGTGGCGCCGGTGTCCGTCACCATGTTCTGCAGGTCCTGCCACTGCGCCTCGTCCGGCATGGCGCCGGCCTCCCATTCGAGCGCGGCGATATCGAGACCGTAGGCCCGGGCGAAATACTGGTAGCGGGGGTGGGTCGCGATGATCGTCGTGCCTTGCAGCGCCGCGAGGGCCTCGCGCGCATGGCTGTCGAGGGCGTCCAGATCGGCCAGCAGCGCGGGCAGGGTTTCCGCCACCTGATCGCTCAGGCCGGGCATCCGGCGTTGCATGGCGGCCGCCAATGCCTGCGCCTGTCCGGCTGCCAGTTCGAAATCGAGCCAGGTATAGCTGGCGGTGCCGGTGTGCGAATGTTCACCATCCTCGCCGTGGCTGTGGGTCACGGATTGCGTGGCGATGAAGGCCCCGGACAGGTCCGAGGAGGTATCGATGAGCCGCGAGCGCGGCAGCGAGGCGCGCGTCGTCCATGCCGCGAACCCGGCCCCGTTGAGCGCGATCAGATCCGCCTGCTGGATCGCCGCGATGTCGGACAGGCCGGGCCGCCAGAAGGACGGGTCGCGCCCCTCGGGCACCGGGAACAGCACCTCGATCGCATCGCCGCCCAGCCGTTCCGCCATCCAGGCCAAGGGGTAGTTCACGGTTGCCACCACGGGCCGGTCCTGAGCGCTGGCGGCGCCAGCCAGAACGGCCAGCGCAAAGGCAAGAGGTTTGAGCATCAGTACGTTCCCTGACCGTAGGCGATGTCGTCCGGTGTCAGCATCCAGTAATCGGAATGGCCCTCGTTGACCTCGACCTCGATCATCAGGCCGGTGTTCGCCGTGCCCTCTGGCAGGGTGAACTGGGTCTTGCCCTCGGCGCCGATCTCCAGCGTCATCAGCAGGACGTTGTCGGCATCCAGCACGCGCACCGCGCCCCCTGTAGGGGTGCGGCCGGATGAAAAGGTGGATTCCACCGTCACGGTCTGCCCCGAGACAGAGGCAAAGACCCGCAGGTCATGCGCCGCGACGGGCGTGGCGGCGACACATATGGCAAGGACAAGCGCGCGTATCATTCCGCCGCCCAGTCCTCGAAGTGGACCCAGATCACCGCGCCCAGTTCGTGGGCCTTGTCCTCACCGTCATGCTGCATCGGCTCTGCGGCGGTGTTCAGTGCGGCAAAGCCCCACCATCCGGCGGTCGGCACGGCATAGCTGAAGACGCCATCGGCGTCGGCCTTGATCGTCTGGGTGATCATCAGGTCCGAGGGCGCGACGGCGCTGCCGTCCTCGTTGTAGTATTCGACCTCGACCTCTGCATAGGGCACGGGTTCGCCGTCGAGCTTGACGATGCCCTGGAACAGGTTGCCTTCCCACAGGGCAAAGGGCTTGGACAGCGGCACGATCTCTGTCTTGAGGCCCAGTTCCGCGTCCCAGCCTTCATCGTCGCCATAGGCCGAGACGTAGGTCTTGGTGAAATGGGTGATGAAGGCGTCTTCCTCGGGTTCCCAGTAGGGTTTGGGCGTCAGGGCAAAGACATGCGTGCCCGGACGTTCCAGCCGGTATTCGGTGGTAAAACCCGCGTGGTCCATGACCTGCGTGTCCTCCAACGTGTCCAGCAGGTCTGTCGTCTCGCCGCCGTGTGTCACGGTAAAGGCCTCGGGCATTTCCAGCACCATGCCCACGCCCTCGAACGGATGCGAGAAGGAGAGCGTCAGGTCGATGCTGCGCCCGTCTTCCTGGCTGACCATGTTGTCGGAGGGGATGATCATGCCGTAGTGGGCCGTTGCCGTCGTGGCGAAGGCGGCAAGGGCCGCGGCGGTCATCAGTGTCTTCATCGGGATGTCTCCGTTACAGGTCAGGTCAAATGGCTACTCAAAGTGCAAGGATCCAGGCAACAAGGCTGTCGCCGTTCATCGTGACGAGCGTGACAAGCCCCGCGGCAATCCCTGCCGACAGGATCAACAGTAGGGCAATTTCCGCGAAGGCCAATCGCAGGATCATGAAACGGCCCGCGCCGAGCCGCCGGGCGGTTTCGATCTCGGGCGCGCGCAGGCTCCACGCCAGGAAGAGCGACAGGCCGATGGCGCCAAGCGCGGCGATCCCGATCACCAGGGTGACCGCGTCCAGGAGCGTCGCGATCCGGAAGATCCGATCGACCAGTCCCGCGACCACCTCTGCCGGGACGGTCATCTGCAGCGGGTTTTCCGGGTCGAGATAGCGCCCGCGCAGGATCGTGCCCGAGCGGGTGTCATAGGGGGCGACCAGCACGGCGGAGAGCGGGTAGTCTCCGGCGGCGCCGTGGAAATGAAAGCTGTCGATGTTCTCGGGCGTGATGCGCTGGAACTGGGTGATGGCGGCATTGGCGGTGACATTGCCCGCGGCGTCCGGTGTCACCACGTCATCATGCCCGTGCCCGATGCCTGCGATGATCCAGGTGGTCTTGACGTCGGTAAAGACGGCCTCGTCGTCGGGGGTGCCGGTGGCGGCCAGCACGCCGGTGATCTGCAGTTCCAGCGGATAGACCCCGTCGAGGTCGAAGAGATTTTCCGGCGCCGAGACGACGGTGTCGCCGGGGCCGAGGCCCAGCCGGTCCGCCACCTGCGCGCCCAGCACCGCCTCACCCAAAAGGGCCATCTGCCGCCCCTCGGCGATCTGCAGGCCGCGAAAGTCGAAATAGTCGAGCGAGGTGCCCACGATCCGGGCGCCATTGGTCTGGAAGGCGGTGTGCAGCGGGATCGGCAGGGCCAGCCCGCTGTCCCAGACCGCGTCCTCGGCGGCGCGGGTAATGGGCTGGGCGCGGTCCTGCGAGAAATAGACCGTGCTCATGACCAGGTCGAGCTGGCTGCCGCGCGCGCCCAGCACCAGCGGCGTGACCTCGGCCCGGCGGGTCAGCGCCTCTTCGGAGCCGCGCAAGAGGACCTGTGTCACCAGCGGGACCGAGAGGATCAGCGCGCCCACGACGACGAGCAGCAGACTGCGCGCCCATGTCCAGCGCAGGTGGGCGAAGGCCAGGAAAAGCGCGTTCATGCCGGCTGTCTCAGCGATGCGAAATCGATCACCCGGTCGAACCGGGGCAAGAGGTCGTGGTCATGTGTCACCGCGAGGACGGTCGCCTGCATGTCAGAGGCCCGGTCGAACAGCAGGTCGAGGATGGCTTCCTTGGTTTCCGGGTCGAGGTTGCCGGTGGCCTCGTCCGCGAGGATCAGTTTCGGTTGCGTGACCAGCGCCCGGCAGATGGCCACGCGCTGCTGTTCGCCCCCCGACAGCGCGGCGGGATGGCTTTTCAGGCGATGCGCGATTCCGCAGGCCTCTGCCAGGGCGCGGGCCCGTTCCCTGACCTGCGCATCGAGCCGCAGCCCGAGGCCGACGCGATAGGGATAGAGGATGTTCTCGTAGGCGTTCAGGTAGTCGACCAGCGCGAAATTCTGAAAGATGAAGCCCACATGCGTCGCCCGGAACCGGCGGCGCGCGGCGTCGTCCAGCGTCGCCAGATCGGTGTCGGCGACGGTCAATGCGCCGGCGTCCGCCCGGACCATCCCGGCCACGAGGTTCAGCAGCGTCGTCTTGCCGGTGCCGCTGGGGCCGATCACGCCGACCCGTTCGCACGGCGCCACGTCCAGCGAGGGCACCTTCAGGGCAAAGCCGCCGCCGGGATAGGCAAAGGACAGGTCGCGGGCGGCGATCAACTGCCGTCTCCCGGGGGAGGCGCGTCGGCGTTGCGTTCGAGCGTCCCCGCGTCGCTGCGGTCGACCTCTGTCAGCGAGAAGCCGGTGATCTTCCAGGCGCCCTGGTCGGCGGCCATCGTGAGATCGGCGGCGTAGGCGTTGCCGCGCATGTGCATGTGCTCGGCATGGCCGACCACGCCAAGGACGCGCCACCTGGCGGTGATCTCGACCATGTCGCCGTTTCGGCGCGCGCTCATGCCCAGTAGCGAGACCTCGTGGATTTCCTGGTCCGGGTTCAGGCCGCCCCCGGCCATTGCCCCGACCCGTTCGAGGTAGAGCTGTTCCAGCGCCGGCCCCGTGGCCACCTTTGCCAGCCGGTCGTAGATCTCGGTCTCTTCGGTCTGGCTGAAGGCCTCGTAGATCGTGGCGAGGATGCCCGGCAGCAACAGGGGGCTTTCGCGCGAGAATTCCTGCGGCGACATGCCGTCGGCGGTGACGGGGCCCGTCCGGTCTGGCGCGATGAAGGTCCAGGCGCCGATCGCGATGCCGGCCGCCGCCAGCGCCGCGGCCAAGATGTTTCTGAACATGATACGACTGCACCGCCTTCCGAACTGTCGCCAAGAGCATAGTGCAGACCGGATCGCGTGCAAGGCGGGCCGGGATGGTTCGCCTTGCATCCGGGGGCGACGCCTGTGTTTTCCGGCGCGCGCTAGATGCACCTGCCGCCGTCCACCTCCATGCAGACGCCGGTGATCATGTCGGCCTCGTCCGAGCAGAGGAACAGGGCGGCGTTGGCGAGGTCGCGGGGCGTGGAAAACCGGCCCAGCGGGATGGTGGAGAGGAATTTCGCCCGCATCTCTGGCGTGTCCTCACCCATGAAACTGGCGAGCAGGGGCGTTTCGCCCGCCACCGGGTTGAGCGCGTTGACACGGATGCCGGCGGGCGCCAGTTCCACCGCCATGGCCCGGGTCGCGGTGTTCATCCAGCCCTTGGAGGCGTTGTACCAGTTCAGGTTCGGCCGGGGCGAGACGCCGGCGGTGGAGGCCACGTTGAGGATCGCGCCCGAGCCCTGCGCCTTGAGCGCAGGGACAAGCGCGCGGGCGGCGAGGTAGACGGACTTGCAGTTGACGGCGAAGACGCGGTCGAAGTCCTCTTCGCTGACCTCTTCCATCGGGGCGGGCAGATGGGTGATGCCGGCGTTGTTCACCAGGATGTCGATGCCTCCCATGTGTTCGGTCGCCAGCGCCACGAGGGCGCGGACGCTGGCCCCGTCGGCGACATCGGTGTGCAGGGGGTGGGCGCCGGTCTCTTCGGCCACGCGGCGGGCGTTTTCATAGTTGATGTCGGCCACCACCACCTGCGCGCCCTCGGCGGCGAACCGGGTGACGATCCCCTCGCCAAAGCCGGAGCCGCCGCCGGTGACGATGGCGCGTTTTCCTTGCAGTCTCATGCTGGGTCTCCCTAGTAGGTGGCGCGGCCGCCGGACTGGTCGAAGACCGCCCCGGTGGTGAAACTCGCCTCGGACGAGGCGAGCCAGCAGGCCATCGCGGCAATTTCGTCGATGGTGCCGAAGCGGCCCATCGGGATTTTCGATTCCATGTAGGCGATGAACTCGTCCGTCATCTGGTCGAAGATCGCGGTGCGCACGGCGGCAGGCGCGATGGCGTTGACGGTGATCTGCGTGTCGGCCAGTTCCTTGCCCAGCGATTTCGTCAGCCCGATGACCGCGGCCTTGGAGGCGGAATAGGCCGAGGCGTTGGGGTTGCCCTCTTTCCCGGCGACCGAGGCCATGTTGACGATCCGGCCAAAGCCCGCGGGCCGCATCAGCGCGGCGGCGGCGCGGTTGCAGTAGAACAGCCCGTGGGTGTTGAGCTCGAACACCTGTTTCCAGGCCTCGGTGGGGTATTCGATGACGGTGGTGTTGGGGCCGGTGATCCCGGCGGAGCAGACCAGGGTGTCGAGCCCGCCCATCGCGGTCTGGTCCTCTGCCATCGCGCGGGTGACGGCCTGCGGATCGGTGACGTCGATCGCGCGGGTGCGGATGTTGGTTTCGCCCTCGATCGCGGCGAGGTTGTCGGCGGAAATGTCCCAGACCGTGACGATGGCGCCCTCGGCCGCAAGGCGGCGCGAAATGGCCGCGCCGATGCCCGAGGCGCCGCCTGTCACCACCGCGTGGCGGTTTTCGAAGCGCATTCAGTGTCCTCCCTTTTGCGCGGCATGTTGCGGGCTTGCTGCGGCGAGGTCCAGAGGATTGCGCGCGGTCGGCGGGGCGGCTCTGTTTGCGGCTGGCGCCGCAAAGACGCCCGCCCGCCGACCCTTGGGACAGGCTGCGCCTGTAGGCCTTCTTTCGGAGGTTCCGGGGACCAGGCCGGGCGGCTGGACCAGCCGGTGAGGGGGTCAGGAGGCAAGGTCCGGCAGGCGGGGGGCGGCGTCGAGCAGGGTTCGGGTGTAGGGATCCCGCGGCGCGGAGAAGATCCGCCCGGTCGGGCCTTGCTCGACGATGCGGCCCCTCTGCATGACCATGACCCGGTCGGTGATCCCGCGCACCACCGACAGATCGTGGCTGATGAAGAGATAGGCCAGCCCGTAGCTGGCGCTGAGACCGGCGATCAGGTCGAGGATCTGCGCCCGCACGCGAACGTCCAGCGCCGAGACCGCCTCGTCGAAGACGATCAGCTCGGGCCGGATGATGAGCGCGCGGGCGATGGCGAGGCGCTGGCGCTGGCCGCCGGAAAAGGCGTGGATGTGTTTCTGCGCGTCGTCGGGGGACAGGCCGACGGCGGTGAGCGCCTCGGCGATGGCATCCTCACGCGCCTTGCCCCGGGGCGGATCGGGCAGCAGGTGGAAGGGTTCGGAGATCAGCCGCGCGACCCGGTGACGGGGGTTGAAGCTGCCGTAGGGATCCTGGAAGACCACCTGCACCTTGCGCCGAACCTGCGGGTTGGGGCGGTGATGGGTGAAGACCGGCGTGGCGTCGAGCGTGATGTTCCCCGAGGCGATGGGCGTCAATCCCAGCAGGGCGCGGGTGAGGGTGGACTTGCCGCAGCCGGATTCGCCGACGAGGCCGACGCGTTCGCCACGCCCGATGGCAAAACTGACATCGTCGACGGCGGTGAACCGGGGATGGGCGGCAAGAGGATGCGGGCGCGGCAGCGGGTAGGTGCAGGTCACGCGCTGCGCCTCGAGCAGGGCGCCGCTGTCAGGACGCGGTGGCAGGTGCGGCTGATGGCCCGACGCTTCGAAGAGGGCGCGGGTATAGGGGTGGTCGCGACGGGCGATGAGCTGGTGCGTGGGGGCGCTTTCGACGATGCGGCCCTTTTGCATGACGGCGATGCGATGGGCCATGCCGGCGACCACGGCGAGGTCATGGGTGATCATCATCAGCGCCATGCCCTCGGTCCTCGTGAGGTCCTGCAGCAACTCGAGGATCTGTGCCTGGGTGGTCACGTCGAGCGCGGTGGTGGGTTCGTCCGCGATCAGCAGCCGGGGCCGGAGCGCGATGGCCATGGCGATGACCACGCGCTGGCGCTGGCCGCCGGAGAGTTCGTGCGGGTAGCGCGACAGCGGCAGGTCGAGACCGCAGCGGGCGAGCGCCTCTCTGGCGCGGGTGCGCGCCTCGGCCCGGGAAGTGCGGGGGGCGTGTTGCAGGATGGTTTCCGAGACCTGCGCGCCGATGCTCTGCACCGGGTTGAGCGCGGTCATCGGTTCCTGGAACACCAACCCGATGTCGCGGCCCCGGATGTCGCAGAGCCTGCGTTCCGACAGCGACAGCAGATCGGTGCCGTCCAGCACGATCCGCCCCGCGGCCCGCGCGCCCTGCGGCAGGAGGCCCATCGCCGCCAGCGCCGTCATCGATTTGCCGGAGCCGGATTCGCCGGTCAGGGCGAGGATTTCACCGGGCGCGATCGACAGCGAGATGGCGTCGAGGATTCGCGTGCCCTGGATCTCGACGGTGAGGGCGTCGATGTCGAGCAGGGGGGGCGCTGCCCCCGGCCTGCGGCCTCCCCCGGAGTATTTTTCGAGAGAAGAAGCCGTCATGTGCGCAGGACCTTCAGCCGCGGGTCCAGCGCGTCGCGCAGCCCGTCGCCCAGGAGGTTCAGGCCCAGCACCATGAAGACGATCGCGAGGCCCGGGATCACGGCCACATGCGGGGCGAGGGAGACCAGCGTCTGGGCATCGGCCAGCATCCGCCCCCAGGAGGGGACCGGGGGCTGGGCGCCGAGGCCGACATAGCTGAGGCCGGCCTCGGCGAGGATGCCGAGGGAGAACTGGATGGTGCTTTGCACGATCAGCAGGTTGGCGATGTTTGGCAGGATGTGTTCGGCGCTGATCCGCAGCGTGGACTTGCCCGCGACACGGGCGGCTAGGATGAACTCGCGCGTCCAGAGCGACAGCGCGGCGCCGCGTGCGAGCCGGGCGAAGACGGGGATGTTGAAGATGCCGATGGCGAGGATGGCGTTGATCGCGCCGGGGCCGAAGACGGCGGTGATCAGGATGGCGATGACCAGGCTGGGAAAGGCGAAGATCAGGTCGGAGCTGCGCGAGATGAGCTCGTCCACGAGGCCGCCCCGGTGGGCGGCGGCGGCGAGGCCGAGCGGGACGCCGAGCGTCAGGCCGATGCCCACGGCGACCAGCGCCACGGCGATGGAGGTGCGCGCGCCGACCATCAGCATGCTCAGGATGTCGCGGCCGAAGTGATCGGTGCCGAGCAGGTGGGCGCCGCCCGGCGGCCGGAGGCGGCCCGGGATGTTCATCGCGGTGACGTCGCCCGGTGTCCAGACAAAGGACAGGGCCGCGGCGGCCAGGAAGAGCGCGGTGAGCAAACCGCCGAGGATCAGGTTGCGGCTCATCCGTGGCGCAGCCTCGGGTCGGCCAGCGCATAGGCGAGGTCGGTGAGGAAGTTCACGAGGATGACGGCAAAGACCAGCAGCATGACGGTGCTTTCCACCACGATCAGGTCGCGCTGGCTGATGGCCTGGAAGATCAGGCGCCCGAGGCCGGGCAGGTAGAAGACCTGCTCGATGATGATGCCCCCGGCGATGAGAAAGGAGAATTGCAGCCCGATGATGGTCAGTACCGGGATCAGCGCGTTGCGCACCCCGTGCCGCCAGAGCGTCTGGGTGCGGGTCAGCCCCTTGGCGCGGGCGGTGCGGATATAGTCCTCTCCCAGCGCGTCGATGAGCGAGGAGCGCAGCACGCGGGCAAGGATGGCGGCCTGCGGCAGGGCCAGGGCCACGGCGGGCAGGGTCAGGGCACGGATGGCCTGTAGCGGGTCCTCCCAGCCGGGGAAGCCGCCGGAGGGGAAGATGCGCCAGGTGATGGCAAAGCCCAGCACGAGCAGCATGGCGAACCAGAAGTTCGGGATCGCGACGCCCAGTTGCGAGAAGGCCATGACGCCGAGGTCCGGTGCGCGGCCGCGGGTGGCGGCGGCAATGAGCCCCGCCGGGAAGGCCAGCAGCACCGCCAGCGTCAGCGCGAAAAGCGCCAGCGGCAGCGAGATCCAGAGCCTTTCGCCGATGATTTCGGAGACCGGGGCGCGGTAGGTGTAGGACATGCCGAAATCGCCGCTCAGCATGCCGGTTGTCCAGGCGAGGTAGCGTTGCCATTTCGGCAGGTCGAGGCCCAGTTCCTGGCGCAGGGCGGCCAGGGTTTCGGGCTGGGCGTTGATGCCCAGCATGTAGCTGGCCGGATCGCCCGGGGCCACTTCGACGACGAGGAAGATCACCGCCGAGGCGACGGCGAGGCTGAGGACCAGCGAGATCAGGCGTCGGGTGAGATAGGCCAGCATGGGGGCACCGTATGGTCGGCCCGTGGCGGCGTCCAGAGGGTTGCAGGCGGCGGGCCGGTCCGGGGGATCAGTCCGGCGTGGACAGGAAGCCCTGCAACGCCTCGGTCGTCTCGGCCGGGGACTGGTCGACGAAGAAATGCCCGCCGGGGATCGCGCGGGCCCGCATGTCATCCAGCCGGGGCGCCCAGGTGGCGGGCACGTCGTAGGCCCGCGCCATTGCGCCCTCGGCGCCATAGAGAACCAGCGCGGGACAGGTCACGCGCCGGTCGAGGTCGTCCGTGTCATGCTGCAGGTCGATGTCCAGCGCCGCGCGGTAGTCGTCGTTCATCGCGCGGCGGCACTCCGGATCGGCCCATGCCGTGCGGTAGGCATCGAGCTGGGCAGGCGGGAAATCCGACAGGTCCGCCTTGCCGAAGCCCAGCAGGCAGCGGGTGTAGAAGGTCTCTGGGTCGGCGGCGATCAGGGTTTCCGGGAACGGTTCCGGCTGGGCGAGGAAGAACCAGTGGTAATAGCCCCTTGCGACGTCGTGGGTCAGGTCCGTCAGCAGGTGGTGGGTGGGCACGATGTCCATGACCGTCAGCGAGCGCAGGGCCTCGGGCGCGTCAAGCGCGAGGCGGTGCGCGGTACGGGCGCCGCGATCGTGTCCGACAAGGTGAAAGCTCTCATGGTCGAGGTGGTGCATCAGGGCCAGCTGGTCGCGGGCCATGTTGCGAAAGCTGTAGCTGGCGACGCCTGCGGGCTTGTCGCTTTCGCCGTAGCCGCGCAGATCGGGGCAGATGACGGTGAAATCTCGGGCGAGGGTGGGGGCGACCTCGGCCCACATGGCGCGGGTCTGGGGAAAACCGTGCAGCAACAGCAGCGGCGGGCCGGAGCCGCCGTGTTCATAGGCGATCCGCGTGCCGTCAAGCTCGGCGCTGGCAGGGGTGAAACCGGGGATGTCGTTGCGGAGCATGGCGTCCAGCCTCCTGTCACGCAGAGGATTTCGTCCCGGCCGGGGATCTGAAATGCGGCGTCTGGGAAATGCGTCGACGGGCGGGCTGGTCCCATGCCCTTTCACGACGGCCCGAAGGCAAGCGCGCCCTGTCCACCGACAAGGCGCGCCCCGGGGTTACTGCGTCCAGCGCACCTGGGCCAGCGGGTTTGCCTGCGTCGGCTGGTTGACCCACAGGCCCTCGATCCGGGCATCGGCGACGGTGGGGAACGCCAGCTGGAACAGGAAGCCGTTGACGTAGTCGCGGGCGATCAGCGTCTGTGCCTCGGCCAGCATGTCCGACCGTGCCGCCGGATCGGTGGTGGCGTTCAGGGTCGTCATCAGGGCCTGGAACTCTTGGCTGTCGTACTGGAAGTAATAGTCGGGCCGGGCATAGATGCCGATGTCGAGCGGTTCGGTATGGCTGACGATGGTCAGTCCGTAGCCCTTGCCCTTGAACACTTCCTCCAGCCACTGCGCCCATTCCAGGTTGGTGATCTCGGCCTCGATTCCGACATTGCGCAGTTGCGCGGCGATGATCTCTCCGCCGCGGCGGGCGTAGGAGGGGGGCGGCAGCTTGAGCGTTGTCTTGAACCCTTCTGCATAGCCCGCGTCCACCAGCAACATGCGCGCGCGGTCGGGATCATGCGGCGACAGGCCGGTCAGGTCGACGTAATCGGGGTTGTGCGGCGCGAAATGCGTGCCGATGGGCGTACCCAGGCCGAACATGGCGCCGTCGATGATCGCCTGCCGGTCGATGGCATGGGCCACCGCCTCGCGCACGCGGGGATCGTCGAAGGGCGGCTGCTTGTTGTTCATCGCCAGGATCGTCTCGCCCTCGGACGAGCCGAGCAACACCTGGAATCGCGGGTCGCCCTGGAACTGGGGCAGGTTTTCGGGCGCCGGGTAGCCAGAGAACACGTCGATGTCCTGCGCCATCATGGCGGCGAATGCGGCGGTCGGGTCCGAGATGAACTTGAACGTGGCCTCTGTCAGATGGGGCGCATCGCCCCAGTAGTCGGCATTCTGCACCAGGCGGACGCTGTCGCCCTTGCGCCATTCATCAAACTTGAACGGGCCGGTGCCGATGGGGGTCTGCTGGATGTCCTCGATGCTTTCGGGGGCCACCATGACCGCGTCGCCCCAGGCCAGGTTGAACAGCAGGTTGCCGTTGGGCGCATTCAGGGTCAGCTCGACCGTGGCGGGGTCGATCACCGTGACCTCGGCAATGTCGGAAAACAGCGCCTTCTGGGCGTTGGTGCTGTCCTCGGCCCGGGCGCGGTCGAGGCTGAACTTGACGTCCTCGGCGTCGAAGGTGGTGCCATCGTGAAAGACGACACCCTCGGCGAGGTGGAAGGTATAGGTCAGCCCGTCGTCGGAGATCTCCCATGAGCGGGCCAGTGCCGGGACGATGGCACCATCGCCGGTGAACCGGGTCAGACCTTCGAAGACATTGGAGTAGAGCACGCTGTCGATCGCCCCGGCGGCGGCCGAGGTCGGATCGAGGTGCGGCGGTTCCAGCTGGATCGCGATGGTCAGGTCGGTCTGCTGGGCAAGCGCCGCGGTCCCGCCCAGAAGGGCGGCGGCGAGGGTAAGGCGGAATGTCATGTCGGTTCCCCTGTTGCTTTGGGGTCGAGTGTTGCGCTTTGCCGGGCGCGGTTCAAGCACGGGCTGCAAATGGGCTCTGGTTCTGCGTTGCAGCAAATGGTAGGTGGGTGCGCAACTTTGTTGCGCGAGGGGCGCCGGACCTTGTCCGGTCCTTGCGCCACGCTCAGGGAGGAGGCCCAGGCGATGAGTGCAACCGCGAAGAAGACAGCGCTAATGGCGGAGGATATCCGCGCCCGCAAAGGCGGCGAACCGCTGGTCAGCCTGACGGCCTATACCACGCCGATGGCGCAGATGATGGACGCGCATTGCGATTTCGTGCTGGTCGGCGACAGCGTGGGCATGGTGCTGCACGGGCTGCCCTCGACCCTGGGCGTGACGATGGAGATGATGATCCTGCACGGTCAGGCGGTGGCGCGGGGCCTGTCCAGCGCCATGATGGTGATCGACATGCCCTTTGGATCCTACGAGGAAAGCCCCCAGCAGGCCTTTCGCAATGCCGCGCGACTGATGGCCGAAACCGGCGCGGGCGCGGTCAAGTTGGAAGGCGGGGTGGAGATGGCGCCGACGATCGCCTTTCTCGTCAAACGCGGTATACCGGTCATGGCGCATGTCGGTCTGACGCCTCAGTCGATCAACACGCTGGGCGGCTACAAGGTGCAGGGGCGCGGCACGGCGGGCGAGGCGCTGATGGCCGATGCCCGCGCCGTCGCCGAGGCGGGGGCGTTTTCGGTGGTGCTGGAAAAGGTGCCTGCCTCGCTGGCCGACGCGGTGACGGAGGCGGTGTCGATCCCGACCATCGGCATCGGCGCGGGACCCGGCTGTGACGGGCAGATCCTTGTCGTGGACGACATGCTGGGGCTGTTCACGGCCTTCAAGGCGAAATTCGTGAAACGCTACGCGACCCTGGGCGCGGACGGCGAGGCGGCGATTGCCGACTATGCCCGCGAGGTCCGCGCGCGGAGCTTCCCCGCGCCCGAGCATGTCTTTGGCGACGACGCGCCGGAGGGCAAGGCATGATCGCGCCGATCGTCCGGAGCGTCGCCGAGTTGCGCGAACTCACCGACGGCTGGCGCCGCGCGGGGGAAACCATTGGTGCGGTGCCGACGATGGGGGCGCTGCATGACGGCCACCTCAGCCTTGTCGCGGCGGCCAAGGACCGCTGTGATCGGGTGATCGTGACCATCTTTGTCAATCCAAGGCAGTTCAATAGCCGCGAGGATTACGAGAAATATCCGCGTACCGAACATGACGACGCCCGCAAGCTCGAGCGATTTTCCGTCGACGCGATCTTTGTCCCCGACGGGGACGAGATGTACCCGCAGGGGTTTGCGACCGGCGTGTCCGTGTCCGGCCTGACCGACGTTCTGTGCGGCGCGCACCGGCCCGGGCATTTCGACGGGGTGGCGACGGTGGTGACCAAGCTGCTGTTGCAGACCGCCGCCGACCGGGCCTTTTTCGGCGAGAAGGACTGGCAGCAATTGCAGGTGGTGCGGCGGCTGGTGGCCGATCTGAACATTCCCTGCGAAATCGTGGGCTGCCCGACGATCCGCGAGATCGACGGGCTGGCCATGTCCTCACGCAACCTGCTGCTGTCCGACATGGCGCGGGCACGGGCGGCGGCCCTGAACGAGGCGCTGGAGGAGATGGCCGATGGATTGCGCGCCGGGCGTTCGGCCTCTGATCTGCGCCCCGGGGCAGAGGCGCGGCTGGCGGCGGCGGGCTTTACGCAGGTCGAATACCTGGACCTGCGCGCCAATGACGACCTGTCGCTGTTGGACCGGCCGGATCGGCCCGCGCGCCTGCTGGTCGCGGCCTGGCTTGCCGGGGTGCGGTTGATCGACAATATCGCGGTGTGAGCGCCGGGCGCCGGGGCCTAGTAACAGCCGGAATGCCCGCCCATGGCCCCGCGGTCGACGACCAGCATGACCTCGGCCCATCCGCGTCCGCAGACATAGACCTCGACCGCAGAGGGGCGGCCCGCGCGGACATCCGCGACAAAGCCCTGTGCCGCGCCAAGGTCGACGATGCCGGGAATGCGCGCGCGGGCGTCGCGGGCATGAAAGATGGGATCCCCCGTGTCGCCCTGCTGGCGCAGCCCGAAGCGATGATAATTGGCGCGGTCCTGCTGGATCACCGCGCGGGGATCGGTCAGGCGGGTGCCGCGCGAATTGTAAAGATCGTCGGTCCCGATGGTCGCCCCGTACCAGGCGACCTCGCCCCAGTCCTGGGCCTGTGCCAGCGGTGCGCCAAGGCCCCAGAGCGCGGCGGCGAGGATGGCAACGCGAGTCATGAGAAATCCTTTCATGCAATACCGCGCAAAGGATCGGAGCGGGCCGCGGCCCTGTCAACGAAACTCTAGGGCAACAGCAGCTTTTCCAGCGTGCGGCTCATGACCTTGGCACTGTCGAGCATATCCGTCACGCCGACCCATTCATCGGGTTTGTGCGCCAGTTCCAGCACCCCCGGCCCGTAGGCGATGCAGTTCTGCAGACGCCCGATGCGGTCGATGTGTTTCTGGTCGTAGGACCCGGGCGAGGCGACGTACTCCGGCGCCTGTCCCAGCACGTCGCCGATGGCTTCGGCCACCGTCGTCACCACCGGCGCGTCCTGCGCCGTCATCGAGGGGTCGATGCGGTTGATGTCGCGGATCGCGTAGTCGAACCGGGGGCGGCGGGTCTTGAGATCGTCGAGCAGGGCAATGACCTCGCCGCGCACCTCGTCGTAGGCCTCTTCGACAAGGAACCGCCGGTCGATCACCATGCGGCAGCTGTCGGGGACATTGGGCGCGGGCAGGCCGGTGAAATCCTCCAGTTCCGGTTCGCCCCCGTGGACCGAGTTGATGTTGAGCGTCGATTGCCGTGCGGCCTCTGGCGTGACGGGCATGGCGGTTTCCCGCGTTGTCAGAGAGGGGAACAGCCGGTCCTCGAAGGCCTGCATCACGGCGCCCATGTGGCGCACGGCGCAATCGCCGAGGAAGGGCATGGAGCCATGCGCGATCTCTCCCTTGGTCTCGATCTCGGCCCACCAGGCGCCGCGATGGCCCAGGCAGATGCGGTCCTTGTTGAGCGGCTCGGGGATGATGACGTGCTGTACCCGGTCGGGCGAAAAATACCCCAGCCGGGCCAGGTGCGCGACGCCGCCGTAGCCGCCGGTTTCCTCGTCCGCGGTGCCCGAAATCTCGATGGCGCCGGCATAGTCGGGATGTTCGGCGATGAAACATTCGGCAGCGATGATCGAGGCGGCCAGCCCGCCCTTCATGTCGCAGGTGCCACGGCCATAGATCCTGTCGCCGTCCAGTTCGGCCCCAAAGGGATCGCGGGTCCAGCCGTGGCCGACCTCGACCACGTCGATATGGCTGTTGAAATGCACGCAGTCACCGGGGCGCGTGCCCTCGCGCCGGGCGACCACGTTCCAGCGCGGGCAACGGTCGCTGTCGCCCGGCGCGCCGGTCGCCCGGATCAGCTCGCAGGTGAACCCCGAGGGCGCGAGGCGCTGTTGCAAGAGCTCGCAGATCTCGCGGTAGTGCCGGCCCGGCGGGTTCAGCGTGGGCAAGCGGACAAGGGCCTGGGTCAGCGCGATCAGGTCGTCGCGGGCGGCATCGATCCGCGCGAAAAGGGAATCTGTCATGCGCAAAGTTTCTGCCGCTTGTCGCGACGGCGCAAGGGGGCGCAGCCGCGACCGGTGCTCAGGGCAGCCGTAGCCGGGGCGCCCTGCCCAGAAGGGTGTCGCCAAGCGAGACCTGTCCCGCGTCGAAGACCAGCCGCAGGTCGGAGCTGTCCTCGCGCGCGCGTTCAAGTGCGTCGGCCAGCGGGGCGGGGATCAGGTCGGCCCGGCGGGCGCTGTCCAGCAGCGTGGTCCAGTTGTCGGTGCCCAGGGCGAGATCTCCGCCGGGGCGTCCCTGTGCGTCGATCTCCAGCAGGCCGTTGGCGTCAAGCTGTGCGCCGCCGGACCTATAGCTGCCCTGTCGCAGGTCGATCCTGACGGGCTGCGGCACGGGTCCGGCAAGGCTGTCGAGGTGCCAGTCCCGGTCAAAGGTGACCTCGGCCCGCAGGGCCAACCCGTTGTCCGCCGGCGTTCCGGCGAACCCGGCGCTCAATCCCAGACGGTAGAGACCCGGTGTGGCCGGCACGTCCAGCAGGCCCGCGCGTAGGTCGGACAGGGACAGTTTGCCGGTGCGAAAACTGTCCGCCTCGAGGTTGGCGCGCAGGATCACGCCCTCGGCGTCGTGGATCAGGGAGGCGCGCAGGCCCCTGCCTTGCACCGTGACCGGGCCGGAGGGCAGCGTCACGGTCTGGCTGTCGGGCCAGACCAGGATGCGGTGCCCGGGCCGGTAGGTCAGCCCCAGCACCTGGAAGAAATCCCCCTGCCAGCCGATACCGCGCGCGGTGTCCTTCAGGACCACATCGTTCAGCGTGGCGTCGAGACGGCTGGGAAAGCCGCGCACGGAGAGCGAGGAATACTCTGCCTGCCAACCCTCGGCACGGCGCGCCTCGAACCAGTTGGCGATATCGGCCTTCAATGCCCAAGAGGCGGTCATCCAGAGTGCCGACCAGGCCAGTCCCAGCGCCAAGGTCACGGCAAAGATCCAACGTGCCACGCGCGCCCCCCTTTTCCTGCCGCACCCGATCGTGTTTACAGGCCCATAGCGGGAAGGACCAGAATGATGACGCTTTGGGTGTTCGGATACGCCTCACTTCTTTGGAACCCGGGATTTCCGGTGGCGGAACGGGTGCAGGCGCGGCTTTATGGCTATTCGCGCAGTTTCTGCATGTATTCGATCCATCATCGCGGCACCGAGGAAACGCCCGGGCTGGTGCTGGCGCTGGACGAGCAGGAGGGCGCTTGTTGCGACGGGCTGGCCCTGCGCGCGGCGCCGGGCAGCGAGGAAGAGACGCTGGCCTATCTGCGCGAACGCGAGCTGGTGTCCTCGGCCTACCTGGAAAAGAGGCTGGAACTCAGCCTGACGGACGGGCGCCACGTCGAGGCGGTGGCCTATGTGATCGACCCGCATCACGTCCAGTATTGCCACCTGGCCTTGGAAGAACAGGCGCGGATCATCGCGCGGGCGCATGGCGGACGCGGGCCGAACACCGAATACCTGTACAACACCGCCGCCCACCTGGACGAGATCGGCGTGCCGGACGCGGACCTGCAATGGCTGGTGCGCGAGGTGCGGGCGCTGTCGCGGGACCGGTAGCGGGGCAGGGGGCACGGCCTCCGTCGGGGTGTTTTAGCAAGAAACGCCGCGCCCGCGGGTCAGGCCGCCGGGCGGCGCGCCTGCATCACGGCAGGGGCGATCCGGGCGAGATGAGTGTCCCAGCTGCCGCAGCAGCCGCCCCAGATATCGGCCTGCGGGAACCGGCGGGCGAGGGCGGCCATCTGCGCCGCCAGTTCCTGCGGGTCGCCCTCTTCCAGGTGGTCGAGTTTGCAAAGCGCGATCTTGTCCATCGCCGCGGCATTGGGGCGGAAACTGCGCAGGCGGGTCTGCCAGCTGCCGGCGGTCAGCGCCGGTTCGAATTCCAGCGGATGGGAGCAGTTCACGCCGTAGCTGTCGGGCCGCGCCTGGGGGCCGCAGGCGGCATCTGTGGCGGTGACCGCCTCCGCAAGGTGGGCACCGGCGCGCAGACGGTGGTTCTCGGTCAGGGTGAAGGAGATGTTGACCGGCACATCGGCCCCGGCGGAGGCGCGGGCGATGCCGATCGCCTCGGGGACGTTGTTGATCGTGGCGGCCCAGAGCAGGTCGATACCTTCGTCGGCGCAGGTGGCAATCTGGCGGGCGTGATAGGCTTCCGCCTCGTTCTTGGTGATGGTGCGGTTCAGCGCATAGGCGTCGCCGCGCGGCCCGAGGATGGCGGCGATGCGGATCTGCGGGATCTGGCCGGTGTATGGCGCGCTGACCTCGCGCAGGAAGGCGATGTTGCGCCGCTGGATGTCGTCGAGCGCGGCGCCGTCGTAACCGACAAGGGCGCCCCAGTCCGGGCTGGCGCGATAGTCGAGGCCTGCCAGCAAGGCACAGCCGCCCGATGCCGCGATGGCATCCAACAGGCGGCGGTACATGTCGTGAAGGACCTGCATCGCACGCGGATCGTCAAGCAGGGTGAAGGCGCAGAAATGGTCGAACGCGAACCCGTGGCGGTACATGAGCTCGGTTTCGGTGCCGCCTTCGGTGAACCAGGGCAGGCCGTCGGGATGGGGGGCGAATACGGGGGGCATGGCAGGGCTCCTTTCCGCCCCAGACTGGATCGGAGGGCGCGCCTCTTGCCAGTGGACTCGCGGTCTACTGTACCGACGGTACAGTGACCCCTGCGGCGGCCTGCGGTAAGCTGACCCGGAGAGGAGAGCCGCCGATGTCCTTCATCAAGCCGCGCAGCACCGAGACGACCCGCGACCGCCTGCTGACGGCGGCGGAAATGGCGATCCTGCACAAGGGCTATGCCGCCACGTCGATCGAGGAGCTGATCGCCGAAGTGGGGATCACCAAGGGCGGTTTCTTTTACCATTTCAAGGACAAGAGTGCGCTGGTCGAGGCGATCCTCGAGCGTCACCTTGGCGCCGAGGAGGCCTGGCTCGACGGGCTGTTTGCCCGCGCCGCCGCGGAAAGCGACGACCCGTTGGCAGAGTTCCTGGCCTTCCTGCGGATCCTGCGCGAACAGATGGAGGCGCTGCCGGACGTGCATCCCGGCTGCCTGATCGCGGCGACCTGTTTCCAGGAGCGGCTGTTCACCCAGGTCGTGCATGACCTTGCGCGGCAGAACCTGCTGGCCTGGCGGCAGCGGTTCCACGCCCGCCTGACCGAGATCGCCGAGGCGAACCCGCCGCGACAGCAGGTCGACCTCGAGGCGCTGGCGGACATGCTGGTGGTGCTTGTGGACGGGGCGATCATCCTGTCCAAGACCGTCCGCGAGAAAGAGGCGCTGCCGCGCCAGATCGGCCTTTACGAGACCTTTGTGCGCGGGTTGTTCAGCGAGGGTGAATGACGCCTGCGCAAAGCGCCGGTTTTCGCCGCTGCTGACGCGGAATTGTTTATAACTTCTTGGCTCTTCGGCGCTAAACCCCTAGGTTCGACAAGAGAGAACAAGTGTCAGGTGTCCGATGGACCAGCCCGACCGCGAGGCCGAGCCACATTTCAGCCAGCCCTTCCGCCAGGTGGTCCTCATGTTGGCGGTGCTGGGCCTGTCGGGCTTTGGCGCTTTCCTGGCCCTGCCGCGCGTCCTGCCGGTGTTCCAGTCGAATCCCTATTTGAACGGCTTCATCCTGATCGTCTTTGTCGTCGGCGTGCTGGCCTGTTTCTGGCAGGTGGCGCAATTGATGGTTTCGGTCCGCTGGATCGAACGGTTCACCGCGCGTGGTGATCAGGGGGTGCGGGCCACGCCGCCGCGCCTGCTGGCGCCCTTGGCCGCGCTCTTGCGGTCGCGCCGGGACAAACGGATGCAGATCACGGCGACCTCGACCCGGTCGATCCTCGACTCCGTCGCGCAGCGGATCGACGAGGCGCGCGAGATCACGCGCTACATCGTTTCCCTGCTGATCTTCCTGGGCCTGCTGGGCACTTTCTACGGTCTGGCGACCGTGGTGCCCGCACTGGTCGAAACCATCCAGAGCCTTGCTCCGCAGGAGGGGGAAACCGGCACCGCCGCCTTTGCCCGCCTGATGACGGGGCTGGAGGGACAGCTTGGCGGCATGGGCGTGGCCTTTGCCAGCTCTCTCCTGGGACTGGCCTGTTCGCTGGTCGTCGGCCTGCTGGAGCTATTCGCCGGCCACGGGCAGAACCGGTTCTACCGTGAGCTTGAGGAATGGCTGTCCTCGATCACCCGGCTGGGTTTTTCGCATGATGGCGAGGGGCCGGACCTTGGGCCGGCCGGGCTGGTGCTGGACCAGATGGCCGAGCAGATGGACCGCCTCCAGTACCTTTTCTCCGAGGCGGAACAGAGCCGGTCCGAGGTCGATACCCGGCTGTCGCAACTGGCCGACAGCGTCGAGCGCCTGACCGAACGGATCGAGGCGACATCGCCCTCGGCCTCGTCGCTGGCGCGGATTGCCGAGGGGCAGGAACTGCTGGCGCAGGCGATCCGCGAAAAGGAAAGCGACGAGGGGCTGGACGCCGAAAGCCGGATGCGGCTGCGGTCGATCGACGTGCAGATGTTGCGCATCCTCGAGGAAATCAGCGCCGGACGGCAGGAAAGCATGGCCGAATTGCGGACCGATCTTGCGGCGCTTTCACGGTCGCTGGGCACGGCACGCAATTCCCGGCCCCGCGGGGACGGGTGACGCATGGCCCTGTCGCGACGCACCGGTGCGCGCTTTCAGGCCTCGATCTGGCCGGGTTTCGTGGATGCCATGACGGGCCTCCTGCTGGTGCTGACCTTTGTCCTGTCGATTTTCCTGGTCATGCAATTCGTCCTGAACGAAACGATCTCGGGGCAGGAAAGCGAACTGGACACGCTCAGCGCCGAGATCACCGCCCTGTCCAAGGCGCTGGGCGTGGAACGAACCCGTGCGACCCGGCTGGAAACAGAACTGGGGCGCATGACCTCGACGCTCGGCGACCGTGATCTGCAACTGGCCGAACAGCAGACCATCATCGACAGCCTGACCGCGACACGCGACCGGCAGGCGGATCAGCTTGCCGCCGCCGCGGCGCGCATCGCGACCTTCGAGGAACGGGTGGCCACACTGGTTCTGGAACGGGACACGGCGCGGGACGAGGTGCAGGACCTGACCGTCGCCCGTGACGCCCTGGCCGAGGAACGCGACGAACTGGCCGATGAACGCGATGCGCTGACCGCGGCGCTGGCCACCGCCCGGACCGAGATCGACGAACAGGCCGAGGCGGCAAAGCTGGCCGCCGCGCGGCGCGAGGCCCTGGAGGCCCTGATCACCGATCTGCGCGCCCGCAACGCGGACCGGGACGCGCGGATCGCCGCCCTGTCCGCCGACCTCGACAAAGCGGAACAGGCCCTGACCGCAGAGGAACAGGCCAAGCTGGCCGAGGCCGAGGCCGCCGCGGCGCTGCGCAAGCGGCTGGAAGAGGCGGATGCGGAACTGACCGCCATGACGCTGGCGCTGGAACAGGAACGCGCCCGGGCCGAGGAGACGCTGACCCTGTTGGCGGCGGCCCGCGAGGCGGAAAAGGATCTGAACGCCCAACTGGCGGCGGCCTTGCTGGCCGGGCGGCAGCAGGGCGACGACCTGCAATCGCGCATCGACGCGCTGGAGGCGCAATTGGCCGAGGCGCGGCGGAACGAAACCCGCCTGACCGCGCAACTGGCCGATCTTCGGGATGAAAGCGCGCTCGAGGCGCAGCGGCTCAAGGCGCGGATCGACGACGCGACGGCGCGTATCGCCCGGCTGGAGGCCGACCTGGACGAGGCGGCCAAGGCCGGTGAGAAACTGACCGCCGGGCTTGGCCCCTCCGACACTCCGCCCGCAACACTGAAGACCCGGGTGGATGCGGCGCTTGCCCGCATCACCGAGCTGGAGGCGGCGCTGTCGCAGGCGCGGCAGGACGAGGCCAAGCTGAACCAGGAACTGGCCACCGTGCTTGCCGATGGTGAACGCGAGGCCCGCGCCCTGCAAAGCCGCATCGACGCCGCGCTTGCGCGGATCTCGGAGCTTGAGGAGACGCTGGCCGATGCGCGGGCGCAGGGGGCGCAGACCGACAGCCGTCTTGCAGGGCTGCGCGGCGACCTGACCGAGGCGCTGAAGGCGCAGCGCGATGCCGAACAGGCGTTGGCGCAGGAAACGGCGGCTCGCACCCTGGCCGAGCGCGCCCTGAAGGATGCGCAGGCCGAGGCCGCGGCGCGCGCCTCACGGTTGACGGATCTTTCTGCGCAACTGGCACAGGCGCTGGCTCGGCTGGCCGAGGCAGAGGCGCTCCGGACCGAGCTGGAGGCGCTGCGGGCCCGCAACGACTCGCTGGTTTCGGACCTGTCGGCGGCCGAGGGGCAGGCCGATGATCGTGCCGCGGCGTTGGAAGAGCTGCGGGCAGAGCGGGACCGGTTGGACGCGGCGCTGACCCGCGCGCGTGGCGACGTGGGCGATGCACGCGGCGCAGTGGCCTCCTTGCAGGACCAGGTGGCCGCGCTCGAGGCGCAATTGGCCCAGGCGCAGGGACGTGTTGCTGAACGGACAGAGCTGATCGAGGGCCTGCGCGGCCAGGTGGCCCAGGTCCAGGCGCAACTGGATTCGGCCCTGAAACGGGTCGAGGAGCGCGGCGACCGGATCGATCGGCTGCAAACGGAGAATGACGATCTGTCGGCGCGCCTGACCCGGCTGGGCGGCGAGGCGGCGGAACAGGATGCGGCGGTGGCCGCGCTGGAGGCGGCGAACACACGCTTGTCGGCGGAACTCGATGCGGCGCGGGCCCGGGCGACAGAACGCGACGCCCAGATGGCCCGCCTGCGGCAGGATTTGGCGCAGGCCGAGGCCCGCGCCGAGGACCGTACCGCCGAGGCAGCCGATGTGGAGGTGCTGCGCGGTGAACTGGCGCAGTTGCGCACCCGGTTGGAGGCGTCGCAGGCGCGTGCTGCGCAGGGGCTTGCCCGCGTGATTTCGCTGGAGGCGGAGAACGCCGACCTTGGACGCCGCCTGGCCGAGGCTGACGGCCGAGGCGCGGCCAAGGACGCGGAACTGGACCTGCTCAAGGCCCGGATCGACCGGGTTGCCTCTGAACTGGAAGCGCTGCGGTCCCGCGATGCGCGGCGCGATGCGGTGATCGCGGAGTTGCGCCAGAAGCTGGCCGAGGCCGAGGCCCGGGCCGCCGAGCAGAGCGACGATACCCGCAGCCTGGAGGAAAAGCTGGCCGCCGCGCTGGCCGCGCGCTTGGCCGCCGAGACGACGGTTGACGAGACACGCGACCGGCTTGCCGCGGCGCTGGCGGCGCAGGAAGCGGCGGAGTCGAAGCTGGATGCCCGCCTGGACGAGGTGGAGGAACGGCAGATCCTGCTGAACACGGCGCGCCAGAAGCTGGCCCTGACCGAAGAGCGCGCGACCAAGGCGGAGCTGCAGGTCGAGGCGCTGAACCAGAACGTGGCCGAGTTACGCCGCCAGTTGGGCGAGTTGCAGGCGTTGCTGGACGATTCCAAGGTCCGCGATGCGGCGGCCGAGGTGCGGCTGCAGAACCTGGGATCGGAGCTGAACGCGGCGATTGCGCGTGTGGCACAGGAAGAACGCCGCCGCCGTCTGGCCGAAGAGGCACGCCGGAAGGCCGAAGAGGAAAAGCGCAAGCTGGAAGAAGAACGCGCCAGGCAGTTGGAGGCCGAAAAGAAGGACCTGGAAAGCTACCGGTCCGAGTTCTTCGGCAAGCTGCGCTCTGTGGTGGGCGACCGCGAGGGCATCCGGATCGAGGGCGACCGCTTTGTTTTCTCGTCAGAGGTGCTGTTCGAAGTCGGCTCGGCGGATCTGTCGGCGGCAGGCCGGCGCGAGATCGAGAAGGTCTCTCAGATCCTGCGCGACATCTCCGAGGATATTCCGCAGGGCATCGACTGGGTGATCCGGGTGGACGGCCATACCGACAGCCAGAAGATCCGACCGGGAGGCGATTTCGCGGACAACTGGGAACTCAGCCAGGCGCGGGCCCTGTCCGTGGTGCGGGACATGATCGACAATTACGACATTCCGCCCAACCGGCTGTCGGCCAACGGTTTTGGCGAGTTCCAGCCGATTGATCCGGCGGATACGCCCGAGGCGCGGGCAAGGAACCGGCGCATCGAGTTGAAACTGACCGAACGCTGACTTGGGGGGGCGGGCGCGTTGTCCCGCGCTCAGTCTGTGACGGTCACATGGGCAAAGCGATGCGCGATCACCTTGCCGTCGCGGGTCAGCCTGGCGCGGCCCAAGTATTCGCCGGCGGGCCAGCCCGAGGCCGGGGCCTTGCGGCCCAGGGCGCGCATCTGGCTGACCTGGTCGCTGTCCAGCGTGATGGCTTGGCGAAACACTTCCCTGCCGTCCGGACTCTGCGCCGATATCGTCAGGACATCGCCGGGACGGGCATAGCCCGCGTGCGCATAGACCACCATTGCCTCGTCCGGGCGGAGCGTCGGGCGTCGTGCAGAGCCGTCGCCCACGGCCTGCAGAGACGGCACCGCGTCCGAGAAACCGGCCGTGACGAGGCCCGTCTTGGTGTAGGCAGGCGGATCGGTCCAGAGAGTCGGACCGGGATCACCGCATGTCCCCGTGGCGCCGGGACGGAAGGGGTCGACCACCTTGCCGTTGCGCAGGAGCGTCAGGTGCACATGGGGATGGTTCGTTTGACCTGACAAGCCGACGACCCCCAGCGGGTCGCCGTGTTGCACCAGATCGCCCGGCGCAACCGAGACAGAGCCGAGCCGCAAGTGGCAATAAAGCGTCTGCCAGCCTTCGCCATGATCGATCAGCACGGCGTTTCCACAGGCATTTTCCGAGGTGACGCCGCGCATCAGCCGGTCATCGGGCATCGAATCCCGGGTGCGCTTGACCACGCCGGGGGCGGCGGCCAGCACCGAAACGCCCGTGTCGATGGCAGCAAAGTCGAGCAGGGCGAAATCCGTGCCCTTGTGCCCGTCGCGGGAGTTGATGCCGCAGGCAAAATCCCTGTGGCGCCCCTGGGCCGGGTCGTTGTCGACGTAATCTTCGATGAAACAGGTTTCGCCCAGAGTGCAGTCCAGAGGTACTGAAAGGCGAAAATCCTCCGCCCCGGCAGGCGGGACGGAGGAGATCAGGGCCAGCGCGGCCGCGAAGGCGGCGCGCGCAGGTGTCATTCCGCGGTCAGAAGCGGCGGCTTCTTGGAGCCCAGCCGCGGGTTGTCCGGGCCGCTGAGGTCTAGGAACAACTCGCCGTCGCGGACCGAGACCTTGACCACGCCACCCTTGGCCAGCTTGCCGAAGAGCAGTTCCTCGGCCAGCGGCTTCTTGATGTGCTCCTGGATGACGCGGCCCAGCGGGCGGGCGCCCATCTTGTCGTCGTAGCCCTTTTCGGCCAGCCATTCGGCGGCGGGCTTGGTCAGTTCGATGGTCACGTTGCGATCCATGAGCTGGGCTTCGAGTTGCAGCACGAACTTTTCGACCACCTGCAGGATGGTGTCCTTGGGCAGCGGCGCAAAGCTGATGACCGCGTCCAGACGGTTGCGGAATTCCGGCGTGAAGGTCCGTTCGATCGCCGCCGTATCCTCGCCCTCGCGGCGGTCACGGCCAAAGCCGATGGCCGCCTTGGCCTGTTCGGTCGCCCCGGCGTTCGAGGTCATGATCAGGATCACGTTGCGGAAGTCCACGGTCCGGCCGTTGTGATCGGTCAGCGACCCGTGGTCCATGACCTGCAGCAGGATGTTGTAGACATCCGGGTGGGCCTTCTCGATCTCGTCCAGCAGCAGAACGCAGTGCGGGTGCTGATCGACGCCGTCCGTCAGCTGGCCGCCCTGGTCAAAGCCGACATAGCCCGGAGGCGCGCCGATCAGGCGCGAGACCGCGTGTTTCTCCATGTACTCGGACATGTCGAAGCGCAGCAGTTCCACGCCCAGCGTATCCGCCAGTTGCTTGGCCACCTCGGTCTTGCCGACGCCGGTCGGGCCCGCGAACAGGTAGTTGCCGATGGGCTTTTCCGGTTCGCGCAGGCCGGCACGGGCCAGCTTGATCGCCGAGCTGAGCGCCTCGATCGCATTGTCCTGGCCGAAGACCACGCGCTTGAGCGTGTTCTCCAAGTCCTTGAGCACCTCGGCATCGTCCTTGGAGACGTTCTTCGGGGGAATACGGGCGATCTTGGCCACGACCTCCTCGATCTCCTTGGTACCGATGGACTTGCGCCGCTTGGATGCCGCCACCAGGTGTTGCGCCGCACCGGCCTCGTCGATCACGTCGATGGCCTTGTCGGGCAGTTTGCGGTCGTTGATATAGCGCGCGGACAGTTCCACGGCGGTCTTGATCGCGTCGCCGGTGTACTTGACGCTGTGATGCTCCTCGAAATAGGGCTTCAGGCCCTTGAGGATCTTCACCGTGTCATCGACCGAAGGCTCGTTCACGTCGATCTTCTGGAACCGGCGCGACAGGGCGCGGTCCTTCTCGAAGTGCTGGCGGAACTCCTTGTAGGTAGTGGAGCCCATCGTACGCAGCTTGCCGCCCTGAAGCGCGGGCTTCAGCAGGTTGGAGGCGTCCATCGCCCCGCCAGATGTGGCCCCGGCACCGATCACTGTATGGATCTCGTCGATGAAGAGCACAGCGTCGGGGTGTTCCTCAAGCTCCTGCACCACGGCCTTGAGCCGTTCCTCGAAATCGCCACGATAGCGCGTGCCTGCCAGCAACGCGCCCATGTCGAGCGAGTAGATCGTGGTGTTCGACAGGACCTCGGGGGTTTCGCCGGCGACGATCTTGCGCGCCAGCCCCTCGGCGATGGCGGTCTTGCCGACGCCGGGATCGCCCACCAGAAGCGGGTTGTTCTTGCGGCGGCGGCAGAGCACCTGAATGCAGCGCTCGACCTCGGAATTGCGGCCGATCAGCGGATCCACGTCGCCGTCGCGCGACTTGGCATTCAGGTCGACGCAGTATTTCGCCAGCGCCGATTCCTTGTCCGAACCGGGTGCTGCGGCCTCGGCCTGCTGCGCCTCTTCCTCTGCCTCGGTGGCGCCCTGGACGGGGCGTGCCTCGCCGTAGGCCGGGTTCTTGGCGACGCCATGGGCGATGAAGTTCACCGCATCGTAGCGCGTCATGTCCTGCTCCTGCAGGAAATAGGCCGCATTCGATTCGCGTTCCGCAAAGATGGCGACCAGCACGTTGGCGCCCGTCACCTCTGTCCGGCCCGAGGACTGGACATGGATCGCGGCACGCTGGATCACCCGCTGGAAGGCTGCGGTCGGCACCGCCTCGGATCCCTCTACATCGGTGACGAGGTTCGACAGATCGTCGTCTATGAATTCGACCAGCGTTGTGCGCAGCTCTTCGGTGTCGACCGAGCAGGCTTTCATCACGCGGGAGGCATCCGGTTCGTCGATCAGCGCAAGAAGAAGGTGTTCGAGCGTCGCGAATTCATGGCTGCGAGAGTTCGCAAGTGCCAGCGCCGAATGAATTGCCTGCTCAAGTGTGTTCGAGAATGAAGGCACGGGAGTGCTCCTCTTGTCTGCGCCGATCCG
Source organism: Antarctobacter sp. (assembly GCF_965277915.1). Lineage (NCBI taxonomy): Bacteria > Pseudomonadati > Pseudomonadota > Alphaproteobacteria > Rhodobacterales > Roseobacteraceae > Antarctobacter > Antarctobacter sp. The sequence goes on from NZ_OZ255849.1 coordinate 330,987, forward strand.
TGAGGATCAGCATTGCCTCATAGGGTTAAAGTTTGGTCGATTGCGGCCACTCTTCAAGTTTTTTCTCGGGGTTCCTGCATCACTTTTGGACAAACCGACGAAACCTGCCGTGTGCGTGATCAGAACCGGTCCTTGCGCGCGCGCACCTCTGCAAAGACCTCTGCATCCGTTCCGTCCGGCAGGCCGACGGCCTTTTTCACGCTGTCGCTGGTGGCTCGGAGGAAGGGATTCGTTTCAAGTTCGACCGAAAGCGGCACCTGTGCGGTGGGCCGTCCCTCGGCGCGGGCTGCGTCGATCTCCCGCTTGCGAGAGATAAGCGCTTCGTTCTCCGGTTCAATGGTCAGGGCAAAGGCGGCATTCGCCGTTGTGTATTCATGCCCCGAGTATACCACGGTTTCCGGCGGCAAAGAGGCCAGCTTTTCCAGACTTTCCCACATCATTTCGGGCGTGCCCTCGAAGATGCGGCCGCAACCCAGGGCCATCAGGCTGTCGGCGGTAAAGACGGCACCGCCTTTTGGGTAGTGATAGGCGACGTGGCCCAGCGTATGGCCCGGCACCGCGATCACCTCGCAGAGGCCATCCCCCGTGCCACCCGAAAATCCGGGTTCGACCGCCATGTCCAGTTCCGGCAACTTGTCCTCTTCGGACTTGGGCCCCATGACCGGGCAGCCGTATTTCGCACGCAATTCGGCGACACCGCCGACGTGGTCATGGTGATGGTGGGTGATCATGATGACGCCCAGAGACCAGCCGCGGGCTTCCAGCGCCTCGATGATCGGCCCGGCCTCGGGGGCGTCGATCAGGGCCACGCCGTCGGGGCCGTTCACAAGGTAGGCGTAATTGTCCTTGAGGCAGGGGACGGTCACGATCTCGAGGGGCATGGTCTTTCCTTCGCGGCTTTGTCAGGATGCGCTTATCGTCAGAGTGGCGCATCAGGGCTGGGGTATCAATGCATCTGGATGTGCAGGTGTTGCGCGATTTCTATTACCGCAGTGCGCTGGGGCGCGCGGCGCAGAAGATCCTGCGCACACAGGTCCAGCGCTTCTGGCCCGAATGCCAGGGCCAGACGGTGGTGGGCTACGGCTTCGCCGTGCCAATGCTGCGCCCCTACCTGAAGGAATCGCGCAGGGTCGTGGCGCTGATGCCCGCGCCGCAGGGTGTCATGACCTGGCCCGCGGGGCTGCCCAATGTCTCTGTTCTCAGCGAAGAGACACTCTGGCCGCTTGAGACGGGGCACACCGACCGGTTGATCCTGATGCACGGGCTGGAGACCTCGGAACGGCCGTCGGACCTGCTGGACGAAGCGTATCGCGTGCTGGGGCCGGGGGGCAGGGCGCTGTTCATCCTGCCCAACCGGGCAGGGATTTGGGCGCGGGCGGATCACACGCCTTTCGGCTATGGGCGCCCCTATTCGCTGGGCCAGCTCGAGGCGCAGCTGAAACGTCACGACTTCGTCCCCGAGGCGCATGTTTCGGTGCTGTACCAGCCACCCTCGACCCGCCGGTTCTGGATGAAGACCGGCCCGGTCTGGGAGCGCATGGGCCGCGCGGTGCCCGTGACCGCGGGCGGCGTCATGATGGTCGAGGCCTCCAAGCGACACCCGCCATCGCGCCGCGGAGTTGGCGAGGCCGCCAAGGTTCTCAACCCGCTCGAGGTGCTCAGCCCGGCCGGCAAGGCCAAGCCGATCTGAACCCGTCCGGCGGCACGTCAGGACCGGATTCTGACGTGCCCGACCGATTTCAGGGCCGAAAGCTTCCGTGACCTGCGAAAAATGCCGTCAGAGGCGCCTGAAACCGCCCGGGAATCGTGCATTTGCAGCAAAAACTGTGGCTTTGAGGCATCTTGGCAGAGCACGAAAGGTCGCACCAAATGGGGTGTTTTGGTCAAGCGACTGAAAATAAACGATTTAGCCCGGGCGTTTATCTTTCCTAAGCATGTTGCGAGGTGGGGGAGGCTCTGCTACATCCGCCACGATTTGATTGCTTTGACGCAAGTCAAGGTGAGGAAACGCTGCCAGACGCCGCCCCGGCCCGGGGCGCGCGTGTCTTGGCGGCTTACTATCGGAAGGGTGGACGTGTCTGACTCAGCATCGATTTCCTCCGGCATCGCAGAGCGCTATGCCACCGCCGTCTTCGAGATCGTGAAGGAGGCCGGCGAGCTTCCCGCGCTCGAAGGCAACCTGGATGATCTCTCTGCCGCGCTCGCTGAAAGCGCAGATCTGCGGGATCTCCTGGTCAACCCCGTCTACTCGCGCGAAGCGCAGGGCGCCGCCATCAAGGCCGTCGCCTCGAAGATGGGCCTGATGCCGGCCATGACCAACGTGCTGGGGCTGATGGCCTCCAAGCGCCGTCTTTTCGTGGTCCCGCAGATGGTCACCCTCCTGCGCGAGATGATCGCGAAGGAAAAGGGCGAAGTCACCGCAGAAGTGACCTCTGCCCAGGCTCTGACCGACGCACAGGCGGCCCAGCTCGCGGACGCGCTGAAGGCCAAGGTCGGCAAGGATGTAAAGATCAGTGCGACCGTCGATGAAAGCCTCATCGGCGGTCTTGTCGTCAAGGTGGGCTCGAAGATGATCGACACCTCGATCCGTTCGAAGCTCGACTCCCTCCAGAATGCAATGAAAGAGGTCGGATAAATGGGTATCCAAGCTGCAGAGATTTCTGCGATCCTGAAGGACCAGATCAAGAACTTCGGCCAGGATGCCGAAGTTGCCGAGATCGGTCGCGTGCTCTCGGTCGGTGACGGTATCGCCCGTGTCTACGGCCTCGACAACATCCAGGCGGGTGAGATGGTCGAGTTCCCCGGTGGCATCATGGGCATGGCGCTGAACCTGGAAACCGACAACGTCGGTATCGTGATCTTCGGCTCCGACCGGGACATCAAGGAAGGCGACACCGTCAAGCGCACCAACTCCATCGTGGACGTGCCCGCCGGTGAGGCGCTGCTGGGCCGCGTCGTCGATGGCCTTGGCAACCCGCTGGACGGCAAGGGCCCGATCGACGCCTCCGAGCGTCGCGTGGCCGACGTCAAGGCGCCGGGCATCATCCCGCGTAAATCGGTGCACGAGCCGATGGCGACCGGCCTCAAGGCCGTCGACGCCATGATCCCGATCGGCCGTGGCCAGCGCGAGCTGATCATCGGCGACCGTCAGACCGGCAAGACCGCCGTCGCACTCGACGCGATCCTGAACCAGAAGTCGTACAACGACGCGGCCAAGGACGACTCGGAAAAGCTGTACTGCGTCTACGTCGCCGTCGGCCAGAAGCGTTCGACCGTTGCCCAGCTGGTGAAGAAGCTGGAGGAGACCGGCGCCATCGACTACTCGATCGTCGTGGCGGCAACCGCCTCCGACCCGGCCCCGATGCAGTTCCTGGCGCCCTACGCCGCGACCGCGATGGCCGAGTACTTCCGTGACAACGGAAAGCACGCGCTGATCATCTACGATGACCTGTCCAAGCAGGCCGTGTCCTACCGCCAGATGTCCCTGCTGCTGCGCCGCCCGCCGGGCCGCGAAGCTTACCCGGGCGACGTTTTCTACCTTCACTCGCGCCTGCTGGAACGTTCGGCCAAGCTGAACGAGGACAACGGTGCCGGTTCGCTGACCGCTCTGCCGATCATCGAAACCCAGGGTGGTGACGTTTCGGCCTTCATTCCGACCAACGTGATCTCGATCACCGACGGCCAGATCTTCCTGGAAACCGAACTGTTCTACCAGGGCATCCGCCCCGCCGTGAACACCGGTCTGTCGGTTTCGCGTGTGGGTTCGTCCGCTCAGACCAACTCGATGAAATCGGTCGCCGGCCCGATCAAGCTGTCGCTCGCCCAGTACCGCGAGATGGCCGCCTTCGCGCAGTTCGGTTCCGACCTCGACGCCGCCACCCAGCAGCTGCTGAACCGTGGTTCGCGCCTGACCGAGCTGATGAAGCAGCCGCAGTATTCGCCGCTGACCAACGCCGAGATTGTCGTCGTGATCTGCGCCGGTACGCTGGGCTACCTCGACAAGGTCGCCGTGTCCGACGTGGGCCGTTTCGAGAAGGGCCTGCTGGCCCATGTCCGTGGCAAGCACCAGGATCTGCTGGATTGGATCACCAACGAAGATCCCAAGATCAAGGGTGACAACGAAGCCAAGATCAAAGCGGTTCTCGACGAATACGCCGCCGACTTCTCGTAAGGGGATCATCAGATGCCCAGCCTGAAGGACCTAAAAAACAGGATCGAGAGCGTCAAGTCGACGCGCAAGATCACCAAGGCCATGCAGATGGTCGCGGCCGCAAAACTGCGCCGCGCCCAGGAAGCGGCCGAGGCGGCCCGCCCCTACGCGGAACGCTTCAATGGTGTGATGGCGTCGCTTGCGGCCTCGGTCGGTGATAGTGACTCGGCTCCCCGCCTTCTGGCGGGGACCGGCAAGTCGGACGTGCAACTGCTGGTGGTCATGACCTCCGAGCGGGGGCTCTGCGGCGGCTTCAACACGAACATCGTGAAGCTGGCAAAGACCCATGCCGAAAAGCTCCAGGCCGAAGGCAAGACGGTCAAGATCCTGACCGTCGGCAAGAAGGGCCGCGAGCAGCTGAAGCGCGACTACGGCGATCTCTTCGTGGGACACGTCGACCTCTCCGAGGTCAAGCGCATCGGCTACGGCAATGCCCAGGACATCGCCCGCGATGTGCTGGCGCGGTTCGACGGTGGCGAATTCGACGTGGCGACGATCTTCTATGCGCAGTTCCGGTCTGTCATCGCGCAGATCCCGACGGCGCAGCAGATCATCCCTGCCGCCTACGAAAGCGAAGGGTCGGACGATTCGGGCGAAAGCACGCTCTACGACTACGAGCCCGACGAAGAGGCGATCCTCGCCGACCTGCTGCCGCGTGGTGTCGCGACGCAGATCTTCGCGGCTCTGCTGGAAAACGGCGCGTCGGAACAGGGTGCACGGATGTCCGCGATGGACAACGCGACCCGCAACGCAGGCGAGATGATCGACAAGCTGACCATCGAATACAACCGCTCGCGTCAGGCCGTCATCACCAACGAACTGATCGAAATCATCTCGGGCGCCGAGGCGCTCTAAAGACACCCGGAGACGAAACATGGCAAACGCACAAGGCAAGGTCACCCAGGTGATTGGCGCCGTGGTCGACGTTCAGTTCGACGACCACCTGCCGGCAATCCTGAACGCGCTGACCACCGACAACAACGGCAAGAAGCTGGTGTTGGAAGTGGCCCAGCACCTTGGTGAAAACACCGTCCGCACCATCGCGATGGACGCCACCGAAGGTCTGGTCCGCGGCCAGACCGTGACCGACACGGACGCGCCGATCTCGGTGCCGGTCGGCAACGCAACCCTGGGCCGCATCCTGAACGTCATCGGCGAGCCGGTCGACGAAGGCGAGCCGGTCAACGCCGACGAATACCGTCCGATCCACGCCGAAGCCCCGGCCTTCCAGGAGCAGTCGACGGAATCGGAAATCCTCGTCACCGGCATCAAGGTCATCGACCTGCTGGCGCCTTACTCGAAGGGCGGCAAGATTGGCCTCTTCGGCGGTGCCGGCGTGGGCAAGACCGTTCTGATCATGGAACTGATCAACAACATCGCAAAGGTGCACTCGGGCTTTTCCGTGTTCGCCGGTGTTGGTGAGCGGACCCGTGAGGGCAACGACCTGTATCACGAGATGATCGAATCCAACGTCATCAAGCCCGACAACCTGTCGGAGAGCCAGGTGGCCCTGGTCTACGGTCAGATGAACGAGCCTCCGGGGGCCCGTGCGCGCGTCGCCCTGACCGGCCTGACGCTGGCGGAGCAGTTCCGCGACCAGTCCGGGACCGACGTTCTGTTCTTCGTGGACAACATCTTCCGCTTCACGCAGGCGGGCTCCGAGGTGTCGGCTCTGCTCGGCCGTATCCCCTCGGCCGTGGGTTACCAGCCGACGCTGGCGACCGACATGGGCGCCATGCAGGAACGCATCACCTCGACCAAGTCGGGCTCGATCACTTCGATCCAGGCCGTCTACGTTCCCGCGGACGACCTTACCGACCCCGCACCCGCAACCACCTTTGCGCACCTCGACGCGACCACGGTTCTCAACCGTGCGATCTCGGAACTCGGCATCTACCCCGCCGTGGACCCGCTCGACTCGAACTCGCGCCTGATGGACCCGCAGATCGTGGGCGAAGAGCACTACCAGGTCGCGCGTGACGTGCAGGGGATCCTGCAGCGTTACAAGTCGCTCCAGGACATCATCGCCATCCTCGGGATGGACGAACTGTCCGAAGAGGACAAACTGACCGTGGCCCGTGCCCGCAAGATCCAGCGCTTCCTGTCGCAGCCCTTCGACGTGGCCAAGGTCTTTACCGGTTCGGACGGTGTGCAGGTTCCGCTCGAGGACACGATCAAGTCGTTCAAGGCGGTTGTTGCCGGTGAATACGACCACCTGCCCGAGGCGGCCTTCTACATGGTTGGCGGCATCGACGAGGTGCTCGCCAAGGCCGAGAAACTGGCCGCCGAGGCTGCCTGATCCAATCCACCGCTCGGGGGCGCCTGCCGCGCCCCCGGCCTGAACGGAGGACAACATGGCAGATACGATGCAATTCGACCTGGTGTCGCCCGAGCGCCGCCTGCTGTCGACCGAGGCGACCTCGGTTCAGATCCCCGGCGCCGATGGCGACCTGACCGCCATGCCGAACCACGCGCCGCTGATCACCACGCTGCGCCCCGGCATCCTGACGGTCGAGACCGCCAAGGGGGCGGAGCAGTTCGTCGTGACCGGCGGGTTCGCCGAAATCGGCGAGAGCCTCTCGGTCCTGGCCGAAAAAGCCCTGCCGCGCGAGGATGTCGACCAGGCCACCTACGAGGCCCTGGTGGACGAAGCTCACCGCATCTACCAGCAGACCAAGGAAACCGCCGAGGATCCGGGCCTGGTGGATGACGCGGTCAAGCTGCTGCAGGACATGGTGGCTGTCGGCTCTCATATCGGTCTGGACCCGAAACAGCCCTCGATCTGAGGCACCGGACAGACTATTCTGACAAGGCCCTGCCACCCGGCGGGGCCTTTCATTTTTGTGACCCACCGGTTTTTTGCGGTGGCCCCGGGACAGACAACATGGAAACGAAACGCGGCGCCGTCTGGTTCATCCTGGCCACGATCCTGCTCGATGCCATCGGTATCGGGCTGATCTTTCCCATCATGCCGGACCTGATGGCCCGCGTGGGGGCGGGGGATACCGCCACCGGCGCCTTCTGGGGCGGTGTCCTGCTGGCAACCTACGCCGGCGCGCAGTTCCTGTTCTCGCCGGCGATGGGCGGTATTTCGGATGCGCTGGGGCGCAAGCCGGTTCTGCTGGTCACACTGGCGGCGCTGGCGGTCGACTACGTCATCATGGCCTTGGCAGGCTCGTTCTGGCTATTGCTGGTGGGGCGCTTCCTCGCCGGGGTGGCTGGCGCCACCTACATCACCGCCTCGGCCTACCTGGCCGATATTTCAGCGCCCAAGGACCGCGCCGCGAACTTTGGCCTGATCGGGGCGGCCTTCGGGGTGGGTTTCATTTTCGGCCCGGCACTGGGGGGGCTTTTGGCCGGCGTCCACGTCACTGCGCCCTTTTGGGCGGCGGCGGGTCTGGCGGCGGCGAATTTCCTGTTCGGCCTCCTTGTCCTGCCCGAAAGCCTGCCCGTCGAGAAGCGTCGCGGCTTCGACCGCAAGGATCTCAACCCCTTCGGCAGCATCCTGGCAGCCGCACGTCTGCCCGGGCTGGGCCTGCCGCTGTTCGGCCTCTTCCTCTTCGAGTTCGCCAACATGGTCTACCCGGTGCTCTGGGCCTTCTGGACGCGCGAGGCCTTTGGCTGGCCCTCGCCCCTGATCGGCCTGTCGCTGGCGGCCTACGGCGTGGGTGTCGTCATCACGCAGGGCGGGTTGATGCGGGTGATGATCCCGCGCATCGGCGAATGGCGCACCCTGATGGTTGCGGTGGCCGCGGGCGTCGTTGCCTCTGTCGCCTACGGGTTCATTTCGGCGGCCTGGCTGGTCTGGGCCTTCCTGCCGTTTGCCTGCCTGTCCGACATGGCTCCGCCCAATGCCACCGGCATCGCTTCGAACCTGGTGGACGAGGCGCGGCAAGGAGTGTTGCAGGGCGTCATTGCCAGCCTCAGCGCGGTGGCTGCCATCACCGCGCCGCTGATCGTGACCCCACTGTTCCGGACCTTTGCCGCGCCCGACGCGGCGGTCTACCTGCCCGGGGCACCTTTCCTCATGACGGCCCTGCTGCTCGTTCTCAGCGCGCTTGTTTTCTGGCCACTGCGCTCAGGTCGGCAGCCGTCTACCACCGTCTGAAACCAGGTTCTCCCACCGACTTGCATGAATGGGTGCGATCTGACAGATCGCATGTAACCGGCCCGCCAAGGTGTCGGCCCGCGCGGAAAATCTCTCATGGTATTCGACACAAGCGCCCTGCTGCGCGAGTTCATCACGCTCCTCGTCGTCATCGACCCGATAGGGTCGCTCCCGGTGTTCTACTTTGCCGCCTCGGCCGTGCCCAGGGCGCTTCACTGGCGTTTTGCCCTGCGGGCCGTCTTTGTCGCGTGGGTCGTGCTGATGGGTTTCCTGATCGGGGGCCAGCTGCTGCTCGAAGGCGTCGGCCTGCGTTTCGGCTCTTTCCAGATCGCGGGCGGGATCGTCCTGTTTCTCTTTGCCCTGACGATGATCTTTGGCGAGTCGAAACCCGACCGCGAGATCGAAGAGGCCGGGCGCAGCGACCTGTCGGGGGCCATCTTTCCCTTGGCGATGCCGTCCATCGCCTCGCCCGGGGCGATGCTGGCCGTGGTTGTGCTGACCGACAACCACAAGAACTCCATCCCCGATCAGATCGTGACTGCGGGCCTTCTGACCATCGTGCTTGGCATAACGCTTCTGCTGCTCTTGTTGGGCTCGGTGCTCAAACGGGCTCTCGGCAACTCTGGGGCCTCCGTGATTTCACGCGTGATGGGCATCATCCTTGCAACGGTGGCCGTGGATGCAGTTCTGGGCGGTCTGGCCGAGGTGGGCGTTCTCAATCTGCAATCCGGATCCGGACCGCTCTGATCGGAAACCGGCGCCCCGCCTTCACATTTCCGCCCGATTGCAGAACTATGCCGCGTGGAATGACGAAGGGCAGGACATGAAGAAACTGACCGCCAGCCGGGTCGGGATCGACCAGGGAGACGAGGAAGTCTTTTCCGAATTTGCCACCGGCGGTGACATGTGGACGGGGGAGGGCAACCGCGAGCGCCGCAAGTCCGTCCGCTTTTCCGAACCGTTCCGGATGCCGCCAACGGTCCAGGTGGGCATGTCGCTCTGGGACATGGATCAACGTGCAAACATTCGCGCGGACATCACGGCCGAGAAGGTGACGAAAACCGGGTTCGACCTCGTGTTTCGCACCTGGGCCGATACCCGAGTTGCGAGGGTTCGCATGAATTGGCTCGCCATTGGCGAGATCAAGAATGAGGATGACTGGGACCTCTAGACGCCCGAGGGCATCGGGCGCGCGTCCAGTTCCCGCGCACCAGAGCGGTGTTCCCTCACCTTATCCCGACATGGACCAGCCCATGCCGGTTGGAGGGGGCGAGGCAAGTGACCTTGCCCGCCCCGTTGGTCCGGGGGTCAGAGAATGCCTTCGTAGATCGGCCCAAGCGTTTCGGTCTCGAACAGGGACGAGACCGAGGTGCCGTTCCAGATGTTCAGGATCGACTGCGCGAAGAGCGGCGCAGTCGGCAGGATACGGATGTTGGGGGCCCCGGCCACCGCGTCGGTCGGCTGGATCGAGTCCGTCAGAACCAGCGATTTCATCACCGACTTGGTCACGCGTTCGACAGCCGGGCCGGACATGACGCCGTGGCTGATATAGGCGTGCACCTCGGTCGCGCCGTGTTCCATCAGGACCTCGGCCGCCTTGCAAAGCGTGCCGGCGGTGTCGCACATGTCATCCACGATGATGCAGCGCTTGCCCTCGACGTTGCCGATCACCGTCATCTCGGCCACTTCACCGGGCTTCTCGCGGCGCTTGTCCACGATCGACAGCGGTGCCTCGATCCGCTTGGCCAGTTCGCGCGCGCGGGCCACGCCGCCCACGTCCGGCGAGATCACCATCACGTCGCTCAGGTCCTCGAACTGGTTCTTGATGTCGATGGCAAAGATCGGCGAGGCATAGAGGTTGTCGACGGGGATGTCGAAGAAGCCCTGGATCTGCGCCGCATGCAGGTCCATCGTCAGCACCCGCTCGATCCCGGCCTCGGCGATCATGTTGGCCACCAGCTTGGCGGTGATCGGCGTGCGGGCCTTGGTGCGGCGGTCCTGGCGGGCATAGCCGAAATAGGGGATCACGGCGGTGATACGCGCCGCCGAAGACCGGCGCAGCGCATCCGACATGATCAGCAGTTCCATGAGGTTGTCGTTCGCCGGGTTCGAGGTGCTCTGGAGGATGAACATGTCCTCGCCGCGGACGTTCTCGAAGACCTCGACAAAGATCTCCTGGTCGTTGAACCGCTCGACGCGGGCGTCCACAAGGCCGACGCTCATGCCGCGATACAGCGACATGCGGCGGGCGATGGCCTGTGCCAGCGGCTTGTTGGCGTTGCCTGCGATCAGTTTGGGTTCGATGACGGTGGGCATGTGATGCGTCCTCGGCGGATGACGGATTCGTGACGATATTGCGGTCCCGTTAGCATGGGCCTACGGTCGGCGCCAGCACAGGCACCGGAAGGCGACAGCATGGCTCATATCGATTACTTCTTCTCCACGATTTCTCCCTTTTCCTATTTTGCAGGCATGCGACTGGAAGAGATCGCCGCGAAGCACGGCGCCAGCATCGCGTACAAACCCGTTGATATCGTCGCCCTCTTTGGTCGCACCGGGGGTGTGACCCCTGCGGAACGGCATCCCAACAGGCAGGCCTATCGCCTGCAGGAGATCGAGCGCACCGCGAAGAAGACCGGCCTGCCCGTGAATACCAAACCCGCGCATTTCCCGACCAACCCGGCACCGTCCTCCTACGCGGTGATCGCCGCCCAGAAGGCAGGTGGCGGTGACTTGGGCAAACTGGTGCACGGATTGCTGGCCGCCTGCTGGGCGCAGGACAAGGACATCGCCGAGGACGCGGTGATCAAGGCCTGCTTGACGGAGGCCGGATTCGACCCGTCGCTGGCGGATACCGGGCTGCTGGCCGGGGCCGAAACCTATCCCGCCAACCTCGAAGAGGCGGTCGAAAAGGGTGTCTTCGGGGCGCCGACCTATGTCGTGGACAGCGGCCAGGTCTTTTGGGGCAACGACCGGCTGGACGATCTGGACGCGCACCTGGCGGGCAAGCTCTGATGCGCGACGCAGGCCCGGAAACGGCGCTGCACTGGCGGGACTGGGGACAGGGGCCGGCGAATGTGCTGGCCCTGCATTGCGGTCTTGGACAGGGCGGCATGTGGAAAGCCGTGGCGCAGGCGCTGGAAGACCGGTGTCGTTTCCGTGCGCCTGACCTGCCGGGGCATGGCCGCAGCCCGTCCTTCCCCGAAGGCGAGGACGTTCACGACGCGGCTTGCGCAGCGCTCCGCCCGCATCTGACCGACGGCATCCACCTGGCGGGCCACAGCTTTGGCGCAACGCTGGCCCTGCGGCTGGCGCTGGAGGCGCCGGAGCGTATCGCCTCTCTCCTGCTGATCGAGCCGGTGTTCTTTGCCGCGGCCCCAGACAGCGCGCTGAAGCGTGACCACAAGTCCGCCGAGGATGCGCTGTACGTCGACGTCGACACCGGGAACCTCCTGCCGGCCGCGCGCGGTTTCAACCGGCTGTGGGGTGGGGGCGTGCCCTGGGCCAGTTTCCCCGAGAAGGTGCAAAAGGGCATGGCCGCCCAAATGCCCTTTGTCCGCGCGACAGAGCCCGCCTTGTGGGGGGATCGCGCCGGGATGCTGGCCGCCGGCGGGCTGGAAGAGCTGACCTTTCCGGTCACGCTGTTGCGGGGGGCTGACACCGTGCCAATCATCGCCCAGGTGCACCGGGGCCTGATGGCGCGCCTGCCGATGGCCTCGGAAATGGTGGTCGGCAGGGCCGGCCACATGGTGCTGACGTCACATCCCCAGGCCGTGACGCAGGCGCTGTCAGAGCAGCTTGACGCGCTGCCCTGACCCGCCGCCCGGTCAGGTGCGGATGCGCCAGCCGGTCTTGAAGATCCACCAGACCGCCGCCAGGCAGATCGCGGTGAACCCGGCGATCGCCAGCAGGCTGACCGCGATCGGCACATCCGCCAACCCGAAGAACGACCACCGGAACCCCGACACCAGGTAGACCACCGGGTTGAAATAGGCGACCGTCTGCCAGGCCGGGGGCAGCATCGAGATCGAGTAGAAACTGCCGCCCAGGAAGACCAGGGGCGTCACCACCAGCAGCGGTACCAGTTGCAACTGTTCAAAGTTGCGGGCCCAGATCCCGATGATGAAGCCCAGCAATGAGAAGCTCACGCAGGTCAGCAGCAGGAAAATGACCATCGCCACCGGGTGCAGGATCTGCAGGTCGACGAAAAACGCCGCCGTGCCCAGGATCACCACGCCGATGAACAGCGCCTTGGTCGCCGCCGCGCCGACAAAGCCCAGCACGATTTCAAGGAAATTCACCGGGGCCGAGAGCAGCTCGTAGATCGTGCCGATGAACTTGGGAAAGTAGATCCCGAAACTGGCGTTGGAAATCGCCTGTGTCATGACCGACAGCATGATCAGCCCGGGTACGATGAAGGCGCCGTAGCTGACCCCCTCGACCTGGTCGATGCGGGATCCGATGGCGGCCCCGAAGACGACGAAGTACAGCGAGGTCGAGATGACCGGCGAGACGAAGCTTTGCAGGATGCTGCGAAAGAAACGCGCCATCTCGAACTTGTAGATGGCCCAGATCGCGGGAAGGTTCATGCCGCGCTCTCCTCTTCCTGCCGGGCGACCAGCCCGACGAAAATATCCTCGAGCGAGTTCTGTGCCGTGTGCACGTCGCGCACCTGGCATCCCGCCTCGACCAGAAGGCCCATCAGCCGCCCGATACCCGTACGGTCGGCCCCGGTGTCGTAGCGGTAGGTCAGGCTACCGCCATCCTCGCTCAGCCGCAGGTCATAGTCTGAAAGGGCAGGGGGCACGCTGTCGATCGGGTCGGTCAGCTCGATGGTCAGTTCCTTCTGGCCCATGCGGGTCATCAGGCTGGCCTTGTCCTCGACCAGCAGGATCTCACCCTTGTTGATGACGCCTACCCGGTCGGCGATGGCCTCGGCCTCTTCGATGTAATGGGTGGTCAGGATGATGGTCACGCCATCGCGTTTCAGCTCGGCCACCGTGTCCCACATGTCCCGGCGCAGTTCCACGTCCACGCCCGCCGTCGGCTCGTCCAGGAAGAGCACGCGCGGTTCATGCGCCAGCGCCTTGGCGATCAGCACCCGGCGTTTCATACCGCCGGACAGTTCCATCACCTTGGCGTTGCGCTTGTCCCAGAGCGATAGCCGCCGCAGGATGCGTTCGATCAGCGCCTCGTCGGGCCGCTTGCCGAACAACCCACGCGAAAACCGCACCCCGGCGATGACCGTCTGGAACGGCTCCAGGTTCATTTCCTGCGGCACCAGTCCGACCAGGCTGCGCGCCTCGCGGAACTCTGTCACCACGTCATGTCCGCCCACCCGGATGCTGCCGTCGGTGATGCGGGTGATGCCGCAGATCGCCGAGATCAGCGTGGTCTTGCCCGCGCCGTTGGGGCCGAGCAGCGCCAGGATTTCTCCTTCCTCGATGTCGAGCGAGACGCCCTTGAGCGCCTCGAAGCCGCCATCGTACCGTTTCCGCACATCGCGGATCTCTACCGTGGGCATGGTCCGCCCTCCTTGTTCGCACGGGTGCAAACTAAACCTAACGACGTGATGCGCAATTGAGCAGAAATGCATAGGGCACATGCATGTCGCAAACAGACTGGCACCCCCGGCAACCCCGTTCTAAGCCCCTTGCATGACCTCCATCACGACAGCCGCGATCAACCGCCCCGCGCTGGGCATCTTCTACATCTGTCTCGGGATCCTCGCGATTTCGGTCAACGACATGCTGATCAAGGTCCTGTCGGGCGGCTATCCGCTGCACCAGATGGTCTTTACCCGCTCTGCCATCGGGCTGGTCTTTACCTTCGGTTTCGTCTTTGCCGAGGGCGGGCTGGGCCTGCTGAGAACCGCGACACCGGGGCTGCACCTCTTGCGCGGGCTGCTCGTCGTCTGTGCCAACATGACCTATTTCTGCGCGCTGGCGGTGCTGCCGCTGGGTCAGGCGACGGCGCTCTTCTTTGTCGCGCCATTGATGATCACGCTGCTGTCGATCCCGATCCTCGGCGAAAAGGTGGGGCCGCTGCGGATCGGCGCGGTGATCGTGGGCTTTGCCGGGGTGATCATCATGCAAGAGCCGTGGAAGGCCGACCTGTCGGTTTCACGTCTTGTCATGCTTCTGCCGGTGATCGCGGCGGCATTCTACGCGCTGATGCAGGTGCTGACCCGGCGGTTGGGCATGACCACGCGCGCCTCGGCGCTGGCGGTCTATATCCAGGGCACCTTCCTGATGGTCTCGGCGGTGTTCTACCTGGTTGCAGGCGACGGGCGCTATGCCGAGGGCATCCAGAACGAAAGCCTGGTGTTCCTTCTGCGCGCCTGGGTCTGGCCCACGCCGGACGATTGGCTGGTGTTCCTGGGGCTGGGCGTCTGTTCGGGTGTGGTGGGCTATTGCCTCAGCGCGGCCTACCGGCTGGCCGACGCGGCGACCATAGCGCCGTTCGAATACATCGGCCTGCCGCTGGCGATCCTATGGGGCTGGATGATCTTCGGGGAATGGCCGGTCCCGGCCACCTGGGCCGGGTGCGTGCTGATCATCGGCGCCGGGGTCTTTGTCTTTCTCCGCGAACAGGCCAAGGCCCGCCCCATGCCGGGGCGCCGGGCCCGCTGGGGGCGCCGCTAGCGCCGGTTCAGAGCGCGCGCAGCCGCACCGCGATGCTGGCCTGCCGTCCGGCCAGAGAACCCAGCGGATCAAGTTCGGGGTGGGTGTCCAGCACCTGCGCCATGGCTGTCTGCGCGCGCTCCAACTGTGCCTTGCCGCCTTGCCGGTCGCCCTGCGCCAGCGCCGCCAGACCCAGTTCGTGCCGCGCCGTGGCCGCAACGGCCAGCGCTGCCGAACTGGCCGCGCCCTCGTTGTTCATCGCCATGCCCTCGGCAATGTCGGCGGCCTGGGCATAGTCCCCGGCGCGCAACAGGCTGTGGGCATATTCCAACTGGATGCGTGGCAGGAAGGGCCCCGCGCTGCTCATCAGCCTGGCATATTGCCGGTTTGCCTGGCCGTAGTCGCCCTCTTCCAGCGCCGAGCGCGCCACGAAATAATTTTTGCGAAAGCCCGAAGCGTTGCCCTCTGCGGTGTCACAGGCCGCCAGCGGCAACATCACGCCAAACGCCATCAGCGCCGGCATCATCCGTCCCATCATCATCTGCTCTGTCCTCAACGTCGCCAAGGTTTGCCTTGATCGCCGGTCATGATACCACCTGACCGGGGGCGGCGTCCACGAAAACCCAAGCCCGCCCGTGGGATGGATGGAAAACCGTGATGCGCTGGCTGGCCTGGCTCCTGACACCGCTGACCCTGGCCGCCGCGATATGGGCCGGGAACACCCTGTATCGGACGCTGCAGGACCCGTTGCCCGCACCTCGCACGGCACCTTTGTCCACGCCGGACACGGGGCTGGCGCTGGACCTGCCACAGCCACAGCCGCCGATGCGCTGGCCCTCGCTGTTCGGCAGCTACAAGCCGCCGGAACCGCAGCCGCCGAAGCCGCCCGCACCGCCCGTCGTCGATGAACCGCAGCCGCCCGCGCCGCCCATCGACAGCCTCGGTTTTGCGCTGAAAGGCGTGGTCAGCAACGGCGACAGCAGCTGGGCCATCGTCTCGCACCCCACGGGCGAAAGGCTGATGCGGGTGGGCGATACGCTGGCCGATGGCATCACCGTGACCGCGATCGAGGCGGGGGGCATACGGCTGGACAATCACGGCGCCCCGGCCTTCCTGTCCTTCACCGACTGAGCCCGCCACCCGGGGGGAGACAAGCCGTCCGTTTCGCGATATGTTGCGCGCAACGACCGCGAAACAGGCGGCAAGAACATAATCGAGAGGGCACGAAAGTGCGGGCAGGAACTTCGGTCGACATGGCCGGCCCCCGGTGGGTGCGGTCGTGGTGCGTGGCGCTACTCCTAGCAATTCTGGTGACGGTTCCGGGGCTGACCCGCGCGCAGGGCGCGCTGGACCTGCGCGATGCGGACCTGCGCAGCTTCGTCGAGATCGTGTCAGAGGCCACGAACCGGAATTTCGTCATCGACCCGGGCGTGCGTGGCACCGTGACCGTTCTGGCGCCGGAAAACGTCACCCCCGCCGCATTGTACGAGATCTTTCTCAACGTGCTGGAGGTCAACCGCCTCACCATCGTCAAGGGCGTCGATGCTGACCGGATCGTCCCGCTGACCACGGCGCGCGAGCTTTCGCCCGGTGTCGCCGGATCCGGCGTCTATGAAACCCGGGTGATCCGGGTCAACCACATCCCGGTGTCTGAGGTGGTCGAGGTGGTCCGGCCGCTTCTGCCGTCCGAGGCGGTGATTTCCACCGTCCCCGACGCGCGGCTGATCATCCTGTCGGACCGTTCGGGCAATCATCGCCGCATCCAGGCGCTGATTTCGGAACTCGATCAGCCCCGCTCCGAGCCGATCGAGATGATCCGCCTGCGCAATGCCGACGCGCGCGAGGTGCTGCAGGTGATCCAGTCTATGGGCATCGTCCCCGACGGCGCCAGCGTCAGCGTCGACGCGCGGTCCAACGCGCTGTTGGTGCTGGGGCCGCAATCGCTGCGTGAACAGGTGCGGGTGCTGGCTGGGCGGCTGGACGCCCAGCAGAACAGCCAGCAAAGCCGGGTGGTGCAGGTCAACTATGCCCAGGCGGCAACCTTGGCCGATGTGGTGTTGCGCAGTTTCCAGGGCGACGGCACCGGCGGGCAGATCCGCATCGTGCCGGAGCCGGGCACCAACTCGCTGCTGATTTCCGCCCCGGCCGACCGGATGCATGAAATCGTCGCGATGGTGCAGCATCTCGACCGCCGCCCGACGCAGGTGCTGGTCGAGGCGGTGATCTTCGAGATGTCGGTGGACGGTTTTGCCGATCTTTCGGTCCAGTTCGGCACGATCCTGAACGACGCCATCGTCGGTGGCGTGCAGTTCGCGCTCGAAGGGCGGCCCAGCCTGACCAGCCTCGTGTCCACCGTCCTGAACGGCGATGCGCCCAACCCGGGCAACGGCGGCGTGATCGGCGGCCGGGCGGGGGACTCCCACACCGGCATCGCGGGCCTGCTGACCGCCATCGCCGAAACCCGCAGCACGCGGCTGCTCTCGACCCCCTCGATCCTGACCCTGAACGGGCAGGAGGCGGAAATCGTGGTGGCCCAGAACGTGCCCTTCGTCACCGGCCAGTTCACCCAGGTGGGGCAGGGCGCCGTGCAGGAGCCGTTCCAGACCATCGAACGCCAGGACGTCGGCCTGACCCTGAACGTGACCCCGCAGATCAACGCCGACGGCACCGTGCGGCTGGTGATCAAGCAGGAGGTGTCGAACCTGACCAATGCCACCTCCTCGGCGGGCGGAGAGATCACCGCGAAACGTGCGCTGTCCACCACCGTGCTGGTGCGCGACGGCAACGTGATCATGCTGGGCGGGCTGTTGGAAAACGGCTTTGGCTCCAACGCGCAGCGGGTGCCGGGGGTGTCCAAGCTGCCCGTCGTGGGCGGTCTGTTCCGGGGCAAGTCCGGGTCCAAGAACCAGCGCGTCCTGCTGGTCATGCTGCGGCCCCGGATCGTCAGTTCCGACCGCGAGGCGACACGCCTGACCCGCGAACTGGCCCGCGAGGCGAAACGGGCCAGCCTGGCGATCCAGCCCGAGGACAGCACCCGGTTCCCGCAGACGCCGCTGGGCGCGCTGCCCTTTGACGGTGCCGACCTGAACCAGCCCTTCGACGAGACCTTTATCGACAAGGCGGCGCGGAGCAAGAATTATCCGCCGCTGCCCAGCCGGCTGAAGTTCAACGGCAAATACTAGGCCAAAAGCCAGTGCCCGTCTGGTTTCCTGCAAGGGAGCCGGCCCCGGCGGTGGGCACGAGCCTGAGTGTTCCTCTTGCGGCGCCGGTCGAATTGCAGGCACAAAGATGGCGGATCCGCAGAACATGGCCCCCTCAATGCCCGAAGATCACCCGCCTTCCGTCGCACAGGCCCTGCTGCCCTATGCCTTTGCCCGCGATCACGGCGTGGCGCTGGATGGCGGGCGCGTCGTTGCGGGGCCGGGGGCCTCTGTGACGGGCCTGCGCGAGGCGCAGCGCCGCGCGGGACTTGCCGCGCCGCTGGACCGAGAGGATGCGACGGGCTTCGAGGCGGTTCTGGCGCGGCTCTACCATTCCGGGGCCCGCGACGGCGAGGCGGAGGGCGTCACCTTCGATCTTGTCGACACCGCCGGTGACACGCGCGGCCGCGACTTGCTGGAGGATGCCGAGGAAGCGCCGGTGATCCAGTTGGTCAACCAGCTCTTGCGGCAGGCGGTTCTGGATGGCGCATCGGACCTGCATATCGAACCGCACGAGGGCGGTTTGCGCGCGCGAATGCGCCTGGACGGGTTCCTGAAAACGGTCATGGACCGCGCCGACGTGCCGGTGAAACGCGTGGTCTCGCGGCTCAAGGTCATGGCGGGGCTGGACATCGCCGAAACCCGGCTGCCGCAGGACGGGCGCATCCCGTTGCGGCTGGGGGGACGGATGATCGACACGCGCGTCAGTTCGCTGCCCGGCAACTATGGCGAACGCATCGTTCTGCGCATTCTCGACCGGGCGGCGGGGCTGATGCCTCTGGACCGGCTGGGGCTGGACGCCGGTCAGATCGCGCTCTTGGAACGGCTCGCCGCCACCCCCAACGGCATTATCCTGGCAACCGGGCCCACCGGCGCGGGCAAGACCACGACGCTCTATTCCCTGCTGAAGCTGGCCGACCGCGAGGAACGCAACATCGTCACGGTCGAGGATCCGATCGAATACGACCTGACCGGGATCAGCCAGACCCAGATCAACGCCGAAATCGGCATGAGCTTTGCCGCCGGGCTGCGCGCCACACTGCGGCAGGACCCGGATGTGATCCTGGTTGGAGAGATCCGCGACACCGAAACCGCCAGCACCGCCGCGCAGGCGGCATTGACTGGGCACCTCGTGTTTTCCTCGCTGCACGCCAACAGCTCGGTGGCGGCGGTGGTGCGCCTGCGGGACCTCGGGCTGGAAAACTTCCTGATCGCGGCCACATTGCGCGGGGTAATCGCACAGCGTCTCTTGCGCAGGCTGTGCCCCGAGTGTCGCAGATCGCACCCGCCGTCGTCCAGCGAGGCGGCGCAGTTCGACCGTGTGGATCTGCCCCTGCCCACCTTGCTGCATGATGCGCAGGGCTGCGGCGCCTGCAATGGTACTGGCTATGCCGGGCGGCTGGGCATCTTCGAGATCCTCGAAGTGGGCGAGGACCTGCGCGAAGAGATCAACCACGGCGCGGGCGAGGCTGCGCTCTGGGCCTCGGCCCTGCCGCCGCGAAATCGGCTGATCGGCCAGGCATTGCGCGCCGTGGCCGCGGGCCAGACCAGCCTTGCCGAGGCGCTGCGCGTGGTCGGGGACGGCGCGTGAGGGCCTTTGCCTATACAGCCTACACCGCCGAGGGACGGCGCAAGTCCGGCACCCTGGTCGCCGAGACAGAGGCCCATGCCTCGGACCAGCTCAAGGCACAGGGGCTCTATGTCTCCGAGCTGACGGCGCGAACACGCGCCGCGCGTGGGCCAGTGCTGGGCCGCGCCCGGCTGTCGCGCGACCTGCAGGCGGTCTTCACCCGCCAGATGGCGGTCCTGCTGGGGGCGGAAATGGCGGTGGACGCGGCATTGGGCACGTTGAAAAGCGCCGGAAGCACGGCGGCGCTGGACCTCGTGGTCGCGCGCGCACAGGCCGCCCTGCTGGAAGGAGAACCGCTGTCGCGGGCGCTGGAGCACAGCGGCGCTGGCTTTCCCCGCTACTACCTTGCCGCCGTGCAGGCGGGCGAAAGGGCAGGGGAATTGTCCAGCGTCTTCAACAGTCTGGCCGATCACCTTGAAACTGCCCGCAGCGATCGGGCGCAGTTGGGGTCGGCCCTGGTCTACCCGGCTTTCGTGGCGGTGGTCTCGGTGCTGGTGGCGGGGGTGCTCTTCGTGACCGTCGCGCCCGAGATCGTGGCGCTGTTCGAAACATCGGGGCGCCCTCTGCCTGACCTGACGCGCGTCATGATGGGCTTTGCCCGTTGGGTCGAAGCGCAGTGGCCCCTGCTGGCCGCCGTCGCGCTGGGCCTGTCGGGTCTGATCCTGCTGAGCGGGCGCATCGCCGCCCTGCGAGAAAGGCGGGACAGGCTCTTGCTGCGCCTGCCTCTGGTGGGCGGGCTGATCCAGCAGGCGGCGGCGGTGCAGTACCTGCGCACGCTGGCGCTGGTGCTGGAGGCACGCCACACGGTGCCCATCGCCATCGACAGCGCCGGGTCGGTCCTGACCATCACCCAGTTTCGCATCGAGGCGGAACAGGTCGCAACGTCGGTCCGAGCCGGGGAATCCCTGTCGGATGCGCTTGCCGCGCTCAGTTTCGTGCCGCCGGTGGCGCGCCAGCTGATCGGCGCCGGAGAGGTCTCGGCCCGGCTGGCGCGGATGGCGGGACGCGCGGCGGCCTTGGTCGAAAACGGCCTCTCGACACGGCGCAAGCGGATCGCGTCGCTGATGGAACCGGCGCTGATGATGGTTGTCGGGGCCATGGTGCTGGTGATCGTCCTGTCGGTGCTCTTGCCGATCTTCGACTTGCAGACCCTCGTCGCCCCGTGATCCCAGACCCACAACTGTTGCTGATATGCCCTTGAGGTATCGCCTAAGATCTTCGCTGCAATGGGCTGGCGCGGTTGACCTTTTGATCGTGGGTTGTCGGGGGAGGGATGGTTTCGCCTCGCCTTGTGTCGCCAGAAAGCCGCACTTCGCGGGTCGCTTTGCGGAATTCGCCCGGTCGCCGGTACGCCAGCCTTTCCCGACGTAATCCGCTCGGCTACGCAAGTGCCACAAGAGATCGGTCAGCCGTGATCAAAGCTGCGCCCAGCTCCGGGCGCCTGGCAGAGGCAAGGCCGATACGGGACGAGGGGAAACACGGTATGTCGGCGATTCAGCGGGTTCTTGGGGTTTGTGTGTTCTGGCTCATGGCGGCGCTGTCGCCAGCGGCGGCACAGTCTCAACCGACACTGGCAACCCAGTTCTCCCCCTCGATCATCGGTCCCGGCAACGTCTCCGAGCTGACATTCACCATCACCAACGGCGCCGTTTCGCCCGTGACCGATCTCGGCTTTACCGCCGTCCTGCCGGCCTCGGTGACGCTGGTGGGCTCTGCCTCTGACGACGGCGGCTGCGCCATCGGCACACTGGTCGCGCCGGGTGGCGGCGGGACGGTCTCGCTGTCGGATTCCGCCATTGGCGCCTCGTCCAGCTGTACGATCACCGTCAACGTCACGTCCAGCACGCCGGGCACGCATACGCTTCCGGCCATTACCCTGCTGTCTTCGGCGGGCAACTCGATGTCGCTTGCGACCGACCTGACGGTCGATGCCTCGCGCCCGGGGTTCAGCAAGAGCGTGTCGCCCGGCACGCTGGACATTGGCCAGACCACGACCGTCACCTATACGATCGACAATTCGCTCAACGCGGCATTCGCCAGCAGCCTGTCCTTCTCCGAGACGTTTCCGTCCGGCCTCGTCATTGCCAGCCCGGCCAATGCTGCCTCGACCTGCAACTTCTTTGGCGTACCCACGGTGGACGCCACGCCGGGCGGCTCGTCGCTGTCCGTGAGCGGCGGCAGCATTGGGGCGAATGCCACCTGTACCGTCACGGTCGACCTGCTGGCGATGGGGGCCGGACAGTTCGACCTTGAATCCGGAAATCTTTCTGGCGCCGCCCCGGGCTTTTTCTCGGACGGCAGCAGCTATGCCAGCGTGACGGTCAACACCCCCACGGGCGTGGGTTTGGTCAAGTCCTTTGCCGCCGGTCCAGTGACGGCCGGGGGCAGCACAACCCTGGACTTCACGCTGACCAACTACGACCGCTCCGGCACCGCCACAGGGATAACCTTTACCGATGATCTCGACGCGATGTTGAGTGGAGCGGTCGCCTCTGGCCTGCCGTCGGCGCCCTGCGGTCTGGGCTCTTCGCTGAGCGGCAGCGGCCTGCTGACCCTCGCGGGCGGCACGCTCGCCCCCGGTGACTCCTGCAGCTTCAGCGTGACAGTCGATATTCCGGGTGGCGCGGCCGCGGGCGAATACGTCAACACGACCAGCGCGGTGACCGCCTCGATCGGCGGCGTGCCCAGCGTCGGCTCGGCGCTCGGCCAGGATAGGCTGACGGTCGAGGCGGCCCCCGCGGTGCTGCCCCCGGTCCTGACAAAGGTCTTCCAGAGCGATCCGCTGCTGCCGGCGACCACGGTCGAAGTGGTCTACACCCTGACAAACCCCAACGCCGGCAGCGCCCTCAGCGGTCTGGGATTCACCGATGACAATAGCGACCTGCTGAACTCGGGGTCGGGATCGTTCGTCGGCCTGGGCAACGCGGTCGGCATTATGGGCAGTGGCATCGCGGTTCCGGGCGATTGCACCGGACAGCTCAGCTCGATCCCGAACTCGACCCTGCCTTCGCCGCCTTTCCCGGCTCTGGCCTCCGCGGGCTTCGTCTATACCGGCGGCAGCCTTGCTGCCGGGGCAAGCTGTTCCTTCACGATCACCTACGACACCGGCACGGCGCTGGACAACGGCACCTATTCCGCGCCGAGTGACGTGATCCTGTCGAACGAAGCGGCAGATGGTGACCCGGCTCAGGCCTCCTTTACCTGGGGCGCGGGTGACGTGGATCTGACGCTGACCAAGGGGTTCCAGGACAACGCCGCGCTGGCAGGCGCGCTCGTCAACATCGACTTCATCCTGAACAACGGCGAACAGACCGCCACCGACATCAGCTTTACCGACGATCTGGATGCATTCCTGCCCGGCTCCACCTTTTCCTCGGTGGTCAGCGATGGCTGCGGGTTCAGCTCGGTCACCGGCACGTCTACCGTTACCTTTTCCGGTGCGTCGGTCGCGATCAGCGACAGCTGCACCACCACCATCGCCGTGACGCTCGGGGCCGGGGCGGACGGCACCTATATTAACACCACCAGCGACCTGACCGCGAACATCAACGATGCAGGGGCCGCGCTCCTGCCGAACACGGCGGCCTCTGACAGCATCGACGTGACCGGTGCGGACAGCCAGCTGCCGCGGTTCGAGATCGCCTTTCCCGATGGACCCGCCATCGCGGGCCAGACGGTTACCCTGCGCTACACGATCACCAACCCCAACCTGAGCAGCCCGTCGGGCGATGCCTCCAGCATCACCTTCACGCATGCTCTCGGGGACATCCTGTCCGGGGTGTCCGCCACATTGCCCCCGGCCAGCGACACTTGCGGGGGCACAATGACAAGCATTACGTCCGTGTTGGTCTACAGCGGCGGCGCGGTCGCCGCAGATGCAAGCTGCGTGATCGAACTTGACGTGTTGGTGCCCGCAGCCGCAGCCGACGGCACCTACACCACCGCGACCGGCAGCCTGACGTCCAATTTCGGCACCACCGATCCGGTGGGCACGCAACTGGAGGTTCAGAGCGAGCTGCTCGGCCTCGCCAAGAGCTTTGTCGACGATCCGGTTGTCTCCGGCGATCAGGTCACGCTGGAATTCACCGTTACCAACCTCGACACGACGCGCGCCGCCAGCTCGATCGCCTTTACCGACGACCTGAACGCGATGCTCGCCGGGGCAAGCTACGACAGCACTTTGTTCGACAACTGCTCTGGCACCCTGACCGGGACGGGGACCTCCTTGGTCGATGTGTCCGGCATCTCGTTGGCGGCCGGCGCCAGCTGTACCATCAGCCTGGCGGTCACGGTGCCCGCCGCGGCGGCACCGTTGAGCACGGCGATCAACACCACCAGTGACGTCACGGGCACGATCGCGGGCCTGGGCGTCACCGGCGCAGCGGCCACCGACACGCTCAGCATTGGCGCCGGGCTGGCGCTGAGCTTTGGCAAGTCCTTCGACGGTGACGCCGTCGCGGGCGGCAGCGCGGTCCTGACCTTCGAGATCGTCAACAACAGCTTGGTCGGTGCGTCCAACGTCTCGTTCTCGGATGATCTGGACGCGATGCTGACCGGCGCGACGGCGACCGGGCATTCGGCCAGCGCCGGCTGCGGCGGCGGCGTTTTGTCGGGCTCCTCCTTCCTGACCTTTGCGGGCGGCAGCATCGCCGCCGGGCAGACCTGCACCCTGACCGCCACCGTCAATGTTCCCGCCGCGACCGCGCCCGGCTCTTATGGCAACACGTCCAGCCAGCTTTTCGTTGCGGGCCTCCCGACCTCGTTGCCCGCCTCGGCCAGTCTCAGCATTCAGCCCGCGCCGACCTTTGCAAAAGCCTTTGCGCCGGACACGGTCTTCGTGTCGCAATCCTCGACCTTGACCTTCACCATCGACAACAGCGCCTCGAGCCTCGCGGCAAGCAGCCTCGACTTCACCGACGGGCTTCCGGCCGGGGTCGTCGTTGCCTCCAGCCCGAACGCCTCGACCACCTGCACCGGCGGCACGCTGACCGCCACGGGCGGCAGCGGGACGATCTCCTATACCGGCGGAACGGTCTCAGCCGGTACGACCTGTACCGTCTCTGTCGATGTGACGACCACGACGGCGGGTGCGCATGTCAACACCAGCGGCGACCTGACCTCCAGCAGCGGCAACTCCGGTCCTGCGTCCGACACCCTGACGGCCGAGCCACAGCCCCTCTTCGACAAGAGCTTTGCCGCCAGTGCCGTCGCGCTGAGCCAGACGACCACGATGACCCTGACCATCGACAACAGCGGCGCGTCGATTGCCGCGACCGGGCTGACCGTCACCGACAACCTGCCCGCAGGGATGCTGGTCGCCGTGCCCGCCAATGCCTCGACCACCTGTACCGGCGGCACCCTGACCGCCACCCAGGGCACCAGCACGGTCAGCTATACCGGCGGCACCGTCGCCGGCGGCGCCACCTGTACCGTCACGGTCGACGTGCTGGCCACCGCGGTCGGCTCATCCTCCAACGTCACCGGCGACCTGACCTCCTCGGCGGGCAATTCCGGCAATGCGGGCGCAACCCTGACGATCGTGCCGCAGCCCGGTTTCGAAAAGGAATTCACCCCCGACCTGATCGCCGACGGTTTCTCGAGCACGCTGGTCTTCGAGATCGACAACAGCCAGTCGGTCCTGGCCGCCACGGCGCTGGACTTCACCGACAACCTGCCCGCCGGGGCCGAGGTGGCGGCGACGCCCAATGCCTCGACCACCTGTACCGGCGGCACGCTGACCGCCGCGGGCGGCAGCGGGACGATCGCCTATACCGGCGGCACTGTGGGCGCTTCGTCGATCTGTACGGTTCAGGTGGACGTAACCGCCACCACCACGGGCCTGCTGAACAACACCTCGGGGGATCTCACCTCCAGCCTGGGCAACTCCGGCAGTGCCTCGGACACGCTGGCCGTCGTGCCGCCGCCTGCCTTCACCAAGGTCTTTGCCCCGGACACGCTGGGCGCGGGCCAGGTCAGCACGCTGACCTTCACCATCGACAACGACCGCCCGGCGACGCTGGACGCCACCAACCTGGCCTTTACCGACAATCTGCCGGCGGGCGTCGTCGTCGCCGCCACCCCGAATGTCGTCAACACCTGTTCGGGCACCGTGACCGCGGTGGCGGGCAACGGGTCGATCTCGTTGACCGGTGGCCAGCAGCTGGCGGGCGGGGCCTGCACCATCGCGGTCGACGTGGTTGCGGCCGGGGCAGGCAACTACACCAACACCAGCGGCGACCTGACCTCTTCGATGGGCAATTCCGGCCCCGCGACCGATGTGCTCTTCGTCATGCCGCAGCCCGGCTTTGCCAAGAGCTTTGCCGACCCGGCCATCGCGCTGGGCTTTGACACCACGCTGACCTTCACCATCGACAACAGCACCTCGATCATCGACGCCACGGCGCTGGACTTCACCGACAATCTGCCCGCGGGCGTGCAGGTTGCGGCGACGCCGGCGGCCTCGACCACCTGTTCCGGCGGCACGCTGACCGCCACGGGCGGCGCGGGCACCATCGGCTACAGCGGCGGAACGGTGGCCGCCGGGGCCACCTGTACCGTCGCGGTGAACGTGACCGGCACGGCAGTGGGCGCGCAGGTGAACACCAGCGGCGATCTGACCTCATCGCTGGGCAACTCGGGCACCGCGAACGCGACCCTGACCGTCGTTCCGCAGCCCGTCTTCACCAAGGTCTTTGCCCCCGACACGATCAACCTTGGCCAGTCCTCGACGCTGACCTTCACCATCGACAACAGCGGTTCCATCCTTGACGCCAGCGGGCTCGATGTCACCGATCCGCTGCCGACGGACCTGGTGGTGGCGGCGACGCCCAATGCCTCGACCACCTGTACCGGCGGCACGCTGACCGCGACGGCCGGCGCCTCCAGCATCAGCTACACCGGCGGCACCGCCCCGGCGACGACCACCTGTACCGTCAGCGTCGACGTGACCCCCGCCACCGCCGGGGACTTCGTGAACACCACGGGCGACCTGACCTCGGTGCTGGGCAATTCCGGCACCGCCGCCGACACGCTGACCGTGATCACCCCCGAGATCGGGCTGAGCGGTTCCATCGGTGGCGCCGTGGCCGACGGCGGCACCCTTGACCAGGGCACGTTGGACGCGGGCACGCAGCAGAGCCTTGTCCTGACCATTTCGAACACCGGCACCGATGCCCTGACGCTGGCCGCCGCGCCCGTGATCTCGGGCGCAACCAACGTCGTGGTGGACAGCGTCACCGGGCCGTTGGCGACCACCGTGCCGATTGGTGGCGATACCACGATCACCATTCTCTACACGCCCGCCACGGCGATCCAGACCGACCCGACCACGACGCTGCCGTTCAGCTTTGACCTCTCGCTGGGCAATGACGACGTGGACGAGGCGCCCTATGACATCACCGTCTCGGGCACCGCGCAGGATGTCACCGCTCCCACCGGCTACAGCGTGGCCTTCGACCAGGACCCTGTGAACATCGCCAACCAGGCGGCGGTCAGCTTTACCTTTGCCGGGGCCGAACCGGGGGCGGATTACGCCTATACCATCACCTCGGATGGCGGCGCCGGCAGCGTGTCGGGCAACGGCACCATCGTCACGGCGACCGACGCGATCACGGGCGTCGATGTCAGCAGCCTGCCGGACGGCACGCTGACCCTGACCGTGGCCCTGACCGACGCGGCCACCAATGTTGGCCCCGATGCCACCGACACCACGACCAAGGACGCCACCGCGCCCACCGCCCTGGCCATCGACACGCCGTTGGCCGGTGACGCCGTGGTCAACGCGGCCGAGGCAACCGCGGTGACGGTCTCCGGCGGGTCGGTCGATTTGCCGGACGGCACCGTTGTCAGCCTCGCGGTCTCCGATGGCGGCGCGGGCCTCGTGACGGGAACCGCGAGCATCACCGGCAATGCCTGGTCGGCCGTGCTGAACCTGTCGGGGCTGGCGGACGGACCGCTGACCGTGACCGCGGATGCCTCTGACCCGGCAGGCAACCCGGCGCCCCAGGCCTCCATCTCGGCCACCAAGGACACCGGCATTCCCGGTGTCACCATCGACACGCCCATCGCGGGCGATGACGTGATCAATACCGCCGAGGCAGGGGCATTCACCGTCTCCGGCACGGTGTCCGGCGTGGCCGACGGCACCCTCGTGCGCCTGATCCTGCGCGATACCGGCGGCGCGGCCGTCTACAACCGGCAAGCCACCGCCACCGGCGGCACCTACAGCATCTCCTTCGACATCTCGGCGCTGCCGGACGGAGACTATGACCTTTCTGCCGATGTCACGGATGCGGCGGGCAACCCGGCGGTTCAGGCCGTGACCACGATCACCAAGGATGGGCTGGCCCCCTCGATCGAGATCCAGGATCCCGATCCCTCCGTGGCCGACAGTCTCTATGCCAACGCGGTGAACGCCGCCGAGGCGGCGGCCTTCACCGCCTCGGGTATCGCCCTTAACGCCGCGGATGCGGTGCAAGTGGTCATCACCGCCACCGACGGCGCGACGGGGTCCGTCTCCGTCACCACCGGCCTGACCGCCGGTCCGGGGGCCTTCCACAGCTGGTCCGACGCGCTCGACATTTCCGGGTTGGCGGATGGCACCATCACCCTGACAGCCGAGGTTTTCGACAGTTCGGGCAACAGCTCTTCGGCGACCACCACCTTCCTCAAGGATACGACGGCGCCGGCGGGCTATTCCGCCAGTTTCGACCAGGACCCGGTGAACATCGCCAACCAGGCCGCGATTGGCTTTACCTTTGCCGATGCAGAGGTCGGGCCGGGCGTGACCGGGACGGATGTCACCTTTGCCTATACCATCACGTCCGATGGCGGCGGCACGCCTGTGGCCGGCTCCGGCACGATCACCAGCGCCACCCAGCAGGTGACAGGCCTCGACCTTTCCGGCCTGGCCGATGGCACACTGACGCTGAGCGTCACGTTGACCGACTTCAAGGGCAACACCGGTGCCGCAGCCACCGCGACCGCGACCAAGGACACCAATGCCCCGGTCCTGGCCATCGCCACCCCGATCGAGGGCGATGACGTTATCAACGCCGCCGAGGCCGCAACGGTGGTGATTTCCGGCACCTCCGGCGATCTGCCCGACGGTACCGACGTGGCCGTCGCGGTGGCCGATGCCGCCAGCGGCAATGTTGCCGGCACGGCCAGTGTCACCGGCGGCGCCTGGACCCTCACGCTGGATCTGACCGGCCTCGCCGATGGTGCGCTCAGCGTCACCGCCGACGCCACCGATCCGGCGGGCAACCCTGCGCCGCAGGCCACCGCCAGCGCGTCCAAGGACACGCTCGCGCCCTCGGGCTACACCGCCACTCTGGATGACGATCCGGTCAATGTCGCCAACGAGACCGCCACCGGCTTTACCTTTGCCGGGGCCGAGGTCGGCGCAACCTATGCCTTCACCATCACCTCGGACGGTGGCGGCGCGCCTGTCACCGGCACTGGCACCATCGCCACGGCGACGGACCAGGTCACCGGGCTGGACCTCAGCGGGCTGAACGACGGCACCCTGACGCTGACCGTCGCCCTGACCGACCCGGCGGGCAACACCGGTCCCGACGCCACCGACGAGGCGCTCAAGGATGCCACCGCGCCCGAGCTGACCATCGACATCCCGCTGACGACGGACGGTGTGATCAACGCGGCAGAGGCCGGCGCCCTGGCCGTCACCGGCACCTCGACCGGGCTGGCCGATGGCACACCGGTCGCGGTCACGGTTGGCGACGGCAGCGCCACTGTCACCGGCACCGCCACCGTAAGCGCCGGCACCTGGACCGTGACGCTGGATCTTTCCGGCCTCGCGGACGGCCCGCTGAGCCTGACGGCAGACGCCTCGGACGCTGCCGGCAACCCCGCGCCGCAGGCCACGGCCACGGCCACCAAGGACGCCACTGCGCCCACCGGCTATGCCGTGACCTTCGACCAGGACCCGGTGAACAACACCAACCAGGCGGCTGTCGGCTTTACCTTCGCCGGGGCCGAACCCGGGGCCAGCTTCACCTATGCCATCACCTCGGACGGCGGGGGCGCGCCCGTCACCGGCAGCGGCACCATCGCCACGGCGACGGACCAGGTCACAGGGCTGGACCTCAGCGGTCTGAACGACGGAACCCTGACGCTGACCGTGGCCCTGACCGACCCGGCGGGCAACACCGGCCTCGACGCCACGGAGACCGCCGTCAAGGACGCCGAGATTCCCACCGCCACCCTGGCCGGACCGCTGGACGCGCAGGCCGATCCCTTCCCGGTCACGCTGACCTTCTCAGAGGACGTGACGGGCCTTGCCCTGACCTCGGTCCAGATCACCAACGGCACGGCCTCGGCCCTGACCGGCAGCGGTGCGGATTACGGCTTTTCCGTCACGCCTGATCACGACGGCCCGGTGGAAATCTCGGTCGATGCGGGTGCTGCGGCGGACGCGGCGGGCAACCTTGCCACCGCGGCCGCGCCGATCACCGTGACCGCCGACCTGACCGGCACCCCGAACCCGAATCCGCTGCCCGATGCGGACGGCGACGGCATTCCGGACCTCTTCGAAACCGGCGACCGCGACGGCGACGGTATCCCCGATGACCAGGACTTTGACCCGCAGGGCTATTTCTACTGCGAGGATGACGGCCGCATCATCCCGGGGGGCGGGTTCACCGTCACCGGGCCGTCGGGCGCCAACAGCACGCTGGGCACGACGAACTTCATCAATATCACCCGCGACGGATCGACGGGCGAGTTGCAGTGGTTCGCGCTGCGCCCCGGGACCTACACCATGTCGGTGGTCTACCCGACCGCTGTCGGAATCCCCAGCACCGCGCGCACCTCTTCGGGCACGCTGGACCTGACCACGCTCTTGCCGGACAACCCCGCATCCATCGGCTCGTCCGAGGACGGTTCGACCGGCTTCCTGGCGGATACATCGTTGGCGGCCAACCCGGAATTCTACACCAGCTTCGTGATCGAACCGGGCGATCCCTATGTCGTCGGCAACAACATTCCGATGACCCAATGCGCCGAAAACGCGGTCACGCTGAGCGCGGCCACCGACGGGTTGGAGGCCAATGCCGGCACTCCCACCGACGTGACCTTTACCCTGACGCAGGCGCGCGCCTCGACCCAGGACACGGTCGTCAGCTACAGCGTCGGCGGCACCGCCACCCCGGGGACGGACTTCACCGCGCTTTCGGGCACGGCCACGATCCCGGCGGGCGAGACCTCGATCACCATCACCGTTCCGGTGCTGGAAGACGGCGAGATCGAAGGCCCGGAAACCGTGGTCCTGACGGTCGATGCCCTGGTCTCGGGCGACCTGACCACGATCCTTGGCGGCACGCTGACCCAGACCGCGACCATCACCGACGATGATTTTGCGGACATCGCGGTGACCAACGACGATCTCGTCACCAACGAGGGCGGCGGCGACGATGCCACCATGACCTTTGCGCTGATGGGGACACCGACATCGCCGGTCACGCTCAGCTTTGCGGGCGACAGCCAGTGTACCGTTGCCCCGGCCACCATGACCTTTACCGCGGCCAACTATGCCACGCCGCAGGCGCTGACGATCCGCGCCATCAACGATGAAAAGGTCGAGGGTCCGCACAGCTGCCAGCCCACGGTCGCCGTCAGTTCGGCGGATACGCGCTATGACGGTGCGCCGCTGTCGCTGGCCGCCGTGACCATCACCGACGACCTTGTCGACCAGATCCGCGAGCCGCTGACGGAAATCCTCGAGGATGACCTGTCAGAGACCATCGACACCCAGTCGCGGGCCTTCAGCCGGATGGCAAAGGGCGCGCTGGACCGGCTGCAGGCGGGCCGCGACCTGCCCTGTGGCACGCTTCAGGCCTTTGACGTGGATGGCAGCATCCAGATCCAGGATGCCACCGGCAACGCGCGGGGCACCTTCGAGAGCGATCGCTACAACTGTGTCTCCGGTAGCCGCGAGATCCTGGACGGGACCTTCTCGCTGAACAAGACCGAGGACACGGGCCTGCAGGCGCTGCTGCAATTCGCCTGGCAGCGGGAACGCTTTACCAGCGACACCTCCATCGCGGGCTACTTCATGGGCGGCTACTACAGCCGGACGGATGTCCGAGGGCTGGGGGATGGCTTGATCGACGGCTTCGGTGTCAACGGCGGTGTCTACGGTGCCCGCGGCTTTGGACAGGGCCTCTTCCTGGATTACTACATGGCCGGGGCCGCCGGGCGGCACAGCTTCGACATCAACTTTGACGCGACCACCGCGCCGATCAACGCGACCGGCGACTACACCTACCTGGCCGGCTTCGCGGGCCTCGGCATCTCGGGGCAGCGTGACTTCGACGGCTTCGTGATGAAACCGCGCGTCGGTCTCGACCTTGCCTATGCACGGGCCGGGGACGCGGATGTGACGGCGCGCCAGATGGGCCTGAGCCATACCGGCGCGATCCAGCTGGATGACTTCCGGGGCGCCCGCGCCACGGCGGAAGTCCGGTTCGAAAGCCTTGCCACGCCCGACGGGTCCGAGGCCCTGGCCCAGCAGATGCGCACCGCCTTCACCCCGCGCCTCGCCTGTACGCTGTCCTCTTACGAGGACGAGGCGGACTGTGGTCTTGGCCTGGCCCTGGCATTGGAGCGCCGGGACGTTGCCAGTGGCATGACCTGGGGGCTGGAGGTGGATGTCGAAAAGATCGACGAGACCAGCCGCTTTACCTTTAACGTCAAGCGCGAGCGTCCGATTGCCAATGGCTTCGGCTCGGTGGTGACTCGGCTCTCGGCCCCGGCGGCACAGACCCTGCAGGTCGAACACGGGATAAAGCTGGACTGGTAGGCCTCGACTGGTAGGCGAGAAGGCGGGAACCGGACGCCCGGGTGCTTGCGCACCGGGGCGCGGGCGGTGGCGACGGGTTTCTACGCCGACGTGCTGACCTGACGCGGTCCTGCGACGCTATCCGCTGCTCCGGCACCCATGTCGCCTTTGCCCGGGCCTTCACCGGCCATGAGCCGGGCAGCGGCAAGCCGCCGGTTGACCCCTAGCGTTCGAAACAGGCGGCCCGCCCGTCCTGCGCGATCAGCGCGGCGCCGTCCATGATCGTCCGCGCCCGGCGGTTCATCGCGGCGCTGGGCCGGTCCGCCTCGCGCCCCTTGGGATTGGGCAGGACCGTGGCCAGCAGCGCTGCCTGCCGCGCGCTCAGGTCCCTTGGCGCCACGCCGAAATAATGCCGCGCCGCCGCGTCGACGCCAAAGACACCCTCGTCGAACTCGGCCACGTTCAGGTAGACCTCTAGGATGCGGCGCTTGGGCCAGAACGCCTCGACCAGCGGCGTCATCAGCGCCTCAAGCGCCTTGCGTGTGTAGCTGCGCGCCTGCCAGAGGTAGACGTTCTTGACCACCTGCTGGGAAATCGTGCTGCCGCCGCGCCGGGCACCTTCCTCGATCGCCGCGCGGATCGCGCCCATGTCAAAGCCCCAGTGGGTGCAGAAATTCGCGTCCTCGGCCGCCACGGCGGAGCGCAGCATGACCGGCGCGATGTCCTGAACGTCCACCCAGGCGCGTTCGACCCCGCCCAGCCGCCGCGACTCGGACCAGATGGTATGGGTGACCGGCGGGTTCACCACCCGGAACAGCAGCACCGCCAACACCGCGACCCCTGCCGCGCCAAGCGCCACCCGCAGCAGCCAGCGCCGCAGGAAGGCCAGCCGCCGGGGCCGTTGCACCACCTTGCCCTTCGTCTTGCGCTTGCGCGCCGGTTTCTTCGCCTTGGTCGCCATGTCCGTTCTCTACCCCAGCGGCGCGGCGGCGCCAATCGCCCGAAAGCGGGACAGCCCCTCGATCCGCAATAGCCCAAAAGAAAAGGGCCCGGTCGGCGTGACCGGGCCCCCTTCGTGACTGTTCCGTGGCGGCTTATTCCGCCGGCACCGCCAGATCGCCCTCGATCCCCAGCGGGTGAGAGATCTTGTCCAGCATCTCTTTCGGGCAGACCTGCACGAAATTGGCCTTCTCGAGGTCCCAGTTCTGCAGGATGTCCTTGCCCTTGCGGCTGGCCGTTTCCTCGACGTGGCGCTGGATCAGACCTTTCAGCTGGTCCTCCCAGGCGGTCACGCTGACCGGGCAGGTGACGAGGCTCTCCATGTTCATCATCTGCCGTGCGGTGCCCTCGGGGTCATAGATATAGGCCATGCCCCCGGTCATCCCGGCGCCGAAGTTGGCCCCGATGCTGCCCAGGATCACCGCGACGCCGCCGGTCATGTATTCACAGCCGTTCGACCCGCAGCCCTCGATCACCACCTTGGCGCCCGAGTTGCGCACCGCAAAGCGTTCGCCTGCGCGGCCCGCCGCAAAGAGATGCCCGTCGGTGGCGCCATACAGGACCGTGTTGCCGATGATCGTGTTCTCGGCCGCGGTCAGCGGCGAGACCAGCGGCGGGCGCACGACGATCAGACCGCCCGACAGACCCTTGCCGACATAGTCGTTGGCATCGCCCGAGACCTCGATTTTGAGGCCCGGCGCCGCGAAGGCGCCCAGCGACTGGCCGGCGCTGCCGGTCAGCTTGACGTGAAGGTGGTTCGGCTGCAACGCGTTGCGCATCCCGAACTTCTGCACGATGTGGCTGCTGACGCGGGTGCCCACTGTGCGATGCGTGTTCATCACCGCGTAGGACAGCTGCATCTTCTCGCCGTCTTCCAGGAACCGCTGCGCATCGCGCACGATTTCCGCGTCCAGCGTGTCGCGCACCTCGTTGCGGGGCTTGTTGCGGTCATAGACGATGTCATCCGACCCGTCGACGCGGATCAGCAGCGGGTTCAGGTCCAGGTCGTCCAGGTGGTCCGACCCACGGCTGACCTGGCTCAGCAGGTCGGCACGGCCGATCACCTCGTCCAGCGAACGCGCGCCGATCTCGGCCAGGATTTCCCGCACTTCCTGCGCGTAGAAGGTGATCAGGTTCACCACCTTGTCGGCATTGCCGGTGAACTTGGCCCGCAGGGATTCATCCTGCGTGCAGACACCCACCGGGCAGGTGTTCGACTGGCACTGGCGCACCATGATACAGCCCATCGCGATCAGCGCGGCGGTGCCGATGCCGTATTCCTCGGCGCCCAGCATCGCGGCCATGACGATGTCCCGGCCGGTCCGCAGACCGCCGTCCGTGCGCAGCGTGATCCGCTCGCGCAGGTTGTTCATTGCCAGCACCTGGTGCGCCTCGGTCAGGCCCATTTCCCAGGGCAGGCCGGCATATTTGATCGAGGTGGCAGGGCTGGCGCCCGTGCCGCCGTTGTGCCCCGAGATCAGGATCACGTCGGCCTCGGCCTTGGCGACGCCCGCGGCGATGGTGCCGACACCGGACGAGGCCACGAGCTTGACCGTCACCTTGCAGCGCGGGTTGATCTGCTTGAGGTCGTAGATCAGCTGCGCCAGGTCCTCGATCGAGTAGATGTCGTGGTGCGGCGGCGGAGAGATCAGCGTCACGCCCTTGGTCGAATGCCGCAGCCGCGCGATCAGGTCGGTGACCTTCATGCCGGGCAACTGGCCACCTTCACCGGGCTTGGCGCCCTGGGCCACCTTGATCTCCAATTCCTCGCAGTGGTTCAGGTACTCGGCTGTGACGCCAAAGCGGCCCGATGCCACCTGCTTGATCTTGGCGCTGGGGTTGTCGCCATTGGGCTCCGGCACGAAATGCGCCGGATCTTCGCCGCCCTCGCCGCTGTCCGACTTGGCGCCGATGCGGTTCATGGCCACGTTCAGCGTCTTGTGCGCCTCGGGGCTCAGCGCGCCCAGCGACATGCCCGGCGTCACGAACCGTTTGCGGATCGAGGTGATGCTCTCGACCTCTTCGATCGGCAGCGCCTTGCCCAGCGGCTTGATTGCCAGCAGGTCGCGCAGGTGGATCGGCGGGTTCGACTGCATCGCGTTCGAATACTGCTTCCACATCTCGTAAGAGGCGCGGTCGCAGGCGGCCTGCATCAGGTGCATGGTCTGCGCGCCCCAGGCGTGCGTCTCACCCGATTTGCGTGCCTTGTAGAAACCGCCGATGGGCAGCACGTCCTGGCCACGCTCGAAAGCCAGCGCATGGATCTGTTCCGCCTTGTGCTGGATGCCGCTGACCCCGATGCCCGAGATGCGCGAGATCATGCCGGGGAAATACTCCGCGCACATGGCACGGCTCAGCCCCACGGCCTCGAAGTTCAGGCCGCCGCGATAGGAGGAGATCACCGAGATTCCCATCTTGGACATGATCTTCAGCAGGCCCTGGTCGATCGCCTCGCGGTAACGCGCCACCGCTTCGGTCAGGGTCATGTCCAGAAGGCCGCGATTGATGCGGTCCGCCAGGCTGTCCTCGGCCAGGTAGGCGTTCACGATGGTCGCGCCCGCGCCGATCAGCACGGCAAAGTAATGCGGGTCGATGCATTCCGCCGACCGCACGTTGAGCGAGCAGAAGGTCCGCAGCCCCTTGCGCGTCAGGTGGCTGTGCACCGCGCTGGTGGCCAGGATCATCGGCATCGCGACCCGGCCCGGGCCGCTGTGCTCGTCGGTCAGGATCAGGTGGCCCGATCCCGAGCGCACGGCATCCTCGGCCTCGGCCCGGATACGCGCCAGGCCTTCGCGCAGGGCACCTTCACCGGCGGCAAAGGTACAGTCGATCTCGGTGCAGGGCGCGTTGAAGTGGTTCTTCAGCTCGTCGAACTGCGCGTTGCCGACAAAGGGGCTGTCCAGAACCAGGATCTCGGTCTGGCTGCTGTCCTCGTCCAGCACGTTCTTGAGGTTGCCGAAGCGGGTCTTGAGGCTCATGACCCGGAATTCGCGCAAGCTGTCGATCGGCGGGTTCGTCACCTGGCTGAAGTTCTGCCGGAAGTAGTGGCTCAGCGGCCGGTACTTCTTGGACAGGACCGCAGAGGGCGTGTCATCGCCCATCGAGGCCAGCGTTTCCTTGGCGTCCTCGGCCATCGGCGCCAGGATCTGTTCCAGCTCTTCGACGGTATAGCCCGCCGCGATCTGGCGGCGGCGCAGTTCCGCGCCCTCGAACAGGGGCTTTTCGCTGACGGCGGCCAGCGGCTCGTCCAGCTCGGTGATCTTGCCGACCCACTCGCCAAAGGGCTGCGCGGCGGCCAGCCGGTCCTTGATCTCGACGTCGTGGTAGAGCTTGCCGTCCTTCATGTCGACGGCGATCATCTGGCCCGGGCCAAGCGCCCCCTTCTCGCGCGCCGTCGCCTCGTCCGTCGGCACCATGCCGATCTCGGACCCGGCGATCAGCATGCCGTCGCCGGTCACGACGTAGCGCATCGGGCGCAGACCGTTGCGGTCCAATCCGCCACAGACCCAGCGGCCATCGGTCATCGCCAGCGCCGCGGGGCCGTCCCAGGGCTCCATCACCGAGTTGCAGTAGGAATACATGTCGCGCCAGGCCTGCGGCAGTTCCACCGCCTGCTTGGACCAGCTTTCCGGCACCAGCATGGTCTTGGCCATCGGCGCGTTGCGCCCGGCGCGCACCAGCACCTCGAAGACCGCGTCCAGCGCCGCCGAGTCCGACGACCCGTTGGGCACGATCGGCTTGATGTCCTCGGCCATGTCCCCGAAGGCGCCCGAGGCCATGCGGATCTCGTGGCTCTTCATCCAGTTGACGTTGCCCTTGAGCGTGTTGATCTCGCCGTTGTGGGCCAGCATCCGGAACGGCTGCGCCAGCCACCACTGCGGAAAGGTGTTGGTCGAATAGCGCTGGTGATAGATCGCGAAGGCGGATTCGAACCGCTCGTCCTGCAGGTCGGGATAGAATTCCGACACCTGCTCTGCCAGCATCATGCCCTTGTAGATGATCGACCGGCAGGACAGCGAGGCGATGTACAGCTGGGTGATCCCCGCCGCAGCCGCCGCCTTCTCGATCCGGCGCCGGATGACATAAAGCTCGCGCTCGAAGGTTTCCTCGTCCACGCCCTTGGCGTTCGAGATGATGATCTGCTCGATCTCCGGGCGGGTCGCGTTGGCCTTTTCACCCAGGCACTCGACGTTCACCGGGACGTGGCGCCAGCCGTAGATGTAATGGCCCATGCGCAGGACCTCGGTTTCCACGATCGTCCGGCAGGCTTCCTGCGCGCCAAAGTCGGTGCGCGGCAGAAAGACCTGGCCCACGGCCATCATCTCGTTCTTGCGGGGCGTGTGGCCGGTGCGCAGAACCTGGTCGTAGAAGAAGGGAACCGGGATCTGGACGTGGATGCCGGCGCCGTCGCCGGTCTTGCCGTCCGCGTCCACCGCGCCCCGGTGCCAGATCGCTTTCAGGGCGGTGATCCCCGCCTCGACAACCCGCCGCGACGGTTTCCCGTCGAGGTTCACGACAAGGCCCACGCCGCAAGAGCTGTGCTCGTCGCTTTCGTGGTACAGGCCGTTTTCGCTCATCCACTTGCGCTTGGCTTCCTCGGCATGCACCCAGTCGGCATCGTATTTGGTCATGGCTTAAGCCCTCCGTCTCACGGGCCGCCGTGGCGGTCCCTCGTCTATCCTGTTCGGCCCGCGCAACCGTTGCCGGTTTCCTTGGGCGAAAATTTCTTCGGGGAGCGTGAGGGGCGGGCCCCTCATTCTCGGTGTCGGTTGTGGCCGTTATCCGCCTTCGGGCGGCGTGACGCCCACTGCGGCCAGAACATCGGCCTCTGTCATGCGCTTGCGGTCGCCGGCAAAGGCGTGCCCGGCAGGTTTGTGATCGATGTAGACCTCGGATTGCAGATCCAGGCCCTCCAACGTGTCCAGGGACCCGGCGCAAAGCGCCAGAAGCCCGTGCATCGGTCCCGGTGCGGTCAGCCGCCAGAACAGGTTCGACCCGCAGTTGCGGCACCAGCCGCGCTCTGCCCAGTCGGAACTCTTGTAGGTGGCGATATTGTCCTCACCTTCCCAGGTGATCCCGCCCGGCGCGACCTCGATGCCCAGTTCGATGCCGCCGGTCCATTTGCGGCACATGCCGCAATGGCAGGCGCCATAGGCCTCCGGCGCTTTCGACAGGCTGTACCGCACCGCGCCGCACAGGCACCCTCCGCGTGTCACGCCGGTCATGCCATGTCCTCCTGTGTCGGCAACCCGCTCATCAGGTCGCAATCGTGGCGCGGATAGATCCCGCGGAACCCCTGTTCGCCGGGATAGATGAACTCCACCGGGCTGCGGTCGCGCGCGTTGGTCTGGCGCTCGTCCTCGGTGACATCCACGGCAAACCCCGCGAAAAAGCGTTTGTGCTTGTCGGAAACGTATTCGCGCCCCCGCACGTGTTCGATCACTCGCCCCGAGGCATCGCGACGGGTCATCTCGAACTCTGTCCGGTACAGCTTTTCGCCGTCGATCTCGATCTCGCCGATGATCCGGTCAAAGCCGGTGACGCGGGTCGGCCCGTCAAGGGGCGACCGCTGGGTGAAATCGAAACTGTCGATGCCGTTCTCGACCAGCTCGGAAATGCTGCCGGGATCGGGGATCGGGCGCACCGTCCGGGTGCGGGTCGGATCCTCGGGCGGGCCGCTTTCGATCCACTGGCCGTCATCGTCGATGCGGCTGGTGAAATAGGCGCCGGCCTCGCCGAAATCGGTGCGGAACCGGTGATCCGGGTCGATCTGCGGGCAGACATAGTGGTTGGTCACGACGCAGCTGCGGGATTGCACCGTCAGGTAGGTCTCGCAGCCCGCGGGCGGGGTGAAAAGCCCGCCCTGGGCTTGGGTCGTGCTGGCGCCGCCCAGCAACGCAAGTGTCGCCAGACCGGCGCAAAGCGCGGTGGAGCCTTTACCCCTGGTCAATCTTTCGAGCCACATGAGACAGCCTTTCTGACTCATTCCGGCGCCGCCTGCGCCTTGGTTAACCAACCCTTGCCGGTTTGTACAAAATGCTGGAAACGCTGTACGTTTTGTACAAAACGTACAAACCGACCAGGTCACTCTGCGGCGACGGCTCCCTTGCTGTTCAGGTCCTCCAGGACCGCTTCGACACAGTCGCGCCCGTCGCGGATGGCCCAGACGACAAGGCTTGCGCCGCGCACGATGTCGCCGATGGCATAGACGCCGGGCAGGGCGGTGCGGCCGCTGGTGAACTCTGCCTTGATGGTGCCCCAACGGGTCACTTCCAGCTCGGGGCAGCCCCAGAGCGTCGGCAGTTCCTCGGGCTCGAAGCCCAGGGCCTTGATCACCAGGTCTGCGGGCTCGTCGTAGTCCGATCCTTCGATCACCTCGGGGCGCTGACGCCCGGTGGCATCCGGCGCGCCCAGGCGCATCTTCTCGACCACCACGGCATTGACCGGCTCACCCTTGAAGCCCTTGGGCGCGGTAAGCCATTCAAAGACAACGCCTTCTTCCTCGGCGTTCTGCGTCTCGCGCTGGCTGCCCGGCATGTTGGCGCGGTCGCGGCGGTACAGGCATTTGACGCTGGTCGCGCCCTGGCGAACAGCGGTGCGAACACAGTCCATCGCCGTATCGCCGCCGCCGATCACGACGACCTTCTTGCCCTTGGCGTTCAGCTCGCCGC
Source organism: Antarctobacter sp. (assembly GCF_965277915.1). NCBI lineage: Bacteria > Pseudomonadati > Pseudomonadota > Alphaproteobacteria > Rhodobacterales > Roseobacteraceae > Antarctobacter > Antarctobacter sp. The sequence continues at coordinate 371,227 of NZ_OZ255849.1, forward strand.
TTTCGAATTCCGGCACGCTGTCGCCAAAGTTCGACGCGCGGTTCGATGCGGTCAGGTAGTCGATGGCCTTGACGATGCCCTGCGCACCCGCGCCCGGGCCGCCCAGGTCACGCGACTTGTAGACGCCGGTGGCGATGATCACCGCATCATGTTGTGCGCGGATCTCCTCGAAGGAAATGTCCTCGCCCACGTTGCAGTTCATCACGAAACGCACGCCGCCCTCTTCGAGCTGCTTGTTGCGGCGCATCACGATGTCCTTCTCCAGCTTGAAGCCGGGGATGCCATAGGTCAGCAGGCCGCCCGAACGGTCGTAGCGGTCATAGACCGTGACCTGCACGCCGGCGCGGCGCAGCATATCGGCCGCGGCCAGCCCGCCGGGGCCGGCGCCGATGATGCCGACGCTTTCGGTGCGTTCCTGCGCCGGGGTCACGGGCTTGACCCAGCCCTCTTCCCAGGCGGTATCGGTGATGTATTTCTCGACCGAGCCGATGGTCACGGTGCCATGGCCCGACTGCTCGATCACGCAGTTGCCTTCGCACAGGCGGTCCTGCGGGCAGATGCGGCCGCAGATCTCGGGGAAGGTATTGGTGGCCTGGCTGACCTCATAGGCCTCCTGCAGGCGGCCCGTGGCGGTCAGGCGCAGCCAGTCGGGGATGTTGTTATGCAGCGGGCAGTGGCTCTGGCAATAGGGCACGCCGCACTGACTGCAGCGCGCGGCCTGTTCCTCGGCCTTCGCGTCGGCGTATTCGGCATAGATCTCGTCGAAATCCGTCCGGCGCTCCGCGGCCTCCCGCTTGACCGGCATCTCCCGCCCCACGGACACAAATTTCAGCATCGGCTGCTTCGCCATTCATCCACCCTTTGCAGGTAATCTCTAGATCGTCCGCGTCTCCTTACAGAAGCTTGCCTCAGAATGAAAGTCAGCAGTGCTTACCTATATCCAGATTATTACCGATTTTCGGCGTCAGAAACGACGTGCTGTACTCAAATTTAGGTCCAATTCGGACCCAAATTGTCACTTTCGGCTCTGAAACAAGGAGTTATACCAAGGCCCATAGCTTTGATTGGACCGCGACAATGGCTTTCACGCAACTGCTGATTCTTGCCCTGATACAGGGAGTTACCGAATTCCTTCCGGTCTCCTCCTCGGGCCACCTGATTCTCTTGCCGAACCTGACGGGCCTGCAGGACCAGGGGCAGGTGATCGACGTGGCCGTTCATGTCGGCACCTTGCTTGCGGTGATCCTTTACTTCCGGACCGATGTGGGGGGCGCGGCCACCGGCACGCTGCGGCTCATGACCGGGCGCATGGACACGCCGGGCGCGCGCCTGGCCTTCCTGCTGCTAGTGGCCACGATCCCGGTCATCCTGTTCGGATTGGCGCTCAAGCTGTCGGGACTGGACGACATGCTGCGTTCGACGGCGGTGATTGGCTGGACCATGCTTGTCTTCGGTCTCGTTCTCTACTGGGCGGACATGAAAGGCGCGCAGGACAAGTCGGACAGCGATTGGAACCTGCGGGATGCGATCATAATGGGGCTGTGGCAGGCCGTCGCCCTGATCCCCGGCACCTCCCGGTCCGGCATTACCATCACGGCGGCGCGCCAACTGGGTTACAACCGGCACGATGGCGCGAAACTGGCCATGTTGATGTCGATCCCGACCATCATGGCCTCTGCCGCGCTGCTGGGGGCCGAGGTCATCGCAACTGCCGATGTTCAGGCCGCGCGAGATGGCGCGATTGCAGCGGCTCTGGCGTTCGTGTCGGCGCTGGGTGCGCTCTGGCTTATGATGCGCCTTCTGCGTTCTGTCAGCTTTACGCCCTATGTCGTCTACCGGGTGATCCTGGGGCTGATCTTGCTCTGGATCGCCTACGCCTGAGCGTCACACCCGGTGATAGGGCGCGCCTGCTTGGATCGAGGCGGCGCGGTATAGCTGTTCAGCCAGCATGACGCGCACCAGCATATGCGGCCAGACCATCCGTCCGAATGACATCAGGTCCTGTGCCTCGGCCCGCAGGCCGGGGTCGATCCCGTCGGCGCCGCCGATGACAAAGGCCAGATCCTGCGCACCACCATCGCGCCAATCCGCAAGTTTTTCGGAAAACTCGGGCGAGGTCCAAGTGTGCCCGCGCTCGTCCAGTGCGCAGACGCGTGCGCCCGACGGGAGCGCGCGTCGCAGCAGTGCGGCTTCGCCCGCCATGCCGCCGCCCTTGCGATCCTCGACCTCGATCACCTGTGTCGGGCCAAGCCCCAGCGCCCGGCCCGTCCGGTCGAAACGCGTCAGGTAATCATCGACAAGCGGCTTTTCCGGCCCCTTGCGGAGCCGGCCAACCACGCAAAGATGTACGCGCACCGCTCAGGCCTGGTTGCCTGCCACCGGAGCCCACATCTTTTCCAGCTGGTAGAACTCGCGCACCTCGGGGCGGAAGAGATGGACAACCACGTCCCCCGCATCGATGAGCACCCAGTCCCCGGTATCCTTGCCCTCCATCGTGGAGAGAACACCGAAGCGCTGCTTGAGTTCATCCGCCAACTTTTCCGACAGCGCCGCGACCTGGCGCGACGAGCGGCCCGTGGCGATGACCATGTAATCGCACACCGAGGATTTGCCGTGCAGGTCGATCTGCACGATATCCTCTGCCTTGTTGTCGGAGAGTGTTTCGAGCACTGCCGCGAGAAGGCTCTCGGCGGTTGGTTCGCTCTGCGTCATGGCCGAAATGCCCCGGCCCTGATCAGCGGCATGCGCCGCAAGTGTCGTCGAAGACAGGACAATGTCCTCCTGTGTCGCTACGCGCCCTCCAAGCCCGGGCGCATGGGCATGTCTCCAAGATAGCATCGGAAATGTAAATTCTCAATGTCGCGCGGCAGAAGGACCGGGGACGGGCGCATTATCTGCCCGAGCCTTCAGCTTTTCACGTCGCGCCCAATGGGCTGCAGGGGCATCCAGGGAGCCATGCAGACAAAGGCGAAAGGACATCCAAGGTGAGCCTGACGTGCCTTCCGGCGCCCCGCCGCGCCTCTCAGGCTCCGTAGGGCACCCAGACGGTCTTTACCTCGGTTGCCTGTTCCAGGAATTCGCGTGCGTCGCCGCCATCCAGCCAGTCACGCGCGCGCCCGTCGTTGACCCAGGTTCGTTTCAGGTTGCCGGCCGAGGCCGCCTCTATCGTGCCGCTCAGATCGGTCGAGGAAAAGGACCAGACCGCCTCCACATCCATGTGCTCGGCCAGGGTGGGGGCCAATTCCGCGTGGGAGCCGGTCAGGATATTCACCACGCCGCCCGGCACGTCCGAGGTTTCCAGCACCTGGTAGAATTCCAGCGCCGCAAGCGGGGAGGGCTCGGAGGCGACCAGCACCACCCGGTTTCCCATCGCGATGGCCGGGGCCATGACCGAGACCAGCCCCAGCAGCGGTGCCTCGTCCGCGCAGAGCGCGCCGATCACGCCGCAGGGTTCGTTCATCGACAGCGCCACGCCGCGCATGGGCACGCTGCGAACGCCGCCATCGAACTTGTCCGCCCAGGCGGCGGCACTGAACAGCCGGTTCACGCTGGCCTCGACCTCAGCCGCGCCGCCGTTGCCGCCGGTGAGCCGGTCGATCAGGGCCGCGAAGTCCCCGGAGCGCGCCGAAAGGTTCTCGCCGATGTAATACAAGACCTGCGCGCGGTTGTGCGCCGTGGCCTTGCCCCAGCCGCCTGCGCCGCGTGCGGCCTCGACCGCGTTGCGGATGTCCTTGCGGTTGGCGATGGGGGCCTGGCCGATCAGCTTGCCCGCACGGTCGTATATGCTGCGCGCGTAGCCTCCGTCGGGCCGGGCCTGCTTGCCGCCGACATACAGCTTGGCGGTGCGGTCCACCGGCTGTGGCTCTGCGCTGTCGCCGGCGAAGGCCTCGACCGGGGACAGGCTCGCGGGTTCGCCACGGGCGCGGGTGTAGGCGCGCAGGCCCTCCCAGCCGCCTTCTCGGCCAAAGCCGCTTTCGCGGACACCGCCGAACCCGGCAGCGGCGTCGAACATGTTGGTCCCGTTGACCCAGACGACCCCGGCCGCCAGTTGCGGCGCCACGTCCAGCGCGGTGTTGATGTTCTCGGACCAGAGGCTGGCGGCCAGCCCGTACCGCGTGTTGTTGGCCAGTTGCACCGCCTCGGCAGGTGTGCGGAAGGTCGAAGAGACCAGCACCGGGCCGAATATTTCCTCCTGCATCAGGGGCGATGCGGGCGACAGGCCGGAGATCAGCGTGGGCGGGTAATAACATCCCTCTGGCATGGGGCAGTTGGCGCGATAGACCGTGCCCTCGGCACCGGAAACCATGCCTTCGATCCGGCGCAGTTGTTCGGGATCCACGATGGCGCCCACGTCGATGCATTTGTCCAGCGGGTTGCCGATGCGCAGCTTGTCCATCCGGGCGCGCAACCGGTCATAAAAGGGCTCGGCGATCCCCTCCTGCACCAGAAGGCGCGACCCGGCGCAGCAGACCTGTCCCTGGTTGAACCAGATCGCATCCACCAATCCCTCGATCGCGCTGTCGAGGTCCGCGTCCTCGAATACGACATAGGGCGATTTGCCCCCCAGCTCCAGCGTCAGGCCGATACCGCGCCCTGCCGTTGCCTTGCGGATCTTGCGCCCCACCTCGGTCGATCCGGTAAAGGCGATCTTGTCCACGTCGGCACCGGTGATCATCTCGCCCACCGTGCCGTCGCCGGTGACGATGTTGACCACGCCCTTGGGCAGTCCGGCCTGCTGGCAGATGTCGGCAAACAGCAGTGCGGTCAGAGAGGTCCATTCGGCAGGTTTCAGCACCACCGTGTTGCCGGTGGCCAGCGCCGGGGCGATCTTCCACGACAGCATGAGCAGCGGAAAGTTCCATGGCACGATCTGCCCGCAAACCCCCAGCGCCTGCCGATCCGGCAACTCGCTGTCCATCAGCTGCGCCATGCCCGCGTGATAATAGAAATGCCGTTGTGCCAGCGGAATGTCGATGTCGCGGCTCTCGCGGATCGGTTTGCCGTTGTCCAGCGTTTCCAGCACCGCGAACAGCCTTGCGTGTTTCTGCAAAAGCCGCGCCAGCGCATAGAGATAGCGCGCGCGCCCCGGCCCCCCCAGCGCCTCCCAGGCCGGCTGGGCCGCGCGCGCGGCGGCAACGGCGGTGTCCACGTCTTCCGGCGTCGCCTGCGTCAGCGTCGCCAGCACTTCGCCGGTGGCTGGGTTGCGGCTGTCAAAGCCTTCGCCGGGTTCGGTAAAGGCGCCGTCGATGAAGTGCCCGAATCGGGATCCCTGATCGACGATCCAGGCCAGCGCATCCCCGGCGCTTTCGGGCGCGGGGCCGTAATCCATGCTTTCGAAGATCTCTTTGATGGTCATTTCAGCCTCTCGCAGGCGGTTTGCGTCAGGGTTGGGGCCGTCGCGTCGAAACGCAGGTGCTGGAGCGTGACGCGATCCCCGAAGGCGGGCGGCTGCCCGGCTTTCAGAACCGCGTCGCCATAGACGATCAGCGCCGCGTCTTCGGCCAGGAAAACCCGGCGTTCCAACGTGCCTTGCGCCATCCGCGCCGTGGTCTTCAGCCCACCCTGGTCGATGGTTATCATGCGCTGGCTGACCGTGATCGCGGCAATCCGGGCCGCGTCCGACGCCGCGCCGGAGGGTGCACAGGCATAGCTCTGGCCCAGAACGGGTGTTGCAAGTCCGAGCGCGGCAAGCACCGTCAGGATGGCGTTCATTGCGTGGCTCCCATTGCCAGGTAGAAAACGTAGACCAGCCAAAGCAGTGCGAGGCCCCAGACCCAGTGTTGCACGCGCAGACTGCGCCTTTGCAGGGCGGCAAAATCTTCCAGCCCTTCGGGCGGGCTGTCGGGCAAATCGTATTCCGGCTCCGGCCCCAATTGCCGGAACAGCCGCGTCGGCAGGTCGCGCGCGGCGCGTTTCAGGCGCCGCCGCCGCCAGTTGCTGACCCCCATCACAAGGAAGACGGTGACCATCATCAGCGACCATTGCGGTGTCATCTGCATGGGGAGGCGCTCTTTGGTGTCAGACGTGTCATTGCCGCCATCGGTCTTGTTTCCTGTCGTTTCGGGGCTCCGCCCGCTCGGCCCTCAGATCGTCCGCCGGGCGGCCTGCCGCTGAGCGGACCGGGTCTCACCCCGCTGCGTGCCGCCACGAGGCCGAATAGGCCCCGGTGACATGGTGTTCCAACTGCCGTTCGATGTCGCCCAAGAGCGACGAGGCGCCAAAGCGGAAGAGGTCGGGCCGGAGCCAGCGGTCGCCCAGTTCCTCCTTGACCAAGGACAGGTAGGTGACAGCGTCCTTGGCCTTGGAAATCCCGCCCGCGGGCTTGTAGCCGACGCGATACCCGGTGGCCTCGTGATAGGCGCGGATCGCCCGCATCATCACCAGGCTGACGGGCAGGGTGGCATTGACACTTTCCTTGCCGGTCGAGGTCTTGATGAAATCCGCCCCCGCCATCATGCAGACAAGGCTGGCGCGGGCGACATTCTGCAGCGTGCCAAGTTCCCCGGTGGCGAGGATCGCCTTGACATGCGCCTCGCCACAGGCCGCCCGGAAGGTGCGCATCTCGTCGTAGAGCCCCTGCCAGTCGCCGGTCAGGACCTTGCGGCGCGAGATGACGATGTCGATCTCCTGCGCGCCGGCCTGCACGCTTTCCTCGATCTCGGCCACGCGCAGGCGAAAGGGCGACAGGCCGGCGGGAAAGCCGGTCGACACGGCAGCCACCGGAATGCCGGAGCCCTGCAGGGCCGACAGCGCCGGGCCGATCATGTCGTGGTAGACACAGACGGCGCCGACGGTCAGCCCGTCCAGCCCCAGCGCCTCCAGCAGGTCGGCGCGGACCGGATGCCGTGCCTTGGCACACAGCCTGGCGACGCGCCCCGGCGTGTCATCGCCGGCCAGCGTCGTCAGGTCGATGCAGGAAATCGCGCGGGCCAGCCAGGCCGCCTGGAATTCCTTCTTGACCGACCGCCGCCCGGGCAGGGTGGCCGCGCGCCGTTCGATCGCCGAGCGGTTGGCACGCGCGGCACGGACCCAGTCCATGTCCAGCAGCATGCCGGGGTTTCGCGCGTCCTGAAGCTGCGGCAGTTGCGCGGTCTTATCGCCTTTGGCGGTGACGGGTGTCATGCGCCCTCCAAACTGGTTCCTGATCAAACTGCCCCCGGCGGCAGGGCATTTCAAGCGGAACGCTGAGGCAGGCGTGCAGGGCCATGACGTGACGTTGATCGTGACAGCGTCAGGTGCATCATGTGAGGTGTCCGCGAGGACCCCGGGAGGACATGATGACAGACTATCCGCACCTGCTGCGCGCGCTCGATCTTGGTTTCACCACGCTCAAGAACCGCGTGGTGATGGGCTCGATGCACACCAACCTCGAAGAGCGGGGTGATTGGAACCGGGTCGCGGAATTCTACGCCACCCGGGCGCGCGGCGGGGTCGGCCTGATGGTGACGGGGGGCATGGCGCCCAACCGCGAAGGCGGTGTCTTTCCGGGGGCTGCAGGGCTCTTCACCCCGGAGGACATCGCCAATCACCGCATGATCACCGACCGCGTGCACGCGGCGGATGGCAAGATCGCCATGCAGATTCTCCATGCGGGCCGCTATGCCTATGGTCCCGATTGCGTCGCGCCCTCGCCGGTGAAATCGCCGATCTCTCCTTTCCCGCCCACAGAACTGGACGAGGCCGGCATCGAGAAACAGATCGCCGACATCGCAACCTCTGCCGCCCGGGCCCGCGAGGCAGGGTATGACGGGGTCGAGATCATGGGGTCCGAGGGCTATTTTCTCAACCAGTTCCTTGTCACCCATACCAACAAGCGCACCGACGGCTGGGGCGGCAGCTATGAGAACCGGATGCGCCTGCCGGTCGAGGTCGTGCGCCGGGTGCGTGCGGCGGTGGGCGAGGATTTCATCGTCATCTTCCGCCTGTCGATGATCGACCTGATCCCGAACGGCTCCACCCATGACGAGGTCGTGCAGCTTGCGCAGGCGGTCGAGGCGGCAGGGGCCAATATCATCAACACCGGCATCGGCTGGCACGAGGCGCGGGTGCCCACCATCGCCACCAGCGTGCCGCGCCGGGCCTTTGCCTGGGTGACGCAGAAACTCATGGGCAAGGTCGGTGTACCGCTGATCACGTCGAACCGGATCAACACGCCGGACGTGGCGGAACAGGTGCTGGCCGAGGGCTGTGCCGACATGGTCAGCCTCGCACGGCCCTTTCTTGCCGACCCGGATTTCGTGGCCAAGGCCGCGCGCGGCCAATCGCATCTGATCGCGCCCTGCATTGCCTGCAACCAGGCCTGCCTTGACCACACATTCCAGGGCAAGGTTTCCAGCTGCCTCGTGAATCCGAAGGCGGCCTTCGAGACGGAGTTGGTGGTCGAACCGACAGAGACGCCGCGACGCATCGCGGTCGTGGGCGCCGGTCCTGCCGGCCTGTCGGCGGCGATCACGGCGGCAGAGCGCGGGCACGAGGTGGTGCTTTTTGACAAGTCGGACAGCCTGGGTGGACAGTTGAACATGGCCCGCAAGATCCCGGGCAAGGAGGAGTTCCATGGCCTCGTGGACTGGTTCGCTGCCATGACAGAGGCCGCAGGCGTCGAATTGCGCCTCGGGACCGAGGCGACGGTCGAGGCTCTGGAAGGCTTTGATGCGGTGATCGTGGCGACCGGCGTCCTGCCGCGCGATCCGCAGATCCCCGGGAAGGAGCATGCATCGGTCAGGGGCTATGTCGACGTTCTGCGCGACGGCGCCGAGGTCGGCAAGCGCGTGGCGATCATCGGCGCAGGCGGGATCGGGTTCGACGTGGCCGAATTCCTCGTGACCGGGGACAGTCCGACCGAAAGCCTGCCTGACTGGATGCGCGAATGGGGCGTAACGGACCCGGCCGAGGCACGGTCGGGACTTGCCCCCGAAGGACCTCGGCCCGATGCCGCAGAACGCGAGGTCGTGCTGCTGCAGCGCAAGGCGGAACGCCCGGGCAAGCGCCTGGGCAAGACAACGGGCTGGATCCACCGGGCGGCACTGAAGATGAAGGGCGTCGAGATGCGCAGCGGCGTGAACTACGAGCGCATCGACGATGCGGGCCTGCACGTCAGCTATGGCGAGACGCGCGAGCGGCCCGAGGTGATCGCCTGCGATACCATCGTGCTTTGTGCCGGACAGGTCAGCGAACGGTCGCTGGCCGATGTGTTGGAGGCGAAGGGGATCGAGACGCACGTGATCGGCGGCGCCGACGTGGCGGCGGAACTGGATGCCAAGCGTGCCATCGACCAGGGCACGCGGCTGGCCGCCGTGCTCTGAAGAGATCGAACCTTCTTGGAACGCGTTGCCGTCGCGGGCGTTTTCCCCGCAACCGAAACGAAATCAAGGAGGTTTGTCATGGCCGATATCGGCAACGCAAGAATCCTCATCGTCGCCACGCATGGCTTTGAACAGTCCGAACTCGAAGTGCCCCGCGACCAGCTGCGCGCCAAGGGCGCGACGGTCCATGTCGCCACGCTCGACGGCGAAGCCGCGACGGGCTGGGAAGGCAGCGACTGGGGGCGCCCGGCGGGGGCCGACCTGCGAGTCGCGGATGCGGACGCAACGCAATATGACGCGCTGGTGATCCCGGGCGGCCAGATCAACCCGGACTTGCTGCGCGTCGAGGCGCCGGTGATCGCGCTGGTGCAGGCCTTTGCCGAACAGGGCAAGGTGATTGCCGCCGTCTGCCACGCACCTTGGGTGTTGATCGAGGCGGAGATCGTGGCGGGACGCGAAATGACGGCCTATCCGTCGATCCGCACCGACCTCAAGAACGCGGGCGCACGGGTCATGGATGAGCCTGTGATCGCCGACAGCGGCATCGTCACCAGCCGCAACCCGGGCGACCTGGATGCCTTTGTGGCCAAGATCGTGGAAGAGGTCGAAGAGGGCCGCCATAGCCGCAAGGCCGCCTGATACGGGGTCTTCTTCCGGGACATGAAGATCGGCACACGAAAAAGGGCGCGTCGCGGTTGCGGCGCGCCCGCTGTTTGTTCGGAAAAGGTTACTCCACCGTGATGGTGATCTGTTCGGACACCACCGGCGGGTCATGCGGAATGTGGTTCATGTCCCCCAGCACCAGTTGCAGCGTATGTGTGCCCGGATCGAGCCCCAGAGTGGCCTCGGTCTGGCCGCCGCCGAAATGCCGGTGGTTGTCGTCTCCCGGAATGCCGTAATTGGCGAAATCCGCGTCCTCGACCCCTTCGCCAAAGGGCGGGCGGTCGATCAGGATATGATGATGCCCGGTGTTGTCCTTGTCGGTACCGGCCGGGGCCACGCCCATGCCGGACAGACCGAACTGGACGGTGACAGGGCTTTGCACGGTATCGCCATCGGCGATGTTGATGAAATAGACCTTGGCGCCCTCGGGGGCGGGCACGCCGTCGGCGATGACGGCCAAGGGGGCCACGGCCAGGGCGGCGGCGCAGAGTATTGAACGAAACATGGGGTGATCCTCCTTGAAAATCAGTTCTGCCGAAGTTGCCTTCATGTCCGCAGACTACACTTTTCACGCGATTCCGGTCAGGCTTTTGTGTTTCCCTGTCGCAGACAGCGAAACCGATTACCCCTCAATTGTCGCCTCCGTGCCAAAGTTGCGCCCCAGTTCGACGCCATAGATCGCAGAACGAATGACTTTGGAATGGAGACCTGAATGGACCGTCTGACCGAAATGGAGGCCTTTGCCACTGTCGTGGACCAGGGCGGTTTCACCGATGCGGCCAAGAAGATGGGGATCTCCAAGTCTGCGGTGTCGAAACATGTGTCCAGCCTGGAGGCGCGGCTTGGCGCGCGGCTATTGAACCGCACGACGCGCCGTGTCTCGCCCACCGAGATCGGCCTGGCCTACTACGACCGCGCGCGCAGGGTGTTGAATGACGCGGGAGAGGCGGATGCGTTGGTCACCTCCATGCAGTCTGCGCCTTCGGGGCTGCTGCGGATCTCGGTGGCGACGGATTTCGGGGTCAATCATCTCAGCCCCGTGTTGGGCGAATTCCTGGCCGAGTTTCCCGACATCACCGTCAACATGGTGCTGAACAACCGCTACGTCGAGCTGATCTCGGAAGGCTTCGACATGGCGGTGCGGATCGGCGAGTTGGAGGATTCGACGCTGCGCGCGCGCAAGCTGACCGACACCACCAAGCGCATGATCGCCTCGCCCTCGTATTTCCAGAAGTTCGGCCGCCCGCAGCGCATCGACGACCTGAACGAACACAAGCTGCTGCATTATTCCAACCAGTCTTCCGGCAACGTCTGGAAGTTGACCGCGCCCTCGGGCGAGAAACGCCAGGTGCGCACCGCCGGATGGCTGACGGTCAACGACGGCCAGTCGCTGCTGAACGCTTGTATCGCAGGGCTTGGGATCGCCTACCTTCCGTCCTACCTCTACCATGAGGCGATGGAGGCCGGGTTGGTCCAGGACGCGATTCCCGATCTGCCGGTGGAAACGCAGGGTATCTATGCGGTCTATCCCCCGGGCCGGTTCACCCAGCCCAAGGTGCGCGCCTTCATCGACTTTCTCGTTCATGCCTTTGCCGAGAAAGGTCCTCAGACCTGGTAGACCGACGCGCCGTCATTCTGTCGAGATCAGCACCGCTTCGACACGGCGGTTCGCCTCGCGCCCCTCGGGCGTGAGATTTGACGCGACCGGGGCCAGGTATCCCACGCCCTCCGCACCGATCTGTGCAGGCGGCGTGCCGTGGCGGTCGCGCAGATAGCTCATCGCCGCCTCGGCCCGGCGCAGGGACACGCGCCTGTTCGCTTCCAGGGACCCGGTCGCATCCGTATGCCCGACGAACAGGACCTGCCGCGACGGATTGGCCGCCAGGTAGGCGGCAATGGAATCCAGAGAAGCGATGCGCCCCTCACCAAGGGCGGTGGAGCCCGAACGGAACAGCAGGTCCCGCAGGATCACATGCCCGCTGCTCTCCAGCGACGTGATGATGTCGTCGCGTGGCAGCGCGGGCGCGGCCGGCTCCGGGTCCACTCGGGAACCGGGCCGGATTTCTCCCACGCTGCCGCCTGCGCGAATGATCTGGATGTACCCGGCGCGCGCATCACGGCTGGTCAGGATCGAAACCGCGCCTTCCTTGTCCGAGATCGCGGAAATGAAATGATAATCGCTCAGGTCCACGAACATTTCCGGCGCTGGCAGCACCAGAGTCGCAAAGCGGAAGTCAAAGCCGCCACAGGCCCGCGCCCGGCAATCCAGCAGGATGTCAAAGCCGTCCTCGATCAGGCTGTCGCGCAATGGCTGTGCCAGTTGAAAAGGCGTCTCGTCGTTGTCGGGCAGGTGCCAGGCGGCGACCTCGATCCGGCCTTCGACACGTTCGACCGGCAGATGGCCGTTCGCCCAGGGTCCGGTTGGCAAGGCGTAGGCCCCGGGCGACCGCACGGTTCCGAAACTTTGCTGTGCGCCGCGCGGCAAGGTCAGCTCGGCCGCCGCCGCACCGCCCGCCACCAGCACGAGGCCAAGTGCCAGCGCCTCAGCGCGCCTGCGCGTGGTACTCGTCATTCGGACGCATGTCGGTGGCGCTGGCAACCCGGTTGGTCATGTTGAAGAACCCCGCCACATTGGCGATGTCCCAGATGTCACGTTCCGAAAAGCCCGCATCGCGCAGGGCTTCGCGGTCCCATTCGGCGATTTCCGCGCTGGCCTTGGTCATCTTCTCGGCAAATCCCAGCATGGCGCGTTGTCGGTGGTTCAGGTCCGCCACGCGCCAGTTCATCACCAGCATCTCGCCCAGCTTGGGGTCTCCGGACAGTTCGCGCACCGCGGCGCCATGCGCGGTCAGGCAGTAAAAGCACTTGTTCACCGACGAGACCACAACCGCGATCATCTCGCGTTCCAGCTTGGTCAGCCCGCTCTCCGCCAGCATCAGGTCGTTGTACATGGCGGTAAAGACGTTGAGCTTGTCGATGTCAAAGGCATAGGCCTTGAGGACATTGGGCACGAGGCCCAGCTTGTCCTGACAGACATCGAAATATTTCTGCGTGGCCTCCGGTAAGGGATCGACCATGGGCAGGTTGAGCGCGGTTGGCAGGGCGTCGGTCACGTTTCCTCGCAGTCGCCGTTCAGGATGCGGTAATGGTAGTGCCCCACGACCTCCATCTTCAAGGCTGCATAAAGCGCATTGGCGCCGGTGTTTTCCTCGGTCGCGGCCACGGCTATGCGATCCGCCCCGTTCTGTGCCGCCCAAAGTGCGGCACAGCGCATCATCCAGCCCCCCAGCCCCTTCTGACGGTGCTCGGGCGCGATTTCCAGCGCATGGACCATCGCGATGCCGGCATGGACCGCGCAGAATCCGGCGCCGGCGGGCTTGTCCGACACGCGGCCGAACAACCCGGTCTTGGGCATGGGGGCGCGTTCCATCACCCGCTGGCGTTCGGCGCCAATGCCGCCGGCCTCCCAGATCTCGCGCATGATGGCCAGCGGTTCCCAGATCGCAAAGGCGGTGACGCGCGGCAGCTTGAGGTCAGTCAATAGCGCGATGGGCGCCGACCACAGTCGCACCGGGTCGATTTTCTCATAGCCGCGTCCGGCCAGGGCCGCGTCCAGCGCCGCATCCTCGGGGCGGACCATGAACAGCGGGTCCTGTCCCATGAGGCGCATCGCGTCCTCTGCCGCGGAGAGGTCGCCGTCGTCCCATGTGCCACGCGCCGTTGAGGCCGAGACACGCTTGCCGCCGCCGCGCCCCTCGCGCAGCAGCCATGGCCCGGCCTCGACCCGCGACGCCGCGGGCCATGTGGCATCAAGTGCCTCGAAGTAATCGGAAAGGTCGTCGGTCATTGCGGCGGCCCGGAATTGCGGTTTGTTCCGTTATGGCCGCTGCCGGATTGGCTGTCCATGCGGCGTGCGTGCCTTTCGCGCGGCACCTATTGGGCGACCGCCTCTGGGAACAGCGCGCTCAGCTCGGACATGGCCGCATCGATCCGCCCGCCGTCGGTGCCGCGGATCACCACGTTGGCGCCGTAGACGCCGTTGCGCTGAAACGGGTAGGATCCGATGGACAGGTCGGTAAACCGTTCCGCAAGGGTACTCAGCGGCCCGGCAATGTCGCCCTCTCCGCGTTCGATCCGCAGCGTCTGGGACAACAGGGGCTGGCCCCCGGTCATCTTTGGCAGCACGCTGGACACCATCGCCTGGAAGACCGCCGGTACGCCCGCCATCACATGGACGTTGCCCAGGGTGAATCCCGGTGCCGCCGAAACGGGGTTCTCGATCAGGGTGGCGCCGTCGGGAATGCGGGCCATGCGCAGCCGCGCCTCGTTCAACTCGGATCCCTGCCGGTCATAATGTGCCTGCAGGATAGCGCGGGCGTCGTCGCGGACACTGATCGCCACGCCGAACGCCTCGGCCACGCAGGGCGCGGTGATGTCATCATGGGTCGGTCCGATCCCCCCCGATGTCACGACATGGTCAAAGCCGTCCCGAAGCGCGGTCAGCGCCGACACGATCGCGTCGCGGTCGTCGGAAACGATGCGCACCTCTTTCAGGTCGATGCCGTGCTTGGCGAATTCCTGCGCCAGGTAATGCATGTTGGCATCCCGGGTGCGCCCCGACAGGATCTCGTCCCCGATGACCAGCATGGCGGCGGTGGGATTTGGCATGGGCAAGCTCCTTGGCGCGATGTTTTCCAGAGGGTATAGGCGGCAGCCATGCGCTTTCAAACCCCCTTGGTCCCCGCGACCCTGATCCGCCGCTACAAACGCTTTCTCGCAGACTGCCTGCTGGAAGATGGGAGAGAGGTGACAGCCCATGTCGCCAACCCCGGCAGCATGCTGGGCCTCAAGGACGAGGGCCAGCGCATCTGGCTGGAACCCAACGACGACCCCAGGAAAAAGCTGAAATGGGCCTGGCGGCTGGTCGAACATCAAGGCGGCCATTTCACTGGCGTCGACACCGGCGTGCCCAACCGCGTTCTGAAGGCCGCTCTGATGGCGGGCGAGGTCGCGGGCCTGGACGGATACGACCTTGTCCGGCCCGAGGTGAAATACGGCGAGAACAGCCGTATCGACTTTCTGCTGACCGGCGCGGGCCGGCCTGATTGCTATGTCGAGGTGAAATCCGTGACGCTGTCGCGCACGCCCGGCCTCGCCGAGTTTCCCGACAGCGTCACCGCGCGCGGCACCAAACACCTGGGTGAGCTTGCGATGATGGCGGGGCAGGGGCATCGCGCGGTGATGCTCTACCTCGTCCAACGCACGGATTGCACCCGGGCGACCCTGGCAGCGGACATCGACCCGGCCTATGCGGCGGCCTTCGCCGGTGCGCGGGACGCCGGTGTCGAGGTGTTGGCGCTGGGCTGTCATATCTCGCCGGAGGGTGTCACGCTCGGCGGGCCCATACCCTTTTCGACCCCCGCAGTTTCTTTGGGCTGAAAATACCTACGGGGGTGTGGGGGCAGAGCCCCACCCGAAAAAAAGAACGGGGGCGCAGGCCCCCGTCCAGTGTTCCGATCCTGACCGCCCGTAAGGGGCGCCGATCCTCAGACCTTGAGATTCGGGATGATCTGCTTCTTGCGGCTCATGATGCCGGGCAGGACGACGCTGTCGCCCGAGACGCTGGCGCCAAAGCTCTTCTCGGCCACGCCTTTGACGCGATCGTTGGGAACCAGCAGGGTGGCTTCTTCCTTGAGGATGTCCACCACGAAGAGCAGAACGTCGTCGACGCCGTCCTCGGCGCAGACGGTCTTCATGGTGTCCATCAGGCTGGCCTTGCGGTCCAGCGGGATTTCCGGCGCCGTGGTTTCCAGCACCGAGACGCGGAATTTCACGCCATCGACCTCGTATTCCTTGCTGTCCATGCGGATCAGGTCCGCGTCGGAAAAGGCCGAAACGTCGGACTTGGCGGCGAACATCTGCGCGGCATAATCCGAGACGTCGAGTCCAAGGTCGGCGGCCAGTTTCTCGGCCACGGCGCGGTCATGGTCGGTGGTGGTGGGCGAGCGGAATTCCATCGTGTCCGAGAGAATGCAGGTCAACGCCGCGCCCTTGATCTCTTTCGGCATCTTGGCGGCGTCGTCGCCCATCAGGTCCACCATGATGGTGGCGGTGCAGGCCAGCGGGCGCACGGTGATGTCGATCGGGCCCTTGGTTTCCAGGCCGCCGACCAGCTTGTGGTGGTCGATGATGGCGCGGATGTCGGCCGAGTTGATCGAGGCGGGCAGTTCGGCGGGGTTGTTGGTGTCCACGATGACGACGGGCGCGTCGGCGGCCACGTCCGAGATGATCTCGGGCTTGTCGAGGTTCCAGTGGCTCAGCATGAAGGCGGCCTCTGTGTTGGGCTCGCCCAGGAGGACCGGCTTGGCGGCCTCGCCTTTGACTTCGTTGAGGTACCAGGCCCAGATGATCGGGCTGCCGGTGCTGTCGGTGTCGGGGGACTTGTGGCCGAAAACCTGCGTGGTCATGGGAATCCTCTTTCCGTGGAAACGTCGATTTTGCGGGCCTCATAGACCCGGCAGGGCGGCTTGTCACCCTTTTGACGAGGGGTGCGACCTTGGGGCAGCGCCCGGGCCGGGCTCAGCGCGGCAGCGGCGTCGACGCCTTGTTATAGGCAGACCAGTCGGTGATCTCGGGGTAATATTGGCGCCGCCACGCCCGCACGCGCGGGTTCATCACGCGACGCCAGAGCGGCGGGATCATCGCCGCCATGGTCATGACAGGATAACCATAAGGCAACTGCGGCGCGTCGGTCTCGGAATGATTCTGCAACAGGGGAAAGCGCCTGTCAGGCTTGTAGTGGTGGTCGGAATGGCGTTGCAGGTTGATCAACAACCAGTTGGATGCCTTTTGCGCCGCGTTCCACGAATGGCGCGGCAGGACATGTTCGTATTTGCCATCGCCAAGGTGCTTGCGGGTCAGCCCGTAGTGTTCGACGTAGTTCACCAGTTCCAACTGCCAGATCGCCACACCCGCCTGCACCAGGAACAGCGCCAGTCCGGCCCAGCCGCCCAGTCCCAAGGCCAGCGCGATCATGGCAAGTTGCAGCGTCCAATAGCGCCAGAACGGGTTGGAAAACTCCGTCCAAGGCAGGCGCTTGCGGGCCAGCATGGCTTTTTCCGCCTTGAAGCTGGACACAAGGCTTTCGTGCAGCACGCGGGGATAGAACCGGTGGAAACCTTCGTTGTAGCGCGCGGTCACCGGGTCGCGCGGGGTGCCGACATAGCGGTGATGCACCAGCAGGTGTTCCGAGCGGAAATGCGAATAGAGCACCATTGCCAGAAGCAGGTCGCCAAGGAACCGCTCCATCCGGTTTTTCTGGTGCATCAACTCGTGGCTGTAGGTGATGCCCACGGTGCCGGTCATCACGCCGACGCCGAAGA
The DNA here is from genome assembly GCF_965277915.1 of Antarctobacter sp. Taxonomy (NCBI): domain Bacteria; kingdom Pseudomonadati; phylum Pseudomonadota; class Alphaproteobacteria; order Rhodobacterales; family Roseobacteraceae; genus Antarctobacter; species Antarctobacter sp. The sequence continues at coordinate 388,574 of NZ_OZ255849.1, forward strand.
AGACGCCGAATTTCTCCACCCCGGACAGATGCGCGGCATCGCTGACGTACCAGATCAGGCCAAAAAGGCTGAGGAATTGCAGCGGCACCCAAAGCGCGGTCAGCAGCTTGTAAAGACCAAGCGCGGCATCCGGGGTGTCCAGATCGGCGTTTTCCGTGTTCAGCCCCAGCGCCGCATCAAGCGCGGAAAACAGATACCAGGTGGCGACAATGGGCAGAAAGACCCAGAACCCGCCTTGCACCGCCGCGATCCAGACCAGCGGAATCAACCCGTAGGACAGGTAAAAAGGCAGGGCGGCGGCGGGTCTGGCAACCTGTGTTGCGGTCAACATGGGCGTCTCCGATCTGGGGCCGTTGTCGGGATCATATGACCGCCCTCACTTTGGCCCAAGCGCGCCGTTACGTTCCTTGTGCAAGGTCAAAGGCCTTGCGCATCACTGTTGGCAAATCGGCGGGGCTGAAATCGGGCAATTCGATGAATTCTCCGCGATCCGGTTGCCGTTCCATAGGCACAAGCGCGGTTTTCACCGTCAGGCGCAGGTGGAAATGGGTGAAGGTGTGGCGTGCTTCGCCCGCTACGGTTTTCCATTCAGCACGGATCGGCGGGGCCTCTTGTGGCGCTTCCTCGGCCCAGTCGGAGCCTGGCCAGCCCAGCATCCCGCCCAGCAACCCCTTGTCCGGGCGCCGTTCCAGCAGCCAGGCGCCGTCGATCCGGCGCGCCAGATAGGCGATCCCCAGGCGGGTGGGTTTGCGTTTCTTCGGCGCCTTTTTTGGCAACTCGGCGGCGGTGCCCTGCGCCCAGGCGACGCAGGACTTGCGCCAGGGGCAGAGCCCGCAGGCCGGGCGTTTGGGCGTGCAGATCGTCGCGCCCAGGTCCATGACCCCTTGGGCATAACATCCCGGGCGCTCTTGCGGGGTCAGTCGGGCGGCGTGATCGGTCAGGATCGGCTTGGCGGCGGGCAGGGGCGTGTGTTCGTCGAAAAGCCGTGCCATGACCCGCTCCACGTTGCCGTCCACCACAGTCTGCGGGTCGTCAAAGGCAATCGCCGCGATGGCAGCGGCGGTATAGGGGCCGACCCCGGGCAGGGTCAGCAGCGTGGCGTGATCATCGGGAAAGATGCCGTCATGGCTGTCGGTCACCACCCGGGCGCATTTCAGCAGGTTGCGGGCGCGGGCATAATAACCCAGGCCCGCCCAGGCGGCCATGACATCGGCATCCTCGGCCGCCGCCAGGGCTTGCACCGTCGGCCATCGCGTTGTGAAGGCGTGGAAATAATCGCGCACGGCGGCCACGGTCGTCTGCTGCAGCATGATCTCGGACAGCCAGACCCTGTAGGGGTCGGGACGCTCTCCGCGCAGGCGCGCGGCAGGGCCGACGCGCCAGGGCAGGGCGCGCGCGTGGCGGTCGTACCAGTCAAGCAACGCCTGCGGGTCGGGTCGTGGCATGGGCTCATCACGCAAGGGTGAAACTCCGTGTGGGAAGGGGGCTGGCGCCGCCCTGCCGTGCCACTAGAATAGCGCGCGGTAAAGGGAGTCAAACGTGGCCGGACGCAAGACCACCACTTACGGGTTTTCAAGCGCCTCCAGGCTTTTGCAGGGGCGCATCCGCCAGGCGGCGGAGGGGCGGGGATTCGCCCAGACACGCGTGCTGACCCACTGGGAGGAGATCGCCGGCGCCGACCTGGCCGGAATCGCCCGCCCCGTCGAGGTGAGCTACTCCAAGGGCGGTTTCGGCGGCACGCTGACCCTGCTGACCTCCGGCGCACGGGCGCCGATGGTCGAGATGCGCAAGGAGGAAATCCGCGCGCGGATCAACGCGGTCTATGGCTACAACGCCATTTCGCGGGTGCGTGTGACGCAGACCGCGGCCACCGGCTTTGCCGAAGGGCAGGTCGATTTCCAGTACCGCAAGAAGGACAGCGCGGGGGCCATGCCCGCGCCCGAGGTTCAGGCCCGGGCCCGCGCCGTGGCCGAGGATGTGGGCGACGCGGATCTGCGCGCGGCGCTTGAACGTCTGGCGGCAAACGTCATATCGAGGACGGGCCGGGACTGACCTGGCCCCAGGACCGACAGGAAAGAGGCTTACGACATGAAATCCATTCTTCCCGCGGGCGCCGTGGCGCTGGCACTGGTCGCCGGTGGCGCGTGGTACTTGACCCAGGGGGGCGGGCAGACCGGGGCCGCCGACGTGCGTTTGCCGGGTGCGGCCCAGGCGCAATCGCCAGAAGTGGACACCTCGACCGTGGTCGAGATGGTCAAGGGCGATGCGGATGCGCCGATCGAGGTGATCGAATACGCCTCTTACACCTGCCCGCATTGCGCCTCGGCCCATGCGAACCTGATCCCCAAGCTGGAAGAGAACTATATCGACACCGGCAAGGTGAAATTCGTCTACCGCGAGGTCTACTTTGACAAGGTCGGTGTCTGGGCTTCGCTGATTGCCCGCTGCGGCGGCGAAGAAAAGTTCTTTGGCATCACCGACCTGATCTACAAGGGGCAGCAGGACTGGGCGCGCAAGGGCTCCGAGGCTGCGGTCGTCGACGAACTGCGCAAGATCGGGCGCCTGGCCGGCATGGAAGGCGACCAGATCGAGGCTTGCCTGAACGATACCGACCAGATCTCGACGCTCGTGGCCTGGTACCAGAAGAACGCCTCTGAACATGACATCAACTCGACCCCCAGCTTCGTGATCGACGGCAAGAAGTACACGAACATGAGCTACGACGAGTTCGCAGAGATCCTGGACGACAAGCTGGGCGAATGACATCGGCACCACGCGGCCCCCTCGAAGGCGTAAGGGTCATCGAACTGGCACGCATCCTGGCCGGCCCTTGGGCCGGTCAGACGCTTGCCGATCTTGGCGCCGAGGTCATCAAGATCGAGGCGCCCCAGGGCGACGACACGCGCAACTGGGGTCCACCGTTCATCGAGAGGGACGGCGACACCTCGGCGGCCTACTTCCATTCCTGCAATCGCGGCAAACGCTCCGAGGTGGTCGATCTGACCAGCCCCGCGGGCCAGGCGCGGATGCGCGAACTGGTGGCCGGGGCCGACATCCTGATCGAGAATTTCAAGGTCGGCGGACTGGCGAAATACGGCATGGATTATGCCTCTCTCGCAGAGGTCAACCCGCGCCTGATCTACTGCTCGATCACCGGGTTCGGGCAGGACGGGCCTTACGCACATCGCGCGGGCTATGACTACATCATCCAGGGCATGTCCGGCTTCATGTCGATCACCGGCGATCCGGACGGCCAGCCACAGCGCGCGGGTGTGGCGATCACCGACCTGTTTACCGGCCTCTATTCCGTTTCGGGGATCCTCGCCGCGCTGCACCAGCGCGAGCGGACTGGCAAGGGCCAACACGTCGACATGGCGCTGCTGGATTGTGCGGTCTCGGCCATGGCGAACCAGGCGCTGAACTATCTCAGCACCGGCACGCCGCCCGGACGCACGGGCAATTACCACCCCAACCTGACCCCCTACCAAGTCTTCGATTGTTCGGACGGCCATATCATCATCGCCACCGGCAATGACGCACAGTTCCAGCGGCTTTGCCGCCTTCTGGGGCTGGACGAGATGGCCGAGGCGCCGGAATACGCCTCGAACGCCGATCGGGTGGCCAACCGCGAGGCGATGATCGCGCGGCTGATGACGGCGACGCGCCAGCGCACGCGCGACGACCTGTTGGCCGCTTGCGAGGCACAGGGCGTGCCCGCCGGGCCGATCAACGACATGGCAGAGGTTTTTGCCGATCCGCAGGTCGTGGCGCGGGGATTGAAAATCGCGCCCGAAGGCGTGCCGGGCGTGCGCGCGCCCTTCCGGTTCTCGGACGCGGATCTGGTGCTGGACCATCCGGCGCCAAAGCTGGGGGATGCCGACAGCTGACGTGCTCTGTCGCCTGTGTTGACAGCGGGGAGGGGGCTTTGCCCCCTCTGCGCGTGCCTCGTATTCACCCCCAGAGGTATTTTTGACCCAAAGAAGCAGGGCGCAGGGCGCGCAGGGGACGACGCCCCCCGGGGTGGCGGAGCTCAGTCGCTGTAGCGGAAACAGACGGTCAGCGCGCCATCGTTGTCCGCAAGGTCCGCGTCGCCCTCGTTGATGCGAAAGGCGATGCTGTCGACATTCATGTTGAAGGACCCGACCTGTTGGATCGCGCCGTGAAAGCGCGCCCAGTCCATTTCCTGCCGGGTGCCGGCCACTTCGAAACGGACCAGCAGCGCGCCGTGCAGCGCGCTGACCAGGGGGCGCGCCTCGGCGCGCGCGGCCAGTGCCTTGGCGTCCAGCCCACCGTGCCCCGACGTGCCCGCCGGGGTCAGACCCGGGGCCACCGACCAGAAGCCGGTGGACCGCACGTCCTGCACGAGGCCCGCGGGGAATTCGGCATCCTGCCAGCCTTGCGTGGCGTCGATGTCGTGACAGACATCCCCTGCCCAGGCCGGGCCCGCAAGCAGGGCGGCGATCAGGGCGAGTGGTTTCATGCCAGGTGATCCACAACGGCCAGGTGCTGCGCCAGCGTCTGGACCGAAGCCATGTAGCGCTCGACCAGTTTCGGGTCCGAGGGCGCCGCGCTGACACCGGCCGGCACCTCGCGGTTCAGCACCGATTCCACCGCGAGGGACACCGGGACAGAGACCAGGCGCGCCATGGCAGAGCTGCGCTCGTCGCCCCAGGCATCCATGACATAGGTCTTGTGATAGACCGGTACGCCATCCTTCTGCGCCTCCAGCGCGACGCAGAGCACCACGCGGTCGGGCTCACCCTCGTCGTAGGCGTTTTCTTCCAGCAGCTTGTCGGCGATTTCCTGCAGGCGGGCATCCGTGGCGGTGCCGGCCTCGGCAAAGATGTCCGCCCAAGCCTCTGCCCAGCCGTTCAGGCGCAGGGTGCCGCGTACGAAATCCTTGACCTTCCAGCCCTCTTCAAACCCGTATTCCGCCATGAAGGGCAGGCTGTCGCGGTTCGGGTAGACCTCGAAGCTTTCGGGCGTGGGCAGGGGCGCGTCATAGCGCGACAGCGCATCCCAGGGGCGGTTAACGTTCAGTTCGGAAAACTGGCGGATCGACCGCGAGGGAGAGCGCAGCGCCTTGAGAACACCGACCGGCGCCCAGCTGAACTTGTAGCGGAAGGCGTTGGGGATCTTCGGCACGCCGCCACAGTAGGAGGTGAAGGACAGCGCGTTGTCTGGATCGAAGGCATCCGACGCGCGGTAGTCCGCCATCAGCCAATGCGCCATCAGGTGGTCGATGCCCGGGTCGAGACCGACCTCGTTCACCAGACGTGTATCCGCGGCTTTGGCCTTGGCATCCAGGGCGCGCATTTCGGGCGCGATATAGCTGGATGAGACGAAATCGGCGCCCTTCTCCAGAGCGAGTTCCGCAAGCGGCACATGCCAGTCGCCGGGCAGCATCGAGACGATCACGTCGCCCTTTTCCAGCACCGCGCCCAGGGCATCTATGTCGCAGGCGCGGATGTCTTCGGTCAGGTCGCCGACCGCCTCGCGGGCCTTGGCCTCTGTCCGGTTCCAGACTGTCACGGGGTGGCCGTTTTCGATCAGGCGGCGCAGGCCGGGCACGGCCGACAGGCCGGTGCCGCACCAATGGATGGTCATGTGCGTTCCTCCGGTTTGTGTTTCAGGTAGGTCTCGTGCGCGCGGCCCCAGACGCCGGTCTCGATGGAATCGAGCGCCAGCAGGTGGGGCAGCAGCTGTTCGGCGAAATCCAGCGAGGATTCGCGTGGTAGCAGCGAGGGCAGGTTGTCGATCGCCATGACATCCAGCGGCGGTGCTTCGCAGACGCGGTTCACCGGCGCGGTCCAGCTTGTCGCCGCGTCGTAGATCGGGATCGGGTTAAAGGCGCTGTCCGGGTCGCAGGCGATATCGCCGATCACGCGCAGGGCGCGGGGGCTGTCGACGGCTGCGGGGGGGACAAAGACCGGTACGCCTTCGGTCGCCAGGATGCAGTTCAGAAAGACCCCGTGGTCCAGGATTTCCGGAAACGGGCCGCCATGGGCTGTTTCGGCCATGTCCCAACAGGTGACGGGCACGTCCATCTGCGCGCAGAGATCGCGGGCGCCGCTGCCGACGCGGCCCAGGGCGCCGATCACGATGGCCGACCGGCACGGCGCGATGTCGAGTGCCGCGCGCAGGTCGTCCTGCAGCATGTTCGCGTCGTGCCAGGTCTGGACCGGGGGGCAGGTCTTGCCGTCTGCCTGCGCCGCCCAAGCCAGGAGGGACACCGCCGCCCCAGCATAGCCCGCCCAATAGCCGAAGGCCGCGACACGGCGACCGTTTTGGTCCACCAGGTATTCCAGGTCGTAGAGCGCGCCGCCTCCGGCGGCAAAGCGTTTCAGCAACCGCGCGCCGGCGGATTGCCCCTTGTAGGCATGGCCGAACATGATGTGACGATGCACCAGCGGGGTGTCCGCCTCGGGCAGTTCCTTGAGGCCAAAGATGATCGCGTCGCGCGGGGCCTCGGGCCAGCTGCCCTCGGCGACGATCGTGGCCCCGGCCGAGACGAAATCGTCGATCGGCAGGATGCGGGTCGGGCTGTCCTCGATGGTGACGCGGAACCCCTTGTCGCGCAGAGCGGTGACGCCCGCAGGGGTGATGCCGGTGCGTTCCTCGTTGGGGCGGCTTTCCGCCCGGATCCACAGATGTGTCATGTGCGTTCCTGGTGGGTGTTTGCCGGGCAGAGAACCTGCGCGCGGGCCGGGGTGCAAGGATTTTCCTCCGACCGCAGCTTACAGGTGGCTGCGGGCGTGCTGTCGTTCGGGACTGTCGAGATGTGGCAGGGCGTTGAACTGGGTCATGGCCAGACCGGTCGCCAGCGGCTGGATACGGTGCAGAGAGCTGTTTTCGATGGCCAGGCAGAGATGCGCCATCGCCTTCAGCTCCAGTTGCATGATGACCCGCATCGCCATGCCGATCAGCCCGCCCGAGGTCACCACCAATGCGCGGCCCTCGCCGCCCGCGATCTCGGTCAGGGCTTCGGTCACGCGGGTCTCGAAGGATTGCCAGGTTTCCGGGACGTCCTGCAGGGCGCCGTCGCGCCAGAGCGTCAGCAGTTGCGGCAGGTGCAGGATGAATTCCTCGCGGTCGCCGGGGATCGCGATGCCGTGCTGCGCCTCCATCAGCTGCGCCATGTCGAAATAGGCCAGTTCGTTCAGCCGCGCGTCCTGCACCGGGTCCGCCATGCTGGCCGGAGAGATCCCCTCGACCGTTTCGACATGGCGGCGCAGCGTGCCAGAGTAGACGCGGGCGAATTTCTCGCCCGTCTGTTCGAAATAGCCACCCAGCCAGCGGGCCTGCTGCCAGCCCAGATCGCTCAGCCGGTCATAGCTGCCTTCGTCCCGGGCGCTGGAATTGGCCTGCCCGTGGCGGACCAGGGTGATGAAGGACATGGAGGAACTCCGCTCTTTTGCCCGGCTGATACGCCGCGGCGGCGCCAAGCGAAAGGCCTACCCGGACCCGGGCAGGGAAATCGTCGGGGCAGGGCGGTGGCCCCCGTTCGGGACGCGGTCAAATGCGACTTTGGCGGCCCTTCGGGGCCTCATCCACGGCGCCCCCACTGGCAAATCCGGTTCCCGGCGGTTAGATAAGGGGCAAAAGCAGAGGACGCGACGTGAAAGACAAGGCTGGACACCGACTGACCCGCGACGGCATCCGCATCCATACCCAGGCGGATTTCGAAGGAATGCGCGTGGCCGGGCGGTTGGCCGCGCAACTGCTGGACGAGGTGGCGGAACTGGTCGAACCGGGCCAGACCACCGGCGCCATCGACGCCTACATCGAACGACGCGTGACCGAAGAGGGCGCGACCTCGGCGACCATCGGCTACAAGGGCTACCAGCACGCGACCTGCATCAGCGTCAACCATGTCGTCTGTCACGGCATCCCCGGCGACAAGAAGCTGAAGGATGGCGACATCCTGAACATCGACGTCACCGTGGTCGTCGACGGCTGGTACGGCGACACCAGCCGGATGTATGTCGCGGGCAAGCTCAGCCGAAAGGCAGAGCGCCTGATCCAGGTCACGCATGACTCTCTGCTGACGGGGATCGAGGCGGTCAAGCCGGGCAACACCTTCGGCGACATCGGCCATGCCATCCAGACTTTTGTCGAGTCCAACCGCATGTCCGTCGTGCGCGATTTCTGCGGTCACGGCCTGGGGCAGGTGTTCCACGCGCCGCCCAACGTGCTGCACTATGGCCGCCCCGGAACCGGGCCGGTTCTGGAAGAGGGCATGTTCTTCACCATCGAACCGATGGTGAACCTCGGCCGCCCCGAAACCAAGGTGCTGGCCGACGAATGGACCGCCGTCACCCGGGACAAGTCGCTCTCGGCCCAGTTCGAACATTCGGTGGGCGTGACCGCAGACGGGGTCGAGATCTTTACCCTCTCGCCCGCAGGGCTGTTCCACCCGACCTACTGACCCTGCGATGAGCGCGACGCAGGCCGGGCCGCAAAGAACAGACGGGCAGGCCGATCCACGCGGGATCTACGCGATCCTGTCGCTGTGCAATTTCGTGATCGGCATGGGCGCTTTCTCGTTGATCGGGATGCTGGAACCCATGGCCGAGGCGCTGGACGCGCCCGTGACCTCCGTCGCCTCGTTGCTGACCGTCTATTCCGTGGCCTACGCCATGTGCTCGCCGGTTCTGGTGGCGCTGACCGGCCATGTGGGACGGCGCCGCGTGTTGAGCGCCGGACTGGCCATCTTCGCCACGGCAACGGCGCTCGCGGCGTTGGCGCCCGGCATGGCGCTGCTTTACCCGGCGCGGGTGGTGGCGGCGGCAGGCGCGGGCATGGTTTCTCCGGTGGCGCTGGCCATCGCGGCTGCGCTGGCCCCGCCAGAGCGGCGCGGGCGGGCGCTCTCCTCGGTCTTTCTCGGCATCACGCTGGCGCAGGTTGCGGGCGTGCCGGTGGGCAGTTGGCTGGCCTATACCTTCGGCTGGCGCAGCGTCTTCGGGCTGGTCGCCGCGATGGCACTGCCCTGTCTCTGGCTGGTCTGGACGCGGGTGCCGGCGGGCCTGCGCTTTTCCCCGGTCTCGCTGCGCGATCTCGGCGGTGTGCTGTGCGACCCGGTGGCACTGATGACGGTCGGCTTCACCGTGATCTTCCTGGGGTCGATCTACATGGTCTACACCTATCTGCCGCCGCTTCTGTCCGGCACGATGGGCTATGGCCGCGACGGGATCAGCCTGGCGCTGCTGGTTTTCGGCATCGGGGCGCCGCTGGGGAACATGGTCGGCGGCCGCATGGCCGACCGGCTTGGCCCTGCACGCAGTCTTGCCCTGATCTGCGGGCTGGAGGTGCTCTGCCTGCCGCTCTTTGTCCTGTTGCCGCTGCCCGGCGCGGTTCTGCTCGGCTTCATCTTTTTCTGGTCGCTGGTGGGCTGGCTGTTCTCGCCGTCGCAACAGTTGCGGCTGGTGTCGCTGGCGCCGCAACTCGCCCCGGTGCTGATGTCGCTGCACGCTGCCTCGATCTACATCGGCATCGCCGTGGGATCGGGGCTGGGCGGGCTGGTGGTCGAGAGTGCGGGCCTCATGGCACTGGGGCCGGCGGCGGGTGCGGTGGCCCTGTTGGCGCTGGGCGTGCTGATCGGATCAGAGCGCGCCGCCCGCCGCCGGGCAGAGGCGCGCTGACCGTTTCGGATAGGCGCCCCCTTGGCCGGAGGCGCCAGATTTCCTACTCGCTCACCACTGCCACAGCGCGGGAACAAAGCGATAGGCGTCCCCCTCGGCGGCGATGTGCCCCACGCCGGGGAAGGGAAAGTGATAACCCAGCACCGCCATCCGCTCCGTCGCCGCCATGTCCAGCAGGCGCTTGCGGGTGGCCACGGTCTGTTCGCCGTCCATGTCGAAGTTGCTGACCCACTCGGGGCGCACGGTGCTCATCCAGGCGTGGTTCATGCTGTCACCCAGGGCAATCAGCTGCTTACCGCCGGATTCGACCACGACCGACATGTGCCCAATGGTGTGGCCGGGCGTGTCGATGACCCGGATGCCCGGCGCGATTTCCGCCTCGTCGCCGACCACGGTCCAGTCCGCCCCCTCCACGTTCAGCGAGTTCACCGCGCCGACAACGAATTGCTGCATCTCGGTGGGCACGTTGTTGACCAGCCCGTCCTGCAACCAGTAGTCGCGCTCGGTCTCACCGATAAAGAACTGGGCGTCCGGCAGGATCGCCTCGTCGAAATCGTCGCGGATGCCCCAGACGTGATCGGGGTGGGCGTGGGTGATGACCACATGGGTGATCCCGCTGGCGTCGATCCCTGCGCTGTCGAGGTTCTCCATCAGCTTGCCCGCGGTCGGCAGGAACCGGTTGCCGGATCCGACATCGACCAGCACCTTGGCCTCGCCCAGTTCGATCACCAGGTGGTTGGTGTGCGAATAATTCGTCTCGGTCGAGAGGAAATAGCTTTCGAGGAAAGCCTTTACCTCTTCGGGATCGGCGTTCACGCCCAGCCCGTTGGCGGGGATTCCCAGGTGCCCGTCCGAAACGACGGTCAGCACCGCCTCACCCAGCTGGAACCGGAAATGCGCGGGGTTGGCCCCGGCGGGGGCGCCCAGTGTCTGCGCACGGGCGGGCGAGGCCGCCAATGCCGGCAGCGCCAGCCCCGGCGACAGGGCCGCGATGTTCAGCAGGTCACGGCGCGAAGGGCGAAAGATCGACATGGATACCTCCCATTCATTCATTTGAATTGGAAGATACCATCTGAACGCGAAACTTCCAGCCGCTTGGCAGGGGCGGATCCCGTCCTTCCGCTGGCCCAATCCCGGCCTACAGGCCGAGGTCTCGTCTCACTCTTGCGCCGTCGCCCGCAGCAGCGTCACATGCGTGTCGCCATAGCGCCGCGTGTCCAGCAGGTCGAAGCCCTCGGGCGCCACCTGCGCCGTCTTTTCTTCCCAGACCACCAGCGCGCCCGGCGCGACCCAGCCCTGTGCCCTTGCGGAGGCCAGCGCCTTTTCCCCCAGCGCCTTGCCGTACGGCGGGTCCAGGAAGATAAGCTCGCAAGGGATTTCGGCTGGGGGCAGGCGGCTGGCCGTATGCGCGATCAGCCGGGCGCGATCACCGCAGTCCAGCGACCTGATGTTCTCGCGGATCAGCTTGCCCGCCACGCGCCCGTCATCGACAAATACCGCGCTGTCCGCCCCACGCGACAGTGCCTCTAGCCCCAGCGCGCCGGTCCCCGCAAAGAGATCCAGCACCCGCGTCCCGTCGAAGGGATCGCCGAAACGGCCGCCGCCCAGCATGTTGAACAGCGCCTCGCGCACGCGGTCGGTGGTGGGGCGCAGATGCGCGCCCGCATCCCCCTTGCCAAGGGCGGCCAGCGGCCGCCCGCGCCAGTCTCCCGCGACGATCCTCACGCCTTGAGCAGCGCCTTGAGGTTCGTTTCCGGATCCGCGACTGCCGCCGGGTCGGGGCTCTTGCCCGCCTCGATCAGGCGTTTGCCCACCATGTAGGATCGGCTGTCGTTCATCGCGTCGACCGCCAACAGGGTGTCGCCGGCATAGTACCAATGCGACCGGGCCTCGCCGTCCTCGCGCACCACGATCCGGTCATAGCCCGCGTTCAGCCCGGCGATCTGCAGCTTGACGTCGTACTGATCCGACCAGAACCAGGGCTTGGCGATGTAGTCGCGCCCGGCCCCCATGATGTTGTCGGCCACCAGTTCGCCCATGTCGATGGCATTGCCCACCGATTCCAGCCGCATCCGCTGGCCGTGCTGCGGGAAGGAGGCGCAGTCGCCCGCCGCCCAGATCGCCGGATCGCTGGTCTGGCCCTGCGCGTTGACGGCGATGCCGTTGTCGATCTCCAGCCCGCAGGCCTCGGCGAGGGTGGTGGTGGGGGTGATGCCAACACCGACGATCACGAAATCCACGTCCAGAACGGTGCCGTCGGCCAGTTCCGCGCCGGTGACGCGGGTTTCGCCGATCAACCGCTTCAGGCCCACGCCCTCGCGCAGATCCACGCCGCGTGCCGTGTGCAACGCCCGGAACCAGGCCGAGGTCTCGGGCGCCGCGACCCGTTGCAGGATGCGGTCGGCGGCCTCGACCAGCGTCACCTTCAGCCCCAGCTTGGTGCAGACCGCCGCGGCCTCAAGCCCGATATAGCCGCCGCCGACAACCAGCACGCGTTTGTCCTCGGTGCAGTCGGGGGCCATCTTGTCCACGTCGCGCAGCGTGCGCACCACGTGCACGCCCTCCAGTTCGCCACCGATGGCGCCGGGCAGGCGGCGCGGGACCGATCCGGTGCACAAGACGCAATGGTCGTAGGAAATCGCCTCTCCGCCGGCGATCACGGTCCTGTCAGCCCGGTCGATGGAGACCGCGGTGTCAGAGGTGCGCAAGTCGATGCCGTTCTCGGCGTAGAACGCCTCGGGCCGCAGGAACAGCCGTTCCAGTTCCATCTTGCCCAGCAGGTAATCCTTGGACAGCGGCGGGCGCTGGTAGGGCGGCACCGGCTCTTCGCCGATCAGGGTGATCTTGCCCTCGTGCCCTTTCGACCGCAGTCGTGCCACCAGGGAGGCCGCTGCCTGTCCTGCACCGATCACCACGACATCGCTCATATCTCCGCCCTCCGGTTTTCCTTTGCCCGGGACACCCTATAGTCGTGATTCGGAGAAACGCAATTCGCAGGAGCGACAGGACAATGGCAATTTCCGTAGGTGACAGCCTCCCAGAGGCAACTCTGTCCCGTATGGGCGACGAGGGCCCCGAACAGGTCAAGCTGAGCGAGCTGACCAAGGGCCGCAAGGTCGTGATCTTCGGGCTTCCGGGGGCCTTTACCGGCACATGCAGCACCGCCCATGTGCCCAGCTTCATGCGCACCGCCGAGGGATTCGCGAAAAAGGGCGTGGACGCGATCTATTGCCTTTCGGTCAACGATCCTTTCGTCATGGGTGCCTGGGGCAAGGACACCGGCGCCGAAGGCGTGGGCATCGGGATGCTGGGCGATCCCGCGTCCGAATTCACCACCGCCATCGGGATGAATTTCACTGCCCCGCCCGCGGGTCTTTATGAACGGTCCAAGCGCTACGCGATGCTGGTCGAGGACGGCAAGGTTTCTGTCCTGCACCTCGAGGAAAACCCCGGCGTCTGCGAGACCTCGGGCGGCGAGGCGCTGCTGTCCGCGATCTGATCGCGACACGGGAGGCCCGGCACTGGCCCGGGCCTCCCGACACCTATGTCACAGGCTGTCCAGCTTGCGCGCCAGCTTGGCATCCAGCGCGGACAGCCCGTCGACGTCATGCGTCGACAGCGTCACCTGCACGGTCTTGTAGACGTTGAACCATTCCGGGTGATGGTTCCATTTTTCCGCCCAGAGCGCCGCGCGGGTCATCCAGGCAAAGGCCTCGGTGAAGTCCTTGAACTGGTAGGTCTTGGTTATCGCGTCGCGTCCCTCGACCATCTCCCAGCCCGCCTCCAGCAGCGGTTCCAGCACGGTCTTGCGGGCGGTATCCGACAGTTTCTCGGTCATTCGTGGTCCTCCTGTCTGTCCTTGCGGAAGGGGCCGTAAGCGGTCAGCACCTCGATGTCCTCGTCCACCGCACGCCGCTCCGCGTCCAGGTAGCGCCCCACCGCATCGGCAAAGCCCTGGTCGGCGATCCAGTGCAGTGAATGGCACTGGCGCGGCAGGTATCCGCGCGCCAGCTTGTGTTCGCCCTGCGCCCCGGCCTCGACCGTGGCCAACCCCAGCGCGATGGCCAGGTCGATGGCCTGATAGTAACACGCCTCGAAGTGCAGGCAGGGGTGGTCCTCGATACAGCCCCAGTAGCGGCCATACAGTGCGTCGCGCCCGATAAAGTTCAGCGCCCCGGCCACGGGCCGTCCATCCCGCGTGCACATGACCAGCGCGATGTCGTCGCGCAGGGTCTCATGCGCCGCCTCGAAAAAGGCCCGCGTCAGGTAGGGCGTGCCCCATTTGCGGCTGCCGGTATCCTGGTAAAAGACCCAGAAGGCGTCCCAGTGCTCGGGGCGGATCTGGTCGCCGGTCAGCATCTCGATCTCGCCGCCGAACGCCTGCGCACGGGCGCGTTCCTTGCGGATGTTCTTGCGTTTGCGCGAACTCAGCGAGGCCAGGAAAGCGTCGAAATCCGCGTAGTCGTGGTTCTGCCAGTGAAATTGCTGCGTGGTGCGGCGCAACAGGCCCATTTCCTCGCCCGCGATGGCCTCTGCCTCGGTGCAGAAGGTGACGTGCATCGAGGACAGACGATTTTCCGCGCCCAGTTGCACCGCCCCCTGAACCAGCGCCGACATGCCCGCAACCTCGTGTCCGGGTTTGGTCAGGAACCGCCGCCCGGTGGCAGGGGTAAAGGGCACGGCGATCTGCAGTTTCGGGTAATAGCGCCCGCCTGCGCCTTCGTAGGCATGGGCCCAGTTGAAATCGAAGATGTATTCGCCCTGGCTGTGGCTCTTGCCGTACATCGGCGCCACGGCGATCGTCTCTTCCCTGTCGCGGACCACCAGGTAGCGCGGGTCCCAGCCGGTGCCCGTCCCGACCGATCCGCTGTCCTCTAGCGCCTTGAGAAAGCGATGGGTGGTGAAGGGATCGTTGGGGCGCCCGCCGTCCGCGGCCTCGGGGCAGGCGCAGGCATCCCAGGTCGCGGCGGCGATCTGGTCCAGCGAAGACAGCACTTCGACGGTCAGGGTGGGGGTCTGGCTTTGATCCGTCATGACATGGCTCAATCTGGCATCCCGCGCGCGCCGATCAAGCCATGTACCCCTCGAAGGTCACATTCTCGGCGACCTGCCGCGCCTGCGCCTCCTCTTCGGGCGATCGGATCGTCCAGCAGAGCACGTTCAGCCCGCGCGCCTTTTGCCGGGCAACCTGCGGATTGGCCAGATCGTGATGATCGTGGCTGATGAACGCGGCCCCCATCTCCGCGATCCCCGGCATCGCGCGCAGCTCGGCGCGGGCCTCGGCGCCCAGGGTCGGGTGATCCTCGGGCGTGCAGGCGCAGGTGGTCAGCCCGCGCGGGACATCAGGACACAGGCGCGCCATCTCGGCCGCCGAATGCGGGTTGAAGGACATGAAGGCCAGCGGGCCCTGATAGCCCTGCGCGGCCTCGGCGGCGGCGCGTTCCAGCCGCCCCACGTCGGGCCCCATCCGCCCGTCCTGATCCTTGAGTTCCACCAACAGCGGCACGGCACCGCCGACGATCTCCAGCACCTCGGCGAACAGCGGCACGCCCTCATCCCCGCCCAGCAGGGTCAGTCCCGCGAGCTCGGTGGCGCTGCGTTGCTGGATCGGCCCGCTGGCCCCGGTCAGCCGGGTCAGCGCGTAGTCGTGAAAGACCATCGCCTGCCCGTCTTTAGACATTTGCAGGTCGATCTCGATACCATAGCCCGCCTCCATCGCCGCGCGGATCGCCGCGCGCGAGTTTTCGGGCCGCCCGGACCCGTGCAGGGCCCGGTGGGCAATCGGGCGGTCCAGAAAGGCCGCGGGCAGGGGCACCATCACGCGATCTCGAAGATGCCTTCGATCTCGACGGCGACGCCCAGCGGCAGCGCGGCGGCGGAGACGGCAGAGCGCGAGTGCCGACCGGCATCTCCCAGGATCTCGACCAGCGTATCGCTGGCGCCGTTGATGACCTTGGGCTGGTCGGTGAAATCGTCGGTCGAATTGACGAAGCCGGTCAGCTTGACCACCCGCTTGAGGCGGCTCAGGTCGCCGCCGCAGGCCGCCTTGACCTGTGCCAGCAGGCTCAGGGCGCAGGCGCGGGCCGCCGCGGCGCCTTCCTCGACGCTCAGTCCGGCGCCCAGTTTGCCGGTGATCAGCCCGTCCGCGTTCATGCTGATCTGTCCCGAGACAAAGACCAGGTTGCCCGACAGGACGTAGGGCACATAGTTGGCGGCGGGGGCCGGCGCGTCGGGCAGGGTCAGGCCCAGTTCGGCCAGGCGGGCGTCGATGGCATTGGTCATGATGCGTTCCTTGTCGGATTTCGCGGCCACGCTAACGGCGCCGCAAACCGGGCGCAAGCACCCTGCGGCGCGCCACCGGGCCGGTCGGAAACCCGCCCGGCCGCAGGTCTCAGCTCTCGCGGAAGGCCTTGGCGAAATAGTCCGTGAAGGGTTTGACCAGGTAGGCCAGCGGCGTGCGGTCCTCGGTGCGGATGAAGGCCTCGACCGGCATGCCGGGGATCAGCGCCGCGTCCTCGGGCAGGCGGTCGATCTCGCCTTCGCTCAGCACGATCTCGGCCCGGTAGTAACGCACGCGCGAGTTCTGGTCCTCGAAGGCATCGGCAGAGATCTGCACGACCCGGCCGAAAAGTTCCGGCGTCTCGCGCTGGTCCAGCGAGGAAAAGCGCAGGCTCACTTCCTGGTCGACGAAAAGCTTGTCGATGTGGATCGGTTCGACCTGTGCGGCAATCACCAGCGGACGGTCCTGCGGCACGATGAACAGCACCGGGTCTGCCGGGCGGATGACAGAGCGCGGGGTGAAGATCGTCAGCCCGTAGATCACCCCGCCCACCGGCGCCGTGATGTCGAGCCGGTTGAGCCGTTCGAGAATGGCCTGGCGTTTCTCGGCCAGTTCACGCTGGCGGAACTGCAGGTCGCGCAGGGTGGTGATCGCCTCCTCGCGCCGCTTGGTCTGCAGGCTGAGGATCTGGATGTCGATTTCCGTGATGCGTCCCTCGGCCTGCGCCTTGGAGGCCTTCAGCTCGCCGACCGATCCGGCCAGTCGCGCCTGCTCGCGCTGGAGGGCAAGGATCTCGGGCTGCCGAACAAGGCCCTGTGCCCGCAGCCCTTCCTTGTTGACCAGCTCCTGCTGGATCAGGTCCAGCTGCCGGTCCAGCGCCTCCTGCTGGGCGACGATGCCGACGACCTGGTCGGCGATCTGCTCCGAGCGCTTGCGTAGCTGCCCGATCTCGCCCTCGACCGAATCGCGGCGGGCGAAAAAGAGATTGCGCTGACCCTCGACCAGTTCGGCCACTTCGGGATCGGTCTCGGCGCGCTTGAGCACCTCCTCGGCAAAGACGATCTCGTCCTTGCCGTCGCGTTCGGCCTGCAGTCGCGCGCGGCGCGACATCATCTCGTAGAGCTGGCCCTCGATGATCGCCAGTTCCGACAGCAGCAGTGTCGGGTCCAGTTGGATCAGCACCTGGCCTTCCTCGACCGTGTCGCCCTCGTCGACAAGGATCTTGGCGACCACGCCGCCGTCGGGATGCTGGACGACCTGGCGGTTCTGGTCGACCTCGATCTGGCCGGAGGCCACGATGGCGCCGGAAATGTTCGTCGTCGCCGCCCAGGTGCCGAACCCTCCCACCAGGATCGACAGGCCGATGATCCCGAAGATCATCGGCATGCGCAGGGAAAACTGCTTGTCGGGGTTCATCTGACGCCTCCCGGTCCGGCTTTCTGCAATTGCTCGTGGTTCTTGACCATCGCCTGCAAGACCTCTTCCTTGGGCCCGAAGGCCGCGCGACCACCGTTTTCCAGCATCAGGAGCAGGTCGCATTCCTTGATGGCGGCCGGGCGGTGGGCCATGATCAGCACGATCTTGCCCTCTTCCTTGAAGGTCTTGATCGCCTTGTTCACCGCCTCGGACCCCTCGTTGTCGAGGTTCGAGTTCGGCTCGTCCAGCACCAGCACAACCGGGTCGCCGTACATCGCCCGGGCCAGCCCGATCCGTTGCATCTGGCCGCCCGACAGCCGCCCGCCGGCAGCCGAAACCCTTGTATCATAGCCTTGCGGCAATTTCAGGATCATGTCGTGCGCATCGGCCTTCATCGCCGCCTCGACGACCTTGTCGGCGTCGGGCTGGGGCGACAGGCGGGCGATGTTCTCGGCGATGGTGCCGTCGAACAATGTCACCCGCTGGGGCAGGTAGCCGATGTGCTTGCCCAGCGTCTCGGCGCCGTATTGATCCAGCGATGCCCCGTCGAGCCGGATCTTGCCGCCCGCGGGACGCCAGACCCCGGTCAGGGCGCGCGCCAGCGTGGACTTGCCCGCGCCCGACGGCCCGATCACGCCGCAAGCCTGCCCCGGACCGACGTTGAAGGACACGAGTCGCAGTGCCGCCTGCTGTTCGCCCGGCGCGACGACGGTCAGCTGTTGCACGTCGAGCTTGGCCTTGGGTTTCGGCAGGGCGGTGGGCTTGCCGGCCTCGGGCACCTCGGTCAGGAGCTGGGCGAGGTTGTCCCAGCCCTTGCGCGCCCGCTGCACCAGGACCCACTGGCCGATCAGCAGTTCGATCGGGGCCAGCGCCCGGCCCATCAGGATCGACCCGGCGATCATCGCGCCCGGCGTCAGCTCTCCCTGCAGGACGAGGTAGGCGCCCAGGCCCAGCATCGCCGACTGCAGCAGCATCCGGAAGGTCTTGGTGATCGTGGTGAAGGTGCCGGTCAGGTCGGCCGAATGGATCTGTCCCGTCAGTGCCTGCGACCGCGCCTTCATCCAGCGGGTGAAGGCATCGCCGCGCATCCCCAGCGCCTGCACCATCTCCGCCTCCTGCCGGATCTGGTCCGAGGTGCGTTCCGCCTGCATCACGGCGATGTTGGATTTCTGGGTCGGGTTCTTGCTGACCGTCTGGTTGATCAGGGTCACCGCGATCAGGAACAGGCCGCCGCAGATCGCGAGGATGCCCATCCAGGGGTGGAAAATGAAGATCGCGAAGATGAAGAAGGGCGTCCAGGGAATGTCGAAGAAGGCCATCAGCACCGGCGAGGACATCAGCCTCTGGATCGATTCCAGGTCCCGCAGCCCGGTCTGGGCAAGGTCATCGTTCTGGACCGCCGCGCGCCGCAGCACGGCATCGAAGACCCGCAGGTCCAGCGCCGCCTGGAACCGGGCCGCCACCCGCCCCATGATTCGGCCCCGGACGTAGTCCAGCAGACCCATCATCGAATAGAGAAAGACCACCAGCACCGACAGCGCGATCAGCGTGGCCTCGGACCGGGAGCCAAGCACGCGGTCATAGACCTGCAGCATGTACATCGGTCCGGTCAGCATCAGCATGTTGACGAAAAAGCTGAAGATGCCGACAAACCAGTAATATGGCCGGCTTTGCCTGCGGGCTGCCCGCAATTCTTCGCGGCCGGTGTCTTTCTGTGCCATGCTCATAAGCCTGTATCAGCCCTTCGTTGTGTCTTGGGCCGGAATCGGTGACAGTGAACCCCTGTCCCGCCTCTTGTCGCCATTGTGCCACATGGGCGGGGATTCCGGCATCCTTCGTTGGGAACGAGCGGAGATGAAATTACCTACCCTTTTACGGAAGGCGCGAGGCTTTCCCAAGGGGTTTGAAGAGGACTGGGGGTTGATGGTGAATTTAAGGCCGGTCGTGGTTCTGACCGTCGCTCTGGGCATCGCGGGGTGTTCCGTCCCCGGACCCGAGGTCGCGCCGGGGGGCATCCACGACCCCTACGAGACGCGGAACCGCAAGGTACACGATTTCAACAAGAAGGTCGACAAGACCTTTTTCAGCGGAGACGGTCCGGGCTACGCCGAGACGGTGCCGCCCTTCGTGCAGGATCGCGTTTCGAGTTTCGCCGACACGGTGTCGCTGCCGCAGACCGTGGTCAACCAGTTGATGCAGGGCCGCCTGTTGCGGGCGACCAGCAACACCATGCGTTTCACGCTGAACGCCACCATCGGCATCGGCGGCTTGTTCGACGTGGCCAATGAATGGGGCCTCAAGCCGGACGAGACCGATTTCGGCGAAACGCTGGCGGTCTGGGGCGTGCCGGAGGGCGCCTACCTCGAGGTGCCCCTGCTGGGCCCGTCGACCGAGCGGGATACCGCCGGTGACATCGTCGATCTATTCACCGATCCATTGAAATATGTCGTTCCGACTCCAGATCGATATGCCGGGACCGTCGCCAAGGCCATCGACAAGTTCGGCGAGCGCAGCCAGTTCGGCGGCACGGTCGATTCGGTCCTCTACGACAGTGCCGACAGCTATACCCAGCTGCGGTTGATCTACCTGCAACAGCGCCGTTACGAGCTCGGCGAAGAGGCACCGGGGGGCGATTTTGATCCCTTCGCCGTCGATACAGAAGGTTTCTAAGAGGAGTCCCGTGATGACCCATCTCAACCGTCGCCATTTCATCGCGGCGGGCGCGGCCCTGGCCGCGATGCCCGCCATGCCCGCCCTTGCCCTGACCGGCCAGCAGGCGGCGAACCTCGTGCACAACCTCGTGAACGAGATCAACGCGGTCATCGCCTCGGGCAAATCCGGGGCCTCGATGTATCGCGACTTCGAGCGGATCTTCAAGAAATACGGCGACACGCCCCTGATCGCCGCCAACGTGCTGGGCGTTGCCGCGCGCCGCGCCAGCAACGCGCAGCGCAAGGCCTTTACCGATGCCTTCACCGGCTACATCGCGCGCAAGTACGGCAAGCGGTTCCGCGAGTTCCAGGGCGGGCGCATCGAGGTGCAGTCGGTCCATGCGATCAGCCGCGGCTACGAAGTGCGCTGCGTGGCCCACATGAGTGGGTCCAAGACGCTGGAAACCGCCTTCCGGGTCTCGAACTCGAACCGCTTCTACAACCTGTTCGTGGAAGGCGCCGACATGCTGCTGTCCGAAAAGGAAGAGATCGGCGCCATGCTGGATGCCCGCCGTGGCAACATCGACCAGCTGATTGCCGACCTGCGTCGGGCTGGCTGACCCGCGCCCACGCGTCTTGCCCACGAAATGACAACGGGCCGGTCCCCAAGGGGCCGGCCCTTTGCATCAATTGATGCAGCGCGGAGCCGAGAACCGTTCCGGACAGCCCGATGACAAGAAGCTATCTCCCGAAGAAAACTTTGGGGAATGGTTGCGATGAAAGTCGGCTATGCGGGACGAAGCTGCCTTCTAACGAACATATCCGAACGGCTGCTCTATCTTGATTGGTGGATCAATCATCTTGAGGAAGGATCGCTCGGTCAAAGTACTCTGACCCACCGTATCCAATCAAAGAACCTATTACAAACGCACCGAAGAAATCTTCGACAGTAATGAACCCCTGTGTTCCCGATTTCCTCGATAAGGCAATTGCCGCAATAAGACTCATAATCACAGGCGCGCCAACTGACACAATGGAAGATTGAAAATCAAATGCTGTTCCATTTTGTAGGATACGCGCAATTGAACCAAGGCCTCCCCCCCAGCAGCGATCCAAATATCATTGATGTCAATGGTGGCTTAATATCAAAGTACGAAGATACGACTTGAGTCCTCTCCTGACCTGCGATCTTGTAACGGATTTCGGTACTTGAGTTTATTCGCTGAGGAGTGAAAAAGAGCCAGCCGTTTGAAACGATCGAGAAGTAAGCGACCTTGTCACAATGTGGTCTGACCCCGTGCGTTTCTGGTTCATGCGGCAGGTCGTCCAGTGTCGGCGAAGCTATTATAACTGTTGCGTCTTTTTCAGCAGAGATTGATACATCGTCATAGTCTGACAAATCTCTCTCAATTCTTGTATCCGAACCTTGCTCCGCAGTTAATGAGAACCTCCGACGCTTGTCGGGGAAGCTGGCACTCACTCCCAACCCTCCGACACTAACGGATGATACCAAAAAGGCGGAGAGGACGCCCTCGGTGAATTTTTTCACCTTGTTGCTGGATTCATATTCCACCGAATCCAAACCATCCGTTTCAGGCTGCTTCTGAGGTGGCTCGCCACTACGACTTACGACCCTGCGAACAAGTGAGGATTGGGGTGCCAGTATCTCAAGTATCTCTACGTCTACAGGAAAGGGGTTATGAACAACTACTCTGACCACGCTGGGTGTGCCTGCCGTATGCGTTTCTTCGGGAATTGTGACCTCGAGCTTGCCGGAAAGCCCTGCTGGCGTTGCTGGTACAGTCGTCAATTGGCGCCCCTCGAAGACATGCGTAAACTCCGTTGACTTGTAAGCAGACGTTCGCTGCAATTGCAACTTTATGCAAGGTGGGCTCCAAAGCGGTTATTGCACTCCCAGCCCACCGCGGGTCGCACGCATGTCATTTACGACAAAGGGATGGCTACGACAAAGGGATGGCGGTCCCCCTGGGGCCGGCCCACTCCTTTTCCGTTCTGGCGGATGACGGCTCAGTTGCCGCCCAGGATGTCCCGCAGCACCTGTTCAAGGATCGAATCGCGCCGTTGCGGTTGCCGTGGGGCCGGCTGGGGCTCCGGCTCGGGGACCTTGGGCGGCACCGGCTCCATCATCGGCAGCGGGCGCACCGGCAGGCCGTCGTGGACCCGCACCATGACCTCGTGCCAGATTTCCGCGGGCAGGCCGCTGCCGGTCACGCCGGTCAGTGGCGTGTTGTCGTCATAGCCCATCCAGACCCCGGCGACGTAGTCGGCGGTAAAGCCCACGAACCAGGCGTCACGCGCCTCCTGGCTGGTGCCGGTCTTGCCCGCGACCTGCCGGTCGGGCAGGGCGGCCCGGCCGCCGGTGCCCTGGGCCACCACCCGGCGCATCATCCAGACCAGCTGTCGCGCCGCCTCTTCGCGGATCACCCGTTCGCCCATGCCGCCGCTGGCCTCGATCAGCGGGTCCGACGCGCCCTTGTAGCGGATCAGCCGCTGGCCGTAGGGGCGCACGGATGACCCACCGTTCAGGATGCCCGCATAGGCGCCGGTCATTTCCAGCAGTGTCGCCTCGGAGGCGCCCAGGGCAAGGGCCGGCGTGTCCACCAGTTCCCGGTAGATGCCGAAATCGCGCGCCACCCGCAGCACCAGGTCACGGCCCACGGTTTCCGACACCTTGACCGCCGGGATGTTCAGCGACTTCTCCAGCGCCTCGGCCAGGCTCACCCGGCCGTAATGCTGGCGCGAATAGTTCTCGGGGCACCACTGGCCGGAACCGGGGATGTTCAGGCAATGGGGCTCGTCGACGACCGTATCCAGCGGCGAATAGCCCAGTTCCAGCGCCGTGGCATAGACGAAGGGCTTGAAGGCCGATCCGGTCTGGCGCACCGCCTGCGTGGCGCGGTTGAACAGGCCGGTGGCATCGGTGTCGCGCCCTCCGACCATGCCGCGCACGGCGCCGTCCGCCGACATTACCACAACCGCCACCTGCGCCTTGGACCCTTCGCGCACCTTTTCGGCAAAGACCTTGTCGACCGCTGCGGCGGTGGCGCGCTGGATCCTCTGATCCAGCGTCGTCTCGATGATCACGTCCTCTGTCGTGTCGCCGATCAGGTAGTCCATGTCCGACGACATGATCCAGTCGGCGAAATAGCCGCCGCCCAGGTTGCGCGCGCCCTGCGCCAGCACCGCCGGGTTTTCCTGGTAGTGGCGCATGTCCTCTTCGCCAAGATAGCCCTGGTCATGCATCAGTCGCAGCACCGTGGCCGCACGATCCTGGCTGCGCTGGAGGTTTGATGTCGGCGCCAGCGTCGAAGGCGCGGTCAGCAGCCCCGCCAGCATCGCCGCCTCGGCCGGGTTCAGCGCGGCTGCCGGCTTGGCGAAATAGCGCTGTGCTGCCGCCTCGGCGCCATAGGCCCCGCCGCCCATGTAGGCGCGGTTCAGGTAGATCGAGAGGATCTCGTCCTTGGTGTACTTGGCCTCCATCGCGATGGCATAGATCGCTTCCTTTGCCTTGCGCGACAGCGAACCGCGCCGGCAGTCGGCAACGTAGTCGGCCTCGGACTCCCACTCGTCCGGGTCGTACTGCACGCCCAGGCACAGCAGTTTCGCGGTCTGCTGGGTGATGGTCGAGCCGCCGTGCCCTTGCAAGGGGCCGCGCCCCTCGCGCAGGTTGATGCGGATCGCGCTGGCGACGCCGCGCGGGCTGACGCCGAAGTGCCAGTAGAATCGCCGGTCCTCTGTCGCCACCACCGCGTTCTTGAGATGCTCGGACACGGTGTCCGCCGTCACCGCGCCGCCGAACTGGTCGCCGCGCAGGGCAAAGACCTTGCCATCGCGGTCCAGCAGCGTCACCGAGCCCCGCGCGCGCCCGTCCGTCACATCCGACAGTTCGGGCAACCCGCTGTAGACGTACAGCACCGCAGATCCCAGGATCAGCGCCACCACCACCGTCGCCGACAGCGTTACGCGCCAGATCAGCCGCAGGATCCAGCGCAGGATGGTGCCGAAAAAGCCCAGAATGCCGCCGCGCCGCTGCCGCCGGACGGGTTTGCGCCGCTGGCTTGTCTTGCGGCCGCGCGCCGGTTTCGCGGCGGGTTTCTGCGCTTTGCGCGGATAGCGCCTGTCGGCCACCAAGCGGCCGGATTTGCCCTTCGAGGAACTCATCGAGATCTGCCCGTCACTCTTCTTTGGCCCCGACTCTACCCGTCCCGAGCGTGAATGTTGACCATCGCCGAACGTCAGAGCGGTTTATTTTGTGACTAAATTTTATGCGCGAAATTCCAAGAGATTAAAAAATAGACACTCACGCCCGAAAATTTGCCCGAATTCCGGGCCGATCCCTTCATTTTGAGGCCACGGACCAGTTTTGCTGCGGGTGCAATGCAGGGGCGACCCTGCCAGACCGAAGGGGACCAAGGTGAAACTGATCATTGCAACGATCAAGCCGTTCAAGCTGGAAGAGGTGCGCGAAGCCCTCACCGGCATCGGCGTGCGCGGCATGATGGTAACGGAAATCAAGGGCTTCGGCTCTCAGTCCGGCCATACCGAAATCTACCGCGGCGCAGAATACGCCGTGAATTTCGTGCCGAAAATCAAGCTCGAAATCGTCGTGTCGTCGTCGATGACCGACCAGGTGATCGAGACCATCAAGACCACCGCGCAGACCGGCAAGATCGGCGACGGCAAGATCTTCGTGCTCGACGTTCAGCAGGCCGTGCGCGTGCGCACCGGCGAAACCGACGCAGACGCGCTCTGAAGCGCGCAGTTCATCATGAGGGATAACGACATGAAACTTCTCAAGACGCTTGCGCCGGCCGCGCTGTTGCTGGCCCTGCCGAGCATGGGCCTGGCACAGGACGCCGAGGCGGCCGCGCCCGGCTTTGACGAAATCGGCCCCTACATCATGACGACCCTGCTGTTCTGCATGGCGGGTTTCCTGGTGTTCTTCATGGCCGCGGCTTTGCCATGCTCGAAGGCGGCCTGGTGCGGTCCAAGAACGTCACCATGCAGATGACCAAGAACATCGCGCTCTTCTCGGTTGCCGCGATCATGTACTGGCTCATCGGTTTCAACCTGATGTACCCGGGCGACGGCTGGATCATGACCGGCTATGTCGGACCGTTCTTCAGCCCGACCGTCCTTGACCCGGTTGGCGTGGCCGCTGCGGATGCGGCGCTTGACTACGCCTCGATCGGTTCCGACTTCTTCTTCCAGCTGGTCTTTGTCGCCGCCACCGCCTCGATCGTGTCGGGCGCCCTGGCCGAGCGGATCAAGCTGTGGCCCTTCCTGGTCTTCGTCGTCATCCTGACCGGCGTCATGTACCCGATCTCCGGCTCCTGGCAGTGGGGCGGCGGCTGGCTGTCCGAAATGGGCTTCTCCGACTTCGCCGGCTCGACGGTCGTGCACTCGGTCGGTGGCTGGGCCGCGCTCGCAGGGGCGATCGTTCTTGGCCCGCGGATCGGCAAATTCGGCAAGGACGGCAAGGTGCACCCGATCCCGGGTTCCAACCTGGCGCTGGCAACCCTCGGTACGTTCATCCTGTGGCTGGGCTGGTTCGGCTTCAACGGCGGCTCGCAGCTGGCAATGGGCACCGTCGGTGACGTGTCGGACGTGTCGCGCATCTTCGCCAACACCAACATGGCCGCCGCGGCCGGTGCCGTCGCCGCGATGATCCTGACCCAGATCATGTACAAGAAGGTCGACCTGACGATGGTCCTGAACGGCGCCCTGGCGGGCCTGGTCTCGATCACCGCGGAACCGCTTGCGCCCACGCTCTTCGGTTCGCTCTGGATCGGTGCCATCGGCGGTATCATCGTGGTCTTCGCCGTGCCGATGCTGGACAAGTTCAAGATCGACGACGTGGTCGGCGCCATCCCGGTGCACCTCTGCGCCGGCATCTGGGGCACCATCGCCGTGGTCTTCTACAACGGTGACGCCAGCCTCTCGACGCAGATCATCGGCATCATCGGCTACGGTGTCTTCACCTTCGTTGCCTCGCTGATCGTCTGGTTCATCCTCAAGGCCGTCATGGGTATCCGTGTCTCCGAAGAGGAAGAGATCACCGGTCTCGACATGGCCGAGCTGGGTATGGAGGCATACCCCGAGTTCTCCAAGGGCTGAGGTTCTCCTTCCTCTCAGTTCTTGTGACCACTGGCCCGGGCGCTCGCGCCCGGGTTTTTTCGTGCCGGAACATCGGAAGCAGCCCTTGGTCCGCCTCTGCTTCCTGGCGGGCTTGCATCCGGGCTGCGTGACTGAAACCATGGGTTCCCTTGGGGAAACGCCGCCGGCAATCAGAGGGGCCCGATGATATCTCACGACTTCCTGGAGGTGCCGGGCGTCCGGTACTGGCGCATGTCGGGCGAGATTGACCTGGACGCGGCGATCGAGGCCTTCGTCGCGGTCCGGGCCGCTGGCGGTCTTGCCGCGGACATGACCCGTCCGGTGGTCTTCGACATGCGCGAGGCCGACTTGGCGCGGTTCACCGGCGAAGACATGCGCCGCTATTCGACCCGGCTCAAGGCGCAGGGCTTCGGCGCGACCGGCGCCCTTGCCGCCTATGTCATGAGCAACGACACCAACTTTGGCATGATGCGGATGTCCGCCACCTATTTCGAGTTGTCGGGCGTGCGAAAGCAGGAGAACACGATGGTGACGCTGGGCATCTCCGAGGCGGTGGAATGGCTCATTGCCCGCGCCGGGATTCCCGACGAACAGCAGGCCGCCGTGCGGCGCTTTCTGCACCGTGATCCGCGCGCATAGTCCAGGGATTCAGCCTGGGCGGGTGTTTTGTACAAAATGCTGAAATCGACGTACGTTTTGTACAAAACGTACATGGCGCACGGGGCTCAAACCCGGGGCCGGGTGCATGGTTTGCCCAATGACGGGGCGCGCCTCCTGGTCAGTCTTTCTGACCGCACCGGCGGGTGGGGCTCTAGCGGCGTTCGCTTTCCCGACGAAGCCGCTGGCGTGCGATGGCCTCGTTCTTTTCAGCGGTCCTGTCCGCGCTCAGTGCCGCCTCGACGTAGTCAAGATGCGCTTCGACCGCCGCTCGCGCCCCGGCGGCATCGCGCGCCTGCAGCGCGTCGTTGATGGCGCGGTGCTGGTCCAGCAAGCTCGTTCTCGTGGTGCGCTGCTTGAACATCACCTGGCGGTTGTAGAACACGCCCTCGCGCAGCAGCTGGTACATCGACCGCATCATGTGCAGCATGATGACGTTGTGGCTGGCCTCGATGATCGCCAGGTGAAACTCGGCGTCCAGCCCGGCCTCTTCGGCCGGGTTCCGCTTGACGTGGGCCGCCTCCATCTTGGCGAAAACCGCTGCGATCACGGCAAGATCGCTGTCGGTGCCGTGGATCGCGGCGCGTTCGGCGGCCAGCCCTTCCAGGTCGCGCCGGAAGGACAGGTAGTCAAAGACCGCCTCGTCGTGATTGGCAAAAAGCTGGATCAGTGGTTCGGAAAAGGCCGATCCCAGCACGCCGGTGACAAAGATGCCCGCGCTGGCCTTGGAGGTCAGCAAGCCACGCGCCTGCAATTCCGACACGGCCTCGCGCAGCGAGGGTCGCGAGACGCCAAGCTGTTCCGACAGATCACGTTCCGAGGGCAGGCGCTCGCCGGGGCGCAAAACGCCGCGCAGGATCAGCAGCTCGATCTGCCGGACAACGGTTTTCGAGAGCTTCTCGGCCTGGACTTTTTCGAAGGGCATGGCGCGTTCCTTCCGCTGGTCAGGAGAAGTTACCAAAACCCGGCTGCTGTTACCACCGCCGCAACGCGTCCTCGTCCTCATCCCGTGCCGCGACCCAAGTCATTGATTCTGCGCTGAATTCTTTCTTCCAGAACGGCGCGCGCGACTTCAGGTAATCCATCAGGAACTCCGCCGCCTCAAAGGCATCCTTGCGGTGCGGCGCCGCCGTCGCGACCATCATGATCTGTTCACCCGGTTCCATCCGGCCATAACGGTGGATCACCAATGCATCCCCCAACGACCAGCGCTCGACGGCCTCTTTGGCAATCTTTTCAAGGGCTTTTTCGGTCATGCCGGGGTAGTGTTCGATCTCCATCGCGTCCAGCCCGCCGCCCTTCAGATCGCGCACGATGCCGGTGAAGGTGACGACCGCACCCATGTCGTGCCGACCGGCCGCAAAATCCGCGGCCTCGGCACCGAAATCGAACGGGGGCTCTTGGACGACGACGCGCATGGCCCTCAGCCCCCCGTCATCGGCGGAAAGAAGGCCACTTCGCGCACCCCCGCCAAGGGGGCATCGAAATCCGTCAGCTCCTGGTCCACGGCCACACGCAGGGCGCCCAAGTCTTCGAAGGCAGCGGCATAGCGCTCTTCGCGTGCGCGCAGTTCCTCGACCAGGGCGGCCACCGTCGCGGCCTCGGTCTCGACCTTTTCGCGCGGCAGGCCGATCCTCTCGCGCACCCAGGCGAAATACAGCACATCCATCAGCGATCCTCCTTCAGAAAGGGCAGGGCCTTGCGGAAGTAGTCCCAACCCGTGACCAGCGTCAGCGCCGCGGCAATCCAGAGCAGGGTCAGCCCGCCCTTGCCGGACCAGATCATGCCCTGCAGCTTCCAGCGCAGGCCAAGGTCGTCCTCGATCTCGCCATCGAGAATCTGGCCGATGATCTGGTCGTCCATGCCCATGCTCGACACAACAAGATAGTGTTCAAAGACGCCTTGTGCAAAGAGCACGGCAATGGCCACCATCTGCGCCGTGGTCTTCCACTTGGCCAGCTTGGTGACTTTCAGCGTGCCGGCGGTATCACCGAGGTATTCCCGCAAGCCGGAAACAAAGACCTCTCGGAAGAGGATCACTGTGGCCGGCAGGACCAGCCAGGGCGACCAGGAGGAAAACCCGACGATCACCATCAGCGCGATGACCACCATCGCCTTGTCAGCGATCGGGTCCAGCATGGCGCCCAGCTTGGTTTCCTGCTGCCAGCTGCGGGCCAGATGGCCGTCCAGCCAGTCCGTCACGGCGGCCCCCAGAAATAGGATCAGCGCGGCCCAGTCCGCCAGCGGGCGCGAGAAGTACAGGAACATCACCGCAACGCCGGGAGCGGCGAGCAGGCGCAGGATGGTGAGAAGGTTGGGCAATGTCAGTTTCATCGCAGCCTCTCTAACCGGTTCTCGGGCAAGGGGGAAGGCTTGCACGCATGGTCCCGACACCCCACCTTTGGACGAGGCAAAGCGGGGGTATCATGCGTGGACTCATCTTGGCGGGACTTCTTTCGGCGCTTGTCCCGGGCGCCTGGGCGGGCATGACCCTGCACCCTGAACAGGCGCGTTGGGTGCTGAAGAGCATGGGCGGCGCGGCGGTGGATTTCGACGCGTCGCTGGACCTGACCATGCCCGGCACGGTGAACGGCAAGGCGCCCTGCAACAGTTTCGGTGGCACGGTCGAGGGGGCATGGCCCGAACTGAGCTTTGGCCCGTTGCGGATGACCCGCCGGGCCTGTCCAGTGCTGGCTCAGGAGAACGCCTTTGTCATGGCTCTTCAGCAGGTGACGCAGGCAGAGCTGCGCGATGACCAACTGGTCTTGCGCGACGCGGAGGGCGGCGAACTGGTGTTCAGACCCGCGCCCTGAGCCGCGCGATCAGGGCGGCGCGCGCGGGCGGCAGAGGCTTGTCCCGCAATTCCGCGGCCAGTCGGTTTTCCATGAAGAAGCCCGTTGTTTCCAGGGCGGTCAGGATTTCGCCATCCCCGGCCTCGCCTGTTCCCCGCAGGACCGGCGGCAGGGGCAGCAATCTGTCGGCCCAATCCCCGGCCCCCTGCGCGGTCACGGCGCGGCCAGACCGGGGAGAGACGAAATCCAGCCCCTCTGTCGCGCCGGTGACGGCGCATTGGGTCAGGTCGAGGCCGAACCCCATTTCCTCGAGCAAGGCCAGTTCCCATTGCAGGTAGGCCAGGGGCCAGAGATCCGGGCGATCCAGCAGGTCCAGCAGCCGTTCGGAGCGTTCGTAGAGCGCGGGGTGGGGTTCACGTTCGGGCAGGCAGAAGGCCAGCAGCGCGGTGACCGCGTTGAGCCCGGCCAGCGCCAGCCGGTCCCCCAGCGCGGCGGCGGCGCGCGAGCGTTCGGGTTCGGCTGTGAAGCTGCCGATATGATCCTCGAGCCGCGCCCGCCATGACAGGTCGAGCTGCGCGCCGGGCTGAAGGTGCGGCGCCAGCTTGCGCGAGGTGCCGCCCCGCAAGACACCCGCGTGACGGCCATGTTGCGGCGTGAAGACCTCGAGGATCAGCGAGGTCTCGCCGTGTTTCCGTGTGCTGAGAAGTATGCCCGTGTCGCGCCAGTCCATGCGCCGAAAGATCGGCCCGCGCGCACCAATTGGCAAGCCGTGATCCAATGGTGCAGCCTCCGGCTGCGCTGGATGTCTCGGCCCCTTTTCGGGGCCTTGGGCATGAGTATTTCGGGAGAGAAGAAACGTGCGGGTCAGGCCAGGGCGGAATCGTCGAGCAGGTGGCGGCCGTGGCGGTCTTCTACCTCGATCACCCAGAGGTCGGGATCGAAACGGCGTTGGCGCGTGATGGTTTCATCGACCTCAGTTTCCGGGCCGGAAGTGAGGTCGGTCCACTTGCGGTCGCCGCTGGCGAGGTCGAAGCCGCGGGTGAAGGCGCGGGCCCGGCCGTCGAGCGTGTTGAGCTTGACCAGGACGGCGCCGGCCGTGTCGTCGCCGTGGGCAGTGACGAAGGCGGGAATGTCCATCAGGCGAAGCCGGGCAAGGTAGGCATCCACCCAGAACCGCGCGGTCAGCCGCGCCATCAGGCGTTGCCGTCGCGAAAGTCGAGCCCCATTTCCGAGTAGCGTTCCGCCTCTTCTAGCCAGTTCTCGCGCACCTTGACCTGCAGGAAGAGATGGATGGGACGATCGAGAAATTCGGTCAGTTCCTCGCGGGCGGCCTTGGAGATGGCCTTGATCGTCTCGCCCTTGTGGCCCAGCACGATGCCCTTGTGCCCGTCCCGGGCGACGTAGACCACCTGGTCGATGCGGGCGGAGCCGTCCTTGCGCTCTTCCCAGCTCTCGGTCTCGACGGTCAGCTGGTAGGGCAGTTCCTGGTGCAGGCGCAGGGTCAGTTTCTCGCGCGTGATCTCGGCGGCGATCATGCGCATCGGCAGGTCTGCGATCTGGTCTTCGGGGTAGAGCCAGGGGCTCTCGGGCATTTCATTGGCCAGCCAGCTGCGCAGGTCCTCGATCCCGTAACCCTTTTCAGCGGAGATCATGAAGGTCCGGGCAAACGCGTAGCGTTCGTTCATGGCCTGGGTCAGGGCCAAGAGGGCCGGTGCCTCGACGCGGTCGATCTTGTTGATGGCCAGGGCGACGGTGCGGTTCTGTGGCAGGTCCTTCAGGCCTTCGAGGATGCTTTCGACGCCTTCGGTGATGCCTCGGTGGGCTTCGATCAGCAGCACGATGACATCGGCATCGGCGGCGCCGCCCCAGGCGGCGGCGACCATCGCGCGGTCCAGCCGGCGGCGCGGTTTGAACAGGCCCGGCGTGTCCACGAAGACCAGCTGGCTGTCGCCTTCCATCGCCACGCCGCGGATGCGGGCGCGGGTGGTCTGGACCTTGTGGGTCACGATGCTGACCTTGGACCCCACCATCGCGTTGGTGAGGGTGGATTTGCCTGCGTTGGGCTCTCCGATGAGGGCGATGAAGCCGGCGCGTGTGGTCATGACAGATCTGTCCGAATGCGATTTCGAAGTGCTTCCCCTAGGCCAGATGGGGCGTCAAGGCCAGAGGATTCGCATGTGGCGGGCCGTCTCAGGGGGTTGCGCGGTCGATGGAGGCCCTGTTCCGCCCGTCGCGCCAGAGCGAATAGATGCCCGAGGCGACGATCAGCGCCGCGCCTGTCAGGGTTATCGTGTCGGGGCGTTCGCCGAAGACCGTGTAGGCCAGGACCAGAGCCACCAGCAGGCGGGAATAGCGGAAGGGGGCCACGACAGAGACCTCGCCGGTGCGCATGGCGGCGGTGAGAGCGGTATATCCGACCACCCCGGCGATCGCAGTGCCGCAGATCATCGCCGTGGCGGGCAGGCTTGGCTTGCTGGGCGCGGGTTCGAAGGCCATGATGACCAGGCCGGCGAAGGTGACGACGGCAAATCCCAGCACGCCCAGTTGCGAGGGGCGGATATGTGCGGGGGCGGTGCGGGTGGCCACGTCGCGGCCCGCAAATCCGATCATGCCGAGCAGGGCAAAGATTGCGTTTGCCTCGATCCCCGCGGGGGAGGGGCGGATGATCAGCAGCACGCCCGCGAAGCCCACGGCTGTGGCCAGCCAGCGGTGCGGGCCGATGCGTTCGCCCAGGATCAGCCCGGCGGACAGCATGACCACCAGCGGCGCGGCCTGCAGGATGGCCGAGGTGGTCGAGAGCGGCGTGTAGGCCAGGCTGAGGGCAAAGAAGAGCCGGCCCAGGATCTCGAACCCGGTGCGGATCAGCAGGCCCCTTTGCAGGTAGGCCGGATCCCAGAGTGGCACGCCCCGGCGCCGCGCTTGAACGGCGTAGATGGTCATCGCCAAGAGGCCGAATTGCACCGTACCGAGGCCGGGAGAAATCCCGCCGGAGCCGGTGGCGGCCTTGAAGAAGGCGTCCTCGACCCCGAAGCCAAGCATGGCGAGCATCATCCAGAGGCTGCCCTTGAGATTGTCGGTCATGCGCGATCCCTGCGTTGATATGCGCATAGCGGTACAGCGCATTCATCTGCTGAACCAGAGTTCGCATATGGGCTGGCTGTGCGAGGTTGTCGGGGATGGAAGCCGAACAGGGGCGGTTTCGGTGCTTTGACCTCGCGTTGTGCGCCTCGCCCGGGTGGCTTCTTTCAGAGACAGGGGCCGGGACCTGGCTCAGGTGGTCAACTTGTCCAGCAAGGTCCGGGCCGCCATCTGCTCGGCCTGGCGCTTGCTGCCTGCGGTCGCTTCGGCAGAGGTGCCGTCGGGCAGGCGAACCTCGATGGTGAAGACCGGAGCATGATCCGGACCGCTACGGGCGGTTTCGACGTATTTGGGCGGCTGGTGGCCGCGCGCCTGCGCCCATTCCTGCAATGCGGTCTTGGCGTCCTTGGCGTCCTCTTCGACGGCGTCGATGCGTTTGTCCCAAAGGCGCAGGATCAGGGCGCGCGCGGCCTCGAACCCGGCGTCCAGGTAGACCGCGGCAATCACCGCTTCCATCGCGTCCCCCAGCAGCGCCATCTTGCGCCGCCCACCAGAGAGTTGTTCTGACCGGCCCAGTTTCAGAGCGTTGCCGATACCGACCTGGCGCGCGACGTCGGCGCAGGTTTCCTTGCGCACCAGGGCGTTGAACCTGGGTGCCATCTGACCCTCGGTCGCGGCGCGATCGCGTTCCAGCAGGGCTTCGGCCATGACCAGACCCAGAACGCGATCGCCGAGGAACTCCAACCGCTGGTTGTCCTCGCGCCCCGGTCCGGACATCGAGGCATGGGTGACCGCACGACGCAACAGGCGCGGGTCGGCGAAACGGTGGCCCAGCGACTCTTGCAGGGCGATGAGTTCGGCGGATACCTTCATTCGATTGTCCTCAGCAGACGCCCTTCGCGCCCTTCCTGCGAATAGAGCACCAGACGCACCCGACCTGCAACATGGCTCAGGGGAACCAGCCCGACACCGCCCGATCTCCGGGGGATGCGGCTGTCCAGCGAATTGTCGCGGTTGTCGCCGAGGACAAAGATATGCCCATCGGGAACGCGGAATTCGACGGTGTCGTCGGTGCGATGCGTGCCGATGTTCAGCACGGTGTAGCTTGGGCCGCCGGGCAGGGTTTCGCGCGCGGCCTGTTTGATGCAGGGGGCGCCGGGTGCCGTTGGGGACAGGCAGCGCGGACGCGTTCCGATCATTGTGGGGCGGTTGGGTTCGTTCCAGTCCGGGAGGGAGGTTTGCGGGACGGGGGTGCCGTTCAGGATCACCTGACCATCGCGCATCTGCACACGGTCGCCGGGCAGTCCGATCACCCGCTTGATGAAGTCCAGCCCGCTGACCGGATGCCGAAAGACGATCACCGCGCCGCGTTCCGGAGCCGAAAAGCTGCGAGTGGCCAGCGCGTAGTCGCCGGGTTGAAGGGTAGGTGACATGCTGCCGGTCGGGATGATGTAGGGCGCCCAGAACACGCGACTGCCGATCAGGGCAACCATGACCCAGACAAGCGCCCGACCCGACTGGCTGAAGGGGCCCGGTGTGGCATCGGGCCGATTGCGGCGGATTGCCATGATCGCCACCAGCGCAAGAGAGACCAGAGGGATCGCCAGGCCCCACATCCACCAGCCGGACCAGCCCATCGCGCGCAGGCGCCGCCGGGCATGCCCCCAGAACAGCAGGGTTGCCAATGCCGCGGCCAGCGCCCCGACGGCCCCGGCCGGGCTGAGCGGGGACAGTCGGCCCTGCGCGACCAGCAGCGCAACCACCAGCACGGCGGCCAGAACGAACCCGGCGCGGCCGGTCAGGCCGCGCCAGTCAAAGGCTTCAGTCAGAAAGCTCACTCGATCACTTGGAAGTACCGGTCGCTCCGCCAGGTCCAGAAGAATAGCATCGACCGACCGGCGGAAGAGAACATGATCCGGTCAGCCCGACCGATCAGGTTCTCGTAGGGGACAAAGCCGACGCCATTGGCGATATTGGGCACGCGGCTGTCCGAAGAGTTGTCGCGGTTGTCCCCCATGAAGAAGTAATGCCCTTCGGGAACCGTGTAGACCGGGGTGTTGTCGGATCCCTGCATGCCGATGTTCAGGATCGAATGGCTGACACCGTTGGGCAGCGTCTCGATTAGCTTTTCCTTGATGCAGGTGGCGCCGTCGCCGACCGTGCCGTTGGAGCAGCGCGGGCGCAGGCCCTGCGGTCCTTGCGGCGCGGCCAGTTCCTCGAAGGTGCCATCCGGGGTCAGTTCGACCGGTTGGCCATTGATATGCAGCACACCGTTGCGCATCTGGATGCGTTCGCCCGGCAGGCCGACCAACCGCTTGATGAAGTCGCGCCCCGACACCGGGTGGCGGAACACGACCACGTCGCCGCGCTTGGGCTCTCCACCAAAGAGGCGCTTGTTGTCGCCATCGGCCCAGCCACAGAAGTCCTGCGCGTCCACGTTGATGCCGAAACGCGGAATGATGATCGAGGGGCAGGAGGCGTAGGAATAGCCATAGGCCATCTTGTTCACGAACAGGAAGTCGCCGATCAGCAGCGTGTCCTTCATCGATCCCGAGGGGATCCAGAAAGGCTGGAACAGGAAGGTGCGGAAGACGCCCGCGATCAGCAGCGCGTAGACAACCGTCTTGATGGTCTCGACGAGACCGCCCTTCTTTTCTTCCTTCGCCATGTGATCTGCCCTTTGCCTCACCTGTCCGGCGCTTCATGGGCGGCGGGGCAGGGCGTGTCAAGGCACGAGGGCCGGGCGTTGACCGGGCAGGGCAGCGCTTGCTACGGTTTGCGGATTGTCAGGTCCGTCCGGGATTTCTTCATGACCTTGCCTCGCCTTCTCGCCGCGCTGCTCTTCGTGCTAGCCGGACACGGTGCCAGCGCTTTCGAAGGTTGCAAATTCTCCTTTCGCATCGACACGCAAAGCTCGGCCCTTCAGGCGCTGATCCAAGGGGCATCGGAACGCGGCGGGTTCTGGCGCCCGATCACCGAGGCCCCGGACGACGTGCAGGATATCGCGCGTTATATCGGGCGCCTGGACGTCTGCCTGATGACGCCGGATGGCAAGCCTCGGACGGTGACGCTCAACGGTCAGACCCGGACGCTGAAAAGCCCGCAGATGACCACCTGTACCGCGGCGCTCCTGCCCGGAAACCGCCTGCTGACCAACAACCACTGTTACTACAACGATGTCATGGTCGCGGCGGGGTTCACCTTCGTTCAGGAGGCGCGTATCAACTTTGGCTATACGGCGGCGGATTTCACCGGCGACGTCAAGACTTATGCCGTCTCGACGCGCGAGCTTGCGCGGGATGAAAAGCTTGACGCGATGGTGCTGCAGATCTTCGGCGCGGATGCGAACGAGGCACTGGGCGGGCATGTGCCGATGGTGATGCAGCCGCGCGTGCGCCCGCGGCGCGCGCTGACGATGATCCACCATCCGAACGGCGATCCGCAGCAGTTCTCATCCGGAACCTGTCAGGTACACCCGGACCAGAGCAAGCTGCCCGAAGAGGCGTCGCAATTGCGCCATAGCTGCGAGACGACGGGCGGCTCGTCCGGCTCCCTTCTGCTGGACGCGCGCTCCTTGGCCGTTGTCGGCCTGCACAACCAGGGTGGGTTGCACGGGCGCGGCGGCTTTAACGGTGGGCACAAGATCGCGGCGGTCGAAGCGGCGTTGGGGCTGGGATTTCAGGCCAAGGCGGCGCCGGAGCCCGTTGTAATTCCCAAGCCGGACCCGGAAACCCTTGCCCAGGAGGCTCTGACCGAGGCGCTGCAGCTGGACGGCATCGAGGCGCGGCGCGCGGCGCTGGAAAACGTGGTTTTGCAATTTCCCGACAGCCGCGCCGCGAGAAGTGCCGGATTCACTTTGGACCTGATGATCTCAAAGCGCGATCCTGAGGTCGAGGCCGCGGTGGCTCTGACCAAGGCTCTGTCGTTGCAAGGTGCGGCACAGACCCAAGCACTTTCGGACCTGCTTCAGGCGTATCCGGGCACGACCGCCGCAAAAAGTGCAAGTACGTTCTTGACTACGGCAATGGCGTCCAAATCCGATACACCTGTAGCAGTTACCGACGGCCTAGCGCGGTTGGAACGGCCCGATGAAGCGCCCCGTTTCGATGGCAATACTCTGTTTGTCGCGGGCGCCAAGTTGACCGGCCATGGTGCTGTGCGTGTGGTTGGCGCAGATCCCGGCTCGGTGTTTCGGACCGGGGACATGGTTGTTCGGGTCGGGGGTGCCACCGTCGAGAGTGCGGCTAGCCTGTACTTGAAGCTTTCCGGGGCTGCCCGGAAAATGCAGGGCAGAATGAATGTTGAGGTTCTGCGCAACGGTCGAAACCTTGGTGTGACTGTCCGCCTATCCGGAGTAGAGCAGGAGGTGGGAGCGACCTTACTTTCCCGTGCTCTTGCCGACGGAGACTTTCGCTTTGACGGATATCGGCTCAGCTATGGCGAACTTGAATTCGGTGGTTCTGTTGCGGTCGAGGTGATCGGTGCCGGGGAAACCGCCCGGCTGCGGGTTGGGGATCGAGTTGTAAGCGTCGACGGTGAGCCCGTTCGAAGTGTGCCAGCGTTTTATCTCAGGCTACGCAAGGCATCGGGCCAGGGCAAATCTAACCTCAGGCTGGGGGTTGCGCGTGCCGGGCGAACCTGGTCTGTCACGATGCCCGTGGGCCGACTGAAGCCCTGAAAGCCCGCCATAGCGCATCAGGTACAGGGCCGCGCCTCGATCACGACGAAGGCCTGCGCCCAGGGGTGATCGTCGGTCAGGGTGACGTGGATGATGGCCTCGTATCCCTCGGGCGTCATCGCCTCCAGCCGCTCTTTTGCCCAGCCCGTCACCTCCATCACGGGCTGGCCGGTGTGCAGGTTGCTGACAGCCATGTCCTTCCAGGCGATGCCCATGCGCAGCCCCGTTCCAAGCGCCTTGGAACAGGCCTCTTTCGCGGCCCAGCGTTTGGCGTAGGTGCCGGGCGTATCCGCCCGGCGTTCGGCCTTGGCCTGTTCCACTTCGGTGAAGACGCGGTTGCGGAACCGGTCGCCGAAACGGTCGAGCGTGCCGGCGATCCGGTCGATGTTGGCCAGGTCGGTGCCGATGCCAAGGATCATTGCGTCAGCCTCCTGCGGGCGGGTGGGAACCCGCCCCACAAACCCCGGCGCCGCGCCAAGGTCAAGATCAGGGGAGGATGTCGCCGTCGATGACGCCGGTGGCCTGGTTGAGCGTAAAGCGCAGGGTCGCCGCGCCGGGCATGGCGGTGGCCGGGTCGTAGACGCTCACAGGGACGGTGAATGTCAGGCCCGTGGCGGGGTCGTAGTCGGCGGTCAGGGCGCCGAATTCCATCCCGGCAAAGCCCATGCCGTTCAGCCCGATCACCTTGCACTGACGGTCCCCCAGTTCCGAATAGGGCGGCGACAGCACCAGCATCCAGGCCCAGCCGGCGGCGGGCTCGATAGTGTCCATCAGCGCCAGGCGGGTCTTGCCGTTGGAAAAGGTACGGCTGTGCGCCTCCCAGGGTTCGACGATGTTGCGGGCGCTGGCCTGCCAGTCGCAATCCTGCACGGTGACGATGGTCTCCTGTGCCGCCGCAAGGGCCGGAAGCAGGACAAGGGGCAGGGCGCAGAACAGGCGTTTCATGGGCTTGATCCTTGTCAGAACTGCTTTTGCGCAAGGATAGCCCCTCCGGGACAAGGGGGCGAGGCGGGGATTTCCCGACCTTTCCCGACCCTCCCCGATCTTGCGCCTGTTCAGAAGCCGAGGCGCTGCAAGCGCCCGATCACCTTGCGGAAAATGACTGGCGGCAGGATGTCTTGCAGCATGTCAGCCCGCTTCACCTGCCGGTCGACCTGATCCCTCGTACCGGGGCGGGGTTTGAACAGCGTCGTGTGGGATTTGCGCCTGTGGTCCCAGGTGGCGGTGTAGTAATACAGGGCCAGCGACATCCGGGGTTCTCCGTCGGGATGGTTCACCGTCTCGGGGTTGCCGTGCCAGGTGTCTGACCCGGTGTTGAAGCAGCACATGCGGTTGAAGAGCGGCACGAAGCCCGCGACCTTTTCCGTCATGTCGGTGTTCCAGATCTCGAAGGAGCCGCCGTATTCCTCTTTCCAGCCCTTGTTCAGGTAGATCAGGATATTCAGCCGCCGTTCCAGGTTGAGCTTCTGATTGTGGTTGAAGTCCGCATGGATATCGAGGTGCCCGCCGTTGGCGACCACATGCACGCCGCCGCCCGCGAAAAAGGGGTCCGGGATCAGCCCGTTGATGCCGGTCATCTCTTCGAGGAAGCGCACAAAGGGGCGCGAGTTCAAGACGTAGAACAGGTTGCGCGTGTAGGGCGGCAGGCGCTCCGGCAGGTAGCTGGATTTCAGCTTTTCCTGCGGGCGGTTGAACATGTCCTCGGCTTCGGGCAGTTGTTTCAGCTCTTCCAGGACACGGTCCAGCACCTCTGCGGGCAGAAAATCGTCAAAGCTGCCGTAGGGATAGGGGTGGCGATCGCGATAGGTCGCGGCGGCGGCTGCGCCTGCCGCCTTGGCAGCCGTTGCGTCGATGGCAAGGGTTTCTGGATCCATTGGAATGACGGGCATGACGGCACCTTCGGCAATTGCAGGCGGTTTGGCCCGCTGTACCCGGGTTTTACGGCGAAAAAATGGAGGCAATCC
The DNA here is from genome assembly GCF_965277915.1 of Antarctobacter sp. Lineage (NCBI taxonomy): Bacteria > Pseudomonadati > Pseudomonadota > Alphaproteobacteria > Rhodobacterales > Roseobacteraceae > Antarctobacter > Antarctobacter sp. Next base: position 427,869 of record NZ_OZ255849.1, read on the forward strand.
CGCGGAGTGCTGTGAACCGAATGATCGATCCGCGCGGGTCAGCCGCGCGCGGCGTCCATCAGGCGGCGCATTTCCGCGATGGCCGGGCCGAGACCGCGAAAGATCGCCTCTCCCACCAGGAAGTGGCCGATGTTCAGTTCCATGACCTCGGGAAATGCGGCGACGGGTTGCACTGTCTCGTAGGTCAGCCCGTGTCCGGCGTGCACCTCCAGCCCCAGCGAATGCGCATAGGTGGACATTTCACGCATCCGTTCCAGTTCCGCGTCGCGCTTGTCGACCTGCCCTTCGGCGTGGAAATCGCAATAGGCGCCGGTGTGCAACTCGATCACCTGCGCGCCGATCCGGTGCGCGGCCTCGATCTGGCGCTGGTCGGCGGCGATGAAGATCGACACGCGGCAACCGGCCTCTCGCAGGGGAGCGATGAAATGCGCCAGCTTGTTTTCTTCACGTGCCACCTCAAGCCCGCCCTCGGTGGTCTTTTCCTCGCGCTTTTCGGGGACGATGCAGACGGCATGCGGCTTGTGGCGCAGGGCGATCTTCTGCATCTCGTCGGTGGCGGCCATCTCGAAATTGAGCGGCACGCTCAGGTTTTCCATCAGCCCGTCGATGTCCGCGTCCGAGATATGGCGCCGGTCCTCGCGCAGGTGCGCGGTGATGCCGTCGGCGCCGGCTTCCTCTGCCAGCTTGGCCGCCCGGATCGGATCGGGATAGGCGCCGCCGCGCGCATTTCGCACGGTTGCGACGTGATCGATGTTGACGCCAAGGCGCAGTTGTCCGGTTTGGGTCATGAAGGCGATCCCCGTTCTGGAATTTGATCAAAAGCTAGAGTGGCGGGCAGGAAATTGAAAGCGGGAATCGGGTGGTCCCGGACGGCCCGGCGATCACTTGGCCTCGCGCGCTTTTTTCTTCTTCAACTCGGCCAGTTTGGCCTTGATGGCCCCCTTGCGGCGGTTCTGAAAGGCTGTGATCAGCGGCCGCGAGACATAGTAAGCGATGGTGGCCGCGATCAGGCCGGGCAGGATGCCGCCCACCATGTAGGGAAAGAACACCTCGTCATAAAAGATCTTGAGGTGGCTCCAGTCGGTCTTGTCCGGGGTGAAAATGGCGATGAAATTGTCCCAGAGGTCCTGGCCCGCCTTGACGAACTTCTTGCCTATGCTGCCGTGATCCTCATCCGCTTCGAGCCCCAGCAGCCAATACCCAGTCTTCATCGCGATCACGCCGATTGGCACATAGGTCAGCGGATTGCCGAAAAACGTCGACAGGATCGCCGCCAGGATGTTGCCCCGCATGATCCAGGCGATCAGCGCGGCGGTGAAGAAGTGAAACCCGTAAAAGGGCGTAAAGGTGGTCAGCACACCGGCAAAGATGCCGCGCGCGATTCTGTCGGGAGGATCGGGCAGCCGGTTGACGCGCAACTGGACATACCGAGCCGCCCGCGCCCAGCCGCCTCGTGGCCAGAGCACTTCGAGCACGATCCGGCCGATCGGCCGTCTGTCGCGTCTCTTGAAGACCAAGCTGTGCCTTTCTTGCCTATTCTGCCGCTTCTGTCGCCGCAGCCGGAACCGATTCAAGCCCGGGGTCACGTCGACGGACGACAGCGGCCACATGGCTTTCCGCCTCCAGCGTGGAGATCAGGGAGTGCAGATGTTCCGCATCTCGCAGGTCGATGTCCATCATGAGGCGGTAAAAATCCGGTTTGCGGGCGATGAAATTCAGATCAGAAATATTGGCCTTGGTCTCGCCGATCAATGTGCAAATCCGTCCCAGCACACCAGCATCGTTGCCGATGGTGAGTTCGAGTGACACCGTATATACGGCCGGGTGCTTGCCCTCCGCCCAGTGCAGGTCCAGCCAGCGCTCTGTCTGGTCCTCGTGATCTGCCAGGGCGGCGCAGTCGATGGCATGGACGGCAACACCGTGGCCGCGATGCGCAAGTCCCACGATTCGTTCGCCCGGCAGGGGCTGACAGCATTTCGCCCGTTCGAATCCCTGGCCATGTTCCAACCCGACGACCGCGCGTTTCATCTCGATCTCGCCGTCGTCCTGGATCGCGAGGTTGGGATAGACCGCCTCGACCACCTCGGAGGTGGTCAGTTCGGCGCTGCCCAGTCGCGCAAGCAGGGTTTCGGTGTCGTCCAGTCGCAGCGTCGCCGCGGCCTTTTCCAGCACCTTGTCCGTCGCTTTCTTGCCGCGCGATTCGAAGGCGGCCCGGGCCAGTTCATGGCCCAGCTTGGCGTAGCGTTCCTTGTTGGCTTCGCGCAGGGCGCGGCGGATTGCCGATTTCGCCTTGCCCGTCGTCGCCATGTCCAGCCAGGTCGCCTGTGGCGCCTGGCCTTCGGCGGTGATGATCTCGACCGACTGGCCGTTCTTCAGCCGCGTCCACAGCGGCACGCGGATGCCGTCGACCTTGGCGCCGACGCATTTGGACCCGATCCGCGTATGAATCGCATAGGCATAGTCGATCGGCGTCGCCCCGCGCGGCAGTTTCACCACGTCACCCTGGGGCGTGAAGCAGAAAACCTTGTCGGAATACATCTCCAGCTTGACCGCCTCGAGAAAGGCGTCGTGGTCTTCCTCGGCGTCGAACTGTTCGGTGACCGAGGCGATCCACTTGGCCGGGTCAACGGCAAAGCGGTTCTCTGCTCGCACCCCGTCGCGATAGGACCAATGGGCCGCAACCCCGGTCTCGGCGACCTCGTGCATTTCGCGGGTGCGGATCTGTACCTCGACCCGCTTGCCATCGCGCCCCGACACCGTGGTGTGGATAGAACGATAGCCGTTGGTCTTGGGCTGGCTGATATAGTCCTTGAACCGACCGGGGATGGATTTCCAACGCTGGTGGATGGCGCCAAGCGCGCCATAGCAGTCCGCCTCGGACCGGGTGATGACGCGAAAGCCGTAGATATCCGAGAGGCGGGAAAAGCCGATCTTCTTTTCCTGCATCTTGCGCCAGATCGAATAGGGCTTTTTCGCGCGGCCAAACACCTCGGCCTCGACACCTGCCTTTTCCAGCTCGTGGCGCATGTCGGTGGTGATGCGCTGCACTACGTCGCCGGTTTCACGCTGCAGGGTGATGAAGCGGCGGATAATGCTGTCGCGGCCCTTGGGGTTCAGCACGCGAAAGGCGTGGTCTTCCAGTTCCTCGCGCATCCACTGCATGCCCATCCGGCCTGCCAGCGGCGCATAGATGTCCATCGTCTCGCGCGCCTTCTGCACCTGCTTGTCGGGGCGCATGGCGCGGATGGTGCGCATGTTGTGCAGCCGGTCGGCCAGCTTGACCAGGATCACGCGCAGATCCTTGGACATGGCCATGAACAGCTTGCGAAAGTTCTCTGCCTGCTTGGTCTCGGAACTGGACAGCTGGAGGTTGGTCAGCTTGGTGACGCCATCGACAAGGTCGGCGATCTCGCGCCCGAAACGCCGTTCGACCTCGGCAAAGGTCGAGCGCGTGTCCTCGATCGTGTCGTGCAGCAGGGCGGTGACGATGGTGGCGTCGTCGAGCTGTTGCTCGGTCAGGATCGCCGCCACCGAAACCGGATGCGAAAAATAGGGCTCGCCCGACTTGCGGAACTGCCCCTCGTGCATCTCGCGGCCATAGTCATAGGCCGCGATGATCAGATCTGCGTTGGTGCGCGGATTGTAGTTGCGGACGAGATCGACGAGGTCTTCTGCCGAGATCATGTCAGCACCACACCGCCGGCCCGGGGGCTCAGCCCTGGCCCTGCGCCTCCATCAGCGCGCGCAGCAGCTTTTCTTCGGACATGTCGTCTTCTTGCGGCTTGTCCTGCTCTGCGCCCATCAGCAGTGCCATCGCGTCTTCTTCGGGCTCGTCGACCTCGATCTGGGTCTGGTTCGACTCGATCAGACGCTCGCGCAGCTCGTCGGCGGACTGGGTTTCCTCGGCGATTTCGCGCAGGGCGACCACCGGGTTCTTGTCATTGTCGCGGTCGACCGTGATCGCGGCACCGGAAGACACTTCGCGCGCACGATGCGCGGCGAGCATCACCAGTTCGAACCGGTTCGGGACCTTGTCGACGCAATCTTCTACCGTCACGCGTGCCATGAAAAGCGCTCCGTTATCCTGTTACGAGGGCCTCAGAAAGGCATGACATAACGCGCCCTTGCCCGGGATACAAGGGGGGGATGCCATCACAAGGCCCGTTACAAGGCGCTGACGTCGGCAAGGTCCTGCCCGGGCAGGGCTGCCAGCATCTCTTTCACCGTAGCGCCTGTCAGCGGATGGCGCCAGTCCGATGCGATGTCGGCCAGCGGCACCAGCACGAAGGCGCGGTCCTGGATGCGCGGATGAGGCAGGATCAACTCGCCTGGGACGTCTTTCGTCTGTCGCTCCAGCGGCAGATTGCGCCAATGCGCCTGGCCCTCGGGATCCGGGCGCACAAGGTCACCGGCGGCCAGCAGGTCGAGGTCCAGCGGTCGGCTGGCCCACCGCGTTCCGCGGGTTCGACCGAACTCGGACTCGATGGCGTGGAGGATGTCCAATACTACCTGAGGGTGAGTGGGGCCGGTCGCTGCCACGCACGCATTCACGAAGTCCGGCCCGTTGCCGGGCGGGAAACAGGGGGTTGCGAAAAACCGGCTGACCCGGCGCAGACGCAGCCCGGAAGCAGTCATCGCGGTCAATGCCGCGGCCAGGGTGTCGCTGCTGCCGCCCGCGCTGGACGGCAAGTTTGAGCCGAGTGCTATAAGGAATTCTTGTGCCATTTGCCCTAACGTACTATCCTTTTGGTACTTCCCCGCGCCTTGCGAAGCGCGGAAAAAACAATAATGTTAGCCGGACGCGCCCGCTACCACTCACTCACTCACGGACTTGGCGGGCCGATTGGACGAAAGGAAATTTTATGTTCTACAAGGACGAACGGCTTGCGCTGTTCATAGATGGCTCCAATCTCTACGCTGCGGCCAAGGCTCTCGGGTTTGATATCGACTACAAGCTCCTGAGACAGGAATTTGCACGTCGTGGCAAGATGGTTCGGGCCTTCTATTATACGGCGCTTCTGGAGAACGATGAGTACTCTCCGATTCGCCCTCTGGTTGATTGGCTCCACTACAACGGCTTCACGATGGTGACCAAGCCCGCGAAGGAGTACACGGACAGCCAGGGGCGTCGCAAGGTCAAGGGCAACATGGACATCGAGCTGACGGTCGATGCGATGGAGCTGGCCCCGCGGGTGGATCACATCGTGCTCTTCTCCGGTGACGGTGACTTCCGTCCGCTGGTCGAAAGCCTCCAGCGGCAGGGCGTGCGGGTTTCGGTGGTCTCGACCATCCGCTCGCAACCCCCGATGATCGCCGACGAGTTGCGCCGCCAGGCCGACAACTTCATCGAGCTCGACGAGCTGCGTGAAGTCATCGGTCGTCCGCCGCGCGACAACCAGGTCGAACGCAACTTCGAGGTCGCCTCGAGCAAGTAAGACCATAGGCCGCCGTGCCGAAACCCGCTCCACAGGGATGAGGGCGCGGGGACAGGGCAGGGCGGCCCGAAACGGATGGGACGGTGCGCTGCGCCGTCCCTTTCCTTTTGGTCCCCACCTTTGGGCCGGTTCCTTGGCCTGTCCGGCTTGGGCAAAGGGGCGCACTGGACGAGCAGGGGTCAAGGTCTTAGGTCAGGGACAAGCACAGGACGAAAGGCCGCGCGATGACTGACAGACTGCCGCCGCTCACTCTATACCTTGCCGCGCCGCGCGGGTTCTGCGCCGGTGTCGACCGGGCCATCAAGATCGTGGAAATGGCGTTGGAGAAATGGGGCGCGCCGGTCTACGTCCGGCACGAGATCGTCCATAACAAATACGTCGTCGATGATCTGCGCGCCAAGGGGGCCGTCTTCGTCGAGGAACTGGAAGACTGCCCTGACGACCGTCCTGTGATCTTTTCCGCGCATGGCGTGCCGAAATCCGTTCCGGCCGAGGCGGCCAAGCGCGAGATGATCTATGTCGACGCCACATGCCCGCTGGTCTCCAAGGTGCATATCGAGGCCGCCCGCCACCACGAGAACGGGTTGCAGATGATCATGATCGGCCATGCCGGCCACCCAGAGACCGTGGGAACCATGGGCCAGCTGCCCAAGGGCGAGGTGCTGCTGGTCGAAACGGTCGAGGACGTGGCCCATGTCGAGGTGCGAGACCCCGAGCGCCTAGCTTTCGTCACCCAGACGACGCTGTCCGTCGATGACACGACCGACATCGTGGCTGCACTCAAGGCGCGGTTCCCGGCCATCGTCGGCCCGCACAAGGAAGACATCTGCTATGCCACCACCAACCGCCAGGAGGCGGTCAAGGCACTGGCGCCAAAGGCGGACGCGCTTTTGGTTGTGGGCGCCCCCAATTCCTCGAACTCGAAGCGCCTGGTCGAGGTCGGGCGCCGTGCGGGCTGTGCCTACTCGCAGCTTGTCCAGCGAGCCATAGATATCGACTGGCGTGCGCTGGACGGCATCGCATCGGTGGGGATCACCGCCGGCGCCTCTGCGCCAGAGGTGCTGATCGAGGAGGTCATCGACGCTTTCCGCGCCCGCCACGACGTAAGGGTCGAGTTGATCGAGACAGCACAGGAAAACGTCGAGTTCAAGGTGCCGCGCGTGCTGCGCGAACCGGCCTGACACGCCATCACAAGAGGCCGCCTGATGTCCCGCATTCCCCGTTCAGCCCTGTGTCTCGGCCTTGCCGGCGTGCTGCCTTTTGTCTGGGGTGTCCTGACCCTGCTTTCGCCCGGCCTGCACGATTGGGGCCTGGGTGCCCTCGGCGCGCGTTTCGTCGGCCCCTATGTCCAGCTGTTCTACGGCGCGGTCATCCTCTCCTTCATGTCCGGCGTGCTGTGGGGATTTGCCACCAAGGCCGAGGGAAGCCGGGCGACCACCGGCTACGTGCTGTCCGTCCTTCCCGCGCTCTGGGCTTTTTTCACCACGGGCGGAGGCGAGACCGCAGCCACGCTCAACCTGACATTCGGGTATCTCGCCTTGTTGCTGCTGGACGCGGCGTTCTGGCGCTGGGGGCTGGCGCCGCCCTGGTGGATGCAGTTGCGCATCCTTCTGACGGCGCTGGTCGTCGCTTGCCTGCTGCTCACCGCACTGCTCTGAACCGGCTTGCGAAGGGCGCTGGAAAAGGCCAGACCACAGCCATGACAGACCGTGAAACCATCCGTATCTACGACAGCCGGGCGCAGGACTACGCCCGGGTCACCGCCTCCGACGCCCCGGACGCCACCCTGCGGGCCTTCATCGAGGCGTTGCCCGCAGGGGCGCATGTGCTTGATCTCGGCTGCGGTCCGGGCCTCTCGGCGCGCCACATGGTCGCTGCCGGATGCCACGTCGAGGCATGGGATGCATCCGCCGCGATGGTGGAACTGGCGTCGGCCCGTCCTGGCGTGACCGCGCGCCAGGCGGATTTCGATGCGCTGGAAGTCGTGGCGGCCTATGACGGCATCTGGGCCAACTTCAGCCTGCTGCACGCCCCGCGCGAGGCCATGCCACGCCACCTGGCGGCCATTCACCGCGCGCTGAAGCCCGGCGGCCTCTTCCACATCGGCGTGAAGTCCGGCTCGGGCAGCAAGCGCGACAACCTCGGCCGCCTCTATACCTACTACACCGAGGCCGAACTGGCGGGCCTGCTTCGGGCCGCGGGTTTCACCCCCGGTGCCTTCCGTCACGGCGAGGACCTCGGCCTGGACAATGTCATGGCCCCCTGGATCACGGTGACCGCGCATGCCTGAACTTTTTGCCTATACCGATGGCGCCTGTTCCGGAAATCCCGGTCCCGGGGGATGGGGCGCCTTGCTGCGGGCGATGGATGGCGAAACGGTCGTAAAGGAGCGCGAGCTGAAAGGCGGCGAGGCACAGACCACCAACAATCGGATGGAACTGCTGGCCGCGATCAACGCATTGGAAAGCCTTGCCCGGCCCTCGACCATCACCGTCGTGACCGACAGCGCCTACGTCAAGAACGGCGTCACCGGCTGGATCCACGGCTGGAAGCGCAACGGGTGGAAGACTGCCGCCAAGAAACCGGTCAAGAATGTCGAACTCTGGCAGAGGCTGGACGAAGCGCAGAAGCGCCATGACGTGACCTGGGAGTGGGTCAAGGGCCACGCCGGCCACCCGGAAAACGAGCGTGCCGACGAATTGGCGCGCGCGGGCATGGCGCCCTTCAAGAAATGAGCGGATCCCGCGCATGAGCCTGCTGGTCCTGCTAGATTATGCCGCTGTCTTGGTCTTTGCGCTGACCGGCGCGCTGGTTGCCAGCCGCGCGCAGCTGGACATCGTTGGCTTTGCCTTTCTCGCCGGTCTGACGGGGCTGGGCGGGGGAACCTTGCGCGACACGCTGTTGAACCGCACGCCGATCTGGATTGCCGACCAGACCTATCTTGCGGTTGTGACAGGCGCTGCCGTGCTGGTCTTTTTCACGGCCCACCTGCTGGAAAGCCGGATGCGCGCGATCCTCTGGCTGGACGCGCTGGCGCTGGGTGTCGCCGTGGCCGCCGGGGCCGGGGTGGCGCAGGGGCTGGGTCAGCCCGTGGGCGTCGTGCTGGTCATGGGAATCGCCACAGGCTGTGCCGGCGGTCTGGCCCGCGACGTGGTTGCCAACGAACTGCCGCTGGTGCTGAAACAAGGCGAACTTTACGTCACCTGCGCTCTTGCAGGATCGCTGGCCGGTGTCCTGGCCACGCGGGCGGGCGCCTCGCCCGCGGTCAGCGCCGGACTGGTGGCACTGGTGACCGTTGGACTCCGCGCCGGGTCGCTGACGTTGGGTTGGCGTCTGCCGGTCTACCGGCCGCGCCCGCCGCGACAGTAACCACGGGGGCTGTGTCGTCCTTCCCCAGTGCCGTTTCTTGGTGAAAATCTCCCCGGGGCGCGCGAGGGGCTGCCCCCTCGCATCAGCCTTTCGGATTGACCGTCATTGCAGGTCGGCAAAGGCCTCTTGCAGGCGTTCGACGGCCAGGGCGACCCGGCTGCGCGGCGTGGCAAAGTTGAAGCGTAGGAAACTCTCTCCGCCTGTCCCGAAGGTATTGCCGTGGTTCACGGCGATCCGGGCCTCCTTTTCCACCCGCCGGGTGAATTCCTCGGGGGCCATGCCCGTCCCCGTGAAGTCGACCCAAGCCAGGTAGGTCGCCTGCATCGGCATCGAGGTCACGCCCGGAATCGCGTTGACGCCCTCGTCGAACAGCCGCCGGTTGCCATCTAGGTAGGCGCAAAGCTCATCGACCCAGGCGGCGCCCTCGGGCGAATAGGCGGCGGTGGCGGTCACCATGCCAAAGGAATTGGGCGACATGCCCAGCCCCGCCATGACGTCGCCAAAGCGTTTGCGCAGGGCGGTATCGGGAATGATGACATTGCCGATATGGCTGCCCGCCATGTTGAAGGTCTTTGTGGTGGCCGACATCATCACCAGCCGGTCCTCGATGCCGGCGTCGACCTTGGCCATAGGAATGTGCTTTTCGCCCGGCATCAGCAGGTCATGGTGGATCTCGTCCGAGACCAGCACAAGGTCATGCCGCTTTGCGAATTCGGCAAGACCGCGCAATTCCTCCTCTGTCCAGACCCGGCCGCCGGGATTATGTGGAGAACAGAGCATCACCAGCTTCTCACGCCCGGTCATCATGCCGTCGTAGGCGTCGAAATCCATTTCGTAACGACCGTTGTTCATCACCAGCGGGCATTCCACCACCTCGCGCCCCGCAGCGCGGATGACCCGGGCAAAGGCATGGTAGACCGGCGTGAACAGCACCACGCCGTCCCCCGGCTCTGTGTAGGCCTGCAGGCAAAGGCCCGTCCCGTTCACCAGCCCATGCGTGGAAAAGATCCAGTCGGGCGAGATTTCCCAGCCGTGCCGCTCGTCCAGCCACCAGCGGATCGCGTCACGATAGGCGGTGTCGGGCCCGAAGTAGCCGAACAGCCCGTGATCGACCATCCGCTGCAGGGCCGCGCGGACACAATCGGGCGGACGGAAATCCATGTCTGCGACCCACATTGCCAGCCCGTCCTCGGGCGAGACGCCATAGGCCTTTTCCATCATGTCCCACTTGGTCGAATGCGTGCCCACGCGGTCGATGTCCTCGTCAAACCGGCTCATCACCTGCCCCTTTCTGCATCTACGCGGCGCAGGCTATCCTGACGGGTGGCAGGTGCAAGGGGCCGCGCTTGCCTATATCGTCCGCGATGCTTAAATCGGGCGCATGAAACGGCCGATCCTCATTCACCCCGACCCTCGCCTGAAAAAGGTCTGCGCCCCCGTCGACGATCTGTCAGACGATCTGCGCGCCCTTTCGGATGACATGCTGGAAACCATGTATGCCGCGCCGGGCATCGGGTTGGCCGCGCCGCAGATCGGCATCCTGTCGCGGCTGATCGTGCTGGACTGCGCGAAAAAAGATGACGTGGACGAGGCACGCCCCCTGGTCATGTTCAACCCGCAGGTGGTGGCCAGCAGCGATGAACGCAACGTCTACGAGGAAGGCTGCCTGTCGATCCCCGACCAGTATGCCGATGTCGAACGACCCAAGGTGGTAGACGTCGAATGGCTTGACCGCGACGGCAAGCTGCAGCGCGAAACCTTCGACGGGCTCTGGGCCACCTGTGTCCAGCACGAGATCGACCACCTCGACGGCAAGCTGTTCATCGACTACCTGAAACCGCTCCGGCGGCAGATGATCACCCGCAAGATGGTCAAGCTCAAGAAAGAGCGGGCGCGGGAAAAGGCGTGAGCATTCTTCCGATCCTGAAATGGCCCGATCCGCGCCTAGCCCAGCCTTGTGCTCCGGTCCAGGAACCCGCCGCCATCGAATCGCTGGTGACGGACATGTTCGAAACCATGTACGATGCGCCCGGTCGTGGCCTTGCCGCGCCGCAGGTCGGCGTGATGCAGAGGTTCTTTGTCATGGACGCGGGCTGGAAAGAGGGCGACATGACCCCGCTCGTCTGCATCAACCCGGCGATCCTGTCGGCCTCTGACGAGCAGGCGGTGTCAACAGAGGGCTGCCTCTCCGTTCCCGGCGTGACTGCGGAAGTGACCCGCCCTGCGACGATCACGCTTGCCTTCACAGATCTTACGGGCGCCGCGCAGCGACTGATCCTGACCGGGCCGGAGGCGACGATCGCCCAACATGAATACGACCATCTCGACGGGGTGTTGCATTTCGACCGGCTGGACCCGGCGGGGCGCGATGCGCTCCTGGCGGCCTACGAAGCGGGGCAGGACGCATGAGCGTACGTCCTTTCGTCCCCTGGCCCGACAAGCGCCTGCGCACCGCCGCCGCTCCGGTCGAGCAGATCACCGACGAGATCCGTGCCATCTGGGAGGACATGATCGACACGATGGAGGCCATGCCCGGCGTCGGCCTTGCCGCGCCACAGATCGGCGTGATGCTGAGGCTTGCGGTGGTCGATGCCTCCGACGAACGTGGCAAATCTCTGCGCATGGCCAACCCCGAGATCCTGCACGCCTCCGTCGAGTTCCGGGACCATGACGAGGCCAGCCCCAACTTGCCCGGTGTGCACGCGAAGATCAGCCGTCCGCGCGCCGTGACCGTCACCTATACCGACCCGCAGGGCATGAAGGTGCGCAAGGATCTGGTCGGTCTCTGGGCCACTTCCGTCCAGCACCAGATCGACCACCTGAACGGGCGGATGTATTTCGACCGGCTCAGCAAGATGAAACGCGACATGCTCTTGCGCAAGGCCCGCAAACGCGGCTGACGCCATCTGGTCCCGCCCGCCTGCCTGCGTTACACCCGCGACACGATCATCGCAGGAGCAGGTACATGCGCGTTGTCTTCATGGGCACCCCCGATTTCTCTGTCCCGGTCCTCGACGCGCTGCATGCGGCGGGCCATGACATCGCCTGCGTCTATTGCCAGCCACCGCGTCCCGCCGGACGTGGCAAGAAGGACCGCCCCACCCCGGTGCATCAGCGCGCCGAGGCACTGGGCCTGCCGGTTCGACATCCCGAAAGGCTGAAATCGCCCGAGGACCAGGCCGCATTCGCCGAGTTGAATGCCGACGTGGCGGTTGTTGTCGCCTACGGTCTGATCCTGCCGCAGCCGGTGTTGGATGCGCCGAAACTGGGCTGCCTGAACATCCATGCCTCCCTGCTGCCCCGCTGGCGCGGTGCGGCCCCGATCCACCGCGCGATCATGGCCGGAGATGCCGAAACCGGCGTCTGCATCATGCAGATGGAGGCCGGGCTCGACACCGGCCCGGTTTTGCTGCGCGAGGCCACGCCCATCGGTGCCACGGAAACGACCGGCGAATTGCACGACCGGCTCAGCCAGATGGGTGCGCGGCTCATCACCCAGGCGCTCGACCGGATCGACGACCTCGTGCCCGAACCCCAGCCCGAGGAGGGCGTCACCTATGCCGACAAGATCGACAAGGCCGAGGCCGCCGTAGACTGGACGCGCCCCGCGGAAGAGATCTCGCGCCAGGTCCGCGGACTTGCGCCCTTTCCCGGCGCCTGGACCACGCACAAGGGGGACCGGATAAAGCTGCTGGGCGCCGAACCGGCAGACGGGCAGGGCGCGCCGGGCGTGCTGCTGGACGATTGCTTTACCGTGGCTTGCGGAACCGGCGCCCTGCGCATCAGCCGCGCGCAACGGGCAGGCAAGGGCGCGCAGGACGCGGCAACCTTTCTGAACGGTTTTCCACTGCCCAAGGGCACACATCTGGGCGGCTGAACCTCTGGGCATCGCGCGCCCGTGCCCCTATCGTGATCACGGACCCAAGGAGACCCCTATGTTCCCCACCCTGATCGGCACCGTGGTCATCGCCGGGATCACCGGCTATCTCTCCGAGAAATCGGGATTTACCAGGAACGGCATCCTGTCCAGCATCATCATTTGCATCGGCGGTGCCTTCCTGTTCTATTTTATCACCATCATGTTCGGCATTGGTTTTCGCAGCCCGGGCCTGAATGCCATCCTCTCTTCAATCGGCGCGCTGATCATCGTGCCGACGCACTGGCGACGCCGCAGATGACCCGGGGTGGCGCCATGTCACGCCCATTGCCGCCGGCACCGAGGGCCGGGCGCATTTCCGGGTCTTCCCCCTAGGCGCCGCCGTGCCGCTCGCCTATCCTGCCCGCAGAGACGCGCCCGCCCAAGAGGAGCATCCATGCCTATTGTCTGGCTCATCATTGTCGGCGCCGCCGCCGGTTTCCTTGCCACCCGCATGATGAAGATGGATACCGGCATCCTGCCGACCATCGCCATCGGCATCGGCGGCGCGCTGATCGGCGGCCTGATCCTGCGGTTTCTGCTGACCGTGACGGGGCTATTGGCCGGACTCGTTGGCGCCGTGCTGGGGGCGCTCCTGCTGATCTGGGTCTGGCAGACCTTCATGCGCTAGGTGTGCATGTGCGCTTGCACAGACCTCCTGCGCGCCTATCGGCCTTGGTGTGCAAGCTTTGTGGTTCTACCTCCCTGCCAAGTCAAAGGAGGATCGCATGGGACAACTTGTTGACGGCACCTGGCACGAAGGCTGGTATGATACCGGAAAGACCGGCGGCAAGTTCGTGCGCTCGGAGTCAAGCTGGCGCAACTGGATCACCGCCGATGGCGCTCCCGGCCCCACGGGCGAGGGCGGCTTCAAGGCGGAAGCGGGCCGTTATCACCTCTATGTCAGCTATGCCTGCCCCTGGGCGCATCGCGCGCTGATCTTTCGCCAGCTCAAGGGGTTGCAGGACCTGATCACGGTCAGTGCTGTACATCCGGACATGCTGGGCGACGGCTGGACCTTCGACACCGATAGCAAGGGGGCGACGGGCGATACGCTCTATGGCCTGCCCTACCTGCGTGACATCTATACCAAGGCCGACCCGCAGGCGACGACCCGCGTCACCGTTCCCGTGCTGTGGGACAAGCAACGTGAAACCATCGTCTCGAACGAAAGTGCCGAGATCATCCGCATGTTCAACAGTGCCTTCGACGGGATCACCGGCAACACGCAGGATTTCTGGCCCGAGGCTCTGCGCGAAGCGATCGAGCCGATCAATGCGCGCATCTATGACACGCTGAACAACGGCGTCTACAAGTCGGGCTTTGCGACCACGCAAAAGGCCTATGACGACGCTGTACACCCGCTTTTCGAAACGCTGGAATGGATCGAGGATCGGCTGTCACACAACCGGTTCCTGATGGGGGACGCAATCACAGAGGCCGACTGGCGGCTCTTCACCACGCTGATCCGCTTTGACAAGGTCTATCACGGTCACTTCAAGTGCAACCGGGCGCGGATCGTCGATTTCCCGAATCTCTGGGCCTATACCCGTGAACTGTACCAGTGGCCGGGCGTGGCGGAGACGGTGAATTTCGATCATATCACGCGGCATTACCACTATAGCCAAGAAACGGTGAACCCGCACCGCATCGTGCCCGTGGGCCCGGACCTGGATCTTGACGCGCCGCATGGGCGTGACAAGCAGCGCGCGGCCTAAGCCGCGTCAGCCCGTCCGGGCGTAGTGCCTGACCATCGTCGCGAGATCGTCGGGAGAGGTGCTGCTGGGCAGAAAGGCGCAGGCATTGGCGCAAAGGTTGAAGATCGACCCGTCCGAAAAGAAGGTCGTATTGGTGACGAAGATGATCCGCGCTTCGGGTTGGCGATATTGCGCCAGGTCGGAGACGGCCAGCGCGTTGCCGCCCTCCAGCACCACGTTCAGGATGATGATGTCGAAATTCTGAGCCGCAAGCAGGTCAAAGGCGGCCTCCTCGGTGGCGGCCGTCCAGACTTGGGCACCTCCACGCTGGATATGCCTCTTCCACAGCTGAGCCAACGGCTCGCTGTTTTCCACGATCAGCACGTTCAAGCGACTCTCCTCGCACCCAGCACTGGGGTAGAATATCCCCTGTGAACCGTTCCTTGTCTTCATCATGTGTTCACAGGAGTGAAGAAACGGTTAATTGCCATGAGAATTTTGAATAAAGGGTAAATACCCGCCTCGGTTGTCAGCGACTGCCCGGTCGGAAACCTGCCACAAGTTGCCCCGAAAGCGAAGCGCGCTTGCCCCGGGCGCCGGTCTTGATAATGTGCCGCCAAACAGAGCAAACGAGGAATTCGATGCGGTTTTCGGCAATTATCGGAGCGCTGATGCTGGCAGGCGCGGCGCAGGCGCAGGACGTGCCCTGTGGCGGAAGCTTTGGCGCCTTCGTCGACGGTCTGGCGCAAGAGGCGGTCACGCAGGGACATGATCCCGCCACGGTTCGGCAGTTTTTTGCCAGCGCGCAGCAAAGCAGCGCCGTGCTGAGGGCCGATCGCCGGCAGGGGATCTTTCAGGATCCTTTCATCACCTTCTCGCGCAAGCTGATAAGCCAGTACCGGCTGGACAACGGACGCCAGATGGCGGACCGCTACAACTCCGTCTTCGACCGGATCGAACGCGAGTACGGCCTTTCCCGCGGTGTCCTGCTGGCCTTCTGGGCGTTCGAGACCGATTTCGGGGCCTTCCAAGGCGATTTCAACACGCTCAACGCGCTGGTGACGCTGGCGCATGACTGCCGCCGCCCCGAGATCTTCCGGCCGCAGATATTCGCGGCTCTCAAGCTGTACGAGAATGGCGATTTCGACCCGCGCACCACGACCGGCGCCTGGGCCGGTGAGATCGGCATGGTTCAGATGCTGCCCAAGGACATCCTGATCAACGGCGTCGATGGTGACGGCGACGGCCATGTGACGCCCAAGACCTCGGCCCCCGACGCCCTGATGTCCGGCGCCAAGATGCTGTCGCACCTCGGGTGGCGCCCGAACGAGCCCTGGTTGCAGGAGGTTGAACTGCCCTCCGACCTGAACTGGTACGACACCGGCATGCACACCACCAAGACGGTGGCGGAATGGGAACAGTTGGGTGTGCGCGGCAAGCACGGGGCGCTGGACGATGGTCGGCTGGAGGCATCCATCATCATCCCGCAGGGGCGCAAAGGGCCGGCCTTCATCGCCTATCCGAACTTCAGTGTCTATTTCGAATGGAACCAGAGCTTTACCTATGTTCTGACCGCCGCCTACTTCGGCACCCGGCTGGAGGGCGCGCCAGTCTACGACGCGGGCAACCCCGAGCCCGGGCTGTCCGGTGACCAGATGAAGCGCCTGCAGTCCAAGCTGGCCGCGCGCGGCTACGACGTGGGAGAAATCGACGGTATCCTCGGCGCGGGCACCCGCGGCGCGGTCCGCGATGTTCAGCGCGAACTGGGAATGCCGGCGGATGCCTGGCCGACGCCTGCGCTGCTGAACCGGCTGTAAACGGGGCAAACCGTGCGGCGGACAGGGCGCTGCGTTACCCGATGATCTCGAAACGGTTCACGTCCACCATTCCCCGGTCGGTGATCTTGAGCGCCGGGATCACCGGCAATGCCAGGAAGGCAAGTTGCAGGAAGGGTTCTTCCAGCGTCACGCCCAGCGACTTCGCCGCTGCCCTCAGGTCGACCAGCCGGGCGCGGACTTCCTCGAAGGGCTCCAGGCTCATCAGGCCGGCCACGGGCAGCGCCAGCTCGGCCCGGACCTCGCCATCTCGGGCCACCACGAAACCGCCTTCGATCTCGGACAGCCGATTGGCGGCCACGGCCATATCGGCATAGTCCACGCCGACGCAGGCGATATTGTGGTGGTCGTGGCAGACGGTCGAGGCAATCGCCCCGGCCTTCAGGCCAAAACCCTTCACGAACCCCGTGGCGATATTCCCGTTCTTGCCGTGCCGCTCCACCACCGCGATGCGCACCAGGTCGCGGGTGACGTCCGGCGCCTTGTCACCGTCCACGATGGCAATGTCCTCGTGCAGGTGGTCGGTCAGGATCTGGCCCTCGCGGATGCCGATGACATCCGTTTCGACACGGTTGGCCCGTGCCCGGAAATTTTCGGGTGAAACCTGCGGCGCCTTGACCGAAGCGCGCCCCACAGGCGCCACCGTCTCGCGTGCGGAAAACGCCGCCTCCGAAAGCATGACGCCGCCCGCCAGCACCATCTGCGCGTCGCAGGCGACCAGCGAGCCGACGGCGACGATATCCGCCCGTTTGCCTGGGGCGATCATGCCGCGATCTTTCAGGCCAAAGGCCTCGGCGGCCGAAAGGCTGGCCGCGCGGTAAACCGACAATGGCGAGCACCCCAGCCGGATCAACTCTCGGATCATGTAATCAAGGTGCCCGTGTTCGCCGATGTCCAACGGGTTTCGGTCGTCGGTGCAGAGGCACATGTAAGGCGCCGTTCGTTCATTCAGCAGCGGTTGCAGCGCATTCAGGTCCTTGGAGACAGAGCCTTCGCGGATCAGCACCCGCATCCCCTTGCGCAGCTTTTCCAGGGCCTCTTCCGCGCTGGTCGCTTCATGTTCGGTCCGGATGCCCGCCGCGACATAGGCGTTCAGGTCCTTGCCGGACAACAGGGGGCAATGCCCGTCCACATGGCCGCCCTCGAACAGGCGCAGCTTGTCCATGCAGGCGGGATCACGGTGGATCACGCCGGGAAAATTCATGAACTCCGCCAGACCCAGGCCCGACGCGTGCCCCATCAGCCCGGCAATCTCCGCGGCGGTCAGTTCGGCGCCCGCGGTTTCCATATGGGTCGAGGGCACGCAGGACGACAGCTGGACCTTAATGTCGATCAACGTATGGCGGCTGGCCTGCTGGAAATAGCGCACGCCGGCCTCGCCGATCACGTTGGCGATTTCATGCGGGTCGCAGATCGCCGTCGTTACCCCGCGCGGCCCCACGCACCGGTCGAACTCGAAAGGTGTGACCAGCGAGGACTCGATATGCAGATGGGTGTCGATGAACCCCGGCACCAGGATCAGCCCAGTGACGTCGATCACCTCGCGGCCTTCGTAGCGGTCCAGGGTGCCGACGATTGTGTCGCCGGAGATGGCGACGTCGCCGTCGAGCAACTCTCCGGTCATCAGGTCGAACACCCGCCCACCGCGCAGCACCTTGTCCGCGGGTTCATCCCCGCGCCCCTGCGCGATGCGTCGTTCCAGATCCGCCATGACTTTGCCTTTCGAAAACTGCTTCGTGCCGGA
Organism: Antarctobacter sp.; assembly: GCF_965277915.1. Taxonomy (NCBI): domain Bacteria; kingdom Pseudomonadati; phylum Pseudomonadota; class Alphaproteobacteria; order Rhodobacterales; family Roseobacteraceae; genus Antarctobacter; species Antarctobacter sp. The sequence goes on from NZ_OZ255849.1 coordinate 445,865, forward strand.
TGATGGCACAGCGTCCGGTCCCCTGCGAGGGCTTACGCCGCCGCAACCAAGCCGACCCATCCGCCGGTTGCAATGGACCCCAAGGCACGATCTACTTGCGCGCAAAGCCAACCAGGGAGACTTCCATGAAAAAGACCCTCACTTCCGCGCTTGCGCTGAGCCTTGTTGCGGGAACCGCGATGGCCGATTGCGGCACCGTCACCTTTTCGGACGTGGGCTGGACCGACATCACCGCCACCACCGCCGCCACCACGCTGGTGCTGGACGCGCTGGGCTATGAGACGGATATCAAGGTGCTGTCCGTTCCGGTGACCTATACCTCGATGGCCGAGGGCGACATCGACATCTTCCTTGGCAACTGGATGCCGACGATGGAGGCCGATATTGCCCCTTACCGCGACGCAGGCACGGTCGAGACCGTCCGCGACAACCTGCAGGGGGCAAAATACACCCTGGCCACCAATGCCGCCGGCGCCGCGCTGGGGATCACGGATTTCGCCGATATCGCCGACCATGCGGATGCGCTGGACGAAACGATCTATGGCATCGAACCGGGCAACGACGGCAACCGCCTGATCATGGACATGATCGACGCGGATGCTTTCGGCCTCAGCGAATTCGAGGTCAAGGAAAGCTCGGAACAGGGGATGCTGGCGCAGGTCGGGCGCGCGGTCAGCCGCGATGAGCCCGTGGTCTTCCTGGCCTGGGAACCGCACCCGATGAACGCCAACTACGACCTGACCTACCTGACCGGCGGCGACGATTATTTCGGTCCGAACCTGGGTGGCGCGACGGTCTATACCAACACCCGTGTCGGTTACGTCGATGAATGCCCCAACGTCGGCGCTTTGCTCAAGAACCTCGAGTTCAGCCTGGCGATGGAAAACGAGATCATGGCCCTGATCCTCGACGAGGGTGAAGACCCCGAGGATGCCGCCAGGACCTGGCTGTCGGCTAACACCGGCGTTCTGGACGGTTGGCTGGACGGCGTGACCGCGATCGACGGTGGCGACGCCAAGGCCGCGGTCATGGACGCGCTGAAGTGATCCCGGCGGGGGCGCCAAGGCGCCCCCGTTCCGCGCCGCCTGAGCTAACTCTCGTCCTGTTGCGGCATCAGGGCATTGTCCATGTCCTGCGCCCGGATCGCCGCATCGCGTCGCATGATCCGTGCGACATAGGGGCCAAAGGTGGTTCGGTCGGGCAAGCTGCCGAACTCGCGCCCCCAGGCGATCTGCGAACCCAGGTAGACATCCACCGCCGAGAACGTATCGCCCAGCAGGTAAGTCCGCCCGTCCGACAGCAGCCCATCCAGCGTATCCGTCACCGTCTCGAGGTTGCCCCAGCCGGCGCGGCCAAAGGACTGTTCATCCTGCGTGTCAAAGCCGAAAGAGGCCGCGGTCACCGCTGCCTCGACCTGCCCGGCGGCAAAGAACAGCCAGCGATAGTAAGCGCCCCGCGCGTTCGACCCCGGCTCTGGCGCCAACCCGGCCTTGGGAAAGGCATCCGCCAGATAGGTGCAGATCGCCGCGCATTCCGTGATGATGGTCTTGCCATGCACCAGGGTCGGCACCTTGCCCATCGGGTTCAACGCCCTGTAGGTGGGGGCTTTCATCTCCGGACCGTACTGCAGGACCTCTGTCTGGTAGGGAACGCCGGTTTCTTCCAGCATCCAGCGGGCGATGCGCCCCCGCGACATGGGGTTGGTATAAAGGGTGATGTCACTCATGATCTCTCTCCGAGGTCCATGTTCTCAGGCTCGCACGTCGGGCGCCCGTCACCAAGCGTCAATCGCTAAACCCGCTTCACATCTGACCGAACAGCCCCCATGCTTGGCCCGGGAACGGAAAGGGATGACATTTGGACTGGCTGACCGAGCACAAGCTCCCCGTAGGTGATGCCGCGGAGGCGGTCTTCGACTGGTTGCAGGAACACGGAGGATGGTTTTTCGACGGCATGGCCGTGGCGATGGAGGCGCTGATCGACGCGATCCTTTGGCTTCTGCAGACGCCGCATGAGATGCTGGTCGTGCTGCTGTTCGCCGCCGCCACAGCCGCGTTGCACCGCAGTTGGCAGGTGCCACTGATGGTCTTGCTTGGCTTTCTCTTCATTCTCAACCAGGGGTACTGGGAAGAAACGACCGAAAGCCTGACGCTGGTGCTCTCGGCCTGCGTGGTCTGCATGGGGGTGGGCGTGCCCATCGGCATCTTTGCCGCCCATAATCCCGGCCTCTATCGGTTCCTTCGGCCGGTTCTCGACCTGATGCAGACGCTGCCCACCTTCGTCTACCTGATCCCGGCCATCGTCTTTTTCGGCATCGGCATGGTGCCGGGCCTGATCGCAACCGTGATCTTTGTCGTGCCCGCGCCCATTCGCCTGACGCATCTCGGTATATCCTCGACACCCAAGTCGCTTTTGGAGGCGGCGGATGCCTTCGGCGCCACGCCCGGACAGAAGCTGTGGAAGGTCGAGCTGCCAAGCGCGCTGCCGCAGATCATGGCCGGGCTGAACCAGACCATCATGCTGTCGCTGTCGATGGTGGTGATCGCGGCTCTGGTGGGGGCCGACGGACTGGGCGTGCCGGTTGTGCGCGCGCTGAACCGGGTCGACACGGGCCTTGGGTTCGAGGCGGGGCTGATCATCGTCGTCGTCGCCATCATGCTTGATCGTGCGCTGCGGGTGGGTGGCAAATGACCGCTGTTTCCTTTGATAACGTCTCCATCATCTTCGGCGACCACCCCAAGCGGGCCCTGCCTCTGGCCGATGAAGGCAGGGACCGGGCAGAGATCCAGTCCGAAACCGGGCAGGTCCTCGGGGCGCACAACTGCTCGCTCGACGTGGAGGAAGGCGAAATCGTCGTTCTCATGGGGCTGTCGGGGTCGGGCAAGTCGACGCTGTTGCGCGCGGTCAACGGGTTGAACAAGGTCAGCCGGGGCGCGGTGAGGGTGTCCTGCGGGGACGAGGTGACGGATGTCACCAATTGTTCCAAGAGCGCCCTGCGTCGTGTCCGGCAGGGGCATGTCGCGATGGTCTTTCAGCAGTTCGGCCTGCTGCCCTGGCGCACGGTGGCCGAAAACGTGGGTTTCGGCCTCGAACTGGCGGGGCAGGGGACCGCGGATCGCGCCCGGACCGTCGAGCGCCAGCTGGCGCTTGTGGGCCTGGCGGACTGGGGGGGTCGCAAGGTGGGCGAACTGTCGGGCGGGATGCAGCAACGCGTCGGCCTTGCCCGCGCCTTTGCCACCGATGCGCCGATCCTTCTGATGGACGAGCCGTTTTCCGCTCTGGATCCGCTGATCCGCAGCCGTCTTCAGGACGAACTGCTGGACCTGCAGAGCGAGCTGAAACGTACCATCCTGTTTGTCAGCCATGACCTCGACGAGGCCTTCAAGATCGGCAATCGCATCGCCATCATGGAAGGTGGCCGCATCGTTCAGACCGGCACCCCGCGCGAGATTTTCTCGAACCCCGCATCGGATTACGTCGCCGACTTCGTCGCCAACATGAACCCTCTGGGCGTACTGACCGCGCGCGACGTGATGGAAGCCGGCGCCGGGTCCATCGAGGTCGCGGCGGAAACGCCGATCCGCGACCTGATGCCAAGGCTGAAGGACGGTCCGTTGACCGTGACCGAAGCGGGGGAAGCGCTGGGGCGTGTGACCGCCGACAGCGTGATCGCCCGGCTCTGCTCGGGGACCTAGACGATCAGCCCCTTGATCGCGCGGGCGTGGTCCGGACCGGCGTCCACCGTGTCGGCGGTCAGCGCGCGCGCCTCGTCCAGCAGGTCGCCCTCGACCAGCCGGTCGACAAGGCCCCAGGTTTGCGCCTCTTCGACGGGGATCTTCTGGCCTGCCATCAGGATCATCTTGGCCCGGGACGGCCCCGCCAGTGCCACCAGGCGGCTGGGGTCCGACGGCTGGGGAAGAAAGCCCAGCTTCATCACCGGGTAAAAGATCTTGGCGCCGGGGACGGAAATCCGCAGATCACAGGCCAGTGCCATGCCCATCGCCCCGCCTGCAACGGTGCCGTTCAATGCGCAGATCGTCAGGCCCGGGTGCCGGGTGATTGCCCCCGACAGCCGCTCCCACAGGGGCGAGACCGCCAGCCCGGCCTTGGCCGCCTCCAGGTCTGCACCGGCAGAAAAGACCTTTCCCGCGCCGGTCAGCACCAGCGCCCGCGCGCCCGTCTGCGCATCCTCGGCGATGTCGCACAGCTCTTCGAGCATCCGGGCGGTCAGAGAATTGGCCTTTTCCGGCCGGTCGATGGTGGCGATCCACAGCCCGCCGTCGCGATCCAGCCGGATCATGCCAGTCCCACGGCCTTGCGAATGCTCTCGTCCCGCAGGGAAACCTCGTCCCCCAGCCAGCCGTCCGCCGCGTCCGAACACATCCAGACCAGGGTTTTCGCAACCCATTCGGGCGGGATATGGGCCGACCAGTCAAGCTGGCTGACGGGGTTGATGCCGCTGGCCTTGATCTCGCGCTGCATCTGCGTGGCCACCGTCCCGGGCGAGAGCGAGATCGCCCGCATCCCCTGGTCGCGGTATTCCTTGTCCATCATCCGGGTCAGCATCAGCGCGCCCGCCTTGGATGAACAGTAGTGCGACCAGCCTTCGACCGGGCCATGTGCCGCGCCGGATCCGATGGTCAGCACCGTGCCGCCACCGGCTTCGAGCATGACGGGCAGCGCCGCGCGCATGCCGTGGAACACCCCTTTGAGGTTGATGTCGATGACTTCGCCCCAGGCCTCGGGATCGGCATCGGCCATGCGTGCCACGGGTTCGATCACCCCGGCGTTGTTCACCAGGATGTCCAGTCCCCCATGCGCCTGCAGGCACTTGGACACGGCCTGTTCGACCTCCCAGTAGCGGGCAATGTCGCAGGGGATCGCCACCGCCTGTTCGCCGATCTCGCCGGCCAGGTCCGCGATTGCCTCGGCAGTGCGCGCCACCAGCGCCACCCGTGCCCCAGCCGCGGCGAATGCCCGCGCCGCCTCGGCCCCGATCCCGCGGCTTGCGCCCGTGATCAGCACCGTCTTTCCGTTCAGATCGCTGCTCATGCCCGGTCTCCTGCTAAAATAGGTGAATTGCGCCACAAAAAGGCGTCTCGCAACTGTCGTAATCGCTCAATAGTATGGAATCCAGTCCCTTGACCGGCCCTCGGAAGGCCTTGACACTGCATACATTCGTTTGCCCCGACAGAGAGGAGAGATTATGAAACGCTACGCAACAGCCTCGGCGCTGGCCATTGTTGCTATGGCCGGACAGGCTTGGGCCGATGTCACGCCCCAGCAGGTCTGGGACGACTTCGAAGCCTACATGTCCAACTTCGGCTACCAGATCACCGCGACCGAGACGATGGAAGGTTCGTCGCTGGTGATCTCGGACATGACGATGGTCGTGACCATCCCCGAAGAGGATGGCCTTGTCCGCGTGACCATGCCGCCGATGACCTTTGCCGAAGCCGGCGAAGGCAGCGTCGCGATCACCTACCCCGAGGTGGGCGAGGTCATGGTCTATTTTGTCGAAGACGGTGACGAGGTTGTCGGCGAAGTCGCGCTGGAAATGACCCACACCGACCTCGAGATGCTGGTCTCGGGCAACCCCGGTGATCTGAGCTACACCTACTCGGGCGAGCGGGTCGCGCTGGAACTGACCCGTGTCTTCAACCACGAGGACAACGAGGAATACGGCCGCGACATCATCAGCGCAACGATGAGCATGGGGCCGCTGTCGGGCACCTCGCACATCGTGTTGGACGATGTGATGCGCAGCATCGAACAGGATATGACGATGGGCGACCTGGCCATCGACGTCAGTTTCGACGAACCCGATGGAGACGAGGCCTTTGCGTTCTCGATGAACCTTGCCGGTCTCAGCAGCACGGGCACCACCCGCCTGCCGCTGGATCTGGACGTCGACGACCCGACTTCGATGTTCAAGAACGGCGGCATGGTCGACGCGGTGCTCAAGCACAACGGCGGCAAGACCGAGTTCAGTCTCGACGAAGGCGACGGCCCGACCACCGGCATGTTCAGCTCTTCCGGTGGCCAGTTTGGTGTGGCCGTGTCGGAAACCGACCTGTCCTACAGCCTCTCGGCTTTGGATCAGACCGTTGCAATGGCCGGCCCGGAACTGCCGCTGCCGATCAATGCAGCCCTGGGCGAGGCCGGTTTCTCTCTGGTGATGCCGCTTTCTCCGTCCGAAGAGCCCCGCCCGGCGTCGCTGTCGCTGACACTTGGCGAGTTCACGATGGACGACATGCTGTGGAACATCTTTGACCCGGGCCAGGTGCTGCCCCGCGATCCGGCCACAGTTGCCTTCAGCCTGGACGCGATGGTCACGCCCTTCGTCAGCTTGCTGGACCCCGAGTCGATGGAAAAGCTGGGCATGACCGGCGGTATGCCGGGTGAGCTGAACTCGCTGACGCTCAACACCCTCGTGGTCGATGCGGTGGGCGCGATGGTCAAGGGCTCGGGCGCCTTCACCTTCGACAACACCGACCTGCAGACATTCGGCGGCGTTCCGCGTCCCGAGGGCAAGCTGGACGTGTCGATCGCGGGTGCGAACGGCCTTGTCGACAGCCTGATCTCGATGGGCTTGCTGCCCGAAGAGGACGCGATGGGCTTCCGCATGATGATGTCGATGTTCACCGTGCCCGGCACCGACCCCGACACCGCGACGTCGACCATCGAGGTCAACGCCGAGGGTCACGTTCTGGCCAACGGCCAACGTATCCAGTAAGAGGCCTGTTCGGGGCCAGCAAAAGGGCGGGGATATCCCCGCCCTTTTTCGTTCCTTTGATGTGGCTCAGGCCCGCAAAGCCGGCAGGCCCACGCCCGTGGAATCGAACCCACCGTCCACCGACACGATCTGACCACTGACGTAGGACGCTTTCTCCGAGGCCAGAAAGACGATCACCTCGGCCAGCTCGCGTTCGCTGCCGTAGCGGTTCAGCGGAATCGAGTCGTGGTAGGCTTGGATGATCTCGGGGCTGTGAACGGCGATCGACAGCTTGGTCTTGACCGGCCCCGGTGCGACACAGTTGACCCGGATGCCGAATTCGCCCAGCTCGGCGGCGTGCTGCTTGGTCAGGTGGACGACCGCCGCCTTCGAGGTGCCATAGGCCACCCGCAGCGTCGAGGCGCGCAACCCGCTGATCGAGGCGATGTTGACGATGGCCCCATGCGTGTCCTTCAGGTAAGGCGTGACCGCCTGGGAGCAAAGGAAAACGCCGTCCAGGTTGGTTTCCATCACCCGTCTCCACATCGCGAAATCGCAGTCTTCGATGGGACCGAATTCGGCCACGCCCGCGTTGTTGATCAGCGCGTCGATGCGGCCGGCCCAGCCATGCGCTTCGCGCACCATCGCGGCCACGTCCTGCGGGTTCGACACGTCCCGCACCAGCGGCAGCACGTTTTCGCGCGTGGCGGTCTGCTTCAGCAACTCGTCCCCGTCGCGGTCCAGCATCGCCACCTGCCAACCGTTCTCCAGGAACAGGTCCGCCGTGGCCAGGCCGATGCCGCGCGCGGCGCCGGTGACGATTGCGCATTTCTTGTCCATTGATGTCCTCCCGATCTTCTGCCGGGCACTCTAGGCAGGCCGCAGATCGGGGGGAAGCCCCGTCAGACGCGTGTCATGCCCGCATGAGGTCAGGCAGGTCGCCGGTCAACCCGGCCGCCTCGCGGATGAAACCGCGTCGCAAGTTGGGGGCGGCATTGATCGCCGCCATGCCGATGTCGCGCGCGGCCCGCAGAAGCGGGTTGTCATTTGAAAACAACCGGTTGAACAGGTCGGTGGAGGCGGCGAGCGTCGCCGTGTCGAACCGCCGCCACTGCGTGTAGCGGTCCAGCACGCCCGGCGCCGCGATGTCCTCTCCGCGCCGCGCTGCATGTGTGATCACATGTGCCAGCACGGCGACGTCGCGCAGTCCCGCGTTCAGCCCCTGGCCCGCGATCGGATGCATCCGGTGCGCTGCATCCCCCACCAGCGCCACCCGGTCCGCCACGAAGGCCCGGGCCAGCGACAGGGTCAGCGGATAGGTGAATCGCGCGCCGGCCAGGGAGATCTCGCCCAGGAAGTCGCCGAAGCGCGGGCGCAGCACTTCAAGGTACCCTGCGTCCGGCAAGGCGTTGATGGCCTTGGCCCGCGCGTCGGTTTCGCTCCAGACGATGCTGGAACGGTTGCCGGTCAGCGGCAGGATGGCCAGCGGTCCGGCGGGCAGGAACAATTGATGCGCCACACCGTGATGCGGTTCCTCATGCGCGATGGCGCAGACGAGCGCTGTCTGACCATAGGTCCAACCCATCCGCCGGATGCCTGCCCGGCGCGCGACACCGCTTTTCTGCCCGTCCGCGCCCACGATCAGCCGCCCGCGCAGCACGGTCCCATCCGCCAGCGTGACCGCCGCGCCCTCCGGCGTGACCTCCTGCGCGGTGACAAGGCTTTCGGCGCGGTGTTCGATCATCTCCGAATCTGCCAGTGCGACCAACAGGGCGCGTCGCAGGTAGCGGTCCTCGACCATGTAGCCCATCGGGCCGTCCTCGATCTCGGCACTGTCGAAATGCAGGCCCAGGAAGACACCCGCATCGCCCACGCGTCCGTCAGAAACCTTGATCTCGTTCATCGGTTGGGCGTGATCGGCCAGCGCTCGCCAGATCCCCAGCCGGTCCAGCATCCGCTGCGACGACCTTGCCAGAGCGTAGGAGCGGCCATCGAAGTCCTCCGCCGCCCTCGTGTCGAGGGGCAGGGCATCCACCACGCAACTGCTCAACCCGGCCTGCGCCGCGGCCAAGGCAAGGGCGGGGCCGTTCAATCCGCCGCCGACGATGATCAGGTCATGTTCCATGCGCCGCAATATGAACTTGCGCACGGGATTGTCCATGCGCCCGCCTGCCGCTACCGTCGCCGCGCGAGGACAGGAAAGACAAGCATGACGAATTGGACAGAGATGAGTGCCGCGGACCTGGGACGAGGGATCGGCAGGAAAGAAATCGACCCGGTCGCGTTGACCGAGCATTTCCTGAATGAAATCAACGCCCACCCTCTGCGTGACCGGATCTATGCCCGGCTGACCCCCGACCGCGCCCTCGCCGAAGCTGCCGCGGCGAAATCCCGCGCCGAGCGTGGATTGCGGATGCATCCTCTGGACGGTGTGCCGATCAGCTGGAAAGACCTCTTCGATACCGCAGGCACGGTGACCGAGGCTGGCTCTGCTCTGTTGGCTGGCCGCATCCCCGCCCGCGATGCCGAGGTGCTGCGGACGGCGACGCAGAACGGGCTTGTATGCCTGGGCAAGACCCACCTGTCCGAACTGGCCTTTTCCGGTCTTGGTCTGAACCCGGTGACGGCCACCGCGCCCTGCGTGAACGATCCCGAAGCGGTGGCGGGCGGGTCGTCCTCCGGAGCCGCGGCCTCGGTCGCCTTCGGGCTGGCGCCAGCAGGCGTCGGCTCTGACACGGGCGGGTCCGTGCGACTGCCGGCCTGCTGGAATGACCTCGTGGGCCTCAAGACCACCTCCGGCAGGCTCAGCCTGGACGGCGCGGTCCCGTTGATCGCCAGTTTCGACACGGTTGGGCCGCTGTGCCGCACGGTAGAAGATGCGGCGCTGATGCTCTCGGCGCTAGAAGGCGTGCCCGCGCCCGACCTACGCGGGACCAGTCTGAAGGGACGCAGGTTCGCCGCGCTGCAGACCGTGGTCATGGACGACCTGGACCCAGCCCCGGCGCAGGCATACGCCGCTGCGCTGGACAAGCTGCGCGCCGCCGGGGCCACCATCGAGGAACTGGACTTCCCCGAGATCATCACGCCACACGAACAGTCGGCCATGCTCTACACCTCGGAGGCCTGGGCGACCTGGCGCGACGAGATCATGGCCCAGCCAGATGTCATGTTCGCGCCCATCCGCGAGCGATTCGAGGCCGGCGCCGCGCATGCCGCTGCCGATTTCGTTGCCGGCTGGAAAACCGTGCACGCCATGCGCGCCCGCTGGGCCGAGGTGACCGCGGGCTATGACGCTGTCCTGTGCCCGACCGCGCCGAACCTGCCGGAAAAGGTCGAAACCCTGATGGAACTGGGCGAGACCTATGTGCAGGCCAACCTGCGCACCCTGCGCAACACGCGGATCGGCAACCTGATCGGTGGCGCCATCGTCACCCTGCCGACCGGCATACCGTCCTGCGGCATCTCGTTGATGGGTACGCAGATGGGCGAACATCACCTGTTGCGGATCGCTGCCGCCGCCGAGGCCGCCATCGGCTGAGATTTCCGCGCCACTGCGTCTTTGGCGCCACAGCGCCCCCCTGCAGGTCCTTGATTCTGGACAGAACCCCTCGTTTTTCCGTATCCTGCGGACAAACGCGGGGCACGCGAATGATCCCGCTACTTATTGAGGCAGTCACGATGTTCCCCGAGCGGTTTTCGAACCTACCGGCCTATGCGTTCCCGCGCCTGCGCGCGCTTCTGGATCATCATGATCCGGGCGGTTCTGTGCTGCACATGTCCATCGGAGAGCCGAAACACCCGTTTCCGGCATGGATTTCCGAGATCATCGCGCGCCATGCCGCCGATTTCGGCCGCTACCCGCCGAACGAAGGCACCGCAGAGCTGCGCGGCGCCATCGCGGGCTGGCTGAACCGGCGTTACGGCGTCAGCCTCGATCCGGCGACGCAGGTCATGAACCTGAACGGCACGCGCGAGGGGCTGTACAATATCGGCATGGCGCTTTGCCCCGAGCAGAAGCGGGGCCAGCGCCCGGCGGTGCTGATGCCCAACCCGTTCTACCAAGTTTACATGATTTCGGCGATTTCGGTCGGGGCCGACCCGGTCTTTGCACCCGCCACCGCAGAGACCGGGCACCTGCCGGACTTTGCCGGCCTGCCGGCCGAGGTTCTGGACCGCACCGCGCTGTGCTACATCTGCTCGCCCGCAAACCCGCAGGGGGTCATGGCGGACGAGGCCTATTGGCGCGAATTGATCGGCCTTGCGGAAGAGCACGACTTCCAGATCGTGGCAGATGAATGTTACGCCGAGCTGTACCGCGACACGCCGCCCGTCGGCGCGCTGGAGGTGGCCGCCGCGATGGGCGCGCATCCCGAACGGGTGCTGTCGCTGCATTCGCTGTCCAAACGCTCGAACCTGCCGGGCCTGCGCTCCGGTTTCGTGGCGGGCGGGCCCGATAGCATCGCGCGCCTGCGCCAGCTGCGAGCCTATTCCGGCGCCCCGGTGCCGTTGCCTCTGCAACATGTGTCAGAGGCGCTCTGGACGGACGAGGAACATGTGCGCGAGAACCGTGCGCTCTGGGCGCAGAAATACGCCCTGGCGGACGAGATCCTGGGCAATGTCCCGGGCTACATGTCCCCGCGGGCGGGCATGTTCGTCTGGTTGCCGGTCGAGGACGGCGAGGCGGCGACGTTCAAGCTGTGGACGGAAACCGGCGTCCGGGTTCTGCCCGGCGCTTACCTGTCGCGCGACACGGCGGATGGAAACCCGGGGCAGGGGTACATCCGCGCGGCGCTTGTCGCGCCTCAGGACGAGACAAGGGATGGGCTGACCCGGATCCGGGACTGCCTGTTCACATAATTAAAAAAAAGACGAGGCGAAGATGGCATCTTTCCAGGCACGGGGCCGTGATCCCCTGTTCGACACCAACACCGCCGCGACGCTGGAAAAGCGCGGTCGCGAGCTGATCGGGCTGGCGCTGGTTGCGCTGGGGCTGATGGTGGCGGCCATGATCGCCTCGTACACGCCGGATGATCCGTCCTGGCTGTCGGCCACGGACGCGCCGGTGCAGAACTGGATGGGGCGGCTTGGTGCCTATGTCGCCGCGCCGCTGTTCATGATCATCGGCCTCGGGACCTGGGCGCTGGCAGCCGTCTTCCTGGCCTGGGGGGGGCGCCTGGCCCTGCACCAGGGCAATGGCCGCGCCTTTTCCTGCCTGATCTTCTCGCCCATCTGGGTGGCGCTTTGTGCGGTCTATGCCTCGGGCCTGCACGAATCCGCCGGATGGACGCACCACTTTGGCCTTGGCGGGCTCTTTGGTGACATGATGATGGGCTCTGCTCTCAACGTGCTGCCCTTCGCCCCGGCCACAGGACTGAAGATCATGCAACTGGGGCTGGGCGCCGGAATCCTCGCGCTGGGCGCCTTCGTGCTGGGCTTTACCCGCGAGGAGTTGAAATCGCTGGGTCGCTTCCTGCTGGTCAGCCTGGTCATGACCTACGCGACGCTGGTGCGCCTGATGGGGCGGGGCGCCAGCGGCACGATGACGATGGCGCAGCGGATGCAGGCCGCCAATGCTGAACGCCGCGCCGCCCGGGCCGAGCGTCGGGCCACCGCCGCCGAAGCCGCGCAAGAGGCCGATTTTGCCGCCACCGCCGAACCGGCGCCCGCCGCAGTGCCGTCTGCCTCGCGTGTGCTGCGTGCGGACATGGGCGTGCCGCCTTCGCCCGAAACAGGGTTCTATGACCCGGACGAGGACATCCTCGAAGAAGCTCCTGCACCGCAGCCCGAGAAACAGGGCTTTCTGTCGCGCATGATCCGCCGGGCGGACCCCGATCCGCTGCCGGAACCCGAGCTGGTCGAGGAGCTGATCGACCATGACGTCGACGTGCCGGGAGAGGAACGCATTCGCGCCAAGATCGCCCGTGCGGTGAAATCCCGCAGCACGGTGCTGCCGGGGCGCCAGACACCCGGCATCATGGCAGACAAGCCGTTGACCAAGGGGCGTGGCTATGGTCCGCAACCCATCGTCTTCCGCGACACGCCGCGCCAGCCTGCGCTGCCGCCCGAACCGCCGTTGACCGCGGCAGACCGCCCTTTGCCGCCCGAGCCGCGCCTCACCGCCGCCGAACCTGCGCCCGCGCCGGAAATGGCACCGGCCCCCCGGACCGCGCCCATCGCGGAAGAGGCTGCGGAACCGGCGCCGCGCGTCCTACCGCGTACCCCGGTCGCGGACCCCGAGGTGGATGCCGAACTCTACTCGGACCTCAGCGATTTCGACGACTACGGCGACCAGGATGACGTCGAGGACGACTACGCGGACGAGGCCGAGGTGCTGAGCGACGACTACCACCCGCAGGCCGCGACGCAGCAGCGCGCCGCCGTGCCGCTGCCGGAACCAAAGAAGGTGGTCCAGCAGCCGGTGCGCAAGCCCGTGCAGCCCTCAAGACGCGCCCAAGCCGAGGCCCAGCCGCAACTGCGTTTTGACGACGACAAGCCGGAATACGAACTGCCGCCGCTTTCGTTGCTCATGTCGCCGGACAAGATCGAGCGCCATGTCCTGTCCGACGAGGCGCTGGAGGAAAACGCCCGGATGCTGGAAACCGTGCTGGACGACTATGGCATCAAGGGCGAGATCGTCAGCGTTCGCCCTGGCCCGGTTGTCACCATGTACGAACTGGAACCCGCGCCGGGCCTGAAGGCCAGCCGCGTCATCGGCCTGGCTGACGACATCGCACGGTCCATGTCGGCGCTTTCGGCCCGTGTCTCGACCGTGCCGGGCCGCAGCGTGATCGGCATCGAACTGCCCAATGACAACCGCGAGATGGTCTCGTTCCGCGAGATTCTGGCGGGCCGCGACTACGGTGACGGCAAGCACAAGCTGCCGCTGGCCCTGGGCAAGAACATCGGCGGCGAGCCTCTGGTGGCCAACCTTGCCAAGATGCCCCACCTGCTCATCGCGGGGACCACCGGCTCGGGCAAGTCGGTGGCGATCAACACCATGATCCTGTCGCTGCTCTACAAGCTGTCGCCGGAAGACCTGCGGCTGGTGATGATCGACCCCAAGATGCTGGAACTCTCCGTCTATGACGGCATCCCGCACCTGCTGTCGCCCGTTGTGACCGACCCGAAAAAGGCCGTGGTCGCGCTGAAATGGGTCGTGGGCGAAATGGAGGACCGCTATCGCAAGATGTCCAAGATGGGCGTGCGGAACATCGACGGCTACAACAGCCGGGTCGAAGATGCGCTGTCCAAGGGCGAGATGTTCAGCCGCACGGTTCAGACCGGGTTCGACGATGAGACCGGCGAACCGGTGTTCGAGACCGAGGAATTCGAACCCAAGAAGATGCCCTACATCGTGGTCATCGTCGACGAGATGGCCGACCTTATGATGGTCGCGGGGAAAGAGATCGAGGCCTGCATCCAGCGTCTTGCGCAGATGGCGCGTGCTTCGGGCATCCACCTGATCATGGCCACGCAGCGCCCCTCGGTCGATGTCATCACCGGTACGATCAAGGCCAACTTCCCCACCCGGATTTCCTTCCAGGTGACGTCCAAGATCGACAGCCGCACCATCCTGGGCGAGATGGGGGCCGAGCAACTGCTGGGCATGGGCGACATGCTCTACATGGCGGGCGGGGCCAAGATCACCCGGTGCCACGGGCCGTTCGTGTCGGACGAGGAGGTCGAGGAAATCGTCAACCACCTCAAGGCCTTCGGTCCGCCGGAATATGTCGGCGGGGTCGTTTCCGGCCCCGACGAGGAAAAGGCCGACAACATCGACGCGGTGCTGGGCCTGAACACCGGGGGCAATACCGGCGGCGAGGATGCGCTTTACGATCAGGCGGTGCAGATCGTCATCAAGGACCGTAAGTGTTCGACCTCCTACATCCAGCGCAAGCTGGGCATCGGCTACAACAAGGCCGCGCGCCTGGTCGAGCAGATGGAGGACGAGGGCGTCGTCAGCCCCGCCAACCATGTCGGCAAGCGCGAGATCCTGGTGCCGGAACAGGCCTGAGACCGGGGCAGGGAGGGGGCGCGGCCCCCTCTGCGCCTGCGGCGCATTCACCCCCGGAGTATTTTTGCAGAGAAGAAGCATGGGCGGCGAGGGCATTGAAGGGGCGGCTTTCCGCCCCGATATTGACCTGCAAGAGGCCTGCTATCGCATAGCGCCGCGCGCTGTGCCATGTCAGCGGGCAATCCGAGCAGGAAGGACCAAAGATGCTCCGCACCCTTTTCGCCGCCCTGGCGGTTGTCACCCTTGCCGCGCCGCTCTCGGCGCAACAACTTTCGTTGAACGAGATCTCGCGTTACCTGAACTCGATCACCTCGGCCACGGGCACATTCACCCAGATCAATGCCGACGGCACGATCTCGACCGGCGACATCGCGATCAAGCGTCCGGGCAAGGTGCGTTTCGACTATAACCCGCCGGAGCGGGCACTGGTCATGGCCAGCGCCGGGGCGGTCTATATCCTCGACCGCAAGCTGGGCGCCCGACCGGACACCTATCCGCTGCGCCAGACGCCGCTGTCGATCATCCTGGCGCGTCAGGTGGATCTGAGCCGCGCCGGCATGGTGGTGGGGCATGGGTATGACGGCACGGCGACAACCGTCACCGCGCAGGATCCGAACAATCCGGATTATGGCACCATCCAGCTGAAGTTCACCGGCGCACCGGTGGAATTGCGGCAGTGGATCATTACCGACGGCAATGGCAGCCAGACCACGGTGATCCTGGGCGGGCTGGAAAAGGCCGATCTGCCCAACAGCGTCTTCTCGATCGACAAGGAACTGTCCAAGCTCAAACGCTGAGTTGATCGTGCGGCCCCGCACGGGGGGCCGCACATCCGCCTTACCGTGCGGCGCGGCAGTTCCGGAGTTGCCGTTC
This sequence comes from Antarctobacter sp., assembly GCF_965277915.1. Lineage (NCBI taxonomy): Bacteria > Pseudomonadati > Pseudomonadota > Alphaproteobacteria > Rhodobacterales > Roseobacteraceae > Antarctobacter > Antarctobacter sp. The sequence continues at coordinate 461,467 of NZ_OZ255849.1, forward strand.
GTAGAGCACCGCGCGCTCGCCGACCTGGGTCGAGACGCGCAGCAGCCAGGACTTGGCGTTGTAGCTGCCCCGACGATAGCCTGCGCGCCCCTCGTGGTAGGCAAGGTAGTGGCGCCGCGCGTCAGACATCGGGATGCCAAGCTCCTTGCGCGACAGATCCATGTACCAGCCCATGAAATCGGTCGCGTCGCGGATGTTGTCGCGGCGCGCGCCGCGCCGGCCCACGTCGGCCAGGTATTCGTCCCAGGTGCCGTCCAGCGCCTGGCTGTAACCGAAGGCCGAGCTTTGCCGCCCGATCGGGATCACGCCCAGGCTGTACCGGAAGGGGGTTCGCGCGTCGCTGTCGAACTTGCTCTCCTGGTAGATCGTTGCCATCTGGACGTGCACTGGTACACCCCAGCGCCGTTCGGCACTGCGGAAGGCACGATAATATCCGGGTCGCTGTTCGAGAATCGAACAGGCGTTGTCCAGGTTGCGCGGAGACGTGCCAGATCCGCCGCCACCCCCACAGGAGGCCGCCAGAAGCACGATCACCAAGGCGCGAAGGACTCTGCTCATTTGCCACTCGCCTCGCTTTGTCTTTTTATTGATGCTCATTTTAGCTGATTGCGCCGAGCGAGGGAATCACATTTCCTCACGTCCAGCGGGTGGCCGCTGTTATGAGGCATGGCGTCGGGAAACCTGTGTCCTTGCCGCATGATTTGCACTGTTGGCGTGTGTTTCACAGAGTGTTTCCCGCCAATTTGAGGCGAAAGTTGGACAAGACACTGGCGGAAACGGTATCAAGGAGGCAGGAAGAGGTTCGTTATGTTGCACAATCGCGCGAAATATCACTTGGGTCAGGTTGTCCGCCACCGCAAGCACCCCTTCCGGGGCGTGGTGTTCGATGTCGATCCCGAATTCTCCAACACCGAGGAATGGTACGAATCCATCCCCGAGGACAGCCGCCCGTCCAAGAAGCAGCCGTTCTATCATCTGTTGGCGGAAAACGATCAGAGCTTTTATGTGGCCTATGTGTCCGAACAGAACCTCGTCGCCGACTATTCCGGCGAGCCGGTGGACCATCCCGATATTCCCGATCTCTTCGGCGCCTTCGAGGATGGTTCTTACGCGCTGCATTTCCAGATGAACTGAGCAGGCCGTACCGGTCCGGGCGGGATCATGCCGCCCGTGCAGCCCATGCCGCCGCCTCGTCCAGCCGGTCGTCGCCCCAGAACAATTCGTCCCCCACGACGAAAGAGGGACTGCCAAATATGCCCAGGGCCTCGGCCTTGTCGGTTTCAGCGGTCAGCAGCTCTGTGCCTTCCTCGCCAGCGGCCCGGGCCAGCACTGCGGCGGGGTCCTGTCCCACGGCCCGCAGGCTGTCCGACAGGTTCGGATCGCTGCCCGCCTCCTGCCCCTCCATGAACCAGCGGCGGTAGGTCTCGATCGTGTAATCCTCTCCCCAGCCCTCCGTCATGCCCAGAACCGCCACCTTGTTGGCCAGGGGCAGGTCGGGCAGCGGGTAGGGGGCGGGCACATTGATTGGCAGACCAAAGAGCTCGGCCCGCCGTTCCATGTCGCGCCACATGTAGGCGGTCTTGATCGGCTTGTCGCGGAAGGGGATGTTGTTCTGGGCCATCATGATCCGGCGCACGTCAAAGGGACGCCATGTCACCTGCAGGCCGTGATCCCGCGCATACTTTCGCATCCGCGCGACTGTCAGGTAACTGTAGGTGCTGCCGATCGAATACCAGAAATCCAGCCGGGCCATGTGGGAACCTCCTGCCGCCACGTCAGTCTAGCGGCAGGCAGGGCATGCTGTGAAGCCCCCGGTCACAGCGCGGCGCGCATGACGTCCAGAAATTCCGCGATTTCGGCCTCAGTCGTGGACCAGTTACACACCAGCCGCGCAAGCGCCGGGTCATCGGCGTTATCGGGCGGGTTGCCCCAAAGCGCATAGACCGCCCCCGCCGCCTGGGCTGCCTCGTGCGCCCGCAGGGGCGCGCGAAAGAAGAGCATGTTGGCGCGGGTCGGGTTCACGATCTCCAGGCCCATCTCCTGGAGGCCCCGAGCCAACGCTTCGCAGCGGTCGTTGGCCTGTTGCGCCAGATCGCGCCACAGGTCGTCCTCGAGGTAGGCCAGCATCTGGGCGGCGACATAGCGGTGCTTTGAATAGAGATGGCCCGCGCGCTTCACCCGCAGCTCGAATTCTTGCGCCCGGGTAAACCCGCTGCTGGCGGGTGCCTCGGGATCGAAGATCACAACTGCCTCGGCGTCCATCAGCCCGTTCTTGGTGCCGCCGAAAACGGCGATGTCCACGCCTGCCTTCCAGGTCATCTCGGCCGGGGTGCAGCCAAGCTTGACGCAGGCGTTGGCAAAACGCGCGCCGTCAAGGTGCACCGGCAACCCGTATTCCCGCGCCACCGCACACAGCGCCCCGACATCGGACAGCGAATATACATTCCCGCCCTCGGTCACATTGGTGATCGAGACCGGACCGCGCTGCGGGCCATGCACGCCGCGGTTGCCTTCGCCCAGGATGGCGGTCCGCAGCGCAGGCGGCGTCATCACGTCGCCACCATGCACAAGCGTCAGCTTGGCGCCGCCGGTGTAGAACTCGGGCGCGTTGCACTCATCCTCGTGGATATGCGCGTGCTCGGAACAGAAGATCGTTTGGAATGGCGCACAGAGCGTGGCCAGCGACAGCGCATTCGCAGCTGTACCGGTGGCCACCAAGTAGACCGCCGCGCCCGGCGCATCAAACAGGTCGCGGACCCGGTCGGCCACTTCTGCCGTAACGTCGTCAGCGCCATAGCTGGCCGCCGCGCCGCTGTTCACCCGCGCCAGGACGTCAAGAACCTGCTGCGGAACAGGGCTCGCATTGTCGGATGCAAAGTTCATAGCGGCTCCTCGATGATATGGTCTTCCCAGTCGTCCTCATCCACTTCGAACTCGGGCACCGTGCCGCCCTGCATCGAAACACCCGCCGCGTGAACGGAGTCCGGCGTGCCCGAGATCAGCGGGTGCCAGTCGTACAGGGGCTTGCCCTCGTAGAGCAGCTTGTAGGCGCAGGTCTCGGGCATCCAGTAATGGTTCTTGGCGATGTTCGCGGGCCGCAACACGATGCATTCCGGCACGAACTGGTGCCGGATCTCGTACTGGGAACACCGGCAGGTGCTGTCGTCGAACAGGCGGCAGGCGACACGGGTCAGGGCCACCTCGCCGCTGTCCTCGTCCTCGAGCTTGTTCAGGCAGCATTTGCCGCAGCCGTCGCAAAGCGCCTCCCACTCTGCGTCCGACATGTCCTGCAGGCGCTTGCGCTCCCAGAAGCGCGGCGTCAGGCCTGTGCGGGCAATCGGGTCGGTCATTCGGCGGCCAGGATCTCGCGCGCCTTCAGGCAGTCCGCGTCCATCTGGGTGATCAGCGCATCCAGCCCGTCGAATTTCAACTCGGGGCGCAGGTACTCGACCAGCCCGACCGACAGCGTCGCACCGTAGAGGTCGCCCTTGAAGTCGAAGAGGTAGGTTTCGATGTTGGGCACCTCGCCGTTGAACATCGGGCGGACCCCGATGCTGGCGGCGCCGCGATAGCTGCCCTTGTGCGGGCCGTCCCTTACGTCCACCAGCACGGCATAGACGCCAAAATGCGGCGGATGCAGCCCGTCGATGGACATGTTGGCCGTGGGATAGCCCAGAACGCGGCCGCGCTGTTCGCCGCCCACGACCTTGCCTTCGATCCGGTGCCAATGGCCGAGCAGGGCCGCGGCATCGCGCGGGCGGCCCTCGGACAGCGCGTCGCGGATCGCGGTCGAAGAGACCTGAACGCCGCCGGTTTCCAAGAGGTTCGACACCGTTACGCCAAACCCCATCTCGGAGCCAAAAGCCTGCAGGTCCGCGACATTGCCCGCGCGACCCTTGCCGAAACAGAAATCCGCGCCGACGACCACGTTGGTCAGGCCAAAACCCTTGCAGATAACGCGGTCCGCGAATTCGCGCGGGGTCAGCGAGGCAAGGGCCGTGTTGAAATTCAACTGGTACAGCCGCTCGACGCCGAGCTTTTCAAGCCGCGCGGCGCGGGTTTCGGCGCTCATCAGGCGAAAGGGCGGAGAGTCGGGGGCGAAATACTCGCGAGGATGCGGTTCAAAGGTCATCACGCCCAAAGGTGCCCCGGGCGCCGAACGACGCGCGAGGTCGATCACCGCCTGGTGGCCCAGATGGACGCCGTCAAAGTTGCCGATGGCGGCGCTGGCGCCCTGATCTTCGGGCCGGGTGTACTGATAGTCGTGAACGATCCGCATGCGTTTCCCGTTACCGGCACGCGCGCCCGTGCGCAAGCATCCCCCGGAGCGAGCGTGGCGCCAATGCCCCGATTCGTGATGCCGCCCGCGCGACGGTGCGCGGGCGGCAAGATAACCTGACCGCCTGAGGGCGAGTTCAGCCCTTGTCGGTCACGTTTTCCTTGAAGGACTTTTCGAACGCGGCCTGTTTGTCGGCCCCGGCCTCGGTCTGGAATTTATCTTTCCATTCGGAATAGGGCATCCCGTAGTAGATTTCGCGGGCCTCTTCCTTGCCCATCTCGATGCCTTTTTCGTTCGCCGCTTCCTGGTACCAGCGGCTCAGGCAGTTGCGGCAGAAACCGGCCAGGTTCATCATGTCGATGTTCTGCACATCCTGCCGGTCTTCCATCAGGTGCTGGCGCAACCGGCGAAAGGCCGCGGCCTCGATCTCGATGCGGGTCTGATCGTCCATCTCTGTCACTCCTCTTTCTCCGTCGCGGCGGCCAGCGCCTTTTCCAGCAGCGGCGCCAGGCGCGCCGCCCAGTGTCGCTGGCCGACCTCTTCCTCGATCAGGTCGTTGCGGACCTCGATCAGCGTGTTCAGGCGGCCTGCGCCCAGAGCGTGGCGGTCGATCGCATCGCCGGGCAGGTGGCCGGGGTAGGGCTGGTTGCGTCCCACCACCAGATCGGGCTCTGCCCCCAGCATGTCAATGAGCGGATCTGACAGGCGCGCATCCCATGCGGCATGCAGCACGCCAACATGCCAGGGCCGGGGGGGGCGGCCATGCAGTTGCGGCGTGAAGGAATGGATCGAGACGATGGCGGCATCTTCGCGCCGCGCCACCATTTTCGCCAAAGCGGCGTCGTAGGGGCGGTAATAGGCGTTCAGGCGGCGTTCCTTTTCCTCGGCGTCCGCATGGCGGTTGCCGGGGATCACCGAACCGTCGTACAGCTTCATCAGCAAGGTCGGGTCGTCTTCGCCCCGGTTCGGGTCGATCACGAGGCGCGAGAAATTCGACAGCACAACCGGGGCATCCAGCAACTCGCCCAGTTCCCGGGCCACACCGGCGGCGCCCACATCGTAGGCGATGTGGCGCGCCATGTCAGAAACCGGCAGGCCGAGAGAGCCGCCAAGATCCGGCGGAACGATGTTGGCGGCATGGTCACAGGTGATCAGGAACCGGCTCTGGCGGGTTTCGCCGATGATCTGGCAGGGGGAATATGTCATGGTCTCGTCGTCTTTGGCCCGCTACACATATGCCAGTTGCGCGGCAAAGGGAAATACGGGATAAAGCGGGCGCCGTTAGCGGTAACGCCGCAACTGCATTTGCCAGCGCGCACCCATGGACGCGACTGGCCGCCACAGCCGACCGGGCAGGGAGAAAGACATGAAACGCGACCGTAACGTCAAGATCGTGGCCACGCTGGGCCCCGCATCCAACACCTACGAGATGATCCGGGCCCTGCACGAGGCCGGGGCGGATGTCTTTCGCCTGAACATGAGTCACGGCACCCACGAGGAAATCGAGGAGCGCCACAAGATAATCCGGCAGGTCGAAAAGGATCTGGATAGCCCGATCGCGATCCTTGCCGACCTCCAGGGGCCCAAGCTGCGCGTGGGCGAATTCGCCAACGGCTCCGAAGAGCTGGAATGGGGCCAGAAATTCAGGCTCGACCTGGACGAAACGCCGGGCGACTCGACGCGGGTTCAGCTGCCGCACCCCGAGATCTTTGCTGCCCTGACCGGCGGGTCGCACCTTTTGGTCAATGACGGCAAGATCCGCTTGCGGGTGGCCGATTGCGGCAAGGACCACGCCAATTGCATCGTCGAGGCGGGCGGCACCATTTCCAACCGCAAGGGCGTGAACGTACCCGACGTGGTGCTGCCCCTGGCGGCGCTCAGCGACAAGGACCGCCGCGACCTGGAGTTCGCCTGCGGGCTGGGCGTGGACTGGATCGCGCTGTCCTTCGTGCAGAGGGTCGAGGACGTCGAAGAAGCGCGGCGCCTGGTCTGGGGCCGGGCCGCGATTGTCTCGAAAATCGAGAAGCCCTCGGCAGTCGAGGCCTTCGACGAGATCCTCGAAGTTTCGGACGGGATCATGGTTGCCCGTGGCGACCTGGGGGTCGAACTGCCGGTGCAGGCGGTCCCGCCGATTCAGAAACGCCTGGTGCGCAAGTGCCGTGCGGCGGCCAAGCCGGTGATCGTCGCGACGCAGATGCTGGAATCCATGATCGAATCCCCGATGCCGACCCGGGCCGAGGTGTCGGACGTCTCCGGCGCCATCTACGAAGGCACCGACGCGATCATGCTGTCGGCGGAATCGGCGGCAGGTCAGTACCCGATCGAGGCCGTCACCACGATGAACAACGTGGCCATCTCGGTCGAGAGCGACCCGACCTACCGCGACGTGATAGAGGCCTCGCGCAATGCAGTCCGGACCTCTGTCGCGGACGGTATCGTCGCTGCGGCGCGCGAGATCGCGGAGACGACGGAGATCAAGGCGATCTGCTGCTTTACCTCGTCGGGCACCACCGCGGCGCTGGTTGCGCGCGAACGCCCCCGCGTTCCGATCATTGCCATGACCCCGATGACGGGCGCAGCGCGTCGCCTCTCTCTGACCTGGGGCACGCAATGCGTCATGACCGGCGAGCTGGAGCGGTTCAAGCAAGCGGTCGTCAATGCCGCCCGCGCCGCGCGCGCGCAGGGCTATGCCGGCGAAAAGGACCAGATCGTCGTGACTGCCGGCGTGCCTTTCAACCAGCCGGGCACGACGAACATTCTGCGCGTAGCCCCCTGCAACGAGCGTTTGATCTTTTCGACAGATCCTGAATAATCCGTCCCCTGCAAGAGGGGCAGGCCAATGCATCCTGACATGATGCTGGTCACCGGCATGTTGCTGGTGGTTCTGTCCTTGCCGGCGATCTTCGCGGCCTGGGCCGACAACCGGGCGCCCCGTGTGGGCGCCCTCGTTTTGTTCGGGGGCGCCGGTCTAGTATTCTGGGCATTCCGTGAAAAGGAAGGCAGCTATCGCGTGCAGGATGTCCCTGACGCTGTCTATGGCGTGATCGGTCAGATCCTGAACTGACCGTAGTTTCAGGAAGAGGGGCGGGGCTCCACAGGCTCCTTTGCCGGATCCTGTTCCTGCTCCATCTCCAGGTCGAGGTCCGGCAGTCCTTCGCGGGACAACAGGATCGCCACCGGGCGCACGCGCGGGATATGCGAACAGATGATCATGATCGACACCATGATGGGCACCGCCAGGAACATCCCGACGATCCCCCACACCGCGGCCCAGAAGGCCAGGCTGGCGATGATGCCAAAGGAGGACAGGCGCAGGGTCTTGCCAAGCAGGAGGGGGTCCAGCACCTGACCCACGGTGAATTGGATCACCGTCACGATCGACAGGACCGTGAGGCCGGTAAAGGCGTCGCCGGTCTGGACGTAGCTGACCAGCGCGACCACAACCGTTGCCACGATCGAACCGATGTTGGGAATGAAGTTCAGGATAAAGGTCAGCACCGCCATAGGCATCGCCAGGTCCAGTGCAAAGACCGTCATCACCGCGTAGACCAGCGCCCCGGTCACGGAACTGATGACCACCTTGACCACCAGATAGCGGTTCACCCTGTGGATGATCGAGGAGATGATCCGCTCGACCCGTCGCGCGCGCCGCTCATCGCCCATGAGACTGGCCAGCTTGGTCGGGAACCAGAGGCGTTCGAGGAACATGAACCCCACGAACAGCGTGACCAGCACCGCGCCCGAGGCGATGTTGCCGGCCTGTCCTGCCAGCGAAGACAGGTAGGGGCCCAGCTGGATCGACTTCATCCAGTCCAGAACGGCGGTCTCGACGTCTGCGCCCATCCAGCCGACCATGTCCGCAACCGCCTGCTGGGCGGGGTCCGCGTATTGCAGGATCGTGATCACCACCGTGTTGGCCTGCGCGATGATGATCAGCGAGGCGGAGATCATGATTGTGGCGATCAGCAGGACAGCCAGAACCGAGGCGATCCAAATCGAGACCCGCGCGCTGCCGATGCGCATGCGTTGGAAATAGTTGATCGCGTCAGAGGTCAGCGAGAAAAGCATGATCGCGATGGCCAGCGAGATCAGCAGGAACTTGGCCTGCACCAGCAGGAAGAGGATCACCGCGAAGGCGATGATGCCGAGAAACCAGGTCTGTGCCTTTCGGATTTCCGAAATTTCCGGGCGCGTTGACTGGTCTTGTTCGGGAGTGTCGGACATTCGGGGGATTGGGAACTCTGGTCTTTGTGGTTGCAAATGCACCGTGCGAGGATAGTGAGGTGTTCCGCTACGGGCAAGGACAGGTGCCGTCCCGTTTGCCGGAAGTGTCCCGCAGTGCCCGTTCACTGATCGCGCGAGGCCGTCCGGGTGGGGCGCTTCTACCCTTGCCAAATCTCTTGCACCCTCCTATACGGCGCCTTCCAACCGCGCGGCCGGCCACCAGTGGCATGCCGAGTCGCGCCAAGTAACGGAGATTGAAATGCCCAAGATGAAGACCAAGTCGAGCGCCAAGAAGCGCTTCAAGGTGAGCGCCAGCGGCAAGGTGCTGACGGCCCAGGCCGGCAAGCGCCACGGCATGATCAAGCGCACCAAGAAATTCATCCGCGATGCGCGCGGAACCACAGTCATGTCCAAGCCTGACGCGAAGATCGTCAAGCAGTACATGCCCTACGACCGCTGATCAGGAGGATAAGATATGCCCCGTACCAAAGGCGGAACCGTTACCCACGCGCGTCACAAGAAGATCACCAGCCAGGCCAAAGGTTACTATGGCCGCCGCAAGAACACCTTCAAGGTGGCGGCACAGGCTGTCGACAAGGCGAACCAGTACGCCACGCGCGACCGCAAGAATCGCAAGCGCAACTTCCGCGCCCTGTGGATCCAGCGGATCAACGCAGCCGTGCGCGCACATGACGAATCGCTGACCTACTCGCGGTTCATCAACGGCCTGACGCTGGCCGGCATCGAGGTCGACCGCAAGGTCCTGGCCGATCTGGCCGTGCACGAGCCCGAGGCTTTTGCCGCCATCGTCGACCAGGCGAAAGGCGCACTGCCGGCCTGAGCCGAGCGCAAATGGAAAATTGACAAAGGCCCGGGCGCATCGCCCGGGCCTTTTCTGTTGCATGGGTGCCTTGGGAATGTGCCATCGGGGGGCAGGGGGACATGATACCCGCTTGTCGAGCGGATACCGCGGCATTGAATCCCATTCTCCTTGCCTGGCCGGGCGCGTGGGTCACGTCGATCAACGGGAGAGCACCGGACTGTCTATCCGGGTGCTGCGTGGTCGAATCCCGTCGCGGTCGCCACCGCCGCCTTTGCTTTTCCAGCACGCCCGTGCAAGTTGGGCGCCAAATGTCCCCGGCGCAGAATACATGACAACCAACGATCCTTTCCGTCACCACCCCGGCTTGCGCCCTCTGATCAAGCCGCGCGAAGACAGTTTTTTCGCGAATTTCCACATCGACAAGGCCATCGAGATCGGCAAGCTGCACGGGCGCGCCACGGACTGGATCCTGACCGAAGCCGAGATCGAGGCGGACAGGAAGCGGGCGCTGGCCGGGCGGATGGATCGCGACCTCTGGGTCTTTGCCTATGGCTCGCTGATGTGGGATCCGGGCGTTCGCTTTGCCGAGGTGAGGCGCGGCTTTGCCCCGGGGGCCGAGCGGCGCTTCATCCTCTTTGACATCAACGGCGGGCGCGGCACAGAAGATCAACCGGGCCTGATGGCTGCGCTGGACACAGGGCAGGGGTGTCACGGTCTGATCTTTCGGATCGCGGCCAAGGACGTGCCCGCCGAGACCCGCTGCCTCTGGCATCGCGAGCGGCTGGGCGAGGCCTATCTGCCGCGTTTCATTCCTGTCGAAACCGATCACGGCACCGAAGAGGCGCTTGCCTTTCTTGCCGACCATGCGGCGGGCAATATCAAGGGGGATCTGACCCACGAGGAGCAGGTGCGCCTGATCGCGACCGGTGAGGGATTTCTCGGCACCAGCCGCGAATACCTTGAAAACCTCGCCACGCATTTCAAAGAGATGAAGATCGAGGATGCAGAGGTCACACGGCTCGTGACCGATGTGCGTGCCTTCGCCTCGGGCTAGGCGCCGCCGCCCGGGGCAAAGCAAGGTTGCAAACCCGGCATGGCGGGGCTAACCCGTCGCGGGCAAGCCTGAGGGACGTGATATGGAAGACCTGCGCGAGAAATACATCGACCTGATTGCCAAGGCGGGCGACGAAGCCGCGCTTGAGGACCTGCGCGTGGCCGCAGTGGGCAAGAAGGGCGAGATCAGCCTCAAGATGCGTGAACTGGGCAAGATGAGCCCGGAGGAGCGGCAGGTCGCCGGCCCCGCGCTGAACAAGCTCAAGGACGAGATCAACGCAGCGCTCGCGGCAAAGAAGGCCGCACTGGCGGACGTCGCGCTCGAGGAGCGCCTGAAGACCGAATGGCTGGACGTGACTTTGCCGGGGCGCCCGATGCGCCGCGGTACGATCCACCCGGTCAGCCAGGTCATGGAAGAGATCACCGCGATCTTCGCCGACCTCGGCTTTTCCGTCGCCGAAGGGCCGCAGATCGACAGCGACTGGTACAATTTCGACGCGCTGAACATCCCCTCCCACCATCCGGCGCGGGCCGAAATGGACACGTTCTACATGCACCGTGCCGAGGGCGACAACCGCCCGCCGCATGTCTTGCGGACGCATACCAGCCCCGTGCAGATCCGCCACATGGAGGCGCACGGCGCCCCTTGTCGGATCATCGCCCCAGGCCGCGTCTACCGCGCCGACTATGACCAGACGCACACGCCGATGTTCCACCAGGTCGAAGGGCTGGCCATCGACCGCGACATCTCGATGGCGAACCTGAAATGGGTGCTCGAGGAATTCGTGAAGGCCTATTTCGAGGTCGACCACGTCGAACTGCGCTTCCGCGCCTCGCATTTCCCCTTCACCGAACCTTCTGCCGAGGTCGACATCCAGTGTTCCTGGGAAGGCGGCGTGCTGAAGGTGGGCGAGGGCGACGACTGGCTCGAAATCCTCGGCTCCGGCATGGTGCATCCGCAGGTGCTGAAGAACTCCGGCGTGGACCCGGACGAATGGCAGGGCTTTGCCTTCGGCATGGGGATCGACCGGATCGCGATGCTGAAATACGGCATCCCCGACCTGCGCGCCTTCTTCGATTCCGACCTGCGCTGGCTGCGCCACTACGGCTTTGCCGCGCTGGACGTTCCGACGACGGCGGCGGGGCTTTCGCGCTAACAGAGCCTGCGCGTCGTCTGGCTCTTGGCGCCGGTGTATCCCCGGCGCAACTTGGCCATATGCAGTCACACCGTCATATCGGAAGCATGTCTTTCGAAATGACGGGCTGCTCCAAGGCTCGTCGTCAAAGCGCCCAACTGTACCAAGCCTCTGTCTTCACCGGCACTTCCGTGCAACTCTCCGACCAGTGATTTCAAACGGAGACCTGCCATGTTCCGCGCTCTCACCCTTGCCGCCCTTCTCGCATCTCCCGCCCTCGCCGATGAGGTCTGGGACAGCGCGCAAGGCCCTGTCGTCTACGAAGAGGACACCGGCGGCGCGGCTGTCCTGTCCTTCACGCATCCGAACGGCTATCCGTCCACGCTGGTCATCCCGGGATTGGCGGGCAACTATCAGGACCGCGCCGTGCACCGGGCCTTCTGGGTCGGGCAGGGGCCGGGCACCTGCTTTGCCGCCATGAGCCTCGGCGGTCACCCCAGCCACGACTGGGGCGAGGCACTTGTCAGTTTCGACGGGCCCGCCTTCCCGACCTCCTTTACCCTCTCGCTGGGCGAATGCTTTGGCCCGATGACCACATCCTTCCGGGCCCTCGCACGCTGACATGACCCTCTTTACCCATGAAAACCGCCAGCGCAGCGCCGACGCACGCCGCGTCTATGCCGCCTTCGAGATCGCCCATACCACCGTCGATTTCATCGCCGCCTTCTGTTTCCTGATCGGCTCGATCCTGTTTTTCTGGCCGGTTTGGGAGACGCAGGCGGTCTGGCTTTTCGTCATCGGATCGGTCTTTTTCGCGCTGAAACCGAGCCTTCGGCTGGTTCGCGAACTTCGGTTGGCGGCAATGGGCGACGCCGAGGACCTGGCGGAACGCTACCGCGATTGACGCCTGCCGGCCGACCGTGGCAGGCCGAGCGAAAAAGGAGGCACATGATGTCCGGAACGCTCACCGTCGGCGCTGCTCAGTTCGGCAGCCGGATCGGCGATCTCGACGCCAACTTCGAGGAACACCACCGCTAGGTCAGCCGCGCGAAAGGCCTGGACCTGCTGGTCTTTCCCGAACTCAGCCTCGTTGGCCATTACGGTGCCGAGAACCTGCTGGACGTGACGATGAAACGGCACGATCCGCGCCTTATCGATCTCAGCCGGGCGGCGGGAGACACGATCCTGATCCTCGGCTTTGTCGAGGAAGGGCCGGCGGCGCAGTTCTACAACGCGGCGGGTGTCTACAAGAACGGCAAGCTGATCTACATCCACCGCAAGATCAATCTCCCCTCCTACGGCAAGCTGATCGAGACGAAATACTACGCCCAGGGCCGTTTCGTGGACACGCAGGAGATCACCGAGGACTGGCGGCTGGGCTTGCTGATCTGCGCCGACCTCTGGAACCCGGCGCTGGTGCACCTGGCCTTCCTGCACGGCGCGACACTGCTGGTTTCACCGATCTCCAGCGGGGTCGAGGCGGTCGGAGAGGCTTTCGACAACCCCTCCGGTTGGACCGCGACGATGCACTTCTACTCGATGATGTACGGCGCGCCCTCGATCATGGTGAACCGGACCGGACTGGAAGAAGACCTGAATTTCTGGGGCGGCTCGCGGATCCTCGATCCGTTCGGCCATCCTCTGGCCATCGCCGGACAGACCCCGGAGCTGATCACCGCCGAGTTGGATTATGCGCAGGTGCGCCGCGCCCGTGCCCTTTTGCCCACCGTGCGGGACAGCAACATCGGACTGGTCGAACGCGAGATGAACCGCCTGATCGACCGATTGGGGGTGCCTGACATCATCCGCGACGATGATTGATCCAGCGGCCGCCACCCGTGCAGGAACGAACCGATCTTGGCGTGTTTCCATGTATCTTTGGGCATCCAGATACCTCCGGGGGTGAAGGCCGCAGGCCGAGGGGGTAGAGCCCCCTTTTGCCCGCGGATCAAACCGGCGCGTCGCGCGAGGCCCACCCCCCTCTTTCCTCCCATCACCCGATCCGCTATGGACGGCGCGACGTGACGCATATGCGGGGCATGAAGCGATGAAATTCACCCTCTCCTGGCTCAAGGAACACCTCGACACCGAAGCTTCGGTCGACGAGATCGCCGAGGCGCTGACCGATCTCGGCCTCGAGGTCGAGGAGGTCGTCGATCCGGCGAAATCGCTTTCCGCCTTTACGCTGGCCAAGGTGCAGGAGGCCGAACAGCATCCCGATGCCGACCGCCTGCGTGTCTGCAAGGTGGAAACCGACGAGGGCGTGAAACAGATCGTCTGCGGCGCACCCAACGCGCGGGCCGGGATCACCGTGGTGTTGGCCAAGCCGGGCGACTACGTGCCCGGCATCGACGTGACGCTGTCGGTGGGCAATATCCGGGGTGTCGAAAGCCACGGAATGATGGCTTCGGAACGCGAGCTTGAACTCAGCGACGAACATGACGGCATCATCGAACTGCCTTCGGGGGAGGTCGGCCAGAAGTTCACCCACTGGTTGGCGCAGAACGACCCGGCCAAGGTCGACCCGGTGATCGAGATCGCCATCACCCCCAACCGGCAGGATGCGCTGGGCGTGCACGGCATCGCGCGCGATCTGGCTGCACGCGGCCTCGGTACGCTGAAAGCGCTTAAGGTCGAAAAGGTCGCGGGCCAGTTCCCCTGTCCGATCAGCGTGACCATCGACGAGGACACCCAGGGCGAGGGGGGCTGCCACGTCTTCGCGGGTCGCCTGATCCGGGGCGTGAAGAACGGCCCGTCGCCCGCCTGGCTGCAGGACCGCCTGCGGGCCATCGGACTGCGCCCGCGCTCAATCCTCGTGGATATCACCAACTTCTTCACCTTCGACCGCAACCGTCCGCTGCACGTTTTCGATGCGGACAAGGTCAAGGGCGAGACCCTGCGCATCCATCGCGCCAATCAGGGCGACACGTTGTTGGGCCTGGACGAAAAACCCTATGCCTTCTCGGACGGGCAGGTGGTGATTTCCGACGCCGAAAGCATCGAGTCCATTGGTGGCATCATGGGCGGGCTGGAAACCGGCTGTACCGAAGAGACGACCAATGTCTTCCTCGAGGCCGCCGTCTGGGATCGTATCCAGATCGCCCACACCGGACGCGCGCTCAAGATCAACTCTGACGCGCGCTATCGCAACGAACGCGGCATCGACCCGGCGTACAACATGCAGGCGATGGAAGATGCGGCGCAGATGATCCTCGATCTCTGCGGCGGCGAAGCCTCTGAGGTTGTCGTTGCGGGCGCGGTGCCGGACACGGCGCGCGCCTACAAGCTGGACACGGACCGCGTCATTTCGCTGGTTGGTATGGACATCCCCGCCGATGAGCAACGCCGCACGCTGGAGGCGCTGGGGTTTGTCATGGAAGGTGACATGGCGCATGTCCCGTCCTGGCGTCCCGACGTGTTGGGTGAGGCGGATCTTGTCGAGGAGGTGGCGCGCGTCGCCTCGTTGACCAAGCTTCAGGGCAAGCCACTGCCTCGCCTCAGTGATGGCGTGACCCGCCCCGTCCTGTCGCCGATGCAACTGCGTGAACGCAGCGCGCGGCGGACCGTGGCGGCGCTGGGCTACAATGAATGTGTGACCTATACCTTTATCGACCAGGCGGCGGCGGCGCTGTTTGGCGGCGGTGACGACGCGCATATGCTGGCCAACCCGATCAGCTCGGAGATGAGCCACATGCGGCCCGCGCTGATGCCGGGCCTCTTGCAGGCTGCGGCACGCAACCAGGCACGCGGTTTCATGGACCAGGCCCTGTTCGAAGTCGGCCATGCCTTCCACGGCGGCGAGCCTGGCGAACAGCATGTGCAGGTCACCGGCCTGCTGGTGGGGCGCAGCGGGCCCAAGGACGTGCACGGTGCCTCGCGGCCCGTGGATCTCTACGATGCCAAGGCCGATGCCGAGGCGGTACTGGCCGCGATGGGCGCACCGGCCAAGATGCAGATCCTGCGCGGGGCGCGGGAATGGTGGCATCCGGGGCGGCACGGCAAGTTTTGCCTTGGCCCCAAGAAGGTGCTGGGCGTCTTTGGCGAACTGCATCCCAAGGTTCTGGCCGCGATGGACGTCAAGGGGCCGGCCGTGGGCTTTACCCTCTGGCCGCAAGAGGTGCCGATGCCGCGCAAGAGCGGCGCGACCCGGCCCGCGCTGGTTCTGAATGATCTGCAGGCGGTCGAGCGCGACTTTGCCTTTGTCGTGAATGCGGATGTCGAGGCGCTGACGCTGGTCAATGCGGCTCAGGGCGCCGACAAGGCGTTGATCGAAGAGGTGCGCGTCTTTGACGAGTTCATCGGCGGCAGCCTGGGCGAGGGCAAGAAATCCCTTGCCATCACCGTGCGCCTTCAGCCGACGGGCAAGACGCTGAAGGAAAAGGACATCGAGGCGGTCGCGGCGAAGATCGTCGAGAAGGTGACCAAGGCCACAGGCGGTACGCTGCGGGGATAAGACCCAGGCCAGTCATGGAAGTATGGAAAAGGGCGGGGACTTCCCCGCCCTTTGTCTTGCTCCGGCAAGATCGGTTTTCCGGCACTCATGTCCCTGCCGCGGCCAAAGTCTGGGCGGGCCACACCATCATCGGTGATGGCCATCCCTTGTCTTGATATCATTCCGCCGACTTGGCTTTGGCGTTGAATTCGTCGAAGGCGGCCAGTGCCTTTGTGCCGTACATCACGCCCGGGCCGCCGCCCATTTCCACGCAAACCGCCAGTGTTTCCGCGATTTCTTGGCGCGTGGCGCCAAGGCGCACCAAAGCTTCGATGTGGAACATGATGCAGGGTTCGCATCGTATCGCCACCGCGATGCCCAGTGCGACCAATTCCTTTTGCTTGTGGGTCAGCGCGCCGTCGCCGTGCAGGCTCTTGGCAATTGCGCCAAAACCCTGGGCGGTTTCCCCGATGGCGGCGTTGAATTCTTTCACCTGCGGTTTCAACGCGGCGAGCGATTCCTTGTAACTCATGGAGCGACTCCGGTGTTGTGATCGCCGGTGTCAGATCACGCCAGAGTGGCCGAAACCTTGATCCGGATCAGATTGTCGGGCGGATGGCGCGTGGTCAAACGGACAAGTGATCAAGAAAAAAGGCCCCGCCATTCCTGGCGGGGCCCTGAACCGGTTCGTTTCCGAATTATGCCAGCAGGCGGCGCGCGATCACCTGTGCTTGGATCTCGGCGGCGCCTTCAAAGATGTTGAGGATGCGCGCATCGCAGAGAATGCGGCTGACCGTGTATTCCAGCGCAAAGCCGTTGCCGCCGTGGATCTGCAGCGCGTTGTCCGCGTTGGCCCAGGCCACGCGCGCGCCAAGTAGCTTGGCCATGCCGGCCTCGAGGTCGCAGCGCCGCCCGTGGTCCTTTTCCCAGGCCGAGAAATAGGTCAACTGGCGGGCGATCATGATTTCCACTGCCATCATGGCCAGCTTGCCCGAGACGCGGGGGAAGTTGATCAGCGACTTGCCGAACTGCTTGCGGTCGATGGCGTATTGCATGCCCACGTCCAGCGCCGCCTGGGCCACGCCGATGGCACGCGCGGCGGTCTGGATGCGGGCCGATTCGAAGGTTTCCATCAACTGCTTGAAGCCGTTGCCTTCCTCGCCCCCAAGCAGGTTCTCGCCCTTGACCTTGAAGTCGTCGAAGCCAAGCTCGTACTCCTTCATGCCGCGATACCCCAGCACCTCGATCTCTCCGCCGGTCATGCCCTCGGTGGGGAAGGGATCCTCATCCGTGCCGGGGGTTTTCTCGGCCAGGAACATCGACAGGCCCTTGTAGTTGTCCGTCGACGGATCGGTACGTGCCAGCAGGGTCATCACATGCGTACGCGCGGCATGGGTGATCCAGGTCTTGTTGCCGGTGATGCCGTAGTCGCCATTCTCGTCCTTGACGGCGCGGGTCCGCAGAGACCCCAGGTCTGATCCGGTGTTGGGTTCGGTGAAGACTGCCGTCGGCAGAGTTTCACCGCTGGCAAAGCGCGGAAGCCATTTCTGCTTCTGCTCTTCCGTGCCGCCCGCGATAACCAGTTCGGCGGCGATCTCGGACCGGGTGCCCAGGGATCCGACACCGATATACCCGCGCGAGAGTTCCTCGGACACCACGCACATCGAGGCCTTGGAGAGGCCAAGGCCGCCGTATTCCTCGGGGATTGTCAGGCCGAAGACACCCATTTCCGCCAGTTCCTCGATGATTTCCATCGGGATCAGCTCATCCTTGAGGTGCCATTCATGCGCGTAAGGCTCGACCTTTTCCACGGCATAACGGCGGAACTGGTCGCGGATCATCTCCAGTTCTTCGTCCAGCCCGGTGCGGCCATGCGTGACCTCGGCCTGCCGTTCCTCCATCAGTTGCACCAGCCGGGTGCGGGCGCCCGGATTGTTGCCGTGCTGCATGAGGTGTTCGACCTGATCGGTCAGCATGGCGCGGCGTTCATCCTGGTTCAGGCCCATGTCGGACAGGCGCACGATCTCGCCCTGGTTCATCTGGATGCCGCCGTGGATCTGCGACAGGTACTCGCCAAAGGCGATCTGGTGGATCAGCTGCTCGACCTCGCCGAAGGTGCCATCGCTATCCAGTCGCTTGGCCCAGGCCTGCATCTGGCGCAGCGATTCGACGTAGGTGGCCAGCCAGGCCAGCCCGTGGGCGGCAAACTGGTTCTGCTCGACCAAGGCGCCGGACACGCGGCCATCGGCCAGCACCATGTCCCGGACATGGGCGCGGGCGGTTTCCAGGATGCCTTCGATCGGGGCAATCGAATCGCCGGTCAGGGTCAGAAGATCGGGCAGAATCACGCTGCCAAGGCTCAGGTCTTGTCCGTCATGCGCCATTCAACAGGTCCTCTCTCTTTGTCGCCGTGCGGGCTGGCGTGGCCATTCCGTCGCGCGTGTAGTGAAACGTGCGTTCCAGAGTTTGCGGTCAAATTACATCGTCCCGATGGTCCTAGCCACTTTGCAGGTGCAGCGCAACAAAAATACCGATGGCTATTTGGTATTGTTCAATTGTTGCGCGCCGTTGATTCCGGATGCGGTCATTGCAGGACATGCTAAGAGGCCCTCATGCCCGGAATTCTTGCAGATCTGACCCCGCTTACAGTCCTCATTGCCATTGGAATTGCGTCGCTCGCCGGTGTGATCAAGGGATTGGTCGGTTTTGCCATGCCGATGATTCTCGTCTCGGGGCTCGGCAGCCTCGTGGCGCCGGAACTGGCCCTGGCGGGATTGATCCTTCCGACATTGGTGACAAACGGATTCCAGGCGATGGCCCAGGGGCCAGGCGCCGCCGTGCAATCCGTACGCCGGTTCCGGGTTTTCCTGGGTGTTGCCTGCGTGATGCTGCTGTTGTCGGCGCAACTGGTGGCGGTGCTGCCGGGGCAGGTCCTGTTGCTGATGATCGGCGCACCGATCACCCTGTTCGCGATCCTGCAGCTTGCAGGCTGGCAGCCTAGTGTCGCACGCGAGGGGCACCGGGGGCTGGAAATCGGGATCGGGGTGTTCGCCGGGTTCATCGGCGGGTTCTCGGGCGTCTGGGGGCCGCCTACCGTGGCCTACCTGACAGCGATGGGCACCGAAAAGCGCGAACAGATGCGCGTACAGGGCGTGATCTACGGGCTGGGCGCGGTGGCGCTGACGCTGGCCCATATCGGCTCGGGCGTGTTGAACGCGGCGACCGTCTGGCTGTCGCTGGCATTGGTGCCGCCGGCGCTGGCGGGCATGTGGATCGGGTCGCGGGTGCAGAACCGGATCGACCAGCGCGCCTTTCGGCGGGCGACCTTGCTTGTGCTGCTGGTCGCGGGCTTGAACCTTGTGCGTCGCGCCTTAATCTGAGGTCCATGACGCAGCAGGATTGGCCCGCGCATGTGACGCGGCTTGTTGAGGATGAACTGGCGGGCTTTGCGGTGGAAAGCCAGGGCGACCGCTTGTTGCTGGAGGAGTTTGCACGTATGCGCGTGCGGCGTCCGCGCCCCATAACCGTCAATTTCAGCGGGGGGCTGACCCTGACCTGTTACAGCGTGACCCGTTCAGACGGTGCCTACACGGTGCTCTTCCTGCCGACGGCGGGCTATTTCAGCCTTTGCGTGGACAGCGATTTCGGACCGCTGGACATAGGCGTTCACGGCCCGGCGTTGGGCTGTTTTGCCTCGGTCTGAGGTGTCCTATCATCGTGATGGAGGGGGGATGGTGGAGCCTAGGGGGATCGAACCCCTGACCTCTACAATGCCATTGTAGCGCTCTCCCAGCTGAGCTAAGGCCCCATTCCCGGGCGACGCCAGCGGCGCCGTGCGGGGGTGATTACGCCCTGCCGCGAATGGGATCAAGCGGAAAATTGCGGCGGAGAGAGAATTTCCTCGCGAAGCCTCGGTAGGGCCTGTGGCGGCAGAGGAAACAAAGAAAAACGCCGGTCGGAAAACCGACCGGCGTTGCCGTGTTCAGCGCTGGTGACCAGCGATCAGGACTCGTCGTCTTCGTTCGAGACGTCCGTGATATCGTCCAGGGAAACGTTGTCGTCGTCTTCGTCCTCGAGAACATCGTCATCGTCGAGATCGACGTTGACGTCATCGTCGTCGATCAGATCGACTTCTTCCTCGGACTCCTTGGCCTTGGACTTGTTGGCCGCATCTGCCGAATCCGCAGCGATCATGCTCCGCTTGCCGGTTTCGAGGTTGACCACCTCGCCGGTGTAGGGGCTGACGATCGGGTCGCGGTTCAGGTCGTAGAAACGCTTGCCAGTGGTGGGGCAGACACGCTTGGTGCCCCATTCTTCCTTGGGCATGGGTGATCCCCTTCAACTCTCAGTGTCTGTCGACAATCCACGCCCCCTGCCATATCAGATGAGGGATGTCAAAAGCTTTGACGACAGGCAGCGGGGCAGGGGGCATATGGGGCAAATCACCTTGGGTGGCAACCCTCCGGTTTCGGTCGTCCTGCGGCGGTCGGCGCGAGCTCGCCGCCTGTCCCTGCGGATTTCGCAACTGGACGGGCGGGTCACGCTGACCTTGCCGCAGAAAGTGCCCGAGTCCGAGGGGCTTGCCTTTTTGCGCGCCAAGGAAAGCTGGCTGCGCGGGCATCTCGCCGGGGTCTCGGGGCCGGTGGTCGTCGGGCCGGGCGCGCGGCTGCCCGTCGAAGGCGTCCTGCACGAGGTGCGGCCGGGAAGCGGTCGCCAGGTGCGGCAATCCGATGGGGTATTGCTGGTCCCGGGCCCCGAGGACCGGATGGCGGCGCGTCTTAAGGGGTGGCTGCGGACGCGGGCGCGCGACCGGCTGGCGGAGGCCTCTGACCGGTATTCGGCGCGGTTGGGGCGGGGGTATAGCCGCCTGACATTGCGGGATACGCGGTCACGCTGGGGCAGCTGCACCCACGACGGCGGCCTGATGTATTCCTGGCGGCTGATCCTGGGCCACCCAGAGGTACTGGACTATGTCGCCGCACATGAGGTCGCGCACCTGCGTCACATGGATCATTCCGCCGCCTTCTGGCAGCAGGTCGAGGCGCTATATGGCGATTGGCGCAGTCCCCGCAAATGGTTGAAGGAACACGGTGCCGAATTGCACCGATACCGGTTCGACTAGGGTCTGGACTCATTGAGTTTCAAAGCCAGTAGATGACGGCTGCGGCGAGAGCGATGGCTGATAGGAAGACCTTCGGGCATCTGTCGTACCGGGTCGCAACACGCCGCCAGTCCTTCAGCCTGCCGAACATGATCTCGATCCGGTTGCGCCGTTTGTAGCGACGCTTGTCGTACTTTACAGGTTTCTTGCGCTGCTTTCGACCGGGGATACATGCGCGTATCCCTTTGTCTTGCAACGCTTCTCGGAACCAGTCGGCATCATAGCCGCGGTCACCAAGCAACCAATCGACGTTCGGCAGGCTGCTGAGCAAGGCGCGCGCCCCGATGTAGTCGCTCACCTGTCCGGCGGTCACGAACAGATCAAGCGGGCGTCCTTGGCTGTCGCAGATGGCATGCAGCTTGGTGTTCATGCCGCCCTTGGTGCGACCAATCAGGCGCCCACGCCCCCCTTTTTGACGCCCATGCTGGTCGCTGTCCGGTGGGCCTTGAGGTATGTCGCGTCGATCATGACTGTCTTCGTCTCACCGTGTTCAGCAGCCAAACCAGCCATCATTCGGGCAAAAACGCCTTTATCACTCCATCGCTTCCAGCGGTTGTAGAGCGTCTTGTGTGGACCATAGGCTGCAGGCGCATCGCGCCATCGTAACCCATTGCGGTTGATAAAGATAATCCCACTCAGCACACGCCGATCATCGACGCGGGGTTTGCCGTGGGACTTCGGAAAGAAAGGCTCGAGACGCGCCACCTGAGCATCGGTCAGCCAGAATAGATCAGACATGTTCACCGCTCTTTTTCGAACCGTGAATCACGACACCCCTCTGAAATCAATGGGTCCTGACCCTAGACCTTCGGATCCACAAGAGCAGGCGGGTCAGGCGCGGCAGAGCATCCTGCGCCTGGCGACCTGCGATGCGGGGGTGCAAATGCGCTGACCGGCGCGGAAACGCTCTTGCGCCCGCGCAGAGATGAAGTCGGCCCACAGCGTTTCCCGCCTTTCATATCGGGGCGCTTCTTGCTGGGGGTGCGACGCATCCTGCGGGCCGGCCTCGTGCCGCGCTTGCGATTTCAGATCGGCCTGCGTGTTGTCCGCACGAGCTTCCTCTGCCGGCGCTTTGCGGAGAGGTGCCGGGTCGCCTTGGTAGTCGCGTCTGTCCCGCGCCTCGCGCTCTGCGATGATGCGCAATTTCTCGGGGTTGTGCCAACGCAATGCGTCATAGGCGTCGTTCAGCTCGGCAAGCTTGCGCGCGCCTTCCTCGATATCGCCTCCGATGACGTCAGGATGGTGCGCCTTGACCAGCCTGATCCACGCGCGCCGGATGGTGGCAAAGTCGTCCTCGGGCGTGACGCCAAGCGTCTTGTAGGCGGACATCGGTGCGGTACGGGTCATGACAAACTCTCTTGCGGTGCATGGCACTGTCCGCGGTTCGCCCCCCGGAACCGTCGGATAAATCTCAAATTGAAGATAACTTTGATTCATGCACGACGTGTAGCCTGTTTCGTCTGCAAGGGTTAACGCCGCCAGGAGGCCCGTCACGACCCATTGACCCGCGCCGAAAATGTGATCACAAACAAGCCATGCAAGCCGTACCCAAAGCAGAGATCGCCGCTTCCGCCCATGACCGCGTCTATCGCGGGCTGCGTACGCGGATCATGCATGGGCAGATGGCGCCCGGTCAGGCGCTGACCCTGCGCGGTATCGGCCGGGAATTCGATGTCTCGATGACCCCCGCCCGCGAGGCCGTGAACCGTCTGGTGGCCGAGGGCGCGCTGACCATGTCATCGTCGGGGCGGGTGTCCACGCCTGAACTGTCGAACGAACGGATCGAGGAACTGGCCGCCCTGCGTGCCCTGATCGAGGTCGAACTGGCCTCGCGCGCCTTGCCGCGGGCGCATATCGCGCTGATCGACCGGTTGCAGACCATCAATGCCACCATCGCCGACGTCGTGTCGAACCGCGATTCGGTGGGCTATATCCGTACCAACCTGGAGTTCCACCGCACGCTTTACCTGCGGGCCCAGGCGCCCGCGATGCTGGCGATGGCGGAAACCGTCTGGCTGCAACTGGGGCCGACGATGCGGGCGCTCTACGGTCGGCTACGGCGGTCGGAACCGCCACAGTATCACCGCCTGATCATCGCGGCGCTGAAGGCTGGCGACGAGCCGGGCCTGCGGCTGGCCGTGCGCTCGGATGTCACGCAGGGGTTGCGGATGCTAGCGGGCTGACACGCGCCGCATTGGCAGGCGTGCCGCGATGCGGCATGAAAGACGCATGGAATTCGGACCGGTCTTCATCGCGCTGGGCATCTTGTTCCTGGCGGGGCTTGCGGCTGACGCCCTGGGGCGACGCACGCGCGTGCCCGGCGTGACCTTGCTGCTGGTGATGGGCGTGCTGATCGGATCGTCCGGGCTGGCGCTGCTGCCGGAGGCGGCCATCCTCTGGTACGAACCGCTGTCCATCGTGGCGTTGACGATGGTGGCCTTTTTGCTGGGGTCGTCGCTGCGCCATGACAAGGTCGCGGCGCACGGGCGGGCGATCCTGACGGTCTCCATGGCGGTGGTGCTGGCGACGATGGGTGTCGTCGCGGTGGGTCTCTGGCTGGCGGGCTTGCCGCCGGAACTGGCAATCCTGATCGGTGCGGTGGCCACGGCGACCGATCCGGCCGCGACGCAGGAAACCCTGCGTGAGGCTGGGAGCGAGGGCGATTTCGCCGATACCTTGCGCGGCATCGTGGCCATCGACGATGCCTGGGGCATGATGGTCTTTGCCCTGGCGGTCGTAGCCGCACAGGCTGTCGCCAACGGTGGCTTTGATCCCGGGTTGCTGCTTGTGGCCCTCTGGGAGGTGGGTGGCGCGCTGGTGCTTGGCCTTGTCATCGGTCTGCCCGGTGCCGTTCTGACCGGGCGCCTGCGCCCGGGTGAGCCGACACGGATCGAGGCGCTGGGCCTTGTCTTCCTGACCGCCGGGCTGGCGCTCTGGCTGGAGGTGTCGTTCCTCTTGGCAGGTATGGCGGCGGGGTCGGTGATCGCCAACAGGGCGCAGCACCACGAACATGCCTTCCACGAAATCGAGATGGTCGAGCGGCCTTTCCTAATCCTCTTTTTCCTGTTGGCCGGGGCGTCGATGCAGTTGGACGCACTTTCCGCGGTTGGTTGGATCGGGGTGGGCTATGTGGTCCTGCGTATCCTCGGACGCCTTGTCGGAGGATGGCTGGGCGGCCTGTTCGGCGGGCTGACGCCTGCCCAACGCCGCTGGGTCGGCCCGGCGCTGCTGCCGCAGGCCGGTGTCGCGGTGGGCATGGCGCTGGTCGCCACGGCCGAACTGCCGGCTGTTGGGGACATCCTGCTGACCCTGACCATCGGGACCACCGTGGTCTTTGAACTGATCGGCCCGGTGGTCACGCTTTTGGCCTTGCGTGCTGTACGCAAGGCTGATAGCGGGGCCTGACGCCCCGCCGGGCGTCAGGCCATCGCCGCGGACAGGGCGGTGTCCATCAGCCCCTTGATCGACGCGCGCGAGGTCTGGGCGACGATCCGGCCCAGTTCCGCCTGTCCTTTCAGGACAACCAGTGTGGACCGCCGCGGGATTTTCAGCGAGCGGACCAGTTCGGACCGGCCGTATTCGTCCCAATCCACGTCGATAAAGGTGATTTGCGCCTCGTAGTCCGGGTTTTCCGATTTCAGCACATTGATGACACGTTCCTGCGCGGCGCAGGTCGAACACCAGCTGGCCTTGAAATCCAGAAAGACGGTCTCGCCCTTGTCCAGGTGCTTTGTCACGAGACCGGGCTTGTAGGCCAGCGGTGCCGCATGGGCGGCAAGGGGCAGGGCAAGGGCCGATCCGGCGGTCAGGGTCAGAAAGCGGCGTCGATCCATGAGAAGGCTCCTTTGCAAGTCCATGTCTTGGGGTGAGGTCAGAGGGAAACGGAAAGGTCGATCAGCCAGGGTGGCAAGACGCCGATGAGCCAGGCTTCGACCAGGTGATTAAGATTGAAGAAAAGCGCCAGCCCCACGGCCACGAAGGTCGCGCCCAGGATCGGGCGCGCACGGACCGCAAGGGCGCGCAACTGGCTGTTGTAGCGGCCGATCGCGCCACGCGTACCATAGGCCAGGCCCAGGATCAGGGTCGAGACGCCAAGCGCAAAGAACAACATGATCAACGCGGCCCAGCCAAGATCCTGTCCCTGGCTGGCCAGCGAAATGGCACCGCCCAGCGTCGGGCCGATACAGGGGCTCCAGACCGCACCCAGAAGCAGCCCTCCCAGGAATTGCCCGCGCAGCGCACCCCGGTCGAGCTGGTCGATCTGCGCATCGGCACGGGCCGACAGACCGGCGGTGGCCGTCTCAAGCACGCCTGCCGCCTGTGGCAGCAACAGCGCCAGGCCGAAAAGCACCATCAGCACGGCGCCCACCCGGGACACGGTGTCGATGCCGATTCCCAGCGCATGGCCAAAGGCCGTGACGCCGACGCCCAGCACGACAAAGGAGAGGCTGAGCCCCGCCGCCATGACCAATGGTCCGGCCCGGCTGGCCTGCAGGGCAGTGGCGATGACGATCGGCAGCACCGGCACCACGCAGGGATTAATCAGGGTCAGCAGCCCGGCCCCATATGCGAATAACAGTTCCATGATGGGGATAGTGCCGGGTCGCAGGCGCCCCTGTCACCCGACAAAGCCCTGACGCATCGTCACGAGCGCGTGCAAATTGTTTCGCCTTGGCGCTCGGGCCATCGGCGGCCTCCCGTTACCGACGAACACAGGATTGCGCAGAAACATGCGCCGTCACCGCGACATCCAGCGCGACGGCGGCGGCCTAGGTTCGGAAGTTCATGGATCTGCACGCCCAACCTGCAACTGTAGGTTGAGAGAGGCGGGATCAGGCCATTTCAGTGCGACGTGCGATGGCTCAGGCCGCCAGACCCTTGGAGCCCATGTTCAGGAACTTGTCGCGGCGGGCGCGGATCAGGTCTTCGCGCGACATGCCGTCAAGATCGCCAAGAAGGCCGCCGATGGCACTGCGCACGGCGGCGATGGAGGCCTCGCCGTCGCGGTGCGCGCCGCCCAGCGGTTCCGGGATCACCCGGTCGCAGACGCCAAGCTGAAAGAGATCCTGCGCGGTCAGGCGCAGGGCCTCGGCCGCCTCGCGCATCTTGTCGGAATCCTTCCACAGGATCGAGGCGCAGCCCTCGGGCGAGATCACCGAGTAGACCGCGTGTTCCAGCATCGCGACCCGGTTGGCAGTGGCAAAGGCGACAGCCCCGCCCGAGCCGCCTTCGCCGATCACGACAGAGACCAACGGCACGCCGATCTGCAGGCATTTCTCGGTCGATCGCGCAATGGCTTCGGACTGGCCGCGTTCCTCTGCCCCCTTGCCGGGGTAGGCGCCTGGCGTGTCGATCAGCGTGACCACCGGCAGGCCGAACTTGTCGGCCATGTCCATCAGGCGCATCGCCTTGCGATAGCCTTCGGGGCGGGCCATGCCGAAATTGTGGGTGATGCGCGATCTGGTGTCGTTGCCCTTTTCATGGCCGATCACCACCACAGGGCGATCGTCCAGCCGGGCGAGGCCGCCCATCACGGCATGGTCGTCAGCAAAGCCGCGATCACCGGCCAGCGGCGTGAACTCGGTGAACAGGGCCTCGACATAGTCCTTGCAATGCGGCCGGTCGGGGTGGCGGGCGACCTGGCATTTCCGCCAAGGCGTCAGCTTGGCATAGAGATCCTTGAGCAAGGTCTCGGCCTTGCGGTCGAGCGCGGCCGCCTCTGCCGACACGTCCATTTCCTCGTTGTCACGCGCCATGCGGCGCAGCTCTTCGGCTTTGCCTTCGATTTCGGCCAGGGGTTTTTCGAAGTCGAGGTAATGAGTCATCCGGGTCTCCTTGCAGGCCGCTATATGGCCTCGCCGCGCACGGGATGCAATAAAGCAAGATTTGTCGCAACCGGCCGATCCAGGATCCGAAGGGGCTAGGGACACCCGTGATGACCTGACAGAACCACCCCGCCGCCACGCGTGAGGCCAGCATTCGCAGTGCCATGCGCCACTTCGTCGATCCGCCGCCAGAGGTTGTGCTGGCGGAAAACCGGTTGCCGCTTCCGGAGTGACCTCAGCCGAACAGGACCGGCACCATCGCGGCCAGAAGGATTGCTGCCATGCTCCAGTTGAACAGGCGCAATCGCCCGGGCTGGTTCAGCCAGCGGCGCAGTCCTGTGCCAAGGACCGTCCACGTCACGGCCGAGGCGGTTCCGATCACCGCGTAGGTGCCTGAAACCCAGGCCACGGCGGCAAAATCTCGGCTGGTGGCATAGAGCGTGATCGCGCCCAGGGCCATCGACCAGGCCTTTGGGTTGACCCACTGAAAGGCCGCCGCCTGCAGAAAGCTGAGCGGGCGAGCATTCCTGCCCGCCTCGCCCGGCGCCGCTTGGTTGGCGATCTTCCAGGCCAGCCAAAGCAGGTATGCGAACGCAACGACCTTTAGCAGGGTGTGGGCAAAGGGCCAGATTTCAAAGACCTGCATCACGCCCAGGCCGACCGGAAGGATCATCAGTGGAAACCCGTAGGCCACGCCCGCCAGGTGCGGCAGTGTCCGGCGCAGACCGAAATTCGCCCCCGATGTCATCAGCATCAGGTTGTTGGGCCCGGGTGAGAACACGGTGGCGGCGGCAAACAGCGCAAGGGCAAGGAGTAAGTCAGGCGTCATGGAGCAATGGTCGCCGGTTTATGCCGCTATTTGATTGCATTTTGTGGCGCTCGCGGCGTATTTCTGCAATCAATGATCGAAATGGATGCCATAGATCGCAAGATATTGCGAGAGCTTTCCGGTGACGGGAGGTTGAGCAACCTGGCCCTTGCAGAGCGGGTCGGCTTGTCGCCGTCCGCCTGTCTGCGCCGCACGCAGGCACTGGAAAAGACCGGGGTGATACTGGGGTATCGCGCGGTGCTCAGCGCAGAAAAGCGTGGCATCGGCTTTACAGCCTATATCACCGTGGGGTTGAACCAGCATACCAAGCCCGCGCAACTGGCCTTTGAGCAGGCGATGGCAGCGGCGCCCCAGGTGCGTGAATGTCACAATATCACCGGGCCGGTGGAATACCTGTTGCGGGTCGAGGTGGCCGATCTGGCCGCCTACAAACATTTCCATACCGATATCCTGGGCGCGCTGCCGCAGGTGCGTACGCTGACATCCTATGTCGTCATGGGATCGCCCAAGGACGAGCGGGCCTGAGCATACCCGCCGCGTATCGCGCTACATCCCCGGGTCTGCTAGGGAAGGGGCGAAGCGGCGTGACGGGAGGCAGGACATGCGGATGTTGATCCATCCCGGGTTCCACAAGACAGGCACCACCAGTCTGCAACGCGGGGCCGACGCACAGCGCGAGATCCTTGCCCCGCGCCTGCGGCTGGTCTTGCCGCATCACATCGAGCCGGTGAATTTTGCCGCCCGGCGTGTCTCGGTGGGAAGCAACGCCAAGCGCATCGTGGCATTTCGCGCGGCGGTGGCCGAGTTTGCGCAAGGCATCGACCCTATTGATGCGCGCCCGCTGCTTGTCAGCTCGGAACATCTCTGCGGTTTGCTGCCGGGGCGGAAATCCGTCACCACCTACGCAGCCGCGCCAGAGCTGCTGGGGCAAATGGTCGAGGTCCTGGCAGGTCAGCTTCCGGACCTGCCCCTGTCCATCTGGTTCACCACCCGCGCGCCAGAGGCCTGGCTGCAAAGCCTCTACTGGCAACTGCTGCGCAGCCAGAGGCTGACCGAGGGGCCAGAGCAGTTCGCCGAAGATTTTCGAGACGCGGCAGAGCTGGAGAGCATCGTGGCAAGGGTGGCGGCGCGGTTGGGCCGTCATGTCGACGTGTCCGCCACACGGTTGGAAGAGTGCGGCGCTGATCCGCTGGGGCCATTGGGCGTGGCGCTGGACCGGCTGCAGGTATCGCGCGCCGGACTGCGGCCCCTTGTGCGACAGAACGTGCAACCGGCAAAGGCAGCCGAGGACCTGTTGGCGCTCAACCGGTCCGACCTTGACGATGACGCTCTGGGCGCTGCCAAGACGGCCCTGCTGAAACGGTTGCGCAGGGCGGGCAGAACCCGCACGGAGTAGGGGCCGGACCCGAAGGTCCGGCCCGACACCTCAGTTGGCCGCGATCATCTCGGCCTGGCGGACGATGACCTCCGCCTGCTTGATCGAGGCGATGTCCACCAAGCGCCCCTTGTAGACGGTGGCGCCTTCGCCCTTGGCCTTGGCTTCTTCCATCGCGGCAAGGATCTCGCGGGCCTCGTTCACGGCCTCTTCGGTGGGCGTGAAGACCTCATTGGCCAGCGTCACCTGCTTTGGGTGGATCGCCCATTTGCCCACCATGCCCAGCGTGGCCGAGCGCAGCGCCTGGGCGCGGAACCCCTCGTCGTCGCTGAAGTCGCCGAACGGCCCGTCCACGGGCAGCACGCCGTGGGTGCGGCAGGCGGCCACGATCGCGGCCTGGGCCCAGTGCCAGGGATCGGACCAGTGCTTTTGGCCTTCGCGGATCATGTAGTAGTTTTCCTGGGTGCCGCCGATGCCGGTGGTCGCCATGCCCATCGAGGCCGCGAAATCGGCGGCGCCGAGGCTCATCGCCTCAAGCCGGGGCGACGCGGCGGCGATCTCCTCGACATGGGCGATGCCTGCGGCGCTTTCGATGATGACCTCGAACTTGATCGGCTTGGTCCGGCCCTTGGCGCGTTCCACCGCCGTCACCAGCGCATCGACGGCATAGATGTCCCCGGCGCAGCCGACCTTGGGGATCATGATCTGGTCAAGCCGCTCGGACGCCTGTTCCAGCAGGTCCACCACGTCGCGGTACCAATAGGGCGTGTCCAGACCGTTGATCCGCACCGACAGGGTCTTGTTGCCCCAGTCGACCTCGCCGATGGCCTTGATGATATTGGCACGCGCGCTGTCCTTGTCGGTCGGGGCCACCGAATCCTCGAGGTCGAGATTGATGACATCGGCCGCCGAGCCTGCCATCTTTTCAAAGATCGCCGGGCGCGAACCGGGGCCGAACAACTGGCAGCGGTTGGGGCGGGCCGGGGCGGCGGGCTGGATGCGGAAGGACATGGGCAGGGCCTTTCGGTCATAAAGTTGCGTGTGCGTTGGTATACGGGTTATAAAACTGCGCAAGCCGCTGCAAGCGGATTTCGCTGCAGAGCGGCATTCCGCATCGCATGCATGATTCTTCGGCATTTTGGTCGAAACCTGCAAGAAACGTCGAAGATTTCCGCGTATCGGCGCAGGAACGCAAGGCAGTTCGGCGGCGACTCAGGCATGGTCGGGCAAATTCTGAATTCGGAGGCGTCCATGATCGAGACACCCTATCTTCTGTTCCTGGGCGATGCGCCCGACCCGCTGGCGGCCAAGGTGGCCCAGGGAATCCGCGATTGGCGGCCGGAAAACTGTGTCGGCCAGTTGCGCCTGGATGGTTGCAAGGCCGACCTTGGGCTGACGGACATGGACCTGGCGGCGGCCAAGGAGGCGGGCGCCAAGACGTTGGTGATCGGCGTGGCCAACCGCGGCGGCAAGATCAGCCAGACCTGGAAAAAGGTCCTGGTCGAGGCCCTCGAGGAAGGGTTCGACCTGGCCTCGGGGCTTCACAACCTGCTGCGGGACGAGCCCGACCTGAAGGCCGTGGCCGAGGCCACGGGCCGCGCCCTGCACGACGTGCGGGTGCCCGAGGTCGACTATCCGATCGCGGATGGCAAGATGCGGACCGGCAAGCGCGTTCTGGCCGTGGGCACCGATTGTTCGGTGGGCAAGATGTACACCACCCTGGCGCTGGACAAGGCGATGCGCGACCGGGGCATGAAATCGACCTTCCGCGCCACCGGCCAGACCGGCATCCTGATCACCGGTGATGGCGTGCCGCTGGATGCGGTTGTGGCGGATTTCATGGCCGGCAGCATCGAATGGCTGACGCCCGACAACGATGCCGACCATTGGGACGTGATCGAAGGACAGGGCAGCCTGTTCCACGTGTCCTTTTCCGGCGTGACCATGGCCCTGATCCACGGCGGCCAGCCCGACGCGCTGATCCTGTGCCACGAGCCGACGCGGACCCATATGCGCGGCCTGCCGGACTATGACCTGCCCTCGCTGGAAGAGGTGCGGGACCTGTCGATGTCGCTGGCAAAGGTCGCCAACCCCGGTTGCCAAGTGGTTGGCGTTTCGATCAACACGCAGCACATGGGCGAAGCCGAAGCGGTGCGCTATTGCGAAGAGGTCGAGGCGCGTCTTGGCCTGCCCACGGTGGACCCGTTCCGGCACGGTGCGGACCGGTTGGCCGAGGCGCTCGAGGCGCTCTGACGACGGGCGGTCCGGCCTTTGGGCGGACGCTGTTTCGCGCCTTCGGGCGTGAAAGACGCCCCGCCCGCCGTCCCTTTGGGCGCTCCCTGCGTTGCGGCGCGCGGGACGACAGGTTGCGGCGTCAGAGTATTTTCAAAGAGAAGAAGCAGGAAGGACGGGCATGACGATCAGTGTTTCACGAGACGTGTTCCGGCTCGCCGAGGCCTTTACCATTTCGCGGGGCAGCCGGACCGAGGCGCAAGTCCTGACCGTGCGGGTCACGCGCGGCAAGGTCATGGGGTGGGGCGAATGCGTGCCCTATGCCCGCTATGACGAGACGCTGGACAGCGTAACCGCCGAGATCGAAGCCTTGCCCGAGGGGATTTCTCGCATGGCGCTGCAAGAGGCTCTGCCCGCCGGGGCGGCGCGCAACGCCTTGGATTGTGCGCTTTGGGATATGGAGGCGAAGGCCGCCGGACATCGCGCCTGGGAACTGGCCGGTCTGGCGAAACCGGGGCCCGAGATCACCGCCTATACCCTGTCGCTGGACACGCCGGAGAAGATGGAGGCCTCGGCGCGCAAACACGCGGCACGGCCCTTGCTCAAGATCAAGCTGGGCACGCCTGACGACATGCCCCGGCTGGAGGCGGTGCGCCGCGGTGCGCCCGATGCAAGGATCATCGTCGATGCCAACGAGGGCTGGAGTGCCGAGGTCTATGCCGATCTCGCGCCGCACCTGGTGCGGCTGGGGGTCGCGCTTGTCGAACAGCCACTGCCAGCCGGCGAGGACGAGGCGCTGATCGGGATGGAGCGCCCGGTGCCCGTCTGTGCCGACGAGAGCTGTCATGACCGTGCCTCGCTGCCCGCGCTCAAGGGCAAGTACGACGTGGTGAACATCAAGCTGGACAAGACCGGCGGCCTGACCGAGGCGCTGGCCCTGCGCGATGCGGCGCTGGCCGAAGGATACGATGTCATGGTGGGCTGCATGGTCGGCTCGTCCCTGGCGATGGCCCCGGCGGTGCTGGTGGCCCAGGGGGCTCTGGTCACCGATCTGGACGGGCCCTTGCTGTTGGCCGAGGACCGGGACGTGCCGCTGACATTTGATGCCAAGGGCGTTCACCCGCCCGTGGCGACGCTCTGGGGCTGAAAAGGCATGCCGCCGCTGCCCTCGGGCCGAGGCTTGCAGCCTGCAGACGCCCTGCCTAAAAGATGCTGAACACCGCTTTCAAGGATCACGCCCATGACCCGTACCGTCTATGTGAACGGAGACTTCCTGCCTGAACACGAGGCCAAGGTCTCGATCTTCGACCGGGCCTTTCTCATGGCCGATGGCGTCTACGAGGTCACGTCGGTCCTGGACGGCAAGCTGATCGATTTCGACGGCCACGCGAAACGGCTGCAGCGGTCGCTGGATGAGCTGGAGATGCGCAACCCCGTCACCGCAGAGGAGCTGCTGCAGATCCACCGCGACCTGGTTGAAAAGAACGGGATCGTGGACGGGCTGGTCTATCTGCAGATCACGCGGGGCGCGCCCGACGACCGCGACTTTGTTTTCCCCGACCCCGAGACCACGACGCCGACCATCGTTCTGTTCACCCAGAACAAGCCCGGTCTTGCGGAAAGCCCGGCGGCGAAGAAGGGCATCAAGGTGATCTCGATCGAGGATGCACGCTGGGGCCGGCGCGATATCAAGACGGTGCAGTTGCTCTATCCCTCCATGGGCAAGATGATGGCCAAAAAGGCCGGTGCCGATGACGCCTGGATGGTCGAGGATGGTTTCGTGACCGAGGGCACCTCGAACAACGCCTATTTCATCAAGGGCAACAAGATCGTCACCCGTGCCCTGTCCAATGACATCCTGCACGGGATCACCCGTGCCGCCGTCCTGCGGTTCGCGCGCGAGGCGCAGATGGAAGTCGAAGAACGCAATTTCACCATCGAGGAAGCGCAGGGGGCCGACGAGGCCTTCATCACCTCTGCCTCGACCTTCGTGATGCCGGTGGTCGAGATCGACGGCGTGGCACTGGGCGATGGCACGCCGGGACAACGTGCCCTGCGCCTGCGAGATATCTACCTCGACGAGAGCCGCAAGGCAGCGATCTGATCCGATGACGGCCAGGGCGCTTGTCGAAGTCATCGGCGCGCTGGTCATCTTCCTGATTCTGGCGGCGCTTGGACTGTTCCATGTGCCCAGCGAGGAACCGACAATCGAGGCCGGACTGCGCGCGCAGGCCAAGGTGCTCATGTCCGGGTATCCCGATCCGCCCGTGCTGACCGTCGATGGACGGGTGATCACGGTCGAGGGTCTGGTCCAGAGCCGCGCGGACATGCGCGCGATCGAGAGCGCGCTGCGCGGGATCGACGGTGTCGAAGAGGTGCGTGTACGCCTCCAGGTTCTGCCCAGCGTCGCGCAGTTCACCTACAGCCTGCGCAAGGACGACACGGGGACGCGTCTCAGCGGTCACGTCACTACAGCCACCACCGCCGAGGCATTGGGTCGGATCTCTGGAGCGGATGCGACCACCTTGCAGATCGCACGAGGCGCGCCCCTGGGGGATTGGGATGCCGCCATTCTGGCGCTGACCGAAAGCGCCGCTATCCTGGACAGGGCGGAGATCGAGGTCAGCGCGACAAGCGGCACGATCCGGGGAGAGGCGCTCTGGCCCGCAGATGCGCAGGCAGTGACGGCCCTGCTCGACAATTTGCCCGCGGAACTGTCGATCAAGCGAGAGATCAGCGTGCGTGACGACGGTGCGCCTTTTCTGCTGGTGGCAGAGCGACACCCCCACCGGGGTGTTTTCCTGCGCGGCAAGCTTCCTCCGGGGCTAAACGTGCAGGCCCTCGCAGGCGTATTCGACAGAGTTCAGGAGAATGCCTTGGTGAACGGCCCGGTCGACCCCGGCCTGCCCGATCTGGGACCGACCATGACTGGTGCGATCAAGGTACTTGGCGCTGCAAGGCAGGGGGTGGCCGTGGTGATGCCCGGTTCCGTGGTTCTGACCGGTTTGGACGGTGGCCCTGAGATGGACAGCGCGCTGACGACCCTGCGCGCGGATCTGCCTGCCAACTACCGTCTGGACGTATCGACATTGCCCGAGGCGCCGCCAAGGCCGTTCTGGCTGCTGCTCGAGCGGCGCAATGGGGCGGTTACGGCAACGGGTGTCCTGCCCGACGGCATCGGGTCCGAGGATCTGGGCAGCGCGCTGGGTGCCGACGTCTCTCGCCTTTTGCAATCACCATTGCCCGACACGCTCGACTGGATTGCCAGCGTGGCGGCGGTGCAAGGCGCCTTTGCCGAGGTGATCGAGGGCAGCATCCTGCTGGAAGAGACATCCGTCACGCTGAACGCGGTTCTGGCTGATCCCGACAGAGCGGCCCGGGTCGAAACACGGCTTGCGGCCTTGCCGCAGGGCACCGACCTGCGCAGCCATGTCGAGTTGCAGAGCGATGGCCGCGATCCGGACGCGACCCTGACCTATCATCCCGAAACGGGCCTGGCGCTTGGCGGTGTGCTGCCTGTCGATCTGGACGCCGCCGAGATAGCCGGTCTACTCGGGCTGCCGCCCGCCAGCGGGGATGTTCAGCAGGACCTGGATACCGCGCTGCCGAGTGCGGCGCCCTTGTTGAGGGCCGTCGAACGCTGGCTGGGAGAGGCCGAAGCGCTGACCATCACGCTGGCGGTTGGGCAGCTTTCGGTCGAGGGTGTCCTCCCGCCCGGTGTCGACGTGGAACTGGTCGAGGCGTCAACACGCGCCGCGCTTGGGCCTGATGACAAGCTGTCGCTGTCCGTGCTGCAGGACTACCCGGCAGCCGGAACGCAGCGACAGAACGCGGCCCTTGGGGCAGAGCAGGTCTTTCAGGCGGGCTTTTGGTTGCCGCTTATTGAATTCGAGCCCTCCGTGGCCGAATGCGCCCGGCAGAGCCGCCGTGCCCAAGGCGATGAGCAGGTGCGGTTCCTCGCGGGAGAAACACGGCTGGACGCGCGGTCGATCCGGGGCGTGAACGCGCTTTCGGCTGTGGCGCGGATCTGCGTGGGGCAGGGCGGGTTGGCCTTGCGCGTCGAGGGGCATAGCGACAACTTCGGCGCCGAGGGCATCAACCGGTTGCTGAGCCGCCTGCGGGCCGAGGTCGTGGCGAAAGAGATCGCCAGGCGCGGCGTTCCCGAAACCGCGATCGAGGTGATAGCCTATGGCCCGGATCGGCCCGTGGCAAATAATGCGACGCCGGTGGGGCGGGCGCGCAACCGCCGCATCTCGCTGGTCTGGTCGACGCCGGTTCAGGCGGTCCGGTAGGACAGTTTCAGTTAGCCTGATCGCGCATAAGATGCGCGGACAGCCAGTCTGCCGCGTGGCGCCCGGCCCACAACCCGGTGGCCAGACAGCCGGTCAGCAGGTAGCCGCCGGTCGGCGCCTCCCAATCGAGCATCTCGCCCGCGCAAAAGGTGCCGGGCAGGTCGCGCAGCATTAGCCCGCGATCCAAGGCCGCAAACGGCACGCCGCCCGCCGTCGAAATCGCCTCGTCCATCGGTCTGGGGGTTGCGCCCTTCAGGTTCAGTGACTTGACGATCTTCGCCAGCGCCTGCGCATCATCCGGTAGGGGGCGCGCGCATTCCATCAGCAGGGCCCGCGCGGCGGGGGAAAGCGCCAAGGCCTTGCGCAGGGCGTTGGCGCGGCTCTGCTTGCCCCGTGGACGGGACAGCCGTGCCGTCAGCGAGGCGATGTCCATATCCGGTTTCAGGTCGATCCGCAGCGGGTGGCCGGTTCGCAGCGCAGGTGTCAGCGGGTAGATGCCGCCGCCTTCCAATCCCCGGGCCGAGATCACGACCTCGCCGCGGCTGGTCATGTCCCTGGCGGTGAGCGTGATGTTCTTCAGCGGTTCTCCGAAGTGCCGTTTCATGTGGTCGGACCAGTCCACCGACAAACCGACATTGGAGGGGGCGAAGGGGGTGACCTGAAGGCCGGCCTGCCGGAAATGCCCGGCCCAGACCCCGTCCGATCCCAGCCGCGCCCAACTGGCGCCGCCAAGGGCCAGAACGGTGACGGCGGGATGTTCGGTCCGTTGCCCCTTGGGCGTGTCGAACGACAGGTCGCCATCCGGGTCCCAGCCCAGCCAGCGCCAGCGGGTCCGGATCTCCAGCCCCATGCCATCCAGCCGCGTCAGCCAGGCGCGCAGCAGGGGAGAGGCCTTCATGACCTCGGGAAACAGCCGCAGGGTCGAGCCGGTAAAGGTCTTCTGTCCCAGCCCCTCGGTCCAGGCCGCGACCTCGCCGGGGCCAAAGGCGCCAATCATTGGCGCGAGGTCGGACACTGCCGCGCCATAGGCGGCCAGAAAACGCTCCGGCTCTTCCATCTTGGTCAGGTTCAGCCCGGACTTGCCGGCCATCAGCAGCTTGCGCGCCAAAGACGGTTTGGCTTCGACCAGTGTCACCGTGTGACCTGCGGACAGCAGGGCATCGGCAGCCATGAGCCCCGCAGGCCCCCCGCCAATCACAAGCGCCTGTCCCGTCACGCCTCCTGCGCCTCGGGCGCGGGGCTTTCGGTCGGGTGCTGCAACTGGACGACGCGGTGCGGATACGGGATCTCGATGTCGTGGTCCTTGAGCGCGTTCCAGATCAGGAACAGCACGTCCGAGGTGTACTTGTTCGGCCCGTCGTCGATGCCGTTGACCCAGAATTCCACCGCGAAATCGATGCCCGAGTCGCCAAAGCCGCGCAGTTCGCAATCCGGCGGGTAAGGTGCCGACAGCACTCCGGGGTGCTTGGCCACGGCCGCCTCGACGATGTCGGGAACAAGATTGATGTCGGTATTGTAGCTGACCGAAAAGGGCGCCTCGTAGCGGTTGGCGCTGCCCTGATCGGAATAGTTGATCACGCGGGTGGTGATGAAATCCTCGTTCGGGACAACGATCCAGCGGCCATCATAGGTCTCAAGGATCATCGCCCGCGCGGTGGTCTTGACGATGGTGCCGGCCTCGCCGCTGTCCAGTTCGACGTAGTCGCCCACCGTGGCCTGCCCTTCCAGCAGCAGGATGATGCCCGAGATGTAGTTGGACGCGATCTTTTGCAGGCCGAGGCCGAGACCCACACCGATGGCACCGCCGAGGACCGCCAGCGAGGTCAGGGGAATGCCGACGATGTTCATGAGCAGCAGGAAGGCGATGCCGAAGATGCTGAATTCGGCGGCCTTGGCGGCCAGTTGCCGCGTGGCGGGACGCATGTCCGCCTGCTTGTGGATATAGGCACCGGTCTGGTCGTTGGACCAGCGGCCCAGCCAGAACAGGATCGACCCGGCGATGATGCCCCGGATCACCGACATCAAGGTGAACTCGATGTTGCCCAGGCTGATCGTCATTTCGTTCAGGCGGTCCGTGGCCACGTCCAGCAGACCCACGGTATACAGCGCCATGACCGGCAGCAGGATCACCCGGCCAAGCATCTTGAGGAAGCCATCCTGCATGATCTCGCGCACCAGGATGCGTGCGGCCAGGAACAGGAAGACGCGTTTGCCGAAAGCGATCACCGCGCCCGAGTTGAAGATCGCCCGCGTCAGGCTTTCGCCGATGCCGGTAAAGGCCCAGGCCAGGATGGGCAACAGCAGCGGCACGAAGATCAGCAGGAACCGGCGCGCCGAGGCCAGCAGGGACTGGCGCGAGGCCTCTGGCGTCAGGATGCGGGTCAGCCAGGGCCGCAGCCGTCGGGTCAGAAGCCAGGCCAGAAGGAAAGCGGCGGCCAGCAATCCGAACTGCGACCAGGCGGCCGGCGAAATCAGCCATTCACGCGCGATCTCCCAGCCCTGCATGAGATAGGCATAGGCCTGCTGCACGATCTCGGGCTGGTTGGTCAGGTCGAAATCCATATGGCTTGATCCTTGGCGGCGTTGTCACATTCTCTTGCCCAATGCCAGTATCGGCCACAAGGGGAGCGATTTGGAACAGGGATCAGAACCTATTTGTCCGTTGTGCCTGCGCCGCATTCCGCCGGAGGCACGGCAAAGCCTGCACCACCTTGTACCGCGCCTGAAAGGTGGCAAGGGCGGACCCGTCGTCCTGTTGCACCAGATCTGTCACAGCGAGATCCACGCCCGGTTCACCGAGGCCGAACTGGCGCGCGATCTAAACACGGTCGAGAAACTGCGCGCGCATCCTGACATGGCGAAATTCCTCGCCTGGGTCGCCAAGCGGCCGCCCGCCTTTCACAGCCGCAGCGCCGGGGGACGGCGCAAGCGGTGAGACGGGGTTGCCCGTATCCTGCGCCGCGCCTAGGGTCGCGCTGCCAGGAAGGAGCCCGCCCATGCATCGTTTCCCGATCCGCGTCTACTATGAAGACACCGACATGGCGGGCATCGTCTACCACGCCAACTACCTGAAATTCATCGAGCGCGCCCGCAGCGACTGGGTTAAGGAACAGGGGCTGGACCAGAACGCCATGCGCGAGGACGACGGGATCGTCTTTGTCGTGCGGCGGATCGAGGCGGATTACCTCATGACTGCCCGGTACGACGACGCGCTCGAGGTGCGGACGACCGTCAAGAGCATGACCGGCGTGCGCCTTGTCATGTCGCAAGAAGTCGTGCGGGGCGAAGAGGTGATCTTTCGCGCCGAGGTGACGGCGGTCTGCGTCACCCGCGAAGGCCAGCCCGCGCGGTTGCCCGCGGCGCTGCGGCAAAGGGTGCATTGAACGAGCCGGCGCAGCCCTTGCTCCAGCGGGCATTTGCCTGCCCCGGAAACGGCCTTTGCCATGCCGCGGCGGGCGCAAGGGCAAACCCCCGCCTATGGGAAGCGGTCCGTGCCAGCGGAATGCTGCCAATTCAGTAGCCTTTCCCCTGCAAATCGGCTACATATCCCGGTAATCAGAGCCCCGGCCACAGGGGCCGACAGGAAATGAGCAGGTCTATGGAAGCAGGAACGCTTGCCCTCGCCTCGGAGATCGATTTCTCCTTCTGGGGTCTTTTCATGCGCGCGACGCTGACGGTCAAACTCGTCATGCTGTTGCTGATGGTCGCCTCGGTCTGGGCCTGGGCGATCATCATCGAGAAATTCGTCAGCTACCGCCGCGCCCGGCGCGAGGCGACGCGCTTTGACCGCGCCTTCTGGTCAGGGGAGCCGCTGGACGAGCTCTTCGAGCAGCTTGGCCCGGAACCTTCGGGGCGGTCGGAACGCGTTTTTGCGGCGGGCATGATGGAATGGCGCCGCAGCCACCGCGAGGACGGCGGGCTGATCGCCAATGCGCAAAGCCGGATCGACAGGTCCATGGATGTCGCAATCCAGAAAGAGGCGGACCAGTTGCAGAGGGGGCTGCCGGTTCTGGCCACGGTCGGCTCGACCGCGCCCTTCATCGGTCTGTTCGGCACGGTCTTCGGGATCATGCACTCCTTCATCCAGATTGCCGAACAGCAGAACACCTCGCTGGTGGTGGTGGCGCCGGGTATCGCCGAAGCGCTGCTGGCGACGGGCCTCGGCCTGCTGGCCGCCATTCCGGCGGTTGTCTTCTACAACAAGTTCTCCGCCGACGCGGACCGGATCGTGGGCAACTACGAGGCGTTTGCCGACGAGTTCGCGACCATCCTCTCGCGCCAGCTGGATTCCTGACCGATGGGAGCAGGGGTCGTCAAATCCGGAGGCGGCAAACGGCGGCGCGGATCGCGCAGGAGCCGCGCACAGCCGATGGCCGAAATCAACGTGACGCCCTTCGTGGACGTCATGCTGGTGCTGCTGATCATCTTCATGGTGGCGGCACCTCTGCTGACGGTGGGCGTGCCGGTAGAGTTGCCCAAGACAGCCGCGCAGGCCCTGCCCAGCGATCCGCAGGAACCGTTGACGGTCACGCTGTCGGCGGATGGCACGATCTTGATCCAGAACTCCGAGATCGCCCGCGACGAGCTGGTCAACCGGCTGCGGGCCGTTGCGGCGGAACGCTCGGACGACCGGGTCTACCTGCGCGCGGACGGGTCGGTGTCCTATAGCGACGTGGCCCAGATCATGGGGGCTTTGAACGCGGGCGGGTTCTCGTCGATCGGCCTGGTGACGGACGTGGGCGGCCCGGCACTTGACGGACCCGACGGCGGCTGAGGCGCGGATGAACCGCTATCTCTATATATCCGGCGGGGCACATGCCCTGCTGTTTGCCTGGCTGCTGCTGGGCGACGTGTTCTCGGCAGAGCCGCCGGAGATGCAGGTCTCGGACGTGACCGTTCTGAGCGAAGAGGATTTCGCCCTGTTGACGGCGCCGCCGGTCCCGGAGCCGGAGCCCGAAGCGGAAACACCCGTGGCACCGCCTCCGGAGCCCGAGCCCGAACCCGCGCCAGAACCCGAACCGGTCCCCGCGCCGGAGCCGGAGCCCGTCCCGGAGCCCGAACCCGAACCGCAACCGGCGCCCGAACCCCAGCCCGAGCCGCAACCCGAACCTGAACCCGTACCGGAACCGCAGCCGGTCCCGGAACCCGATCCCGTGCCGGCCCCGGCGCCGTTGCCGGATCCTGAACCTGTCCCGGCGCCGATCGCGCCGCAGCCTGCGCCGGTGCCCTCGACGCGTGCGCCCAGTGACTCCTTGCGGCCCCAGGCGCGCCCGGCGGACCGCGTGGCAAGCGAACCCGTGGCGCCGCCCGATCCGAACACCGAGCGCGCCGAAGAACGTGTCGAGGCGGTGGACCCCGAGGCGGACGCCCCCGAGATCGTCGAGGAAGAGCGCGACCCGACGGCGCCGCCCGAAACCGCGACCGAGATCGTGCCCGAGGGCGGCCCGCGTTTCGCGCCGACGGAATCATTGCGTCCGCAGGCGCGCACGCCCCGCGTGGCCCAGGCGGCGACGCCGCGTCCCGATCCCGCTCCCGATGCGGTCCCCGATGCACCCCCGGAACCGACCGCTACGCCGGACCCGGAACCCGCGGCGCCGGATCTGCCGGACGTCAACGCCGATATCACGGCGGCGCTGGCCGATGCCCTTTCCGCCGCCCCGCCGGATGTCCCCGAAGGTCCCCCCATGACGCGGGGCGAGCGCGAGGCGTTGCGACTGGCGGTGCAAGCCTGCTGGATCGTCGACAACGG
The DNA here is from genome assembly GCF_965277915.1 of Antarctobacter sp. NCBI lineage: Bacteria > Pseudomonadati > Pseudomonadota > Alphaproteobacteria > Rhodobacterales > Roseobacteraceae > Antarctobacter > Antarctobacter sp. The sequence goes on from NZ_OZ255849.1 coordinate 502,877, forward strand.
GTCCGAGGCGTCGAACGTCACGGTGACGGTCGGGATGGAACTCGATCAGGACGGGCGCGTCGTGCCGGGCAGCCTGCGCATGATCGGAGCCTCCGAGGGCAGCTCGGCGGCGGTGCAGACTGCCTTTCAGGCGGCACGGCGCGCGGTCCTGCGCTGCGAGAAGGGCGGGTACGACCTGCCGGCCGAGAAATACGAGCAGTGGAAAGAGATCGAGATGACCTTCAACCCGGAGCAGATGAGGTTGCGGTGAGCGATTTCCTGCGCAAATTCCCCCTCTGCGGTCCGGTATTGCCGGTTTTGCGGCGGGGGAAATCAGGATAGGTTAACGCAGGGCGGGCACAGACCTGCCAGATCCGGCCCGAGCAGCGCCCGAAGGAGGGTTTTCCGAGATGATCGCACGTCTAGTCGCCTTGGTCCTTGCCTGTGCCACGGCTTTCCTGCCTGTGGCTGTTCAGGCTCAGTCCGGCCCCCTGCGCATCGAGATCACCGAAGGTGTTATCGAACCCTTGCCCTACGCGGTGCCCGATTTCGTCGCCGAAACCCAGGCTGCGGAACAGTTCGCGGCCGAGATCAGCCGCGTTGTCGCCGCCGACCTGACCGGCACCGGTCTTTTCCGCGAAATCCCGCGCGATGCGCATATCGCCCGGGTCAGCAGCTTTGGCGCCCCGGTCCAGTTCGCGGACTGGAAGGCGATCAACGCGCAGGCTCTGATCACCGGGTCGGTGTCTGCCGATGCCTCGGGCCGGGTGGTGGTCAAGTTCCGGGTCTGGGACGTCTTTGCCGGCCAGGAACTGGGGCAGGGGATGCAGTTCGCCTCTGACGCCAGCGGCTTTCGCCGGCTGGCGCACAAGGTGGCCGATCAGGTCTACAGCCGGCTGACCGGCGAGACGCCCTATTTCGACAGTCGCGTGGTCTTTGTCTCTGAAACCGGACCCAAGGATGCGCGCCAGAAACGCCTGGCGATCATGGATTACGACGGCGCCAACGTGCAGTACCTGACCGACGACTCCTCCCTGGTGCTGGCGCCGCGCTTTTCGCCCAATGGTGGGCGGGTGCTTTATACCAGCTACGAAACGGGCTTTCCCCGTATCCACGTCCTGACGGTTGGCGACGTGGCCAGCCAGATCCTGCAGGTAGGTGAGGGCGTGATGAGCTTTGCGCCGCGGTTCTCGCCGGACGGGCGGATGGTGGTCTATTCGCTGACGCAGGGATCGAATACCGATATCTTCGCGATGGATCTTGCCAGCGGCGCGACACGGCGCCTGACCTCGGCCCCGTCTATCGAAACCGCGCCCAGCTTTTCGCCCGATGGGCAGCAGATCGTTTTTGAAAGCGACCGGTCGGGCACCCAGCAGCTGTATGTCATGCCTGCGACGGGCGGAGAGGCGCAGCGGATCAGTTTTGGCGACGGGCGCTACGGCACCCCGGTCTGGAGCCCGCGCGGCGATCGTATCGCCTTTACCAAGCAGAACGCTGGCCGGTTCCATATCGGTGTAATGCGCACCGACGGCAGCGAGGAGCGGCTCTTGACCGCCTCTTTCCTGGACGAAGGCCCGACATGGGCCCCCAACGGCCGTGTCATCATGTTCTCGCGCGAGACACAGGGGGCGCAGGGCTCGTCGGCGTTGTACTCGGTCGATATCTCGGGGCGCAACCTGAAGCGGGTGCGCACCCCGGCGGGCGCCTCGGACCCCAGCTGGGGCCCGCTGCAATAAGACGTCATTTCCCATATATTGCGCCCTGTGATAGATAGGCCGCAATGACAAGAGCAGGACCTGATCCATGAAACATCTCACCAAGGCCATCCTGATCGGCGCGGCACTTGCCACCGCGGCCTGTACCAACCCGTCGCGGTTCGGTGGCGACGACGCTTCGCGGGGGGCGGGCGGTCCGGGCACCTATGCACCCGGCAGCGTCGACGACCCCAATTCGCCGGCCTATTTCTCGGCCCGCGTCGGCGACCGGGTGCTGTTCGCGGTCGACCAGTCTTCGCTGTCGCCCGAGGCGCGCGTGGTGCTGGACGGTCAGGCCAAGTGGCTGATGGACAACCCGGATTACCTGGCGATCATCGAAGGTCACGCCGACGAACAGGGCACGCGGGAATACAACCTCGCGCTGGGCGCCCGCCGTGCCAATGCGGTGATGGAATACCTGGTGGCCAAGGGTATCCCGCAAAGCCGCCTGAAATTCGTCAGCTACGGCAAGGAGCGCCCGCTCGAGATCTGCTCGGAAGAGGCATGCTATGCCAAGAACCGCCGCGCCGTGACCGTGATCTCGGTCAGCAGCCTGACGGGGTAAGACATGCTGCGTGCCGTGGTGTTCGGGGCCTGCCTGCTGGCAGGCGGTATGGCAACGGCCCAGCAGGGCGAGACGCTGGCCGACGTCAAGCAGGACCTTGCTGTCCTGACCGTCGAATTGCGCAAGCTGCGCGCCGAGTTGAACACCACCGGCGCGCCCTCTGTTGCGGTGGGCGGGTCCGCGCTGGACCGCATCACCGCCATCGAGAGCGAGCTGCAGCGCCTGACCGCCAAGACCGAGGAACTGGAGTTCCGTCTGGGCCGTGTCGTCAAGGACGGAACCAACCGGATCGGCGATCTGAAATTCCGCATCTGCGAGCTGGAACCCGGTTGTGACATCGGCAAGCTGGCCGAGACCGATCCGCTGGGTGGGGACGCCGCGCCGGCACCCGCCCCGGCGCAGCCGGCGCCGGAGCCGGCCACCGATGCGCTGCCTTTCGACGGGGAACTTGCCATCAGCGAAGAGGCGGATTTCCGGGCTGCGCTCGAGGCGCTGGACGCGGGCGACTACTCGGGCGCCGAAATGCTGTTTGCCCAGTTCCGCGAAACCTACCCGATGGGACCGCTGGAGCCTGCGGCGCTGATCGGCGAGGGACGGGCGCTGGAGGCACAGGGCGACACGCGCGAGGCCGCGCGGCGCTACCTGTCGGCCTACTCGGGCTTTCCCGACTCCAAGGTCGCGCCCGAGGCTCTGTGGCGCCTGGGCGATGCCCTGGGCGCGCTGGGTTCGGTGAGCGAGGCCTGTATCACGTTGGGTGAGGTCGCGGCGCGCTACCCCGGATCGGATGCGGTGGCCCGCGCGACAGCCAGCCGGCAGAGCCTTGGGTGCCAGTAATACGGTGAACCTCGACCAGCGGTTTGCCGAGGCGATGGGCCAGTTGCTTGGCCCGGATTTCCCTGCCGAAATCGGTCTGGCCGTCTCTGGCGGGGGCGACAGCATGGCGATGCTGACGCTCGCGCATAATTGGACCAGACACTGGGGCGTGGGCCTGCGAGTGGTCACCGTGGATCACGGGCTGCGCCCCGAGTCGGCGGACGAAGCCGCGATGGTGGCGGCGGAATGCGCCGCACTGGGTTGGCCCCATGACACGCTGTGCTGGCACTGGGATGGCACCGGCAACAAGATGGACGCCGCGCGGCGTGGGCGGCTTGCGTTGATCGACGCATGGCGCGGCTCGCTGTCCCATGTGCTGATGGCCCATACGCGGGACGACGTGGCCGAGACATTCCTGATGCGCCTGGCGCGTGGCTCTGGTGTGGACGGGTTGGCGGCAATGTCAGCGCGGCGGCAAGTGGGCGGCATGCAGGTCTTGCGCCCCTGCCTGGACATGGGGCGGGCCGAATTGCGCCATTACCTGACTGTTCTGAAAGGCACCTGGGTCGAAGATCCGTCCAACGATGACCCGACCTATGGACGGGTAAGGATGCGCCGGCTGCTCGCGGATTTGCAGGCCGAGGGGCTGGGGGCCGAAACCCTGGCCGACACGGCCGCCCGCCTGCGAGAGGACCGCCTCGCTCTGGGCCAGCGTGCCGCAACGATATGGGATTTGGTTGGCACGCAATCCGACTGGGGCGGCTTGGTTCTGAAGCCTGATTGGTACGTGAGGGTCGAACCTGCCACGCAGCGCCGCCTTTTGTCAGCCATGCTGCGCTTTGTGTCCGGTGCAGAGTACCCGCCACGGGCCGAGGCCTTGGAAGGGCTGCGTGATCGGCTGGTCAGCGGGGGCGGCGGAACGCTGCACGGTTGCGAGGTGATCCACCACCGGGGCCGGGTGCTGATGTTCCGCGAGGTGGCTGCCGTCGCCCAGAGGGCCGTGATCACCCCTGGTGGCACATGGGACGGACGGTGGCAGGTCACGGCGCCCGACTACGCGGGATGCACGATCCGCGCATTGGGAGAGGACGGCTGGCGGCAGGTCGCCGAGAAGCCGCCGGGCGCGCCGCCGTTTCGCGCCGCCCTGTCCCTGCCGTCGATCTGGCGGAACGACACCTTGCTGGCCTGTGACGCCCTGGGTATTGGCCCTGGCAAAACTGCGCGCCTGTGCCGCGCCGAGGTGTTCCGCGACTTCCTGCTCTCGCATTGAAGCCAGGGCGCCGATCTCTATGTTACACTACAACTCGCTGTGCTATGAGCCTGCAAAGCTTACAAAGGAGTTCCCCCCTTGGGTAACGCAAGAAACATCGCCTTCTGGGTCGTTCTGTTCCTCCTGATCCTGGCGCTCTTCAACCTGTTCTCGGGCGGCGGCACCACGCTGCAGAGTCGCGAGGTCGGCTACTCCGATTTCGTCCGCGCGGTCGAGACGCAGAACGTCAGCTCTGTGACCATCGACGGTGAACAGGTGCGCTATCGCACCAACGAGGGGCAGGACTATGTCACCATCAAACCCGAGGATGCGGAACTGACCAACCTGCTGTTGGACAACAACATTCCGGTCAAGGCCGAGGCGCAGGAGCAGTCGGGCTTCCAGTCCTTCCTGCTGTCGCTTCTGCCCTTCCTGCTGCTGATCGGTGTCTGGATCTACTTCATGAACCGGATGCAGGGCGGCGGCAAAGGCGGTGCGATGGGCTTTGGCAAGTCCAAGGCCAAACTGCTGACCGAGAAACATGGCCGCGTGACATTTGACGACGTGGCAGGCATCGACGAGGCCAAGGAAGAACTCGAAGAGATCGTCGAATTCCTGCGCAACCCGCAGAAATTCAGCCGTCTGGGCGGCAAGATCCCCAAGGGCGCGTTGCTGGTTGGCCCTCCGGGTACTGGTAAAACGCTGCTGGCGCGCGCAATCGCTGGCGAGGCCGGCGTGCCTTTCTTCACCATCTCGGGGTCCGATTTCGTTGAAATGTTCGTCGGTGTCGGCGCCAGCCGTGTCCGCGACATGTTCGAGCAGGCGAAGAAGAACGCCCCCTGTATCGTTTTCATCGACGAGATCGACGCCGTGGGCCGTGCCCGTGGCCAGGGCTATGGCGGTGGCAACGACGAACGCGAACAGACGCTCAACCAGCTGCTGGTCGAGATGGACGGGTTCGAGGCCAACGAGGGTGTCATCATCGTGGCCGCCACCAACCGGCGCGACGTTCTGGACCCGGCGCTGCTGCGTCCGGGCCGTTTCGACCGCCAGGTGACGGTGCCGAACCCCGACATCAAGGGCCGTGAAAAGATCCTTGGCGTGCATGCGCGCAAGACCCCTCTGGGTCCGGATGTCGATCTGCGCATCATTGCGCGCGGCACGCCGGGTTTCTCGGGTGCCGACCTTGCCAACCTCGTGAACGAAGCGGCGCTGATGGCGGCGCGTGTCGGCCGCCGTTTCGTGACCATGGAAGACTTCGAGAACGCCAAGGACAAGGTGATGATGGGCGCCGAGCGGCGCAGCATGGTCCTGACCGATGACCAGAAGGAAAAGACCGCCTACCACGAAGCCGGTCACGCGGTGGTCGGGCTGGCCCTGCCGCAATGCGACCCGGTCTACAAGGCAACGATCATCCCGCGTGGCGGCGCGCTTGGCATGGTGGTCAGCCTGCCGGAAATCGACCGTCTGAACTGGCACAAGTCCGAGTGCGAGGAAAAGATGGCGATGACGATGGCCGGCAAGGCCGCCGAGATCATCAAGTACGGCGAGCCCAACGTCTCGAACGGCCCGGCGGGCGACATCCAGCAGGCCAGCGCGCTGGCCCGCGCGATGGTCTTGCGCTGGGGCATGTCCGACAAGGTGGGCAATATCGACTATGCCGAGGCGCACGAGGGCTATCAGGGCAACACCGCGGGTCTGTCGGTGTCGGCGCACACCAAGGAACTGATCGAGGACGAGGTCAAACGCTTCATCCAGGAAGCCTATGAACGCGCCTACCAGATCCTCACCGACCGCAAGGACGAGTGGGAGCGCCTGGCGAAAGGGCTGCTGGAATATGAAACCCTGACCGGCGAAGAGATCAAGCGCGTGATGCGGGGCGATCCGCCCCATTCGGGCGACGACGACGACGGCTCTGGCGCGGTCGAGGAAAAGCCGTCGCTGACCGCGATCCCCAAGACCAAGCCCAAGTCCAAACCCTCGGGTGATGGGGGACTGGAGCCTGAGCCCTCGGCATGACGACCGGGAAGACAGAAGACGATTGGGACCCCGGGACCTACCACAGGTTCCGGGGTTATCGTTTGCTGCCCGCGCTGGACCTCTTGGCGCGGATCGGGCCATTGCCCCTAGGCGACGTGATCGACCTGGGCTGTGGCGCCGGGGATGTGGCGCCGGACCTTCACCTGCGGTTCTGCAAGACGACCGGAGCCAGGCTGATCGGAGTCGACAGTTCCCCGGCGATGCTGGAACAGGCGAGGGGGCAGGGGGTCTATGATCGGCTGGAAGAGAGAGACATTGCAGAATGGCAGCCGCAAGAAGCCCCGGCGCTGATATTCTCCAATGCCGCTTTGCACTGGGTCGACGGGCACGAAGCCTTTTTGCCGGGTTTGGTCGATGCTCTGGTTCCGGGGGGGATTCTGGCCGTTCAGGTGCCGCATCAGAACAACGCACCCTCGCACCGGCTTTGGCGCACATTGGCAGAGGAACTCTGCCCGGGCCAGGTGGAGGAGGTTCACCTGCCGGAGGTTCTGAAACCGGCGCAGTATTACCACCTGCTCGAAGGCCTGGGCGAGATCAGCCTCTGGGAGACCGAGTATTTCCAGAAACTGCCGCCCTGCGACGAGGGGCACCCCGTGCGCCGATTCACAGAGGCGACCTATGCCCGGCCCATCCTGCGGGCCATGCCCGAAACGGCCCGTGCCCGGTTGGTGGCCGCCTATGACGAGCTCATTCCCAAGGCCTACCCGTTGTCCACCGACGGAAGCGCATTGTTCCCCCTGCGGCGTATGTTCTTTACCTTGGCCCGTGCAGGGCGATCCGTTCCTGCCCCCTAGAAAGGCCCCCCATGCCCGCGCTCAAGCCCACTGATTACACCGCAACCGTCACATGGCTGGGCGTCGTGACGAACGCAGATCGTGTCGAACTTCTGGCCGAACCGCGAGAGCGCCTGGACCTGACCTTTGACGGGGTGGCGGGGTCGTTTCACGGTGGGGCGACGCGGCTTTCCTGTTCGCGGGTCAAGTCGCAGTATCCCAAGGGAACGGAAATCCGGAACGAACGCCAACTGAGCCTCATCAGTGCCGAGGAACTGGCCGAAATCGCGGCCCTGATCGGGGTGGACGCGATAGATCCCGCACGGTTGGGCGCCTCCATGGTTCTCAGTGGATTGCCGGACTTCAGCTTTGTCCCGCCGTCGTCCAGGCTGCAAGCGCCGTCCGGGGCGACGCTGACCGTGGACATGCAGAACCGTCCTTGCCAATTTCCCGCCAAGAGCATCGAAACGGTAGCACCCGGCAAGGGACGCGGCTTCAAACCTGCTGCCGCTGGACGGCGCGGCGTGACCGCCTCTGTCGCCCGCGAGGGCCGCGTGGCGATCGGCGATGTCCTGCGCCTTCACGTCCCCGACCAACGGGCCTGGCAACCCGAGCACTGATCCCCCGCCGGACAGGGCCCTGTTCAACGCGCAGGGATCAAAATTTCCGATACGAAAGTTCGTGTTGCTCTGCGCCGGTGCAGCAGTGATCTATAGGCGCAACGCGATGACCATTCGCCCCGCCAGAGCCTTGGGTTTCCGATCAGCGGCACATGGCTCGTGACGCGGTCAACCTTCGCCGCAGTTTCGCAAGAAAAGGTCGGATTCGCTTTCACAGACGGTCCGGCACATCGCTATGGCTGGGCCATCGCGAAACCATCTGCAACAGGGACAGCACCAAGATGGCATTCAAGTCCGACATCGAAATAGCCCGCGAGGCGAACAAGAAGCCGATCCAGGAGATTGGTGATGCGCTGAACATTCCGGGTGAGCACCTGCTGCCCTACGGTCACGACAAGGCGAAGGTGAGCCAGGATTTCATCAACTCGGTTCAGGACCGTCCGGACGGCAAGCTGATCCTGGTGACGGCGATCAACCCGACGCCTGCGGGCGAGGGCAAGACGACGACGACGGTGGGTCTTGGCGACGGTCTGAACAAGATCGGCAAGAAGGCGATGATCTGCATCCGCGAGGCCTCGCTTGGACCGAACTTCGGCATGAAGGGCGGCGCCGCCGGGGGCGGCAAGGCGCAGGTCGTGCCGATGGAGGAGATGAACCTCCATTTCACCGGCGACTTCCACGCCATCACCAGCGCGCACAGCCTGCTGTCGGCGATGATCGACAACCACATCTACTGGGGCAACGCGCAGGAGATCGACCTGCGCCGGGTCCAGTGGCGCCGGGTCGTCGACATGAACGACCGCTCGCTGCGGCAGATCACCTCGTCGCTGGGCGGCGTGGCCAACGGGTTCCCGCGTGAGGATGGGTTCGACATCACCGTGGCCTCCGAGGTCATGGCGATCCTCTGCCTTGCCAAGGATCTCAAGGACCTCGAAGAGCGCCTGGGCGCGATGATCATCGCCTATCGCCGCGACAAGTCGCCGGTCTTCTGCCGCGACATCAAGGCCGAGGGCGCGATGACCGTGCTGCTCAAGGACGCGATGCAGCCGAACCTGGTGCAGACGCTGGAGAACAACCCGGCCTTCGTGCACGGTGGCCCCTTCGCCAATATCGCGCACGGCTGCAACTCGGTCATCGCGACGACCACGGCGCTGAAACTGGCCGACTACGTCGTGACCGAGGCGGGCTTTGGCGCCGACCTGGGGGCCGAGAAGTTCATGAACATCAAGTGCCGCAAGGCCGGTCTTGCGCCGTCCGCCGTGGTCTGCGTGGCCACCGTGCGCGCGATGAAGATGAACGGCGGCGTGGCCAAGGCCGACCTGGGCGCCGAGAACGTGGATGCGGTCAAGAAGGGCTGTCCGAACCTGGGCCGTCACATCGAGAACCTCAAATCCTTCGGCGTGCCGGTTGTCGTGGCGATCAACCACTTCGTCACCGATACCGATGCCGAGGTCGCGGCGATCAAGGACTATGTCGCCAGCCACGGTGCCGAGGCGGTGCTGAGCCGTCACTGGGAACTGGGGTCGGAAGGCTCGGCCGATCTTGCCCGCAAGGTCGTGGCGGTGGCAGAGGGCGAAAGCGCCAACTTCTCGCCGATCTATCCCGACGAGATGCCGCTGGCCGAGAAGATCCAGACCATCTGCAAGCGGATCTACCGCGCCGACGAGGCGCTGATGGACAAGAAGATCCGCGATCAGCTGAAGCTCTGGGAAGAGCAGGGCTATGGCAACCTGCCGGTCTGCATGGCCAAGACGCAGTATTCCTTCTCGACCGATCCGAACCTGCGTGGCGCGCCCACCGGCCATTCGGTGCCGGTGCGCGAGGTGCGGCTGTCGGCGGGGGCGGGCTTTATCGTCGTCGTCTGCGGCGAGATCATGACCATGCCGGGCCTGCCCAGGGTGCCGGCGTCGGAAAGCATCCGCCTGAACGACGCGGGCCAGATCGAGGGCCTGTTCTGAGCGACAAAGAGGGCACGCCCGCGCGGTACGATCATCGTCGCGGGCGTGTTCGGTTTGCCGGTCCTGACCATCGTGACGGCGGTGATCGGGGTGACGCTGGCACGTTGGCTGATCCCGGGAGGCAGCGGCAGGGAAGGCCGACTCGGGTTCGTGCTGCTGCTGCCGGTTCTGTGGCTCTGGAAAAAAATTCCCGGAATTTTGCGGGATGGCTTTCCCGGGGCCGGACGGCGCCGGAAAATGACGGTAGGGATGGGCAGGTTCCATTGCGAAAAGGGAAATCCATGACGCGTCCTGCCCCCGAAACCATTGAGACCATGGCGGAACTTCGGCTCTGTATCGACGAGATCGACCGCGAGCTGGTGCGCCTTCTGGCAGAGCGTGAAGGCTATACCGACCGCGCGCCCGACCTGAAGGCCCGCGAGGGCATCGCGGCCCGGGCGCCGCGCCGGATCGAGGCGGTTCTGGCCAATGTTGGCGACAGGGCCCGGGCCGAGGGGCTGGATCCGGAACTCGCCCGGGCGATTTGGACACTCATGATCGAGACGGTGATTGCCCGTGAGGAACGGGTGATCGGCAAGGAAGGAAAAGACGGATGAGCGCAACAATCATTGACGGCAAGGCCTTTGCGGCCACGGTCCGCGAGAAGGTGGCGGCGCATGTGGCGCGGCTGAAGGATGAAAACGGCATCACGCCCGGCCTGGCGGTGGTGCTGGTGGGAGAGGACCCGGCCAGCCAGGTCTACGTCCGCTCGAAGGGCAAGCAGACCGTCGAGACCGGCATGAACTCCTACGAGCACAAGCTGGAGGCCGATACCTCCGAGGCGGACCTTCTGGCGCTGATCGACAAGCTGAACAAGGACCCGGCGGTGCATGGCATCCTGGTGCAGCTGCCCTTGCCGAAACACCTCGACGAGGACCTGGTGATCAACGCGATCGACCCGGCCAAGGACGTGGACGGCTTTCACATTTCCAACGTCGGCCTGCTGGGCACGGGGCAGAAATCCATGGTGCCCTGCACGCCGCTGGGCTGCCTGATGATGCTGCGCGATCACCACGGCTCGCTGAGTGGCCTGGACGCGGTTGTGATCGGCCGGTCGAACATCGTCGGCAAGCCGATGGCGCAACTGCTGCTGGGCGACAGCTGCACGGTGACGATTGCCCACAGCCGCACCAAGGACCTGCCCGAGGTCGTGCGCCGCGCCGATATCGTCGTCGCCGCCGTGGGCCGCCCCGAGATGGTGCCGGGCGACTGGATCAAGCCGGGGGCCACGGTGATCGACGTGGGCATCAACCGTATCGACGCGCCGGAAAAGGGCACCAGGGAAGATGGCAGCGTCAAGACCCGCCTGGTCGGCGACGCGCACTACGAGAGCTGTGCCGCGGTGGCAGGGGCGATCACGCCGGTCCCCGGCGGCGTCGGCCCGATGACCATCGCCTGCCTGCTGGCCAACACGCTGACCGCCTGCTGCCGGGCCAACGGACTGGATGAGCCGGAGGGGCTGACCGCATGATGTCGTCGGTCTGAAGCTGGATCGGCAGGGGCGCGTGTTTCGCGCCCCCGGCGGGCTGTTTCTCCTGCCGGATATAGCTATTCAATGGGGTTGGATTTGTCTGATGTTCAGGCATTACGCGAATATTGCGCTGATCATCTCAATATTTCGCGTATTTCAATGTGTCTGTCAGATGCTCTGGCCAAGAGGTCTTATTTATTTCTGCGCGCAATCTCTTATTGCTGCGCCGAAGTGTTATTTGAATTTGATCAAGTGTGCCAATTCCGAAAGGTTGTGCCCCGGGTCTATTCGGGGCACAACGAAAAGGAATGAGCGCTTTCCTGAAGTCTCTTAGAGCGTGTCGAACAGATCGACAGTCACGTCAAGACCGGTGCCGTTTTCGAGAGTCAGGTTGACCTGTGCGTCCAGGCCCAGTGTCTCGTCGATGTCGCTCAGCGTTTCGTAGAGATCGCCAAGCGGCAGGTCGAGACCGGGCAGAAGCGAAACGCCAACCAGGCCGTCGATATCTCCGGCATCGGAATCGGAGTTCACGAAGATCAACGCGTCCGCAGTTCCCAGAGCATCGATCGCGGGCAGGAGCACGGTGCCGTCGCCCAGCAGGTCGGCTGCGAGGCTTTCCAGGTCAGCCAGTTGACCGTCGGTCAGACCGGAGAGACCGCCCAGTGCCGGATCGATCACGAAGGCCAGCGCTTCGACTGCGCCGTCAACAAGATCGGCGACGATGTTGCCGGCTTCATCGGTCAGCGGTCCGGCGAAGTTCACAACCGAAACAACCCCTTGAACAACCTCGCCCAAGATTGCGGTCACGGCACTAAGGGCGGTTTCGACGCCGTTGTCACCCAGATCGCCGAGCACTTCGGTCACCGCACCGAGGAGGCCGGTCACATCGCCGAGAGCGCCGTCTACGAGATCGCTACCCGGCAGGCCGCCCAGAAGATCACCGCCCAGCAGATCGCCGCCCAGGACGTCGCCGAGCAGATCACCGCCCAGCAGATCGCCGCCCAGGACGTCGCCGAGCAGATCGCCACCCAGCAGGTCGCCAAGGAGATCGCCGCCCAGCAGATCACCGATCAGGTCACCTTCCAGCACGTCGCCGAGCAGGTCGCCGCCCAGCACGCCACTCAGAAGATCGCCGCCGAGAACGCCGCCAAGCAGGTCACCACCAAGCAGATCGCCCCCCAGCAGGTTGCCGATCAGGTTGCCGCCCAGTACGCCTTGCACGGTGCCAGACACGTGGCCAATCAGATCGCCGCTCAATGCGTCTCCGAGAAGATCGTCGCTGCCAAGTACGGCGCTGCTGATTTCGATCTCATCCAGAAGTCCGCCAATCAGACCACCATCACCAATTAAACTATCCAGAGCCATCGTTAATCCTCTACTTAAGGGGGAATCACGCACCCCCTGAGGTTGTGTAGCCAAGAAAGGTTAGTCTGTCATTAGCTTTTTGGTAACTTTTTATTAAAGCAGGGCATTGCATGGGGTGAGGTCCCGTATTTGTCCATCGAGAGCCTGTGTATTGCGCATCCGTTCAATTGGACGGTCTGGGGCCGTGGTGCTACCTTGCACTGACAGTTCCACAGGGGACGGAAAATCAGGAGGAGCAGGCATCATGCGGATCTTATTCACGGGCGGGGCGGGCAAGGCCGGGCGCCACGTCGTTGCCTACCTGCTGGAACAGGGGCACCGGGTCCTGAACGTCGACCGGGTGCCACTGGCTCTTGAAGGCGTCGACAACCGCATCGCCGATATCACCGACGCGGGCCAGGTCTATGACGTCATGAGCAGTCTTGCCGGTCTCGATGAATTGGAGCCCGGGACCGGCGTGCCGAAATTCGACGCGGTGGTGCATTTCGCGGCCATCCCGCGCATCCTCGTGACTTCGGACAACGAATGCTATCGGGTCAACACGCTGGGCACCTACAACATCATCGACGCCGCGGTGAAATTCGGCATCCGAAAGATCGTCTTTGCCTCGTCCGAGACCACCTATGGCGTCTGTTTCGCCGATGGCGAGCGCAAGCCCGATTACCTGCCCATCGACGAGGATCACCCGACCGTGCCCGAGGACAGCTATGCCATGTCCAAGGTCTGCAACGAGGTCTCCGCCCGCAGCTTTCAGGCACGCAGTGGTTTCGACATCTACGGCCTGCGGATCAACAACGTGATCGAGCCGCATGAATACGCCGAGAGCTTTCCGGCCTACATGGAGAATCCGGAGGTGCGGCGGCGCAACATCTTTGCCTATATCGACGCGCGAGATCTGGGGCAGATGGTCGACAGGTGCCTTGCGACCGACGGGCTGGGCTACGAGGTCTTCAACGTTTCCAATGATGATCATTCCGTCGCGCTGACAACGCCGGAACTGATCGAGAGGTTCTACGAGGGCGTGCCGGTCAAGGGTGCGTTGGGCGAGACCGAGACGCTGTACAGCAGCCGCAAGGCCAAGGAGTTGCTGGGCTACCAGCCGCGCCACAGCTGGCGTGACGTGCTGGGATAAGGCTCACTCCTGTCGCAGCGGGACACGGACCATCGTCCCGGTCAGTCGGGCGATGTGCCGTTCCTCGGTACCGGTGACGGCAAAGACATCGGCCTGCGTGACCAGCATCCGTTTTCCGGGTTTTAACACGCTGCCACGCGCGACAAGTCGATCCCCGAAGCCGGGAGCAAGGTAGTGGATCGCCATCTCTGACGTGACCACGTCACTGTCTTCGTCCAGCAGGGTGACGGCGGCATAGCCGGCCGCGCTGTCGCCGATGGCAAAGGGCAGGGCGCCGTGCGCATATCCCTGTTGCTGTGACACCTCGGGCCGGATCGGCACCTCGATCTCGATTTCGCCGGGGGCGATGCGGGTCAAAGAGGCGCCGAGGGTGACAAGCATCCCCTGGCGATTGAAACTGGTGCGGATGCGGGTGTCTAGGGTCATGTCACGACTTGGCCATGCCGCGCAGGTGAGGGCAAGAGGGGTCAGCTGGCTCTGGCGCGCCGGGGCATCGGAATGGCCACAGGCCGTGAACCGGTCAGGATGGCCTGTGCCGCCGGCCCCATCAGGTCGGACAGGACGGGTGCGTCGCAGTGCAGCCCGCCGGTGTAGGCCCCGTAGGCGGGCAGGATCAGGCGCGTGTCGTCGATCAGGAAACAGGGGCGGGTCACGCTGCGCCCCCTGAGGGACAGTCGCGCCTTGGGATGATAATGGCCCGAGACCTCAGCCCGCCCGTCCGCCGTGGCAATATGGCGAAAGGTCAGCGCGCCCTCGGTGTGTTCGGCCCGGTGCGCGCCCTTCAGTGTCACAGGGGCCGGATCGTGGTTGCCTGCGATCCAGATCCACTCTCGCCCGGCTTGCAGGCGTGTGATCCACAGAAGGTCCTCTTGCGGCAGCGCGGCCTCTATGCCCGGGGCATCAAAACTGTCGCCCAGGCAGATGACCCTTTGGGCCTTGGTGGCGGCAAGATCATCGTCCAGACGTTGCAGGGTTTCCCGCGTCTCGTAGGGCGGCAGCTGCGCGCCACCCACGGCGGACAGCCGGGCGGACTTGCCCAGATGCAGGTCCGAAACCACCAGTATCGCGGCCTCGGGCCAGTGCAGTGCCCCGGACGGCAGGGCCTGCAGGACGGCGCCATGAAAGGTGAAACCGTACGTGTTCATGGCTTGTTCTTGACACGCCAAGGCGGTGTCCGCAAGCGGTTGCACGGCACAGGGGGCCATGTACACGTCCCGGCCCGGTGCGGGTCAGCCGGTCAGGACATTCTGGGCGAACCACACCAGACAAGATCTTTCGTCAGATCGGCCAGCGCCGGACACTTGCCCCAATCATTTTATCCAACGCTCGACCTTCATGGATGCAAAGCCCGCGTATCGGAACGCCTTGCTTGTAGCGCCTACCAGGGCACCCGCCAGGCCGGTTTCGTCTCGACCTGCGCAAGGCCGCTTTCGTTCAGCAGGCGGGTGACTTCTTCTTCCATCAATCGTTCGTCCGCCAGCCCGTTGACCGGCACCCGCCCGGGTTCAAGGAAAAGCGGCGCGGCCAACGGCGTGATGCGGGAAAGGCGCAGATGATCGATGCGGTCGCCGACGCGCTCGGACATCTCGCGGATGCGGGCGAAATCGACTAGACCGCGCATGGCCTCTTCTCGGGTGATCTGCATCAGCAGGTGGTCGGGGTCGTATTTCAGCAGCGTGTCATAAAGGATGTCCGAGGACATGGTGGCCTGCCGCCCGGTCTTGCGCTGGCCGCCCACCTGCCGTTCGATCAGCCCGGCGATGGTGGCACTGGCGCGAAAGGTGCGTTTCATCACCGCGTTGCCCGCCAACCAGGTGTCCAGCCCGTTTTCCAGCGCCTCCAGATCGAACAGCGGCGCGGGGTCCGTCACCGAGTCCAAACCCCAGATCAGCGTCGCGTAATCGGTGCTGACGAACCCCATCGGGGCCAATCCCATCTCCTCCATCCGCTTGGTCAGCAACAGGCCCAGCGTCTGCTGCGCGTTGCGGCCCGCAAATCCATAGACCACCAGTTGCTGCCGCCCGTCGTGAGGAAAGCTCTCGACCAGCAGGCGGCCGGGTTCGGGCAGGCGCGACACCTCGCGTTGCAGGTGCAGCCAATCGCGGGTGTGGGGCGGCAAATCGGGCCAGTCGTCGGCACGGAACATGCGCAGGATCCGGTCACTCAGCTGTGTGGAGGTCGAGAATTTCGTGCCCATGAAAGTGGCGATCTTGGGCTTGCGCCCGGGATCGCGCGTCACCTCGACCACCAGTTCGCGCAGCCCCTCGTAGCGGACGATCTGGCCGCCGATCAGGAAGGTGTCGCCCTTTGTCAGCGAGGCGGCAAAGCCCTCTTCGACCTCGCCCAGAGGTGCGCCGCCGCGACCGCGCCATTTCACCTTGAGCGTGTCGGTGTCCTGTATCGTGCCGATATTCTGGCGGATGCGGGTGGCAGAACGCGGGTCGCGCAACTGCCAGAGCCCGTCGGGCCGCTGTTGCAGGCGCTGCCACTGGTCATAGGCGCGCAGCGCGTAGCCGCCGGTCGCGCAGAAATCCAGACAAGCGTCGAATTGCGTGCGGGTCAGACCAGCATAGGCCCCGGCGCCGCGCATTTCCTCATACAGCGCGTCCGCGTCGAAGGGGCCAGAGGCAGCAGCGATCAGGATATGCTGGCAGAGCACATCGCGCGGACCCGGCCCACGCGGATCGCCGTCCAAGTCGTGTTCCTTGACCGCCTCCAGCGCGGCAAGGCATTCGACCACCTCGAAACGGTTGGCGGGGACAAGGATCGCCTTGGACGGCGCGTTGTAGCGGTGATTGGCCCGCCCGATCCTCTGCACAAGTCGTTTGACGTTCTTTGGCGCGCCGACCTGGATCACGAGATCCACGTCGCCCCAGTCGATGCCAAGGTCCAGCGACCCGGTGCAGACGATGGCGCGCAGGTCGCCGCGCACCATGGCGGCCTCGACTTTTTCGCGCTGACCGCGGTCGAGCGAGCCGTGGTGGATGCCGATGGGCAGGGCGTCCTCGTTGGCGAGCCAGAGGTTGTGGAAATAGATCTCTGCCTGGGCGCGGGTGTTGTGAAAGATCAGCGTGGTCTTGTGGCGTTTGACCTGTTCCAGAACGGCGGGGATGGAGTAGGCTGCACCGCCTCCGGCCCAGGGCGGGGCCTGATCGGTGACCAGCATGGAAATATCCGGGTCCGGCCCGGGATCGGCCTGCAGGATTTCGCAGGGCTGATCGCCGTGCGCCATGAGCCGCGCAATGGCTTTCGGGTCCTCGACCGTGGCCGAGAGGCCGACGCGGCGCAGGCCGGGGCAGAGCGCCTGAAGCCGTGCCAGCGCCAGCATCAACTGGTCGCCGCGTTTGGATTCCGCAAGCGCGTGGATTTCATCGACCACCGCCCGTTGCAGCCCGGCGAACATGCGCGGCGCGTCCTCGTAAGAGGTGAGCAGGGCAAGGCTTTCGGGCGTGGTCAGCAGGATATGGGGCGGGTCGGCGCGCTGGCGTTTCTTGCGGCTGGCGGGCGTGTCGCCGGTGCGGTCCTCGACCCGGATGGGCAGGCCCGCCTCTTCGATGGGGATCAGCAGGTTGCGCCGGATGTCGGCGGCCAGCGCCTTGAGCGGCGAGATATAGAGCGTGTGCAACCCGTTTCGTGGCGCATCGGCAAGTTCGGAAAGCGTGGGCAGGAACCCGGCCAGCGTCTTGCCGCCGCCGGTGGGGGCAATCAGCAGCAGCGCCGGGTCAGCGGCACGTTCCAACATGGCGCGCTGGTGCGGATGGATCTGCCATCCGCGCGCGTCGAACCAGCTGTGCAGACTGTCGGGTAGCCGTGTCATGGTCGAGAGATAACCCGCTCCATCGGAAAGCAACAGCGCTCGCGCCGACCGTCGCACGCCTCTTTCCTTTCCCCTCGCGCTCGGTTTCACTGCGTGCGGGGAGGATCACCATGCTGAACGGCATTCGCATCATCGAGTTCGAGGCGCTGGGGCCGGGGCCCTTCTCCGCCATGCACCTGGCGGACCTTGGTGCGGAGGTGATCGTGGTACAGCGCAAGGCCGGGGGCGCAAACCCGGCCAAGGGTGCCAGCCGCCTGCTGGACAGGGGCAAGCGGTCCATCGCGCTGGATCTCAAGGAGGCGGGTGATCTGGGCATTGCGCACGCGCTGATCCGATCCGCGGACGGGCTGATCGAGGGTTTGCGCCCGGGCGTGATGGAGCGGTTGGGGTTGGGGCCCGAAGAGGCGCAGGCGCGCAATCCACGGCTGGTCTACGGGCGCATGACGGGCTGGGGACAGGACGGGCCGCGCGCGGCGCTTGCCGGGCACGACCTGAATTACCTCGGCCTGTCCGGGGCCCTTTTCTACGCCGGCTTGCCGGGACAGGTGCCCGGCGTGCCGCCGACGATGTTGGGCGATATTGGTGCCGGTGCATTGTACCTGACCGTTGGGATGCTGGCCGGGCTGTTGCAGGCGCGGGAAACGGGGCGCGGAACGGTTGTCGATGCCGCCATCGTGGACGGGGCGCAGCATATGATGGCGCTGTTGCGGTCGATGGGGGCGGGGTTCGACACTGGCGTACGTGGGCGATCCTTGCTGGACGGGCCGCATTGGTCGCGATGCTATGCCTGTTCCTGCGGCGGGCATGTGGCCCTGCAATGCCTGGAGCCGAAATTCCATGCCCTGTTCTTGGAACGGATGGGCCTGGCAGAGGATCCCGATTTCGCGGAGCAGTTCGACCCCGACCTTTGGTCGGTGCAGGGCGCTCGGCTGGAACGGATCTTTACCACGCAGCCGCGTGACCACTGGGCGGCGTTGTTCAAGGACAGCGATGCCTGTCTTGCGCCGGTCCTGTCCCCGGACGAGGCGGCCCGTGATCCGCACATGACGGCGCGCGGGCACGGGCCGGGCAGCGCTCTGCCGGCGCCGCGTTTCGATGGTGGGGTGCGGGCGACAGGTCCTGCGCCGGAACCGGGGCAGGACGGGGCGGCGATCCTCAATGAGTTGCGGGAAAGGGGCCTGTTGTGAACGAAGCCGAGACATTCGCGACCCTGTTGAAGGCGCGTTATTCCTGCCGGGCCTACCGGCCCGACCCGGTCCCGCGTGAGGTGATCGAATGCGCTTTGCGCGACGCACAGAAGGTGCCCAGCTGGAACAACGTGCAGCCCTGGCAGGTGATCGCCCTGACGGCGCCGGAAACCGCTGCATTCGCCGAGTCCTTCTATGCCCATGTGGAAACCGGACAACGGCAAAGCGACATCCCCTTTCCGTTGCGGTACGAAGGCATCTACCGAGAGCGGCGGCGGAGTTGCGGTTGGCAGTTGTATGGCGCGTTGGGAATCCAGAAGGGCGACCGAGAGGCCTCGGGCAGGCAGATGCGCGAGAATTTCCGCCTCTTCGGGGCGCCCCACTGCCTGCTGATCACCGCGCCCAAGGACCTTGGCACCTACGGCGTGCTTGATTGCGGGGCCTATGTCACGGCGGTCATGCTGGCTTTGCAGGCTCGCGGGCTGGCCAGTATCGCGATGGCGGCGGTGGCCAGCTTTTCGCCATTCGTGCGCGACCGCTACGAAATCGCCGAGGATCGCGACCTGGTCTGCGCGATTGCCTTTGGCCATGCCGATCCGGATCATCCGGCCAATTCCTATCGCACCGAACGGGCCGACCTGTCAGAGGTCGTGGATTGGCATTGAACGCGAAAGCAGGGGGCAGACCATGCGCAGCAACAAGACGATACACGTCATCTCGGCCCATGCCGAGGGCGAGGTGGGCGACGTGATCGTTGGCGGTGTCGCGCCGCCGCCGGGAGAGACGCTCTGGGAGCAAAGCCGGTGGATCGCGCGGGACGGCGCCTTGCGGGATTTCGTTCTGAACGAGCCGCGCGGGGGCGTCTTTCGGCACGTCAACCTGCTGGTGCCGCCGAAACACCCGGATGCGGATGCGGCTTTCATCATCATGGAGCCGGAAGACACGCCACCGATGTCCGGGTCCAATTCGATCTGCGTGTCGACGGTCCTGCTGGACGGAGGCATCCTGCCGATGCAGGAGCCGGTGACCGAATTCACTCTGGAGGCACCGGGCGGCCTCGTTCGGGTGCGGGCAGAGTGTCGCGACGGAAAGGCGCAGCGGATCCATGTCCGCAACCTGCCCAGTTTCGCGCAGAAACTGGCGGCCGCGCTGGAGGTCGAAGGGCTGGGCAGGCTGACCGTGGACACGGCATTCGGCGGTGACAGTTTCGTCATCGTGGATGCGCAGGCGCTGGGACTGGAACTGGTGCCCGACGAGGCGCACGAGATCGCCCGGACAGGCGCGCGGATCGCCCGGGCGGCCACGGAACAGCTGGGCTTTCACCATCCGACGAACCCGGACTGGCGGCATATCTCCTTCTGCCTCTTTGCCGGTCCGCTGGAACGCGGACCCGAAGGTTTGCGCGCAAGGGCGGCGGTGGCGATCCAGCCGGGCAAGGTCGATCGTTCGCCCACGGGCACGGCGCTGTCCGCGCGCATGGCAGTCCTGCATGCGCGCGGGGACATGGCCGAAGGAGAGACATTGACCGCGACCTCGCTGATCGGCTCGACCTTCTCGGGACGCATTGCCGGGACGGGTTCGGTGGGCGATCTGCCCGCCATTTGGCCCGAGATCAGCGGGCGCGGCTGGATCACCGGCATTCATCAGCACATGCTGGACCCGGATGATCCCTGGCCGCGCGGCTATCGTCTGAGCGATACCTGGGGCGCGCGCGAAGTGGCTTCTTCCAGCCGGTCCGTCGCTGGCGGCGGCGTTGGGCTGAGGGCCGAAATGCGGGCATAAAGCGCCTCATCCATCTTGTAGGACATGCCTGCCAGAGAGGACTGCAACTGGGCCGCGTTGCGCGCAGACAGGATCGGCGTCGGTCCGGACGGATGGGCGGCCACCCAAGCCACGGCCAGCGTGGCCGCCTGCGTGCCCAGTTCAGCAGCGATCTCGGCCAGGGCCTCGGCCGCCTGGTGCATCTCGGGGCGGGCATAGCGGTTGGCGTAGCGGTCGTCCTCGGACAGGCGGCCACCGCCACCACGGGCATACTTGCCGGTCAGCAAGCCACCGCCCAGCGGCGAATAGGGCACTGGCATGATGCCCTCTGCGGCGCACATGGGCAGGATTTCCACCTCGGCCTGGCGTTTCACGAGGTTGTACATGGGTTGCAGCACGTCGATCCGGGTGTCGAAACGCGCGGCCACTGCCTGGGCCTTCATCACCTGCCAGGCGGCATAGTTGGACACGCCGATATGGCGGATGGTTCCGGCCTGCTGCAGTTCTGCGAGCGTCTCGAGGCTCTCTTCGAGCGGGGTGTCGTCGTCCCAGCGATGCAGGTAGAAAAGGTCGATCACCTCCATGTTCAGGCGCTTGCGGCTTTCGTCCAGAGAGGTCCGGATGTTGTCACGGCCGGCACCGCCGGGGAAATTCGCCTTGGTGGCGATGAACAGATCCTCGCGCGCGGCGGCAGCGAACTGGCCCAGCAGGCGCTCCGAGGCGCCGTCGGTATAGACATAGGCGGTGTCGAAATGGGCGATGCCCGCTGCGCGGCAGGCGTCGAACATGGCGCGGCTGTCGGCCTCGGAGGCACGGCCCCCGAACTGCATGCAGCCAAAGGCAAAGCGGGCGGGCGTAGCGCCCGAAAGGGTGGTCAGTGTCATGCCGGCAACCTGCCACGCGGCATCCCAAAGGCAAAGCGGTTTCAGGGGGTATTGGCGGCAAGCGTCCATCCGCCAGCGATCCTCAGCAACGGTCGCGGGGGGATGCCGGCTCGACAGACTCGCGGGGGCCTGCCATGCTGTCCGTAAAAGGAGCCATGCCTATGCGCCTGCTGCCCCGACTGGCCGGCGCGGCCTGTCTGGCCGCTGCAACCTCTGCGCCATTGGCGACGGGCGCCGGCGAAAGTTGCACCGAAGATGCGATGATCGTCTTCGACGGCTCCGGCAGCATGGCAGAAATCGGCTACAATGCCATCGGCGTGCCGCGCATCTCCGAGGCACGGATGGCGATGCGCCGGGTGATCCCCTCTGTCGCGGCGGCGCGTCGGCTGGGGCTGGTGATCTACGGCCCGGCCGGGGACCGCACCTGCGCCAACACGGATCTGCGGTTTCCGCCGCAATGGCAGGCAGGTCCGCGGATCCTGGCGGATGTCGATGCGCTGCGGCCCGCCGGGGGGACTTCGCTTACCGAAAGCGTCCGGCGTGCGGCAGAGGCGCTGGATTATCTCAATCGGCCCGGGACCGTGGTGCTGGTGACGGACGGCAAGGAAACTTGCGGCGGGGCGCCGTGCAGCCTCGCCGCCGAGATCGCTGCAGTGGCGCCGGAGCTGACCGTGCATGTGATCGGGTTCAAGGTGCGGAGCGATCATTTCGACTGGTCCAACACGAACGCTCAGGTGGCCACCACCATCGCGCGCTGCCTCGCTGACCGGACCGGCGGGCGCTATGTCCGCGCCGAGAACGTGGACGAGCTGATCGGGGCGCTGCGGGTGACGCTGGGCTGCAACGTGCTGGGGGCGCGTTCGTTCGGGCCCCGACGCGTCAACTAGGCGTTTCGTGCGGCTTGCCTCCGGCGTGGTCGCAACACAACATGTTCAATTAGTTCGGATTTCGTCCTTTCTCCCAAGGCCTTGCCGTTCCTAGGGTGCAGGAACGACATGAGGGAGACTGGATTTGTTGAAGACTCTTGGGCGTTCGGCTCTGGCGCTTTGCATTGCGGCCGGGCCGGTTTTTGCAGGTGAGATTAGTGAAGTCGGTGATTTTGACAGTGAATGCACCTACAAGTTCACCGGACAGGTGGAACCGGGTGATGCGGCAAAGGTCAAGGCGTTGAACACCTTTGGCGCTGGTGGTGCATCGTTGTGCCTGGACAGCCCCGGCGGGTCGTTGTCCGAGGGCATCGCCATGTTCGACGTGATCTGGAACAAGCAGATGCATACCCGTGTGATCGCAGGCGATCGCTGCGAGTCCGCCTGCGCGCTGGCCTGGCTAGGTGGGGGAGTGTCCGAAGGGACGCTGGCGATCAATTTCCCCTCGCGCAGTATTCAGCCGGGCGCGGTATTGGGGTTTCACGCGCCCAGCCTGAACCTGCCGCCGGACAACAATTATCCAGCCGGCCAGGTCGAGGATGCATTTGGCATTGCATTGAAAGCGGCCGAAGGGCTCTTCGACATCAAGCTGACCACGCAGGACGACGCGGATGCGTTGAATGACTATCTCTATGCGCGCATCCTGGAAACGCCTGGGCACGACATGTACCACGTCGATACCGTGGGCGAGGCGCTGTTGGCCAATGTGCAGGTGTCTGCGGCGCGCGCGCCCGAAACGCTGACGCGGGCGAACATCCTGGCGCTGTGCGAAAACGCGTTCCTGATGGAGCAGGGGGTGCTGATCGACCCGGGACGGGCCGAGGAAGAGATGACCGATGCGGCCAGCCACCTGCGGTATCTGCGCGGACGCACCGTGGACGGCGAGCGCGTCGGCTATATCAATGAAGAGGTCTGGG
The DNA here is from genome assembly GCF_965277915.1 of Antarctobacter sp. Taxonomy (NCBI): domain Bacteria; kingdom Pseudomonadati; phylum Pseudomonadota; class Alphaproteobacteria; order Rhodobacterales; family Roseobacteraceae; genus Antarctobacter; species Antarctobacter sp. The sequence goes on from NZ_OZ255849.1 coordinate 526,127, forward strand.
CGGTGCGAATGTACTATTACCGGCGGTCTGGCCACCTCTGCCTCATCGACGACGAAACCTTCGGGAGCTATATTTCAGAGGCAAAAAAGTACAACCGACGGAATGATCTCTATCCCAATGGGCGGGTTTATCAGCCGGAAATCTGGGTCCGGATAGAGACATTCGACTTTCTCATGATGGAAGATGCCGAAGAAACCTGGGAGGCGCTGGAGCAGAAGCTGGCGAGCGAACATTCCCAGGGCACGACCCGAAGCATCAAGGTGCCGTTCTACGCGCTCTACGACGCCGAGACCCCGTTGCGGGACTTGCAGGCGAAGTGAGCCCGGATGCTGATGGAAATGGAAAAGGCCCCGACGGTTCGGGGCCTTTCTTTTTTTGGGGTAGGACACTTGCCGCTTACTGCGGGATCTCGGCGTCGATGCCTTCGACGTAAAAATCCATGCCCAGCAGGGTGCCGTCATCGGCCACTTCGCCCTCGGCCAGCCAGGGCGTGCCGTCGGCCTTGTTCAGCGGGCCGGTGAAGGGGTGGTAGTCGCCCGCGGCGATCGCGTCCTTCAGGGCCAGCGCCTCGGCCTTGACCTCTGCCGGGACAGCGTCGGTGATCTCGCCGATGCCGACCATGCCCGGGCCGATGCCGTCCCATGTCTCGGTGCTGGTCCATGTCCCGTCCATGACCGCCTGAACGCGATCGATGTAGTAGGGGGCCCAGTCGTCGATGATCGACGAAACACGCGGGAAGGGGGCGTAGTCCGCCATGTCCGAGGCCTGGCCGAAGGTGACCACATCGCCCGCCTCGGCCGCCGCCGCATGCGGCGCGGTGGAGTCGGTGTGCTGCAGGATCACGTCGGCGCCGTTCTCGATCAGGGCGCGGGCGGCGTCCGCCTCTTTCGCCGGGTCGAACCAAGTGTAGGCCCAGATGATCGAGAATTCGACATCCGGGTTCACCTTCTTGGCGTGGATATAGGCCGAGTTGATGCCGCGGATGACCTCGGGGATCGGGTAGGAGGCGATGTAGCCGATCTTGTTGGTCTTGGTCATGGAGCCGGCGATGTGGCCCTGGATGGCGCGGCCTTCGTAGAAGCGGGCCGAGTAGACGCTGACGTTGTCTGCGGTCTTGTAGCCGGTGGCGTGCTCGAACTTCACGTTCGGGAATTTCTCGGCCACGGCGATGGTCGGGTCCATGTAGCCGAAGGAGGTGGTAAAGATGATGTCGGCGCCGCTGAGAGCCATCTGGGTGATCGCGCGTTCGGCATCGGCGCCTTCGGGCACGCTTTCCTGGTAGATGGTCTTCACCTTGTCGCCAAAGTGCTCTTCGACCTTCTGCCGGGCCTGATCGTGTTCGTAGGTCCAGCCACCGTCGCCCACCGGGCCGACGTAGATGAAGCCGGCGGTCACGTCCTGCGCAGCGGCGGCAGAGCCGAAGCCGAGCGTCAGCGCAACCGCTGCGGTGGAAAGAAGGGTTCTTCTGTTCATGTGTGTCCCCTGTTGGTTGATGTCTTTGCCTCAGCTCGAGGCGTGGAAAGGCCGGCCCAGCGAGGCGGGCGCGGCATGCGCGCCGCGGGCCGAGATGATCACGAGCACGAGGATCGTGACAAGATAGGGCGAGGCCGACAAGAGCGCGACCGGCACGGCGGCGCCCGCCGCCTGCAGGTTCAGTTGCAGCACCGTGACCCCGCCAAACAGATAAGCCCCGATGGCCACGCGCCCCGGTCGCCAACTGGCGAAGACGACGATGGCCAGAGCGATCCAGCCGGCGCCGGCGGTCATGCCTTCGGTCCATTGCGGGACGCGCACCAGGCTGAGGTAGGCGCCGCCAAGGCCCGCGCAGGCACCGCCAAAGAGGATCGCCATGAGGCGGATGATGACCACCTTGTAGCCAAGCGCATGGGCGCTGTCGTGGCTTTCACCGACCGCGCGCAGGATCAGCCCGGCGCGGGTGTATTTCAGGAAGCCCCAGACCGCGACCACCAGAGCGAGGCTGAAATAGACCATCATGTCATGGCTGAAGAGCATCCTCCCCAGAACCGGGATGTCCGATAGCAGGGGAATGTCGAGCTTTGGCAGGGTTGGGCTCTTGATGCCCTCGTAGGGTTTGCCGATCAGGCTGGACAGGCCAAGACCCACCAGCGTCAGGCCAAGCCCGGTGGCAACCTGGTTCGACAGCAGGAACTGCGTCAGCAGGCCGAAGGAGAGCGCAAGCAGCGCCGAGGCCAGTGCAGCGGCAACAAACCCCAGCGCAGGCGAAGTGGAATTGACCGCCACGGCAAATCCCACCACGGCGCCGGTGATCATCATTCCCTCGACGCCCAAGTTCAGCACGCCGGATTTCTCGACCACCATCTCACCGATGGCAGCCAGCAGGATGGGCGTGGCCGAAACCATGATGGAGGCCACGAGGAGGATGGGATTGATGCTGCTCAGGTCCATGCAATCTCCTGTTCCGGAAAATTCTTACTCTCATCTTGTTTCAGGCGCCGCGCTAGGTTTGTTATAAAGACGTGCGCAATACTGAAGGCCAGATGCCGCACGGTTGCAATGAATCGTACCGAATTGGGATTGCCTATATGAAATTCGCTGCCTTTACTCTCTTGGCTTCGGTCGTCCTTGCCCAGCCGGCTCTTGCCGATCCGGGTGGATGCGTTCCGATCGAAAACGACCTCGATCGGCTTTCCTGCTATGACAAGGCCCTCGGTCGAGATGCAACCGTTCAGGATCTGCCGAAAGAAAACGGCAAATGGCAGGTTCAGACGGAGAAGTCGGATTTCAAGGATACGACCGACGTCTATATGACGGTCCGTTCCGAAGAACCATTGACCTGCAATCGGTTTGGGCCGTCGCGCCCTGCAACGCTGATGGTTCGCTGTCTTGAGAATACCACTAGCCTCATCATTCATACCGATTGCCATTTGGCATCCGGCTTTCAGGGCTACGGCAAGGTCGAATACCGGGTGGATGACCGTCCGGCAAAGTCCAGGAATTTCGACGCGAGCACTGACAATAGCGCGCTGGGCCTCTGGAGTGGCGGTCGTTCCATTCCCTTGGTCAAAGAGTTCTTTGGCGGCCATTCGTTGCTTGTCCGGTTTACTCCGTTCAGTCAAAGCCCAGTAACCGCCAAGTTCGATATCACGGGGTTGGAGGATTCGATTGACGAATTGAGGAGCTCTTGTAGCTGGTAGGTTCATTTTGACTTGGGCGAGACCTGTCATGCCACCTCCCTCTTGGCCCAGCGCAGGCGGAAGTTGGTGAAGACGTCCATGGCCAGCAGGAAGAACAGCAGCATCCCCTGGAACAGCTGGATCGAGGCACCGGGCAGGCCCAGCATCAGTTGCGCCAGCTCGCCGCCGATATAGGTCAGCGCCATGAGAAGCCCCGCCAACAGGATACCGATAGGGTGTAGCCGGCCGAGAAAGGCCACGATGATCGCGGTGAATCCATAGCCCGAGCCGAAGTCGATGCTGATCTGGCCCGCGGGGCCGGTGACTTCGAACAGACCTGCCATGCCGGCCAGCGCGCCCGAGAGGCCGAGGCAGATCAGGATAATGCGCGCCGGGTTGACGCCGGAAAAGCGGGCCGCGCGCGGCGCCTCGCCGGTCAGGCGGATGTTGAAGCCCAGCATGTGCCGGGTCAGCAGGACATAGGCGCCGATCACCGCGATGAAGGCAAAGACGACGCCCCAATGCATGCCGGTGTTGGCGATCAGGTCGCTGTTATGCGCCGCGTCCCATTGCTTGAAATTGCGCGATCCGGGAAAGCCGCGCCCCTCGGGGTTGCGCAACAGGCCGGTGGAAACGGAGCCGAGGATGGTTTCGGCCACATAGACCAGCATCAGGGAGACAAGGATCTCGTTGGTGCCGAACTTCGTTTTCAGGATGGCCGGGATCATCGCCCAGGCCCAGCCGCCAAGCGCGCCCGCGACGATCATGATCGGGAAGATCAGGACACTTTCAGCGGGGTAGAAGGCAAGCCCGGCAGCGGCGCCGCAGATGGCGCCCATGATGTATTGACCTTCGGCGCCGATGTTCCAGATCCCGGCGCGAAAGCCGATGCTGAGGCCGATGGCGATCAGGATCAGCGGTCCCGCCTTGACCAGCAGCTGTGGCCGCGTGAACCCGGCGAATTGTGCGTTGAACAGAGGATCCCAGAAAATCGTGCGGATCGCCTCGACCGGGTTGGCGCCGAGGAAGGCAAAGAGCACGCCGCCGACGAGCATTGTCAGCAGCACGGCCAGCACCGGGGTCAGGTAGGTCCAGAGCTTCGAAGGTTGGGGGCGTTTTTCAAGCCGGATCATGGGCGTGTCCCCCCTTGGCCGGCGGCCTCACTCGTCCACATGGGCCACCTCCATGTCATGCGCGCCGCCCATCATCAGGCCGATCTGTTCGATATCCAGGCTGGCGACCGGACGTGTGGGGGACAGTCTCCCTTCGTTCAGGGCGCCGAACCGGTCCGAGACCTCCATCAGCTCGTCAAGATCCTGGCTGATGACCACGACGGCGCCGCCCTTGGCGGCCAGGTCCAGGATCGACTGCCGGATAAAGGCCGCCGCCGCCGCGTCCACGCCCCATGTGGGCTGGTTCAGCACCAGCACGCGCGGGCCTTGCAGGATCTCGCGGCCGACGACGAATTTCTGCAGGTTGCCCCCCGAAAGCGCCCGCGCCGCCGTGCCCGACCCCGGCGTGCGCACGTCGAAATGACCGATCACCTCCTCGGCGAACTGACGGGCCTTGCCCCAGGAGATGAAACCGTTCTTCAGCATTCCCTCGCGCCGCGCCGCCGTCAGCACACCGTTTTCGACCAGGCTCATGTCCGGGGCCGCCGCGTGGCCCAACCGTTCCTCCGGCCCTGACAGCACGCCAAGATCGCGGCGCGCGACAGGGCCGGCCCGGCTGATGTCCTTGCCTTCCAGAATGATGGACCCGGCTGGGGCCATGCGTTCGCCGGACAGTGTTGCCAGCAGTTCGTCCTGCCCGTTGCCCGCGACCCCGCCGATGCCCAGCACTTCGCCCGCGCGCACCTCGAAACTGACCTCGCGCAGGGGCGTGCCAAAGGCACCGGGCGCAGGCAGGGACAACTCGTTCACCGCAAGCAGCACCTCGAGGGTCTTGCCGCCCCTGGCTTCGGGCGTCGCGAAACTGGCGCCCACCATCATCTCGGCCAGGTTTCGGGCCGAGGTCTCTGCCGGCGTGCAGGTGGCCACCTTCTTGCCCAGCCGCAGGATCGTGGCCGTGTCGCAAAGCGCGCGGATTTCTTCCAGCTTGTGCGAGATATAGAGGATCGAGGTGCCCTCGGCCTTGAGCTTGCGCAGGGTCTCGAACAGGATCTCGACCTCCTGCGGGGTCAGGACGCTGGTCGGTTCGTCCATGATGAGCAGTCGGGGATTCTGCAGCAGGCAGCGGATGATCTCCACCCGCTGCCGTTCACCCGCCGACAGCGTGCCGACGGTGCGCGTGGGGTCCAGCGGCAGCCCGTAGGTCTCGGACACCTCGCGGATCTGGCGGGCAAGGTCGGACATGGGCGGCGGCGTTTCCATCCCCAGCGCCACGTTTTCGGCAACGTCCAGTGCATCAAAGAGCGAGAAGTGCTGGAACACCATCGCGATACCGGCCTGCCGCGCCTCGGAGGGTTTCGACGGCTTGTAAGGCGTGCCGTCCAGCAGCATTTGGCCCTTGTCCGGCGCGTTCAGCCCGTAGATCATCTTGACCAGCGTCGATTTGCCGGCGCCGTTCTCGCCCAACAGCGCGTGGATCTCGCCTCGCCCGATGTCGAAGGTCACGTCGTCGTTGGCGATCACGCCCGGGTAGATCTTGGTCAGGCCCTGGAGACTGAGGAGTGTGTCGGCCACGCGTGGTCCCTCTCTTGCTGCCAGTTGAGTAGCTGCGTCACCGTGCCTATGGCAATGGCCTGCGGATGTTTGCCAAGCGCTTTGTGCCCGATTGGACAGCAGATGGCGTCGATTTGGGCGGGTTTGTGGCCAAGCGCCTGCAATCGCTTACGGAAACGGGCCCATTTCGTGTCCGATCCGATCAGTCCGCAAAAGGCGAATCCATGCGACAGCGCCGCGTGGCAAAGGGCCAGGTCGATCTCGTGGCTGTAGGACAGGATCAGATGGGCGGCGTCTTGGGGCGCGTGTGGCATGGCCCGTTCCGGCGCCGGGGCGGGCAGGGCGGTGACGGCCTCTGGAATGGTATCGGGAAACCGCTCCGGCCCGGTGTCGACCCAGGTCAGCGCCACGTCCGGCAAAGGCGCAAGGACCGAGACCAGCGCGCGGCCGACATGGCCCGCGCCCCAGATCCAGATCGGCAAGGCCGGGCGGCGGACCGGTTCCACCATCCAGCCTTGCAGGAACTGTGGTCTGGGCGCCTCGCCCCTCGCCCTGGCCCGGTCGATCACCCGGCGCACCGCCAGCGGCATATCCCCGGCCCCGCGCGCGATCACGTCGCGCCCCTCGAGACCGGTCAGGGCCTGCGCATCATAGTGCTCGGTCAGCAGGGTCACCGCCCCGCCGCAGCATTGGCCCAGCTCCGGCCCCAGCGGATGCCGCGTCAGTCCTGCGTGGTTCAGCGCAGATCGGGCCGCCATTAGTTCCAGCGCCCCGCCGCCGATGGTGCCGTCTTGCCCTCCGCTCCAAACCAGCATGGCGGCGCCAACCTCGCGCGGGGCAGAGCCCGCAACCTCGGCCACGACGACCCGGGCGACACGCCCGTGTCGCTCGACCGCGCGGCGAAGGGGGGCGAGGTCGAAACTCATCCCTGCACCCGTGCAATCGCTGCCAGCACCCGTTCCGGCGTTGCAGGGGCGTCCAGCGCCGGATAGCCCGGCCCACAGGCCGCGACGGCGTCCGATAGTGCCATCAGTGCCGAAATCCCCAGCATGAAAGGCGGCTCGCCCACCGCCTTGGATCGATAGACCGTCTCCTCGCGGTTCTCACCCTCCCAGAGCGCGACGTTGAACACCTCTGGCGCATCGGAACAGGCCGGGATCTTGTAGGTCGAGGGGGCATGGGTGCGCAGCCGTCCCTCTGCGTCCCAGACAAGTTCCTCGGTCGTCAGCCAGCCCGCGCCCTGTACGAACCCGCCCTCGACCTGGCCGATGTCGATGGCCGGGTTCAAAGAGGCGCCCGCGTCATGCAGGATGTCGGTGCGCAGCATCCGGTATTCGCCGGTCAGCGTGTCGATGACCACCTCGGTGCAGGCGGCGCCGTGGGCAAAGTAGAAGAACGGCCGCCCTTCGCCCTTCATTCGGTCCCAGGAAAGTTTCGGCGTCTTGTAGAACCCTGTGGCCGACAGGCTGACCCGGCCCGCGTAACAAAAGGCCGCGGCCTCGGCAAAGCTCATCTCCTGTGCGCCAGCCTGCACCCGACCATCCCGGAACAGGACCTCGTCAGGTCGGCACTGGTGCAGTTGCGCCAGGTGCTCCGCCATGCGGGCGCGTATCGTCTCGCAGGCAACCTTGACCGCCGCCCCGTTCAGGTCCGACCCCGATGAGGCAGCAGTGGCCGAGGTGTTGGGCACCTTCGCGGTATCCGTCGCGGTGATGCGCACCACCTCTTGCGGCACGCCAAAGGCCGAAGCCGCCACCTGCGCCACCTTCTGGAACAGCCCCTGTCCCATTTCGGTTCCGCCGTGGTTCATGGCGATGGAGCCGTCCTGGTAGACATGCACCAGCGCGCCCGCCTGGTTGAGATGCGTGAGCGTAAAGGAGATGCCGAATTTCACCGGCGTAAGGGCAAGCCCCTTCTTCAGGATCGGGTTGGCGGCGTTCCACTCTGCCACGGCGGCCCGCCGCGCCGCGTAGTCGCAAGAGGCCTCCAGCGCCTCGGTCATCTCGTGCAGGATGAAATCCTCGACCGTCTGGCCGTAGGGCGTGACATTCCTGGGCTTCTTCTCTGCAGAAATACTCCGGGGGGGGCTTGCCTCCGGCAAGCGGGGGGCAGCGCCCCCCACCATCGGGTCGTAGTAATTCGCCTTCCGCACCGCCAGCGGATCACGGCCAAGCGCATGCGCGACGTGATCCATGACGCGTTCGATCCCCACCATGCCCTGCGGGCCGCCAAAGCCGCGATAGGCGGTGGCGCTGCACATGTTCGTGCGCAGGCGGTGGCTCTCGATCCGCACGGCGGGCAGGAAATAGGCGTTGTCCGCGTGCAGCATGGCGCGATCCGCCACCGGCAGGGACAGGTCCTGCGACCACCCGCAGCGGGTGTATTGCTGGAACGCGATCCCTTGCACCACGCCCTGTGCATCGACGCCCACGCGGTAGTCGATGCGGAAATCATGCCGCTTTCCGGTGATCACCATGTCATCGTCGCGGTCATAGCGCATCTTTGCGGGGCGTCCGGTGGCCGCGGCCACCACCGCGCAGGCCACGGCCAGCGCGTTGCCCTGGCTTTCCTTGCCGCCGAAGCCGCCGCCCATGCGCCGTGTCTCGACGCGGACGTTGTGCATCTGCAGGCCCAAGCCATCGGCCACCTTGTGCTGGATCTCGGTCGGGTGCTGGGTCGAGGAATGCACCAGCATGTCGCCGTCTTCCTGCGGAAAGACCAGGGCGGCCTGACCTTCGAGGTAGAAATGCTCCTGCCCGCCCATCTCGATCCGGCCTTCGATGACATGCGGCGCGCTGTCGATGGCGGCCTCCACGTCGCCGCGCGCCCAAATGCGCGGGCCTTCCTCGAACCGGCTGTCGGCAGCCAGGGCCTCTTCGATGGTCAGGATCGGGCGGGTGGCCTCGGTCTCGATCCGCGCCTTTGCGACGGCGCGGCGCGCGGCAAGGTGGCTTTCCGCAGCGACGAGGAAGACCGGCTGACCCTGGTAGTGCAGGCTGCCGTCCGACAGCAGCGGTTCGTCATGCAGCGAGGGTGAGCAGTCGCATTCCGACGGCAGGTCGTCGTAGGTCCAGACGCCCAAGACACCTGGCGCGGCGCGCACCGCGTCGAGGTCGAGCGCGGTCAACCGCCCGGCAGCGATGGGCGAAAGGCCAAAGGCGAGGTGCAGGCAGTTGCCGGGCGTCGGGATGTCGTCGACATAACGCGCCTTGCCGGTCACATGCAGCGGCGCGGCGTCATGCGGGAGGGGTTTCGCGACGCTCATGGCTGTACTTCCAGCACGTTCGTGGCCCGACCCATGCCCTCTGCCCAGTAGCGGCGGAGCATGTTGCGCGCGGCGGTCAGGCGATAGTCGGCGCTGGCGCGCATGTCGCTCATGGGGGCAAAGTCCTTGGCCCAGGCGGCGGCGGTGGCATCAATCGTGGCTTCAGTCCAGGGCTGGCCGATCAGCGCGGCCTCTACATGGGGTGCGCGCTTGGGGATGCCGGCCATGCCGCCAAAGGCGATGCAGGCGCCGGTCACGATGCCGCCCTCTACGGCCAGGTTGAAGGCGCCGCAGACCGCCGAGATGTCCTGGTCAAAGCGCTTGGACAGCTTGTAGACTCGCAAGGAGGTCAGGGCCTTTGGAACGGTCACTGCCTCGACGAACTCGCCGGGGGCACGGTCCTGCCTGCCGTAGTCCAGAAAGAAATCCTCCAGCGGCAACGCACGCCGGGCATCGCCGCGGCGCAGATGCAGTGTCGCGCCCGCGGCGATCAGCGCGGGCGGGTTGTCCCCGATGGGCGAGCCGTTGGCGATGTTGCCGCCGATGGTGGCGGCGTTGCGCACCTGGGTCGACCCATAGCGGCGGATCATCTCGGCATAGCTGGGGCACAGAGGTGTCATCAGCGCGTGTACCCGGTCCATCGTGACCCCGGCACCGATGCGATAGCCGCTCTCGGTTTCTTCGATCTCTTGCAGATCGGCGCAGCGGTTCAGGAAAATCACCGTATCGAGGTCGCGCAGCTGTTTCGTCACCCAAAGGCCGACGTCCGTCGCCCCGGCGACCAGGGTTGCCTCGGGATGCTTGGCGTAGAGCCGCGCGAGCTCATCGGTGGTCCGGGGGGCGTGGCAGGTGGGCGAGGGGCTGTCCGCCATCTCCGGGCCGCGGAACGCCTGATCGGCACTCAGCCAGTCGGGCACCGGTTGCCCTTCCGCTGCACGGGCGGCACGCAGGATGGGCGCATAGCCCGTGCAGCGGCACAGATTGCCGGCCAGGGCATCCTTGTGCCCGGTGTCGCCGTTCAGATGCGCCGTCGCCATCGAAACCGCGAAACCGGGGGTGCAGAAACCACACTGGCTGCCGTGACAATCCACCAGCGCCTGTTGCACCGGATGCAGAGTTCCATCCGGGCCGGAGAGCCCCTCGACCGTGCGCACGGCCTTGCCGTGCAGTTGCGGCAGGAAAAGGATGCAGGCGTTCAGTGCTCGGGCGCCACGCTCGTCCGTCACCATGACGGTGCAGGCGCCGCAGTCGCCCTCGTTGCAGCCTTCCTTGGTGCCGGTCATGCCGCGCCTCTCGCGCAGCCAGTCAAGCAGCGTTTCGGTGGGTGACACCTCAGCCAGCTCGACGCTCTCTCCATTGAGAAGAAAGGCGATGTTCATCAGGTTGTGACCCGCCGCCTTACCGAATCCCCTGCGGTATTCCGCAGGGTGCGCGCCCTCGATGCGGCGTAGAAAGCGCGCCCTTGTCCCAGTTATCGGCCGTCAGGCTAGGCGGGCAGGACGCGGCAAGGCAAGGAAAAAACGCCTGCGGATTGATCGTCGCCGCCTGTTTCGGCGTCAAAACGGGCGGCCGCCTTGCGCTCAGAGGGTCTGTGCCAGTTCCAGCATCTGGTCGGCGGCTGTGTTCCAGCCCTCGGTGAAGCCCATTTCCTCGTGCTTGTCGCGTGCTGCAGTGTCATTGTGCAGGGCCGTGGCGGTGTAGAAGGTGCCGCCGTCCCGGGGTTCGAACGTCACGATGGCGGTCATGAACGGCTTTGCCGCCGGCCGCCAGCCGGCGTGCAGGGCGTCGGTAAAGACCAGCCTGCTTTCGGGTTCGACGGCAAGGAAGCACCCTTCGTTCGGCATGTCGGCCTGGCTGCCGTCGGGCAGCGGCCCCGCCATGCGGGTAAAGAAGCGGCCACCGGGGCGCAGATCCACCACCGCCTCAGTCACCTGCCAAGGTTTGGGGCAGAACCACTGTTTCAGCAGGTCGGGTTCCGTCCAGCAGCGCCAGAGCGTGGCAGGCTGGACATCCATCATGCGTTCCAGTCGCAGGTCGAGCGCGGGATCAAGGTCGAACATCGGTCAGTCCTTTCGCGGGGGGTGCTCTGCTTCGAGTGACTTGGCCAGACTCTCCAGCCGGTCGGTCCGACCTTCCCAGTGCCGCCTTTGCCGGGCCAGCCAGTGTTCCGCCTGTGCCAGGGGGGCGGCTTCAATATGGACCATGCGGACGCGCCCGCGCTTTTCCGAACGGACGAGGCCGGCTGCCTCAAGCTTGCCGAGATGCTTGAGGAAAGAGGGCAGGGCCATGTCATGCGGGGCATGCAGTTCGGAGACCGGGGCAGGGCCGCCAACCAACCGTTCGATCACCGCGCGGCGGGTGGGGTCGGCCATGGCACCGAAGAAACTGTCGAGTTCGTTAGCCATGTGGCTATCTTTCTGGTCGGTCCTTCCCGAGTCAAGAAAAACCTAGCCGCATGGCTAGGTGTTTTCGCCTTGCGAGAGGCCGTCGCGCAGCTTGGCAATCTCCTCGGCCACCGGACCCGAAGGGCAGGCCGCCCGTTCCGACCAGGCCGAAAAGCGTTCAAGCAGCGGGAGGAAGGTCTGGATCTCTTCCATGGTCCAGTCCTTGAGGTAGGACCCAAGCACGAGGAACTTGTAGCTGCGCACCGCCTCGACCGCCCGTTTGCCTGTTTCGGTCAGTTCAAGCACGGCGCGGCGCGCGTCCTGCTGGCTGACCGCGCGCCGCAAGAGCCCGCGTTTGATCAGCTGGCTGGTCAGGCGGCTGGCGCGCGACGGGTCGATGGCCAGACGTGTCGCCACGGTCGAGACCATCGTTTCCTCGCCAGAGGCCTCGCCGAATTCGTTGACCGGTGCCGAGACCGCCATCAGCACATCCAGCTCGGCAAGCTCCAACCGCAGGCCAAGGTCCTCGAGTGCGCGCAGGCCCAGCTCTCGTTTTACCACCTTGCGGCGCCAGCTTTGCAGCACGGCGTCGATGTCAAAGGCGGCCTCGGCCACCTCTCCCCCGATCCCGGCGCGGTCCAGCCGGGCCTTCAATCTGTCATCCCGCGCGGTCATGCAGCCCCCAATGTGCAAAAATGCGTGCGCACAGCAAATGCATGACGTTGACATGCTTTTGTGTTTGGCACATATCTAGGCGCAGATCCCGAGCGATGCAATCCTGTCGCCTGCGCCGAATCCGCCCGGTGCGGGCCCGCTGTCCCCGTTTCAAGGAAGTCTTCATGTCCCTGGCCGAAACCCCTGTTGCCCTTGCCGACGACCGACCTGACCCGGCGACGCTGCGCCTGGCACTGATCGCGATCGCGGCGACCTTGCTCTTTGCCTCTCTTGGTCAGACCATCGTGTCCACCGCAATGCCGATCATGGTCGCGGACCTGGGCGGTATGGATCATATCACATGGGTGATCACTGCCTACCTCATGGCGTCGACCATCGGCGCGCCTGTGGCCGGAAAGCTTTCCGATCTCTACGGACGCAAGATCGTCCTGCAGGGCGGCATCCTGGTCTTCGTGATGGGCGCGGTGATCTGCGGGACTGCCGGCTCGATGGAGATGGTGATCGCCGGGCGCGTGGTGCAGGGGCTGGGCGGCGGCGGATTGATCGTCACCTGCATGACAGCCGTGGGCGACCTGATGCCGCCGCGTGAGCGGGGCAAGGCGCAGGGTTTCCTCGGTGCGGCCTTCGGGGTGTCGACGGTCATCGGCCCGCTTCTGGGCGGGGCGATCGTGCAAAGCATCGGCTGGCACTGGATCTTTTTCGTCAACCTGCCGGTGGGCGTGGTGGCCTTTGTCGTTCTGAATCGCGCGCTGCCCTCGCCGTTGGAGCGGTCGGGCAAGCCCGTCGATTACCTAGGTGCGGCGCTGCTGGCGGCGATCCTCGGGTGCATCGTTCTCTTGCCCAGCATCGCGGGCAGCCATGGCTGGTCCAGCCAGCCGGTGACATGGTTGCTCGTCGGCCTTGGTTTGGCCCTGGCCGGCTTCATTCGGACAGAGCGGCGCGCCGCTGAGCCGATCCTGCCGTTGCCGCTGTTTTCCAACAACACCTTCCTGGTGACCAATGCAGTCGGTTTCCTGGTGGGCATGGGCATGTTCGGCACCATCACCTTTCTGCCGCTGTTCCTGCAGATGGTGAAGGACGTCAGCCCGACCGCCTCGGGCCTGTTCCTGGTCCCGATGATGGGCGGGTTGATCCTGTCGTCCACCCTGGCGGGCAGGATCATGTCCGCGACCGGGCACTACAAGCTGATGCCAGTGCTGTCGACGGGGTTGCTGGCCCTCGCGCTGCTGGGCATGTCGCGGCTGGATGCCTCCAGCGCACTGTGGTCCATCGGCGCTGTCATGGTGCTGGTGGGCTTGGGGTTGGGGCCGGTCTTTGCCGTAGGTGTGGCTGCGGTCCAGAACGCTGTGCCGCGGTCCATGATGGGGGTGGGCACGGCCTCGACCAACATGTTCCGGCTGATCGGCGGCTCTGTTGGCACTGCGGTCTTTGGCGCGATGTTCAGTGCCGGGTTGATGCGCAACATCGCCGGAGAGCTCCCGGAAGGCGTCTCGGGCGGCATCGGTGCGCTGGGCGCCAACGTGGTGCAGGCTCTGCCGAAAGAGGCCCAGGCGCGCGTGCTCGACGGATTCTCGGACGCTCTGCACCCGATCTTCTGGGCCGCGGCGGCAGCGGCTTTGCTGGCCTGCCTTGCCTCGATGCTGCTGCGCGAGGAACCGCTGGGCGAAACCTGATCAGGATTTCTCCGTCACCATGAATTCGGCGATGCGATTGATCGCGGAGGTGACGTTCAGGATGCCGTTGTGCCCGCCGTGGTCGAATTCTTCCATTTTTGCGCCGGGCCAGACGGCGGCAAGGGGGCGGGCCTTTTCTATCGGCGCGGCGTAATCGTTGCGCGACTGGACGATCAACAGGTCCTCTTCCCGCGTTGCTGCCACCGGTTGCCATGGCTTGTAGATCGTGCAGGGGGCGCCGAGCGCGCTCACCCGGTCGACGAACTGGTCGAGGCAGCGGCCGGACAGCCCGTATTGCCGCCCGCCGAGACGGATCAGTCCGGGCAGGTCCAGTGGCACCGAGATCAGAGTTATTCGAGGTGCCGAGACGCCCCGTTCAAGCGCATGGAACATGGCGTTGGCAGCGACGCAATGGGCGACGATCCCGGCGTAGGGGCCTTCGGACCGCGCCGCCCGGCAGATCGTATCCACGATGTCGCCAAGGCTGCAGATCTGGCGTGCAGCGTGGCCGTGGCCGGGATAGATCAGCATATCGACCGTTGCGCCGCGTTTCTGAAGGGCGCGGACAACGCGGGTGAATTGGCGGATATGCCCGTCGTGACCGGGGGCGATCAGCACGCGGGGCGCGTTGGCCGCGTTCATGCGAAAGCGCGAACGCAAGACAAAGCAGTCCTGCCCCAGATCGATGATCTCGAACCCATGTGACCGACCCGCAAGGGCATCCAGCACGGCCTGGTCCGAAGTCAGGTAGCGTCGCGCCAGTTTGTTGGCAGCCAGACGCGGCGCAAGCACGGTCGCGGACAGCAACACGGCACGGCGCAGCCTTGCACGCAGGCTTTTGCTTGGTGACACGATTGGCGCGGAACTGGTGGGGGCGGCCGCTTCGGTAGTCGGATCGGCACCCGGAAAACTATCTGCATGGGTCTGCATGACTGGTACTGAAATCCCGTCGACGGCATGTAACTGGCGTGGGCACAGGCCTATCATAAAATGCAAACAGGGCATGACTTTGGCGGGAATGTGCTTTGCCAAGGGCCGTCCGGTTCAAAGCCGCTCCGTCAGGTCATGGATCACGGATTGGGGCTTTTGCGGAAGCAAACCACAGCATAGGGTATGCGGATGGCTGATCCCCGATTCATTCACCTGCGTGTCCACACCGAATATTCCCTTCTTGAAGGCGCCGTGCGGCTGAAAAAGCTGCCCGGACTCTGCGCCGACATGGGTATGCCTGCGGTGGCCGTGACCGACACCAACAACCTCTTTGCCGCGTTGGAGTTTTCCGTGGGTGCCAGCGGCGCCGGGGTGCAGCCTATCATCGGTTGCCAGGTCGATCTGCGCTATATCGATCCGCAGCCGGGAGAGCGCCCGAAACCGCCCGCGCCGCTGGTCCTGCTGGCCCAGACCGAGACCGGGTATGAGCATCTGATGAAGCTCAATTCGTGCCTCTACCTGCGCAAGGACACAGAGCTGGCGCATGTGACACTGGACGAGCTGGCCGCGCATTCCGAGGACGTGATCTGCCTGTCCGGCGGGCCGGACGGGCCGGTGGGGCGCCACCTGAGACAGGGCCATCGCGGGGCGGCGCAGGCCCTGATGACGCGGCTGGCCGAGATTTTCGGCGACAGGCTGTATGTCGAATTGCAGCGCCACTCGGGCGAGGACGGCACGCCGCCCGAGGCCGAGCGGCTGACAGAGCGCGGCTTCGTCGAAATGGCCTATGAGATGAACCTGCCTCTGGTCGCGACCAACGACGTCTATTTCCCCAAGGAAAACATGTACGAGGCGCATGACGCGATGATCTGCATCGCGGACGGTGCCTATGTCGACCAGCAGGAACCCCGCCGTCGCCTGACGCCACAGCATTATTTCAAGAGCCCGCAGGAAATGGCCGTGCTGTTCGCCGACTTGCCGGAGGCATTGGACAACACCGTCGAGATCGCCAGGCGCTGCGCCTTCATGGCCTACAAGCGCCCGCCGATCCTGCCGAAATTCGCTGACGACGAGGTTGCCGAACTGCGCCGCATGGCCAACGAAGGCTTGCAGGCCCGGCTTGCGGTGATCCCCCATGCGGTCAGCGTCGAGGAATACCAGGAGCGCTTGGACTTCGAGCTGGGCATCATCGAAGGGATGGGCTTTCCGGGCTACTTCCTGATCGTTGCGGATTTTATCCAGTGGGCCAAGGACAACACGATCCCGGTCGGACCGGGGCGGGGGTCGGGCGCCGGTTCGCTGGTGGCCTACGCCCTGACCATCACCGACCTTGACCCGCTGCGCTATTCGCTGCTGTTCGAACGCTTCCTGAACCCGGAACGGGTGTCGATGCCGGACTTCGACATCGACTTTTGCATGGATCGGCGCGAAGAGGTGATCCGCTACGTTCAGGACAAGTACGGCCACGACAAGGTGGCGCAGATCATCACCTTTGGCGCGCTTCTGTCCAAGGCGGCGGTGCGCGACATGGGGCGCGTGCTGCAGATGCCCTACGGGCAGGTGGACCGGCTGTCCAAGATGATCCCGGTCGAAGGCGTGAAACCCGTCTCGATCGAGAAGGCGCTGCAGGATGAACCGCGCCTGGCCGAAGAGGCGCGCAACGAGGAGGTCGTTGACCGGCTGCTGAAATACGGGATGCAGGTCGAGGGGCTGTTGCGCTCTGCCGGTACCCACGCGGCGGGGGTGGTCATCGCCGACCGTCCCACGGATGAACTGGTGCCGCTCTACCGCGATCCGCGCTCGGACATGCCGGCGACGCAGTTCAACATGAAATGGGTCGAACAGGCCGGCCTCGTGAAATTCGACTTTCTGGGCCTGAAGACGCTGACCGTGATCCAGAACGCGATGGACCTGATCTTCAAGTCCGGGCGCCCCCTGCACGTCGCGGCGGATGGCACCGAACTGTACGAGCCGGCGGAAGGGGCGGAAAACCACATCAACGCCATCCCGCTGGACGATGAGGCGACCTACAAGCTCTATGCCTCGGCCAAGACGGTGGCGGTGTTCCAGGTTGAAAGCTCGGGCATGATGGATGCGCTCAAGCGCATGAAGCCCACCTGTATCGAGGACATCGTCGCGCTGGTGGCGCTGTATCGTCCGGGGCCCATGGAGAACATCCCGGTCTACTGCGAGGTCAAGAACGGCCTGCGCGAGATCACCTCTGTGCATCCGCTGATCGACCACATCCTCGAAGAGACGCAGGGCATCATCGTCTACCAGGAACAGGTGATGCAGATCGCCCAGGTCATGGCGAAATACACGCTGGGCGGTGCCGACCTGTTGCGCCGCGCGATGGGCAAGAAGATCAAGGAGGCGATGGACGCCGAACGCCCCAAGTTCATCAAGGGTGCGGCGGAAAACGGCGTCGAGGCCAAGAAGGCCTCTGAGGTCTTCGACCTGCTGGAGAAATTCGCAAACTACGGTTTCAACAAGTCGCACGCGGCGGCCTATGCGGTTGTCAGCTATCAGACCGCCTGGTTGAAGGCGAACCACGCGGTCGAGTTCATGGCCGGGGTCATGAACTGCGATATCCACCTGACCGACAAGCTGGCCGTTTATTTCGAAGAGGTCCGCAAAGGGTTGAAACTGCCCTGGGTGCCGCCCTGCGTGAACCGCAGTCAGGCGACATTCGACGTGGTGAACGGCGAACTGGTCTATGCGCTAGGTGCGCTGAAGAACGTCGGTCTGGAGGTCATGCGGCTGGTCGTCGAGGGGCGTGGTGAGACGGAGTTCGTCAACATCTATGACTTTGCGCGCCGGGTCGACCTGAAGAAGATCGGCAAGCGTCCGCTGGAGATGATGGCACGGGCGGGTTGTTTCGACGTGCTGGATTCCAACCGTCGGCGGATCTTCGACTCGCTGGACGCTCTGGTGGCTTATTCGGCGGCGATCCACGAACAGAAGGCCAGTGCACAGGTGTCCCTGTTCGGCGAAGCGGGCGAGGACCTGCCGGAACCGCGCCTGTCGCCGGTGTCCGACTGGTTGCCCGCGGAACGGTTGGCCGAGGAATTCAAGGCGGTCGGTTTCTACCTTTCGGGCCACCCGCTGGACGACTACATGGCGCAGCTGCGCCGGGTCGAACGCAATGGCAGTTTCGTGACCTTGGATGAGCTGACCCACAAGGTGCAGTCCAATGGACCGATGCTGGCCAAGCTCGCGGGCGTCGTGGCCGGGCGGCAGGAACGCAAATCGGCGCGTGGCAACCGTTTTGCCTTTGCCCAGCTGTCGGATCCGACCGGCGCCTACGAGGTGACGCTCTTCTCGGAAGCGCTGGAGAAGTCGCGCGAGTACCTGGAAAGCGGCTCCAAGGTGTTGGTCACGGTCGAGGCGACGATGGAATCGGATCAGCTTAAATTGCTGGGGCGGTCGGTCGCGCCGGTCGAAACGGTGGTGGCCGGGGCCGGGGGCAGCGGCTTGCGCATCTATGTCGAATCCGCGGGCGCCCTGCCGCAGGTCGCCTCTGTCCTTGGACGCGCGGCGGAACAGATGCCCAAGGCGGCGCGCGGACCGATCCAGCTGTGCCTCAGCGACCCCAGTCTGCCGGGTGAGGTCGAACTGGACGCCGGACTCGAATTCCCCGTCAGCCCCGAAATCAAGGGTGCGGTGAAATCGCTCGACGGGGTGCTGGCGGTCGAGGAAATCTGAGCTGGATCGGCGATGGTCGGCACAATCTGTCGACGGCTGTGGTGGACGTGACACCCGAGACCGCGCTACAACCTCAGGGGGTTTCGGGGAGAACGACATGGGCGTTCGCGTGTTCAAGGGGGGATTTGTCCTCTGCGTGGGACTTTTTCTGGCTGGATGTGGTGATCCGCTGTCCGGCGTTCCCAAGTACCAGGACGTGCCATTGGCCGATGATGCAGGGCAGGCCGATGTGATCGCGCCGGAAACCCCGCGCAGGCCCGTGACCGAAGAACCGCCCCGCCGCGGTCTCTTGGGCCTATTTGGCGCCCGCGCCGCCGCGGCCAAGCGTGAGGACACTCCCGAACTGGCCGCAGCGGGGGGCGGGGCCCTGGACGAAGATGCCGACAGGCCCAAGGCTCGTGCCCGCGCGCCGCGTCCGGGGGCGCCGGATGCGCTTGAGGTGCCCTTTGGCACGCGCCTGCCTTATGGCCAGATTGCCCGCGTCTGCGATGCGCCCCGCCGCAAGCTGGGCAAGAAGATCGAAGGCTACCCCGAGCGTCGCAGCACCTATGATCTCTACGACAGTGCACCGGACATGAGCAGTGCGCGGACCTTCTATCTGACAGGGTTCGACGATGGATGTGCCCGCCAATTCACCGCGGCGTTGGTGATCTTCGGCTCACCCGAAAGCTACGAGCAGATCCATTATGGCCCTTCCGGAGAGGCTCAGCCGATCTCGGAGACGGACAAGGCCTATGAGAAGATCAAGCGGCGTGTCTGCGGTGCCCGCAAGGGCAAACCTTGCGGGTCCAGGATGCGCCGGCTGGAGCGCGACACGGTCTTTGTCAGCGTCTATGAGCGGTTCGGCAGCAACCCCCGCTGGAAGGACATCCTGTTGCACGACGGAGAAGTCGTCGCGATGGACATGAAGGACTGACGCGGCCGTCGGACGGCGCTCCTGCGTCCTTTCAGGCCACAGATCGCCCCGCCCGCCGTCCCGTCAGGATGGCGACGGTGACCTAGTAATGCGGTGGTTTCTCGTCTCCGAAGATGACCCCTCCGGACCCTTCCGCCTCGCGCGAGGCTTCGCGTTGCAACAGCATCTCGACCCGCGTGGTGAGGCGGGCGATCTCCCGGTCCTGCCGGGCGACGGTTTCGGAGAGATCGTCGAGCGCCCGCAAAGCGTGGGCGAGACCCTCTTCCAGTTGATCGGTTCTGTCGGTCATGGGCTGCGCTCCGTGGTTTGGTCTGGGGTGAGTATTTCTACAGGGAAGAAGCCGCAAGCCGCTCTGCTTGCCCCGCCCCGGTCGAAGGGATAGAGGAAGCGCGACATATCCGACAACCGGGATGACTCATGGCCAAGCAGAAGAAAGCCCCGCGTCCAAAGGCGCAGACACCCAAGGGGTTCCGCGATTATTTCGGTCCCGAAGTGACCGAGCGCGCCGAGATGCTGAACACCATCGCCGGGGTTTACCATCAATACGGATTCGATGCGCTGGAAAGCTCGGGCGTCGAGACGGTCGAGGCGCTGGGCAAGTTCCTGCCGGATGTGGACCGCCCGAACGAGGGCGTCTTTGCCTGGCAGGACGAGGACGACAGCTGGATGGCGCTGCGCTATGACCTGACGGCGCCGTTGGCACGGGTCTATGCCCAGCACCGCAACGATCTGCCGCTGCCCTACCGGCGCTACGCGATGGGGCCGGTCTGGCGGAACGAAAAGCCGGGGCCGGGGCGCTATCGGCAGTTCTACCAGTGCGACGCGGATACCGTGGGGGCGGGCAGTGTGGCCGCAGATGCCGAGATCTGCGCGATGCTGGCGGATACCTTGGAAAAGGTCGGCATTCCGCGTGGCGACTACCTGATCCGGGTCAACAACCGGAAGGTTCTGAACGGCGTGCTGGAATGCATGGGGCTGGACGATGATAGCCAGCGCGACGCGGTGCTGCGGACCATCGACAAGTTCGACAAAGTCGGCGAGGCCGGGGTGCGCGAGCTGCTGGGCAAGGGCCGGCTGGATGCCTCGGGCGCTTATATCGACGGAGTGGGGCTGAGCGATGAACAGGCCGAACCGGTCGTCGCATTCCTGACCTCTGGCAGACTGGAAGCGGCGGAGACGCTGGCCAACCTGCGCGCCGCGATCGGTGCGTCCAAGGTGGGCGAAGAGGGTGTTTCCGAACTGGAACAGATTGCCGAGATGCTGGCCGCGCAGGGCTACGGCACCGACCGCATCATCATCGACCCGTCCGTTGTCCGTGGCCTGGGGTACTACACCGGCCCGGTCTTCGAGGCCGAACTGACCTTCGAGATCCTCGACGAGAAGGGCCGCAAGCGGCAGTTCGGTTCGGTTGCTGGTGGCGGACGTTATGACGATCTGGTCAAGCGGTTCACCGGGCAGGCGGTGCCTGCAACCGGCGTCAGCATCGGGGTCGACCGGCTGCTGGCCGCGCTGCGCGAAAAGGGGCGGATCGGCGGCAGCGTAGAGGGGCCGGTGGTCGTGACCGTGATGGACCGCGACCGCATGGGCGACTACCAGGCGATGGTGGCCGAGCTGCGCCAGGCCGGGCTGCGGGCCGAGGTCTACCTTGGCAATCCCAAGAACTTTGGCAACCAGCTGAAATACGCGGACAAGCGCCAGAGCCCCGTCGCCGTGATCGAAGGCGGCGACGAGAAGGACAAGGGCGTGGTGCAGATCAAGGACCTGATCCTGGGCGCCAAGCTGGCCGAGGATGCCAGCCTGGAGGAATGGAAGGACCATCCAAGCCAGTACGAGGTGCCGCGCGACCAGCTGGTGGCCAAGGTCCAAGAGATCCTGGACCTGCACAAATGAGTCTTGCCGCGATCAAGGAAAAGGCGGCCGCGCTCAAGGCGCGGTTCGTCGATAGCGGTGCGCAGCCGGTGGATTGCCCCGTGCTGCTGCCTGCGGACACGTTGCTGGATCTCTACGGTGAGGACATCCGTACCCGAGCCTTCCTGACCCATGACCCGGTGCGGGGCGAGGTCATCCTGCGCCCGGACTTCACCGTGCCCGTGGTGCAGAAACACATGGCCGAAGGGGCGGAGCCCGCCCGCTATACCTATGCCGGAGAAATCTTTCGGCGGCAGGAAGAGCACCCGGAACGCCCCTCCGAGTATCACCAGGTCGGCTACGAGGTCTTTGACCGGGCTGACCCGGCGGGCGCCGATGCCGAGGTCTTTGCCCGCTTTTCGGAGGTTCTCACACCTTACGGGCTGCGGGCCGTGGTGGGCGATATCGGTATCCTGATTGCCGCCGTCGCGGGGCTGGAGGCCAGCGAGGCACGCAAAGCCGCCTTGATGCGGCACATCTGGCGGCCGCGCCGGTTCCGGGCGCTGTTGGATCGTTACGCGGGCCGGGCGGCGGTGCCGTCCAGCCGGGCCGCGCTGCTGGCCTCACCGGACCCGCTGTCGCTGGCCGGGCCGATGATCGGGCTAAGAGGCGCGGCAGAGATCGCGGCGCGCGTCGATGCCCTGCGGGCAGACGCGCAGGACCCGCCGCTGTCGGGCGACCAGGTGGAGCTTCTGGAGGCGCTGGTGAGGGTTTCCGAGACCTGCGGCAATGCGCTGGAACAACTGCGGGACATCGCGGTGGACATGCCGGCGATCGCCGGCGCGGTCGACCGCATGGCCGCGCGGTGCGAGGCGCTGGCGGCTCGAGGGATCGACGTGTCCTCGCTGATGTTCGACGCGAATTTTGGCCGGACGTCGATGGAATATTACGACGGGTTCGTCTTCGGATTTACGGCGCGCGGGCGGCCCGATTGGCCTCTGGTGGCCTCCGGAGGGCGCTATGACGCGCTGACCCGGCAGCTGGGGCAGGGGCGAGAGATCCCGGCAGTGGGCGGTGTGATCAGGCCCGGCCTGCTGGTCGACCTGGAGGAGGCGGCATGAGCGTCAAGCTTGGGGTGCCCTCCAAGGGGCGGCTGATGGACAAGACCTTTGACTGGTTCGGCGCGCGCGGTATCGGGTTGGCCCGCAGCGGGTCAGAGCGCGAGTATTCGGGCGAGGTGACGGGCGTCGACGGCGTCGAACTGGTGCTGCTCAGCGCCGGGGAGATCCCGCGTGAACTGGCGGCGGGGCGCATTCACCTGGGCGTCACGGGCACCGACCTGGTGCAGGAAAAGCTGGTCCAGTGGGATCAGAAGGTGGCGCCGCTGGCGGAGCTGGGCTTTGGCCATGCCGATCTGATCGTGGCGGTGCCCTCTTGCTGGGTTGACGTGAACACGTTGGACGATCTGGATGCGGCGGCTGCGGCCTTTCGTGCGCGGCACGGATTCCGGATGCGGATCGCGACCAAGTATCACCGGCTGGTGCGCGCCTACCTGCACGAGGGCGGTGTTTCGGATTACCAGCTTGTCGACAGCCAGGGCGCGACCGAAGGGACGGTCAAGAACCTGACGGCAGAAGCCATTGCCGACATTACGTCGTCGGGGGAAACCCTGCGCGCAAACCATCTCAAGATCCTGGCCGAAGAGCCGGTCCTGCGCAGCCAGGCAACGCTGTTCAAATCGCGCATTGCGCCGCTGGAAGCGGGGGAGCGCGAGACGATGCGGCTCTTGCAGGACTGCCTGGGGCTGTAGATCCACGCGCAACGGAATGACCCCGGGTCCGCGCCGCGGACCCGGGGGTCTTGTTACTCTGCCTTGGCGAGCAGCCCGGTTTCGAAGTCGCTGGCGGCGTGACGTTCGGGCAGCATGCCTTCGTCGGTCCGGTTCACGAGGCGACCGCGTTGTACCGCCGGACGTTCCAGGATCTCGTTGGCCCAACGCAGCACGTTTGTATAGCTCTTCACGTTCAGGAACTCGCCCGCGTTGTAGGATTCGCCGTGCACGGTGCGCCCGTACCAGGGCCAGATGGCCATGTCGGCAATCGTGTAATCCTCGCCCACCATGTAGCGGTTCTCGGCCAGGTGCCTGTCGAGGACATCCAACTGGCGCTTGGTTTCCATCGCGAAGCGGTTGATCGGATATTCCATCGGGTAGGGCGCATAGGCATAGAAATGACCGAAGCCGCCGCCCAGGTAGGGCGCGCTGCCCATCTGCCAGAACAACCAGCTGAGCATTTCCGCTCGTTTGGCGCGGGGACCCTGGAAGGCGTCGAATTTCTCGGCCAGATGCATCAGGATGGCACCGGATTCGAAGACGCGAACCGGCTCCGTCCCGGACCGATCCATCAGGGCGGGGATCTTGGAGTTCGGGTTGACCTCGACAAAGCCGGACCCGAACTGATCGCCCTTGCCGATACGGATCAGCCAGGCGTCGTATTCGGCGTCATGCCCGGCGGCCAGCAGCTCTTCCAGCATGATCGTGACCTTGACCCCGTTCGGCGTGCCCTGCGAATATAGCTGGAACGGGTGGTCCCCGACGGGCAGTTCCTTGTCATGGGTGGCGCCGGCGATGGGGCGGTTCAGCGACCCCCATGTGCCGCCGTTTTCCTTTTCCCAGGTCCAGACCTTGGGGGGCGTATACTGTTCACTCATGGCGCGTTTCCTTCTCATGTCTCGTCGCAGAACCTATAGGTCCTGAAGCGGAATGCCAGAGGGGGCAGAGGTGCACACAGCATGTGCGAAGACACAAGGGGTGGCTCTGGTGCTGGGCGCGGCAGTGCGCCCGGATGGCAGTCCGTCGCCCGCGTTGACGCGTCGGGTCAGGCATGCGGTCGCGTTGTGGCAGGCGGGCAGGGTGAGCCTGCTGGTATTGTCCGGCGGCGCCCGCACCCATCCGCGCACAGAGGCCGAGGTCATGGCCCGAATCTGCCGTGAGGCAGGCGTGCCGGACGAGGCCCTTCTGATGGAAACGCGCGCATTGACCACCGAGGACAACATGCGGCTTGCGCTCCCCTTGCTTGGCGATCTGGGTTGTCGCGACGTGGTGATCGTGACCGACCGGTATCACACCGCGCGGGCGCGGCTGGTTGCGCGGCGGGCAGGGTTGCGGGCTACGGCCAGTTGCCCACGACTGACCGGCGCCCCCTGGTGGCGAGTGGTGCGCGCCTGGGCGCGCGAGGCGGTGGCGCTGGCCTGGTACTGGCTGCGCGGGGCCGGGCGCTGATACGGTCCCGGCATGTCATCCGGGCAGGAGGACCTCGATGTATCGCATGTCGCCGCTGTTGGCCGTCTGCTCCGGCCGGGCGCCCTTGGTGTCGTACAGATCCCGCGGCCCGATGAAGGCGGGGGTGGATCTAACAACCTGCTCTGCCGGCATGCAGGCGGGCAAAAGCGGGTCGAAGGCGAGAGCGGAAAGAAGGAGGCGGCGCTTCATGTCGGCCTCCTATCATCTGTTGGCGATGATGGACGCCTGGCCCCGGTGGCTTCACCGCTTCTTGGTGCAGACCAGTCGCGGGGTCAGAGTACGCCGATCTCCGCCAGCGCCCCGGCAAGTTCGGGTGGAAGGGGGTCTTCCTCGGCCCGGTTTCCCGGCAGGTCGGGCGGGGCATCGGCGACGGCAAGGTAGCGCCAGCCCTGAAAGGCGCGCTTGGGTGCTGCCGCGGTGCGGGTGATTTCCGGGTTCAGCACAAGGGCGCAACGATTGATCCCATCCGCACCGGTGACAGGGTCGAGCCGCAGGATACGCTGGCGGCATTGGATCAGCCCCTTGATGACCCAGTAGATCGAACCACCGTTCAGCACCTCTTGCTCGCGCCGGGGCCACATGCGGGTGACATGGCGGGGCAGACCGTCTTCGGTCTGGGCGCGCCGCATGCCCTGCCAGTCCATCAGGCTGTCGACGCTCTCCGTGCCCGCGCTCAGTTTGATCAGGTGAGTTGTCTTGCCCATGTCGTCCCCCTGGCTGCCGGGGATCATAGCGGTGCCCGCCTCGGGTTCAAGCAAGGGGGATATGGTCCCTGTCTGTATCCTGGTCCAGATTGGTGATCACCTGTCGGCGCAACCAATAAACGTCCACTCGCAGCAACCAACCTATTAATTTTTCTTGCTTCGCTTCCTGGCTGCGCGATGGAGATGTCTATTCCGCGAGCGATACCTGTCCATTTTTCGAAATCGAAAGGCAATGATAAATTGCCCTCTCGAAATGCAAGAAAGCCCCGCCGAAGAGTCGGCAGGGCTACTTGATTTTCGGGTTCTAAAGAATTCATTCAAGCGGTGACATGCCGACGGAAAGCCACTTGGCAAATTCAGCTTCGCTCACATCGCCCGATGCCAGGCCTTCCATCATTCGAACACCCTCGATCGCGTCCGGCCCGAAGGTGAAGCCGTTGAGCCTGAGGAATGTAACAGCCGTGACGAAGGCTGTCCGCTTGTTGCCATCGACGAATGCATGGGCTTTTCCGATGCCAAATGCGTAGGCGGCGGCGACCTCAACAAGACTGGCGTCAGCGTAGGCAGAAAGGTTCATCGCCCGCGCGCAGCCCATTTCCAGTAGTGCCCGGTCGCGCAGGCCTGACGCGCCACCGTGACGCGCAATCTGCCGATCATGGATGACTGTGACCGCGGCAACCGGCACCCACACGAAGTGCGTCATGCGAGAGCTTGCAGCATATCCCGGTTCTCATCCATGACGATCTCGGCCGCTGCGAGTGCTTCTGCTACCGATGGGTCGTGCGCCATGAGCTTGAGACTGCCATCATCACCACGCACGACGAAGAGCGTATCCCCTTCCTTGGCATCCAGGATCGTCAGCATCTCAGTCGTCAAGGTCATCACGGCAGAATTGCCGACCTTGCGGATTCTTGTTTCAATCATTGCCACGCCTTCGTATTCACGAAAGTATATACAGTATGCGGCAGCAAAAGGCAAGGTTCAGCCCGGGGGCGACAAGGCCCATTATGTTACATGCCAAGGAGTCGATATGTATCGGCCCGATGGTAGAGGTCTGCACCAATTTCAGCGTGGGAAAATGCGGGGCGGATACGGGCGTGGCGCATGCGACGAGAATACTGTTCCGCGCCCATTCCGAACAGCTCGAGTGACCGGGACGGGCTGATCAGGTTTGCCGCGACCCGGGCCACCTCATCAGCATGGAAACGGTGGATGACATGAGACCCCTGCCCCGGCTGGATGAGCCGCGAGGGCAGGATGCCGCGATCCACCAACGCCCAGCCCACCTCGCTCGGCACGCGCAGGACTTCGAAGGCCTTTTGCGAAGACAGTCCCGTCAGCAGGTCGCAGACCAACGCCTTGACCGCGACCGGATCGACGCGCAGCGCGGCCAGACCATCGCCTTCAACCCGAACCGCTCCGCACAGGTGGCCAGCGAAAAGAAGATGCAGGACGTCAACGCCACGGCACTTCGCCTTTTCTGCGGCTTTCGCAATGGGCACGAAGTCTGCCGGCGCGGCAGTGACCCGAGGCGCTGCCTGTGCGACCCGCGCAAGAACCCCGTCAATTTCATCCTGGGCCACCGCCTTGCGGGTCCGACCCGAGGCGTCCGGGCGGTCCCCCGCCAGCGGAGTCAGCAGACGATCGTCCATGAGCTGATCCGCCAGAGGGCGGCTGCACCCCAGTGCCTTCGGCAACGAGATGACCGTCACCATGCGCTGCATTTGCGCAGCAACCGTGCGGCCGGCCTGTGCGTCGAACGCGTGATGCACCTGCTCGTCGGACGGGACGAGGCCCCGCGCGATCAGCAGCTTGCGCAGAGTGCGCGGGTCAAGCCCCTGCTCGGAGGCCAGCGACGCAACCGTGTGCAAACGACGCTCCGAGAGCGTCTTGCCCAAGACTTCTGTCCCGGCCTCCAGCGCGAAACGCTCGAAGATCACCTCGCCCACGATATCGGTCAGCGCGCCGTGTTTGCCAAACGAACGCGTGCCACTCATTGCGGTGTAGAGGCGACCGAAGATCTTCTGCGGTCCGGGCTTGCTGCTGCCATGCTCGAAAGCATCGAACATGTTGTTCAGGCAAGCGCGGACGCCTGCCTCTCCTTGCGCCATGATCGCATAACCCACGCGCCCCGCTTCGTCGCGCTGATCATCGGTGAGTTCGGCCAGGTTGACCGACGTGCCGAAGGCGACCACGGCGCCCAGCAATTCGGCGGCGCGAACCACGCAGTCCAGCGCCTGAGCATCGAGCCATGCCGGACCCGACTGCCCCTCAAGACGCACGACGACGTAGGTTTGCACCGGCGAGACCGGGCGCGCGGTCTGGGCCGAGATTTCCGCCAGCAGCGCAGAACCCGGCGCCGGAGCGCGGTAGCCCAATTCGTGCAACTCGCCGTCATGGAAATCCTTTTCGAGCCGGACCAGAGCAATGCCGTGCTCCGGACAGGTCCGGACGACGTCGAGCGCCCAGATCCAGCGATGACGACGCACTTTGGCGGGTTGTCCGCCTGCGGCGTCATCATCATGCAGGCACGCCGGACAATATGCCGTCTTCGGCCGTACGAAGAACTCTGCCGGCAGCACATGCCCGCGCAAACGATACGCCCGCTTGCCGACGCGGACCGGCGTGTTGTGTTCAAGCGCCGCCTGCTCAACCCCCGAGGCCTCAGCCAACCGGGCAATGGCTTCCGGTTCTCCAGAAACCATAGCCATGGGTGCGATCCCGATGTCACGCAGGAAAGCCGTCAGTCGCCCGCCGGTATGAAACGCCGCCAGACGGGCGGCAAAGGACAGAGCAGATTCCAGCGCATCGAATGCGAAGTGAGGCTTGAGAAGCGACATGGGACTGTCTCCAGAGATTGCAGGAAAGAAAAGGCGACGCTTTGAAGGCGTCAGTCTTCGGCGATACGTTCCACATCGACACGCGACCAATGACGCGAGAGATAGACGTTGTCCGCAGGTGCGCAGCTGGACTTGGTCGCATACGCTTCGACAAAATGCCCGCGTTCCAGCGCGGGCGCGCCATCATCCAAGGCAATGTCGATCGTATCGAGAAGGTATTCGATGAACTGCCCCAGGCGCGACTGAGCAACATGGATCATCCGGCCAAGCAACTCATCCTCAAAGCTCGGCACGTCCAGTCCGGCTTTCCGGCAGTAGCTTTCGACGATACCGTGCAGCATGGCTGCATCAGCGCCCGCATCGATATCCTGAAGACGCATCTTGTTGAAACGCCGCGTGATCTGCCGATCAGTCGCTGCGATCTGCTGG
Source organism: Antarctobacter sp. (assembly GCF_965277915.1). NCBI lineage: Bacteria > Pseudomonadati > Pseudomonadota > Alphaproteobacteria > Rhodobacterales > Roseobacteraceae > Antarctobacter > Antarctobacter sp. The sequence goes on from NZ_OZ255849.1 coordinate 554,615, forward strand.
AGGGCATCAACTCCGCTTAGGATGACGATGACAGAGCCCTCGCCCTGCATCTGCGCCTTCAGGAGGTTGAGGATATTCTGAGTTTCGGTCGGGCTCGATTTGCCAAACAGGTCTTGCGCTTCGTCCATCCAGAGGACGATGGTCCCCAGCTCGGCCAGCCGGTGCCGCACGAGATCCCAAATTTCCCGTTCCACCCGCCGTTTGTTCACGTCCAGGTATCCAGTGGCTTTGAGGATCGCGACACCAAGACCTTTCGTCGTGGCCGGGCTGGGCACGCGGGCTGCAATCCAGGGACGCTGACGCGTTGCGTCGGGTTGCAGCGCCGGATGGCGCGAAAGAGCGCGCTTGATCATCCGCGTCTTGCCCGCGCCGGACTTGGCCAGAACCATGAGGCCACGGGTCTCAAAGGTGTCGGTAAAGTGGCGCGGCATCGGCAGGGGGTTGCCGTGTCCGTCGTTGCGAAGAAGCCGATCAAAAACGGCTTCAAATTTCCTGTCGCGCGCGGTCGCGATGTACGCATCCCGCAGCTCCTGACCAAGGTCCTGGCCAGGAAGGGTTTCCATGGTGCACATGAGTGTCATTCCTCGAAGGTAAATCCGTTGGTGTCGTCGGATGCCTTGGGCGTGCCGCGCCCGCTCCGTCGACGCCGGGGAATTACGTTCGAAGTGTCCGGCGCGGAAAAACTTTTCGGGTCGGTTTCGGACGACGTGGTTACTGGAGCGTTAGATGTGTCGTAACGGTCCATTTCCTGAGGGGTTTCCGGGTCATGGACTTCGCTGGGCTCCTCGTTCTGAGCAACCGACGAGGCCTGACCAGCACCAGGTGCGCTCAGCATCATGCCGAAGCGACCGATACTCGGCGTTGTTTCTTCTACGTCCTGCGCGTCGTCGTGGCCGAAATCGGCGTATCCGATCATGCTGTCTTCCAGCCGCTCGATCCGCTCCTTGCTCCAGACCTCGACCAGGATCCCCTCGCGGCGCATGGCATTTTCGTTGACGGCGGTGATGTCCGCGATGGCCCTTGCGATGACCGACGCAGACAGCTCTTCGTTCCGCTTCCGGCGGGCATTGAGTTCGCGCAAGGTCAGTTCCCAGTTCGCAGCGTTCAACCCCTGCGCCCATGCCGGGGCCGCCTTCACCTCGATCCATTTCCCACGCAGTTCGACAAAGATCGAACCAAGATCGGAGGGGTGCCAACGGATATTCAGCTCCCGCTGACGTCTGTGCATGAAATACTCGGCCAGGCGCTCGTCATGATATGGGATATTCATAAGCGTCAGACCGTTGCGCTGAAGCACGCGCGTTTCCTCTTGGCCGAAGGCCAGCTTTCGCGCTGTCGCGTTGGGGGGCGGCGCGACTCCGTATTGATCCGTCAAGCGGTTCCACGCCTCCAACGGCGTGTCGCCTTGCAAGCCGCGATGCGGTTTGCGGTGGTAGACATCGACCACCCAACGCACCAGGACCGAGCAGAACTCTTCAATTGTCAGGGCTGCCTGCGCCTCCGGGTTCGCATCACCTTTGCGGACCACATCGCTGAACGTCCGACCGCTGAGACGCGGAAGAAGCATCGTCGCCAAGGTCTTGAAGATCCGCTCGATCGTACCCTTCATTGCCGGCTCTCCGGCCGGACAATGCTCGAGCGTGATACCAAGCGCTCCAATCGCGCGTTTGGTTTTATTGGAGATGTTATATTTGGCGCAGTCCGTCACAATATGCGAAGGCTTCCCGGACATGTGCCACGGGCTCAGAGCACCCACCGCATCAGCGTAAATACCTTTGTCCTCGAGGATCATCTCGACGCATTGAAGCGAGCTGTCGGAGCTTCCTTCGAGCGAGATCTTCATGCCCACGATGCATCGGGTCGCAACATCTATCGCCACAGTGACAAGTGCACGGACCGACTTTTTGTTCAGCCCGAGGCTTTCCAGCTCCTCTTGAGTGAGTTGCTCCAGAAGACCGGATGTTGCGAGCAGTTTCATCAAATCGACCCGCCATTCGTCGATTTCGATGCGCTGCATCGGCCTGTAAATGTCCAATCCCTGCCCAACCGGCGAGAATTTCCTCCTCGCTGCGGTCTTGCCTTCGCGAAACAGCACCACTTCGAAGGGATCCAGCGCGTCGATCGCTTGGCGAACCGTTTCGCGTGACGGGCATTTGAGCTGAGGCAGCCCCAGCTTTTTGCGGCGTTCGTTGTCCAGCTGAAAGGCCGTTTGCACGTTGGTCCAAATGGTATCTTTGCTGGGCTGATTTCGGTCCATGTAGCCAAAGACAATTGGCTGCATCAACGCATAGACCTCTGGCGCCATGCGCGCTCGGCGATCACCGCGCGCGCGCCTGTTGTCGTAAAGCGCTGCCAATCCCCCCTTCTTGTAGAGGTTTTTCCAACGAATCAGTGTCTTCGGCGCGTGCTCTTCGAGGAAGATGCTATCCCCGTCGAATTTGCTGGCGTAGATCCGGCAGGCTTCCACCTGAATCTCTGCCATCGCGGCTTTTATCGAGTCGTCCGTGAATTTGACCTTCCCTTTCGCGTGAAGGTGCAAAAGCGCCAGAACATACGACTCACGGTATTTCGCGGAGCGATGCTCTTCCTCCGTGCGCGATACCAGGAACATCGCTGTCGCCTCTTCGGTCGCCTGGGTCGACACCTGCGACGGGCGGCGCGGATGGTGTGCCAAAGTGCCATTGGCGGCGTGGTAGGCGATGTGCGCTGTGGTGAATTCCTGCGCAAGCTTCTGCCCGTCTTTCTGAACGAACACATAGCGGTCTTCACGCAGGTCGCTGACGATCCATTTGGTTTTGTCGAGAACGACCTCATCGCCAATCTCGAACGCATATCTCGGGGTGATGCCGCTGGGCTGGAAATCAAGCATCAGTTTGTCCTCCGACGAACGCGTGCATCGTGAGCAATCCGCTCATGGCGAACCAGTTTCAGATCGCCGTTCGCAAGGAGACGGACAATCGCCGGAAAGCCTTGTCCGCCACAGCCGATTGCGCTCTGAAGATCACCGATGCGGATTTCCCCATGCAGTGCCGCCATTACCCGACGCGCCGCCGCATCGACCTCCGGTTCGCTCTCGCGCATGTCATGCATGATCGTGGCGTTGTGCGTCTCGATGCGGTCGAGATGTTCTTCCGTCATGGCACAGACATGGTCTGCGAAATCCGGCGTGACCCGCGCGGCAATGTCCTCGAGTTCGCGGCGGACCTGATCGCTCCGGAACCGGTATGCGCTTTTGACCATGACGGCGATCCGGGTGCCGTCCAGCAGATTGGCGCGGAAATCAAAGAAGTGAGTGGCTGTGCGGCCATCGGCCTGCCGCCAACGGAACGGAACCTGGTTTTCGACCGCAACGACCTCGGGGCGCGCGTTCAAGACCATCCCAACCATCAATTCCGTATGGCTTTCGATGTCGAGAATGCGCTCGTCTCCTGAAGCGCCCAATACGATATGTCCGGTGAAGTGCTCCTTACGTCCTTTCGCGACCTTGCGCTCATAGACGGTCTGCTTTGGCAGCGTGTAGCCGCCAGTCGGCGTGACGTGCATGTGTCATCTCCGCTCTGAATTGCAGTGAGGCAGACAGCCCGAATGAATTCAGGGTTGTCCGTGGCGCTTCTGCGTCCTCACAGCTCGCGGCCGGTCTTGTCCCTACGTCCGGCCTTGGCGTGTCCGAGCGGGAAATTGGCTGAACGAAAAATTTCGGAAATGAACAATCGGTTTCCATTTTGGAAACTGCGCAGCGCTGAGGCGAGCCGGAGATAGTCTTATTATTTTCAATATATTACATGAGATCTTCGCGGAGCATCGATGCAAGAAGATCTACATTATTTTATTTTGCCTGCGCCGAGAACGAGCCCGGTTACTCCAGAATGATCTCTGGCAGGACAACCTCCCAGCGTTCCTGCTGAAGCTTGTCGCGATGGTCTTCACCGCTTTCATGCGCATGGCGCGCAACGATCGCCCCGATTGCCGCGGAGACGATGCGGCGACCAGCCGGCACCCCCCATCCGCCTTTCATACCGATCAGCCTTCGCCCCTGTTGATCCGTCACCCACCAGCGACCATTCTGTTGGTTCAGAGTGACAGGGTCACCGGTCCGCGCTTGAGCGATGGCTTGGAGACTCACATCGCGAGCCCTCAGTCGCCCGGCCCAGTCGATGAACACTTGGCTCATTTCAGGCATGAAGTAGGCCCGGTCTGGCGGCAGGTCGTTCACCTCAGGCAAAGCCGCAGGGCGACGCAGGATGCTGTCGCCCTCCGCAGGCAGGAAGGGGTGCGCTCCCTGGGTTATGACCGCAAGGCTGCGGCGGGCGCGGGTCATGGCAACGTAGAACAGGCGGCGCGGTGCATCGAGATCTTCGTTTCGGGAAGGTCTGTCCCAGCCCCCGTTCAGGATCACCACATCGTCGAATTCCAGCCCCTTTGCCCTGTGCGCAGTCATCAACAACAAGCCATGCTGTTCGCCGCGGGCATCTCGTGACCATTCTCCAAACCACTCGACCAGATCGGGGACCGAGGCCGACCCCGCCCCGATTTCCTGCACCAGCGCGGCCACACCCTCAGCAATCAGGTCCGACCAGCGATTTCGCGGCAGCCCGTTCACGACCTCCAACAAATCCGTCACATCGAGCAGGCGTGTGCGATCCCGGCTGATGCCTTCTATGAACTGCCGCATTTCCCGCAGCCGCCAAACTCTGGGCAAGCTTTCGTTTGCCATTTCGACCGGTATGCCCTGAGCTTCGGCATAAGCGCGCACCGAAGCAAGCTGTCGCCAGTTCCGGGCGATGATCGCTGTGCGCGACCAATTCCACCCTGGTTCCAGGGCCTCCAGCCGTTGGAGCTCTGTCACGGCCGCGACCGCCTGTGCACGATCCCCCGGCGGGCATTGCAGCAGTTGCACGCGCCCCTGTCCCACGGGATCGCCCTCGGCCATGATGCCGCCCGGAGGTTCTTTTCGACGATTGCGGTCTATGGTGATGTCATGGCCGATTTTCATGCGGTCCGTCGCACCGGCGATCACGGTGTTCGACGCCGCGATGATATGGCCTGTCGAGCGGTAGTTCTCGACCAAATATTCTGGTCGTGCCCGATAATCCTGTTCGAATTGGCGGATGTAGCGGATGGACGCGCCGGCAAAGGCGTAGATATTTTGATCATCATCGCCCACAGCAAAGAGGCTGAGCTTCATGTCCTCATCGTCGATCGTCCGTCCGGCAACAGCCGCGATCAAGGCGTATTCTTCGGGGCCAATATCTTGATACTCGTCGACCAGGATCCAGCGATACCCCTGGATTAACGTCTCGCGTTGCGCCTCCGCCTCGGCCTTGGTGAGCCCTTCGCCGTTCAATTGGCGCACCGCCTCCATGACGATGCCGTCGAAATCGCGACTTTCGGCCTGCGCCCCGGCGAAGCTCGCGCCCACCAGCCGCATGGCCATGGCATGGCACGTCGAAACCGTCACGCCAAAGGCTTCATCACCGATCAGGTGTCTCAGCCGCGCACGGATTTCCACTGCCGCATGGCGATTGTAGCTCAGCACAAGAATGCTGCGCGGATCTTCGCGACGCACGCGGATCAGATAGGCGATGCGATGCACCAGCACCCGTGTCTTGCCCGAACCCGGTCCGGCAAGAACAAGCACATTCGTGGCGTCCCGATCATCGGCGACGATCTTCTGCTGAACTGAATTGCCCAGAGACTCGACAACGCTGGCCCAGGATTTCCCGGTGGTTTGCCTTTTGACCTCAGTCGTTCGCCCCTTCATCCAGCGGCCCATGAAGGCTTCTTGATCGAGCGCGAAATAGTCCTCGGATAGGCGCATAGCGTCAGACATCGACGATATGCCTGTTTCAGCATAGGTCGCCATCACATGCGTCTGCACCGTCTGCTCGTCGTAATGTTCCTGTAGGGGTGCAAAGTCTTTGACCAGAAACTGGGTTTTTCCGGGAGCCAGCTGCACGGTCATCGCCGGTCGAAAGACAGTCAGGCCCTTGCCAAGGGTCACTACGTCCTGCTCGTGCAACCATAGAAGAGCGCGGTCCATCAGACGCGTCATCTCTTTGACCTGCCCGCGCAAGAAAGCGTCGCCAGTCAGGCTTGCCAGCATGTCACCCAACGTCGTTTCGACCTGCTGATCCTTGCCGCGCTGACCTTTCGCGAGACGTCCAAGCAAATGTTCGACCAGAGCCTCTCCGGCTTGCCTTCGCAGCGCCGCCGACTGCTCCAGAACGGCCCAACTGCGTTGCAGGGCAACGAAAAGCGTATCTCGCGATGCCTTGCGCAGGCGTACATTCCCCTTGCCGCCATCGAGGTCGCGCCCATCGCGTGCCATGCCCCGCAGCAGTTTTTCAATCACATCTGGTCGAACATGGCTGTGGCCCGCATCTCGCAGTTTCTGGCAAGCCAATTGAAGGTTGAAGGGGGTGCTGGCCTGATCCTCGGCATCAGGTGCCTCTTCCCGCATTAGGGCAATTAGGTCGGTTTCCAACTGCGTTGCCTGGCTCAAGCGTTTACGGGAGTCGTCTGAGACACCGGAATGCACAAAAACCGTCACCGCCGTGTCGTTGCGCGCGATACCGAGGCTTTCCAGATCGGCCAGCGCCTTGGTCAGTTGCCCACCGGTCAGCCCGCTGTTGCCTGTCAATTCGTCGGTGGAGATCCCCTCGTCCGGCGAAGCGTTCATCAGGTGACGCACGAGGTCCATCAATTGCGTTCGCCGCATCCCAGTGATCTGCGCCTTGTCGATCCGCGACCCCGCTTCATCGAGGCTGCGAACCCGAAGCGATGACGGGAAAACCTGCACCCGGTTTTCCTCGCGCGACAGGAGCTTGGCCTCTTCCAGCCAGGAGATCGCCGTCTTGACCCGCGTGTCATCCGTGGCGCTCTCGCGCTGGAATTCACGATCATGCTCTTGCCTTACGATCTCGCCCGAGGTGGCAACGACGGTCCCGGTACTGCGCGTCCGCTGGTCCATGCGTCGAACGGCCTTCAAGATCGCGCCGATTTCGCGACGGTCCAGCCGGGAGCGTGCTGACAGTTGGAACTGCCGTTCCACGTCATCCGGTGCATAGAGCAACACACAATTGGCGTGATCTCTGTCTCGTCCGGCGCGCCCTGCCTCTTGCAGGTAGTTTTCCAGCGATCCGGGAATGTCTCCATGGACAACAAGTCGGATGTCAGGCTTGTCGATCCCCATGCCAAAGGCGTTCGTTGCCGCGATGACCCGCAGATCACCGACGCGGAATTTTTCTTGAATGGTCTTCTTCTCGTCAGGCGTCAGGCCCGCGTGGTAGCGTTCCGCCGACAGCCCCTGCTGTTGCAGGAACTGCGCCACATCCTCAGTCGCCTTGCGTGTCGCGCAATAGACCACGGCACCGGATGCGCCTTCGGGCGGCAATCGCTGTTCGATGACTGACAAGATATCCGCCAGCTTGGTGCGTTTGCCGGTTGAGCGCACCTCGAAACTCAGGTTTGTCCGTGAGGCCCCGCCATCCAGCAACAACAGATCCGTGCCGAGCCTTTGGTGAAAATGGTCCCGAATATCGCGCACCACCTCCGGTTTGGCTGTTGCCGTCAGACAGATCACCGGCGCCGGGTCCTCATCACCCACTGTTTCCCGGATGAACCGGGAGACGTAGCGATAGTCAGGCCGGAAATCGTGACCCCATTTCGAGACGCAGTGCGCCTCGTCCAGAACCCACAATCCAATCTCGCGTTGCTTGAGAACGGATCGCACCGACACGCTGCGCAACTGCTCCGGTGAGATCAACAGCATCGCGGCGTCACCCATGCGCACCTTGTCCAAGGCATCCTGCCGTTCGGGTAGCGAGAGCATTCCGTTCACCGTCACTGCCGCGGAAATGCCCGTACGCTCCATACCCGCAACCTGGTCGGCCATGAGCGCGACCAGTGGCGAGATCACGACCGTCAGAGCGCCTGTCCGATCAAACTTGGCCAGTGCCGGGATCTGGTAACAAACGGATTTGCCCGTCCCGGTTGGCAGGATGCCCAGCACGCTGTTGCCACGCATGCCCTCATCGACGATGCGTTCTTGCAGGGGGCGGCCATCGGCATCGGTTGGCGTTGGACGAAATCCGTCGAAGCCAAACCAGCGAGACAGGGCTTTCACCGGATCGCTCTTCTCGCGGCACCAAGTGCAATCGGGAGCCTCGCAGGTTGTGTCGCGCAACCATTTGACCATGCGCGCGGCATCTGGGAACTGCATCCGCACCCAGGGCGGCATGACGGAGTCCCCGCCCGCGACAGAGATCCAGGCGAGCGCGTAGGCCAGCGGCCATCCTGTCTGCGGTGAACCGACCTGTTCCAACATGTGCCGCATGGCTGTCTTGCAGGCTTCCCCCTCCAGCAACCGCCCGAGCACCTGTCGCGCTTGTCCTGCGGATGGGACAGAGGTTTCGCGCACATGGCCGAACACCGCATCGAAACCCTGATCCTGTTCGCCGCGTGTCGTCAGGTAGTGGTAGGCTACCAGCGTTTCCGGCGCCCTCGCATTCAACCCCCGAAAAGCCTCCATCTGGTTGGTCAAGACATCAAAAACCAGCCGTGCATCCGCCTCGGGATCGTTGACGTGCCCAGAAAGCAAACGCCCATCATGATAGTGTTTGACAAGGTGATGATAGGGGTTCCTGGGAAACGCCAATGGATTGAGCCAGAGCGTGTCGATCGGCGCTTCGGCCAGCTTTGCTAACCGGGGGCGCATCGCCATCAGATGCGGTAGATCGTGGCGCAGGATGTTGTGCCCGATCAGGTGCCGTGTATCACCAAGCTCAGCCTCAAGCCGATCCAGCGCCGCAGCCATCTCGCTCTTTTGGCCCCGCATGGCGGGGGCATCGTCACAGTGTACCGCCGCCAGATCGAAAACCCGCGCGGTTTTCGGGTCGACTTCAAGGTCGACGGACAGGCATTGCGCCAGGAATGGGTCAGGCTGTTGGACGGCTTTTAACAGGGCGCACCAGCGAAGCTTTGCAAATCAATAACATATGTGGCCCGGCACAACCATTGGGGTCAAGAACGACACGAAATATCGCCCTGTCGGAAAGCAATACCTGTGTTCGCGGAGCACCGGCTTTGCCGCCCAACGGGGCCTGGTCTATTAGTGACCAACCGCACCTGTTCCACGATAGGAAGGGCATCTGATTGACACTAAATCGCCACCCCTGGAATGCTGCGGTAGTACCGATACACAGGCGCCTTCGATGATTGATTTTTACGACACCAATGCCGAGCAATTCTTGAAAGACACCCGGCACGTTGACATGTCGGCGCTGCGCGACCGATTTCTCATCTTACTACCGCAAGCCCCTGGCGACACGGTGCGCATCCTTGACGCAGGGACCGGATCGGGCCGCGACGCGCGAGCCTTCCACCGCGCTGGATATCAGGTGGCCGCCTTCGACGTCTCGCCCACCATGGTGAAAGCAGCTGCGGATTTTGCCGGGCTTCCTGTGCAGCAAATGCGGTTCGAAGACTTCTCCTGGGACCACTCGTTCGAGGGGATATGGGCCTGTGCTTCGTTACTTCACGTCGCGCGCAAGGACCTGCCCTTTGTCATGCGCCGCCTCGCCGACCACATGGTCACAGACGGCATTCTCTACGCGTCCTTCAAGCTCGGGTCCGGCGACCGGCAAAAGAACGGACGACATTTCACCGACATGACCGAAGAATCTTTGTCGGCGCTCCTGGACGAATGCCCCGCACTGCGGCAGGTTGAACTGTGGCGGACCAACGATCGCCGACCTGATCGAAAAGAAGATATTTGGCTCAATGCCTTGCTAAGAAAATCCTGACGCGTGCCCGCTGAAATTTCCGCCACCACCCCATGTCCGTTGTGCACCCCGATCATGGATACCGTGATCGAGTGTGATACCCAGGTTATCCTGATCCGGAATGGTGGTGGCCTTGTCCTTGCACCGCGTCGGCACGTGAAGCGCTGGCGTGATCTGACCGAGGCGGAGCAGATTGCTCTCATGGCGCGCGTGACCCCGGCGCAAAAGCTTTTGGAAACGGATGAAGGTCAGGCCCCGGTCGCCCTCATAGAGACCGAACCTCATTTCCATCTCCGGCTGGAAGCGCCCGCCACCGCAATCGGCCCCATACCCGGCGCGCCACATGACAGCCCGCTGATTTCCGGTGGCGATGACGCCCTCCATGCTCATCTGCGCCCCCTGATCGACCAGGCGCAATCCATCGATCTGGCAGTTTCGTTTCTCATGACCTCGGGCGCGCGGCTGGTCCTGCCGCATCTGCGCGACTTGTTGGACCGCGGAGGGCGGCTACGGCTGCTCACTGGCGACTATCTGGACGTGACGGAGCCGACGGCACTGCGCCTATTGCAGGATCTCGAACACGACCGGCACCTCTACATCTTTCAGGCAGACCGCATTCCGTTTCACCCCAAGGCCTGGATGTTTTCCTTTGCGGACGGCGCAGGCGCCCTGATCGTTGGATCATCGAACCTGTCGCGGTCCGCTCTGACCGAAAGTGTCGAATGGAACCTGCGCCATTTCGACCGATCCGACGCCCTGCCACTGACAAATGCCCGCGCAGCCTTCGAAAACCTCCTGGCACGGCCTGAGGTCACCGATCTCACTGCCGACTGGATCGATAACTACGAGGCCCGCCGGATCGCGCCATTGCCTATGCAATCCGGCGTTCAAGCGGAAGCACCCGAAGACACTCCTAAGCCGCACGCTATCCAAAAAGAGGCACTCCACGCCCTCGCTGCGACACGCGCCAAAGGCTATCGCGCCGGGCTAGTCGTTCTGGCAACCGGCCTCGGCAAAACCTTCCTTGCCGCATTTGACAGCCAGCCTGCGGCGCGCGTCCTGTTCGTCGCCCATCGCGAAGAGATCCTGACACAAGCCATGGCTGCCTTCCGCGCGGTCCGGCCCAAAGCGCGGCTGGGCCGGTTCAGCGGCGGCGAGAAAGATTTCGGTGCTGATGTGCTCTTTGCCTCGATCCAGACGCTCTCGCGCACGCAGCACCTAAACCGATTTGCCCCTGACGCCTTCGACTACATCGTAGTGGATGAATTCCACCACGCCGCCGCCACGACCTATCGCAGGATCATCGATCACTTTACCCCGCAATTCCTGCTGGGCCTGACGGCAACACCAGACCGCAGTGATGGCGGCGATCTGCTCGGGCTGTGCGAGGAAAACCTCGTCTATGAATGTGATCTCTGGTCTGGCATAGATCGCGAATTGCTTTCTACTTTCAAGTATTTCGGCGTACCTGATCCGGTGGAATACGCGCAGATCCCATGGCGCAGCGGCAAATTCGATGAGGCCGCCCTGACCGAAGCCGTCGCCACGCAGGCAAGGGCTGAAAACGCGCTGGATCAACTGGCGCGGCGTGGCGGCAAAAAGGCGATCGGCTTCTGCGTCTCGCGCCGCCACGCAGATTTCATGGCTGAGTTTTCTTTGGCGCTTGGCTTGCGCGCTGTGGCCGTCCATTCCGGCGAGACATCGGCCCCTCGCGCCAGCGCGTTGAAAGCGCTCGAGAACGGAGACCTCGACATCGTCTACGCGGTCGACATGTTCAACGAAGGCGTCGATGTTCCCTCGATCGACACCGTATTAATGCTGCGTCCGACCGAAAGCCCAGTGATCTGGTTGCAGCAACTTGGACGGGGGCTGCGGCGATCAGCCGAGAAAACGCATCTGGCTGTTATCGACTATATCGGCAACCACCGCATCTTCCTGACCAAAGCCAGAACGCTGTTGCGCATCGGCGCAGGCGAAGGTGCGCTCCGGATCGCTCTGGAAAAACTTGAACGCCATGAGATGAGCTTTCCGGCGGGTTGCGAAGTCACCTACGATCTTGAAGCCCTCGACATCCTCAAATCCCTGATCCGCCAACCGCGCGACGGAGAAGAACTGGCCGCCTTCTACCGCGATTTCCGCGACCGGCACGGGGTTCGGCCAACTGCCTCTGAAGTTCAGCACGCAGGGTTCAATCCTGGTCGAACTGGCCACGCTGGTTGGCTTGGCTTCGTCAACGATATGGGCGATCTGACGGGTGATATGCATGCCGCTTGGACCGTCCACAAAGGCCTCCTGGACGAGCTTGAGACCACGCGAATGACGCGCAGCTACAAGATGTTGGCCCTGCGCGGATTGATCGAGGCAAGCGCATTCCCGGGCCGCATTGCCGTTGCAGATCTCGCCGAACGTGTCAGTCGTCTTGCCCGGCGCAACCCCGAAATTAAATCGGATCTAAGCGTCGATCCCGATGACACTGCAGCGATCCGAACTTTGCTCACCAAGTTCCCACTAAAGCTGCTCGGCGAAACCGAATGGTTCCGCCTTGGTCCTGGAACCTTCGAGACAACAATCAGCGAAAGCCATGAAGCTCAGTTGTCAGCATTGGCGTCGGAACTGGTCGATTGGCGTCTACTTCGGCATTTTCAGACCCGAAGCATTACCTACGAGCAGGATGTCAATCCTTCATACGCGCCGGCAGCAGAGCCGCCAGGCTCTCGACCAGTCCCGCCCGCATTAGGTCCCAAGATCTGGGAAGAATACTCCCGCGAAAAAATCCCGCCTCTATTCGGCGCCGTGTTCAACACGGGCTCTTGGAACTCCGGCATCGTTGTGATCAAGGACGTCAAAGCCATGATCCTACTCGTCACCATGGACAAGAGCAGCATGTCGGTTGGCGATCACTACGCCGACGAATTCGCCAGCCCAACCCGCTTTGTCTGGCAAACCCAGACCAGCACCCGACGGGCCAGCAGCCGCGGCAAGATCATATCCGGAGAAGAGCCCGGCTGGACGATCCACCTGTTCGTTCGAAAATCCAAACTCCGAGATGGACGCGCCGCGCCATTCCGCTACGCAGGCCCCGTCCGTTTTGCCGGCTGGGACGGAGAGGCACCGATCACGGTTCAATGGGATCTGAATGAACCTGTACCCGAAGCCCTGAGGCTGCTGTTTGGCCTCGAGTGACAATTGTGCTTTGGGTAATTGCTGCAGGACGGGCGGGGAGCGGAAGTTCGCCGCACTCGGGAGGAAAGTCCGCAATACGAAGGGGAACATTCAAAAAGGCGTGCCGATTGGTTGAGCCAAAGCATTGATGATCCGGCCTACAAGCTCGCTGCGGCTTTGTGACAAGAGATGGATGATCGCATCAAGGAAGCTGTTATGCCAAGAAAAGACACCAGTTATTCAAGCAACTCATCGAAGGCATCAGCCACTGAATCAGCCTTATCGCGCCGGACATCCTTCTTATGCTGAGCGAGCAGTTTTGCCGACATGGCCCTACACCATTTCGGGCTCTTTAGATCGTTTTTGTAGTCGAAGTAATCGTCTTCTTCCGGCGCAAGCTCAGCATTCAGATCAATCGCAGCATTCCGAGCCAAGATCGCAAAACCTGCGGCAAGCTTATCAAGTTGGTCGTTCTTTGAGAACTCATCCAGTGATTTTAGGATATGCACACCCTCCGAGCTATCCTTAATGATTTGGATCACAGAAAAGAAAAGAAAATATTTTGTAAGGGCGTAATTTGCGAACGGTTTATTTTCCAGCTCGTCCAGGACTGTAGGTATCTCTTGAAAACATTTCCATAGTGCAAGAATTCTTGCACCTGTAACGCCCAGTCGACCAAAGATTTCCGAATGGAGGTCGTCCATGACTTTGTATTTTTGATGGCAACTCCAAGGCTGCTCAAGATCCGCAGCCAGCAACACCAAGCCAGCAGATTCGTTGGAAATAATTTCCTTCCCTTTATTGTTCTCGCCTTGCTTTATCTCATACGCAAAATTGCCATCACTTACTTTGCTAACTTCAGCTTTAAGACGTTGCTGCAAGTTGTGGTTTGACTTCATATCGCGCGCCTTGATCGCGTTCTGGTTATTGCTGTTGCGTGTGATTTTCTGGGATAGGGAAACGTCGCCTTTGACCTCTATGAGTTTGACAAGAATTTTCAGATCATCAGTGATTTTAGATCGCTCGGAGAGCAATGAGGTCAGACTTTGTGCGCCGTTAACTACCACATAGTCGTCTACTGAAATGGTTTGGTCACTTTCTTCGAGTATCTCTCGGCAAAGAACATTTATGCCATTGTGGTACAATGGAAAGTTTCCATGCTCTTTCTTTTCGCGAATGCTTGCCTTGATGCTCTTGTTAACCTTTGTGTTCCCCAAGGACAATCGGACGTTTTGCTCGAAAAGGGCGCCGTCGGAAATTCCCTTCATTTTTGTGAGGTTCAAGGCAGATGCGAGAAAAATTCGGGCGGAGGCGCCTCCAGCGTCATACTCGATGACATCGCTATCGGAAACGTCGAAATCAAACCTTTCGGAGATGCCACCGTCAACATCCAAATCGACATAATCCGCGGCAATCTCTGTAGCGTCATACAGATCGATAACCTCGGCTTTTTCAATGTAGTTGTAAGCATCTTCATTCGCCGGAACGTTGGTGATAAAGATACCTTGCACGTCATAGCCGGCGGCAACCTTCTCGGACACCTCATTTCTTGTTATCGCTTGCCTAAGTCGCTCGTTTTTTGTTTCTTTTGCGAGTTCCTCAATCTTCTCGGCACTATCAAATTGAACCAGAGTTCCGTAAAAATCCTTTAACTCAGTATCTCCAAGTGCAGCCTTGTCATTCGTTTTTGTCTTGGCCTGTATTACATAGACAACTTCGGAAATATCATCGACGTAAATTGCATCCACGCCTTTGTCGTGTTTCGCGTCAACGCAAGCATCATCGGCTGCAAATTCATCGAGCCTAAAAATGTTCTCAAGAAACCACTTTAGGAATCTCTTGGAAAAGTCAGGCGCACGACCAGAGTAGTGCTTTTCCAAGACGTTAGAGAATTCAGAGTGCCTGAGGTTTTTTGCTTCCATATTTTTGCGTCCTGGCCTTCTTGGCGGGGTGAAATGTTATCTTTGGATTTCTTCACCATAGAAGATAGCGTCGCAAAGGTCGACAACCGTCTCATCGTCATCCCGTGGCGATGTTTTGCGCCTGAAGTTCGCCGCGATCGAACTATTGTGTTGGCCATGTGCAAGCGGACGACTGTTGCGAGACTGACCATTGGGAAAGGTCTGAAGGTGTAGACAGAGCGGTCGGCCGAAAAGCCGCTATTGCGCATGACAGCAAGGAAAGGCGGCTCTGGGCCGGTCGGGCCAGAAGTCGCTTCCGATCACCTCGACTTTGCAAAGGGCGCTATCTGCGCTTCCCTGTCATTCGACCAGGGCGTAGCATTTGGTAAAGTGGGCTCCTTCCGGAAGTTCGCTACATCGGCACCGGCATGTGTTAGACTGCTGAGCCAACGTTTGGTTGGCGCTGTGGCAGGGCGTGGTGGATTGGAGGAACCATCATGCATACACCAAATTTACCTGCCATTCGCGCTCTCCGTCCCGCCTGGAACAAGGGACGCATAGTCGGTCAGAAACGGCCGCTGATGCCCAAACATGTCTGGGCGATCCGTGTGCGACTGGAGATTGCCGAGAACTATCGTGATTTAGCGCTGTTCAACCTTGCCATCGACAGCAAACTGCGTGGATGCGATCTGGTGAAACTGCTGGTGGCTGATGTTTTCGCTGCAGGTCAGGTCAAAGAGCGGGCCTCGATCATCCAGAGCAAGACGCAAAAACCCGTCCTCTTCGAGATCACCGAAGGCACGCGGAAATCGCTCCTGCGTTGGATGGATGAGCCGTTGATGATCGGTTCTGAATACCTTTGGCCTGGGCGGTTCCACGAGCGGTTGCACATCTCGACGCGACAATACGCACGCCTGGTCCGTGATTGGGTGAAATCAATCGGGCTGGAACCAAGCGCTTATGGTACCCATTCCATGCGTCGTACCAAGGTGGCGCAGATCTACCGAAAGACAGGCAACCTGCGTGCGGTGCAGTTACTGCTCGGCCACACCAAGATGGACAGCACCGTGCGGTACCTGGGCGTAGAACTTGAAGACGCCTTGGCAATCGCGGAAGCCGTAGAAATCTGAAGACTTGGGCCGTCTTCACGGACGGCCCAGAACAGACAATGGTTAGTTACGTCATAAACGTCTGCTTTGGGTGCCACGTGTTACAAAATTTGACGCCTGAGGCACGAAGTGTCTCGGCTCAGATATAGTCAAACGCCCATTCGTTGTAACCCCGCTCGCCTCGATACCAAATCACCTGATCAGCACCATTCTCGCCATGGTTCCAACGTTGTTTTTGCCCTTTCCCCATTGCATCTCTCACGATGGCCCTGCGTTTCTGACTTAGCAGAATCTCGCGGGTTAGCCGGTCTTCGTTCCATTTATGGGCAACTTCTTCGCGAAAGCGGGCAACAACCTCCTGATGATTGGCACACGCTGCCAGGTTGATCCTTTCGTCTGGATCATCTTCCAAATCGAAAAGCAATTCTCCATCATGCGACGAAGAGATAAACTTGAACCGCCCGCGACGGATCATGAAGATCGGCACCGGCGTCGCCTCGGCCAGATATTCGGCATAGACGGCACGTTGCGGTTCAGGATCGCCCTTGTCGGTCAGGCTCAGCAGATCGCCACCCTCCAGCGGTTCGCTCAACTCCTCGACGCCTGCGATCGCATTGAAGGTGGGCACCAGGTCCACCAGCGAGGTCAGCTCACGCACCCGCTGCGGATCCAGCCCCGGGGCGGTGACGATCAGCGGCACGCGCAGCGATTTCTCGAAGAAGTGCTTCTTGAACCACATGCCGCGTTCGCCCAGCATCTCGCCGTGGTCCGAGGTGAACACGATCACCGTGTTCTGATCTGCGCCGGTCGCCTTCAGCGCGTCCAGCACCCGTTTCACGAGGCTGTCGATATAGCTGATCGAGCCGTAATAGGCGCGGATCGCGCGCCGCACATCCTCGTCGCTGAACCGGATGCCCAACATGCCGAAATCCTTGAGCAGACGCGCGGAATGCGGATCGTGCTCCTGCTCTGGCAGGGCGGGAACGCGCGGCATCGGAATGTCCACATCCTCGTAGAGTTCCCAGAACTCCTTGCGGCACAGATAGGGTTCATGCGGATGGGTGTACGAAACCTGCAGGAAGAACGGCCGGTCATCCTCTGATCGCGCCATGTCAAAGATGTGCTGCACCGCCTTGAAAGTGACCTCTTCGTCATAGTCGATCTGGACGGTCCTTTCGCAGACCCCGGCGATGCGCACGGCGCGCGGATCATTGGTGTCGCGCTTGCCCTCATTGTTCCAGTTCGGCACCCAGGCAAAATCCGCCGGGTACAGATCCGCTGTCAGACGCTTTTCAAAGCCGTGGAACTGGTCCGGTCCGATAAAGTGCATCTTGCCCGACAGCGCCGTCTGATACCCCGCCGCGCGCAGGTAATGCGCATAGGTCGGGATCTCGGCCGAGAACTCTGCCGCATTGTCATAGGCCCCGACCTTGCCCGCCAACTGGCCCGTCGCCATGGAAAACCGCGAGGGCGCGCAAAGCGGGTAGTTGCAATAAGCATTTTCGAACACCGCACCGGCCTTGGCCAGTGCGTCGAGGGTGGGCGCGTGACAGATCTGGTCGCCGTAGGCGCGCAGGGCGCCCGCTGTCAGCTGATCGACCTGAATGAATAGGATGTTTGGACGGTCAGACATGGATTATCCTTTGTTGACCAGCGCGCGCAGGGCGCCGACCGGTCCGGTTTCGTACCATTTGCGGTGGTTTCGGTCGCGGGCCGAGATGCCAAAGCTTTGCGAAGTGCGGTCGATGACGATGGCCAGAAGGACGATGCCCAGACCGCCGACAGTGGCCAGCCCCATGTCCAGCCGCCCGATCCCGCGCAGCACCATCTGGCCCAGCCCGGTGACAGAGATCATCGACGAAACGACGACCATGGACAGCGCCATCATGATGGTCTGGTTCACCCCGGCCATGATCGTGGGCATCGCCAGCGGCAGTTCAACCTTGTACAGCGTCTGCCGTTTCGAGGCACCAAAGGCCCGCGCCGCCTCGACCATATCGGCCCGCACCTGTCGGATCCCAAGATTGGTCAGGCGCACCACCGGCGGCAGGGCATAGATGAAGGTCACGATCACGCCCGAGACATTGCCGATGGAGAACAGCATCACGATGGGCACGAGGTAGACAAACGAAGGGATCGTCTGCATCAGGTCAAGGAAGGGTTGCAGCACCATCCAGAAGCGGTCGTTCTTGGCCGCGAACACGCCCAGCGGGATGCCGATCAGCGAACAGAAGACCACGCAGGTCAGCACGATCGACAGGGTGGTCATGCTTTCTTCCCACGCGCCCATCAGACCTATGCCCAACATGCAGGCCAGCGAGATCAGGCCCAGCTTGCGTCCCCCCGCCTGCCAGGCGATCAACACGATCAGCGTTAGGATCAGGAGGTCCGGCGCCTCGGTCAGCCCGTCTTCCAGCCCGGTCAGAACGATGTCGAAGGGCACCTTGATCGCCTGAAAGATGAACCGGAAATTGGCCACGACCCATTGCAGGGCGCTTTCGACCCAGAGGCCAACCGGCACCCATTCCTCGTCAAAGATGTTCCACAGGTCCATGACGTCCCCCTATCCGCGCAGCGCCGTCAGCGCGGCCTTGATGGTGATCTGCCCCACCGGCGGCCCATCCGGGCTGACCACGGTGACGGGGTCCTGATCCTCCATGAAAAATTCGATGATCTCGCCCAGTTCGGCGTTCAGTGCGACCTGCTTGGCCGTCGGCTCGCGACCGTCCAGCCGTTCCATGATGGTTTCGGCCCGCACCAGACCCACGCGGCTGATGCCCTTGACGAATTCGGCCACGTAGTCATCCGTGGGCTTGGTGACGATTTCCTCGGGCGTGCCGATCTGCACGATCTCGCCATCGTTCATGATCGCGATGTGGTCGCCCATGCGGATGGCTTCGTCCAGGTCATGGGTGATGAACAGCGTGGTCTTGTCCATATGGGCCGAGAGATTCAGGAACTGGTCCTGCAACTGCCGACGTATCAGCGGATCCAGCGCCGAGAACGGTTCGTCCATCAACAGGATTTCCGGGTCCGCGGCCAGCGCGCGGGCAAGGCCCACCCGCTGCTGCATTCCTCCTGACAACTGGTCCGGGTAATGGTCGATCCAGCCGCCCAGATCCATCGCCTCCAGCGCCTTTTTGGCGGCCGCGCGCCGCTCGGCCGCGCCGATGCCGCGCACCTCAAGCCCGAAGCCCACGTTGTCGCCCAGCGTCCGGTGCGGCCACAGCGCCATGTGCTGGAACACCATGCCGATGGTCCGCGACCGCAGGTCCAGCAGTTCGGTCTCGCCCATCGTGTCGACGCGCTGCCCCGCAACATGGATCTCGCCCGAAGTCGGGTCGATCAGGCGGTTGACGTGGCGCACCAGCGTCGATTTGCCGGACCCCGACAGGCCCATGATGCAAAAGATCTCGCCCTTGCGGACGCTGAAGCTGGCATTGCGCACACCAAGGACGCAGTCAAATCGGTCGCGCACCTCTTCCTTGCTCAGCCCCTCGGCCAGCACGGCTTTCATCGCCTCGTCCGCCCGTCGCCCGTAGATCTTCCACAGGTCACGGCATTCGATTTGCGCATCGCTCACGACGCACTCCTTTCGGGGAAAAAGGGCGCGACCTGGGCCGCGCCTGCCAGTTGGGGGGAGTGACTCAGTTGGCCTGTTTGGCCTCGGCGATCCAGCCGTCAAAGACGTCCTGGTTGGCAGCAACCCAGTCGGACGCATGGCGGCGGAAATCGTCCAGCGTGTTCTCTCCGTCGCGCAGCTTGACCTGTGCTGCGTTCACCGCGCCAATCGGGATGTCGACCAGTTCGAACAGCTTTGCCGCGGCCGGGTTGTCGTCGAGAAAGTCATTGTTTGCGACGATGTAGACGTCGTTTACCGGAAAACCCGCGTCGAAGTCTCCCTCACTGGGGACCCCGATCTGAACCACGTCCGTTCCCGGCACCAGCACATCGCTGATCCAGTTCGGCGTCCAGGTGTAGTAGAGGATGGCGCCGCCCTCGTTATAGCGGGTGATGGTGTCGGCCATGATGGCAAAATAGCTGCCCTGATCGTGCTGGATCGTGTCGCGCAAACCGTAGGCATCGAGGTGATCCTCGATGGCCAGTTCACAGCCCCAACCGGGGTTGCATCCCGACAGGTTGGCGCGCCCGTCACCGTCGCTGTCAAAGATTGCCGCCAAGGCCGGATCGGTGAGTTGCCCGATATGGGTGATCCCGTTGGCCTCGGCCGTTTTCTTGTCGATGTAATAGCCTTGGCCAGCGCCCTTGATCGCGGCATTCACCCGCGTCATCACACTCTCGCCGCCCAATTTGTCGAAAAAATCGTTATGCAGCGGCTTCCAGTGGTTGAAGGTATAATCCGCATCGCCGGACGCAACGGCAAGATGCAGCGCCGGGAAATCCGCCTCCAGCGTTTCCTCGACCTCGTAGCCAAGTGCTTCCAGACCCAGTTGCAGGACCATGTGCTGAAACCAGGCGTTTGCAGGTGAGCCCTTGATCGGGGAGACCGTCACGCCCGATCCGGGCAGTTCCTCGCTCGATGCAGGCACTGCGAGCGTTGCTGATAGCGCCGTTGCGAGCGCAAGATTGATAAACTGTTTCATGTTGTCCTCGCGTGGAATGCGACCCGTTCCAAGCCGCGACTGATACTGCCTTGAATGATTTTTCAAGGGCGTCGGTTTGTGAAGTTCCAAAATCCGGCGCAATCTGTTAACCGGAGCGTTATGGCAAACCTGCGCAAGACCCTTACGAAATTACCGCATCTCATCACTTTCGAAGCGGCGTGCCGACACTCCAATTTTACAAGAGCGGCAGAGGATCTGGGCGTGACGCGAGTCTCGGTCAGTCGACAGATTGCCGAGTTGGAAGAGGCACTTGGAGCCAAACTGTTCTACCGCGATCACCGCAAGGTCACGCTGACGCAGTCCGGGCGTGCACTCGAATCCGAGGTGTCACCCGCCTTGCACCAGATCGCCTCTGCACTGAAATCCGTTGCTTCCCGCGCCGGCGATGAGCGTCTGACTGTCACCACGACGTCGGCTTTCGCCACGTATTGGCTGATGCCGCGGCTTGTTGACTTCAGCAACCAGCACCCGGAAATCGAACTCAACCTCGTGGTTTCCGACCGCATGTTGGACCTGGAAGCCGAGGGGATCGACATCGCAATCCGGTATGCGGAGACGCCACCTCCATGGGGCAAGGTAATACCCTTGATGCGAGAGCGGATTTTTCCCGTTTGTAGCCCGCTGTACAAAGCACACACTGATCTCACGTCCCCTAAAGATCTGCTGAGGGAAAATCTGCTCCACCTCTCGGGAATCTATCGCCCGGGTGCCCGTTGGCCGAACTGGTTTCGCAATTGCGACATTACTCCGCCACCCGAAGCCAGTGGTGTTGTGCTGAACACCTACATCAACATGCTTCAGGCGGCGATTGCAGGGCAAGGCGTTGCCCTGGCAGGCAATCCATTGATCGACCCATATTTGAGTGATGGGTCTCTGAAAAAACTGGAGGATTTTCCGGAAATCGAGAGGGATTACTTTTTCCTGATCGACGCCACGGACAACCGAAAGGACGCGCAGGTGTTTTGCGATTGGGTAAAGGAAAAAGCGCAGTTGTTTTCCCAATCCACTTAACCGGATCAACGACGAGTTCTTGTAAGCGGATATTCAGGTTTTGTGCAGCGAATGACGGCTCTGGGCCGTTAGTGAATGCAGCCAAGATAGTTCTCGCCGAATCGCTCCATCGCGGCGATAGAAATCGTTTCGCCCACACTTTCGTCAACGAACAAGCCCCAAGGATAGACATCAACGTTTGCTAAGTCGAAGTCATCCTTGGGGTTTGCCTTGTTCTGGCTTAGAAAAGCGCAGCGAATACCAGCCCACATCTCAAACCCCAATTCGATTTCCAACCCATGGTAGACGCTGTCCATCGGGTTGTTGAAAACGATCATCTTGGTGACATGCCCAAGTTTTTCGAGCAACATCGTGCTGCAAGTATGCGCTACAATGTCAGCGAGCTGTATGCCCAGAAGATGCCGCGAGTCCTGTTCGAAGTGAAACTCACAACACGCAAGCGCAACTTCACTCCCAGCCAATTCATATGCGGCCTTCTTTGATGAAAATAACCCTTCGTCGAAGAATACCTGGTGTCGCTGTTCGGTGAGGTCGGGATGGTCAAGCGCGGTGCTCAAAAGTTTCAGAGCCGCAGGCCCCAAATTCTTGTCGCCATCCACCACGCAAATGGCAATCTTGCATTTTCTACCAATGTACAACTTCAATGCGCTACGCAGCGCTTGCAGTCTATCATCGCCTTTCATCTTGGCCGAAGACTTATACTCAAACGATGATGGGTCAAAACCGCTTCTATTAAAGATTTTGGCAATTTCCTCTGTTGGATCATCATCGCAAATAACGAACGCAGCCAACGAAAATCCAAACTGATGATGTTTGCTATCATCTAAGTACAAGTATGCCATGCCGCAACATAGGAGACTATTGCCTTTGTGGGAAGTGCTGACGACTAACTCACCTCTGCCTACCCGGCTTTGCGATCTGGCATGACTGAGCATGGTGCCATGGATGAACGGTCCGGAGAAGCTACGCCACAGCGAGGGCCATCTTGGCGAAGGGTCGCAACGGGCCGCAAGCTCGGAGAACATGCTCGATCACTTCACCTATGCCCGACCCAGCCTCGATCATCCGTGAATGCGCGCGCTTCGGCGATTTGGGTGGGGATGTAGTCGCCCGGAGACGCGCTCAGGCCTGCAAACGGATTATGTGCTGCTGCGAGCAGGATGTTCGTCCGGCCCAAGGCGTTGATCTCGCCTTGCACGACCTCGACATGGGGATACAGGCCGCGAAGGATCGCGTGGACGCCGCGGGCGAGGGGGCCGTTGGGGGCATCCAGGAGGTTCACATAGATGGGGCCATCGACGATCTCTTGCAGGCGGGCGAAGGTTTCATGGGTGGCGAGGTGCGCGGGGACTGAGCTGGAGGAGAACGCATCCATCACGGCCGCGTCGAAGCGGTGCCCTGTCTCGTTCAGGTAAACGCGTCCGTCCGCGTGGACGATACCAAGTCGGCCTTCGGCGCCTTTCCGACCGACCTCATATCCGGCTTCAGCGAGCATGGCTGACGCCCGTGGCATGTGCTCGCGCACGACCTCTGTCACCAGCGGGTCGATCTCGACGGCCACAGCCTGTGCCTCTGGCCGCGAGGCGAGCAGCTTGGTGGGCAGGGAATAGCCTCCACCGCCGATGAACAGCACCGATGCCTCGGGTCCCAGATCCTGATCCATGCGTGCCCAGAGCCAATCGGTGTAGCTCAGGGCCAGTTCCACCGTGTCTTCGCCCGGCGTGATCCGCTCCGCGGCCTGGATGGTGCCGTCCGAGATCAGGCGCACCTCGGCGCCGCGTTGCGCAACATGGAGGCAGGACAGGCCGCTTTCGAATTGGCAGGCAGGCGATCCCGCGAGGCCCGCGAAGGCGACGAAGGCTCCCGCTGCGACAGTCACGCCCGTCTGGCCCCGCTCCCCGCCCCGCACGAACGGCAGGCAGAGCAGCGCCACCGCCCCGCAGGCGGCGAAGGTCGCCGTCGATCCGATCAGCGGCAGGGTCACGAACCCGGCGAGGATCGCGCCAAAGATCGCGCCAACCGATCCGGCCGCCAACACAAAGCCCAGGGAAGATCCCTCTCGGCCCGGCCGCGCTTCGATGGCGAGCTTGGCCAGCAAGGGCGATGGCAGCGTCACGCAGACCGAGGCCGGGAAGAAGACGAGGAAGACGCTGATCATCATGCCATCCGTGCCGCGCGCACCCCATGAATGGAACAAGCCCAGCAGCGTCGGCGACACCGCCATCAGCACCGCCGTCGCGACAAGCGCGCTGCGGACGTTCTTCAATGCGATGGCGCGCGGGCGCTCCGCGATGATCCCGCCGAGCGCGCTGCCCAGGGAGAAGCCGCCCAGCACCGTCGCGATAACGGTTGTCCAGGTCAGCAGCGACGTGCCGAAGAACGGCGCGAGCACGCGGCCCGCGGCGATCTCGTAGGTCAGGCCCACGGCGGACAGGACGAGGATCAGGACGATGGTGACGGGAAAGCGGATGGGGATCTCCTTGTCGGTTTGGATGATAAAGGGCCAGCGCCCCTCCGTTCATTTGACGTAGCGGGTTTTGTCGGAAAATCATGGTTTTGCGGACGCAAAGATGGACGGGGCCAAGATTCTGCTTCCGCTGCATCCGGAACGAACGATCTTCTGCCTGAGCGTTCCAGCCAGCGTGACGACAAGGCCCAGGCCGGGGCCTTCGACGCACTCTGGTGGTTCCGCTCAAAGACACGCGCCGCCGCAGACGGCGCAAGAACCGGAACGAGGCGCCTGATGCCGCGGGCGCCTCCTCCTTCTCAATACCCCGAAACCACCAATGGAGCCGCTGAACGACAAGCCAAACCTCCCCGACAATTTTTTCCAGAATTCGCTTCGCCCCTCGGCGATGTGGCCAATCTCATTTTTGCCAAGGCGCAGATAGGCACTGCGCGGCGGTCTTGAATGCCGACCCGAAAACTGTCGGCGCAGCAACCCCAACGGCAAACGAAGGAGACTGCCGATGCCCAAAGACCTCTTCCATGTCGCGCCCGCCGCGACGTTCATTGTCGCCCACTGCACCGCGCTGGACAACGCGGCGCTGCTGCTGGGCGGCCCTGCGGCACAGAAGCGCCTGCGCAAGCTCGTGGACGAGTTGACCACAGCGCCGATGCTGACCCGCCGCCATCACCGCGAACTCGACGCGCTCGAAGACCTGCTTTCGCTGCGCCATGTGCATGATGAAGACCGCATCGAGGCCGCGCGGTTCGCGGCGATCGACCCGTGCGATCCGGTTGTCGAAGACATCTGCATGTTGCTTGACGGCCTTCATGAGGCGCGGAAGCAGGAAATCTGGCTCGTCTGAAGCCCCCGGCGCCATGTGGCGCCGTCCTTGTTGCGGTCATGAGAGCCGCCGTCCCCCGGAACAATCAAGGAGCCAGATATGTCCTCATCCTTTTCCACCGAAGATATCGCCCTGCAGGCCATGCTCGACTGCGCGGCCTTGCGGGAGTTGCTGAACGGCGCGCATGACCTGCTGA
This sequence comes from Antarctobacter sp., assembly GCF_965277915.1. Classification (NCBI taxonomy): domain Bacteria; kingdom Pseudomonadati; phylum Pseudomonadota; class Alphaproteobacteria; order Rhodobacterales; family Roseobacteraceae; genus Antarctobacter; species Antarctobacter sp. The sequence goes on from NZ_OZ255849.1 coordinate 579,691, forward strand.
CCGTGTCGCTGCGCCACGGCTTCGGCAAACTCATGAAGGAAACCCAGGAGGCCGGGATTTTCGATCCCGCCGTGCTGGACCATGCCTGCGCGCTGCAGCAGCGCCTGATCCGGGACATCGACAGCTGCGGCGGCGCGCCGATGCCCGCGCGAAGCGACGAAGGCGATCTGCTCTGGCTCGGCGGCACGGATGAAAGCCGCGCGCTGTCCGAGGTCGAACGCTGCCTCGATCAGTTTATCACCAAGGCCAGCTACGTCAGCCACGCGCTCGAAGCGGAGGTCGCCCTCGAACGGCGCGCACAGCTCGGCGCTTTCTGACGCCCAACCCACCCCGCAGACGAAAAAGGCCGGTCACGGATCACCCGTGGCCGGCCCTCTGTCGTTTACAGCACTTTGCGTTTCATCTGAGGAAGTCAGTATCGCGTTCCGCGTTCTAGCGTGAGCCGATAGAAGCGGGTTGCGATTCAAATCAAACGCAAAGTGCTTTCAGGCTCAGATCGCGCCAGAACACAGCGCGAAGCCGCCCAAAGCTTTCTTCAGCAAGCCCAGCCGTGTTTTCTTTGGCGACCCCGGGCCAGGGGCTACCTGCTTGAGCGAATGACCCGGAAATCCGGTGAAAACGGCCCTCTCAGGCCGCTCTCACACCAATGGTCACGTATCTCTTGTAAAATGGACACGAAACCCGGCGGAATGGACATGTTTCACTTGTCCCTACATCACCGCCGAAAGGTCGATAGCCTAGCCACACTTCGAATGCCCACAAGAGGCACAGGTCATGCAGCCCTCTACCATGCGCATGTCGTATTGCCCGCAATTGGGGCAAGCCGGGCCGCGGGGTTGGTCCAGGTTCACCACTTGGGCGGTCGGGTCGCTTTTCAGGCCCATGCCTTCGCCTTCGAGGAAGCCTGTCGCGATCATGTGGCGCTCGATAACGCCGCCGATCGCCGCGAGGATCGAAGGGATGTACTTGCCCTGAACCCAGGCGCCGCCGCGCGGGTCGAAGACGGCCTTCAGTTCCTCGACGACAAAGCTTACGTCGCCACCGCGGCGGAAGACAGCAGAGATCATTCGCGTCAGCGCCACGGTCCAGGCGAAATGCTCCATGTTCTTCGAGTTGATGAAGACCTCGAAGGGCCGCCGGCGGCCGCCGACGATGATATCGTTGATCGTCAGGTAGATGGCATGCTCACTGTCGGGCCATTTCAGCTTGTAGGTCGCGCCCTCGAGCGTCTGGGGCCGGTCCAGAGGTTCGGACATGTAGACCACCTCGGCGCCTTGGGCGCCTTCGCCCCGGACCTGATCCGGGGCTTCGCCGGGGGCCACGTCCTCGACCTCGGACACGCTCAGCACCGATCCCGTGACGTCGTTCGGACGATAGGTGGTGCAGCCCTTGCAGCCTGTCTCGTAGGCTTGCAGGTAAACATCCTTGAAGTCCTCGAAGGAAATGTCCTCGGGGCAGTTGATGGTCTTGGAGATCGACGAGTCGACCCATTTCTGCGCCGCCGCCTGCATCCGGACATGATCCAGCGGAGCCAGTGTCTGGGCATTCACGAAATACTCGGGCAGGGCGGCTTCGGCGCCAAAGGTCTCACGGTACATCTGCACCGCATAGTCGACGACTTCTTCCTCGGTCCGTGTCCCGTCCTTTTGCAGCACCTTGCGGGTGTAGGCATAGGCAAAGACCGGCTCGATCCCCGACGAGACGTTCCCGGCATAAAGCGAGATCGTCCCCGTGGGTGCAATCGAGGTGACCAGGGCGTTGCGGATGCCGTGTTCGCGAATGGCGCTGCGCACGTCCTCGTCCATGCCCAGCATCGTGCCGCTGTCCAGGTAAGCCTCGGCGTCAAAGAGCGGAAAGGCGCCTTTTTCCTTCGCCAATTGCACCGAAGCCAGGTAGGCGGCGCGGGCGATCCGGTGCAACCAGCACTCGGTCTGACGCGCCGCTTCCTCGGATCCGTAACGCAGCCGTACCATCAGCAGGGCATCGGCAAGGCCGGTCACGCCCAGCCCGATACGGCGCTTGTTCAGGGCCTCCTGGCGCTGTTCTTCCAGCGGAAAGCGCGAGGCATCGACCACGTTGTCCATCATCCTGACGGCGGTGGCGACCAGCTCGTCCAGCGCTTCTTCGTCGAGGTGTGCATCGCCGGTGAAGGGGGCGTTCACAAGCCGGGCCAGGTTGACCGAGCCCAGCAGGCAGGCGCCGTAGGGGGGCAGGGGCTGTTCGCCGCACGGGTTCGTGGCGGCAATCGTTTCGCAGTAGCTGAGGTTGTTGGCCTGGTTGATCCGGTCGATGAAGATCACGCCGGGCTCGGCGTAATCATAGGTGGCGCGCATGATCCGGTTCCACAGGTCGCGCGCAGGCAGCGTGTGATAGACGACCCCGTCAAAGACGAGGTCCCAGGGGCCGTCCGCCTTGACCGCCTCCATGAAGGCATCCGTGACCAGGACCGAGAGGTTGAACATGCGCAGGCGCGCGCTGTCGGCCTTGGCGCCGATGAAATCCTCGATGTCCGGGTGATCGCAGCGCATGGTTGCCATCATCGCCCCGCGGCGCGAACCTGCGGACATGATCGTTCGGCACATGGCGTCCCAGACGTCCATGAACGACAGCGGCCCGGAAGCGTCCGCCGCCACGCCTGCCACGGGCGCGCCCTTGGGCCGGATGGTCGAGAAATCGTAACCGATCCCGCCGCCCTGCTGCATGGTCAGCGCCGCCTCGCGCAGCTGGTCGAAAATGCCGCCCATGTTGTCGGGGATGGTGCCCATGACGAAACAGTTGAACAGGGTCACGCTGCGGTCGGTGCCGGCGCCTGCTGTGATCCGACCCGCGGGCAGGTACTTGAAGTCCTCAAGCGCTTCGTAGAACCGCTCTTCCCAGTGGGCCGGGTCCTTTTCGACCGTGGCAAGGGCCCTGGCGATGCGGCGCCAGCTGTCCTCGACGCTGAGGTCAAGCGGCGTGCCGTCCGCCTGTTTCAGGCGGTATTTCATGTCCCAGATCTGTTCGGCGATGGGGGCGGCAAAGCGGGTCATGGCGATTCCCTCAGGTGGCAGGCTGAACAATGTAGCTGCAACCCGAGTTTTCCACAACAGATTGACAGCCTTGCCGGCATGTCCCCCAGATCATGCGCCGAATGCAAGTGGTTTGCTCCGGCACATTGCCACTTGTTCAGAAAAAGAACTCGTCTCCGGGCACGTAATCCTCGATGTGCTGCGGACCCGGTTGGTCCTTCGGCTCTTCGGCGAATTTACGGCTTGCGGCGTTTTGAACGGCCTCGCTGGCGGCGCCAAGGTGGTCGAACGCGGCTTCCTGGACGATGCGATCCGCCAGTTGGTCGAATGTCTGCAGCACGGCGCGGTCATTTGCGATGAAGGGGCCGTTGTCCTCGCTGAAAAAACGAAAGCCGATGTCGTCGATGATGATACAGTCTTCGGGCATGGGTCTGGTCTCCTGGATGGGCGCCCCGAACCGAGGGGCGGGACTACTGGTCAAGGAAGTCTCAGGCCTGCACCGGTGTCAGCGGTGTGCCTGCCAATATCCCGCATCCGTCGCATTGCGGACAGTCAGGTTAACCTTGCCATTGCCCCGGCAGGTCTCTGCCGAACCGTGCGCGGCAGAACGCGTATTGCGGCGCCAGGGCCGCGGCCAGGGCCTCGTGCGCGTCACGGGGCAGGGCGGTCTCGACCGTGGTGGCATTCCGGCGCAGTCCGGGGCCCGGCGCCTGCCAGGGGGTGCCAAGAAAGTGACATAGCCGGGGCAGGGCATCGCCCTCCGCCAGATCCTCGTAGAAGAGGTACAAGAGATCCTCGGGCGCGAAACAGTCGTCCAGCGCCGTGACCGTCGCCCGATAGTCGCCCCGTGCCATGATCGCTGGCGCGCCCAGGGCGTCGCTCCAGGCCTGCGTGGCATCTTCGGTCAGGCCCTGCTGCTGCATGTGCCGCAATTGCGACCACAGCCGCGCGACAGGGTCGCGCAAGACGAACAACAGTTTCAGCCGGATGTCCTGCGTGGCGCAAAAGGCCCGCATCCGGGCAAAACCGGCCGTCCCCAGCACCGAATAGGCCGGGGTGACATCGCAAATCACCCGTGTCCGAGGCGTGCTGATCCGGGCCATGTGACCGAAATAGGCGTTTTCGTCGTAGATCATCTGTACCCGATCCAGCGCAGCCTGGATCATCGGCGAAACGGCCAGATGCTCTGCCGGGTGGCCCTCTTGCGACAGGAAAAGCGTCAGGCGACGAACTGCCAGAAGGTCGATGTCACTCAGGGCATGTTCCGGGTAACCTCGGTTGAAGAAATGCAGCTCTTTGAGGGGCGAAGGCGTGACGCCCTCCAGTTCGCCCATGTAGGCGTGAAGCCAGCTTGTGGCGCATTTCATGGCGCCGACGCAGACCAGCAGTGTCTTGCCGTCCAGCTCGGGGTAATGCCGGATATGCGCAAGCCCCTCCGCCATGCGCGCCTCCTGCCATTTCGCAACAGGAGGTCAGGCTGACACGGCGCCGGACAGCGCTCAAGCCCGCAGACGCCTTGCACAGGGCAAACCCGCGGCGGCGAAAATGCTGAAGAAACGGGCGAACTTGTTTTGCATGGATGGGTTCTGATCTCTTAGTTGCGAGTAATTCTCAATTTCATTGACTCTTGCGAATTAGTCGCACTATATCTCGCATGTAGAAACGCCTCGGCGAGTGCATCGCCGGGGTGTCGTCTTGAGGAGGTGCACAGTGACTTTGACCAAGCGAGAGCTTCTTGCCGGACTGGCGACCCTGCCGTTGGCACTGTCGGCCAAAGGCCTGGCGGCGCAGGGCGTGACAACCGTGGTCGCGACCACGGGCATGATCGCAGACGCGGCGCGGCAGGTCGGGGGCGATCTAGTCGAGGTCCGTGGCCTGATGGGGCCCGGTGTCGACCCGCACAGCTATCGCCAGACCCGCAGCGACATCGTGGCGATGGCCCGCGCGGATGTGGTGCTCTGGCATGGGCTCTACCTCGAGGCGCAGATGGAGGAGTTTCTTCAGGACCTTGGCGACCGTGGCACCGTTACCGCAGTGGCCGAGAGGATGCCGCGCGACCTGCTGCTGGCCCATGACGACTACGACGACAAGTTCGACCCGCACGTCTGGATGGTGCCCGATCTCTGGAAGCATGTCGTGGAAAACGTGCGCGATGCATTGAGCGCGGCCCGGCCCGACAGTGCCGAGGTCTTTGCCGCCAATGCCGCCGCGCACCTGGCAGAACTGGACGAACTGGCCACCTATGCCGCCGGTATCCTTGCCAGCGTGCCCGAGGAAAGCCGCGTGCTGGTCACGGCGCATGATGCCTTCAACTACTTCGGGCAGGCCTACGGGTTCGAGGTCATGGGCATCCAGGGCATCTCGACAGAGTCCGAGGCCGGGCTGCGCCGGATCGCGGATCTTGTGGATGTGCTGGTGGATCGCCGGATCGGCGCGGTCTTTGTCGAAAGCTCGGTCTCCGACCGCAACATCCGTGCGCTGATCGAAGGCGCCGCCGCCAAGGGGCACGAGGTTGTCATCGGTGGCGAGCTGTTCTCGGACGCGATGGGCGAGCCGGGCACCTATGTCGGCACCTATATCGGCATGATCGACCACAACGCGACCACCATTGCCGGGGCCCTGGGCGGCGACGTGCCCCCTGACGGCATGAAAGGATTGTTGAACGGATGACCGATCCTTCCGTGACCCTGGCCGCATCCGGCGGACAGACGGCGGCGCCGGTACGCCCGGATGCCGCCCTGAGCCTGCGCGGGCTGACGGTGTCCTACGGTGAGAAGCCCGCTGTATTTTCCGTCGATGCGGCGTTTCCGGCGGGCGAGATGACCGCCATCATCGGGCCGAATGGCGCCGGCAAGTCGACCTTGCTCAAGGCGGCACTGGGCGTGATCCCGCGGCTGTCGGGTGAGGTCAGCGTCTTTGGACAACCGATCGAGACGGTTCGCGGGCGCATCGCCTATGTCCCTCAGCGCGCCAGCGTCGACTGGGATTTCCCGACCACGGTGATCGACGTGGTGATGATGGGTCTGTATCGGCAGGTCGGCCTGCTGGGGCGGCTGACCGGCGCGCTGAAGGCGCGGGCGCTGTCCTGCCTCGACCGGGTTGGCATGGCCAGTTTTGCCGACCGCCAGATCGGCCAGCTCTCCGGTGGTCAGCAGCAACGGGTCTTTCTGGCACGGGCCCTGGCGCAGGACGCGGATCTCTACCTGCTGGACGAACCTTTTGCCGGGGTGGACGCCGCGACCGAACGGGCGATCATCGACGTGCTGAAATCGCTCAAGTCCGAAGGCAAGGCGGTGGTCTGCGTCCACCATGACCTGGCCACGGTGCGCGACTATTTCGACAATGTCTTCATGATCAACGTGCGCGGCATCGCCGAAGGGCCTGTTGCGACCACCTTCAACGGAGAAACGCTGAACGCCACCTATGGCGGGCGCCTGGCCGCGACGCACATCGATCAGTTGAATCTGGTGGAGGGCGCGTGACACCGCTGATCGAGGCGCTACTGCTGCAGGCGGGATACAACGCAGCGCTGGTCGCGGTGGGCGCCGCTCTGCTGGGCTTTGCTGCAGGCGCCGCCGGGACTTTTCTTTTCCTGCGCAAGCGCGCGCTGGTCTCGGACGCCGTCGCTCATGCCACGCTGCCGGGCGTCGGGCTAGCCTTCATCGCGATGGTCTGGCTGGGCGGGGACGGACGCAACCTGCTGGGATTGTTGACCGGGTCCGCCGTGACCGCCGGGATCGGCCTCTTGGCGGTGGAATGGATGACCCGGCGCACCCGGCTGAGCGAGGACGCGGCCATCGGTGCGGTGCTCTCGGTCTTTTTCGGGCTGGGGATCGTCATCCTGACCGTGATCCAGACCATGAGTTCCGGCCGCCAGGCGGGGCTCGAGAGCTTTCTGCTGGGCTCGACCGCCGGGATGCTGTTTCAGGATGCCATCGTGATCGCCGTGGGGGGCTCATTGGCGGTTCTGGCGACCTGGGTGATGCGGCGGCCGATGACGCTGGTGGCCTTTGACGCGGAATACGCGGCGGCGAGCGGCGTCAACGTGCCGGGGATCGACCGGCTAATGATGGCGCTGGTCATGGCGGTCACTGTGATCGGACTCAAGATCGTCGGGCTGATCCTGATCGTGGCGATGCTGATCATCCCGCCGGTCACCGCCCGGTTCTGGACAGAGCGCAGCCAGTCTCTGATCTGGTACGCCGGGGGCATCGGCGGTGTGTCCGGCTACCTGGGCGCGGCGTTTTCGGCCTCGGCCCCGGATCTGCCCACCGGGCCGATCATCGTGCTGGTCGCCGCGCTGCTGTTCCTGCTGTCGTTGTTCCTGGCGCCCGCACGCGGCGTGGCGGCAGCGGTGTTCCGGCATCGGCGCTTTCAGCGCAAGGTGCACCGGCGGCAAGGGTTGCTGGCGCTGGCACGACGGGAGCCGATCCACGACGAGTTGACCCTGCGTGTCCTGCGGGGTGAGGGGCTGATCCGTGCAGATGGCGTGGCCACCGAAACGGGACGGGCCCAGGCGGCCAAGATCGCCCGCGACGAACGCCGTTGGGACGTTGCGCGCGAAATCCATCAGGATACAGGGCTGACCGGGCGCTATGACGGGCTGACCCCGATCGAGGAGGTCTTTGCCCCTGACGAGATCGCCGAGTTCGACCGTCGCATCGGCGGTCCGCGCGCCATACAAGAGGGGCCGTGATGGGCAGCGAATTCGTCATGTTCTCTCTGACGCCGATGCTGATCGGCGTGCTGGCCTCTGTCGCCTGCGCCCTGCCGGGGAATTTCCTGATCCTGCGGCGGCAGGCGTTGATCGGCGATGCCATCAGCCACGTTGTCCTGCCCGGGATCGTGGTGGCTTTTCTGCTGACAGGCGTCGTGGCTGCGATCCCGATGTTGTTGGGGGCCGCCGGGGCCGCCGTGGTGGCGGTTGTTCTGATCGAGGCGATCAAGCGCCTTGGCCGGATCGAGCCGGGCGCGGCGATGGGCGTGACCTTTACCACGCTTTTTGCCGGCGGCGTCTTGCTGCTTGAACAAAGCGATACGTCCAGCGTCCACCTGGACGTGGAGCACGCGCTGATGGGCAATCTTGAATCGCTGGTCTGGCTGCGCGCGACGGACTGGTCCTCGCTGATCGATCCTTGGGCGCTGGCCGGCGTGCCCGAAGAATTGCCGCGCATTGCCGTGGTCTGCGCGGGCGTGATGCTGCTGACGCTGGTCTTCTGGCGCTGGCTGAAGATTTCCACATTTGACGAGGGCTTTGCCCAGGCTTTGGGCCTGCCGGTGGGTGCGATCGGCATGGGGCTGGTCATCACGGCTGCGGTGGCTGCCGTGGCCGCCTTCGACGCGGTGGGGTCGATCATCGTGATCGCCATGTTCATCTGCCCGCCTGCGGCGGCGAGGATGATGACCAACGGGCTGGAGCGGCAGGTCTGGTGGTCGGTGCTGTTCGCCGTGATATCTGCGGTGCTGGGGTATGTCCTGGCGGGCTACGGGCCGCTCTGGTTGGGCGGCGAAAATGCCGTCAGCGCTGCGGGCATGATTGCCACTGTTTCGGGGATCATCCTGGCGCTGGCCTGCGCCTTTGGCCCCCATCGCGCACGCGTGGGCGCGCGCGCAGAGGTCTGAAACGAAAAAACGGCCCGCATCAGGCGGGCCGAGTTGTGTGAGGCGGCGAAACGGATCAGGCGGCCGGGCGAGACCCCACGACGCCCTGCGTGACGGAGTCCGTGATCTCGAGGCTTTCCTCCTCGGACAGTTCCATCAATTCAGCAAGGCGGGTGCGGGCGCGGCCCACGCGGCTCTTGATCGTGCCTACGGCGACGCCGCAGACCTCTGCCGCCTCTTCGTAGGCCAGGCCCTGAGCGCCGATCAGCACCAGCGCCTCGCGCTGGGTATCGGGCAACTGGTCAAAGGCCACCTTGAAATCGCGAAGGTTCAGACGGCCATCGTGATCCGGTTTGGTCGCAAGACTTTCACCCATCGTGCCGTCGGCATCCTCGACCTCGCGCTTGCGTTTGCGCCGCAGCGAATAGAACGTGTTGCGCAGGATCGTGAACAGCCAAGCCCGCATGTTGGTGCCTTGCTGAAAGCTGTCGATGTTCGTCCATGCCTTGACCAGCGTCTCCTGCACCAAGTCATCCGCCGTCGCGGCGTTCCGGGTCAGCGACAGCGCAAAGGCGCGCAACGAGCCGATATGATCGGTCAGTTCCTCGCGGGGGTCACGCATCTTGCTGGCCCCCGCTGCTTTTCTTTTCTTCGGCAGCCTTCAATTGTGCCAGCAGATCGGTGAACCGATCAGGCACGGGCTGTTGGGCCATATCATCGAAGGCCTGCCTCAAGTTCCGGTCGATTTCATCGACGACTCTTGAATTGAGTTGTTTTCGCGTCATGTGTCTTGTCATCTTTGGATCTCGCAACGCCTCATTACGGAACCAAAACGTTGCAGCCTGCGTTCGGTTCCATAGGTAGCACTAATATTTGGAGCAACAAGCATGACGGCTCAGTCATCTTCGGACATGACAACCGCAATCGGCGGCAACCTTCCCTACCTGCGCCGCTACGCCCGCGCACTCACCGGGCGCCAGGACAGCGGCGACCGCTATGCCGCTGCAGCGCTTGAGGCGATCCTGAACGACCCCGAACTGTACGATGCCGGCCTGACCGACAAGGTCGCGTTGTTCCGCGTGTTCCATGCGATCTGGATGTCCTCGGGCATGCCGGTCGAAGATGGGGGCGAGACAGGGCTGGCGGCGCGGGCGCAGAAACACCTGTCGCGCTTGACGGAAAACACGCGCGAGGCGCTTTTGCTGCACACGATCGAGGAATTTTCGATCGAGGAGGTCGCCCAGATCATGCAGGTCTCGGCCGAGGAAGCGGGACAATATGTCGACACGGCCTTCCTGGAGATGCGCGATGCGATTTCCGGCAAGATCATGATCATCGAGGACGAAGCGGTCATCGCGATGGATCTTGAAAGCATCGTGATGGACATGGGACACCGTGTGACCGGGGTCGCCCGGACCGAGGCGGCGGCGTTGGATCTTGCCGGCAGCGAAGCCCCGGACCTGATCCTGTCGGACATCCAGCTGGCGGATGACTCCAGCGGTATCGACGCGGTCAACCAGATCCTTGCCCGCGACGGAGAGCGGCCCGTGATCTTCATCACCGCCTTCCCGGAACGTCTGCTGACAGGCGAGGGGCCGGAGCCGGCCTTCCTGATTTCCAAGCCGTACACCGAAAACCAGGTGCGGTCGGCGGTCAGCCAGGCGCTGTTCTTTGCCTCGACAGAGACATTGATCCGCTGACCGGATCGCTGGTGCGAACAAGAAAAGGCCCGCCGGTTTCGGCGGGCCTTTTGTTTGCGCAGGTCGGTGCCTCAGCTTTTTGCCAGAGCGCGCAGCATCCAGGCTGCCTTTTCGTGAAAGGCGCTGCGCGCGGTCGCCAAGTCTTCGGTCACAGGGTCACGATGCGTGTCGGCCAATGCGATCAGCGCATGCAGCCGGTGTGCCAGTTTCTCGTGATCATGGGCCAGTTCCTCGATCATGTCGGCGGTTGTCGCCTTGGCGGACACGTCGTCGACCCGCGATCTGTTGGTGATGTCGTCCAGACGCGCCGGCGCAAGATGGCCCAGGGCGCGGATCCGTTCGGCCAGTTCATCAGCCGCGGCAAAGAGATCCTGATACTGTTCTTCGGTCAGGTTGTGAACGGAAAAGAACAGCGGCCCTTCGACGTTCCAGTGAATTGCGTGGGTCTTGAACAGCAACCGGTAGGTGTCGGCCAATACGTCCGACAGGCCGCTTGCCAGGGTTTCGGTGTCCTTGACCCCGGTGGAAACGGAATCTTCGGTGGGAACGACCTTCAGCGAGTCAGTCATCTAAGTCTCCTGTTTCGTTGGTTAATCAGACAACGAACAGCATCCGGAAAGGTTCCGGACAAGGTGTCGCGGAACGCAAGGAGAGAGGTGGGCGTTTTCCTAAGAACAACCGCAGAGGAAGCAAAATGTCCCCACCTGACACTGACATCGAAAGACAAACGCGCCGCCATCGTCCTGCATTGACCGGCATCGGAACCGCAGGAGCGGTCGCCGCGGTATTGTTGGCAGGTCTTCTGGTCTACATCACCGTGAGCGCCGATGCGCCCGAGGGGGCAGAGACACAGATCGACGGGCGCACCGGAGCCGTGACATACGCTGATTGACCGCCGCAGATGAAAAGGCCCACGCTGTACCAGCGTGGGCCTTTTCCGTGATCGGATCTGGCAGTTCGGTCAGGCCAGGCGGCGCGTGGCGCGCGGGCCCGCGATCAGCCAGATGATGAAGCCCAGCAGTGGCAGCAACAGCACGAACAGCGTCCACAGGACCTTTCCGCCGGTGCTTGCGCTGGAATTGACGATGTTGACGATTGCCCAGACCGCGAGGCCCAACAGGATCAATCCGCCCAAACCTGCAATTTCGATACCCATGATAGTCTCCTTTCGGTTTCGTGTCGCGGTTCAGCCGCGCAGTGCGTCGATCAGTTCCGACTTGGTCATCTTCGAGCGGCCATCGACATCCAGTTCGCGCGCCCAGTCGTACAGTTCATCGCGGGTCCACTCTTCGTAAGGGGCCGCCTTGCCGCCCTTGCGGGACGGGGCCATGTTGTCGTTCGCCTGTGCATTGGCGATCGCCGCGGCCTTCGGCTTGGCATAGCCCTTGTCTCGCAGCGCCTGGTAGGTTTCGTCGTCCTTGATCGAGGGGCCGTGTTGCTTGGCCATCGCTTCGTCTCCTGCATACATGTCCCGCGTGCGACCGGCTTGGCGATTTTGCATTGCCGGCCGGTTTGAACGTGCGAAACTGTTCAGGGGTGAAACGCCCGGCGCCCTTGGCGGTTCCCTGCGTTTCGCGCCGCAGCCACCAAACTACGCGGTTTTTTTCGGGAACCGGCAGGCGAGAAGGAGCGTTGCGCAGGCATGGACAACAGCAATCGTGTCGGCGGGTTTCGCGCCCTGCCCAATGAGAAAACGCGTGCCGGCAAACTGCGCCGTTGCGGAATCGAAATAGAGTTTTCGGGAGTTGACGAGGCGAATACCGCGCAGATCGTGGCCCGGACGCTGGGCGGCGTGGTCAAGCAACAGGGGCAGCATCTGTTCACGATCGAGGACAGTGGCCTTGGCACGATCTGCGTCGAGCTGGACACGCGGTATGCAAAGCCCGGACAGCAGTTCCTGCCCGAAGGTGTGCTGGATGCCGCCCGCGCCGTCGTGCCCGTCGAAGTGGTCACGCCCCCATTGACGCCAGAGCAGATGGACCGGGTGCTGGACCTGACCGAGGCTCTTCGAAACGCTGGTGGCAAGGGTACGTCTGACAGCCTATTTGCCGGGTTCGGCATCCATTTCAATCCCGAGATCACCGGATACGACGATCCCTACATGCTGCGTACGGTGGTCGCCTATGGCCTTCTGGAACCTTGGCTGCGCGACTGGCGCCCGCTGGACATGTCGCGCCGCATCCTTCCCTTTGTCGATCCTTGGCCCGTGCAGTTCACCGATGCGCTTGTCACAGCCGAGGATCTGGACCTGGCGGTGCTCCGGGACTTGGTTCACAAACATCTCCACGGGCGGAACTACGGGCTGGATCTCTTGCCGATCCTGCATGCGCATGACCCCGATGGGTTTGCGGCGACCTTCGGAAAGGAGGCCAGCGGCGCCCGTCCTGCCTTTCACTTTCGCCTGCCGGATTGCCGTCTGGATGAGCCGGAATGGTCGATCGCGGACGAATGGGACCGATGGTGGCTGGTCGAAGCGCTGGCGACGGACGAGGCCCGCTTTGACAATTTGCACGAGGCCTGGCGGCGTGGTGGCGGACATGGCGGGCGCTGGGTAGAGGAAGTGATCCAGGTGATCGGCAAGAACGGCGAGGAGCTGTTCCGGTGAGCCGCCCGTTGATCGCAGTGACCACCTCGACACGCTCGGGGTGGCGCATTTTTCCGCTGGTGCGACTGAATCTCTGGTTGGCCGGGGCGCGTGCCCTGCGGTGGACAACGCGGTCGGACATCGACCTTGACCGCGTCGACGGCGTCATCATCGGTGGCGGCGACGACATCTCGCCCGATCTGTACGGTGCCCGTCTTGAAGTAACCGCGCGGTTGGACCATGACCGCGACGCGATGGAACACGACATCGCGCGCAAGGCGCTGTCCAGCGGCATCCCCGTGCTGGGCATCTGCCGCGGGGCACAGATGCTCAACGTCGCGGCGGGGGGGACTCTGCACCAGGATGCCTGGTCCCTCTATCCCGAGGCCCAGCCGATCAAGACCATCCTGCCGCGGCGCGAGGTACATGTCCAAGCAGGGACGCAACTGGCAGCCTGGTCGGGTGAGGCGCCGATGGCCGTCAACGCCCTGCATACCCAGGCCGTCGATCGGCTGGGCCGGGAATTTCGCGTCGCCGCGCGCGATACGCACGGCATGGTGCAGGCCATCGAACGCTGTCACGATCCCTTTGCGCTGGGCGTGCAGTGGCATCCCGAACACCTGTTTTATGCACATCGGCAGCGCGCGATCTTTCGCGCGCTAAGCCGCGCTGCATTGGCCTATTCAGAAGACCGGTCGCAAATCCTCTCGCCCGCATGAATGCCCCCTGAACACGGAAAAAGGCCCGCCGGAGTGGCGGGCCTTTTGTTCTTGTCAGCCGTTTGTTGTTCAGACCTTTGCCAGGATGTCATCCAGCGTCTTGCGGGCTTCGTCCTTGGTCTGGCCCAGCCGCTGCTGCAGTTTGCCTTCCAGCTGCTCGCGGTCGCCGCGAGCCTCTTCCAGTTCGTCTTCCGAAAGAACGCCATAGGCTTCGCGCAGCCGGCCTTTGATCTCTGTCCATTTTCCTTCGAGGCGATCCCTGTCCATCGGATATCTCCTTTGCATCTCATTGCCCGGAGCCGTTCCGGGCCTCTGTTGGTAGAACGCCCCGCGGGGCGATCCGTTCCACCTCAGGCGGCGTCTTCCAGAGCGCGGGTGATTGCAGTCTCGATCTCGTCCAGCGGATGGTTGGTCAGTACCTTCGGCAGGTCCAGCACCAGTTTGGAGGTGACCTCCTCGTGCATTTCCTCGCGCAGAGCGCTCAGCACCGGGCGGCTCGCAGCGATGATAAGCCGGTCGAACTTGCCGGCATGGGCGGCCTTGTAGAGGTCCTCGCTGATGGTCTTGGCAAAGCGTTCCTTTTCCAACTCGTGCCAATCGGTGTCATCCACGGCAGAGCGCTGTGCGCCGGGCCCGTCGTTGAAACGGCCGGGGCGGTTCTCGGCCCAGTCCTGTGCCTTGGGATTTTCCTGATCCGCGCGGTCCCGCACCACCAGGTGCAGATGCGCCTTGTCGCCCTTGTTCACCAGATACAGCGCCTTTTCTCCATCGGCGATCAGCACCCAGGTGCCATGCGGCACGCCCTTGGCTCTCATCATGTCGTGATCCTCCTTTGTTGTCCGTGGTGACATCGGGGCGGCCAGCCGGCTGCTCGCAGGCAGCGACTGCCCGGGCGCAGAGCGCGTTCGCTCTGCACGCTGGCAAGAAACCAACGCGCGAATGCGGGCCGGTGTTCCCTGCTCAGACGATGTCTTCGGTCACGCCAGGCAGTTCCTGCGCGAGGTCGGCGCCTTCTGCGGCGTCGAAGGGCACCAGGAAACCGCTCCGGTTCTCGGGGCGACGCAGGCCGTTGCGGCGGATCTCGTCGCGCCACAGGGGATAAAGCGTGTCCGGCGACATCGCCTCGGGGGCAAGCGGTTCATGCCACCAGTGCGACAACAGCCGGTGACGCGCCCGCGCCACGCGGTCCGGCTGGGTGATCTCGACCGCCAGTTCCGTATCCCAGCGCATTGACCGCCCGTTCAGGTTGGCGGAGCCGATCAGGACAGAGGCCGCATCGCGGATCAGCACCTTGTTGTGCACATGGATCAGCGGCGACCCGGCCAGCGTCTCGCAACTATCGCGGGCGGCCAGCACCGGGCGCACCGGCGTCGCGATCGTCAGCCGGTCGCCGAACGCCTCGCGCAGGGTGGCAACCGCCTGCTGGCGCAGGGCAAGACCATAGCGGGCGTCCAGGCTCTCGGAGGAGTCGAAGGCCACGTCCTCGGGCAGTCCCGGCATGACGATGATGGCGTTCAGGTCGCGATTGCGCGCTGCGGCCTCTGCCAGCGCCTCGGCGATCCGGCTGGAACGGATGAACTGGGTCTCGATATGGACCAGGTGGCGTGCCTTGCGAAAGGCCTCCAGGTGTGCCTCCTCGATTTCGGACACCAGCGTGCGGGGCGAGAGATAAGGCAGTTGCAGGCGCCGAGGCGCCGACAATGTCCGTTTCAGCCCGGGGCAGGGCGGCGGCGGCGCGCGGCCCTCGGTCACCTTTTGAAAACTTTCGAGGTGCGCACGTGCGGCGGCAGCCTCGGGGCCGCGCAGCATGACCTGCACGTCAGACCAGGTGTGCCGCGCAGGCCGATCATGATCTGGGGTGTCGTAGCGCCTTTCGTTCAGGTCCAATCCACCGACATAAAGCCATTCGTCGTCGATAACGGCCGCCTTGTGGTGATGGGACACCGTGTGCAGGTTCGGCATGACGGTCCGTTGCAGGCCGACCGCCTCGAACCGGCGTTCGACCGGGGTCGTTTCGCGCAGGCGTTCCCAGCGTCGGCGCAGGACCGCTGGCAGGAAGGCCAGGCGCGGCAGCATCCCGGCGCGCGCGCTGTGCTGGTGGGCGCGGATGTTCAGCTGATCCTTGCCCGCGCCTGTCGCCTCGGACAGGGCCACACCCTGTCGCACGGTCCGCCAGCTGAGTTCATGCAGTTCAGTGGCCATGACCGGGTCGAAATCGCTGACGGTCAGGTCGATCCGCACGCCGCGCTGCACGGCATGGGCGAGCAGGTCGAACCAGTCCGTGCCGATCTCGCGGGCCTCGGCGCTGCGCAGCTTGGTCGACAGGTCGAAGATCCGGAAACCGGCCACCACGTGCTTGCGTGCAGCCAGCACCGCCCGCTCGAACGCCGGCCAGGCCTCGTCGGCCGTGATCATCACTTCGAAGTCGCCGGCCATCCGGCCCCCCTGTCAGGCGCCGTAGGCGGCGCGTGGAAACATGACTGTCACCCGGTAACGTCCATCATCCGATGTGGTTTCCATCTTTCCGTCCAATTGCCGCAGAAAGGCGGCAATCATCTTCTGCGCCATGCCGTCCGGGAGCGGTGCCTCTGCCCCGGCGGCCAGGGGATCGGCGGGGGAGCTGTCGATGCACAGCTGCACCTCGTCACCGCCGCTCGAGGACAGCCGGACGCCGATCCGGTCGCGCGGGTCCGCATTGCAGGTTTGCCGGATCGCGGTGTTCAGCGTCTCGGCCACGAACAGCGACAGCGGGATGGCCTGGTCGGGATAGAGGGCCACATGCTCGAGCGCGGTGTCGATTTCGATCTTGCCGCGCGCGCCGACGAGGTCCTGCGTATCGCGGACCACCGCCTGCACCAGGTCAGCGGCGTCCACCGTCGTGCTGGTCGGCGTGTTGTAAAGCGCGCGGTGCAGCACGGCCATGCCGCGCACCCGACGCTGAAGCTCGGACACGACGTGCTTGGCCTCGTCGGTTTCCAGGTCACGCGACTGCATGTTCATGATCGAGGCGATCAGTTGCAGGTTGTTCTTGACCCGGTGATGCACCTCGCGCAGCAGCACTTCCTTGTCCTTGAGATCCTGTTCGCGGCGTTGTTCGCCCTCGGCGATCAGCAAGGCCATGCGGTTGAAGGCGCGCTGAGCCTCCTCCAGTTCCGCCGGCGGGTCGCGCAGGTCCAGCGTCGTTTCTTGGCGTTCGCCCAGGGCAAAGCGGCGCATCGCGTTGCGCAGTTGCGCGACATGGCGGATCACGAGCCGTTGGATGCCGAACAGGGCCACGCCGACCCCGGCCAGCCACATCAGCACTGGCAGCGAGGTGGCAATCGCGCTTTGCAGCCGGCTATCCGCATCGGGCACGGCCGAAAGCGGCCAGCTGCCCAGAAGCATGACCTTGCCCGGCACCATCTGCGTGACGGCGAAATAGCGCGTTTCGCCCGAACCACTGACCGCACGGAACGTCCGGCCCGGCTCCCGGAGGATCTCTGACATGGCCATGTCGCGCGGCAGGTAGTCAGGTGCTGCGTCACGTCCCAGCGACGCGGCAAGGATCTCGCCCTCTATGTCCAGCGCCGCCAGCCGCAACGCCCCGTCGTGGTCGGGATCTTCCAGGGTTTCATTCAGGGTCGCGTGGGGGATCGACAACGAGACAAAGCCGACCATCTCGCCGCCTTCGCGCACGGGATGCGTCACCATGACGATATCGCGCCCCGTCACGGCACCCTCGGGGTTGACCTGCACGCTGTCGCCGCCGCGGGCCATCACGGTCTTGAATGGCGCGCGGCGCGACAGGTCCATCCGGTCGGCGGTCGAACTGCAGGTCAGCCAGCCCGAGGATTCGATGAACCCGGCAAAGGCATAGGTCTCGTTGCTTTCGACAAAGCCCTTCAGGATGTCGCTGCAGTCTTCCGCGCCGAGCTTGGTGATCAGCACCGAAAGCCCCTGTGCCGCGGCCAGGGCGCTTTCGATGGTCTCGGCCTGAGGCGAGGCCTCGGCGCGCAACTGTGCCATCAGCGCGGCGCGGTTCTGTTCGCGCGCGCTCTCGATCACGGCCTGGGTCTGGTAGACTGCGATCAGACCCACCGGCAACATCGCAATTGTCATCAGGCAGGCAATGCGTGCCGGCAGGCTGCGTGCAAGTCGATAGAGGCTGTTCAGACGCTTGGGCATGAAAGGCGGGACGCAAAGGCAAGGGGACGGGCGAGGACACGCGGGGCGGCAATGGCCGCTATCGGGGGCACATGCCGTCGGTGCATGGCGGGACATGTCCTCGATCCCACGCGCCGCTCACGCGGATTTCGCCGTTGCCTGCTCATGCAGTATCCCCATCTGAAATTACAGTCCCCTAAGGGCGAATGCCGCAAGTCCCGAATTGGTTCCCAAGATTTTCTCGAGGCTCAGGCCTGCAGGCTGGTCAGGGGAATCTGCAACCGTCTCTGGAACATGCCCGCTTCTATCTGGGTGGTCATCTCACCCGCAAGCTGCCCCTCGACCGCGATCGAAAGAAGACGAGAGCCGAAACCCGAACGCGGCCGGGCCTCGGTGTCCCAGGACAGGCCGGTCTCTTCCCAGTTGATGACGACATCTTCGGACCCGCTGCGTTCCCATTTCACCGTTAGCTGCCCGCCGTCGGTGGAGAGGCCGCCATACTTGGCCGCATTGGTCGCCAGCTCGTGCAGGGCCAGTGTCAGATAGACTGCGGCCTTGGGACCCACGGGCACATGTTCGCCGTCGATCGTGATCCGCGTCTCGTGTCCCGACCCATGCGGTGCCAAGAGCTTGTGGGTCAGTGCATCCAGCGTGGTGGTCGCCCCTTCGCTGCGGCGAACGTTGACAACGGGCACGATCATCTCATGCGCATCGCTCAACGCCTTGAGCCGCGCGCCCACGCTTGCCGCCAGGGCCTCGGCGGTCTCGTGCGCGTTGCGCTCCATGCGCAGGATGCTGTTGATGACGGTAAAGAGGTTCTTCACGCGGTGCGTCAACTCCTGCATGACGATATCGCGCTCTTCGAGCGTCTCTCGCAGGCGAAGGTCGGATTCGATCATGTCCGCGATGTCGCGCATATTGGCGATGTCATCTGGCGTCCAGTCGCGCGGCTTGTCGTCGATGACGCAGAACGACCCCAGCACATGGCCGTCGGGGGACCGGATCGGCACGCCGAGGTAGGCCCTGACATTCATGTCCCGGACCGCGCCATTGTCACAGACCCGGCTGTCGGCCTCTGCATTCGGCACAACCAGCGGTTCCTCGGAAGAGACGACGTGCTGGCAGAAGGAATGGCTGAGCGGCGTACCGCGCTGCTCGGCGACGTCTCCGGTCAGCCCGGTCTCGGCGGAGAAGAATTGCCGTTCGTCGTCCACGAACGACACGAGGCTGACGGGAACATCCATCAGGCGTGCAGCGATGCGCGCGGCTCGTTGGTGTGCTCCGGGTGCGGGGCTGTCCATCAGCCCGGTCCGTTCCAGCGCCTGCAGGCGTTCCCGGTCCCGAAGCCGGTCTTGGTGGGTCACGTCCTCAACCTTTGTCGTGAATTCCGGAGTATCTTTCATCGGACCAACCCAATCATCAATGCATCACCTTGGGTAAGTAGGATTGAAAGGCCAAAAGAAAGCCCCTTCAGGCGTTTTTTTGCCTCTCCGCCCGGGAGGTTGGCATGTCTCCGACCAGGAAGGCGGGAACCTTTATGCGGCAGGGCACGTTCCTTTGCCAGAGCGCCACGGACGGCGCATAGGGAAAAACACAAGGAGACTTACCATGCTTGGCTGGGCCCTGACGTTCCTCATCATCGCACTTATCGCCGCTGCACTTGGGTTCGGCGGCATCGCCGGCGCATCTGCCGGGATTGCGCAAATCCTGTTCTTCGTTTTCCTCGTTCTCTTCGTCGTGTCGCTGGTGGCGCGCGTGGTCCGAGGATGACTTGAGCCTCGGCCCGGCAAGGTCCGGGCCGCGCATCTTCCAAAGTCACTGACAAAGGACGGACGACATGAGCAAGAACACCCAAGACCGCCATCGCAACGGCGCCTCCGACGCCGCAGAGGCAGGCGCCGCCTATGCCCGCGCCGCAGGCGATCGGCTGGATGAGGCGCAGGCGTCCATCGACCGGGCCATCGAAGAAGGCCGGGACGAGATCGAGCGTGCCGCGCGCCACTCCACGCAGATGGTGCGGGACAACCCTGTCCTTGCTGTTGCCGGTGCCGTTGGTGTCGGGCTCCTGCTGGGACTGGCAATGCGCAAGAAGGGATGATCTGCCAGTGACTTGGCCGTTGAAAAGGGCGCCGCATCAGCGGCGCCCTTTTCCTTTCGGCGGACGGTTCGGCGACCGAAGGCGGAACCTTTCGCGCCGCCGGCAGTTCATTTTGCAACGGACGCAATCCAGGGGACACCTTCCGATGACCCGCAAGACGCAAGACCGCAAACCCTCTCGCTCTACCGGAAAAAAGCAAGCTGCGCGCGACGCGGGCACCTTGGCGCTGCGCGCCGGCGCGGGCGGTCCTGCGGGGCTGATCTCGCAGGCGTTGGGCGTCGCCCGCCGGTATCCGGCACTCGCCTTGGCGGCCACCGCCTTGGCCGGTTACGCAGCCGGTCGCCGTGCGCAGCGGCGCGGAACATATCTGCCGCCCCGCGACACCAAGGTGCGCGATGCATGGGCGCCGCGCAACAGCGGCGCCCGAGGCGCCCACCCACCCGCTCAGGATCACCGCAACCTTCTGACACGGATGCAGATGGAGGAACATGATGAGCGGTCCTGACCTGCGCGACGCACCGCGCATTCTGACCGAGGTTCTGCGCCAGGTGACCTCCCTGCTGCAAAGCGAGATGCGGCTTGCGCGGGCCGAAATCGGGGAGAACCTGTCGCGGGCCGGGACGGGCCTGGTGTTCTACGCCTTGGCGTTGGTCCTGATCATCGCGGGAGTGAATGCGCTCGCGACCGCCGGGATCGCCTGGATGGAAACGCGCGGCCTGACGCTGGTCGAGGCTGCGGGCGGAATGGGGGGCGGCCTCTTGGTGCTTGCCCTGATTTGCGTGTTGATCGCCCGCAAACGGATCAACGCCCGGGTCCTGACGCCCAAGCGCAGCCTGAACAACGTCAAACGCGATCTGGAAACCCTGCAGGAGGTCCGCCGTGGCTGAGATCGAGAAACTCGAAATGCGGGCGGCCGAAGACCGCGCCCGGCTGAAAATCGCGCTGGAGGCGCTGGGCGGAAGCACCAGCAAAAGCGCCATCGCCGCGCCGTTGACCGGGGCCGCGATGGGACAGGCCGGACGCCTGGGCCGGGGCGCTGTCGGCGCGGCGGGCCGCAACCCGACGGCTGCGGCGCTGATCGGCCTTGGCGTGGGCCTGTTCGCAACGGGAACGGGGGCACGATCCTCCGGCTCTGCCAAGGATGATGCCCCGAAAAGCCGCGCACCGATGTTGACAGCCGGGGCGCTGGTCCTTGGTGCAGGCGCCTTGGCCGGCGCGCTTCTGCCTGGCTTGGGCCGTGACAGTCACGGCGACGATTGATCTGCGAGACCTGACCATGCTCACCACCGTTCTCAGCGAACGCGCGCAACGCGTGATGCTGCTGATCCTCACCGTGATCGCCTTGACCGGCGCCCTGCAACTGGGTCAGCAACTGCTTGCGCCCATTGTCTTTGCGGTGGTCTTGGGCATCGTCGTTTCACCTTTGGCCGAACGCCTGACCGACGTTGGCATCCCGCGGGTCGCGGTTGCGATCCTCTTGCTGCTGGTCACGACCAGCCTGATCGCGCTGCTGATCCTGATGATCGAGCCGCTCCTCAACATGTTCATCGAACAACTGCCCCGGCTCAAGGCCGCGGCGACACGCTGGATCGCCTCGCTCTCGGACGTGCTTCGCGGGATCGAGACAATCAGCGAAGAGATCGAAGGCGCCAAGCCCGCGGCCGAAGACGGTGAAAGCGCGCTGCCAACCGTGCGGGACGCGCTGTGGATGGCGCCCAACTTTGGTGCGCAGTTCTTTGTCTTTGTCGGCACGCTGTTCTTCTTCGTGCTCACCCGCAACGATCTTTATTCCGCCGTCGGCTCGTTGGAGCCGAAACTGCGCAAGGCCGACCGCGCCGTGGCCCGCTACTTTGCCGCCGTGACGCTGGTCAACGCGGGGCTGGGCGTCGTGACGGCGTTGATCATGCTGGCCATCGGTGTCGAGTATCCCATGCTCTGGGGGCTGGCGGCCGCCATCCTGAATTACATGCTGTACCTTGGGCCGCTGCTGATCATCTTCGGTCTGGCCATCGCCGGGTTGTTGCAGTTTACCGGCGCCATGTCCCTGCTGCCGCCTGCCTTGTTCCTGCTGGCCAATTTCACCGAGGCCAATTTCGTCACCCCCTGGGTGGTCGGGCAGAGGCTGGCGATGAATCCGCTGGGGGTCTTCGTGGCAATCGTCTTTGGCCTCTGGCTCTGGGGGCCGGTCGGGGCAATCGTGGCGCTTCCGGTGTTGCTGTGGTTCGGCGTCTTGATGAGACCCGAGATGCTGAAGCGACCATCGGGTGCCGAGCAGTTGCAACCGGCAGAGTAGGCGCGGTCAGGCGTCCAGATCGGCCAGCCGGTCGGTCAGCCGCCGGCGTTCTCGCGCGGTCATCAGCCCTGCCTCGCCATGCGCGCGCAGGTCGTCCAGCAGGTCCGAAATGGCGTTGCGACCGTCCTCTGGCATCGCGCCGCGCAGCCGCACCAGCGCCTCTGCCACCGCGGTCAGCACATCGCCGAAACCTGCCGCGTCACGGGTGATGTCGCGAAAGCCGGCTTCGACCAGATCACCGGCGCCCAGTTCGCCCAGGAACACGCGGTCATAGACAGGGTCTTCGGTTTCGGGCGGGTTCAGCGCCCAGTCCCACAGCAGCCGTTCCAGCCGCGCGATCACGTCGATGGCGGTCTTGGGGTCGTTGATCCCGGGAGACAGCGCCTTGGAGGCGGATTCCCTGAGCGCCTGCAGCGCATAGGCCGGGTCCTGTTCATAGGTTCGGTCGGTGGCCAGCACAAAACAGGCGGCGAACTTCTCGGGCTCGTCGCAGCCGTGCAACAGGCCCAGACGCTGACTGCGCAGAACGATGTCTCCGGGCAGATGGTCCAGATGGACCCGGGCCTCATGGGATTTCGCCAGTTTCTGCAACTCGTCCATGTCGATGCGCCGCAGAAAGCCAGAGCGCGACGCCTCGATTGCGACGCCGTCCGCGGGCATCTCCGCCAGCTTGCAGCCCCCCAGCCGGGGCAGGCGCCGCTGTTGGTACAGGATTTCACGCGCGGTCTGTTCGGCGCGCAGCAACGCATATTCCAAGCTGCCGATCCGCGACAATTGCCCGATCCAGCGCACCAGCGAGACCACGATGGCGGCCACTACGAAAACCGTGACGGCAAAGACGATCACCGAGGCGCTGTCGGAATAGTATCCGGCGCGGTAAAGGATGATCGAGGAGAGGGCAAAGACGAAGGCCCCGATGAAGGTCGCCAGCATCGTCTGGGTCGAGGTGTCTTCCATCAGCAGGCGGTGAATGCGCGGCGTGGTCTGCTGGGCCAGCGTGCGGTGGGTCGAAACCATGACCCCCAGCGAAAAGGTGGCCACAGCCAGCATGCCATTGGCAAGGATGGTCAGGATCGGCATGGTCGCGTCTTCGGAAAAGCGATCACGCGGGCCGTCCGGGATCAACGGCCCCAGCAGTTCAGCCGACAGTGCGGCCAGTACCGACAGAGCGGACAGCAATGCGACCCGGACCCAGAGAATGCGGCTGATCCGACGCAGGGTCAGCATCGTCTGGACCAGTTTCATCGTGTGCTTGCCTGCCATGCGGTCAGCAGGCCACCATTCCGGGGGAATGGTCAAGCGCAAGCCAGCCGCGTAGCGCGCGGGAAAAGCCGCGCGGGTGTTCGATGAAGGGCAGGTGCCCGCCTTGCACAAGCTGGGCATGGGACCGGGGCAGGTGGCGCAAGAGCTTCAGCTGGTGATGCGGCGGAACGACCGTGTCCTGCCGTCCGATCACGGCGAGGCAGGGCTGGGCGATCTCGGCCATGTTCCCTGTGATGTCCTGCTTCAGCACCCATTTGCCGAATTGGCGGATCGCTTCGGGGGTGCGATACTGCAGGGCCAGGCGCATCTCGTCGGGCACACCGGCGGCGGCCTTGCGTGGCAAAACCGTCGCCATTGCACGCTCGAAATTCCCGCGCGTGGCAAGGCTCAGGCGCCACATCATCGGCAGCGACCAGCGCCCGGCCATGTCATGCGCGAGGATCGCCGCGCCGATGTCTCGCGGCAGGTCGCGGTGTCCCGTGACCGGCGATCCCACCAGAACGAGTGACCGCACGAGTTCCGGGGCACGACGCGCCAGCAGCAGGCTGACGAGTCCGCCGCTGGAATGGCCGACGAGGTGCACGGGCCGACCGCCGGAAAACGCCATGATCCGCTCCAGCATCAGGTCCAGCCATTTGCCCGATGCCAGATCCTGCGCCACCGTCTCTGGATCTTCCTGCGGCCCGTGGCCTGGCAGGTCGAGGAACAACCGGTTGCGCAACCCCATGTCTTGGCACAACGGCAGCCAAGCCTCGCATGTCATGAAGAGACCGGGCAGAAAGACCAAGGGGCCCCCGCCGCGCAAGGGGTGCTTGCCGGGGGGGCGGTGACAATCGGGCAGGGACATCACGTTCATCGGAAACCTTTGGCCATCTGTCGGAGACAAGCCTCCGGCTCGGTGACAACGCGGCGGGCGTCTCTGCGGTTCCCGGTACGGACTTGCCCGGCGAATTATCGACCGGGCGGAACTTCTCGGTCGATGCGTGCGTTGAATTTGCGAAGACGGCGGAAGGAGGTCCACGTCCGCAGGCAAATGCGCCTGCACAGACAAGAACCCTCCGCCGGGGTGCCGCAATCCGCGGTGCCGCAGAGGCGGGCACGCCGACGTGTAAAGGAATGAACGCGATGAACACGATCAACGTATCATCATCCCAAAGGGGCCTGTCGCGCGATTCTTTCCCCTTTTACTGGACGCGCCCGTTTCCCATGTTTCCGTAGATGCGGCGCTGAAGCGAAATACACCCCGATCCGCAGATTGTGACATCCGACCAGGCCAAGGTGGCTTGGCCGGTTGGGCAAGTTTTGCCCGAACCTCGACGACCCAAAGAACAGGAGGCTGCCCAATGCTCCGCTTTCTTGCCCTTTCTATCGCCGCCACATTGATGGTGGGCACTGCCGAGGCGCAGGTCCGGGACGCGCTCGCCTCCGATCTGCGGAATTTCGTCGAGGCCTTCGAGCTGTCACAGGTACCCGCAACAGAGCAGGCCCGACTGCAGGTGATCGTCGATCACCCAGACGCGTCGCATGTGGCCAAGGTCATGGCGATCCACGAGATCCTTCAAGACCATGACGCGCTGCGCCATGTGGACATGCATGGCGACGCGCCAACACTTCATTCGTCCCTGCGTAACTGATCAAATCGGGCTGTCCGCTGTCAAAGCCGCGCTCCCGGTCGGGTGCGCGGCTTTGTCGTTGCTTTTTGATCGAAAAAAAGCCCCCGCCGGAAAAAATGGGCGGGGGCGATTGGTGCGGGCGTTGGGGGAAAGATTTGCGCCCGCACGTGACGTGCCTGTCATTTGGAGAATGCACGAGGCAGCAATTGGTTCCCGTCAAGAGCATCTTTTTTGCGCCGGCAAGACCGGTTGTCCCGATCCTGGCTGCCAGCCCCTCAGCCATTTGGACGCGAGGCAGGCGGATGGGACAAGTTCAAACAACACGGTGCTTCGGGTGAACAGCCGCATGTGCGCTTGGGGCTGGACGAGGCACGTCCCGTCAGACATCTTCGGGCGACGGGCGCACTGGCCAAAAATGCGGGAAACCGCTGCACAAAGTGCTGCCTGGAATGGCGCCGTCGCCGCAGCGCAGGAGGTCTGACCGATGATCCCGGAAACACATCTTCGCGACATCACCGATCGGCTGTCGGGGATCACGCCCAAGGGGCGCCGCCTGATGGTTGCGGTGGCCGGTCCGCCCGGGTCGGGCAAATCCACCCTGGCCGAAACGCTGGTGGAGCAACTCGGCCCGGAGGCAGCCCTGATGCCGATGGACGGGTTCCATCTGGATGATCGCCTGCTGGAGTCGCGCGGGCTGTTGTCGCGCAAGGGCGCGCCCGAGACCTTTGATTTCGACGGGCTGAAAACCGCGCTGGGACGCGTCGCCGCGGATCCCTCGGTCTTCCTGCCTGTCTTTGACCGTTCGCGCGAGATCGCCATCGCCGGGGCCCAGGAAATCGGGCCGGAAACGCGCATCGTGGTGGCCGAAGGCAATTACCTGTGTTTCGCCGAACCGCCCTGGTCCGATCTGATGCCGCTCTGGGATCTGTCGGTCTTCCTGGAGGTTCCCGAAGCAGAGCTGGAACGCCGCCTGATGGCGCGCTGGTTGGGATTCGGGTTCGACGAGGAAACCGCGCAACGCAAGGCGCTGGCCAATGACATCCCCAACGCCCGCCGTGTCATGGCCGAGCGTGAGGCAGTGGACATAGTACTGCGTCATTCACAAATTGCCTAAAAATTGGGCGTGCCGCCTGCATGGCGTGCATTTGCTCATGTATTGGGCGCGCTGCGTGAGTTGCCCTGGCTGGCTGTGGCCAGCGACCTTTGGTACGGCCATAGTCCACACATGGGTGGGATGAACGGTTGACCATGTGAACAAACTCGTTGTCTTCAGCGATCTGGACGGAACGCTTCTGGATCATGCAAATTACTCTTTCGCCCCGGCGCAGCCCGCGCTGGACGCATTGGCCGCGCGAGGCATTCCGCTGATCCTTGCCACCTCCAAGACGGCTGCCGAGGTCGCCGTCCTGCACGCGGCCTTGTCGCTGGGCGACCGGCCCGCCATCGTCGAGAACGGGGCCGGGATCTATCGCCCCGGCCGCGCGGCAGGGGACGCCACGCCCTATGTTGCCCTGCGGTCCGCACTGGACGCCTTGCCGCCGGATTTGCGCGCGCCGTTCAGGGGCTTTGGCGATATGAGCGATGCCGAAGTGGCAGAGATCACCGGCCTGACCCCCGAAGCCGCCTCGTTGGCGCGCCAACGGCAACATTCCGAGCCGGGACTCTGGCAGGGGAACGAGACCATGCGGGAGACATTCCTTGCAGCCCTGGCGGACAGGGGCATCGCGTGCAGGTCCGGCGGGCGTTTTCTGACGCTGTCGCATGGGCGCACCAAGGCCGACGGGCTGCGCGAGATTGCCGCCGAGCTTGGGGCCGAACGGACGCTGGCGTTGGGCGATGCGCCCAATGACACCGACATGCTGCAGGCCGCCGACCTTGGCGTGATCGTGCGCAACGACCACGGGCCCGGCATCCCGACCCTTCCGGGTGAGGGCCAAGGCACCATTCGGCGCACCGCGCGTCCCGGCCCCGAAGGCTGGAATACGGCGGTCCTCGCCATACTGAACGACATAAAGGACTGATCTCATGTCTGATTTCCATCAGAACGGCAATATCGCGCAGTTTCACAACCTGCGCAGTCGCCCTCTGGAAGAGCTGATCTACGAGATCGAGACCTACGCCCAGACCCGCAAGATCACGCTCGTCCTGCCCTGTCTCTACTCCGAGCTCGAAGGGCCGGCGATGGGCAATATCCTCGATGAGCTGAGCAAGATCACCTATCTGCACCGGATCATCATCGGGCTCGACCGTGCCACCGAACAGCAGTTCCGCCGCGCCCGAGATTTCTTTGCCCGGCTGCCGCAGGATCACGTTGTCCTCTGGAACGACAGCCCCCGGATGCGAAAGCTGGACGCCAAACTGGCCGAGATGGGGCTGGCGCCGCAGGAACAGGGCAAGGGCAAGAACATGTGGACCTGCATGGGCTACCTGATCTCCTGCGCCGATACCTCGGTCATGGCGCTGCACGACTGCGATATCGTCACCTACAAACGCGACCTGCTCGACCGGCTGGTCTACCCCGTCGTGAACCCGAATTTCCGCTACCAGCTGTCCAAGGGTTATTATCCGCGCATCGGCGATGGAAAGCTGAACGGGCGGGTCACGCGCCTGTTGGTGTCGCCGTTGCTGATCGCGCTGAAACGTACCATCGGGGACCGCGACTACATCGATTACCTGCGCGCCTTCCGTTACCCGCTGTCGGGCGAGTTTGCCCTGCGCACGTCGCTCTTGCCTGATCTGCGCATTCCCTCGGACTGGGGACTGGAAATCGGCGTCCTGTCAGAGGTCTGGCGGAATCTGGGCCGGCATTCCGTCTGCCAGGTTGAAATCGCGGATGCCTATGACCACAAGCACCAGCAGGTCAGCGAAGAGGACGCGGCCACGGGTCTCAACCGCATGTCGATGGACATCTGCAAGGCGGTCTTCCGCAAGCTGGCGGCAGATGGCACCGTCTTTACGCCCAATGTCTTCCGCGCGCTCAAGGCCACCTACTACCGCGTGGCGCTGGACCTGATCGAGTTCTACGACAACGACGCCAAGATGAACGGGCTGACCATCGACCGCCACCGCGAGGAACTGACGGTCGAGCTTTTCGCCAACAATATCGTGGAGGCGGGCAAGGTCTTTCTCGACAACCCCAACGAGACGCCCTTCGTCCCGAACTGGAGCCGCGTGAACGCCGCCGACCCGGGCGTCGTGGGCGAATTGCGGGCCGCCGTCGCCGCGGACAACGAGGAATTCACTCCGATGGCGTTCTGAGTCAGCGGTAGGTGCGCTCCTCCATCGGCGTGGCCTCGATGGCTTCCAGCAGGGCGGCCAGGAGCAGGTCCTCGGCCCGGTTCTTGACCGCCTTCGGGTTCCAGACCACGTGCACGTCGATGGCGGGCAGGTCGGTGTAGGGGGGCAGTTGCCACAGCAACCCGTCGTGTACATCGCGCGCCGCCACATGGACGGGCAGGGGGCCGATGCCCAGTCCGGCGATGATCATGCGCCGCACCTCTTCGAGATTGGTCGAGACGCCGGTGATCCGCTGGCCCAGGTCGGCCTGGGCCCGCATCAGCGTGACGGGCCGCAGCACATCCTGCAGCCGGTCGGTTTCGAAACTGACGGACCCCAGCCCCGCAAGATCACTGATCGACAGGTCGTCCCGGCCGAAAAGCGCATGTTCCGGCCCGCAGAACAGGCCGAAAAACTCGCGGTAGAGGCGCCGATATTCCAGCTTGGGGCTGTGATCCCGCACCAGGCAGATGGCGAAGGACGCGCGCTTGGCAAGGACCTCGGCGATGGCCTCGGCGCTGGAACGGACCTCGATCGACAGGCTGGCGCGGGGATGAGAGCGGTGGAACGCGGCCAGTGTCTGGTCAAAAACCGGGCAGACGACGTGGCTGGCCACCTCGATCTTGACGTGGCCCTGCACCTCGTCCGTCAGTTCGCGCACCAGGGTCGACAGGCGCAGGACCGAGCCATTGATTTCCACCGCTTCGCGGTACAGCAGGCGACCCGCATCTGTCAGTTGGAAATGCCCCGGCGACCGGTTGACCAGCTTGCGGCCGATCCGGTCCTCAAGCCTTTGAAGTGCCGCGGAAACAGAGGGTTGCTTCAGCCTCAGTCGCTGTGCCGCCTCGGTGATCGAGTGACTGTCCGCCAGCACCACGAAAGTACGCAACAGGTTCCAGTCCAGCTCGCGTGCAATACGCTCTGGTTCATAGCGTGGATCGCTTGCGGGATCGGCTGGGGTCATAGACTGCGCCTATAGTCATCATTCTGCATATCTATTTGATCTATGATTGTCCGCTTCGCATGGTTTCCGCAAGTCTCCAGACACGAGGAAACGCATGTCCGTCGAAGCCCGTGAGGCGCGCCAACCTGGATCCTGCTGGCCCCGGCCATCAGCGCGGTCACTCTGCTGCTTCTGGTGCCGCTGATCTTCATCGTGGTCTACAGCTTCTGGCTGCGTACCGCCACGGGGGCCGACCAGGTCGGCTTCTACCTCGACAACTGGCGCGAGGCGCTGACCGACCGCTTCTACCGCGACATCCTGTTCAGCACCCTGCGGATTGCCGCGATCACCACGATTGTCTGCGCCCTGATGGGCTATCCGGCGGCCTATTTCATCGCGCGGTCGCGCGGCAACAAGGTGCTCTTGCTGCTGCTTCTGATGCTGCCGTTCTGGATCAGCTACATCATCCGCACGATGAGCTGGATCAATATCCTGGGCGTCTCGGGCGCGCTGAACACGCTGCTGATGAGCGTGGGCATCATCAGCGAGCCGCTGAACATGCTCTACAACGAGACCACGGTGATCCTCGGCCTCGTGCATTTCCTGCTGCCCTTCATGGTGCTGAACGTCTTTGTCAGCCTCGACGGCATCGACACCAATCTCGAGGATGCCGCAAATTCGCTGGGTGCAACCAAGTGGCAGTCCTTCATTCAGGTCACGCTGCCGCTGTCGTTGCCCGGTCTCGCAGCGGGCGGGCTGCTGTGTTTCGTGCTGGGCGCGGGGACATACATCACGCCGCTGGTGTTGGGCGGACCGCGTGACGCCATGTTCGCCAACCTCGTCTTCGAGGCGATCATCACGCAGCTCAACTGGCCGCTGGGGTCTGCACTCAGCCTGATGCTGCTGGTCGTGCTGGGGGCGCTGGTCATGATCTACAACCGCTATCTGGGCATGGCGCAACTGATGAAGGGGCTGGGCTGATGCGCTGGGGATGGCACCTGATCCGCCTGTGGAGCCTGCTTGTCTACGGTTTCATGTTCCTGCCAGTGGCAGTCGTGGTTCTGCTGAGCTTCAACGCCAGCCAGTTCGGCAGTTTTCCGATGACGGGCTTTTCCTTCCGCTGGTTCGTGGAACTGTGGAACAACGACGCGATCATGCGTGCCTTTCGCACCTCTATCGTGCTTGGCCTGATGACGGCACTGATCTCGACCACTTTGGGCGTCTTGGCCAGCCTCGCGCTGGTCCGGTACAAGGTGCCGGGCGCCAACATGATCTCGACCCTTCTGATCGCGCCCATCCTGGTGCCGGAAGTGGTGCTGGCGGTGGCGCTCCTGCTGTTCCTCAACTTTCTCGGCCTGCACAAGAGCTTTGCCCTGCTGCTGTTCGGCCATGTGATCTTTACGCTGCCCTTCGTGATCCTCGTGGTTCAGGCGCGGTTGGTTTCCATCCGCCGCGACGTCGAGGAAGCGGCGATGAGCCTTGGCGCCAGCCCGGTCCAGACGTTCTTTCAGATCACGCTGCCGCTGATGATGCCGGCGGTGCTGGCGGGGGCGCTCTTTGCCTTCACCATCAGCTTCGACGACATCACCGGCACTCTGTTCTGGAAGCCCGGCGGGGTGGAAACCGTGCCGACGCAGATCTTTGCCATGCTGCGCAATTCCATCAGTCCCGAGATCAACGCGCTCGGAACAGTCATGATTGTCATGACGGTCGGTCTGCCCCTGATCGGGGCGGCGATCGCACGGCAACTCGCCCGCAAGAGCGGCACATAGAACCGCCTGCATATCCACGACCCGACAAGGAGATGAAGATGACACGGAAAATCGACGACACGACGCGTTATGAACGCCTGCGCGAGCGCTACATGAACGGTGGGCTGGACCGCCGCAGTTTCCTGGGCCTTCTGGGCGCCGCAGGCGCGGCCTACGGCCTTGTGACACCCTACCGCGCCTTGGCACAAAGCGTCAGCCAGGTCCGGTTCGACGGCTGGGGCGGCGTGGTCTCCGAGGCGCTGCGCGCCAATGCCTTCGACCCGTTCACCGCGAAAACCGGCATCGAGGTGGTCGACGGCACGTTCGGCGGCGGTGACGAATACCTCAGCCGGGTCAAGGCCAGTCAGCCGGGCGAATACAACATCGCCCACCTGTCGGGCGTTTTCGACTACGCGCGCTATCACGGGCTGGGCCTGACCACCAAGCTGAACGAGGAAAGGATCCCCAACCTGCAGTTCGTGATCCCCAAGCTGGTCGACGTCTTCCGGAACGTCACCGACGGATCGCTCAGCTGCGTGCCCTATGATTACGGCACCACCGGGCTGGCCTATAACCGCAAGTACATCTCGGACGAGGAGATGCAGGAAAAGGGCGCCAAGATCCTGATCGACGAAGCCCACAAGGGCAAGATCGGCGGTTGGTCCGACTGGCGTACGCGGATGTGGTATGCCTCTCTGCAGACCGGGCAGGATCCGAACGGCGTCACCGACGAAGAGGCCTGCTGGGATGCCGTGCGCCAGCACCGCGACCTCGCGCTGAAATACTGGGGTTCGGGCGCCGAGCTGATGAGCCTCTTGGCCGAGGAAGAGATCCACGTCACCGAGGGCTGGTCCGGCCGCATCTACGCCCTGCAGGAGCAGGGGCATGACATCGGCTACATGGACCCGCCCAACGGCTTTGGCTGGCAGGAATGCATGTTCGTCATCAAGGGCTCGCCGCTGGAGGCCTGCGAGGAACTGCTGAACTTCATGCTTGATCCGGCGACCTCGATCGCCGTGGCCGAGGGGCAGAGCTATCCGCCTGCACTGGACCCGCAGAAGGTCGACCTGGGTGACAAGATCCCGACGCTGCCTGCCTTCGACCCCACGGGCACGCTGGATGGTCTTACCTTTGCCGATCCGGACTACTGGAACGGCCACGAGGCCGCCTGGTCGAAGACCTTCGGCCGTGTCCAGAAGGGCTACTGACCCCAATCCAACCTGCCTGCCCCGGCCAGCGTGCCGGGGCGGGCGCCCCTCTGTCGCAGGACCTTGCCCATGAGTACCGTCACCCTGGACAATATCGTCAAGCGGTTCGGCACCTTCACCGCCGTGCATCCGACCAACCTGGAAATCCCCGAGGGCACCTTCCTGACTCTGCTCGGACCATCGGGCTGTGGCAAGACGACCAACCTGCGGATGATCGCCGGCCTGCTGGACCCGACCGAGGGCGAAATCCGCATCGGTGGCAAAAGCGTGAACAACGTGCCGATCCACAAGCGCAACCTTGGGATCGTGTTCCAGAACTACGCCCTGTTCCCGCACAAGAGCGTGGCCGACAACGTGGCCTTTGGCCTGAAATACCGCGATGTGCCCGCCTCCGAGATCCCGGGCCGCGTGCAAAAGGCGCTGGACCTGGTGCAATTGCCCGATGTGGGCGGCCGCTATCCCAAGGAACTGTCGGGCGGTCAGCAACAACGCATCGCGCTGGCCCGCGCCATCGTCATCGAACCGGACGTGCTGTTGCTGGACGAACCGCTGTCCGCACTGGATGCCAACCTGCGCGAGGACATGCGCGTGGAGTTGAAGCGCATCCAGGACCAGATCGGTGTCACGACCGTCTTTGTCACGCATGACCAGTCCGAAGCGCTGGCCATGTCCGACCAGATCGTCGTCATGAGCGCGGGCCGCGTCGAACAGGTCGGCACGCCGGAAGAGGTCTATAACCGCCCAGCCAGCGAATTCGTCGCCAATTTCCTGGGTGCCTCCAACATCATCGAGGGCAAATGCACCGGCAAGGATGCCGAGACGGCTGTGCTGGACGTACCGGTGTTCGGCCATGTGCCGGTGCCCGCCGACAAGGCGCCGCAGGTCAGCGAAGGCGCGGCCAAGCTGGTGCTGCGGGCCGAGAAACTGCAATTGATGCCGCAGGGCGCGGACACGACCGGCATGGTCACATCCGAGGCGGTGGTGGAAACCGTCGACTACCAGGGCCAGACCGTGCGCTATTTCATCCGTGCCGGTGATCGCCAGTTCCAGGCGATCAACATGATCGACGGTCATCCCTTTGCCGAAGGCACGACAGTGACAGCAGGGTTTCGGCCCATCGATTGCGCTGCATTGCCGGGGTGACGGGATGAGCAAGCTTTTCTACCAGGGCCGCGGGCGCAAACCGGTGCTGGACCAGGCCCGCGGCGTCTACATGTGGGACAAGAACGGGCGCCGCTATCTTGACGGGTCGTCCGGCGCGATGGTCTGCAATATCGGTCATTCCAACGAACATGTGCTGGCGGCGATGCAGCGCCAGATGGAAAAATCCACCTTTGGCTATCGTCTGCATTTCGAAACCGAAGCCTCGGAAAACATGGCCGAGAAACTGGCCGAGAAAATGCCCGAGGGGCTGGACCGCGTGTTCTTTGTCTCCGGCGGGTCCGAGGCGGTGGAGAGCGCGATGAAACTGGCGCGGCAATACGCGCTGGCGGTGGGGCAGGGCAGCCGGTGGAAGATCATTTCGCGCACGCCCTCCTATCACGGCTGCACTTTGGGGGCGCTGGCAACCACCGGCTACACCACGCTGACCGCGCCGTTTGAACCCATGATGCGGGTCATGCCAAAGGTGCCGGCGCCGCGCGCCTATCTCGACGGGCTGGACCCAGAGAACGCGGCGACGGGGCGGCACTATGCCGACATGCTGGCCCAGAGGATCGAAGAGGAGGGCCCGGACAGCGTGCTGGCCTTCATCGTCGAGCCGATCGGCGGTGCCTCGACGGGGGCGCTGGTCTCTCCGCCGGGTTATCTCGCACGGGTGCGCGAGATCTGCGACGCCTATGGTATCCTGCTGATCCTCGACGAGGTCATGACCGGGGCGGGGCGCACCGGCGCCTTTCTGGGAGTCGATCACTGGGGCGTGCGGCCCGACATCGTGGTTCTGTCCAAAGGGATCGGCTCTGGCTATGCGCCTCTGGGCGCGATGGTTGCCGACAGGCGACTGGTGGACCCCGTGCTGGACGCGGGCGGGTTTGCGCATGGGTTCACGTATGCGGGCAACCCGTTGGCCTGCGCGGCGGGCCTGGCCGTTCTGGATGAGATCGACAGGCAAGATCTTTGCGCCAATGCCGCCGCGATGGGGGAAAAACTGCTGGCGCGGCTGAACGGCTTGATGCAACGCCACGACATCATCGGGGACGTGCGCGGCAAGGGCCTGTTGACCGCCTTCGAGTTCATGTCGGACCGGAGCACAAAGGCGCCCCTGCCGAAACACCTGAACGCGCATCAGCGGTTCGTGGACATCGCCTATGACAAGGGGTTGATCGTCTATTCGCGTCGCACACGCGACGGTCTGGAAGGGGATCACATTCTTGTCTGCCCGCCGCTGATCCTGAACGAGGGGCATATCGACGAGATCATCGAGGGGCTGGATGCGTCCCTTGTCCAGTTCGCGCAGGAAATCGCACCCGCGATGCAGGCCGGATGACATGAGCAAGATCCTCATCACCTGCGCTGTCACCGGCTCGATCCATACGCCATCGATGTCGCCCCACCTGCCGGTGACGGCGGATCAGATCACCGAACACGCCGTTGGCGCTGCAGAGGCCGGGGCATCGATCCTGCACCTGCACGCCCGCGATCCCGCGACCGGGCAGCCCTCTGCCGACCCGGCGCATTTCATGGCTTTCCTGCCGCGGATCAAGCAAGCGACAGGCGCGGTCCTGAACATTTCCACCGGCGGCAGCGCGGTGATGACGCTGGACCAGCGGCTAGCCGCGCCCAAGTTGGCCGAACCGGAGATGTGCAGCCTGAACATGGGGTCGATGAACTTTGCGCTTTATCCTGCGGCGGCGCGGATCGACGAATGGAAACACGACTGGGAACAGCCGTTCCTGGAAAACTCCGACGACCTCGTCTTCAAGAACACGCCGCGCGACATCGCAGGCATCCTGCAGACGATGGGCAAGGAGCGCGGCGCGCGGTTCGAATTTGAATGCTACGACCTGAGTCACCTCTACATGCTGCGCCATTTCGCGGATCGCGGATTGGTAGAGGCGCCGTTCTTCATCCAGTTCGTCTTTGGCGTGCTGGGGGGGATGGGACCGGACCCGGAGAACCTGAATCACATGAAGACCATCGCCGACAAGCTATTCGGCGAGGATTACATGTTTTCGGTTCTGGCGGCCGGACGGCACCAGATCCCGCTGACCAGCATGGCCGCTGCGATGGGTGGGCATGTGCGCGTCGGGCTGGAAGACAGCCTGATGATCGCGCGCGGGCAACTGGCGCGGAGCAATGCCGAGCAGGTGGCCAAGATCCGCCGCATCGTCGAGGACATGGGCCGCGAGGTTGCCACGCCGGAGGATGCCCGCCGAATGCTGGGGCTGAAGGGCGCGGACAGGACGGCGATCTGATGGGATTGATGATCAGGACGGGCGCACGCTCTGACGTGGAGCGGCTCGACCAGGCGCTTGCCGCCCTGGCGCGGGACCTGGGTGATACCTACAACGCCTCGCCCGAGGTTCTGGCGCGTGCGGGCTGGGGAGACGTTCCGGCCTTTCGCGCCCAACTGGCCGAGGAGGGCGGCGCGATGGCCGGGCTGGCGCTCTACTCGCCGGGGCTGTCCACGATGCGCGGCGGTGCGGGGCTCTATGTCTCGGACCTCTGGGTGTCGCCTGCCCAGCGATCCGGAGGGCTCGGACGGCGGTTGCTGGCCGCGGCCTATGCCGACGCAGCGCGGGCTTGGGGGGCTTGCTTCCTGCGCCTGCAAGTCTATGACCGGACCCCCGCGGCGCGCCGTTTCTACGACCGGCTGGGCTTTGTCCCCGCCAAGGGTCACACCGATCTGTTCTTGGATGAGGCCGGATGCGCGGCCCTGGAAGGAGAGCGATGAAAGCCGTCTTTGACGACCGACAATGGCGCCATGATCCCAAGCATTTCATGGCCAACGGGGCGATCATGCCCAACCCCGAGCAGCCGCGCCGGATCGAGGTGCTGAAGGCTGCCGCCGAAGAGGCGGGCTGCGCGTTCCAGCGACCGCAGGACGCGGGCCTTGGCCCCATCGCGGCGGTGCATACCCCCGAGTACCTGACCTTTCTCGAAAGCATCTACACCCGCTGGCGCCGGATCGAGGGCGCGGGCGAAGAGGTTATCCCCAACATCCACCCGGCCAACCGCACCGATGGCTATCCCAAATCCGCCGTGGGTCAGGCCGGTTATCACCAGGCCGACACCGCCTGTCCCATTGCCGAAGGCACATGGGAGGCGGCCTATTGGTCCGCGCAGAGCGCCATCACCGGGGCCGACCTGATCGCCAGTGACGAACGCGCCGTCTATGCCCTGTCGCGCCCGCCGGGGCACCATGCCTTTGCGGACCTGGCGGGGGGCTTCTGCTTCCTCAACAACTCGGGCATTGCCGCCGAACGCTTGCGCGGCTGGGGTTTCCGCCCCGCGATCCTTGATGTGGACGTGCACCACGGCAACGGCACGCAAGGCATGTTCTATGACCGCGACGACGTGCTGACCGTATCCATTCACGCCGATCCGGCGCGGTTCTACCCGTTTTTCTGGGGCCACGCGCAGGAACGGGGCGCGGGCCGGGGGATGGGCTGCAACCTGAACCTGCCGCTGGCGCGCGGCACGGGGGACGCGGATTTCCTCAAGACGCTGGACACGGCGCTGGGGCGGGTACGCAGCTTTGGCACCGATGCGCTTGTGGTGGCCCTGGGCCTCGATGCCTCGATCGACGATCCCTTTCAGGGACTGGCGGTCACGCAGGACGGTTTTGCCCGCATTGGTGCTGCCATCGCCGCCACCGGCCTGCCCGTGCTGTTTGTCCAGGAGGGCGGATACCTTTCGGACACGCTGGGCGCGAACCTGACCAAAACCCTGACCGGGTTTCAGGAGGGCGCGTGACAACCTCGGACGTGATCGTGATCGGCGGCGGCATCGCCGGGATCAGCGCAGGCGCGGAACTGGCCGCGGACATGTCGGTGACCGTGCTCGAGGGTGAGCGCCAGATCGGTTATCATTCCACGGGCCGATCTGCGGCGATCTTCATCCGCAACTATGGCAATGCGACGCTGCGGGCACTCAACGCGGTGTCCGCGGGCCTGATGGAACGGCCCGAGGGCGTGTCGGACAGCAGCCTGCTGTCGCCGCGCGGCGAGATGATGGTGGCCACCGAGGACGAGGTGGCCACGCTGGAGGACTACTGCGCCGGGGCCCAGGGCCTCGAACGACTGAGCGCCGCGCAGGCGGTCGAGTTGGTGCCGATCCTGCGGCCCGAACTGATCGCCGCGGCGGTGATCGAGTGGGACGCGCAGGACATCGACGTGGACCGGATGCTGAATGGCTACGCGCGGTTGCTGCGCGGCCGGGGTGGCCGGATCGAGACAGGGGCCCAGGTGACGGAGATCCGGCGCGAGGGGGGGCAGTGGGTCGTCACCGCCGGCGCGCAGGATTACCGCGCGCCGTTGATCGTCAATGCTGCCGGGGCCTGGGCCGCGCAAGTGGCGGACCTGGCTGGCGTCCGCACCATCCCGATGCATCCCTTGCGGCGCTCGGCGGCGATCCTGCCCGCGCCGGAGGATCACGACGTCACCCGCTGGCCGCTGTTCGTATCGGCCTCGGAGCAGTGGTACGCCAAACCCGAAGCAGGCAAGCTGATGGTCAGCCCCGCCGACGAGGACCCGGTGGAACCTCATGACGCCTGGGCCGACGACATGGTGCTGGCCGAGGGACTGCATAGGTTCGAACAGGCGGTCACGATGCCCGTTACCCGCGTCGAACATACTTGGGCGGGGCTGCGCAGCTTTACACCGGACCGGACGCCGGTTGTCGGCCAAGATCCCGATGAACCGGGGTTCTTCTGGCTGGCGGGCCAGGGGGGCTATGGTGTGCAGACCGCGCCCGTACTGTCCCGCGTCACCGCCCGGCTTGTCACTGACACGGCCCCACCCGTTTCCGACACCGTCATCGGGGCGCTGTCCCCGGCGCGGTTTTCTTCCTGATCCCAAGAGGCAAGACATGACAGAGATCACACGAAGCCATACCGGCCCGCGCATGAGCCAGATCGTGACACATGGCGATACGATCTACCTGGCGGGCCAGGTCGGCACCGCTGGCGCCAGCGTCACGCAGCAGACGCTGGATTGCCTGGAAAAGATCGACGCGCTTCTGGCAGAGGCCGGGTCGGACAAGACGCGCATCCTGCAATGCGTGATCTGGCTGGCGGACATGGGCGACTTCGCCGAGATGAACGCGGTCTGGGACGCCTGGGTGCCTGAGGGCCACGCCCCGGCCCGCGCCTGTGGCGAGGCCAAGCTGGCGACGCCGGACTACAAGGTCGAATTCATCGTCATCGCGGCGAAGGCCTAGACCGGGGCCGTCTCTGACCCTGCCAGCAGTGCCTTGCTGTGGCTGGCGACATGTTCCACGAACAGCCGGACCTTCGGGTCCTGCAGTTTCTTGTGCGGATAGAGACAACCAAAGATCATCGGCAAGGGCGGCGTGTCGGACAGAACCTCGATCAGCCGCCCGTCTGCCAGGTGATGGGCAACGTCAAAGCGGGGCTTGTTGACGATCCCGCGCCCGGCCAATGCCCAATCGGTGAGAACGTCGCCATCGTCGGCATCGAACCGTCCCCGAACCTCCAGTTTCAGGGGACCTCCGGCGGTGTTCAGCGTCCAGAAATACTCGGGCGAGCGTGGATAGCGCAGCAACAGGCAGTTGTGGTTCTGGTTCAGCAGATCTTCGGGCTGCATGGGTGTGCCCGCCGTGCGCAGGTAGTCCGGCGAGGCGCAAAGCACGCGGGCGCAATCGGCGATCTTGCGCAGCTTCATGTTGCTGTCCTTGGGCGCACCGATAAAAAATGCCACGTCCTGACCGTCTGCCAGAATGTCGACCCGCCGGTCCGACAGGCGCATCCGCACCTCTGTTTCCGGGAAGGAATCGGTGAAGGCGGGCACCAGCGGTGCCACGATCCGGCGACCGACGCCAAGGGGCGCCGTCACGCGCAGCGCGCCGCGCGGGGTGTCGGAAAAACTGGCCACCCGTGCCTCGGCGGTCTCCAACGCCTGCAACACCCTGCGGGCCTCTTCGTAAAAGACGCGGCCCACCTCTGTCGGCGTGATGGATCGGGTGGTCCGATTGAACAGCCGAACGCCGAGGCGGCGCTCCAACTCCTTGATTCTTTTGCTGGCCACCGCCGGGGTCAGGCGCAGATCGCGCCCGCCCGATGTGATGCTGCCCAGTTCCGTGACGCGGACAAAGACTTGCAGGCTTTCAATGTAGGACATGACGTTACCCCCCGGGAAAGACCCGTCGCAGCCTTGCAGGCCCGGGGGTCATTATCAACAACCTGTTGAAAGTATTTGCCGCTTGCGGATGTTTTTTGAGGCTAATGCAAGCTGTAGCCTCTCTGGCAACCCCGCAATCCAGCGAGTCTTCAGGGAGGAAGTCATGCCGCACCGATCCGAGATCCGATTCATTCTGAACGGGCGCGATGTTTCCATCAGCGACGTCGGGGCAGATCGCACCCTGCTGGATTTCCTGCGGTTGGACCGTCGCCTGACCGGCACCAAGGAAGGCTGCGCCGAGGGCGATTGCGGTGCCTGCACGGTTCTGGTGGGCCGCCTGACGCGGGATGGCCTGCGCTATGACCCGGTCAACGCCTGCATCCGCTTTTTGGCCTCGCTGGATGGCTGCCACGTCGTGACCGTCGAACATCTTGCGGGGGCGGATGGCGGATTGCACCCGGTGCAACAGGCGCTTGTCGATCATCACGGCAGCCAGTGCGGGTTCTGTACCCCGGGATTCGTCGTGTCGCTCTACGCGCTTTGGATGGCGGTTCCCGAGCCGAACGAAGCCCAGGTGGAAACGGCGCTGCAGGGCAATCTCTGCCGTTGCACGGGCTATGCGCCGATCATCCGCGCAGCCGTTGCGATCAGCCGCTATGGCTCTCCCGCCGCCGACCCGATTGCCCGTGAACGCGAAGAGATCACCGCCCGCCTGACGGCGCTGCGCGACGGTCAACGGGTGGAGACCGGCCCCGAGAACAACCGTGCGATCCTGCCGGCGGATGTGGACGATCTGGCCGCCTGCCTGCTGGACCATCCGGAGGCGACCATTGTCGCCGGAGCAACGGATGTGGGCCTTTGGGTGACCAAATTCCTGCGGCCCATCGGCCCGGCGATCTTCACCGGGCACCTCGAGGGGCTGAAGGCGGTCGAGGTCCGCGATGACGCGCTCTGGATCGGGGCGGGGGCCAGTTACAGCGAATGCCAGGATGAACTGACCGGCGCCTTTCCGCATCTCGCCGGTTACTGGGACCGGATCGCAGGTTGGCAGGTGCGCAACATGGGGACCGTGGGCGGCAATATCGCCAACGGCTCACCCATCGGGGACACGCCGCCGGTGCTGATCGCGCTGGGGGCAGAGATCACGCTGCGCAAAGGAGATGCCCGCCGTGTGCTGCCGCTGCAGGAGTTCTTTGTCGATTACGGCAAGCAGGACCGGCAGGCGGGCGAATTCGTCGAGGCGATCCGCGTGCCGCTGCCGCAACCCGGCCAGCGACACGCAGCCTACAAGATTTCCAAGCGCCGGGACGAGGATATTTCCTCGGTTGCGGCGGGCATCCGCGTCACGGTCGAAGAGGGCCGGATCACCGATTGCCGCATCGCCTTTGGGGGCATGGCAGCGACGCCGAAACGGGCCGCCAAGGCCGAAAACGCGCTGCTTGGGCAGGCCTGGTCCGAAGAGGCATTCGCCAAGGCGACCGCCGCTCTCGCGCAGGATTTCACGCCGCTGACCGACTGGCGCGCCTCTGCCGACTATCGCAGCCTTTCGGCAGGCAACCTTCTGCGCCGGTTCTTCCTTGAAAACGACGCGGCGACGGATGCGCCCGTGCAACTGGCCACCGCCTGAGAGGGGACAGACCGATGAAAGACAACGTGACCATCACCGGCTCCGTGCATCAGGACCGTATCCACGACAGCGCCACCAAGCATGTCACCGGGCGCGCCGACTACACCGACGATGTCGCGCTGCCCGAGGGCACGCTGCACGCCTACCTGGGTGTTTCGGACGTAACCCATGCCACGTTGAAGGGCATCGACCTGACCGCCGTCCGGGCCGCGCCCGGCGTCACCGGCGTGTTGACTGCCGACGACATTCCCGGCGTCAACGACATCAGCCCCACGGGCCGCAACGACGAGCCGGTCTTTCCCACGGAAAAGATCGAGTTCCACGGCCAGCCCCTGTTCGCGGTGATCGCCGAAACCCGCGATGCAGCTCGTCGCGCGGCAACGCTGGCCAAGGTGGACTACGAGGTTCTGCCCCATGCGCTGGATCCGCAGGCGGCCATGGATGCGGGCTATCCCCATGTCACCCCGCCGCTGAAGCTGGAACGCGGCGACGTGGAGGCCGGGCGTCAGGCGGCAGTGCATCGGATCAAGGGCCGGATGCAGGTCGGTGGTCAGGACCACATGTACCTCGAAGTCCATATCGCCTGCGCTATTCCGGGAGAGGACGATGACGTGCAGGTGCATTGTTCGACGCAGCACCCCTCCGAGGCGCAGCACATGGTGGCCCATGTGCTTGGCGTGCCCTCCAATGCGGTCACGGTGAACGTGCGGCGCATGGGGGGCGGGTTCGGCGGCAAGGAAAGCCAGATGAACCTGTTCTGTGCCATCGCCGCCGTGGCCGCGAAGAAATGGAACCGCGCCGTCAAGATCCGCCCCGACCGCGATCAGGACATGACCGCCACGGGCAAGCGCCATGATTTCGTGATCGACTATGACGTGAGTTTTGACGACGGAGGCCGGATTCAGGCAGTCGAAGGCAGTTTCGCAGCGCGCTGCGGCTACTCGTCCGATCTTTCGGGGCCGGTCACCGACCGCGCGCTGTTCCATGCGGACAACGCCTATTTCTATCCCCATGTGCGCCTGACCTCGCGCCCGATGAAGACGAACACGGTCTCCAACACCGCCTTCCGGGGCTTTGGTGGGCCGCAGGGCGTGGTTGCCGCAGAACGCATCATCGAGGAAATCGCCTATGCCACTAGGCAAGACCCGCTGGATGTGCGCAAGGCCAATTTCTATGGCGGAGAGGGGCGCGACCTGACCCCCTATCATCAGCAGGTCGAGAACAACATCTTGGACCGGCTCGTGACTGAACTGGAGGAAAGCGCCGAGTATCGCCGCCGCCGGGCAGAGATCGTCGCTTCCAACCGAACGTCGCCGGTTCTGAAAAAGGGCATCGCGCTGACGCCGGTGAAATTCGGCATCTCCTTTACAGCGACGCATTACAATCAGGCGGGCGCCTTGGTGCATGTCTACAACGACGGGTCCATCCACCTGAATCATGGCGGGACAGAGATGGGTCAGGGCCTGAACACCAAGGTCGCGCAGGTGGTGGCCGATGCCTTCCAGGTCGATTTCGAGCGCATCAAGATCACCAGGACCACGACCGAGAAGGTGCCCAATACTTCGGCCACCGCGGCGTCTTCGGGGTCGGACCTGAACGGCATGGCTGCGCTGAACGCGGTCGAGCAGATCAAGGCGCGGCTGGTGGAGTTCGCCGCGGAGAAATGGGGCGTCGCGCCGGAAGAGGTGCGGTTCCTCGCCAATCGGGTGCAGATCGGGGACGAGGTTCTGTCCTTCGATGCGGTCATCAAGGCCGCCTACATGGCGCGGGTCCAATTGTCGGCGGCCGGGTTCTACAAGACCCCCAAGATCCACTGGGACCGCGACAAAGGGCAGGGGCGGCCGTTCTACTACTACGCCTATGGCGCCGCCTGTTCCGAGGCGACGATCGACACGCTGACCGGGGAATACCGGATCGAGCGCACCGATATCCTGCATGACGTGGGCCGCTCGCTGAACCCGGTGCTGGACAAGGGGCAGGTCGAAGGCGCCTTCGTGCAGGGCATGGGTTGGCTGACCAGTGAGGAACTCTGGTGGGACGACGCGGGCCGTCTGCGCACCCATGCGCCGTCGACCTACAAGATCCCGCTGGCCTCGGACCGGCCGCGTATCTTCAACGTGAACCTCGCGGATTGGTCGGAGAACCGCGAACTGACGATCAAGCGGTCCAAGGCCGTGGGCGAGCCGCCCTTCATGTTGGGCATCTCGGTCTTCGAGGCGCTGTCGATGGCGGTGGCCTCGGTTGCCGATTACCGCGTCTGCCCGCGTCTCGATGCCCCGGCCACGCCGGAACGCGTGCTGATGGCCGTCACCCGTCTGCAGGCCGGGGGGTGAGCCGATGGCATCCGCAATCACGTCATTGGCGGAGTTCCTTGGCGCGGAAGGCGCAGTGATCCGTGTGGAGCTGACGCGGGTGCGCGGCTCTTCTCCGCGCGGCGAGGGTACAGAGATGTTCGTCGCCGCCTCCGGCCTCTGGGGCACGATTGGCGGCGGTCAGTTGGAATTCCGGGCCATCGAAACGGCGCGCGGGATGCTGCGTGACGGCGTTCTGAGCCGAACGCTGGACCTGCCGCTGGGACCCGAGATCGGGCAATGCTGTGGCGGGCGGGTCGAAATGGGGCTGACGCGGCTGCGCGCCTCGGACAGGCGCGCGGCCATCACCCGCGAGGCGCGCGCCAAGGACAGCCGCCCGCATGTCTACGTTCTGGGCGCGGGCCATGTGGGCCGCGCACTGGCCGACCTGTTTCAGCACCTGCCGGTCACCTGCATCGTCATCGACACGCGGCCCGAGGAAATCGCGCTCTGCACTGCGGAGGTCGACACGCGTGTCCGCGCGATCCCCGAGATCGACATCATGACGGCCCCGGCGGG
Source organism: Antarctobacter sp. (assembly GCF_965277915.1). NCBI lineage: Bacteria > Pseudomonadati > Pseudomonadota > Alphaproteobacteria > Rhodobacterales > Roseobacteraceae > Antarctobacter > Antarctobacter sp. The sequence goes on from NZ_OZ255849.1 coordinate 623,686, forward strand.
CAGCGCCTTTGTCGTGCTGACGCATGATCATGCGCTGGACTTCCTGCTGACCGCCGCCGCTCTGGAACGCGGTGACGCGGCCTATGTCGGCATGATCGGCTCTGCCACCAAGCGGGCAAAATTCAGGAACTGGATGCACCGGAACTGCGAGGCCGGTGACATCGACACATTGATCTGCCCCATCGGGGCAAGCGGTAGCCGCGACAAGCGGCCCAGCCTGATCGCCGCCTTCGTGGTGGCCGAAGTCATGGCTGAATTGACCTCTGAACCTGCCGCGACCTGCCCAGAGCGGGCAATCCAGGCGGCCCGAAAGGGCCATCACCAAGACCAGGAGGGACTGACGGCCTGACACCGGGCCGTGGAGCTGGTCACATCGGAGGAGGAGACCGTCATGGACGGTGCAAGCTACACCTACAGGCTGTTCACACGCAGCGATTTCAGCGCCTTCTGGGCGCTGTTCACCGACAACCTCGTAAACCTGCTGATCCTGTCCGGGGTCTGCCAGTTCGTGTTCCAGATGCCGGCCGAGATCGTCTATGGCCGCATCGTGCCGGGCGCGGCGGTGGCCATCCTGGCGGGGGTCGCGGTCTATACTGTCATGGCGAAATGGGCGGCGACGCGACAGGGCCGCGACGTGACGGCCTTGCCCTACGGCATCTCCACCCCGGTGATGTTCGTCTATCTCTTTGGCGTCATTGGCCCGATCTACTGGGCGACGCAGGATCCGCTCCTGGCATGGCAGGTCGGCATCGGCGCAGGCTTCATGGGCGGGATCGTCGCGGCGCTGGGCGCCGTGGTCGGTCCCTTCCTCAAACGCATCACGCCGCGCGCGGGGATGCTGGGGACGCTTTGCGGGATCGCACTGGTCTTTATCGGGTCGGTGCCGCTGGCAGAGATCTTTGAAAGCCCGGTCATCGGCTTCACCTCGCTGCTGTTCATCCTCTGGGGGCTGATCGGACGCTTTCGCCTGCCGGGCAACGTGCCTGCGGGGCTTGTGGCCATCGGCGCGGGCACAGTGATCGCCATCGTTCTGGGCGAGGCAAAGTTCGATTTCTCCGGCGTCGGGGCCTATCCGCCGGTGCCCTATCTCGGCGACATGATCGCGGGTATCCAGTACCTGTTCGCCAACCCGGAACTGTTCCTGGTGCTGATCCCGGTGCAGATCTACAACTTCATCGAGACGATGAACAACGTCGAGAGCGCCGAGGCCGCCGGGGACAGCTATCCCGTAGGTCTGTGCCAGGTGACGGACGGGGCGGGCACGATGATCGGCGCGGTCTTCGGCTCTCCCTTTCCGACCACGGTCTACATCGGCCACCCGGCCTACAAGCGACTGGATGCCCATGCGGGCTATATCGTCGGCGTCGCTGTCGTGATCGCCGCCGCTGCCTTTCTGGGCTTCCTGTCGTTCTTGGCCGGGTTGATCCCGATTGCCGCCGCCGCCCCCGTGCTCGTCTTTGTCTCGGTGAGCCTCATCACAAACACCGCATGGTCGATCAAACCGATGCACATGGCCGCCGTGTCCTTTGCCATCCTGCCGCATATCTCGGAGTTCCTGATGGTCAAATGGGGGTCGCTGATGAACGCGTTGCGCAATTCGGGCGTCGAGGGACTGCCCGCCTTGGGCGATGCGAACCTGACCGCCGCCCTGCTGATGGAAGGCGCGCATTACGAGGGGCACCTTGCGCTCAGCCAGGGGGCGATCTTGACCGGGCTGATCTGGGGCGCCATCGTTGCCGACGTGATCGACGCGCGGTTCCGCATGGCGGGGGCCTTTGCGCTGGCGGCTGCCGCGATGTCCTCGCTGGGGATCATCCACGCGCCGACCCTCCAGATGCCGCAGTTCGACGGGATCACCCTGGGCTACGTCATCATCGGGGCCTTCCTGTACCTCTACCCGCTCGTGGCCCCTAAAGAGGACCTGGAAGAGCGTGTGATCGTGCCGGATGAACCGGACATGATGGACGATATTCCGCCCGCGCAACGCGCCTGACACACCAGGGGGCGGCCTCAGAGGCCGCCCCGCCAACAGACGAGAAACCCCATGACAGAGACACTTCTGCGCGGCCGCATCCTGAGCTTTCACCGCGCCCCGGCGGATGGCAAGGATACCGACGCCTTTACCTACATCGAGGATGGCGCCCTGTGGCTACGGGACGGGATGATCGTCCGGCGCGGGGATTTCGACGAAGTGGCCAGGACGGCCCCCGGCGTGCCCGTGACAGATCACCGCCCGCACCTGCTGTTGGCCGGGTTCATCGACACCCATATCCATTTCCCGCAGGTGCAGGTGATCGCCTCCTGGGGCGCACAACTTCTGGATTGGTTGAACAGCTACACCTTCCCCGAGGAAACGCGCTTTTCCGATGAGGCGCACGCCGCACGCATGGCGACCGCCTTCATGGATCAATTGGTGGCGCATGGCACGACCAGCGCGGTGGCCTTCTGCTCGGTGCATTCCACTTCGGTCGATGCTTTTTTCACCGAGGCTGTGCGCCGCAACATGCGGATGCTGGGTGGCAAGGTTCTGATGGACCGCAACGCGCCCGATGGTCTGCGCGACACGCCGCAATCGGGCTATGACGACAGCACCGCGCTGATTGGCAGATGGCACGGCAAGGGGCGCTGCGACTATGTGATCTCGCCGCGCTTCGCGATCACCTCGACGCCTGAACAGATGGAGATGGCGCAGGCGCTGGCTCAGGAAAACCCGACGTGCCCGATCCAGACCCACCTGTCGGAAAACCGAGATGAGATCGCCTATACGCTGGAGCTGTACCCGCAGGCGCGCGATTATCTGGACGTCTACCAGGGCTACGGCCTGCTGCGAGGGAACAGCCTGCTGGGCCATGCCATCCACCTGGAACCGCGCGAGATCGACGCCTTGGCAGAGACCTGCGCGCATCCCGTGTTCTGCCCGACCTCCAACCTGTTCCTGGGATCCGGCCTGTTTGATCACGGCAGGCTGTCCGCGCGCGGGATCACCAGCGGGATCGCCACGGACGTGGGCGCGGGCACCAGCTATTCCATACTGCAGACCCTGAACGAGGGCTACAAGGTGCTGCAACTGCAGGGGCAGGCCCTGCACCCGTTGCAGGCCTTTGACTGGGCCTCGCGCGGGAACGCCGAGGTGCTGGGCATGGCCGACAGGATCGGCACGCTGGAGGAAGGCTCCGAAGCGGATATCGTCGTACTGAACGCCCGCGCGACGGAGGCGATGGCGCTGCGCATGGAACGCGCGGAAACGCTCGCCGAAGAGCTGTTCATCCTGCAAGTCATGGGCGACGATCGGGCGGTGGAAGAGGTCTATGTAGCGGGGCAGGCGAGCAAGTCGCCGGGCGCACACTCCGCCCGGGTGGCGGCTTGACCTGGTATCAGTCGCGTTGCATCTGGTCGTAGACCAGCGTCAGGGAGACGAATGCGAACTCAATGCTGGCGACATGTTGCCCCGCGCAGAACTGCAAGGGGCAGCAGGAAAAAACATTCCTCACCCGAAGTGGCGCACACTCACCCAGCCCTTTGGACCGTTCTTGATTTTGACCTGCCACCAGATAATGTCATCATCGAGACACTGGCGAAGCGCCTTCTGCGTCGGGTTCAGCGGGGCCCAATTTGTTACCGAGTCGTCGCCCCAAACCACTTCGTAGCTTTCACAAATGGATTTACATCTTGCGACGGCGTCGGCTGGTCCACTGAACTTGGGAGTTTCGCTGGCAATTTCGACCCATTCCAGGGTGATAAGTTTTCCGACGTCTTCTGAAATTGGATCCGGTGAGGCCTTGACTGACACATCTGTTGTGGTTGACTTGACGATGGCGCCAAAACCTGTAGACGGCGAGCAGTGTCCAACGATGTCCAATGCGAATTTCTGGACATCCTCTAGGGTTTCCTTTTCAAATCCGTCGAAATAATCTTGCAGATCTTTTAGGAGGAAATTGGAGGGAGCGAGAGAAATTAATTGGTAATCATCAAATCCTACATCAGCATCAATCCCTGAGTGACAAATGGAGTTTGGGAGGGCGCGCCTTAGTAGATTTGTTTCGTATGGAGAATCATACCCGCAGGCGCTAACATTCGAGTCGTCAATCCGGCAAAAGCGATCCGTCTCGAATCCCTGAATTTTAGTTTGTGCGCGAGCATGGACCAAGTACTGAACGTTGTGGGTCCAAGCGGGGTTTCGAAGCTGTTCATCTGTGTATGTGGAATATGGTTCCCGTTTGTCGTAGTAGACCTTCTGAACCCTTTCTCTAATTTCATCGAACGTCGGCTCAATCACGGGTTGATAGGGGCCGGAACTGCTCCAGTTCCAGAGATTGTCACAAGCAATCAGCACTTCTTTCATGCCGTATCGTTCCCGGGATCGAATGCCGTAGACGTCGATCATCCACTTCCCCGCCTTGTCAACGGTGTCGATATAAAAAAAGTTCTGCCCCTCATATATCATCATCTGGACAAGTATGTCGGTCGAGATTATGGGAATTGGCGAGTTTCGGTGAGTTTGCGACCCCAATTCCGTCAAGCGCTGCAATACATCCGTGGACAGGTCAAAACCTTGGCTTACTGCGTCCGCGCTGTACGTTTGCGTCTCGTCAACTGTCAGGCTGGGCCGATGGAAGCCAAGGGTGGCTGTGTAGTGCATGCGACGGTTGAATTCCCGCCCGTCCAAGCCTGTCTTCGTTCCGAACATGAACAGAACTGCACAGGCTGACAGGCAGGAGGTATCCTGACGCAGAACCGTGCCCACACCAAGGTTTCGAATTTCTTCGGCAAGCCGCAGCGTTTCGGCGATGCTTCCGCCCGGGCTATCCAGGCAGATGGTCTGCCCGCTTGTGAACTGGGACTCTTCCGGGTAGGCCTGTTCATAGGCATCGCGGAAACGATCCAGATCTCTGGGTTGAATCTGACCGGTGAGTAAGATGCCACAGTCGCGCCCCTCTACCAACTCGAAGTCAGCCGCGAAAAGTTGCATGGGGAAAAGGAAAAACAACAAAGAGAGAAATCTCGACATAATAGCCCTCATCGAATTTCTTGGTGATCGGAGTGTGACATTGGCTCCTTTCCAAGTCCAGTATTCCGCTCTGAAGTAAAGTGCCCCTGACGAGTCAGGTTGATCCAAACTTTGCCTTTCGCCGACATATAGTTGAGGCCGTCCGGCAAAGGATCGTTTCTGATTTTGAGATGGCTCGTCGCGATCAACCGTTAGGGTCGTCGCTCATCTCTCCTAACCTCTGTTGGTGATCCAGCGGCACTGGTAAGGGGCCAGCGTCACGCCGTCCTCCTCAGGATGCAGCGTCTCTCCAGACAGCAGGTCCACCCATTCCTCGTCCGCAATCAGGTTGAGCGACTTGGGCGGTAGTTCCACCTCTTCGGCGGACACATTGTGCAGGGCAAAGATCGACTGGCTGCGGTCCAGTGCTTGCCGCCAGACCGCAAAGACCCGGTCGTCCACGGAGAGCGTGAAATTCGTGGCGTTGGGATGGAACGCCGGTTGTTTGGCGCGCAACCGCAACCGGTCTGACAGGGCGGTCAGCACGCGGGACTGGTCGCTGTCCGGATCGGCCAGCTTTTCCCGCAATTCCGGGTAGTTCCAGCGATGCCGGTTGATCGCCCGGTTCATGCCGCGCCGCGCCACGCCCTCCAGGTCGTTTTCCGTCGCCAGCATGGCGTGGATGTAGAAGGCCGGGATGCCCTCCAGCGACATGACGATGGTCTGCGAGCAGATGAAGCGATCCACCTGCAGCCCGTCCTCGCCCTTGTAGGTGCGCTGCATGGCGGAAAAGAAGGTGGTGTTCAACTCGTAGACCGCCGTGCCGCCGCCGGGCAGTGCCCGCATCGAGGCAAGCCCGCCCGTCGCCTGGACCGTCTTGATCATCTGGGCGATTTCCTCGTCCGGCAACAGCCCCTCGGCGGGACGCATCCCGATACCGTCATGGCTGGACGAGAAGTTGAGATAGGCGCAGCCATGCGGGGCAGGGGGCATGGCCCGTTGCCAGTTGGACAGCGCCCGCGCATCGCCGGACAGCATCGCGTGCAGGATGAGTGGCGGCAGCGGGAAATTGTAGATCCAGTGCGCCTCGTTCAACTGGCCGAAATAGCTGAGGTTTTCCGTCTTGGGGACGTTGGTTTCGGTCAGCAGGACAATCGGTTCGGCGGCGAAATCCGCCAGCACGCGCAACAGCTGCACGATGGCGTGGGTCTTGGGCAGGTGGATCGAGGGGGTGCCCGGCTCTTTCCAGATGAAGGCCACGGCATCCAGCCGGATGATCTTGACCCCGGCATCGACGTGCAGCCGGATGATGCGAATGATTTCCAGCAGCACCTCGGGGTTGCGGAAATCAAGGTCCACCTGGTCGTGGCTGAAGGTGCACCAGACATGCTTGAGCCCGTTCGAGGTCTCGACCTCCTGCAACAGGGGCGTGGTGCGGGGACGGACCACGGCGGAGAGGTCGTCCTCGGGCGAGGCCTCGTAAAAGAACTTGTCGTAGGGTTCCTGGCCCTGCCGGTAGGCGTTGAACCAGGTGCCCTGGCTTGAGACATGGTTCAATACCAGGTCGGACATCAGGTGCCATTCCGCGCCGATCCTGCTGATGTCGGGCCAGTCCCCCAGCGTCGGGTTCACCTTGCGGTAATCCGTGACGGCAAATCCGTCGTCCGAGGTGAAGGGAAAGAAGGGCAGGATATGCACGCCGTTGACCACGCCCGTCATGTAGTTGCCCAGGAAATCGCGCAGCAGGTCCAACGGCTTGTAGACCCCGTCGATGAGGCTGTCGCCATAGGTGATCAGCACCGCGTCCTTTTGCGACCACAGCGAGTTTCCCGGCTTGCGGGCGCGTTTGCGGGCCGTCGCGCTTTCCGGCCAGAATGCCTCGATCACCCTGGTGGTCAGCTCATCGGTGTCACGGTCGGGGTAAATGCGCATCAACAGGGCGCGCAGGCGGTTGGAAAGCTGGGCGGGGGGCGTCATCGCGGATGGTCCGGCTGTGGTCATGCCACCCATATAATCGCGTCGTGCCCGGGCTTGGAAGCGGTGCGGGCCGTAACTGGCGCGATTTAAGGCCTTTTGCACGGATGTTGGGCGGGCTGGGGTCTTTCCCCCGGGCTGGACCCACAGTAGGACGGACCGGCGCAACCGCGGGAGGCCCGGAGATGGCAGAGGAAGAACTGGCACGCATCACGACATCCGCATCGCGCCGGGTGATCGGGGTCGTCTCGATGCTGGGCCTGGGTGGCCTGATGCTGTGGATGGCCTTCATGACGGCGGGGATGGCGCTGGGCTGGAAGGTCGTGCTGATTGCGCTGGGCGCGGGGGCGCTCTGGGCGGGGCAGGTGATGTGGCAGGCGACGGGGCATTCCCTAATCCTCACCGAAGACGCGCTGACCGACAGCGACGGCACCGTGGTGGCCCGTCTGGACGAGATCGAGAAGGTCGACCGCGGCATGTTTGCGATGAAGCCGTCGAACGGATTCATCATCATTCTCAAGGAACCGGGGAGCCGCGTCTGGCGGCTGGGCCTTTGGTGGCGGCTGGGCCGCAGGGTGGCCATTGGCGGCGTCACCGCCGCCTCGCAGACAAAGCCGGTGGCCGATATCATGATCCACCTGCTGAGCCAGCGAAAGAGCTGATCGGATAGCGAAGGGGCCACGGCAGATGCCGCGGCCCCTTGCTCTTCGGACAACCGATTGGGGTAATCAGGTCGGCTGCTCGAAGACGACTTGCGGTGCGTAGCGCGGGCGCGTGAAACTGTAGGTGCGGATCTCGAAAGTATCGAGGCCGACGCTGAACACCGGGCTGTAGTTGTCCCATGTCTCGACCAGGATCAGCTGTTCACCGTTGACGCCGGACGGCAGCTTGTCTGCATAGGCCGCCAGGTCCGCATCGGCGAGGCTGGGATAGTCGCCGCGTTGCTGCGACCAGCTCACCCGCCAACCGCCATGGCTTTCGCTGTATTGCACGATCGTGATGCGCAGGTCGCTCTCGGCGCCGCTGGTCTTGGTCAGGTTGCGCAGGAGGTGGCGGGCATTGGTCAGGTAATCCGGCGTGATCGCCCCGGTCTCGCGGGACAGCATGTCACCGATGACGTAGTTGGCCTTCTGGTTGACCGCTTGCTGTCGGAAGGCGTCGAAATAGGTCCATCCGACACCGAACAGGAACAGCAGTGCGGGAAATACGATCACTGCCTCGACGTTGACGAAGCCACGGGTGTCGCGCGCAAAGCGGGCAAGGAAAGCGGGAAGTCGCATGGCTGGATCTCCTCAGCTGGGCTCGTAGACGAAGGCAGAGGTCGACACGATGGCGGTATATCCCTCGGTGTCCTTGGGCAGGCTGGCGTTCAGCGTCGACGCGGGTGTCAGCGGGCGGAACTTGTAGCAGGCGCGCAGGAACATCATCTGGCCTCCGGCCCCGTGACTGAAATTGCGCTGGGGCGTCGCCTCCTGGCTGATGTCCGCGCAATCGGCCGAGGCCGGCGGGGCGACGTAGTTGCGCATGTCCAGCGGGATCATTTCCAGGTGCAGCGTCTCGTTGCAGCCGGGCAGGACCGTGGTCTTGGCACAGATCGCCGTCTTGAGCGCGTCATGGCTGGGCGCGGTCACGCCGATCTTCAGTTCGCGCACGGACTGGTCCAGGGCGCGCTCCAATTGGGTGTGGCGCACGGTGATCATGCCGATTTCGACCGCCGAGACGATGATGGCCACGAACAGCGGCACCCAGAGGGCGTAGGGGACAACCGCGTTGCCGGCCTCGTCGGACCAGAAGCGGCGCAGGGCGGGAAAGGACGCGCGGGTCATTGGGTCAGCCTCAGTTGGGTGATGGTGCGCGCTATACCTGCGAAGGTGTCATGCAGGTCGGCGCCTTCGACATCGAAGAAATGCGCGGGCGAGGAGGCGCAGTTCGACATGGCCTCCAGGCCGCGCGAGGGGGCTTCGAAACCGATTGCAAAAACCACGATCCCCTGCGCCTTGGCGGAGTCGCAGATCGCGTCCAGCCGCGCATCGGCGCTATTGGGGCCGGCCACCACCTCGTAAGGCTGCGAGATCGTATGGTATCGCGCGTTGCTGATGAAACCGTGGTTGACCGGCTGAGAGAAAAGGTAGCTTGCCGCGGCCTGCGTCCCGAACCGGTCGTAGAGTTCGATGTAATTCAGTTCGTGGACGTGATCGGGATCGCCACCAACCCCGTCAACCGTGGACTGGTATCGTTCGGACCAGTCGCTTGCCGTGCGGGTCCAGTAGTATTTCGCGATCTCTGTGCCGGTTGACCAGCTTGTGAAATCGAAGGTCGAATAGTTGTAGGTGCGTCCCGGGATCGTCTCGTGGTTCATGACCGGTCCCAAATCGGGCAGGGAGCCATTGGTGTCGTTGTTCACCCCGTAGTACAACGAAGTCCTGCCCGCCTTGACCGACGCGCCCATGAATTGCGCGCTGTCGGTCAGATCAGCGTCTGTCCCGATCAGGGTCGCGATTGCACCTTCAAGGAAATCGTCAACGTCCTTCGGGCCCCCGTCCGGGAAGCCTTCGATCTTGTGCGCGATGTCATGTATTCCGTCGTTGTTCGTGTCGAAGTAGAACACGACGTTCGAAATGTCTTTCGAATAGGTCGGGAAGTAGTCGGTGATATCCGTGCTGGTACTGTAGCGTTCCAGGCGGACCGAATAGTCATCGTCTGCGAATGTCTCTGTGCCCTTGGTGTTGACCCAGACGCCGGTCATCGCGCCGGGATCCTTCATGCTATCAGGCAGGTCGAATTGCGTGGTGTTTTCGCCATCCGTCATCACGACGATGTATTTCATCGTGTTGTTCACGTCGAAATCCACGGGGCGCGCGGCATTGGACACGGCGACAAGGCCATCGTCGGCCATTGCCTGAACTGCCGGGCGGGCTGCGGGATCAAGCAGCGCGGTGCCCCATTTCATGCCCACGTCGATTGCCGTATTGCCCCAGGCCTCGAGCGCGGCGATCTGCGTCTTCAGCTGGGTGGCATCGGAACTGTGCGGCACAATCGCGGCGTTGTCGCCGTCGCGGCACCATTGGTAGGGGGTGTGGCCCCCGGCGGTCGAACGTGAATAGGGGTCGAAATGGCCGACCTGTTGCAATGGTGTGTCGGGGGCAAGTGCCGTCGCCGCAAAAGATGTCGCGGTGAACTCGGCGCAGGCCGAATGGAAATGCTGGCGGTCCAGTGCGAAATACTGCGATACCGTGGCACCCATGTTGACGGTCGCGTTGTAGGGAATGACCGAGATCGAAACCCCCGTGTCGGTTCCGGGCGGCATCAGGATGTTGACGAACTCCTGTGCGGCGTCGCGCAGGTTGTCGATCTTGCTGTTTCTGCCCATCGACCCCGACACGTCGAGCACCATCGAGATTTCCAGGTTGGAACTGTAATGCTCGGCTGCGGCAAGGCCGGAAGAGTCCAGCGAATCCACGCCGATCAGTGACATGAAACCGGATTGGATCGATGCCTCGCCCCTTGCCGCCACGCGTTTCGAAGACAGGTCCTGTTCGATCTGCACCGTGGTCAGCGCGTCGCCCAACCCCATGACCGTGAGATAGTCGCGGACGACGGTCTCGGGCGCTTGCACGTTGTCGAGGTTGGCGGCGGCCAGAACCGCGCGGTCAAGCGTGTTCTGGACCTTGGTGCGCTTCAGTTCGGCATGCATCATGTCGACGCCGACGCCCCCGAAGATCATCATGACCAGCGATCCGACGATCGCGAGGTAGGACATGTTGCCGGATGTGTCGGCGGCAAAGCGGCGAAGCTCGTTTCGCAGGCCGGCGCCGCACGACGCGAGCGCCGTGAGGCTGGTGGTTGATCTAAACATTCGGACACCTTTCAACCGGGTCGCCACGGCAGCCCCGGAACGCCGTGGACGGATCAGATTTGATGACAATTTTATGCCATTTCAAAATGGCCAAACTTGGGCGGTCGTGGCCGAGTTTTCCCTGAACTCAAGGGGTTGGCGGGACAGTGCGAGGCGGCTTTGTGGCATTGTTTCACCTGGGCCGACGATGGTCCCGCAGGGGTTGTGGCAGGCCCTGCGGGCGACTCGGTCAAATCCGGGGTTGGGACACGGCCCATGCCGGGCTAGGCTGATCCTGCGTGCTCCCGTCAAGAGGAGCCATGCGCGCGGGGTGCGGCGCGCCCCGCGCGGACACTGGAAAGGAAGGAAACCCATGTCCGTCGTTACCGAGCGGCCCGCCGTGCCGTCCAATGAGCCGACCTTCAGACAGTCAGTCGATCTTATGTTCAACCGCGCGGTTGCGCTGATGGACCTGCCGCCCGGCCTGGAGGAAAAGATCAGGGTGTGCAACGCGACCTACACGGTCCGCTTCGGCGTGCGGCTGCGGGGCAAGATCCAGACGTTTACCGGCTATCGCTCGGTGCACTCGGAACACATGGAGCCGGTCAAGGGCGGCATCCGTTTCGCCCCCGAGGTCAACCAGGACGAGGTCGAGGCCCTGGCCGCACTGATGACCTATAAATGTGCCCTGGTCGAAACGCCGTTCGGCGGGTCCAAGGGCGGGCTTTGCGTCGATCCCCGCCAATACGACGAGCATGAGCTGGAACAGATCACCCGGCGCTTTGCCTATGAGCTGATCAAGCGGGACCTGATCAATCCCTCGCAGAACGTGCCCGCGCCCGACATGGGCACCAGCGAGCGCGAGATGGCCTGGATCGCCGACCAGTACCGGCGCATGCATACCACCGACATCAACGGCAACGCCTGTGTCACCGGCAAGCCGACCAATGCCGGCGGTATCCAGGGCCGGACAGAGGCCACGGGTCGCGGCGTGCAATACGCGCTGCGCGAGTTCTTTCGCCATACCGAGGACAAGGCCAAGGCGGGGCTTGCGGGCACGCTGGACGGCAAGCGCATCGTCGTCCAGGGGCTGGGCAACGTGGGCTTCCACGCGGCCAAGTTCCTGCAGGAGGAAGACGGCGCCCGGATCACCGGGATCATCGAGAGGGACGGTGCGCTGTTCAATCCAGACGGGCTGGACGTGCAGTCGGTGCGCGACTGGATCGTCCGGCATGGTGGAGTGACGGGCTATCCGGACGCCAATCATACCGCCGAGGGCGCACAGGTGCTGGAAGCGGAATGCGACATCCTTATCCCGGCCGCGCTGGAAGGGGTCATCAACCTTGGCAACGCGCATAACATCAAGGCCTCGCTGATCATCGAGGCCGCGAACGGCCCGATCACTGCCGGGGCCGATGACATCCTGCGTGAAAGGGGCGTCGTCATCATTCCCGACATGTACGCCAACGCCGGTGGTGTGACGGTGTCCTATTTCGAATGGGTCAAGAACCTGAGTCACATCCGCTTTGGCCGGATGCAGCGCCGCCAGGAAGAGGCTCGGCACGAGCTGATCGTGCGCGAGCTAGAGCGGTTGTCGGATCATTTGGGCGACAAGTGGTCAATGACGCCGGACTTCAAGGCGCGCTACCTGCGCGGGGCGGACGAACTGGAACTGGTGCGCTCGGGGCTGGATGACACGATGCGTATCGCCTACCAGTCCATCAGCGAGGTCTGGCACAGCCGCAAGGATGTCACCGACCTGCGAACCGCCGCCTTCATCGTGGCCATCGACAGGGTTGCGGCCAGCTATCGCGCCAAGGGGCTCTGATCGCGGCAAATGCACCGCAAGGGGCGGCCGGATCGGTCGCCCTTTGTGATGAAAGCCGACCGAACTTGTAGAAAATCATCTTCTTAGGCCATTCTTCTGCCGCATTTCTGGCCGGAGGGTTGACCGAATCTTACTCGAAAACGGGTTCCGTTCCGCCGGTTTCGTTCCGTGCGGTCAAATCGGAGACCCAAGATGGCAAGATTTGCATTCACGTCCCGCTCCCCCCTGCTGCGCGCCTCAAGCGCGATCGGACGTTTCGTCCGCGACGAGAGCGGCACCATCACCATCTATTCGGTCTACATCGCGCTGCTGGCCATGACGATCATGGGCGCCTCTGTCGATCTCATGCGGCAAGAAGCGTCGCGGGCGCGACTGCAGACGACACTTGACCGCGCGGTGCTGGCCGCCGCCGATCTGGACCAGTTCCAGGATCCGACCTTCGTGGTGAACGATTACGTCGCCAAGGCAGGGCTGGATTCGTTCGTCACCAGTATCAATGTCACCCAGGGCCTGAACGAACGCACCGTCGGCGCCGATGCGGCGTCCAGCCTGTCGACCCTGTTCCTGCGCATGTCAGGCCGGGACGTTCTGCCCGCAAACGCGCTGGCCACCGCCGAGGAGCGCATCGCCAACGTCGAAATCAGCCTTGTGCTGGATATTTCCGGATCGATGCGCTGGAACGGTCGGCTGGACAATCTCAAGCCGGCCGCCAAGAACTTTGTCCAAAAGGTCATGTCCGAAAGCGCCGAAAGCGTCACGACCCTGAACCTGATCCCCTTCGCGGGCCAGGTGAACCCGGGCGACGAGATGTTCGAGTATTTTCGCGGCGAGCGGCCTTCTGTCCCGGTGGTCGAACTCGAGGTGCCTGACGGCGGCACACCGGATTTCTTCCCGCCCTGGGAGCAGGCGATCTCGAACATCGTGATGTATTTCGACACGGACGGTGACGATATCTTTGACCGCGCGCACAAGATCCAGGGATTCCCCGAGGACGCGCCGCGCGACGTCGATGAGTTTTTTCGCGGTGCCGTGGCCGAGGCGGTTTCACGGGACTGGCGCCTGTCGTCCTCCAGCGAGTTTTTGGGTATCTCGATCAAGGGGGGCACACAGACCACCAGGTATTTCACGGTGCGGGGCGATTCCAACGGGCCCTTGTCCGACCTTGGTCCCACCAAGAACAAGGGCAAGATCCCCGGGACGGAAGTGTCCTACGGGTCGATCGACTTCGAGAGTTGGGAGGCGTCCTACGACGGCCCGGGCGCGGCGCAGGGGCTGGCCGAGATCAATATCAACATGCCGTCCAGCTGCATCGAGATCGACAGCTTCGAATTCGCCAATTCCAACCTGCCCGTGTCCGACGAATACGTTCCCCATTTTCATCACTGGGACACCGCGCCGGATGTGATGGACTGGGGATGGTGCCCCGAGGACGACACCGCGATCCAGTACTACTCGGCCGATCCTGCCGGCCTGCAGCAATTCATCGACGACATCCGGATGCATGACGGTACGGGTGCGCAATTCGGCATGAAATACGCGCTGGCGTTGCTGGATCCGACGACGCGCGATGCGGTCAGCCACCTGATTTCCGAAGGCGTGATCGAGGCCCGCTTTCAGGGGCGGCCGATCGACTGGAACGACCCGGAGACCGAGAAATACATCGTCCTGATGACCGATGGTCAGATCACCGACCAGTTCCGCCCCAACAATCCCTACGCGCCGATCAATGGTGAGGTGGAATTGCTGAACCAGGGCGCGGCCAGCTATCACGTCCGCACCGGACGTGCGTCCAACCTGGCCAATTTCTACCAGCAATGCGACCTGGCGCGCGAACGGGGGGTCACGGTCTTTACCATCGCTTTCGAGACCACGGTCGCAGCGGCAGAGGAAATGCGGCTTTGCGCCTCGTCCGACAGCCATTTCTTCCATGTGCACGGCTCCGAGATCATCGATGCCTTTGACAGTATCGCGCGCCAGATAAACAACCTGAGGCTGATCCAATGACATGGGGTGCTGAACCTGAGGGTGGTGTCACCTATTCATTTGGATATGCCGAAGCAGCAATACCACGGAAAAAATCCAAGACTGTACCGGTTTGCGCCTCAATAGCGGCACAATTGTTAACCATTCCCTACTGCGGCCAGAAAGGCCTGTCGAAGTGGGAGAATGGTCATGGAAAGATGCCAAGCGATACGCGGACGGGCGCACCGATTTCTGAAACCCGAGGACGGCAATGTCACGGTGTTTTCAGTCTTGATGGTGCTGCTGATCCTCGTGATCTCCGGCGCCGCGGTGGACATCATGCGGTTTGAATCAACACGCGCCCGGATGCAGACGCAGATGGACCGCGCGGTTCTGGCCGCTGCGGACCTTGACCAGTACCTGTCTTCGGATGACGTCGTCCGCGACTACATGGACAAGGCGGGGATGGAACACGTCCTGCTGGGAACCCAGGTCGACTGGGGGCTCAATCACCGGACGGTCAAAGCCTGGGGCGAAACGACCATCCCGACCTATTTCCTCAAGTTGAGCGGCCATGACAGCCTGACGCCGCCGGCGCTCAGCGTTGCCGAGGAAAAGATCGCCAACGTGGAAATCAGCCTGGTGCTGGATATTTCGGGGTCGATGCGCTGGAACGAGCGCATGGTGCGGCTCAAGCCCGCGGCGCAGAACTTTGTCCACAAGGTGATGACGGATGAGACCAACGGCGTGACCACGCTGAACCTGGTTCCCTTCGCAGGACAGGTGAACCCCGGCGACATCCTGTTCGACTATTTCCGCGGCGAACGCCCGGACATCCCCACCCCGGATCCCGAGCCTACGCCCGATCCCGATCCCGAACCCGTGGTCGATCTCGGTGACTACTTCAGCCCATGGGAACAGGCGATTTCGAACATCGTGATCTATTTCGACACCGATGGCGACGATATCTACAACCGCGCCCACAAGATCGAAGGGTTCCCCGAGAACGCCCCGCGCGACGTCGACGACTTTTATCGCGGAGCCGTGGCCTACATGATTGCCCAGGACAACAAGCTGAGCGATCCCGGCCAGTTCCTGGGCATCTCGATCAAGGGCGGCAAGCAAAGAACGCGGTATTTCCAGGTCAAGGGCGACCAGAACGGACCGGACTCGGACCTGGGCCCGACCAAGAACCGCGGCAAGATCCCCGGTAGCACCTATAGCTACGGCAGTATCGACTTTGTCGCCTGGGCGGAATCCTACGTCTCGCCGAACCTTGGGGATCTGCCTGCCGGCCCGGACACGACCGACGAAAGCCCCGAAGATCCGGTTCACATCAACATGCCGTCCTCCTGTGTCGAGATCTACGATGACGAGTTCGACACCACGGCATTGCCCTTGTCCGACGACTATGTTCCGCATTTCCATCACTGGGACATCGACGAAGAGGTCATGGACTGGGGCTGGTGCCCGGGTGAGCAGATGGCCGTGCAGTATTACTCTGCCGATCGCGACGCGCTGCTGCAGTTCATCGCGGACATGCGGATGCACGACGGAACAGGTACCCAGTACGGCATGAAGTACGGTCTGGCCCTGCTCGACCCGGCCAACCGCGACGAGGTCAGCCACCTGATTGCGAACGGCCTGGTGGACTCCCGCTTTGAAGGTCGTCCGATCGACTGGCACGACCCCGAGACGGAAAAATACATCGTCCTCATGACCGATGGCCAGACCACGGACCAGTTCCGCCCGAACGATCCTCGTGATCCGGTCAATGGCGAGGTGGAACTGCTGCAACAGGGTGGAGGCGCGTACTACAACATGTCTCTGCAGTCCAAGAACAAGAGCAACCTGCAAAAGCAATGCGACCTGGCCCGGCAGCGCGGCGTGACCGTCTTCACCATCGCCTTCGAGACCGATGATGCGGCCGCTGCGGAAATGCTCTCCTGCGCCTCTTCGGCCAGCCATTTCTTCCACGTCCAGGGCGCCGAGATCTACGACACCTTCGATACGATCGCACGCCAGATCAACAACCTGAGGCTGATCCAATGACCCAACGTCTGTTTGAAATGCTCAAGGGGTTCCGCCGTGACGAGGAGGGGTCCAGTACCGTCGAATTCTCGATCTACTTCACGGTCTTCTTCTTCATCCTCGCCGCAACGGTCGAGATGGGCTACATGAACCTGCGGCACGCGCTGCTCGAGAGGGGCGTGGACCTGGCGACGCGGGAAATCCGCCTGAACACCGGCGCCATCCCCACCTACGATGAGGTGCGGCAAAAGATCTGCGACGAGGCGGTGATCGTCGACAGCTGCACGGAAAACCTGCGTCTGGAAATGATCCAGGTCGATCCGCGCAACTTTGCCGCCGTCCCGCCCACGGCCGACTGCATCAATGCCGAGGAAGACCCGCGGCCGGTTCGCAATTTCGTCCCCGGGCTCGACAACCAGATGATGCTGCTGCGCGCCTGCCTGAAATACAAGCCCGCCATGCCGACCACATCCTTTGGCATGGCCCTGCCCAAGGACCCGCAGGGCTATGCGCAGCTGGTCGCCACATCCGCATTCGTCCAGGAACCGAGGTAAGTGCCATGATCCGCTCTTCGATACTTCGCCACCTGCGCCGCTTCGCCGCCGATACCCGGGGCAACGTTGCGCTGGAAAGCCTGATCTGGCTGCCCTTCGTCCTGTTCCTGCTGGCTGCCACCTTCTCTTTGCACGATGCCTTCCGCTACAAGGCGCTGAACACCAAGGCAGCCTATACGATCTCAGACGCGATCTCGCGCGAGACGGATCCGATCGACGGGTCCTACCTCGACGGTATGATCGAACTGCTGGACTTCCTTGTGCGGCCCGGCGGGGATTCCTCGCTGCGAGTGACGCTGGTGCGGTACAACGGCGACGCCGCCGCATACGAGGCCGAGTGGTCCCAGACCCGGGGCACCTTCAGCGCGCTGCAGACGGCGCAGGTCACGGACATGTACGATCAGCTGCCCCAGATGCTGCACAATGAGCGGGTGATCGTGGTCGAGACCGAGACCTATTACGATCCGCCCTTTGCGATCCCGGGCCTGACGGGAGCGGGACTGTTCTACAATTACGGCTTCACCCGCCCGCGCTTTGCGCCCAAGATCGTCTGGAACGACGGCTGATCGCTCAGCCGCCCGCTTCAGGCACGAAAACGTCATGTTCCGTCGCCTGGGGGAATTGATCCCGGGCGGCGGGGCTGCTTTGCTACGCTCCGGTACTGTTGGAGGGGGCGATGCGCTTTTCCGGTTTGAAAGTTCTGGCCCAGGGGCTGACGGGCAATCGCGGATGGCGCCCGCATTGGCGTGACCCGGAGCCGAAACCCGAATATGATATCGTGATCATCGGCGGCGGCGGGCACGGTCTGGCCACCGCGTTCTACCTGGCCAAGGAACACGGGCTGACCAATGTCGCCGTGCTTGAAAAGGGGTATCTGGGGGGCGGCAACGTTGGCCGCAACACCACCATCGTCCGCGCCAACTACGGGCTGCCCGGCAACTCCGAGTTCTATTCCCATTCCCTGAAACTCTGGGAGGGCATGGAACAGGAGCTGAACTTCAACACCATGATGAGCCAGCGCGGCGTGCTGAACCTGTGCCATTCCGATGGTCAGCGCGACGCTTTTGCCCGGCGCGGGAATGCCATGCGCAACCAGGGCGACGATGCCGAGCTGCTGACGCCCGAGCAGGTCCGCGAGATGGTGCCGTTTCTCGATTTCGACAACGGGCGTTTTCCCATCTACGGCGGGCTCTGGCATGCGCGCGGCGGCACGGCGCGGCACGACGCGGTGGCCTGGGGCTATGCACGGGGAGCGGACATTCGCGGCGTCGACCTTATCCAGAACTGCGAGGTGACCGGCATAGACGTCCAGGAAGGACGGGTCACAGGCGTGCAGACCACGCGCGGGGCGATCCGGGCCAGGAAGGTGGGTATCGTCGTGGCGGGTCGATCGGGGCAGGTGGCGGGATTGGCGGGGATGCGCCTGCCGATCGAGAGCCATGTCCTGCAGGCCTTTGTGACCGAGGGTTTGAAGCCCTGCATCGACCAGGTGGTGACCTTTGGCATGGGGCACTTCTATATCAGTCAATCGGACAAGGGCGGGCTGGTCTTTGGCGGCGACCTCGATTTCTACGCGTCCTACGCGGCGCGGGGCAACCTGCCGATGGCAGAACATGTAATGGAGGCGGCGATGACGCTGATGCCGATGATCGGCAAGGCGCGGGTGCTGCGCAGCTGGGGCGGGATCATGGATATGTCGCCCGATGGCTCTCCCATCATCGACAAGACGGGGATCGAGGGGCTCTACCTGAACTGCGGCTGGTGCTACGGCGGGTTCAAGGCTGTGCCGGGCTCGGGCTTTTCCTTTGCGCATCTGATCGCCCAAGACAGGCATCACGAGCCGGCGGCAGGGTTCCGGCTTGACCGGTTCAGCACCGGGCGCGGGATCATGGACGAAGAAGGGACGGGCGCGCAGCATAACCTGCACTAGGCGCTTCTGGAGGGCTGAAGATGAGTATTTTCGGAGAGAAGAAGCTGCAGGTATGCGCGCTTGCGGTCATGAAGGTGCTCGCAGGGGCCGTCGTGCAGGCGGAAGAGATCCGGCCCGGCTGCTACACGCGGTTCTATTCCGACGCGCATTTGCGGGACCAGCCGGCACAGGTCGTGCGCGCAGTGCGGCTTTGGGTCGGGCCCTGGATGACCGAGGTCGCGCGCGAGGCGCGGATCGAGGTGGTGCCCGTCAACCAGGGCCATGCCCGTGGCGCGCCCTGGGTGGGGGCGCGGTTGCAGCAGTTCCTGATCTGCGGCACCGAGAGCGGCGCGCCGATCTGCCAGGTCGAATGCGACGGCGGCCGGATGGAAATCACCAAGCAGGATGCACAGGGCATGGTGTTCCGGACGCGGTACATGGTGGTCGGCAATTCCGGTGAATGCGGGGGCGTGATGGATATGGCCGAGATTCCGGGCCAATGGGTCAGCTACCGCCTGTACCGCACGGATGACGCCAATTGTACGGGGATGTGACGCCATGCGATTGACCTGTCCGATCTGCGGCGAGCGTGACCGGCGCGAATTTTATTACCAGGGCGATGCGGTGATGCTGGACCGGCCCGGGGCGGAGGCCCCGGAGCAGGACTGGGTCGACTGGCTGCACCTGCGTGACAACCCTGCGGGCCGCACGCGCGAGCTTTGGTATCACGAGGCGGGCTGTACCGCCTGGCTGGTGGTCGAGCGCGATACCCTGACGCACGAGGTTTTCTCGGTCGGTTTGGTGGAGAATGCCGATGCGGATTGATGGCAAGGGGCGTGTGGATCGGACCCGCCCGGTGAGTTTCACCTTTGACGGCAAGGCGTTCAGTGGCTTTGCCGGAGATACGCTGGCCTCGGCGCTCTTGGGGGCGGATGTGCGCCTGATGGGGCGCAGCTTCAAGTATCACCGCCCGCGCGGCGTTCTGACCGCCGGGTCCGAAGAACCCAACGCGCTTGTCACCGTGCGCAATGGGGCGCAGGCCGACCCGAACACCCGCGCCACGATGCAGGAGCTTTACGAGGGACTGGAGGCGGTCAGCCAGAATCGCTGGCCCTCGCTCGACTTCGATGTTCTGGGGGTGAACGACCTTGCCGCGCCCTTCTTTGGCGCGGGCTTCTACTACAAGACCTTCATGTGGCCCAAGGCGTTTTGGGAGAAGCTCTACGAGCCGATGATCCGGCGAGCCGCCGGACTGGGCGCGCTGTCGGGCGAAGCCAACGCGGACCGCTATGAAAAGGCCTATGCCTTTTGCGACGTGCTGGTGATCGGCGGCGGGCCTGCCGGGCTGATGGCGGCGCTGACGGCGGCACGGGCCGGGGCAGAGGTGATACTGGCCTCAGAGGATTGCTGTTTCGGCGGTCGTTTGCAGGCCGAGGACGAAGAGGTCGATGGAGAGGCGGGATGCAGCTGGGCCACGGCGCTGGCTGGCGAATTGGCGACGATGGAAAATGTCCGCCTGATGCCGCGCACCACCGTGACCGGCGCCTATGACGGTGGCACCTATGGCGCGTTGGAGCGGGTGGCGCAACACCTGGCCGATCCGGGCGATGCGCCGCTGGAGTGCTTTTGGCGCATCGCGGCAAAGCGTGCCGTGCTGTGTACCGGCGCGCTGGAGCGGCATATCGCCTTTCGTGACAACGACCGACCCGGCGTCATGATGGCGGCGGCGCTGCGCGGCTATCTCAATCGCTGGGGCGTGGCGCCGGGGCGGCGCGTGGCGGTCTTTGGCAACAACGATGACGCGCATCGGACGGCGCGGGACATGCATCTGGCCGGGTTGGACGTCGTGGCGCTGGTGGACAGCCGCCACGATGCGGACAACAAGGCCGGGGATGTGCCATTCTACCCGGGATGGCAGGTGGCGCGGGCACATGGGGCCAAGAGCCTGGAGGCCGTGGACCTGATTGGTCCGCAGGGCGCGACAAAGCGGTTGCAGGCCGAGGCGCTGGGGGTTTCGGGCGGCTGGAACCCGGCTGTGCACCTGACCTGTCATCTGAACGGGCAGCCCGTCTGGGACGAGCGCATTGCCGCCTTCGTCCCGCGCGAAGGCGCGGTCCCGGGGATGACTGTGGCGGGGGCCGCGCGCGGCACTTTTTCCACCGCTGCCTGCCTGCGCGAAGGGGCCGAGGCGGGGCTGGCGGTGGCCGAGGCGCTGGGGCACAGCGGCGCGCTTCCGGTGATCCCGGCGGCAGAGGATACAGAGTACCGCGTTCGCAGGCTCTGGGCCGTGCCGGGCAAGGGGCGGGCCTGGCTGGATTTCCAGAACGACGTGACCGTGAAGGACGTCAAACAGGCAGCCACCGAGAATTACCGCAGCGTCGAGCACATGAAGCGCTACACGACGCAGGGTATGGCAACCGACCAGGGCAAGAGCTCGAACGTGCAGGCGCTGGCGATCCTTGCCGATGCCACCGGGCGCGACATCCCCGAGACGGGGACGACCACCTTTCGCCCGCCCTATGTGCCCGTTGCCATCGCAGCGATGGGGGCCGGGTCGCAGGGCAAGGGGTTCGCCCCACAGAGGTTTACTACCTCGCATGAGGCCAGTGTCGCGCGCGGTGCGCCGATGGTCGAGGCGGGGTTGTGGTACCGGCCCTCGTATTTCCCGAAGCCCGGCGAAAAGACATGGCGCGAGTCCTGTGACCGCGAGGTGAAGATGGTGCGCGAGAGCGTGGGCATCTGCGATGTCTCGACACTGGGCAAGATCGACCTGCAGGGGCGCGACGTGGGCGCCTTCCTTGATTTCGTCTACGCCAACAGGTTCTCGACGCTGAAGCCGGGGCGCGTGCGCTATGGGCTCATGCTGCGCGAGGACGGACATGTGATGGATGACGGCACCACCGCGCGATTGTCCGACACCCAGTGGATCATGACCACGACGACCGCCGCCGCCGGCGAGGTCATGAAACATCTCGACTGGGTACGGCAGGCATATTGTGGCGCGATGGACGTGCGGTTCATCTCTGTCACCGAGCAATGGGCCCAGTTTGCCGTCGCCGGGCCCAAGTCGCGCGAACTGCTGAACGGGCTGCTGGACAGCCCGATCAGTGATGACAGCTTTCCTTTCATGCAGTGCGGGCCGGTCAGCATCGGCGGCGTGGCCGCGCGCCTCTTCCGGATCAGCTTTTCCGGCGAACATGCCTATGAGATCGCAGTGCCCGCGCGTTATGGTGCCAGCCTCTTCGAAGTGCTGCTGGGCCGGGCCGAGGCGCTGGGCGGTGGACCCTACGGAATGGAGGCGCTGAACGTGCTGCGGATCGAGAAGGGCCATATTACCCATGCCGAGATCCACGGGCGCACCACCGCCTTTGATATCGGTTTTGCACGTATGGTCTCGGCCAAGAAGGACTGTATCGGCAAGACGCTGGCCTCACGTCCGGGGATGATCGAGGAGGACCGCGAACAGTTGGTGGGGCTGCGGCCTGTCACCAAGGGCCGGACTCTGACCGCCGGGGCGCATCTGTTCGACAAGGGGGTAGAGGCGGTTCGGGCCAATGATTTGGGCTATATCACCTCGGTCGGGTTTTCGCCGTCCCTGGGCACTTTCCTTGGGCTGGGGTTTCTCAGGAACGGGCGCGCGCGGCACGGCGAGGAGATCAGGATGGTGGATCATGTCCGGGGCACGGAAGAGGCCTGTATCGTGACCGATCCGGTGGCCTTTGACGAAGATGGAGGGCGGTTGCGTGGTTGATCTGACGGCTTTGACGCCCTGCAGCGGGCTGTTGCCGCTGCGCAAGGGCAACGTGACGCTGAGCGAACTGGACCCGGGGCGGATCACCTCGCTGATGCCGTTCCGGGGGCAGGGGGCCGCGCTTTCTGCCGCGCTGGAGCGCGCGCATGGACTGGGTTTTCCCGCACCGGGCAGGGTGGAGCAGACCGAGGGCGCGACCTGTCTCTGGACGGCAAAGGACCAGGCCTTTCTGATCGGGCCGGAGCCGGATCCCGCGCTGGCCGATCATGCTGCGATGACGGACCAGTCCGATGCCTGGGCGGTCGTCCTGCTGGCCGGTGAGGATGCCGAAGACGTCCTGGCGCGCCTTGTCCCCATCGACCTGCGGCCCGTGGCCTTTCCCGAAGGTGCCGCGGCGCGGACGCTCTGCCAGCACATGACGGTCTCGATCAGTCGGCGGGCCGAGGGGCTGCAGATCATGTGCTTCCGCTCCATGGCGCGGACGCTTGCGCATGAAATTGCCGATATCATGGTCTTGGTTGCCGGGCGGAGGGCCGCGGGCTAGAACGCCGTTCAGTCTGGTAGAAAGGGTACCGCCATGCGCGCTTTGGTCATGATCGCTGTTCTCGGGTTCGGAGCGTCCGCCGCCGTGGCGCAGGACGTCGACAGATGCGTTCAGACAGAGACCTGGTTCAATGCGGCCGTACAGGCCCGGCTGGACGGGGACAGCAAGGCAAAGGTGCGCCGTACCATGACCCGGGAGATGGGCAAGGACGCCGCGGGGCAACTGGTGGATTTCATCTTTCTCTTGCCCGAAGCGCAGTTGACGCCCGAGGTGGGCAAGGCCGCGCGCGCGCAGTGCGAGGCGCTTTGATCCCAGGCTGACTCTGCCCCTTGCCTAGGGCCCACGCCGGGCGATATTGAGAGGCATGAGCCTCCCCCCCGGATTCCTTGACGAGCTGCGCAACCGCACCAGCCTTTCTCAGGTGGTGGGCCGCAAAGTGTTGTGGGACAATCGGAAATCCAATCAGGGCAAGGGCGACCTCTGGGCGCCGTGCCCCTTCCATCATGAGAAAACCGCGTCTTTTCATGTGGATGACCGCAAGGGCTATTACTATTGCTTTGGCTGCCACGCCAAGGGTGACGCGATTTCCTTTGTCCGCGAGACAGAAAATGTCGGCTTCATGGAGGCGATCGAGATTCTGGCCCAGGAGGCCGGGATGGAGGTGCCCAAGCAGGACCCGCGTGCCCAGGAAAAGGCGGATCGCCGGACCCTGCTGAGCGAGGTCATGGAGCAGGCGGTGGGGTTCTTCCGACTTCAGCTCAAGACCGGCGCCGGGGCCGAGGCGCGTGCCTACCTGGCGCGGCGCGGTCTGGACGAGGCGGCGTTGGAACGCTGGGAAATCGGTTTCGCCCCCCCGGGCTGGGAGAACCTGCGCCAGGCGCTGACCGGGCGGGGTGTCGAGATTGACCTGTTGCTGGGTGCCGGGTTGGTGCGGGCCTCTGACAAGGGGCGCGCGCCCTACGATGTATTCCGAAACCGCATCATGTTCCCGATCCGCGACGGCCGGGGGCGGGCGATCGCCTTTGGCGGGCGGGCGATGGATCCGAACGACAACGCGAAATACCTCAATTCGCCGGAAACCGAACTTTTCGACAAGTCGCGCAACCTGTTCAACCTGAAGCCCGCGCGCGAGGCGGCGGGCCGGGGGCAACGGCTGATCGTGGCCGAAGGGTACATGGACGTGATCGCGCTGAGCGAGGCGGGGTTCACCGCTTCTGTTGCGCCGTTGGGCACCGCCGTGACCGAACCGCAACTCCAGCAGATGTGGCGCGTTTCGAACGAGCCGGTGATCGCGCTGGACGGTGACAAGGCGGGCCTGAACGCGGCCTATCGGGTCATCGACCTGGCCCTGCCGCTGCTGGAGGCGGGCAAGGGACTGCGCTTTGCCATCATGCCCGAGGGCAAGGACCCCGACGATCTGTTGCGTGCCGAGGGGCC
Source organism: Antarctobacter sp. (assembly GCF_965277915.1). NCBI lineage: Bacteria > Pseudomonadati > Pseudomonadota > Alphaproteobacteria > Rhodobacterales > Roseobacteraceae > Antarctobacter > Antarctobacter sp. Next base: position 648,498 of record NZ_OZ255849.1, read on the forward strand.
AGAGGCGGTGGTCAAGGTGCTGGAAGGAGCGTTGCCGATGGTGCAACTGCTCTGGCGGCAGGAAACCGACGGTTTGGTTCTGGACAGCCCCGAACGGCGCGCGGCGCTGGACAAGGCTTTGCGGACCCGGATCGGCAAGATCCAGGATCCCACGTTGCGCCATCACTACGGCGAGGCACTCAAGGAACTGCGCTACCAGGCTTTCCGCCCGGCCCGTCCGTCCCGCCCGGAGCGGCCGTTCCGAGGTGGAGGGCGGTTTCAGCAACAGGTGGCCGCGGTGCCGACCCCCGGTGCCAAGGCATCGCTGTTGGCCTCCGGCGGAGAAGAAGGAGAGCGCCGATTGCGCCAGGAAGTGATCCTGGCAGCGATCCTGTCGGCGCCCGAGATTGCGGAGGAATTCGAGGTCCAGCTGGAGGACATGGCCTGTGCCGACGGCGAACTTGCGGCCCTGCGCGACGCGATCCTGCGTGGTCTGGGCGACGGCGACAGGATGTTGGAGGTGGTCGAGGCGGCACTTGGCCCCGAGGCCCTTGAAAACCTGCGATCTGGACGCCATGTCGCCGTGGTGCCCTGTATCCGGGCACCCGGAAACGCCGAGCTTGCCCGGCTGACGGTTGCAGAGGAACTGGCCAAGCTGGCCGCGCAGGATGGCTGGCAACTGGAATTGAAGGAAGCCCAGGAAGACCTCGAGGCACGGGCCGACGAGGCGCTGACCTGGCGCCTGGCAGAGGCCGCGCGCGTGCGCGCACAAGCCGGACGCCGCCGCGACGAGGATGACGCAGAATATGACATTGGTCCCAACGGGGCCCCGATCGACCGCGAGGAACGCAGTGCGTTTGATTCGCTCCTGTCACAGATTCGATTCGACAAAAGCCGCAAATAAGCAGCGAATTGGTGACGAACTGGTAAAGAAATATGGTTAGACGGGTGTGCGAATCACCGAATCGCGCTAATGAGTCGGTTTATCGAATCGCCCCCGATCCCGAGCCCCTCATCAGGAGAGCCGCATGGCAGCCAAGGACAACGAAGACGTAAAGTCCGAAGATCAGGAAGAGGAAATCAGCCTCGACATGAGCCAGGCGGCGGTCAAGAAGATGATCGCCGAAGCGCGTGAGCGCGGTTACATCACCTACGATCAACTCAACCAGGTTCTGCCGCCCGATCAGGTCTCGTCCGACCAGATCGAGGACGTGATGTCGATGTTGTCCGAAATGGGCATCCAGGTCACCGAAGAGGAAGAACAGGAAGAGGACGACAACAAGGGATCGACCGAACTGGTCGAAACCAAGAAGGCCGGCGAGGTCGCGCTCTCTTCGGGCGGGCAGGAAAAGCTCGACCGGACGGACGATCCCGTGCGCATGTATCTGCGCGAGATGGGCAGCGTCGAACTGCTGAGCCGCGAGGGCGAGATCGCCATTGCCAAGCGCATCGAGGCCGGCCGCAACACGATGATCCTGGGCCTCTGCGAGAGCCCGTTGACCTTCCAGGCGATCACGATCTGGCGCGACGAACTTCTGTCCGAGGACATTCTCCTGCGTGACGTGATCGACCTTGAGACCACCTTCTCGGGCCAGATGGACGAGGATGGCGAGGTCGAGGAACCGGTGGTCGATACCGCGAACGTCGAAACCTCGGCCAAGCCCAAGAGCGATGAGCCGGAATACGACGCCGACGGCAATCCCATCGCCAAGGAAGACGACGACGACGACGACGAGCAGGCGAACATGTCGCTTGCGGCGATGGAAACCGCGCTCAAGCCGCGTGTTCTGGAAACGCTCGACCGGATTGCCCAGGATTACGAGGCGCTGGCCGAGATGCAGGACAGCCGGATCTCGGCGACCCTGAACGAGGACGGTTCCTTCGACGAGCAGGATGAAGCGCTTTATCAGAAGCTGCGCTCGGAAATCGTCGAGCTGGTGAATGGTCTGCACCTTCACAACAACCGGATCGAGGCGCTGATCGACCAGCTGTACGGGATCAACAAGCGCATCATGTCCATCGACAGCGCGATGGTGAAGCTGGCCGACCAGGCCCGCATCAACCGTCGCGAGTTCGTGGAGGAATACCGCGGCCACGAGCTGGATCCGAACTGGATGGAGCGCATGTCGCAGAAATCCGGGCGTGGATGGCAGATGTTCATCGACCGGTCCTCTGACAAGGTCGAAGAACTGCGTGCGGACATGGCGCAGGTCGGCCAGTACGTCGGCCTGGATATCAGCGAATTCCGTCGCATCGTGAACCAGGTGCAGAAGGGTGAAAAGGAAGCGCGGCAGGCGAAAAAGGAAATGGTCGAGGCCAACCTGCGCCTGGTGATTTCCATCGCCAAGAAATACACCAACCGTGGTCTGCAATTCCTTGATCTCATTCAGGAAGGCAACATCGGCCTGATGAAGGCCGTCGACAAGTTCGAGTACCGCCGCGGCTACAAGTTCTCGACCTACGCGACATGGTGGATCCGCCAGGCGATCACCCGGTCGATTGCTGACCAGGCCCGGACGATCCGTATCCCGGTCCACATGATCGAGACGATCAACAAGCTGGTCCGTACCGGTCGCCAGATGCTGCACGAGATCGGTCGCGAGCCGACGCCGGAAGAGCTGGCCGAGAAGCTCCAGATGCCGCTGGAAAAGGTTCGCAAGGTGATGAAGATCGCCAAGGAGCCGATCTCCCTCGAAACGCCCATCGGTGACGAGGAAGACAGCCAGCTTGGTGATTTCATCGAGGACAAGAATGCGATCCTGCCGCTGGATTCCGCAATTCAGGAGAACCTGAAGGAAACCACGACGCGGGTTCTGTCCTCGCTCACCCCGCGTGAGGAACGTGTGCTGCGGATGCGGTTCGGCATCGGCATGAACACCGACCATACGCTGGAGGAAGTGGGCCAGCAGTTCAGCGTGACCCGGGAACGGATCCGCCAGATCGAGGCGAAGGCGTTGCGCAAGCTCAAGCATCCGTCGCGCTCGCGCAAGCTGCGCAGCTTCCTGGACCAGTAAGCGCATGTCGTTGCTGAAACGACTATTCGGCGGCAAGGGCGGTGGGGCGGAAGCGCCCCCCGCCAAGACGGTGGAGTACGAAGGCTTCCGGATCACCCCGCAACCTGCGGCAGAGGGCGGCCAATACCGCGTCGGCGCGCTGATCGAAGGCGAGGTGAAGGGCGAACTGAGGACTCACCAGTTGATCCGCGCGGACATGATCCGCGATCTCGACGAAGCCGAGGATGCCTCTATCAGGAAGGCAAAACAGATGATCGACCAAATGGGGATCCGTCTGTTCGACTGAAGCCGGGGCGGCGCAGCATGAATTTCGACGCGATGCCTGCGGCGGCAGGCTCTCTTCAGGCGCTTGCCGCTCTGTTCCTGCTGTTGAACCTGCTGACTTTCTGCCTTTTTGGGCTGGACAAGACACGCGCGCGGCGGGGGCGGTGGCGTGTGCCGGAGCGCACCCTGCTGGCTGTCGCAGGGCTTGGAGGCTCCATCGGCGCCAAGCTCGGGCAGCGGGTGTTTCGTCACAAGACGACCAAGCAACCTTTCGGCTTTCTGCTGAACGCGATCTGCCTGCTGCACCTCGTGTCGGTGGTGCTCATGACGGTCCCGTCCAGTCGAAGCTGGCTGCTCTCCGTGTTGACGGGGTGATCGGGCCGGTGCGATGGGGGGCTCCGGCCCGCTGCTTTCAGGTCAGATGCGCGTTGAAAAAGGCGATGGTACGATCCCAGGCCAGTTCGGCCGCCGCCTCGTCGTAGCGCGGGGTCGAGTCATTGTGGAACCCGTGGTTCACGCCCGGGTAGATGTGCGCTGTATAGGTCTTGCCGTGTTCCTGCAGCGCGGCCTCGTAAGCGGGCCAGCCTTCGTTGATCCGCTCGTCCAGTTCGGCATAATGCAGCAATAGCGGCGCCTCGATCCGCGGAACGTCCTCGGCAGCCGCCTGCCGTCCGTAGAACGGCACAGAGGCCCCGAGTTCCGGGTAGGCCACCGCCAGCGCATTGCAGACGCCCCCGCCATAGCAGAAACCGACGCAGCCGACCTTGCCCGTGGTGTCATCGTGCCCGGCCATGAATTCATAGGCCGCGAAAAAGTCGTTCATCAGTTTCTCGCGGTCCACCGTCCGCTGCAGTTCACGCCCGTCCGCATCATTGCCCGGATACCCGCCGACACTGGACAGCCCGTCCGGCGCCAGCGCGATGAAACCGGCCTTGGCCACGCGCCGTGCCACATCTTCGATATAGGGGTTCAACCCGCGGTTCTCATGCACGACCACCACCGCCGGCAGCGGGCCGGTGGCATTGGCCGGTTTCACCAGATAGCCGCGCACCGACCCATGACCGTTCGGCGAGGGGTACTCGATGTATTCCGGCGTGATGTCGGGGTCGTTGAAACTGACCTGCTCGGCCAGCGCGTAATTCGGTGACAGCATGTTCAGCAGCGCGGCCGCCGTCAGCCCGCCGACGGCGAACTTTCCGGCGCGGTCCAGGAACTCGCGCTTGGTAATGCGTCCGTGGGCGTAGAAATCGTAAAGGTCCAGCAACTCCTGGTCGAAATCCGCAGCCGTCATCCGGCGCGGCGGTGTCTGGTCATTCATGGCAAAGCTCCCTGTGATCCGGTCCGGGCCGTTGCGGTTCCGGGGGCCGAATGCCACTAAGATAGGTGCGTCATAACGCCGGGGAAAGCCATGCCACAGACAAGTTTCACCATCCGCACGACAGGTGCCGGGCTGTATGAGTTCACCACAGAGGTGAACGAATGGGTCAGCGGGGCGGGGGTGCGGGACGGGCTGTGTACGCTGTTTCTGCGCCACACCTCGGCCAGCCTGTTGATCCAGGAAAATGCCGACCCGGATGTGCGCCGCGATCTGGACGCCTATTTCTCCCGCCTGGTGCCTCGCGCCGATACGCCCGCGATGGACTACCTGACTCACCGATGCGAAGGGCCGGACGACATGCCGGCCCATATCAAGGCCGCTTTGTTGCCCGTCAGCCTGTCCATTCCCCTCCTGCGGGGACGGTTGGGTCTGGGGACGTGGCAGGGCATTTACCTTTTCGAACACCGTGATGCGCCGCACCGACGCGAGGTTCTTGCCCACATCGGCGGGTGAGGATTTCCGCCATTGTTCCGGGGGGCCCCACTGGTAGACTGCCACGCAGACCTGACAGGGTTTCCAGACCGCAACCGGGATTGAACGTATGCAACGCAAGACGAAAGGTCGGGCGCTTTTTGCCGTTGGCCTCCTGCTCGTCGCAGGCGGGGCCGGGGCGGTGATCGGTTTGCCTGAATACCTCGCCCGCAGCGCGGCGGCCTCGGCTTCGACCTGTCTCGAGGTCGAGAGCCGCGATCGGCTGTGCCGGTTCATCGGCGGGCCGCTGCAGATGGCCGGAGAGCCGGTCTTTATCGAGAATTTCCAACATGCTTTCCTGCCCACTCGGGACAAGATCGATTTCATCGACGCAAGCGGCGATACTTGGACGGCCCCTCCGCGGACCCTGACCGACGGTGCCACCATCCCGGTGATCTTTGCGCCGCTGATCGGGGACCGGCAAAGCCGTGAATACCTGATGGCGGCGGCTCTGCACGATGCCTACTGCGGTGTCGGCAACGAGGAACTGCCCACCTATCGCACGCGCGGCTGGCGTGAGGTCCACCGCATGTTCTACGAGGCGCTTCTGGTCAATGGCACGCCCCCCAAGAAGGCCAAGATCATGTATGCGGCCGTCTTCCTGGGCGGGCCGCGCTGGAACGAGCCGGACGTCTCCCTGGCGCATATCCCGGACGAGGTGCTGTTGCAGGAAATGGAGTGGTGCCTGGAATGGATCGAACTGGTCGATCCCACGCCCGAAGAAATCGAGCAATGGATGGAAGACCGGGGCCAGTTGCTGTTATCGGGGGAGGCGCAGACCATGCCTGCCTACCTGCGCGAGGCATCCGACCCGAGGAAGTTCTGAACGTGAGCAAAGACACAGCGGACCGCTGGATCGCGGACCATGCCGAGGATCTCTCGGCTTGGTGCGCACGGCTTTTCGACTATGGCGAACCGGCCTGGCGCGAGTATCGCTCGGCCGAATGGTACGTCAATCGGCTGCGCGAAGAGGGGTTCGAGGTCGAGGAAGGCTCGGCCGGGATGCCCACGGCCTTTTGTGCGCGCTGGTCGCAGGGCGACGGCCCGATGATCGGCATGTACGCCGAATACGACGCGGTGCCCGCCAATTGCCAGGCTCCGGTGCCCTGGGAGGCCCCGCGTGAGGGGCTTGGCCCTTTGGCTGCAGGTCATACCGATCCGCATTCCGCCCTGGGCATGGGGGCGCTCGCCGGCATCCTGGCGACGAAGGCGGCCATGCAGGCGCATGGGATTCCCGGCGGTTTGCAGATTACCGGTGAACCGGCGGAAAAGGTGCGCGGCTCGAAACCCCTGCACGCGGCGGCGGGATACTATGACGGGCTGGCGGCGATGCTGTCCTGGCACCCGTTCTACATGCTGCCGCTGTCCAATACCGTCCGTTGGGATACCCATTGCGGTGCGGCCTATGCCTTTGTCTACCGTTTCCGTTGCGAGGCGCCGCAGAGCTGGATGCAAGGGGGCGACGGTGCGCCGCCGATCCCGCAAAGCCATTCCGACGTGCGCGCGCCCGGTGCCAATGATGCGCTTGTGACGATGTACCAGATGGGCCGCACCCTGCGAGAGTCGATGCTGCCGCATCGCGGCGGCTGGTCGGTGTCAGAGGCGATCCTGTCCACGGGGCAGGCGACGGCGGACAATCTGCCCGCACGGCAGGCCGACCTGCAGTACCTGATGCGTGTGCCGGATCTGCAAATGGCCGAACAGATCACTGCCCAACTCGACCGTCTGGCCGAGCATGTCGCGCAGATCACCGGTTGCACGGTCGAAAAGATCTGGGTGAGCAAGTCCCGCCCCGGCCTGCCTAATCACGCCTTGGCCGGTCTCGCCTGGGAGGCACTGCAGGACGTAGGGGCGCCGGAGTACAGTGCAGAGGCGCTGGACCTTGCGCGACAGGTGCAGACCGCCTGCGGCGCCGTGGCCACGGACAATCCGCTCATCCCCGAATGTACCCGCCTAATCGCGCCGCAGGAGGCTGAGGCCATCCTGCGTCGTGACCTTCCGCCTGCCCAGTTGAACAGCACCTCGGACGATTACACGGACATGTGCTGGCACGCGCCGACGGCTCGGATCTACATCGGTCGCCCGGCGCTGCGCGGGGGCCCATATCCGCCTTGGGCGATGAACGCGCTTGGCGGCATTCCCCAGCTGATCGACCCGAGCGTGCAGACCGCTGGCCGGGTGCTGTCACGTACCGCGCTGCGCCTGCTGACGGACGAGCCGGCGCGGTCGACCTGCTGGGCCGAGTTCGAGGAGCGCCGCGCCGCGGCCCCGATCCCGCCGCTGGCGGACTACCCGGCGCCGGTCGATCTTCCGTGGCCGGAATATGTCACCACGGCGCGCGGGCGGCACTGGCATATCCCGGGCTGAGCGCGGGCTTTATCTAGCGGCCTCAAATCCCCTCTACCCAAATTATGGCGGCTGACCTATAGTGGCTGTGGATAAGTGGGGCCCAACCCCATGACCAGAGGCAGGAATATCAAGAATTACGAGGGGATGGGCCCATGCGCTGCCCGTTTTGCGGAAATATTGACACTCAGGTGAAGGACTCGCGCCCGGCAGAGGATCACGTTTCGATCCGGCGGCGCAGGTTCTGCCCCGCTTGTGGCGGTCGCTTCACCACTTACGAACGGGTCCAGTTGCGGGATCTGGTCGTCATCAAGACGAACGGGCGGCGCGAGGATTTCGACCGCGACAAGCTGGAACGGTCGATCCGGATCGCGCTTCAGAAGCGTCCGATAGAGCCCGAGCGCGTCGACCAGATGATTTCCGGCATCGTGCGGCGGTTGGAAAGCATGGGAGAGACCGATATCCCGTCGAAGATGATTGGCGAGATCGTCATGGAGACACTCGCCCGGATCGACACCGTCGCCTACGTGCGTTTTGCCAGCGTCTACAAGAATTTCCAGGCCGCGGACGATTTCGACAAGTTCGTCAGCGAGTTGCGCCCAGAAACCCAGGCCGAGAAGTGACATCCGAAGATCGGCGCCACATGGCCCATGCGCTGGCGCTGGGCCGTCGCGGCATGGGGCAATGCTGGCCGAACCCGGCGGTCGGATGCGTGATCGTCCGTGATGGCCGGGTCGTCGGGCGCGGCTGGACCGCGCCGGGCGGCAGGCCGCACGCGGAAACCATCGCTTTGGATATGGTCGGTGCGGCCGCGCGGGGCGCGACCGCTTATGTTACCTTGGAACCCTGCGCGCATCACGGTGCCACGCCCCCCTGTTGCGAAGCGCTTGCCAAGGCGGGGATCGCCCGCGTGGTGGCGCCCATCGCCGACAGCGACCCGAGGGTCGACGGACAGGGCTTTGACTTCCTGCGGAAAAATGGCATCGAGGTGACGACCGGCATTGGCGCCGAACAGGCTCTGTCGGATCACGCGGGGTTCTTTTTGCGTATCTCCCAGGGGCGTCCTTGGGTGACCTTGAAACTGGCCATGACGGTGGACGGGCGCATTGCCACGGCGACTGGCGAAAGCCAGTGGATCACTGGGCCCGAAGCCCGCCGCGCGGTTCACGCCCTGCGCGCCAGCCACGACGCGGTGATGGTCGGCGCGGGCACCGCCCGGTCCGATGATCCCCAGCTGACGGTGCGCGGGTTCGGCGACAGGCGTCAGCCTGTGCGCGTCGTCGTCTCGCGCCTGATCGATGTGCCCTTGATGAGCCAGCTTGCGCAAAGCGCCCGCAACGTGCCGCTTTGGCTCTGCCACGGTCCCGAAGCGCGCAGCGAATTGAAGACCGCCTGGGAGGGTGTCGGAGCCCGGCTGCTGCCCTGCCAGATCTCGGGCGGACGTATCGATCCGCTGGCCATGTTGCGCGCGCTCGGGGCAGAGGGGCTGACGCGGGTCTTCTGCGAGGGGGGCGGGCAACTTGCCGCTTCGCTCTTGCTGCACGACTTGGTGGACGAACTGCATGTCTTTACCGCGGGCATGGCGCTTGGGGCCGAGGGCTATCCCGGTATTGGTGCGCTGGGGGTGGCCCGGCTGGACGAGGCCCCGCGTTTCGACCTTGTGGATGTTGTGGGCGCGGGCGGCGATATCAGGCACGTCTGGCGCCGCCGTCAGGGCGCTTAATCCAAAGTGTTAACAGAAGGTTAATCGCGCTTGTTCGGTCTTGACCAAAGGTCAATCTCCTGTGGATAAGTCTGAAAATAACTTTTTATCAGGCGAATATGTCACTTAACTGTAATAAAGCCTTAACGTCTCCAGAGGTTGGAGTGGCTGGCCAGCGCGCCCTGCAGTTTCGCCAGTATCCTGTTTGCCGGTCCAGGAGAGGGAATCCTGCCGGTTTTCAGGCGATTGACCGTGCATTCTACAGGGCATGGCAGGCCAGTCACCGGGTCGAAGTAGCGGGGATAATCGATCAAGACCGCATGGACCAGCGCCTCAAGCGTGGGGCGAGGGCCGTGTAACCGGCGTGCCGGCACCGGACCGATGTCCCGGGTCAGACCCCAGCCCGAGTAAAAGGGGGCCCCAAGTGTCACCACCCGGCATCCGCGCAAGAGCGCCTCGAACCCGGTGAGAGAGGTCATGGTCCAGACCTCGTCGACCTCGCACAGGAGCGCCCCGATATCGCAACGCTCCAGCACGACATCGGCCCAGCGACCGGGAGTGTCCACGGCGCCCGTTCGCAGACCGGCTTCCACGTCCGGGTGCGGCTTCCACAGGATCACCGCATCAGGGTTTTCCTGTCGCACGCGGGCTAGGAGATCGGCGTTGCGCTGAATGTCTGGGCTGCCTGCAAGGATCGAGGCGTCGTCCTCGACCTGCCCCGGCACCAGGATACGGCGACCTGCAGGAAGATCGGGTAAGGTTCCGGAAATATTGTATTTGGACAAGTTATTTGTGATGAGTGTGTGAATCAGCCTGTGGGCACGTCGCATTTGGTCGGGTCGCAAATGCGCCGCACGCTTGTGAATCCAGCTTTCGAGGTCCGAGGTGCGGGTTGGATCATAGTAGATTCCGCCAGAATCCAGCACCAGTGAAAGTGGTGGAACCAATTCAGCCCCCAAACCGCGCGATCTGAGAAAGCCATCTTCGACTCTCACGGCGTTTCCGCTGGCTTTGCTGGCCCAGACCATGTGGCCAAGCCCTTCGCCTTTCGAAATATCCCGCGCTTTACTCACATCATCTTCGAAGCGTATGCGTTTGTAATATCCAAAGAACTTCTGCAAAGGGCGCCTTTTCCACAGCCGCATGCCGGAGGCGACCCAGCCAGCTCTGTCCTCACGCCAGGCGCGTGCCTGCGCTTCGAGTGCGCCAAGGATCTCTTCGATCTCGCACAGCTGATCGGCATAGGGATCATACCAGTGCGGGTACAGGATCATCGCCCCGGCACAAAGTTGGGCGCGTGTCAGTCGGGCGGTCCGGCGCGGGATGACCTCTTCGTCCTGTGTCAGTCCCCAGCCTGCGTAGAAGGGCAGGCCGAACACGCGAGGGCGGTGTCCCGCGAGGATTGCCTCGAACCCCATCTGGGACGAGACGGTATAGACCGAGGTGGCTCCCTCCAGCAGGGACCAGGGTGAGGCAGGTCCGTCATAAAGCGCGACCTCGCCGGCCGCATCTTCCGGCACGTAGTGTCCTGGGCGATAGCCCGCGCCGGTTTCCGGGTGGGTCTTCAGCACGATGCGCGCGCCTGGATTCTCCTCGCGCGCAACGAAGAGCATTTCGAGAAACCTTGCACGATCCGCCCCGCTGGCCCGGACAGACGCATCGCCGCGTGTCTGGTCGACCACCAGAACATAGCCCGGCTCGGGCGGGTCTACGTCCAGCCTGGTGGCGGAATACTTGCTGAGGTGCGCCTCCTGCATCCGGGCCATGACGCCCCGCGCGCGGTCCAGCAGCGCAGTGTCGTCCAGGGGGTGGGTGTTCAGCAGGGTTTCAAGATCGGATGGCCTGCGCCCATCGAAATGCACGCCGCTATGGTCGATCAAGAGCCCCAGCGGTGGCTCTCCGGCGCGCCCGGGATGCAAAGAGCGCAGGAAAGCGTCCTCGATCCGGAGCAGCCCGGCACCGCTGCGCGCGGCCACGGCCTCTCCACGGTGCGCGTAGGGGGATTGCCCCCAGACACCCACAAGGCCATCCGCGCCGGGGCGTCCAAGGGTGACGCGGTATCCGGCGAGGCGCAGGATGCGGCGTAACCGGCTTTGCCAGAGAAACCCGCCGTTGTAGACGTGCAAACGCCGGGGGCGGGGGCCCCCGGCGTTCACCGGTTCCGTGTGTCCGCTCGTCAAGGCGGGTCAGCCACCCGACAGCGTGTCGGCGGCGGTCGACAGCGTGCTGACCGCGCCCAGCGTGCCGGTCAGGGCGGCAATCACCTTGTTCCACTGCGTGAAGGGCGCCTCTGTCACGTACAGAGTGTCCTGGTCGCGGATCACGAAGTCACGTGCCATGAACATGCCGTTCGGTTCCGTCAGGTCGAGGACATAGACCATGCGTTGAGCGCCGATCAGGTCGTCGCGGCCCAGCACCTGGTTGGCCACTTCGGCCGGTTCGTTGCGCAGGACGAAAACGCCCGTCGGGTCAGCCGCGGCTGCCGTCAGGCCGCCGACCTGGGCGATGGCCTCGACCGCGGAGATGACCTGGCTGTCGAAGGGCACGCGCGCCTGGGTGCCGGTGGCTCCCAGCGCGGTGAAGGACCGCCTGTCCTCCTCGACAAGGATGCGGTCGCCGCCGCGCAGGGCGATATCGAACGTGGGGTTTTCGTAGAGATCCTGGAACCAGATCTTGCCCTTGTGATCGCCGCGCAAGACGGTGATCTGGGCCACCTCGGGATCGATGGAGATGCCGCCGGCGCGCGCCAGCATGGCCGAGAGCGTGCGTGTCGGCCGTTCGATGGCGTAGACACCCTGTCCGCCTACGGCGCCCACCATGCTGACCGTCGATCCGTCGCCTGCGACGCGGCGCACCTCGACCTGCGGGTCGGGGGTCTGGTCTTCGAGCCGTTCGGTGATGATCCGGCGGATGCGTTCGGGTGTGTTGCCCGCCGCGCGGATGCGGCCGGCGTAGGGAACAAATATGAAGCCCGCGCCATCCACCTGGACCTCTTCGAGGATGGTGGAATTGGCGGCCTCGGCGGCCAGCAGGCCGTCGTCGACGTTTTCCCAGATGGTCAGGCCCAGCGTGTCACCCGGGCGGATCGTGTCAGATCCCAGAACGCCCGCGTTCTTGAAGCTGTCGGTGAACCCCAATGCCGGAACAACCGCGGTCGCGCGCGTCACATGATCGTTTACAGAAACGATAAATGCATCGCCCTCACGCTGCACCGATCCGGCAAAGATTTCGCGTTTGTTGGGGCCAACGCGGGGCAGGCCGCAGGACGCCACAAGCGATACCGCGACCAGAAGCGCGAGTCCACGCGCCCACCGGTGAGGGGGTTGTTTCACTGCTCGGTCTCCTCGACCTGTATTGTTCTGCCTCAGGTTTTTTTGTGCAACATACCGGACTCCGGCCCAAAAAGCCAGTCCGGTGGAATTTGCGCGTCAGTGCACGACGCGCAACTGTTGCCGTGGCGCCGCGGTGCCCCGGGACAGGGCATCATAGGGGTCGTCGGGCGACAGCATCATGTCCACCACCTGGCGCAGCAGTTGTCTCCGCCCGCGTGCCGAGTAGAATCCGCCCGGCAATTGCGAGGTCTCCAGCAGGTAGCGCCGGTAGTCCTTGTAGGCCTTGTTGTCCGGTCGTGTGGGCAGGGCAAAGAACTCTGCCAGCGGCTGGGTCGAGACGAATTCGGGCTTGGCGTAGACCGCGTCGCCGAAAACCTTGATCGGGATGCCGCGCCACAGCACCTGCTGCGCCGCCGTGGAATTGACCGTCACCGCGCTGCGGGCATCGTTCAGGAGCCGCGCCAGCTTGCCGCCACGGACGTAGTGAACGCGGTCGGCAACGCCGTGTTTCAGTGCCGATTGCGCCACGGCCCGGCGTACCCGCGCGCGACCGTCTTCCAATGGATGGGCCTTGAACACCAGATGGTGATGGCCCGGAGCGCCCTCGGCAAAGCCCGCGATCACCAGGTCGATGAAATCGGGCATCGTGTCGAAGGGCGAATGCTGCTGAAAGCTGGAATCATGTTCCAGTTGCATCAGTGCAAGGTGATAGGGAAAGCCGCCCATGCGGATGCGGGTTGTCGCGATCACGCGATCCGCCCAGCTGAAGGGCATCAGCAGCAGGCGTTTCAGGTACAGCAGGAACTCCTGGAAAACGCTGAGCGAGCGGTGCGGTCGAAAGTTGCGGTAATCCCCGTTCCGGAACATCACGAACCAGTGGTAGAGCGCGCCGTAAAAGATGTGCTGGCGCATGTCGCCCCAATGGGCCGGGGGCAAGGGCGCCTCCATGTCCGACAGTTCCAGCGCACGGCGCATGTCGCCCACGCTCATCCGCATCAGCCGCGAATGCCCGTTCGATCCACCGCGTTCGTAGGTGATCCAGTAGGGCCGCATGTAGCCTTCTTCGAAGACATGCACCGTCAGGCCGCGTGCCTTGGCCTCTTCGGCGGCCTGGGCGTGGATTGCGCGCACGTCGCCGTAGAGCACGATGTCCGTGACGCCGCGGGCCTCGATCAGGTCGCAAAACCAGCCCCGCCACTCCTCGGGGGTGCCGCGATAGGGTAGATAGCTTTTGGAGTGGAACCAGAAGGCGCGGTCGCCCGCGTTGAAGCCCACGCGCCAGACCTCGGCCCCGGTCCTTCGCAGCATCGTGCCGAGCCGGGAAAAGAACGGCCCATGCGGTCCCTGGAGGAACAGAAAGACCCGTTTGTCGCCAGTTGCCTTGACCATGATGCCGCTATATGTCCGGTTTCTGAACAAAGTTCTACCGCGCGAGTTCGACGAAAATAAGGCTTTGAGGGCCGGGAAGGGGCAAGGCATGTTCACAGGCATCGTCACAGACATGGGCACCGTCCGGACGTTGGAGCACCGCGGCGACCTGCGTGCGCGCATCGGCACGTCTTATGACACCTCCGGTATCGACATGGGGGCGTCGATCGCCTGCAATGGTGTCTGCCTGACGGTCGTTGGCCTGGGCGAAGACTGGTTCGATGTCGACATTTCGGCAGAGAGCGTCTCCAAGACAAATATCGGCGACTGGGCCGAGGGGACGCGGATCAACCTGGAACGTGCGCTCAAGGTGGGTGACGAGCTGGGTGGCCACATCGTGTCCGGTCATGTTGATGGCGTCGCCGAGGTCGTCGGCATGTCGGACGAGGGGGATAGCACTCGTGTCACCTTTCGGGCGCCCGAGGCGCTGGCGAAATTCATCGCGCCCAAGGGATCGGTTGCGCTCAACGGCACCTCCCTGACGGTGAACGAGGTCGACGGCTGCGATTTCGGCATCAACTTCATCCCGCACACCAAGGAAGTGACGACCTGGGGCGGGACCAAGCTGAGCGACCGCATCAACCTCGAGATCGACACCCTGGCGCGCTACGTTGCGCGCCTGCAGGAATGGGGTTGAGAGCGCTCCGGATCGTCTCTGACCCGACTTGAGCGATCCGGGGCGTCCGTCGCGGATCACTCTGCCGGCTGGAACCCCTCGATCAGCTGCCGCAAACCCAGCGCCGCCCCCGCAAAGATGGCCGCAAAGGTCACTGGCGCCGAAATCGCGAGCACGGAAAAGGCGCTGAGTCCCTGCCCGATGGAGCAGCCAAGGGCGATCACGGCACCGCCGCCCATGAGGGCCGCCCCGATGATCTGGCGGCGGAGTTCACGCGGATCCTCGCAGGCCTCCCAGCGAAAGTGCCCCTTGAAGAGCGAGCCGATGAAGGCCCCGGCCCAGACGCCCGCCACCGACCCGACGGCAAAGCTCAGGGGTCTGGCAGAGCCGGTCATCCACCACAGGATCGTATCGCCCAGCGGGGCGGCAAAGCTGTGAGAGACAACCGGCAGCGCCTCGAACCCGGTGCGTGCCACCCCGGACGTACCCGCCCAGGCGCCCACCACGGCCAGACCCACGGTCGCCGCCCAGGCCACCTTTGACGGCTTTTCCCAGACCGCGCGCGAAGCCGCAGAGCCGATCAGGATCAACGCGCCGATCCCCATGCCGACCAGATTGACCGAGATGCCGCTCAGCGCCGCCAGCTGGTGCGCGATGCCTGGAGGAACCTCGGTCGTGACCGGCACTTGCGGGAAGGCGAGCGCGCGCAGCGGCGCCAGCGGGCCGGAGAGCACGACGAAGGTTGCCACGCCCATCACCAGCACGATCACGAAACTGCGCAGGTCACCGCCGCCCAACCGGGCAATCGCGCCGTAACCGCACATGCCCGACAGCGCCATCCCGTAGCCGAAGACAAGCCCGCCGAGGATCGAGGCCAGCGGCATCCAGCGGATCGAAAGGTAGTAGGTCGTACTGTCGGTCAGCAGGCCCGAGGCCATGAGCGCAAAGCTGCCCAGCACCGCCAGACCGATCGCCATGCCCCACATCCGCAGCCGCACGGTGGACCCACCGTAAAGCGCATCCTCGATCGCCCCCAGGGTGCAGAAGCGGCCAAGCCGCGCGGCAAGCCCCAAGGGCACACCTGTGGCCAGCCCCACAAGGGCGACCAAGTGATGCTCGGTCAGATACTCCATCATGCACGGGCCCTCCTCCTGACCCGCCAAACCTGGCCCTTGTATCATGCAAGTGTCCCCGAAACCGCGCAAGCGTCCTGAGACGCGCGGCGCCCGGGCGCGGGGTCAGGTCTCGTCTTCGTCGCGGCAGAACAGGTCGTAGACGCATTCCAGCATCTTGCGCGGCCGGTCGTCCGCCAGGCGATAATAGATCGCCTTGCCATCCCGGCGCGGCACCACCAGCCCTTCCAGCCGAAGGCGCGACAACTGCTGGCTGACGGCGGCCTGGCGCGCGGACAGCAGCTCTTCCAGCTCGGTGACGGATTTCTCTCCGGTGACAAGGTGGCACAGGATCATCAGGCGCCCTTCGTGGCTGATCGCCTTCAGAAAGGACGAGGCCGCGGTTGCCTTGTCCACGATGGCGTCAAGCTCGTCGTCCGTCAGATCGTCATGCAGTACCGGAAGTGCCATGCGTCCGCTCCACCTCAATCCTTACCGGCAGTCTCGAAGCTCGTGTGTTCGCCCAGAAGCTTGGCGAAGACCGGCCAGAAGAAATCTTCGCCCACGTAGCCTTCCATCCGCGCGATCTCGGCGCCGCCCTTAACAAGTATGAAGGTCGGCGTGAAGTTGACCCGGCGGGCGTAGGTTATGCCTTCGGGCGGGCCCATGTGCAGATCGGCGCGTACGAGCGGCGCAAACCGGCCTTCGTCCGTATGCGGGTAGGCGGGCGCGATCTGGTCGTTCCAGGCCGCGCAGTAAGCACAGCCGGGCTGTTCGACCATGACAAGACGATACTCGCTTGCCAGGGCAGGGAGGGCGCTCAGGGCCACCCCGAAGCAAGTGACCAGAAGAAAGATGAAAGATCGCATGTTGCACCGATTGACGCAGGCCTGACGGACAACTTAATCTGAATATGTGAATTGATCAAGGAAAGGCGCAATCAGTGCTCGACATTTCATTCGCGGGCGCAGCTTTTGCCGGTCTGTTAAGCTTCTTCACGCCCTGTATCCTGCCGATGGTGCCCTTTTACCTGTGTTACATGGCGGGGATTTCCATGTCCGAACTGCGCGGCGACGCGGGGATCACGCCCGGCGCACAGCGGCGGCTGATCCTCTCGTCGGTCTTTTTCGCGGCCGGAGTGACGACGATCTTCGTTCTGCTTGGGATGGGGGCCACGGCCGTGGGTCAGGCCTTTGCAGACTACATGGACTACCTGAAATGGGTGGCGGTCGCGGTCCTTCTGCTGTTCGGGCTGCATTTCCTGGGCGTGATCCGCATCGGCCTGCTATACCGCGAGGCCAAAATCGAAAGCAGCGCCGAGCCGACCACCATTTTGGGCGCCTACGCGATGGGGCTGGCCTTTGGGTTCGGCTGGACGCCCTGCGTGGGGCCGGCGCTGGCCTCGATCCTGATGATCGCCTCCGGCATGGGGGACATTGCGCGCGGCGGCCTGTTGTTGCTGGTCTATGGCATCGGGATGACGGCACCCTTCATCATCGCGGCACTCTTTTCCGGGCCTTTCCTGCGCTGGACCGCACGCCACCGGGACAAGCTGCAATACGTCGAAAAGATGATGGGCGGGATGCTCATCCTGTTTGCGATTCTCATCGCGACGGATACGGTGAACGCCATCGCCCAGTGGATGATCGAGACCTTCCCGGCGTGGACAGCGCTGAGCTGACGGCAATTCTGAGACGCGGTCACGGGACCGTAGGGGCCCGGTCGCGCAAACCGAGAGGAGATTGGCGATGAAGACCTGGATCGGCGCGGCGCTGGCCGTGCTCATGGCGCTGCCGGTGGTGGCGCAGGAAATGGGCGATGACGGCCTCTACAAGAGCCCCTGGATGCGCGATACCTTCAAGGACCTTCGCGAGGATCTTGACGAGGCGAACGCAGAGGGCAAGCGGCTCGTTCTGTTTTTCGAGCAGCGCGGCTGCATCTACTGCAAGAAGATGCATGAGGAGGTCTTCACCGACCCGGAAGTTTCGGAGTACATCGACGAGAACTATTTTGTCGTGCAGCTGAACCTGCATGGCAGCACAGAGGTCACGGATTTCGACGGCGAGGTGCTGCAGGAGCGGGAGATGGCCCGCAAGTGGCGCGTGTTGTTCACCCCGACCATCGTCTTCCTGCCAGAGGAGGTGCCGGAGGGCGCCAGCGCGATGGACGCGCAGGTCGCCGTCATGCCGGGCGCCTTTTCCAAGGGGACCTCGCTGGACATGTTCACCTGGGTGGCCGAGAAGCTCTACGAGATCCAGGACGAGACTGGCGAGGATTTTCAGCGCTACCACGCGCGCCGCATCCAGGAACGCAACGACGGCAGTTTCGACTGACGCCTGTCGGGGTTGATTCGACGATTGTCGAAACTGACGGGTCGGGGGCGTGCTGGTTTTGATGGCCCGCCCGCACTGCCGCAAGAACGGGCAGGGAAGGACGCCGCGCAACCCTCGATTGCGCGGCGTTGGGTTTCGGAGAAAACAGGAATGAACTCCGGAAATCGGCGGGCCGCCTGCATGTGATCCGGCGCAACCTTATGACAAGCTGAGGGAATAAGCGGGTCCGTCGTGGCGGAGGTGCGGATGCCCGGACCCGTTCGCCAAGCGCAGTGTGCGACCAAACGGAGCAATAATTCATATCCGTGAATTTGTTGTTGCGTTCGTGCAACCCTGTGGCCTACGGTATACGCCAATAGCGATGAGCGAAGGTCCGATCTCAATATCGGGTCGCAAGCCTAGGGAGGGAACATGAGGCTTACAGCAATCACCGCAGCGGTGGCCCTGGTGGCCGGTGCCGCTTTTGCGGAAACCGTCGCCCCCGATGACGTTGTGTATGGCGAATATGGCGAAGTGAATGAATCCCTGACCGGTGTGCCGGGCGACGCAGACAACGGCCGCATGGTGTTTTCGACCAAGTCCAAGGGCAACTGCGTGTCCTGTCACGCGGTGGCCCAGCTTCCCGATGTGCCTTTCCAGGGGGAGGTCGGCCCCGAGTTGACCTGGACCGGAGAGGCCCGTTCAGCAGAAGAACTGCGCGGCATCGTCGCCAACGCCAAGCACACCTTCGAGGGCACAGTCATGCCCGCATTCTACAAGACTTCCGGTTTCATCCGTCCGGGCGACGGATACACCGGCAAGGCCCCCGAGGGCGATCTGCCGCCGATCCTGTCGGCGCAGGATATCGAAGATTTGGTCGCCTTCCTGCTGACGCTCAAGGAAGAGTGACCGGGTTTATCTGAGGAGAAACATGATGGACTTCACGAGACGTGACACGCTGGCGCTCGGCGCCGGTGCCACCGCGATGGCCCTGCTTCCGCTGAGCGCCGTGGCACAGGCCGATCCGAACGCCGAACTTGTCGGTGCACCCGACGAATTCCTGGCCGGCGCCGATGCCGGCACTGGCGATCTGACGCTGACCGCGCCGGAAATCGCCGAGAACGGCAACACCGTTCCGATCTCCATCGACGCCCCCGGTGCCGTCGAGGTTCGCGTATACGCGCTGGGCAACCCGACCCCCGGTGTCGCCGCCTTCCGCTTTGGTCCGCTCGCCGGGTCGCAAGCCGCATCCACCCGTATCCGCCTTGCCGGCACCCAGGATGTCCAGGCCATCGCCAAGATGGCCGACGGCAGCTACCAGACCGCGATGAAGACCGTGAAGGTCACAATCGGCGGCTGCGGCGGCTGATCCTGCGGCTAACCAAGAGGAGTTCTGAGAAATGGCATCTGGTGTCAAACCCCGCGTCAAGGCCCCCAAGAAGGCATCCGCCGGTGAGGTCGTGACCATCAAGACCCTGATTTCCCACAAGATGGAATCGGGTCAGCGCAAGGACAGCTCGGGCAACGTCATCCCGCGTTCGATCATCAATCGCTTCACCTGCGATTTCAACGGTCAGAACGTGGTCGACGTCGTCTTGGCGCCTGCGATCTCGACCAACCCCTACTTCGAATTCGAAGCGACCATCCCGGAAGCAGGCGATCTGAAGTTTACCTGGTACGACGACGACGGTGACGTCTACGAAGAGACCAAGTCGGTCGCGGTCGGCTGACCACAAGAGCTATTCCTGCCCTGCGCACCGCGGGGCAGGATCGCCAATCGGGAGGGTAACAACATGAAATTCAAGGCAATGACGGCCATCGCCGCACTGCTGTTTGCGCCCGCGGCCTTCGCGGGTGGCGCCGACGACGACACGCTGGTCGTCAACGGCGACATCGAAATGACCACCAAGGCCCCGGCGCCCGCCCACCTGGACGGCGCCCTGGACGAGATCATCTCGGGCTGGCACTTCCGCTCGGACGAGACCCAGCAGCTTCAGACCGACGATTTCGAGAACCAGGGCATGATCTTCGTCGATCAGGCCATGGACATCTGGAACACGGCAGAGGGGTCCGAGGGCAAGGCCTGCGCCGACTGCCACGACGATCCCGCCGACAGCATGGCCGGTGTCGCCGCGACCTATCCCAAGTGGAACGAGGACGCTGGCGAAGTGCGCACCGTGCAGATGCAGGTCAACGACTGCCGCGTGAACCGCATGGGCGCCGACGCATGGAAATACGACGCCACCGATGCCATCTCGATGGAGGCGATGATTGCGTCGCATTCGCGCGGCATGCCGGTGAACGTCGCCATCGACGGCCCGGCAGCCGAGGCCTGGGAAAAGGGCAAGGAGATCTACTACACGCGCTATGGCCAGCTCGAGCTTGCCTGCGCCTCCTGCCACGAGGAAAACTACGGCAACTACATCCGGGCCGACCACCTCAGCCAAGGCCATATCAACGGCTTTCCGACGTACCGTCTGAAAAACGCCAAGCTGAACGGCGCACACAGCCGGTTCAAGGGCTGCATTCGCGACACCCGCGCGGAAACCTTCAGCCCAGGCTCGGACGAATTCATCGCGCTTGAGCTTTACGTCAAGTCGCGTGGCAACGGCCTGTCGGTCGAAGGTCCCTCCGTCCGCAACTGAATAAACGACCCCGCGTCAGGTGACTGGCGCGGGGTTTCTTCATCTTAACGAATTCACACATGCGCATGTGTGTCATGAGACAGAAAGACCCCTCCCCATGATCTCAAGACGCGATTTCCTGCAGGTGAGTATGGCGGCCTCGGCGATGCTCGGGACCTCCGGTTTTGGCAACTGGGCGCGGCTTGCCGCGCAGCAAAGCCTGACGCAGGACCAGCTTCTGCAGTTCGACACCTTCGGCAACGTGAGCCTGATCCACGTCACCGACATCCATGCGCAGTTGATGCCGATCTACTTCCGCGAGCCTTCGGTCAACATCGGCGTGGGGGCCAACCGCGGCGCGGTCCCGCATGTCACCGGCGCTGATTTCCGCAAGCTCTACGGGATCGAGGACGGTTCGCGCTCGCATTATGCGTTGTCCTCCGGTGATTTCAGCGCCCTGGCACAGGCCTATGGCAAGGTTGGCGGCATGGATCGCGTGGCAACGGTCGTGAACGCGATCCGCGCCGACCGCCCCGATGCGCTGTTGCTGGATGGCGGCGATACCTGGCACGGCTCCTACACCTGCTACCACTCCGAGGGGCAGGACATGGTCAACGTGATGAACGGGCTGAAGCCCGACGCGATGACCTTTCACTGGGAATTCACCCTGGGCACTGACCGCGTGACCGAACTGGTCGAGGGGCTGCCCTTCGCCGCGCTGGGGCAGAACATTTTTGACGCCGAATGGGACGAGCCTGCGGAACTGTTCAAACCTTACAAGTTCTTCGAGCGTGGCGGCGTCAAGATTGCGGTCATCGGCCAGGCCTTCCCCTATATGCCGATCGCCAACCCCAGCTGGATGTTCCCGGAATACAGCTTTGGCATCCGCGATGAAAACATGCAGGCAATGGTCGACGAGGTGCGCGGGCAGGGGGCCGAACTGGTCGTCTGCCTCAGCCACAACGGGTTCGACGTCGACAAGAAGATGGCCTCGAAGGTCACCGGGATCGACGTGATCCTGACCGGCCACACCCATGACGCGCTGCCCGAGCCGGTTCTGGTGGGCGAGACGATCCTGATCGCCTCCGGCTCCAACGGCAAGTTCGTCTCGCGCGTTGACCTGAACGTGCGTGACGGTCGCATGATGGGGTTCCGGCACAAGCTGATCCCGATCTTCTCGGACGTGATCGCACCCGACCCGGAGATGGCGACCCTGATCGAAGAGCAGCGCGCGCCCTACAAGGCAGACCTCGAAGAGGTGATCGGCCAGACCGACTCTCTGCTGTATCGCCGCGGCAATTTCAACGGCAGCTGGGATGACCTCATCTGTGATGCTCTGCTGAGCGAGCGCGAAGCCGATATCGCCATGTCGCCCGGCGTCCGCTGGGGGCCGTCCCTGATCCCGGGCGACGACATCACGCGCGAAGACATCTGGAACGTCACGTCGATGACCTACGGCGAGGCCTACCGCACAGAGATGACGGGCGAGTTCATCAAGGTCATCCTCGAGGACGTGGCCGACAACATCTTCAACCCGGACCCCTACTATCAGCAGGGCGGCGACATGGTCCGTATTGGTGGCATGGGCTATCGCTGCGATGTGACCAAGCCGCAGGGCGAGCGGATCTCGGACATGGTGCTGCTCAGCACCGGCGAGGCCATCGACCCGGCCAAGAACTATGTCGTCGCCGGCTGGGCCTCGGTCAACGAAGGCACCGAAGGGCCGCAGATCTGGGACGTGGTCGAAAGCCATATCCGCAAGCAGGGCACCGTCACGATTCAGCCCCGCGACACTGTCGAAGTGGTCGGCGCCTGAACGCAGCCAAGTTTTTCCGGCGGGCCTCGGCCCGCCGAATTTCTCGCCTATTCATTCACATAGATGAATGAAATGATCTGTAAGGAGAACGCAATGAGCAAGGAAACGAAAGGCACCTCCCGCCGTCAGTTCCTGACCAGTGCCGCCGCACTTGGGGCAGGGGCCGTGGCCGCCACCGGCGCCCGCGCCGCCGGCCCCGATCCGCTGATCACCGAAGTGCAGGACTGGGCATCCGGTTTCGGCCACGGCGTGGACGAGGTCCCCTATGGCCTGCCGATCAAGTTCGAAGACGACGTTATCCGCCGCAACGTGGAATGGCTGACCGCCGACACGATCTCTTCGATCAACTTCACACCGATCCACGCGCTCGACGGCACGATCACTCCGCAGGGCTGTGCCTTTGAACGTCATCACTCGGGCGCCATTGAACTGTCGAAGCCGGATTATCGCCTGATGATCAACGGCCTGGTCGATCAGCCGCTGATTTTCACATACGACGACCTGGAACGGTTCCCGCGCGAGCAGCACGTCTATTTCTGCGAATGCGCCGCCAACACCGGCATGGAATGGGCGGGCGCGCAACTGAACGGCGCGCAATTCACCCACGGCATGATCCACAACATGGAATACACCGGTGTCCCCCTGCGCACCCTGCTGGCCGAGGCCGGGCTGGATGCCGCGGGCGACTTCAAGGACAAGTGGGTCTACGTGGAGGGCGCTGATGCCTCGTCCAATGGCCGCTCGATCCCGATGGAAAAGGCGATGGACGACGTTCTGGTCGCCTTCAAGGCCAACGGCGAGGCCCTGCGCAAGGAACATGGCTACCCGGTCCGCCTCGTCGTTCCCGGTTGGGAAGGCAACATGTGGGTCAAATGGTTGCGCCGCGTCGAGGTCGTGAATGGCCCCGTCGAAAGCCGCGAAGAGACCTCGAAATACACCGACACGTTGGCTGATGGCACCTCGCGCAAGTGGACTTGGGTCATGGACGCGAAATCCGTCATCACCTCGCCCAGCCCGCAGGCGCCGATCACGCATGGCCACGGCCCGCTGGTCATCACCGGAATGGCCTGGTCCGGCCACGGCAAGATCACCCGCGTCGATGTGTCCAAGGATGGCGGCATGACCTGGGAAACTGCCCGTCTGGCCGCCGAAGGGCAGGACAAGGCGCTGACCCGCTTCTATCTCGACACGACCTGGAACGGCGAGGAGATGCTGCTGCAATCCCGTGCGATCGACGAGACGGGCTATGTCCAGCCGACCAAGGCCCAATTGCGCGACGTGCGCGGGTTGAACTCCATCTACCACAACAACTGCATCCAGACCTGGCATGTCAAAGCCAACGGGGAGGCCGAAAATGTCGAAGTCTCTTAATCTCTACGTCGGCACCGTGGCGGGCGTCGGCCTGATGCTGGTCGCCGCCTACAACTTCGCCGACCGCAACATCGCCGATTTCCCTGAGAACCCGCAGATGCTGGGCGAACTCCCGGCGCCGATCCCGGAGCCGGAGGCCCCGGTCAAGGTGGCCGCCGCGCCAGAGGCCGTTGACGGTGGCATCGTCGGCGCCGCCCACGCGGACAACGGGGACAGCAAGGGGCTGCGTTTCGGCCTGGGTCGCGGTGCGCTGCCCGAGGAGATCGCCGCATGGGATCTTGACGTCAGCCCGGATGGCACCGGCCTGCCCGCGGGCAGTGGTAACGCCTATGACGGCGAAGCGATCTTCGAGGAGCAATGCGCGGTGTGCCATGGTTCCTTCGCCGAGGGCGTGGGCAACTGGCCCAAGCTGGCAGGCGGCATGGATACGCTGGCGGACGAGGACCCGCTCAAGACCGTGGGGTCCTACTGGCCCTATACGTCGACGGTCTGGGACTACGTCCATCGTTCGATGCCCTTCGGCAACGCGCAGTCGCTGTCGGTCGACGATACCTATGCCATCGTGGCCTACATCCTCTACTCGAACGACATCATCGACGATGATTTCGAGTTGAATCAGGACACGCTGCCAGAGGTGGTCCTGCCCAATGCCGATGGTTTCATCGTCGACGACAGGGCAGAGACCGAGTACAGCAAGTGGCGGTCCGAACCCTGCATGGAAAACTGCAAGGATGGGCCGGTCGAGATCACCATGCGCGCCACCGTTCTGGACGTGACGCCCGAGGAAGCGGTCGAAGACCCCGCCACGACGGACCCGGCCCCGGAACCGGCTGCCGCCGCCGAACCTGCGGCAGAACCCGCGCCAGCCCCCGCAGCAACGGACGCGCCGGACCCGGAACTCGTCGCCGCTGGCGAGAAGGTCTTCAACAAGTGCAAGGCCTGCCACCAGATCGGTGACGGTGCCAAGGACCGCGTCGGACCGCAGCTCAACGCCATCGTCGGACGCGAGATCGGCTCTGTCGACGGGTTCAAATACTCCAAAGCCATGGGTAGCATGGGCGGCGAATGGGATGCAGAGACCCTGGCGGCCTTTCTCGCCGATCCGCGCGGCACCGTGAAAGGCACCAAGATGGCCTTTGCCGGGCTGCGCAAGGACGCGGATGTCGAAGCGCTGATTGCCTATCTCTCGTCCTTCTCGCAGTAGGAGGAATGACATGATGAAGCGGCTGATCATAACGGCCCTCGTCGCGCTGGCCCCCCTGGTGGGGCCAGCAACCGCAGAGGAGGAGGCCCAGCTGATCGGCGATGCCGAGCGCGGGGAAGACCTGTTTCGCCAATGCATCGGCTGCCATCAGATCGGCCCCGACGCAAAGAACCGCATCGGCCCGCATCTCAACGGCATCTTCGGGCGCCGGGCGGGCAGCGTCGAGGGGTTCGACTATTCCAGGTCGATGGAACGCGCCTTTGGCGACGGGCTGACTTGGGACTATGACACGCTCGATGCCTATATCGAGAACCCCCGCGTGCTGATCTCGGGCACGCGCATGTCCTATCGGGGCATGAAAGACGACCAGGACCGTCACGATGTCCTGGCCTACCTGCGCGCCTTCACGGCCAATCCGCAGGACATCCCGGAATCCGCGCCGACCGCCGTCCCGCGCGAGGTGGAACTGTCGCCCGAGATCCTGGCGATCGTGGGTGACGTGGCCTACGGCGAATACCTGGCCTCTGAATGCCTGACCTGCCACAAGCGGGATGGCGCGGACGAGGGCATCCCCTCGATCGTGAAATGGCCCGAGGAGGATTTCGTCGTCGCCATGCACGCCTACAAGCGAAAGTTGCGTCCACACCCGGTTATGCAGATGATGGCCGGGCGACTCAGCGATGAGGAAATCGCCGCGCTGGCGGCCTATTTCGCCAGCATGGAATGACCGGGGGCTGAGCACGGGAGGGTCAGGTATTCCGCAATTGAGCGAAGGCAATCCAAGGACAAGACTGGCAGCGCAGGACAGGACGTCCTGCCGCGGAGGTGCGTATTTCGCCACCGTGTCCGTTTTTCAGGTCCGGGTCCGCATGGCCCCGTGCCAAGTGGATGGTATTTCTCATGCGGATGTCCTTTGCTCTTCGTATCCTAATGTTGGGCGCGTTTCTGGCGCTGGCGGCGTTCTTCGGCCTCCTGCCGAGTTGACGCCGGCGGGTCACCGCGCCCCAAAGATCTTTCCTTCAATTACGGCACCCCGCGCCGGCCCCACTGGCCGCGCGGGGTTCTTCGTTTGAGGGCGGGACCCGCGTGCACACTCTTCGGGAGCAAAAAGGGGAGAGATTGCGCGCCAATAAAAGCGATTGTCCAACAATGAGGAGACGGACATGACTCTGAACAGACGCACTTTTCTGGGCACCGCCGCGGCGGCGGCCTCTCTGTCGGCGCCAATGGTGCAGGCCGCCGGCCACGGCAAGCCGCGCGTCGTGGTGATCGGCGGCGGTGCCGGCGGTGCCACTGCCGCACGCTATATCGCCAAGGACAGCCAGGGCGAAATCGCCGTTACCCTAATCGAACCCACGCGGACCTATTACACCTGCTTCTTTTCCAACCTCTACATCGGCGGCTTCCGCGACCTGCAATCCATCGCCCATGACTACAGCACGCTGGCCTCGGAATACGGCATCAACGTGGTGCACGACTGGGCCGTGGGCGTGGACCGGGACGCAAGGACCGTGTCGCTGGCCGGTGGCGGCAGCCTGCCCTACGACCGGCTGGTGATCTCTCCCGGTATCGATTTCGTCGACGGGGCGGTTCCGGGCTGGGACCTGTCGGCGCAGACGGCCATGCCCCATGCCTACAAGGCGGGGACGCAGACCGCCCTGCTGAAGGCGCAGATCGAATCCATGCCCGAGGGCGGGACCTATGTGATGGTCGCGCCGCCCAACCCCTACCGTTGCCCGCCGGGCCCGTATGAGCGGATCTCGATGGTGGCGCATGTGCTAAAGGCGACGAATCCGACGGCCAAGATCCTGATCGCCGACCCCAAGGCCAATTTCTCGAAACAGGCTCTGTTCGAGGAGGGGTGGAACAAGCACTATGCCGGGATGATCGAGCGCATCGGCCCGGACTTTGGCGGCGGCAACGTGTCGGTGAACCCGGACACGATGGAAGTCGACATCGACGGCGAGGTGGTCAAGGCCGACGTCTGCAACGTGATCCCGGCGCAGAAGGCGGGCGCGATCTGCGCCGCTGCCGGGCTGACCGAGGGCAACTGGGCGCCGGTGTCCGGCCACACGATGCAATCGCGGCTTGACGAGAACATCCATATTCTGGGCGATGCGACCAACCAGGGCGACATGCCGAAATCGGGCTTCTCGGCGAACAGCCAGGCCAAGGTGGCGGCGATGGCGGTGCGCGGCGCATTGACCGGCAGTCGCGTTTTCCCGGCCAAGTTCTCGAACACCTGCTGGTCGCTGATCGACGCCGACGACGGTATCAAGGTCGGCGCGTCCTACGAGGCGACGGACGAGAAGATCGCCAAGACAGACGGTTTCATCTCGGAGACCGGCGAAGACGCGGCGCTGCGCAAGGCGACCTACGAGGAAAGCATCGGCTGGTACGCCGGCATCACCTCGGACATGTTCGGCTGAACGAGCGCGGGAGTGACAGGATGGTTCGCCGCGCCTTGCGGCGCGGCGATCCGCCGGGGGCTTTGCCCCCGGACCCCCAGAGGTATTTTGCGCCCAAAGAAACATTGGTTGCGGGCCATGTGGCGGTTGGAGCGCAACGTCCTGCTGCTGCGGTCGCCTCACCCGCCGCGGCGCGCCGGTTGACCTTTGGCGCCAAAGCGCGCTTCTTCTGACCATGCCCCACGGACATCACCATCATCACCAGCATGTCGATCCGGAGGCGGGCGATGCTCGCATGGCCGCTGCCGTCGGCGTGAACCTTGCGCTGACCCTCGCGCAGGTGGTGGGCGGGATCCTGTCCGGGTCTCTGGCGATGATTGCCGATGCGCTGCACAATTTCTCGGACGCGGCCAGCCTGATGATTGCGGCCCTCGCCCGGCGCATCGCGCGCCGACCCGCGGATTCCGACATGACCTTCGGCTATGGCCGGGCCGAGGTCGTGGCGGCGCTGATCAACCTGACGACACTGATCGTGATCGGGCTTTACCTGGTCTACGAAGCCATCCTGCGGTTCTTCGACCCGCAGGAGGTGGTCGGCTGGCTGGTCATCGTCATCGCCGCCGTGGCCCTGGTGATCGACCTGGCGACCGCGGCGCTGACCTACAGGATGTCGAAGACCAGCGTGAACATCCGTGCCGCCTTTCTGCATAACCTGGCCGATGCGATGGGATCCTTGGCGGTGATCCTGGCCGGGGCGCTGATCTGGGCCTTTGGCTGGGTCTGGGTGGACCCGGCGATCACCCTTTTGATTGCGGGATATATCCTCTGGATGGCCTGGAGCGAGATTGGCGGCGTCATCCGGATCCTGATGCTGGGCAGCCCGCCGCGGCTGGCGCCGGAAAGCGTGCTGGCCACTGCCGAGGCGGTGGAAGGCGTCGCCGGGTTGCATCATGCGCATCTGTGGCAGATGGATGAGCACCAGGCCGCCCTGCAGGCCCATATGGTGATCAAGACCGGCGATTGGGCGCAGGCGGATTCGATCAAGCAGACCGTGAAAGCCCGTCTGGAGGAAGCTCACGGCCTGACCCATGTCACGCTCGAGATGGAATGCGCCGCGCATGTCTGTTCCGGCGTGCAGAGGATCGGTCACTGAACTTTCAGGCAGGACTGTCCAGGGTTGCCAGCAGTGTGGGAATGGACTTGCGGAACTTGAAGAAGCCCGCGGTGGCGTGCGGCCAGGCCCGTGCATCGTAGGGGCGCAGCAGCTGCTCGACGCCGTCCAGTTCTTGCAGGATCTCGGCCACGGGACCTGTCGGGGCATAGGCGGTGACGATCTGTTCGGCGTCCAGGTCGCCTGCCATTGCCGCGATATCCTCTGCGGTTTGCGCTTTGCGGGTGGGGCCAAGCCGGTCTTGCCAGCGGTCCGCCGTCTCCTGCACCAGCGCCGCGCGGAACCGTGTGACTTGCGGCGCTGGTTCCAGAGGGCTGAGGCGTGCGCCCGAGGTCAGCAGGGCCGTTCCTGCCGGACGCAGACCCGCGTCGAGCATCCAGCCGGGCGACAGGTCATCCTCATGCAGCACGAAAAGCGTCCGCAGGTCCGGATCCATCCGCCCGCCCGCAGGGGGCGACAGGGGCGGCGGCGGGGCCGGGCCATCCAGGGGCGTGGCCGCCGTGTTCAATTCGTCGTGGGCCGGTGTGAACCGGCCTTGGGTGAAGCGGGCAATATTGGCGGGTTGAGCGACATAGGCCTTGCCGCGCGTCTGCAGCCCCGCAACCCAGCGCCAGCTTAGCGTGTTCGAGGCCGGATCGCCGTCCAGAAGATGCCGCAGGAAGAAATCCGCGCCCAGTTCCCACGGCAGGTTCAGGGTGAAGATCCAGATCGAGGCGAACCACATCCGCGCGTGATTGTGCAGATAGCCGGTCCGGACCAGTTCCTCTGCCCAGGCGTCGAAACAGGCAATCCCGGTTTCTCCGGTGCAGGCCGCCTGCCAGCGTTGTCTCAGGCCGCCCTCGCTCTGGACCCGGTTCAGCTGATGCAAAAGCCGCGCCCGATATTCCTGCCAGACCGAGGGCCGCAGTTCCAGCCAGCCTTTCCAGTAGGTCCGCCAGAACACTTCCTGGATGAATTTCTCTGCCGCGTCCGGGGAATGATGCGCAATGACCGCGTGCAGTACCTCCTGTTCCGTCAGGACGCGGTGCCGGAGGTAGGGCGAAAGCTGTGACACCGCCTGATGTCGCCCCGGTCCAAGGTCGAAGTTCCGGCGGGCGGCATAGCGCGCGCCCGCCTCCGGCACAAAGCGCTGTAGTGCCGCGTGCGCGGCGGCATGTGTGGGGGCAAAGGGGGGCGTATCGGACATGATCCCATAGTTAGCGGGGGCGTACGGGTTTCAAGGCGGGGCCCTGTGGCCGGGCGCGTTTTCCCCGCGGCCCCTTGCAGCCCCCCAAGGGCGATACTAAGACTCAGGTAACCTTCAAGCGTTACGACCGTCCAACAAAGTATCTTCAGGCAGGCACATATGACCGATCCGATCGAGACCTACATGAACCTCGTCCCCATGGTGGTCGAACAGACCAGTCGCGGGGAACGGGCTTACGACATCTTTTCGCGCCTGCTGAAGGAGCGGATCATCTTCGTCAACGGTCCGGTGCACGACGGCATGTCGTCGCTGATCGTGGCGCAGCTGCTGCACCTCGAGGCGGAAAACCCTTCCAAGGAAATCTCGATGTACATCAACAGCCCAGGCGGTGTCGTCACCTCGGGCCTGTCGATCTACGACACGATGCAATACATCAAGCCCAAGGTCTCGACCCTGGTTATCGGCCAGGCAGCGTCGATGGGGTCGCTGCTGCTGACCGCGGGCGCCAAGGACATGCGTTTCTCGCTGCCCAACAGCCGCATCATGGTGCACCAGCCCTCGGGCGGCTACCAGGGGCAGGCGACGGACATCATGATTCACGCCGAAGAGACGCTGAAGCTGAAACGGCGGCTGAACGAGATCTACGTGAAACACACCGGCCAGACCTACGAGGCCGTCGAATCCGCGCTGGAGCGCGACAACTTCATGGATGCCGAACGGGCCAAGGAGTGGGGGCTGATCGACGAGATCGTGACCTCGCGCGTGGTCGACGGCGAAAGCGGCGGCGACGCATGATTAGGCGCCCCGGTCCGCTGGGCGGGCCGGGGCGAATTTTCGGATTGTCGCGCCCGACCACGTGGCCTAAGCTGTCCGAACACTGGCAGCAGGCGGCGTTGTGGGGGCGCAAGGGCCGGTCGCCGGCGAAGCAGGAAACCGGGATAACCGGGAAAGGTGCGACTGATGGCAACGAATTCAGGCGGCGATAGCAAGAATACGCTCTATTGCAGCTTCTGCGGCAAGAGCCAGCATGAAGTCCGCAAGTTGATTGCAGGCCCCACCGTGTTCATCTGTGATGAATGCGTCGAACTGTGCATGGACATCATCCGCGAGGAAACCAAGGGGGCCGGGCTGAAGTCCTCCGAGGGGGTGCCGACCCCGCGCGAGATCTGCGAGGTGCTGGACGATTACGTCATCGGCCAGGCCACCGCGAAACGCGTGCTCTCCGTCGCCGTGCACAACCACTACAAGCGTCTCAACCACGCTCAGAAATCTTCGGATATCGAACTGGCGAAATCCAACATCCTGCTGATCGGCCCGACAGGCTGCGGCAAGACGCTGTTGGCGCAGACGCTGGCGCGTATCCTTGACGTGCCCTTCACGATGGCCGACGCCACCACGCTGACCGAGGCCGGTTACGTGGGCGAGGATGTCGAGAATATCATCCTCAAGCTGTTGCAGGCGTCGGAATACAACGTCGAACGCGCGCAGCGCGGCATCGTCTACATCGACGAGGTCGACAAGATCACCCGCAAGTCGGAAAACCCCTCGATCACCCGCGACGTATCGGGCGAGGGTGTGCAGCAGGCGCTGCTGAAACTGATGGAAGGTACCGTCGCCTCCGTGCCGCCGCAGGGTGGGCGCAAGCATCCGCAGCAGGAATTCCTGCAGGTGGACACGACGAACATCCTCTTCATCTGCGGCGGCGCCTTTGCCGGGCTGGATCGGATCATCGCTCAGCGGGGCAAGGGCTCGGCAATGGGCTTTGGCGCTGACGTGCGCGACAATGACGACCGCGGTGTCGGAGAAGTCTTCAAGGATCTCGAACCCGAGGATCTGCTGAAATTCGGCCTGATTCCGGAATTCGTCGGCCGTCTGCCCGTCATCGCCACGCTCGAGGACCTGGACGAGGATGCGCTTGTCACAATCCTGACCCAGCCCAAGAACGCCTTGGTCAAGCAGTACCAGCGCCTCTTCGAGATGGAGGAAACCAAGCTCGACTTCACCGACGACGCACTGCTGGCCATCGCCAAGAAGGCGATCGAGCGCAAGACCGGCGCACGGGGCCTGCGTTCGATCCTCGAAGGCATCCTGCTGGACACGATGTTCGAACTTCCGGGCATGGAAGAGGTGACAGAGGTCGTCGTGAACGAGGAATCGGTCACGTCCGAGGCCAAGCCGCTGATGATCTACGCAGATCAGAAAAAAGAAGGCGCGTCCGCGGGCTGACCCCGGCGAGGCAAACCACACGTGCAGGGCGGGGTTCTACCCCGCCTTTCCTTTGTCAGGGGACGAGAAAATGACCATCACACGCATCTCCTCGGGCAGTCCTTTCGAGGAAAAGATCGGCTACAGCCGCGCCGTCGTCGCGGGTGGCTTCGTCCATGTGGCCGGCACGGTGGGGCAGGGCGATACCGTCGAGGAGCAGTGCCGCGCCGCGTTGGCCACGATTTCGCAGGCACTGGAAAAAGCGGGCAGCAGCCTGTCGGATGCGGTGCGCGTCACCTACTACCTGCCGGACCGGCACGAGTTCGAATCCTGCTGGCCAATCTTGCGTGAGGCCTTCGGGGCCAACCCGCCCGCCGCAACGATGGTGGAATGCGCCCTGATCGACCCGAAATACCGGATCGAGATCGAGCTGACGACGCTCGCCCGCTAGGACATGGCCGGGCGGGCCGAGCTTCAGCCTGCCAGCCCAGCAAAAACGCCACAGGCGGCAAAGGGCGCGCCTGCGTCATGGCGGGCACTGGACCCCGTGCCGCGAATTCGCCATAAGAGGCGTCAGAATACAGGAGTCGTTCATGGGCATTCTCAACACCCTTCTGCGCGCCGTGACCTGGTGGAATGGCGCCACGCTCAACACCCTGATCTACACCAGCCGCAAAGGCGTGAAGGTCGGCGAGGATGAGCAGGGCAACAGCTTCTACCGGACCCGTGACGGCAAGAAGCGCTGGGTGATCTTCAACGGCGAGGCCGAGGCAAGCCGCGTCAGCCCCGATTGGCACGGCTGGCTGCATTACACCTTTGATGAGCCGCCCACCGACAAGCCGTTGCCCCACAAGACCTGGGAAAAGCCGCACAGCGAAAACCTGACCGGCACCGCGCTGGCCTATGCCCCGGCGGGCAGCATCCGGCGCGAGGCCCCGGCAGAGCGTCGCGACTACGAGGCCTGGTCGCCCGAATGACCCATTCCGTGGCCGAAGTGGTCGTCGGCGGCGCCGTTCTGGCGGCGGCGCTTACCTTTGGCGCCTACACCGTGCAAAGCACTGGTTTCGCACTGGGCTCTCAGGGATATGAACTCAGCGCCTCTTTCCGCTCTGTCGAGGGGATCGGGGTCGGGACCGACGTGCGCCTTGCGGGCGTCAAGGTGGGCACCGTCACGGGAATCGAGCTGAACCCCGAGACCTATCGTGCCGACACGACCGTGGTGATCGACGATCATGTCTTGGTGCCGCATCTCAGCGTGATCGCGATCGCATCAGAGGGACTGTTGGGCGGCAACTTCGTCGAGATTTCGCCCGGTGGCGGATTGGACAACTACCAGCCGGGAGACGAGATCCTGGATACGCAAGGCTCTGTCAGCCTGCTGACCATGTTGATGCGCTACATCGGCGGGGAAGGCGATCAGCAATGATCGCCCGCGCGCTGGCCGTGATGCTTGCGCTCACTGCGCCTGTCGTGGCGCAGGAGCAGACGGAAACAGGAACCGGCGCCGTGCTGCGCGGGCTGGACAAGCTGAACGCCAAGGTCAGCGACATCACCCTGCAGAACGGGGAGGCGACCGTCCTTGGCCTGATCGAGATCGCGCTCAAGGAATGCCGTTACCCGCAAGGTGATCCCTCGGGCGATGCCTATGCCTTTCTGACCATCCGCGAGGCCGGCGTGGCGAAACCGCTCTTTTCCGGGTGGATGATCGCCTCGTCCCCGGCGCTGAACGCAATGGACCACGCGCGCTATGACGTTTGGGTCATGCGCTGCACTCTGCCTGAGTAACGTCGCGCATTTTTGCGGTGATCGCGGTGTCGCCCCGAGCGAACCCGTGCGCCGTGTAGCGGTCAGGCAGAGGGGCGCAGGTGGGCCACCACGTCGACGCCAGACCTGGCCAGGGGCTGCGACCGGATGTCCGCGGGCAGTTTCAGCGCCTCGGACAGTTGCGTCCGATAGGCGTGCCGCGTGATCTCGATCCCTCCAAGGCTGGCCAGGTGCGGGGTCAGGAACTGCGTGTCGAACAGGACGAATCCCGTGCGCCGCAAGAGGTCCACCAGCCAGGCCAGCGCGATCTTGGAGGCATCCGTGCGGCGCGAGAACATCGACTCGCCGCAAAAGGCCGCCCCGACGGTCACGCCGTAGACCCCGCCAACCAGCGCGCCGTCCATCCAGATCTCCAGCGAATGCGCGTGGCCCTGCGCGAAAAGAGCGTGGTAGAGGTCCCGGATCTCGGAGTTGATCCAGGTTTCCTCGCGGTCGGCACATCCGTCGATCACGCCCGAGAAATCGGTATTCAGCGTCACCTGGTAACCGTCGCGGCGCAGGCGTTTCGCCAGACTGCGCGAGATCCGGAACCCTTCCAGCGGCAGCACGCCACGACGCCGGGGATCGACCCAGAAGATATCAGGATCGTCCCGCCGTTCGGCCATCGGAAAGATGCCGGTGCGATAGGCCTGAAGGAGAAGTTCGGGGGTGACACTCATGACGGCGGGATAGTCGCCTGTCGTGCCGTGCCCCGCCATGCGACCCGCCGTCCCGCAGCCTGTCTGCGAGAGGCGGTGTCGAGGAGGGGGGCGCAGGGCCGGGGCAGGGCGGCCCGGCTCATTCCAGCCCGCCGGCCTCCAGCCATTTTTCCAGCCAGTGAATGTTGTATTCGCCGGTATGGATGTCCTTTTCACGCAAGAGCGCGTGGAACAGCGGCACCGTGGTGTCGATGCCGTCCACGATCAGCTCGCCCAAGGCGCGGTTCAGGCGTGCCAGCGCTTCGGGCCGGTCACGACCGTGCACGATCAGCTTGCCGATCAGGCTGTCGTAGTAGGGCGGGATGCGATAGCCGTCATACAGGGCGGAATCCATCCGCACGCCAAGGCCGCCCGGCGCGTGGAAATGCGAGATCGTGCCCGGGGAGGGGCGGAACTCGGGCAGTTTCTCTGCGTTGATGCGGACCTCGATGGCATGGCCGTTGATCTGCAGATCGTTCTGGGTAAAGGACAGCGGTTGACCGGCGGCGACAAGGATCTGCTCGCGCACAAGGTCAACGCCGAAGATGCCCTCTGTCACCGGGTGTTCCACCTGCAGGCGCGTGTTCATCTCGATGAAGTAGAACTCGCCATCCTCGTAGAGGAACTCGATGGTGCCGGCGCCGCGATAGCCCATCTTGGCCACGGCGCGGGCGCAGATGCCGCCGATATGGGCGCGCTCTTCGGGGCTGATCGAGGGGCCGGGGGCCTCTTCGAACACCTTCTGGTGACGCCGCTGCAAGGAACAGTCGCGCTCGCCCAGATGGACACCGCCCCCCTGGCCATCGCCGAACACCTGGATCTCGATATGGCGCGGGCGCTGCAGGTACTTCTCGATGTAGACTTCGTCGTTGCCAAAGGCCGCCTTGGCCTCGGCCCGGGCGGTCTGGTAGGCGCGCGACATCTCGTCCTCGTCGCGGGCAACCTTCATGCCGCGTCCGCCGCCGCCTGCGGTGGCCTTGACGATGACCGGATAGCCGAAGGACGCGCCGATCTGCTTGGCTTCCTCGACGCTGGCCACGCCGCCCTCGGAGCCGGGAACAACCGGGATGCCCAGTTCCTTGGCCGTCTCCTTGGCGGTGATCTTGTCACCCATCGTGCGGATATGTTCCGCAGACGGGCCGATGAAGGTGATGTCGTGGTCTTCGACGATCTGCACGAAGCGGGCGTTTTCCGACAGGAACCCATAGCCCGGATGGATCATCGTTGCGCCGGTCACCTCGCAGGCCGAGATGATGGCCGGAATGGACAGGTAGCTGTCGGGCGAGGGCGCCGGGCCAATGCAGATGGTCTCGTCCGCCATGCGCACGTGCATCGCGTCGGCATCGGCGGTGGAATGCACCGCGACCGAGGGGATGCCCATTTCGCGGCAGGCGCGGATGACGCGCAGCGCGATTTCGCCTCTGTTGGCGATGAGGATCTTCTGGGTCATGCGCTTACTCGAGGATGACCAGCGGGGCACCGTATTCGACCGGCGCGCCGTCCTCGACGAGGATGCGCTTGACGGTGCCTGCGCGGGGCGCGGGAATATGGTTCATGGTCTTCATCGCCTCGACGATCAGCAGCGTGTCGCCTTCCTTGACCGACGTTCCGACCGCGATGAAGGAATCCGCGCCCGGTTCGGGCTGCATGTAGACGGTGCCGACCATCGGCGAGGTCACGGCGCCCGGATGGGCGGCGGGATCTTCGGGCATCACCTCTGCCGCGGCGGCGGGCGCTGCGGCGGCCGGTGCGGGGGCGGCAGCGACCGGTGCTGGGGCGGCAACGGGGGCAGGCGCGGCCACGGTAGAGGCTCGGCTGATGCGAACCTGCAGGCTGTCGTCGTCGCCGTATTCCCGCATGACCTCCAGTTCTGTCAGGTCATTATCCTGCAGGAGTTCCGCCAACGCCTTGATAAAGGCCACATCCGCATCGGACTTGTTCTCGCTCATGCCATCCTCGCCATGTCCATCTGCCCGTTACCGATCACATCGGTGGGCTCAGCGCGCTTATAGGGTATGGCGCGGGCGGTGAAAAGCGATGCCGCGCAGGATTGCCACGCGGTTTCGCCCTGCCGGGCGGCATTGCCGGGGCGGCATGTGCCCAAGGCGATCAGTCGCGCGGTTCGTCGGCCGGTTCCGGTGGGCGATCTGCGGTGGCGTCAGACCGTGATTCCCCGGGGTCCCTGCCGGTGTCACCGGCTCGTTCGGCTGCCTCCGCGGCCGTATTGGGCGGGGCCTGCTCCGCCAGCATGCGGCTGATGGTGATCTGCATGATGGAGGGCGGCGCGGTGTTGGCGTCGGGATCGGGCTCGCCGTTGGC
The DNA here is from genome assembly GCF_965277915.1 of Antarctobacter sp. Classification (NCBI taxonomy): domain Bacteria; kingdom Pseudomonadati; phylum Pseudomonadota; class Alphaproteobacteria; order Rhodobacterales; family Roseobacteraceae; genus Antarctobacter; species Antarctobacter sp. Next base: position 685,257 of record NZ_OZ255849.1, read on the forward strand.
GGCGCGCCAGAATTTGTCCGGCGCCAGCCCTTCGCGCAGCCCCGCCTCCGGGTCGCGGGCATCGGCGATGGGTTTCACCCGTGTCTCGCGCGCAGGTTCGCGCGGGGCATCGGGCAGCCCCTGCGGATGGCCCGTGACCTGCGGCGCCGTCAGCAGAGGTGTTGCAGTGACTTGCATTAGGCAGCTCCGTTTTCAGAGCGCCCCCACGTCCACGAAGATACCACCGGAGGCGCTTTCGCGCAGCGGGTTCGGTCGAATTGAGGAGAGAATTCGCTCGATAAAGGGCATTGGCGGGAAGCCGCTGGGTATCGGCGGTTCTTGGCAAGATTGCGCAAACATGACCGGATTTTGAACTGTTCCATACGCATTCATGAAGTGACTTGCGGCGTGCACGCACGAAGCCAGACAGGTTGATGCCAACAGCATGTGACAAGCGCAGTGGAAATTCGGCGGCTCAGCCAACCACCTGGAGGCTTTCGAGGCGCTGCTGGCCTGATCTGCCCCGGGGAACAAGAAAGCCGCCGGGATGTCCCGGCGGCTCTTGCTGTCTGGACGCCCCTCTACCAGGGCGCGCGCTGTCACGTGTTCATTCTGTTTTGGATGAGGTCGTCGACGACGGAAGGGTCGGCGAGTGTTGAGGTGTCGCCGAGGGCGCCGTAGTCGTTTTCGGCGATCTTGCGCAGGATGCGGCGCATGATCTTGCCGGAGCGGGTCTTGGGCAGGCCCGGGGCCCACTGGATGAGGTCGGGCGAGGCGATCGGGCCGATCTCGCTGCGGACCCAGGTGCGCAGCTCCTTGCGCAGCTCCTCGGTGGGCTCGACGCCGTTCATCAGGGTCACGTAGCAGTAGATGCCCTGGCCCTTGATCTCGTGCGGGTAGCCCACGACGGCGGCCTCGGCGACCTTTTCATGGGCGACCAGCGCCGATTCCACCTCGGCCGTGCCCATCCGGTGGCCCGAGACGTTGATCACGTCGTCGACCCGGCCGGTGATCCAGTAGTCGCCATCCGCGTCCCGGCGGCAGCCGTCACCGGAGAAGTAATAGCCCTTGTAGTCCGAGAAATAGGTCTTTTCGAACCGCTCGTGATCGCCCCAGACGGTGCGCATCTGCCCCGGCCAGCTGTCCTTGATCGCCAGCACGCCCTCGGTGGGCGAGGCGTCGATCACTTCGCCCGACTGCGGGTCCAGCACCACCGGCTGCACGCCGAAGAAGGGCCGCATCGCCGCGCCCGGTTTCGTCGCATGGGCGCCGGGCAGGGGGGTCATCATGTGGCCGCCGGTCTCGGTCTGCCACCAGGTGTCGACGATCGGGCAGTTCCCCTTGCCGACCACGTCGTTGTACCAGTTCCAGGCCTCGGGGTTGATCGGCTCGCCCACCGTGCCGAGGATGCGCAGCGAGGAGAGGTCGCACTTGGTGACGAACTCGTCCCCCTGGCCCATCAGCGCGCGGATCGCGGTGGGGGCGGTGTAGAACTGGGTCACGCGGTGCTTCTCGCAGACCTGCCAGAAGCGGCTGGCATCGGGGTAGGTGGGCACGCCCTCGAACATCAGCGTGGTGGCGCCATTGGCGAGCGGACCGTAGACGATGTAGCTGTGGCCGGTGACCCAGCCCACGTCCGCGGTGCACCAGTAGACGTCGCCGTCATGGTAGTCGAAGGTCACCTCGTGGGTGAGCGCGGCATAGGTCAGGTAGCCACCGGTGGTGTGGACCACGCCCTTGGGCTGGCCGGTGGAGCCGGAGGTGTAGAGGATGAAGAGCGGATCCTCGGCGTTCATCTCGGCGGGCTGGGAATAGTCGGAGGCTTCCAGCGCCATCTCGTTGTAGTCGAAATCGCGGCCCTCGACCCAGGTGGTCTGGCCGCCGGTGCGCTTGACGACCAGGCACTTGACGTCGTCCTTGCAGTGCAAGAGCGCCTTGTCGGCATTGGTCTTGAGCGGGGTCTTGCGGCCGCCGCGGGGCGCCTCGTCGGCGGTGATGATGACCTTGGCGTCACAGCCGTTGATCCGGGCCGAGAGCGCGTCCGGCGAGAAGCCGGCGAAGACGATCGAGTGGATGGCGCCGATGCGGGCGCAGGCCAGCATGGCATAGGCGGCCTCGGGGATCATCGGGAGATAGATCACCACCCGGTCGCCCTTGCGCACGCCCATGCTCTCCAGGACGTTGGCCATGCGGCAGGTGCGGCGGTGCAGGTCGGCGTAGGAGATGCTCTGCGCCGGTTCGTTCGGATCGTCGGGCTCGAAGATGATCGCGGTCTGGTTGCCGCGCTTTTCCAGGTGGCGGTCGATGCAGTTGGCGGCGACGTTGAGCGTGCCGTCGCGGAACCACTCGATCTTGACCTGGCCGAGGGTGAAATCGGTCTTCTTGATCTCGGTCGGCGGCGTCATCCAGTCCAGCCGCTGCGCCTGCTCCGCCCAGAACCCCTCGGGGTCGGACACCGACCGCGCGTACATCTCGTCATACCGCGACGCGTCAACGTGGGCGTGTTTCACCATATCTGCGGACGGGGGATAGGTGGTGCTCATTGGGCTCTCCTCCAGAAAATGCTCGGGGGCAGGGAAGACCTCCCCGCCCCCGAAATCAAGTGGTTCCTAAGTCCTGTACGGCCTCGGCGGGTCTTGCCGTGCAGCACGCCGGGTCAGATCGCCAGGTATTCCGCGCGGAGGCTTTCGTTCTCCAGCACCTCGGCGGCGCTGCCGTCGAAAACGATGGAGCCGGTGTCCAGGATCACTGCCCGGTCGGCCAGTTGCAGCGCGCGCACCGCGTTCTGTTCGACGATGATCGTGGTCATGCCCTGTTCCTTGATGTGGCGCAGGGTCTTTTCGATCTCGTCGACGATGACCGGGGCCAGGCCCTCGTAGGGTTCGTCGAGCAGCAGCACCTTGATGTCGCGCGCCAGCGCCCGGGCAATGGCCAGCATCTGCTGTTCGCCGCCCGAGAGGGTGGTGCCCTCCTGCTTGCGGCGTTCACCCAGGCGCGGGAACAGGTCGTAGAGCCGTTCCAGCGACCAGCCGATGGGCGGCGCGATCTGGGCCAGTTGCAGGTTCTCCTCGACCGTCAGGCCGGGGATGATGCGCCGGTCCTCGGGGACAAGGCCGAGGCCCGCGATGGCGGCCTGGTGCGCCTTCATCGTGTGAAGGGGCTGGTGGTCCAGCCAGATTTCGCCGTGGTTGATCTGCGGATCGTCCAGCCGGGCGATCGAGCGCAGCGTGGTGGTCTTGCCGGCGCCGTTGCGGCCCAGCAGGGCCAGGATCTCGCCCTCGTGCACGTTGAAGCTGATGCCCTGCACGATGTAGCTCTCGCCGTAGTAGGAATGCATGTCCCAGATCGAGAGGAAGGCGGGGGCGGTTTCCGCCATGTTGGCGTTCTTGGAAAAATCGGGGCGGACGTTCATCTTTGGCTTCTCCCGTCCCGGGGCTGACCCGGAACCTGATGGATGGAGGCCCCGGCGCAAGGCCGGGGCGCTTTGTGACGGTTCAGTGCGCTTCGCCCAGGTAGGCTTCCTGCACCTTGGGATGGCCCTTGATGTTTTCGGGTGCATCCTCGACCAGCGGCGTGCCCTGCGCCAGGACCGTGATCCGGTCGGCGAGGGAGAAGACCACGTGCATGTCGTGCTCGATGATGGCGATGGTGATGTCGCGCTCGTCCTTGATCTGCTTGAGCAGGTCGATGGTGTTGTTGGTGTCGGCGCGCGCCATGCCGGCGGTGGGCTCGTCCAGCAGCAGCAGCCTGGGCGACTGCACGAGGCACATGGCCATCTCCAGCCGCCGCTTGTCGCCGCGGGACATCGAGGCGGAATGCATGTGGCGCTTGTCCAGCATGTTCACCTCGTCCAGCATCTTCTCGGCCTCCTCGATGAGCGATTTCTCGTTCATCACGGATTCGATGGCATGCAGGCGATAGGCCCCGTCGCGCTTGGCGAAAAGCGGGATCATCATGTTCTCGAACACGGTCAGATCACCAAAGATCTCGGGCGTCTGGAAAACGCGGGAAATCCCCATCTGGTTGATCTCGTGCGGGGATCGGCCCAGCACCGACTGGCCCTGGAACATGACCGACCCGGTGTCGGGGATCAGCTTGCCCACCAGGCAGTTCAGCAGGGTGGACTTGCCCGCGCCGTTCGGTCCGATGATCGCGTGGCAGCTGTTTTCCGCCACGCTGAGGGTCACGTCCGAGAGGGCCTTGAGACCGCCGAAGCGTTTGCCCACGTCCTTGACTTCAAGAATACCCATCAGTCTGTCTCCTTATTCCGCGGGCTCTGTGCTGGCCGACTTGGGATCGTCGGCCTTCTTGCGGTTGAAGAAGCGGGCGATGCGCTGACCGCCTTCGACAAGGCCGCCGGGCAGGAAGGTCACGACAAGCATGAAGATGATGCCCAGCGTCAGGTGCCAGCCCTTGCCGACGAAGGGATGGATGACGAAGACGACGAAGTCCTCGATCCCGTCCGGCAGGAAGGCGAACCAGCCGTGCAGCACGTTGTCGTTGATCTTGGAAAAGATGTTTTCCATGTACTTGATCGCACCGGCGCCCAGCACCGGGCCGATCAGCGTGCCTGCGCCGCCCAGGATGGTCATAAGCACGACCTCGCCCGAGGCCGTCCACTGCATGCGCTCGGCGCCGGCCAGCGGGTCCATCGCGGCCATCAGGCCCCCGGCCAGACCGGCATACATGCCGGAGATCACGAAGGCGGCCAGAGTGTAGGGCTTGGGGTTCAGGCCGGTGTAGTTGAGGCGCTGCTGGTTCGACTTGATCGCACGAAGCATCATGCCGAACGGCGAGCGGAAGATGCGGATCGCCAGGTAAAAGGAGATCAGCATGACCACCGCGCAGACGTAGTAGCCGACCGAGAAGGTGAAGCTCCACGGGCCGACGACCATGTCGGTGGCGGCGCGCATTTCCAGGCCAAAGAGGTTGGTCACCGGGATCGACCCGTCGGCAGTGGCCGAGGCCCCCAGGATGCGCGGATCGTCAAGCGTCAGCTGCAGGCCGGTTTCGCCGTTGGTCAGCGGCGTCAGCACCGAGTAGGCCAGCGCAAAGGACATCTGTGCAAAGGCCAGGGTGAGGATCGAGAAGTAGATCCCGGTCCGGCGCAGGCTGACAAAGCCGATGACCAGCGCAAAGAGCCCCGCGATGACGACCGACAACAGGATTGCCGGGAGGATGTTCATGCTCAGCAGCTTGAACATCCAGACCGCCGAGTAGCTTCCCACCCCCAGGAAGGCGGCGTGACCGAAAGACAGGTAACCGGTGAGGCCGAAGAGGATGTTGAAGCCGATGGCGAATATACCGAAGATCACGAAGCGCTGCATCAGGTCCGGGTAACCGGCGTTGAACTGTGCCAGCCCGCTATCGGTCGGGAAGGGGTTGAGGATGAAGGGCGCGAGCATTGTGAGCAGCGCCACGATGAGCAGCAGGGTGCTGTCTTTCTTGTCCAGTCCGAACATGGGCTTACTCCATCACGCCCTTGCGACCCATCAGACCGCGCGGGCGGGTCAGAAGGATGACAATGGCGACAAGGTAGATGATGATCTGGTTGATGCCGGGCACGAGGGTGATGACCTCTTTCATCGAGGCAAAGCTTTCCAGGATGCCCAGCAGGAACCCGGCGGCGACGGCGCCCGGAAGCGACCCCATGCCGCCCACGACGACCACGACAAAGCTGAGCACGAGGAAATCCATCCCCATGTGATAGTTGGGCGCGTTGATCGGCCCGTACATCACGCCCGCCAGGCCCGCGACCGCGGCGGCGAGGCCGAACATCAGGGTGAACCGCTTGTCGATGTCGATGCCGAGCAGGCCCACGGTCTCGCGGTCGGCCATGCCGGCGCGAACCACCATGCCGAAGGTGGTGAACTGCAGGAAGGCAAAGACCGCGCCGATGATCGCGACGGCGAAGCAGAAGTAGACGATCCGCCAGATCGGGTAGACGATGGTCGAGGTCAGCTGAGCCACGCCGGTCAGCGCCTCGGGGGCGGGGGTCTGGATCGGGTTGGCGCCGTAGAAGTACTTGATGACTTCCTGCAGGACGATCGCCAGGCCGAAGGTCACAAGGATCTGGTCGGCGTGCGGGCGCTTGTAGAAATGCTTGATCAGCCCGCGTTCCATGACGAAGCCGATGAGGATCATGATCGGGATGGCAAAGAGGATGGCCAATGGTACGGACCAGTCGATGATGGTCGACCCCATTTCAGGCCCGAACCAGCTTTCGACATAGGGTGTCTTGACCTTGAGCGGGTTGCCCAGAAAGTCGGTCCGGGTCGGATCGACGGTCTCGAACGACAGGTTCAGGATACGTTGCAGTGTCACCGAGCAGAAGGCGCCGATCATGAACAATGCGCCATGCGCAAAGTTGACCACGCCCAGCGTGCCGAAGATGAGTGTCAGTCCCAGCGCGATCAGCGCATAGGCCGAGCCCTTGTCGAGCCCGTTCAGAACTTGGAGGATGATGGCGTCCATTGTCCCACCCTTTGCGGTCGGAGTGCGGAAAAAGAGAGGACCCGTGTCAGCGGGCCGAGGGGGAGTGTGCTGGGTGGGCAGGGCACATGGCCCTGCCCGTCACGCGGCCCCGCGAGGGCCCGGCGTGATTACGCGCCCGGGTTGCAGGAGCCCAGCGAGCCGCCTGCGAACATCGGGTGATCGGGTGCGTATTCGACCTGCGCGCGCGGCGTGACTTCGACGATCTCCAGAAGGTCGAATTCCGAGGTCGGGTTGTCTTTCCCCTTCACGACCAGCACGTCCTTGAAGCACTGGTGGTCTTCGGCACGGTAGAGGGTCGGGCCGTTGCCCAGGCCGTCGAACTCGAAACCTTCCAGGGCTTCGGCGATGGCGCAGGGGTTGAACGACCCGGCGCGCTGTGCCGCATCCGCGTACAGCAGGGTCTGGACGTAGCAGGTGTGCGCGGCCTGGCTCGGCGGGAAGCCGTACTTGGTGCCGAAGGACTTGACGAAGGCCTTGGACCCCTCGTCCTGCAGCGACCAGTGCCAGTTGGTGGATCCGAAGATGCCCTTGACGTTGGCGCCGGCACCCTTGGCCATCAGGCGCGAGTACAGCGGCACGACGATCTCGAAGTCCTTGCCGTTCACGACCTTCTCGCGCAGGCCGAACTGCACGGCGTTGGTCAGCGAGTTGACCATGTTCCCGCCGTAGTGGTTCAGGACCAGCACGTCGGCGCCCGAGTTCAGGACCGGCGCGATATAGGACGAGAAGTCCGTGGCGGCCAGCGGCGTCAGCACGTTGTTGATGGTTTCCCATCCCAGCGCCTCGGTTGCGGCGGCGATGGATTCCTGCTGGGTCCAGCCCCAAGTGTAGTCGGCAGTCAGGTGATAGGCCTTGCGGTCGTTGCCGTACATCTTGGCCAGCACCGGCGCCAGCGCGGCACCCGACATGTAACCGTTGAAGAAGTGACGGAAACCGTTGGCCTTCTTGTCCTTGCCGGTGGTGTCGTTCGAGTGGGTCAGACCAGCCATGAAGATGACGCCGGCTTCCTGGCAGAGACCCTGGACCGCGATCGCCACGCCCGAGGAGGAGCCGCCGGTGATCATGATGGCGCCGTCTTTTTCGATCATCGACTTTGCCGATGCGCGCGCAGCGTCCGATTTGGTCTGGGTGTCGCCGGTGACGTATTCCACCTTCTTGCCCAGGATGCCCGTGCCGTCCAGGACCTTGGAAGAGAAGGTCGAAAGCATGCCGCCGTCGCCGCCGCCGTTCAGGTGCTCGACCGCCAGTTCGTAGGCGCGCAGCTCGTCAGCGCCCTCATCCGCGTAGGGGCCGGTTTGCGGAACGTTGAAGCCCAGGGTCACGGTGCTGCCGGTGGGTGCGTTGGTATAGCCCGAATGGCTGGCCGCCGACAGGTAGGTGGGCAGCGCCAGGCCGGCACCGGCCACGGCACCGGTCTTGATCACGCCACGGCGCGTCACGTTGAGTTTGGACATGAAATCCTCCCGTTTCGAAAAAGCCGCCCCGGAATTCTCCTCAGTCTTCGGGGGCGTTCGCACATCTGTGCAAATGCAGTATGGCAGCGTGATGGAAAATTGCGCAACAAGCGCTTTACGAGTAACACTTTTTTTGTCAACGTCTGAAAAGTAGACGGCGGTATTCTGTAAAGGTGTTTATGTTGCGTTGCAGAAACCCCTTGAAACGGCAAAGGAAAGCCTCATGCCCCGCGATACGCTGACGGGATCGCGAATCCGCGAAAGGCGGGTGCTGCGTGGCATGAAACAGGCCGATCTGGCGCGACGGGCCGGTATCTCTGCATCTTACCTGAATCTTATCGAGCATAATCGCCGCAGAATCGGCGGCAAGCTGCTGTTGTCGATCGCCGAAATCCTGCGCGTGGAACCGGCCGCCCTGACAGAGGGGGCGGGCGCCGCGCTGATCGCCTCTCTGCGCGAGGCCGCCGCCGACATGCCGCAGGTCTCGGCGGAACTGGACCGGGTCGACGAATTCGCCGGGCGCTTTCCGGGCTGGGCGCAGCTCTTGGCCGACAGCCGCACCCGCGTCGCCCAGTTGGAACGCAGCCTCGAGACGCTGAACGACCGCATGACACATGACCCGCATCTGGCCGCCTCGCTGCACGAGATGCTGTCGACCGTGACAGCTATCCGCTCTGCCGCCTCGATCCTGGCCGAGCCGGGCGAGGTGGATGCGGAATGGCAGGCGCGGTTTCACCGCAACATCTACGAGGACAGCGCCCGCCTGGCCGAGACCAGTCGCGGGCTTGTCACCTACCTGGAGGCGGACGAGACCTCGCCGCTGGAAACCGGCGCACCGCAAGAGGAGCTGGACGCGGCGCTGGAAAAGGCGGGGCACACGGTGCCAGAACTCGAAGCCGGGGAAGACCGGGACGCGGCGCTGGCCAAGCTGGGCCGGGGGTTGTCCGGTCCGGCGCGGGGGCTCTTGCGGGGCTGGCTGGACCGCTATGCCAGTGATGCCGCGGCTTTGCCGCTGGACCGGCTGCGCCCGGCGGTCGAGGCGCACGGCCCCGACCCGGCGGCGCTGGCCGCGGCCCTCGGTGCCGATCCGGCCCGTATCATGCGCCGCCTTGCCGCCATGTCACCCGAGGACCTGCCGACCCCGGTCGGCCTCGCGATCTGCGACAGCTCGGGCGTGCTGACCTATCGCAAGCCGCTGCCGGATTTTCCCATGCCCCGGTTCGGCGCGGCCTGTCCGCTCTGGCCGCTCTACCGGGCATTGTCGCGTCCGCATGTGATCCTGGCCGGGCCTGTCATGCAGGTCGGGCGCAGCGGTGCCGTGCTCTGGGCCGATGCCCTGGCCACGCCGCAGGCCGGACCGGCGGTCAATGCGGATCCGCTCTACCAGGCGCAGATGCTGGTGCGTCCGCTGCCGCAGGGGGCGGAACCGCCCGCGACCCTGCCGCAATTGGGCGTGGCCTGCCGCGTCTGCCCCCGCGAATCCTGCGAGGGGCGGCGCGAACCGTCGATCCTGGCCTCGGTCCGGCGCTGACCCCCCGGGGCTGCCGCGCGCACATGGCGGTTTCCCTTGGGGCAGAAAACCGATCGAAAGGCCAAGTGTTTTTTGACAGAGGTCGCAAATACCGCATAAGTTCGATCCACCTGCTTGACGTTGGGCGTAACAAGACCTGGGAGGCGGGATGCGGGGGGAAGACATGGGCGGACAGGTTCTGCTGATCGAGGATGAGCCGAATATCATCGAAGCGATCCGGTTCATATTGTCCCGCGATGGCTGGCAGGTGCACACACATTCCAACGGCACCGACGCCGCGCAAATCGTGCGCGACCGGGCGCCCGACGTGGTGATCTTGGACGTGATGCTGCCGGGGCGGTCGGGCTACGACATCCTGCGCGAATTGCGCGAGGATCCGGCCCATTCCGACCTGCCGGTGCTGATGCTGACCGCGCGCGGCCAGAGCAAGGACCGCGAGATGGCCGAGCGCGCCGGCGCCAGCCGCTTCATGACCAAGCCCTTCTCGAACGCCGAGGTGCTCGACGCCGTGCGGGCCCTGTCGGCGCAATGACCCGCCCGCCGGGCAAGCCGCCCGTGCGCCATGCGCCGTTTCAGGTCGAACGCCAGAGCTTTCGCCGCCGCCGCCTGATCGACGCGGCCTGTGCCTTGCCCCTGCTGGGCTGGGTGCTGTGGTGGCTGCCGCTGCTGTGGCGGGGGGCCGATGCGCCGGTGCCCGCCTCGCTGGTGCTGGTCTATATCTTCGGGATCTGGCTGGGACTCGCGCTGGCAGCGGCGCGGCTGGTCCGCCTGCTGGGGCGTGCGCGCAACGTCTCGCTACTGCCCGAGGGTGAGGATCCGTGAGCATTCTGAACCTGCTGGCGGCGATCTCGATCGCCTATGTCGCGCTGCTCTTCGGTGTTGCCTTCTTTGCCGAGCGTGCGGCGCAGAGCGGGCGGGTGCGCTGGCTGCGGGCGCCCATCGTCTACACGCTGTCCCTCTCGATCTACTGCACCGCCTGGACATTCTACGGCGCGGTAGGCAGCGCGGCCCGCAACGGGTTCGAGTATCTGACGATCTACCTTGGCCCCAGCCTGGTCATGCTGGGCTGGTGGTGGATCCTGCGCAAGTTGGTGCGGATCGGGCGCAACCAGCGCATCACCTCCGTCGCCGACCTGATCTCGTCCCGCTATGGCAAATCCAACCTGCTGGGGATCGGTGTCACCATCCTCGCGGTGATCGGGACGACGCCCTATATCGCGCTGCAACTGCAGTCCGTGACGCTCTCGGTCGAGGTGTTTTCCGAACCGGTCCCGATCGAGGAGGCCGGCAACAGCCTGACCGCCTTCTGGGTGGCCGCCGGACTGGCGGTCTTCACGGTCATCTTCGGCACGCGCAACCTGGACGCCAATGAACGCCACCACGGCGTCGTCATGGCCATCGCCGTCGAGGCGGTGGTCAAGCTGACCGCGCTGGTGGCGCTGGGGGTCTTCGTGGTCTGGGGGCTTTCCGGCGGGGTGGCCGCGACGCTGGCGCGGATCGATGCCTCGGAACTGGGCACCTGGCAGGTGAACAACGGCCGTTGGGCCGGGATCATGCTGCTGTCGGCGGCGGCCTTCCTCTGCCTGCCGCGGATGTTCCAGGTGCTGGTGGTCGAGAACGACAACGATGCCCAGTTGCGCATGGCCGCCTGGGCCTTTCCACTGTACCTCATGGCGATGAGCCTGTTCATCGTGCCGATTGCGGTGACCGGGCTCGACCTGCTGCCCGAGGGGGCGAACCCCGACCTCTTCGTGCTGACCCTGCCGCTGAGCCAGGGGCAGGAGGGGCTGGCGCTGCTGGCCTTCCTCGGCGGATTCAGCTCGGCCACCTCGATGGTGATCGTCGCGGCCATCGCGCTGTCGACAATGGTGTCGAACCATATCGTCATGCCGGTCTGGCTGCGCCTGCGCGAGGGCACGGCGAGCGTCTCTGGCGATGTGCGCAACGTGGTCCTGCTGTCGCGGCGGCTGTCCATCGCGGGCGTGCTGCTGCTGGGCTATCTCTATTACGCGCTGTCCGGAGGGCGGACCGAACTGGCCGCCATCGGCCTGATCGCCTTTACCGGCGTGGCGCAGGTGCTGCCGGCGCTGATGGGCGGAATCTTTTGGCGGGGGGCGACGCGCGTGGGGGCGCTGGCGGGGCTGACGGCAGGGTTCTCGATCTGGCTCTACACGCTGTACCTGCCCAGTTTCGGCCCCGGCACGGTTCTGCCCGCAAGCTGGCTCGCAGACGGTCCTCTGGGACTCACGCTGCTCCGGCCAGAGGCGCTGTTCGGGATCAGTTTTGACGACAAGCTGCTGCACGCCGTGTTCTGGAGCCTGCTTCTGAACACGCTGGCCTTTGTCGGCGGGTCGCTGTTCAGCGCCGCCTCGCCGCTGGAACGGCTGCAGGGGGCGCAGTTCGTCTCGGCCCGGGCGGCGGGCACCGGGCCGCGCAGCTGGCTGCAAAGCACCGCCGAGAGCGAGGACCTGATGGTCATGACCCAGCGAATCCTGGGGTCCGACGAGGCGCAGGCGCTGTTCCTGCGCGAGGCCCGCGCGCAGGGGCTGGAGGGCGAGTTGCCCGCGCCGACGCCGGAATTCCTGCAGGTGCTGGAACGCGAACTGGCCGGATCGGTGGGGGCGGCCACGGCCCATGCGATGGTCGGCCAGATCACCGGCGGGGCGATGGTCTCGGTCGAGGACCTGATGGCCGTGGCCGACGAGACCGCGCAGATGATGGAATATTCCGCCCGGCTGGAAGCGCAGTCGCTGGAACTGAGCCGCACCGCCGCCCAGCTGCGCCGCGCCAACGACAAGCTGACGCGGCTTTCGGTCCAAAAGGATGCCTTTCTCAGCCAGATCAGCCACGAGTTGCGCACGCCCATGAGCTCGATCCGCGCCTTTTCCGAGATCCTGCGCGATACACAGGGTCTGACCCGGGCGGACCAGAATCGCTATGCCTCGATCATCCATGACGAGGCGATGCGCCTGACCCGGCTGCTGGACGACCTGCTGGACCTGTCGGTGCTGGAAAACGGCCAGGTCAACCTGAACCTCACCGAGGGGCGGCTGGAGGACATCCTGGACCGCGCGGTGTCGGCGGCGCTGGCCGATGAGGCCGGGTCCGGGATCCGGGTGATCCGGCGCCGGGTTGGCGAACAGGTTCGGCTGACCACCGATGTCGAGCGGCTGAGCCAGGTCTTCATCAACCTGATTTCCAACGCGCGCAAATACTGCGACGCCGCAGAGCCGGAGCTGCGGATTTCCGTGACCGAGGCGCGGGGCCAGTTGCTGGTGGATTTCATCGACAACGGGTCCGGCGTGGCGCCCGAGGCGCAGGACGTCATCTTCGAGAAATTCGCCCGGGTCAGCGATCAGAAGGCCGGCGGCGCGGGCTTGGGGCTGGCGATTTCGCGCCAGATCGTGACCCGGCTGGGCGGCGATATTTCCTACCTTCCGGATCGTGGCGGCGCGGCCTTTCGCGTGTCGCTGCCGGTGCGGCAGGCAATGGCGGCGCAATAGGGCGCGCGGCCCCTTTCGATTTTCTCGACAAAAGCCAGATCGTTAAAGCGGTTGGTAACCAAATCCTCTGATAACGGGCAGTGGAGGCTGTTGATGACGGGCGATTTTCTGCATGGCTGACGGTGCACGCAATGACGTACTTGGGCAAAAGGCCCAGGCGGCTCAGCGCGCCTATGAGGCGCGCGGCATGTCGCTGCCCAAGGCATTGCGCCGGGCGTTGTCGCGCACCGCCGACGTGCTCTGGGACCTGGCGCTTGTGACGCAATCCGTCACCGTCGAGATGCTCGACCAGGACGAGGTGGTCGAGGCGCTGGGCCCGCGCGACCTGCTGATCCTGCTGGATGGGCCAGAAGGGGCGCTGGGCCTTGTCTCTGTCGACCGCCAGGTGCTGACCGGCGTGGTCGAGGTGCAGACCATCCAGCAAGTCACCCAGATGCCGGTCGAGGAAGACCGGATCCTGACACAGACGGACGCCGCCATGATGGCGCCCCTGATCGACGGCGCCCTGACCCGGCTGGCCGGCACGATGGAGGGGCATCCGCTGCACGCGCAATTGGATGGCTACCGTTTCGGCGCCATGCTCGAGGATTCGCGCGCAGCGGGACTGATCCTTGACGCGGCGGCCTACCGCGCCTTCCGGGCCGAGATCGACCTTGCTCTTGGGCGCAGGCGCGGGCGAATGACGATCTTCCTGCCGGAACGCAAGTTGAGCAAGGACAGGACCGAGGCCGGGGCGGGCGTCGGCCCGCACGAGGAACGGTTGAGCCGGGTGGCCGCGCGGCTGGATGCCAAGCTGGCCCGGATCACCCTGCCGCTGGGCCGGGCGGAGGCGCTGAAGCCCGGCGACCTGCTCTCGCTGCCCCCGGATGCGCTGGACAAGGTCGAGGTGACGGCGGGCCGTGGCGACCTGGTCGCGCGTGGACGGCTGGGCCAGTTGAACGGGTTGCGCGCGGTGCGGTTGAACTGGCCGTCAACAGGGGTGACGGCAGCCTCTTTGGGGATGGCCGCCGACGCGGATCCGGTGGCAGCGGCAGGCGCCGGACCTGGCGCGCCGGCGGCGGTGCCGGAACCGGTCGTGCCCGACCTGCCGCAGGTGGCAGAACCTGCCGGGGAAGAGCTGCCCGACCTGCCGCCGATGGATTTCGACGGCGGGGATTTTGATTTCTCGGACCTCGGGGAGGACAGTTCGGCGGAGGGCGGCGGAGAACCGATGGCCGCCTTGCCCGAGATCGACATGGGCGAGGCTTTTGACGCCGCGCCGCTGGACTTCGATTTCGAAGAGGATTGAGCACCGCGCTATCAAGGACAGTTGCGCGCGGAGTGAGCAGGGCAAAGGGCGCGCCGATGAAAGGCTAGACACCGTGTTACGGACGCGGGAGCCCGCCGTTCATCCGCTCAGGGCTTGGACAGGGTTTCCAGCGTCGGGCGTAGCCCGGCCAGGTTGTAGCCCGCCTTGGCCGCCGTCTCGATCACCGCATCGGCGCCCAGCGTTTCTGCCTGCCCCAGCGCCCAGATCACCGAACAGCGCGTGCCCGAGGCACAGTAGGCCAAGACCGGCCCTTCGGCACCGGCGATCAGCTCTGCCTGCCGCAGGATGTTTTCGGCGGTCATGGTCTGATGCGTGATCGGCAGCACCTCGAAGCGCAGGCCCTGCGCCTCGACCGCGTGGCGCATCGCGTCGGCCTGGTGCGAGGGCGGAACCTCTGCATCGGGCCGATTGTCGATGACCAGAGCATAGCCCGCGGCCTTGATCGCCTCGGCATCCTCGGGGTCGATCTGGGGAGAGACGTGATACTGGTCGGTCAATACGCGCGGTGTCATGGGTTCGGTTTATTCCGCCGGAACGGCCCTGTCCAGCCGCGCGCGCAGCATCGGTGCAATCAGCATCCCGCCGATCATCGCTGCGAGGAAGACATAGAGGCCGGAACCGCCATAGCTGAGCGAGGCGATCGAGGGGCCGGGGCAGAGCCCGACAAGCCCCCAGCCGATCCCGAACATGACGGAGCCGAGGATCAGCTTGCCGTCGATTTCCTTCGAGGGCGCCGGCGGCAGCGCCAGTCCGGTGACCGAGGTCGTGCGGCGGCTGCGGATGAGCCAGGCAATGGCCATCGGGATCATGGCGCCGCCCATGACAAAGGCCAGCGTCGGGTCCCAGGCGCCGAAGACGTCCAGCCAGCCCTGCACCTTGGTCGTGTCGGTCATCCCCGAAACGAAGAGCCCGGCGCCGAACAGCCCGCCGGCGAGGAATGCAACAAGAAGTCGTGCCATGTCAGATCACTCCCAGGATGTGGCGGAAGAGGACGACGCCGAGGCCGCCGGCAAGGATGTAGCAACAGGTGGCCACGATCCCGCGCACCGACAGGCGGGACATGCCACAGACGCCGTGCCCCGAGGTGCAGCCATTGGCGATGCGCGTGCCGACACCGACCAGCAGCCCGGCCGCCACCAGCACGGCGTAATTGTCGGTGATGTGGGTGTCGACGGCGCCGTAAAAGGGCATCAGCAGTACGGGCAGCAGCGCCACGCCCACCAGGAAGACGACGCGTTCGGCGGCCGTGGTCCACCCCGAGCCATCGACGAGCCCGCCGATGATTCCGCTGGCGCCCATGATGCGGCCGTTGCCAAGCAGGTAGACAGCGCCGCCCGTGCCGATCAGCAAGCCGCCGATCAGGCCCCAGATCCAGTCTATAGGCATATTTATGTTTCCTTTTTTGCGGTCCGGGCCGCTCCCGGTTCGCCGCGGGAGAACGTCGCTCCGGAAGGTGCCTCTGCGCGGAGGCAGGGACGGCCCCCGCGCAAAGTGCCGTCAGGGTCAGAGCTTGTTGACCGGGACCTTGAGATAGACGTCGCCCTTTTCATCCGCCGGAGGCATCTGGCCCGCGCGCATGTTCACCTGCAGCGAGGGGATGATGAGCTTTGGCATGGCCAGCGAGGCGTCGCGACTGTCGCGCATGTGCACGAAATCTTCCTTGGTCTTGCCTTCGCCGACGTGGACATTGGCGGCCTTCTGTTCGCCCACGGTGGTTTCCCAGGCGTATTCGTCGCGGCCCGGCGCCTTGTAGTCGTGGCCGACGAAGATGCGGGTCTCGTCCGGCAGGGCGAGAATCTTCTGGACCGAGTCGTACAGCGTTTCCGAAGACCCGCCGGGAAAGTCGCAGCGCGCGGTGCCGAAGTCGGGCATGAACAGCGTGTCGCCCACGAAGGCCGCGTCGCCGATGACATAGGTCAGGCAGGCGGGCGTGTGGCCGGGGGTATGCAGCACGTCGACGCGCATCTGGCCGATGTGGACCGAGTCGCCCTCCTGGAAGAGCTGGTCGAACTGCGAGCCGTCGCGCTGGAACTCGGTGCCTTCGTTGAAGACCTTGCCAAAGGTGTCCTGCACGATCTTGATGCGGTCGCCGATGCCGATCTTGCCGCCCAGGGCTTCCTGGATGTAGGGGGCCGCGGACAGGTGGTCGGCATGGACATGGGTTTCCAGCAACCACTCGACCTTGTAGCCCTTGTCCTTTACGAAGCCGATGACGGCGTCGGCTGATTTCGTGTCGGTACGACCGGACGAATAGTCGAAGTCCAGAACGCTGTCGATGATGGCACAGGACATGCCGTTCGGATCGCGCACGACATAGGAGATCGTGTTCGTGGCATCGTCGAAGAAGGCTGTGACTTCCGGTTTCATGTCGGTTCCCTCCAAACAGTCTGGATATTCATATACACAAATGTGAATATGTTTCAAGAGGGAAGGTGCGATTGATATGCATCAAGGTGTGCGCTGCGACGGTTTGACAGAGTGCCGGAAAGGTCACGGAGTCTTGCATCATGTCCCACCACGCACGGAAACTGGCACTGCTTGAACGGCTGCGCGCCTTGGGTGTGCGGCTGGACGGGATCGAAGAGGCGCTGGAGGCGCCGCACTCGAAGGACTGGGAGGATCAGGCCATCGAGCGCGAAGGCGAAGAGGTGCTGGAACGGCTGGGCGCCAGCGGCCAGGCCGAGGTGGTGAGGATACGCGCCGCCCTGGGGCGTATGGCGCGTGGTGAATACGGGATCTGCACCCGCTGCGGTGAGGAGATTTCACAACAACGATTGGAAGCGGTGCCCGAGTCGCCGCTGTGCAAGACCTGCGCCGCCGAGGTTTGAGGCGGCCCCAAGGCCAGGAGGAATGACATGTCGAAGGAACTGGAGGCGCGGCTCGAATCGCTGCGCAAGGAGTTGGCGGCAGCCAAGGGCGAGGCGCGCGATGAGCTGATGGACCACCTGGAACAGGCGGTTCTGGGGCTGGAAGGCGTCGGCGCCGAGATCCCCGCATGGGCGCGCGAAATGGTCGAGGCGCATCACGAGGACGAGGCCGAGGACGGCTTTGACAACATGCCTGTGTAACGCGCACGGCCCGGGGCGCGCGCCAACGCCCGCCGTCGGCCAGTCCGGCCGGGCGGGGTTGCCTGTGGTCCCTATGGAAAGGGCTGAAAACGGCGGCCGCCGAAATGGATCGGAATTCCGGGATTGCCAGGCCCCGGCCCATCGGGGGTGTTGGCCCCCTCGTCGCGCGCATCACGGGTGGCCCGGAGGGGCCAGGTGATCCGGTTTTCAGTGATCGATCGCGGGCAAGATTGCGCGCAGGCGGTTAAGGAACGCTGACAGCACCGCGCGGTGTTACCCTGCGGCGTTCCGCGCGGTCCGGTTGGGATCCGGGGCCTTAGCCCATGAAGATCCCCAGTATCACCATCATCAGCCCGATCACCGACAGGAACAGGGCGCCCATGTTCAGTGGCACGACCTTGCGCACCACCGCGCGCAGGTCCTCGTCCGACAGGTTGGCCCGCCGCGCTGTCCAGACGCGGACGATGCACCAGACCAGCCCGACCAGTCCGGCCAAAGAGAGCGCCGCGCCTCCCCAGATCAGTGCTGCCATTGTCGCTGTCCCCCTGGATGTCTATGCCGCTGCGCCTAGCGCAAGCCCGCCGCAGAGTGCAAGCCCCGGCTTGCGCGCTCTTGATGGGGGACACGGGCCTGGGGTATCGAAGGGCCCTATACGGTCACGAGGCTGAAGAGGCAGACATGCAGGATACGGGAACCGACAGCTACGGCGTCGCCGCGGGCGAACTCAAGCAGTTCATAGAGCGGGTCGAGCGGCTCGAAGAGGAAAAGAAGGAGGTCGCCGAGCAGATCAAGGAGGTCATGGCCGAGGCCAAGGGGCGCGGCTATGACACCAAGGTCATGCGCAAGGTGATCGCCCTGCGCAAGCGCGATGCCGACGACATCGCCGAGGAAGAGGCGGTGCTGGACATGTACAAGGCCGCGCTGGGCATGGGCTGACGGCCCACGGGGCAGGGCGGGCCGGGGTCCGGCGCGCTCTGCCCGGTTATTGAGCAATTTGCCCGCAACGGGATCAACACAGCCTTTCACGCCCGTTGCACCACTCGTCACGGCCCGTTAGCGTACCTGTTACAAGACAGTGATGGGGTGGACCGCACGGGCATGAACGATCAAGTCTATTTTGACGAGATGCTGGGCACGGAGGGCAAGGTACGCAGGCCCTACCAGTCCTTCAATACATGGTTCGAAGCCGAGGAACCCAAGCATCTGAGGGCCAAGCAACGTGAGGCGGAGGACCTGTTTCGCCTCACCGGGATCACCTTCAACGTCTACGGAAGGGCCGAAGCCGAGGAACGGCTGATCCCCTTCGACATCATTCCCCGCATCATTTCCGGCCGCGAATGGCAAAAGCTGAGCCGGGGGATCGAACAGCGGGTGCGTGCGATCAACGCCTTTCTCTACGACATCTACCACGGCCAGGAGATCGTGAAGGCCGGGCGCCTGCCCGAAGAGATGATCGCGCGCAACGATGCCTTCCTGCCCGAGATGATCGGGATGCGCCCGCCGGGCGGGGTCTATACCCATATCGTCGGCATCGATCTGGTGCGCACCGGGCCCGACGAATTCTATGTTCTCGAGGACAACGCGCGTACGCCGTCGGGCGTCAGCTACATGCTGGAAAACCGCGAGACCATGCTGCAGATGTTCCCCGAGCTCTTCCTGGAGAACCGGGTGCAGCCCGTGTCGACCTATCCCGGCGACCTCTACAATTCCCTTGCTGCCTGCGCCCCCGAGGGGCTCGGACGCAAGCCCACCGTCGGCCTGCTGACGCCGGGGATCTACAACTCGGCCTATTTCGAACACAGCTTCCTTGCCGACGAGATGGGTGTCGAACTGGTCGAAGGCCATGATCTGCGGGTCGAGGACGGCCGGCTGTGCATGCGCACGACCCTGGGGTACAAGCCGATCGACGTGCTCTATCGCCGGGTCGACGACGATTTCCTGGATCCGCTGACCTTCAACCCCGACAGTGCGCTGGGCGTGCCGGGGGTCATGGATGTCTATCGCGCAGGCAATCTGACAATCGCCAACGCGCCGGGCACCGGCATTGCAGACGACAAGGCGATCTACAGCTACATGCCTGAAATCGTCGAGTTCTACACCGGCGAACGGCCCTTGCTGGAAAACGTGCCGACCTGGCGCTGTTCCGACAAGGAGTCGCTGGCCTACGTGCTGGACAACCTCAAGGAACTGGTGGTCAAGGAGGTGCATGGCTCTGGCGGATACGGCATGCTGATCGGCCCCACCGCCAGCAAGAAGGAACTGGCCGAATTCCGCAAGAAGCTGGAAGCGCGGCCCGGCAACTATATTGCCCAGCCGACGCTGAGCCTGTCGACCGTGCCGATCTTCACCAAGTCGGGCCTGGCGCCGCGCCACGTCGACCTGCGGCCCTATGTGCTGGTCAGCCCCAAGGGGATCAACATCACGCCGGGCGGACTGACCCGCGTGGCGCTGAAGAAGGGCTCGCTCGTGGTGAACTCCTCCCAGGGTGGGGGCACCAAGGACACCTGGGTGCTGGAGGACTGACGCGGGATGTTGGGAAAAACGGCAAACGGCCTGTTCTGGATGTACCGCGCGCTGGAGCGCGCCGAAAACACCGCCCGCCTGATCGAGACCGGGCAGCGGATCGCACTGACCCGCATGGGCGCCTCGGACGAGGAATGGCGCTCGGTCCTGCAAACGGCGGGCGCGCTGGACGGGTATATCGCGGGACATGAGACCGTGACCAAGGACGCGGCCATCGACTGGCTGCTGCGGTCGCGTGACAACCCGTCGTCGGTGCTGTCCTGTGTCGAACAGGCGCGACTGAACGCCCGGCTGGTGCGCACCGCCCTGACAGGCGAGGTCTGGGAGGCGATGAACGGCACCTACATGCGGGTCAAGGAAGTGCTGGCGCGCAAGGTCAGCGAACGCGACCTGCCGCAGGTGCTGGGCATGATCCGCCAGCGCACCGGCCTGGTGCGCGGCGCGACCCACGGCACCATGCTGCGCAACGACATCTACGATTTCGCCCGCATCGGCACCTTTCTGGAACGGGCCGACAACACCGCCCGCATCATCGACGTGAAATACTATGTCCTGTTGCCATCGGTCACGGCGGTGGGCACTTCCATCGACAACGTGCAGTGGGAAACCATCCTGCGGTCCGTGTCGGGGCAGGGGGGCTACCGTATGGAATACGGCGCCTCGACAGAGCCGCGCGACATTGCGCAGTTCCTGATCCTGAACCGCCGGATGCCGCGGTCGCTGGCCTTTTGTGCGCGCAAGCTGCGGGACAACCTCGGCTTCCTGGGAAGCGATTATGGTGAACGGGCGGCCTCTTACGCCAAGATCGACCATATCGACCGCGCCTACTTGAGTTTCGATATCGACGCCGTGTTCGACTACGGCCTGCACGAGTTCATCCAGAAGATGCTGCTGCTGCTGGGGGACCTGGGACGCCAGATCGAAGTCGATTACCGGTTCTACGAATGACTGCCCAGAGGCCCCGATGATCCTGACCATCCGCCACATCACCCGCTACCGTTTCGAAGAACCGGTGAGCTTTGGCCTGCAACAGTTGCGCAAGACGCCGAAGTCGCGGCACAGCCAGAACGTGCTGCGCTGGGAGACCACCGTCACGGGTGGCAATCAGACGCTGTCCTATACCGACCATCACCAGAACACCGTCGACCTGATCGAGATCGATCGCGGCTCGCAGGAGTTGGTCATCACCTGCGAGGGCGATGTCGAACTGGCCGACAACCACGGCGTCGTGGGCCGTCACCTTGGCCCGGCGCCGCTTTGGCTTTATCGCCGGGTGACGCCGCAGACCAAGGCGGGGCAGGGCGTGCGCGCGCTGGTGCGCAGCGTGTCGGGCGATACCGAGCTGGATCGCGCCCACGCGCTGATGGCAGCGGTGGCTGACGCCGTGAAGTACGAGGTCGGATCGTCCGAATCCGACTGGACCGCCGAGGAAGCGCTCTCTGCGGGCAGTGGGGTCTGCCAGGACCATACCCATGTCTTCATCGCCTGCGCCCGCGAGATGGGCCTGCCGGCGCGCTATGTCTCTGGCTACCTGATGTTGGATCACACCACCGAACAGGACGCCATGCACGCCTGGGCAGAGGCGCATCTGCCGGGGCTGGGCTGGGTCGGTTTCGACTGTTCCAACTGCATTTCGCCGGACCAGCGCTATGTCCGCGTGGCCACCGGCATGGATTATCACGACGCGGCGCCCGTGCGCGGCACCCGGCAGGGCGGCGCGCTGGAGGCGCTGGACGTGGAAATAGAGGTTGCACAGCAGTAGCCGCGCGGCACGATCCGCCACGGAAACCGTGCTGCCCGGAACTGGCGCTTGCCGGGTCCCGGTCCTGACCGTAGAAGGCAACTGGACACGGGCAGGAAAGGCACGCGCGGGATGACCTATTGCGTTGGGATGATGTTGAACCGGGGGTTGGTCTTCATGTCCGACACCCGCACCAATGCCGGGCTCGACAATATCTCGACCTATGGCAAGATGAAGATCTGGGAGGCCGAGGGCGACCGCGTGATCACGCTGCTCAGCGCCGGCAACCTGGCCACCACGCAGGCCGTCGTCAGCGAGCTTGACGAGCGCGTCAAGGCGCATGGCGAGCGCAACCCCTCGGTGCTCGAGGCCGCCTCGATGTACCAGGTGGCGCGGCTGGTGGCGGACACGCTGCGGGACGTGATCGCGCGTCATTCGGATACCGGCCAGCGGGCCTCTTCCGTGTTCAACGCCACGCTGATCCTGGGTGGGCAGATCGCCGGCGGGCCGCCACGCCTGTTCCTGATCTACCCCGAGGGCAATTTCATCGAGGCCGGGCCGGACACGCCGTTTTTCCAAATCGGCGAGATCAAGTACGGCCGCCCGATCCTGGTGCGGGCCTACGATCCGGACCTGAGTTTCGCCGAGGCGATGAAGCTGCTGCTGGTCAGTTTCGACAGCACAGTAAAGGCGAACCTGACCGTCGGCGCGCCCTTTGACTATCACCTTTACACGGTCGACAGCCTGGTGCGCGGCGACACCGGGCGGGTCGAACAGGACGATCCCTACTTCCAGACCATCAGCCAGGGGTGGGGCGATGCGTTGAAACAGGCGCTGGACAGCCTGCCGGCCTTTGGGTCGATGCCCGGCGACTAGGGCATGGGCGCGGCCCTGTGGCCGCGTCGTTCAGGGGCGCTCTGGCCCGCCATCGGGAAAGCCCGTCCGGCGGGCCCCGCCGCTCGGTCAGCCGCTTTCCTGAATGGTTGCCAGGAAGAAGACCAGTTCGAGAATCCGGGCCTGGGCCGATGGCATGTCGGTCTGGCCGCCGCCATATTCGCCTTGCTGCGCGATGATCTCGGCATTGAACCGGTTGCCCCAGATCGGCATTTCGCTGGTGCCATGCGCACGCGTCTGGCCGGCATCGGCGATGAGGTCATAGACCTGTTGCGCGGGAAACTGACCGCCGTTGCGCTCTGATATCCGCGTCAGGTCAGACGGCGCGGACTTGAGGTAATCGAGGATCGGGCCGCCCCCCTTGCCATCCGTGCCGTGGCAGACGGCGCAATTGGCCTGGAACGCATCCTTCCCGATCTCCTGGGACAGGGCCGCGACCGGCAGTGAAAGAAAACCCATAAGCACCGGAAAAACAATCTTTGCGGATTTCAACATGACTTCCTCCCGAATGAATGGTCGGCCGTCAGGGCCGACCATGTCTGGAACGGTAGGCAGGGGGGCGGAGATGCACATTGATCCCGATCATGGCGGACAGGGGAAACCCCGTGGTTTCAGGGCATGAGCAGGCGCACCCCCTCCATCCCGGAGATCACGTCGAGATCGTCCTCGTAGAGTTCCGTCAGCATGTCGACATAGGGGCCGTCCCATCCGTCGAGATCCAGCTCTTCCTCCATCGCGTCGTGAAGCGCGTACTTGTCGAGAAAGGCCATCATCACGCGCCGCTTCTGCGACTCCGTGATCGTGGGGTTTTCCTTGAGGAAGGCGCGAAACCGCTGCATCCCCTCGCGCGAGATGATCTGCGAGTAGAGATCGAAGGCGCCGGTGATCTTGCGGCTGAGCTCGATGCCGGCCAGTTCGCGGATGATCTGCCCCCAGAGAAAGGGCGTGTCCTCGTTGCACCACAGCACGATCGGCAGGTCCGGCTGCACGCCCTTGATGCGCCGGATCAGGTCGGACCAGCGGAACCGCATCGGGTCCACGCCACCCATGAAGGTGGCGAATGTGTCGTGCGGAGTGGCGGCAAAGGCGGCGGGCAGAAAGCTGGCAGGATCGCGCAACCCCATGAAAAGCTGCACCTCGTCGCCTTCGAAGGCTCGCATGAAACTGGTCAGGCGGTCCTCGGCCCGGTGGTAGATGTAGCCGTTCTGAAACATCAGCTTGGGCACGCAAAAGAAGTTGTCGTTCGACAGCACGAGCCGCGACACCTGGTCCGAATCCTCTTGCAGGATGGCATCCAGCAAGAGGTCGCGGGTGCCCGGTTCGGGAATGCCGCCTCGCAGCTTGTTCATCGCCTCGGTCAGCAGGGCGCGGTATTTCGACGGCCCGGGGATGGCCACGCCCTCGTGGCGCCAGGCCTCTGCATTGCGCAGAAGTCCCTTGAGAAGACGGTCGTCATCGGTGCAATGGACGCCGGTGTGAAGGATGACCTGCATGGGCTTTGTTTGTTGTTGGCTCGCCGCGCAGTATAGCGCGCCCCGTGGTGGGGAAAACCATGCACGGGGCGCAGCAGGGCCCGGGTGGCATCTTCGCCGCAAGAGATGAAAATCGAGGCTTTCTTTGCGCGACGAGTCAGGCTAAGAACCGCCCACGCCGAGACGCACCCTACGGGGTCACGGCCCGGTGCCCCTATAGCTCAGCTGGTAGAGCAACTGATTTGTAATCAGTAGGTCCGCGGTTCGAGTCCGTGTGGGGGCACCATAGTCAAGCCTGAAAATCAAAGAAATTCAGGTTTTCCTGAGGTTTTCTGTGATTTTGCCCCACGAAACTGCCACACAACGTGTCCCACAGGCCCTTGAGACCGGCTCAGCTAAGCCTCGCAGGCCAATGGGCTTTTCCAGCCGAGTGCGGAGTGGCGTCAAATGGAAGGAACAGCGCGCCGCTTTCCCGCCTTCCACCAAGGATTGTTGCGATCCCACCTTGGCACAGAGATGCCGTCGGGGGGCGGTTACAGCGTATCCGTCCGGTTTGCCCGCTCTGACGCGGGAAAGAGCGCGTTGATAATGTCCACCATGGATAGTGGACATCTTGGGGCATTCCATGGCGGGCAAGAAGGGCCAGAAGAAGCGTTTCTGGTCGGATGAAGAGAAGCAGTCCATTTGTGATCAGGCGCGGGCGTCGGGCGTTTCAGTGGCGCAAGTCGCGCGTCGGTATTCGATGAATACGAACTTGATCCACAAGTGGCTGCGTGATCCGCGTTTTGCGCCCTCTGAGGCCGGTCCGAGGCATGATATTGAGGTTCCCGACTTTATCGAAGTTGCCATCACCGCACCTGATTTCCCTGTCATAGCCAACACCGGCACAGCAATTGCGGCAGACGGTCTTTCAGCTACGCGAGTGGACATCACGCTGTCGGATGGGCGACGTATTCTGATTGAAGGCTCAACATCGCTGATGGCGGTTGTTGGCCTGGTTCAGGGCTTAACTGATTGATCCCGGTTCCAAGCAATACACGCGTTTGGTTGGCCGCCGGGGTCACTGACATGCGGCGTGGGTTCAACACTTTGGCGGCCCAGGCGGAGAAGGCGCTCAAACTCGATCCTTACTCTGGGCACCTGTTCGTATTCCGAGGCCGACGCGGCGACCTGCTGAAGATCATTTGGTGGGATCACCAGGGCGCGTGCCTGTTCAGCAAACGCCTCGAGAAGGGGCGGTTCGTTTGGCCTGCAGCAAAGGAAGGTAAGATCAATGTAACACCGGCACAGCTGTCGATGTTGCTCGAAGGTATTGATTGGCGCATGCCGCAAAAGACCTGGCGTCCTTTGCAAACTGGATAAGCTAAGCGGGATTCATCTGTGCTGCCGAGTGGGTTATAGATAATCCCATGCTCGAAGACCTCAAATCACTACCCAAAGACCCAGACGACCTTCGGGCCGTCAGTGAGTTGTTAATGGCTGAGGTCAAATCGCAGGCTTATCAGATTGAGAAGCTCAAGGCGGAGTTGGCGGGCCACCGCAAGGCGCGATTTGGCGCGAAGTCGGAGAGCCTGGATCAGCTCGATCTCGATCTGGCAGACGACATTGAGATTGCAGCGGCGGCCGAAGAACAGAAGGCAGAGCCATCGACCGAGGCCAAACCCAAACGTCAGCATTCCCGCAAACCGCTGCCCGAGCATCTGGAACGGCGCGAAGAGGTTTTGTTGCCAGACGAGACTTGCACTTGTGGTGGCAGTCTTCGCCAGGTTGGCGAGGATATCACCGAAGAGTTGGAATACATCCCTGGCCGCTTCGTCGTGAACAAGATCGTTCGCCCCCGCATGGCGTGCAAAGACTGCGAGAACTTTGTTCAGGCTGATCTGCCTTCACGTCCTATTGAACGTGGCCGACCTGGCCCCGGCCTGTTGGCGCACATACTTGTCGGCAAATATTGCGATCACCTGCCGCTTGATCGGCAGTCCAAAATCTACGCCAGAGATCAGGTAGACCTGCATCGCTCGACCCTCACCGATTGGGTGGGGCGTAGCACAGCCTTGCTCGCACCATTGGCAGATTACATCGGTGCGTTGGTCAGGGATGGCCCGGCGCTGTTCGCAGATGACACGCCGGTCAAGCTGCAAACCAAAACCAAATCCAAGAAGGCACAGACCGCACGGCTCTGGAGTTATGTCCGAGATGAACGGCCTTGGAGCGGTCAGGCCCCGCCCTGCGCGTGGTATCAGTTCAGCGTGGATCGCAAGGGCGAACATCCCGCAAATCATCTCAGCGGGTACACCGGCACCGTACATGCCGATGGGTTCACGGGCTTCAATGGTTTGTTCGGTGAGGGCAAGGCACACGAACAGGCCTGCCTCGTGCATGTGCGTCGTAAATTTGTAGACGAGTTTGAGCGTACCGGCTCGGAGATCGCCAAGGGGGCTATCGAACGGATTGCACAGCTCTACGCCGTCAAGAAGATGGCAAAGGGCAAATCCGCTGATGCGCGAGCAGCACTGCGTACTGAGCACGCTATGGCGATCTTCGATGAGCTGGAGACATGGCTGGCGGTACAGCTTCCCAAAATCTCCGGCAAAACCAAACTGGCCGAGGCCATACGTTATGCCCGTGGCCGCTTGCCCAAAGCCCGCGCCTACTTGAGCGATGGCCACTTGGAACCGGATAACAACATCTGCGAACGCTCCATTCGTCCAGTTGCTTTAGGCCGCAAGAACTACCTCTTCATGGGCTCCATCGGTGGCGGCAAAGCAGCCGCCATCGCATACACGCTGATCGAAACAGCCAAGATGAACGGCGTCGATCCAGAGGCCTGGCTCACTTGGGTCTTGGAGCGCCTTCCAGATCACAAGATCAACCGCCTCGGTGAACTGATGCCGTGGGTTTGGACGGAGGTCGCAGGTTGTCAAAGCGTGGGAACATGAACCTCGTACTCTCCCTGATCGCCTGCTTTGCTTCTGTCGAAGCAGGTGCTTTGGTCGTCTGCATCGGGATCATGATCCTCGATAGCGGTCTGTTGTCTGTGTTGGAAGGCGTCGCCGTCTGGGCAATCGCGCAACCTGTGATCCTCCCAATAGCCCTGCTGTCGTCCCCGGTTGGTGCATTATTGCGAATGGTGCTCGGCTTGGTGTTTGAGCAACCCGCCAAGGTCGCAATGACTGCCGGGGTGGCTGTGGGTATCATTGGCGCAGCGGCCTTCGCACATTCGACAAAAGATGGCGTAGCCGCCTGGGGGCCAATCCTGTTGATAGGTTCTCTTGCAGGGTTTTGCGGCGGCCTAACATGGTGGCGGATCGAAAAGCCGTACTTGGATCGAATCAATACAGAGCGTCAGCGATAAAACGCGGGTTCAACGGACGGATACGTTACAGCATCAACGCCATGACAAGTATCGAACTTCGGGTGCGGTGGTGGGGGCCGGGCCGCGCCGACCACCAAAGTGATGGCCGAAGAACTATGCACTCCTCAGTCGGACACGGAGTGGAGATGCATAGTCGCCGCGCCGATCCCAAATGGCACGTGATCGTTCTGCGATGCGTGTGATGAACCGGTTCCTCATATCGGCTGGACCGGCCAATAGAACAAAATGTGCCTGCGCTCTCGAGGCTGCCACGTTGATGAGACGTCTACCTGTGTCGCTGTTGAGGAACGAGCTTCCAGCATCAACAGGGTCGAAGATCACGATCTTCTTTTCGCTTCCCTGCGCACGGTGAACTGTACTCACTTTGATGTTCCGCCGCCCGCCGCGACCAAGCATGCCCCGGATCAGCGCGCGCTGTGCCCTGAAGGGTGTCAAGATCATAATATCGTCGGGCTCCGCGTACGAACCCAGGAGTTCGTCAATCATTGCCGCGATGATTTCCGCTGATTGATACCGGATCTTCCCATTGTACTTCTTCGACCATGTGGCTTCACCCGCACGATCATCGACCATGACCCGCGGCATCTCTCGACCATTCAGGAACCAGGGACTGCGATCTTTCTTCCAGGCTGCGTCGCGCGCAGCTTTCTGGCAAACAATGAGCTGATCGTCATAGAACGTGTGGGATACGACGTCACACACGCCTTGGCACATTCGAGATTGTTCGTTCAAGAAGACGCTGGGCGCTTCTTTGAACACGTCGAAGGCAGTCTTTCCCAGGATCGTTTCGGCGGAGATGTCATCGGTTTGGACGATTGGTGCGAGTTGTTTCGGGTCCCCGGCAAAAGTTACACAGTGGGCTTTGCTGGCAACCATCAAAGCCGCGGGAAGCGGGATCTGGCTCGCCTCATCCGCAAGCGCGAAATGCCATCCTTTCGGGATATCGTCGAAATGCCGAAAAAAAGAATTGGTTGTAATGGCGATCAGACGTGATTGGCTACAAGTATAGGCAATATCCACCTTCAGCCTCTTTCGCGCATCGGCCAGCTTTTCCTTCCAGATGACGTACTTTTCGATGTCTGTCTTGGAGGGTTCCTCACTTTCCAGTAGTCCAACTTCCACGGACGCCGCATACACACCGCTTGGGAGCAAATGGTCGCGCTCCGAAAACTTGCCGGTTTCAAAGCGAGAGCCTATGCGCTTCATTGTCTCCCGCAGATCTTCACGACCAATCTTTTGAAGCCAGTCGTCCGCGGACAGAAGCGCGGAATCCACGGCTGTATTGGTCGGGCCGCTCACCAAGATCTTGCAGTCTGGAAATCGCGTCAAGAGATATGCAATCATCCCGCCAATGGTATATGTCTTGCCTGTGCCTGGTGGGCCGTGGAGCAGGCCGACACGACTGAGCGGCAGTGAAACTGCTTCGGATTGCCGTTCGCGAAGCTGGTTGAATTCCGCTGGAAGCGGTTTGCTCTCGAATGCTGCAGGTGCCTTGGCTCTTTTGAGGAGCTTTGCAGCCTTCTTCAGGTGGCAAGGTGTATCCCACAACTCGATCAATGGAGTTAGGAAATCTTCGGGATAGAGTGTGAGCCGGCTGTCAACTTCGGGCAGAGGGCCGCTTACGTATTTCAGCGCGAGCTCACCGCGATCAGGGTCGACGGCGACAACCTTGCCTCGTCCCGGAAGATCTCCGAACCAAACGGCCTTTGAATCTTCCAGGCTTTCATCGAGGGCTGAGCTTCTGCGGCCATCTCGAACTGGTTCCGCCGTTATCAGGGCCAATTCGCCTTGTCGTCTTGTGGATAGAACTTTGAAGACGAGACCAACCTGAGCGGCCGCCCGCTCAGACTTGAGTGCAGAGATGATCCTTTCCGGTGTTATCGGCATATTGCTTCACAGGTTTCGAATGCTTTGGGTAGTTGATTTGGAATGCTGTTTTTTACTGCGGATGACTCTGTTGCACAAATACTGTGAGGGATTCATCTTGTGAATCCAGCGTGGTAGCCCTGCTACATGAGCAGACCCACGCCCCCCACCTACAAGACCAGGAACTGGCCGGCCTACAATAAAGCGCTCAAGCGCCGTGGCTCGCTGATGATCTGGTTTGATCCCGAGATGACCTGGGATGCCGTGCCGACAGGCAGGCGTGGCCGCCAGCAGACCTACAGCGATGCCGCCATCCAGACGTGCCTTACGATGAAGGTGCTGTTCGGCATGGCGCTCCGGCAGACGACCGGGTTCGTCGAGAGCCTGCTGCGTCTGGTTGGTCTCGACTGGACGGTGCCCGACTTCAGCACCCTGTCCCGGCGCGAGAAGACCTTGGCCGTGAACATCCCGTATCGCGGCTCCAAGGGGCCGCTGCACCTGCTCATCGACAGCACCGGGATCAAGGTCGAAGGTGAAGGCGAATGGCACGCACGCAAGCATGGTGGTCCAAAACGGCGGGTCTGGCGCAAGATCCACCTTGGGATCGACGAGGAAACGTTGGAGATCCGGGCTGTCGAGATCACTGGGAGTCACGTCGGCGATGCGCCAGTGCTGCCCGATCTTCTCAGTCAGATTCCAAAGAACCAGGAGATCGGCAGCGTCACGGCAGATGGCGCCTACGACACGCGCAAGTGTCACGATGCCATCGCTGACCGCGGTGCCCATGCCGTCATCCCGCCCCGCAAGAATGCGAAGCCCTGGAAAACCATCACCGCTGGAGCCGTGGCGCGCAATGAAGCCCTGCGGGCGTCCAGGTATCTCGGCCGCGCACTCTGGCGAAGATGGAGTGGATACCACCGTCGGAGCCGCGTCGAGACGAAGATGCACTGTGTCAAACTGCTGGGCCAGCGGCTCATGGCAAGGGACTTCGACCGTCAGGTCGCCGAGCTCCAGGTCCGCATCGCCGTCCTGAACGGCTACACCGCGCTCGGCATCCCGGTCACGGAGGCTGTGGGATAGGTCCGTCCGGGGAAAGGGGAAGCACACCCATCACCCGATTTGTGCAACAGAGTCCCGTAGACAGCGCCCAGTACCCCGCGGCTTCCACCTCGGGAGGATTTCCAACGCGGGCCGAACGGGCACCAGATCGCACCCTCACGCCGCGGCCCGCATCGAAAATCCTTCACCATTGCGGATCTCCGCAGAGAGGAGTGCATGGCGTCGCGGTTCCTCTGGAGCGGACTTTCACGGCTCAGCAGAATATTCGTTACCCATGGCAAGGCCGACACTCGTAGACATTGCAGCCTTTGCCGGGGCACAGTGAAAACCGGAGCTTCTGGGTCACAGAGCCATCATATCCGATCACAGGGACCGGACCATGAGAACACAAGACACACTCAAAGTGATGCGCGTGCTGAACGACTACATCAAAGGAACCCGTGAGGGAGATGGAGACATTCTCCGGCGAGTTTTTCATCCTGAGGCGATGGTGGCTGGCTGGTTTGGAAGTGATCTGCTCATGCGCGACCCTGAGGGCTTCATCGCACGAGCTGAGGGCGCCGATGCCGGACCGGACTATACAGCCTTTGTCGCGTCCGTGTCTGTCTTGGGTAACTCGGCGACGGCAACCGTGATCGAAGACGGCCTTTGGGATGGCTGGTCCTTCGTCAATCAGTTTCACCTCATCCGGGATCAAAACGGGCGGTGGATCATAACGGCGAAGCTCTTCCACCGCGATTGATCCGGGGATGGGCTCAATTCGGCTGTGAGCCGACTTAAAGTAGCAGGGCCGAGTTCGCGCCTGACAACCTTTGGCAAGCGTCGGACCCGGCCTAATGCCGACATCCGGACCGCTTGCGGCGATCCACCGGTGCCCGCTCGGAGTTGTCATTGCCTCAATTGCGGGCTCGCGTTGCGCAGAGTAAAAGAACTCAATATCGTCGGGAGGTATCGATGGACCAGTCGGATCAAGATCTCGATCAACTTGACGCGGTGCTGTACGCGCTGCCCGGCGATAACATGCCGATGACGCTCAGCGAACTCGATGGCTACATAGTCGGTGTTCTTGCCTGCCCGGAGATGATCCCGCCTTCGGAGTGGCTGCCTCAAGTCTGGGGTGAGACTGGAGAGGCAGAATTCCCTGATGAAAAAGCCGCCGAGGAAACCATCAGTGCGGTGATGGCACATTATAATTCGGTCGTCGCGTCCATGACCGGCTCGCTATGGGTCGATCCGATCTACGAGGTTGATCCAAATAGTGACGAAGTCATGTGGGAGCCTTGGGTTGATGGATTCACGCGCGCCATGCAGCTACGACCGGATGCTTGGAGCCAACTCCTCGATCAGGCCAACGAAGAGACGCGGGCGACGATGATCTTCCTGATGGCGCTTCAAGATATCTACACCGGCCAGAGTAAGTTCACGGAAGAGGAGATCGACGAGATCGACCTGGAAGCACCAGATCTGATTCCCAACTGCGTCGCTACTATACTCCATCAGTCTCGCCCTGAGCTTTCACCTCGGGATTCCGAAATGGGTCCCGGTATGCCGTTCAAGGCAGATCCCCGGCCAGGGCGAAACGATCCATGCGCCTGTGGGTCAGGGCGCAAATACAAGAGATGCTGCGACCGACACTGAGCTGGATCGCTCAGGCTTCTACCGGCCCTTTGCGGTCAATTGACCGAGAGTAGTATCGCCGCGGTGCAGCCCGTCAAACCTGCCGTTCGCCCTGCGGGCTCGATTTTCGGCGCGGCTGTGAACGCCGCTCAAGCTGCGCGGGGAGGGGCTTTCGCGGTTGGCACCGTTCGTAAAGCCGACAAAATTGGCGGGGCCATTCCAGGCAGGCTTCGACACCGTCCTGATGAAAGATGCGAAATTGACTCGTCGATCAAGGGAGTCCGATAAACCTGTTCAAGAAGAGCTCCGATCAAAATCAGAACACAGATTGATCGCCAAGCAAGCCCTTGCGCTTCTGAGACCGCCTGCCGGATGTCCCGATGTGTCTCATCCTGTCTCACGATGAGACACAAAGCGCCCTCCACGACAGCCCGGCCAGACCCGGCGTTGCGTGAAACGACAGTGCTGAACAATCCTGACCTCAGAGCTTCATGCGGCAGACCCGCCGCAGCTACGGGAGGAGGAGGAGTTCATGGCACCAACACGCGAACAACAACACTGGATGTATCGCAACATGGTCACGAGCCGCAGGTTCGAAGAGACCATCGCGAAGATCTATTTCGAAGGTAAGACGCCGGTTTTCAACATGGCCAACGGGCCAATTCCCGGCGAGATGCACCTGTCCGACGGACAGGAGCCGGTGGCGGTGGGGGTCTGCGCGCATCTCACTCCCGAAGACGTGGTCACGGCCACCCACCGCCCCCACCATCAGGCCATCGCCAAGGGTGTCGACCTGGACAAGATGGCCGCCGAGATATTCGGCAAGGCCACCGGCCTGTCGGGCGGACGCGGCGGGCACATGCATATCTTTGATGCCGATGTGAACTTTGCCTGCTCCGGCATCATCGCGCAGGGCATGGGCCCGGCGGTGGGCGCGGCGCTGTCGCGCAAGATGCAGGGCAAGCCCGGCGTCGCGGTCGCCTTCCTTGGTGAAGGCGCGGTGAACCAGGGTGCGTGGCACGAGGCGATGAACCTTGCCGCAGTGTGGAACCTGCCCTTCGTCTGCGTGATCGAGGACAACGCCTGGGGCATTTCGGTGGCGAAGAGCACCGCGACGGCCATTGCCAACAACGCCGACCGCGCCGCCGCCTACGGCATCCCTGGCAAACGGATCGAGGGCAATGACCCCTACGCCATCTTCGAAGCGGCTGGTGAGGCCATCGCCCGCGCCCGTGCCGGTGAGGGGCCATCGCTGCTGGAGGTCGAGACCTATCGCCTTGCCGGTCACTTCATGGGCGATGCCGAGGGCTATCGCCCTGAGGGTGAGAAGGACGCGCTGTTCGCCAAGGATCCGATCCCCAAGATGCGCGAACGGCTGCTGGCCGATGGCACGGCCACCGCGGATGAACTGGACACGATCGAGGCCAAAGCCGCCGCCCGCGTCGAGGCCGCCATCAAGTTTGCCCGCGAAAGCGCGGATCCGGCGCCAGAAGACGCGCTGACCCGCGTGTTCGCGGCCTGATCGGGAGGAAAGACAATGAGCAAACCGAACGAAAGAAAGCTGACCATCGCCCGCGCCATGGCAGAAGCCGTCGCACAGGAAATGCGGGTGGACCCATCTGTCTTTGTCATGGGTGAGGACATCGGCCCGCTGGGCGGCGTCTATGGCAACACCCGCGGCCTGATCGAGGAATTCGGCGCAGAGCGCATCCGCGATACGCCAATCTCCGAGACCGCCTTTATCGGCGCCGCAGTCGGGGCCGCGCAGGACGGGATGCGGCCCGTTGTGGAACTGATGTTTGTGGACTTCTTTGGCGTCTGTTTCGACGCGATCTACAACCTGATGGCCAAGAACATCTACTTCTCGGGCGGCAATTTCAAAGTGCCGATGGTGCTGATGACCTCGACCGGGGGCGGCTATTCCGACGGCGGCCAGCATTCGCAATGTGTATATGGCACCTTTGCGCACCTGCCGGGGATGAAGGTGGTCGCCCCCTCCAACGCCTATGACGCCAAGGGCTTGATGACCGCCGCCATGCGCGACGACAGCCCGGTGGTCTACATGTATCACAAGGGGTTGCAGGGCATGGGCTGGCTGGGGACAGAGGCCGGGGCCACCGTCCATGTGCCGGAGGAATGCTAT
The DNA here is from genome assembly GCF_965277915.1 of Antarctobacter sp. Classification (NCBI taxonomy): domain Bacteria; kingdom Pseudomonadati; phylum Pseudomonadota; class Alphaproteobacteria; order Rhodobacterales; family Roseobacteraceae; genus Antarctobacter; species Antarctobacter sp. The sequence continues at coordinate 719,287 of NZ_OZ255849.1, forward strand.
ACGCTGGAGATCGGCAAAGCCAAGGTTGTCCGGCAGGGCAAGGACGTCACAATCGTCAGCCTTGGCATGGGGGTCCACAACGCGCTGAAGGCGGCCAAAACGCTGGAAGCGCAGGGCGTCAGTGCCGAGGTCGTGGACCTTGTCAGCCTTGTCCCGCTGGACCGCGAGACCATCCGCGCCAGCGTGGCCAAGACCGGGCGGCTGATCGTCGTGGATGAGGATTACATGTCCTACGGCGTCTCGGGCGAGATCATCGCCTCCGTCACCGAACATGACATCTCGGTGCTCAAGGCCGCGCCCAAGCGCGTCGCCTTTCCCGATGTGCCGATCCCCTTTGCCCGCGTGATGGAGCAGCACTGCCTGCCCAACCCGGACAAGATCGTCGCGGCCTGGGACGGCATGAAAGCCGCCTGAGACCCAACACTCACGGATCATCTGCAATTGCCGGGGGCGCAGGACTGCGTCCCCGATCAGAGAAGGAATGCCCAAATGGCAACTGATATCGTCATCCCCTCCGACCTCTGGGAAGAGGATGAGGAATGCGTCATCACCAGCTGGCTGGTCGACGATGGCGCCACCGTCGAAGAAGGCGCGCTGATCGCCGAGATCATGACCGCCAAGGTGCAATACGAAATCCACGCGCCTGCCTCGGGCACGTTGACCATCACCGAAGAGGCCGATGCCGTCGTCGCCAAGGGCGCGGTGATCGGGTCGATCGCATGACAGCGCAGGTGAAAACCATCCCCCTCAAGGGCGTGCGCGGCATGATCGCCGACCGGATGGTGCAAAGCCTGCAGACCGGCGCGCAGCTGACCCACCACGCCAGCGCGGACGCCTCTGTCCTGCTGGCGGAAAAGGCGCGGCTGGCCGAGGCGGGGACCAAGGTTTCGGTCGAGGATCTGCTGATGCTGGCGGTGATCCGCGCGCTGGAAAAGAACCCGGACGCCAATGGCCGGGTCGAAGGCCGCGAGATCGAGCTGTCGGACACGGTCGATCTGTCGGTTGCCATCGCGCTGCCCGGCAACCTGCTGGTGGCGCCCGCGATCTTTGGCGCCACCGCCATGACGGTCAGCGAGCTGCGCGCCGCGCGCCAGGACCTGGCCGCGCGGGCCAAGGCGAACAAGCTGAGCGTGTCGGAAATGACCGGCGGCACCTTTACAATCAGCAACCTCGGCCTGACCCGGGTGGAACATTTCACCCCGATCATCAACGCGCCGCAGATCTGCATTCTGGGCGTGGGGCGCATGACCGAACGCGCCGTGCGGGACGAGCAGGGCGGGATCGCGATGCGGCCCCATGTGGGACTGTCGCTGACGTTCGATCACCGGGCGCTGGACGGCGCTCCGGCGGGCGACCTGCTGACCACGATCTGCGTCGAAATCGAAAGCTTTGCGCCATGATCTGCGTCGAATTCAGGTCTGCCGCCGACGGCGTGGCGCGGGAAGAGGCGCTGTTTGCGGCCGGAAAGCCCGCGCTGCTGCTGTGGCGATCGGTCGAGCAATCCATCGTCGTCCCGCGCAACCGCGCCCGCCGGGCCGGCTATGTCGGACTCAGCCAAGGTGCGGCCCGCGCCGGGTGGCCCCTGATCCTGCGGTCCAGCGGCGGCGGGGCGGTGCCGCAGGGGCCGGGGACGATCAACCTGGCCATCGTCGCCCCGATGCCGAAGGGCGCGCAAATCGAAGACGGCTATCGGCTGATCTGCGGCGCGATTTCCGAGGCGCTGATGCGGTTCGAGGTCGCCAGTGACACCGGAGCCGTCGACGCGGCCTTTTGTGATGGCAACTGGAACGTGACCGCCGGGGGCCGGAAACTGGCTGGGACCGCGCAGCGCTGGCGCCCCTTGGGCGGTGGCCGGTCCGTGGCGCTGATCCATGCCGCCATCGTCGCCGCCCATCCGCCGGACTCGGTCTGGCCGGTGCTCGCGCAGGTCGAGGCGCAGGCCGGTGGCATCCTGCCGCCCCGGCACGAGGTGCACATCGCGCTCAGCGAGCTGCTCCCCGAAGCGATGAGCCCGCGCGCCCTGCAAGGCGCGCTGGTCCGGGCGGCCGAGGACCGCCTGAAAGACCTGACCGCGCCGCGCGCCCAGGCCGCCTGAATTCACCACTCTGCCCGGAGGAGCGGGCAGGCACACATGGAAGGGAGGAACCCCATGGCTTTTTACTCCGTACTCGCCGTCACCCCCAGCGATGACAGCTGGATCCCCGGCTACCTGCCGGTCGCCGGTCCCCTGATCGAGAAACACGGCGGCAAATATCTTGCCCGCACCACCAGCCACGAACAGCTGGAAGGCGCTGACAGCCCCGCTGGCCTGCGCATCATCCTGGAATGGCCGTCGAAAGAGGCCGCCAAGGCCTTCATGTCGGACCCGGAATACGCGCCGCAACTGGCAGCCCGCACAGCAGGCTCTGCCAGCGAGCATTTCCTGATCGAGGGCAAAGACGACCTCGCCTGACATCACCGGGCATCGGCGGGTTGAGGAGTCCGCCGCTGCCCGAACACGACTGCAAAACACCCAAGGGGAGGAGACCCTATGAACATCCGCTTTCACCGGCTGCGAAAGCCGAAGCAGGATCATGTCGGCGTCAGTCGGCGCATGTTCCTGATGACCACGGCCATGGCTGGCGTGACGACCGGCACACTGCTGGGCAGCGCTGGCCGGGGCCTTGCCGCCACGCTGGATGAGGGGCAGGGCGCGACCCTGCTGCGGATGGTGCAGGACATCTATCCGCACCCCGATCTGCTGGACGACAGCCATTACCAGTCCATCGCCGATGCGGTCATCTCCAACGCCGAGGGCGACGCCAAGGCCGCCGCCGATCTGCGCGAAGGGCTGCAAAAGATCGACGCGCAGGCGCAACACCTCTTTGGCACCAGCTATGTCGGGATCGAAGACCCCGATGCCCGCGAGGGCCTGCTGCGCAAGTTCCAGCACGACGGCTTTTTCCAAGGCGTCCGCTGGACCGCTTATTTCGCCATCTACAACAACGTCGAGGTCTGGCCGCTGTTCGGCTACCAGGGCTCTTCGCTGGAATACGGCGGCTATGTCGACCGCGGCTTCTCTGACATCACCTTCGTTCCGCAGGGCCCGACCCTCGAAGAACGTCTGGCCGAAGTGCAAGGCTAAGGGAGCGGATCATGACCACATATGAACTTAGCGACGACAGCGTCGTCGTCATCATCGGCTCTGGCGCGGGGGGCGGCACGCTCGCCAACGAACTGGCGCAGAAAGGGATCAAATCCGTGGTTCTGGAGGCCGGCAAGCGGCTGGATACCTCGGACATGGAAAACGACGAATGGACCATGTTCCAAAAGATCTCATGGCTGGACAAACGCTATTCGGCGGGCGGCTGGCACGGGTCGGTCAATCACCCCAACCTGCCTGCATGGATCGTCAAGGGCTATGGCGGGTCCACCGTGCACTGGGCAGGCGTCGCGCTGCGCTTCAAGGAGTGGGAGTTCAAGACCCGCACCCACTATGGCGCGGTCGAGGGCGCGAATGTCGAGGACTGGCCCGTCAGCCTTGAGGAAATGACGCCCTGGTACGAAAAGGCCGAGCTGAAGATGGGCGTCACCGGCAAGACCACCGGTATGCCGCATCTGCCGTGGAACAATGGCTTCCGCGTGCTGGCAGAGGGGTGCCGCCGCACCGGGCGCACGGATTACAATTCCGGCCCGATGGCGATCAACTCGGTCGAGCGGGACGACCGTCCCGCCTGTCAGCAGATCGGGTTCTGCATGCAGGGCTGTGCCGTGGGCGCGAAATGGTCGACCATGGTCAGCGAACTGCCCCGCGCAGAGGATACCGGCCTGTGCGAGGTCCGCACCGACGCGATGGTGCTCAGGATTGAGCATGATGAAAGCGGCAAGGTCAATGGCGTGCTCTATGCCGACGCGGATGGCAACCAGCACCTGCAAAAGGCGCGGATCGTCTGCGTCGCGGGCAATTCCATCGAAAGCCCGCGCCTGCTGCTGAATTCTGCCTCTTCGATGTATCCCGACGGTCTTGCCAATTCCTCGGGGCAGGTGGGCAAGAACTACATGTGCCACACATCGACGGGGATCTACGCGGTGATGCCGGAAAAGGTGCACATGTTCCGCGGCACATCCGTCGCCGGGATCGTGGGCGACGATGTGAAACACGACCCCACGCGCGGGTTCAACGGCGGCTACTACCTTGAATTCCTGTCGCTGGGCCTGCCGTTCATGGCCGCGTTCCTTGAGCCGGGCAACACCGGCTGGGGACGCAGCTTTGCCCGCGCGATGGAACAATATGACCGCATGTCCGGGGTCTGGGCCCTGGGCGAGGATCTGGCGCAGGAACAGAACGCCATTACCCTGCACGACAGCGAGGTTGACCAATACGGCCTGCCGGTGCCCATCGTCGCCAAGACGCCGCACAACAATGACCACGCGATGACAGCGCATATGGTCGAATCCACCTCGCAGATCTACGACGCGGTGGGGGCGACGGATATCTACGAACTGCCGCCCTATCCGGCCTCTCACAACATGGGGACCAACCGGATGCACGCCGATGCCGGCAAGGGCGTGGTGAACGCCTATGGGCAAAGCCACGACATCGACAACCTGTTCGTGTCGGACGGCAGTCAGTTCACCTCATCCGCGGCCTGCAACCCGACGCTGACCATCGTGGCGCTGGCGATCCGGCAGGCGGAATACATCGCGCAGGAAATGAACGCGCAGAACATCTGACACCACCCGGTTCCTCCCCGGTGCGGTCGGGTCTCCGGACCCGGCTGCATTGGGAGGCAACATTGCGAACGTGCGGGACGCCGGTCCGCGCGCCCTGTCCGTTCGGCCCTTTTCAGGAGAAAACCCATGAAATCCACCCTGACATCCATCGCCCTTGCCACCGCGCTGACCATCCCCGTCGCAGCCAAGGCCGAGTTGCCCGGCATGCGTGGCACTCAACATATCGGCATCACCGTGCCCGACCTCGACAAGGCGGTGACGTTCCTCGTCGACGTGATGGGCTGTGAAAGCTTCTATTCCTTCGGTCCCTTCGGCCCGTTCGAGGATGACTGGATGACCGACAACCTGAACGTCAATCCGCGCGCGGTGATCGACCTGATCACCATGGTCAAATGCGGCAATGGCCCGGCGCTGGAGGTGTTCAAGTATTCCTCACCCGACCAGAACCCGAAACCGCCGAAGAACAGCGATATCGGCGGCTATCACATCGCCTTTTACGTGGACGACATCCGCGAGGCCGTGGACTACCTGCGCGCCAATGACGTCCGGGTGCTGGAGGATCCGCATCCGCTGACCGGAACCGGATCGGAAGGGCAGGAATGGGTCTATTTCCTGTCGCCCTGGGGGATGCAGATGGAACTGGTCAGCTACCCGGACGGGATGGTCTACGAAGAGACCACGGAAAAGCGGTTCTGGGACCCGCGCGACTGATGCCCCTTGGACCCTGGCCCTTGTTGGCTGGGGTCCCTTTCTTTGCAGGAGCCTGTCATGAACTTGCCGAACCGGGCGGTCGCGCCCTTGATGTCCTTGCTGATCGCCATCCTCTTCGCCCTTGTCGCGCCGCAAGTCGCTCGGGCGCATTTCAGCTATTCCGATCCCCGGATAATCCATGTGACCGAGGTTCCGGAGGGCCTTGCCATCTTCATGCGTCTGCCTGCGCCGCTGGCGCTCTTGCCGGATGACTGGCAGGGCCGATCCGAGACCCGGCTGCCCCCATTCGCGGCAGAGGCCGATGGTGCGGTCATGCTCGATCCTGCTGCGCTGGACCTGTCCGACGCCAGGGTGCGGACGGCGTTGGAGCGGGTGCTGAGGCTTTACGTGGACGGCAGTCAAACGACCCTTGAGATACGCGCGATCCGCCTTCACGCCGATGACGCGCGTCCGCGCTTTGGCACGGTCAAGACCGCCCGGTCCGGCTTTGCCGCCCCTGCGGCCCTTGCCCCGGTGCCCTTTTTCGACAGCACGCTTGACGTGCTGCTGGTGGCCCCCGGCGGTCTGGACAGCGAAATCCGCCTGTCCTCGGACCTTGGCGCGCGGTTCGAGGTGATGGAACGCTTCGGCACCGTCCTCAAGCTGCACCGTGCCGCAGGAACGGAGACTGGCGCGACCATCGGCACCTTCGACATTCATTTCCCGTCGACCACCACCCGGTCAGAAATGCTGACCAAGGCGGCATTCTACGGTGCTGAGCATATCTATCGCGGGCCGGACCACCTTGCGCTGATCCTGCTGATCGCCTTGGCGGCCAGCCACTGGCGGCAGGCCCTGGGCTGGGCGTCGGCCTTCACCCTGGGACATGTGGTGACGCTGGCCGCGGGGCTCTACGGCATCGCGCCCTCGGCCGCATGGTTTATCCCTCTGGTCGAACTGGGCATCGCCCTGTCGATCGTCGTGACCGGGATCGCCATCTTTGCCCGCGGGCAGACCGCCTTCGGCTGGGTAGCGCTGCTGATCGTCGGGTTGATCCATGGCTACGGCTTTGCCGCATCGGCCTCGACCGCGATTTTTGCGGGCGATTTCGATGTCCGGATGCTGATGGCTTTCGCGCTGGGACTGGAGCTGTGCCAGTTCGCGCTCTACGCGCTGCTGCTGCCGGCGGTCCTGCTGCTTGACCGGGCCTTGCCAGCGATGACTTTCTCTTGGCGGCGCGGGCTTGCATTCTGCGTCGCGCTGCTGGCGGTATCGGAAACTTGGGCGCGCCTGATGCTTGCAACCGGCGCCTTTGGCATCGCCTGAATCAGGCGGGGCGGGATATCCCGAATTGCTTGATCTTGCGATGGATGGTCGCGCGCCCCATGCCGAGGGTCCGCGCGGCCTGGCTCACGTTCCAGCGCGCGCCGATCAACGCGTCCTCGATCATTTTGCGTTCAGAGTACTTTGCCGCGGCAGGAGCCGGAGTCGGGGCAGTGGAAGCAGTACCGGGCAGTGCCACATGGCCGGTCAGGTTCAGCAGCTCGACGGCTGAAATCCGGCGGCCGTCGCCCTCGATCAAGGCCTGTTGCAAGACATTCCGCAATTCGCGGAGGTTGCCTGGCCAGGGATAGGCGCGCAGCGCGGCAAGCGCCTCTTCGGTGATCTCCACATCCGCGCCTGCCAGGGTTCCGGCAAGGTCGCGGGCGATGACGTCGATCCGCTCGCGCTCGGCCAGCCCCGGCAGGGTGACAACCGAACGCGCCAGCAGGAATAACAGGTCATCGCGGAACAGACCCTGTTCGACGCTTTGCAACAGGGCACCGCGGCAGGTGGAAATCACACGGGGCGCGCCATCGCCTTCGGTCGCGTCGAAGGCGTCCAGAACGCCGCGCAACCCGGCCTGAGCGAATGCCGGCATCTCGTCGACGTTCTCGAAGACGATAGTAGCGGACTCCCCGAGGCCCCCGGAGAGCGATCCCGCCACCCGCGCCTGCCGGGTGAGGGTGTTGAAATAGGCGCGGTCGTCCGGCGTATCGTCAAGCGTGGCGCAATCCACCGTCACAACCTGCGAGGCAGTTCCGCCGCCCTCGATCAAGGCCGCCACGAGGCTGGTCTTGCCGGTGCCCGACGCTCCTTCGATGACAAAGGGCAAAGACCGGCGATAGCAGGCCTGCGCCCGGGCACACATCGCCGCCATCCGTTCGCAGCCGAGTGACAGGCGTTTGAGCGATGGGGCCAGCCTGCGCCGACGGGGAGTGACCGGCGCCTCTTGCCGGGCGGGCTTTGCGGGCCTGACGGACAGGCGCCGCTCATCCGGCAGACGTGCGGCGATATCGAAGGAAGAGCCGTGGTGCTGCACGCTCATCACGCGGTCGGGCACCTGAACGAGCGCCGTGGTATCCGCGCCGAACACCGTCTCGAAAGATTGACCCTGCAACTTTTCAGGCATCTCGCTTCCGGCCAGCAGATGCGCGCGTGCGGTGGCACCCAGGATGATGCCGTCCTCATTGACCGCCACAAGCTCGTTGCTCTGCAACAGGTCGCGCCCGATGCTGGGCGCCACCGACAGGATCATCGCGTTGCTGAACCGCCGCTCGAACAGCAGCCGCTGCACCCGATCCGCCGCCTCGCCCAGCAACTGGCGGGCAAACAGGTAGTCCGCGCGATTGCCCCGGTCGAGCATCGAGAGGTTGATCGCGCCGACGATCTTGTTCTCGGCGTCGAACAGCGGCACCGCCGTGCAGGAAAACGGTTTGAACAGAGAGAAATAGTGATCCTGTCCACGCACGGTAAAGGCCGCGCCCTCTGACAGGGCCATGCTGACCCCGTTGGTCCCGGCCACACGCTCGTCCCAGACCGAACCCAGCGCGATGCCTTTCTGTTCAAACAGGTCGCGCCCGCCTTGTTTGCCTTCCAGCCGCACCAGCACTCCGTCGGCGTCGGACACCACGAGGCAGGCGCCGGTCTCGGCGGCGATCCCGGCGAGCTGTTGGAAGATGCCGTTGCGCCCGCCGGTCCGCTCGATCATCTGTTCAAGCCTGGGCGCCACCTCGGAGGCTTGCATGCGCAGGATCGGCCGCGCGGTATCCCGCGCCAGCTTGTACTTCAGTTCGCAACGCTCCCAGGACGCGCCAAGCGCGGCATCCGGGTCCGGGCGTGGGGCAAGTCCCATCATGTCTCCTCCGTCGCCCCGATAATGTCGCCTCGATAATAAAGACAAACGTCGCGGAATATTAGACACGATTTCGGAAAACTGAATTCCTGCTCACGCGGGTTATGTCCGATTTTGGAAGAGGTTGCTTCTGCTTCGAAATCGTTTCAACAGGAGCCCACACTATGAAAGCCATGGTTCTTGACGTATACGGAGATGACGCTGCCTTCGAAGTTGCCGAGCCGCCGCGCCCCGAGATGCAGCCCGGCCAAGTGCCGGTCCGCGTTGCCGCCACCGGTGTCAAAACCATCGACACGATGATCCGCGGCATGGCAAGGACTTGCCCCCTTCGCGCGATCTGCCCGCCGGGCCCGACATGGATTTTGCCGAGACGATGGAAGAGGTCGGCGCGGATATGACCGGCCTTGCCAAGGGCGACGAGGTCTATTGGTTTCGCCGGGGGCCTTGCGGACCTGCGAGGCGCGCTGGCCGAGTTCATCCCGGCCGACGCCCGGCTGATCGCGCTGCAACGCAAGACGCTGTTGATGAGTGAGGCCGCAGCGCTGCCGCTGGTGGCGTCGGGCTTGTGGCCCTTCAACTCGCCCGCCAATTCGGCGCCGAGGTTTACGGAACCGGCACCGGCAACGAGCAGATGTCGGCCATCGCGGGCTTCGGGGCGACCGTCATCGACTTCCGCTCCGAGAAAATCGCGGATTACCTCGCCAAGCACACTGGTGGCGCCGTGTTTGATGCGGTTTTCGACACCGTGGGCGGTCTAACGTGCCCAACTCTTTCGAGGCCGCCGCGCTAAACGCGCAGATTCAAGGGTCTATCACTGCTGACATGATCTGTGATCCAGCACTCCACCCAGACGCAGCGTAATGTTGCTTCCCACCCTCTTTGCCATTCGGCTCGGGTTCGTTGGCATGACCTTCGCGGAATGTCCGCTTCCGTGTCGATGCAAGTATGCGTTTGCCGGCGCAGCGAAAGTCGGCTCCCCCGCGCTCTTTGTCCAGATGCGTCGAACGGCCCAAAGTTGCCGTTCACCACCGGTCTCCTCCGCTGCGTTGTGGCCTGGGGGTCCGGACATTCGCTGCGCCGGCTAAATCGGGCGGCTGTCGAATTCACACTGCGCGGAGCTTGCTGTCATTCGCTGCCGCCAAATGAGAAACGTTTGGACGAACCGGCCTACTGGTGTGGTGGGCTGGGTCGCAAGTGAGACAGAAAGGGATCACGCCTGAGAAGCCACAGGTCGGACAAGTCAATGACAAGCCGCCTGGTCGCCGCGCTGCGGCTCCGCCCCGAACGAAGTCGGTGTTTGCGACCAAAGTCCATGCGTCCAGATCCCGACCAACCGGGGGCTTTGTGATATACTGATCCGATTGATGCATCGTAGGGAGGCGTTGCAGATGTTGGAAGAAGCTTTGATCAGGGATGTGCATGGCGCACAGATCCAGCATGCAGGCCCAACGCGGTCCGCGGACTGGGACGAGGTTCAGGAGTTCTGCCGGTCGGTCTATATGCCCTATCGCGTGCAACCGCTTGAGCGGTTATCGAGGCCGGACGCCACGATGATATCCGCCAAAGCCGGACGCGTGACGATGACGCGATTTTCCTATGGCACCGGTATTTACCTCGACCAGTTTGATCCCGAGGCCGGCAACATCCTCGTGCTCAACACCCTACGCGGCGCCCTGAATCACCAAAGCCTAGGCGCGCCGGTTCAAACCGGGGCGGGCGACAGTTTCGTCGTCGATTGTTCCCGAACCGACTACTGGCTGGAAGGCGATCCCGACCACATGCAGCTCAACCTCACCATCGCGCATCAAGTGATGGAGGAGACCGCTGAACGTTGGTTCGGTTTCGTCCCCGATGACCGGCTCTGGACCCGCCGGATCAAGTTCGGGGGGGCGAATTCGGCTTGGCTGAAGCTGCTGGGCTATGCAGCACAGAGCGTGAGTGAACCCGGGTCCCTTGCTGCTGACGGTCCGCTGGGACGACATCTGGAGGAAATCATTTGCCTTGAGCTTCTGCGTCAATGGGCGGCTGAGGCTGGTGTGCGACTTGATGACGGTGCGCGTGCGGCGGCGCCGCGATATGTGCGGCAGGCCGAAGAGATTTTCGAGACCGAGGCACGGCAGGCCCCCAGCGTCGGGGACGTGGCGCGACGCGTCGGTGTTTCGGCAAGGACCCTGTCTGGCGGCTTCACGCGCTTCCGCGGGGTGTCGCCGAGGGCGTTTCTCTCCGCGCGCCGGCTTGACGGGCTGCGTGCGGACTTGCTGGCAGCCTCGGGCGACAGGACCGTCGGCGAAATCGCTGCGGACTGGGGGTTCGTCAATTTTGGCGCTCTGGCCGGGCGCTATCGCGACCGATTTGGCGAGTTGCCGTCGCACACATTGGCCCGGTCACAGCGAAAACAAAGCCTGAACTGACTTTGCTTCCGATCTCGGACAGTGTCTGCCGGTCGCGGACAGACCGTCGAAAACTCGCGTCCTATCGTCCCTGACAGTTCATCAAGGGAGGAGACGATGACAGATCTCAAATCCAGCTGTGACGCCATTCTGAACGGTGTGGTTTCAAGTGACCCAAGGGTGCCGGGTGTGGTGGCGATGGTGACCGACCGTGACGGCAACATCTATTCTGGCGCCGCCGGGGAGCGGCGCCTTGGCGGCGATGCGATGACCGAGGACACGGTCATGGCCATCTTTTCGACCACCAAGGCGATCGCCGGGACGACAGCTCTTCAATGCGTTGAAGAGGGACTTCTTGACCTCGACGCGCCCGCGAAAACCTACGCGCCCGCGATTGGCGCGCTGCAGGTGATCGATGGCTTCGACGAAGCCGGGCAATCCCGGCTGCGGGCACCGAAAAGCGACATCACGACCCGGCAGCTCCTGCTGCACACGGCCGGCTTCGGTTATGATTTCTTCAATGAAACCTATGCCCGTATGGCAACCGATCACGGGCAGCCGTCGGTGGTGACCGGCTCCCGCGCCTGTATCGAGACGCCGCTTCTGTTTGATCCGGGTGAGCGCTGGGAATACGGCACCAATATCGACTGGGTCGGCCAGGTGGTCGAGGGCATCCGCGGCAAGCGGTTGGGCGAGGTGATGCGCGAGAGGGTCTTCGATCCGCTGGGCATGCAGGATATCGCCTTCACCCGAACCGACGCGATGAAGGCCAGAACGGCCACGATCCACGCCCGTGGCGAGGACGGTTCGCTGACCCCGATGGACGATTTTGCGCTTCCCGATGACCCCGAGGTTCACATGGGCGGGCACGGGCTTTACGGGACGGTGCCCGAGTACATGAAGTTCATCCGGATGTGGCTGAACGACGGAGCCGGGCCGAACGGGCGCGTCCTGAAACCCGAGACGGTCGAATGGGCTGTGAAGGGCGCACTTGTACCACCGCAAAAGGTGACGATGTTGCCGGGCGTCATCCCGACGCTGTCCAATGACGCCGAATTCTTCCCGGGCCTCGCCAAGGATTGGTCCTACACCTTCATGGTCAATTCCGCAGAGGCACCAACCGGGCGCCCGTCCGGCGCAATCGGATGGGCCGGCCTCGCCAACTGCTTCTACTGGATCGACCGCGCGGGTGGTTTCGGCGGATACTGGGCCACGCAGATCCTGCCCTTCGCCGACGCAGTGTCCTTCACCGGCTACATGGCCTTTGAAACGGCCGTCTATGAGGCCCTGCAGAAAACTCAGGCTGCGTAGGATCCGATCCTGCGACAGTCGCGCACGGGGATCGGCGTCGCCTGTCCCCGTTACCCAACGACCAGTCCTTTCCATGCTTGATAAAAAACCGTCCTCCGTCGGCTCGCCAAGGTTTATTCTGCCTTGATGGCGTGCGTCGACCACCTAAAAACTCACGCTTCGACGCGGCCCTTTGATCAACAATATGCGTCGGGCGAGGTTGGCAAGGTTAGGCACACTGCGGTCATCGGAGCGGTTGCAGCGTCTTTTGATAAGGTGGTCAAGCCAACGTCGGGTTGGCGCTGGACTCTGTTGCACAAATCGGGTGATGGGTGTGCTTCCCCTTTCCCCGGACGGACCTATCCCACAGCCTCCGTGACCGGGATGCCGAGCGCGGTGTAGCCGTTCAGGACGGCGATGCGGACCTGGAGCTCGGCGACCTGACGGTCGAAGTCCCTTGCCATGAGCCGCTGGCCCAGCAGTTTGACACAGTGCATCTTCGTCTCGACGCGGCTCCGACGGTGGTATCCACTCCATCTTCGCCAGAGTGCGCGGCCGAGATACCTGGACGCCCGCAGGGCTTCATTGCGCGCCACGGCTCCAGCGGTGATGGTTTTCCAGGGCTTCGCATTCTTGCGGGGCGGGATGACGGCATGGGCACCGCGGTCAGCGATGGCATCGTGACACTTGCGCGTGTCGTAGGCGCCATCTGCCGTGACGCTGCCGATCTCCTGGTTCTTTGGAATCTGACTGAGAAGATCGGGCAGCACTGGCGCATCGCCGACGTGACTCCCAGTGATCTCGACAGCCCGGATCTCCAACGTTTCCTCGTCGATCCCAAGGTGGATCTTGCGCCAGACCCGCCGTTTTGGACCACCATGCTTGCGTGCGTGCCATTCGCCTTCACCTTCGACCTTGATCCCGGTGCTGTCGATGAGCAGGTGCAGCGGCCCCTTGGAGCCGCGATACGGGATGTTCACGGCCAAGGTCTTCTCGCGCCGGGACAGGGTGCTGAAGTCGGGCACCGTCCAGTCGAGACCAACCAGACGCAGCAGGCTCTCGACGAACCCGGTCGTCTGCCGGAGCGCCATGCCGAACAGCACCTTCATCGTAAGGCACGTCTGGATGGCGGCATCGCTGTAGGTCTGCTGGCGGCCACGCCTGCCTGTCGGCACGGCATCCCAGGTCATCTCGGGATCAAACCAGATCATCAGCGAGCCACGGCGCTTGAGCGCTTTATTGTAGGCCGGCCAGTTCCTGGTCTTGTAGGTGGGGGCGTGGGTCTGCTCATGTAGCAGGGCTACCACGCTGGATTCACAAGATGAATCCCTCACAGTATTTGTGCAACAGAGTCGAACGAAAGCTGAAGCCTTGGGGCGGGAAGTGAGGCGCGGCATGATCGAGCCGGACCACCCGGATCTGTCGATCGGTCAGCAGTGCAAGCTACTGTCGATCGCCGGCTCATCCCATTACTACGAGCCGAAGGGTGAGACCGAGCAGAACCTCGGCCTGATGCGGCAGATCGACGAGCGTCCTTCGGACCTGGAGCCCCCGTTCTTCGGCGTTCGGCAGCCTCTCGGGACATTCCTGCGGAATGCCCTGCCGGCCAGTGGATGACCTGGCATCTGCGTAACGACGGACACCTTGTGAACGAGAAGCGAATACGGCGGCTGATGCGCCTTATGGGTTTGATGCCGATTTACCAGAAGCCCAACACGAGCAGGCCAACGAAGGGGCACAAGACCTATCCCTACCTGCTGAGAAGCCTGCGAGTAGAACGCCCAAACCAGGTCTGGTGCTCGGACATCACCTATCTGCCCATGCGGCGAGGGTTCCTCTACCTCGTGGCGATCATGGACTGGCACACCCGCAAGGTTCTGTCCTGGCGGATATCGAACACCCTGGAGGCCGACTTCTGCGTCGAAGCGCTGAACGAGGCCATCCACAAGTTCGGCCCGCCTGAGATAATGAATACGGATCAGGGATCCCAGTTCACTTCTTTCGCTTGGACGGACCGGGTCCGCCGCTCGGGCGTGCGGATCTCGATGGATGGGAAAGGCCGTTTCCTCGACAATATCTTCATTGAGAGGTTGTGGCGCACCCTGAAATACGAGTGCGTCTACCTTCATGCCTGGGAGACGGGATCGGAGACGAAGGCGGCGATCCGGAAATGGATGACCTTCTACAATCACCAGCGCCCTCACTCAGCCCTCGGCGGCAAGCCACCGGCGCTGGTCTATTGCCAGAGAAATGATATCAACCAACCCGATCAGCAGGTGCAACGAGTAGCTTAAATTACGCCAGTTCCTGTCCAAAAGATGGGGAGTAGCTCAATCTGGCCTTTCTCAACCGCTGCCGCTCAAGTGAACGGTTAATTGTATGCAGAGCGAGGCAACACACACTGCATAGGTCGGTCACATCATCAGAAACGCATGGGGGGCAAGTGTTTTGCGCCAAGATGCAGGGCCGCTTCGCCTCGCTCAAATGGCTGCATCTCGCCGGGGCGGTGGTAGCCTGAAAAGGATGAGCCTGTTGTCGAGCGTTCCCCGAAAGGCAAGCTGCTCGGATTAGAAACGTGTCGCTTGCGCTCAAATCCCTGCCGGGTCAGATGGGTCGGTCGCGAACCTGTTCCGCCGACCGTACTTGCCCGTGTTCAATGGCCCGCCGTTGCGGAGCCAAGGCGGCAGCGGAGGCAGAGCGCTACTGCCGAACGATGATCTCCGGACGGGTCTTGCGATATCAAAAAGCTTGGGTTTCACCCACCCGAGTCGCTGGTCAGGCCACCGCCCCCGCAGCACGACTGGTCATTCCAACACCGCAGGGCCAACCGTTCCACGGTGGATCAGCTTCGGAGTGAAAACCACCTCTGCGGTCAATGCGTCTGCGGAAATGATCTGGCGGGCCGCACCGCAACCGATACCGCTCTTGTCAACCTGGATGGTTGTAAGTCCCGGAGAGGTAAAGCTGGCTTCTTCCATGTCGTCGCAACCGATGATGGCGATGTCACGGCCGGGCATCATTCCGGCGTCATGGCAGGCCGCGATGACGCCGAAGGCGATCAGATCGCTGAAGCAGACAAACCCGGTAGGTGGATCCGGGCCTTCGATGGCTGCGCGCGCGGCCTCGAATCCGAAACGGCGAGTCGTGGGGCCGTGCACGAGGCGGGGCGGTGGCGCCTCGCCATGGGCGGCGATCGCATTCAGGCACCCCTTGAGACGATTCCTCGCCGTCGAGGATTCGTGCCCGCCCCCGAGCCAGCACAGGCGCCTGTGACCGGCCTTCAGCAGGCATTCCGCCGCCATGCGTCCCGCTATGAGATCGTCATTGACGAATTGCGGAACTGGCAGACCTGGCATGGCGCGGGAAAATATCACTGTCGGCGTCGTTGCGGAAAGCGCTCCCTCGGGAACCAGCATGTCCAGGTCCGCCGGTGTCGTGCCGCGAACGGGGCAGAGAATGACCCCGCCCACCCCTTGTTCCAGCGCGGTTTGCAGAAATGCGCGCTGCAGGTCCGGGTCCTCGCGGGCGACGCCGAGGAACACATGGCGACCATGTTTGGTCAACTCGTCCTGAATGTGTTTGAGAAATTCGTTGAACACCGGGTTGGAAAGATCGCTGAGCCCGACGGCAACCAGACTGCTTCTGGATTGCCTGAGATCGGCCGCGGCGCGGTTGTATATGTATCCAAGGCGTGCCGCGGTCGTGCGGATGCGTTCCGCGGTCTCCGGGGGGATCCGCGGATCGCGGCGCAATGCCAGCGAAACGGTGGAGACCGAGAGCCCCAGTTCGTCGGCAATGTCGCGCAGTCTGATCCGCCTTCTCATGCTTGCATAATATCCACCCGCGCTGCGGGTTTCCAACTTTATTCAATCGATTGACTAAGGGTCCGATGCTATGCTTCAAAGAGGTGCAGAACGACGTTCGGCTCCGCCGGCGCGTTGGCAAACCATCGGGAGGAGAAACCATGAAAACCGTGACAAAGGCCATAGCCGTGACCGCCCTGGTCGCCGGAGCAGGCACCGCAGTTCAGGCCCAGTCTTGTGACTGGCAGCCGGATCGGGCCGTTACATACATCGTTCCGTGGGGCGCCGGGGGCGGCACCGACGCCAATTCCCGCATGCTGGCGAGCATGCTGGAGCAGAAGTGGGATGTGCCTTTCAACGTGGTGAACCGTACCGGGGGCAACGGCGTGACCGGGCATTCCGCGATCGCGCGGGCTGATCCCGATGGCTACACCGTCGGCGCGGTCACGGTCGAGATCAATACGATGCATTGGGTCGGCCTGACGGACCTGACGATGGACGACATCACGCCCATCGCCCTGGTCGACATCGTCCCGGCCAGTGTCCTTGTCGGCAAGGACAGCCCCTTCGAGACGCTTGAGGGATTGCTGGATCATGCGCGTGAAAACCCAGGAGACCTGACCGGCTCGGGCACGTCGCTCGGCGGCATCTGGCACCTTGCCCTTGCCGGGATGCTGAACGCGGAAGGCATGGCGCCCGACGCGATCCGCTGGATTCCGTCGCAAGGGGCGGCGCCCGCGATGCAGGAACTGCTGGCCGGCGGCGTCGACGTGGCCACACCGGCGCTCTCCGAAGGCAAGTCGTTGGTCGAGGCGGGAGAGCTTCGCGCCCTCGCGTACATGCACGATTCCCCGATGGCCGCCTTGCCGGATGTCCCGCTGACCGCAAATGCGCTGGACAGCGGCTGGACGCTTGCCGCCTACATCACGATTTCCGGCCCGGGCGACATGCCCGAGGAAATCGCGTGCTCCTACGAAAAGGCGGTGGCCGAGATCGTCCAGACCGACGAATGGGCAGAATTCAAGGCCAGCCGCGGTGCAGAGGTCGTGTCGATGCCGTCGGCCGAACTCGTGGACTACATGAAGGCATCTGACGCCGCCCTGGGCGATACCATCAAAGCCGTCGGTCTGGCGAAGTGATCGCCCGGTTTCCCAGATGAACATCAACCGCGATGTGGTGACGGGGGCGGCGTTGATCGCCCTCGCCATTGCGATGGCCTGGAATGCACGGGGCTTTCCCCGGATCCCTGTCATGGCCTACGGGCCGGACCTGTTCCCGAACATAATCGCCACCGGGCTTGTTCTGTCCGGACTTGGCATATTGCTTGAAGCGCGCCGCGGAACTGCGCCGGAGCAGGAGGATACCCGACCGACCGCGTGGATTCCGTTCGTGACGCTGATCGGGATTGTCGCGGCTTTCACCATAATCCTGCCCTGGCTTGGATTTCACCTTTCCGCAGCCCTCGCTTTCGTTGTGGCCGCACGGCTCTTTGGGGGCAGCTGGCCCGTCACGATCGGGCTCGCCGTAGTGGCACCCTTTGCATTGCATTATGTCTTTTATTCGATCCTACGTGTGGCTTTGCCCTGGGGCGTCCTGACGCCCTTGGCCTGGTAAGAGGATCTGGCGATGGACCTGATGGCAATCCTGTCAGCGGTGGCCGATCCGCTGATCATCACAACAGTTCTGGCTTGCACCTTGTACGGCGCGCTGGTCGGCGCGATGCCGGGCCTGACGGCCACGATGGCTGTCGCCCTGCTGGTGCCATTCACCTATTTCATGGATCCCGTGCAGGCCGTGGCGGCGATCGTCGCCACGACGACCACGGCAATCTTCGCCGGTGACATTTCGGGCGCGCTCCTGAAGATGCCCGGCACACCCGCTTCGGCGGCCTATGTCGAGGACAGTTATGCCCTCGCGCAAAACGGACAGCCCCGCACGACGCTGTTCGTCTCGCTCTTTGCCTCCGTGGTCGGCGGCGTGATCGGTGTTCTGATGCTGTCCTTGGCATCGCCGCAACTGGCGCGCCTTGCGACCAGTTTTTCCAGTGACGAGGCCTTCTGGCTTGCGACATTGGGGCTGAGCTGCGCGGTTTTCGTCGGCGGGTCTTCCGTGCCCCGAAATTTTGCCAGCCTGTTCATCGGTCTGGCCGTCGCAACCGTCGGGATCGACGTGGCAGTCGGACACCCCCGCTATACCTTTGGTCTGGACGAGCTTTACGATGGCATCAGTTTCATCCCGGCGATGATCGGCCTGTTCGCCTTGTCGGAACTGTTGCGCAACGCGGCGACGGGTACGGAGACCCGTCTTGGCAGGCTCACCGTCGAGCCCATTGCCCAAGCCCTGCGGAATGCGGCAGCAGAAATCCGACGGCGGTGGGCGAGCGTCTTGCGCTCGGGGACCGGTGGCACCGTAATCGGTGCTCTGCCCGGCGCCGGTGCGGACGTTGCCGCCTGGATCTCCTACGCGCTGTCGCGGCGTTTCTCGCGCACACCGGAGAAATTCGGCAAGGGACATCTGGAAGGGATCGTTGACGGGGGCGCGGCCAACAATGCGGCCGTCGCCGGGGCATGGACGCCTGCACTTGTCTTCGGCATCCCCGGCGACAGCGTAACGGCAATCGCCATCGGTGTGTTGCTGATGAAGGGGCTGACGCCGGGCCCCGATATTTTCACCAGCGACGCAACGCTGGTCTACACGCTGTTCGGCGCTTTCCTGTTGGCAAACGTCCTGATGGTGATAACCGGCGGCCTGGCCATCGCCATGGCGACCCAGCTCCTGCGCGTGCCGCGTTCGGTCCTGATGCCGCTGGTCCTGATGCTGTCGATGATCGGTGGCTACGCGATCATGGGCAGCACCATGGCGATCTGGATCATCCTTGTGCTGGGGGTTGTCGGCTATGCCATGGCGCGGGCCGGAATACCCTTGGCACCTGCGATCCTGGGCATCGTGCTCGGCCAAGTGGTGGAAGACAATTTCATGGTGTCGATGATGAAGGCACAGGGCGACATTACCCAGTTTTTCGAACGGGACGCTGCGGCGGTCCTCGGAGTGATCACGCTGGTGGTCTGGGGCGTGCTTCTGGTGCGCGCCGTATTTGACATGTTCGGCCCGAGAAGGGCAAGAGGCAGGAAGGAAACCTAAACCCATGACAGGACAGAATACTCTCAAGAAGCGGCTGAAGTCGGGTGAAATCGTGGCCGCCGCCTGGCTGGAACTCGGGTCGCCCGACGTGGCGGAATTGCTGGTTCATGCCGGCTGGGACGTTCTGGTGATCGATTGTGAACATGGCATTGCGGGGCTGGAAGAGGGGCTCGGCCTGATCCGTGCGGTCGAGGCCGCCGGGGGACAGGCCGTTGTGCGCGTTCCCGACCCGTCCGAGGCGACGCTGAAGCGCGCGCTGGATCGCGGTGCACGGTCCATCATGGTGCCGATGGTCCATTCCGCCGCGATGGCACGCGACATTGCGCAGGCCTGTCTTTACCCGCCACGGGGGCGGCGCGGGTATGCCGCACCCATCGTGCGGGCAACCGGGTTCGGCGATGTGACCGACTATGCCAGGTCCGTCGCGCATGACGAATTGCTTCTCATGGTCCAGATCGAACATGTCGATGCCGTGAAAGATGTCGCCGCGATTGCCGAGATCGATGGGATCGACATGGCGTTTGTCGGTCCGAACGACCTAGCCGCGTCGATGGGTCATTTGGAGGATCTGACCCATCGCGACGTGCGCACGACGATTGGCAAGGTCGAATCCAGCGCAAACGGCGCCGGCCTGATGCTTGGCACGATCGAGGGGGCCGGACGGGACTATGCGGCGCTGCGTGATGCGGGCTATCGTTTCATCGTCGGGCCCAACGACATTTCCATGTTGGGCCATGCGGCAAGGGCCGCGCGCAACACATGCACTGAAAATCTCGCCTGAAGGGGCGCCGATCGTGACACGGGTCGTCTGTGGCGGATTGGTCGCGCTGGACCTTGTGCTGGACGTGGCCGCCCACCCGACCGTCGGGGAAAAGCACAGGGCGCCAGCCTCCCGCCTATCCGTGGGAGGCGGCGCCTGCAATGCGGCGGCGGCAATCGCGCGGCTGGGTGGGCATGCCCTGCTGGTCGGCACTGTTGGCGACGACGCCTTCGGTGAGATCCTTCGCGCGCGCATCAGGGACATCGGGATCGACGACAGCCTGCTGCGTACGTCCACCAAGACCAGGACATCGCATTCCGCTATCACCATCACGCCGGATGGCGAGCGCACGATCGTCAATTTTCGCGTTGATGCGGAAATGGACAGCGCGGCCCTCCTGCCGGATCACCTTGCCTTCGAGGCTGCCCTTGCAGACACGCGATTTCCCATCATGGCCGAGGCGCTGATGGGGGCGGCCAGGCGAAGGCAGGTTCCGGGTGTGATGGACGCGGAAGCGCCCGTTGCACCTGCCTTGAAGGCGTTGCGCGCGGCGAGCCACGTCGCGTTCTCTTCGCAAGGGCTGCAGGACTTTTGCGGAGGGGCGGACGGTCAGGCGCTCGAGGAGGCGTCGGCGCGCCTCGGCAGGTGGGTCGGCGTCACGCGGGGGCCCGACCCGGTATCGTGTCACGACGGGACGTCGATGATCGACGTGCCGGTGCCGGACGTCACCCCGATCGACACCCTTGGCGCAGGAGACACCTGGCACGCGGCCTTTGCGCTCGCACTGGCCGAAGGGGCCACGGAAACCGAAGCGATCCAGAGCGCGAACGAAACCGCCGCCCAAAAGGTGTGCCGTTTACCGCCGTGGGACGAACCGACATGACGCGCCCGAAGACATGGCCATAACCTTCGATGCGCTTGTCCGGGGGCAGGGCTGACTTCGCTCTCGCGGCATCCCGCACCGTGGCATCGTGTCTGCGCCTAGGCTGCTCTGCTCCCCGACATTGGGCCCCATAGCTGGATTGACCGTGCGTCTACCTGACTGCCTTGGAGGCGGGATCGGAGACAAAGGCGGTCATCGGCAAGCGGTGACCTTCTAGGCCCCCAAGGCCCTCATCTATTGGCAGAGCAATGATACGGACCAACCCGATCAGCAGGTTCGACGAGTGGCTCAGATTAAGCCGGATCCTGTCCAAGAGATGGGGGGGCGCCGAGTCCTGAGCCTGTGTTCCGTGGAGCGCCTTGGTCGGTCGTGATGCCAGATGTGTTCGCCCTTGGGACGCCGTGCGTGGCCAAGGGAGCAGCATCACATTGCTGCGGGCCCAAGTCTCACTGAAATTTCCGCCTCCCGCTCGGTGAGTTGCGAGTGTCAACGAGCACGGGGTTGCCCTCGCGCGCTCCATGAGATTTGTCATTTGAAAAAAAAATTGACAAAAGTAAAGTTGAGCGAGATAGTAGAGTGATCGATGCCTGAGCATCAGGTTCCGCGATCTGCCACGAGGGAGGACAAGATGGCAAATTCGAGAACGAGCTACGTGTCGCGCCGTGCGTTCCTGAAGGGAGGCGCCGCTGTCGGGACAGCACTGGCAGCGCCGACGTTCTTCGTCGGAAAGGCCCATGCCGCAACCGAAAAGCTGAGCGTCGGCATCATCCCGGCATATTCCTTTGGCATCTATTGGCTGGTGCAGGACCAGGGATTTGCGCCTGGCGTCGAAATGGACTTCAGCGTCTTTCCCTCGGGTCCGCCCGCGATCGAGGCCATGGTCGGAGGATCCGTCGATGCCATCACGGTCGGCTCGGTCCCGCCGCTGGCCGCCATGGCGCGCAAGGTGGCCGCCTTCCGCGAGATCTCTGTTTGCGGGGACGCTTCGGGCCTGTTCACCATCGTGGGCAGACCGGGGCTGGAAGGCCTGTCCGACCTCGAGGGCAAGCGTATTGCCGTAACATCCGGGTCGAACTTCGATTTCTTCCTTGGTGTGGCGCTGGAACAGGCCGGATTGGCCGAAATGCCGCTGACGCGCATCAACATGGAACCCATCGACGCGCAGGCGGCACTGATCGCCGGAGCGGTGGACGCCACCGTGCCGCTGGCCACCTCGCGCCAGTTGATCTTTGAAAAACTGCCTGGCGCCAGCATGTTGGCCGAAGGCGCTGCCATGCCGATCGACAAGCGCCCGTCGATCATGGATGTCTTCATGACCACGCAACCGGTGCTGGATGCCAAGCAGGACGCCTTGACCGAAGTCGTGCGGGCCTTCCACGATCAAGGGGTCGGGATGCTGCGAGAGGACAATGCCGAGGTCGTCCAGCGGATGATCAAATGGCAAAGCGGCATTGGCCGGGCGGGCGTCACGACCGCCGAGGTGGAGCCGTTGCTGAACGGGTATTTCTACTTCGACACAGACGAGATCAAATCGGTCTATGCGGATGGCATTCTTGAGAATGCGCTGCGCGTCCAGTCCGAGTTCCTGGTCGAAAACGACCGGATCCGCAACATGCCTGATCTGGATGCGCTGGTGTCCGATAAGATCATTGCACGGCTCTGAAACCCATGACTGTAATGAATGCCCTTCGTTCAAGGCGCCTCTGGTTGGGCGCCTTGTCTATCGCGCTGGTTTTCGCGTTCTATATCTGGATCACGAACCGGCCCGACAACAACCCCGCGCTGCTGCCGCCGATTTCGGATATCGTGGCGTCCTTTTTCACCAACCTGGAAAGTGGCAATCTGCTGACTGCCCTGGGGGCCAGCCTGTTCCGGATCGCGATGGGCTTTTTCATCGGGACCACCCTTGCGCTGGTCATCGGCTGCCTTATCGGCTGGTACAAGGTCGTGGAATACCTGCTGGATCCGCTGATCGAGGCGCTGCGCCCGATCCCGCCGCTGGCCTATATCCCGATCATCATCATCTGGTTCGGGATCGGCGAATTCAGCCGCGTGCTGATCATCACCATCGCCTGTTTCATGGTCTGCGTGGTCAACGTGATCGCGGGCATGAAGAACGTCCCGCAAGTCTATGTGGATGCGGCGTCGACCATGGGCGCGTCCCGTTTCCAGGTATTCCGGACTGTCGCGGTTCCGGCAGCGACACCGTTCATCATCACCGGTTACCGCATCGCCCTGGCCGCCGCCTGGACCACGCTGGTCGCCTCTGAGCTTCTGGCGGCGCAGAACGGTCTTGGCTTTCTGTTGCAGGAAGGGCGGCGCTATTTCATGACCGACCAGGTGATGATGATCATCGTGATCATCGGCGGCTGCGCCTTCATCATGGATCGCATCTTTCGCAAGATTCAGTCTCATCTCATGCAATGGTCGGAGGCCCGGGAATAATGCCCGAGATCAGGATCGAAAATCTCAGTCACACTTTCGGCAAGGGCGGCGCCAACGCCCTGACCGTTCTGGACAACATCAACCTTCAGTTCGAATCCGGCTCGTTCAATTCGATCATCGGAACGTCGGGTTGCGGTAAGTCCACGCTGCTCAAGATGATGGCGGGCCTGTTCACCCCGTCGGACGGGCAGATGACATTGGACGGAAATGTGATCGAGGGCACCGACCGGCGCCGAGGCATGGTGTTCCAGCAGGACGCGGTCTTTCCCTGGATGACGGTGGCCCGCAATATCTCGTACGGGCCGCGTTTGCGTGGTGCGTCGAACAAGGAACAGGCCGAGGTCGAGGCGAAATGGACCGAGATGGTGGGGCTGAAGGGGTTCGAGGACCGCTGGCCGCGTGAATTGTCCGGCGGCATGCGCAAGCGGGTCGATATCGGACGGGTCTATGCCAACGATCCCGACGTGTTGTTGATGGATGAGCCCTTTGGCGCGCTGGACGCCCAGACCAAGGAGCGGATGCAGTCCGACCTTCTGACCACCTGGCAGAAGTCCCGGAAGACCGTCGTTTTCGTCACCCATGACATCGAAGAGGCGATCTTTCTGTCCGACAAGATCATCGTCCTGTCGTCGCGCCCGGGCCGGGTGCATCACATCGAAGAGGTCAGCCTGCCGCGTCCACGCAATGACGAGATGCGGCTGACCGAAGAATTCCTCGCCATCAAGCGCCGGCTCTGGGGCATGCTGGATCACTGAGGTTTCCTTTCCTCCCCGCCCGAAAGGGCACTTGTCACCGCGCCGATCCCCGGATCGGCGCGGTTTTTTTGGGGACGGCAAGGCGGCGAGATCCGGCGCGGCCCGAAGGTGGATCGGGCACCCATTTGCTGAGGACATTGGTCGAATTGAGCGACGCGGTCAGGGCAGGGTGCTCACGGCCGGGCGATCCCGGCGGGGCTGACAGGTCGATGGATTGTGGCGCCTTGCAAAGAAAAACGCCCCGGTTTCCCGGGGCGTTTCTGTGGTCGGAATGTCCGGCCCGGTTACAGGGCCTCGGCCTTGACCAGCGAATGTACGTCATCCACGCGGGCTTCGGCCAGGTCGTCCTCGGTTATGCCGAAGTTCTGGCCCATCAAGTCCTCGATCCCACCGACCAGCGCCAGCGCGTCCAGCCCGTAGTACCGCATCAGGTAGGCGCGCGAGCCGCCATGGGCATAGGTGTCCTTCAGCCCCAGCCGCACCAGCCGCTTGCCAACACCGGCATCGGCCATGGTCTCGGCCACCAGCGAGCCGACGCCGCCTTCGGTGACGTGGTTTTCCAGCGTGACAACGCCGTGTTTGACCGAGCCGATGTGATCCAGCAGTTGCTTGTGATCGAAAGGCTTGATCGTGTGCAGGTGGATGTGCCGGATCGACAGGCCGGCATTGGCCAGGGCCGAGCGGGCGCGCATCGCCTCTTCGGTGCTGATGCCCGAGGAAACGACCAGGATGTCACTCCCTTCCGACAGCACCCGCATCTCGCCCACCTTGATCGGCGTGTCGAAGAGGCGTGGCACCGATCCGCGCAGCACCCGGCACCAGACCGGTCCGTCGATGCTGTCGGCGGCTTCGCAGATGCTTTCGACCTCGGTGGCGTCGCCGGTTTCGAGGATCGTCATGTTGGGGATCGAGCGCATGACCGAGATATCCTCGATCGACTGGTGTGTCATGCCGCCGGGAGTGGTCACCCCGGGCAGAAAGCCCATCAGCCGGACCTTGCGACGGGGATAGGCGATCGACGCCATGAGCTGATCGTAGGGCCTACGGTACATGAAGACGCCGAAGGTGTGAATGAAAGGCCGGAACCCGGCAAGGCCGAGACCGCCGGCAAAGCTCAGCATGTTCTGTTCGGCCATGCCCAGCGACAGGAACTGATCCGGGTGCCGGTCGCGAAAACCGTCGATCTCGCACGAAGAGGTGAGATCGGCGGAGAGGCAGAGGATATCGGGCTTGCCGGCGGCGAATTTTTCGAAGGCCGAGGCGTAGGGGCGGGATACCATTTCAACCATGTGCGGGTCTCCTCAATGGGCGTAATCGACAGGATCGACGCCCAGATCGGCGGCAATCGAGGTGTTGAAGCGGGCGCGTTCGTCCTCGGACTTGAACCGGACATAGTGCAGCCGGGGGAACCGTTCCTCGAGGATCGGCATGGTTTGATAGGGCGAGGTGCGCGCGAGGATGATCAGCGGTTTGCCTTCATGCGGTTCGTTCACCGCGTCGCGCATGGCGCCCACGTCGTGGCCGTCGATCTCGACGCAGGCGGCGCCGAACTCGATGAATTTGCGGCGGATGTCGCCCACTTCCATCACGCTGTCCATCGCGCCATCGCATTGCTGGTCGTTGACGTCCATGATTGCGCAGAGGTTGTCGATGCCGTGGAACCGCGCCGCCTGGACCGCTTCCCAGGTCTGGCCTTCCTGAACCTCGCCGTCGGACATGAAGACCCAGGTCCGGCCCGGCTCGCCGCGCAGTTTTCTGCCATAGGCGAGGCCCGCACCGGTCGAGAGACCGATGCCAAGGGTTCCGTTGTGCACCTCCATGCCCGGCGAATGTTCTGCCCCGATCATCTCGACCGAGGAGCCATCCTTGTTGAACATTTCCAGCCCTTCGGGTGCCATGCGGCCGACCTCGATCAGCGTGGCATAGGCCACCAGCGCGTAATGCGCGGGCGCAATGAACAGCCGGTCGAACTCTGGCGCGGCAGGGCCGTTGTAGCCAGCGCCGGTATGGTAATCGGGGTTGGAGGGGGAGGGGACGCCGCCAAACGGCTTGGGGATCATCGGCAGGGTCGGTGCGCCCAGCTTCAGTTCCTCATTGTAGAGCCACGCCAGTTGCTCGGCGGCAGAACAGGCCTGGCTCAGGTATCCGCCGTTGTTCCGGATCGTATGTTCGAAAACGCGGCGCCGAATCCCCAGCGCGACGTCTTCGGTGGTTCTTTCGTTTTGCATGGCTTCCTCTCGATTGGATCTTTACAAAAGTCACTAAATCGATCATATGTAAAAGTCAAGCGCCGCGGCCTGCGCGGGAAGGGAGGGATGATGAAATACACCGCAGCACATTGGGGGGCATATCGGCTCGAGGGCGACACACTGCGCCCGGTCGAGGATGACCCGCATCCGTCGCGCATTGGCCGTGGTTGGCTGTCTGCAGCCCGGGACGAGAACAGTCGCATCCTTGCGCCGATGGTGCGCGAAGGCTGGCTTGACGGGGACGGCGGCGCCAACCGGGGGCGCGATGGCTATCGCGAGATGACCTGGGCGCAGGCCACCGCGTTGGTCGCGCGCGAGATCAGGTCCGTGCGCAAGGTGTACGGCAACCGGGCGATTTTTGGCGGTTCCTATGGCTGGGCCAGCGCCGGACGGTTTCATCATGCCCAAAGTCAGATGCGGCGGTTCCTGAACCTTGTGGGGGGCTGTGTGGCCAGCCACGAGACCTATTCCCATGCCGCTGCAGAGGTGCTGTTTCCTCATGTGCTTGGTCTCAGCAATCGCGGCATGTTCGACGCGATGACCAGTCTGAGCCTCGTCGGGGAGCATTGCGATGTGTTGCTGGCGCTTGGCGGGATTTCAGAAAGGACAGCGCAGATTTCCTCGTCCGGCGTGACCCGCCACGACATTGGCGCGCCGCTGCAGCGGATGCGGGACCGGGGCGGGCGGATCATCAATGTCTCGCCGCGCGGCACGGATCTGCCCGGAGCGGAGTGGCTGTCGATCCGGCCCGGCACCGATGCGGCCTTTCTGCTGGCGCTGTCCTACGAGGTGGTCAAGGCCGGGCGCGCGGATGAGGATTTCCTTTCCACCCGCACCAGCGGCTGGCCGGAATGGCGCGCTTACTTGATGGGCGAGACGGACGGCGAGGCGAAGAGCGCCGATTGGGCCGCGCCTCTCTGTGATATTGCTGCCGATGAAATTCGTGCGCTTGCATTGGTGCTGGCCGACAACCGCAGCATGGTGGCGCTGAACTGGGGCCTGCAACGGGCGGATCACGGGGAACAGGTGATCTGGGCCGCGCTGGGGCTGGCCTCGATCCTCGGTCAGATCGGCCAGCCCGGCACGGGGTTCGGGTTTGGCTATGGCTCGACCACGCCGGTGGGGCGCCCGATCCGCTGGATCGGCTGGCCCTCGGTGTCGCAGGGGCAGAACCCGGTGAAGGACGCCATTCCCGTGGCGCGGCTGGCCGACATGCTGCTGAAACCGGGGCAGCCCTATCGTTACGACGGAGAAACACGGGTCTATCCCGATATCCGTCTGGTCTATTGGTGCGGCGGTAATCCGTTCCACCACCATCAAGACCTCAACCGGTTGGAGCAGGCCTGGACCCGGCCCGAGACGGTAATCGTGCAGGATCACAGCTGGACCGCAACCGCGCGGCGGGCCGATATCGTGCTGCCGGCGACGACGCCGTTCGAACGCGAAGACATGATGATCAACCGGCGCGATCCGTCTCTGTTCTACATGTCCAAAATGCACGAGCCGATGGGGCAGGCGCTGGACGATCACGAGATTTTCCGCAGGCTGGCCCGGCATCTGGGTGTAGAAGACGCCTTTACCGAGGGGCGCGACACCGAAGACTGGCTGCGCCATCTCTGGGCGCGCGCGCAAGGCGTGGCGCAGGAAAACGGGTTCTCGCTGCCGGACTTTGAGACCTTCCGCGAGAAAGGGCGTTTTGACGTGCCGGATGCCTTCGAGGAAAAGGTGGCACTGCAGAAATTTGTGGCCGATCCCGTGGCCAACCCGCTGTCGACCGAAAGCGGGCGGATCACGCTCGGCAACCGGACGATTGCCGAATTCGGGCTGGAGGATTGTCCGGGGCATCCCTCGTGGCTGACACCCGTCGAAAGCCTGCTGCACGCGGCCGAGGATGAGCTGCACCTGATTTCGGGTCAGCCCGACACACGCCTGCACGCGCAGAACGACCGCGGCAGCGAGGCGCAGGCCGACAAGGTTCAGGGCCGGGAACCGGCCAGTCTGCACCCGGATACCGCCGCGCGCTTCGGGATGCAGGAGGGCGACGTGATCCGGATCTACAATGCGCGCGGGGCCTGTCTGGCCGGTCTGCGGCTGGACCCGTTGCTGCGCCCGGATTGTATCGCGCTGGCGACTGGTGCCTGGTTCGATCCGCAGGAAGTGGCGGGCGAGAGGCTTGAGGTGCATGGCAACCCCAATGTGCTGACCCTCGACAAGGGGTGTTCGGAACTGAGCCAGGGCAATTGTGCCCATACCGCGCTGGTGCGTGTCGCGAAATGGACGGCGCCATTGCCGCGCCTGAGCGTGGATCGCCCGCCCAGGATCACGCCGGTGCAACCGAAATGAAGGAGGCCGCTTTGACGAAACTCTGGCTTGGGCTGGATGTCGGCACCACTGCCGTGAAGGCCGCCGCCTACCGCCCCGATGGCACACAGGTCGCGCAGGCCGATGCGCCCAGCAAGGTGACACAGGTCCCCGGCGGCGGCAGCGAACAGGACATGGATCAGGTCTGGGAAACCGTGGGGGCGGTTTTGTCGGACCTCGTGGCACAATGCGACGGTGCAGAGTTCCAGTCGCTGGGCATTGCCGCGCAGGGCGACGGGCTGTGGTGCGTGACCGGGGAGGGCCGACCGGCGGGGCCGGCGATGCTGTGGAACGACACGCGCACCGCAGATGACCTTGCCGAACTCGAAGAGGCCGGCGCGACCGGTCTGATTGGACGCGGCTGTCATACCTCGCTCTGGTCCGGCACGTCGGGGATGCTCTGGCGCTGGGTCCGACAGAACCGTCCCGAGATGGCGGCGCAGACCGCGCATGTGATGACCTGCGTCGACTGGATCGGGCTGAACCTGACCGGGGCGCTGGCCACGGATTTCTCGGACGCGACGATCCCGTTTCTGGACATAGCCAGCCGCGCGTATGCGGCCGCGCAACTGGAGGCGCTGGATTGCGCCGAGCTGGCCGACAAGCTGATCGCGCCAAAAAGCGCCGACAGCGCGCTTGGGCAAGTGTCGGCAAGAGCGGCCAAGGCGACCGGCCTGCCCGAGGGGCTCCCGGTCTCGGTCGGCACGCTGGACCTATCGGCGATGATCGTCGGCATGGGGCTGCACCGAGCGGGTGAGACGATGATGATCATGGGCACTACCGCCGTGGTCAATATCCTGACCGATCGGATCACCCCGACGGAGGCGCCGGTTGGCGCAAGCTGCCTGCACCCGACCGCGCCCGTCACCATCCGCGTTCTCGCCCCCACAACCGGTGCAGCCGCCTTTGACTGGTTCGCGGCGCTGCACCCCAAAAGCCTTGGCGGTGCCTCTGCCGGAGAGGTGGCGCAGCGAATGAACACGCTCGTCGAACAGGTGCCGCCGGGGGCGGGGGGCGTGACCTTCCTGCCCTATCTCAACGGCGAACGTGCGCCTTTCGTGGCACCCAACTTGCGGGCGTCCTTTCACGGGCTGTCCTCGACCACGACCACCGGAGAGATGGGCCGGGCGGTCATGGAGGGCGCGGCATTGAGCCTGCGGCATTGTTTCGAGGAGGAAACCGGCCTGCCGACCGCCCCTGTTCAGCTGACAGGAGGCGGGTCGAAGAACCCGGTCTGGTGTCAGATCATTGCCGATGTGGTGGGCCAGCCGGTGCTGGTCAGCTCGGCGTCGGATCACGGGCTGTGGGGGGCGGCGGCACTGGGGGCCTCTGCCTCTGGCCTGGGCGGGGCCGTCGAACTGGCCCGGCGCGACGAGGCGCTACAGCGGTACGACCCGGAAAACCACGCCGCCTACACACCCGTCTACCGGCGCTATGCCGCCATTTCACGCCATCACCGCGCCTTGCAGGCCGAACTCAATTCCTTGCGGGAGACCAGACTATGACCAACATGATGACTGCCGCCGTGCAGTATGCGATCGACGACATCCGCATCGAGGATCGGCCCGTCCCCGAGATCGGCCCCGGCGAACTGCTGCTCAAGACGCTGGCATGCGGATTGTGCGGCGGCGAGACCATGGCCTGGTACAAGACCGAGCCCAAGGTGCTGGGGCATGAGCCGGTGGGTGAGGTTGTCGAGGTCGGCGCCGGGGTGACCGATTACAAGATCGGCGACCGTGTCTTTGTCAATCACCACGTCGGGCGGGTCAATTCGCACCTGTCGCGGCGCGGCCATTTCACCCGCGATCCGTTCTACAAGTCGATGAAACTCGATCCCGGCGGGGTCTGCGACTACTACCGGGTGACTGCACAGCATTTGGCGATGGATGCACACAAGCTGCCGGATTCGATTTCCACAGAGGCGGCGGTGACCATCGAGCCATGGTCCTGCGTGCTGTCGGGGTTGAAGGTCTGCAACATCCAGCCCGGCGATACCGTCGCCGTTGTGGGGGCGGGTTTCATGGGGCAGGGGTTTGTCCACCTCGCGCCGCTCTTTGGTGCGGGCAAGGTGGTGGCGCTGGACTTTTCCGACTGGCGGCTGGCCCGCGCGCGCGAATTCGGTGCGACCCACACCATCAACCCCAAGAACGAAGACGCGGTCGAGGCGATGCGCGCGCTCAACAATGGGCGACTGGCCGATACGGTGATCGTGATCGCGCCTTTTGCGCCCGCATGGGATCAGGCCCTGGCCCTGACCGAGGTGGGCGGCTGTCTGCATCTTGGCGCGCCGATGCCGCCGGGCGAAACCTGGGCGCGCGACGGCAATGCCGCCTATTTCGACCAGATCACCGTCACCTCGCGCTATTCTTCGGACCACACTGACACCTACAGCTATATCCGCCTGCTGGAGGCGGGGCGGATCAATGCAGAGGCGGCGATTTCCCATCGTTTCGACATCGCCGATACGCCCGAGGCGTTCCGGATGCTGGTGGAGGCGGAAAAGAGTCTCAAGATCGTTGTCTATCCACACGGCATCCCCGCCGCCAAGCAGGAGGCCGCGTGATGCTTGAAGCGCTGAAGGAAGAGGTCTGCGAACAGAACCATGAGTTGCCGCGCAACGGGTTGGTGGTGGGCTCCGGCGGCAATGTCTCGGGTCGGGACCCCGAGAGCGGGCTGGTGGTGATCAAGCCTTCGGGCGTCAAATTCGCCAAGTTGACCCCGGAAACGATGGTGGTGGTCGATCTTGACGGCAAGGTGGTCGAGGGAGAGATGAAGCCTTCGGTCGATACCGGCATCCACCTGTACATCTATCGCCACAGGTCGGATGTGAACGGCATGTGCCACACTCATTCCCCCTACGCGTCGAGCTTTGCGGCGCGGGGGGAGCGGATTCCGGCGGTGCTGACACCGATCACCCATATCCTGGGTCGTGACGTGCCTTGTTCGCGCTATGCGACGCCGGGCGAGGTTGATACGGGCGCGGCGATCCTCGAGGCGGCCGACGGTGGCATGGCCGCATTGGTCAAGGCGCACGGGGTCTTTACCATGGGCAAATCCGCGAGTGAGGCAACATCCGTGGCCATGTACCTTGAAGAGGCCGCGATGACCACGCATCTGGCCATGTTGCGCGGTCCGGTCGAGGAACTGCCGCAGGATGAGATCGACCGCTGCTATGCCTGGTTCCGGCAGAACTATGGTCAAGCGGGGGCAAAGAAGGTAAACGCTTGAGGATGAACAAAACTGCCCCGCCGTCGCACATCTCCGGTGAGAAGGAAGCGCTGCTGTCCAACGTGGCGCTGCTTTACTACGGCGAGGGTCTGACCCAGGGCGAAATCGCCAAGCGCATGAAGGTCAGCCGCGCGACCATCGTCAACATGCTGCGCGAGAGCCGAGAGTTGGGCGTGGTCGAGATCCGGGTGGATGGGCATTATCTCACCGGGTCCTCCCTGGCCCGAGATCTGCGCGAGAAGTTCGGCCTGGTGGATGTCTACGTCGCGCAGCCAGCCTCGGACGAGGTGCCGCTGGGCAGGACCGAGGCCCTGGCGCAATTGGCGCGGGTCGCCGCGATGGCGCTGCTGGACGTGGTCGAGCCGGGCGACCGGCTGGGCGTCGCCTGGGGCGAGACGATCATGGCGGTTGCCGACACCATGCCGCGCAACGCGGTGGCGGATGTCGAGGTCTGCCAGTTGATCGGATCGATGATCTCGGACCGGGTGCCCGCCTCGGAGAACTGCACGATCCAGATCGCGAACAAGCTGGGTGCTCAATGCTACACCCTTCATGCGCCCGGGTTGATTTCGAACGCCGAACTGGCGCTGCAAATCCGCGAAGAGCCGACCATCCGGATGCAGTTGGACCGGTTGAAGGCGTTGGATATGGCGATCTATTCGGTGGGCAACGTCCATCCCGAAACCCACCTCGTTGCTGCCGATATGGCGAGCGAGAAAACTTTGGCCGACGCCGTCGGTGCCGGGGCTGCGGGCATCCTCTGTTGCCGGTATCTTTCTGCCGCGGGGGAGCAGATCGACATGCCGCCGCATGACCGTCTGATTGCCGCAACCCTTGGCGATTTGCGGAACGCACGCAAGAAACTGCTTGTGGTCTGCGGTCGGGATCGGGCAGAGGCGACCCTTGCCAGCATCCGCGGCGGGTTGGCGACGCATCTGGTTGTGGACAAGGCGCTTGCCCTCGAGTTGATGAATGACTGAAGGTCCGGAAACGCCCGCGAAATCCGCCTGTTGCGCTCCTGCCGCCAGACGCGGCGGGGCAGGGGCCGCGACCGAGGTCATCGCGTGCGGAAGTGCGACCCGCCCACCCACGGCACGGATACCGGGTGGCAAGGCCCTGGTGGGTACGGATCATCCCCATCTGATCGAGGATGCCGAAGGCCCTCTGCGGACCAAGACCGTGGCCCCGTTCGAGATCGGCATCACCACGGTTACCAACGCGCAATTCGCCGAATTCGTCGACGCGACCGGATATGTCACCGAGGCCGAACGCTTTGGCTGGTCGTTCGTGTTCTGGAGCGAGGTAGGTGCCGAGGTTGGCCCGACCCAAGGGGTGGCCAACGTGGAATGGTGGAGACGGGTGGACGGGGCCAACTGGCGCGACATCAACGGGCCCGGAACGGCAGAGAAAGCCTGGTTCCCGGATCACCCGGTGGTTCAGGTCAGCTGGAACGATGCCCGCGCCTATGCCAAGTGGATTGGCGGCCGGCTCCCGACCGAGGCCGAGTGGGAACATGCCGCCCGTGGCGGATTGGGCGACGTGCCGTACCCCTGGGGGCATGAAGAGCCTGACGATACGGCACATTTTCCCTGCAACATCTGGCAGGGCCGCTTTCCGGACAGGAACCTTGGGCTGGACGGTCACCTGACGACCGCGCCGGCCATGTCCTTCGAGCCCAATGGCTACGGGCTCTACAACCTCGTCGGCAATGTGTGGGAATGGACGGCGGAGCCGTTTCGCATCCGCTCTCTCAAGCGCGGCGCAAAGGCGCGACAGGCGGCGATGAAAGGATACAAGCTGGCGAAGGGCGGGTCGTTCCTTTGCCACAAGAGCTATTGTTATCGTTACCGCATCGCGGCCCGCACCGGCAATTCCCCCGAGAGCACGACCACACACACAGGATTCCGCGTCGTCTGGGGCTAAGGTGGATCAGGCCGTCCGTCGGGGGCTTCGATCAGGGGCGGAACGTCCCGCCGCCTTTCCCCGGTGACATGCCCCGGGGGCAGATCGGTCGGGCAGGCGGCGGGTGCCGGGCTGGACCTCAGGCGGGAACCGCCTCTTTCAGGCCCAACCGGTCGAATTGCTCGGGCGGGCAGCCTTCGTCCTCCATCAGCTTGCGCACGAGGTCGAGCATGCGCGCCCGCTGCTCCGGCGCGCTGTCCCAGAGGTTCTGCGCCTGCCCCGGATCCTCGGCCCGGTTAAAGAGCAGGTTCTCTTCGGTGCGCGGGTCGATCTTGATCGGTATCTGCCACATGGGCAGATCGACCGAAGGATCAAAATAGCCCTGATCCACCGGCTTGTTCGGTGCCTTTGACAGCCGTCCGTCAACGGGATTGTCGACAATCAACGGCCGGAAAATGGCCGTGGAGTAGAGGTACAGCGGCTTGTCCGGGTCCGGCGCCTTCATCACGGTCCATGTCCCGTCGGTGGCGCAGACGCCCTGACCGAATGTCCCATATAGCACCGCGTCACGCGGCGAGGGCGCGTCGTCCACCACCATCGGCAAGAGCGACTTGCTGTGGCGGTTGGCCTCCGTGACCTCGACACCTGCAGCCTCGATGATCGTGGCAAAGATATCGACGGTCTGGGTCAGACCGGAGATGCGCCTGCCGTTGCCCGGATTGGCAGGATGGTAGACCATCAGCGGAATGTTCGCGTGGCTGTCGAAATGTGGGTGCTGCTTGCCGAACGCGCGGCGCTCGCCCATGTCGTGGCCGTGGTCGGTTGTCAGGATGACCATCGTATCGTCCCACAACCCTTTCTCGTCCAGCTTGTCCATGAGGGTGCCGAACCACTTGTCCATCATGGTGACCTTGCCCATGAACTGGGACTTCAGGAACTTCAGCTCCTCGGGCGTGGTCTGATCCATGAAGTTCTCAAGATCCTTGTAGACTTGGTAGGGCGGCCACACGTTGAACTCGTTTTTCGTGGCGCCCTCGGCATACATGCTCTCGTAGGGTTCGGGGATGTGAAAGGGTTCGTGCACGTCGAAGGTCTCGACATGCAGGAAGAACTTGCCCTTCTTGGCATTGCGGTCCAGCCAGTCGCAGGCACTGCCAAAGGTCTTGGCCGAGAAGTAATCCTCTTCTCCCGCGAAGTCCTTGGTGTTGGCGTAATACTGGCCGATATGCTCTGGCGCGCGGAATTTCTCGACGTTTTTGACCCAGGCGGGTTTTTCTTCGTTCGGATCCTGCGCCTGCCAGCGGTCGACTTCGTAGCCGCGGATCATCTCGGTGGTGTCATAGCTCTGGATGTAGCCGTTGGCCTCTTCTTCCCAGTAGTGGTAGTGGTCCGTCACCACGTGGGTATGATAGCCGCCCTTGCGGACTTCGGCGGGCAGGCGCGGGTCAAACACTTCGAGCGAGCCCCAGGGCCGCCACATGAATTCCTTGCGTCCCGCGATCAATTCACGGCGGGCTGGCATGCAGGGCAGGCTGCCGACGAAGTGATTGTCGAATACCGCGGCGCGCTTGGCAAAACGATCGATATTGGGTGTTTCGCAGCGGCTTTGAGGATCGTACGCGCGCAGGCAGTTCCGCGTCAGGCTATCGACCAGCACGAGGATGATGTTCATGTCGGTTCCCTTTACCGTAGCTGTTGCCGGGACAATAGCGGTGGCGAGCTCATTTTACAAGTGTCACATTTTTTGTCATATGTGATATTTGGGTGTGGCGTGGGCGCGTCGGTACGCTGCGCATCCCGCGCTGCGACCGTCCTTTTTTGCTACGAAACCAGGGACGAAACATGGCGGGCTGCTTCATCCGGGGCGCCGAGGAAGGATCGGATCGCGGCGAGCGTCTCTTCGGGCTTGTCCCAGGCTGTGTCGTGGCCCGCGCCCTCGATCACCTCCATTCGCGCATCCGGAAACATCGTGGCGTGACGGGCCTGAAGCGGCGCGCCGGTCCAGTCGTTGCAGCCCCCGGCCAGGATCAGGACAGGGCCGGGGAAGGCGAGGCCGGAGGTCATGGCGCCAAGCGCGACGGCCGGATCGCTCCAGAACACGTCGCTCGCCCGGTGCCCGAAGCGCCAACTGGGGGCATCAAAGGCGCGACCGGGGCAGTGATAGGGGTTTGACGGGTGGTTGGCGAAGGCATGAACGACGGCGCTGACGATGCTGTCCTGCGCCGCGTCTGCATCGCCCCGGACACCACGGGCGCGGAAACCGGCCAGTAGCCCAGCCCAGAGCACGCGCGGGCTGCGGGAGAGACCGGCGCGCCGGGTCTCGAAATCGGCAAGGCCTTCAGGGTCGAGAAACCCCGGCTCGATCAGAACGGCATGAGCAACGGCGGCGGGACGATGGCCAAGATAGGCCGTCGCAAGCATCGCACCCCATGAGTGGCCGATCAGTACGACAGGACCGTTCCCATGGGTGGCGATCAGCGCATCGAGATCGGCGAGGTGGTCCGGCACGCCCAGCCGGTCTGCCGTCACCCGCTCGGACAGGCCCGCGCCGCGCTGGTCGTAGAACAGGACGCGGTGGGTGGCGCTCAGGCCCTGCAGCGCCAGCAGCGAGCGGTGGTCGCCTCCTGGCCCGCCGTGCAGAACGATCACAAGCGGCGCGCCCTCCGCTCCGGTGACGTGGCCGTGCAGCAGGACGCCCAGGCCGAAAAGCCGGGGCAGAGAGGGGTCATCTGCGACCGTGGCCGCCACCTCCGGTGGCATCCGTGTGATCCAGAGGAGGACGGCGAAGGTCAGGGCGACAAGACAGGCGAGTGTGACGATCGGTACAATCATGTGAAGCAGCATAAGGGTTGTCCGAATGTGAAGTCTCGGCACAATGTGCCCGCGTCGGTTTGGCGGGGGCATGACCGGGCGTATCAAGATCTTGCCCCAGGAGACCGCCGCATGTCCGATCAGTCCATGGCCGCCGGATTCGCAGCCGCCTTTCTTGACTACGCTGCGGGAGAAGGGGCACCGCGCGTGCCCTTGCTCGCGGCTTCGGGGCTGGCAGAGGATGACCTGGCGGATCAGGACGCGCGCATCCCGGTCGCCGCGTACCAGGCGCTCATCGCTGCGGGGATAAAGGCGACGGGCGACACTTCACTGCTTTTGCGCCACGTGCTGGAAACCCGGCTGGAGACGATGTCGATCGTCGGCCAGATCGTCCACGCCTCGACCTCTTTCCCGCACAGCCTGGGTCAGCTGAACCGCTACGCGCGGCTCATGGCCGACGTGCCGATCCCCGGCGGTCGGGATAGGTTTGAGCTTGTGCACGAGGGTGCGGCGGTCTGGCTGGTGGACAACCGCCCCTGCGACGGAAGCTGGATGGCGACCGAGGCGAGCTTTGCCCGCTTCATCTCGGAGTTCCGCCGCTCTGCCCCGGAACACCCGTTCGAGCAAGCGTTGGAAGTGACCTACGCGCCGCCGCCGCACGCGAACCGATACCCCGAGCTGTTCCGGGTGCCGGTGACGTTCCGGGCCACACGGAACGCGCTCCGGATCAACCCGGTCTGGCTGGACGCCGCGTTCGACGGCGGCAAGGACTATGTCTTTGGCGTTTTCACGCGCCACGCGGACGGACTGCTGGATGACCTCGCGACGCGGAACACCGTGCGCTCCGCCGTCGAGGCGCGAATGCTGGCCGACCTGCACGAAGGCACGCTGTCGATGGACCGCGTCGCACGCGACCTCGGGATGAGCCGTCAGACACTCTACCGCCGGCTGAAGGACGAAGGCGTCACCTTCGCGCAGGTCCATGACGACCTGCGCCGCCGCATGGCGATGGACTACCTAGGCGCGCGCAAGGTCTCGGTCGGCGAAACGGCCTATCTTCTGGGTTTTTCGGAGGCGTCGGCCTTTGTGCGGGCCTTTCGCCGCTGGACCGGGACAAGCCCGACCGCGTGGCTTGGCAATTGATACCTGGGGTCAAGCTGTTGATCTCGGCGGTCATGCCAGCCGTCCGGTGCTTTCGGGTAGATCCTCTTTCGTCATTGATCACAGTCGAAGGAGACACCCAATGAAACCGTTGCTGATTGCCCCGCTTTGCCTGACCGTACTCTTGGGCGCCTGTGCCGGGATGGGCACGGATGTGACCCCGATCCTGGATGGCCCGCCAACAGCACAGTTCCAAAGCGATCTGTCCGCCTGCCGCAGCCTTGCGCGCAGCCAGTCGCAGTTGAAGCATCAAACGATGGCCGCAACCGCCATCGGCGCAGGGGTCGGCGGCGTCCTGGGCGAGGTGGACGACGAGGGCGACGCGCTTGGCGGGGCCGTGGTCGGCGCGCTGGCAGGGGCCGCGGCGGGCGTGTCCGAGGCGAGCGAGACGCGCGAAACCATCGTCCTGAACTGCCTGCGCGGCCGTGGCCATGCGGTCGTGAACTGAGAGACGGCGCGATGCCAGACATTTTCACCCCCATGACCGGGCTAGCCCAGATCCCGACCAGAGGGGCGTGCCCGCCGGCATGGCAGAGCACCTCTCGGCCCCGGCACATTTGTGGCGTTGTCGCCTTGGCCGAAGGGGCGGTCCGCGTCCCTGTGGTTCTTTCCGGCACGCACTCGATGGTCGGGAGGGCCAGGCTGTGACCCAGACCCTCGCCGTTGCCTATACCGGTCTGGCCGCGTTGCCGGTGCTCATGCACCTTGCCAATGCCGCCGGCGCGCCGCTTGGCCGGCTGACGGTCGGCGGCCGTTTTCCCGGCCGCCTGCCGCCCGCTTGGAGGGCGCTGGCGCTGGTTCAGGCTGTGCTGCTTTGCACGATGGCCGGGGCCGTTCTTGCCCGGGCCGGGGGTGGCGCCGCGCCGTTGGCACCGCTGTTCTGGCCCGCCGTCGCGCTTACGCTGCTGTCCCTTGCCGCCAATGCCGCAAGCCCCTCGCGCCCAGAGCGCCTGCTCTGGACGCCTGTCCTGTTCCTCATGGCCGCCAGCGCGCTTGGCGTTGGCCTGCTGTAGTCACCGGAGGTGATCCATGAATGTTCTCATTGCCGGCGCGACCGGCTATCTCGGGCGGTTCCTTTGCGCCGAATACACAAGGCGCGGACACCACGTCACCGCCTTGGTTCGCGATTCCGGGCGCGCCGAAGGACTGGCCGATGTGTTGATCGAGGCCGAGGCCACGCGACCCGAAACGCTC
The DNA here is from genome assembly GCF_965277915.1 of Antarctobacter sp. Lineage (NCBI taxonomy): Bacteria > Pseudomonadati > Pseudomonadota > Alphaproteobacteria > Rhodobacterales > Roseobacteraceae > Antarctobacter > Antarctobacter sp. The sequence goes on from NZ_OZ255849.1 coordinate 758,238, forward strand.
ATTGGCGTCATGGACAGCGTTGACCTTGTCGTTTCTGCATTGGGGATCACGCGACAAACCGATGGCCTCGGCTACCGGGAGGTCGATTTCCAGGCGAACCTGAACCTCCTGCGCGAGGCTGAAGCGGCAGGCGTAAAGCGCTTTGCCTATGTCCATGTCCTGAACGCGGACGCCATGGCGGGCGTGCCGCTGGTCGATGCCAAGACCGACTTCGTGAATGCGCTCCAGGCCTCGGACATGCCCGCGACCGTGATCGCGCCCACCGGCTATTTTTCCGACATGGGCGAGATCCTGGCGATGGCGCAAAGGGGCCGCGTCTGGCTCTTCGGACAGGGCACCCAGCGCCTCAATCCCATCCACGGCGCCGACCTGGCCGTGGCCATTGCTGACGCCACGGATGAAGGCCGTGGCTGGATCGAGGTCGGCGGCCCCGACGTGATGACACAGGACGAGATCGCCAGTGCCGCCTTCGCCGCGCTGGGGACCGCGCCGCGCATCACCCACCTGCCGGACGCCCTGCGGCGCGCCGTGCTCGCCGTCCTGCCGTTCCTGCCCCGGCGGATGAGCGGTCCGGCGCGTTTCTTCCTGACCGCGCTCGGAATGGACATGGTTGCGCCCCGGTTCGGGACACGTCGCCTGACCGATCACTTCGCAACACTCGCCGCCGAAACGGTGCATCAACCGGACGGAGCCAGCTCATAATGCTTCGAACAGCCGGCGGCCTCGCTGCTCTGACCTGCGCGTCCACCTACCTCATGGGCTTTGCCCTGCTCATCACCGTGTTCGCCCCGTTGGGTTTCGGGACGGACGAGATCGACGCCGCCGGTGTTGCGGCCTTCATCGCCGAGCGTCCCGGGGTGCTGATCGCATGGAACACAGTGATTTACATCGTGAACGCGCTGGCGCTTGCGGTACTTGTCGTCTCCCTCCGCCAGCAGATCGCCAGGACAATGCCGGATGCCGCCGCCCTGACAGCGGCGTTCGGCCTCATCTGGGCCACGCTCGTCCTTGGCGCCGGGATGATCGCCAATGTGGCTGTCGAACGCACCCACGCGCTTGCCGCCGATCCGGGGGCCGCGACCGCGCTATGGCAGGTGCTGCACGCGGTTGAACTGGGTCTTGGCGGCGGAAACGAGATCGCCGGCGGCGCATGGCTACTCGCGGTCAGCCTTGCCGGGCGTGCGAGCGGGATCTTTGGCAGGCTCACTGCGGGGCTTGGGCTGCTCACGGGTGCGGCGGGGCTCCTCACGGTTCTTCCGCCGATGGGAGAAACCGGCGGCGCCGCCTTTGGTCTCGGCGCCATCGTGTGGTTCGTGGTCGCTGGTCTTGTGCTTCTCCGGGGCGGCGCAGGGCACCTCGGAAAGCGGACGTCTGCATGACACCGCTTCGCACCCTCATTGTGGCCTCACCGACGGCTGTTTCCGACCGCTTGGAATGCTGTTCCCGAAGGCGCTCCGCGTGGGTCTCATGGCCCGCGACCTCGACCCCGGCGCGACTGGTGAAACTGACCAGGACGTTTGCCGCCGCGGCTATTCTGCGCATGTGCGAGAGGGGGCGCTTGGATCTCGACGCCGCCAGCGCGGACCTGCGTTGCGGCATGTTCTGATCTGCTCGTTCCCGGAGGCAAACAGAGGTCGGATCGTCGCCTCGGTCACTGTCCGATGTGCGAGGGGTAGTTCAATCAACGCCGTTTACTGACGCCAGTAGTCAAAGGGGCAAATCCCACCTTACGGCGTCTGGTGCGATATCGCCCCGTCGCCGGTGCTGGTGAGGGTGGCCCATCGCTGGGCCACCTTCCATATCACGCGCCTGTTTTCCGGACTTTCGCCGCTTCGATGGTCAGGGCCGCAAGTCGATAAAAGCCATGCGCCATCTTGGAGTATGGTGTCAGCAGGAAGAAAGTAAGCACCAGTCCAAGGTGCAAAGCCAGCAGTGCGGGGACCGCCGCCGTGCCGGTTGCCGCGTATAGGGCCAGCCCCGTCGCGCCCACCGCGCCGAGCAGCAGGACAAAGGCCATCTCTCCGCCCCAATACCTTGGTGCGCCCAGATCGCGATCCGCCCGGGTCTTGAGCCAGGCAAGCAGTCCGCATCCCAAGGTCAGAAGCAGACCGCCGGGCACCCCCAGAAGTTTCGGAAGGCTGTAGAAGCCATAGGGAGCCTCGAGGCCAAAGACGTAGTGCATGACGGTCGCGCTGCTGGTCGACGCGAAACACAACAGGAAACCGTAAAGAACCGCCTGGTGCGCATGGCGCCGGGCATGGCTGAACCGGTCCTCGTCCTCGAAGTTGCAGCCGTCGCCGTGCCCGCCTTCAAGGTTGCGCATCCGGCCTGCAGAGCGCAAGGCGTCGCCAAGGTCGGAGAGCCGCACCGCTTGCGCACCCGTGCTCTGCCAATAGCCGCGCAGCGAGACGACAAGGGTCAACAGCGGCAACGAGAAGGCCGGGGCGAAGATCGCGACCATCAGGGAGTGGGACATGAACGTATAGAATCCCTCGCCGCCTTCGGGGCGCATCCATTGCGCCAATGCAAAGAGCAGCGCAAAGGCCAGCGTCAGACAGGCCGCCATGGCGACGCCCGACCGTTCGAAGAGTTCGGCAAAGGGGCGGGGCCAGGCATGGGCTTTCCAGCTGTCTTGCCGGACTTCGGCCAGTGCCTTCGGCAGGTTCAGGTCGAATTCATGCGGGGCCGTGTACTGGCAGGCGTAATAGCATCCCCGGCAGTTGTGGCACAGGTTGGCCAATTGCGTGATGTCTCCGTCGGCAAGGGCGCGTTCGCGGTGCAGTGCGGGGAAAACGGAACAGTAGCCTTCACAGTAGCGGCAGGCGTTGCAGATCTCGGCCTGGCGCCGGGCTTCCTGGATCAGGTCAGGTTGCATTTGCATGGGCGGCGGCCTCCTTGCCTGCGATGCGTCCGAAAACGGTTCCGATGGTCATGCCGAACCCGGCGAGATAGCCTTGGCCGAGGATCGAGCCGGCCATGGTCTCTCCCGCGGCCCAGAGGTTCGATACCGGGCGGTTGCCGACAGAGCACTGCGCGCGCTCGTCGACCTTGAGCCCGAGATAGGTGAAGGTCACGCCGGTGCGCAGGCTGTAGCCGTAGAAGGGCGGTTCCGTGATCGGGCGGGCCCAGTTGGTCTTGGGCGGGTTCAGGCCCTTGGTCGCCACGCCGTCCAGTTCGGTCGGGTGAAACGCCGAGGTGTCGCCACAGGCGTTGTTGAATTCGTCGACCGTGCGCCGCAGTTCGTCAGGCGGCAGCCCCATCTTGTCGGCCAGGTCTTCCAGCGTGTCGGCCTCGATCGGCGGGAAAACCGACGGCATGAATAGTTTCAGCGATTTCGCGTCGATGATGACATAGCCGACCTGGTCCGGCTGCGCTGCCACCAGCCGGCCCCAGATGGCGTAGCGCTTGGGCCAGACGTCCTCGCCCTCGTCGTAGAAACGCTGCGCGTTCTTGTTGACCACGATGGAGAAGGGGACGCAGTCCAACCGGGTCACGATGCCGCCGTCGAACTTGGGCGCGCGGCCGTCGATGGCGACGGCGTGGCACTGCGTCGGGTCCCCCACCTGCGCGACACCCTGGTCCAACAGGTCGGCCAGCACCACGCCGCGATTGTAGGGCGTGCCGCGGATCAGAAAGTTCTTTGCCGCCGGTCCCCAGGCCCGGGCCAGCCAGTCGGTGTCGGCCTGGAACCCGCCCGAGGCCACGACCACGGACTTGGGCGAGATCCGGTGCGTCTGACCGTCATGCGTGTAGTCGAGAAACGCGATCCGGTCGTCCTCCAGTTCCAGGTGCGTGACGGCGGCCTCGTAGAGCACGCGCACGCCAAGCGCCTCGGCGGTGCGGTAATAGGCGTTGACCAGACTCTTGCCGCCGCCAAGGAAGAACGCGTTGGTGCGTGCCAGCGACAGCGTACCGGACAGAGAGGGCTGAAACCGCACGCCATGCGCCTCCATCCACGGCAGGCATTCCTCGGAACTGCGGATGGCCAGGCGCGCCAGCCCCTCGTCCGTCTTGCCGTCCGTGACCTTCATCAGGTCGGCGAGGTATTCCTCCTCTGAATAGCTGTCGATCAACGGTCCGAGAGGGCCGTGATGCATGCAGCGAAAGTTGCGGGTGTGGCGCGAATTGCCACCGCGATAGGGTTTCGGGGCCGTTTCAAGGATCAGGACACGCGCCCCCGCCTCGGCGGCGGTGATCGCGGCGCACAGCGCGGCATTGCCGCCGCCGATAACGGCGATGTCGATCGGTTCAGTCAAAGCATGTCTCCGTCATAGAGAGGGCGGGCCCGCAGGGCGCGCACGCGAACGCGCTGCGCGGCCTCGATATGAGCGCGCATCGCGGCCTCGGCGAGGGCGCCGTCGCGTGCCTTGATGGCGTCCAGCACGCCGAAATGTTCCTCGACCGCCTTCATGGCGCGGTCAGGTTCGGTCAGGGTCGTGGGTCCAAGGATCATGAGCGCCTTTTGCAGCGATGTGATCGAGCGGGTGAGAAAGCGGTTCTTGGCAGCATCGAGAATGGCGGCATGGAACTGGCGGTTCAGCGCAAAGGCCTCGGGCGTGTTGCCGGTGTCTGCCAAGGCTTGGTTCATGTCGAAGAGTTCCTCGATCTCGATGTCCGAGGCCGCCCGCGCCGCAAGCCGCGCCGCGGTTCCTTCCAGCACCGCCCGCATCTCGTAGAGGTCCATGACCTCGGCATAATCCAGCGTGCGGATGCTGGCGCCTTGCCGGGGAACGTGCACGACGATGCCATCCGCCTCCAGTTGCCGGATCGCCTCGCGCACGGGCGTGCGGGACACGCCAAGGCGCTCTGCCAGTTCCGTTTCTCGCAGGCGATCACCGGGGTTCAGCCGGCCCTCGCGCAATGCGTCGAGCAGACGGGAGTAGGCGGCGTTGCCCTGCGGTGCGTTTTCCTCGTCTCGTGCCATACAAGCCCCCGAACAGTGTTGTATCCAAGTGGATACAAAGGGATACATGGCGTGTCAAGTCAGCGGGCTAGATGAGCGACCATGCCGATATCCGGGCCGGGAGTGTCGAGGCTGTGTGTTGGGCGCGCAAAACGAACGTGGCAGCGGGGCCGGGCCAGCAGGGCCCGGCCTATCCGGCCTTCGCGACGGGTATGGACGGGGGCGACGTCGTCATCCCCCGTCTGTCTCGCATGGGTCGGATCATCGTCACGACGCCAGCGATGGAGCGGCTCAGGTGTTCCGGGAGAGCGTCTCGGGGTTGATCACGTTGATCGGGGTGCCCGAGGCAAAGGCATTGATCTGCGTAAAGATGTCGGCGAACTGCTTGTCGAATTCGTCCTCGGTGACGAATCCGATATGCGGCGTGCAGATCAGGTTCGGATGCGAGAGCAGGGGATCGGCCGGGTCACGCATCGGTTCCGTGTCGAAGACATCGACCGCGCCGATGATGCCCGATCCCAGCGCGTCCAGCAGCGCACCCTCTTCGACCAGGCCGGCGCGCGAGGTGTTCACGAAGACCGATCCGGGGCGCATTCCGGACAGGTCCTCTCGCGTGATCATCCCGCGGGTTTCTGGCTTGAGCCGGACATGCACCGAGACCACGTCGCTGCCTGCGAAAAACGCCTCGCGGCTTGCGGCGACGGTCTCGCCGTCCGCCATGGCTCGGGCGCGGCCCTCCTCGGAAGCCCACCAGACCACATTCATCCCGAAGGCGCGGGCCAGATCGGCCACCGCGCGCCCGATCTTGCCATAGCCGTAGAGGCCCAGCCGCCGACCGCGCAGCGTCTTGCCGACGCCGATTTGCCAGGTTCCGGCCTTGGTCGATGCCATCTGCTGCGGGATCTGCCGCATGGCGCACAGCATCAACCCGATTGTCAGTTCGGCCGCCGCGTGGTTTGCGCCGTCGCCGCCGGTCTTGGAACAGAAGGTCACGCCATGTTCTGTGCAGGCGGGCACATCCACATGCGGATAGACCCCCCGTTGAGAAATCAGTTGCAGCCCCGGCAGACGTTCCAGCAATGCGCCATCCACGCGGGTCCGTTCCCGGAAAAGAACCAGCGCCTCGGCCTCGGCCAACCGTTCGGCCAGCTCTGCCCCCTCGGCGTGATCGGTCCAGACTGTCACGTCGTGATCTGACAGCAGATCGAAACAGGGCAGCCCGCGCAACGTGTCGAACCAGTCGTCGAGAATGTGGACACGCATTCGCTCAGCCTTGCGCAGAGAGTGCCCGCAGCGCCTTGGAAACGCGCTGGTGCAGGTCGGTCAGGGTGCGCATGTCGCCGTCCTGACGCTCGATCTTGCTGCAAAGTGTGGCGCGAAGCTCTTCGAGCGATTTTTCGGCGACGCGAAGCTGGTTGTACTCGTGCATGGTTTCGCCCTTTCAGTGAGAGAGTAGAACGGGAATGGTGGTTTCCCGCAGGACCGAGGCGGTGACGCCGCCCACAAGATCCTCGCGGAACTTGGAATGTTCGTAGGCACCCATCACCAGGAGCGACGGGTCGTGCCGTCGGCAATAGCCCAGAACGCGGTCGGCCACCGGGTGTCCGTCGGGCCATTCCTCGTGAATGGCAGTAACGTCGTGGCGGGACAGGTGAGTCAGCAGATCCTCCATGCCGGGCACCTGGCCCACGGTCAGGACGGAGACCTTTCCCTGAGCTTCCAGCAGGCGAAGGCTGTCGGAGAGCGCCCGTGCCGCCGCGCGCCCGCCGTCCCAGGCCAGCGCCGTATGACTGTGGCGGGCCTCTGCATCGTAGCCTTCGGGCACGACGATCACCGGCCGTCCGGACAGCAGCGCGATCTTGTCGGGATGCAGGCGGATATGCTCATCGTCGTCGCGCATCGGGCGGCCCGCGATGATCATGTCGAACGCGCGTCCGGTTTCCGACAGCAGGCTATCGACCCGGCCGGGCACTGCCCGAAAACTCAGCGCGTCGCCCAGATGCAAGTCCGCGCGCAGCACGTCCAGTCGCGCCTCGATCTCTGTCAGCAGCCCGGTCTTGGCCTCGGCCAGCAGCGCCCGCGCCTCACGCGGGATCCAGCGCGAGGTCGTATCCAGCGTGTCATGCGTCGAATGCGCCAGCATCGCGGTCACATGCGCCTTGCGATCGCGGGCCAGAGACGCGGCGTACCGCAGCGCGGCCTCGGAGGACTCGGTGCCGTTGAAGGCGACGAGCAGGTTCATGATCGCCATCGGTTCAGCCTTTCCAGATTCGTGATGGCACGTAGACTTGGCCATCGGCCAGTTTGCGCGCCGTCCGCAGCAGGCCCGCGGATTTCAGTTCGAACCCGTCGGTGTCGTCGTAATCCACCAGCACTTCGATGGTGCCTGACGGATGTTCCAGCACGACATTCGCCGGTCGGTCGGCGGGACGCTCCAGCAACCCGTCGGCCACGGTCCCCGGCGTCAGAGCGCAGGAGGCGAGGCACTGGGAACCGGTGACCGCCATGCTGGGGTGCGTGTTCCAGGGCATGAAGTAGCGCGTGGCGATCGTGCCGCCGTCGCGGGCCGGTGCAAGGATGCCGAACTTTGGCGTGACGGATTTGGTGACGTCCCCCATGCCCATGCGTTTGCCGGCCTCGACGCGGATCGCCTCGAACCGGGCGAAAAAGTCCGTGTTGGCGTCTAGGTCGGCCGCGCTTTCATAGCCTGTCAGGCCGAAATCCTCGGCGCGGGCAATGACGATGGGCATGGCCACGTCCATGCAGGTGACCTCGATCCCGTCGATCTCGTCCCGCAAGCTGCCGGTCGGCAGAAAGGCCCCGGTCGATGAGCCGACCACGCCCATGAAATTCAACGCGATGGGGGCGGCGGAGCCCGGCACGCCCGCGATGGCGGCGTCGCCTTCGTAGGTCAGCGTTCCGCCCGGCGTCTGCACCCGCGCCAGAACGCGGGCGCCTGTATTGACCGCGCGGATCTTGATCTCTGTCTCGTCACCCTGTGGCTGGATCAGGCCCATCTCGATGGCGGCGGGTCCGACGCCCGAAAGGATGTTGCCGCAGGTGGGTTTGAAATCCACAAGCCGATCCTCGACGGAGACCTGGGCGAAGAAATAGTCAACGTCCGCCCAATCGTCATCGGAGGCCGACAGCATGGCGACCTTGGTCGTCACCGCAGCCCCGCCGCCGATGCCGTCGATGTTCAGGGGATGGCCCGAACCGACCGCTGCGATCAGCACTTCGGCCAGGGTCTCGCGATCTTCCGGCAGGTCGTCTCGCCGGAAGTAGGGCCCGCGCGAGGTGCCTCCGCGCAGGAAATGAAAGGGAATGCCGGTCTGTGTCATGACGTCTCCCGGATCAGGTTGCAAAGCATGTCTGTGTAGGCGGCTGTGCCCAGCGTGCCGGCCAGATCGCCGGTGCGGGTTTCCGGCCTCGTCAGTGCCGTGGTCACGGCGGATTCGATCGTATCGGCGGCCCGCGCTTCACCGCGATGGCGCAGTAGCATGGCGGCAGACAGGATCAGCGAGGTCGGGTTGGCCCGGTCCTGCCCGGCGATGTCGGGGGCCGAACCGTGCTGCGCCTGTGCCACCGCGTGTGTCTCGCCGGCGTTCAGTGAGCCCGCAAGCCCAAGACCGCCGGACAGTTCAGAGGCAAGGTCCGACAGGATGTCGCCGAACATGTTCGTGCAAAGCAGCACGTCGAACCGGTCGGGATGGCGCACCAGGTGCGCCGCCGCCGCATCCACAAGCACCTCGTCGTAGGTGACGTCGGGATGCGCGTCCGCGACCTCGCGGCAGACCCGCAGGAACAGCCCGTCGGACACCCGCATCACGTTGGCTTTGTGGATCGCGGTGACGCGGCCGGTCCTTTCGCGGGCCAGGGCAAAAGCGCGTTCGGCGATCCGGCGAGAGCCCTCTTCGGTGATTTTCCGCATGGCCAGCGCCACGCCGGGCACGGGCATGAATTCGCCCCCGCCAGCGTGCATGTTGCGGTCCGCGTAGAACCCTTCGAGGTTCTCGCGCGCCACGACGAGGTCGAAGGGGCGCCGCGATGGGGCCTCCAGCCCCGGGTATGTCCGTGCCGGGCGGATATTGGCGTAGAGTTCCAGCGCGACGCGCAGCACGCCCGAGGGATTCCGCCCGCCTTCCGTCACAGGCGGATAGGCGTTGTGCGAAACCGGCCCGAGGATGACCCCGTCTGCCGATCGCGCGCGGTCAATCACCTCGTCAGGAATGGTCGTGCCTGCGGCCTCCAGCGAGGCGAAGCCGATCTGCGCCTCCTCGACTTTCAGGCGGCGCGACAGCAGCGGTTCCGCGGCACGGAGCACGGCGAGGGTGGCCGCCGTGATCTCCGGCCCGATCCCGTCGCCGGGCAGGCAAAGCAGGTCGAGTGTCATCACTTCAGCGGCCAGGGCAGATCGACGACATCCTGCAGCAGACCCGGCGGGAAGTCCCGGTTCAGGGCACCGGCCATGACGCACATCAGCGCGATGCCCGCGGCGGTCAGGATCAGCGTCTTGGGCCAGGGCGCCTGCGCACGAACGCGCAGGAACGCGATCAGGAAGCCCAGCAGGGCAAGAATGAAGCCCAGGACATAGGTGGCGGCGATCAGACCGGCGAACCATGTCAGCGTGCCCCAGAGACCATAAGGCGCATCCGCATCCTCGCCCGCGACTTCCTTGTCGGCAAAGACCGCGTCGGTCTCGGGCCGCATGAGCATCTGGGCCAGCAGGATCAGCAGCGCTGCCAGCGTGATGCCGCCCACCACGAGGGGCACGATCTTGTCCGTCATGTTGTAGTCGGGGATCATGTTCGCGTTGATCAGCGCGGCCACGACATAGGCCATGATGACCAGCAGGAACACCAGCGGAGCACGTTTGGATCCGGACTTCACGTCGCCTTCGGCCATGATGCTCTTGGCCTGGCGAATGCCCAGCACGACCGACACGATGGTGATGATCAGCAGGACGATCACGATCGGCGAGAAGATGTAGTCCATGCCCTCTTCAAAGGACTTGCGGAACCGGAACGACGCGATCTGGAACGCCTGGTTGGAGAATTTCTCGACCGGGTTGGACAGCACGAAACCGATCAGGAAGGCCGGGCGCGACCAGTCGAAACGGCGCAGGAAGATGCCGATCAGGCCGATCACGAACAGGGCGAGGATGTCCTCGAAGTTCTGGCCCGACTGGAAGGCGGCAAAGCTGATCAGCATGAACAGGAACGGCGCCAGGTAGGTAAAGCGGATCGTCGTCAGCTTGGCGATGCCGCCGGATGCGGCGATGCACAGCAGGGTGCCAACCACGTTGGCCAGTGCCAGCAGCCAGACGATGGAATAGGTGATGTCGAGATTGTCGCGCAGCATGTTCGGCCCGACCTCGATGTCGCCCGATCCCAGCAGGGCAATGGCACCGATGAAGATCGCCATCGAGCCCGAACCGGGGATGCCGAAGAGCAGGGTGGGAACCAGCCCGCCGCCTTCCTTGGCGTTGTTCGAGCTTTCCGGCCCGATCACGCCGCGGACTTCGCCCTTGCCGAAGTTCGACTTGTCCTTGGTGGTCTGCACCGAATGGCCGTAGGCGATCCAGTCGACGACAGAACCGCCGAGACCGGGAATGACGCCGACGACCACGCCGATCAGCGAACAGCGGACGGACAGCCACTTGTTGGCAAACCAGTCCCGCACGCCGGCGCCCCATCCGGCGCCAAGCTTGGCATCCTTGGCAATGGAGCGATCCTGCCGCAGCAGGCTGACGATTTCCGGCACCGCAAAGATGCCAAGGCCCACGATGACCAGCTTGAGACCGTCCATCAGGTAGGGGATGTCGTAAGTGGCCATGCGCAGCGACCCGCCGGCATCGGCCTCGCCGATGGTGCCGACCAGCATGCCCAGCCCGGCTGCCGCAACCCCTTTCAGCGCCACGCGCCCTGCAAGCACCGCGACCATGCTGAGACCGAGGACCGAGATCATCAGCATTTCCGGCAGGCCGAAGGCCAGCACCAGCGGGCGGGCAATCACGATGAACATGGTCAGGAAGGCGGCCCCGACAAGGCCGCCGAACAGCGACGAGGTAAAGGCGGCGGCCAGTGCGCGCGCGGCCTGTCCGCGTTTCGCCATCGGAAAGCCGTCAAGAACGGTCGCCTGGCTGGCGGATGATCCGGGAATACCCATCAGGACAGAGGCAAAGGTGTCCGAGGTCGGCACCACTGCCACCATGCCCACCATCAGCGCGAGGCCCATGATCGGATCCATGCCGAACATGAAGGGCAGCAGCAGGGACAGCCCGGCGATTCCGCCAAGGCCCGGGAAGACGCCAACGGCCAGACCCATGACGACCCCGAGGACGAGGTAGCCCAAAACGACCGGTTGCAGAATCAGGGCCCATGCATCGGACAGTGCCGGCAGGGCAGTCGCGAACACGTCCATCGCGCCACCTCCTTGTCAGGTATCGTCGGAAACAAAGGCGGCCCCGGCAATTTCCGGGGCCGCGCTTCTGGTCTGGTGCTTAGTTCAGAGAGACGCCGTAGGCTTCCTGCAGCCAGTTGGTCACGAAGGCCTTGGCGTCCGGCGACACGGTAGTGCCGGCCTGCGTCGCTTTCTTGGCGCCTTCGCCGACGAAGACGTCGTACTTGCCCACGCGTTTGGCCGCGATCTGGGGGAAGTCATCCCGATTGCGCACGGCATCGAAGGCCGCGGTATAGGTGTCGATCACCTCCTGCGGCGTGCCCTGCGGCAGGAAGGCGATCTTCTGAACCGGGAAACCGGCAATGAAGAAGGCTTTCCATGCGTCCCATGCCTCGCCCGAGGTTTCGCAGCCCTCGGTCGCCTCGCAGACTTCCTTGAAGGTCGGAATGTCCGGGAAGGTGGGATCGCGAACGATCTCGCCGTCCTCGTTCAACGCGCCCCAAGTCATCATCGGAACGGCCTTGCCCTGTTCGACCAGGTCGGCCGACGCGCCAAGATAGCCCGAAGAGGTCTGATAGTCGATCGTCGCCTCGCCACGCTCGAACATCAGGCGGCCGTCGCCGCGACCCTTGATGCCAAAGACCGGTTCCACGTTCATGCCCAGCATCTGCCATGCCAGCAGGGGCACGAGGTCAAGACGGGTGGCGCCCTGCGACCCGTAGATGAAATCGATGTCCTTGAGGTTGTTGGCCGAACCGTCGAACTTCTCGCCGTCCTCCGGGTTCAGGTAGGCGACGCCGCCGGTGCCGGACGCCATGACCGGGTTCCAGTCGCTGTATTCATAACGCACGCGCGGGTCGTCCAGCAGGTAGGGGAACTGGGTCGAGCCGGAGGTGCCGAACAGCAGCGTGCCGTCCTCGTGTTCCTGCTCCTGGAACCAGTTGGCGCCCTTGGTCGAGCCGGCGCCGGGCATGAACTTGACCACGACGGTGGGGTTGCCGGGCAGTTCTTCCGACAGCAGCGGCGCGAAGAAGTTGGCCCACTTGGCCGAACCGCCGGTTTCCGAGAACGGGATCACCCACTCGATGGTTTCACCGGAAAAGTCGACCTCGGCGAAGGCCGGGGATGCGATGATGGCGGATGCCGCAACGGATGCTGCGAGGTGCTTGATGGTCATTGGTATCCTCCCGTAGACCTATAAGATCGGTCAGGCTCTTGCCCGCCGATACATGTGATTCTGTTTTCAGGGATCCGAGTCCCTCCTCCAACAGTGGACACATTGCTGTCCCAACCTTGCACGAAACTTGCGCAAAGAGAGAATTTTTTAGCCCATGCGGATCGCCGTGATCGAAGACAACACCGAACTGGCGGAAGGAATCGCGTACCGGCTTCGGGATCGCGGTCACTCGGTCGACGTTCTGCAAGACGGGGTCGAGGCAGCGGACTTCCTTGCTCATGAAGGCGCCGACCTGGTGGTGCTCGACGTCAATCTTCCGGGCCAGGACGGATTGGCGGTGCTGCGCGGCCTGCGGGCCCGGGGCGACGGAGTGCCTGTGATCCTGCTGACCGCGCGGTCCGACACGCAGGACCGGGTGCAGGGGCTGGACGCGGGCGCCGACGACTATCTGGTCAAACCGTTCGAGATGGACGAGCTGGAGGCCCGGCTGCGCGCGCTCGCCCGGCGCAAGGATCTGAACTTTGCGGCGCGGAACGTGCTGGGGCCGCTGGTCTTCGACCGGGACAGCCGGCAACTGCTGGATGGTGAAACGACGCTCGATCTGCCCCGCCGCGAGGTGGCGGTGCTTGAATGCCTGCTTGATCGGCGCGGGCGCATCGTATCCAAGGCACAGCTCATATCGCATGTGTACGGCACCGGTGCGGATGTGGATGACAGCGCGGTCGAGCCGCACGTCTCACGCCTGCGTCGCCGGCTTGAAGCCTATGATATCCGGATCAAGACGGCGCGCGGCCTCGGCTACATGCTGGATGTCGAGCAGTGATGGCAACCGCGCCCTCACTGCGCCTGCGCCTCTTCGTTCTGATCCTCGCGCCGCTCCTGCTGGTGGCGATGTTCCTGGGCCTGTGGCGTTTTTCCGTCGCGCAATCCACCGCCGAGACACTGTTCGACCGCGGGCTCTTGGCCGCGGCACTCGCCATTTCGCGCGATGTGGCCAGTTCCGAGGGCGATGCCCTGTCGCCGCGAACCCGTTCGCTGATCTCCGATGCCGGCGGCGGCGAGGTCTTTTACCATGTCACCGGACCGGGCGGCATTTACGTGACCGGATACGCCTATCCGCCGGCATGGGGCGCGACGGCGGTGCCCAGCGAACCCGAATACCGCGTCGCCACCTACCGGGGCGAACGCGTGCGTGTGCTGCGCATGTCGGAAACCACAACCATCGAAAACCTGACCGGACAGACCGTGGTCACGGTCTGGCAGCGCATCAGCGAGCGCAACGATTTCGCCGCGGCGCTGGCCTGGCGCGCGTCCGCACTGATCGGCGCGCTGATGGCGACATTGGCCGTGGTGGTCTGGTTCGGGGTGCAATGGGGCCTACGTCCACTGAATGACCTGCAGGAGGCGATCGAACGGCGCACGCCGGACGATCTCGGCCTCATCCAGCGGCCCGTCCCCAAAGAGGTGAAGGGCATCGTTTCGACCCTCAACCGCCTGTTCGCCCAGGTCGATCGAAGCATCCAGTCACACCAGGCCTTCATTTCGGATGCCGCGCACCAGTTGCGCAACCCGGCCTCTGCCATTCTGTCGCTGGCCGAAACCCTGCCGGGCGCGACCGATCCGGCGGAACGTCGCCGCCGCGAACGCGCACTGATCACAGCCGCGCGTAAGTCCGCCCGCCTTGCGGAACAACTGCTGTCGATGGAACGCTTGCGCCACGGCTACAGCCTGCCGGAAACCTCGTTTGATCCGGTTGCGATGGCGCAGGAGGTCTGCGCCGATCTTGCCCCCTTCGCGCTCGAGCGGGACATCGACTTCTCCTTTTCGACCGGGCTGGACAGCGGCCGCATCTCCATCCGGGGCGATCAGTTGCTCCTGGCAGAGGCCCTGGGAAACCTGATCGACAACGCGTTGCAGCACGGCGGCCCCGCTCTGAGCCGGATTTCGGTCACCTTGGAAAAGACGCGGGACATGCTGGATTTCATTGTGGCGGACGATGGCAGGGGCGTGCCGGCGGAACAGGTGCCTACCGCCCTGAGCCGTTTTGGCCAGGTCGATCCCGGCGCCGGCAGCGGTCTGGGGCTTTCCATAGCGGATGAGGTCGCGCGCCTGCACGGGGGCGAGGTACGGTTCTCCCCTTCGGACAGGGGCACGCGGGTCACTTTGCGGATTTCGATGGCGTAGCCGCGGGATCCGGATGGGGCAGGGGACCGCGGGCAATCGGTCCCGCGGCACCTCGAATCATTGCAGGCATGTGGCGCTCTTGCAGGCGGATCAGCGGCTGATCGCCCGGAGAAACATCGCGCCTTTTGATTGGGCGGTCATGGCCAGATTATGCGGGTGTTGAGTCAACTATCTGAAAACATTTCACTTTTGGTGATCAAACAAAAGCCTTGCCAGTTACGTGCAGTTCTGGAAGCCTTTAGACACATCTCTGGCACGGATCTTCCACAGGGCCACGCAACCAGTTCCTTTCGAGGGGAATGATATGGGACAGCGTGTGCTTTCCGTGCGCCACGGGGATGAGCCCCTTGACGATCGCGCAACCGCCTGGCTGGAGACTGCCGGCTACAGGGTCGAAACCCGTCGCCCGTTTCGCGGCGAACCGCTTGGCGTGCCGGGCGACGATCTTGCCGCGACCATCATCTATGGCGGGCTCTACAATGCCTACGAAACCGACCGTCATCCTTTCCTGCTGGAAGAATACCGCTGGATCGATGCCTGCCTGAAGGCCGGGATCAAGGTTCTGGGCATCTGCCAGGGCGCCCAGATGATTGCGCATCACCACGGCGCCTGGGCCGGTCCGCGTAAGCACGAGATCTTCGAGTTCGGGTATTACGAGATCACCCCGACAGAGACAGCGGGCGATTTTCTCGACCGGCCGCTGACGGTCTGCCAGGCGCATTTCCACACCTTCGATTTGCCTGCGGGGGCCGTGCGCCTGGCCGCGAATGACAACTACGCCAACCAGGCCTTTCGGATGGATGAGACGGTCTATGGCCTGCAGTTCCATCCCGAAGTGACCGAGCCGGGTTTTCGTCGATGGCAGGTGCAAAAGGCCGGCGTTTATGGCCGCCCGGGCGTGCAGGAGCGTACCGAACAGGACCGCCTGCTGGCCCAACACGACGCGGCACAGGGCGTCTGGTTCGAGGGATTTCTCGACCGTTTCATCGGGCGACCGGCATGAGCGTTCAGGGCTATTGGGCGGATCTCCCTTCGGCGGCCTTCCCGGATCTGCCGCAGGACACGGTCGCGGTTCTGCCCTTGGGCGCGACAGAGCAGCACGGGCCGCACCTGCCGCTCTCGGTGGACAGCGATCTGATCGGCGCAGTGGCGGAGCGGATGTTGGCGGCCCTGACGCCCGAGCAGTCGGTTCTGGTGTTGCCGGCTCTGACAATCACCAAGAGCGACGAGCATATCGCGTTTCCCGGGACCTTGACGCTCTCGGCAGAGACGCTCCTGACCGTGTTGCGAGAGATCGGCGCCTCGGTGGCACGCGCCGGGGTCACGCGGCTGGTTCTGTTCAACGGGCATGGTGGCAACAGCGCGCTTTTGCAGGTGGCTGCGCGCGATCTGCGATTGCAGCACGACCTTGTCGTTGTGTGCTGTTCCTGGGGCGGCTTCGCCGAGTGGCGGGGCAAGTTCGACCCCGACAGTTATGCGCATGACATCCATGCCGGTGACAGTGAAACCTCGGCGATGCTGGCCCTGCGGCCTGAGCGTGTGGACATGACCAAGGCAAAAAATTTCCGCCCGGCGATGATGGATTGG
Organism: Antarctobacter sp.; assembly: GCF_965277915.1. Classification (NCBI taxonomy): domain Bacteria; kingdom Pseudomonadati; phylum Pseudomonadota; class Alphaproteobacteria; order Rhodobacterales; family Roseobacteraceae; genus Antarctobacter; species Antarctobacter sp. Next base: position 774,491 of record NZ_OZ255849.1, read on the forward strand.
GACAGCGCCTTTCCGCAGATCGGATTGGGGGGCAAGCCTGCAAGTCCCGGCTGGCTGGCGCAGGATCTGAACCCGCACGGCGCCTGCGGCAACGCCGCCGCCGCGACCGCCGACAAGGGCGCCGCCCTGCTTGACAGTGCGGGCCGTGGGTTTGCGGCCTTTCTTGCCGAATTTGCCCGGTTCGACCACCGGAGGGCGCGGCCATGACGCGGGTGGAACGAATGGATGGACACCTTCCCGGCGTGCTGGTGCCGCGGTCCTTGCTGGCCGACCCGGCGGCGTTCGGCGGCACGGTGGTGGCGGATTGCATGGTCGGAGACCTGGTCATCCGCGACGGGCGCGCGACCGGCCTGACCGCCTCTGAAAACGCTCCCGGACGCATGGTCCTGCCCCGCCTGACAGAGCCGCATGTGCATTTGGACAAGTGCCACAGCATCGGCCGGATGCAGGGCGTCGGTGGGGACCTCGCCACGGCCATTGCCGCGCAGAAGGCCGACAAAGTCAACTGGACAGCGGATGATCTTCGCACCCGCGCCACACGGGGACTGCAGGAGCTGGAACGGGCCGGATGCAGCGTGGTCCGGACGCATGTGGATTGGGGAGAGGCTGCCGATCCCCGGGCCGTCCCGCTGGCATGGGATATCCTCGGCGAACTGGCTGCGGACAGTGCTTTGACCGTGCAGCGTTCGGCCTTGACGGGGATCGAGCGCATGGCCGATCCGGACTACGCCCGACATTGCGCGCAGGGCCTCTCTCACCAGGTGGGCGTGCTGGGGGCTTTCGTCTTTGACCAACCCGAACGGGATGCCGGGCTGGTCAACATGTTCCGCGAGGCCGACCGCCTGGGGCTGGCCCTGGACTTCCACGTTGACGAAGGCCTGGCAGAGGGGCTCGACGGGCTGGAACGCATTGCCGATGCCGCGCTGCTGACACGGTTTCAGGGGCCGGTGCTCTGCGGCCATGCCTGTTCGCTGGCGAACCTGTCCGGCGCGGATGTGACCCGGATCGCGGACAAGCTGGCAAAGGCCGGCATTGCCGTTGCCATGCTGCCGCAGACCAACCTGTACCTGCAAGGCCGCACCGGGGGTACGCCCGACCGGCGCGGTGTCACCCGGCTGCATGAATTGCGGGCCGCCGGCGTCACCGTGACGGTCGGTGCCGACAACGTGCGCGATGCCTTCTGCCCCATCGGGCGGCACGATCCGGTTCATGTGCTGGGCCTGAGCGTGCTGGCGGCACATCTCGATCCGCCGCTGGGCGACCACCTGCCGCTGATCACCACCAACGCGCAGCGCGCGCTGGGACTGGAACCCCGAACCGTCGACGGGGCTGCCATCGGGGATCTGCTTGTCTTCGACGCAACCGACAGCTCGGACCTGTTGGGCGGCGTGATGCCGCGCAGCCTGTCCGACGCCTTGGGAGCCCTGTGATGACAGAAAAACAGACCGACTGGCATGCCATTGCCACCGAACTCGCCCCTGTCGAGGTGATCGAGGAACCGGTGCTGATCAAGAAACGCTCGCGCGATTTCTTCTGGTACTCGCCGATCCTGAATGCCCAGCTGAAGAAGAGTTTCGGGGATCTGGTGGCCCGGCCCGCAACCCGCGAGGAACTGGCGCATTGCCTTGCCGTGGCCTACGCGCACGACTTGCCCGTCGTGCTGCGCGGCGGCGGCACCGGCAACTACGGACAGGCCGTGCCGCTGAAAGGCGGGCTGATCATCGAGACCACGGCGATGAACCGTGTCCTTGAAATCGGCGAGGGCTTTGTCCGTGTCGAGGCAGGCGCCCTGATGGCCGATATCAACGCCGCTCTGATCCCGCAGGGCTGGGAGATGGCGATGTTCCCCTCGACGCAGGACATCGCCACCATCGGCGGTTTTGTCGCCGGGGGCAGCGCCGGGATCGGGTCCATCGCCAACGGCGCGTTGCGTGAAAAGGGCAATATCATCAGCCTCAAGGCGCTCTCGGTCGAGGAGGCGCCGCAGGAGCGGGTGTTCGACGCCGAAGAGGCGCTGCAACTGCACCACGCCTGGGGCCTGAACGGTGCAATCACCGAGGTCACGCTGCGCACGGTGCCAACCCGTGACTGGATCGGCTGCATGGCCACCTTTGACAGCTATCGCGACTGCTACGCGGCGGGCTACGCGCTTGCGCAAAGCGAGACGATCGGGCGCAAGCTGTGCTCTGCCGTCGAGGCGCGGATCGTCGATTACTTCCCCCGGCTCGAAGGGCATCTGCCCAAGGGGCGGCACCTTTTGGTGGCGCTGGTCCCGCGCGAGGACATGGAGGCCTATCGCGCCCTGATCGCGGCGCAGGGCGGGACGGTGGACCTCGCCCTCGACGATGCCGAACGCAAGGCCAAGGGCATCCCGCATGTGTTCGAATTCGCCTACAACCACACCACGTTGCAGGTGCTCAAGGCTGACCGGTCCGCCACCTACCAGCAATACGGGGTCGGCGATCCGTCGGATGCCGAAGCCGTGGCGCGGCTTGGCAAGGAGGTGGGCGACGACCTTTGGCAGCACCATGAATTCGCCCGGGTGGACGGCAGGATCGTCGCGTTCGATCTGCCGATCATCTGGTTCACCGACGAGACCCGCCTGCGCGAGATCGACGACACCTATCGCGCGCACGGGTTTTCCGTGGCCGACGCCCATACCTACCACGTCGAGGGCGGCGGTCTTAAGAACGCCGATTACCGGCACCTGGCGTGGAAAAAGCGCATGGACCCCAAGGGACTGCTGAACCCCGGCAAGTCACGGGCCTGGGAGATGGTGCGCCATCTCTCCGCAGACGACATCGAAGCAAAGGCCAAGGACTGAACCTATGACCATCCAGACCAAACCGCTGACATCGCATTTCGGTGCGGACGTGCAGGGCATCGACCTGAACACCGTCACGGCCACCCACCTGTTCCCGCAGATCCGCGCCCTGTTCGAGGAGCACTCGGCGCTGCTGTTCCGGGCGCAGGAGATGACGGATGAAACCCACCTGCGCCTCGCGCAACTGTTCGGTCCGATCGAGGATCGAGAGGCGGATGAGCGCAAGCCGGGCGAGGGGTTCAAGATCCCGAAGGTGTCCAACGTCCAGGAAGACGGCACCACCTCGGGTGAGATGGACCTCAAGACGCTGAACCTGAAGACGAACTTCCTGTGGCATTCGGACAGCACCTTTCTGCCCACGCCCGCGCTGACCAATATCATCACGGCGCGCGTTGTGCCCTCGTCGGGCGGGGCGACGGAACTGGCCTCGACCCGCGCGGCCTGGGCGATGATGCCCGAAGAGATGAAGGCCAGGATCAGGGGCCGGGGCATCTGGCACCGCTACAGCCACTCGCGGCGCAAGATCTCGCCCGAACTGGCCGAATTGCCGATGTTCAACAAATGGCCGGACACCCATTGGAACGCGGTCTGGGAAAACCCGATCAATGGCCGAGAGGCGCTTTATATCGCCAGCCACGCCTTCAAGGTCGACGGCTACGACGAGGCCGAGGGCGAGGCGTTGCTCAAGGAGTTGACGGATTTCTGCACCCAGCCCGCCTTTGTCTATGCGCACAACTGGCAGGTGGGGGACGTGCTGATCTGGGATCAGCGGGCCGTGATGCATCGCGGCACGCCATGGCCCTACGAAGAGCCGCGGACCCTGTCCAGCATCTGCGTCACCGTCACCGAAGAAGACGGGCTGGATCGTATCCGCATCCCGGCCTGACCCGAATACGCGCGGCCGACCGGGCCCTTTGCGGCCGCGCGCCTTCCCGCAGTCCTCATGCTGCTTCCCGACAGGGCGGTCCCCCTCACGACCCAACAGAGAGGAATGAAAATGACCTTCACAACGCCAAGCGGCAAACCGCTTCCGGATTTCCTGGCCAAGTCTGCGGAGCGTGCCGGCGACGATGCCGTCAGCCGCCGCGAGTTCCTGGCCACGGCCTGTTCCTTTGGTGCCTCGGCGGCCACGGCCTATGCCATGCTGGGCCTGCCGGCCCCGGCGCAGGCGGCCAGCCATGCGCAGATGGGCGGCACCGTCCGCATCCAGCAGGAAATCGTCGGCATGCGTGATCCGCGCAAGTTCGACTTCAACAGCCTCGCCAACTTTACCCGCGGTTGGCTGGAATACCTCGTACAGTACAATTCCGACGGCACCTTCACGCCCGCGCTGCTGGAAAGCTGGGAAATCAATGAGGATGCGACGCTTTATACGCTCAATGTCCGTCCCGGTGTGACTTGGAACAACGGCGATCCCTTTACCGCCGCCGACGTGGCCCGCAACATCGAACGCTGGTGCGACAGCCGGGTCGAGGGCAATTCGATGGCGATCCGTTTCTCGACGATCGTCGATCCCGAAACCGGCACCATCTTGCCGGACGCGGTCAAGGTCGTCGACGACCTGACGGTGACGATCTCCCTGCCCAAGCCGGATATCTCGCTGATCGCAGGCATGTCCGACTATCCCGCCGCCATCGTCCACGAGAGCTTTGACGAGCTCACGATGGTCGACAATCCGATTGGGACCGGTCCCTACCTGCCAGAGTTCTACACCGTCGGCGAGGCTGCCGCCCTGGTGCGTAACGAGGATCACACCTGGTGGAACGCCGGGAACGGTGCCTTCATGGACCGGGTGGAACTGATCGATTTCGGTACCGATCCGGCGTCGCATTTCGCGGCCGCCGATGCGGATGAATTCGACGTGACCTATGACACAGAGGGCGATTTCATCCCGGCCTTCGATGCCCTGGACGGCTGGACCAAGCATACCGTGACCACCGGGGCCGTGGTTCTGGCGCGGACCAATCAGCTTGCCGAGGCAGGCGGCAGTCGTCCCTATGCCGATGTCCGCGTCCGCCGGGCGCTGGCGCTGGCGGTGGACAACGCCGTGGTGATGGAACTGGCCTACAACGATCTGGGCGCGGTGGGCGAAAACCACCATGTGTCGAAGGTTCATCCGGACTACGCCGACATCGGCCCGGCCGTGCACGATCCGGCGCAGGCGATGACCCTGCTGGAAGAGGCGGGCATGGCGGATTTCGAGCACGAGCTGATCTCTCTCGACTCGGCCTTCTGGAAGGCGACCGCGGATGCGATTGCTGCGCAATTGCGCGACGCGGGCATCAACATCAAGCGGACCGTGATCCCCTCGTCGAGCTTCTGGAACGACTGGGCCAAGTACCCGTTCTCTGTCACCAACTGGAACCACAGGGCGCTGGGCATCCAGACCTATGCGCTGGCCTATGTGTCCGGCACCTCGTGGAACGAGACCGGCTTTGCCAACGAGGCTTTCGACGCGCTTGTCGAACAGGCGCTGGCGACCCCGGATGTCGAGGCGCGCCGCGCCCTGATGGCGCAACTCGAACAGATCATGGTCGATGAAGGCGTGATCATTCAGCCCTATTTCCGGGGTCTTGCGAACCATTCCAAGAGCAACCTGAAGGGCGCTGCGATCCATATCTCGCAGGAAATGTACCCGCAGTACATGTACTGGGAGGCCTGAGCCTGACACCCTGGTCCGCCCCATTCGGGGCGGACCGCATCACCACTGGATACGAACGACCGACATGCTCGATACCGTCATTCTTGCCCTGTGCGGCGCCAATCTTGTCTTCATGGCCGCATGGATGACCGTGGGGGCGTTGGAAAACCTGTTCCATCCCTTCCTCAACGAAACCTACACGGCAGAGGTGATGGACATGGCGCGCATGCGCGAGGACTATCCCGAGGCCTATGCGCTTGTTGCCTATCGGCGCTTGACCAACGCCCGTCTGCGGAAATGGCTGTTCGGCGTGATCGTGGCCTTCGAACTCTTGGCGATGGTGCTGCTCTGGGGGGCGGCGGTCAGCGTCCTGCTGGCCCTGCTTGGTATCGCTTCGGCCGAGACGGCACTTGCGCTTGGCCTGGTCGGGGCGGGGGCGTTCAGCTCTGTCTGGGCCGGCTTCCTCGTGGTAGGGAACTATTTCTGCTACTGGTTCGGCCACGAGGGCGGCCAGAACACCCATTTCCAGATGCTGCAATGGGGTTTGCTGAGCACCATCGTCCTGATCGCCGCCTCTGTGGCGCTTGCCTAGGAGCCCGCGTTCCTGGCGGGCAAGGCCGAACTGGGGGCCGTTCAGTTACCAGATCGACGTCGATGGCGAAATCCGGGGAACGGGCGCCTTCGGGCTGACCATGGACGACTGCCTGCCGTCGGTGCAGGGGCGCAATGGTGCATGTCTTGAATCGCTGGCCGGACGTCCCTTGGCAGGACCTCCGGCCACGGCCGATCCGTCAGGACAGCGCTTCTTCCAGTTCGGTTTCGAGCTGTTGCATGGCCTTGACGCGCGGCTGCGAGAAGCGGGCCAGCAGCAGGTAGGCCACCGGCGTCAGGTAGAGCGTCGAGAAGGTCGCCAGACCCAACCCTCCGACAATGACCCATCCCAGCGCCTCGCGCGCTTCGGCCCCCGCACCAGTCGACAGGATCAGCGGCACGCCGCCCAGCACGGTCGAGGTCATGGTCATCATCACCGGCCGCAGGCGGATGGTCGAGGCGTCGAGGATCGCGTCGCGCACCGTGGCACCGCCATCGCGCAACTGGTTGGCGAACTCGACGATAAGGATGCCGTTCTTGGCCATGATCCCGATCAGCATCACCAGGCCGATCTGGCTGTAGACGTTCAGGCTCAGCCCGGTGAACAGCAGCGCGAAGGCGGCACAGGCCAGCCCGATGGGCACCGTCACCATGACCACGATGGCCGAGATGAAGCTCTCGAACTGCGCCGCCAGCACCAGCAGGACCACCGCGATGGCAAAGCCGAAGACCAGCACCAGCCCCGAGGCCGTCTGGTCCAGTGTCGCGGCCTCAGCCAGCGGGACGATGCGGTTCTCCTCGGCCAGGATTTCATCCGCCAGCGCCTGCACCTGGGTCATTGCGTCGCCAAGCGCCAGGGCCGGTGTCAGCCCGGCCGAAATCTCGACCGAGCGGTTCTGGCCCTCGCGGTCAAGCTCGGGCGCGATGGCGCGCTCTTCCAGCCTGACAAAGCTGGACATGGGCACCGTCTGGCCGTCCGCCGTCTGGACAAAGATGTTTTTCAGGTCGCTGGGATCGTTCACCGGGTTCGAGGTCGACAGCATCTGGATGTCATAGCTGCGGTCGTCGATAAAAACCGACCCCACGCTGCGCCCGTCCAGAACCGCGCGCAGCGCCTCTCCCAGCCCGGTGATGTCGATGCCCAGGTCAGAAGCGCGCTGGCGGTCGATCTCGATGAACAGCTGCGGCTGCGTGGTCTCGTATTCCAGCCGGACCTGGCCAAAGGCCGGGTTCTCCTGCATCCGTTCCACCAACCGCTGCGAGACATCGGCAAGTTGCGCGTAATTGTCGCCGGTGATGGCAAAGGACAGGCCGCGGCCCGCGCCCCGGATACCCAGAGAGTTGGGCTGGATTGCGAAGGCCCGCACGCCGATCACGCCGCGCAGCTTGCCGTTGATCTCTCCGACGATCTCGTCCTGGCTGCGTGCGCGCTCGCTCCACGGGGCCAGGGAAAAGACCATGAACCCGCGGTTGTCCGAGCCGAAGCCGGTGATCGAAAAGATGTTGGTGACTTCGCCGGTGTCGCGAAGCGGTTCGATCAGGGCCTCGATCTCGTCCATCTTGGCGGTGGTGTACTGCAGCGAGACGCCCTGCGGGGCAGAGACGGACAACAGGGCCACCGCCCGATCCTCGCGCGGGGTCAGTTCCTGCCGAATGCCATCGGCGACAAAGACCGCTGTGGCCGAGAAGAGAACCGCCACCAACAGCACGACGAAAGGCATCGCCAAAGCCCAACCCAGCGTCGACTTGTAGAGCGCGCCCAGCCGGTTGCCCAGCCAGACAAAGGGGCCGCGCGGGTTCGGGTTCGGCTCTGCGGTCAGCAGGCGGCTTGCCAGAACCGGGCAGAGCGTCAAGGCCACGACCGAGGACAAGAGCACCGCCATCGCCAGGGTAAAGCCGAACTCCCGGAACAGCCCGCCCGCTTGGCCGGGCAGGAAGGACAGCGGCACAAAGACCGCCGCCAGCGTGGCCGTAGTGGTGACCACCGCGAAAAAGACCTGCCGCGTGCCCAGCACGGCGGCGGCGCGGGGACCCATGCCCTCGCTCCGGCGTCGGACGATGTTTTCCAGCACGACGATGGCGTCATCGACGACCATGCCGGTGGCCAGCACCAGCGCCAGCAGCGTCAGGATGTTGACCGAAAATCCCACCATGTAGATGGCCGCCACGGTGCCGGTCAGCGCCACGGGCATGGTCAGCCCGGGGATCAGCGTGGCGCGCGCGTTGCGCAGGAAAAGGAAGATCACCGCCACCACGATTGCAGTGGCCAGACCCAGCGTCTTGAGCACTTCTTCGATCGAACCACGGATGAAGACCGCATCGTCGGAGGTGACAAAGATAGAGATGTCGTCTGGCAGGGTCTGGTCCAGCTCGGCCACGACCGCCCGCACGGCCGAGGAGATCTCCAGCGTGTTCGAGGTTGCCTGACGGATGATGCCCATGCCGACCCCGGTCTGGCCGTTGGCGCGCAGGACGGTCTCGTTCGGGGCCGGGCCAAGGGTCACTGTGGCCACGTCGCGGATGCGGACGTTCTCGGAGATTTCGAGGTCTTCGAACTCGGCCGTGGTGGCGACGGTGGCCGTGGTTCGCACTGCGATGCTCTGGCTGTTGCCCGACAGGTCGCCCGCCGGTGCGTCAAAGGCCACGTCCGCCAGCGCGTTCCGCACGTCGGCCAGCGTCAGGCCACGCGCGGCAAGCGCCGACTGGTCGATGTCGATGCGGAAGATCGGGTCGCGGTCGCCATAGATCTGCAGGTCGGCCACGCCGTTGACAGACAGCAACCGGTCCTCGACACGCTCCTGCACGATCCGGGTCAGTTCCTGCGGCGAGCGCCCGGCAGAGGTCACGGCGATGCGCACGACCGGCTGGGCGTTGGCGTCGGCCTTGACGATCTCGGGCGTCTCTGCGCCGTCGGGCATCTGGTTGGCGATCCGCGCCACCGCGTCGCGCACGTCGGTCGCGGCGACGTCCAGATCGACGTCATCCTCGAATTCCAGCGTCACCCGCGACCGACCGAAGCGCGAGTTGGAGGAGATCGAGCGCACACCGGCCACGCGGCCCACGGCGCCTTCGATGCGGCCAGTCACCTCCTGGTCGACGCTTTCCGGCGAGGCGCCGGGGAATTGTGTGGTCACGGTGACGACCGGGCGGTCCACGTTCGGCAGTTCGCGTACCTCGACGCCAAAAACGGCGGCCAGCCCGGAGAGGACGATCAGGGCCGAGAGGACAAGTGCAAGGATCGGACGGCGGACAAACAGCGCGGTGCCCGACCCGGAAACGGCTGCAGAGCTTTCCTTCATCGCGTGACACTCGGCTTGGTGGCGCCGGGCAGGGCGGCGCGAGCCTCGGTGCGTCCGGCGATGGCGACCTCTGCGCCCGGGCGCAGGGTCTGCACGCCCTGGGTGACGACGAGATCGCCGGGCGCCAGGTCGCCTTCGACCAGCACCCGGTCGGCGTCGCGCTGGCGGATGGTCACGCCGACGCGCTGAACCTTGTCGTCGCGCACGGCCCAGACGTAGGATCCCTCGCTGGACCATTGCACGGAAAGCGGGTCGACGGCCGCGAGGGTCTCCCCCGGAAAGCGCAGCGTGACGGTAAAGGCCATGCCCGCGCGCAGGCGGTCGTCCTCGTTGGCCAGCCGCCCCTGCACCCGCAGGGTCCGGCTGTTGCGGTCGACCACGTTGTCGACGGCGTGCACGGTGCCGGCCAGGGCGTCCGCTCCTTCGACGCCCAGCAGGCGGGCCTCGATCGGCATGCCCGGCTCGACCTGGGCGACGACGCGTTCCGGCACACGGAAATCCACCAGGATTTCGGACCGGTCGGTCAGGGTGGCGATCACATCCGTGGGCGACAGCCGTTCGCCGATGGCGACATCCACCAGGCCGATCCAGCCGGCAAAGGGCGCACGTACCGTGCGCAGGGACAAGGCAAACTCCGCCTCGCTCAGCTCCAGCTCGGCGGTCCGCAGCCGCAGTTGCGCCTCGCGCTGGCGTACCTCGGTGACGGACCCGCCGTCCTGCAGCCGCGAAAACCGGCTGGCGGCATCGCGGGCATCCTCCAGCAGCAGGCGCGCGCGTTCCACCGCGATCCGCTCTGCCTCGTCGTCGAGGCGCAGGATCACCGCACCCTTGTCCACGAAGCCCCCGGTTTCCAGCGCCACCTGCACGACCTCGCCGCTGACCTCTGTCCGCAGAGTTGCGCTGCGCAGGGCGCGCACGTCGCCGATGGCATCGACGCGGTCGTTGGTGGTGGCCTCGGTCACGGCGGCCACGACGACCTGCGCCGGACCGCGCGGACCAAAGCCCCGGCCGGTGTTCGAGACATCTGCTGCCGCACCTTCGATCCCCAGGACGCCCGACACGCCGGTACGGTCAAGGAAGGCGGCGGCGCCGGGCACGTAGTTCAACCAGAGAAACAGCGTCGCGACCAGGATCACGACAGACAGAATAACTTGTTTCAGGAAACGCATGTTCGATCCGTTCTTGAGAGCTGCGAGCAGGGCAGCCGTGTCGGCTGGATACCATTTCGCATCTCTTGCACCTTTCGTATAGTCTTTCGCAGAGAAAGACGTCCGGAACGGCTTTCGCCAGCGGTGAGTGCCTACATAGTTTCCATCCGCTGGCTGTCCCGACCGCTGCCTGCAATTGCACGGTCTCTTGTGCCGACGCCCCCGCGACACCCTAGCTGCGCCCGCGCTGGTCCAACCGTGGGCCGACGCGTATCTTCGGGGGGGGGCCACCTCCTGTCCGGGAATAAGCCTCGGCCGTGGTCGGCTCTTGACCCGGCGTGATCCTGTCGACCGCGGCCAGCAGGTCGCCGAAAGGCATACCGGGCGGTTGCAGCATGGCGGCATGCTTATGCTGTGCGCCTGCGGGGGTGGCTGCAAGCGCTTTGGGAAACCTGCGAAAAACGGTTTCAGCCGCGGTGGTGGAAGGGGCGGGCATCCACTCTTGCGGCGCTGATTGATGCTGCGGTGCAGAGCGCCGCTACATCGCGTGACAGACATTGCCTGTCGCAGTTGGATGCCTAATTTTCGAGCAATATTAAGGGCCTGCTGTCCGTTCTGCCACCGGTGCAATCGACGGCACGGTGGAAAAATCGCTAGAACTGCGGTAGGTCATGGAAAACGACCGATAAGAATCAAAGCGCATTGGGAGGTGCGAAATGCCCGTCAAATCACCAAATACTTTGTCCCGACTTCTGACCACCGCGGCGCTTGGCCTGGCGCTGGGCGCGGGCCCTGCGGCGGCCGATATCCGGTTCTGGACAACCGAGGAACAGCCAGAGCGGCTGGCCAAGCAGAAGGAGATGGCCGAGGCCTTCGAGGCTGAAACGGGTATCGGCGTCGAGGTGATCCCCGTCTCGGAATCCGATCTGGGCACGCGCGCCACCGCCGCCTTTGCCGCCGGCGACCTGCCTGACGTGATCTACCATACATTGCAATATGCCTTGCCCTGGGTCGAAGCGGGCATTCTCGATGCCGAGGCCGCAACCGAGGTGATCGACGAACTGGGCACCGGCACCTTCGCCCCCGGCGCGCTGGACATGGCCAAGACCGATGATGGCTGGGCCAGCGTCCCGGTGGATGGCTGGACGCAGATGATCGTCTACCGCAAGGACCTGTTCGACGAGGCCGGGCTGGAGGCGCCCACCACATTTGCCGCCGTCACCGCCGCGATCGAGGCGCTGCACAACCCGCCCGAGATGTTCGGCTTTGTCGCCGCCACCAAGGTGGACGAGAACTTCATGAGCCAGGTGCTGGAACACGTCTTTCTTGCCAATGGCGCGACACCCGTTGGGCCGGAGGGGTTCACCGGCTTCGACGAGAAGAAGACCGTCGAGGTGCTGGAGTTCTACAAGGTGCTGGCCGATGCCTCGCCCGAGGGTGAGCTTTACTGGGACCAGTCGCGCAGCCTCTATTTCGCGGGGGATGCGGCGATGATCATCTGGTCGCCCTTCATCCTGGACGAACTGGCCGGCCTGCGTGACAGCGCCCCGCCGACCATCAACGAGGATCCGACCTCATCGGCACTGGCCTCGATGACCGGGATCGTGACCAATTTCGCCGGTCCGTCCAACCCCGACGGCGCGGCCTGGGGCGACATCCGCTATTTCGGCATCACTGCCGATGCGGATTTCGACGAGGCGCAGGAGTTCATCAAGTACTCGATGGACGAGGGCTATACGCAGACGCTTTCCATCGCGCCCGAGGGCAAGTTCCCGGTGCGGCGCGGCACCCAGGATGCCCCGACGGCCTTTGTAGATGCCTGGTCCAAGCTGGACGTGGGCGTGGACCGCAAGGCGCCGCTGAGCGAGCTCTACGCGGCCTCGATGATCGACGAGATCGTCGGTGGGCTGGACGTGGCGCAGCGATGGGGCGTCAAGGACGGACAACTGGCGCTGGCCTCCAAGATCATCAACAGCCAGGCGATCAACCGGGTTGTGCGTGAATACATCGACGGCAACATCTCTGGTCCCGATGCGGTCAAGAAGATGAACGAGGAACTGGCCGGCATCGAGTGATGCCGGACCTTCGGGCGACCGGTTCCGCGCCGGTCGCCCGCGCGGACGTGGCTTTCGGCCCGCGTCCGGAAGGGGGGACCGCGACATGAGCGACAGCACCGGGCCGGCCTCGGGGCCGCCAAGGGGCACTGGCCCTCTCCTGAAACGCGAGGCGCGGCTGGCCTGGGGGCTGTTGTTTCCCACGCTGGCCATTGTTTCCGCAGTGGTCGTGCTGCCGCTGCTGGCGATCTTCTGGATCAGCTTCAAGCCCATAGGCCTGGCGGACCTGCGTCCGCCAGCACCCGTGGTCCGCGAGAGCCTGCGCGGATCGGACGACAGCCTGCGCCTGCAATACCGGGTCCGCAATTCCTCGCAGTCGGAACCGATCACCGGCGTCACCCTGTCGGACAGCCTGCCGGACAGCCTGACCGTCCTGACAGCCGATCCGCGCTGTACCTTTGAAGGGGCGGATTTCACCTGCGACCTGGGTGATCTTGACGGCGGCGGCCGTGACGAGGTCGAGATCTTCGTGGCCTTGCAGGGGGATGAGGATGCCGCCGAAGAGGCCGCCGAGGGCACCGCTCCCCGGATGACCGGGCGCAGTACCAATATCCTGACGAATTTCGAGTTCACGTTGGAGAACTTCGACCGGATCTTCAGCGGAGACGAGTTCTGGGGCGTGCTGGGGGTGACGATCTTTTACACCGTCTTCGGCACGCTGGGCGCTCTGATCTTCGGCCTCTTCGCGGCGATGCTGCTGAACAAGGAGTTCCGTGGCCAGGGCATCCTGCGCGGCCTCTACCTGTTTCCCTATGTCGCCCCGGTGATCGCCGTGGCCTTTGCCTGGATCATCCTGTTCGATCCATTCTCGGGCTCGGCCAACGCGCTCTTGATCCAGATGGGCGTGACTGAATCCAGTATCAATTTCTTTGGCGAGAGGCCTCTGGCGCTGATCATGGTCACGGTCTTCGAGATCTGGCGCTATTTCCCGCTGTCCTTCCTGTTCATCCTTGCCCGGATGCAGTCGATCGACACCGACATGTACGAGGCCGCCGACATGGACGGGGCGTCGCCCTTCCAGAAGTTCTGGTATCTCAGCCTGCCGCAACTGCTGGGCATTCTCAGCGTGCTGTTCCTGTTGCGCTTCATCTGGACCTTCAACAAGTTCGACGACATCTTTTTGCTGACCGGCGGTAACGCCGGTACGCGGACCCTGACGGTGAATGTCTACGAACAGGCCTTTGCCATCTCGAATATCGGGGCCGGCGCGGCGGTTGCGGTGGTGGTCTTCTGCTGTCTTGTGCTCTTCTCGATCTTCTTCTTCCGTTATGTCAGCCAGGAGGAAGGCCTATGAGCAGGCTGCGTTTCGGCTATGTCACCGGCCCCGTTCTGGGCGCGCTCTGGCTGTTCGTGCTGGCGACGACGCTGGCGGTGCTGATGTCCTTTGCCACCGGCGATCCGTTCCGCCCGGCGGGCCTGTGGTCCCTGCTTTGGGGGGCGGCCCTGGGGCTTGGCCTTGTCGCGCTGCACCTGGGCAAATGGACCGTGTCGCTGGCGACGGCGGCGGCATTCGTCCTGCTGGCGGTGATCGGCATCGGCCCGGTCGCGGCGGGTGAAGAGGCCTCGACCTCCTGGAAACTGGTGGGCAGCGGGGCGCTGGGGCTGGCCGCGGGCTGGTCGTTGCAGGTGATCCTGGGGCATCTGCCCGGCCTAGGCAAGTTGACGCGGCATGAGTTCGAAGAGGCGGTGATCCGGTTCCTGACCGGCTTCGGCTACATCTTTTTCACCGCGATCGTCGCCATCCCTTTTTACGTCATGGTGATGACGAGCCTGAAAAACCAGTCGGAACTGATCCAGAACCCGCTGGATTTCACCATCGACCTGTCGCAGGGCTGGGGCCTGTTCCGCAGCTACGTCGAACTGTTCGCCGATTTCAGTTTCGGCAACTACCTCTGGACCTCCTTCTATGTCTCGGTGCTCACGGTCTTTCTCACGCTGGCCTTTTCGATCCCCGGCGCCTACGCGGTGGCGCGGCTGCGGTTCCGGGGGCGGGCGGCATTTTCGCGCTCGATCCTGCTGATCTACATGGTGCCGATGATCGTGCTTGCCCTGCCGATCTACATCGCCTTTTCGATGACGGGGCTGCGCAACACGATCTTCGGCATCGTGCTGATCTACCCGGTCACCACCATCCCGGTCGCGCTTTACATGTTGCAGGGCTATTTCCGCGGCCTTCCGGCCGAGGTCGAGGAAGCGGGACTGATGGACGGGCTGTCACGGCTTGCGGTGATCTGGAAGATCACCCTGCCGCTGTCGCTGCCGGCGCTGGCCAGCGTCTCGCTCTATGTCTTCATGATCGCGTGGAACGAGTTCCTGCTGGCCTTCATGCTGCTGGACGATCCGTCGAAATTCACGCTGACCCGGGGCATCGCCTCGCTCAATTCCTCCGAGATCCCGCGCCAGCACCTGATGGCCGGGGCGGTGGTGGCGACGGTGCCGATCATGGCGCTCTTCCTGGGGCTGGAGCGGTTCATGACCAAGGGCCTGACGGCCGGGAGTGTCAAGGGATGACAAAAAGAGACGACGAAGCCCGTGCCATCCTGAAAGGGAATGACCGGGGCGGATACACCGTGCCGACTGGCGGGCTGTATCCCTACCAGTGGAACTGGGACAGCGTCTTTGCCGCCATCGGGTTCGCCGAGCACGACATGGACCGCGCCTGGACAGAGATCGAGACGTTGATGAGCGGGCAGTGGCCCAACGGCATGGTCCCGCACATCCTGTTCCACGAGGTCGACCCCAGCTATTTCCCCGGTCCCGACATCTGGCGCGGTGTGGGGCCGATCCCGTCCTCGGGTATCTCGCAGCCGCCCATCGCGGCAACCTTCACTCGTTGGTTGCTGGAGATGGATGGCGCGTACGAGGATCGAGCCCGCGCGCTGGTGCCCGCTCTGATCGACTGGCACCGCTGGTTCATGACCTGGCGCAACGAGGGCGGGGCCATCGTCGTCACCCACCCCTGGGAGACGGGCCGCGACAATTGTCCGGATTGGGACGGTCCCTTTGCTGCCATCGAACCCGAGGGGATCGAAGAGTATTACCGCCGCGACACCACCCATGTGGTCGAGGAAGAGCGCCCGAGACGCTGGGATTACGATCGCTATCTCTACCTGGTGAAACTGGGGGCAGAGTGTGGTTGGGACGAGGCGCATCTGCGCGAGATCACCCCCTTTCGCGTGGCCGACCCGACGATGACCTTCACCCTGCTCAGGTCCACGCGGGACCTGCGGGTTCTGGCACAGCGGTTGGGCCTGCCGACGAACGAACTCGACGGCTGGATCACCGATATGGAGGGCGGGAGCGAGCGGCTCTGGAATGCCGAGATTGGCACATATGATTGCCTCGACATCCGGTCAGGGCAGCACACGGGCGTGGTGTCGAACGCTTCTTTCCTGGCCTGGTACGCCGGGGTGGGCGGGGACCGTATGCAGGGGCATTTCGACAGGATCGCCAAGGCGACCCGCTACTACGTCCCTTCGACCGATCCCGCGCATCCGTCATACGAGCCGAAGCGCTATTGGCGCGGCCCGGTCTGGGCGATGATGAACATGCTGATTGCCACCGGCCTGCGCGAGGCAGGCCATGACGACCGGGCCGAGGCGCTGCGGACAAACACCCGCGACATGATCGCGGAGAACGGCTTTGCCGAGTATTTCGACCCGCGCGACGGCGCAGCGGCGGGCGGGCGCAATTTCACCTGGACGGCGGCAATCTGGCTGGCCTGGGCGTCGGACAGCGCAAGGAGGGCGTGATGGGGGCGATAACTCTCGACAAGGTCGAAAAGTGGTACGGCGACCTTCAGGTGATCAAGGGCATCGACCTGACCATCGCGGATGGTGAATTCGTGGTCTTTGTTGGCCCTTCCGGCTGCGGCAAGTCCACGCTCTTGCGGATGATCGGCGGCCTTGAGGAAATCAGCCGCGGCAAGCTCTTGATCGACGGGCAGGACAAGACCGCCGATCCGCCGTCCAAGCGCGGGCTGACGATGGTCTTTCAATCCTACGCGCTCTACCCGCATATGTCGGTGGGTGAGAACATGGGCTTCTCGCTCAAGACCGCCGGCGCGCCGAAATCCGAGATCAAGGCCAAGGTGGACGAGGCGGCACGGGTTCTGAAGCTGGAACCCTACCTGGAGCGGCGGCCCAAGGCGCTGTCGGGCGGCCAGCGACAGCGCGTTGCCATCGGGCGTTCGATCGTGCGCGATCCGACGGCTTTCCTGTTCGACGAACCCCTGTCCAACCTCGACGCGGCGCTGCGTGTCGAGATGCGCTATGAAATCGCCAAGCTGCACAAGGCGCTGGCCCGCACGATGATCTACGTCACCCATGACCAGGTCGAGGCGATGACGCTGGCCGACCGGATCGTGGTGCTGGAATTCGGCGTGATCGCCCAGGTCGGCAGCCCGCGAGAGCTGTATGAACGGCCCGCCAATCTCTTCGTGGCGCAGTTCATCGGATCGCCCAAGATGAACGTGCTGGACTGCACCACCGGCGGAGGCCGCTTCACGTTGGAGAGCGCGCGGGGCGGGGCCTACGAGGGCGATCACCCGGCGGTAAAGGTTGGCATCCGGCCCGAACATATCCGGATCGGGGCCGAGGGCGAAGGCATGATGGACGGCACCGTCGACGTGTTGGAGTACCTGGGCGCCGATACCTTTCTGATCGTGGACTGCGGGCCGCTTGGCCGGGTCACGGTTCGCACCGATGGTGACACCTCGGTTACCGAAGGCGACCGGATCGGCCTGGTCGCGCCGCCGGAACGGCTGCATTTCTTTGACGCGGACGACAAGGCCGTCTGAGCGGCACGCCCTCCGTTGGCCCGGGCCGGTTTGGTTCCACCTCTTCACGCGGGCCAACAGCCGGTTGATGTCGACGCGACAGGTCTAATCCGTACAGGCGCTGGCGCGCCGCTTTCTCAAGACGGGGGTCGGGCCGTCGTCCATGACCGTCCTTCCCGTGTCTTTTGCGGCTGTACCGGTCACGCCGCCGTTCCGTGCGGCCAGTTGCATCGGGATGCCGGGACGCACCGCGCGCGGCAAACTCCTTTGAAGGGACTGAAACCGCGAATGGCGCGGCGGGCAAGGGAAAACGGCGGACCGGGATTGCCCGGTCCGCCTTTGCGTCAGCTCAGGTGGTGAACTTCCTGCAACCCGTAGACGGGCGTCGGGATGCCTTCCATCCGGGCCTTGATCTGCAGCGCAAGGTACTGCGAATAGTGGCGCGACTGGTGCAGGTTGCCGCCATGCATCCACAGCCCCTCGACCTGCGTCGGCTTCCACATGTTGCGCTGTTCGCCCTCCCATGGGCCCGGATCCTTGGTGGTGTCCGAGCCGAGACCCCAGCACTTGCCAAGCTGATCGGCCTTGTCCTGACCCATCAGGTCCGCGACCCAGCCGTTCATCGAGTTGTAGCCGGTGGCATAGACCACGAGATCCGCGTCCAGGTGCGTGCCATCGTCGAGGATCACGCCTGTCTCGTCCAGTTCGACAACCTGTCCACGCTTCAGCTTGATCTCGCCGTCGATGATCAGCTGGCTGGCGCCGATGTCGATGTAATAGCCCGAGCCGCGCCGCAGGTACTTCATGAACAGACCCGATCCGTCATCGCCCCAGTCCAGCCAGAAGCCGGCCTTTTCCAGCCCCTCGTAGAAGTCCGCGTCGCGTTTCTTCATCTCTTCGTAGGCCGGGATCTGGAATTCATGCATGATCCGGTAGGGCAGCGAGGCAAAGATCAGGTCCGCCTTTTCCGTGGTCATGCCATTGGCGACTGCCTCTTCCGAGTAGAGCGCGCCAAGCCCCACCTCCATCAGCGTGTCGGACTTCACGATATGGGTCGAGGACCGCTGCACCATCGTCACGTCCGCGTCGTGTTCCCAGAGCGCGGCGCAGATGTCATGGGCCGAGTTGTTCGAACCGACCACGACGACCTTCTTGCCGGTCCACTGGTCGGGGCCTTCATGTTCCGAGGAGTGCTGCTGCACACCCTTGAACCTGTCCATGCCGGGAAACTCTGGCATCCGCTTCTTGCCCGACATGCCGGTCGCCATGATCAGCTGTTTCGGCTTCAGCACCACTTCCTCGCCGTCGCGGTCCACGGTGACGGTCCATTCCTTGGTCTCGTCGTCCCAGGTCGCGGATTGGGCGGTGGTGCGGGTCCAGTAGTTCAACTCCATCACCTTGGTGTAGAACTCCAGCCAGTCGCCGATCTTGTCCTTGGGGCTGAACACGGGCCAGTTGTCGGGGAACTTGATGTAGGGCAGGTGATCGTACCAGACCGGGTCATGCAGGCAGAGCGACTTGTACCGCTTGCGCCAGCTGTCGCCGGGGCGATCGTTGCGTTCAACGATGATCGTCGGTACGCCAAGCTGACGCAGGCGCGCGCCCATCGCGATGCCGCCCTGTCCGCCGCCGATGATCAGGCAA
Organism: Antarctobacter sp.; assembly: GCF_965277915.1. Lineage (NCBI taxonomy): Bacteria > Pseudomonadati > Pseudomonadota > Alphaproteobacteria > Rhodobacterales > Roseobacteraceae > Antarctobacter > Antarctobacter sp. The sequence goes on from NZ_OZ255849.1 coordinate 793,529, forward strand.
TAGGGTTGGGTCGCATAACCCAATTCCGCCTCTTCCTTCTCGCGCTCTTCCTTCCAGGTCGTCCGGTTCTTGCCGGCACCGTGCTTGGCCCCCATCGGCCGATTGAAGCCTTTCGGTTCCTCGTGGCCTTTCAGTTCGGCCATCGTTGTCAGCAGGGTCCAGATCTTGCCATCCCTTAGCCGCATCAGGCCGTAGCCCCGCGCCACCTCGGTCTCGAACTCGATCCAGGCGGTGGTGACGCCGTCCGCTTCGGTCGGCAGCTCCCCCTCTGCCAGTTTCCAACCCGAGGGCTTGGTCGTCGCGAGCTGGTGGCGCAGCATGTCGGCCACGCCGTCCTTGCCCTCGACCGTCTTGAGGTTCCAGGTAAAGCTGACCAGGTCACGCCAGTAGCAGTCGTCCTGGAACAGCGCCGTCGCCGCCTCGATATCGCCATTCTCCAGCGCGGCGCCGAACGCGTCCAGCATCGCCTGCGTCTGGTCCGTCAATGTCGTGTCGAGCATGATTTCCTCCCATTGCCCAAACTTGGATGGCGGCAGTCTGGGCGAAACCCGTCGATCCGATCCAGCGTCGGGGCGGGGATTGGGGCGCCGCGGATGAAATTTCAGCCCGGCCCGTTGCGCGCGCAACGTCGCGCAACACCACCGTTGCAACCGGCCATCATGCCGGCGGCGTCAATCCCGACTTTCGCACACGGCGCAGAACGGTCGAACGGTTCACGCCCATGCGCCGGGCTGCCCGAGCCATGTTCCAGCCACAGGCATCCAGAATCGCTTCGAGGTCATCTTCGGGCGTCGGCGGCGTGATCCGGGCGGGCAGGTCCGGCAGATCCACGACCTGCCCGTCGCAGAGCGAGACCGCCGTATCCAGCGTCGACTGCAGTTCACGGATATTGCCCGGCCAGTCGCGTCCGGCCAGTTCCGCGCGGGCCGCCGGGGAAAGTTGCAGCTCTCCTGCGGTGCGCCGTCGCAAGAGCCGCTCGATCAGCCAATCCACGTCGCTGCGCAGGCGCAGGGGCGGCAGATCCAGTACGGCGCCAACGGTCCGGAAATGCAGATCCTCGCGCAGACCGGTCGCGCCGGGGACAGTCACCTGCCGGTCGCGGGCAGAGGCGATCACGCGCAGGTCCTCGCGCCGGTCCAGCAGCGTCAGCAGAGCGCCCTGCGCCGCTTCGTCCAGGTCCTCGACGCCTTTCAGGAACAGCGTCCCGGCCTTGGCCTCTTCCAGGGCGACAACGGTTTCGGGACGCAACCCGGCGCAGCGCAGGGCGTGGAAGCCGCGCGGCGGTCCTCCGGCGACATGGATGGCGCGCGCCAGCGTTTCCTTGCCCGTGCCGGTTTCGCCCAAGAGCAGCACCGGCATCTTGCCTGGAGCCAGCCGGGCGGCCTTTTGCAGAAGCGCCTGCATCGCCGGGTCCTGTCCGGCCAGACCGGCAAAACATTCCGGCGTCTGCGGTGGTGCGTTGCGCATTGGGCGGCGCACGGTCTGCGGCGCGATGGCATGGCCGAACAGCCCGCGCCCGTCGCGCAGGTGCAGCACCCGGTCCTCTGTCGGGCGCCCGCGCATCAAGTCCGGCAGATCGTCGACGCCAAGGTGCAGCAGACTGTCGATGCGCTGACCGATCAGGCTGTCCGTGCCCTCGGGCGCAAGGCAGGCCTGCGCGCCATGCGTCATACCGACGATGCGCCCCGACCCGTCGAGCGCCACGGCGGCTTCGGGATCGACCTCCAGAAACTCGGGCGAGGTGGAGAACCGCAGCACCCAGTCGCTGCGCGTCATGGCCATCAGGTTTGCCATCTCGATCCGCCGGGCAGAGGCCCGGACAAGGTTCATTGCAAGGTTCTGGCTGGATTTCGGGCTGGGCGAGCGCAGAAGGGAGATATCCAATACTGCCGTCAGTTGTCCGCAGGTGTCGTAGATCGGGGCCGAGGTACAGGACAGCGGCGTATGCGCCAGGCCAAAGTGATCGCCTTGGTGAATGGTCACCGCCTCGCCCGTCACGATGCATGACCCCACACCGCAGGTGCCGGCCAGGTCCTCGGACCAGTCCGAGCCCAGCGTCAGCCCGGCCCGGCGCAGGTCGTCCTCGAACCTGGGATCGCCAAAGAAGTCGACGCAGACACCTTTGGCGTCGGCCAGCAGCAGCACGTAGTTCTGTCCGGCCACCTGCCGGAACAGCGCCCGCAATCCTGACCGCGCCGTGGCCACCAGCCGCTCGGCCTGTTCGCGGTGTTCGCGCAGTTGCGACGCGGGCACGATATGGGCCGGATCGGGCCGGGTCGGGTCCATGCCATAGGTTTCGATGCAGCGGCGCCAACTGTCGGCCACCAGCGCGTCGCGTCCCGTTTCCTGACCGCGCAAGACCCTGTCGATTTCCGTCACATGCTCCAGATCGCTCATGGTTCTCCTCCCCAGGATTGCCGGGCAGTCTAGCAATGCGGGGGCGGCGGATCACCCGTTTTCCCCGCCGCGCGCGCCGACGGAGCACCGACCAAAGTCGCAGGCCATTGACATCCGGGGCCGGTTCTAGAGGTGTGTGCACCTAGACGGGTGTCGCCTCGGCAGGGGCGCAAGCGCCGCGAAAGAGGGATGGACGATGACACGACATGGCGGACAATTGCTGGTGGACAGCCTGGTGGCGCTGGGCGCGACGCGGGCTTTCGGTGTGCCGGGCGAAAGCTACCTGGCGGTGCTGGACGGGCTGCATGACACGGCAGGCAGGCTGGACTTCGTCAATTGCCGAAACGAGGGCGGCGCCGCCTTCATGGCTGCCGCCTGGGGCAAGCTGACGGGGCAGCCCGGTGTCTGCATGGTCACGCGCGGGCCGGGCGCCACCAATGCCTCGATCGGGGTGCACACCGCGATGCAGGACAGCTCGCCAATGATCATGCTCGTGGGCCAGATCGGCACCGACATGCGCGGGCGCGAGGCCTTCCAGGAGGTCGATTACCGTGCGGTCTACGGCACGATGGTCAAATGGGCGGTCGAGATCGACAATGTCGACCGCATCCCCGAGATCCTCGCCCGGGCCTGGAAAACCGCCACGACCGGGCGGCCCGGCCCCGTCGTCATCGCATTGCCCGAGGACATGTTGAGCAGCCGGACAGAGGCCGCGCCGCTGGCCGGTCCTGCCGAATATCCCGAACCGATGCCCTCGCCCCAGACCGTGCAGAAGGCGCGGGCGATCCTGGCCGAGGCAAGGCGGCCGTTGATCCTTTATGGCGGCTGCAACTGGACGCGCTCGGGCTCGGAGGCCCTGCAGAGATTTGCGGAAGGCTCGGACATTCCGGTGGTTTCGGTCTTCCGCTACCAGGACATGTTCGACAATTTCTCTCGCTGTTTCTGCGGCGAGGCCGGGGTGGGCATGACGCCGGGCGTGCGCAAGCTGATCACCGAGGCGGACGTGATCCTGGCGGTGAACAACCGTTTCGGCGAGAATTCCACCGATGCCTGGACCCTGCTCGAGGTGCCGGTGCCGCATCAGCGGCTGATCCATGTGCACGGGTCCGACCTGGAACTGGGCAAGGTCTACCAGCCCGAACTGGGTATTCACTGCGGCCCCAACGCCTTTGCCGAGGCGCTGGCAGAGGCGCCGGTGAGCGGCGACTGGGCCGACTGGCGGTCCGATGCCCGCGCCACATGGGAGACCGGTTTCGAGCTGGACGATCTGCCCAGCCCGGTGGACATGGGCAAGGTCAGCGCGCACCTGCGCGATCTGTTGCCCGACGACGCGATCCTGACCAACGGCGCAGGGAACTTCGCGGTCTGGCCGAACAAGTTCTACAAGTTCGGGCCTGACGCGCGCCTGTTGGCGCCGCAGTCGGGGGCGATGGGCTATGGCGTTCCGGCGGCCATTGCCGCCAAGCTGAACGATCCCGCGCGCACGGTTGTGTGTTTCGCGGGCGATGGCGATTTCCAGATGAATTCCCAGGAACTGGCCACCGCCGCCCAGTACGGCGCGCAGCCCATCATCCTGATCCTAAACAACGGGATCTACGGCACGATCCGTGCCCACCAGGAACGCCACTATCCCACCCGGGTGTCGGGGACGGACATGGTGGTGAATCCGGATTTCAGCGCATTGGCGCGGGCCTACGGTTTTCATGGCGAACGGGTCGAAAGGACCGAGGATTTTGCGGCTGCCTTCGACCGGGCGCTTGCCTCGCCGTCGGGCGCGGTGCTGGATCTGAAAATATCGCCCGAGGCGCTGACCCCGCGGGTCAGCCTGACGCAGATGCGCGAGGCGGCGCTGAAGGCGGGCAAGGGCTGAGGCCCCGCACAGACCTGGTGCGCCGGTTGAGGGTTTGAAACCGGCGCCTCTTGCCCCATCCTTGGATCAACCGGAGCCGCATTTGCGGCCCGGTGGTCCAGAGCGGGGAGGAAACATGAGCCAACCAGACGAAATCCGCAAGATCCAGACGCAGGGTGTCCATCACATCACCCTGACCGGCGCCGACAGGCAGACGTCCATCGATTTCTGGGAGGGCGTTCTGGGCATGCCTTTCATCTTTGACCAGCCGAACCTCGACGACCCGGACGAGGGGCACCTCTATTTCGACCCGGGCGACGGGCGGCTGATCACTATCTTCACAAACGAGAACCGGACCCCCGATCCCGCGCGCACGCCGACCGAACCGGGCTGCGTGCATCACCTCGCCTTCAATGTCAGCCAGGCGAGTTTCTGGCAGGCGGCGAAGCGGCTTGAGGCGCGAGGGATCAAGCATTCCGGCCCCAAGGATCGCGGGTTCATGGACTCGATCTATTTCACCGATCCGATGGGCCTTCTGATCGAACTGGCCAGCTACCGGTTCGAGCCGCCCGAGGGCTGCCGCCATGCCGACGTGATGATCGAGGCGCACCGCATCCGCGTGGCGCGCGGCGACCACCACATCGACCGTGAGCACCTGGCCGATGCCATCGAACTGCTGGTCGAACGGCGCCACCAATCCTTGTCCGCCGATCGCGCGGCGAAGAACCCGTACTGAAGAGGCGCGCGACCGCATCGGGGGAGGGCGTCCGCCCTTTGCTCCACCGGCATGACCCTGGCCAGGTTGACGCCGGTTCAGCCCGCTGATGGGGGTGATGCTGCTGATTATCTCGGCCATGCATGGGGCGGGCGCCGCGTCGTCCCATATGTCCATCTCGGTCGTGTCGTTGGACTGCACAGTCGGTTCCCCGAAATGCCCTTGGCCCTGCCGCCGAGGTTGAGTCCGCAATTTTTGAGATGCGCGAACAGGTGGCGACGTTGAACAGACCCGAGCGGATCGCCCTTCCCTCAGGACGTGTGAAGGGGGCGGGCCGCCATCGCCTCTGCCAGGGCCGCAAGCCCCCGTTCCAGCGCGGCCCGGTCCTCGGTGGACATGGCGCGCAGGATCTCGTCCGAGCGTGCCTCGACCTGGGGCAGCACCTCGTTGAACAGCGCGCGGCCTTGTTCGGTGCAGGCATAAAGGCGCAGGCGCCGGTCGTCCGGCGCGACGGCGCGGGTGATCAACCCCTTGTCCTCCAGCCGTTGCGAGGCGCGGCTGACCTGGACCTTATCGAGGGTCGAGCGGCGGCCAAGCTCCAGCGATGTCACCTGGTCCTCGCCGGCCAAGAGGTACAAGAGCCGCCATTCCTCGCGGCTGAGGCCGAACCGGCGTCCGTAGACCTCGACCAGGTTCCGAGAGAACCCTTCGGCGGCGACCGCGAGGCGATAGGGGAAAAAGCCCTCCAACTCCGTTCCCGGGACGGGCACGGTGTCTGCCGCCGGGCTCTGCCGATCTGCCGCCGCGCCGGTCATGCGGTGGCCTCCTCCGCAGTCTTTGCGGCGGCTTGCAAGGCCGCGTTCAGAACGTCGATGTTCCCGATCTGGTTGGCCAGGATCAGGATCAGGCGGGCATTCAGCGCCGCGCTTTCCTCATCCGACAGCCCGTCGTGCGCGGCGATCAGCGCGGCATAGAAATCGTCGGGACGGTCGAGGTTCGGGGTCAGGGTCAGATCGGCCATGTCTCACTCCAGTCTGATGGCGCGGCGCAGGGCGGCGCGGATGGCGGTTTCGTCGAAGTTGTCCCAGCGCGCGGCGACATGCTGATCGGGGCGGATCAGGTAGACGCCCGACTTGGCCTCTCCCAGGTAACGCTCCGCCAGCGCGCCGCTGGCGTCGTCACCGACCGAGAGGGCGAGGCGGGTTACAGGCACGCCAGCCTCTTCCAGCGCATCTGGCGCTTCGGCGTCGATGGTCAGCAGGGTGAAGGCCCCGCCGAGATGGTCCAGCAGGAATCCGCCCTTGAGCGGCGTATCGGGGCAGGGGCTGCCAACTCTCGTGCGGGCGGGGCCACCGGGCAGGAAGTCGGGTCCGTTCAGCGGCCCGCCATCGTAGACGCAGGGCACCGACAGGCGGCCCGAGTTCACCAGAGGCCGGGCGAATTCATACTGTTCCGCCAGGTCCAGCACCGCGTTGCGGAACATGTGGCTGACCTTGGACTTGGGGGTAATGAAATCGGTGGACCGGGTGGAATTCAGGATGTTTTCATCGGCGCCGTGCACGCGTTCCCAGTCGTAGCTGTCCAGCAGGCTGTCGGGCGCCTTGCCGTCGATGACCATGCCCAGCTTCCAGCCGAGATTGTCCACGTCCTGCATGCCGCTGTTGGCGCCACGCGCGCCGAAGGGCGAGACCTGGTGCGCCGCGTCCCCGGCAAAGATCACCCGCCCATGCCGGAATTTCTTCATCCGCCGGCACTGGAAGGTATAGATCGAGGTCCAGACGATCTCGTATTCGACATCGCCCAGCATGGCGTCCAGCCGGGCGCGCACGTTTTCTTCTTGCAACTCCTTCTTGCGATCCACGTCCCAGCCGATCTGGAAATCGACCCGCCAGACGCCATCGGGCTGCTTGTGCAAGAGGGTGGAGGCACCGGACTTGAAGTATGGTTCGAACCAGAACCAGCGTTCGGTCGGGAAATCATCGTTCACCATCTTGATGTCGGCGATCAGGAAACTGTCCTCGAAGACACGGCCCTCGAAATCCAGCCCCATCATGCCGCGCAGGGGCGAGGAGGCGCCGTCGCAACCGATCAGCCAGTCGGCCTCGATGGTATAGGGACCGTCGGGGGTGGTGATCTCCAGCGTGACGTGATCGTCGTGCACGGTGACATTGTCGACCCGGTTCTTGCCGCGCAGCTCGATCGGTGCACCGGCGGCCTGCGCCTCGCGGACACGTTCGACGATGAAGCGCTCGAAATAGGGCTGTTGCAGGTTGATGAAGGCCGGGAACTTGTGGCCTTCCTCTGGCAGGAGGTTGAACTCGAACACCTTGCGGTCATCGTGAAAGACCTTGCCGAGGTTCCAGACCACGCCCTTGTCCAGCATCGGCTGACCACAGCCGTAGCGGTCGGCGATTTCCAGGCTGCGCTTGGCGAAACAGATGGCGCGGCTGCCCTGTCCGATGCCCTCGTGATCGTCAAGAACGACAACCGGGATGCCCTGCAGGCCAAGGTCCAGCGCCGTCGCGACCCCGATGGGGCCGCCGCCCATGACCACCACCGGATGACGGACCGGCGTTGCCGCGTCCTGGTCGGTGGAGCGTTCGTAGGGGTAGAGCTTGAAGGCGAGTTGATAGCGGTCGTGGATCATGTCGGTTCCTCCTTGTCCGACGGGCAGATGGGTCAATGACCCATCCAACGCATGGGGTGGCAGACGGGCGCGCCATGCACGCCCGTCGCCGCTCAGCCTTGCAGCGCGCTCCACATTTCCTTGTCGCGTTCCGCCGTCCAGACACGGGGCGTGTCGATGCCGCGGGCCTCGTCGTAGGCGCGGGCAACGTTGAACGGCAGGCAGTGTTCGTAGATCGCGTAGTCCTTGAACTTGGGGTCGCATTCGGCGCGCACCGCGTCCCAGGCCTCTTTCAGCGAACCGCCCCGGCCCACGACCTTTTCCACCGGCTTGTAGGTCGAACGGACGAAATCCTCGGTCGCGGCGATGGCCTTGGCGACCATCTCCGGTCCGACCAGCGCGTCGCCCCGGCCCGGCGCAATCGCCTGCGGCTCGAACGCGGCGATATTGGCGAGCGTTTCGCCCCAGTCGTTGAAATGGCCATCGCCGCAGTAGCAGGCCGAGTGGTATTCGACGATGTCGCCGGTGAACATGACCTCTTGGTCGGGCACCCAGATCACCGCGTCACCGGCGGTATGCGCGCGGCCAAGGTGCATGATGTCCACACGGCGGTTTCCGAGGTAGACGGTCATCGAGTCCGAGAAGGTGGTGGTGGGCCAGGTCAGGCCGGGGATTTCCTCGTGCCCCTGGAACAGGCGGGGGAAGCGGTCGAACTCGCTGTCCCAGTCCTCCTGCCCGCGTTCGGCCACCATCGAGCGGGCCACGTCGGACATGATGATTTCCCGCGCACCATAGGCCGAGGCGCCCAGAACGCGGACCGCGTGGTAATGGGTCAGCACGAGGTGGGAAATCGGCTTGTCGGTGACTTCGCGGACGTGTTCGATCACCTTGCGGGCCAGGCGCGGCGTGGCCTGCGCCTCGACGATCATCACGCTGTCGTCCCCGATGATGACGCCGGTGTTGGGATCGCCCTCGGCGGTAAAGGCGTAGAGCCCCTCGCCAACCTGGGTGAACGAGGTATTCTTCTCTTCCATGTCTCCGGCGGATGCAAAGGCTTTGGTCATTGGTTCCCTCTCATGTCTCTGGACGCACTTGCGTCTTTGTGATTCCATCTCGGGTCATGAGCAACGCCCAGCGACCCGTCCTGATATTTCTTTTCGTGACCACCCTCATGGCGGCCACGCTGTTCCTGATGGGGCGCGATCCGATCTGTCCCTGCGGGTATGTGTCCCTCTGGACAGGGCCGGACGCCGCGCCGCGCGAGGGCAGCCAGCACCTCTTCGATCTCTACTCGCCCAGCCACCTGATCCACGGTCTGATCTTCTACGGTGTCTTGGCACTGGTCGCCCGCCGTCTCAGCCTGAACCTGCGGCTGGGGATCGCGCTGGTGGTCGAGGCGGGCTGGGAGATCCTCGAAAACACGCCGATGGTGATCGAACGCTATCGCGCGGTGACGGTGTCCCTGGATTACAACGGCGACAGCATCATCAACTCGGTCTTCGACGTGATCGCGATGGTCGTGGGGTTCTACCTTGCCCGATGGATCCCGATCTGGGCCAGCGTTCTGGTGGCGCTGGGGTTCGAGGTGCTGACCATCGCGTTGATCCGCGATGGTCTGGCCCTGAACATCCTGATGCTGTTCTGGCCCACCGAGGCGGTGCTCCAGTGGCAGCAGGGCGGCTGACATCAGCCCCGGCCCTGGTAAGGATCGTCGAGCGCCGGCAGCACCTTGCCGGTGCATTCCCCGAACCCGATGCGATAGCCGTCCCCCAGGGCCGCGCCGCGCAGGGTCAGCGTGTCGCCATCTTCAAGGAAGCTGCGTGTTTCGCCGGTCTCCAGCGTGATCGGCTCCTTGCCGCCCCAGGCCAGTTCCAGCAGCGCGCCGCGCGCGTCCTTGTCCGGGCCGGAAATCGTGCCGGACCCCAGCAGATCACCCACGGACATGGGGCAGCCGGAGGTCGTGTGATGGGCCAGTTGCTGCGCCGAAGAGTAATACATCTCGCGATAGTTGGTCCGCGCGATGACCGTCTCGGGTTTGCCTTCGGGCGCAAGGCCCACTTCCAGCTGGATGTCATAGAGCATCGGGCCGGGTTCACGCAGGTAGGGCAGCAACTCGCGCTCACGCTCGGGGGTCGAGGTGCGGAACGGCTCCAGCGCCGCCTTGGGTACGATCCAGGGACTGATCGTGGTGGCCGTCGCCTTGGCCTGGAAGGGGCCGAGCGGCTGATATTCCCAGGCCTGGATGTCGCGGGCCGACCAGTCGTTCAGCAGGACATAGCCAAAGATCATCTCGTCGGCTTCGCCCACCGTCACCGGCCCTTCGGAATCCTGGCCCACGATGGCGCCCATCTCCAGCTCCAGGTCAAACCGTTTGCAGGGCGCAAAGACCGGCAACTCGGCATCCGGCGCCTTGAGCTGACCCCAGGGGCGCCGCACATCGGTGCCGGACACCACGACCGAGGACGCCCGCCCGTTGTAGCCGATGGGGATCGACAACCAGTTCGGCGGCAGCGCGTTTTCCGCCCCCCGGAACATGGTCCCGACATTTGTGGCGTGGTTCTTCGAGGCGTAGAAATCGGTATATTCGCTGACCGCGAAGGGCATCAGCATCTCGGCCCCCGCTTGCGGGACAAGGAAGGCAGCCAGCCCTTCAGCATCCGGCGCACCCTCGGCCAGCATTTCGGTCACGGTTTCGCGGAAGGCAGCCCAGGCACCGGGGCCCAGCGCCATGAACTCGGTCCAGTCGCCGAAGAAGAAGACCTCCTCCTCGGCATCCAGCGAGAGCAGGCCCTCGGCCTCCAGCGCGGTGACGTCGAGGATCATCTCGCCGATGGCGATACCGCAATGGGCCTCACCGTCCGCCGCGCGGAAACTGCCGCAGGGCAGGTTGTTGAGCGGGAAATCCGTGTCGGGGGAGTTGGCTGACTCCACCCAGGAGCGTTTCAGGGGCATATGGTGTCCTGTTCGTTCGGGGTGTGGCGGGGCAAGCCCGACCTTGCGCTGGTGTCGCGGCTTGTGTTGCAGGGCTGGGGGCAGATACCCCCTTACTTCTTACCCGGCGTGCCGTCGAATTTCTTTTCCAGGCTGTCCCAGCAGTCGATGTAATCGTCCTGCAGCGGGGCCTCTTTCCCGGCGAATTGGGTCAGGTGCTGCGGAAACCGGGTTTCGAACATGAAGGACATGGTGTTGTCCAGCTTCTCGGGCCCGAGGTTGGAATTCGACGCGCCTTCGAATGCGTTCCGGTCCGGACCGTGGGGCAGCATCATGTTGTGCAGGCTCATGCCACCGGGGACAAAACCCTGCGGCTTGGCGTCGTACTGGCCGTAGATGTTGCCCATCAGCTCGGACATGATGTTCTTGTGATACCATGGCGGGCGGAAGGTGTTTTCCGCCACCATCCAGCGCTCGCGGAACAGCACGAAGTCGATGTTCGCGGTCCCCGGCACGCCCGAGGGCGCGGTCAGCACGGTAAAGATCGAGGGGTCGGGGTGGTCGAAGAGGATCGCGCCGACAGGGCAATAGGTGCGCAGGTCGTACTTGTAGGGCGTGTAGTTGCCGTGCCAGGCGACCACGTCCAGCGGGCTTTGCGGGATCTTGGTCTCGTGGAACTGGCCGCACCACTTGACGGTCAGGGTCGAGGGCACCTCGCGGTCTTCGAAGGCCGCTACGGGCGCCTTGAAGTCGCGCGGGTTGGCCAAGCAGTTGGCGCCGATCGGCCCGCGACCCGGCAGCTCGAACTTCTGGCCGTAGTTTTCGCAGACGAAGCCGCGGCAGGGACCTTCGAGCACCTCGACACGGTAGACGAGGCCGCGCGGGATGATGGCGATTTCCTTGGGCTCGATGTCGATCACGCCCAGTTCGGTGGCAAAGCGCAGCTTGCCTTCCTGCGGCACCACCAGAAGCTCGCTGTCGGCGGAGAAGAAATAGGCATCCTGCATCGACTCTGTGACGAGGTAGATATGGCTGGCCATGCCGACCTGCGTGTTCACGTCGCCGGCGGTGGTCATGGTGCGCATGCCGGTCAGCCATGTCAGCCCGTCCTGCGTCGGCACCGGGTCCCAGCGGTACTGGCCCAGGCTGATGACATCCGGATCGACGTTCGGCGCGCTCTTCCAGTAGGGCAGGTCGATCTTGGTGTAGCGGGCCGAATGCTTGACCGAGGGGCGGATGCGATAGGTCCAGGTCCGCTCTGGCGGATTTGCGGTAAAGGCCGTTCCGGACAGCTGTTCACCATAGAGGCCATAGTTGCATTTCTGCGGGCTGTTCATGCCCTGCGGCAGCGCGTCGGGCAGGGCCTCTGTTTCGAAATCGTTGGCCCAGCCGGGCATGTAGCCGTCATGCGTGCCGGTCGTGCCGGTGGCGCGGATCATGCCTTGCGGCAGTTCGTGGCGGGTCATGTCGTACCTCCCTGGTGCGGTGAGAGCCGGATTCGGTCTTGCCGCCAATATTTGTTGCATCTGCAATGATGTCAAGTTAATCGTTGCGAATGATACCAATCCGGCAGAGCCTTGCCGTGGTCCCCGATCCCTTGAGGGAGGTTTCCGATGATCCGACTGTTCGATTACTGGCGTTCGACGGCCAGCTACCGCGTGCGTATCGCGCTGGGCCTTGCCGGGCTGGAGTGGGAGAGCCTGCCGGTTGACCTGGTCGAAGGGGCGCAGCGCGCGGATGAGCACCTTGAGCGGAACCCGCAAGGACTGGTGCCGGTGCTGGAAATCGACGGACTTAGGCTGACGCAATCGCTGTCCATCCTCGAGTATCTCGACGAGACACGGGGTTTGGGCCTCTTGCCCGAAGTCGCGGGCGCGCGGGCAAGGGTGCGCGGGCTGGCGCAGGCCATCGCGATGGAGATTCACGCGGTCTGCAACCTGCGCGTGGCGAAACATGCGGTGGCACGATCCAATGGCGGGATCACGATGGAAAGCTGGATGCAGGCTTTCATCGGTCCGGGGCTGGCCGCGGTGGAAGAGATGCTGGACGGAGGGGATACATGCTTGGGTCAGGACCTCACGATGGCCGATGTCTGTCTGATCCCGCAACTCTACAATGCATATCGCTGGGGGGTTCCCCTCGACGATCTGCCAAAGATCCGGCGGGTCGAGGCGGCGCTGTCCGATCATCCTGCCTTTGTCGCCGCCCATCCGGACCGCGTGGCGCATTAGGTCCTGGTGGCCCGGTCCGAGATCAGTGCCCCTGCGCGCATCATGAGATACTGCCGCGCCAGGTTCTGGCGCGGTTCCTGTGAACGGCGATCCTGATCCACAGCTTTGTCGGGGAGTATTTTCTGCGCAACCGCATGGCCGATTGGAGAAAGCCATTGGCGACCGCACCCTCCTGAGCCGCTGACACGGCGGGTCGACCGACCCCGCGCTTTCCTCTACCGTCCTGACCAAAGTGTTTGGTTCAGGGCATCGAGAGGAGCAGGCGCATGTCGCGACTCCGGCGGATTCGGGGTGCGGGTCTGGTTTTTGCAGGGGCGGTCGGACTTTGTGGCGCCGCTTTGGCGCAGGGGTTGCCGCTGTTCGACGGGGCGGACTTCGATCGTCTGGTCATGCAGGTGCCCGAACGGGACCGTGATCGGATCGAGGCCAGCGGCGCCAAGCCGATCCTCCGCTACACGGCGCCCACCGTAATCCGTCGCGCCGGGCGGGCCGTGGGGCAGGTCCGGGTGGCGGTCGAGACCGAGGCCGGGCCGGCGGTCGTGGCCTGCACGGGTGTCCTGATTGCCGAGAACCTGGTGCTGACGGCCTTTCGATGTGTGCCGGGCGTTCTGGCCGAGCCGGACCTTGCCGCGCGGGGGCCAAAGCGGATCACGGGGGTGGATTTCGTCACCGGCTTTGACGCGCCTCGGGTTGAGGAGCAGGGGCAGCGGGTCGCGCTTGATCCCCAGCCCCTGGAGGCAGATGCGGATCTGGGGTTTGCGGTGCTGCGGGCGGATGGGCGTCCGGGGGCACAGGGCGCCATGCTTGCGCTCGATCCGCCGGTTCCGACGGAAGGGATGCCGCTGGCAATCCTTGGCCACCCCTTCGGAATGTCGAAACAGGTGGTCCGCGAGGGCTGTGCCCTGCGTGGGGACCTCACCGAGGGCGGTCGACTGACGTATGGCTGCGCGACCTTTTCCGGACACGCCGGGTCGCCCGTTCTGGACGGCGATGGGCGGATGATCGGCCTGCACCTGCAGGAAGAGCCGCGTGCGATCGGCGGGCACGGCGTCACGATCGCCGCCATGCTGGACGCCTCCAGTTTCCTGCGCGCGGTGGCCGCGGGAGAGGACTGTGATGGCCGGGCCGCCCTGCGCTGCGGATCCGGGACCGCTGCGGGTCCCAAGCCCGTTGTAGCTGCCGAAGCCGCAGAACCCACGCCTCTCCCGGATCCGGCCAAGCCCCCCGATGTCGAGAACGTGGAGCCTGTCGAAGCACGCGAAGACCCGGTCGATGTTTTCCCGGTGGGGCTCGGAACGGATGGTCCGGCGGTCTTCGGTGTTGCTCTGCCCTATCTGCCGCCGGGAACCGGGGTCGAACTGTTGACCGGACCGCTGGGCGATCTGGACGGTTCCGGGGGCCTGTTGGCCGCCGGTCAGGGGATTGCCGCAACACTCACAGACATCGGTGCGGGGCACTCCGCACTCTCCCTCTGGCGGTTGGAGGATGGTGCTTTGCTGGCCCGACGATTCCTGCCGAAGGGTGTCCGGGCGCTTGCACTCAGCCGAGATGGCGGGCGTCTCGCCTTGGCGCGGGACGGTGAGGTCAAGGTCCAGGACCTGCCGCTGATGGAGGTCACGGGGCGCTTTCCTTCCGAAGGCTCCGGCGAAGTCACGCACATGGCGCTGTCCGCGGATGGCGCGCGTCTGGCCTTGGCCCAAGGCGATGCGGTCTCGCTCTGGCAGGTATCGGATGGGGCGCTCCTGTGGACCACGACGGCAGGGGAGGGGCCTGTCGGGGCGGTGACCTTCAACGCAGAGGGGGACATACTGGCCCTGGCGGGGGCGGAGACTGTCAGTCTGCACAAGGTCACGGATGGCGCGGTCTTGCAGCGAATGCAGACCGGGATGCCCGTCGACAGGCTGACTTTCCTTCCCGGCGGCGATCTGGTGGGGGGGACTCCCAAGGGGCGTGGATATCGTTGGAACGTCTCCAGCGGTCAGGTGACCGGACGGATCGGTGGCGCAGGCGGGGCGACCCTGTTGGGGCCGGTCGGCCCGGATGGGCTTGCCGTGCAGGATCGCGTCAGCGGCGAGGTTCGGATTTACGGGCCGGAGGGCACCGTTCGGAAAAGGCTCGCCGGTCGGCGGTTTGGCCTCGCGGTCCTTGAGCCCGGCGGCGCTCGGCTGTTCGGCCATGTGGCCAAACCGCAGTCCGCTGCGGTGCTTGCAGACCTGGCAACGGGGCAGTTCCTGCGCGAGACGCCGCGCCAGGCGGACGCGATCACGACGCTGGCCTTCAGTCCCGACAGCACGCGCCTGGCGTTGGGCGGATCGGAAGGTGTGCCGCTGCAGGTCTGGGCCTGGGAGGACGGGCAGGTCACCTATCGTGCGGACGAGGATCAGGGGCCCGCGGCCTTGGCGTGGCAACCACATGGGGCCGGGCTGGCTGCGGAAGGTCCGAACGGCCAGCCTCTTCAGTTGGTGGATTTCGGCGGCGAGACCCGGACTGTCGACCTGCCCGGAGATGTCCACGCTTTGCGGTTTGATCCGACGGGCGCCTATCTGGCGCGGAGCGATGCGCGGAGTCGGCTCACCTTGCTGGACGCGGCCAACGGCGCGGTGTTGCTGGAGATCGCGGGGGACCATGTGTCTTTCTCACGCGATGGCCAGGTTCTGGCCGTGGCGCGAAATACGCCGAAACCAGAGATCGCCCTGATCGACCCGGGCACGGGTGAACGTGGTCAACTCTTTCAGATGCCGTTTGCCCGGGTCGGTCCGCTGGGCTTTCGCGGCGCAACACAAGAGGTGGTGGCGGTGGTGCAGGACCGGAGTGTCGCGGCGCCCTGGATGCTTGCCCTGTGGAACGTCGAGGACGGCAGCTTGGTCCGCCGCTTTGGCCAGCTGGACAGCCCGGCGCGCGCGATGGCCGTCAGCCCGGACGGGCGCTTCGTCGCCGTGGCAGCGGAAGGCAACCCTGAGGTCCTGTTGTGGGACATGTCGGTAGGGCGTTTCCTCTGGCGGCTGGAGACGGGTGGCGCCGAGGTTCGGGCACTGGATTTCACCCCTGACGGCTTGCGGATTGCAGCCGCTCTGGCACCGGGGGGCGTGATGCTTTGGGACATGATCGATGGCCAGGTCAAGGCGCGGCTGGCGGTCTATCCCGACGGGACGGTGGCGCAGGTTGGCGCAACGCTTTTCCTGTCCGACCCGGCCATGCTGGACCGCGCCGCGGTGCGTCTGCCCGACGGCACCTTTCTGCCCGCTCGCCAGGTGCTGCGGGAGGGGTTGCCCGATTTCGTGCCTGCGGATCTGCCGCTGGCGGAACAGGTTCAGGTCCTGCTGGGTCGACTGCGCGAAGGGGACGAGGATGCGCGGCTGTTGCTGGTCGACGGGCGGGCGCTGGCCTTTGACCTGGAGTTCCGCAAGGAGATGCAGCGCCAGCTCAAGGCCGGGGAATTCTACACCGGCCCCATAGATGGAGACATCGGCCGGGGCAGCCGACGCGCGCTGCAACTGTTTGCCACCGAAGGGGCGGAATAGGAAGGAGCAAGAGCCTGTCTGTTGCCGGCGTCAGGCCTTCGCATCCGGCCCCTCCCGGCGCAAATTGCGCCTGTCCGCGAAGATGAGGCGCCCGGTCAGTTCCGACCGGGCCACCCGGCGCACCTGTTCGGCCCTGCGCAGGATCGCGTCATCCTGTTGCCAATCGGCAAAGGCTCCGGCGTCATGCAGCAGGGCCATGACTTCATCATAGAGATCGTCCATATACGCCCCCGGGTTCAGCCCTTCAACGCTGGCCGGTCCAGGTGAAGACCGGGTTAAAACGTATGGATCGGGGCGGGCGCCTGCGCTTCGGCAAAGCCGTGTGCCGCGGCGAGAGGCAGGGCCGAGGCGCGCAGTTCCTGCGCCAGTGCGCGCAGGGATTTCGCTGTCTCGTAAAAGCCTTGCGCCTCGCAATTGGTGGCCGACTGGATTGCGCGTTCGATGAGATCTTCGGGGTACATTTTTTTGCTTCCTTACCGCTCGATTTTTTCATCAAAATGACATTTTCCCCTTAATGAGGCGTTAATCTGGATGACGTCCCGGTAAAAAAGACCGCGAATGATCGACGGCTGTCGGGCGCGCGGCGGGTCAGTCCTCTGGCGCGGCCTTCCGGGCCAGTTCCAGGAAGACGCGGTGCTCGGCTTCGGTGAGGCCGGGCAGGATTTCGGTCTGCAATGCAGTGACTACGGGCAGCGCGCGGCGGAACAAACCCGCCCCCTCTGGTGTCAAAGTCACTTCACGGGCGCGGCGGTCCCGCCGGGACACCTGCCGCCTGACCCAGCCTTTCTGTTCGAGCCGGTCGATGACGCCGCCGATTGTGGCGCGATCGTATGCGATACGCGCGCCGATGGTGGCCTGGTCGATCCCGGGATCGTCATGCACCGCCTTCATTGCGGCGAACTGGACCGGTGTCAGTTCCAGCCCGGCAGCCCGGGTCCGAGTGTGAAAGACATGGGTCGAGGCCTGGTGCAAGCGGCGGATTAGATGCCCCGCCAGGGAGTCCAGCGACGCATCCTCCGCGTCTTCTCGATCCGGTGTGCTTGCATCCATCATTCTGGTCCCCTTGGGCACGCCGGGGCGCCCATTCCTGATTTTGTAAGTGTACGGATCTTTTTCTTGACGCGCAATGCTCAGCATGCAAATCATATGTCTACATATCAAATACCCGATTCCGGGGAATGATAGGGGGCCGCACCCGGCCAAGGGCGGACCTGCGGAGGAGAAAGGACCAGAGCCATGAATGATCTTCCCATCATCATTGCTGGCGGCGGCATCGGCGGCCTTGCCGCGGCTTGCGGGCTGGCCCGCAAGGGCCAGCGCAGCATCGTCGTCGAGCAGGCCTCGCAACTGGGCGAAATCGGCGCCGGCATCCAGATCGGCCCGAACGCCTTTCACTGTTTCGACTACCTGGGGGTCGGGGATCAGGCGCGGTCCAAGGCGGTCTACATCGATGCGCTGCGCCTGATGGACGCCCAGACCGCCGAGGACATAACCCGCATTCCGCTGGATGAGCCCTTTCGCAAGTTCTACGGCAACCCCTATGCCGTGGTGCACCGTGCCGACCTGCATGGCGTCCTGCTGAAATATTGCGAGGACAGCCCGCTGATCGACCTGCGCACGGATCACAAGGTGCTGGGCTATGAACAGGACGGCACCAGCGTCACCCTGTTGCTGGACGGGCGCGATCCCATCAAGGGACGTTTCCTGATCGGCGCCGAGGGCCTGCGCTCTCCGATCCGGTCGCAGATGATCGGCGATGGTGAGCCGCGGATTTCCGGGCACACCACCTATCGCAGCGTCATTCCGACGGAACAGATGCCCGAGGACCTGCGCTGGAACGCGGCGACGCTCTGGGCCGGGCCCAAGTGCCATATCGTGCATTACCCGTTGAAAGGCTGGAAGGTCTTCAACCTTGTCGTCACCTACCACCGCGACGTGCAGGAGGCGATTGCGGGCAAACCTGTCAGCAAGGAAGAGGTCGCGCAGGGGTTCGAACATGTCCATCCCAAGGCGCGGCAGGTGATCGAACACGGCAATGACTGGAAGCTCTGGGTGCTTTGTGACCGCGATCCGATTTCCAACTGGGTCGACGGGCGCGTGGCGCTGCTTGGCGATGCGGCCCACCCGATGCTGCAATATTTCGCGCAAGGCGCCTGCATGGCGATGGAGGACGCCGTGGCCCTGTCCCATTGCATCGAGCATTTCGGTGAGGACACCGAGGACGCGCTGCAACGCTACCAGGAGATGCGCAAGGTCCGCACCGCGCGCGTCCAGATGAACTCGCGCCTGATCGGCGAATACATCTACCACCCTGGCGACGCACAGGCCGCGGTCCGCAATTCCATAATGCGCTCGATGAGCGCGGACGACTGGTACAACCAGCTGAACTGGCTCTACGGCTCGAACGGGCTGGACACGGGCGCGGCGAAACCCGCCGCCGCCGAATGACTTGAGGAAGGATCACCTTCATGGGCTTTGTCTTTGAACCTGCCGTCATCCCCAGCGTTGCCGTTGCCGGCAGCGACGACCGCATCCCGGTGCGCCGCATCTTCTGCATCGGGCGCAACTATGCCGCCCATGCGCGCGAGATGGGCAAGGACCCGGATCGCGATCCGCCCTTCTTCTTCCTGAAACCCGCCGATGCGGTGGTCGAAGATGGCGCGACGATCCCCTATCCGCCGCAGACCGAGAATTTCCATTTCGAGGCTGAACTGGTCGCCGTAATCGGCACCGGGGGCGTGGACATTCCCGAGGATAGGGCGCTGGATCACGTCTGGGGTTATGGTGTCGGCAATGATCTGACCCGCCGCGACCTGCAGCTGAAGGCGCGCGAACAGGGCCGCCCGTGGGATCTGGGCAAGGGGTTCGACAATTCGGCCCCCATCGCGCCGATCCATCCCGTCTCTGCCGTGGGTCATCCCTCCAAAGGGGCGATCAAGCTGACCGTCAACGGCGAGGTCAAGCAGGATGCAGACCTGCGCGAACTGATCTGGTCGGTGCCTGAGATGATCTCGATCCTGTCGCAGTCCTTCGCGTTGAAACCCGGCGACCTGATCATGACCGGCACACCTGCCGGCGTCGGTCCCTTGCAGCCCGGTGACACCTGCGTGGTCGAGGTCGAGGGTCTTGGCACCTGCACAACCCATATCGGCCCCCGGGCATGCGCCTGAAGCTGCACAACTTCTTTCGCTCATCGACGTCGACGCGGCTGCGCGCCGCGTTGAACCTCAAGGGGTTGCAGTATGACTACCTTGCCTACGTCCTGCGCAAGGGCGAGACGCAGACGCCGGAATACCTGGCCAAGAACCCGCAAGGCCTGGTGCCGTCGCTGGAACTGGAGGACGGAACCACCCTGATCCAGTCGCTGGCCATCATCGAGTGGCTGGAGGACGCGCATCCCGACCCCGCGCTTTTGCCCGGCGATCCGCTGGGCCGGGCGCGGGTGCGCGGCCTTGCCTACATGATTGCCTGCGAGATTCACCCACTAAACAACCTGCGGGTCCTGTTCCGCCTGCGCGACCAGTTCGGCGCCGATGAAGAGGCGCAGAAAGCATGGTTCACGCACTGGGTCTGCACCACTTTCGACGCGCTCGAAGAGGCGTTGCAGGACGCGCAGACCGGCCGGTACTGTCATGGCGATACACCGGGGCTGGCCGATCTTTGCCTCTATGCGCAGGTCTGGAACAACCGGCGCTTTGCGATTCAGGTCGCGGACTGGCCGATCATCGCGCGGATCTTCGCGGAACTCGACGCGCTGCCCGCCTTCCGCGACGCGGCCCCGCCCAATCAGCCCGACGCGGCCTGACAGGCTTTTCTGAGGAGGAGACAAATGGACAATGCCATGCAACCCGAGGACACGCCGGAGCTGCGCGCGCTGTACCAGGGGTTCAAGGACAATCACCTGAACCCGCTGTGGACGCAGACCGGCGACCTGATGCCCCAGCACCCTAGGCCCAAGGCCGTACCCCATGTCTGGCGCTGGGCCGACCTGCTGCCACTTGCCGAAAGGTCGGGCGAACTGGTGCCCGTGGGCCGTGGCGGCGAACGTCGCGCCATCGGCCTCGCCAATCCCGGGCTCGGCGGGCGGGCCTATGTCTCACCGACGCTTTGGGCCGCGATCCAGTACCTGTGCCCCGGGGAAAACGCGCCCGAGCATCGCCACGCCCAGAATGCCTTTCGCTTCGTGGTCGAGGGCGAAGGGGTCTGGACCGTGGTCGACGGTGACCCGGTGCGGATGTCGCGCGGCGATCTGCTGTTGACGCCGGGTTGGCGGTTCCACGGGCACCATAACGTCGCGACCGAGCCGATGGCCTGGATCGACGGGCTGGACATTCCCTTCAGCCAGCAGATGGACGTTGGTTTCTTCGAGTTCGGCTCGGAACGGGTCACCGACAACGCCACGCCGAATTATTCCCAGGGCGAACGCCTGTGGTGCCATCCGGGACTGCGGCCGCTGTCGCAACTGCAGGATACCGTCGCCTCGCCCATCGGTGCCTACCGCTGGGAATTCACCGATCAGGCGCTGACCCAGCAGTTGCTGCTGGAGGACGAGGGCATGCCCGCAACGGTCGAACAGGGGCACGCGGCGATCCGCTACGTCAACCCGACCACCGGCGGCGACGTCATGCCCACGATCCGTTGCGAGTTCCACCGCCTGCGCGCCGGAGCCGAAACCCCGGAACGGCGCGAAGTCGGCTCGACCGTGTTCCAGGTCTTCGAGGGTCGGGGCGCCGTCGTCATGGGGGGCGAGACCCACACTCTGGAAAAAGGCGACATGTTCGTGATCCCGTCCTGGGTTCCCTGGTCGCTGCAGGCGGAAACGCAGTTCGACCTGTTCCGCTTTTCGGATGCGCCGATCATGGAGCGTCTGAACTTCATGCGAACGGCGGTCGAAGGGCAATGAGCCTGACGGCTGAGGAGCAGACCGCGCGTGAGGCCTTGCGCGCGCGGCAGGGGGCAGGGGCGCGCTATGATGCGGCCTCGGCCCCGGCGGAGGATCTGCTGCTGGCCCGGCGCGGTACGGCCTATTTCGCACGCAAGCTGGCCGAGCTGTCGGATTCCGACCTGAATGCGCCTTCGTTGCGCGGAGGTGTCCGGCGCCGGGCGCTGATTGCCGAGGTGGGCTATCACGCACGGGCGCTGGCGCAGCAGGTGGGTGCGCTGCGGGCCGGGGACGCCGTTCAGCCGATATCGCCAGCGGCCTACCGTGCGGAGATCGCCCAGGGGGCAACCTTGCCTGCGCGCGCGCTGCGCAGCCTGGTGCATCACGCGTCGATCCATCTTGACGTCGAATGGCGCGACCTGACCGATGCAGGCTGGACGCTGTCGGTTCCCCTGCAAGCCGGAGCGGTCATGCCATTGCGCCAGACACCCCGCCTGCGTGCGCGGGTGGTGTGGCAGGCCGCGCTGGACCTGGGCAATGGTGGGCGACTGGCCGATGTGCCCGCCGAGCTGCGTTCCGACCTGGCATCGCCGGCTGGCCACTGATCGGCGGCGTGCATGATCGCCAAAGAATGGGGCAGAAGCGGGACGGAAAGGGCTGCCGCCCTCTTCGTGCAGACATAAGCCTTGCAGGCTGATGCCGGTCAGGGCCGTGCGGCGTGCAACGGTCTGACAGCCCGGGGGATTGGCGCACCGGTGGTATTGGTGCATTTCCCATTCTGCAGTCGCTGCGCGCCAGCTATTCGCCCAGTAGCGTCCAGGCCCAGGGGCGCGGCAAGCGGTCTAACGGCGCGCCTTGGCTCGTTCTGTGCCGCTCAGGTGTTCGCCCAGGTCATCGTCTTGAACCCCTCGCGAAAGGCGAACCGTTCAAGATGGCTGTCCACGACACCACGCGCGCGTTCAAGACCTGCCTCGTCGGGGCCGGAAATTTCGATGTGCAGGCAGGTGTCGGAGGCCCGAAGGACGCAGGGCCCGGACGGCAACTGCGCCTGTCCCCGGGTGTCGTCGTAGTCGACCTCGACCTTGTGCGCGAAGTGTTTGCACAGTTGTTTCAGATACTTGCTGGCGTTGGTTGTCTCGAACAGGCCGGTTTGATGCAGTGTCATTTCGCAATCCCGATTAATTCAGTCGGAAAGACCTTGCATCCTCTTTGCGACCTTGTCTAGAACCCCGGCAGAAATCCTGACTGTATTGATAGGAAATGCCATGATGCGCGCAGCTGCCCTTGCCACGATTGCCGCCGTTCTGACCTTGCCGCTGCCCGCGCTGGCCGAGCAGGTCACGATCCAGACCGCCACCGGCCCTGTTGCGCTGGAGAGCGCGCCGGAAACGGTTGTCGCCTTTGACGTGCCCGCCATCGACACGCTGGAGGCGCTGGGCGTTCGGGTTGCCGGCATTCCGGCGCCGCATTTCGTGAGCTACCTTGACGATGTTGCGGAACAGGCCAAGGTTGTCGGATCGCTTTTCGAGCCCGATTTCGAGGCTCTGGCCATCATGGCGCCGGACGTGATCATCGCCGGTGGCCGCTCTTCGGCACAGGTCGAGCCGCTGTCCAAGGTCGCGCCGACCGTCGACATGACCATCTGGGGCGGCGATGCCGTCGGGCAGGTCAAGGCACGGCTGGCCGCCTATGGCGCTCTGTTCGGCGTCGGGGACAAGGCCGAGGCGCTGGCATCGGAACTGGACGCAAAGCTGGCAGAGGCGGAGACGGCCATTGCCGGCAAGGGCGATGCTCTGATCGTGCTGACCAATGGCGGCAAGGTGTCGGCCTATGGCGCCGACTCGCGCTTTGGCTGGCTGCACCGGGCGCTGTCGCTCCCCGAGGCGTTCCCGGATCTGACTGCGGAAACCCACGGCGAGGCGGTCTCTTTCGAGTTCATCGCCGAGGTCAACCCGGACTGGATCCTTGTCATAGATCGCGGAGCGGCCATCGGCCAATCGGGCGAGGCCGCGGCCGCAACGCTGGACAACCCGCTGGTGGCGGGAACCAAGGCCGCGCAGACCGGGCAGATCGTCTACCTGGACAGCGGTCCGCTCTATATCTCGGGCGGCGGCATTCAGTCGATGATGATCACGCTCGACGAAGTGATCGCGGCGTTTTCGGACGGTGAAAGCTGAACCGTGACACGCTGGATCTGGGGCGGCGCTACGCTGATCGCATTGGTGGCGATCAGCCTGTCAATCGGCGCGGCCTCTCTGTGGACATCGGATCTTGGGTCCGGCTGGCTGATCGCGGTCAGCCGCTTTCCCCGTACGGCGGCGGCCATCCTTGCGGGGGCCGGGCTGGCCCTGGCCGGGGTGGTGGTTCAGCAGGCGGTGCAGAACCGGTTTGTCGAGCCCGGCCTGTCCGGCACGCCGGAGGCCGCGATGCTGGGATTGCTGGTCATCACCCTCTGGGCGCCGGGCGCCGCGCTCTGGATCAAGATGGCGGTTGCGGCCCTTGCGGCAATGGCGGGCACCGCGTTGTTCCTCAGACTGGCCGCGCATGTTCCCCGCAGTGATCCAATGCTCTTGCCCCTTGTCGGCCTGATCTACGCCGGCATCCTTGGCGCGGTCGTGGTCTGGATTGCCTGGTCGGTGGACCTCATGCAGTACCTGGGCGTCTGGCAGATGGGCGAGTTCTCGGGCGTCGTGCAGGGCCGCTATGAGCTGCTCTGGGGAATCGCCGTGCTGGCCGCGCTGCTATACGCCTTGGCGGACAGGATCACGATTCTGGGCCTTGGCGCCGATGCCGCACGCTCTCTGGGGCTCGACTATGGGCAGACCGTCGCGCTGGGGCTTGCAGTGGTGGCGGCGATCACCGCGCTGGTTGTCGTGACCGTGGGCGCCTTGCCCTTTGTCGGACTGGTCGTGCCGAACATCGTGTCGCGGCTCTGCGGGGACAACCTGCGCCGGAACCTGATTGTGGTGGCTGTCTGTGGCGGCGGGGCGGTGCTGGCGGCGGATATCCTCGGTCGCTTGGTGCGCTTTCCCTACGAGGTGCCGGCGGCGACGATCTTTGCCATCGCGGGGGCGGCGGTCTTTCTCTGGCTGCTGCATGCCGCACCGAAAGCGGGCAATGGCTGAGCGTCGTCTGATCCTGCTGGCGCTGGTGCTTGTCGGGGCCTCGACAGCGTTCCTGCTATGGAACCTGCGCGGCCCGACGGCCTTTATCCTTGGCCTGCGCGCGACCAAGCTGGCGGCGCTGTTGCTGGTGGGCTGCGCGGTGGGCATGGCCACTGTGCTGTTCCAGACAGTCGCCCAGAACCGCCTCCTGACACCGGGGATCGTCGGGTTCGACGCGCTCTTTGTCACGCTGCAAACCGCGCTGGTGCTTGGGCTTGGCGGGCTGGGGGTTGCGCAGTTGCCGCCCCTGGCCACCTTCCTGGCCGAGGTCGCTCTACTGGTCGTGGCTGCACAGATCCTCTTTGGCCTGCTGTTGCGCCGTGGTGCCGGCGATCTGATCCATATGATCCTCACGGGTGTGATCCTGGGGGTCATGCTGCGGGGGCTGGCGGGCTTGATGCAACGGCTGTTGGATCCGTCCGAGTTCGCGGTGGTGCAACAGGCCATGTTCGCCTCATTCGGGGCCGTGGACCGGGGATTGCTGGCGATCGCGGCGGCACTTCTGGGAATTGCCGCACTGGCCGCCTTGCGCTTGGCGCCCCGGCTGGACGTGGCCGGGCTGGGCCGGGTTCGTGCGCGGACGCTGGGGCTGGATCATGACCGGGTGGTGAACCGGAGCCTGATGCTTGTTTCGGTTCTGGTCGCGGTCTCGACCGCGCTTGTTGGCCCGGTGACCTTCCTGGGCCTGATTGCGGCCAGCCTGGGCCACGCGATGATGCAGACGTACCGTCACGCGGTGCTGTTGCCGGCCGCTGGCATGACGGGTGCGCTTTTCCTTGTTGCGGGGCAGTTCCTGTTCGAGCGGGTCCTGGGGATGCAATCGACGCTTGCGGTGCTGATCGAGTTCCTTGGAGGCCTCCTGTTCCTTGCACTGATCCTGAAACGGAAAGGACGGACATGATCGAGATTGACGATGTCAGCCTCAGGGTGCGCGATACCGGCATACTGCATGGCATCGCGGCGCAGGTGCCGCGTGACGGGATCACGGCGCTGATCGGGCCGAACGGTGCGGGCAAGTCCTCGCTTCTGCATCTGTGTGCCGGTCTCACGACGCCGAGCGCCGGACGGATCGTCCTGGACGGCGAAGATGTCCATCGCATGACACACCGCGACCGGGCGCTGCGGATCGCCGTTCTGACGCAGGCGCAGGCCCTGACCAGCCGGCTGACCGTCAAGGACCTCGTCTCCTTCGGTCGTTGGCCGCATCACCAGGGCAGGCCACGGGACGAGGATCGCCAGATCGTCGAGGAGGCCCTGCGCCTTTTTGACCTGATGAGGTTGGCGCCGCGCCAGGTCGAAACCCTGTCAGGCGGTCAGATGGCAAGAGCCTTCACGGCGATGGCCTGGGCCCAGTCCACCCCCTGGTTGTTCCTCGACGAACCGCTGGCGGCGCTGGATCCGCGCTTTGCCCGGGACCTGATGGCGCAACTGCACGCCATGTCGCGTCCTGGCTCCGAAGCGCGGGGCGTCCTGATCGTTGTCCATGACCTCAATGCGGCGGCGCTCTGGGCCGACCATGTTCTTGCGCTGAAGGACGGACGCGTCTTCGCAGCCGGCCCGGCGGCAGAGGTCATGACCCCGCCACGTCTCAGCGCGCTCTTCGACACGGGCTTTGGCGTCGTGGAGACAAAGCGCGGCCGCCTGGTCTATCCCGAGTGATTGTGCCACCCGCCCCGGCCATTCAGGCAAAACCTGGGGCGGCAGTGTCAGGTTCTCGGTTCAGGCGGCCTGGCTAAGAAACGCGGTTGCTAGCAAGCCTTGCCCGCGGAACGCATTCGCAACACGCTTTCATCGTGCAGAAATGCGCGAAACCAATTGGTTGCAGCGCATTTGCCGCAACTGGCGCAGATCTCGCTGGCGAGTGCCGTGTCCATTCCGGGATCGCCCGTCATCCCCTGCAGCGCGGCAAGGGGCCGCCCGCAAGCAGAGCGCGGAAATGCACCTGGGTCGTCTGCGGTTTTGACTTTGTCTCGTGCGTGTTCTTCAGCTGCGCGGGGTTCGAAGCTTTCGGTTCGTTCCGACATTTTCCCGACCTCTTACCCGTTCAAGCCGTCGTCGTTCTTCGCGGATGACGCGTGCTCACCGGTGACACGGCCGAAAATCTGTTTTGTTTTCTCAGGATTTCCGAGGCGCCCTGGCTCGCGCGAATAGGCAAAAATCACGGTGTGCCGGTCTTGCGAACCACGAATGGTGGACACGCGGTGCAGGGAGTATCGGCCGAAGAAGATCTGCAGATCGCCAGCGCGCAGGTCGAGAAATTTCACCTGGCTTTCGTCACCTTCCAGAACCGCGCCTACCTCGTCGTAGTTCTCGCTACCGGGGCGACGAATCTGCGGGCAGTAGTCAAAGCTGCCACCTTCAT
Source organism: Antarctobacter sp. (assembly GCF_965277915.1). Taxonomy (NCBI): domain Bacteria; kingdom Pseudomonadati; phylum Pseudomonadota; class Alphaproteobacteria; order Rhodobacterales; family Roseobacteraceae; genus Antarctobacter; species Antarctobacter sp. The sequence goes on from NZ_OZ255849.1 coordinate 820,207, forward strand.
CCGGTGGCTGCGTCAGCAGGGTGACGATGAATTCGTTGCTGTCGAAGTGCCAGCCGTGGCCTGTTCCGGGCTTCAGCACGTTCACAACGAGTTGCGCCAGCGGATCGCCGAACTCGTGGATTTCCTCGAGTCCGAGGCAGGCACCAACGAAGCGGCGAAAATCGGCGTCGTGATAGAGTTGCCGGATCTGTGCCGTGTCCGGAATGAAGTCTCCGGCGACGAATCCGTTGTCGCGTTTGACTTCTACGCGCCGTGGGTCGCCCTCCGGATGATCCGGGTTCGGTGTGTTGCCATAGACGGTGGCGCGAGAAGAGGTGAAATGTGCCTTTGGCGCGAGGCCGGCGGTTTCTTCGGCCAGGGCAGGCAGCGCATCGGGGCGGATCAGTCCGCGCAGCACGCAGCACCCGTCGTGTTCCAATGCCTTTCGCGCCTCCGCGACGCGCTGGCGGTAGGTGGCGCTGTCGGGGTCTCTGAGCGGGAAGCGTTCGGTATCAACGCAACCGAGCGCATCGACGTCTGTCTTGGCGATAGTCTCTTGCATGGGATGCACCTTTCAAGGCTGTGGCGGACTTTTGCGGGGCTTTGGGCCCGCTGGTCCGCATGATCGACAGCGCAAGGGTGCGGCGGTGTGGTGCCTGGTCCAATTGAAATCAATTGCGGGGGCCGGGAATTGAATTCATGCGGGGTTGTCGCGCAGAGCTCCATTCAGTCCGAAATGATTGGGAAAAAGGCCCGAAAGAAAGCGGAAGATGATGCGGCAAGCCTGCTCGCGGTCGAAAGCGTCCTCATGCAGGAGGTAGTCGGTCCACATGCCCTCCAGAAAGGCCAGTGTTCCGTGTGTGGCGTCACGCGCCGTTTGCGAAGGGTCGCCAACTTTTTCCGCACGGCAGATGTTTGAAAAGGCCTTAATCAGCAAAGCGCGCAATCGGTCGTCACGGGTATCGCTGAAAGACTGTATCGACTTGCGCTCGCGGGCCTCTCCGCGGAACGCGTACCAGATGCTGACATTGTAGCCGTTCAGGATCGACGGGCTCATATCCGACCGGATCACCGCCTCGACCGTTTCTTGCGGCAGCGCCTCGGGCCCGGTCTCTTCGAGCAGCGCATAGAGATTGTCGAAATACTGGTTGCTCGCATGGGCGATGGCGGCCTCGATCAACCCGTCCTTGCCGTTGAAATGGAAATGGATCAGCCCGCGGGAAAGTCCGGCCCGTTCGATGATGGTGCTGACCGAGGTTCTGGCGATTCCGAGTTCGGCCACGCAATCGAGCGTCGCCTCAATCATTGCCAGACGGTTGCGTTCGCGCAGCTGTGCCCGGCGTCCACCGTTGTTGTCTGACGGGTCATGCGAACTTTCTGCCATGCCAAGCTCCTCGTTTCGCCGCATTTTTGCGCTTGCTGGGCGCCGAAAACAAACATGCCACGCAGTCCTATTGACAGCTAGCATCCTTGTCGTCATTTTTAATTGGACAATCGTCCAAATTAAATCCGATGGTCCGGGAGTATCATGATCAGACTTAGGTCAGAGGCATCGCGCGGCATGGCGCTCAGCGCGCCGGCGACGCTCTACGTCGGGCTGCTTGTCGCGGCGCCGCTGGGCATTCTGGTGGTCTACAGCTTCTGGTCGCAAACCTACGTCAGCATCGACCGAAGCTTTACTTGGGAAAACTACAGCTCAGCGCTGACGGACCCATTGGTGCGGCACCTGCTTGTTCGGTCCGTCTGGATTGCGGCGCTGGTTACGGCGGCGACAGTGGTCCTCGCCTATCCGATCGCATATTTCATCGCGTTCCGCACACGCTACAAGACGCTTTGGCTGCTGCTGATCACCATTCCCTTCTGGACCAGCTATCTGCTGCGGGTTTTCTCCTGGAAACTGATCCTTGGGTTTAACGGGCTCATGAACAGCGCACTGATGGCGCTAGGCTTGATCGACGATCCGCTTGAATTTCTGCTCTACAACGAATTCGCGGTTGTCCTGACCCTCGCGCACGCCTGGGCGCCCTTCGCGATCATGCCGATCTACGTTTCGTTACAAAAGATCGACCCGAGTCTGCTCGAAGCCGCAAGCGACCTCGGTTGCTCGAAAATCGAAAGTTTCCTGCGCGTGACACTGCCGCTGACCGTGCCGGGGATCATCGCGTCATGCCTGATCATCTTCATTCCGACGGTCGGAGACTATGTGACGCCGGCTCTCGTCGGCGGATCGGACGGCAAGATGATCGCCAACCTGATCCAGGTTCAGTTCGGCGCTGCCAACAACTGGCCGCTGGGGGCCACGCTCTCGCTGCTGGCGATGGTTTCGGTCGGGCTGGTGGCCGGCGGCTTTGTCGTGGTGTCGAACCTGATGGCAAGGAGGATCAGATGACCCGGCTTGTCCGAAATTTCCCCGGCCTGACGACCTATGCGGTGTTGTACCTGGTCTTCCTCTATGTGCCGGTGCTTCTTCTGCCGCTTTTCTCGCTCAACGACGGGACGATCGTCGCCTTTCCGATCAAGGGGTTCACGCTGAAATGGTATGCGGAACTCGTCGGGCAGGAGGCGCTTCTGCAATCGCTGGTGAACAGTCTTATCGTGGGAGGGGTGACGGCATTGCTTGCCACGTCGCTTGGTATGTTTGCGGCGCGTGCCTATGTGCGCAACCGTTTCACCGGGCGCGAATTCTCCGAAGCTCTGGTCATGCTGCCGCTGGTCGTGCCGGGCATCATCGTGGCCTCTTCGTTCCTCGTCCTGTTTCTGTCCATCGGTCTGAAACCCTCGCTGACTGCGGTTATCCTGGGCCACACCTTCCTGACCGTGCCCTTTGCCGTTGCGATCATGAAATCGGCCTTCGACGAGTTCGATCCCGCACTGGAGGAAGCGGCCTATGATCTGGGCGAAACGGTGTTCGGCACGTTCCGGCGCGTGACGGTGCCAATCGTGGCGCCGGGCATCGTGGCCAGCTTTCTGGTCACGTTCACGGTGTCGTTCGACGAGTTCATCCTCGCGTTTTTCCTGGGCGGCGATCAACCCACGCTGCCGGTCTACATCTGGAGCCAGATCCGGTTTCCCGCCAAGTTGCCGAATACGCTGGCGCTGGGTTCCTGCCTGTTGGCGTTTTCCGTTGTGTTGCTGGTCACCGCCGAATTTTTTCGCCGCCGCTCGGCCAAGTCCGGGTCATGAAGGGGAAGCATAATACATGATAGACGACCCGATCATCCATCTCTCCGGTGTCGACAAGCGCTTCGGCACCTTCAAGGCGGTCGACAAACTCGACCTCAAGCTGAAAGCGGGTGAGTTCTTTTCGCTTCTTGGGCCGTCCGGTTGCGGCAAGACAACGGCGTTAAGGACCATTGCCGGATTCCAGGAGCCAACAGCCGGGACGGTGCGCATTGACGGTCAAGACATGGCCGGGATCCCGGCCAACAAACGTCCTACCAACATGGTCTTCCAGAGCTACGCGATCTTTCCGCATCTGAATGTCGGGCACAACGTTGGCTTTGGTCTCGTGAAGCAGGGCTTGTCGCGCCAGGCACGACGGGACCGTATCGCCGAGGCGCTGGAGATGGTCGAACTCGGCGGGATGGAGAACCGCAAGGCCGATCAGCTTTCGGGCGGACAGCGGCAGCGCGTGGCGCTGGCCCGGGCGCTGGTGATGAGACCGAAGGTGCTGCTGCTCGACGAGCCGCTTTCGGCCCTGGACAAGAACCTGCGCGAGGCGATGCAACTTGAACTGCGCCGGCTTCAGCAGTCCATCGGGATCACCTTCGTGATGGTTACGCACGACCAGTACGAGGCCATGACCATGTCCGACCGGATTGGCGTCATGTTCAACGGTCGACTGGAGCAGGTGGATGCGCCTGCAACGCTTTACGCCCGACCCGCCAATCGCGACGTGGCGGCCTTCATCGGTGGCATGAACTTTCTGCCGGCCCGGAGTGCAGACCAGTCCGGTGAGACGATCGCGGTCGAGTTGCCCGGCTTTGGCAAGATCAAGATCCAGCGCAATGCCAACGTGACCAAACGCGGCAGCGGGCTTCTCGTAGGCATCCGGCCCGAACAGCTCGACATCTCGCGTGAGCGGCCCACGGATTACGATGCGACACTGGAGGCGAAGGTCGAGAACGTCGCCTTCTACGGTGAGAGCGTGCACTACCATGTCCGCGCCGAGGGCGTGCCAAGCACAATCGTCGTCGCGGTACCCAACTATTTCCACACCGTCGATTTCAATCGTGGCGATACGGTTTTCATCGGCGTGCAAAGCGCCTCGGTCATCGACCTTGGCAACGACAGCCAAACGCAAAACATCGAGAACGGGGAGATCACCACATGATACTTTCGGCACCCAAACTAAGCGCCTTGGCCTGCCTGCTGGCTGGCGCCGCACATGCCGAAGGCGGCGATCTGACCGTCTTTGACTGGTCGGGCTACGAGGATCCGGGTTTCTTCGGGACCTATGTCGAGAAATACGGAGAGGCCCCGACGTATTCCTACTTTGGCAGCCAGGATGAGGCCTTCACCAAACTGCAATCCGGTTTCGAGGCCGATCTGGCCCACCCCTGCACCGATGCCACGCGGAAATGGGCGGCGGCAGGGATCATCCAGCCGATCGACACATCGAGGCTCGACAACTGGGACGCCATGTTGCCGACGATCAAGGAGATGGACGGTATCTCTTTCGACGGGGAAACATGGATGGTGCCCTTCGAGTGGGGCAATACCGGCCTGATCTACCGGTCCGACCAGATCTCAGAGGCGGAAATCTCGCTTCAGGCCCTCACTAATCCCAAGTACCGGGGCAAGGTCGCGATCCCCGACGGGGCGGCGTCGGCCTACGCGATGGCGGCGCTGGGGGCGGGTGTTGCGGACAACTACACCGACATGAGCGACGAGGAATTCCGCAAAGCCTCGGACTTCCTGCGGGCCGTGCATCCCAACGTGCGTTTCTACTGGTCCGATGCGGGTCAGCTCGATCAGGCGCTGGCCTCGGGCGAAGTGACCATGGGCTGGGCCTGGAACCAGACCGAACTCAACCTGATCTGGAATGACGTCCCGGCGCAGATGATGCGTGGCGAGGGCAAAGGCATCGCCACCTGGGTCTGCGGCTATGTCCACATGGCGAACGCCTCTGCGTCCGACGAGCAGGTTTATGACATGCTCAACGCCCTCACTCAGGCGGAAAGCGGCAAGTATATCATCGAAAACTGGGGCTATCCGCATTCCAACGCTGCCTCGTTCGACATCTCCGACCAGGACATGATCAAGACCTACGGTTTCGATGACCCCAAGGCGCTTTTCGACAACAGCCTGTTCTTCGACGCCGTCGACCCGGAACTGGAAGCCAAGATGCTGCAGGAATTCGAGCGCATCAAGGCAGGCTTCTAATCCTGTCCTGAACAACGGGGGAGGTGATCCACCCCCCGTCTCCTATCGCAAGGAAGGAATGCGCCAGTGAAACGCGCAGACGCTTATGACGTGCTTTTCGAACCTGTCCGCATCGGACCTGTGACCGCGCGCAACCGTTTCTATCAGGTGCCCCATTGCAATGGCATGGGGCATCTTCGCCCGCGCGCCGAGGCCGCGTTGCGCGGTATGAAGGCCGAAGGCGGCTGGGGGGTGGTCTGCAACCAGGAGACCGAGATCCACCCGACTTCGGATCTCGCCCCTTACGCCGAGGGGCGCCTCTGGGATGACCGCGACGTACCCGCGTTGCGGCTGATGACCGAGGCGGTTCACCGTCATGGATCTCTCGCCGGGATCGAATTGGCCCATAACGGCAACCATGCGCCGAACCTTTTGACGCGTGCCCGTGCTCTGGCGCCGGTTGATACCATCCTCGAGGCGGGCTTCGCGCCGCAGGCGCGCGCGATGGACAAGCAAGATCTGCGCAACCTGCGCCACTGGCACCGCAACGCCGCGCGCCGGGCCAGGGACGCGGGTTTCGACATCATCTACGTCTACGCCGGCCATTACATGACCGTGGCACATCAGTTCTTGCTGCCCCAGTACAATGATCGCAGTGACGAATATGGCGGCAGCCTGGAAAACCGTGTGCGTCTGACGCGCGAGTTGCTCGAAGACACTCTGGACGTGGTCGGCGGCGAAAGCGCCGTTGCCTTCCGCTTTGCCATCGACGAGATGCTGGGCGCCGATGCAATGCAGGCCGAGGAGGAAGGCCGCGCCGTGGTCGAACTGTTGGCCGAACTGCCCGACCTTTGGGATGTGAACGTCGCGGGTTGGAAAAACGACTCCCAGACGACCCGGTTCCAGGCCGAGGACAGCTACCAGACCCGCTATCTGGAATTCGTCAAGAAAATCACCTCGAAACCCGTGGTCGGCGTCGGGCGCTTCACGTCGCCTGACACGATGGCGGCGCTGGTCCGCAGGGGCGTACTGGACCTGATCGGCGCCGCGCGTCCGTCAATCGCCGACCCGTTCCTGCCGAAGAAGATCGAGGAAGGCCGGATCGACGAAATCCGCGAATGCATCGGCTGCAACATCTGCGTTTCCGCCGACATGCAGGGCGTGCCGATCCGTTGCACCCAGAACCCGACCATGGGCGAGGAATGGCGCCGCGGATGGCACCCCGAGAAGATCGAAAGCACGGCCGATGAGCAAGCCGCGCTGGTGGTCGGTTCCGGACCCGCCGGGCTGGAATGCGCCATGCAGCTTGCCCGGCGCGGCTGTCACGTGACGCTTGCCGAAGCTGGGCGAGAGTTGGGCGGCCGGGTCCGGAGGGAAGCCGGGCTGACAGGCCTGTCTGCCTGGGTCCGGGTGATGGACTATCGCCTGAACGATCTTCGACAGCGGGCAAACGTGGATATCTTTCTCGACAGCGAACTCGGCGCGGAGGACGTTCTGGAACTCGGCGTGCCGAATGTCTTTGTCGCAACCGGATCGCGTTGGCGGCGGGATGGCCGTGGCCGGACCGCCAGGCATGGCATCGAGATCGCCGCTGATGCCACGATACTGACACCTGACGATATCATGGACGGCACCCAGCCAGTGCCCGGGCCGCTGGTCATCTATGACGACGAGCATGGCTATCTCGCCGGAGTTCTGGCCGAGCAACTCGCCGGATCGGGCCACTCAATCACCTTCGTGACGACGGCGCACCTCGTCTCGCCCTTCACCGAGTTTACTCTTGAACAAGAACGAGTGCAGAAATCTCTGATCGAAAAGGGCGTGACGATCGTCACCGCGCAGGCCGTAGAGCGTATCGAAAAGGGCGTCTGCCACCTCGCGTGTGTATATTCCGGACGTAAGACGAGGCTCGAAGCCACCACCACGCTGCTGGTGACACAGCGCGAGCGTGTCCTGTCGCTCTACGATGCTCTTCTCGGTCAGGCCGGCCTGTCCCATCTCGAACTCATCGGTGACGCCACTGGCCCGGGGTTGATCGCCGATGCCGTCTATTCCGGACACAAGGCCGCCCGGGATTTCGGACGCGACCGCGATGCAGTGGAAATGGACTTCTTCCGCCGTGAAACGACAGCCCTAGTAGGATGAGGTAATCACGATGACGCAACACCTTGAGGCACTCGCCCGCCTGATCCAGGACTACCAGAATGGTTTCGCCCTGCCGCGTGACTTCTACACCTCGCAGGATGTTTTCGACCGTGACATCAGCGCATATTGGAACCGAAGCTGGATCTGGGCTGGCCACGCCAGCCAGATTCCCGAACCCGGCGATTACTTCCTGCTGGAATACGGCCCGGAGTCGATCATCGTGGTCCGGGACCGCGAGGGCGAGGTGCGCGCGCATCTCAATGTCTGTCGCCATCGCGGCTCGCGAGTCTGCGTCCAGCAGGGAGGCAAGGCGCGGCTCTTTGTCTGCCCCTATCATGCCTGGACATACGAGCTTTCGGGCAAGCTGCGTTCGGGGCGGTCGATGGGCGAGGGGTTCGATCCGGGCGAGTATGGTCTTTTGCCTGCACGGGTGATCGTGTTCCAGGGCATGATCTTCGTTTGCGCCTCGGAAGATGCGCCGCCGATCGAGGCGGGGTTGGAAAAGCTCGCTCCCCTGACCGCGCCTTTCGGGCTGGAGAACCTAAAGGTGGCTCACAAGAAGGTATACCCAGTGCCAGCCAACTGGAAGCTGGCGCTGGAAAACTACATGGAATGCTATCATTGCGCGCCCTCGCATCAGGAGTATGCCAAGTCGCACACGCTCAAGGCGCCGCATGAAATGGAAAAACTGATCGAACCGCTGCACGAGCGTTCGCGCAAGATCGGCCTTCCGACCCAGGAACTGGACGAAACCGGCCCATCCGCGCCGGCACCGGGGGCGGATGTCTACTACCGGCGTTATCCGCTATACGACGGCTACCAGACGGGCAGCCGGGACGGCTCGGCGCTTGCGCCGCCACTCGGTAACCTGACGGGCTTCGATGGTGGTGCGACTGACGTACAGGTCGGCGCACTCAACAACTTTCTCATCTATTCCGACCATGTGGTGGGCTACCGTTTCCTGCCGCGCGGGTTGCAGGAAACCGATATCGAGCTGATCTGGCTTGTGCGCGAAGATGCCGAAGAGCAGAAGGACTACGTCACCGACGACCTGACGTGGCTGTGGCACGTCACCTCGCTCGATGACGAACGGATCATCCGCCACAATCAGGAGGGCGTGAATTCGCACCATTTCCGCCCGGGTCCGCTGGCCGAGATGGAATGGGGAATCACCGGCTTCTACGAAGGTTATCTGGATATGATCCGGCCCTGACGGCGCCTGCGCTTCAACGATTGTCGCGCGGCGCGCTGACCTGCGAAAGAAGCCACGCCCGGAACCTCTTGGCCGCCGGGCGGGTGTCCGATCTCTCGGGAGCGATCAGGTAATACGAGGACGCGGTGGCCTGTTTGTGCTGCAGCGGGAATACCAGTTGCCCAGCCTCGATCATCCCGTCGGCAAAGGGCCGCCGCGCCATGGCCACGCCCAGTCCCTCGGCAGCCGCCTGCAGGGCTTGCGAGCGGGATTCGAACTCCAGTTGCGGCTTGGTTTCCTGGGTGCGCACTTTGGCGCCTCTCAGCCAGTCCTGCCATTCTTCCCGCTTCGAGGCGCAGCCGATGAGGCAATGGCTCAGGAGGTCCGACGCGGTTTCGATCGGACCCGATGACTTGAGATAGTCCGGCGCGCAGATCGGCGCGATATCCTCGGCGAACAGCTCGTCGGCGATGAACTCTTTCGGCGGCGTGTCGGAACAGACGATGGCAATGTCGATGTCGCTGCCGCTCAGCGAGCGCTCCCCATCGGGGGAGACGATTCTTACCGAGATGTCGGGATTGGACGACCGGAAATCAGCCAGCCGGGGGATCAGCCAAAGCTGTGCAAGCGACGGGTAGATCTGGATCGTGAGGCCGCCCTCGTCGCGGGCGGCCATCAAACGTCGGGTTCCGGTGTCGATCCGGTCAAGCGCTGCGCTCAGATCGCCGCGGTAGGCTTGGCCCTCTTTCGTCAGGCTTAGACCATGCGGCTCGCGCAGAAAGAGCTTCATGCCCACGAATATCTCCAGCGCCTTCACCTGGTGGCTGACGGCGGATGGCGAGATCAGCAGCTCATCGCTTGCATCCTGTAGCGTGCCTTTCCTCGCAACCGCCTCGAATGCACGGATCGATGCGAAGGGGGGGAGGCGTCTGTTCACCGCGAATATCCTCCAAGCTGCCGGACACTGTTCAAATTTCGCGGCTCAGGAGACGCTCGTCAAACGGGTAATGCGACATGGGCTGCAGCCCGCTGTCGGTAACCAGGAACTGGTCTTCGAGCTTCACGCCCTCGCTGCCGCCCGGCTCGCCGATATAGCTCTCGACGCTGACGACCATCCCGGTTTCCAGTGTCCCATCTCCGGTATAGCGGTCCAAATCGCAGCCATGCGCGATAATTGGCTTCTCGCCGTGCATGCCAACCCCGTGGATGATCGATGGATAGCGCAGGTCAAAGAACCTGTCGGGGATCTTCCAGGCCTTGTCAGCGATCTCTCGAAAGGACATCCCGGGTTTGGCGATCGACGCGTTGTGCTGGATCTGCTCCCAGGCCATCTTGTACAGCGACTTCTGGTATCCGCTCGGTCGTCCCGGGCCGCAGAAAAAGGTTCGCGAAATATCGGCGTAGTAGCCGTTCACGCCGATGGTGTCGGTATCTAGCGCCAGCAGTTCGCCGGGGCGCATCCGCCGTTCGCCCGCCTCGTTGAACCACGGGTTCGTCTTGGGACCGGAACTCAGCAAACGGGTCTCGATGAACTCGCCCCCGCCCATCAGCACGCCGTGATACATTTCGGCGAAGAGCTCGTTCTCGCTCACGCCCGGGTCCATCTTTTTCTCCACGTTCCAGACGGCGGTTTCGACCGCGGACATGCTGAGGGCGAGGCAGGCGACTTCCTCCTGCAACTTGATCCGTCGCGTGTGCAACATCATCTGCAGGCAATCTTCGACCTCCAAGCCCTCGGCCTGCAGCGCCATGGCAAGCGTGTAGGAACAGCGGTCCATGCCGACGCGCTTGCCCTCTCCGACGTCGCAGCGCATCAGCGCGGCGATCTCCTCGGCGAAGGGTTTCAGAACGTCCCGGTCGCGACCGTTCACCGAGGCGAAGACCACCTTGGACTCGCGGCTGTCGTCGATCGTTTCAAGCCATGTCGAGATATGCGCGCTGCCCGGGTATTCGAAAAGGATCACGTCGCCTTCGCGCGGAATGTAGATGTACCGCGTGGAGTTGCGCAGGAAATACCCGAACATATTGCGCGACCCGGTGGCGTAGCGCTGGTTGTACGGGTCGAAGAGCAGGACGGCGTCCAGATCGTTGTCCCGCATCATCTCGCGCACCCGGGCCAGCCGCTTCTGCCGTAGCGCCCTCTCGTCGAAATCGCGCGGGATGGTGTCGATGGGCGAGTTCGAACGATTCGGCACCTTGGACGACCCGACGTCGATTTCGACGCGGTCGGGGGCTTCTCGCAGATTGGGGTGATCTTGCATGTTTGCATACCTTCTTGTCGTTGCACCTGCCCCGGTTCTTGGCGGCCGGGAACACCGCCAATGGTGCAATCCAGCGTCTGCCGGGCAGGGGCGGACGTGCATCCGGCCTTGAAGGTGAGATTGAAGGGGGTTTGATCCAATTGAATTAAATAGCGGTGAGCTCAAAGGAATTCAGGGCAGGCAGCAGGTTGGGTCCGGTCGGCTAGTGCTATGTCCCTGATAGGTGAACCGTTGGAACCTGGGGTTTCGGCCAAGCTTTCCTGGCGGCGAGAGGGAATGCATGACAGCATCGACGTCCGCGGAAGCGCAGCAAGATGCTTACCTGTTCGTCCAGCGAGGAAATGCCAGTTCCTTCTTGGGCGTTGTAGCAGCCCTGCTGGCAACGGACCTGACCCCAAAAGCCCCAATGGGCGCTGCTTCATTTTTGGGCGCCAAAGTATTTTGCGCTGAAACCCTGAGCGCAATTTCCGGCCTTTTGCCGAAAAATTTGACTTTTCGACACAAATTGTTTGTGTACACTCAAATTTGCCCTGTTCTCGACCCCGATCCAAGACGCACCAGGAAAGGACGCCCGTGACCACCGATGCCCTGTCTTTCACCTTGAACGGCCAGACCGTGACCTGCGAGGCCAAAGGCATGGCGCTTGACCTGCTGCGAGAGGAATTCGGGCTGAACGGGCCGAAATATGGCTGTGGCATGGGGCAATGCGGCGCCTGCACCGTGCTGGTTGACGGCGAAGTCGCGCGTTCCTGCGTGCTACGCGCCCGCCGCTTGCAGGGTCGGTCAATATTGACGCTGGAAGGACTGGCGGGGCCGGAGGGGCTGCACCCGGTTCAGTCGGCATTTGTCGAAAAACAGGGCGCACAATGTGGTTATTGCCTGAACGGCATGGTGATGACGGCGGTTGCCCTGCTGGAACGTGACGCAGAGGTCAGTCGGGACGACATCCGGCAGGCACTGCGCGACAACCTGTGCCGCTGCGGCACGCACCAGGAAATCCTCGACGCGGTGGAACAGGCGGCGCGCGTGATGCTCGCCAAGGCGGAGCAGGCGGCATGACCGGGCTGGTTTCCGTCTTTGAGGACCGTCCGGAAGGCCGGATCAACCATGTCCAAATCGGTGCCGACGGCGCGGTCACGGCGTTCAACGGCCATGTCGATCTGGGAACCGGGATCGAAACGGCACTTGCGCAGATCGTGGCCGAGGAACTCGACGTGCCGCTCGACGATGTGCGGATGGTTCTGGGCGATACTGCCGTAACGCCGAACCAGGGGCCGACGATCGCCTCGGAGACCATCCAGATCGCCGCGCTGCCCTTGCGGCAGGCGGCGGCGCAGTTGCGGCACTGGTTGGCAGGGCAGGGGGCGCGGCGCCTGAACGCCCCTGCGGACGGGGTGATGCTACGCGATGGTGCGGTCCACTGGAAGGACACGCAGGTCAGCTATGCCACGCTGGTCGCTGGTCAGGACCTTGCCATGCGGCTGGACGAGGCCGTCCCGGTCAAGGAAGTCGCGGACTATCGGCTGGTCGGTCAACCGATGGGCAAGCGCGATCTGCCGGCAAAGGCGGTTGGCGACTTCTCCTACATTCAGGACGTGCGCGTGGATGGCATGCTGCACGGACATGTCATCCGCCCGCCCTATGCCGGGCGCGACTCCGGCGATTTCGTCGGGCGCGGGCTGAAGGGCTACGATACGGCGGCAATTGCCTCGCGGCCCGGATTTGTGGCCGTGGTTCAGGAAGGTGACTTTCTCGGCGTCGTGGCAGAGACCGCGCAGCAGGCGCGCGCCCTGGCCGAGGCGCTGCCAGTGGACTGGGCGGTGCCCCCGGCCAATCCCGACCTGACAGACCTGAAACACGCGTTGAAGGGGGCGCCGTCGACGCCTCGTGCGCTCGACCGCAGCGGCGATTTCGAGCAGGGGATGGCGGAGGCCGACACCCGTCTCGCGCGCACCTATGTCTGGCCGTACCACCTGCACGGCTCCATCGGGCCAAGCTGCGCCGTGGCGGACTGGAACGGCGGTCAACCCATCGTCTGGTCCGGCACGCAAAACCCGCACATGCTGCAGGGCGACCTCGCCAATCTCGTCGGGCTGGACCCCGCAAGCGTCGAGATCAAGCGCTACCAGGCGGCGGGATGCTACGGGCGCAATTGCGCCGACGACGTCTGCGGCGACGCGCTGCTGATGGCGCGTGCTGTCGGGCGGCCCGTTCGTGTGCAACTGACCCGCGCGCAGGAGACGCTCTGGGAGCCCAAGGGCGCGGCGCAGCTCATGGAGGTCTCGGGCGGGCTGCGTGAGGGCGCGCTGCATGCCTACAGCCTCGACACCTGGTATCCGTCCAACCGGGGCCCGAACCTGGCGCTGTTGCTCACGGGGCGCATTTCGAACGAACCGCGCCCGAGCGACATGGGCGATCGCACCACCGTGCCGCCCTACCGCGTGCCGAACAAGCGGATCACCGTCCACGATATGGCCCCGCTGGTGCGGGCCGCCTGGATGCGCGGCGTCTCGGCGCTGCCGAACACCTTCGCCCATGAGAGCTATATCGACGAGATGGCTCATGAGGCGGGGGAGGACCCCGTCGCGTTTCGTCTGAAGCATCTCGACGATCCGCGCGCCCGCGAACTGGTTGAAAAGACCGCCACGGCGGCTGGCTGGGAACCGGGCACGGGGCCAAGGCTGAAGCGCGACGGGCGCATGGCCTATGGACGCGGCTTTGCCTATGCGACCTACGTGCATGGCACCTTTCCGGGGACGGCGGCTGCGGCGGCGGCCTGGGTCTGCGATGTCACCATCGATACGTTGACGGGCGAGGTCACGTTGACCCGCGTCTTCGTCGGGCAGGATCAGGGGTTGGTGATCAACCCGGCAGGTGTCACGGCGCAGATCAATGGCAACGTGATCCAGACCGCCAGCCGGGCGCTGACCGAAGAAGTGGTCATCGATGCCATCACCCCCGCGCCGCAGAGCTGGGCAAACTACCCCATCGACACCTTCGACAAGGTACCGGAAATCCGCTCGATGCTGATCGAGCGTCCCGAAGACCCGGCGCTTGGCGTGGGCGAAAGTGCGGCGGTCCCCGCTGCTGCCGCGATTGCCAACGCGATCTTCGACGCGACAGGGGTGCGCCTGCGCGAGGCCCCCTTTACGCCCGACAAGATGCGCGCCGGGCTGGCAGAGGTCGGTGGCCTTGCCGAACTGCCTGCGCCGGTCGCGCTGCCCGTGGCAAAGCGGTCGCGGCTGAAATGGCTGGCAGGGGTGGCGGGCGCGGTGACGCTTGGCGCCGTTGCGATGCCCATGGCCCGCGCGATCCCGCCGCAGCCGGCGCCGCTGGCCGCGACCTTCTCCGCCGAGACATTGGAGCGCGGGCGGCAAGTCTTTGCGGCGGGGGATTGCGCCGTCTGTCACACCGCCGAGGGCGGTGCCGCCAACGCCGGCGGCCGCGCGATGGAGACCCCTTTCGGCACGGTCTACACCACCAACCTGACGCCCGATCCCGAGACGGGCCTTGGGAACTGGAGCTTTGCCGCCTTCGACCGCGCCATGCGTCACGGGATCAGCCGCGACGGCCACAACCTGTACCCGGCCTTCCCCTACACGTCTTTCGCCAAGATCGACGGAACGGACATGCAGGCGCTTTACGCCTATCTCCAGACGCTCGACCCGGTGCGGGCCGAGACGCCGCGCGCGCAAATGGTCGCCGGGACCAACCTTCGGCCCGTGAATGCGGCCTGGAACCTGATGTTCCATGACGCGTCACCGTTTCAGCCCGCGCCGGAACAGTCGCCGGAGTGGAACCGGGGCAAGTACCTGGTCGAGGGCGCGGGCCATTGCAGCGCATGCCATGCGCCGCGCAACGTGCTTGGGGCAGAAACGGGCGTCATGAGCGGGGCCGAGATCGACGGTTGGTTCGCGCCCGCGCTGGAGACCACGATGCAGGGCTGGGACAAGGCGTCGCTGGTGGCCTATCTGCGGAACGGCCATGCGCCGGGGCGGGCCGTGGCCTCCGGCCCGATGGCCGAGGTCGTGGCGAGCCTGAAGGATCTGCCCGATACGGACATCTCCGCCATGGCGACCTATCTCGCCGATATCGGCGGCAGTGCGCCGCTGCCGGAGGTCGTCCAGCCCGAACTGGTGCCGGGGCAGGGGTCGCGACTGTTCCGCTCGGCCTGCGCAAGCTGCCACGAGCCGGGCCTGCCGGGTCTCACCTCTGCGCTGGAGCCGTTGACCCATTCGGCAGCGGTCCGCGCTCCCTCGCCACAGGCGCTGCGGACGCTGATCGCGGGCGGCATCGAATCGCCCGAGGCTCTGGACCTGCGCGACATGCCGGGATTTGGCGATGAACTGTCCGCGGCGCAGATCGACGCGATCATCGCCTATCTACGGGCCCGTTATGCCCCGGACCTGCCAACCTTTGACGGGCTGGACGCGGCGCCTGTCGCCCGCGTGATGAACTTTCAGGCAGCGGCGGAATGAAAATGTCCAGTTCATGCAGAATTTTTCGACACCGTTGCGACAAACAGATGACTCGGCCATTATTGTTGGTGTACAAACAAGTTTATCGGAACTTTGATACAAGGAAAACAGCATGACCGTCGAACGGATCGACATTGCGGTGATCGGCGCGGGGCTGGGCGGTGCGGCAGCGGCTGCGCTGCTGGCGGATGCCGGCTTCTCGGCGCATACCTTCGAACAGGCGCCCGAGTTCAACCGCCTGGGCGCGGGCATTCACATCGGCCCCAACGTGATGAAGATCTTCCGCCAGATCGGGCTGGAAGACACGCTGGCCAGGATCGGCTCGCACCCGTCACACTGGTTCTCGCGCGATGGCAACACCGGGGAATACCTGTCGGAAATCCCGCTCGGCGATTTCGCCCTGAAGGAATACGGCGCGCCCTACATCACCATCCACCGCGGCGACATGCACGCCGTTCAGATCGAGGCGCTGGATCCGTCCACCGTGCATTTCGGCTACAAGCTGACCACGCTGGAGGAACGCGACGACCATGTGCTGCTGACCTTCGAGAACGGCAAGCAGGTCGAGGCGGGGCTGGTCGTCGGTGCCGATGGCATCAACTCGAAGATCCGCGAGGTGCTTCTGGGCGTGGAAAAGCCGCGCTTTTCCGGCTGGGTCGGGCACCGCGCCCTGGTCAACATGGACAAGCTGCGCGCCACCGGCCTCGAATACGAGCGCTGCGTGAAATGGTGGTGGGAACAGTCGCGCCACATCATGGCCTACGCGACCAAGAACGACGCCAGCGAATACTACTATGTGACCGGCGTGCCGGTGGACAGCTGGGAGCACGAGGCCTCTTTCGTCGACAGTTCGCGCGAGGAGATGGAGGCGATCTTTGGCGGGTCGCACAAGATGGTGCAGGGGCTGATCGACGCCACCGAAGAGGTCACCAAGTGGCCCTTCTGGAACCGCGATCCCATGGGCCTGTGGTCGCGCGGTCGCCTCGTGATGATCGGTGATGCCTGCCACCCGATGCGCCCGCACATGGCGCAGGGCGCCTGCATGGCGATCGAAGATGCCGCCGTCCTGACCCGCTGCCTGTCGCTGACCGGCGCGGCGGGCTATGCCGATGCCTTTGGCATGTACGAAAATACCCGCAAGGAGCGTGCCACCAAGGTGCAGACAATTTCCAATGCGAACACCTGGCTCAAGGAGCCCGAAGACCCGGCCTGGGTCTATGCCTACGACCCGATGACCGCCGAACTGGCGTAACGGAGTGGTCGGGCGGAGAGGCCCGGCTTTCACGACGAGGATTGGTCGCGGCAAGCGGCCCGTGGCGGAGCCCTGCCGGGGCTCCGACCAGAAAAGTATGATCCAACAACAGGGACATAACGGAAAATGACGCGCAACACGGCATTGATATTACTGGCGATGGTGATCATCGCCTGTTTCGCCGTGCCCTATCTGGTGATCGGCCAGGTGGCGGCATGGTACGGCAGCTTTCTCTTCTGGACGCTGGCAGGGGTGGCGGTGATCGCCCTCAACGCGGTGGCCATGGCCGGCTTCAAGGGGGACGATTGATGGATACCAGCTTTGTCATCTGGGGCATCGTGATCTACATCGCCCTGTCGTCGGTCATCGCATGGCTGTCGCGCGGCGGGACGTCCGAAAGCACCTCGACCATGTCGGAGTATTTCCTTGGCGGGCGCGGCATGGGCGGTATCCTGTCGGCGCTGAGCTATTCCGCCACCACCTATTCCGCCTTCATGATGGTCGGCCTTGCGGGCCTGACCTACAAGGGCGGCGTCGGCGCGCTTGGCTTTGAAATCGTCTACTTCGCCGGTGTGTCGCTGGTGGCAATCTTCGGCCCGCGCTTCTGGGCCGTGGGGCGCAAGTACAACTTCGTCACGCCGTCGGAAATGCTAGGCCATCGCTACGGTTCGCGCTGGGTGGCGGTGTTGGCGGGCGTGACCTCGCTGGTTTTCCTGATCCCCTATTCCGCCGTGCAACTGTCCGGGGTGGGCTACCTCTTGTCGGGCATGACCGATGGCGGCATCTCGTTTGGCGCGGGGATCGTGGTGGCGACCGTTCTGGCGATCTTCTTCAGCTACGTTGCGGGCATCCGTTCCGTTGTCTGGACGGACAGCCTGCAGGCGCTGGTGATGATCGTGGCCTCCGTGCTGGTCGGCGTGCTGGTGGTGTCGGAACTGGGCGGCTTCTTCGGCATGTTCGAAACGCTGGCCGAAACGCGCCCCGAGGTGCTGACCGTGCCGGGACCGGGGCTGTTCAGCTTCACAACCTTCCTTGGCCTCGCGTTGCCGTGGTTCTTCTTCTCGATCTCGAACCCGCAGGTGAGCCAGCGTCTGTTCATGCCGGCCTCGCTGGGGGCCCTGCGCCGGATGCTGCTGATCTTCCTGTGCTTCGGTCTGGTCTACACTCTGGTGTCGGTGACCTGGGGCTTCTCGGCGCTGGTCGCCTTCCCCGAGCTGGAGCGCGCCGACCTCGCGACCGCGACGCTGCTGTCCTCGGATTACGTGCCGCCGCTCTTGGGGGTGATCGTGATGATCGGGATCCTGGCGGCCGCCGTTTCCACCATCGACTCCATCCTGCTGACGCTGTCTTCCGTTTTCGCCCGTGACGTCTATGGCAACGTGGCGACCGGGGCCGACGACGCGCACCAGCTGAAGATCGGCAAATGGGTGATCCCGGTGATCTCGCTGCTGGCGCTTGGCTTTGCCGCGATGGAGTTCTCGATGATCGCGATCCTGTCCGTGGCGGCCTCCGCCGGGCTGGTGGTCGTGGTTCCGTCAATCATCGGCGCCTTCTTCTGGAAGCGCGCGACGGCCTGGGGTGCCCTTGTGTCGATCACCGGGGGCGTGGCTTTCGTGCTGATCATGTACTCGACCGGAAACAAGCTCTTCGGCCTGAACGCCGGCGTGCTGGGCTTTCCCTTTGCCTCGATCCTTTTCGTGGTGGTGAGCCTCATGACCAAGCCCTCTTCGACCGCCGTTACCGACGGATTTGTTGAGAGTGAGGCAGAGGATATGGTTGCGCAGCCCGCTGAGTAACCCATTCCTTGCAATGTCTATTGCGCCCCCCGGCAGATCGTTCCTGCCGGGGGGCGTCTTTCCGTATCCTGCCCGCTCCGCAGGTCATGGCCCAGGAGACCTGTCACAACGGACATGAGTTCGGGAGATCTCTACGCGGTTGCATTCCCCTTGCCGTCCAACGAGATGCGGGAGTCCATCCGCTTCAGCCGGTCGGTCCAGGCGAAGGGTGTAAACTGCGAACTCTGATCGCTATTCATGATCTCGGGCGGGTTGAAGCGGTGGACCGTCTCGTCCAGCGCCTCGACGCAGAAGTCGGATTCGAGGATGTTGGAGATGCGCCAGGCGAGCACCTCGCGGGTGAACCAGTCCATGATGGCAACCAGGTAGAGGAAGCCACGTCGCATCGGCAGATAGGTGATGTCGGCGCATCGGACCTGGTTGGGCCGATCGACCCGTGACCCACCCAGCAGGTAGGGGTAGGTCTTGTGCCTCTTCGCGGGCTTGTTGGTGTTGGGCTTCTGGTAGATCGGCATCAGCCGCCGGATGCGCTTCACGTTCACGGCGTGGCCCTCGTTTTGCAGGTGCCACGACTCTGTTGCACAAATCGGGTAATGGCCGAGTTTCCCCTTCCCCCGGACGGACCTATCCCACAGCTTCCGTAACGGGTATGCCGAGCGCGGTGTTGGAGTAGCCCCCTGAAAGTGGTCCACCAACTGGGATAGATTGTCCCTTAAATTGGAGGATCAGCGATGGCTGTAAAGCGAGAGAAGCCCGAAGAGATTATATCGAAGCTTTGGCAAGTTGAGGTTTTGCAGGGACAAGGCGCCACGATTGCCGAGGCGGCGCGCCAGATCGGCGTGACGGAGCAGACGTTCTACCGATGGCGGAAGCTCTATGGCGGAATGCAACGGTATCAGTTCGCTCGGCTGAAGGAGCTTGAGAAAGAGAACCCGCGGCTTCGGCGGTCAGCGTGGCGCTCTCGTTGGACAAGGTCACGGCCTACGGCGAGAGGAACTCCGCCCAAAAGGACGTGACCACCGAACTGGATGGTCCGGTCGGGCAGTTCGGCCCGCGACTCTGGGGCATCGCGAAGGGACAGCGCCCTCAGGTTTTCACCGGCTTGGCCCGTCTCGTGCAGGTTACTTACAATGATCGATACCTGCGCAGTCCGTTCACTGCGCGCCTCCTCTTCGAGGCATGGCGCACGCTACCATTGAAAGACTCGGATACGCGGCTGGAGATAGTGACAGAGGCGATTGGGTCGCCCGAACGACCAGAGTTCCTCCTCTGGCACAATTGGGAAACGGATATGCTCCGTCGGGAGGTCCTGTCGGCGCTGCTCCCTGGCGCTTCGGTAATACTCGGAACAAAATCCGATTGCGCCCATGCGCGCTTCTTCCGTTTCCGCTTCGAAGATGGATCGGAGACTTCCCTGTTTCTGGACCAAGGGTTCGGAGCTTGGCGCGAAGCCTCGCGCCGGAGTTCACGGTTCGCTCATGATGTCACCCCCGATGCACAGGCCCGCGCGCTTCGGGATTTGCAGTTCGACGTGGCTTTGCAGGACGGCGGACGTTTCCCTTCCCCCGTCTGGCTAACCTACAAGCAGATCGCCGACGAGGCCTTGCGTTGTTTGCGTCTGGGGATGCAAGCGCGTATCCCTTTGTCTTGCAGGGCTTCTCGGAACCAGTCAGCATCGTAGCCCCGGTCGCCGAGCAACCATTTGACATTCGGCAGGCTGCTCAACAGCGCCCGCGCACCGATGTAGTCGCTGACTTGCCCGGCAGAGACGAAGGAGTTGATCGGGCGACCGTGACTGTCACAGATGGCGTGCAGCTTGGTGTTCAGCCCGCCCTTGGTGCGCCCGATCAGGCGGCCACGTCCCCCTTTTTTGCGCCCAGACTGGACGCGGTACAATGTGCTTTCAAGTAGGTCGCATCGATCATCACCGTCTTCTGCTCGCCATGCTCGGCCGCCAGGCCCGCCATCATCCGCGCAAAGATGCCTTTGTCACTCCACCGCTTCCAACGGTTGTAAAGTGTTTTGTGCGGACCATACTCCTTGGGGGCATCCCGCCAGCGTAATCCATTGCGATTGATGAAGATAATGCCGCTAAGGACGCGCCGATCATCGACACGAGGCTTGCCGTGGGCCTTGGGAAAGAAAGGTTCAAGGCGCGCCATCTGCGCCTCGGTCAACCAGAAGAGATCAGACATGTCACCGCTCCGTTTTCAGAGCCGTGAATCACTCAACGGACCTGAAATCAATGGGTCCTGACACTAGGGGCAAGCGGGAAGCCGTCTTCGGCGACGAGGCGCTGGACGAGACGGTCCACCGCTTCAGTACGCCCGAGATCATGAATGCCGATCAGAGTTCGTAGTTCACGCCCTTCGCTGGAGTTACCAGCTATAACGGATCAGCACCCGGATATCGATGGACGACAAGAGACGATGCCTCGATAAATTCTTCATCGAGCGCCTCTGGTGACCCTTGAACCATTTATGCGAGTACTTTCACGCTTGGTAGCTCGGCTCGCAAGACAAGCATTGACAGATGAATCACGTTCTACAACCACCAACGGCAACGGGCCGCCCATGGCGGAAAGCGGCCCGCCGTGGTCCACTTCAACCAGATCGAAACCGACCAACGTCGATAAAGAATGGCACTAATAAGTTTGAAAACTGACCAGAGATCGGGGACCGAGGCGTATCTCAAACCGTCTACCAAACTGGTTTCAAAAGACGAATCCTCTCGGCTGTTGCGTAACAAAGCTCAGTTGACACGCCACGGTCCTTTGCCGCAATATTTTCATGTAGGGGTAACAATAATTTCACGACGATTTCCACCTGCGCGAACGACTTCGTGGGGCCTTCACAGCTTTAAGAAACTCGTCGGCTTCTGAAATTCGTCGTATCCATTCGTTCTCGGATGCGATCCGTACCGTTACGCATGGCGTTTGGCTTTTGCGTTAATTCACGGCGCGTGCCGAAGCCAAAAATTGGTCCGACATACTTTGAGCTTCCGTGCTTCCTCTCGCCAGCATCGGAGAGCTAGCAGGAGAAAAATTCATGGCAAGGTATGAAGTCACAGGCGAAGCGTTTTCATCCGTCATTATTCCCACCGAAACATTCTTCAATTTCAATACACAAGACACAATCAGCAGGACTGAGACCTCTATTGTGGTCACCTCGGCCAATGGTACCTCGACCCTCGTGGTTACCGGATTCAGCAACGAAGTGGACGTATGGTTTTCCTCTGATTCCGATACCTTCATTGGCGACACCGGAAACGACGTTTTCTATGGCGATAACAGGCGAACCGACGGAGACGGGAATGTCTCCGGCTTCGGCAATGACACTATGTTCGGCATGGCCGGGGATGACTTCCTGGTTGGCGGGCCGGGCAGCGATTCGATCGATGGCGGCGACGACTACGACACCTACCGCAGCGGCGCCGGTGGTCCGGACCCCGTCATTGCAAACATCACCGACGCATCCTTCAGTTGGACAGACACGGACATCACGGCTGCAGGCTTGGCGCTGGTGCCGCAGCTTGGGATCCAGTCAGCGATTGCAGCCAACACGGTCAGTGACGGTTCGGGGGGGACGGACACCGTGGTCAACGTCGAGGCCGTGATCGGCAGTTCGACAGACGACATACTCGTGACGGCCAGTTACGCCGAGGGCGGTTCGGGCAACGATGCAATCTTTTCCCAGGGATCCCAAGACGAACAGGAAAGGGACCCTTCCACGCACCTCCTCGGCGGAGCCGGGTCCGACCTCCTGGTCGGCAATGAGAGTGACAACAGGCTAATCGGAGGACCCGACGCCGACTACATGGCCGGACGCGGCGGTGACGACAGTTTCGATTTGGGAGAAGGCCTTGAGCGGACAGGGTCAAGTGGAAACGACACGATTGTCGGCGGGGCGGGATGGGATTCAATCAACGGCATGTCCGGCACTGCTGCCGACGTCGCCGCTGGATTCGCGGTCTACTACAACACGAGCGGTACCGATTTCCTGAAGACCGACCTGATAAGGGCGGTCTCGGAAATATCGGAACTTGCAGCCACCGCACTCAGCATACGCTTGCTTGACATGAAGGATCTCGTGCGAGCCAACACGATCACCAAGGACGGGTCACCGGACTTAGCGACCGTTTCAGGCGTCGAACAGGTCATCGGGCAGAACCTGATCGACGTGATCATCGGCGGCGGAGAAAAAGGTTATCTGTTCGGTTCGGACAACAACGACGTACTTGTCGCCACCGAAGGGTCATACGAATTGGTAGGTGGCGTGGGCGACGACGCCCTGATCGGCGCGACTGAGAATGACCGCCTCGACGGTGGTAGTGGCCACGACATCCTGGTTGGTTTCGATGGGGATGACATCCTCCTCGGGGATGGTGTGTCATTCTCTGCGGTTCCGGGCAACGATATCCTGATCGGCGGAGAGGGGAGCGACTTTTTCTCCGGGCGGGGTGGAACCAACACGATCATTGGCGGAGAGGACTGGACCGAAGAGGCGCCAGGGGGAACGGATATTGACGTGGTTTTCTACGCCGGTCCGCGGTCCGCGTACAACATCGAGTACAAGGGGAATGGAACCTGGAAGATATCGACGAAGCCGGGGTCTATATACGAGGCTCAAACCGACACCGTGAGTGAGGTCGAATACGCCGTGTTCGGCCAGACCTCCACTCCCTCTCCGTTCCTGGTGGAAAGGCGAATTTCGGATTTCAAAGCCGACCCTTCGTCGGACCCGGATGTGGTGCCTCTCACGCACCAACTGTATTTGGACTTCGAGACACCGATCCCGATCGAATTTTATGTTGATCAACTTCCATTTCTTCCGGAAAGCAGGGAATTTATAAATGTCCGGCCCGGGTCTATGGACCCTGCAAATTTTACGCCGGCACAAAAAAACGAGATTGTTCGGAATGTTCAAGACATATATGACAAGTCTGGAATTTCAATTTTTGTGACGCGTTATGCGCCCTCTGAGGGCGCTCTGTATCACACGATAATGTTCACGTCTGAAAAGCTGGTTTATGATATTGATCTTGATCCGAATGATTTGGACGTCGCCGTGCCAAACGGAGATCCCGGCGATGATGGCAGGCTGTATGGAAGAGCATTCTCCGGTGTTGATCTGAAAAACAATATGGGTAATGGGGATGAAGTTTTTGTTTTCATGGATAGTGCCGACCTTGGCCTGCCAGATAGTTTCACCGGCGCCGAAATAACCTTGGGTTGGATCGCCGAGTCGATCGTCCATGAAGCCGGGCACGCGATGGGGCTTGTGCACCGTGAACCACCGTTAGACCCCGATCGTTCACCTGGTTCACCGGACGTCATGGATTACTCCTTTGGCGCTGCAAGACCTGTCATTTCAAATGATCCATTGGCAGGTGACGGGGGTAAGACCCAAAATGGCGCCTATCACATCAGAAAATATGTCCTTCACGAAGATGCGCAAAAATTGCTCGATCTCGGGCTTCAGCCTGGTCAATGGGACGAGTCGTTTTCTTCCGAGTTAAAAATTCGCCTTCGTGGCTTGCCGGACGGGGATTGGCAGATGCAATTCATTCCCTCCACCGGCCCTTTCATAATTGGCGGTTCCGATGTGTGGGTGCCCAGCGGACTCGTGCGGCCAGAAGGCGCGCTCACCACATTTGATATCGCTCCCGGTCAGGTATTCCGGATAATTGGTTTCAATGATTCTACCGAAAACTACCAGGTTGTGTCTTTTGACGGCGGAACGGGCGAGTCGTCTTTTATTCAGACCGCCGATGAGCTGAGCTTTGACGGAGCCAAGATATACGAGATCGACCAGGCCACGTCCAACTTGTCCGAGGTGGGCGCTGTATCCCTTGACTCCGTTTCCGTGATTGCAACCGGAGGCTCCGGGGATGACTCGATCCTTGGCGGGGCGGGCGCCGACAGCATGACCGGCGGTCCCGGGGACGACCTCTACGAGGTTAACGATGCCGGGGACGAGGTATTCGAGGCCCCGGGTGAAGGTCAGGATGAGGTGCAGTCCTCAATAAACTTTGACCTTTTCACGCGTGCGCCAAACGTCGAAGACCTGACCTTGCTTCCCGCAGGCGATATCAATGGCTTCGGCTCCGGTTACGCGAACATCCTGACCGGAAATGCAGGCGCCAATGTGCTGCATGGTCGAGGTGGCAATGACACGATGGGCGGCGGCAGCGGGCAGGACACGCTGATCGGCGGCCTGGGAGATGATCGCCTAATTGGCAATCTGGGTCCCGAGCGGCTGGACGGCTCGCCGGGTGGCAGCGACACGTTGGATTACGGCTTGGCGGTTGGGGCCGTCCAGGTCCGGCTGTGGAACAACACGGCCTCCGGTGACCCGGTTGCGGCGGGAGACGTTATCCTGAACTTCGAGAACGTTGAAACCGGTTTGGGCGGCGATCTGATTGCCGGGAACCACCTCGACAACATTCTGACCGGTAACGCAGGGAACGACACGATCTTCGGCTTGGGTGGGGCCGACGTCTTGCAAGGCGGAGACAATGATGACCTGCTGGACGGCGGCCCCGGCAACGACAGCCTGATTGGTGGGCCCGGGGTGGACGAATTGCGCGGCGGAACAGGCAACGACACGCTTGATGGCGGCATCGGGGCAGATAGCCTGATAGGAGGCAGCGGGGATGACCGTGTTATCGGTGGGCCAGTGGCAGAGTTGCTGGATGGCTCACCTGGCGGTAGCGATACGATCGACTATTCCGCCGCGACCGGTGATCTGACCCTACGGCTGTGGAACAACACGGTGGTGGGCGACCCGGTTGCGACGGGCGATACGATCCGAAATTTCGAGAACGCCGAGGGCGGGGCGGGCGACGACTTGATCGTCGGGAGTTTGCTGGACAACGTCCTGCGCGGGAACGATGGGAACGATTCGCTTTACGGTCTCGGCGGGGTGGACGTGCTGGATGGCGGGCCGGGCAACGACCAACTGCGCGGCGGCGAGGGGAACGACACCCTGTCGGGGGGCACAGGGATGGACCTGCTGATCGGCGGAACAGAGACGGATACATTCCTCTTCTTCTCCATCACGGATCCGGGGCTGGGCGCTGCGCGGGACCAGATCCTCGACTTCGAAAAAGGCCTGGATGTCATCGACCTGTCCTCGCTCTCTGTCGGCACTCTGACCTTCGTTGGGACAGGGCCCTTCACCGGAGCCGACCAGGTGCGGCTGTTCGAAACGCCGTCTGGTTCGACCATCGTGCAGATCAACGTGGACGCGGACCTCGGGGCGGATGCAGAGATCAGGCTGGCGAACGTGACGGGCCTGGCGGCTTCAGATTTCGTGCTCTGACGTCTCTGGCCGGTGTTTGGCGGAAGTGGTGACCTGCGGGGCGGCCTTGGCGGTCACCATGGCTGTCCCCGCTTGCGTCTCGCTGATGCCTGCCACCTGATCGACGGTGACGAGAGGAATTGGGTGCCACCATCGCGTAACCCAAAACTTCGGGGCTGGACCGCGTTCCTGACTTTGAGGGTTTGCTCCACCCCGACCGGGCTTGCCCCCTCCTGATCATCGCCATCACAAGGACCACCACATGCTCCCTCCAGCGCATTCCGCTCATGGGACGTCACTTGCTGCCCTGACGTCCTCGCCGGGGGGTACTTCTTTGGTAAAAGATCTCTTTATCAACTTTGTACCCCCCCAGCAGCTTCTCCCTCTCTGATACGACAATGGCCGCTGTTCTGGCCGAGCTGGACAGCTATGGCCTGACACTGACGGAGGAAATGGTCGAGGGGCTATACGACCTTGCCCGGTCACTGGAGCTGATGGCTGAGGGCCTCCTGCCGCCTCAGTTCCACCTGTCCAGTCTGGACCCTGGGGGGACCTTGGTCTCTCCGTTGAAACTCCACTTCGCGCGTACCGTCATTGCCGATTTCCTCGCTGGTTGATTTCGATGCTAGGGTCTGGACTCATTGAGTTTCAAAGCCAGTAGATGACGGCTGCGGCGAGAGCGATGGCTGATAGGAAGACCTTCGGGCATCTGTCGTACCGGGTCGCAACACGCCGCCAGTCCTTCAGCCTGCCGAACATGATCTCGATCCGGTTGCGCCGTTTGTAGCGACGCTTGTCGTACTTTACAGGTTTCTTGCGCTGCTTTCGACCGGGGATACATGCGCGTATCCCTTTGTCTTGCAACGCTTCTCGGAACCAGTCGGCATCATAGCCGCGGTCACCAAGCAACCAATCGACGTTCGGCAGGCTGCTGAGCAAGGCGCGCGCCCCGATGTAGTCGCTCACCTGTCCGGCGGTCACGAACAGATCAAGCGGGCGTCCTTGGCTGTCGCAGATGGCATGCAGCTTGGTGTTCATGCCGCCCTTGGTGCGACCAATCAGGCGCCCACGCCCCCCTTTTTGACGCCCATGCTGGTCGCTGTCCGGTGGGCCTTGAGGTATGTCGCGTCGATCATGACTGTCTTCGTCTCACCGTGTTCAGCAGCCAAACCAGCCATCATTCGGGCAAAAACGCCTTTATCACTCCATCGCTTCCAGCGGTTGTAGAGCGTCTTGTGTGGACCATAGGCTGCAGGCGCATCGCGCCATCGTAACCCATTGCGGTTGATAAAGATAATCCCACTCAGCACACGCCGATCATCGACGCGGGGTTTGCCGTGGGACTTCGGAAAGAAAGGCTCGAGACGCGCCACCTGGGCATCGGTCAGCCAGAATAGATCAGACATGTTCACCGCTCTTTTTCGAACCGTGAATCACGACACCCCTCTGAAATCAATGGGTCCTGACCCTACGACCTCAGCAATTGGAAAAGTGAGCTACTCCCCATCTTTTGGACAGGAACTGGCGTAATTTAAGCTACTCGTTGCACCTGCTGATCGGGTTGGTTGATATCATTTCTCTGGCAATAGACCAGCGCCGGTGGCTTGCCGCCGAGGGCTGAGTGAGGGCGCTGGTGATTGTAGAAGGTCATCCATTTCCGGATCGCCGCCTTCGTCTCCGATCCCGTCTCCCAGGCATGAAGGTAGACGCACTCGTATTTCAGGGTGCGCCACAACCTCTCAATGAAGATATTGTCGAGGAAACGGCCTTTCCCATCCATCGAGATCCGCACGCCCGAGCGGCGGACCCGGTCCGTCCAAGCGAAAGAAGTGAACTGGGATCCCTGATCCGTATTCATTATCTCAGGCGGGCCGAACTTGTGGATGGCCTCGTTCAGCGCTTCGACGCAGAAGTCGGCCTCCAGGGTGTTCGATATCCGCCAGGACAGAACCTTGCGGGTGTGCCAGTCCATGATCGCCACGAGGTAGAGGAACCCTCGCCGCATGGGCAGATAGGTGATGTCCGAGCACCAGGCCTGGTTTGGGCGTTCTACTCGCAGGCTTCTCAGCAGGTAGGGATAGGTCTTGTGCCCCTTCGTTGGCCTGCTCGTGTTGGGCTTCTGGTAAATCGGCATCAAACCCATAAGGCGCATCAGCCGCCGTATTCGCTTCTCGTTCACAAGGTGTCCGTCGTTACGCAGATGCCAGGTCATCCACTGGCCGGCAGGGCATTCCGCAGGAATGTCCCGAGAGGCTGCCGAACGCCGAAGAACGGGGGCTCCAGGTCCGAAGGACGCTCGTCGATCTGCCGCATCAGGCCGAGGTTCTGCTCGGTCTCACCCTTCGGCTCGTAGTAATGGGATGAGCGGGCGATCGACAGTAGCTTGCACTGCTGACCGATCGACAGATCCGGGTGGTCCGGCTCGATCATGCCGCGCCTCACTTCCCGCCCCAAGGCTTCAGCTTTCGTTCCAAAAAAGAGTTGGCCACCGCATTGTCGGGTTCTCTCGGACCGGTGGCGTTCACCCGCCAATTCACCCGATCTTGGCGTGCAGCTCCTTCACCTGCTCCTCGTCAATCTCGGGCCTCTTGCGGCCTCCGCGCTCGAACACGCCGGACGCGCCTTCGAGCAGGGCCCGCTTCCATTGATGGATCATCGTCGCCTCTCTGTGTTTGCATGCAAACACCTGCCGGTCCTAGATGCACCCCGAACCGGCTGGCCAGCTCGGCCGCGTTGTTCGGGCTTACGCCGCGCCACTGGCGCGACGGTCCCTCCAACCCTCGCCTTTCAGGGCTTCCAGCGCGACCTTAGCCTTGAACTCAGGCGCGTGCTGCTTCCGTTTCGACATCTATGATCTCCTTCTCGTCGAAGATCAGCAGACTGCAAATCGTAGCTTATGTCAGTGTCCGAATTTCGGGGGGTAGCTCAAGTGGCTCCCCGCGACAAGTGTTCGAGGTAGCGTTCAAGTCTCTCCAAATTGCTCTACAGACTGGGAACTACGGCTTGGTAGCTGAAGCAGTGGAGCCTTGGCTCAAGAAAAGGTGGGCATTCATCTGGGAACGGCAACGTTTCCTGCTGAGCCGCCTTGCGCTTCACGAGGTTAGTATCTTGGATGCGATGAAAGACGATGAGGCCTCAAACGAAAGTAGGGTAGTCAATATTCTGATGGCCGTCCTTCCGACACTTGGGATTGGAAACCAAAGCGAAATAGAAGGCATCCTTGCCGCTTCGCCGAGGTAACTTCGGCGGTAGTTGGGTGCGAAGTCAATTGACCCCCATATGGCACCTAGCCTCAGCAAGGAGTCCCGTCACCATGCAGCGAAACGTGCTACACAATTGTTTTTGCTGAGTAAACATGGTGCCCGGGGGCGGAATCGAACCACCGACACGAGGATTTTCAATTGGTCTGTTGATCCACGCGCGCTGTCTCAGGTTCGCTCAACCTGCAACGTAGCCGTTTGAAAACCTTGACCTTTGCGCTTGGCAGATCGTCTCACCCCCTCTCATGCCGAAGCATTCAAGCTCACCTCTCCTGCTACCCCAGTGATACCCAAGGGGGCATCATGACCGCCGTTGATCTTCTTACCGGGCCTTGGCGAAGGAACACTGACGCGCCAATGGGCATTCGTCGCATCTAGGATTGCGCGCGCGACAAACTTTGGCAGCGAAATCCAGAACGGCCCAGTTGGTCTCCACCGGCGACGACTGAACCAACCAAGCCGCGGCCGATTGCAACCACGGGTCATGCCGTATGTCCGCGAGGCGGCGTGGTCTCAGGACGCGCTCGACCACACGGGCCATGTTGACATCGACCAGCGGACGCGGCTTGCCGTGCTGGAAAAGCAGTATGGCATTGCCGACGTATTGGCCCACGGCTGGCACCTTTGCCAGTTCCTTCTCGGTCCTTGGGAAAGCGCCGCGATGTTTGTCGGCATACCGGGCAAGCGCGCCGAGTGAGGCCGCCCTTCGACGCCACAGGCCAAGGGGCTGGAGGTATTGGCCAAGCTCTTCCTGAGGACACGATGCAAGGGCGTGCCAGTCGGGAAAACGTTCGAAGAAGTCAGCGTAGATAGCCGACACGGTTTCGCGCCGGGTGCGTTGCAACAGCACCTCTACGCAGATGCGCTCGTAGACGCTGGCCCCGGATCGACGCCACGGGAATGCTTCACCGTGCTCGCCCCACCACAACAGCAAGGCACCTCGCAGGCGCGTCAATTTGCGTTTCTCGGATGGCGTCAGGGCTTGGGAGCTTTCATGTTCGGGCATCGCTGCAAGTTCTTTTTTTGTTCTTTTCCGCTGTTGCCTTTCGCATTAAGGCTATCTTAGTCATGTAACATGACAATTGGGCAGGTTTAGTCGTTCACACCGCCGCCCAAACAAGATATGCTTCACCTGAAACCACAACAATTGACCTTCTGGGACATGCTCGAAACAACCACCACACCCCATGACCTCGCAACGGAGGACACGGCCCTCACAACGGGGGCGAACCGTCGCCCGATGCACATGGTGGACCTGTTCGCGGGCTGTGGCGGCCTATCGATGGGGTTCGAGAACGCGGACTTCTTGCCGGTGTTCGTGAACGAACTGAACCCTGACGCGATGGCGACGTACCTCAAGAATCGGCACCACGTCCTCGGGGGTATGCACTTCTCTGCCAACGAGGATCTTCGGTGCAACGATGCGAACGAGCTACGTGGCCCACGTCTCGACCAGTTGGTTGCCGACCTCAAGAACCTGCCCGAGCTTGGCCTGTCGTTCGACAAGGGCGCGACCGAACGCGCTGGAGCCGGGTCGAACCTCGACGTGCTGGCCGGTGGTCCGCCCTGCCAAGGTTACTCGGGTATCGGCATCCGTCGCTCGTATGACGTGGACAAGGCCGACCTGCCGTCGAACCACCTGTTCGTGCGCATGGCGCATGTCATCCGTCGTCTGCGTCCGCGCATCTTCCTTTTCGAGAACGTGCAAGGATTGCTGAACGCCAAGTGGACGCGCGGCGGCAACGACAAGATCTTCCCGGACGTTCTCGCCGAATTTCGGTCGATACCGGGTTACACGGTCCGGTACTCGCTCGTGAAAGCCAAGGACTACGGGGTACCACAGAACCGGCCCCGCGTGCTGTTGGTAGGTGTCCGGCACGACGTTCTGGAAGCGTGCGATTTCCTTGACCCGTCCGCCCACCCCGAGGACGCGGTGAAATGTGGCTTCCTGCCACGGCCCACGGGAGGCTTCCCCGACTTAATTGACTTGCTCAGTGACCTGATCGACGAAAGCATCCCCGGTATTCTCGCGAGCGGTGATTTCCCGAAAGGCCCGTTCGTCACTAAGGCCTATCCGAGGGCACCGCAAAACGATCTACAGCGCAAACTCAGGACAGCACCCTCGTGGTTCCACTCCAAGACCGTTCCCCTGACGGAACAGGAGTACAGCAAGCACAAGCCGAACATCGTCGCGAAGTTCCAGCACATGCTGGATAACGAAGGGGAAATCCCGGAGCAGTTCCAGACCAAGAAATTCTCGCAGCGCGTGTTGCGTGCCCGATGGGGAAACACACAGCCGAACATCACTGCGACTTCGCTCGCAGATGACTACGTGCATTTCTGCCAGCCACGCGCGCTGACGGTGCGCGAGTGGGCGCGCCTCCAGCTCTTCCCGGACTGGTACCAGTTTGCCGGGAAGCGCACAACCGGGGGCCTACGCCGCGCAGGCAACCCCCTTGAAGGCTTGTTCGACCGCGAGGTTCCCAAGTACACGCAGATCGGCAACGCGGTACCCGTCGGACTGGCAGAGGCAGTCGGTAAGCATTTCAGGAAGATTATCGAAAGCGCGACGTAACCGTTCAATCGACTACGCCGTGCTTTCGAAGCCAGAACGTCTTACTTGAGGCCGAAGTACGAAAAAGTCGTGCCAAGTTGAGACAGGTGACGTGAGAGGGTGTCGCTGACAAGTGCCCCTTCACCGGAGCCAAGCCTTGCTCCGACGAAAATGCGGTCAAGGGACTTCGCAATCCCCTTCTCGGTAGCCTTGCCCCAGTAATTCCCGCCACTCAGGTTCCGAACACGTTCAACAGGCATGCTCGTTGGCTTGTAGCCTGACTTGTTCGTGGGGACAGTAACAAAGGCATACCGGATTTGGGCGTAGTCGACCCCGCTTCCAAAGTATTTTGTTCCAGTGCCCACTTGAACGTTACCAAAGTGGGGGGCGCCTTGGTACACCATGTCCCAAAGCATGGGAATTTGTGCATTGTCGTTCCAATTTGTCTTGGTTTGGACCACCAGGATCGACAGATCCCTCCAGTGTGAGTCCGCAACCGAATTCAATCGCTCGACCAGTTTCTCCCGGGACCTCAACTCGGTATACAGTGTCGGATCCTCTGGAAAGTTGATGCAGACCAAATCGCTTTCAGTATTGGCATCGGTATTGCCATAGGAAACCGTCAAAGCCTTCTGAATGACCGTGGGAACAAGAGAACGCTTCTTGATTACAATCGAATTCGATCCGATCAGGCACAGGTTGAGGTAGTAGCACACCAGTGTTTCCCACGCATTTCCACCAGCGGAGAGCGTCGATTGTGACCTTCCCGCGGTGGTTGTTTCCGCGAAAATCTCGGAGAGGGATTCGCCCAGCTGCAGCAGGGCATTGGCATTCCTGCCGCCTTTATCGAACCTGCTTTGAATGTTCGGTAGCCAGACTTGCATCATCCCGGCAACGGTACCCGTTCCGTTAATCATTTGGGTGATCTGTTCTTCACGCAGCTTTTCCACGTGGGAAGTGGCTGCACGCTTTGTGTCATGATCTTGGCTCATATCGACCTCGTTTGTTGCGTCGGTGGATGGCCCGTGGGGCCCATGAGCTCCGATATGGAAACGTCCTAGGGCGCTGTCTAGATGTCCTAGGGTATTTTCTATACACCCTAGGGAGAATAGAGGCGCCGCGATGCCGTGTTTGCAGAACGCTCTGGACCGTCACGATCCGTTCAGGATTGTCCCTGACGCGGCTTGTCCGCCCATCTTATCATGGGCTTATGAAACGCAAACTCACCGCCAAATTCATCGAAGGGCAGAAGCCCATCTCGTCGAAACGTCTCGATTTCCGGGACGAGTTGATGCCGGGTCTTGTCCTACGCATCAGCGCGTCCGGGACCAAGACGTTCAGCCTGCATAAGCGCATTAACGGAAGGATGCGGCGTCTACCTATTGGCCGCTACCCAATCGTGTCGCTGGCCGAGGCTCGGGAACGGGTGCGGCAGGTTCTCTACGAAATCGAGACGGGCCGGTTCGAGGATCGCACGGGCGTCGAGGTCGAGACCAAGTCGACGCTGGGCGACGTGATCCCCGACTACATCGAGAAGCACGCCAAGGTTCACAACCGCGATTGGAAGCGCAAGGAAGCCCTGCTGGCGAAATTTACCACCCTGCATGGCAAACGGATCGACGAGATCAAGCGCGCCGATGTCGTGAAAGCCTGCGACGTGATCAACAAGTCTGCCCCAGTCAGCGCGAACCGTGCGCTGGCCCACCTCAAGCATCTCATGAGTTGGTGTGTCGAAAGCGGGATCATTGATGCCTCCCCCATTTCTGGGATGAAACCACGGGCCAAGGAAAAACCGCGCGAGCGTGTCCTAACCGATAATGAACTGGCCGCGCTGTGGGCGGTCTGTGGCGACGAGGGCTATCCATTTGGGGACTGCATGAAACTGTTGATGCTTAGCGGCCAGAGACGTGCCGAGGTCGCTGAAATGCGCTGGTCAGAGCTTGACCTCGAAAAACGCCTTTGGACGCTGCCTTCGTCGCGGGCAAAGAACGGCAAGCAACATACGGTGCCGATCACGGACGCGATGCTTGAGGTGCTTCGCAAGACGCCGAGATTCTTCAATTCCGACTACGTGTTCACAACCACCGGGAAAACTCCCATTTCGGGGTTCGGTCGCCTGAAAGATCGGCTCGATAAGGCATTGCCCGAAGGCACGGAGCCGTGGATCATCCACGACCTCCGCCGCACGATGTCCACCAACATGGCGATGCTGAGCGTTCCACAGCCCGTCACGGAAGCACTGCTCAACCACAAGACGGGTGTGGTCTCGGGCGTGGCCGCTATCTACAATGTCTATTCATACGCCGACGAGAAGCGCGAAGCCCTCGCCATGTGGTCGCAGCACGTTATGGAATTGGTTCGAACGCAAAATGACGAAATCGCACCTCGCCAACGCAAATCCATTTGAAGGCCCTAGAGGGGCGTTCGAAGTCGTTGGGCGTGAAATCTTCAAAGATGCGTGGTGTGAAGATTGCAGCGAAGACCCCCAAAGCCCCGAGAATCGAGAGGTGCTTGCTATCCTTCGAAATGCGCTTCGGTCCGGGGATGTAAGCGCGCACTGGCACACTCTCGATTTCAAACACAGCGGCGACCTGCGACCACAGGATACAGACCAAGAGTTTTTTCGGTTTATCCTGCGTGATGACCTCGTTTTTCACCACGGCATGAACGAACCTGTCCGGTGCAAGATTCACATCGATCAGTTGCGGCGATGGGTTCGCGGCAAGGAAATTCAGCCAGCGTCCCCAACGCAGTTGGCGAAGAACCAGTGCCTTGATTGGCTGGTTGAAATTTTCTCGGACCCTCAGAGAACAATTGCTCCGTTTGAAGCATTGAAGCGTGATGCCAAAAATCGGTTCCCGCGCTTGTCCGACCACGCATTCAAAGAAGCCCGCAAGCGCGCAATCGAGATTACGGGGCGTGACGACTTGGCCAAAGCAGGACGGCGCAAAAATCCAATCGGTAAATGAACTGATTTCCTTCCAATTTTTTGCTGACTCCGCATCCGCTACCTTCTGACCATCGGCTGAGAAGACGGAATGCGCATTCCTTCACCCAACGTTGAAGGAAACCAATATGAAAATCGAAGACGGTCGCAAGACCTTGGCCACGCGCGACGACCTGAAGCGCCTTGGCATCCACGTGAGCCGGACCACGCTGTTGCGTTGGGAAGCGCGAGGGCGTTTTCCGAGGCGGATACGCATGGCCGGGACCAGCGTTGCTTGGTTCATGTCCGAGATCGAGGACTGGCTCGCTGAGCGCGACGCCGAGCGCGCACGCACGCACTACGCCGAATACTGACCGGCACACCCCATAACAGCATCCACGGACTTGCCACGCTTTGTCGCGTGCACCTCGTGGCATGCCCACATGAAAGAAACTGCGATGTCATACCTAAAACGTGAGAAATACAGGTTCAAAACTGAATTCCCCGCACTGATGTCCGAAAGCGCATCCGAGCGTGATGTGCTGCAAGGGCAATACGATTTCCTAGGCGATCTTTGGTACCGGCCCGCTATGGCCGGGTGCAATATGTTTGGGAACTTGTGCTTTCGACGCAGAGGCACCTCGACGATGATCGACAAGTTCGTTCCGCTTCGCGGCGCAATCAACATCGACCGGCTGCTCAAACGCTACGACCGCCATCGATACGACCAATACTTCAGCCCGAACGTCTACGCCCGTCCGAGCCGGAAAGTCGGCGGCGTCCTGATGACTCGTTTGGGCTGGTGCGACGTGGGCAAGGCTGACCCCTTCGCGTTCGACCCGAAGCCGTCGATTGTTTGGCAGACGTCACCGGGCAACACTCAGGCGCTATGGCTTTGGGATCGCCCTCACACGCCCACTGAGGCGCAGGCGTTTTCGAGGGCGCTCGCGTACCGGCACGGTGGCGACAAAGGCGGGAACGCCCCCAACAAGCTATTGCGGCTGCCGGGGTCCTTCAATCACAAGCCCCAGTACGACACGCCGTTCATCCCGCTTGTGCATTTCGACCCGCAACCGATCACCACCCGCCCTAGACTGCTTACCGGCAAAGATGGCGTTGTGTTGGGGGATTTGGACCCGTTGGACATGAACCCCAACGCGCATGATCGCCTCACAGTCCTAAAGAAATACCGCTCCAAGCTGGACACCTCTACACGCCATCTGATCCGGCACAACCGCGTGCTGGCACCAGACCGATCCAGCAGGATTTTTGCGATGGTCGCGGGCTTACACGAAGCAGGTGCCACGCTGGACGAGATCGCGAGCGTGATCTGGACCAGCCCGTACTTCCGCGACAAATACGGCGCGGACCCGGATGCGTTGGAAACCGAGATTTCACGCATCATTGCAAGAGTGGGGGCCACGAAATGAAGACCGACGACACGTTTCGCACGCTCGCCGAGATCGAAGCCAAAGAGATTGACTGGCTCTGGAAGCCTCTGATCCCTTACGAGAAAACCACGATCCTTGAAGGCGACCCTGAACTCGGCAAATCGTATCTGTGTATGCACATTGCCGCACTTGTGACGCGGGGTGGAAAACTGCCGGATGGTTCGCGGGTTTCGAAGGGCAATGTGCTCTACATCAGTTCAGAGGACGACGCCGCCGACACGATCAGGCCACGCATGGAGCAAATGGGAGCGGACCTAAAAAGAGTCCGCGTCCTAGACGATTTCATCGTGTTTGACGACAAGGGACAAAGGCGTCTGCGGCAGGAACTGGAAGACCACACCCCGGACCTCGTGGTGATCGACACGCTCTATTCCTTCCTGTCGGACAAGGTGGACCTCGGAAAGCCTACATCGATCAGAGCGGGGCTGCACCAACTCGACAAGCTGTTCAAGGAGTACGGCACGGCGGTCATCGTCATCCGGCACTGGACCAAGGGCGGCAAGGGGAAAGCCATATACCGGGGCGTTGGGTCAATCGACGTGATCGGCGTGGCGCGCACTGCGCTGGCGGTTGCCAGGCACCCTGAGAACGAGAACCTGCGTATTCTCGCGCAGGTCAAGAACAACATCGGCGCAAAGCCCCAGAGCTATGTCTACGAGATCGTGGCACAGCCCGTGGGCCTGCCGGTGATCGAATGGCGCGGCACCACCCACTATTCCGCCGATGATCTTGAGCGACAGGGGCAGGATGACCAGAGCGAGGAAGCGCGGGCAGTCGAGTTCCTCCGGGAGGTGCTGGCAAAGGGGCCGATGCCCTCGGCGGAGCTTTTCATACGGGCCGCTGACGCCGAAATCTCACGCCCGACCCTGAACCGGGCAAAGCGCGAGGCAGGCGTGAAATCCGAGAAAAAGGGCAAGACGTGGATTTGGAAACTCGCCGAGTCTTAGCGCCGAAGATGCTCAAGCTGATCAACATTCTCAGAAATATTGTGAGCAACATCGAAATCCAAGGTTGTCACGAAATCGGTGAGAAAGATGAGAAGCTTGAGCATCTTCATTTAGGGAGCGGCAGCGGCTCAGGGCCGAAAATCTCGGCAGTCGATATGACCCCTCGTCTGCCCGCAGGGTGCGCGCCGTTAAAAAAAACGCCTCCCCCCCATCCCCCCTGTGGTCGTCCTGTGACATTGCCGCAAGGGCACCGCGCGGAACGCCCCGGACCGACCCGTTGACTATCTATCAGTCTGTCGGAGGTGAGCCGGACCCAAATTGCCGAACCTTTTCATGCGGTCCGCGTTCGCGCTGGGTTTCGGCGTAACGCGCCGGGTTCCACTCGGGTGGCAAACTGCTTGGGCGGAGGTGTTGGCGATCATCCCTGCACCCAACCTTTGCGATGGTAGTGGCGCAGCACGATGGCGCGGTTGAACAAGGGGAGGCCGATCCACAGGCCGTTGGCTGTGATCAGCGACAAGATCGCCCACAGGAACATGCCCTTGAACAGGTAGTAGAATGGGCCGAACAGAAGACACCACAGACGATGCCAGTTGCCCAAGATGGTTTTCGTCTGGCCGTTGAAGGCCCATGTCGCGCGTATCGTCATTGCCGATCTCCTCGCTGGCTGGTTTCGATGCCAGCGCAATAAGATCGGAGACCATCGCCCGTCAGGGTAAATCCCGCTCCGTCGAGGGAGACCACACGGGTAGTCATGCCGATGGACTACGTCCGTGCAGATGTCGGGATTATCGCTATGAGCGCAGCGCACAGCGCGCCAGCGGTGATTGCGACGGGATCACCATGCCCGAGGCACGCTCCGGCGCTGCTGGCTCAATACAACGCCGCCGCGCGCGCGTTTCGCTCTCGATGCTCCGGGTTAGTTGCAGATCACCGTGCAATCATTCAAAGACAAACTGTAGATGCTGCCTCCATGTCCACGCCGACCTCATGCCAAAGACCAAACGGCGGAGGCAACTGAGAATTAAATACCCATAGTGCCAGCGTAGATTGCCAGCTAATTTCAATCTGGATGCTTAGATCGCATTGATTTTTCAGAACGAAGCAGAAAGGCAAACATGCAGAAATCGGTGAAACTAGCACTCAATAAATTCCCAGCAGTACCGCCATCTCTTGAGGACCCTGCAAAGCCCGGCAGCGCAGTGCCTGAAATAATGGTGGATCTAGCAGACCTCTACCATCACTACTATCTGCAGAGCTTCGATATTGCACCACCCGATCCTGACCCAGCGCATTTCGAGCATGTACGGCTATTGGAGCCCACTACGCCGTTTCGCTTTCAACACAATGGTCTCGGCGCAAACAAGACAAAGAAGCAGAACAACTCCAACGAACTGGGTGAAGCTTTCTGCCGCTGGTTTCTCGATAGGCATCTGGACATCAGTCATGTGGCCCGCATCGAAGATGTTCGAGATCATGGCGCGTTGACCGTGGCACACGGTGTTTCAGTTGAAAAGGATACGACCGAGGATGGGGACGCGCCCGACTATTTCTGTGTTGGTTCATCTGGCGAGGTATCTCTAGCAGAGGCAAAGGGCACTATCAGCTCTGTGGGTTTCAATACTGTGAAATTCGCAAAATGGCGAAAACAATTTGATCGCGTTCGCGTACTTGACCCATCAGGCGCACCCATGAGCGTAAAAGGGTATATTGTTGCCATGCGATGGGCGGTTCACACCCACAGTGACAAGATATTTACTAAACTATCAGCCGAGGACCCTCAGACACCGGGTGAACGCCAATTCTTTGACGAAAGTGGCGCTTTTTCTACCGCTGTTCGATCATTGCACTATGCGCCTAGTCTTGCAAAGCTGCGTCAACCGGTGCTTTCAGCGGCTCTCCGAACGGGCACTCTGGTGAGTGGTGAACTTGGTTTCTCAATCACCATTTGGGAGTGCTTGCTACCAACAATGAAAGGGCTTCGCTTCGTTGGTGGCTATTTCCCCTCGGATCACAGCGGAATTCTGCCTTTTGATTTCGAGAACGGTAAGGTCATTATGCAGCCAAAGCATCCCTTCCGGCTTGATCAGGCTTCTGGGACTTTTTTTGGCATAGAAGAGAAAGTTTTCCGACGCCTAGTCGATACGTCAAGACAAGGGCCGGAGGTTCTTAGGGAGTTCAGCCGACCAGAGCGAATGACCACAGGATATAGCGGTGTCAGTTACCTACCGGACGGTCACATTCTCGGGCAGATCGAGTTGTTTAGTCCCGTCGCAACTGACGTTGTTTAAGAGGACCTTGTCCCCCCGGAACAAAATACTGAGCTGGAGTTTAGCTACGGCATAGTAGGGTAAAAATTGTCCCTGACTCGCCAGCGGCCTTCGTCTTATCGATCTTCATCAGCAAACTAGGAGATCGACATGACCGATATCGTGACGCTCAAGGCCATCTGCGACGAACTCAAGATCGACCCGCGCGAGGCTCGCGAACGCCTGCGCGCCGCCGCCAGCGACGCTAAGGCGAACCCCGAACTGGCGAAGGCGAGGAAGCCGCGCACTCCTTGGCAATGGGTGAAGGGGTCTGCCGCCGAGAAAGAAGCGAGAAAGGCATTGGCGACCTAACCAACTCTATGCTTATCAATAGCTGGGCCGCCTAGTGCGGCCCTTTATTTTGAGCGCAAGTACCGCATCTTTGGCGAGTGCGAAGAACTGATGGGGCTCCCCTACAAGAGAATGGTCGAAGCCGGGGGAATGTAGTGCAAAGAGTGTGTCGAGACATGGCAAACGGGCTACGGTTGCCTGCAACAAATCGAAATCTACTAAGGGGCAAAGCATTTGAAGATCGGTGGTCGCGATGACTTTGAAAACAGATACATGGGCAAGTTCAGAGCCTTAGCCGCCAACTATGGTGTTTTTGTAGAGTATGAACGCGACCGCGCTGGACGCGACATTGGGCTTCACCTCACACAACCAGACTCCAACCGAGATGGAAAAATAGTGACCCCCGCGCTGATCTGGTTCCAAATGAAAGGGATCATGGATGGCACTTTGAGCCGCGAAGAATATGACGCTGTTGAGGAAGTGGCTCTGGACTTGGAAGTCGCGCACTTGAGGTTCTGGTATCTAAATGTGCAACCGACATATCTTGCTCTGTATATCGAAAGCGTTGATCGTTTCTTGGCTATTGACTTGCAGAAGTGGGTAGGCGCCCATTTTGGCGCTGACATCCTAACTCTGGGACAAAAAACCGTCAGAGTGAAAGTTGCCAAGAAAAATGAACTCGACAACGAGTTTTTTCGTGCCGTTTTGCACGGGAATCTTGTTCCAATCCTTAGGCAGTCCCTAAGAAATGAGAACGACAAGGAGATTGCTCGATTCTTGCGTGACTCATCTGTTGTGCAATGGTTGAGCAGGTGTCAGCAGCAGGGCATTCAAGCACGCCTGACCGTGGTTAAATGGATGTCCAAGATGAGGACCGAAGCGTATTTCGAAGCTCGCGAGCAGGACGGAGACTGGGAGTTGTTTCGTATTCACTGGCAATATTCAATGGGTGAACTGGCATTGGCGTTCCCCTACGTGAAATTTACACCTGAAACTAGGGCAGAAATGGTCCGCTACCCGGAAACGATAGAAGACTTCGACGGAAATGAATTTCAGATCTGGCATCAAAGCTTTATTGCGATTGAGACAGAGACGGGCATGGAAATTGACGACGATGAACTCGAAGGTGAGTGCCTGCTGGAATTGGGTGACGGAGAGTTTTCATATGGCGATGGGGGCGGCGGAGAAATAGTTGAGCATCGGCTGGCACTGGAACTGAATGAGATCGGAGTGCGCTGGGCCGAAACGCTGGCAGTGCTTGTCAAGGCTGAAGTTTTGTCGGTGGACTCAGAGCCTCACATGGTTAGCGTTGCTCCGTGGCATGCGCGCGACGTGTAGATAGCAACGGATGACCGAAAACCAATAAAAAGAATAGGTTACACAGGACTCATCAAGCTGACAAAAAACTTACGATACTGTGACTTTTCACCGACCAAAACAGAGATGAAAACATGCATATTCACCGCCTCAAGGTTTCAGGCCTGCGCGGCATTCAGAACGCGGACATTACGCTTGGGAAACACTCTGTCCTTGTCGGTCCAAACAATAACGGCAAGACAACGATTGTTGAGGCTCTCGCCCTGCTGCTGGGAAGAGACCGATTGGTTCGGCGCTTGACCGAACATGACTTTTACCAAAGCAGACCAATCGAAACATCTCGCATCCTAATCATCGCAACCATCTCAGGCTTCCCAGAGAATGAACCACAGCATAGTCCCTCTTGGTTTGCCATGGGGCGCGGAGGTGTTGAGAAGTGGCTCAACCCAGCCACAGGCGACCTCGCCGCGTCGGCAGACGGAGAACACACAGATCTTAGTGTTCAAATTGCGTTTGCGGCTCGATATGATCTCCAAGAGCTTGAGGCCGAAACCATAAGGTTCTTCGTGGATGATGAAGCAACCCTGGGTGATCCATTCCATGATGAAACAAGCTACACTCAGATTTCGTCAAAGACGCTCCAAGAGCTTGGCTTCTTCATGGTCCCTGCGTCTAGAACGTGGGACAAATGGATTTCCTTCACATCAGAGCTTTTTCGTCGTCTTGTAGCGACATTGGGTGGCCTCCCTGCGACTGCGATACGCGATGCAAGGGAACGTCTTTGGGAACCGGAAGTAGGCCAGCGACTGGAAGAACAAGATGGGCTAACAGCAATCGTGGAGCAAGCCAATATTGAACTTGGCAAGCTCATGCCATCATCACCAAGGCTTCGGCTTCGCATTACAGGTACAGACAGCAACTCTGTCCTCGAAAGTGTCGTACCCCATTTTGCACACGGAGATGGTCCAACTCTTCCTTCCGCGCGGCATGGAACTGGTTTGACTTCCTTGCAAAGTCTTTTGTTGCTGATGCAGTTCGGAAAGGCCAGAGCAGATGCGAATAAGTCATTCGTCCTCGCGGTAGAGGAACCTGAGCTGCCTCAACCTTCTCAACAAAAGCGGCTCGTCAACCGGCTAAACGCTCTCTGTGATCAGACTATTGTCACTACACACTCACCGCTGGTTGCGGCGATGTTCCCTGTCGAAGCAACCTATTTTGTCAATAACGACGATGGACAAATGTCTGTCTCTCCATTGTCAAAGACAGCGCCCGCTGGTCCGACCAATCACAAGCAACACCTCTTTTTCGCTTGGCGACAAAAGCTAATTGCCGCGCTGATGCATCAGCGTGTCCTGATACCAGAGGGTATAAGCGATGTCGCTTGGCTAGAGGCGCTCCAAACTGCCTTGGAACTTAGGCAAAGTTGGGATTCGCCTGAAGACGAACAATCGAAGTTCTCGACGTTTGTTGGGGTCGTGCCGACAGACGACGCAAAGATCGCTGAGA
The DNA here is from genome assembly GCF_965277915.1 of Antarctobacter sp. NCBI lineage: Bacteria > Pseudomonadati > Pseudomonadota > Alphaproteobacteria > Rhodobacterales > Roseobacteraceae > Antarctobacter > Antarctobacter sp. Next base: position 862,536 of record NZ_OZ255849.1, read on the forward strand.
CGCATGAAGTGGTCAGACGTGTGCATCAGCATTGCGCAATCCTTGTTGACGGAGATCAAGCAGGAAGGGACTACCTAACGGAATTGAATGAGGCTGATCCATCGCCTAGCGCGGCAATCATATGGCCAACAGACTGGAAAATTGAACACGTGGTCACTTGGATCGCGGATGCAAACCTTGCACAAGTTTTGCCCCAGTTAGCTGAGGCCAATGACACGGCAATCGGTGACGCGGAGGAGCTTTCTGCTTTCTTGGAAAGTAGGAAGTCGTACGCCCCCACACAAGAAATCACATCTGCAATTCTGATGGGTGAAGCCGCATGCCGCAAGCGGGCGGCCCAGCTGCTCAATTCACTTTGTGACACTCTGCTTGACCCATCAGTCCAGAGTTCTCCACTTTTCGTCCGGGAGACCGAAGACGGTGCTGCTATGCCGACCTTCCGGTTCGAGCCTCCCGATGACGTTTGACTTCTTCGAAGGGCCCGCTGGGTCGGGCAAGACCTTCAGCATGGTGGCTCATGCCCGGCAATTGATTGAGAATGATGCGTTGGGTGAGGGTCAACGTATGCTTGCACTTACCTTTATGAATGGTGCGCGACGGCGGCTGACTTCAAGCCTGAACGCTGAAGCATCATTTAGACAAAAATTTGACTGTCTCACCTTTGATTCTTTTGCGCAGACACTGGTCCGACGAAGAAGCGCCAAGTTGACCGAAGAAATGCGGCAGCAGGCAGAGGAGTTGGGCCAATTTCAGGGGCCTTGTCTCATGGCCGGTGAACTCTTGAAAGATGCAGAAGTTCGACGTTGGGTGGCTCGATCTTACCCCGTGTTGCTAGTCGATGAGGCTCAAGACCTCGATGTCCATCGGCAGGGAATAGTTCTTGGCTTGAAGCAATGCTGCACGACCGTAGTTGCCGCAGACAGTTTCCAGTGTTTGAGCGACGGCCAAGAAACAGCGGGCTTCATCGACCAGTTGCTAGGCGCCGGAACCACTCATTCCCTTACTCAAAGTCACCGAACGAACAAGAGTGGTTTGCTTGCCGCTGCTTTGGCCGTGAGGAGCGGTGAAAGCATTCTGGACGTGCTGAAGGAGGAAGGTATTGGTAAGACTGGCAGGGTTCATTGGGTTGGCGAAGGTATCGAGCTTGTGGAAGTTCCGGCCACGGCCAAAAACCCAGGGTTGCTCGCATGGAGTTTAGCATTTCAACTGACACAAGGCTGTGACGACGTTGCAATTCTCACGCCAGACTCTAAGAGCGCCATTATCCTGAAAGCGATCGAGACCGCGAGAACAAAAAAATGGAATTGGCCTAAAGGCGGGACCTTTGGCCCCTTCTCGATTACGTGGGAAGGTAGCGACAGCGCAATTGAGTACGAACTGGCTGAGGCAATCGGATTTCCAGCCTTGGCTTCATTCGACGAGACTTGTGCATTGTTGGCAGAACACTCAGCGCAACCAATCGTCAGAACAGTGGACCAACGTGTTCGCAGGCTTCACAGGGTGACAGGACAAAGCGAATTCGAAAAAGATCAACTGGTTTCCTTTGTCTCCGATGCAGTCAGAACCAACACACGCCTTGGCTTCAAGAAGAGTGCGAAGATCAAGGCTATGTCTATACATGGAGCAAAAAACAGAGAATTCGACAGGGTGATCGTCCTGTGGCCACAGTCAGCAACCGGAAGTGATGAGCACAAACGGCGCTTACTCTATAATGCAATGACACGTGCCAAGAGCCACTGCACCGTTATTGTTCTGGGTACGGGGAGATTGAACTCAGCCCCTTTCGCCCCGTAGCAAATCCGTGTTGCTCGATCTGCGGAGCTCTAACAGCGGAACCTTGATGCGGTGTGTCTTACTTGCGGTGTGGGTTTCGCGGCATACACGTCCCAACTACAAATCGCGTCTCAAGCGGCCTCTGGGCATATAGCTTCTAAATGATACCCAAATGATACCCACACGGCAGAACGAGCAGCTAAAGAGCGAGCGCCATTCACATAATGCATTGATATTATTTCGTAATAATGGTGCCCGGGGGCGGAATCGAACCACCGACACGAGGATTTTCAATTTTCCTCGGTCTCTATTCAGTCCGTCTCAAGGTGGCTCAGCCCGTGGCAAAAACTACACTACATGAATGGCCTAAGCTCCGCAAAGCCACCTAAACTGTCTCAGACGGTTCTATCCTAGCCCGGCGCTCTCAGCACCCAATGTGCACCCAGCAATTGGGCATCACCCGTTGGGGAGTGCCAGTACAATGGCTTCACAAAACCCCAAACGCTAGGCGGGAACAAAGAGAGAAATTGCCACACGGACATACAAGATGGTTATCAACGCTGCGAACCAAATAAATTCTTCACGCATGAAGACATAGCGTTGAAAAGTTGATCGAGGGGCATCCTTTCGATCTAGTTTGTACAACTCTTCGACGTAGTAGTCTTTATGCTCGTCATCAAGACTTACGATCATTTCTCGAATTCTGTTGGCCTGACGGTTGATGCCAGTATTTGCCATTCTGGAGATCATTAAAAGTGCCATCGCCGCGATAAGAAGGCCAAATTGCTCAACCAATGCAAACCCAATGGGCACGTCGAGAGCAGTTTGGACAGCTATAATATTGGTGTTTACTGAAGTTGAATACACACAAAATCCGAACCAGATGACTCTGAAAACACTCTTTGTCACAATCTCTTCCGATTTGCTCATGTTATATTGAGCGAGGAGGAGTTCTGGCACAATGTTTGCTTGAGATCTCATCATGGCTTATCGGACCTGCTTAGCGAAAGTTGAGATGACCGCATCGATTTGTGCAGTTCCGTGACCATCAGACAAAACGGAAACGCACGGCAAGACGGGTATCGCTTTCGCCCTATGTGCACCTAGCACCCCCCCGAGAGAACTTGTTAAGATCTTCCGGACTGCTTTACTTCTTGATGAATAATGCGCTGAGTTCGCAACCTTATCTCTTTTATTTAACACAACTATGATAGACTTGATCTTCTTTTTTAGCGGGCCTGTTTCTTGAAGCACTCGCTCAAAGTGCTCACAAAACTCCAATAGCCACTTCTTGTTTTCTTCAATTGGCTGACTTACATCCAACACCAACAAAATGGCGTGCGGCTTACGAAGCTTTACTAAATTAGCGTGTTCCATTGGCCCCACTTGGCCCGGCTCGTCGAGTGACTTTCTCACATTGAGTTTCAGGGCCTCTCCTTTCCCGAGTTTTATTTCGAAAGTCGGCGAAGGAGTTTCTTCAACAGTTGTGATATGCTGGGATTCAGGATTGAATATCCCGTAGATCAAATAGTCTGAGAATGTGGTCTTACCAGAGTTCGAAGGGCCTAGAATAAGTAGGTTTACACCTTTGACATAGGTCTTCACCCAAGCCAGTCCTGATGGGAGCGTACGTTTTAATACTTCAATACCAAACTTGATCCCAACTGCACCCGCACCTCCATCCATAGTACTTCCCCCATCTGACATCGCGTCGGATTGTCCCTCAAACCGCCTGTTTTCAGCACCTTATGAGGGCCGTTACAGCACGTCAATTTCAATCACCAAGCGTCTCCAAGCCTGCCAGCCAATACGATGCTGTGGCAGAGCTTTTCAAACCATACCCTGACACGCGGATTCTGGGTGTCTTACGATGTCAGCATGAAACAGATGCTCACAACCAAATCGCTCGACGCGATGCTTCCTGCGACCACCAAACGGTACGAAGTGCGCGACCAGAAAGTAAACGGCCTGCATGTGCGTGTGTCGACCACAGGTGCCAAGGTGTTCTACACGTTGGTCCGCCCGAACGGTGCTCGCAGGCGTATCAAAATCGGCCCTTATCCTGTGGTCTCTCTTGCCGACGCCAGACGCAAGGCGATGGAAATCGCCCGTGATGTCGAGTTGGGCGAGTTCGATAAGGTGCCTGAGGATTCTCAGGTTTCGGCCCTGCCGCTGGGCGAGATGATCCCCAAGTTCATCGAGCTCCACGCCAAGCCCAACACCAAGGACTGGAAACGCACCGAAAGCGTTCTGCACAAGTTTGACGGGTCAAAGGATCGGCCCATCGACCAGATCAAACGGCAGGACGTCAGCAAGGTGCTGGATGGCATCATCGCCAATGGCACGCCGACACGCGCAAATCGGGCGCTCTCAGCGATCAAAAAGCTCATGAACTGGTGCGTCATGCGTGGCGACATCGAAACGTCGCCTGTGGCTCTCCTCAGGCCGCCTACGCGTGAGGTTCAGCGTGATCGCGTACTGAGCGATACTGAGATTCGGACGATATGGCAGCACAGCGATGCCGAGGACTATCCATTCGGTCCCTTCCTCAAGCTCCTTCTGATCACCGGGCAGCGCCGGAGCGAAGTCGCCGGGATGCGTTGGTCGGAACTAAAACTTGATGAGGGTATCTGGGAACTCCCCGCCAACCGTGTGAAAAACGCTCGACTGCATATCGTACCATTACCAGATCAAGCCGTTGACATCCTGCGTTCGGTGCACAGGTTCCTCGACAGTGACTTCGTATTCACGACGACCGGGCGCTCGCCAATTTCAGGCTTCGGGCGACTGAAAGAACGTGTTGATACGGCCCTGCCTGATGGAACGCCCGACTGGCGTTTTCACGACTTCCGACGCACGGCCTCGACAGGCATGGCAAAGCTCGGCGTGATGCCCCACGTGATCGACGCCGTGACCAACCACAAATCAGGAGTCGTCTCAGGCGTCGGTGCAACCTACAATCGCTACACGTATTTCAACGAAAAGCGTGAGGCGCTGGAACTGTGGGCGAGCGAACTGACGAAAATCACGACGGTGCGTTCGGAGGCCAGTGCCGAGAGGAAGTCCGAGTAATCCTTGGACTGCCCGATGACGCACGTTTTCAGGATTTCTGGACTGGGCTACGCGACGAATGCCTAAAGGTACGCCGAGGCATTGTGACATCGCCCAACGGGTTCAGACTGGCGCCATTCGACATGTCTCTAACCCAGCGCATCACGTGGTTGCAGAGAAATGTAATCAAGCCGATTGAAAAGCTTGAAACCGCCCTTGAGCCTGAAAACACTGCGCACTTTGCTCACTGGGAAGACTACGGCCAGCATGCACACCTCGACCCTTCCATCCTACTTGCCGAGCTTTCGGCGCTTAAAGACCGGGCCGCAAAACTGGAAAAGTGGCTGTCCGGCGAGGTTGAAGGCAAGAACGGCGGCAAGATCGCGCACACCAATGAAATACGCTTCTACGTGGTTCACGTCTGCCTGTGGGACCTCAAGAAGAGCTTTCCCGATTTTCGCATTACTCGAGGCCAATGGGACAAGGACTTGGGCCAGACCGTAGGGATTATTCCGGATTACGTTCGGCGAGTTTTTCACGAGACCACAGGTCAGCATGAACAACTGGACAGCCAAATCCAAGAAGCCCTGAAGTCGCTTTGAAGGTTTCAATTCAAACCGACCTGAGACCTTCAGGACCTTCGCTCGCAATGCGATCCAACCTGATCCATCTTCTTTCTTGTCGGAGCGCTCCTTCGCGAACCTAAACATGCAGAAGGAAAGACAAGATGGATATCTCGGATGGGCGAAAGGCCCTCGCCACACGCGCTGATCTGAAGCGCTTAGGCATCATTGTGAGCAACAGCACACTCCTGCGCTGGGAGGCCCGCGGGCGTTTTCCACGTCGCGTGCGCCTCGCTGGCACTAGCGTCGCTTGGCTGCTGAATGAGATCGAACAGTGGCTCGCTGAGCGCGCTGAAGAACGGTCCCGTCACCACTACGCTGACTTCTAAGTCAGGCAACTCTCCCCAAAAATCGCAATCCTCTCGCAACGCGCACATTCGCGCGAACGGAGAAGTTGCGCCTAGCTGAAAGGCAACACCATGTACCCGATCATTAAAACCTCCGAGTTCCCGTCACTTTGGAAAGATGGCGCGTCTGACCGCACAGTTATCCGAGATCAGGTCGATTTTCTCACCACCCTCTGGGAGCCGCAAAACCGTGTGTCTCAGGACCTGTTCGGCGCGTTTTGCTTCAAGCGTCGCGGCTCAAGCAAGATGGTGCAAGAATTCGAATGGCTGAACGAAGACGTGAAAATTGGTCGTCTACTTCGCAAGTACGACCGCCATAAATGGGACCAGTATTTCAGCCCCAATGTGTACACGCGCGCCAAGCGGCTCGTGAAATGTGTTCACCTCTGCCGTCTGGGCTGGTGTGACATCGACAAGGGCGACCCGAGTAGCTTTGTGCCGCTGCCTTCGGTGGTCTGGGAAACGTCTCCGGGCAATACTCAGGCACTGTGGTTCTGGGACCGGCCCCACACGCCGAAACGGGCCTCGGCTTTTTCGAAAGCGCTGACCTATCGCTACGGAGGCGACAAGGGCGGAAGCGCGCCGAACAAGCTGCTGCGCCTGCCGGGTTCGTTTAACCACAAGTCAGTCTATGCGAAGCCCTTCATCCCTCTCCGGCATTACGACACGCGACTGATATTCAAAAGACCGGAACAATTGCCTGATCAAGGTCGGAGCAATGCTGTTCGGTCGCAAGCAACTAAGGTCCTCCCGGAAGGCCAAGACCGCCTTTCCGTATGGCGCAAATACCGCGCTAAGCTGAAGGTGCCGACAGGCCAGCTTCTCAGGCACGACCATGTTGTCGCCCCCGACCGTTCCCGCAGCATTTTCTTGATCGTAGCGGGTCTTCATGAGGTGGGTGCATCCGTCGCCGAAATCGCTGGAGCGGTTTGGACGAGCCCGTATTTTCGCGACAAGTACGGCGAAGACCAGAACGCTCTGGAAACCGAGGTGTCGCGCATCATCGCGTGGGTGGAGGGGCGCAATGACTAAGCGGCAATCACCCAAAATCACTCGACGCCAGAACCCGAAGAACACACCGCGTCCACCGAAACGGAAAGGTCGCGCTGCGAAGTCCATTGAAAGGACCTCAACTGAAGGAGCGATCACGACCATTTCGGCCAAGACGCTGCAGTCCAAGGAGTTTCCACCCCTTCGATATGCCGTAGGCGGCTACCTTGCCGAGGGCGTGACCCTGCTGGCGGGTAAGCCGAAAATCGGGAAGTCGTGGATGGCGCTGGACTTCGCAATGGCAGTCGCCACCGGGGACTTGGCGCTAGGAAGCGTCAGATGTCGCCGAGGCCCGGTATTGTACTGCGCACTGGAGGATAACCATCGCCGTCTGCAACGGCGCATGAGCCAGCTCTACGGCGATGTTGAGCGCTGGCCACCGGGGCTGCACTTCGCCACGGAGGTCAGACGTTTGGGCGACGGGCTGGTTGACGACTTGCGCGACTGGATCGGGGTCCATCGTCCGAAGCTCGTCATCATTGACACTTTCGCTGGTGTGCGCCCTCAATCCCGGCGTGAAGGCTACGATGCCGACTATGCGGCACTGTCGCCCTTGCAGGAAATGGCCGGTCAAATGGGCGTCGCAATCCTCGTCATCCACCACCTGCGGAAGATGCTGGGCGATGACCCGTTCGATATGATCTCCGGCACAACTGGGCTAACGGGGGCGGTAGATGCCGCCTTCGTGCTACATCGAGGCAAGCAGGGCGTCACGCTCTACGGTCGCGGCCGCGAAATCGAGGAGATGGAGCAGGCCGTTGAGTTTGTCGGTGGCGTGTGGAAGGTGTTGGGCGATGCTGCCGAGGTGCGTCGGTCGGAAGAGCGAAGTGCAATCCTTGAAGTCCTAGAAGGGGCTGATGAGCCTACGGGTCCCAAGGAAATCGCCGACGCTTTGGGCAAGCCCGAGAACAACATAAAACAACTGCTGTTCAAGATGCACAAGTATGGCGAAATCGAGAAACAGGGGCGCGGTCGATATTGCGCCGCTGAGTAAGCGTGATGAACCCAGTAACTTCGGTAACCAGATAACCAACGCCCCCTGCCGGAAGTTATCGCGTTACCGAGGTTATCGTTATTCAACTAGAAAAACTGAGCGGCTAGGGGCCGGAAACCTCGGCAGTCGATATGACCTCTTGTCCGTCCGTGGGGCGCGCGCCGAAAAAAAATCGCCTCCCCCCATCCCCCGATGGTCACCTGTTGCTAGAGTCTCGCAGGGTTCGCGCAGCTGCGCCCGAGACCGACACGCGGACTATTGATCAGGCTGTTGGCGGTGAGGCGGAGCCAAATATTTGAGCCTTTTCAATTGGTCCGCATTCATGACGATCTGCAAACGCTGATTTGGGTGCCGTGTGGGTGGGTTTACTCATTGGCTAGTGTGTCCATCGGGTCGTTTTCACTTCTGTCCGCTCACATGTTTGGGACAAGCGACGTTGGTCCTTATTGACGTAAGACCACCATCATAGACGTGGGTACTGTCTGGGTAAGTGGGTGTCGCTATGTAGCGCGATTGTGGCATCAGTTTTGCTTCCAGCCCTTGCGATGGTAGTGGCGCAGCACGATGGCGCGGTTGAACAACGGAAAGCCGACCCACAGGCCATTGGCAGTGATCAGCGACAAGATCGCCCAGAGGAACATGCCCTTGAACAGGTAGTAGAATGGGCCGAACAGCAGGCACCACAGACGATGCCAGTTGCCCAAGATGATTTTCGTCTGGCCGTTGAAGGCCCATGTTGCGCGTATCGTCATTGCTGATTTCCTCACTGGCTGGTTTCGATGCCAGCGCAATAAGATCGAGGACCATCGCCCGTCAGGGTAATTCCCGTCCCGGCGAAGGAGACCACAGGGGTAGCCATGCCGATGAACCGCGTCCGTGCAGATGCCGGGTTGATCGCCGTGTGCGCGGCGCACAGCGCGCCAGCCGGGATTGCGACGGGATTACCGTGCGTGAGGCACGCCTCGGCGCTCCTGGCTCAACACAACGCCGCCGCGCGCGCGTTTCGCTCTCGATGCTCGGGGTTAGTTCGGGCTAGTCGAGTTCACATACCTCGTTTAGTGTTGGGCGAACCTAGGAGGGCGTCAACCAGTTGTTGGCACCACTTTTATTCTCGCGACAACAGAGATTAGCGTCGAACACACAGCGTTTCTGACGAAAGAGGACACACACAGCCATGCATATCACGCAGACCTATTTAGGAACCTATGGCGACAGTGGCTTGTTCGTTTATTATCTGTATCAAGATTACGCACTAGATCAAAAATCGCTAACTGAGCGAGTGCAGCATGCTCTTGATGACCTTGGCGCTGACTACATGAAAGAGGTCGACTTGTTTCGCCCTAACGAACGGTTCGCTGGAGATATTGCAGCGGAAGTCAGAGAGCTTGGACCCGTTTGGAGCTATTGTCAAAATGAATTACCCGGTTTTCTCGTTTCCTATAAACCTCTAGTCGAAATCGATCCCGCGGACGACACTGTTCTGTTTTTCTCAATTAAAGATCGCGATGAAGAGGATGCTCTACAAGTTGTTAAGAAGATTCGGGCTATTGTTGTGGATCAAATTCGCCGCCCACACCCAGACGGGAAAGTGGTCGAGCGCGGCCCCGGTTTTGTAGCAAGGGTTTTTGAATCACTGGAAATCAAGCCGGGATTTTTTGGGGTGTCGATAGACCTCAAGCGCCTTGTTCGACGATAGCGCCAAAATCCAGCAGTGACTTTGTGACATCAACTCTTGCTGCGACTAAGGGCGCGTCTGGGGTTATCCCTGACTTGTTGCCCGCCTTCGTCTTATCGTTCCTCATCAGCAGCTTAGGAGATCGACATGACCGATATCGTGACGCTCAAGGTCATCTGCGAAGAACTCAAGATTGACCCACGCGAAGCCCGTGAACGTCTGCGCGCAGCCGTAACCGACGCCAAGGCGAACCCAGAACTGGCAAAGGCGCGCAAACCTCGCACCCCTTGGCAGTGGGTGAAAGGGTCAGCTGCGCACAATGAAGCGAAAAAAATCTTGAAGACTTGATGCGCGTCTAGTGCAGCATCACGTTGGGTGGTTAGGCCGCTTGAAAGAGTCGCCGAATTTCCTTTGCAGAGGCCGAAGGTATATCAAGCGCATCAACGTTTTGACGCCGCACCCACACCCGCGCCTCCTCTTGAGACATGTCAACCCGTCGTGCTAATCTTTGAAGCTGCGTCGAAGTAAAGCGCGAAAGCCCAAGTCCGATAAAGCTCATCATAGTGACCGAGCTAGCCCCCATCTCGAGGTACACCGGAATCGCAGGTATCGATTTAATACTATCTTCATATCCGTGTCTACGTAATGCGAACTCGAGAACTGCGTTGTAGCAGGAGAACATTCTAACGTACTTAAATCTAACAGCATTCTCAATTTCAGTTAGCGTCTTCCTGATCACTGTCGCACTGTTGGATTTAATGCCGTGATCCTGATTGTATTTGAGATTGGCGTCGATAATCATGGGCAGAGGATCACCGCGCATCCAGCGCAGGATAAGCTGGGTAAAGTACTTTGCTGATTTGTCTTTCTTAGGCAGTTTCAGTATTTCCTGATGACACCTTTGTAACACCGCGATGTAGCTGTGGTATGCGTATGAGTCTCGGGGGTGCTTGGGGATCACGTAATCGGGCCCCTTGGCTTTGAGGCTTTTTTCCAATCTGTCCAGTAGCGATTGCTGTTTATAAATTGAAACAGTGGGCGTAGAAGAAATCGTTTTCTCATCCAAGTCTACTTCGTCGAGCGCCTTCGCAATTGAAGCTTGTAGCTCGATCCTTGTTTGGTGGCCTTCATCTAGCCCAGCTCTTGAAAGAGTTTCACTCAATCGACCTTTCATTTGGTCCTGCACAAGCTTCACGAATGTATTTTCATACTCATCTTGCACTCGGGGATCGGGAACTCGATCTCTATCTTTGATATAATCGATCAAACCATCAGCTTGACTTCCTAAGTGTGAGAGGAGTGTTGGTTCGACTTCTCGATCACTAGTGCCCGACAGCGGATCAGCTTCCCACGATCCGTAGTCAATAAGGAAGATGTTGCCTGAGAACTCTTTCCCCAATCGACCAGCGCGTCCTGCAAGATTCCAAAAGTCAACTGAAGATATTGGATCATCGCCTTTTCTCGGATTGTGAAGGAAGAGGTTCCGAGCTGGTAAGTTCACCCCCTGCAACAAGGTACTAGTAGTCACAAGATAGTTCAAATTCCCTTCACTGAATGCATCTTCAATGGCTTTGCGCACCAGAGAGGGAAGGCGACCATAGTGATATCCGACGCCTTGCCGCACGAACGAGGCCAATTGGAAATCTGGGTGAACTGCTTCCTTTACAAACTTCGAAAGCTCTTCTTGGGCAGCGGTCGGTTCTCTGCCCTCCACGTCACTCAATCCAAACGCTATTTCCTCACATTCACTTGGGCCATACGCATAAAAGAGGCTCTGCCCATTTCCGCCCAAACGCAGCCCCAAATTCACAAGCTTTGATTTGTGATCCTGCAATGGCTGATCGCACCCAACCGTACCAAGTTCGAGGGGGTGTCCATCATTCCAAAAGGACACCTTTGCGCTGTATTGATCAGTGTTGCCTGTATCCAAGAAAAATATGTTCTGGGCGACCGTTGGCTCATCGGTCGAAACTGGGACGGCTTCTCGAGCAAACCCATGAGCAAGCTTTTCTGGAGCAGAAAGGTTGGGGCCAGCGAACACTAACTGGCACTTGTCAAAACGCCTCAAGCTCTCTTCGATAACAGCGGAAAGCAAAACACCACGCGGTCCATCACCAAGGTTCTGCGCTTCATCGACCACGACGAGTTCGGGAGAGAGGTTTGGATGGGCAGACAACAAAAGCTGCATTCGCTCTTGTGTAACGACAAACACAGCTTTCGCAGGCAACTTTCCTTCCGCTGGGATTGGTGTCGTAATCAACTCGACCTCAAGGCCCGAGTTTGTAAGCCATGAGGAAACATCCTCGGATACCTGAGTAATCAAAGCTCGAGATGGAACCAAGATCGACGCATACGATATTTGCTCTTCTTCAAATAGCTTTCTAGCATAAAACTGCAAGACGAACGACTTGCCGGCAGATGTCGGAGCAGAGATTCCGATAGTGCGTTGGGAACTTAGCTCGTTCCATAGACCGAACTGAAAATCTGTTAGTGAGAAATCCTGAGCACCCAGCCTCACGCTGTTCTGCTGCCGGCGGGCCGAGTTCTCCGCAATTGTTCTTTGGGGTAACGCGAATTCACTGACTTCGTAACGCCGCTTGGCGAACTCCATCGCAGGGAAGTTCCCAAGACGACTCAATGCCAACAACAGGGCATATACGGAACCAGGGTGTGTCTGCGATGCATACTCGGATATTCCAGTAGCGATGTCATATGAGCGTTTGCGCAGCTCAGACCGTTCCGAACACGCGAGCGTCAGAGCGCTGGATGTTAAACGACGAAGCATTAAATTGCGCTCGCCAACTTCAGGGGCGGCTCCGTCAAACCCAAACATATCTGAGAAAACAAGGTTCCTTAGATTGCTCGTATCGTCGTGAAATTTTGGGTTGGCCCAAATCCGTTCAGCTAGCTCTTCAATCATTGGGCCAACCTATTCTGACCTGAAATTTGTCTCGAAAATCTTGGGCCGAGGGGACAGGAACGAGAAAGAACTCAAACCGAATATCTCCCATTTCACGATGTTTGAGCTTCTTGGGCAGAAACTTTATAAAATCGTTGACGGCCTGATTTGCAGATTCAGTAAATGATTGTTCACTATCATTGGGCGGAAAATCAAAAACTAACAGGCAGGCAAAGACGGTAATACATTGATTGTAGTCTTCACTGTAGGGATCGAGATAGTTGATGAAGGCTTGTTTCGCCGCTTCGGTTGCAGTGTTGAAATCAGAGAAACTTGACACAACTTTAACTTCGAAATCTTGGCCGCCCTCATCAATGAAATCTTTGATTGATTTCATCGCGCTGCTAAAGGCGTTTCCTAGAGAGTTGTGTGCTTTAGACTCCCCCCAATAAAGAAGGAGCTTTTTCGTTTCGTCGTCGAATTTCGCATGGATTCCATCAGTTCCGTGCACCGGCATGTTGTTGTTGGTTTTAAGGTACATTTTTGATACGATCTGCGGTGCCCCAAGCAGCCACTCTACCAAAACGAAAAGTAGGATTTCGCCAGCCTCTCCTGACCTGTGACTACCTTTCTTTGCCTTCATAAAGAGACTGCGAGCACGCTCATGTAATTGCGTCGAAATCTGATTGACCAAAACTGTATCATTGTCAGCCAGTGCTTGTTTCATTCTGTCGTGAGCGGGTGCGATCTCTGACCGTGGTAAGCAGAACGAGACGATTTGATGGTACAAGACCTCAAGGAATTCATCGAATGTCTGTTTTCCATCCTTGAAGGCAATGTAACTACAACGAACGTCGATGCGGTCGCCGAGTTCATCGGTGTTATAACTCAAGTGTCGTATTCGACTTGATAGGCTTTCAAAATTACCTAAGAAACTTTCAAGTTGATCTGCTATTAACATTGCCGCCCGCCGAAACCCGCCTGAACTGAAGCGCGCTACGCTCATGGTTGAATTTTTCATGAACAATTCAACACTTTTGCTCAGCAATCAAGAGGGATAGACCCCAGCATCGCCGCAGTCCCCCCCATTTCTTTTATCTCCTTGCTCAATGCAGCACCCAAACGACACCCCGGTAGTTGATGGAGAAATCCCCAAACACCAAGACGGCGCATAATGCGTTGTGAAATAAGAGATTTATTGGTGCCCGGGGGCGGAATCGAACCACCGACACGAGGATTTTCAATCCACTGCTCTACCCCTGAGCTACCCGGGCACGGGTGAAGCGATCGCTTCGGGTGGAGGCGGTTTAGCCGAGGTCCGACCCGGTGTCCAGCAGCTTTTGCAACAGAATTTCACCTTGCAGAATCCGACCCTTCCAATGCCTGCGGCTCCGGGATAAATCTGCTCAATGAGCCTGATACCCGACCGCCTCGAGAGCTTTCACGAGCACGGTTTCGATACCGTGATCGACGTCCGCAGTCCGGCGGAATTCGAAGAGGATCGGATCCCGGGTGCAATCAACCTGCCGGTACTCGACAACGAGGAACGGGCAAGGGTCGGGACGATCTACAAGCAGGACAGCCCTTTCAAGGCGCGCAAATTGGGCGCGGCACTGGTCTTTCGCAACGCCGCAAACCACATCGAACGACAGCTTGCGCATCACGACGGGGGGTGGCGGCCGCTGGTCTATTGCTGGCGCGGGGGGCAGCGGTCAGGCTCTTTCACCTGGATGCTGCGCGAGATCGGCTGGCGCGCGGAGGTGGTGCCGGGCGGCTACCGGACCTATCGCAGGCTCGTCACGGCCTATCTCTACGACGCGCCGCTGCGGCATCGGCTGATCCAGTTGGGGGGCTATACCGGGACCGCCAAGACCGCGCTGCTGCCGCGCCTGCAGGATCGCGGCGTGCAGGTGCTGGATCTGGAGGGGCTGGCACGGCATCGGGGCTCTCTGCTGGGCGAGATGCCTGGGGGGCAGCCTGCCCAGAAGGGGTTCGAATCCGATCTTGCCCGGGCGCTCTGCGCTCTTGATCCTGAGCGGCCCGTCGTGGTGGAGGCGGAAAGCAGCAAGATCGGGCAGATCAACCTGCCGCCGGCGCTATGGGACGCGATGAAGGTCGCGCCCTGGATAGAGGTCTCTGCACCGATCGCGGCGCGCGCGGAATACCTTGCGCAAGCCTACGACGACATCCTGTCCGATGGGGGGCGCCTGCGCGAAAAGCTGACGCCGCTGCGCTATCATCGCGGGCACGAGATCGTCGACCGGTGGGACGCGATGATCGGGGCGGGGGATCGCCTGGCCTTGTGCCGCGCGCTGGCCGAGGATCACTATGATCCGGCGTATCGCAGTTCGATGCGGGCCCATGCCCCGCAGGTTCTGCACCGCGAGGAGACGCCCTCGTTGGCTCCCGGGGCTCTGGACGCGCTGGCCGACCGTTTGGCTGCGCGGCTTCAGACGATCCGGATCTGACCGGTACTCTCGGTGACATTGCCGATCTGCGCGGCCGCGTAGCCAGCCTCCCGCAACGCCGACAGTGTATCCGCGCCATTGCCCGGCACTGCTGCCAGCAGGCCGCCGGAGGTCTGCGGGTCGATCAGCAGATCGTGCCGGGGGCTGTCTGCGAGGTCGGGAAAGGGGGCGCGATTGTCCGGATAGAGGCTGGAGCGGATGCCGCGGCGCGCGAGGTCCAAGGCGCCTTGCATGAACGGCACGGACTCCAGCGTGATCTCGGCGCCGACTCCTGAATTCAGGCAGATGTTCCGCAGGTGACCCAGCAGGCCAAATCCTGTGACATCCGTCATGGCATGGGCCTCTTTCAGCAGGGTCGAGGCCTGCGCCTGCGACTGGATCATCTGGTCCAGGGCCACTGCCACGTCTTCACCGCGCGCAAGGCCCGCCATTTCGCCGGCCATGAGCACGCCGGATCCCAAGGGTTTGGTAAGGATCAAAGAGTCGCCGGGGCGTGCGCCGGCAAGGCCGATAGCTGTCCCGTCGCACTCACCGGCGATGGCAAAGCCGATGGTCAGTTCCGCCCCCTGCGATGTGTGACCGCCGACGATCTCCGCCCCGGCCGCGCTCATGATGGCGCGGGCGGTTGACATGATCTCTTCTAGGGTGCGGCTGGAAAGCCGGGCTGACATGCGAGGCAGGACAAGGCTGGTGAGAACGGTCCGTGGCTGGCCGCCCATTGCCCATATGTCGCCAAGCGCATGCTGCGCAGCGATGCGCGTCATGGTTACGGGATCGGCGGTGATCTCGCGCAGGTGGTCGGTGCTGAAAACCAGCTCGGCACCGCCGATGCGCACCAGCGCCGCATCGTCCCCGGGCATCTCCGGCGCTTCCTCGCAGAGCGCGGCCATCAAGGCGCCCTGGCCCAGCTTGGCGCCGCAACCACCGCACAGGACCTTGTCGCCCAGCTCTGCCGCACCAGCGGCACGCGGGTCCGGGAGGGCTGGCAGCGCCATCTGCGGCAGGCCCTTGAGTTTGGACATGAATTTTCGATCGATCCGGTTCTTCCACCGCCAGACCCATGGGCCGGCAAAGCTCAGGCCCAAACGGTCTCCGAGGGCGGACTTGCCGCCCATCGACACCAGTTTCAGATAGTCCTTCTGCGGGTGGTAGCGCTTCAGTGTCCCGGTTTCGCGCAAAGCCGTGCGCAGGTTCTGCGCCAGCACCGGAGCCTGGCGTACAGCATAGACACCGGCCTTGGGCCGGGGGGAGAATGGCATATGCGCACAATCCCCCGCCGCAAAGACGTGCGGGTCCGAGGTGCGCAACTGCGGGTCAATGCTCAGGTAGCCATCCTGTTGCGCCAGTCCGGTTTCCGCAAGCCAAGAATGAGGGCGGGCACCGGCCGCGCCGCAGACGAAGTCCGCGGCGATCTCATGCCCGTCCAGCGTCACGCCATCCTGCGTGATCGCCTGCACCTTTGCCCCTTCATGAAGCGTGACACCGGCCTGTTCCAATGCCGCGCGCAAGCGTGTCGTCGAACGCGCGGGCAGGGCGGTCAGCACCGTGTCGCGCTCGATCAGGTGCAGCTTTGCGTGCCGTCCGGCCTGTGACAATGCATGACCCATTGCCAGGATCAATTCGGCGCCCGCCACCCCGCCGCCGATCACGGCCACGCTGGCCCGGCCGCTGTTTTGCAGGAAGCTCTGCCAGGCGGCGGCGAATTGTTCCAGCGGCTTGGCGGGCACCGCGAATTCGTCAAACCCGGGGATTTCCGGCATGGCGGTTGTGATGCCGACATCGATGCTGGCCAGGTCAAATCCGATGGGCGGACGGCCTGCCACGTGAACCTCTCCACGGGACAGGTCGATCCCTTCGGCCGCGCCAAGGACCAGCCGAGCCCCCGCAAACCGTGCCAGCCGGACCAGGTCGATCTCCAGCGCGTCGCGCGTGTAATGTCCGGCGATATGTCCGGGCAACATGCCGGAATAGGCGGCGGCGGGCCTTGGGTTGATCAGGGTCAGGCGCGCGCCGGGCAGCGGCTTCATCCCCCAGGACCGCAGGACCAGCGCATGACTGTGACCGCCCCCGACCAGCACGAGATCGCGGGTAAAAGGATGGAACGATGGCTTCATCTCGGTCTCCCTCGGCCTGCGGTCAGTTGCCCGCCTGGTTGGGATACCGACGAAGGGCCGCTCAGAAAAGCGTGATCTCGTCCGTCTTGGGCCGGGGGATGGGGGCCGGTCGCTCTGCCGGCAACGATACGGCATCCGCAGAGACCAGAAGCTGGCGCACTCGTCCGGTTGTGGGCCAGAACCGGATCCGCCGGGCCGATGTCCCGCCGACGCTCTCGGCGATGCAGGCGATGCCTTCATCCTTGAGGAAGCCGCGCGCGAAAGCCGCGTTCGACGCGCCGATGTCGCGCAGGTTTCCCATCATGCTGGCGCCGCCAAAGATCTTGGCCTGCAACCGGGTGCGTTCGGCCCCGCGACGCAACAGCCCGTTGATCAGCAACTCCATCGCGTAGGCGCCATAGCGGACACTCGTGCCTTCGCCACCGTCGCGCTTGGGCAAGAGGAAATGATTGAGGCCCCCGATCTGGCACTGCGGATCGAACATGCACACCGCGATACAGGAGCCCAGCACGGTCGTCAGGATGACCTCGGGGCTGTCCGAAATCTCGAACTCGCCCTGGATGACATTTACCAGCTTCTCGGATTGGGGTGTCATTTCTGCATTTCCCTGCCTGGGCCGACGCTTGTGCCGCGGCGGGCCAGCAAGGCTTCGGCGATCTTGTTCAGGGGCAGGACCCGTTCGGCACCGCCCAGATCGACGGCAGCCCGCGGCATGCCGTAGACCACGCAGCTGGCCTCGTCCTGTGCGAGCGTGCGGGCGCCAGCGTGCCGAAGGGCCTTCATCCCTTCTGCGCCGTCGCGGCCCATGCCGGTCAGCAATGCGGCGGAGACCCGTGGCGCCACGGGCACAGCCGACAGAAAAAGTCGGTCGACCGAGGGGATATGACCAGCGACCGGGCCGTCGGCGATGGTCGTGACCCGTGTTGCGGTCCGCCCGTCCAGAACCAGATGCGCCTGTATGCCGGCGCCGATCAGGATCTGCCCCCGTCTCAGGGGCATGGTCTCATTCGCCAGTATGACAGTCGGCAGGCACTGGCGATCCAGTAGCCCGGCCAGGCTCTCGCCAAAGCCGGATCCGGTGTGCTGCACGATCAATGTGGGTGGGCAACCTTCGGGAAAGCGGGTCAGCACAGTCAGCAGCGCATCGACCCCCCCAGTGCTGGCGCCGATCAGGACGATCGGATCGCCCCCCGCTGCCGGCGTCGGTTCTGTCGTATGTGTCCCAAGAGGTTGCGCCACACGGGAAACGCCGGGCATTTGATTATGCACCGTGGCGGTCTTGATCGCCGGCCTGTTCGCGTTGCCTGTCGCGCCCTGATCCCGCGAGGTGTCGGTCGGACGGGGCGGATGGGGGTTGGCCGCCGGGCGGGGGTTAAGGCCGGTCCGCGTCAGGGCGCAAAGCTGCTGTTCATAGACCTCGCCGGGTGCATCCGCCGGGATCGAAAACAGGTCGGATCGTGGGTCGCAACCTGCCGTGATCGGGGCCGCTTGGCGCGTCCTGCGGTTCGGCACGGTCACCACCAGCCAGCGGATATCCAGTGTCGAGAACAGCGCCCGCATCACCTCGAACTCTGCGAGGCCGGCCAGGACGTCCGCGATAAGAACAGCCTTGGGCAACTGTTCCTCGACGACATTATAGGTGTTCATGAGGTCGCCGGTTTGGGCGATGACCTCGAACTCGCTCATGCGATCCACCAGAAGGCCCAGCCGTTTACGCTGTGCGGCGTCCGGCGTGGCGATGACGACACTCTTGACCGACATGGCTAGGCCCCGCCCGTATGGGACCAATGTCGCCGGGGATCATGCACCCGGTTCATCAGAACAGTTCCGCGCGGCCGCCGATTGCAGCGGAATTGGCCTGACCACCCAGCCGGCAGGCCATGTCGCGCAGCGGAACGGCGGTCAGTGCCTCGCCGACGTTGACCATGCCATTGGCATCGGTCGCGGCCGAGATCTGATCGAGGTAGTCGGCAAGCGCACCGATCGACTGCCTCAGCATGTCCAGTTCCTGCAGCATGCCGATCGACTTGGAATCGAAGGCCTGCGTGGACTGGCCGATCACCGCGTCCAGCCCGTGTTCGATCCGTTCGAGGCGGGCGTGCAGGCCCTCCAACTCGTCCGAGGCGCGCCGGGTGGCCAGTTTCAGGGGCAGCACGGTGTCCTTTCCCCCGGTCATAGGCGGCCGACCACGCTTTCGATGCATTGTTTCATCGAGGCCGAGGTGAAGGGTTTCTTGATCATGTTGTTGAGGCCAAGCCGCTTGGCTTCGGCCACGATCTCGGGCGTCGGGCGGCCGGTGACCAGGATAAATCCCATCTTCTTCAGTGTCTGGTGGCCGCGCACGGCTTTGAGCAGCCCAAGACCGTCCAGTCCGGGCATGTTGTAATCCGACAGAACCAGGTGCACCGGGCCTGCAGCCATGCGTTCGAGCGCCGCACGCCCGTCGTTTTCCGTGACATAGTTCTTGACCCCGATGTCATCGAGGGCCTGGGTGATCAGGCCGCGGCTTGTCGCCATGTCGTCGACGACCATGACCCTGAGAGAATCCTTCATTCCCATCTTGCTCTCCTATTGCAGCGCGGGAGGCACGCCGGCGCGTGCCTTGCGGTAACTGGTGATCCCGAAGGCGGTGAGGGTCTGCAGGGCCGGGCCTGTCACCCGTTCGGAATGTCCGATGAACAAGAGCCCATCGGGGTTCAGCATGGTGCTGAAGCGTTGCCAGAGGCGCCTTTGCGTTTCCTGATCGAAATAGATCGCGACATTGCGACAGAAGATCGCGTCGAAGGGGCCGCGGAAGGGCCAGTCCACCATGAGGTTCAACTCGTTGAAGGTGATCAGATCCTTCAATGCGCGCGTAACGCCGTATGTCTTGCCGGTCGCATCGGTTGCCTTGGTCCATTTGCCGCGCATCGGCGCGGGAATGCCGGCGACATCCTCGGCCGAGTAGACCCCGTCGCGGGCCTTGCGCACGATCTTTGGGTCGATGTCGGTTGCGAGGATGCGCAGATCCGCGCGCGCGGCTTCCGGAACGGTGTCCAGAACCGTCATCGCGATGGAATAGGGTTCTTGGCCAGAGGAACAGCCCGCCGACCAGATCCGCACCCGTTTCCCGGCGGTCACGCGCTGTGCCAATCCCTCTGCCAGGGCGTCGAAGTGGTGTTTCTCGCGGAAGAAACTGGTGACATTGGTGGTCAGGGCCGAGATCAGTTCCAGGCGCTCTGCCGCTTCCTCGCTGCGTTCGAGTAACGTCAGGTAGTCGGTGAAGTTCCCGACTTGCCGGGACTTGAGGCGTCGCGACAACCGTGAATAGACCAGCGGCTTCTTGCTCTCCGCAAGGCTGAGGCCAAACCGTTCTTGGGCAAGCCGCGCGATGGCGCGGAAATCCGCATCGCTGAAGGGGATGTCACGCGTGAAGGCGCCCGGCGGAGAGCTTGTCATGCAGGCAATCCCTTGCCGCTTTCGACAACCGCGCCGAGGTTGACCACGCGCACCATCGTTTCGTCGACCGAGATCATGCCCTGGATGCTGTTGCGAGTTGCCTCGGACTTGATGTCGGGGGTTTCCTGGATCTCGCTCTTGTCGACCGACAGGATCTCGGACACCGACTCGACCAACAGGCCAATGGTTGCGCCGTCCACGGCGGCCACGATCACGACATTGCGCTCGTTCGCCGGCGTGGCGCCAAGGCCGAAACGGGCCGAGAGGTCGAAGATCGGGATCACCGCGCCGCGCAGGTTCATCACGCCCAGCACATCACCGGGAGTGTGGGGCAGGGCGGTCACCGGGGTCCAGCGGCGGATCTCGCGGATCTGCGTGATCTCGAGACAGTAATTTTGGCCACCTGCCGAGAAGGTGATGAATTCGAACTGCGTATCCGCATGCGCTTCCGCGGTCTCAGCCATGACGAAGCTCCATTCTGCTGTGCTGTGCAAAGGGATCGTTGCCCGAGGCATGGGCCAGATTGATCAGCTCTTCGGGATCGAGGATGAGGGCGATCTTGCCATCGCCCAGGATGGTTGCCGCGGAAACGCCTTGGATGGCGGCATAGTTGCTTTCCAGGCTCTTGATCACCACTTGCCGCTGGTCATGGATCGCGGTGACCCTGAGTGCGGTCAGGCCCTGCAGTTCCGTGCTGACCAGCAGGAGGATGCCGGTGCCCCCGGCGTCGTCGTGGCGTGTGAGGCCAAGGTTGTCGGCCACGTCCACGATCGGCACATACGAGCCGCGGACGCTGACCACCTCGCTGTCGGTGCCGACCACATGGATGTCGCGCGGGTTGGGGCGTATGGTCTCGAGGATCGAGGAGATCGGAATGACCATCGTCTGGTCGGCCACCGAAATCACGAAACCATCCATCACGGCCAGGGTCAGCGGCAGGACGATGGCGAAGGTCGTGCCCTTGCCCGGGGTCGATGTGATCGACACCCGTCCGCCAAGCGCATGCACCGCGTTCTTGACCACGTCCATGCCGACACCTCGGCCCGACAGGGCCGAGACCTCGCCCGCCGTTGAAAAGCCGGGCAGGAACAGAAGGTTGTCGATTTCCGGGTCCGAGAGTTCCACGTCCGGAGGAACGAGGCCCTTTTCGATCGCCTTGGCCAGGATCCGTTCGCGGTCAAGGCCGGCGCCATCGTCCGATATCTCGATGAAGACGCTGCCCGACCGGTGCGAGGCCGACAGGCGGATCGTACCCACGGGATCCTTGCCGGCGGCGACCCGGCCGTCGGGTTTTTCCAATCCGTGGTCGACGGCATTGCGCACCATGTGCGTCAGCGGATCCGCCAGGCGTTCGATCACGGTCTTGTCGACCTCGGTCGAGTCGCCAACGGTCACCATCTTCGCTTTCTTGCCGGTGGCGTCCGAGGCTTCGCGCACGATGCGTGACATGCGCTGGAACAGCGGTTTGACCGGTTGCGCGCGGATGGCCATCACGCCTTCCTGAATGTCGCGGGCCAAAAGCTTGTAGGCTTCGAGTTCGTTGGTCAGATGCGCGACTGTAGGCAGGTCCAGTTCCTCGATCCTCTGAGAGATCATCGCCTGGTTGATGATCAACTCGCCCACCGTGTTGATCAACCGGTCGACCCGGTCGAGGTCGACCCTGAGGGTGGGTTTGGGGCCGCGCGGTTCCTTGCGTCGCTCACGCGGCGGACCGTCGTAGGGAGTGTCCTCGCATGGCGGTTCCGCCGCTTCGATTTCAGCCATGGCCTCTACGGTGCCGGTCGATGGCTCCGGATCCAAAGGGGCGGGTACAGGCACCTCCTTACCCCCGGCAGTGACGGAAATATCCAGATCGCACAGGCCTTCGACGAATTCGAACACCTCGTGCAGCGTGGTTTCCGGTTCACTGCTGGTCAGACGCATGTGCCACGACAAGAAGGCGTCCGCGGGATCGAAGGCATCGAACTCGGGGATGCGGCTGATGTCGGCCTCGACCGTCAGGTCCCCCAGGTCGGCAAGCGCGTCGAGGATCAGCAGGGGTTCATGGCCGTTCTCGTAGAGCGCACGGCTTGGCGCAAAGCGGATATCGAAGACCCGAAAGGCGGCGCTGTCGTCCTCGGAGGGCAATTCGATCGCGGGGCCGTCGAAATCCAGCGTGATCGCGTCAAAGCTGAACTCTTCGGCTGCTGCTTCGTCGCCCAGGTAGCTATCGAGTTCGCCAATCAGGCCGGTCTCGGCTTCGTCGTCCAGATGGGTTTCGTCACGCGCGGAGTCGACGAGGTCGGAAAGGTGGTCGCCCGCACGGTGAAACAGGCTCATCAGTTTTTCGTCGACCACTAGTTCGCGGTCGCGGACCTTGTCCATCACCGTTTCAAAGGAGTGGGCGAAGGACACCAGTCGGTCGAGGGCAAAGGCCCCGGCGCCGCCCTTGATTGAATGTACCGATCGGAAGACGGCGTTCACCACCTCCATGTCGTCGGGGGCCTGTTCCATCTGGGACAGACCCTCGACGAGCGCCTCCAGCAGTTCCTCGCATTCCTCGAAGAACGTATCTCTGATCGAATTTCCGGACATCTCAGCTCACATGCCCCGTCAGGCGTCGCAGGACGGACACCAGAGAGGCGTCGTCGAAGGGTTTCACGATCCAGCCGGTCGCCCCGGCGTTGCGGGCGCGCGCCTTCAGTTCGTCCGAGCTTTCGGTGGTCAGCACAAGGATCGGAACATTCGTCCGGTTGGGGCCGCCGCGCAGGGTGTCGATCACGCCGAACCCGTCCAACTTGGGCATGTTGATATCCGTGATGACCACGTCCGGATCCACGTCGGGGAAGACATCGACCCCCTCCTGGCCATCACAGGCAGAGTGAAACTCGAACCCCGCGCCCTCGAGGGAGACGCGCAGGAGGTTTCGGATCGTTCGCGAGTCGTCGATTGCCAGGACTTTGGTGGTCATTGCAGCGGTTCCTTGTCGAAATGGTCTGGGGAGAGACCGAGCCTTTCGAGTCCCTCGCGAAAGCTTGGCGCCATGTCGGTGATGTCGAAGGGAATACCGTCCGTTTCCCATTGTTTCCGAGCCACCAGCAGCAATTGCAGCCGGTGAGAGTCGAGCCGGTTGACCTCGCGCGCCGAAATCGTGACCGGCATGCGCCGCGCGTTCAGCAGAAAGGCGACAAGCGGATCTTCGCCAGAGCGGGCCCGGGCCGGGCCGAGGGCGTGGAAACTGATGTCTGACATCGCGGGTATGCATCCTTCGTGGCACGGGTTTGAGCCTTGAAACGGCACATCTGACTTCCGGCAGGAATAAGGATGCCACCTTAACAAAGGGTTCTGATCTCCAGCTGGCGCAGCATGGCCGTTGGGTCGCTGCGATCGTGCTTCGCCGAGCTGGAAAATCGATTTAACGGTCTGAAATGGATGAAAAAAACGGCTGATATCGCCGTTCGTCTGCAGGCACTCCCCGTACCCTGAAAACTGACAATTGAAGCCATCCCTTCCTGGTTCGGCGTCGCCTCAGTCTATTGATTGGCCAGTGGTCTCAACCCCAGAGTGTCAAGACTCGCCTGCGAGAGGGCCGGCTGACCTAACCCGCTGAGGTCTTTCGTCTTGCTGCATTGCAGCGCATCTGCAAAAAGGCCCCTGATGTGTGCCGCCCACCACACCGGTCATTCTTGGCAGGCCGAACCACACCTGCGTTTGATGAAACGCGCATTCTGGTGGGGACGGATAGAGCGAGCGGGCTCTGCTGAGCGACAGCAAGGCCTATTGCGCGCCCCTCTAAGGCGGCCCTTGTTGCGACGCTATCCACGTTGGGCAGGCGCGGGAGGGGCCGAGGCTGGGGCCTGTCGGTTCGGATCGAGATCAGGACGCCTGTGCCTGGCACACGGCGGATTTCTTATGACGGGTGGTTCGATCCGTCGGCACCCTGATCCCCTGAACGCCGGTCCAGTTCCTCGAACAGGCGCTGTTTCGCGGCACGATAGCGCGCACCCAGGCTTGCCGCCTTGTCCTTTGGCAATTGTGCCAGCCGGTCAGGATCGGAATTGTCGCTCAGGTCGGCCAGTTTGACCCGGATGGCCGAAACCGTTCCCGCGCGTGCCAAGTGGTCGATCCGCTGGGCATAGGTCAGTTCGGGGTCAGGAGATTTGGTCACGGCCTGCACCGTTGCGATCACCTCGGGCGCATAACCTCGTGCGGCAAGTTCCGCTGCGGTGACCTCCGTGTCCTCCAGCAGATCATGCAGCCAGGCGGCATGACGCTCTACGGCACTAGCATCCGGGAACAGGCGCACCAGGTGGCGCGACACCCGGACCAGATGCCCGACGTAGGGTTGACCGGCCTTGTCCCGCTGTGCCGCGTGCCAGTGCCCGGCCCATGCAGCGCTTTCTTCCAGCGAGGGGTGCAGGGGGCTATCCGTTGGGCAGCCGCCCGTTCGCGACATGGACATCCGGGTTCCTCCAGTGGCGGAAGTCGCTGCAGCTTGCACGCGGCCTTTCAAAGGCACAAGTCCGCGCCCCCCTGCGGCAGACATGAGCCTGGCGCCCTCGCGGCGCCAGGCTCGGGTCAGGGATCAGGCCGCCTTTGCGCTGTCCGGAGCGAACCGTCCGTAAAAGCTCTGTGTCTTCTCGGCCATCTCGCGCAGCAGGGCAGGGCAGGTGAACCGGGGTCCATGCGCCTCTGTCAGTTGGTCACAGCGTTCCGCCGCGTAGGGCGCGCCGATCATGTCCAGCCAGCTCAACGGACCGCCGGACCATGGGGCAAAGCCCCAGCCCAGGATCGCGCCCACGTCGCCCTCGCGGATGTCCATCAGCACGCCTTCCTCCAGCGCGCGCACGGCCTCCAGCGATTGGACGAAGAGCAGGCGGTGCTGCACCTCGATCAGGTCGGGCTGATCCTCGGCTTGCGGATAGCGCGCCTTGACCGCTTGGGACAGGCCCGTGCGCTTGCCCTGTTCATCGTAGTCGTAGAACCCGGCCTTGGCCTTGCGGCCCAGCCGGCCTTCGCCTTCCATCCAGAAGATGACCTCGTCCACCTCGCCGTCCGGGTAGGCATCGCCCATGCCCGCCTTGGTCGCCCGTGCGATCTTGGCGCCCAGGTCGATCGAGGTCTCATCGACCAATTGCAGCGGCCCCAACGGCATCCCCACCATCTTGGCCGCATTCTCGATCAGGGCGGGGGAGACCCCTTCCTTGACCATGCGGATGCCCTCGTTGATGTAGGGAATGATGCAGCGGTTGGCGTAGAAGAACCGCGCATCGTTCACGACGATGGGCGTCTTGCGGATCTGGCGCACGAAATCCAGCGCCTTGGCCACGGCGCGATCGCCGGTTGCCTTGCCCTTGATGATCTCGACCAGCATCATTTTCTCGACGGGCGAGAAGAAGTGAATGCCGATGAACTGCTCGGGCGACTTCGACGCCTTGGCCAGTTCCGAAATCGGCAGGGTCGAGGTGTTGGTGGCAAAGATGCAGTCGTCGCCCGTCACCGCATCCACGGCCTTGGTCACCTCCGCCTTGATCTTCGGGTCCTCGAACACCGCCTCGACGATCAGGTCACATCCCTTGAGCGCGTCGTAATCGGTGGTCGCGGTGATGCGGGCCACCATCTCGTCGGCCTTCTCCTGGGTGATCTTCTTGCGGCTGACCCCCTTGGCGGCATAGTCGGCGCTATAGGCCTTGCCCTTGTCGGCGGCCTCCTGCTGCTGGTCCAGCAGGACCACCTCGATGCCCGCCTGCGCACTGACCAGCGCGATGCCCGCGCCCATCATGCCCGCGCCCAGCACGCCCAGTTTCTTCACCTTCTGATCCGGCACATCGGCGGGCCGCACCGCGCCTTTCTCCAGCGCCTCCTTGTTGATGAAGAGCGAGCGGATCATCGCCCCGGAGGAGGGATTCATCAGCACGTTGGTGAACCAGCGCGCCTCGATCTTGAGCGCGGTATCAAAGGGCACCAGCGCGCCTTCGTAGACCGCCGAGAGCAGCGCCTTGGCGGCGGGGTACACGCCCTTGGTCTTGCCGTTCACCATCGCGCTGGCGCCCACGAAGGTCATGAAGCCCGCCGGATGGTAGGGTGCGCCGCCGGGCATCTTGTAACCCTTGGCATCCCAGGGCTTCACGATGTCCTTGTCGCCTGCTTGCAGCACCCATTCCTTCGCCGCCGCCAGCGGGTCCTCGACCACCTCGTCGATGACACCGGCCGCCTTGGCCTTTTTCGGGTCGTTCAGCTTGCCTTCCAGAAGCAGCGGAGAGGCCGCCATCGCGCCCATCTTGCGCACCAGCCGCGTGGTGCCGCCCGCGCCGGGAAAGATGCCGACCATGATCTCGGGCAGGCCGATCTTGGCCTTGGGATTGTCGGCGCAAAAGATCCGGTGCGTCGACAGCGGGATTTCCAGCCCGATCCCCAGCGCGGTGCCGGGCAGGGCGGTGGCGATGGGCTTGCCGCCTTTCAGGGTCTTGGGATCCATGCCCGCGCGCTCGATCTTGCGCATGATACGGTGGGCATTCATGATCCCGTCAAAGAGACCCTTGGCGGGATCGTCGCCCGCCATCTCCTTCATCTTGGCGATCACCTTGAGGTCCATGCCCCCAGCAAAGCTGTCCTTGCCCGAGGTGATGACGACGCCCTTGACCGCATTGTCCGCCAGAGCCTGGTCAACCAGGGTGTCCAACTCGTCCCAGGCCTCCAGCGTCATCACGTTCATCGACTTGCCGGGAACGTCCCAGGTGATGACGGACACGCCATCGGCGCCGGTTTCCATCGTGAAATCAGTCATGTTCACTCTCCAGTGTCTTTCAGGGGGCGCCCGCTCCAGTCGTGGTGGCCACGGGCGTTGAGGATTGCCGACATGCGCCAACCTTCGGGGTCGGGATGCAGGAGCGCCGTCGACGTGTAGGGTTCGACCATGCGGGTGCCGTTGTGCAGCAGCTGCGTGCGGTAGGTCGCAAGCACGGTACCGTCCTCGCAGTGCTCGACCCCCACGGGTTCTCGGTGCACAAGATTCAGGCCCATCACCTTGACCACGTTAAGGTAGAGGCGAAAATTGCGGGCGACGTCATCGTCGGTCTCCAGTGTGACCTGGCCTGAGCCCGTGACCATGCTGAACGGTAGGCGGATGCGCGCCCGCCAGCGCGCGATCTCGCCGGTCAGAAATGGGGCAGAGATATCGGCGATGAACTCGGCGAAGTCGCTGTCGGTGAAAACGGCAGAACTCATGGATCTGTCACCTCCCCGCCGTCCCGGCGCAGGAAACGCATGTCGCCATCCGTGACCTCGACTTTCAGGTCGTGATCCGGGTACCAGCCGGTCTCTTGTCTTGTCCGGGTGCCCACGACCACAAAGGCGCCCTCGACCTCCGAACGGTTGACGATGTGATGCCCATTCGGATCGCCTGCCGGAAAGGCACAGCAATCGCCGGGCGCCAGTGGCGTCTCTCCATGATCGTCCACAAGCGTCAGCGCGCCCTCGGTGACGACCAGGAATTCGTCCTGGCGCTCGTGCCAGTGCCGCAAGGAGGACATCGCCCCCGGGGCCAGCCGCACCAGGTTTGCGCCGAACTGCGTCAATCCGGCGGCATCGCCCAGCCTTTGCTGGCTGCGGCCCGCCATCGCCGCATCGTGCGGGGGCGGGTAAGATGAGCCTGACCTGACCGGCACTGCGTTTAGGTCGATTTTCGGCATCAGCTCTCTCCCTTGTCGGAGTGGGCCTCGCGGCGACGAAGATGCTCCATCAACTGCGGACCGACCAACGTCAGGTCGCTGTTCCGCATCTGGCAGTTCAGGTCGAGCGCCTTCCAGTCGTCTCCCTGCAATTCGATCTGCTGCTCGCAGGGGTAGGGCTCCATCAGGTAAGAGCCGCCGCGCAGCAGGTAGGTCCTGTGGTGTCCCCGGATGCGCTGGCCTGTCGGGTCGGTGAACTCTGCCTCGATGCAGATGCGGTGGTATTCCGTCGCGCCCAGCCGCCGCAGGCAGTCACGTTGTTCGCGCAGCATGACCATCAGGTCGTCCAACTGCTCGATACGCTGCGAACTGTCCTGCGTGTGCACCGCGCAGGGCACTGCGATATGACAGGCGATCCTGTCGAGATCCCCGGCAAAGAGCATCCGGCTGACCGCGTCCAGGTTCGCCTGGTAGATTTCCGCAGCACTGCGCAATGTCATACCCGTTCTCCCGGGCCGAAACCCTCCGCGTGCGCCGGTCCGTCGGGCAGGGTCAGGTGGCCAATCGGATGCATGACCGAGGTCATGCGCCAGTTGAGGTCCTCTCCCATCTCGATGCTCATGGAACTTTTGTACGCGGGGATAACCAGTTGTTCCGCGCTCAGGATATGAGTCCGATAGGTGCCGTGGATACGTTTTTCCCCGATGATCTCGGCCGACTGGACGCGGCGCACGATGTCGCTGACCGATTGCACACGCAGCCGGGTGACCGAGCGCTTGAAATCCTCCCGCAGCTGCTGGACGTCCGAGATCAGCATGGCCCCCTCGCTGGCCTGCAGGAAGAGCGGCAGCTGAACCGCCGCCGTCAGCAGGTCGAACCTGTCTTCGAGGTAGGCCCGAGTGACCCGGTCCAGGTGGTTCTGAAAGATCGCTTCGGCTGCGCCGCCGGCGCCCTGTGGGCGATAGGGCGTGCCGTCACTCAGCAGGGCCTGCCCGTGGGCGCTTTCGGCGGAAATGGTGTATTGCGTTCCGCCGATCAGCCACCGCTCGCCAGCGCGCACGAGGCGCGACATGGTCAGGATCGGGGTGTTCAGCAGCTTTCCCGACTTGGACAGCATATGGGTAATATGGCAGCTGCGGATCTCGTTCGGGCCGTCAAAAAGCGCCACCTCGATCCAGCGGTCCAGGCGGTCCAGCCCGATTTCGGCGTAGTGTGCCCGGATCTGTTCGAAGGTCCGGCGCAGGTCCTCCTCTGTGTTCAGGGTGCGTGTGCCGCCGATCGTTGCAATGGACTGGGGCAGCTGGAAATTCCTGCGGAACAGCTCGAAGTCGCCGGTGGCCAACGCATCGCCCGTGGCCGCCAGAAGGCTGGCGGCCACTTCTTGCGCGGTTTCCGGCGACAGGCTCATGGGTGGGCCTCAGACCCGCTCGATGATCGTGGCGGCGCCCATGCCGGACGCGATGCACAGCGTGGCCAGCCCGGTGCCCTTGCCGCTGCGCTCAAGCTCGTCCAGCAGTGTGCCGAGGATGATCGCCCCGGTGGCCCCCAGCGGGTGCCCCATCGCGATCGAGCCGCCGTTGACGTTGACCTTGCTGTCGTCGACGTCGAAGGCCTGCATGAAACGCAACACCACCGAGGCAAAGGCCTCGTTGACCTCGAAGAGGTCGATGTCGGAAATCGACATGCCGCTGTCCTTCAGGATCTTCTCGGTCGCGGGCACCGGGCCGGTCAGCATGATGGTGGGATCGGTGCCGATCTTGGCCGTGGCGCGGATGCGCGCGCGCGGTTTCAGCCCGTATTTCTCACCGAACTCCTTGTTGCCGATCAGCATCGCGGCAGAGCCGTCGACGATGCCCGAACTGTTGCCCGCGTGGTGGACGTGCTCGATCCGCTCGAGGTGCGGGTATTTCATCAGGGCGACCTTGTCGAAACCCGGCATGGACTCGCCCATGTCCTTGAACGAGGGCTTCAGCGCGCCCAGCGTCTGCATGTCGGTACCGGGGCGCATGTATTCGTCGTGATCGAGGATCGGCAGGCCGTTCATGTCGCGCACGGTGACGATGGATTTCTCGAACCGCTTGTCCTCCCAGGCGGCGGCCGCCCGGCGCTGGCTTTCGACCGCCAGCGCATCCGCATCGTCGCGGGAAAACCCGTATTCGGTGGCGATGATGTCGGCGCTGATCCCCTGCGGAACGAAATAGCTCTCCATCGCAAGGCTGGGATCGACGGCGATTGCCGCGCCGTCGCTGCCCATGGCCACGCGGCCCATCATCTCGACGCCGCCGGCGATATAGCCCATGCCCGCACCGCCACGGACCTGGTTGGCGGCCAGGTTCACGGCCTCCAGCCCGGAGGCGCAGAACCGGTTGATCGCGAGGCCGGGGATGGTCTCGTCGAGGTCCGAGGCCAGCACCGCCGACCGTGCCAGGCAGCCGCCCTGTTCGCCGACCTGGGTGACATTGCCCCAGATCACGTCCTCGACCGCGTGGCCGTCAAGCCCGTTGCGGTCCTTGACGGCGTTCAGAACCTGCGCCGACAGGCGCAGCGAGGTCACTTCGTGCAGCGCGCCATCCTTGCGGCCCTTGCCGCGCGGAGTGCGGACGGCGTCGTAGATAAATGCGTCGGTCATGGTCAGTCCTTCTTCGTCTGGCCCGGTGTCTTTCAGCTTCGGTCAGCGGGGGAGCCGGGCATAAGGTCATAGGGGGCCTTCCAGCCGGGAAGGCCCTGGATGTTCGTCAACCAGCGGTCGATGGCTGGCCAGTCACTGCGGTCAAACCCGAAGGGTTCCGGGTAGAACAGGTAGCCGCAACAGGTCAGATCGGCGTTGGTGGGCGCGTCGCCAACAATCCAGTCCCGCCCCTGGAGGTGGCCATCGAGGATCTGGTAGGCGGACTTCAGGCGCCCCTGATTGAAGGCGATCACCTCGGCGGGCCGCTTGTCCTCTGGCAGGAAGTTCATCAGGAAGCGGGTCATGCCAGCCATCGAGCTGAGCTTGTGGTTGTCCCAGAGCACCCAGCGCAGCACCTCGCGGCTTTCCTCTGGCGTGGCGCCGCCGAAATGCCCGTAGGTCTCGCTCAGGTACTGCTGGATCACGCCGGACTGGCTGAGGCAGATATCACCGTCCACCAGCACCGGGCACTCGCCCATTTCGTTCACCTCGGCGCGATAGGTTGCGCTCCGGGTTTCACCGTTGAAGAAATCGACCTGCACCGCCTGCCAGTCCAGCCCGGCGAGCTGCAGGGCAAGCGCCGCCTTGTAGGAATGCCCCGACTCGCCAAAGCAATAGAGTTTCATCGTCATGCGTCGCGCCTCCCGTTGCGCTTGTTGATCCCGTCGGGCCGCGGGGGTTTCACACCCCCGCACCCCCGTGGAGGTATTTTCAGAGAGAAGAAGCCCAAAGGGCGCTTCTGGCGGTAACCTTGCATTAAGTCTAACGCGCCATGCTCACCCTCGCGGTACAGGCTGGAGAGCCGATGACCGCGAGAGGAGAAGCCCCGTGCCTAGCCAAAGGCGCGGGCAAGGCGGGAAGGTCGACTGCTGCCCGGACGTGCGGGTCCGATGTGCGACCTTCCTGTTTCTTCTCTCTGAAAATACTCCAATCTCCCATATCCACTCGCGACCCGGTCAGAGCGATCGGGCAATCAGCTCCTTCATGATCTCGTTGGTGCCGCCATAGATGCGTTGTACCCTTGCGTCGGTCCACATTTCGGCCACGGCGTATTCCTGCATGAAACCATAGCCGCCGTGCAGTTGCAGGCAGTCATCCAGGACCTCGCCCTGCGTGTCGCTCAGCCAGTATTTCGCCATCGCCGCCTTTTCGACGGTCAGCTTGCCTTCGAGATGCTCCGCGATGCAGGCATCGAGGAAGGTGCGGGCCACTGTCGTTCTGGTCTGGCATTCGGCCAGCTTGAAGCGGGTGTTCTGGAACTGCATCAGCGGACCGCCGAAGGCCTCACGCTCTTTGCAATAGGCGATTGTCCGTTCGACAGCGCCTTCCATCGCGCCCACTGCGCCGCAGCCGATGATCAGCCGTTCCTGCGGCAACTGTTGCATCATCTGGTAGAAGCCGCGCCCCTCTTCGCCGCCCAGCAGGTTTTCCGGCGCGATCTCGACGTTGTCGAAGAAGAGCTCGGAAGTGTCCGCCGCGTGGCAGCCGATCTTTTCCAGGTTGCGCCCCCGCGAGAACCCCTTGGCGCCTTCGGTCTCGACCACCACCAGGGACACGCCTTTGGCGCCCTCGGCCGGGTCGGTCTTGGCGGCCACGACGATCAGGTTCGCGTGCTGGCCATTGGTGATGAAGGTCTTTTGCCCCGTCAGCCGATAGGCGTTGCCCTCGCGGAGGGCCCGCGTGCGGATGCCCTGCACGTCCGACCCGCCCGAGGGTTCGGTCATCGCCAGGGCGCCGACGATCTCACCCGAGACCATCTTGGGCAGCCAGCGCTGTTTCTGGTCCTCGGTGCCATAGGCCAGGATGTAATGCGCCACGATGCCCGAATGGATGCCGTGCCCCCAGGAGGCGAGGTTGGCGCGGGCAGCCTCCATCAGGATCACCGCCTCATGGCCGAAATCGCCGCCGGCGCCGCCGTATTCCTCGGGGATCGAGGGGCACAGCAGGCCCAGGTTCCCGGCCTGTTGCCAGGTCTCCGGGTCCATCTGGCCCTGCTGGCGCCACTTGTCGTAGAGCGGCGTCCATTCGGTTTCGATGAACTTCGCGATCATCTCGGACAGCATCGCGTGCTCGTCTGTCATCCAGTCGCGCGGCATCGGACCTCCTATTTCTTGCGCTCGTCGAGATCGGCGTTGAACAGCCGCAGCCGGTGGGCCAGCGCCTCGCTGTCGGTCACGCTCTCGAAGTGTTCGAATAGGAAGGACAGGGCCTCGCCTTCGTCCAGCCCGGCTTCGTGGGCAAAGGATTTCAGCTTGCGATAGCCGTCCTCGGTCATGGCGACCGGAAAGCGGCGGGTCAGGCGAAAGCGTTTGGGCATGGGTCCTCCGAAG
This sequence comes from Antarctobacter sp., assembly GCF_965277915.1. Taxonomy (NCBI): domain Bacteria; kingdom Pseudomonadati; phylum Pseudomonadota; class Alphaproteobacteria; order Rhodobacterales; family Roseobacteraceae; genus Antarctobacter; species Antarctobacter sp. The sequence goes on from NZ_OZ255849.1 coordinate 895,615, forward strand.
TCAGGGGCGCCGGGCGGGACGTCCGCCGCTGGCGCAGGGCGGGGAGATCCCCGCCGCCACACCTTTGACTCAGAAGGCCTCTGCCTCAAGCGCCATGACCGGCTCTGCCCCGGATTCGATGCGTTTCAGGTGCGTCGCCGTCATCGGCAGTTGCCGTGCCATGTAATAGCGCCCGGTTGCGATCTTGGTGCTCAGGAACTCGGCATCGCCATCACCTGTCGCCAGCTTGCCGCGTGCGGTCCAGGCCATGCGGGCCCACATCAGGCCAAGGCAGACATGGCCGAAGAGATGCATGAAGTCATAGGACCCGGACAGGGCGTTGTTCGGGTTCTTCATGCCGTGCTGCATGAAATACATCCCCGCCGCCTGCAGGTCCTTGGAGGCCGCCTTGAGCGGGTCGAGGAACTGCGCGTCGAAATCATCGTCCTGGCCCTTGTGCTCGGCGATGAAGCCCTTGACCATCTCGAAGAAGGCCATGACGTGTTTACCGCCATCCTGACCCAGCTTGCGGCCCACGAGGTCCAGCGACTGGATGCCGTTGGTGCCTTCGTAGATCATGGTGATGCGGGCGTCGCGCACGAACTGTTCCAGCCCCCACTCGCGGGTGAAACCCGACCCGCCCAGCGTCTGCTGCGCCAGCACCGTGGTCTCGAACCCCTTGTCGGTCAGGAAGCCCTTGATCACCGGGGTCAGCAGGGAAATCAGCCCTTCGGCCTGCGCATCCTCGTTGCGGTGCGCGCGGTCGATCATCGACGCGCCCCACATGACGAAGGCACGCGCGCCTTCGGTAAAGGCCTTCTGGTCCATAAGGTTGCGGCGCACGTCCGGGTGCACGATGATCGGATCGGCCGGGCCGTCGGGGTTCTTGACGCCGGTCACGTCGCGGCCCTGAACGCGGTCCTTCGCAAAGGCAAGCGCGTTCTGGTAGGCGACCGCGCCCTGCGCATAGCCCTGCAGGCCGACGCCCAGCCGGGCCTCGTTCATCATGGTGAACATGGCGCGCATGCCCTTGTGGGGCTCGCCCACGAGAAAGCCCTTGGCGCCGTCGTAGTTCATCACGCAGGTGGCGTTGCCGTGGATGCCCATCTTGGATTCCAGCCCGCCGCAGGACACCGCGTTGCGATCCCCAAGGCTGCCGTCCTCGTTCACCATGAACTTGGGCACGATGAAGAGGCTGATGCCCTTCACCCCATCCGGGGCATCCGGCAGTTTCGCCAAGACCAGGTGGATGATGTTGTCCACCATGTCGTGTTCACCGGCACTGATCCAGATCTTCTGGCCGGTGATGGCATAGCTGCCGTCATCGTTGGGCACCGCCTTGGTGCGGATGAGCCCGAGGTCCGTGCCGCAATGCGGCTCGGTCAGGTTCATCGTGCCGCCCCATTCGCAGCTGACCATCTTGGGCAGGTACATCGCCTTCTGCTCGTCCGAGCCATGCGCATGGATGGCGTTGTAGGCGCCATGCGTCAGGCCCTGGTACATGTTGAAGGCCATGTTGGCCGAGGAGAACATCTCACCCACTGCGGTGGCCACGACGTAAGGAAGGCCCTGGCCGCCATAGTCGGGGTCACAATCCAGCGCCGTCCAGCCGCCCTCGCGCATCTGGTCGAAGGCGTCCTTGAACCCCTTGGGCGTGCGCACAACGCCGTTTTCCAGGGTGCAGCCCTCTTCGTCACCGACCGGGTTCAGCGGCGCCAGCACGTTTTCAGCCAGCTTTGCTGCCTCGCCAAGGATCGCGTCCAGCGTCTCGCGGTCGAGGTCGGCGTAGCCGGGAACGTCCTGTGTGCTGAGTTGCAGCACGTCGTCCAGGAGGAACACCTGGTCCTTGGTCGGCGCCGTGTAGATGGGCATGTCTCTCTCTCCCTGAAAGTCCTGCCCGCGGCCGCGCTTATTCGGCCGCGCGCTTGTTCTCCATCGAGGCCAGCATCCGCTCACCCCATTTCATCTGGTCCTGCAACTCTCCGATTGCCGCGTTCAGCTCGTCTCGCTGCCGGATCAGCTCCGCCAGGCGCTCCTGGGCCACGTCGTAGGCCGCCGCCAGCTGCGTGCGCTGCTGGTCGCCCACATCGTAGAGATCCAGCAGCTGCCGGATTTCCTCGAGGCTGAAGCCGAAACGCTTGCCGCGCAGGATCAGTTTCAGCCGGGCCCGGTCACGCCGGGTGAACAGCCGTTTCTGACCTTCGCGGATCGGGAAGAGCAGCTCCTTCTGCTCGTAAAAGCGCAGCGTCCTCGGGGTCACTTCGAAGGCGTCGCACATTTCCCGGATCGTCATTAGTTGCTCGTCTGCCATGTCTCGCATCCTCGGTTCTCCGTCCGTCACAGTTCCGTAGCGACAACCGAGGTGCGTCTTTCCGGACTTTCATACAATGGGAAAACCGGGTGACGTAACTCATACGCTGCGTCACTTTATGCTTGACGTAAGATAAGGCAAGGTCAACCTGCCATCAGCGCAATTTTCTACCAAGTGGTAAAAATTCCCGGGGTAAGGAATTCCGGACCCGCTTGATTCAGGGGAGGGCTGGTCAGGCTGATTGACCCAGCGAGTCGGCTGTCTGGTCGCGCAGCGCCTGGAGTTCGGCCATCGCCTCATCCAGCTGCCGGCGTTCCTCGGCCAACTGTTTCAGTTGCCGGTCCGCCATCTCCAGCCAGGCCTGCATCTGGGCCTCTGTGCCTTCTTCCTCGTAGATCATCAGCCATTGGCGGATTTCCTCGAGCTGGAAACCAAAGCGTCGGCCGCGCAGGATCAGCGTCATGCGGGCGATCTCGCGCGCGCCATAGTGGCGCGTCCGGCCCTCTCGCAGGGGCGAGATCAGCTCGATATACTCGTAGTACCGCAGGGTCCGCGGCGTCACGTCGAACTTCGCGCACATTTCCTTGAACGTCAGACGCGTGTCGTCCATCGTTTGTCTCCCCATCCGCCTGCGGCGGAATCTAAGCCCAGCCTGCCGGGGTGACAAGCCGCCTCGCCCCGCCCGGCGGAACGCCCCGCTTGCAGCGCCGCGATCCCGCGCCCATAAAGACCCCAAGGAGATCGCGCATGAGTGCAGACAAGGTCGACATCGCCCGCCAGTTCATCGATTCCATCCCGCACTGCAAGGCGCTGGGCATGGAGATCGCAGAACTTGGAGAAGGCATCGCCGTCATCCGGATGCCCTATGACGCCCGGTTCGTCGGCGACCCCGAAACCGGCGTGATTCATGGCGGCGCCGTTTCGGCCCTGATGGACACTTGCGGCGGGGCGGCGGTAATGAGCCATCCGAAATCGCCCGCGGGCACCGCCACCATTGACCTGCGCATCGACTACATGCGCCCCGCGACACCGGGTCAGGCCATTACCGCGCGGGCGGTCTGCCATCACATCACGCGCTCGGTCGCTTTTGTTCGCGCCACCGCCACGGACGACGACACCGACCGCCCGGTGGCCACCGCCACCGGCACCTTCACCGTGGAGAGCAAATGATGCAGCGTTCCGCGCCCGAACCCGTTCAGGTCATCAAGCAACGTCGTGACGCGGCGCTGTCGGCGCTGGTCTCCGGCGTGCCCTACATGCAGTACCTCGGCGTGCGTTTCGACCGGCGCGGGGACGAACTGACGGCCCTGCTGCCCTACGACGACAAGCTGATCGGCAACCCGATGCTGCCCGCGATTCATGGAGGCGTGACAGCCGCCTTCCTGGAAATCACCGCGATGGTCACCCTGAACTGGGCCTATCTCTGGCAGGACATCGAATCCGGCGCGCTGGATCCCGACGACATGACCCGGGGCACGCTGCCGCGCCTGCCCAAGACCATCGACTTTACCGTCGATTACCTGCGGTCGGGCCTGCCACGCGACGCCTATGGCCGCGCCCGTGTCACCCGGTCCGGGCGCCGTTATGCCAGCGTCCAGGCCGAGGCCTGGCAGGACAATCGCGACCGTCCCATTGCCCAGGCCAATGCGCATTTCCTGATGCCGCGCAAGGAAGGGTAAGCGGGCAGAGTACACAGGGTGACCCCACGTAAGCTCGTGGCCCACCCTTGCCGTTTCGGCGGGGCGCCCATATCCCGGGGTCATTCCCTGTCCCCGATTTCCGGCAAGCCATGACCGCGTCCCAGCCCATCACCCATGCCCGTGTCCTGACGATTGCCGTGCCGATCGTCATCTCCAACATGACCGTGCCGCTGCAGGGCATCGCGGACACCGCCATCATCGGCCAGATCCCGGATGCAACGCCGATCGCCGCCGTGGCCGTTGGGGCGGCCTTGATCACCGCCGTGCTGTGGATCTTCGGTTTTCTGCGCATGGGCACGGCGGGCATGACCGCACAGGCGCAGGGCGCGGGCAACAGGGCCGAGGTCGCGGCCCTGCTGACCCGCGCGCTGATGATCGGCGGGGCAGGGGGGCTGTTGCTGATCCCGCTGCTGGGGCCGATTGCCGGCTTCGGGTTCGGCCTGTCGCCCGCCAGCGACGAGGTCAAGTCGCTGGCCCACGGCTACATGGACATCCGCATCCTGTCGGCCCCGGCGGCGGTGGCAATTTACGGTATCAACGGCTGGCTGGGCGCACAGGAAAAGACGCGCGCCATGCTCGTGCTGCAACTCTGGCTGGTTGCGGTGAACATCTGCCTGAACCTGCTGTTCGTCGTCGGGATGGACATGGGGGTCAAGGGCGTGGCGCTGGCCACTGTCATCGCGGACTGGACCGGGCTGGTCCTGGGCCTCTGGCTGTGCCGGTCCGCATTCGACAACCCGGCATGGCGTGACTGGCCGCGGGTCTTCGACCGCGCGCGCCTGCGTCACATGGCCGCCGTGAACACGGATATCCTGATCCGCTCGCTTCTGCTGCAGGCGATCATGTTGTCCTTCATCTTCTACTACAGCGCCGGCTTTGGCGTGGTGACGCTGGCCGCCAGCCAGGTCCTGCTGCATTTCATCGAGGTCATGGCCTATGCGCTGGATGGGTTCGCCTTTGCCGCCGAGGCGCTGGTGGGGCAGGCCTTCGGCGCCCGTGCCGTGGCCATGCTGCGGCGGGCGGTCTGGCTGACCGCGCTCTGGGGCTTTCTGTCGAATCTGGTATTCGCGCTGGGTTTTGCCCTGCTCGGAGGCACGATCATCGACGCGATGACCAAGGACCCCGAGGTGCAGCAAACGGCGCGGATCTACCTGCCGTGGATCGTGGCGACCCCGGTGCTGGGGCTGCCATCCTGGATGCTGGACGGGATCTTCATCGGCGCCACGCGCACGCGCGACATGCGCAACATGATGGCGATCTCGGTGGTGGTCTACTTTGCCGCCGTGTCCGTCCTGATCCCCGTCTGGGGCGCGCATGGGCTCTGGGCGGCGCTGATGATCGCCTACGTCACCCGCGCAGCGACCCTGGCGCTGCGCTACCCGGCGCTGGAACGGGCCGCCGTTGTTGCCTGATTCCTGTAAGTCACGAAAAAGTAGCTAGACGACCGGTCTAATTGTTCCTATCTGGCGCTCATGACAGAGACGCCGGATACCCGAAAGACCATTCTTGACGCTGGCGAGGCGCTCTTGCTGACGCACGGGTTCGCCGGGCTTGGCCTGTCCGCCCTTCTCAAGGCGGCAGGCGTGCCCAAGGGGTCCTTCTATCACTGGTTCGACTCCAAGGAGGATTTCGGTCGCGCCGCAATCGAGGCCTATACGGACGCCTATATCGCGCGTCTCGACACCTTGATCGACGGGCCGGGAATGGCCGCGGACAAACTGGACCGTTTCATGGACGCCTGGCTGTCGCAGGCGGCGGGGCCGGGGCTGGTCGAACGCTGTCTCGTGGTCAAGTTGGGGGCCGAGGTCTCGGATCTGTCCGAACCGATGCGCGCCACGATGCAGGGCGGAATCGAGCAATTCATCGGCCGGCTGGCCGACCTTCTGAGGCAAGGGGCCGAGGATGGCAGCCTGCGTTCGGTTCCGGACCGCCTGTCAGAAGCCCGACGCATCTATGCTTCGCTTCTGGGTGCGGCGATCCTCGCGCGGATTTCGCGCGAAGACACCGCCCTGCGCGATGCAACGAAAGACGCCCGCGCACGTTTGCGGGCCTGAACACTCCGAAGAAGGAAAACCTGATGAAAGCCGTGATTCACGAAACATTCGGCGAGCCTGCCGAAGTTCTCAAGACCGCCGACGTCGATGCGCCAAAGCCGGGTGCCGGTCAGGTGCTGGTGAAGACGATCCTGTCGACGATCCACAACCACGACCTCTGGACCGTGCATGGCTCCTACGGCGTGAAACCGGAATTGCCCGCCATCGGCGGTACAGAGGCCGTCGGCGTCGTCGAGGCGCTGGGCGAGGGCGTCCCGCAGGAACTGTTGGGCAAGCGCGTGACCTCGGCCGGCGCAATGGGCACATGGGCCGAGTATTTCGCGGCCCCTGCCGCCGGTGTCGTGCCACTGCCTGACGCGATTTCCGACGAGGCCGGTGCCCAGCTGGTCGCAATGCCCTTTTCGGCCATTTCGCTGCTTGAGTTCCTGCATGTCTCCGAAGGCGACTGGATCGTCCAGACCGCGGCCAACGGCGCGGTGGGCAAGATCTTGGCCAAGCTCGCCGAAGCCCGCGGCGTCAAGGTGCTCAACCTCGTCCGTCGCGACGCCGCGAAGGCAGAGCTGACCGAACTGGGTATCGACAACGTGCTGGTGACCGAGGGCGAGGACTGGATCGAAGAGGCAAAGGCGCTGCTGGGGCCCGAGGGGGCGCGCGCTGCGGTCGACTCGGTCGGTGGCGACATGGGCGCCAACCTCGTTGAATTGCTGGGGGTCGAGGGCTTGCTCGTGACTTTCGGAACCGCGACCGGCGCGCCGCTGCAACTGGACACCGGGCCGATCATCTTCAAGCACATCACGCTGAAGGGCTTCTGGGGCAAGAAGGTTATCGAAGAGATGTCTGGCGAGGACCGCAAGCGCCTGATGACCGAACTGGTCACCCTGGCGGCCCAGGGCAAGTTGCCGATGACGGTCGACCAGGTCTTTTCGCTTGACCAGGGGGCCGAGGCCGCGACCGCCGCGCGCGCCACGGGCCGCAAGGGCAAGGTCATGTTCCGCGGCTGATCGGGACAATTCGTCCTCCTGCGCCCCTGGACAGCTTCCAGGGGCGTTTTTCGTTCTGTTTGCCTCTGGTCACCGGCGCCCCAAATGCCCTATTCAGACAGCCAGACAGAGGAGAGGTGTTATGGACGATCTCGTGAACAGCTTCATGACCGGACCCGATGAAAAGGGCCGTTTCGGTATCCATGGCGGGCGCTTCGTCTCCGAGACGCTGATGCCGCTGATCCTCGACCTCGAGGCCGAGTACGAAAAGGCCAAGACGGACCAGAGCTTCTGGGACGAGATGGACTTCCTGTGGAAGCATTACGTCGGCCGCCCCTCGCCGCTGTATTTCGCCGAACGGCTGACCGAACGCCTGGGCGGGGCCAAGGTCTACATGAAGCGCGACGAGCTGAACCACACCGGCGCGCACAAGATCAACAACGTGCTGGGCCAGATCATCCTTGCCCGCCGCATGGGAAAGACCCGCATCATCGCCGAGACCGGCGCCGGTCAGCACGGTGTCGCCACCGCGACCGTCTGCGCGAAGTTCGGCTTGAAATGCGTCGTCTACATGGGCGCGCATGACGTCGAACGCCAGCAGCCCAACGTTTTCCGGATGAAGCTGCTGGGCGCCGAGGTCGTGCCTGTCACCTCCGGTCGCGGCACGCTCAAGGATGCGATGAACGACGCGCTGCGCGACTGGGTGACCAACGTGCGCGACACCTTCTACTGCATCGGCACCGTGGCGGGCCCGCACCCCTATCCGGCGATGGTCCGCGACTTCCAGTCGATCATCGGCAAGGAAGCCAAGGCACAGATGCACGAGGCAGAGGGCCGCAACCCCGATACGATCATCGCCGCCATCGGCGGTGGCTCGAACGCGATGGGCCTGTTCTTTCCCTTCCTCGACGACAAGGAAGTCAACATCATCGGCGTCGAGGCGGGCGGTAAGGGTGTGAACGACAAGATGGAGCATTGCGCCTCGCTGACCGGCGGACGTCCGGGCGTGCTGCATGGCAATCGCACCTACCTGCTGCAGGACGACGATGGCCAGATCCTCGAAGGCTTCTCGATCTCCGCCGGGCTGGACTATCCCGGCATCGGTCCGGAGCACAGCTGGCTGCATGACGTGGGCCGCGCGCAATACGTCTCGATCACCGACAAGGAGGCCCTCGAAGCCTTCAAGCTCTGCTGCGAAACCGAGGGCATCATCCCCGCGCTGGAGCCCTGCCACGCGCTGGCCCATGTCGCCAAGATCGCGCCTGACCTGCCCAAGGATCACATCATCTGCATGAACATGTGCGGACGGGGCGACAAGGACATCTTCACCGTCGCCAAGCACCTGGGCGTCGACATGTCAGGCACCGAGGGCCGCAGCGCAGGCTGATCCGGCCCTTTCGGGGGTGATCTGAGCGCATCCTTTTGAATCAATGGTTTGACGCCCATAAACTTCGGTTTATGGGCGTCTGCATGTGGTTTAGGGCGCCGCTGATAAACCCCTGTTGAGTTCCAACCCCGATGCGCAGCGGGCAGAGTGACCGAGGTTGCCGAATTGATCGGTAAAACTCGTCGGCCACCTGCCGGCGCCGGATGTCCCACACCGGTCCCCGACCGCACCCGTCCGGTTCCCCGTACCGGGCCAAGTCACGCTCACGGAACGCGGTCATCGGTGCAAGGCCTCGGCAGGTGGCCGACATATTTTCCACTGTCTTCCCGCAGGGGATGACCCGCAGGTGAATGAGTGTCATGTTAAAGACCCGGATCACACGAACGCAGACCGTCATGGCCATGACCCCGACGACCACTTTGATGATGACAATGACCACGTTGGTCACCCCCTCGACCAAGCTCAAGCTCATGACCAAGCACCACCGCCCGCGCCAGCCCGATGACATGTCGACGACGCGCAAGACAAGCACGGGCGCTTGGTTCGTGGCCGTGTGAGCGCGCCATGCGGTTTGCCCTCATTTGTCTCGGGTTGATTGCCGGTCTGCTCTGCACGTCTCCGGCGGCGGCGCAGTCCTACCGCGACCGCGTGATCCAGAGCCTGACGGACCAGGGCTTTTCCAGTTTCCGGGTTCGCCGCACGTGGTTGGGTTACGACCAGATCATCGCGCTGGGGCCCGAGGGTCGGCGCGAGGTGGTGCTGAACCCCTCGACCGGGGCGATCCTGCGCGACTATCTCTACACGACGGACAAGCGACGCGCGGGCAGTGCGCCGTTGGCGCATGGCGATACGCCGCCTGTCGGGACCACGCCGCCGGAGGCGGCGGATGCGGGCACCACGGCTCCGCCCGATGCGGACCCCGGGACCGCGCCACCGAACGAAGGAGCGCCGGGGCAGAAGGACAAGGACGGCCCTCCGGGACAAAATGACAAGGACGGCCGTCCGGGACAGAAGGACAAGGACGGCCGGCCCGGGCAGCGGGACAAGGGCGATCCCCCCGGTCGGTCCGATGACAAGCCCGGGGCCGAGCCGCCGGGGCGCGACCGGGCTTCCGGTCTCAAATAGGCGGTTTCCCGCCGCTCCTCGGGCTTGCCTGTTCGGTCGCGGCAGGTGCATTCTTGCGCCCAGGACATGTAACCATCCCAAACCCTGCAATCCGGCGTGGCCCTCGTGGTCATGCCGTTTCGCCAATGGAGCCGTCTGGCGTGAAGACCCGAATCGGAATCGGCATGCTGTTTTCCTTCCAGCTTTGCTGTGCCGGGTTCTTCCTGAACGACATCCTGTCGACGCGCCTTGGCCTGCGCAGCGTCCCCATTCCCTGGGCGATCTACGAACTGATCCAGATCAGCGCCGCCATCGGACTCATCGTGGGGTTGGGCGTTACCGCGACGCTGCTGGCACGCAGCCTGCGCGCCCGGGCCCGGGCCGAAGACAGCCTGCGTCTGGCACGGGGTGCCTTCATGGAAGTGCTGGACGAACATTTCAAAGAGTGGAGCCTCACCCCCGCCGAACGGGACGTGGCGCTGATGGCGATCAAGGGGCTGTCCACCGCCGAGATCGCAGAGGTGCGCAGGACCTCCGAGGGCACGGTCAAGGCGCAGACCAACGCCATTTATCGCAAGGCCCAGGTGACGGGACGGCCACAGCTTCTGAGCCTGTTCATCGACGACCTGATCGCGGCGGACCCGCCAGAGCCTCCGTCAAACGCGACACCATCGTGAAGCCTTTCAGATCCCGAACGCTTTGACTGACCGACGATCTACGCCGCTGCGTCATCCGACCTTGTCTAAAGATGCGCAGGGAAAGGGGCCAGGGTGATCCCGCGGCGCGGGAAAGGAACGCGATCCGGGCGTTTCTGAGCATGGCCAAGGGGGCACGACGGCACGAGGCGTGTCATGCAAAGGATCGACGCCCAGGGAAAAGCCGCGCCGGTCGGACCAGGGCGGCAGGTTCGCGATCTGTCCCCAGGTCGGAGGGGCATGGGGACAGATCGCGGTCCTGAAAGCAAACAGGAGATATCCGGGCAACCAGCCCTTGAGACGATCATGGGCGGAGAATGGTTAAAGGCGGGTTAAGCGCGCCCTCGTGGGGCACGAATTCCGCCGCTCCGGCGCGCAGGGGGCGTCTCAGCCCCGGTCCGTCCAGTCATAGGTCTCAAGTATCCGCAGCGGCACGATGTCCAGCGCGCCCCGGTGTGTCGCCGAGAGGTTCACCAGCGGCGCACAGCCCTCGTCATGGGCCTGCAGAAAGCGCCCGGCGCAGAGACACCAGTGGTCCCCGGGCTTCAGACCCGGAAAATGGAACTCGGGTCGCGGCGTCGACAGGTCGTTCCCGACGTATTTGGAGTAGGCGAGGAACTCGGCGGTCATGACCGCGCAGACCGTGTGACTGCCCCGGTCTTCGGCACAGGTGTTGCAATGTCCGTCGCGAAAGAACCCGGTCAGGGGGTCTTGAGAACAGGACTCAAGAGGGCCGCCGAGAACATTGAAAGAAGGGTCTTTTTCCAGCATTGCGCTCTCCCTTATTGGTCGGCGAGGCGGCGGAACATCTGCAGGGCATCGTCAAAGGCCCCGGCCTCGCGAAAGCCGCGATCCGCGCCCGTGATCGCCACCACGGTGCCGCTCTGCCGGTCGATGTAGACGTATTGGCCATAGATTCCACGCGCCATGAACTCGCCCTCGCGGGCGTCCGCCGGCATCCACCATTGATAGCCGTATTGTAGCTGTCCCTCGGCCGTACGTGCCGAGGGCCTGGTGCTTTCGTTTACCCAGGCTTCCGGAACGATCTGCTTGCCCTGCAAGCGGCCGCCTGCGCGATACATCTCTCCCAGTCGGGCATAGTCGCGCAGCGTCAGGTTCAGGCCCCCAAGCGCGAAGGCGACACCGTAACCGTCTGACAGGTAGTAGGGATCCCCGTACACGCCCATCGGATCCAGCAGGTTGCCCGCAAGCTGGTGCGGCAGGGATCGCCCGGTGGCCCCGCGGGCAACCATCGACAGGACATGCGTGTCGATCGAAACATAGCGCCAGCGTTCGCCCGGAGCCTGATCCGTTTCGTCCAGGCCGGCGGCAAATCCGTCCATCGAGCCGCCAAGCGCAAGGATGCGCCCCATCTTGTTGATGTCGCTCCAGAAATCCAGGTAGTCCTCGTCAAAGACCACGCCCGTGGACATTTGCAAGACGTTGCGGATGGTGGCGCCGTCATAGGCGCTGCCCGCCAGTTGAGGCGCGTATTTCACCACCGGGTCGTCCAGGCTGTCCACATGACCCTGTTTCAGCAAGATCCCGAAAAGCGCGGACAAATAGGATTTGGCCACAGACCACGAGATGCGCAGATCCTCGGCCCCGGTGCCCAGGTGATAGCTCTCGTGCACGATCTCTCCGCCGCGCAGGACAATCGCCCCCGTGACGGCCCGCCGGTCCAGCCAGGCCTGCCAATCCGCCGGCATCTCCATTGCGGGGCCTTCGGGCAGTGGGACGGCGCTGGTGGTGACGGGGATCGGGACCGTCTCGAACAGCCGGTCCATATGGCTGAAGTTGGCCACGATTTCGCCCTCGTCAAACAGCGTCATCGTGGCCCGCAGGCGCGCCAGTTCATCGCGATAGCCAACGCCGACGGCACCCACACCTACCAGCGCAACAAGAGCGATGGCCGCGAAGCGCGTGCTTTTCATCGGAACTTGTCCACCAGCCGTTGCAAGGGGTTGCGGCTCTCTTCCTCGCCGCCCGTGTCCTCGGGCGGGGCGGGTTTCGCAGCTGGCGCGGGTTTGGGCTTCTCCGGTGTCTTCGAGGACCGGGGCGGGGCCGTGCGCAGTGCGACGGCGTTCGAGAACTTGCCCGCATCGCCAGCCGCAAGCTGCGGCGCGCCGTCTGACACCCCGCGCAACAGATCGTCCAGCCAGTCCTGGTCGGCCTTGTGGAAATCATGCAGCACATAGGCCGCGACCAGCTCCTTGCGGCCCGGATGGCCGATGCCCAGACGCACGCGGCGGTAGGCCTCGCCGATATGGGCATGGATCGACCGCAGCCCGTTGTGGCCCGCGTGGCCGCCGCCCGTCTTGACCTTGCACTTGCCCGGGGCCAGGTCCAGCTCGTCGTGGAACACGGTCACGTCGCCCGGTTCCAGCTTGTAAAAGCGCATCGCCTCGCCCACCGACTGACCCGAGAGGTTCATGAAGGTCTCGGGCTTGAGCAGCAGCACCTTTTCGCTGCCCAGCCGCCCTTCGGCCAGCTGTCCCTGGAACTTGGCCTTCCAGGGGCCAAAGCCGTGATCCTCGGCGATCCGGTCCAGCGCCATGAAGCCGATGTTGTGCCGGTTGCCGGCGTATTTCGTGCCGGGATTGCCGAGACCAACGAATATCTGCACTGTGCCCTCCGAGATCGCCTGCGCCCTATGTAGGCCAGAGGCGGCATGGATCACAACGGGAGAGCGGAATGTACCTGACCATGAACCGGTTCAAGGTGATCAAATCCGAGTTCGAGGCCTTTGAAACCCTCTGGAAAAACCGCGACAGCCACCTGAAAAGCGTGCCCGGGTTTCGCAGCTTTGCCCTGATGAAGGGGCCGGAGCGGGACGACCACATCCTCTATGCCTCGCACACGCTGTGGGAGGACGAGGCGAGCTTCACGAACTGGACCCGGTCCGAGGCGTTTCGCGCCGCCCATGGCGGGGCCAAGAGCTCGGCCCACATGTATCTGGAACCGCCCGAGCTGGAAATCTTTGAGGCGGTGCAGGTGCTGACGGCCTGAAGACCGTCGGAGAAAATGCGGGTTTGAGGTAGGATGGCGCAAGGAAAGGACACCCGATGCCCGATCTCTACTTGCAAATTGCCGATCAGCCCGACAGCGTCCTCGAGGCCATCGCGGCCTCGATGGAAGACCGGATCGCCGATCCGGCCATGCAGGAGATCTGCGCCGATTACCTGGGGCGACTGCCGGGGCCGGGGGCCGAGGTGGTCGAAATCGGCTGCGGCAGCGGGTCCAGCACCGAGATGATCCTGCGCCATCTGCGGCCCGGGCGGCTGGTCGGGATCGACCCGGCAGAGGGGCTGTTGGCCCGCGCCCGCACGAGGTTCGCGGCGCGTGACGGGGTGCGCTTTGCCACGGGGGACGCGGTGCGGACCGGGCTGCCGGAAGAGGCGGCCGACGTGGTCGTGGCCCACACGGTCTATTCCCACCTTGCCGATCCGGCGGCGGCCCTGGCCGAGGCCTGGCGGCTGTTGCGGCCCGGTGGCGTGCTGGCGGTCTTCGACGGCGATTACGCGACCAATACGGTCGCGCTTTTCGATGGTGATCCGCTGCAGGCGGCGATGGTCTCGACGCAGCGGAACCTGATCCATGCCCCCTATATCATGCGGCACCTGCCAAGGATGATGCGCGAGGCAGGCTTCGAGGCGCCCGCAAGCCGGGCCTACGGTTTCGTCCAGACCGAGCGGCCCGCCTATATCCAGTCGCTGTTGGCGCGCGGTGTCATGGCCGCCACCGCGGCAGGGGACTGTACGGAGGCATTGGCGCAGGGGTTTCGCGACGAAGTCGCCGCACGGGTCGCTTCCGGGAGCTTTTACGGCGCGATCCTCTTTGCCTGTCACATGGCGCGCAAACCTGGCTGAGACGCGATCCGGCAAAGCAAAACCCCCGCCGAAGGGGCGGGGGTTCGAAATCGTCTCAGCGAAGGGCCTGTCAGGCGTCTTCGGAGGCCGCGCTCTCTGCTGCAGCCTCTGCGGCGGCTTCAGCCTCTTCCTCGGCTTCCTGTGCGGCCAGGCCGGACGGTGCCGAGATGTTGGCGATCACGAAGTCGCGGTCGATCGTCGGCTTGGTGCCTTCCGGCAGGGTCACGTCCGAGATGTGGACGATGTCGCCGATTTTCAGGGTCGACAGGTCGACGGTGATCTTCTCGGGGATGTCGCCCGCGGTCACGATCAGTTCGACTTCCGGGCGAACGACGGTGAGAACGCCGCCCTTCTTGATGCCGGGGGCCACGTCTTCGCCCACGAATTCAACCGGGATGTAGAGGTTGATCTTGGTGGTGCGGCGCAGGCGCAGGAAATCGACGTGGGTCGGCAGGTCCTTGACCACGTCACGCTGCACGTCGCGGCAGATCACGCGCACGTCCTCGTGGCCATCGACCTTGAGGTTGAAGAGCGTCGCCTTGAAGCGACCGGCTTTCAGGCGCTTGAGCAGATCGTTGAAGGGCAGATTGATCGGCAGCGGTTCTTTGTCGCCACCAAAAACGATGCCCGGAACCATGCCGTCGCGGCGTGCCTGACGAGCGGCGCCCTTGCCCGTCCCCGTCCGTTCCTGGGCGTTGAGATCAGGAATCTCACCAGCCATATTGTATCTCCATCTAAAAGGGCAGGGTGCCTCCAAGGCTGTCACCCCGCGTGAAGCCGTGCCGGTAAACCGGATCGGCCCGATTGGCAAGCGGATTCGTCCCCGGGCCCGGTCGCTTTCGCGCTGGACGAGGGCGGCGGCCCGTGGCAGGCGATCCCCATGTTGCGCGATCTTGTCATCAGCCGGGGGCCAGCGGCGGGTTTCGTGGCCGTGGGGCTTTACTGGGGCGCCTTCGCGGCCCTGGTGCCCGATCTCAAGCCGCAGGTGGGCCTGTCCGATGGCGGGTTCGGCCTTGCGATGCTGGTCTCTGCCGCTGGCGCGGTGCTGGCCATGTGGCTGGCGCCGCTGGCGCAGCGGCGGCTGGGCAGCGGCGATCTGCCGGTTTCCGGCCTGCTGATGGCGCTGGCCTTCCTGTTGCCGGGGCTGGCCGGGGGCGGTGTCAGCTTTGCGCTGGCGATGATGGCGGCGGCGATGGCCTCCGGCACGCTGGACGTGTCGATGAACGCCCGCCTGTCGATGCTGGAGGGGCAGAGCCGGCGGTCGCTGATGAACCTCAACCACGGGATCTATTCCGCCTCTTACGCGGTGTCGGCGCTGATGACGGGGCTGGCGCGTGAGGCGGGCTGGTCGCCTTTCGCGGTTTTCGCGGCGCTGGCCCTGCCGGTGGTGGCGCTGTGCCTGCAGATGGCGCTGGCCCCCGTGCGCGAGGCCCCGCCCGAAGAGGGCGAACCGCCCGCCGCGCCGCTGTCCTGGTGGGTGTTGGCGCCGCTGGGGGCCATCGTCCTGCTGGGGTTCCTGGCCGAACAGGGGACCGAGGGCTGGTCGGCGCTGCACCTGGAACGCACGCTGGGCGCCGGGGCCGCGCAGGGCGCCCTCGGGCCGGCGATCCTGGGCGTGACCATGGCCGTGGGGCGTTTCTCTGGCCAGTTGGTCGCGCAGCGTGTGAGCGAGGCAATCGTGATCCGGCTTGCGGCCATGCTGACCTGCCTGGGCGCGGTGACGGCGGCCTTTGCGCCGGGGCTGGCCGTGGCCTACGCCGGTTTCGCGGTGCTGGGGCTGGGTGTCTCGGTGGTGGCGCCGATGGCCTTTTCATGGTGCGGGCGGCTGGTCTCGAACGAGTTCAAGGCGCTGGCGATCAGCCGGGTGGCGGTGCTGGGCTATGCGGGCTTCTTTGTCGGCCCGCCGCTGATGGGCGGTCTGGCAGAGGGCTTTGGCCTTGGCGCTTCCTTCGCGGTGGTCGGGGCCTTGATGCTGATGATCCCGCTGGTGCTGGTCCCGCTGGTCCGCCGGGCGACGTCAACCGAAATGACCCCGGCAGAGTGATCCGCCGGGGCCGTGTTTCGCGCGCGAAACATTTTCATTCATTAACAGTGGGTTAACCCGTCACTCCCAGTCGCCGGAAAAGCCCCGGGGCACCATCAGGATGTCACGATTCACCGTTTCGATGTCGGTGTGACCACAGAGGGCCATCGAATGGTCCAGCTCCTTGTGGATGACCTCCAGCGCGCGGGTCACGCCGGCCTCGCCCATCGCGCCCAGTCCGTAGACGAAGGCGCGGCCGATCCAGGCGCCCTTGGCCCCCAGTGCGCGCGCCTTGAGCACGTCCTGGCCAGAGCGCACACCGCTGTCCATGTGGACCTCGATCTTGTCGCCCACGGCATCGACGATCGGCTCCAGCGCGCGGATCGAAGACAAGGCCCCGTCCAGCTGCCGTCCGCCGTGGTTGGAGACGACAATGGCATCCGCACCGACATTGCAGGCCTCGAGTGCGTCGCGCGGGTCGATGATGCCCTTGATGATCAGCGGGCCGTCCCACATCTTGCGGAACTCGCGGATGCGGTCCCAGTTCAGCGACTGGTCAAAGCTTTCCGCGGTCCAGTTGACCAGCGACGAAGGGTCGGTCACGCCTTTGGCGTGGCCCACGATATTGCCGAAGAACCGCCGCTTCGTCTGCAACATGTTCAGGCCCCAGCCGACCTTGGTCATCATGTTGGCCACGGATTTCGGCGTCAGCTTGGGCGGGGCCGACAGGCCGTTCTTCAGGTCCTTGTGGCGTTGCCCCAGCAGTTGAAGGTCCACCGTGATCACGGCGGCAGAGCATTTCGCCTCTTTCGCGCGGTCGAATAGGTTCTGCATGAACTCGTCGTCGCGCAGCGTGTAGACCTGCATCCAGAAAGGCGCCGAGGTGTTCGAGGCCACGTCCTCGATCGAGCAGATCGACATCGTGGACAGGCAGAAGGGCACGCCGAATTTCTCGGCCGCCTTGGCGGCGAGGATCTCGCCGTCGGCGTGCTGCATCCCCGTCAGGCCCACCGGGGCCAGGGCCACCGGCATCGAGACGTCCTGGCCGATCATCTGCGACTTTGTCGACCGGCCCGACATGTCCACGGCCACCCGCTGCCGCAGGTAGATGTCGTCGAAGTCCGAAGAATTCTCGCGAAAGGTCTGCTCGGTCCAGCTGCCGGACTCGCAGTAATCGTAGAACATTTTCGGGACGCGTCGCCGATAGATGCGCTTGAGGTCCTCGATTTCGGTAATGACGGGCATGGCATGGCGCTTTCGTGGGAATTGGTAAGAAGCGATTACCAATACCGGGACATTCATGCAATGCGACTCTTAAGGCCCTCTTCATCGACCTGCGCTACGCAAGATCAAACAGGTCAAGGAGAGAGGCCGATGAAGGGCATCGTGTTCACGGAACTGCTGGAGATGGCGGAACAGGCCATCGGCGAGGAGGCGGTGGATGACATCCTGGACCAGCTCGACCTCGAGTCCGGCGCGGCCTATACATCGGTCGGGAATTACCCCTGCGGGGAGCTGATGCGCATCGTCGGCGCTGTCAGCGACCTGACCGGCATCCCCACCGACGACCTGCAGCGCAAGTTCGGGGCCTGGATGCATGGCCGTTTCGTGCAGACCTATCCGCAGTTCTTCGCGGACAAGACGACCGTGCTGGATATGCTTGCCGCGATCGAGAGCGAGGTGCACGTCGAGGTGCGCAAGCTGTATTCGGACGCGGAACTGCCGCGTTTCGACACGACCTGGGTCGGGCCGGATCACCTGCGGATGACCTACCGGTCCGAACGCCCGCTCGTCGCCTTTTGCCACGGCCTGATCGAGGCCTGCGTGGATCATTTCGGGCAGGGCGCGCAGATCGGGCTGAACCGCGTCTCGCCGCGCGAGGCGGTCTTTGACGTGCGGCTGGAGACATGAGGCATGGGGCCTGCTGCAATCAGCGCGCCGGATGACGGCAGGGTCCTGCGCCGCCGCTATGATCGCGAACGCGCCGCGCGCAAGGAGGCAGAGCGCCTGCTGGAAGGCAAGAGCCGCGCCCTCTTCGAGGCCAACGCCGCCCTGCAGGCACAGGCCGCCGCCTTGGAAGAGGCGGTGCGGGAACGGACCCGGGAACTGGAACAGGCCAAGACCGCGGCGGAAAGCGCCAGCGCCGCCAAGAGCGGGTTCCTGGCCATGATCAGTCATGAGATCCGAACCCCGCTGAACGGTGTCCTGGGCATGGCCACCGCCCTGGTCGAAAGCGAGGACCTGCAGGGCGAACAGCGCGAAATGGCGGAAATCATCCAGTCCTGCGGGCTGTCGCTGCTGGAGTTGCTGAACGATCTTCTGGACCTGTCCAAGATCGAAGCCCACAAGATGGAGATGGAGACGCGCGATTTCGACCTCGATGCGCTTTGTCAGGAGGTCCGCCAGATCCATGAGCCTCGCGCCGAGTCCAAGGGCCTGGACTTTCGGATGCGTCAGGACGCACGGGCGCGCGGCTGGATCAGTTGCGACCCGACGCGCCTGCGGCAGGTCATCAACAACCTGGTGTCAAACGCGCTGAAGTTCACCGCCACCGGCGGTGTCTACGTCGACCTGCGGCGCGGGGGCGATGTGCTGGAAATCGAGGTGCGCGATACCGGCCCCGGCGTGCCGCCAGAACGGCGTGACCGCCTGTTCGAGGCCTTTACGCAGACCGACGCCTCGATCACGCGCAAGTTCGGCGGCACGGGACTGGGCCTGACGATTTCACGGCGGATCTGCCGGCTGCTGGGGGGCGACCTGGTGCATGAACCTGCACCGGGGGGCGGGGCGCGCTTTATCGCGCGGGTCAATGTGTGCGACGCGCGGCCCCGGCCGCGCTCTGTCGACAGTTCGGCGGATGCGGCGAACGCGGTGCTGATGGCGCGGGACTGGCGCATCCTGGTGGCCGAGGACAGCGAGACCAACCAGCGCGTGCTGCGCCTGCTCTTGCGGCGCTACCCTTTGCGGATCGACATGGTCCACGACGGGGCAGGGGCGGTCGAGGCGCATTTCGCCGACGCCTATGACCTGATCCTGATGGATGTGAACATGCCGGTCATGAACGGGCTGGAGGCGGCGGCCATGATCCGCGAGGTCGAGGCAGCGCGCGAGTTGCGCAGCGTGCCAATCATCGCCCTGACGGCAAATGCCATGACGCACCAGGTCTCCAGCTACTTGCGGCAGGGCGTCGATGCCCATGTGGCCAAGCCGGTCCGCCGCGAGGAGCTGATCGCGGTGATGGCCCGGCTGCTGCTGGCTCAGGCCGAGTGAGCGCCGCTGGCGAGGCCCGACACGAAGGACAGGACCTCGTCCACCGGCTTGCCGGAGGCCAGTTCACCCACGATGGCCGAGCCCACGACACAGCCGTCCGCGACGGAGGCGATGGCCCGGCTGGTCTCGGGCGTGCGGATGCCGAAGCCGACGATCACCGGCAGATCCGTCCTGGCCTTGATGCGTGCGACCTCGGGGCCGACATCCGCCGCCTCTGCCGCCGCCGCGCCGGTGATCCCGGTGATCGAGACGTAGTAGACGAAACCGCTGGTGTTCTGCAGCACCTTGGGCAGGCGCTTGTCGTCGGTGGTGGGCGTGGCGAGGCGGATGAAGTTCAGGCCCGCCTTTTGCGCGGGAATGCACAGTTCGTCATCCTCTTCGGGCGGCAGGTCGACGATGATCAGCCCGTCGATCCCGGCCTCCTTGGCCTGGTCGAGGAAGGTGTCGACCCCGCGGGAATAGATCGGGTTGTAATAGCCCATGAGCACGATCGGGGTGTCATTGTCCCCGGCGCGGAAGTCGCGCACCATCTGCAGGGTCTTGTCCAGCGTCATCCCGCCTTCGAGCGCGCGCTGGCCGGCCAGCTGGATCGTCGAGCCGTCGGCCATCGGATCGGTAAAGGGAAGGCCCAGTTCGATCACGTCGACGCCTGCCTCGGGCAGGCCTTTCATCACCGACAGCGAGGTCTCGATGTCGGGATCGCCCGCCATGATGTAGGCGACAAAGGCTTTCCGTCCCTCGGCTTGCAACCGGGCGAAGGTGGAATCGATGCGTGTCATGGCTCACTCCCTGCAAGGCTTTTGCCTCTTGCCGGATGTGCGGGGGAAAATCAATGGCGCCCGGAAAATGGAAAAAGGTGAAGCTTTCGTGACGGTTTCTTGACGTGCCGCAAAGCGGGAGTGCCGGGTTCATGCGATCATGGGGCCATGAATTGAAGGAGACCTCATGCCGCCAGTCCAGACCGCCCCCGCAGAAGACCAGACGATTGCCAATGCCGTCGATTCCGTTGCCGCGCCAGAGCCAGCCGCCGAAGCCGAAACAGCCGTCGCGGAACCCGTCGCCGTGCCGCTGCCCGCCCGCGCAGAGCGCCATCACCCGACCCCGGACGAGATCCGTCGCGCCTTCGAGACCGGGGAATATCCCTACGACAAGAAGGTGTCGCGCCGCGCTTACGAACGGGACAAGGCGCGCCTGCAGGCGGAATTGCTGAAAGTGCAGCTCTGGGCCCAGGAAACGGGGCAGAAATTCGTTCTGCTGTTCGAAGGCCGCGATGCCGCCGGCAAGGGGGGCACGATCAAGCGGTTCACCGAACACCTGAACCCGCGCAGCGCGCGTGTCGTGGCGCTGAACAAGCCGACGGAGCAGGAGCGCGGCCAGTGGTATTTCCAGCGCTACATCGAACACCTGCCCACCTCGGGCGAGATCGTCCTGTATGACCGGTCCTGGTACAACCGCGCGGGCGTCGAGCGGGTGATGGAATTCTGCGAGCCGAACGAATACCTGGAATTCATGCGCCAGACCCCGGAGCTGGAACGGATGCTGGTCCGGTCGGGAATCCGTATGTACAAGTACTGGTTCTCGGTCACGAAGGACGAACAGCTGGCCCGGTTCCAGAGCCGCGAGACCGACCCTCTGAAACAGTGGAAGCTGTCGCCCATCGACAAGGCCAGCCTGGGCAAGTGGGACGATTACACCGAGGCCAAGGAGGCGATGTTCTTTTACACCGACACCGCCGACGCGCCCTGGACGGTGATCAAGTCGGACGACAAGAAGCGCGCGCGGCTGAACTGCATGCGGCATTTCCTGTCGACACTGGATTACCCGGACAAGGATCACAGGATCGTCCGTGCGCCCGATCCGCTGATCGTGGGCGGGGCAGGTCATGTCATCCATCGGTCGGATCACATCCTGGGCAAGATGCTGCACCCGGGCACGCGCCGGACCTGAACCTCAGGCGATCTCGCCCAGCCAGTCCATCAGGGGGGTGAATTCGGTGATCACCTCTTTGATGCTGGCGGCGGGATCGGTGGACAGGGCCTCGTCCAGGTTGTCGCGCCAGGCGACGTAGCCCTTGCACCGCAGCATGTCCTCGCGCGGGTGATCGGCGGGGTAGGGGTCCGGCACCTGCTCCAGCGAAGGGGGATCGACCCGCCATCCGGCCTCTGCCACCAGTGCGACCAGATCCGCCCCCCGATCCGAGGCCACCGCCTCGCGCCAGCGGTCAAGCTGGGCCGGCTCGAACTGCATCACCCCGGCGCCCAGCGTGGCATATTCGAGCGAGATCCCCAGCATCCAGACGCGCCCGTCCGGCAGCGACCACATCATGTGCAGATGGGTGTGATAGGGGGTCTTGTCCTCGGAAAAGCGCACGTCGCGGTGCGGGCGGAACAGCTTGGTCCGGGGCGGCGTGCCCCGGGTCTCTCTCAGCCAGGTGGCAATCCGCGCCAGCAGTTTTTCCGAAGGACGCTTGAGCTGGCTGTCATAACGCGCCTTGTTGTCCCGAAACCAGTCACGCTCGTTGTTGTCCGCAAGTTCCGCAAGGAATGCGCGGGCGTCCGGCAAAAGCCGGTCAAGATCAACGGGGTCGGCCATTGGAAAGCTCCGTCAAGGCGCCTGTTCAAAGACTAGCACAGGACGGCTGGCAAAGCACCCCGCGCCCTTGCCTCCGGCGAAGGGCGGCACTAAGGGCAGAGCATGACCGAGCCCATGTCCTATACCGACCACAGGCGCGCCGTCCTGCGCCTGGGCCTGCCTCTGATCGGCGGGCACCTGGCGCAATTCGCCATCGGCCTGACCGACACGATCATGATCGGCTGGTACGGCGTGCCGGAACTGGCGGCGCTGACCCTGGCGGGGTCGTTCTTCTTCACGGTCTTCCTGTTCGGATCGGGCTTTGCCTGGGCGATCATGCCGATGGTTGCCCGCTACGCAGCGCAGGAGGACGAGGTGCTGGTGCGGCGCGCGACGCGCATGGCGCTGTGGCTGTCGATCCTCTATTTCTTCGTGACCCTGCCGTTGTTCTGGTTCTCGGGGCCGATCCTGCGGGGCATGGGGCAGACGCCCGATGTGGCGGCGCTGGCGCAGACCTACCTGCGCATCGCGGCCACAGGGCTTTTGCCGGCGCTTGGGGTCATGGTGTTCAAGAACTACCTGGCCGGGCTGGAACATACGCGCGTCGTGCTCTGGATCACGCTGGCCGCGGCGGGGGCCAATGTGCTGGCCAACTACGCGCTGATCTTCGGCAACTGGGGCGCGCCGGAACTGGGAATTACCGGGGCGGCCATCGCCTCTGTCACGGTACATGTGATTTCGCTGGTGCTGGTGGCGGCCTATGCGCTGATCAAGCTGCCGGAACATGAACTGATGGTGCGCTTCTGGCGCCCGGACTGGGAAATGTTCGCCCAGGTCTTTCACCTCGGGTGGCCCATCGGGCTGACGACCTTGGCCGAGGTTGCGCTGTTTGCCGCCACTGCCGTGCTGATGGGCTGGCTGGGGACGATCCCGCTGGCGGCGCATGGCGTGGCGCTGCAGATCTCGACGGCGGCCTTCATGGTGCAACTGGGCCTGTCCAATGCGGCGACGGTGCGCGCGGGCAACGCGCTGGGCCGGGGCGACCTCGATCACATGCTGCGCGGGGCGCGGGTGGTTGCGGTTCTGGGCGCCGTGGCGGCGGCGCTGACCGTGGCGGTCTTTGTCACGCTGCCCGAAACGCTGATGAGCCTCTTTGTCGACCCGGATGATCCCCAGCGTGAGGCCATTATCGCCACCGGCCGGGGGCTGTTGCTGATGGCCGCGCTGTTCCAGGTGGTCGACGCGACCCAGGTGATCCACATCGGGCTGTTGCGCGGGTTGCAGGACACCCGCGTGCCGATGATCATGGCCGGCGTGGCCTACTGGGGCATCGGGATGCCCTGTGCCTGGATCTTCGGCTTTGCCCTGAACTGGGGCGGCGAGGGCATCTGGTTCGGCCTGGTCGTGGGGCTTGCGGCGGCGGCTGGACTGCTGATGTGGCGATTCTGGATGCACAGCCCTGCCATTCTGGCGCGGCAGACGGCAGCCGCCTGATCTGCCGCGCATTTCGGGCGACTGGTGGTATTCCACCATTGAGAGTGCACATGTCCGGTGGTTAATTGCTCCTACCGGATCGGGGACACCATCCGGGCCACTCAGGGACCACGGACAGTTTTCAGGAGACACAGATTATGGCCCATACTATGGACGCGGGTGCTGGCGGCTATGACCGCCAGGTCGGCATGGGTGAAGCGATCAAGCTTTTCTTCACCAATTACATCAAGTTCGAAGGCCGCTCGAACCGTGGCGAATACTGGTGGGCCGTGCTCGGTCTGTTCCTGGTTGGGATCGTGCTGGGCATCATCGACGGTCTTCTTGGCATCGCCGTCCTGGGCACCGTCTTTTCGCTGGCCACCCTGATCCCGGGGATCGCCATCGGCGTGCGCCGCCTGCATGACATCGACAAGTCGGGCTGGTGGTATCTCATCATCTTTGTCCCGCTGATCGGTGTTCTCGTGCTGATCTACTTCTTCATCCAGAAGCCGACCCCGGGCCCGAACCGCTTCGGCTGATCCCCTCGTCAGCTCAAGGCACACGAACCCCTCTTTCCCCCGGGAAGAGGGGTTTTGCATGCCACGGGACGCCTCGTTGCTTGCACGCCCGGGGCTGCCCGACTAGAAGCGGCCCGTCATTCAAGATGGAGTGTGCCTGATGGGCTTTCGGATGGGAATCGTGGGGCTGCCCAACGTGGGCAAGTCGACGCTGTTCAACGCGCTGACCAAGACGGCGGCGGCGCAGGCGGCGAACTTCCCCTTTTGCACCATCGAGCCCAACGTGGGCGACGTGGCGGTGCCCGACCCTCGGCTGCCGCAGTTGGCGGGGATCGCCAAGTCGGCTCAGGTCATCCCGACGCGCATGACCTTCGTCGACATCGCCGGCCTGGTCAAAGGTGCGTCCAAGGGCGAAGGGCTGGGCAACCAGTTCCTGGCCAACATCCGCGAGGTGGATGCCATCGCCCATGTGCTGCGTTGTTTCGAGGATGACGACGTCACCCACGTCGACGGGCGCGTCGATCCGGTGGCCGATGCCGAGACCATCGAGACCGAGCTGATCATCGCCGACATGGAAAGCATCGAGAAACGCCTTCAGAACATCGTGCGCAAGGTCCGCGGTGGCGACAAGGAGGCGGTCCAGCAGGAACGCCTGATGAAACTGGCGCTGGCCGCGCTGGAAGAGGGCAAGCCCGCCCGCGTGGTCGAGGTGGACGACGAGGATGCAAAGGCCTGGAAGATGCTGCAGCTGCTGACTTCCAAGCCGGTGCTTTATGTCTGCAACGTTGACGAGGGCGACGCGGCCGAGGGCAACGCGCTGTCGGCCAAGGTGGGCGAGATGGCCGCCGCCCAGGGCAATTCCCACGTGGTGATTTCCGCCAAGATCGAAGAAGAGATCAGCCAGCTGGACGCCGAGGAAGCCGCCGAGTTCCTGGAGGAGCTGGGGCTGGAGGAGGCGGGGCTCGATCGCCTGATCAAGGCGGGCTACGAGCTGCTGGGGCTGCAGACCTATTTCACCGTCGGCCCGAAGGAAGCCCGCGCCTGGACGATCAAGCGCGGCACGCTGGCGCCGCAGGCGGCGGGCGTGATCCACGGCGATTTCGAAAAGGGGTTCATTCGCGCCGAAACCATTGCCTTTGACGACTACGTCTCCTGCAACGGGGAATCCGGGGCCAAGGACGCGGGCAAGATGCGCGCCGAGGGCAAGGCCTACGAGGTCAAGGACGGCGACGTCCTGCACTTCCTCTTCAACACCTGACCTGTTCCGGTCCGCAGTGCGTGCTGCCAAGGCCCTCTGCCCATTGGGCAGGGGGATTTGTTCTGTCGGTGTGCTGCTCGCAGGCGACCGAGTGCTTCGACTGGGGCAGGGGCAAGGGCTGACACGCGCCGCGATTGCGCTGCTCTCAAGGCGCGGCGCCGCCCCGAGGCGATCCAAGAGGATTGTACGCGCCCGGCCAAGCTGAACGTCTTTCCCGCCATTCCGTTTTCCTGGTGATTGCGGCCACGGCCTTGCGGGCTGGACGGGTCTTTGCGGTGATCGCGGTCTGGATGGGGTCGCGGGGTTGTGGCCTGGGACATGCGGGCGATTGGCGTCGTGGTGGTGCGGGTGGCAGCTGTGCCCCGGAGGGCTGTCCTGGCTCCGGCTCAATGGCGGCAGCCTGGACGGTTTGGCCCGCGCGCTGCCCAACGGCGTCCTAGCGACAATTCCTCTTGCCCAGACGACGCGCCCGCCCTTTTCCTGTCCCGATGGGCGATGAGCTTTCCCTTTGCGGCCCTGTCGATCTTCCGTTGGCGTAACGCGAAACGTTCCGGCTCAGGCCTGCACGGCGGTAAGAGGGCTTCAGGCGCCTCTGCTGGTGATCGTGACTGGGATTATTGCGGGCACGTTTCTGGGCATACACGCGGAGAGATCTGCCGCCCGGAATGAAGACCGGCGGGTTTTGTCGTCTTACTGTCAATTTCGACTTGTTTCCATCCTTTCGCGCGCATAGACACGGCGGCGGAGACGTGGCCGAGTGGTCGAAGGCGCTCCCCTGCTAAGGGAGTAGGCGGGAAACCGTCTCGAGGGTTCGAATCCCTTCGTCTCCGCCATTTCACACTTTGATAGCGCCGTGAATAGGTCAAAACCCAAGAAACACAGGGGTTTTGTCCATATGTGGTACCCGCCCTTTCCGCTTTCCACAAAATTTTTTGTGGTATAGATTGTGGTATCAGTTTTTGAGACAGGCGGGCGGATGGCGAAGGCGAAGGGACCTCACGTTGAGAAGCGACTCACACCGGCATTGGTGAAGAAGGCACCGCCGGGACGGCACACGGACGGCGGGGGCCTGTATCTGGTCGTGTCGGCCTCTGGGGCGCGGCGATGGGTAGCGCGTGTCACGCTCAACGGTGAACGGCGGGACTTCGGCTTGGGACCTGTCCACACTGTGAGCCTCGCAGAGGCCCGAGAAAAGGCCGCAGAGTATCGAAGGGCTGCTTTCGTAGGGGTGGACCCACGATTGGACCGGATACGGCCTGCTGGCTCAATTTCCTTCAAGGAAGCGGCGGAGAAGGCCCACGAAGAACTGGTGTTGAGCCACGGGCGCAACGGCAAGCACAAGAATCAATGGATCAGGACACTCGAAACCTATGCCTTCCCTGCCATCGGCAACATGGATATTGCCGAGATCCAGTCAGGTGACATTGTGCGGGTGCTGCGTCCGATATGGTCGGAGAAGCACGTCACGGCCACGCGAGTGAAGCAGCGCATTGGCTCTGTGATTGATTGGGCGATAGTGAACAACTATCGGTCCAAGGACAATCCGACCAGTTCAGTGTTGAAAGGGCTAACGCGCGTGAAAGCAGAGCCAAAGCACTTTGCGGCAGTGAAGCACCAGAAGGCAAGGGATGTTTGGTGTGCGCTTTGTCAAAAGGCAGAGAACGCAAAGCGCAAAGACCTTGTGGGGATTACTGCGCTTCAATTCGCAATTTTGAACGCCACGAGATCCAAGCCGGTTCGATTTGCGACATGGTCGCAAATGCAAGCGAGTCAGGAGGAATATGCAGTGTTTCCACACTGGCTTATTCCTGCGGACACGATGAAAGCGGGGAAAGGATTTATCATCCCGCTTTCGAAACCTGCGCAGGATGTCTTGGCGAGGTGGCGAGAGATTGCGCCAAAGTCGGAATTGATTTTCCCGTCGCCATACAATCCCAACAAGCCAATATCTGATGCGACAATGCGAAAGGTGTTACAGCAACTGGTGCCAGGAATGACGGTTCATGGCTGGCGCTCCACGTTCACCGATTGGGTTGCAGAAACAACAGATTTCCCACCATACCTTACAAGCGCCGCGCTTGCACACGGTCGGGAAAAGACGGATGCGGCCTATCGTCGAACCCAGTATTTTGAGAAGCGTTATCCCGTGATGGAGGCTTGGGGCCGTTACTTGGAACACGGGAACCACTATACCGTTACGCTTCACGAATTAGAGGCCGAGAAATCACAGTGGACAAAGGAAGCGATTGAGAGATTTGCCGAGATCTATGATTTCGACCAAGAGTTAGGCGAGGGTAAGGATTAAACTGGCGTTCAAGGTGCGCCAAGAAATTCGGCAACATCATCATCGTCCGTGACCACTGTGCGATTACCTTGTTCCTCTGTTTGCCCGTTCAGCAAAACTGCGAGGCGTTTTTTAATAAATGGGTTCTCCGCTTTTGAGACGAGAGTTTTTGTGTTGAACGCTGCGTAGGGTTTTGCGTTGTCAAAACTCTTCCAAACTTCCTTTGGGTCCAGGCAATACACATTGGCTGTTCCGACCTTTAAAATCACGATAGCACCTTTGTCCGCCAAAGACTTTGCATGCCTTGAAACAGTCTTTTCGCTGATTTCAAGCGCCTCTGCGAGTGTTGCCCGGCTTGCGCAGATGGTCCCATCAGGCCCCATATTCTCCGCCAGAAAAGCGTATAGCCGGGCCAACGCGGGTTCTGCTCTCAACAATGCTTGAAGCCGCTTCCAACCAGCCTCATAAACCTGCGTGAATCCGGCATTCTCCCGCCGTCCTCTCTGCTTCTTTTCCGAATCTGCTGTTTTCGCCTTTTGCTGAAAGTATTCAGCAACAGCCGCATCGCCGCCAACTTTCCGCAACTCTCGAATCTTCTCCATTTCTGCCTGCGCTTCATTTTCATCAACAATGATTTTTGGCATTTTTGTCTCCTATACCTGTCATCTTTGTCCTTAAAGAGGACAAATCCAAGATAGGTATGGACTCAACGAGAAGCAAAAATGCGGACAAAAATGTCCACTTCCTTCCCAATAGGGGACACCCAGGGTGTCCCTAATAGGGGACACGTACGGTGTCCCCTATCAAATTTTTAAATACTTGAATTTAATCACTTATTACAACCCCCTTATCTCATCTCCTAATAGGACCCATTTTTGGGTCCTCCGGCGGCAATATTCCGGGTTGGCATTTGAACCTCGAGAAAGTTCTGGTTTTGAGAAAAGGCGTCCCTAATTGACTGAAAGCTACATTTTGGAGGAACGACGTGATTAAATTTTCGATAATGGCACTTTCGCTATTGGCTGCAACCCAAGCGCAAGCACAATCAATTGACCTTACGCAAGTGGTGAAGACCCAAAAGCAAAACCCCATGCGGTTTGAGTCTGAATACAAAGGTCGGGGGATAGGTGGTGTTGGCGTTCTCAAATCAATGCGTGAAGAGGTTTGGGGAGATGGATGGGTGGTTATGTTCGATGGATATGTTTATCCAATTGAATGCACATTCAACCTATATGATTCAACCAAACTGCTGGACAAAGATATCGGTGATGATGTTCCTTTCTTCGGTGAGATTTATGGCATCGGCGGATTTATGGAAGACAACATTCAATTGGTCAACTGCACGGTGACTGAGTAATGCGCGTGCTCCTTCTGTCCATTCTTATTTTGATGAGTGTCCCCGTTGCATCAAGCGCGAACCCTGGGGGCATTGAGGCCATTGCCAGAGCCTTCGACCTGAATGAAAGAGAAGGAATGCTGCGCTATTACGGTTTGAGCGTCCGAAGTAAGGGTGTTGTGGAAAGGTACATCGAAGGCGGCTCCGAATACTCTCTTGTTGTGGGTGCATTTATGCGGTCGCGCCTTCTGGATCCATCAGGCGAAATAGGCGATAGGTTTGATAGAAATTTCCCCCTCGCTCAAACTGAAACATATGTTGGGAACAAGATCCCCAGAGGTCAAGTCTACGGCTTTAAGTCGGCTTGGATTAAAGTTGGTCAAAGCACGGCACTATGTTTTTTTGAGGCCGATGAGTTTGGGAAATTTCCAAGACTATCCGTTGGACAAAGTGTTGAGTTCAGGGGCGCGATTCTATCCGCATTCGTAGAAAACAACGAACCATTTGTTGTGATGATGTGTCGTTGATGGCGACGTTCAAATCAGCGAATTTGACGTATAACTACATATTTCAGGAGAGGTTCCTGCCGGTTGCGCTCATCCTCCCAGTTTGACAAGCTGTAAACATTGCCATTGGTGCAAGATACTTCGACGGCCTGGCCTGCGCGCGGTCGCTGGCGCGATAGATCTTCAAGAATTGTGGGGCAAGGTCCCGCCGTCTCCACAATGCGTTGCCGGATAATATCGGTTCCGGTTGTCCGTGCGAACTCCGCCCATGCGTCGTTCCGGCGCTGTACTTCTTTCTCTGCTTGTTGAGCGCGGAAAGAGTTATCTTGCCCTGAGCATTTCCGAATGTGTCCATTTTCAGGAAGGGGATTGTTGATAACTCTACCAACGACGCCTTCGGCAATCGCAACCTCTCGCGGGGACAAGTTATTGGCCCAGATATCAACGCAGAATGCGGAAGCAAATGTTGGAAGTGCTGCAAATGCGGCGGCGAGAATGAGGGAACGAACCATAATTTATCTCCAATGTACATATTGGAGATGATTCCAAATTCGAGTTTTCAAAGTAATTTAAACGCGGTTCCCGCATTTTGTGCAGCGGTACCCACCAATTTTACCGATGGAGACCAGAACCCAGATGGGCAGCCAAAACCCGGCTGAAAGTAGGGTAAGAACCAAGTGAAGTATGTGGTTCGGCTTGGTGCCTTGTGCCATGACTTGTTCGTTGCAGTGATTGCAGAAAGCGCCTTTGACTTTCAGGGACATTGGAAAACCTTTCAAAGATTACTCTTTTGTAATAGATTCGGGAGCGGCAAAGCCAAAATTATTTCGCATATCCACATATTTTTTGGTCCATTTTCCCAAAGACTCTATCTTCGATTTAGAGTTTGAGGGGTCGTTATGAATATAGTAAAACAGTTCACCAAGTTTACAGAAGAAGCCGAAAAGCGGGGTGCGTATTTCGTGAATAGGATGAGATTGCCGGAGTGGGCTGGTTATCCTCTCGGCTTCTTGACCCAAGCTTTGGTTGCGGTGGCGATTGTCTGCATAGTGTGGTATCTTTTTCTTTTCTTAATTTTTACATTTGGTGAAGCGCTTCTTTTGGCTATTGGTCAAATAGTGACCCCTTTTTTTTAACCGCCACGAAAAATCTGCCTGCGCCGCTTCCCACGCTCTGCAATCATCCCAACCTCTTTCGGGGTAAGGTCCTTCTTGGCTGCCTGCACAATGGCGGCGTCACGCTCTGTGGCAAACTCCTTGTGGCGAATTTGCTCCTCCTTGGCCTCTATGGTGCGCTCGCGAGTATTCAGGGCCTCGTGACGCTTTTCGAGGGCCTTGGCGGCCTGTATGACGCGTTGTTGGTCCTGCTGGGCCTTGCGGTTCATTTCAGCCTCACGGCGCTTCAATTCGCTTTCTCGCTCCGCCAAGCCTGCGAGGCGTTTTGCGTAACCAAAGAGGGCCTTCATGTAGGGACGAGCCGCAGAGACCCACGCCCCAAAGGCTGAGGTTTCTTGGGGCGGCAAAACGGGGTCTTCGACCTGCACGCGTTTCAGGGCTTCGCTGTTGGGCCGGGGAACGAGTTCGCCGTGATCCACAGCGTCAAGCCCCAGCGTGAAAGCCTCGGCCCGTGTGTCGGCCTGCTCTTGGGCGCGTTCCGCTCTCCGCTCTTTGGTCTTGGCGCGTTCGATTGTGTTTCGTGAAACGGCTGTGGCGTTGGCAAGGGTCTCGCTGGCCTCGTCCAGTGCCTCGGTCGATTGAGCGAGGTTCTGGGCGGCCTGCTCGCGGTCTTCGGCGGCCTCCACGCGATACTGTGCGGCGCTCTTGTGGCGCGCAGCTGTCGCCCGCTTGGGGCGGCCACGGCGCAAGCCGAGGTCAGCCAAAGCGGCGGCGTAGTTCGTCTGGTGGTCGCGCAGTTTGTTAGGCGAGCCGATGATGCCGTCAGCGTTGAGGCCCCAAGAAAGGGTCGTGGGCCGCTTGGCGGTCTTACGCCCTTTTCGGGGTCGTCCGCGCTTTGCCCGCTCCTTCTGTTCGAGCGGGATGGCCAAGACGTGGAGGTGCGGGGTTTGTTCGTCCAAGTGCAGTGTCGCTTGGAGAACATTCTCCGCGCCGAAAATGTCACGGGCATAGGCAAGGCTGCGCTCCGTCCATTGGTCGCGCTCTTCTGGGGTCGCTGCGTCGAACCAAGAAGGGCTTGCGGACATGACGGCCTCGATGGCACGGATCGAGTCTCTGCGGGGCTTGGAAAGCCCCACGGCAGAGGCGCGGTCGTGCCACGCGGCAACGGCATCGGTCTGGCCGTCGAGCACAAGCACGCCCCCACCGTCGGGGGGTGTGTTCGTGTGAGACAGGCCGGATTTGGCAGTCCGAGCGTTATGAGCCGAAGCCGCACCTAGCGCAGCCAGGTTGCGGATTTTGGCGAAGCGTAGGACAACAAAGTCCGATGTGGTTGCCCGGTCGAGCATAGCGAGACTCCAGCCCCCGGCAGGGTCCCGCGGAAGCGGCCCCCGGCAGGGCGAACGGGGGTTAATTTCAGCCACCTCTGGTGGCGGCGACCCGAAGGGGCGGAAATAACCCGTAGTGAGTAAGGTTAATTAAACCTCATCCTTAATTACCCTCAAAATAGGGCTTTCCAGATGACTTCGCTCATTCTCGCAATGACCGTTTCACGAAACATTCATTTACCCTTTCAGGTAACGTGTTTTCAACAGGCAATTGCCGGACGGTTTTAATATGTGGCTCTGCTCAAAATAGGGAAGGCGTGAATTACTTAAAGTCTGGGAACAACGCCAATTGGTCAGTGCTCGGCTTTGACTTTCGTTTGGGCTTCCCGAGGGTCTTCGCAAATGCCCGCAGGGCCTCCACTTGGTCGGCAGGCACTCGCACCTCAACCACGGTCCACCCTTCCTTTCGGATGCGATTGCGATACCGCCTCACGCGCTCGGTTGATGTGGCCTTGCTCTGGTCTGTGTTGTTCATGGTTTCCCCCATTTCTGTGACGCTCTCGAAATAGGTCAGGATCTGCGTTTCATGAAACGCGTTCCACGAAACGGTCGGATCTGTGTTGCGCCGTGTACAGGCTTCCTCCAGATTGGCGCCATGATGTTCGAACGACTCGCAGACAAGGGATTTGATATTGCCATCCGCAACCACGCGGGGGCGATTCTGTCCGTGGACTTCCCGTTGATATCTGGGGAGCTGGAAGACGCATTGTTGGATGTTGAGATTCCGGCGGAGGAACTGATTGGGTCAGGTGGTGGCGAAGCCCCATCGACCCAGCGACTTCGGCGGCGTCTGTATGATGCCGGCTGGCCCAAACACAATTTCGATTTCAAACTGATTGTGGACGGCAAAGAGACGGTTTCGAACAGCCACGAGATTGACCATGTGAGATGGTCCGAGACGGGCAACATTGCGCTTGAAATCGAGTGGAACAATAAGGATCCGTTTTTCGACCGAGACCTAGAAAACTTCCAGCGCCTTCATGCTCAGTCAGCCATTTCCGTTGGCGTGCTCATTACACGGGGCGCAAGTCTTCAAGACAGCATGTTGGGGATTGTTCAAAGGTGCATTGAGAAACACGGCTTCATTGACGAAACCGAAATGGTTGACGCTTTTGGAATGAAGGACAGAACAAAACGCCAGCGGGATGCGGTCCAAAAACTTTTGGACCGTCAAATACCATTTTCCGAAGCGTTCTCGAAGCAATTTGTCAGCGACAAGTTTGGTCAGGCGACCACGCATTGGAGTAAATTGAAGGACCGAATTGATAGAGGGGTGGGAAATCCTTGCCCCCTCCTATTGGTTGGGCTGCCGGTTTCTGCAATATTGGAATAGATTAATTTAATATGTTGTTTCTGCCGCGCTGATTATGAATATGGCTGCTAATTGAACTTGTTCGTCGTAGTCTCCGCCTTGACGCTCCAAGCATCCAGCGGCTTGAAGGGCTAAGACACGCAATGACATTTCATCGGAATCTTGAAAAAATCTCTCGACTTTTTCGCTGTTCTCTTTTCTTTTTTGCTTAATAACCTCGTAGGCAACGTCTGTGGCGAATTCTACAGTGTCTTTGTGTTCCACTCCTTGACACCAAGATGGGTAATCTCGCTCTTTCAAATGCGCCCAGTTGAATGCGGCGCGTTTCAGGCGTCGCGCCTTGGACATTTTCTTAAATATACTCATTTTTGCAAACCCTTTTATTGCTCCCAGTTGAAACTAGGTCGCATTTCGGGTTGCCAAAATGTCGTGCAAAAATGAGGGGTCTATTATGAGTTATTCAGCCGCTGTCACACTGGAATTGTAAGCGTAGGTTTTCCAAGTCGGCTTGTAATCATCATCGGCCTGATTGCCCCAAACGGTCCAGCCGTCGCGTTTGCCGCGTCCAAAGAGTTCCAGATACGGCCCCCAAGAACAGGATTCGATGATTTTGTATTGTTCATCGGGTTTGCGGCTGTGTTCGCGTTTGCGGGTTTTCAGCAAATCGCTTTCCGGCTCTTCGGCTTCAATGAAATTGACCTGGCTGCGGCCGGGGTCGAGGGTCCGCGCATTTTTCCCACGAGTTCCGAAAAGAAGAATCTCGGTGACATTTCGGAAATAGAAGCCAACGCCGCGACCATCGGGGCCGCCATCTTTGCGGATCTTCTCCCAAACGATGTTGGATTTGTATTCAAAGCCCCAAGCGTTCAGCACTTGCAGCCCTTCGGGCAGAAGGGCGTTGGGAACCCAAAGGTAGCAGTGGGCGCGGTCTTGCAGGTGCTCGGCCACAGGAAGGCCGCAGATCTCATCCAGCGTCATCGTAGGGTATCGAGCAAGGCGCTTGTGTTCGGGCGCGATCTTGCCCGTGCGGTTCTGGAAGCGCCACGGCGGATCCGCCATAACAGTCGCGAACTTGTCGCCGGATAGGAAAGAGCGCAAGTCGTCGGCTGCTGTCATGGTGGTTCTCCTGTGTTCGCGGTAGGACCTTTGTAGAACAATACTTGGTACCCGGCAACGAATGATATCCTAGCCCTGCTCACATTGCGTAAGGATTAAGACCGGGACGCCGTGGGGCAAGCCGTGCAGGAGCGTTACAGAAACGCGCTTTTTGGGGGCGTCTCGGAAGGGTGTGGTATAATTTGTGGTATCGGCCCGATTCGCCCTGCGGTGAAGTTATGCGAATACAATGCGTTACGGTCGGTTGTGCGGAAGCCTTCGTCTCCGCCATACATCTTTGATTTTAAGCGATAAAAACAGCATCCAGAGGCCAAACCCGCCAAAATGCCCGCAATATTATTTGCGCTTGAATGCAACGCCATGCGACATGTTCAGGACCTGACGGAGCGACGATAAAGAGTTGCGGACCAAGTTGGGTCGCTGCCATCACACATCTGCCGAAGCAAATGCTGCCAGATCGGCGTGTCACTTGCGGCCAGATCCGTCCTGAGCTTCGATTGCGGTTCGCAGCCCCGCCATCTTCCCGCCGCCTCTCGTCAGTCGAACCTCAAGACTTGCCCCACGGATCTGCCCAAGGCAGATACTTTGACATACAGCCCAAGACCCACCCATGGCCCGCAAACCCGCCCTCACCACCGACAAGCTGAGAGACCTTGGCGCCGAGAAGCTCGCGCAGTTGGTGCTGGACGAGGCAGAGCGCAACGCCGGGTTCCGGCGGCAGGTCAAGGCAGCGCTGGCCGGCAAGTCCGGGCCGCAGGCCATCGCCAAGCTGGCTGACCGGCGGCTTTCCGGCTTGGCGCGGGCGAAGAGTTTCATCGAATGGGACAAGGCCCGCGCCTTTGCCGAGGACCTGCGCAGCCTAACTGATACCCTTGCCTCCGAGCTGGGCCCCGCCGCGCCTGCGTTGGCCGTGGACCGGCTGCTGCGGTTCATCGCCACGCATGAACAGGTGTTCGAACGCGTCGATGATCCCTCGGGCCGTGTTCAGGACGTCTATTATCAGGCGATCGCTGCGGCCGGCGACCTGGCACCGCGGCTGACACCTGCTGAGGCCGATCAGTTGCCCGAGAAGATCATGGCTGCCCTGGGCGAAAGCACGCATGGGTACCTGGCCGAAGTCACCACCGCCATGGCGCCGCATCTACCACAAGACAGCCTGGCGCGCTGGGATGCTGATCTGAAAGAGGTCATCACCGAGCGGCAGGCCGAGGAAGCGTCGCGCGCGCCGGAAGGCTGGTTTTATTCCATGACCTCGCAATGGGTTGAGATGCGCCAGGCCATCGCCAGGGCGCGGGGGGATCTCGATCTGCTCGTCGCGCTGGAAACAGCAAAGCGCCCGCACATGCAGGACACCCTGAGAATCGCGGCACAGTTTCTTGAAGCCGGGCGCAGTGCCGAGGCGCTGGATTGGGTGCGCAAGCCGGGGCGGCGCGCTCTTGTTGAGGACGAGGAGGATATGTCCCCGCCACGGGTCAGCCTGGAGGCGCGCATTCTGGGGGCCCTAGGCGACGCACCTGCCGCGCAGGCCCTGCGCTGGCAGTGTTTCGAGGCGACCCTGTCCGCCGAGATCCTGCGGGACTACCTCGGCGAATTGCCGGATTTCGAGGATATCGAGGCCGAAGACCGCGCTCATGCCTATGCCCTGGAAAAGGCTACGCCCGAGGCCGCCTTGCAGTTCTTCCTGGACTGGCCCCGGCAGGATCTGGCAGCCAAGCTGATCGTGATGCACCCGGACCGCTGGGACGGTGGCGATTGGCACATCCTGCCCAAAGTGGCAGCGCTTCTGGAGCACGATCATCCGTTGGCCGCGACAATCCTCTACCGCGCCTTGTTGGACGACATCCTGGCCCGCGCGCGGTCCAAGGCCTATGGACACGGTGCGACATACCTCGGGAAACTGGCCCTGCTGGCAGAAGACGCCGATGCCGCACGCTCCGGCGAATTCCCCAGCCACGCCACCTATCTTGCTGGGCTCAAAAAGGCGCACCACCGGAAATCAGCGTTCTGGTCCCATGTCCGTGAGGGGGAAGAGGAGAAGACGCCACAGGCCGGCACGTTCCGTCGCCCTGTTTGGGCCAAAGGGGGTGAGTGGCGGCCCATTTCCGACCTTGGACACATGGTCGGGAAGCTGCAGTCGTGGCCCGTCGAACCTGCCATTCGCTGCAATTGCGAAAACAGAGGTCGGCCGATCCCACAGTCTGCGGACGAAGCGGACCGCTGTGCTAAAGTGCGCCGTCTCCTTCAAAACGACTGACCTGCCCCTTGCCTGTCCCCCTCATTCATAACGAGAGTCTGCAGGTTGGATCTGGGTATTCGGCTTCTCCGTCTGGCGCAAGCGCGCCGGGCGCGGAGCCCTCAAATTGCTCAAGCGCTCGGCGCGCTTGCTGTGGCGTTTTGTTGTTCAGGGACGAGTGTGGCCTGACCGCGTTGTAGTCGTAGCGCCAGAGGGCCAGCTTGCGCCGTGCGTCGTCCAGGGTGTCGAAGATCTCCTCGTTGAGCAGCTCGTCCCGCAGGCTGCCGTTGAAGCTTTCGATGAAGGCGTTTTGCTGCGGTTTGCCAGCGATCTCCTGCATTTCCTTGCGGATATTGGCACAGTCGGGCGGGCGTTCTCGCCGGACTGTCTTGGGATCGCCCCCCCCTCTCGGGACATTGCTGCGCAATGCCCTGCCGGGCAGTGGACAAGCCGACACGCCCGGCGCTGCGAGATGTCATGATCCCGCATCACCCGGAGCGCCGCATCTCGCCGCTTGGTCGTTCGCCATTGTCCTCGGACCATGTATGGATGGCCCCTTGGCAAGAGCTTTGTTCGGGTCCGGCAATCTGGTCGGTCGCGGCCATGTATTCGGCGTCTGTGTGCAGCGGTTTTACGGCTGCGCGCCCTGATGAAGTCAGCCGGCGGGCGGGTCCCGATCAATGGCACGCACTTCGAGGTGCTCCGGTCCGAACTGGGTATCCCGTTCCGCTTCTTACCGTCCCTGTGCCATCAATGGCACGCACTTCGAGGTGCTCCGGTCCGAACTGGGTATCC
This sequence comes from Antarctobacter sp., assembly GCF_965277915.1. NCBI lineage: Bacteria > Pseudomonadati > Pseudomonadota > Alphaproteobacteria > Rhodobacterales > Roseobacteraceae > Antarctobacter > Antarctobacter sp. Next base: position 932,889 of record NZ_OZ255849.1, read on the forward strand.
CGTTCCGCTTCTTACCGTCCCTGTGCCATCACCTCACGCTGCGCCTCACCATCTCTGGGCCTGCCGGTTCGCGACCGGCTTGGCCGTTCTTTGCCTGGCCGTTCTTTATCGTCTCAAGCCATGGTGTTCCGGTAGCTGTCGCCCCGCCTTATCAGCGCCCAGATCGTCCGGGCCATGCGGTTAGCCAGTGCGATAGCGACCACCTTTACGGGCTTGCGGGCGAGCATCCGGTCGATCCAGTCCGGCACCCGGCCTGATGCACCCTCTCTACGTCCGCGCCGCGCACTGATCTGGGCCATGGCGCCGAGGTAAAGCAGCCTGCGCAGGTACCGATTGCCAGCCTTGGAAATCCGCCCGAGCCTCTCTTTCCCGCCACTGGAATGAGCTCGCGGCGTCAGGCCGAGCCACGCCGCGTAGTCGCGCGCGCTGCGGAAGGCGGCCACATCGGGGGTGGTGGCCGCAAACGCGCTGGACGAAATCGTACCCACCCCGGGTACCGTCGCAAGTCGACGCGCCAGCGCGTCTTCGCCCTGCATCTCCCCGATCCGCGCAGTGACCTCTTCGATCCGGGCCTGTGTGTCGCGCAGTTGACCGGCCAGCATGTCCAGCGCCGGACGCGCCGTAGAATGCACGTCGCGGGCTGCGTCGAGCAGGCGATCGACGTGATGGATTCCCTTCGGCACGACGATCCCGAACTCGCCGAGGTGCGCACGGATCGCGTTTACGATTTGCGTTCTCTGCCGGACGAGGAAGTCCCGTGCCTTGTGATCGAGCAGGGCCGCCTGCCGCTGCGCCGACTTCACCGGCACGAAGCGCATCGTCGGGCGGGTCACCGCCTCGCAAATGGCCTCGGCATCAGCGGCATCAGTTTTGCCCCTCTTCACGTAGGGCTTCACATAGGCGGGCGGCATGAGACGGACTTCATGGCCAAGGGTTGCCAGTTCTCGCGCCCAATGATGGGCCCCCGCGCAGGCTTCCATGCCAACGAGGCAAGGGCCCAGCCGGGCAAAGAACACCAGGACCTGCGACCGCCGCAACTGACGGCGGCAGATGACCGTGCCTTCCGTGTCCACTCCGTGAACTTGGAAAACGTTCTTGGCCAGATCGAGGCCGATGGTGTTAGGTTGGTCCATGGATGGCTCCTCTCAGGTGCGGGCTTTCACAGACCCACCTTGGCACAACGCGAAGCCGCTGGTGGAGCCATCCACACCATCAATGGCGCATCAATGGCTCACCGTTAGCTCTTTCCCAGTAGGTCCTTCAAGACGACGTTGTCCAACATGGTATCGGCCAACAGGCGCTTGAGCTTGACGTTCTCGTCCTCCAGTGCCTTCAGCCTGGCGGCCTCGGATACGTCCAGGCCGCCATACTTGGACTTCAGCTTGTAGAACGTCGCCGTGCTCAGGCCATGCCTACGGCACACCTCCGCAGTCGGCATTCCGTTCGGCGCTACGATTGATCCACTGGATCAATCGCTTCACGCTTGAACCCTTTTCCTTGATCATCCCGATGATTTGCGCCTCGGTGAAACGGCTCTTTCGCATTTGTCTGCTCCTTCAAAGTTTGCTCTGCCTCTTGGTAACTGGACCGCTTGAAGCTGGAGTTTTCGGCTAAGCTTTCCTGGCTGGGAGAGGAGCGGAAACGCATGAAAGCATCGAAGTTCACGGAGTCGCAGAAGGCGTTCATCCTGAAGCAGGGCGAGCAAGGAACACCCGTTGCGGAGATCTGCCGCAGTTCAAGCGTATAGAAATCGATCCAGTGGATCGATTTTAGCGCCGAACGGGATCAGCCAGGCGACATATTTCAACTGGAAGAAAAGGTACGGCGGCCTGCTGCCGGACGAGATGCGCCGGCTGAAGGCTCTGGAAGATGAGAACACGCGGCTGGAGAAGATCGTCGCGGACCTAACGCTTGACCGCGAGATGTTGCAGGACGTGATCCGGCGAAAGCTCTGAAGCCTGGCCGTTTGCGCGAACTCGTCACCGGGATGTGCGTCGACTGGGGCGTGTCGATCCGGAAGGCCTGTGGGGCCATCTGCTTCGACACGTCCAGCTACCACTACAAGTCCCGGCGCACGGATCAGGCTGCTGTCGAGATGCGGATCAAGGAGATTTGCGAGACACGCGTTCGGTATGGCTACCGGCGCGTCCACGTTCTGCTGCGGCGGGAGGGCTGGACCATCAACATCAAGAAGACACGCAGGATTTACAATGAGTTGGGTCTGCAGTTGCGGAACAAGAGTCCGAAGCGTCGCGTGAAAGCCAAGCTGCGCGAGGATCGCGAAGAAGCTATTGGGCCGAACGACGTCTGGGCTATGGACTTCGTTCACGACCGACTCGCCATGGGAAAGAAATTGAGGATCCTGACCGTGGTCGACACGCATTCGCGGTTCAGCTACCGCGGCGAGGACGTGGTTCAAACGCAGGAAGGGGTCTGCGGCGGGATCGGCTATCCAAACACCATTCGAGTCGATAATGGCAGCGAATTTATCTCTAGCGACCTGGACCTGTGGGCCTACGCCAACGACGTTACGCTGGACTTCTCACGGCCAGGTAAGCCGACAGACAATGGCTTCATCGAGGCCTTCAACAGCAAGCTTCGGTCGGAGTGCCTGAACGCACACTGGTTCATGAGCCTTGCCGATGCTCAGGAAAAGCTGGAAGATTGGCGTAGACACTACAACGAGGATCGTCCCCACAGCGCGATCGGATACAACGTCCCGATTGCCATGCATTATCCCGATGACGTCACCAGCCCGTCATCGTGAAACAGCCGGAAAAATCCAGCTTCCGGTGGTCCAAACATGGGGAGCAGCGCAAGTTGGCGCAGACTCTACATTACGGTGAGGGATTTCGCGGGGGCAGGTCACGACGACTGCCCGTTCTTGAACAGCCTCCTTGGGCAATTCAGTTCTCATGTTGCCAAGCACGTCCCGCGCCTCCTCGATGCGGAGGTGCTCCTGCACAGCCGCTTCAAGACTGCGACATTGTTCGGCGTCATGCCTGCCAAGCAGGCGAGGCAGGGGCTTGCGTGCCCTTTTGTCTTTCCGAAGTGCGGTATCGGGTCAGCCTGATCGGCGACGTGGCCTTGTGCCACCGGCTTAACCAAGGAAAGCTCCTCGATCATCCCGAGCCGCACTGGAACGCCCCTCCGCTTGACGATCAGCGGGGATACTCGGCTACCGAAGCGCCGTTCACCGGATCATCAGGGCTGTTCCCAGGCGTCTTCCCATTCGCTCAGGAAACTCCGCCGGTTCAACGGGTCGAGATAGACCATCAGGGCCGGGCCAAGGCGGATCGGCCCGAATCCCGTCGAGCGCAGATCCGTGTTCTGGCTCAGCGGCGGAAGCGGCCAGTCTCCGTTCGTCTCCCGCATGCCGAGCTTGGTCAGAAGATCGATAAAGGCCCCTGCGACGGCCGGTTCTTCGGCGGCCTCGGGGATCAGCGCCGTACGCAGCATGACGTTGTCGAAGTCCTGCATCCTGAGGATCTGAACCTCGCCGCCGGATTCCTGCGCCAGCCGGTCGGCGGCATAGCTTCCCAGCACGTTGTAGGCGAGCGCAAGGCGTCCGTCGGTCACGTCGTCGATCATCTGCCCGGAGCAGCAGTAAAACTGCGGATCGAGGCGCCCCATGACCTCGCTCAGCCGCCAGTAGGCATCCGTCGAGCGGGCCTCTTGCGTGGCGAAAAGATAGCCAAGACCGCTGACCCGCACGTCATATGTCCCGACGGCCCCGTTGAAACGGTCGGGATTGTCGCGCAGGACTGCCGTCAACTCCTGCCGGGTGACAGGCAGGGGCAGGCCCTCGAAATGCCTGGTCGAGATCACGACGACGGCGGGTTCTGTCGTAAATGCGAAGATCAGGTCGCGCCAGCGCGCCCAATCGGGCAGCGCCTCGGTCGCCTGCGAGCGATAGGACTGCGCGAAACCGTCGTTGGCCAATCTGAACTGAAGGTCCATCGCGGAGGAAAGTGCGAGATCGAACGCGGCACCATCGCGAATGGCGCCGTGCAGATCGGCCGAGGAGACGACCGAATAGTCGATAGAGATATTGGGCCGTTCGGCCTGGAACGCGATCAGGTAGTCCTCGAACACCTCCAGGTCGGCGGTCGAGACGATCCGCAACACGGTGTCGCCGGTGCCTTGATAGTACCGGTGGTCCTCCAGTTCGAGGGCCGCGGCCGTAGCCGCGATCAGCGTCAGAGCAATGGCAAGACAAGCTCGGCGCATGTGCCGGTTCCCCCTTCTGCAGGTCCAAGGTCAAGCCGCCCGCCATGTGCACGCAACACGTCACTGGCGATGGTAAGGCCCAAGCCGGAACCCACGATGCCTTCGGTGTGAGTGCCGCGTCGGAAGCGCTCTTTCAAGTGCTCGGCCGGGCAATCACCAAGGCCAGGGCCTTCGTCGCAGACCGAGACACGGGCCTCGGCGGCGTCGGCGGTGACGGCCAAGGTGATGAGCGTGTCCTCGGGCGAATATTTGATCGCGTTGTCGAGCACGTTGCGCAGAGCGTTGTCCAGCAGGACGGCGTCGCCCGCGACCTTGGCTGGTTCGGTCCGCAGGATCAGCCGGATTTCTTTCATTGCCGCCGTCGGCTCAAGCGCGGCGACGCACCGGGCCGAAATGTCCGCAAGATCCACGGAGTCGCGGGCCAGATCCTCGACCCGATAGGCCACGGTCGCATGGTCCAGAAGCTGACCGGCCGAGCGGGAGCTTTCGTCGACGGCCCGGATGATGTGCCGAAGGCGCTGCCGTTCGTCGCTGGCTTCGACCGACCGCAGGGCGATTTCGGCCTGCGTCCGGACCGTGGCGAGGGGCGTGCGGACCCGGTGCGCGGCCTCGGCGATGAAATCCTCGGACCGGCGAATGGACTGAGCCAGCCGTTCCATCAGGCGGTTAAGCGACGATAGGAGCGGTGCCAGTTCCTCGGGTGCTTCGCGTTTCACCGGGCGCAGGTCCGAGGGGCCGCGCCGGGCGACTGCATCCGCGATCTCGTTGAGGGGGCGCAGCGACGTGCGCGCGGCAATGGCCGACAGGGTCACGGCGACAATGAAGAAGGCGACCGACAACAAGGCCGCCAGTCGCGACAGCTCGCGTGAGATGGCGCCGACGCCGCTTCGTGTCTGCGCGACGCTGACCGATACGGTCAAAGGTTCCGCGCCGACCAGCACCGGGCGCGTGACCGACGCGATGCGGATCTCCTCGCCGTCGAAGGTGCCGGTGTCGAACAGGACGGTGCCGGGCGCCCGGGGCCTGTCCAGAACTGGCAGATTGGCGTAGCCGGTCAGGAACTCTTCGCCCGCGGCGACGTGGTAGAACACGCGGTCCTCGCCGATGGCACCGAGCATGGAAAAGGCCGAATAGGGCAGCTCGAGCCGTACCTCGCCCTGTTCGCTGCGCAGCGTTTCGGCGATGGCGGTGGCCGAGGCGGCCAGAACGTTGTCCTGTGTGCGCTCGGCGGCCTGCCGCGCCAGGCCACTTACCATACCCCAGCTCAGGATCGAGAGCAGAGCCGCCACCCCGGCAAGCAGAAGCGTCAGACGGCGGCCGATGGACCTGGTGCGGGTCACGGGTCTTCAGTCTCCATCCTGTAGCCGAGGCCGCGCACCGTTTCGATCCGGACGCCGGTGCCGTCGATCCGGCGCCGCAAGCGCCCGACATAGACCTCGATCGCGTTCTCGGTCACCGCGCTGTCATAGGAAAACAGCCGGTCCAGCAATTGACCTTTCGACAGGATCTGCCCCGGGTGGCGGGCGAAGACCTCCAACAGGCGAATCTCGCGGTTGCGCAGCTCGATCAGGCTTTTTCCCAGGCGAAGCGTGCCCGCGAACGGATCGAACACCGCCCGCCCAAGCGCGATTTCGTTGCGGGCCGATCCACCGCGCCGGCGCAGAACGGCGCGGCACCGCGCCTCCAGCTCGGAGAAGTCGAACGGCTTGGTGATGTAATCGTCGGCCCCCTGGTCCAGCGCGCCGACGCGGTCGGACACCTGGCTGCGCGCTGTCAGAACGATGACCGGGGTTTCAAGATGCGCACGGCTACGGGCCAGGAAATCGCGCCCGTCGCCGTCCGGCAGCATCACATCCAGCAGGATCAGGTCGTAGTCCGCGGCGGAAAGGCAAGCCTCGGCCTCGTCCAGGCTGGCAGCATGGTCGACGGCATGACCGTCCAGAACGAGCCGCTTTACCACGGCCTCGGCCAGTTCCTGGTTGTCCTCGACCAGCAGGTAGCGCACCGGGCTCTTCCCTCACAGCGGCGCGCGTCGCGCGCAGTCACTGGCTCGGGTGCCCGTGTCAGGCCCCTGTCAGCTTTGTGTGTTCAAACCGACGTATGGGCGGCGGAGGACCGCCTGTCAAATGGGAGGACTACCAAATGACATTCCGCATGACCCGCCGGGTCGTGATGGCCGCGGCTGCGGCTACGCTCGCTTTTTCCGGCACGGCCAGCGCCGAAGCGCACCAACAACTTGAAAGCCTGCACTTCATTATTCCCGGCGGCGCCGGCGGCGGCTGGGACGGCACCGCGCGCGGCACCGGCGAGGCGCTGACCAAATCCGGCATCGTCGGCTCGGCCAGCTATGAGAACATGTCCGGCGGCGGCGGTGGCGTGGCCATCGGCTACATGATCGAGAACGCCGAGAGTCTGGACGACACGCTGATGGTGAACTCCACCCCCATCGTGATTCGTTCGCTGACCGGTGTGTTCCCGCAAAGCTTCCGCGACCTGACGCTGGTGGCCGGCACGATCGGCGACTACGCCGCGTTGGTCGTTCCCGCCGATAGCGAGATCAAGGATATGGAAGGCCTTCTGGCCGCCTACCAGGAACAGGGTGACGATTTCGCCGTGGGCGGTGGCTCGGTTCCCGGCGGCATGGACCACATCGTTGCCGCGATGGTGATGGAAGCGGCGGGCGAGGACCCCATCGCGCTGAACTACATTCCCTACGACGCCGGCGGCGAGGCCATGGCCGGGCTCCTGTCGGGCGAGATCGACGCGCTTTCGACCGGCTTCTCCGAAGCCATCGCTCTGGCCGATCAGGGCGAGGTTCGTATCCTTGGCGTCACCGCCGAAGAGCGTGTGCCGGCCTATGACAGCGCGCCGACCTTCATGGAGCAGGGCATCGACGTCTCCTTCGTTAACTGGCGCGGGTTCTTCGCCGCGCCCGGCATCTCGGAAGAAAAGCGTCAGCAGTACATCTCGGCGCTCGAGGCGATGTACGAGACCGACGCATGGGAAGACGTCCGCTCGCGCAACGGCTGGGTCAACATCTGGAACCCGGGCGACGAGTTCCGCACCTATCTCGAAGGTCAAGAAGAGCAAATCGGCAACCTGATGCGGACGCTCGGCTTCCTCTAAGGCCGCTTGCGCGGACGGCGGACCATGCCGTCCATCGCGATAGCGAAGGCGCCGCCCCGATCCCGGGCGGCGCCACGAATATCAGCCTGAAATATGGGAGGGGACGGTATGGCGCTCGATCGCTGGATCGCACTCATTTTCGTCGTGTTCTGCTGCGCTTACGGCTACCTGGCCTTTTTCACGATGGACCAGCTTCTGCCGCCATTCATGCAGCGCAACCCGGTCTGGCCCTCTACCTTTCCAAAGGTTCTGTCGGTGCTGGGCGTCATCGTCGGATTGATCGTTCTTCTGGGCCTCGAAAAGCCGGCCCCAGGCGCAGAGCCTTCGGCCAGCGACATCAACTACCGCCGCCTTCACGAATATAAGCTGGGCCAGGCGCTCATGCTCTTGGCGCTCATGGTGCTGTATGCGCTGATGCTGCGGCCCGCGGGATTCCTGCTTGCCACGACGGTGTTCCTTGTCGGCGGCAGCGTCATCCTGGGCGAGCGCAAGTGGCACGTCATGGTGCCAACCGCCTTGCTCGCCACCGGCTTCGTCTGGTGGCTGGTCCAAGAGGTGCTGGGCATCTTCTTGCGGCCGTTTCCGTTCTTCATGGGGATCTGAACAATGCTTGAAGGTATCCTGATCGGCCTCGAGGCGGCCTTTTCGATCCAGAATCTGCTGATGGTCATCGCCGGCTGTCTCATCGGCACCTTCATTGGAATGTTGCCGGGACTGGGGCCCATGTCGATCATCGCCATCATGATCCCGGTCGCGATCTCGCTCGGCGACCCTGCGGCCGCTTTGATCCTGCTGGCGGGGGTCTATTACGGCGCGATCTTCGGCGGATCGACGTCGTCGATCCTTCTGAATGCGCCAGGGGTCGCGGGCACGGTCGCGACGTCCTTCGACGGCTACCCGATGGCCCGCAAGGGTCAGGCCGGCAAGGCGCTGACGATTGCCGCCGTGTCCAGCTTTGCCGGCGGCATGATCGGCGCGATCCTTCTGATGATCTTCGCGCCGGCGCTGTCGTCGGTGGCGTTGCTGTTCCACTCGGCCGAATACTTCGCGCTGATGGTTGTGGGCCTGTCGGCCATCGCCGCCTTCGCCGGGACTGGCCAGGTGGCCAAGGCGCTGATGATGACCATCCTCGGACTGATCCTGGCCACCGTTGGCGAAGGCGCGCTGTTCAACATGCCGCGCTTCACACTGGGGCTGATGGACCTGCAGTCCGGCATCTCGTTCATCACGCTGGCCATGGCCATGTTCGCGCTGCCCGAGGCGATGTTCCTTGTCCTGAACCCGGCGCGCGGGGGTGACGGCGAAAGCGACGGATCGGGCAAGATCACGGGTCTGCGATTCTCGAAGGACGAAGGCAAGGCGATGATCCCGGTCATCGGCCGACAATCCGTTCAGGGTTTCTTCATCGGGGTCCTGCCCGGCGCCGGGGCGACCATCGCGTCATTCCTGGGCTACGCGGTGGAGCGCAACCTGGCTTCCTCGGAGGAGCAGAAGGAATTCGGCAAGGGATCGGTCAAGGGCCTCGCCGCGCCGGAAACCGCCAACAACGCGGCCTGCACGGGATCCTTCGTGCCGCTGCTGACGCTGGGCATCCCCGGGTCGGGCACCACGGCGATCCTTCTGGGCGCGCTGATCGCACTGAATGTGACGCCCGGGCCGCGCCTGATGACCGACACCCCCGAGATCTTCTGGGCCGTGATCATCTCGATGTTCATCGGCAACCTAGTGCTTCTGATCCTGAACCTGCCGCTAATCCCCTATATCGCGAAGATCCTCGCGATCCCGCGGAACTTCCTAATCCCCTTCATCCTCTTCTTCACGCTTATGGGGGCCTATATCGGGCAGAACAACGCGACCGAGCTTCTGATGCTGGTGGGTCTCGGGGTCATGGCCACGATCTTTCGTTTCGCCGATTACCCGCTGGCGCCGCTTCTGATCGGGTTCATCCTGGGCACGATGCTGGAGGACAATTTCGCCCGGTCCATGCAGCTCTACCGCGGGATCGATTTCATTTGGGAACGCCCGATGACCTTGGCGCTGCTGGTGCTGGCATTGCTGCTGGTGCTCTTGCCCAGCTATCGCGCGCGCAGGGCGCGGGCCCGGGCCAAGGGCGTGGCCGATGGCGACTGAGGGTCCGCCCTCCGCACCCCTTGCCGGGGTGCGGGTCCTCGACCTGACCAACGTCCTGGCCGGACCCTTCGCCTGTCACCAACTGGCCCACCTGGGCGCCGAGGTCATCAAGGTCGAGGCCGTGGGGCGCGGTGACCTGGCCCGCAACCTGGGCGCCGATCCCGACCTGTCAGCGCGCGGCATGGGGATCAGCTTTCTCGCCCAGAACGCGGGCAAGAAATCCCTGACGCTGAATCTCAAGGACCCGCGCGGGAAGGACGCGCTGAAACGGCTGGCCGGACGCGCCGACGTGGTGGTGGAAAACTTCCGCCCCGGCGTGATGGATCGCCTGGGGCTGGGCCATGCGACGTTGAGAGCCGAGAACCCCCGGCTCGTCTACTGCGCGATCTCGGGCTTTGGTCAGTCCGGGCCATGGGCCGACCGCCCGGCCTACGACCAGATCGTACAGGGCGTCTCGGGAGTCATGTCGATCACCGGAGATGCCGACAGCTCCCCGTTGCGCGTGGGCTATCCGCTGGCCGACACGGTGGGCGGGCTGACGGCGGCGATGGCCATCTGTGCCGCGCTGAACGCAGACCCGCGCGGCACCTTCATCGACATCTCGATGCTGGAATCGGTCCTGGCCACGATGGGCTGGGTGGTGTCGAACCACCTGATCGGCGGTGTCGATCCGCAGCCACAGGGCAACGAGAACCCGACATCGGCACCATCGGGCACGTTCCAGTGCGCCGACGGGTTGATCAACATCGCCGCCAACAAGGACGAACAATGGGTCGCTCTGACCCGCCACCTGGGGCGCGAGGATCTTCTGGACGTGCGCGACTTCGCCACGCGCGAAAACCGCAAGACGAACCGGCTGCGCCTGCGGGCGGAACTGGAAACGGTGCTGACCACGCGCGCCGCGCGCGATTGGGCGTGCGAGCTGAATGGCATCGGCGTGCCCGCGGGCGCGGTCATGTCGGTCCCAGAGATCCTGGCACACCCCCAAGTCGCCGACCGCGATTTCCTGGCGCGGTTCGACGATGCGCCCGGCGTCGGTCGGCCGATTGACCTTGTGCGGATCGGCGCGATGCTGGACGGCGTCCGCCCCGCCGTCGCCGCCCCGCCCCCTGCGCTCGGGCAGGATACTGGCGCCATCCTGGCCGACCTGGGCTACAGCGACGCCGAGATTGCCGAGATGCGTAAGGAGGGCGTGACTTGACCGACGCCAAGGATGTTTCCGACTGGTGGCGCACGGCCATCATAGACATGGAGCCAGGCCGGATCCATCTGCGTGGGCGCCCCGTGCAGGACCTGATCGGGACCACCGGCTTCGCGCAGATGATCTGGCTGATGGTCACCGGTGAGGAGATCCAGGGCCACCGCGCCGCCTTGTTCGAAGCGGCATTGGTGGCCGCGGTCGATCACGGGCCGCAGGCGCCGTCGATCGCGGCGGCCCGCATGGCCGCGACCTGCGGTGTCGGCCTGCAATCGGCCATGGCCACGGGGCTGAACATGCTGGGCGACGTGCACGGCGGGGCCGGAGAGCAGGCGGTCGAGCTGTACCGCGCGGTCGAGCAGTCGGGACCGGACGGGCTGGCGGTGGCATTGGACGACTGGCGCGCCGCGCACGGGCGCTATCTGCCCGGGTTCGGCCATCGCTTTCACAAACCCGTCGACCCGCGCGCCCCGCGCCTTCTGGCGCTGGTGGACGAGGCCGCCGACGCCGGCGTGGTGGCCGGTGCCTATGCCGAAATCGGGCGGGCGATCGAGGGCCACTTGGCGCGCGAACGCGGCAAGCCCGTGCCGATGAACATCGACGGCGCCACCGCCGTCATCTATGCCGAACTGGGCTGCCCCCCGCCCTTGGCGCGCGGTTTCTTCGGCCTGTCCCGGTCCGTGGGCATCCTCGCCCATGCTTGGGAACAACGCCAGCAAGGTGGCCGGAACAAGGGCCCGACACCGCCTGCTTTCCGGTGGACATACGATGGCGGCTGAAGCCCATGCGCGGATGATTAGGTACCGGGGCCGGCAATCGGCAGCGCTTTGGCGACGCGTCAATGCGTCCGGCGCAAGACACTGCCCATTACTGCCGTTGAGCGACCCACAAACCGTTGTACACTTTGGCTTCTTCCGAAACGTAAAGCGATCAATCCTTAGCTTACCATTGAACCATGGCCAAACTTTCCCTGTCACGACACCATCGCGCCCCCTGAGTATTAGATGCCGTACATCCCCAATAGCCCAGACATTCCAAGAGCCCTACTAGAAGCCCACGAAAGCGGAACAGTCGTTTTTTTGCGGCGCAGGAATGTCTAACCAGAGGTGGTCCTGAATTTTCGACCAGTTTGCCGCCAGGCTAAGCTATAGCATGGGGTTCATTTCAGGCGGCAGTTTTCAGGTTCTGGGTCCGGCTAAAATATGCTTCGCTGGACGTCAGAAGCCCATGGGATGAGTGCGGGCATTTTTCGTTATGTAGGCTCTGGTTCGATGCTTGTTTGAGGTTAAATGGCAGCGCAGTGATACTGCACTGCCGGCCTTTGGAATGCTTCAGAACAGCTCCAAGGCGGGAGCAAGCCCGATAGTTGTCGAGACCCCTACCAACGTGACCATCGCGGCGTCCTCAAAGGCTAGCACGACGTTGCCGTCAGCATTGACAAAGCTGAATTGGTCAATCACCTCCGCTGCGCTAAGCGTGCCATGGGTATCGGTCCAGAGCAGATCGTCAAAGCGCAGCACATCTCCTTCGGCCAGCGAGAAATCGGCGATGATGTCCATGCCAAAATCATCTTGGAAGACAAAGGTGTCAGCACCGTCCTTTCCTTCGAGCAGGTCATTGCCCGCCCCACCGTCCAGCACGTTGGCCTCGGCGTTGCCAATCAGCCGGTCACCGCCGGAACCGCCGGTGGCGTCATTGCCAGCATAGGGCTTCCAGTCCGTTTCGCCCAGCGTGCCGCCATTGTAGCCCAGTGTGTCGATAAGGAACTGAGCCATCTCCATGCCATAAGATTGATATCCGCTGTCGCCCCAATGGAGTCCGTCTTTGCTGGGGACCTCGTCATTGCTGGTCACGTTTATCAACAGATCGTCAGTGGTCACCGGATTGTTGAAAAGATGCAAGTTGCCCTTATCTGCGCCGTCCTCGCCCCGTATGCGGTTGACAACTGTCACGATGCCTTCGGTCTGTAGACGCGCGTTGGCTTGGGGATCAGCCTGTCCCGCGGCATAGCTTTGGGCGGCAATCTCCCCAGGCGTCAAGGCGTAGGCACCTTCGTTGTAGTACTTGATCCATTCTTCCGGAATAACGGTAGAATCTGTAGTATTTGCAACGATCGGGGCCAGAGTTGAAACAACAAGATGCTGGCTCTCACCAGTTACTGCCGAGAACTGGTTGATTGCATTTTCGATATTGGTAGAGAGCGCCATGTTGCCGCTGATATCGGTGAAACGAATGTTTTCCAGCGCCTCCGCGTCATGCTGCATGTTGAAACGGATATCGTTGATTCCAGCGTATAAGAGCGTGACGTCAGGAGCGAATTTTTTAAGTTGCTCATCCAGGCCAGATTCGAGTCCCGTCTGGAGGATGAATGAACGATCTGGATTATCTGGATTTAGACCGAGCCGACGTCCGGTGTATCCGGTATGCTCTAGGTCTACCCCTTTGACAGTCTGTGGTTTCTCACCCACAAAATCGATAAAAACGCCCTTCTCCAGAAGCGCATCAAACAGCGGTTTGCGGAAACCGGAAGCACTCCCCCCGACGCCAACCGTCAACGAGTCGCCGATCGGCAGAACTTTTGCCGCATAATTGTACCCCTGTTCCTCAAGGTCGATGATGACCCCAGCGGTTTCGCCTGACAAATCGACCGGCACCGACGAAGAGCGCTCCACCGAGATCACGTAATCGTTGAAGTCAAAGTCGCTTTCGGGCCCAACATAGTCCTCGAAGCCAATCAGGTACTGCTCGCCGCGATAGCCGCCGATGGCAGCGACCGTTACTTCCCACACATCAGTGTTCAGCGGGGCGTCGAACGCGTGGTGAATCTCAGACATCACGGTTCCACCGGGGGGGCAGACTGGTCCTTCTGGACCGCCCAACGGGCCACATGGAGGCGCCCAGGTCAATGTGTCGTGCTGGTACCCTGTTCCGGGGTCAAACCCGAAATAGATATCCCAAGGCGCGCCGATGGCAAAGCTGTTGAGGGCGTCATCCGACTGTCCGTCACTGACAAGAAATAGGCCGAACTGATCACCCGGATCAACTCCGCCAAAAAGCGCGTCCAAACTTTGCGGGCCGCTGTGTTCGAAATCCTCGAAGATTCGGGTCTCGCCGATTTCGCCATCCTCAATGCGGTAGACCCCAAGCACATTGTCGAGGCTGGTTTCGCTCGACACGAAGTTGATGAAGAGATCGCCGGTCCCATCCACGGTCAGCGCCTCCGGATCGGCACCGCTTCTCGAATTCGGGTAAAAGATCGGGACGTCGTTGCCTTCGCCGATCACATTCGGGAAGGTTTGCGTCACTCTGATCGCGCCGGCGTCGAACAGGTCTTCGAGCGTCAGAGAGCGCCCGTTCCGGATTATGGCGATTGCCTGGAAATCGGTGCCGCTGCCGGTAGGATCGATCTCGATCCGCGACAAGGTTCCGTCCTTTACAAGGCGAAGGTAGCCAAAATAGTCGCTCACGTGTCCGGCCAGATTTTTTTCGCCCTCATATTCAAACCCTTGAAAGATCCCGCGGAACTCCAGCTTGTCTCCCTCGGCTAGGTTGAAGTCCTTCAGGTCGAGCATCGACGTTGGGCGGGCTTCCGTGAACACATAGGTATCCGCGCCTTCGCCGCCGCGAACCGGGCCACCGCCTGGGCCAGGAATCAGCACGTCGTCGCCGTCTTGACCGAGGAGCTTGTCTTCGCTGCCCAGGCCCCGGATCAGCGTGTCGATACCCGGCAGTCCGCCCAGAATGTCGTCTCCCGGGGTGCCCAAGATCTCTGTTTGGGACGTGGCCAGTGGCGCCACGTCGGTTACGAGGATTGCGCCGCCGTTCACCAGATCTTCGAGCGTCAGAGACCGCCCATTGCGGACGATGGCGATTTCTTGAAAATCCGTGCCACCGCCCGTCGGGTCGACTTCGATCCTTGACGTCGTACCTGCCTTGACGAAACGCAGGTAACCGCTCAGATCTCCGCCGTTATAGCCTTGGAAGACACCGCGAAATTCTAGTTTGTCGCCCTCGGCAAAGTTGAAATCCTTCAGGTCGTCAAGACTGCCGTCGACTTGGGTAAGGACGAATGTGTCAGCCCCCTCGGCGCCACGGACCACGTCGTTCCCAGCGCCGCCGATCAGCACGTCGTCACCGTCCCGACCGACGAGTGTGTCATTGTTGCCCAAACCTCTGATCAGCGTGTCGAGCCCCGGCAATCCCCGCCGGAAATCTTCCCCAGGAGTGCCGAGCACCTCGACCTCAGTGGCTGGACTGTTTGATGAATTGAGTGGCATCGGATTTCCTCCTCATTGGTTAGATTCGATCGACAAGCGCATACCGGCACCGGCATGACATTCGGAAACATCATTGGGAGAAGCGCGCGCGGACACATTTACGCGCCGATATTGCACCAAACGATTTGCTTGTCTCTCAGCAGACTTTTGAGAAAAGCTTTGAGCGGATGTTCCCGCTGAGAAATTCGGACCCCGGCCCAAGTATTTTTCTTTACCCCGGCGAGAGGACAAAAAGGAACTGTAAAGCGGCTATTGATTCAGCGCCGGCCTTTTTCACTAATCCGTTGAATCCAGTAGTTTCCAAGCCTTTGAGGCGCAAACGATTGGCCCACGCCGGTCGGTCACGCTAGAGATCTTGGGATCTGAATACCCCTCCCCCCCCCCCCCCCAATTGGCAGACCCACCGACCAACAAGAGAACAGATGCGTTTTTTGGTGTCTTTGCCCCATGTCATTGACAGAAACAAAAACTGAATGTGTCAAGAATATTTATCTGAGACTCGAATTTTCCTCTAACCCTTGGACTGAGCTACTCCCCATCTTTTGGACAGGAACTGGCGTAATTTAAGCTACTCGTTGCACCTGCTGATCGGGTTGGTTGATATCATTTCTCTGGCAATAGACCAGCGCCGGTGGCTTGCCGCCGAGGGCTGAGTGAGGGCGCTGGTGATTGTAGAAGGTCATCCATTTCCGGATCGCCGCCTTCGTCTCCGATCCCGTCTCCCAGGCATGAAGGTAGACGCACTCGTATTTCAGGGTGCGCCACAACCTCTCAATGAAGATATTGTCGAGGAAACGGCCTTTCCCATCCATCGAGATCCGCACGCCCGAGCGGCGGACCCGGTCCGTCCAAGCGAAAGAAGTGAACTGGGATCCCTGATCCGTATTCATTATCTCAGGCGGGCCGAACTTGTGGATGGCCTCGTTCAGCGCTTCGACGCAGAAGTCGGCCTCCAGGGTGTTCGATATCCGCCAGGACAGAACCTTGCGGGTGTGCCAGTCCATGATCGCCACGAGGTAGAGGAACCCTCGCCGCATGGGCAGATAGGTGATGTCCGAGCACCAGACCTGGTTTGGGCGTTCTACTCGCAGGCTTCTCAGCAGGTAGGGATAGGTCTTGTGCCCCTTCGTTGGCCTGCTCGTGTTGGGCTTCTGGTAAATCGGCATCAAACCCATAAGGCGCATCAGCCGCCGTATTCGCTTCTCGTTCACAAGGTGTCCGTCGTTACGCAGATGCCAGGTCATCCACTGGCCGGCAGGGCATTCCGCAGGAATGTCCCGAGAGGCTGCCGAACGCCGAAGAACGGGGGCTCCAGGTCCGAAGGACGCTCGTCGATCTGCCGCATCAGGCCGAGGTTCTGCTCGGTCTCACCCTTCGGCTCGTAGTAATGGGATGAGCCGGCGATCGACAGTAGCTTGCACTGCTGACCGATCGACAGATCCGGGTGGTCCGGCTCGATCATGCCGCGCCTCACTTCCCGCCCCAAGGCTTCAGCTTTCGTTCCAAAAAAGAGTTGGCCACCGCATTGTCGGGTTCTCTCGGACCGGTGGCGTTCACCCGCCAATTCACCCGATCTTGGCGTGCAGCTCCTTCACCTGCTCCTCGTCAATCTCGGGCCTCTTGCGGCCTCCGCGCTCGAACACGCCGGACGCGCCTTCGAGCAGGGCCCGCTTCCATTGATGGATCATCGTCGCCTCTCTGTGTTTGCATGCAAACACCTGCCGGTCCTAGATGCACCCCGAACCGGCTGGCCAGCTCGGCCGCGTTGTTCGGGCTTACGCCGCGCCACTGGCGCGACGGTCCCTCCAACCCTCGCCTTTCAGGGCTTCCAGCGCGACCTTAGCCTTGAACTCAGGCGCGTGCTGCTTCCGTTTCGACATCTATGATCTCCTTCTCGTCGAAGATCAGCAGACTGCAAATCGTAGCTTATGTCAGTGTCCGAATTTCGGGGGGTGGCTCAGGGCTACGATGCTGACTGGTTCCGAGAAGCCCTGCAAGACAAAGGGATACGCGCTTGCATCCCCGGACGAAAGCAACGCAAGGCCCCCGTCAAATACGACAAGCGCCGCTACAAACGCCGTAACCGCCCCTATCGTGACATTGCTACGCAATGCACTGCCGGGCAGCGATGCGATATCATGTTCGGCAGGCTCAAGGACTGGAGGCGTGTGGCAACCAGATACGACAGATGCCCCAAGGCATTCTTCTCGGCCATCGCTCTCGCCGCACTCGTCATCTAATGGCTGTGAAACTCAATGAGTCCAGAGCCTACGCCGCACTGGAAACTGAGGACATTGCCGCGTAACTAACTGAAATCAGCCTCCGGCAAACCCGGTGCGGTTCAATACCAGCTTGAATCACGCTTAACAGAGACTGTGAGTCTCTTTTGTCAACATCGCCTGGAGCGGAACCTTGCCGCGTTTTATCGCTCTTACAGGACGGAGGCCATCAAGCCTTTCAGGGAGGTCTTTCGTTTTGCAATACGGCGCGCGAGGTGGCCCATAGACATCTGAAACGCAGCTTGCTTGGAACTGTGGAAATTTCGCCAAGAACAGCAGTCTCTCGGCCAATCCCAAAGACGAAATGGCCTGTGCCCCGGGATAAAAGCTTTCCGCCTGGATCCCATTTGCAAACACGATCTGATGCTTGCGAAAAAGCAAGTGAACGTATTTGACTTTGGATTTGCCTCTAGCGACCCTTGCTTTTCCGCCAGCTATCTTGGCAAGTTGACTTGCCCGTACGAGACGAAGGGCCCCTCCGGATTTTGGTGTGACGGCAATTCCGTGCTGAGCGGACACCAGCAAACCTCTGGGGTCTCCAGTCCAATCGCCATCGAGCCAGACAGGTTTGAGATCAGGATTTTCCAATAGATCGTCCTGATCAAGATTTCGCGTCGTATGCCACAAGACGGGTTGCGGCCCATCGTGAACGGTCTCCACCAGATCGCCAACGCCAAGTTGTTCCACCAGTTTTTCGCCATCTGGTGTCATGATCATGGTACCGGATGTGAAGCAGGGAATGCCCGACGCATACAACTGACCGGGTGTCATCTCGTAAGGGCTGACACCCTGCAGTGTGACAGTTTCGCCCAAAGGAAAAGTGAGTACCGCGTTTCCATATCCATCGTCCGATACGCTCACATCGTTTGCCGTTACCGGTGCCCCCTCAGCCGTGGTGAGCTCCGATACATCGAAACGGTCGTTCGACGCACCGTCCCCATCGGAATCCCCAATATCGAAGTCCGTTACGGTATCGTTTCCGGCACTTACGGTTATGACGAAGACATCGTTTCCTTGTCCACCAGCCAAGGTGTCGTTGCCGTCGCCGCCCGCCAGGCTGTCGTCGCCGTGGTTGCCCTCGATAAAGTCATCCGCGCCGGTGCCGATGATCGTGTCGTCGCCATCGCCGCCGTCGATTTCGTCGATACCGGTCAGCTTCGGGCCCGACGACATGTCCATCAGGTCGGCGGCGCCGGTGCCCAGCACGACATCATGCCCGCCCGGGCCGCCGTCGATCTCCTCGATGTCGGTCAGGTTGCCGAGGTGGCTCTCCACGCGGAACACGTCGCTTGCGCTTGTGCCCTGGACGACATCGTACCCCGCGCCGCCGTCGATCTGGTCGGTGCCGGCGTAGGATCCGTAGATCGAGAAGGTGTCGTTGCCGTCGCCGCCCGCCAGGCTGTCGTCGCCGTGGTTGCCCTCGATAAAGTCATCCGCGGCGGTGCCGATGATCGTGTCGTCGCCATCGCCGCCGTCGATTTCGTCGATACCGGTCAGCTTCGGGCCCGACGACATGTCCATCAGGTCGGCGGCACCGGTGCCCAGCACGACATCATGCCCGCCCGGGCCGCCGTCGATCTCCTCGATGTCGGTCAGGTTGCCGAGGTGGCTCTCCACGCGGAACACGTCGCTTGCGCTTGTGCCCTGGACGACATCGTACCCCGCGCCGCCGTCGATCTGGTCGGTGCCGGCGTAGGATCCGTAGATCGAGAAGGTGTCGTTGCCGTCGCCGCCCGCCAGGCTGTCGTCGCCGTGGTTGCCCTCGATAAAATCATCCGCGCCGGTGCCGATGATCGTGTCGTCGCCATCGCCGCCGTCGATTTCGTCGATACCGGTCAGCTTCGGGCCCGACGACATGTCCATCAGGTCGGCGGCACCGGTGCCCAGCACGACATCATGCCCGCCCGGGCCGCCGTCGATCTCCTCGATGTCGGTCAGGTTGGCAAGGTGACTCTCCACGCGGAACACGTCGCTTGCGCTCGTGCCCTGGACGACATCGTACCCCGCGCCGCCGTCGATCTGGTCGGTGCCGGCGTAGGACCCGTAGATCGAGAAGGTGTCGTTGCCGTCGCCGCCCGCCAGGCTGTCGTCGCCGTGGTTGCCCTCGATAAAGTCATCCGCGCCGGTGCCGATGATCGTGTCGTCGCCATCGCCGCCGTCGATTTCGTCGATACCGGTCAGCTTCGGGCCCGACGACATGTCCATCAGGTCGGCGGCGCCGGTGCCCAGCACGACGTCATGCCCGCCCGGGCCGCCGTCGATCTCCTCGATGTCGGTCAGGTTGCCGAGGTGGCTCTCCACGCGGAACACGTCGCTTGCGCTTGTGCCCTGGACGACATCGTACCCCGCGCCGCCGTCGATCTGGTCAGTGCCGGCGTAGGACCCGTAGATCGAGAAGGTGTCGTTGCCGTCGCCGCCCGCCAGGCTGTCGTCGCCGTGGTTGCCCTCGATAAAGTCATCCGCGCCGGTGCCGATGATCGTGTCGTCGCCATCGCCGCCGTCGATTTCGTCGATACCGGTCAGCTTCGGGCCCGACGACATGTCCATCAGGTCGGCGGCGCCGGTGCCCAGCACGACATCATGCCCGCCCGTGCCGCCGTCGATCTCCTCGATGTCGGTCAGGTTGGCAAGGTGACTCTCCACGCGGAACACGTCGCTTGCGCTCGTGCCCTGGACGACATCGTACCCCGCGCCGCCGTCGATCTGGTCGGTGCCGGCGTAGGACCCGTAGATCGAGAAGGTGTCGTTGCCGTCGCCGCCCGCCAGGCTGTCGTCGCCGTGGTTGCCCTCGATAAAGTCATCCGCGGCGGTGCCGATGATCGTGTCGTCGCCATCGCCGCCGTCGATTTCGTCGATACCGGTCAGCTTCGGGCCCGACGACATGTCCATCAGGTCGGCGGCGCCGGTGCCCAGCACGACATCATGCCCGCCCGGGCCGCCGTCGATCTCCTCGATGTCGGTCAGGTTGCCGAGGTGGCTCTCCACGCGGAACACATCGCTTGCGCTCGTGCCCTGGACGACATCGTACCCCGCGCCGCCGTCGATCTGGTCGGTGCCGGCGTAGGACCCGTAGATCGAGAAGGTGTCGTTGCCGTCGCCGCCCGCCAGGCTGTCGTCGCCGTGGTTGCCCTCGATAAAATCATCCGCGCCGGTGCCGATGATCGTGTCGTCGCCATCGCCGCCGTCGATTTCGTCGATACCGGTCAGCTTCGGGCCCGACGACATGTCCATCAGGTCGGCGGCACCGGTGCCCAGCACGACATCATGCCCGCCCGTGCCGCCGTCGATCTCCTCGATGTCGGTCAGGTTGGCAAGGTGACTCTCCACGCGGAACACGTCGCTTGCGCTCGTGCCCTGGACGACATCGTACCCCGCGCCGCCGTCGATCTGGTCGGTGCCGGCGTAGGACCCGTAGATCGAGAAGGTGTCGTTGCCGTCGCCGCCCGCCAGGCTGTCGTCGCCGTGGTTGCCCTCGATAAAGTCATCCGCGGCGGTGCCGATGATCGTGTCGTCGCCATCGCCGCCGTCGATTTCGTCGATACCGGTCAGCTTCGGGCCCGACGACATGTCCATCAGGTCGGCGGCGCCGGTGCCCAGCACGACATCATGCCCGCCCGGGCCGCCGTCGATCTCCTCGATGTCGGTCAGGTTGCCGAGGTGGCTCTCCACGCGGAACACATCGCTTGCGCTCGTGCCCTGGACGACATCGTACCCCGCGCCGCCGTCGATCTGGTCGGTGCCGGCGTAGGACCCGTAGATCGAGAAGGTGTCGTTGCCGTCGCCGCCCGCCAGGCTGTCGTCGCCGTGGTTGCCCTCGATAAAGTCATCCGCGGCGGTGCCGATGATCGTGTCGTCGCCATCGCCGCCGTCGATTTCGTCGATACCGGTCAGCTTCGGGCCCGACGACATGTCCATCAGGTCGGCGGCGCCGGTGCCCAGCACGACATCATGCCCGCCCGGGCCGCCGTCGATCTCCTCGATGTCGGTCAGGTTGCCGAGGTGGCTCTCCACGCGGAACACATCGCTTGCGCTCGTGCCCTGGACGACATCGTACCCCGCGCCGCCGTCGATCTGGTCAGTGCCGGCGTAGGACCCGTAAACTTTAAAAAAATCGTCCCCTTCTCCACCGTCAAGCGTGTCATTGCCCTGACCTCCATTAATTGTGTCGCTGCCAGAGTACCCTTGGATGGAGTCCGCCTCCAACGTCCCATCGATTTGGTCATCGCCAGAGGAACCTTTTATGTTCGACATAGTTTTCTCTGATGCTGATCTGGATAGCACTTGATAGTGCTGAAACGCTAATAAATCATTGTGCTCGTCGTCAGATGATTTGGAGCACGAAGGCCTGACTGGGAACGGAGGGTCTGGCTCGGTCGGGTTTTGGTTTATGCTGCGGTCTGGCGATGCAGCAATCGGCGCTTCTCGACGGTCTTGGCTTTGACCTCCTTTCGCCGATTCAGGATTGCGTGCTTCACGGCCGAGATAGACATCGGCAGGCGTGAGGTTGCCGAGGCTCTCGTGGTCGCGGTCATGATTGTAGTGGTCGATGAAGGCCGCGACAGCCTCTTCGAGAGCCCCGGGCTAGTAGTCGTTCTCAAGGAGAATTCGGTTCTTCAGGGTCTGATGCCAGCGCGCGATTTTGCCTTGGGTCTGTGGGTGCCGGGGCGCGCCGCGGACGTGATCCATGCCCTAGTCGGCAAGCCAATTGGCCAATTCGCCGGAAATGTAGCTGCTGCCGTTGTCGCAGAGCGGCCTGGGCTGTTGGACGACGGTGGCTCGGTCGCAGCCCGAGGCGACTAGGGCATCTTCCAGCGTAGCTGTCACGTCTGATGCCTTCATCGTCGGGCAGAGCCGCCACGCGACGACGTAACGGCTGTAGTCGTCGAGGATCGTCGAGAGGCAGAACCAGCGCCAGCCGATAACCTTCAAATGGGTGAAGTCGGTCTGCCAGAGCTGGTTCGGGCGGGTCGTCTTCTCATGGAATTCGTTTGCCGCCTTGATCACGACGAAGGCGGGGCTGGTGATCAGGTCTTGTGTCTTCAGAACCCTGTAAACGCGGGCCTCCGACACGAAGTAGCGCCGGGTATCGGTGAACCTGACCGCAAGTTCGCGGGGCGATTCAGTTCGTCCCGATCCCTTCGCGCCGACAGCGCTCGGCGATGCTGTCTTCGCCACGCAACCCTTCAAGCACGATGCGATCTTCTCCTCGGACGAATGGTGCTTCCGTGTGCGCCGGCGAATGTCCTTTAGCATCGCCTCAGCTGTAGGCTTCGATTTCTGGGTTTCTGTCTCATCTCCACTCCTTGGTGGCTTCGATGAAGCCTGAAAGCCTCCGTTACGAAGTCAACTCAGATGTCCCAAGAGCGCTGATGGCGGACATGCTGGAGATACATCAGGCCCGCTAACTTCACCACTTCATGCCGCATGTCGATCATCTGGACCTGGCGCGGTCGGAGAAGGTCATCCTGTTCTGGGGCGAGACCGCAGCGCTTCATGGTTGGAACCCAAAGTGCAAAGTTTCGAATGCTAGTCGACGAAACCTTGCAGTCCACAGCGAGAAAAATGCCCGTTTCTCAAGCCGCATCAAATGCATGCGGGTTGGTAAGGTCGAACTGGATAGCGGCTTGAACAGGTCGTCCAATCGATCTGGACTCAGCGAATTGGACTGCACCAAATCTGCGTAAAGGCCTAACGCTGACCCGGTGCGGGTATCCTGCGATGCATGCCCAAATGTGCTCGTATAGGTGCCGCTATCAATCAATGCAGCCGTTGTACCCTGGCGGCGTGGCAAGGGCCTCGGTCGCCCGGGCGCTGGCACGCGGTCTTGTCTGGCGTGCCCGGGCTGCGGTCAGAGAACGCCGCTTTGGCGAGGCAGGTGGCATTCTGCGTCTGGGGGCCGGCCTGATCTCGACCGGCCTCCCGGCAAGGGCCGAAGGCCCGGCAATACGCGAACGCCGCGACATTCCTGCCGCGGCGTTCCTGGAGTCATGGCACGTTCCCGCGCGGGCGGGAACTGCGGGTCAGTAGAACTCGATCGCGTCGGTCGCGATGAGTTGGTCGAGTTCGAGGCCGCGTCCGTCCCGGATGAGCGCGAGATCCTCGAAATTGGCGCCGGTCCCGGTCGGATCGACCTGCAGGTAGCTGACCGTGCCGGAATCCACGAAGCGCACCCAAAGCGACGGGTCGGTGGCATCCTCCGGTACGATGCCGCTCAGCGCGATGACGTCTCCTTCTGACAGGACGAAGTCCTTGATGTCATCGACACCGGCCCCGAGCGACGACGGACCGAACAGGAACGTGTCCGCCCCGGCACCGCCATAGAGCTTGTCGGACCCGGCACCGCCCACGAGGATGTCATCGCCACCTTTGCCGTAGAGCCGATCGAGGCCACCTCCGCCCGCAAGACGATCGTCCCCGTCACCGCCCTTGAGGTTGTCACTGCCTTCGCTTCCGGCATGGGTCGGATCAAACGAAGCGAGCGGATCGGGGTCATCAGGATCCGTCGGATCTTCTGTGGGTGGCGCGACCAGGGTCAAGCTCTCTCCGATGTGAACTTCGGAGTTGCCCGCGTCATCCGATATCAACGCTTTGATGCTGAGCGAACCCGGCTCGAAAGCGGTGAGGTCGAATTCGATCGTGCCGTCAGAGTTGATTTCCTGGCTCAGGGTGAACGTGCCGCTGCTGATTGTGACC
Organism: Antarctobacter sp.; assembly: GCF_965277915.1. Taxonomy (NCBI): domain Bacteria; kingdom Pseudomonadati; phylum Pseudomonadota; class Alphaproteobacteria; order Rhodobacterales; family Roseobacteraceae; genus Antarctobacter; species Antarctobacter sp. The sequence goes on from NZ_OZ255849.1 coordinate 956,822, forward strand.
ACGGCCGCGGCATCCGCATCGAGACCTGAGACCTGCACCTGTACGGCATCGGCCTCGTCGTTCGTGATTTCCAGGTCCGGCATCGTCAGGGCGAAGTCCCCGTCCTCGTCCGCACTTGTATCGAGAATGGGCTCCGGGTCGGTGACAATCCCGCCACCCCCATCTGTTTCGCCTGTATCTGAGTAGATATCCAGGCTGCCTGCGCTGATCAGGTCATCGATTGTCAGTCCGCGCCCGCCGCGGAAAATGGCAAGCGGTTTGAAGCCGGTCCCATCGAGGTTCACCTGCAGTTCACCCAACGTCCCCGAATCGACGAAACGTATCCAGGTATTCGGGTCGGTCCCGACCAGAGCCTCCGGCACGTCGATGATTGCCAGAGAGTCCCCTTGCGAGAGGTCAAAATCCTTGATGTCGCTGTCCGCGCCTGCGGTGGCATCGGTTGCGGTCAGAACGAAGACATCCGCGCCGCCGTAACCGAACATCTTGTCGCCGCCGCCAGCGCCGACGAGGATGTCCGCGCCCTCGGAGCCCTTGAGCGTGTCGGTCCCTTCGGTTCCCAGGACCACGTTCTCGGCCCCCTCCCAGAAGTTGCCGTTGACCGGATCGATCGGATCAGTAGGCTCGACGGGATCCGGTTCGACAGGATCAGTCGGATCGACCGGATCGGTGGGTTCGACCGGTTCGGGATCCGGGTCGACCGGCTCGGGATCCGGATCAACCGGATCGACCGGTTCGGGATCCGGCTCGACGGGATCTGTGGGTTCGACGGGGTCGGTGGGTTCGCCGGTCCCGATGTCGAAGCCGTAGTCGAAATCCGGGTTTCCGGGCTTCGGCGTGGGATAGGCGTCAAGTTCGAACTGCGCCAGGTAGCTGTCGTCGAAGCCCTCCAGCTTGAGCTCGACGATGACCGGGTGCTGTTCCCCGCTGAGGCGCTCGGTGACCCAGAACACGACGGGGACGACCCATGCGCCGTTGGCGTGTTGCCATGTGCCGTGCTCGGTCAGGAACTCGTCCCGCGTGAAGTTCCTGTGCCAGCCGCTGGCATTCTTCACGAGGTTCAGGCTCGCCCCCCAGAAGGTGGAGAACTGCGCCTTGGTGCTGCCCGCGACCTTCTCGTAGAAGACGCGATCCCCCAGGCCGTCGGTGACGGTTCCCGTGACATGAGCCTCCCAGTCGCCGGGCGTGAGCGTCACGTCGGCGTCGCCGGCCATCTTGAAGGTCAGGCCGGCCGTCGGGTCGGCGTCCTCGGCGGAGAGGACTTTCGGGGTCGGGTTCAGATAGTCGATCCCGAACTGCGCAAAGTAGTCGACCCAGTAGGCCGTGTCGCCGTTGTCGCTGTTGTAGTTGATTTCGAACATCCGGTCGACGTTCGTGGTCTCGACATCGTAGAGAACCGACTCGTGGCCGACGCCGAGCTGTTTCCAGAACAGTCCGAAATCATGGGCACGGATGTCGTTCAGGACGAACGACGAGTTCTTGCCCGCCAGCCGGAAGGCCACGCCGCTGCCGCTCCAGTCGGAATCGATGAACTCGTAGTTGTAGGAGTAGTTCATCAGGTTGATGCCGTCGCTGCCCCCCCAGATGTCGAATTCCCGGATGACGCTGAGCGTGTCGCTGTGCGCGGCGAACTGACGGTGGTACACCCGGAAGGCCTCGGAGGAGGTCATGACCGTGTTGCCGACGAAGTCGACGATTGCCGGCTCTTCGTGGTCGATGGCCACATCGAAGGGATCGGGGTCGAACTTCAGCTGTTCCCGCTCGAACATCTTGCGGTGGTAGCCGTCGTTCGGCGCCTTGTCCGGATCGTCCTCGGGGAAATGCTCCTGGCCGGAGAAGTTCCAGCCGATCTTCGAGTTCGCGGCGATGTTGTACTGCTGCACGATGACCCGCGACTGGTTCTCGTAGGCCGCGCCCTGGTCGCCGTCGCCGTTCTTGTTCTCGGCGTCGTAGCTGGTCACGCTGCTGACGAGGTTGCGCATCCAGGCGCCGGTCTCGTCACCCCATTCCGAGACGATCCCGCCGCCGGTGATGTCGTAGACGATGTTGTCGTTGATCATCGCGCGGCTCTGGTGCTGGACGATGCCCCAGCCCGGGCTGCCGGTCACCGCGTTGCCGACCAGCATGTTCGTCGGCGCGTCGACGCCGCTGCCGATCATGTGCAGGTGGAGCGGATAGCGGCCTTCGGGGTTTGTGGTGCTGATGTCGATGGTCTTGTCGGTGCGCCCGAGGTCCTCGAAGGCGGCGTAGCGCACGTCGTTGACCGACCCGTCCTCGGGGTTGGGCGTGCCGTTGTGCAGCATCACGTGGCCGCGCGTGCCCTCGGGGTTTTCCGAGCGGAAGGTCACGTTCCGCGACAGGTTGCCGACATAGATGTCGGCCTCCATGCTGGTCGGCCTTTCATGCGCGTAATCCAGCGGTTCGTCGAAATGGATCGTGTCGCCCTCGACCCGGACGATGGTCCGGGTCTCGTCCTGGGTCATCAGGACGCCGTACTCGTCCTCGCCGAGGTACTTGGTGCCGACGACGAGGATCGTGTCTCCGGGCTGCCAGTTGGTCAGATCGCCCTCGACGGCCATGGAGGTCGCGCCGGCGGGGACGTCGTCCTTGATGACGAGATGGCTTTCCTTCGCGGCGCCCTGGATGTCGACTTCGCCGAAGGCAACCAGCCCGTGGCCAAGCATGTCGGGATCGACGTTGCGATCGATCGGCGTGTCGCGAAAGATGATGTCGATTTCGACATCGGCGGGGATCGGGTCGGCCATGGACCCCGCGTCGAAATGCGACCCCATCGTTGTGACGATGGTCTCGACCCGCAGCTCGGTGCTGTGCGCGCGGCTGAAGGTCAGCGCGCCATCGACGCGGATGGTCCCGAGATTTGGGGAGGTCCGGACGTCATAAAGTATTGAAATTCCGTCAGGGATGTGTACATTGGCGTCCTGATCGGGAATGTTTCCGTCGGCCCAGGTCGCAGGATCGCTCCAGGCTCCGTTCTTGACTGCGACGTGAGTGGCGTCGCTGGGATCGAGCAAGGCGTTCGCCTGCTGCATGTGTTCCATCATGTGGGTCGTCTGAGTGGTTTCCATCGGTGTTTGCCTCTTTCCGCGGGGGGGGGGCGAAAACTTGTGATACGCAACGTCACTGATCCGGTGATCTGGTCAGAGATCGCCGGAATTCGTGATGTTTGTTTACTAAGCCGACATTAACACTTGCCTAACGCTGCAGGGCGTGAGCGTGTCCCGCATGGATGGTCAGGCCGAGTTGAAGTCCAAGTTCACGACATCAAGAAGATGCTTCGCCTTGCTTGCGGTTTCCCTTTTCCGTTTCTATTCCGTGTCGGCTGCCTCAAATGGCGCTTGCCGTAGACGTGCCGCAGATGCAATTGAAAGCTGTATGATGTCCAGAACGACTATCGTTATGGGCGAAAATATGCCAATGTCACGGTGCGACCGCGTATGAAACTGGCATTTGCAAAACGTGCCTCGCGGAGACCTGTGCCTCTGCCGCAGATCCTTGGCGCGCCGGCCTCGTTACCCTTCTCCTCTCCGGATGCCAAGCCGATCGAGTGAGACGGTTCGCCGTTCCAGCGGTCGATTTTTTGGGGAGCAGGGCACAGTTCTGACGGAAGCGCAGGGCCAGCCAGCGGAGCAGCGAATGGACAAAAGGCGTGTCCGTTCTTGCTGCGCGATTTGCGCGAGTACGGGTACGGCCAATCGGCCGTTCGTGAGACTGCCCGGATTCAGTCTGGCGACACAGGCCGCGGGGTGTCAGGTCTTCTTGCGCAAGGTGTTGACCTGAATATGCGGCCAGCGGGTCACGCCGCCATCGGTGCCGAAGTGGAACTCGAAATCGACGATCTGCTCGTATTGCAGTTGCAGGATTTCCTTCCCGTCTTCTTCGACCGTTTCGATCCACATGCGCATGTCCATCTTCACCACGGGGACAAAGCGGCGGACGATGGGGATGTTGAGGATGCCGCCCTGTGGGCCGGTGGCTTCCTGGGTGTCCATCTCGATCAGGGTGAAGTGCTTGATCGTCTGGTCCTTGATCGCGTCACGCAGGATCAGGTCCGGGCGCACCGAGTAGGGGTAGAGGTCATGCTTCAGGATGCGCTGGGTGTATGTCTTATTGCCGCTGGGGTCGGTTGCCGGCAGTGAAGTATCGAAAACCCAGGGCGGCGGCGGCTCGTCCAGGTCGATGGGAGTTGACGGCGTGGTACCTGCGCCGCCCATGCTGGGAGAAATCGCCAGGAAATCGAAATCCCAGGCCGCCGTCCCGTGGGGAAACTCCGGCGCGCCCTGTATGATCGAGGATTTGCCGAACATCTGAACGGTGCTGCCATGCGGGATGGTGCCGCTGCGCGCGACCGAGTAGTCCGGAACGTAGACCGGCCCGTTCGCACCGTCACCCGAGGCAAGTTCGGGATAGCCGATGTCCATCTCAATCGACTTGTCATTGGCGGCGTGGTTGTAGATCTGGTCGAGCCAAAGATACATGCCGTTCTCTTCGTGCAGCAGGTGCCCCTGAAGGTCGATGATCGAGGTCTCGTATTTCATCGCGCCGCAGAACTGTTCGTTCGCGCCGACACGGTTGCGCACGCCGCCCGGGACCCGCGTGAAGGTCAGTTCCTCGGTGTAGTTCTGGCAGAGGAAGCGGAACTTGCCCGGAATGGTTTCCGAGTTCGTGCCGGGCGAGGGCAAGCAGGTGGTATGCACGCCCAGCATCTTGGAGTCGGGGTCTTTCGTGACGTTGACCCAGGTGCCTTCGAGCTGTTCGAGCACGCCGTAGTTGGCCTGTTTCTGTTGCTCTTTCAGCACTCCGGGGGTGAACTTGGGAGGTATGGCAACCATGTCGTTGGTCCTTTGTCAGCAGGCGGAACAGATCAGCTTGTAGACGGAGGTGTCGATCAGCGGCGTCATGTGGAGGTAATCGACGAGCACGGACTCGGCTGTGCAGAACGCACCTTCGACCCAGGCCTGGTCGTTGGAGAAAGCGGAGCCGATCAGGTAGACCGGTGCACCGGTCTCCCCGGCCAGATCGGCGGGCGCGCGCAGGCGCTGCATGACATCGCAGATGTCGTAATGCGCGGCCCAGGCGTGATAGCCGGCGCCGAAGGGGTTGCGCCCCCAGTCCATGAAGGCCGTGCTGGTGGATTGCGGGATGAGACCTGCGGCGTCGGGGTCACCGTAGTGCACCTTGGCCAGTTGCAAGCGCAACATACGCTCCATTTCGGGCGGCGCGGCCTTGCCGCCCTCCAGTGGCTGCAGGTTGCGATAGTCGGCCTCTTCGCGCCGGTCACCCACGGAAAGCTCCAACTGACGCCAGAATTCGACGAACCGTTCATCGTCATATGAGGCAAGGACGCCGTAGACCGGCGGGCCCTGATAATTCGGCAGGGCGTTGTTCCCAAAGTAATAGATCTGGCGCAGGGGCAGGTCGGTGATGGTGGGTCCGTAGACATGGGCGGACGAGCCGTCTTCGGACACCAGCTTGGGTGCGTGAGGCGTCTCGGTCCACCACGGCCGGTCAAAGAACATGGCCACCTTGTAGGACGGTTGCCGCACCACCGCGTCCAGGTAGTTGGCGACGTTCGATGCGTTGAGAAAATCCGTCCCGCCCGAGGGGGCGCCGGTGTACCTTGTGGCCTGCGCGATCAACTCGACCGACTCGGGCGGCATGGCCAGGAAGGCGAAATCGGCGGTGAGGGGGGCGCCATCTGCTGCATAGGGATCCTGTGCAGAAGCAAGCTGGTAGGTCACCGAACCGCCTTGCATCCAGATCGAATGCAATCTTGTCCCCTGTTTCAGTTCAAGAGTGACACCTGTTGCAGCGGCGGCCTCCTGCGCCTTCCGATAGAGTTCGGTGAACAGGCGAGAATAACCGCCGGCGATCGTCTTGAACTTGTCCCCGGGGGCGAATTCGCCGTTGTAGAAGGCCGCGTCGGCGGCGTTCCAGTTGATGACGTTCGAACTGTAGCCGCCGGCATCGGCGGCGTAGTTGAAGCCCTCGTTCCCGGCCTGGTCGTAAAAGACATTCCAGTAGCCGATATTGCTGACCGTGTTGCCAGGGTCATAGACGAAGGAGTTGAAGCTGTCGGGCAGGGTGCCTTTGGCATAATAGTGGCACTGTTCGCTGCGGGTCTCCAGGTCGGCGCCGCCGGTGATCAGGTTCGAGATGTTGGTGAAGAGGTCCGAGGCGGGTGCCTCGTTGTTGCCCGGAGTGTCATAGGGCGCCTTGACCGGCGGTGAGCCTGTACCAAGCTCCTTCTGGTAGAAATGCTGGCCGCGCAGGTAGAAAAGTGGGTCCGTGGTGGTCAGGAAATCCTGCACATCATCGTGCAAGCCGATGTCCCAGATCGTCTGCGTCACCAGTCGATGACCGGGGGAGGGGATCTCCTTGCCGTCCTTGTCCGTTTTGTACTGCTTGCGATCCCATTCGCTGAAGCGCATGCCACCGATCTCGATATAGGTGGCGCTCAGGTCCTGTCCCTCGCCCGAGCCGGCGGCGATGTGATGTGAACAGATGCGCCCGGCGGGTTGGCGGTGCGCGCCGGTGCCTTCGAAATCGTAAGTGCCCCATTCGTGCAGGGTGATCGTGTCCCCGGCCACGGCCTTGCCGCCGGTCAAGAGCCGCCAGGCGGTATAGAGCCCGGCGGGCCCCGCTCCGAAGATTGCATAGGTCTGTGTCATCGGGTCCCTCGTGGCCTCACTGCGCTTGCGTCCAGTCGATCGCGAACTTGTCCAGCGGGATCGTGTAATCGCCGTAGGTCAGTTCCGTTTCCGGAGCGCTCAGCATCCGGACGATCATGTCCCCCAGGATGGGGATGTACTTCCCCGCCCAACCGGCGGTGTAGGTCACGATGTTGGAATGCGGGCTGCCCCAGGCCGGCGTGTAGTCCAGCAGCAACTCGCGCGACGCGTCCTTGGCGAGGGCGATCAGGCAAGTGGAGGTGAAGCGCGGCGTGGGGTCGAGGCCGGTCATGTGATCCTTGACCCATTGCGCATCCAGTTTCAGGCTCTGTGGACTGGGCGCGAAGCTGCGCTGGGACGGGTCGGTCAGGATCTTGTCGGGAAAATCCGTCGCCACGCGCGCATAGCCCGGATGCGCCCAGTCGACCTCTGGAAACCCGTAGAATAGTGCACTGCTGCTGGGGTTCTGGAACACGAACCAGGTGGGCAAATGCGAGGCGGGCGCGGTCAGCGCGAAATAGGCCGAGGACATTTGCCAGATGTCGATGCCCAGCGAGAGACCGAGGGGCCTCAGCATGTCGTTGACATAGGCCCCTGCGCAGATGGCGAGTCGGGCGCCGTGGTAGCGGCCCTCAGGCGTAAAGACCGTGACGCCCGTGCCGCTTTCGGCCATGTCCGTCACCGGTTCCCATTCGTGAATATCGACGAAGCCTGAGGCAAGGGCGGCGTCAAGCGCGGCCTCCTCGGTGGCTTTCAGGTCGATGATCCCGCCGCTGGCCTGGAAGAAGCCCTCGTAATCCTTGGGGAGGTTCCGAAAGGGAAAACGCGCCTCGATCTCTGCGGCGGTCAGCTTGGTGTAGGGAATGTGCAGCGTGTCCATGACCTTTTCGGCGGCGGCAATCCCGCCTTCCTGCGAGTCGAGATCGGGATCACCGAACCAGAGGCTGCCATTTTGCCGGATCAGGGTCTTTTGCGTGTATCCTTGCAATTCCGCCCAGAAGGTTTGCGACGCGAGCGAGAGTTCGGCCATGTACTCTTGGGCGTATTGCAGGCGAAACTGACGGGATGCGCCGGCAGAGCTGCCGTCGTCGTTCAGCACCCCGTATTTTTCCAGTACCAGCGTGCGCCAACCGCGCCGGGCCGCACTCCATGCCGTCGACAGGCCGATCGCACCGCCCCCGATCACGATCAGGTCGTAGCTTTGGTCCGTCATGCGTGTCCCCCCCCCTGACGCCCCCACCGGTTTCTGGCGTGTCGGGCTATTTCTGAATTTGCTGACCGCTTGTAGGGGAAGTGCGTGTTGTGGCGTCTGGCAATTCCGGGCTCAAGTTCGGTTCGATCCTTGTCTCGAACGAACAATGCCAGATCGGCAATATATCTCACTTCCTCCGGCGTTTATTTGACGCCATTGGCCAAGTCGGTCTGGAAAAAACGGTTTCACACAACTCGAATAATCATTTCCCGCACGGCGTTAAAGGTGTCGGGCAGGGATTCAAAGCGGCTTGACGCGTCGATGCGAGGAGCGCGCGTTATCACAGGGTTGTTTTGATTCCTGCTGCACAACCATTCACCACATGGTTGCAAGCTGTCAAGGAAACAGAATTCACCGCAGGTCGTTCGCTATGGTCGTTGAACCCTCCGCCAACCCTGCCTTGGCACGAGTTTCGTCCGGAAGTTTCGGAGCGCAGATAAGTCAATCGGTACAAAGTCATTTGACTCAATTTCTGTGGAACCTACTGAAATTGATAAATTATTTGTCTGGTTCGATCGGATTGAATGTTCTGCAAAGCAAAGGTCGGCGTCCTTGAGCCTCCTCTGTGGCTCGATAATCGGTGTTGTCCATTGCTCAGGTTGGACTGTGTGCACGATTGATCTGGCCGGTGTCGACGGTGCGTCCTTGGGTGTCCGGTACACGTTAAAATTGAAGGTGGCTTATGCCCTTCATGGGGGGGGTATTATCTTTGCGTGTTTTGGTTTTTCTGCATACGGCTGCCTTTGATTTTCGTGGATGGGGGGCTCTGCATCGCGTTGGCTGGACGCGCTGAATGCCTCCCATTTTCACTGCCTGAGAAGGATGCCCACAAAGGAAAAGAGCCGTTTTTTACCTCCGGGGTTTCCCGAATCGACCATTGATGCAATCTTGGATTGCAGAAGATTTCGCCAGAAGTCGTCAGGGCTGTTTCTGGATGTATTGTGTCGCCCTATTGGAATATTGGGGAGGGCCAGATGACGACAAGCTCTGTCATCGAAGAACTCTGGATTTGTCCGCCTCTGGCCTTTGCCCGTTTCGGGCAAGCCGAAGAGCCGATGGTGAATTTCCACTGGGAACAGAATGACTACTCTTCCCGCGGGACGGCCGAGACCGTGATCCGGCCAACGACAACGTTCCGGGTGGGTGAGGACGGCTGCATATCGGCCTACATGCCCGAGGAAATCCGCTTTCGCGACGGTGAGAAATGGCTGCCAGTGGCACCTTTTTTCGAGCTGCACGGGAGGCTGGACAATGGCGCCGAGGGGCCGATTACCACGGATGTCCTTGAGGCCTGCGGGCTGACGCTGGGCGATCTGACATGGCGCATCCATGCCGCCAATCGCAAGGCGTTTCACTACACGGGGGCCGATGGCGACCACGTCGATGCCGTCGTCGAGATGTCCGGCGACCAGCACCAAATGGCGCCTCTGAACGGTGTCAGCCCCGAGGGTGCCGCGAACCCGATAATCCACGGAGACCCCTTGCCGCTGGGCGCGGTACAGATCATTCGGCCCAGCGACGAATTCCCCGAAATCCGGCTGCGCATCACGCCGCCCAAGGGGCACATCTACGCACCGACCAACACCGCTGATCGGGACCTGACCGCGCTGGTGCCCGAGGCCTTCCGGCGCGAGACCTTTCTCGACGGTATCCAGCTGACGCTGAACCCGGAATGTGCCTGGGCCCATTGGAACCCGGCGGACGAGGACGATCCGAATGACCCCCGGACCAACCCGGGCGGCCTCTACGCCATGGAACCATCGACGAATAACAGCGGCCTGGGGATCAGCCTTGGCTTTCTCGATGACAGCAACGACGGGCTGATCTCGGTCTTGGTCAAGGGCGAAGGTGTTGCCGGGGGCGAGTTGACGGCTCATGCGCGCTTTACCTGCTGTCCGCCGGATTTCCAGCCGGATCGTAGACCCTTCCGTTCGGTGGCGGATGGCCTTGCCGACTTGATGGAGCGCGAGCAGGTTTCGGAGCCGGCCTTCACGGAAGGCTCCAACTGGATCGAGACCGAGATGGAAATCGCCGATTTCATGCAGCGCGTGCGCGAGACGATGGAGGCGTCGAACCTCGATCACCAGAACCTGCGATCGGGACTGGCCAACGATGCAAACGATCCGCAGGATCCCTTCACGCCAGAGCCGCCCCGGCCCGGTCATCCACTGCCATTGACGGAACTTGGGCGCGCAAACCACAAGCGTTTCCTGGCCTATGACGTGTTCAAGGCGCGGATGGCGCAGCGGCCGGAACTCTTTGCCGACTGGATCAGGAACCCGGCCGACGACCCCAAGCCCTATGACACGCAGATGCCGGCGCTGATGCGCGGATCGGATTCCAACCCGATGACCATCACGCAACGGCAATACAACCTCATGAAGGCTTGGCTCGATCGCGTTTCAGGGAAGGACAGAGGCGATGGCCCCTCGACTTCGTGAGAATTTCAAGCTGATCAAGAGCGACATCGGCCACCATGTCTTTGCCACCAACGGGTCGCGCGTCTTTGACATCGACGCGGATACAGCGGACCGTGTCGCGGCACTCTTTGCCAACGGAAGTGAAGACGAGGCGCAACGGTTCGAAGAGGCGATGGGCGGCAACCACCGGTTCATCGGACCCGAGGCGCCGGAGGTGCCACCGTTGCGTGCGCTGTCGCTGAATGTCGCGCAGGCCTGCAACCTCGGCTGCCAGTACTGCTATGCCGACGAGGGGCTGTTTGGTGGCAAGGCTCGCTCGATGACGGCAGAGACCGCGCGTGCGTCCATCGACCGGCTGATCGAAGAGGCCGGGCCGGGCGCCGACGTGGTTGTCGGCTTCATGGGGGGCGAACCGCTGTTGAACCGCAAGGTGGTGCATGACGCCACCGCCTATGCTGCGCGGGAAGCCCGGAAAAACGGCGGGCGGGCCAAGTTCTCGATCACGACGAACGGTACCACCGTGCGCGAAGAGGATGCGTGCCTGTTCCGCGATCACCGCTTCATGGTGACAATCAGTCTTGATGGAAACCGCGCGCTGAATGACCGGATGCGTCCGGACCACAGGGGCGGCGGCAGCTATGACCGCGCGCTTGCCGGGCTGGCGCGGATCCTGGAGGACGGCGGCCCGGCGCATGTCGCTGCGCGGGTCACGGTCACTCCGGCCTCGGGCGACCTGCTGGAGATCCTCGACCACATGATTTCGTTGGGCGTGGGCGACGCGGGTTTTGCCCCTGTGCAAGTTTCCCCAAAAGCATCGCTGGAGTTCCAGCGCGCCGATTTTGGCTGGTTCCTCGAACAGATGATCCGCTGCGGCAGGGCCGCGCGGGACAGCCTGATGCGCGGCGAACGCTACCCCTTCAGCAATTTCGAAACTGCCCTGCATGAGATCCATCGCGGCAGCCACCGGCCCTATCCCTGCGGCGCCGGGGCGGCCTACCTCAGCGTCAACGCCGAGGGCAGGCTCTATGGGTGTCACCGGTTGGTGGATGACGCGGACTGGGCCATGGGCGACATCTTTGACGGTCCTGACCTGTCCGCCCGCGCGGCCCATCTGGACCATCGCCATGTGGATCGTCAGGAGCCCTGCAAATCCTGCTGGGCGCGGTATCTGTGCGGCGGTGGCTGCTACCACGAGGTGGACCGTCGCGGCCGCCTGCATTGTGACTATGTCCGAGGCTGGCTGAGCTTCTGCATCGCCGCCTATGCCGAGCTTTGCACAGAGGTCCCCGGCTACTTCGTGAACCCGGCCGCCCATTTCGAGGCCGGCCCGGCCGCCACGCCCATCAACTGAGGGAGACACGACCATGTCGACTTTGCCGACCGCGCCCGAAGACCCAAGGGAATGGAAGATCTTTCCCCGGAACCTGACCGCGCGGGCGGCCTATATCGTTCCCGGAAATTCAGTGGCCACGCGCCCCGAGGATGGAGTCGACAACTGTTATCCCGGGCTGGAAATGGACGCCAAGAACATCCAGAAGATGTTCTTTCCCGGCCTTTACTTCGAGGTCTATCGTCAGGATGGGGCACGTCTGGTGTCGATGACACCGGCCTCGCTCGCACAGCGTTGGAAGGACCTCGGGCTGACGGACGAGGACCTGGACCACAACCTGTACCTCTGGGCAATGCATGGGCGGAACAACGATCTGGACGGGGCGGTGCAGGTCACGACCATGGATTTCACCGGCAAGCAGGGGCTCTATGCCTGGCGGCAGATCAACAGCCTCTTGCCGGGGGATGTCTCAATCGCCGTGGGGCCCAACCCTCCTATGGGGCAATCTGCGTTCAAGGATGCCCTTACCGCGATCAAGGCCGGCGGCAACAAGTTGGAGCGTGACCCGAACGGCAAGTTGCTCTTTGCCGCGATGACTGCACCCCGGCTGGAATATCTGAACGAACAGGGCGTGCTTGCGCCCGAGGTCTATGATCCGGGCGATCTGACCCGCACCCTGTGCACACCATGGACCTATGATTTCCGTGACTGCCAGTGCTTTTACTGGGCCTCGAACAAGCCTGACGTGATTTCGTCGGAGGACGGGCAATACGAATACCTCAACTTCCAGCGCAAGAACCGTAACGTGGAGCCGCAGACCGAAGACATCGCCTATGGCTACAATGCCCGCCGCCAGCGCGAGATCGACTATGCCGAGATGATGGATGGCTGGGAGCAGTTGCGCCCGGTTCTGAACGGCCGCGAGTTCGGCGAAACCTATGTGCCGCCCGAAGGGCCGACCGGCCCCGTCATGTCGCTGGAGCAGATCAAGGAAGAGGTAACATACCTCGCCTCGGTCGAACATGCGCTGGCGGTGCAGTACCTCTATGCCTTCTATTCCGTCGACGTGCCCTGGACGGAACCGGCCAAGGACGAGTCGATCAGGACCTTTCGCCTGTGGCATTCGGCGCGCACGGTATTCGATGTGGCCATCGATGAAATGCGTCACTTCCGTTGGGCGAACGAGATCCTGTCCCTTCTGGGGGCGGACACGACGGCGAAACGCGCCTCGACGCTGGGACGGACCTTCAAGGTGCCGTTCTACATGCAGAGCCTGTCCAGCCCGCAGTTGCAATGGTTCATCGACGTGGAGCGGCCCAGCCGGTCCACCGTTGCGGGGCTCGACGGGATGTACGTCGGTATCCTGCACTCTCTGCAACAACTTGGCGATGACGAGATCGAACCGGAGGTGCGCCGTCAGGCGATCGAGATCGTCAAGCTGATCGTCGACGAGGGCGAGGGGCATTACGTGCGTTTCTCTACCGCGCAGCAGAACTTTGCCTTCTACGACGATGCCGCCCGCGGTGCGTTGCCCTCCTACATCCTTGACGGGACGTGGAAAAAGCCGACGCCGAACACGAACCCGGATATCCCCTACGACACGCTCTACGGGCAGCCGGCCGAGGCCGACGATCCCGACGGAAAGGCGATGCAGCAGGAGTCGAACAACCATTACCAGGCCTTGCTCATGCTGCTGAAGATCGCCTTTGCCATCCCCGAGGCAAAAATCAGCGGTCCCGCGCTGCGCCGGGCGATCTCGGTCATGTTCCGGATGAACGCGGTCAACCTGGAATTGGCAGGGAAGGGCGTGACCCCGCTCTTTACCCTGCCGGACGGTTGGGAACTCGATCCTCCGGTGCGCAGTCGGGACGACGCGATGAAGCTACTGGACCGTGCTCACGGGTTGCTGGCGCAACCGAAGACGGCGATGGCGCTCATGTCGGTGCGAGAGCGTCCCCAACCGGGACTGGGCGCCGACCCGGCGCATGACAGCAGCGTGGAGCAGATCATGGAGGCCTTTGCCGAGGCCATCGACAAGTCGCGGTTCCGCGAGTGACGATCCGGATCAACGGTCGCTCGCTGGCGACGGCGGTGCTGGCCCGGTGTCTCCAGCTCAAGGGGGCAAGCTTCACCCTGGCAGCGGGGGCGGATCGTCCCCCCTCCGGCCCGCAATTCATCTGCATCAACGATGTCGCGATCTCACTGTTGCGCGATCTCTTTCCGGCGCTCTGGGTCGGTGGCGACGGGCCGGGTCATGCCTTGACCATGCGCGAGGTAATATGGGGTGACGATCCGGTGCCCCAACGGATCGCGCAGGAAGGACGGGTTGTCGATGTGGGTGCCCTGACGTCCCGACTCTTTGACATGCTGGACAGGGGCGAGATGGACACGAAAGGGCCTGTTGAACGGGAGGTCAATCCGGCAACCTGCCGGTCGAACATGCTGCAAATCGGCGACCGCACGATGCTGACCTCTCGTGTGGAACTGAACCGTCCCATCGCACCGGCACGGAGCCTGATCGAGTCGCTGATGGACGGATGGATGTTCCTTGCCCCGATCGACGCGGCCAGCGGCATCCTTCAGGCCATGATTCCCAAGCGCCCGGCCGATCCCTCCGCCCGGCTACGGGCGATGCTGGACCAGAGCACGCTGATCTCTCCGCATGTTGCGCGGCTTGGGGCAATCACGAACTTTCCGGCGGCCCCGGCAATCTGCCTTCCCCTGGCCGGGCCAGGGAGGATCTTCGTCGGCGGGCCGGGTGTGCGGCTGGATCCGGTCAGCGGCGAAGGGGCGCCGTTTGCCATTCGCACCGCGATCCTTGCCGCGGCGGTCCTGACCTGCCAAGACACCGTGGAAGACGCGGCAGGGCATTACCGGCAAAGGATCACTACGTCTTTCCTGAACCACCTGGACGGATGCCAGTCCTTCTACGCGGAGGCCTTTTGCGTCGATGCGGACTGGCAGCTTGAATTGCGAAAGTCGCACATCGCCCGGAGGATGCTGCAGTCCGCCATTGCCGAGACGGAAAAGGTGCCGTCGCTCAGGCTGGAGGGGCTGAACCTCGTTTCCTAGGCGGGGTAAGCTCGCCGACGTCCCGGCAGGGGGCTTCCGATGCGCCGTCGGGGTCGGTGCGAGCGATGAAAAGAACTGCGTGCCATCTCTCTCGATCGACGGCTCTCATGCTGCCCGGGAGTGTTCAGAACCAAGCGAAAGGTGCGCTCGCGCAGCTCAGGTGAGTACTTGTTCGTCGTCTTTGTCAGGGTGCTCCAATCTGGTCATGAGTTTGTGCCACCGAAATAAAACGGCGGGTTCAGCTCGCCGACGGCACGCCCACAGAGAGCCATGTCGACTATGTCGGGCGACAGGTGTTCGACAATAAAGACGAATACCGCGCGCTCTACGGTAAGGACCGGAGGATCCGCGAGTCGGACTTCTCAAGGATCACCTGCCGCCCTTCGCCAGTTCGCAGTTCCGAGTGTCGAGGGCCAAACACAGTCCAGCGCAGAGGAGGCGATCAGGCCCAGAGCCAGACACCCAGCGTGGCAACCGCCAGCAGCCAGAACGACAGGCCGGCCATCAGGGCAAATGCCCCACCGCTGGCGCGCAGCAGTTTGCGGGGGGCGCTGCCAAGGCCCAAAGCGGCAACGGCCGTCACCAACAGCGCGCCGGACAGCGTCTTGCTGCCGTCGATGACCTCGGCGGGCAGGGCGACCAGCTGGTTGAGCACCATCAGGACGACGAAGGCGACGACGAACCAGGGCAGGCGAAAACCGCCGCGCCCCTGTCCTGTCCCGGCCGTCACCAGCAAGAGCAGGACAGGCAGCATCGCGACGCGGGTCATCTTGGCCAGAGTGGCGGTCTCGCCTGTGGTTTCAGACACGGAGAACCCGGCCCCGATCACCTGCGCGACATCGTGGATGGAGGCGCCCAGTATGATACCCTCTTGCTGCAAGCCGAACCCCGCCAGCCCGAGAAAGACCGGGTAGAAGATCATCGCCACCGTCGACAGGGCCGTCGCCGTCATGATGACCAGAAGTGTGTGATCGTCCTTGCCCTGAAATCCACGCGTGACAGAGGCCAGTGCCAGGGCGGCAGAGGCTCCGCAGATCGCGACCGCCCCGGAGGCGATCAGAGCCGCCGACCCGGACCAGCCCATCGCCCGCCCGATGGCCAAGCCCAGCAGGATCGTGCTTGCGCTGCCCAGAAGGATGAGCAGGAAGACAGCGGGGCCGAGGTCGAACAGCTGCTCGAAGGAGATGCGCAGCCCCATCAGGGCAACGCCCAGTTTCAGCCCCGTAGAGGCCACCAGCCGGATCCCGATCGCGGTGCGTTCATCCTCGGCCAGAAAGGACATGGCCATGCCAAGCAACAGCGCGAACAGCATGACCGGCGCGTCGTAGCGCGCGGCGATGGCAAAGGCGGCGATGCTGATGACGCCCGCCACCGCGACACCGGGCAGGTGCTCTTGGGTGCGGGCGCGGAGGGTCGACAACGGCGGCGAGACGCGCGTCAGGTTCATTCTTCGAGGCTTTCGAGGTTGTGGATGATGATCTCGCTGCGCGTTATTTCGAGAACTCCGGCGGATTTCAACTTGTCCAGTGATTGCGTGACCCATTGCCTAGTGGCGCCGACGATGGCGGCGATCTGTTCATAGGTCAATGTCCGGTCCACGACGATGGTCTGACCTTCCTCACGCCCATGTGCATCGGCGAGGATGACCAGCAGCTGCCGCAGCCTCTCGGACACGGTGCGCGTGCCCAGCATCTGGATCAGCGCGGAATAGCTCTTGCCCTTGGCCACGAGTCCGTCGATCACCGCAATCGCCACTTCGGGCACTTCCCGGACAAGGTGGTGCAGGCTGGTTCCGGACAGGAACAGCAACTGGCAATCTTCCAGCGCATCCGCCGACCAGACGTGGCGGCCGCGGCCAAAGACCTCTGGTCCGCCGACGAAATGACCCGGGCTCCAGTAGGCAAGGGTGATCTCACGCCCCGATGGGCCGGTGTAGAATGTCCGCACGCGGCCTTCCTCGATGACCCAGACGCCGGTATGGGCCGCGCCTTGGTGAAAGATTCCTTCCCCCTTGGCAAAGCTGCAGCGAGTGCCAAGTTTACGCACTTTCTTGCGCTGGTCCGGGGACAGGCTGGCGAGGAACCCGGCGCCCTCGTTGAGTTCCAGGAAATACTCCGACAGGTAGATCGCGCCGGGGCTGGTGCTGTCGATATCGGTCTCGTCGCTCATGGGCGCGGCACCGAGGCTAGGTAGGCGGCAATGGCTGCGATTTCGCTGTCGTCGTCGGGCATCATCGGCCCGTGGGGAAGGCAGCCAAGGTGTGTACCGCGCGTGCCATCGCGGAAATCCTGCATCTGCTTGGCCAGGTAATCCGCGTGCTGTGCAGTGAGGTGCGGCACGCCGAGATAGGAGGTTTCGGCGTCATGGCAGTCGCCACAGTTCCGCGCCTCATAAAGGGCGCGGCCCTTGGCATCCCCTTCGGGCGCCGGGGCGGGCGGGTCCTGGGTTGCGAACCATTCGACCACCACCGCGATCTCTTCGGGTTTCAGCTCGGTCACGATGCTGGACATCTGGCCCCCGTCGTTGTGACGGTCACCGGACAGGAAGGCCCGGACCTGGTTTTCGATGTAGACTGGTTCCTGCCCCGCGAGGTTGGGAAAGCGGGCACTGGCCGAAACCCCGAACAGCCCGTGGCAGAGCGCGCAGCGTTCGTAGGGTGGAAAGGCCTCTGCGTCGAAATCGGCGCAGGCCGGTGCGGCCAATGCCAATACCATGGGGAAGAACGTGGCTTTACGACCCATGCCGCAACCGTCTGACCGGAGCCTGCACCGCCAGGGTATCCCCGTTGGCAAACGACAGGGTGAGCAAGACCGTGTTGCCCTCTGCCTGCATCGCGGCGGGATGCATCAGCATGACGTGCAGCCCGCCGGGGGCGAAGACGATACTCTGACCGGGGCCAATGTCGATCGCATCCACCGCCGACATGGTCGCTACATCGCCCATGTCGTCGGAGCGGTGCAGATGCGCCATCGCGTATCCCTCGGCGCGGACGCCGATCAGGCGGCGCGTTTCGGTCCCGTCGTTGGTCAGCTGGAAATAGGCCGCATGGGCCATGACACCCGGCGGGGCCATTGGTACGAAAGCGCCCGATACCACCAGGTCGCCGGCAGAGGCAGGAAGGGGCATCATCAGCGCAAGGACAAGGACAGCAAGGCGTTTCATTGGTTCAGGCTCCTGCGGTAGGCGATCTGCAGACGTGCCAGGAATTCGGCGGTGGCGCCGGGGTCAAAAGGTGGCTGCAGCTTGGCCCGCAGCGTGCCGTCCGGTGCGATCACCGAGACCGCGGAACTGTGCTGCACCTCGTAGTAGCCCGAGGCATCCGGTTTCATCAGGCGGTAGAAACTGTCCGTCGCCTCGATCAGGGTGTCGATCTGGTCGCGGGTGCCGGTGAAGCCCCGGAAATCGGGGTGAAAATAGCGCGCATAATCACTGACCGTTCCTGCATCCCGTGCCGGATCGACAGAGACGAAGACCACCTGTGGAACATTGTCCGGCCGCACCCGCATCGAGGTCTCCGCCACCGCGGCCTCGAGGTTGCCCAAGGTGAAGGGACAGACATCGGGACAGGAGAGAAAGCCGAACATCACCAGCGTCCAGCGTCCGGTCAGGGCGCCCTTGTCCAGGGTCTCGCCCATGTCATTGTCCAGAAGAAAGGCGGGCAGGGCCACGGGTTCGTCCAGTTCGACGCCCTGGACCTGGGCCATCAGCGGCGCGGCGATCAGCGACAGGAGAATGGCAAGGCGTCTCATGCGTTCTGGCTTTCAAAGGACTTGCGGCTTTCGGCCTTGATCGTGGCAAGGCAGTGCTGGCGGGCCTGCATGTAGGCCGGGTCGGTGGCCATGTCGGTCGAGCGCGGGCGGGGCAGGTCGATGCGTACGTCCTCGATGATGCGCCCGGGGGCCGCGCTCATGATCAGGACGCGGTCGGCCAGGAACACCGCCTCGTCGACGTCGTGGGTGACGAAGACGACCGTCGTGCCGAACTTGCGCCAGATGTCCAGCAGGCTTTCCTGCATCATCAGGCGGGTCTGGGCATCGAGCGCGCCAAAGGGTTCGTCCATCAACAGGACCGAGGGGTAATTTGCCAGTGCCCGCGCGATGCCGACCCGCTGCTGCATTCCGCCGGACAGTTCCGCCGGGTAGCGATCGCCGAATTTCTTCAGCCCCACGAGTTCCAGAAACGTGTTGGCGGTCGAGCCGGATTCGGTGCGGGAATGCCCGGCCATGCGGGGGCCGAAGGCCACGTTTTCATAGACCGTCTTCCATGGCAGCAGCGAATATTGCTGAAAGACCATGCCGCGATCCGGGCCAGGTTTGCGAACCTCCTTGCCGTCGACCAGAACCGCGCCTGTCGATGGCTCGACGTAGCCTGCGATGGCGTTCAGCAGCGTGGACTTGCCGCAGCCGGACGGCCCGAGGATGCAGACGAATTCGCCCGCCTCGATGGTTATATCGGTGGTCTCGGTCGCACGGTAGGCCGATTTGCCCTTGCCGAAGGTGATCGAGACATCCTTGACCTCGATGCGCCCCTTGCCGATGTCGTCGCGTTGATGAGGGGCCTTGAATTTCAGGATATCAAGCATGGGCCGGGGCTCCCTTTGACTGTTGAGCGGGGCGCGATTTGCGCCACGCGAGGTAGAGGATCAGCGCCGTCAGCAGGCCGAAGCCCAAGACCGACAGCAGCGGGCCGGAGCGTTCCAGCGCCAGCGAGGTCGTGGTGCCGAGGCCGAGCATCGCCAGGCCGACCACCCAGGACGGTGTGGCGCAGCAGACAACCCAGCTCATCGTCACGTTGGTCAGCGCCACGAGGAAGGCGCCCAGCCCGGTTGTCGCCCTGAGGCCGTTCCGGGCACCAGAAGCGCAGGCCGTCCGGTGCAGGAGCGAGAAGGCCAGCCCCACCAAGGCCCCGAGCAGGCACAGCACCAGCAGGCGCGAGGGCATGATGTTCAGGCTCCACTCGGAAATGCCGGTGCCGTAGTCGTAATTCATGCGCCCGATCTCGATCAGCCACTCTTCGCGGATGATCCCGACCATGTCGCGCACCGATGGCGTGGAGCGGACGATGTGCAGCACGTTGCCGGGCCAGTCGTAGAAGGTGACGTAGTTGGGCCAGGCGCGGAACCGCAGCAAGAGCGCGGCGAACATCGCGACCTGGTGCAGCAGGGCAAAGAGGACTCCCCAAAACAGCAGGTGCCGCCAGCGGCGCCGGACCTCGTTGGCGATGATGGACAGGGGCGCCATCACCGCGTCCTCTTCTGCCAGGCCAGCATCGGCGCGGTCAGCAGCTTGACCGCCGCGGTCGAGCCGGTGCCAAGGAAACCGATCACCAGCATGCCGACGACGATGTCCTGGTAGTTGATCAGGCTGTAGGCGTTCCAGGTGAAATAACCGATGCCGTATTGCCCCGAGATGATCTCTCCGGCCAGGAGCGAGAACCAGCTGACCCCCATGCCGATGGCAAGACCCGCCGCGATCGAGGGCAGGGCGGCCGGGATGACGACGTGCCGGAACACGTCCCAGCGCGAGGCGCCCAGTGATTGCGTGGCCCGCACCAGCACTTCGGGCGTCTGCTCGACCCCGTGCAGCGTGTTCAGAACGATGGGAAAGAGCGCGCCGAGGAAGGTGATGTAGATGATCGAGCTTTCCTCGGTCGGCCACATCAGGATCGCCAGCGGGATCCAGGCGACGGCGGGAATGGGGCGCACGACTTCGATGTAGGGCATGATCAGCGCCCGGGCGAGGTGCGAGCGGCCCATCACCAGGCCGATCCCGATGCCAAGGGCGCAGGCCAGTGAATAGCTGATCAGGATACGGCGCATCGAAACGCCGATATGGGTCCAGAAAATCCCGGTCTGCACATGCGCGACGAAGGCATCAAAGACGCGCCAGGGAGAAGGCACATTCTGGAAATTGATGTAGAAATCCACGTTGTTGGCGGTCAACAGGTGCCAGGCCAGCACGCCCAGCGTCAATGACAGCGCGATCAGGCCGAGGTTGCCGAACTGCGCGGCACTGATCCGGGGCAGGCGAAGGGCTGGCCGGGACGCCGGTGGCGCGGGGCTGGCCGGGACTGCCGGTTCAGGCGTGGCGGTTTCGGGTGGGGTCGGTGTCGTCTTCAGCGCTTGGGACATGGCTGGCCTCCGGTGGAGCTTGCTGCACGCCCGGGGCGGGACCTCCGCCCCGGGCCTGATCAGGAGGGGAAGGGATCAGCCCTCGGTGGTGAAATCCGCGATGGCGGCGTCAAAGGTGATGACCTCGCCGGAATGGTTCGCGGCATGGGCCTCAGCCTCGCCCTTGCGCAGGAAGGTGGCGTAATCCTCGCCGGCCTTGACCCAGAAGGCGGTCTTGCCGAAGAGCTTCAGCCCGGTCTCGCTATCGTAGACATAGGTGGCGTTCAGCTTGGCCCCGGTGCCCTGCATCGCGGCCACGGCGGCAAGGAATTCGGGCATGGTCTCGTAGGTCGAGACTCCGTCACGCGCATGCCAGATCTCGGCCGGAAGCCCGGCATTGGCCTCTTTCGGGTCGACCGTCGCGGCCTTGTCGGCCTCGTAGTCCAGCCCCATGTCGGCATAGGCGGCCTTGATGTAGTCCTCGGTGATCCAGGCATCGAAATCCAGCGGTGGGATCGCTTTTTCGCGCACCAGGACACCGTGGTCGAACTTTAGCGCATCGACCCATTCGGTCTTGATCGTCGGGTCCAGCGTCAGGTGCCCGCCCTTGGAGAAGTAGAGGTACAGAACCTCCTTCTCGACCCCGGTCCAGGTTTCCATCTCGGTCACGGCGCGCATCGGGTCCTCGCGGATCCACTCACCGGCCTCGATCACGGCCTTCAGAAAGGCCTCGACGACCTCCGGATATTCTTCAGCAAAATCCTCGCGGACGACGACGCCATGCAGGTAGGGCACGCCGGCCTCGGATCCGTCGTAGATCTTGCGACCCGTGCCGCGGAATTCCATGATCTCGGACCAGGGACAGAAATCGCTGTGCGCGTCGATCTTGCCGGCGGCGATATTTGCGGCCCCCACGGCGGGACTCTGGTTCTTGAGGACGTATTCACCGGCCGGCATGTCGTTGTCCTGCATCGCCTTGAGCAGCATGCCCCAGGCCGCCGAACCGACCGGAGTCGAAACCGATTTTCCGCGCAGCTGGTCGATGGAATAGATGTCGCTGTCGACCGGCACGACGATGGCGTTGCCCGAGCCCTTGAGGTTGTAGCCGGTGCCGGCAACATAGATCGACCGCAGGCTGTCGGTCTCCTGGAACTTGGCGCCGTTCACGATCAGGGGATAGTCGCCCATCACGCCGATGTTCAGCTTGTTGGCCAGCATCTGGTTGGTGATCGGCCCACCAGAGCTGTAGTCGGACCAGGTGATGTCCCATTCCGCATCGGCATATGCGCCGTCGGTCGGCAGGTGTTTCTCCAGCAGGCCGAGCTCCTTGACGACGATGCCCGCCGTGTAGGTGTCGGTGCACATCGACTGGTGGCCGATCGCAATCGTGATCTCTTCGGCCCATGCCGCGAATGCGAAGCTGGCCAGGGCTGTACTCGTAAGGGTGGTCTTGAGGAAGGTCTTCATCACGTCTCTCCTGTGAGTTTCCGAGAAGTCGTCGATCGTTCCTCCACCAGTATCCGGCCCTACAACGCCTCCTGTAAAAGGTCGCGGAGGGGCTTGTGGCCCGGATTCCGAAATTGCCCTGTTTTTGTGCTTGATTTGAGGTGCATGACTGCCAAGACGCCGTTATTCGGACCGGGGATTTGCGAATCGCGTATAAAATTATCGTTTTAAAGCAATGGGTTAGTTCGGAGGCTTCCAGCGGAAAAGCCCCCCGGGGAGCAATGCCCGGGAGGATTAAAAATGCAGCGATTTCAGTAGGGGAGCGCGGTTTCAGGCGGCCATTCGCTCCAGCGCCCAACGCACGTTCTTGCGTACGTCCGGGTCGTTGTCGTCGGCATATTTCTTCAGGTACGAGGCCGTTGCCGGCACTGCGAGTTCGCCCAGAACGGCGGCGCATTCCTTGCGCAGGTTGGGCACGGGCAGGTCCATCATCGGCGCGATTTCCATCGCGGCCTCGGTTGCGCCCAGCTTGCCCAGAGAGCGCACGGCCTTCAGCCGCACCTGCCAGTAGTCATCCGACAATGCCCCGCGCAGCGCAGGGATGCAGGACACGCCGCCGGATTTCGCCAGCGTTTCCGCCGCCGCCTCGCGCACGATCCATTCCGGGTCGGTCAGGGCCGCGATCAGGGCCGACTGCGCGGCCTCTGACTGCGAGAACCCCATCGCCGCCAGCGCCGTGCGCCGCACGTTGACATCCGTATCATGCGCGGCCTCCTGAAGCGCGGGCAACGAGGTCTCATCCTGCAGCCAGCCGATCACGCCCACCGCCTGCGCCCGCACTCCGGGGGCCGCGTGTTTCAGCGCCGCGATGGCGGGCGACATGGCCTCTGGTCGGCGCAATTCCTTGATTCCGGCAAGGCAGGCGGTCAGCTTGACCTCGTCACCGTCGTCCAGGTGCGGCAGGATTGCATCCCCTGAGGTCGGATCCTTGAGTTCCGTCAGGGACACCGAGGCCGCGGCCACCACCGCGGGGTCAGGATCGTTCAGCGCCGAGACCAGCGCCGCGGCCACCTCTGGCCCGTCGAAATCGGTCAGCCCCTGCGCGGCCTGCTTGCGCACGCCGGCGTCCTCGTCCGCGATGGCGCGGGCCAGGTAGGGGATGGCCGCCGGATCGGCGCTGTCGGTCAGGTCGATCACCGCCATGATCCGCGCGCCGGGGACCGGATCGTCCAGTCCCTCGGCCAGGTCCGCGATGTCGTCGAAATCTTCGAACAGTCCGCTCATCTTGGTCCTCACTTCAGCAGGTAGGGAAGGTTCACGGTGACGGCGCCGGTCGGGCAGTCGGCCTCGCAGGGCATGCAGTACCAGCATTCGTCGTATTTCATGTAGGCGGTCTTGGACCCGTCCTCGGTCTCGGCGATGCGCAGCACGTCGAGCGGGCAGACATCCACGCAGACGGTGCAGCCCTTGTCGGCGATGCAGAGATCGGCATTCACGGTGACGGGGACGGTGGTCGCGGTCTGGGCGAGAGGCATCTGTCTGTCTCCTTCTGTTCGTTATTCCGCCGCGACCGAGGCACCGACGCGCTGGTTGTTGTAGGCGTCCTTCTCGTCTTCGGCGATTTCCACGATGTAGGGTTTCACTTCCTGCTTGCGGTGCGCCGGCTTGCCGTCGTCGCCCTTGGTCAGGATCGTGTGGCAGAACCAGTTTTCCTCATCGCGGTCGTATTCCACGCGGTTGTGATACAGACCCCAGCGGCTTTCGGTGCGGTAGAGCGAGGCGCTGGCCGCCATGTCGGCGCAATCCAGGATCGACGAGGCTTCGAGCGCGCGCATCAGTTCGTGCGAGTCGCGGACGTACATGCCCTGTTCCATGTCCTCGCGGACTTCTTCGAAACGCTGCTGGGCCAGTTCCATCTTGGCCGTCACCTTGGGCGGTTGCAGATAGTCGTTCACCAGGCGGCGTGTCTTGTATTCGATCTGGTTGGGCGGGATGCCATCGTCGCGCTTGGTCGGGGCCAGGACGCGGGTGCGCTCCGCCTCCACCTCGGCCTCGTCAAAGGCCGCGAAGTCGACGTCTGCGATGAAATCGGCCGCGTCCAGACCGGCAAAGGCGCCGTTGGTAAAAGCCCCCAGCATGTAGTTGTGCGGCACGTTCGCCATGTCGCCCGCCGCGTAGAGGCCGGGGATCGTCGTCCGCGCATGTTCGTCGACAAAGACGCCGGAGGCGGAATGCCCCGAGCAGAAGCCGATTTCCGAGATATGCATCTCGATCATCTGCTTGCGGTAGTCGGTGCCGCGGCCCTTGTGGAAATGCCCGCGGGTCGGGCGTTCGACGATGTGCAGCACGCGTTCGATCTCGCTGATCGTTTCCTCCGCCAGGTGGTTGAGCTTGAGGTAGACCGGCCCCTTGCCGCCCTGCAGTTCGTCGTAGAATTCCTGCATCATCTGGCCCGACCAGTAGTCGCACTCGATAAAGCGTTCGCCCTGGGCGTTGGCGGTGTAGCCGCCCATCGGACCGGCGACATAGGCGCAGGCGGGACCGTTGTAGTCCTTGATCAGCGGGTTGATCTGGTAACATTCCAGGTTCGCCAGGCCCGCGCCCGCGTGATAGGCCATCGCATAACCTTCGCCAGAATTCGACGCGTTCTCATAGGTGCCATAGAGATAGCCCGAGGTCGGCAGGCCCAGCCGCCCGGCGGCGCCCAGCCCCATGATGACGGCCTTGGCCCGCACCACCAGGAATTCCGCCGTGCGCGTGTTGACGCAGACCGCGCCCGCGATGCGGCCCTCGCCGGTCAGCAGGCGGGTGGCCATGTAGCGGTTGACGATGTTGATGCGCGCCTTGCGCAACTGCCGATAGAGCGCCTTCTTGACCGTGTCGCCGTTGGGCATCGGCAGGACGTAGGTGCCGATGTGGTGCACCTTCTTGACGTCGTATTCGCCGTTCTGGTCCTTCTGGAAACGGATGCCGAAATCATCCAGTTCCTGGATGATGCCATAGCATTCCGAGGCATATCGGTAGACCGCGGCCTGGTCGCAGATGCCGTCATTGGCGACGGTGATTTCCTTGGTGTACTGCTCGGGCGTGGCATAGCCCGGAATGACCGAGTTGTTCAGCCCGTCCATGCCCATCGAGATCGCGCCCGAACGTTTCACGTTGGCCTTGTCCAGCAGCACCACGTTGGCCTTGGGGTTCTTCTTCTTGGCCTTGAGCGCGGCCATCGGTCCGGCGGTGCCGCCGCCGATCACCAGGATGTCGCAGTCGATCTGGGTCAGACCGTCGAGAATCTCGTCCATGCCAGGGGCTCCTTGAATTCTGTGTCGGGATCAGCCTGCGCCGCAGTGCGGCAAGGGTTATGTCAATTAGTTGTCGTGGGCGTCGGAAAGTTCGCGCAGGTAGACGAAAGGAAAGATCGCCTTGTCGTGCCCGTCAGAGAACCAGAGGTTCACGCCGTAGCCGCCCACCGGATGAATGCCGGTGATGGTCAGTCCGGGCGCCACGGTGACCGTGCCGGTGTCGATCATTTCCCGTTTTGTCCATGCATCACGGGCGTTTGCGCGCAATTCCTCGGCCGAAAGGCGGCTTTCCCTGCCGTCTTCCCAGGTCACCGTCAGGGTTTTTCCGCCGGCATCCGTCATCATCTGTTCGATCATCAGTCCACTCCTGTCGTGCAGGGGACAGGCTGCCGAAACGGGGGTTCGGGAAATAGCAATTAGTTGACGGACGAGGGTGCTGCGTTGCGGCAATCCAGAGAGGCAACAAAAAGGAACGCCCCCATGACCTATGTCGTCACAGACAATTGCATCGCCTGCAAATACACCGACTGCGTCGAGGTCTGCCCCGTGGATTGCTTTTACGAGGGCGAGAACATGCTGGTGATCGACCCCGAGGAATGCATCGACTGCGGTGTCTGCGAACCCGAGTGCCCCGCCGATGCGATCCGCGCCGATACCGAAGGCGGAATGGAGCAATGGGTGGCTTTCAACGCCAAGTACGCGGCGCTCTGGCCGGTGATCCTGGAGGCAAGGGAACCGCTACCGACCGCCGATGAGATGGATGGCAAGCCCGACAAGCTGGCCAGCCAGTTTTCCGAGAATCCCGCCACCGAAGCCGCCTGAGGAGACGCGTCATGAACATCGCAACCCCTGCAAAGATCCTGCCTGACGCCCAGACGGTGACGGCGGTCAAGCACTGGAGTGACACGCTGTTTTCGTTCCGTGTCACCCGCCCGCGCAGCCTGCGCTTTCGCTCGGGCGAGTTCGTCATGATTGGACTGATGCAGACCGATGAGAAAACCGGGCGGGAAAAGCCGCTCTTGCGCGCCTATTCCATCGCCTCGCCTGCCTGGGATGACGAATTGGAGTTCTATTCGATCAAGGTGCCCGACGGTCCACTGACCTCGCGCCTGCAAAGGATCGAGGCGGGCGACCAGATCATCCTGCGGCCCAAGCCGGTGGGGACGCTGGTGCTGGACGCGCTCTTGCCGGGCAAGCGGCTGTGGATGATCTGCACCGGGACGGGCATCGCGCCCTTTGCCTCGCTCCTGCGTGATCCCGAGACCTGGGAAAGCTATGATCAGGTGATCGTCGCCCATACCTGCCGCACAAGGGCCGAACTGGGCTATGGCGCAGAAATCGTGGCCGCCCTGCCGGAGGATCCGCTGGTCGGGGAACTGGTTGGCGACAAGCTGCGGTATTATCCCACGACCACCCGCGACCCGTCCGACATCGAAGGCAGGATCAGCGATCACATCCGCGACGGGCGCGTCTTTGCGGCGCTGGACCTGCCGGCCTGGTCGCCGGAAGAGGACAGGGTGATGATCTGCGGCAACCTCGCGCTCAACAAGGACATCATCGGCCTGTGCGAGGCACACGGGCTGGAAGAAGGAGCCAATTCAGCGCCGCGTCATTTCGTGGTCGAGAAGGCGTTTCTGGACTGAGGGGCGGCATCGCGGCCGGGGCGGGGACGGCCCCGTTGCCCCGGTCCCGCGGCCTTGCAGAGCGCCGCGATGCCGGAAAATACGTTTCAGGTACCGAATTTCTGGGGGCTGCCCCCCTTCGTCAATAAAAAAACTGAACTAAGCGGTTTGCTTTTTCTGGTCGTGTCGCCTACCTGCAGGCAGCCGGCTCCCTCTTTCGACAGAAAAAAGCACCATGCGCCATCTTGTTTCCGCTCTATCACTCATTGCCCTGATCCTTCCCATCGCCGTTGCGGCGCAGGAGCAGGCCGTTCCCGACACCCCGAAACCCGTCAAGTTGATGGAGCTTTCGTCGCGGCCGGTCGTGCAGCGCCGCCAGTTCTTCGGCCAGGTGACTGCGCGCCAGACTGTCGACCTCGCCTTTCAGGTGGGGGGACAGCTCGAGATTCTCGATGCCGAAGAGGGCACATCCAAGCCCAAGGGCGAGCTGGTCGCGCAACTGGATATTTCCGGCTATGAAAGAGCCGTTGCCCAGGCGCAGGCGAATTACGACAAGGCGCAGCGCGACGCGGAACGGCTTGAGAGCCTGAGCGGGCAGGCGGTGTCCGCCGTCCAGGTCCGCGATGCCGAAACCCAGCTACGCCTGGCCGAAATCGCGCTGGAAAGCGCGCAGGACGATCTGGAACACGCCACCCTGAAGGCGCCTTTCGACGCGCTTGTCGCGCGGCGGCTGGTCGCGAATTTCCAGACGGTCTCTCCCGGAACGCCGGTGGTCAGGCTGCACGATGTTTCCGAACTGCGCGTCGACATCCAGGTGCCGGAGGTTCTGTTCCGCCAGGCGGGCGTCAAGGCGGATGTGACCTTTGTCGCCCAGTTCCCCGGGGACAATGCGACCTACCCGCTGGAAATGCGGGAGTTCGAGACGGAAACATCCAGCGTGGGACAGACTTACCGGATCACCCTCGGCTTTGACGAAAGCCCGGGCAACTTCGTCTTTCCCGGCGCATCGGTGACCGTCTTTGCCACCCTTGAAGGTGCCGCGCCCGACGGCGTGATCCTGCCCGCCACGGCGCTTGTCTACGATGCGGCGGGCAAGGCCTCCGTCATGGTCTTCGACAATGGTACCGTGCGGCGCACCCCGGTCCGGATCGAACTGCACGACGACGGCAAGCTCTACATGACAGAGGGGCCCGCCGACGGGACGCAGATCGTGATGACCGGTGCGTCGCAACTGCGCGACGGCCAGTCCGTGCGCCGCTTCACCCGGATCGGGGAGTAAGCCCATGTCCATTGCGCGCGCCTCCATCGACAAGGCGCTGATCACCTGGCTCCTCATGCTGGGCTGCCTTCTGGGCGGCATCTGGGGATTCTCCACGATCGGCCGTCTCGAAGACCCCGCCTTCACGATCAAGAACGCCATCATCATCACGCAATACCCCGGCGCCTCCGCCGAGCAGGTGGCGCGCGAGGTCTCGGAGCCCATCGAATCCGAGATCCAGAAGATGGGCGAGATCGACTTCATCACCTCGTCCAACAAGCCGGGCGTCAGCCGGATCTCGGTCAACATCGAATCCACCTACGACGGCTCCGAACTGCCCGCCATCTGGACCAAGCTGCGCAACCGGGTCGAGGATGCCCGGCGCAACCTGCCGCCCGAAGCGGGGCAGCCCATCGTCAACGACACCTTCGGCGACGTGTTCGGCGTCTTCTACGCGGTGACGGCGCCGGGGTTCACGGATGCCGAGGTGCACGAGATCTCGGAATACCTGCGGCGCGAGCTGCTGGCGGTGGACGGGGTGGCCGACGTGGCCGTGGCCGGGTTGCCGTCCGAGGCGATCTACGTCGATGCGCGCACCTCCATCGTGACCAACCTGGGGATCGCGCCGGACAGCATCGGTGCGGCCTTGTCCAGCACCGACACGCGCACCCCGGCGGGCAGCGTGTCCTACCCGGCGCAGGACGTCCGCCTGCAGGCGCCCGGCGGCAGCGATACGGTTCTCGACATCGCCAACCTCACCATCGGTGTCGGCGGTGACGTGATCGATCTTCTGGACATCGCGACGGTCACGCGGTCGCGCGTCACGGACCCGACAGAGATCATCCGCTTTCAGGGGCAGGAGGCCTTCACGCTGGGGGTCGCGGGCAAGGCCGATCTGAACATCGTCGAAGTCGGCAAGAGCGTGGATGCGCGGCTGGCCGAGATCATGCGCGACGTGCCCGCCGGGGTGGAACTGCACCCGATCTATCAACAGCATGTCGTGGTCGACGAGGCCTCGAACGCCTTTCTGCTGAACCTCGCTATGTCCGTGGCCATCGTGGTGGTCGTGCTGGCGCTCTTCATGGGGTGGCGTGCGGCCGTGGTCGTCGGCGCCACGCTGCTGCTGACCGTCGTGGGGACGGTTTTCCTCATGGCGATCTTCGGGATCGAGATGGAGCGGATTTCGCTGGGGGCGCTGATCATCGCGATGGGGATGCTGGTGGACAACGCCATCGTCGTGGCCGAGGGCATGCAGGGCGACATGGCCAAGGGCAAAACCGCCCGCGCTGCCGCCGAGGAGGTCGCCAGCAAGACCCAGACCCCGCTGCTGGGCGCGACCGTGATCGGCATCATGGCCTTTGCCGGCATCGGCCTGTCGCCCGACGCGACCGGGGAATTCCTGTTCTCGCTGTTTGCGGTGATCGGGATTTCGTTGTTGCTGTCGTGGGTTCTGGCCATCACGGCGACGCCGCTTCTGGCGCATTACTTCTTCAAGGTCGGGGCCGGTGACGACGGTGACCACTACGGCGGGCCGCTGTTCCGAGCCTACCGCGCGGTCCTGTCCGCGGCGCTGACCCTGCGCCACCTGGTGATCCTGGCGCTGATCGCCGTGACGGTCCTGTGTTACATCGGCTTTGGTCAGGTCAAGCAGCAGTTCTTTCCCGACTCGAACACGCCGCTGTTCTACGTCCACTACAAGCTGCCCCAGGGGGCCAGCATCCACCAGGTGTCGGACGACATGACCCTGTTGGAAAACTGGCTGGCGGAACGTGACGACGTGACCTCGGTGGCGACGTTCATTGGCGGTGGCGCGACGCGTTTCATGCTGACCTATGCCCCCGAAGAGGCGCTGCCGACCTATGGCCACCTGATCATCCGGGCCGAAAGCCTGGAACAGATCCCGCAATTGCGGGCCGATCTGGAAACCTTTGGCCGCAGCACGCTGACCTCGGGTGAATTCCGCACCGAGCGGCTGGCCTTCGGTCCCGGCGGTGGGGCGCCCATCGCGGCGCGGTTCTCGGGGCCGGATCCGGTGGTGCTGCGCCAGTTGGCGGAACAGGCGGAAACCGTGCTGAGGGGCGCCTCCGACCAGTTGCAGGACCTGCGGACGGACTGGCGCGAACGGGAACTGGTGATCGTGCCGCGCTTTGCCGATGAACGGGCCAAGGCTGCGGGCGTCACCCGCGAGGCCCTGGCGCAGGCGCTGACGCTGGGGACCGACGGTCTGCAGGTCGGCTATTACCGTGAGGCCGACCGTCTGATCCCGATCATCATGCGCACCGACACGGCGCAAAGCGAAGGCGCCGGCCATCTTGTCGACCTGCCGGTCTATTCGGCGGCGGCGGGCACCTATATCCCCGTTGCGCAGATCACCGACGGGTTCGACTGGGAAGCCCAGAACACCTTCCTGGTGCGGCGTGACCGGGTGCCGACGATTTCTGTGCAGGCGGGGGTGCCGGCGGGGGTGAACGCCTCCAGCGTCTTTGCCCAGGTGCGTGACGCGGTCGAAGCCATCGAACTGCCCGAAGGCTATATCCTTGAATGGGGCGGCGAATACGAAAGCTCGACCGAGGCGCAATCCTCGCTGGGCAAGCAGTTGCCGCTGTCCCTGATCATCATGGTGCTGATTTCCGTCCTGTTGTTCGGAACCATCCGCCAGCCTGTCATCATCTGGCTGCTGGTGCCGATGAGCGTGAACGGCGTTGCGCTGGGCCTGCTGGGGACGGGCTTGCCGTTCTCCTTCACCGCGCTTCTGGGCCTGCTCAGCCTGTCGGGCATGCTGATCAAGAACGGCATCGTCCTGGTCGAGGAAATCGACCTGGTCCGGGCCGAGGGCGTGCCATTCCGAAAGGCGGTGCTGGATGCCTCCACGTCGCGTCTGCGGCCCGTGGTTCTGGCCGCGGCGACGACGATCCTGGGCATGATACCGCTGCTGTCGGATGCCTTCTTTGCCTCGATGGCGGTGACGATCATGGGCGGCCTCGGCTTTGCCTCTGTCCTGACCCTGGTCGCGGCACCGGTGTTCTACTACAGCTTCTTCCCCCGCGCGCGCAAAGCCGACGCGCGGGCCCGGAAAGAGGCAAAAGCGGCGGCCGCCTGAGGCCGCCGCCCGGCGCGGGCACGGGGGACTCGACCCCGGCCCGAAAAAGCGTGATCCTGTTGCGACCCCCTGCCGGCCACGGCAGGGAGGGAAAACAAGAAACGACAGAGGCCGGAACATGAGCAGACAGAAATTCGCGATCTTTGGCGCCCTTTTGCTGGCCGCCAGTTGCAGCGCCGTCACGGGAGGGCGCACCGTGGTCAAAGGAGCGGGCCCCGACGAACTGCTGAAGCTGCGCTATGGGCCGGGGCTGGGCTACAAGGTCAAACTGGGCCTGCCGGACGGCACCGTGCTTGTGCGCCGCGATTGCGTGACCGAAATGGGCCAGCTCTGGTGCCGGGTCTCGCTGGCCGACGCACCTGCCGTGACGGGCTATGTCTCGGCCGATTACCTGTCGGCCCCCTGATCCGGCCCAGCGGAAAACCGCGATCTTGGCCGAACGCGGCGATGTCTCTTGGCGAGGCTCGCGCGCTTGGCTAAGACGGCGTACCGCAGACCTGGAGGACGCAAGTGAGCAACACCGCCGACCGCATCGCCCGCACCATCGCCACCGAGATCGCCGCCAGCGCGGCACAGGTCACCGCAGCGGTCGGGCTGCTGGACGAAGGGGCGACGGTGCCCTTCGTCGCCCGTTACCGCAAGGAGGTGACAGGGGGGCTGGACGACACACAGCTGCGCACCCTGGCCGACCGCCTGACCTACCTGCGCGAGATGGAGGCGCGGCGCGCCACGATCCTCGAGTCGATCAAGGGGCAGGGCAAGCTTACCGATGACCTTGCCCGCGCCATCGCGCAGGCCGACACCAAGGCGACGCTGGAAGACATCTATCTTCCCTACAAGCCAAAGCGACGCACCAAGGCGATGATCGCCCGCGAAAACGGGCTGGAACCGCTCTTGCGCGCGATCGAGGGAAACCGCGGCGCGGACCCGGCCAAGCTGGCCGAGGGATATACCGGCGAGGCGGTCGAGACGGTCAAGGCCGCGCTGGAAGGCGCGCGCGACATCCTGGCCGAAGAACTCACCGAGAATGCCGACCTGCTGGGGCGGCTGCGCGACTACATGATGCGCGAGGCGGTCATCACCGCGCGCGTGCAGCCGGGCAAGGAAGAGGCCGGCGCCAAGTTCAGCGACTACTTCGATCACCGCGAAAGCTGGGCCAAGATCCCGGGCCACCGGGCGCTGGCCATTCTGCGCGCGGCCAAGGAAGAGGTGGTGACCATCGAGATCGCGCCAGAGGGCGAAGAGGGCGCGACCCGCGCCGTCGGTATCGTCTGCACCGCAATCGGCATTCCCGGCGACGGGCCGGGCGACCAATGGCTGCGCGAGGCGGCGGGCTGGACATGGCGCGTCAAGCTGTCTCTGTCGATGTACGTCGATCTGCTGACCGACCTGCGTCGCCGCGCGCACGAAGAGGCGATCGGCGTCTTTGCCCGCAACCTCAAGGATCTGCTGCTGGCAGCGCCCGCCGGCAATCGCCCGACACTGGGATTGGACCCGGGCATCCGGACGGGGGTCAAGGCGGCAGTGGTCGATGCCACTGGCAAGCTGGTCGAGACGGCGACCCTGTACCCGTTTCAGCCGCGCATGGACCTGCGCGGCGCGCAGGAGGCAATCCTGCGCATGGTGAAAAGGCACGGGGTCGAGCTGATCGCCATCGGCAATGGCACCGCCAGCCGCGAGACAGAGCGCATGGTGGCCGACACGCTGAAACTGGTCGAAGGCAAGAAACCCACCAAGGTTGTGGTTTCCGAGGCCGGGGCTTCCGTCTACTCGGCCTCTGAACTGGCGGCGAAGGAGTTTCCCGATCTGGACGTCTCGCTGCGCGGCGCGGTCTCCATCGCGCGGCGCCTTCAGGATCCGCTGGCCGAGCTGGTCAAGATCACACCGGAAAGTATCGGCGTCGGCCAGTACCAGCACGACGTCGACCAGCGCCGCCTGGCGCAGGCGCTGGAAGCGGTGGTCGAGGATGCGGTGAACGCCGTCGGTGTCGATCTGAACATCGCCTCGGCGCCCTTGCTTGCGCATGTTGCCGGGCTGGGACCGCGCCTGGCAGAGGCCATCGTGGCGCATCGCGATGCGACGGGGGCCTTTCCGTCACGCAAGGCGCTGCTCAAGGTGTCCGGCCTTGGTCCCAAGGCCTTCGAGCAATGCGCCGGGTTCCTGCGCATCCGCGAGGGCGACGAGCCGCTGGATGCCTCTTCGGTCCATCCCGAAGCCTACGATGTGGCGCGCCGGATCGTGTCGGCCTGCGGTCGGGACATCCGTTCGATCATGGGCCAGCCTGCCGCGCTGCGCGGTCTGCGGGCCGAGGATTTCGTCGATGACAGGTTCGGCCTGCCGACGGTGCGGGACATCCTGTCGGAACTGGAAAAACCGGGTCGTGACCCGCGCCCCGAGTTCAGGACCGCCAGCTTTGCCGACGGGGTCGAGGACATCAAGGATCTCAAGCCGGGCATGATGCTGGAAGGAACGGTGACGAACGTCGCGGCCTTCGGCGCCTTTGTGGACGTTGGCGTCCACCAGGATGGTCTGGTGCACGTCAGCCAACTGGCCGACCGCTTCGTCAAGGACCCGCACGAGGTGGTCAAGGCCGGTGACGTCGTCCGCGTACGGGTTACGGAGGTGGATATTCCCCGCAAGCGGATCGGCCTGTCGATGCGCAAGGACGGAGGGGATCGCCAGACCTCGGGTCGCGACCCCGGGCCGAAGGGCAAGACGGCCGGTGCCGGTGGCAAGGGACGCCCGCCCAAGCAGGGGGCGCGTCCTGGGGGCGGCCAGTCGGGCGGTCAATCCGGGGGCAAGTCCGGCGGGCAGGGCGCTCTGGGCGATGCCTTGATGGCGGCAATGAAGAAGAAATAAGGGCAAGGGGGCGGCAAGTGTCGCCCCTTCGCCTGTCTAAATCGCATGCCATCCCGGTCGCCGTCCCCGTCACTCCGGTTGCGCGGCGGCCCCGCTTGCGAACACCCACGCGATCCTGTCGGCGCCGAAACCGGCGAGACCGGCCCATCGGGTGGCCGCGACCGAGGGATGGCGGGCCAAGGTCCGCGCGTCGATGGTTCGGCTGGAGGCCGAAGATCCGGATCTGACAGCGGGTGGCTTCGGGAGCGGTCAAGTGGCGGTGATTTGCGTGCCGGACCAGCTTGGTTTCCGCTGGTGCGATTGCGGCCAACTCCCTCGACCCCTTTGAGACAGTGGCTAAGGGGCGCGATGGCCGGAATAACGTCTGAAAACGCAACCGTGAAGACGCTGCAAGACAGCGACCTGTCGCGATACATCCAGCTTGCCAGCCAGTTTCGTCAGCGGAGCGATAGCGGCACGTGGGAGGTTGGTGAGAAGGTTCCCACGGTCTAGGAACTGGCCGATGGAAGCGGCGCGGCGACGATGACGGTCCGCCAATTGCCGGGCATCCTCGAAAGAGAGGGCCCGATCGAGCGCTACGGGGCCATGGGCACCTTTGTCGTAAAACACCCCAAGCGCGACCTCTGGTGCGAGGTCAAGGCCGACTGGACTGGCCCGCTGATCGCGCGGGACAAAGTGGTGACCAAGGTCCTGGACGATCAGCGCGGCGCGCAACTGCCCCGCCATGACGGCGATACCGGCAATGCAGCCCAGACCTACCGGCCTCTCTTGCGCAGGCACGGCCGAGACGACCTGTCCGCAGGACTGTGTCTACGTCGAGGAATTCCCCCTGCGACCTGATCCCGTAAGGGATTTACACCATGGCCATACGTCCGGTAGCGGATCTGCCGGGCCAGACGGTGGTGAATGCAAACAAGATCGTCACCAACGGGGCGGCGGACCCGGAAACCGCCGCGCAGTTGAACATCTCGATCGAAGTCCCGATTGCCCGCGTGCAGCGGATGGCGGTCAACCGGAACGGCGACATCTTCCTGCTGGCCAACGTGATCTACCCGGGGCGACAGGATGAATAACGAGGTCAAGTTGCGGTGGGGCGGGACCGGCCCCTTCGGCTCCGGCAGATCAAGCGCGCCCCGGAACCGGCTGTCCGGTTCGGGGCGCATCTGTTTCCCGTAATTTCAGGCGATCACGGGTCCAGGCGGACCGCCCCGTGGCTGGCGTTGGCCACCAGCGAGGCATAGGCCTTGAGCGCGCGGCTGACCTTGCGCTTGCGCGGCTTGGCGGGCTTCCAGGCGGCGTCGCCCTTGGCCTCCATCTCGGCGCGGCGCGATGCCAGTTCCTCGTCGCTGAGCGCCACGTTGATCGTCCGGTTGGGGATGTCGATCTCGATCATGTCGCCTTCGACCAGCAGGCCGATGTTGCCGCCTTCGGCGGCTTCGGGCGAGACGTGACCGATCGACAGACCGGAGGTGCCGCCAGAGAAACGGCCGTCGGTGATCAGGGCGCAGGCCTTGCCCAGCTTCATGGATTTCAGGTAGCTGGTCGGGTAGAGCATTTCCTGCATCCCCGGCCCGCCGCGCGGGCCTTCGTAGCGGATGATGACCACGTCACCGGCCTGGATGTCCTTGCCGAGAATGCGGTTCACCGCCTCGTCCTGGCTTTCGCAGACCTTGGCCGGCCCGCTGAATTTCAGGATGTTGTCGTCCACGCCCGCGGTTTTCACCACGCAGCCTTCCTGCGCGATGTTGCCGAACAGAACGGCCAATCCGCCGTCCTGGCTGAAGGCGTGTTCCTTGGACCGGATGACGCCGTTTTCGCGGTCCGTGTCGAGGCTGCGATAGCGGCTGGCCTGGCTGAAGGCCTCGGTGGTGCGCACGCCGCCCGGCGCGGCGCTGAACAGTTCGTGCACCTTGTTGTCCTGCGTGCGCGCGATGTCCCACCGGTCGATGGCCTCGCCGATGGTGGGCACATGCACGGTCGAGACGTCGCGGTTGATCAGCCCGGCATCGTCAAGCTGCCCGAGGATGCCGAAGATGCCGCCGGCGCGATGCACGTCTTCCATGTGCACATCGCCCACGGCCGGGGCGACCTTGCAGAGGCAGGGGGTCACGCGGCTCAGCTTGTCCATGTCGTCCAGGGTGAAATCGACCTCGGCCTCGCGGGCGATGGCCAGCAGGTGCAGGACGGTGTTCGTCGAACCGCCCATCGCGATGTCCAGCGTCATGGCGTTCTGAAAGGCGGCGTGGGTGGCGATGCCGCGCGGCGTGACCGACCGGTCGCCGCCCTCGTAGTGACGCTTGGCCAGGTCAACGATCCGGCGCCCGGCCTCGAGGAACAGAGCCTTGCGGTCGGCGTGTGTGGCCAGGGTCGAGCCGTTGCCGGGCAGGGCAAGACCCAGGGCCTCGGCCAGGCAGTTCATCGAATTGGCGGTGAACATGCCGGAGCAGGACCCGCAGGTCGGGCAGGCGTTGACCTCGAAGGCATTGACCTGTTCGTCGCTCAGGTCGGGGTTCGCCGCCTGCACCATCGCGTCCACCAGGTCGACCGCGATGTCCTTGCCGTCGACATTGACCTTGCCGGCCTCCATCGGGCCGCCGGAGACGAAGATCGCCGGGATATCGACACGCATGGCCGCCATCAGCATGCCCGGCGTGATCTTGTCGCAGTTGGAAATGCAGATCATGGCATCCGCGCAATGCGCGTTGACCATGTATTCCACGCTGTCGGCGATGATCTCGCGCGACGGCAACGAGTAGAGCATCCCGTCGTGGCCCATCGCGATGCCATCGTCCACGGCGATGGTATTGAATTCCTTGGCGACGCCGCCCGCCGCCTCGACCTCGCGGGCGACCATCTGGCCGAGATCCTTGAGGTGGACGTGGCCGGGCACGAACTGGGTAAAGGAATTCACGATGGCGATGATCGGCTTGCCGAAGTCGCCATCCTTCATCCCGGTGGCGCGCCACAGGGCCCGGGCGCCGGCCATGTTGCGTCCGGAAGTCGATGTCTTGGAGCGATAGGGTATCATGCTGTCCTTCCCGCGCGATGAAACTTTGCCGGTTCTCTTATTCCGGAAATTCCGGGAAGGCCATCGCGCAACAATCTGTTTGGCCGCGAGCCAGAGCAATCGGGCTGGCGGCCATCTGGGTCGAACCTGTCGGGCACTGGAACAAGGGAAATGTCCAGCTCTTGAAGTCGGAGTTCATCAGGCGCGCATTGCTGTCCCCGAAGTGGCGCTGCGGGCAAGGAGGAAGCTCCAGTTGGCAGCCGGTCCATCGTACCGCCGTCCGGTGTCCCTGCCGTCTCGATGATCAGCCCATCGGCTGTACGGGGCACAACGGAAGGGCCCGCTCGGTGACGACGACAAGGAGGCCGCCCGGTCAGCGCCGCGTCGGTTTACCTTGGCGTCGGTCAGTCGGTCGCCCTCGGCATCGCCCTGTCAGAACCGCGTCCGTATGTTCGGCAAGCGGGGGGCGTCCGCGTGGAGTTGAAGTCCACCTTCGAAATACTGGGCAAGGACCGACCCGCCTTGGTGGCGCATGGCATGCTGCTGAACGCCACAGCGGAAGGAGCGGGCATATTTCGCGATTAGAGGTATACAGCCGGCCCGCAAGGGTATAATGGGCTAGGCTTGCCTTTGCCAGTCGGCACGGGCCGACCGCGCAACTGCGCCCCAAATGTCCAGACTGATTCCAAACATGATCCAGGCCCTCGCCGATGCGCTGTCCGAGCGCGGCTACGAAACTTTGACCGCCGTTCAGGAGGCTGTCACCAATCCCGACCTCAAGGACAAGGACCTGCTGGTCTCGGCCCAGACCGGATCCGGCAAGACGGTGGGCTTTGGCCTTGCCATCGCGCCGACCCTACTGGGCGAGGCCGAGGCAATGGGACCGGCGGCGGCGCCTTTGGCCTTGATCGTCGCGCCGACGCGCGAACTGGCACTGCAGGTGATGCGCGAACTCGGCTGGCTCTACACCAAGGCGGGCGCGCGTGTGACGACCTGTATCGGCGGCATGGACATGCGTGACGAACGCCGCGCGCTGGACCGGGGGGCGCATATCGTCGTCGGCACGCCCGGGCGCTTGCGTGACCACATCCAGCGCGGCTCGCTGGATCTGAGCGGCCTGCGTGCCATCGTGCTGGACGAGGCGGACGAGATGCTGGACCTCGGCTTTCGCGAGGACCTGGAATTCATGCTGGGCGAGGCGCCAGAGGACAAGCGCACCTTGCTGTTTTCGGCCACCGTGCCGCCGATGATCGCCAAGCTGGCCCAGCAGTATCAGCGCGATGCCGTCCGGGTGACCACGCTGACCGGCGACACACAACACGCCGACATCGCCTACCAGGCGCTGCGCGTGGCCCAGCAGGACGCGGAAAACGCCATCATCAACCTTCTGCGCTTTCACGACGCGCAGAACGCCATCGTCTTTGCCAACACGCGGGCGATGGTGAACCGACTCACGGCGCGCCTGACGAACCGGGGGTTTTCCGTCGTGGCCCTGTCCGGCGAGCTGAGCCAGAACGAACGCACGCATGCCCTGCAGGCCATGCGAGACGGGCGCGCGCGGGTCTGCGTGGCAACCGACGTCGCCGCTCGGGGCATCGACCTGCCCAAGCTGGAGCTGGTGATCCACGCCGAACTGCCCTCGAACGCCGAGGGGTTGTTGCACCGCTCCGGGCGCACGGGGCGGGCCGGGCGGAAGGGGATTTCCGCCCTGATCGTGCCGCCGAAAGTCACCAAGAAAGCAGAACGCCTGCTGAAATTCGCCAAGATCGAGGCCGACTGGATCCTTCCGCCCTCCGCCGATGACATCCTGCGCAAGGACGAGGAACGCTTGCTGGCCGATCCCGTCTGGGAGTCAGAGACCACCCCCGAGCAGGCGGCTTTCGCCGCGCGTTTGCTGGACCTTCACGGGCCGGAAAAGATCGCCGCGGCCTACCTGGCGCTGCACCGCGCGCGCCTTTCCGCACCCGAGGACCTGGCGGACCCCGACGCGCGCCCCGAGCGCAAGGAGCGAAAGCCCTTCGGCCCCAGCACATGGTTTGCCCTGTCTGTCGGGCGGGGCGACCGGGCCGAACCGCGCTGGCTGTTGCCGCTCTTGTGCCGCGTGGGCAACCTCGACAAGGATGCCATCGGTGCGATCCGTATCCAGCAGTCGGAAAGCTATGTCGAACTGGCCGAGGCCAGCGT
This sequence comes from Antarctobacter sp., assembly GCF_965277915.1. Lineage (NCBI taxonomy): Bacteria > Pseudomonadati > Pseudomonadota > Alphaproteobacteria > Rhodobacterales > Roseobacteraceae > Antarctobacter > Antarctobacter sp. The sequence continues at coordinate 996,466 of NZ_OZ255849.1, forward strand.
TCCGGGGTTCCTGGCTGCGATTGGCGAAGGAGCGGAACTGCAGGAGGGCGTGACGGTCCGCAAACTGGAAAGCGCGCCAGAGTTCACCTCTGCGCCGCGCAAGCCCGGGCCCGCCGGGCGCAAGCCCGACCGCCCGCAAGGGCACAAGAAACCGGCCCGGCCGGACGACCGTCCGAGGGCCAAGCCGCGCCCGGAGCCGAAGGCAGAGGCGCCGGTTGCCCCGACTACCGAGGCGCCAGCAGCGGTGTCGTCCGAGGCTCCGGCCGCCCGCAAACCGAAACGCCCTGACGGTGAGGCCCACAAGGAACGGCGTCCCGGCAAGCCCGCAGCCAGCAAGGATGGCCCCGGCAAGCCCAAGGGGAAATACGCGGCGAAATCCGAAGGCAGGTCCGCAGGCAAACCGAGCGGCAAGCCAGGGGGCAAACCCTTTGGCAAGCCGGGTGGGTCAGGTCCGAAAGGGCGCGGCGCCAAACCCGAAGGCGCTCCGCGCAAACCTGGCGCGCCCAAGGCGCAGGCCTCGGACACGTCCAGGCGCTTTACGCCTCCGGGCGCGTCTGGCAAGCCGGGCAAGCCGCGTACGGGTGCTGCCGGGAAAGGGCCGGGCAAGCCTCGCAAGGGGGCGGGCGGCAACGAGCCGCCCCGGCGCGGCTGAGCCGCTAGCCAAGTTCCATCGTGGCAATGGCCTGCAGGGTCGGGCCGGGCGAGGGGGGCGTGCCGCGGTACATGCGGGCGGTCGCAAAGCTTTCCTCGAAGCCCAAGACCTGCAAACTCTGGCCCAGACCAGAGGGGGCATCGGGTGTGTCGATGATGACGCTTGTCCGGTTCAGCGCCGAGGCGCCTTGCCGCGCCAAGGTCAGCGCCTCTTCGGTCGTCGGGGCCACAATCGGGCCGATCTTGCAGCCGTCCCGGCACAGGCGCGCGGTTGCAAATCCGGTGACGCCCCGCGAAGTCCGCAGCACGACCGTTTTTCGGCTGTCCGACTGTGCTGTCCATTCCGCAAGGAAGGCCGCTCGGTCATAGCCGTTGGCCGCCCTGTCCAGGTGCCCAATGACATCCAGATCGGCGGCCGTGGCAAGGGTCGGGGATGTATCGCAGGGGGCCAAGCTGCCTTCGAAGCGCCGGGTGCGCCCGGCCAGCACGAAGCCGGACTTGGCATAGTTCGCTTCTTGCGCTGGCACACCGTCCAGCCCGACGGTGCGTGCCCCGGCATGGGTCAGCGCGTGTGTCCACAGCGCGTAGCCGATTCCCCGCCCACGATATTCCGGCAGGCAGATGTAGAGCCCAAGAAAGGCCACCTGCGGTGAATGGTTGACGACGGAAATCGCGGCAACGGGTTGGCTGTCGACCTCTGCCACGAAGAACCCCCCGGGGGCTGCGGCGTGAAATGCCGGGGCATCCGCCAGCCCCGGGTTCCACCCCTCGGCAGCGGCCCAATCCAGCATCAGCCCGATTTCATCCAGCGTCGCGGTTCGGCAAATCGGCTGTGTCATCTCTTCAGGGCCTCGCGCAGGGAAGTGGGCGGTTGCGTGACATTGCGCAGGTCCAGCGAAGCCACGAGATCCAGCAGGTGACTTTTCATCAGCTGCTCGGCCAGGGCGCCGTCCCTGTTGGCAAAGGCGTCCAGCAGGGCGTGATGCGCCTGCGTTTCGCACAGGGCGGCCCGACGCCGCCAATAGAGCGCGATGATGAGGGACGAGCGTGAAATCAGCTCTGATATAAAGCCCTGCACCGTGGTCTGATCCGCGATGCGTGCGATCTCGACGTGGAATTGTCCCGACAGAAACAGTGCGCGGCCGTTCTCGCCAGCGTCGAGCGCCTCGTGTTCGCTGGCGATGTTGCTGCGTAACAGGGCGAGATCTTCGTCCGTCATACGCTCTGCGGCGGAATGCGCAGTGCGCGGTTCCAGCAGGGAGCGCGCCTCGAAGACCTCGCGCGCGTCGCGCACGGTCGGTTGGGCAACAAAGGCGCCCCGGTTGCGCTTGAGCTCGACCAGTCGGCGGTGTGACAGCGCGAGCAGGGCGGCGCGGACGATGGTGCGACTGATGCCATAGGCCTCGGCCAGTTCATCTTCGCCCAGCTTGGTGCCCGGGGGCAGCCTGTGTTCATGAATCGCGTGTTCCAGATCCGCGGCCACCGTGTCGCTGGTCCAATGCTTCGTTTCAAACTTGTTCATGTCACTCTGAGCCAACGACCAACTATCTGCTTCCGTTATTCCGATTCGGCGGTCCGGGGACAAGCGCGTGCGGGGGGACGCAGACCTGCACGCAGGATTGTATACGAACTTGAGTTCATTTTTGCGCACGACGATGCCGCAGATGCTCAAATTTTGCCCGATCCGCGTTTCGTCCTGTTTCTGCGGTCGAAAACACTCCCCAGTCCGGGTCCGAGCGCATCAAGCTGATCTCGACAGGCGAATGGGGGCTACATGCGCACAGGATACGATCTGGAACTGGTTCACGTGACCAAGCGCTATGGCGAGACCGTCGCCGTACGCGATCTGAACCATGTCTTTGCGCCCGGCAGCTATGTCTGCCTGCTCGGGCCTTCGGGCTGCGGGAAATCCTCGACCCTGCGGATGATCGCGGGCCATGAGGAGGTCAGCGAGGGGTCGATCCTGCTGGACGGTCACGACGTTGCGCCGCTGGCGCCGGCGCAACGCGGCACCGCGATGATGTTCCAGAACTACGCCCTGTTCCCGCATCTGTCGGTGCGCGACAACGTGGCCTTTTCATTGCGCATGAAAGGTGTCGACAAGAACACCCGCCACAAGCGGGCGGACGAACTGCTGGCGCTGGTCGACATGACCCACCTCGCCGACCGTCTGCCGGCGCAACTGTCCGGCGGGCAACAGCAGCGTGTGGCACTGGCGCGCGCGCTGGTGACGGAACCCAAGGTGCTGTTGCTGGACGAACCGCTGTCGGCGCTGGACCCGTTCCTGCGCATCCGGATGCGGACAGAGCTGAAAAAGCTGCAGCGCGAACTGGGGATCACCTTCATCCATGTCACCCACGGCCAGGACGAGGCGCTGGCCTTGGCCGACGAGATCGTCGTGATGAACGATGCGGTGATCGAGCAGGCGGGCCCCGCGCGCGAGGTCTGGGCAAAGCCGCGCACGGAATTCGTGGCCCGCTTCATCGGCGGCCACAACGTCATCACGTTGCCCCAGGGCAAGGTCACGGTGCGTGCCGACGCGGTGCAACTGGCCGAAGAGGGCATGGCGGCCACGGTCATGGCGATCGAGTACCAGGGCGCCTCTGTCGCCGTGTCCACGACCACGGAAGGCGGCGACGAGGTGCTGGCGCTCTTGCCCGAGGATCAGTTCTTTGCCGCCCCCCGGAACCCCGGCGATGCCGTCCGGCTCAGCTGGGACGAGACGCGGCTGCATCGCCTGACCGCCTGAAAGCTGCGGTCCGGCAAGCGCCGTTTTCGAGATCAAGCATAAACCACCAAGACAAGACGACTGAACAGAGAGGACAAGACAATGGCTAAACCCAAGGTTGGATATACCCGCCGTTCGCTGCTGAAGGCAGGCGGTGCGGCCGTCGCGGCGACGACCCTTCCCGCGCCGATGCTCTGGGCGCAGGACACGAAGGACATCGTGCTGCGCCAGTTCGGCACCGGCGTGTCGAACCTCAACGACGTGGCCAAGAAGGTGAAGGAAGACCTGGGCTTTACGCTGGAAATGACGGCGCTGGATTCCGACAGCGTCACCCAGCGCGCGGCCACCCAGCCCGACAGCTTTGACATCGCCGACATCGAATACTGGATCTGCAAGAAGGTCTGGCCGACCGGCAACCTGCAGGCGATGGATACCTCGAAGATCGCCAATTACGACAAGATCGTGGGCATCTTCCGGTCCGGCAAGCTGACACCCGACAGCGAGATCGCGCAGGGCACCGCGCCGCATACCGTGGGTTTTGTCGACGGCCCCGGCGGCACCAGCTTTGCCGACGAGGAAACCGGCTGGATGACCCTGATCCCCACGATCTACAACGCCGACACGCTGGGTATCCGCCCCGACCTGATCGGCCGCCCGATCGAAACCTGGGCCGAATTGCTCAATCCCGAGTTCAAGGGCAAGGCCTCGATCCTCGACATCTCGTCCATCGGCATCATGGACATGGCCATGGTCTGCGAGGCGATGGGCGAGATCCAGTACGGCGACAAGGGCAACATGACCCGCGACGAGATCGACAAGACCATGGCGATCTTTACCGAGGCCAAGCAGAACGGCCAGTTCCGCGCCTTCTGGAAGACCTTCGACGAAAGCGTGAACCTGATGGCCTCGGGCGAGGTCGTGATCCAGTCGATGTGGTCGCCCGCCATCACCGCGGTCAAGTCACGTGGCATTCCTTGCGTCTACCAGCCCCTGAAAGAGGGCTATCGCAGCTGGGGCGGCGGTATCGGCCTGTCCTCGTCGCTGTCGGGCATGGAGCTGGACGCGGCCTACGACTACATCAACTGGTATCTCTCCGGCTGGGTCGGCGGATACCTGATGCGCCAGGGCTATTACTCGGCCGTGCCCGAGACTTCCAAGGATTTCATGACCGAAAACGAGTGGGGCTACTGGTTCGAGGGCAAGGAAGCCACCGACGTCATCACTTCGCCCACCGGTGACAAGCTGGCCGAGGCCGGAGAGGTCCGCGACGGTGGGTCCTTCTACGACCGCATGGGCAGCGTGGCTTGCTGGAACGCCGTCATGGACGAGAACCAGTACATGGTCCGCAAGTGGAACGAATTCATCGCGGCATGACGCGGTGAATGGCCGGGTTCGTTATCCCCCCGGTCCCCTTCAGATCCCCGGGCCGTTCGCGGTCCGGGGATCCTCCTGACCAAATCCCGATCCGGGCAGACCCCTGCGGAGGCCAGATGGCTGCGACCCCTCTCAAGAACCGGCACGTCCTGGGCTGGCTGATGGCCTTGCCGCTGTCCGTCGTGCTGTTGGCCTTCCTGATCGCGCCAATCGTGATGATCGCCATCGTCAGCTTTTGGGGCGCGACGGAATTCTCGATCTACCCGGCGTTCCAGTTCGACAACTATGAATTCCTGTTCGGCTCGCCCGTGACCTACAAGGTCTTCGGCGCGACGCTGAAATACGCGCTGATCACCTGGGCGCTGACTTTGGCCATCGGCTTTACCGTGGCCTATTTCCTGGCCTTCCATGTCCGCAGCCTGACAATGCAGATCGCGCTGTTCCTCGTCTGCACGATCCCCTTCTGGACGTCCAACATCATCCGGATGATATCCTGGATCCCCTTTCTGGGGCGCAATGGCATCGCCAACCAGACGCTGATTTCATGGGGCGTGATCGACGAACCGCTGGAGTGGCTGCTCTATTCCGACTTCTCGGTCATCCTGGCCTTTGTCCACCTTTACACGCTGTTCATGGTGGTGCCGATCTTCAACACCATGATGCGCATCGACAAATCCCTGCTGGAGGCGGCGCGCGACAACGGCGCCAACGGCTTTCAGACGCTGGTGCATGTGATCCTGCCGCTGACCAAGCCGGGCATCATGATCGGGACAATCTTTGTCGTCACACTGGTGATGGGCGATTTCATCACCGTGCGCTTCATGTCCGGGTCGCAGCGCGCCAATGTCGGGCGGCTGATCTCGAACGACATCGCGCTTTTGCAATACCCCTCGGCGGCGGCGACGGCCGTGGTCCTGTTGTGCACCGTCCTGATCGTGATCGCGATCCTGCTGCGCTTCGTCAACATCCGCAAGGAGCTGTGATCCAATGGAAAAACGTCCCCGCAGCTTTTACGTTCTCGCCGCTTTCTTCGGGCTCTTCGTGCTGTTTCTCTACGGGCCGATCCTGACCATCGGCATCCTCAGCTTTCAGGGGCCGAAAGGGGGGCTGACCTTCCCGATGAACGGGGTGTCGACCCACTGGTTCCGCGATCTGTTCCAGGAACAGGCGGTGGGCGATATCTGGGGCGCCTTCCGGCGCAGTTTCGGACTGGGCCTGATGGTCATGGTGACGACGGTCGTCGTCTCGGTCATGGCCGGGCTGGCCTTCCGCAAGCGGTTTTGGGGCTCGGGCGCAGTGTTCTATGCCGCCATCACCTCGCTTGTGATCCCCTCGATCCTGATTTCGCTGGGTGTCGGGCTGATCTTCAACCAGTTGGGCCTGAAGGTGCACTGGGCGACCAGCGGCTTCGGCTCACAGCTGACATGGACGCTGCCCTTTGGTCTGCTGATCATGTTCGCGGTCTTCAACCGGTTCGACCAGAGTTATGAAGAGGCGGCCCGCGACCAAGGCGCCAGTGCCTGGCAGACGATCCGCTTTGTCGTGCTGCCGATCATCGCGCCGTCGCTGATCGGGGTGGCGCTCTTCGGCTTCACGCTCAGCTATGACGAATTCGCGCGCACGCTGTTGACCGCCGGCAGCTACAACACCCTGCCGCTGGAAATCTTCGGCATGACGACGAACGTCACGACGCCGGTGATCTATGCGCTGGGCACGCTGACCACGATATTCTCCTTTGCCATCATCGGGCTGTTCCTGCTGACCGTCTGGGTCATGGGCAAGCGCCGCGCGCGGCTGGGATCTGACGCGGGCAAGGGCGTATGAAGATCGCCTACATCAATCCCAACGCCACCGAGGCCATGACGGATGGTATCGTCGAGGCGGCGCGGCTCGCCCTGCCCGGGGCAGAGATATTCGGCATGACCAACAGCGACGGTCCTGCCGCCATCGAGGGCCCCGAGGACGGTGCAGCTGCCGTGCCCGGCCTGCTGGCCCGGCTGGGGCCGGCGCGCGACCAAGGCGCGGATGCCATCGTGATCGCCTGTTTCGACGACACCGGACTGGCAGAGGCGCAGGCACAGGCCGGCTGCCCGGTACTGGGGATCGGGCAAGCCTCCTACGTCATGGCACAGCTGCTGGGGCTTCGGTTTTCCGTGGTCACATCGTTGCCGGTTTCGATCCCCGTGATCGACGAGAATATCGACACTTCGGGCTTTCGCGGGCTCTGTGCCTCCGTGCGTGCCAGCGGCCTGCCGGTCCTCACCATCGAGGCGGGCGCGCCCGAGACCGTCGCCCGCATCGCGGACGAGATCGAGGCCGCGCGCGTAGAGGATGGGGCCGCCTGTGCCATCCTTGGCTGCGCGGGTATGGCACCTTTGACGTCAGAACTGGCAAAAGAGACCACGATCCCGCTGATCGACGGGGTGGCGGCCTCGGCCATGCTGGCGCAGGCGGCAGCGGGATTTCTCGGCGGAGGCGGCTAGCGGTCGAGGGGCCTGTCGGCGGTCTGGCACGGGTGGAATTGTACCCGGAACGTGAGGCGGTTAGGCTGGCGCGGAACAACCGTGGCTGGTGCCGGGGCGGGCTTGCCCGTTGCGGCGCCCGACCCAGCCGGAGGCCCCGCGTATGCCCGAAGACCAGACACTTATCATAGGCCTTTTCGCGGTGATCTTCGTGCTGCTCGTCTGGGGGCGCGTGCGCTATGACCTCGTGGCCTTTGGCGCGTTGATCCTGGGGGCCATTCTGGGCCTGGTGCCTGCGGACGAGGTGTTCTCGGGGTTCGGCCACGCGGCGGTGGCCATCATCGCGCTGGTCCTGATCGTCAGTCGCGGGCTTTCCTCGTCGGGGGCGGTCGAACTGATCGCCAGCCGGGTGGTCGACCCGGAACGCCCCTTGCCCTTCCATATCGCCATCATCGGCAGCGCGGGCGCGGTGCTCTCTGCTGTCATCAACAACGTCGCCGCGCTGGCCCTCTTGATGCCGCTGGACGTCGAAGCGGCGGAAAAGGCCAAGCGCGCGGCGGGGCAAAGCCTGATGCCGCTGTCCTTTGCCACCATTCTGGGCGGTATGGTGACGCTGATCGGCACACCGCCGAACATCGTCATCTCGGAATATCGGCAGGACGTCATGGGACAGTCCTTTTCGATGTTCGATTTCGCGCCGGTTGGGTTGACCGTGGCGATTGCGGGCATCGTCTTTGTCGCGCTGGTCGGCTGGCGGTTGCTGCCGTCCCGCGCCTCGATCGCCGAACAGGGGCAGGCCTTTCGCAAGGGGCGCTACGTCGCCGAACTCAAGGTCGCCGACTCCGCCGGAGAAAAGGACATCACCGTCCTGTCGCTGTACCCCACGGCCGAGGACACGGACATCAACATCCTGGGCCTGATCCGACACGGCAAGCGCCGCCCCGGGCTGGCCCGGCGCGAAACCCTGCAGCCCGGCGATTTCCTTGTGGTCGAGGGTGAGCCCAAGTCCATCGAGGCGTTCATGGGCAAGGCATCGCTGGAGTTCGCCGGGTCGGAACAGCACGAGGGTGGGGTGCTTGCACCGGGCCTTGCCCTGCGCGAGGCCATCGTGCCGGACGACGCCCGCATCAACGGCCATACCGCCCGCAGCCTTGGTCTGCTGAACCGGCACGCGGTCACGCTGCTGGGCGTTTCGCGTGAGGGCCGGCGTTTTCAGGACCGCGTCCGCCTGCTGCGGGTCAGGGCCGGGGACGTGCTGTTGTTGCTGGGCACGCCGCGCAATGTCGAAAGCAGCATGGAATGGCTGGGTGTCCTGCCCATCGAGGGCCGTCACACCGAAGTCATCCAGCGGCGCAAGGCTGGCCTGTCGATCGCCGTCTTCGTTGCCGCCGTCGGCATGGCCGTGGCCGGCCTGTTGCCGTTGGCCGTGTCGCTGGCGGCGGCGGTGATCGCCTTTCTGGTGCTGGGACTTGTGACCGGGCGCGAGGTCTACAATTCGATCGAGTGGAAGGTGATCGTGCTGCTGGCCAGCCTCATCCCGCTGGCCGAGGCCTTTGAAAGGACCGGAGGCGCGGAACTGCTGGCCGGGCAGATCCTTGTCCTGACGGCGGACAGTGCCCCCTGGGTCAGCCTCGTGGTGCTGATGCTGGTCACGATGACCATGTCGGATTTCCTCAACAACGTCGCGACGACATTGATCGCCGCTCCCATCGGCCTGTCGATTGCCCGAACGCTGGATGCGAATCCGGACACCTTCCTGATGGCTGTCGCGGTCGCGGCCTCCTGCGCCTTCCTCACGCCCATCGGGCACAAGAACAATACCATCATCCTTGGCCCTGGCGGCTATCGGTTTTCCGACTACTGGCGCATGGGGCTGCCGTTGGAGGCGCTGGTGATCGCCGTGTCGATCCCGGCCCTGTTGCTGTTCTGGCCGATCTGAGGCGACAGGCCCTTTCGGACCTGCCGCGTTCACGCGCCGGCCTGCCGTCCGGGGGCTGCCGGGATTGGCCCGGCCAGCGGCGCGGCGCGCGGGCGATTGGCCCGCTGACCCGCCCACACGGACCCGAGGACAACCACCGCCCCGACTGCCTGCACCGGGGTCAGGGCCTGTCCCAGCCAGGCCCAGCCGAGGATCACAGCGGTCAGGGGACTCATCAGCGACAGCATGGAGATCGCCCCGGGTTCGATCCGGGCGACGCCCCGAAACCAGATGGCATAGGTTGCGGCCGCCCCGATCAGTCCCAGCCAGGTCAGCCCGGCAAGGTTGGTGGCTGTCAGCGGCGGCAGCGGCGGCTCGACGATCAGCGCGAGAGGCAGCAGGATCACTCCGCCGGCCGTCAGTTGCCAGGCGGTAAAGCTGAGAGCGGAAACAGGTGGTTGCCACTTGCGGCTGAGCACCGTGCCTGCCGCCATCGACGCCGCGCCGCCAAGGCCGGCGGCCACGCCGACCGGGTCCAGCCTGGCCTCGGGGCCGATCAGCAGCAGGGCGACGCCCACAACGCCCGCAGCCGAAGCGGCGACCGCCCCGGCCCGGATGGGCGTCCCTAGCCAGCCACGCGCCATCAGGATGACGATCATGGTCTGTACTGCGCCCAGAGTTGCGGCGACCCCGCCGGGCAGACGGTAGGCGGCCACGAAGAGCAGCACCCAGAACACGGCAAAGTTGAAACTGCCCAGCAGAAAGCTGCGGCCCAGCCAGGTGCGCGGCGGCAGGCAGCGGGTGATCGCCAGTAGCAGCAGACCGGCGGGAAGGGCACGCAGCGCGGCCAGCGTGACCGGATAGCCGTCGGGCAGAGCCTCGGTGGTGACGATATAGGTGCTGCCCCAGATCGCCGGGGCAAGCGCGGTCAAAAGAACATCGGATGTGCGTGTCATGTTCGTGCTCCTTGTGGGCGGGCTCACCAGGGGTGGTCCAGGGGATGTGGCGGTCGAAACGGGCAGGGGGGCAGCCCGATATCCCGCAACAGGTGGGGCGGTAGATCGCGTAGCTCTGGCGGCCGGGCCTTGCGGCGGAACAGGTGGAAACGCATGGGGGGCTCCTTTCAGGCCAGGATCTGTTGTGCGGCGCGGATCTGTGCGACCAGGTCCTCTGTCGGGCCGTTGACCAGGCGAGCGCCGGTTTCGCGGATGATGAGCGCGGGGATCGAACGGACCTGCAGCGCGCGGGCGATCTGGCGGTCCGCCTCGACGGCACTTGCGGTTTCGGGGGCCTCGAGGTGCCGGGCAAAGTCCGCCGCCTCGAAGCCGGCATCACGCGCGACCTGCAGGACCGTTTCGCGATCGGCGATGTTGCGGGCCTGGGACAGGTGCGCGCGTTGCAGATGGTCGAACATGCGCCAATGCCCCTGCTGCCCGTCCAGCCGCTCTGCCGCCTTGCATCCAAGCGCGGCGGTCAGGCCGTGGGGATAGTCGAAAGGGGCGGAGCGCATCGCCTCTATGTCGATCAGTTCGGGCTGGTCGCTGACCTGCCGACAGGCGGCCCAGTGGCCGAGGATGGTTTCGCGCGCCGCCCCGGGCGTGCCCCAGCGGTGGGCCATCTCGGCGCGGCTGTCTTGCAGGACAAAGCTGCGGTGCCGGATCTTCAGGTCGAACTTTTCGGAAATCTCGCGCATCCGCGACGAGATGTTGAAGCACCAGCAGCACACGACATCATGGAAGAAATCGATGGTCAGGGCGGGCATCATGCGGCCTCCCCTTGCCGGTCGGCACTGGTCCGGTCGGCATTGGCCAGGCGGGCGGCGATGCGGACCACATGCGCCCCCTGGAACCGCGCCCCGGCGAGGTCGGTTTCCGTAGGCGTGCGTGATCCGTCGGCCCCGGCGATGGTGCCTGCACCGTAGGGGGCGCCCCCGACGATGTGGTCGGCTGTGGTCTGCCCGCCAAACGTGTAGGGCATGCCTGCAATCAGCATCCCGAAGTGCTGCAAAGGGATCTGGAAGGACAGCAACGTGGCCTCGTGTCCGCCATGTTGCGAGCCGGTCGAGGCAAAGACACCGGCCACCTTGCCGACCAGCGCATTGCGGGCCCAGAGGCCGCCCGCCTGGTCGAGAAAGCTCTTCATCTGACCGGCCATCATGCCGAACAGCGTCGGCGTTCCGAACAGGATGGCGTCATAGGATTCGAGGTCGGCGGGCGTGGCCAGGGGCGTGCCATCCTCGATGAACCCGGCCTTGCGGCGGATCTCCTTGGGGACGGTTTCGGGCACGCGGCGCAGATCGACCTGGGTGCCGGGCACGCTGCGGGCACCTTCGGCTTCGGCTTCGGCCAGGGCGCGGACATGGCCATAGCTGGAATAGTAGAGAACAAGAACGCGGGTCATCGGGATCCTCCTTGGGCTTGGTGGTGTGATGCCCGCGAAGATCGGTGAAAGGGCGCGCCGGAATAAGCGGCCTGCGCGCATATCATTCTTTACGCTGGTTGAAGAATGTCAGTCCCGCAGTGCTGCGCGCAGGTGGTCCAGAAAGGCCGTCACCCGCGCATCCATCCCCAGCCGAGAGGCGGTCACCGCAAAGATGTCCGGCGCCGGCAATTCCCAGTCGGGCAGGATGCGCACCAGGTCGCCGCGCGTCTCTGGCGCGTCCGAAACGAAATCGGGCAGGGTGCCGATGCCATGACCCGCGATCAGCAGGTCTCGCAGGACCAGGCTGTTGCCGACCCGCACCGGCGGGTCCAGATCGACGGTCCGGGGGCCGCCCGGGCCGTGCAGTGTCCAGCTGTTCAGGTGATCGGCCAACAGGAAGCCGACAACCCGGTGTCCGACGATCTCTTCGGGCACTTTCGGTGTGCCGGCCTGTTCCAGGTAGGCGGGGGCGGCAAAGATCCTTTGCCGTATCGAGCCCAGCTTGCGCGCCACCAGCGCGGAATCCGGCATGGCCGCCCGGATGCGGATCGAGACGTCGAACCCGCCTTCGACCATGTCGACCACGCGGTCGTCCAGAGACAGGGTCAGCCTGAGATCAGGGTAGTTGTCGAGGAAAGCGGGCAGGAAGGGCGCGATGACCGCCTGGCCGAAAGAGGACGAGGCATTGACCCTGAGATGCCCGCGCACCGCCCCGGCGCCATCGCGGATGCGGGTCTCGACCCGTGTCACGGCATCCAGGATGCCGCTTGTTTCATCGTAGTAGAGCCGCCCTGCATCGGTCAGCGACATCGACCGCGTGGTTCGTGTCAGCAGCGTGCTGCCCAGGCTTTCCTCCAGCAGCTTGATCTCGCGGCTCAGCAGCGCGGGTGACACGCCAAGGTCCTCAGCGGCACGGGCAAAGCTGCCGCGTTCGACGATGCGGCGGAAGGCTTGCATGACGGAAAGTTTGTCCATCGCGGTGCGCTCTTGCTGTCAGGCGGCCCGCGTAGGCCTTTTGCCTCAGCCCTGTTTGTCGACCCGCGAGAAACTGCAGTTCACGTTGGCGCCGCTTTCGATGGTCAGGGTGGTGTAGGAAATCTCTCCGGACACCTGCGCGCCCGCGCTCAGCTTGACATCGCCGCCCAGGATCTGGCCCTCGAACTTGCCGGTCACGATGATCGTGTCGGCGCGCAACTCGCCGACGGCAGAGCCGCCGGCCTCGATCGTGATTCCATCCGCCCGGATGCGCCCGTCGGCATGGCCGACCAGTTCGAAGTGACCCGGGATCGTGAGGTCCCCGACCAGCTTGGCCCCTGCTGCCAGGTGAGAGCGTGCTTTGGTTGCGGAGGTGGTCTGTGACATGTTTCAACTTTCAAAGGCTATGATGCATTCGGGCCAAAGCATCGGTGGCCAAGGGCCCCTCACGGGACCATAGTCAGCTTTGCCCGCCCCAGTTAACCAAAAAATGCTGGGTCCAGACCAAAATGAACGGGTGATGATGTGCGGTCGCAGATTCCCGCCACAGGCATCGTGGGCTCAGCGGGCGACGGTCCGGTTTCGTGGGACGGCATGTCAGGGCAGGGCGCGCCTGCTGACCTCCCGCCTCCTCCTGCGTCAGCACGTTGTCCATCGCGGTGGAGGTCAATGCCCGTCTGCCCGGCCCTTATCAAGTCTCAGCGCTTTTCGCGCAGCGCCTCCAGCACGACCTCAAAGGCCGAGGACGCCCGCTGTCGGCTGGGGTAATAAAGGTGGAAGCCCGGGAAGGTGGGGCAGAAGTCATCAAGGCAGGTCTGCAGGTGTCCCGCCTCCAGGTGGGGGCGGGCCAGCCGTTCCGGAACCCGCGCCAGACCATGTCCGTCACAGGCGGCGCGCAGGACGGCGTTGATTGTGTTGAAGGTCACCTGCCCGGACACCTTGACCCGGACGTCCTTGCCGTTTTCGTCTTCGAACGCCCAGGCTTGGGGCGCGCCGTGGTTGGACTGTCGGAGGTTGATGCAGGCGTGTTCCGTCAGCGTCCCGGGGTTGTCCGGCTGGCCTCGGTCCTTGAAATACGCGGGTGTGCCGACGCAGATCATGCGTTCGTCCGGGCCGATGCGGACGGCGATCATCCCTTCGCCCACCTGGTCACCATATCGCACGCCCGCGTCACAGCGCGCCTGGACAAGATCGGTATTTTCGTTGTCCGCCACCAGTTCGATGTTCATGGACGGAAATTTCTTCAGCACCGGCGAAAACCTTGGCCAGAGGATCGACGCGATGGCGTATTCCGGTGCGATGATGCGGACAGTGCCCGTGGGTTCGTCCCGGGAATCGTTGAGCGCCTGAAGCCGGCTTTCGATTCGTTCGATGCAGGGGGTGAGCGTGGCCAGCAGGTCCTCGCCTTCCAGCGTCGGAGCCACCGAGCGCGTGGTCCGGGTCAGCAGGCGCAGGCCAAGCCGTTGTTCAAGCGACTTGATCGTATGGCTGAGTGCCGATTGCGACAGGTTCAGCCGCGCGGCGGCGCGGGTGAAACTGCGCTCTTCCGCGACGGCAACAAAGGCGATCAGGTCGTTGATGTTCTCCCGGATCATGAGGGAGGCGGGTTTCTTCGTGTCACGGACCATGGGGTGCCTCTCTTGATATATGCACCCTGCTCATGAACGTGTTGGATTGTCCAGAGAGTTTCGATAATCGGATTAGCCCGCCGGTGGGTCCACGTCTTCGGATAGGGGGGCGCCTCAGTCACGATTTCACGCAGTCAGTTTGATCCGCCGAGGCAGTTCGCTTGGATCGGCTTTGCCTGCCTCTGCTTTCTGGCTGCCTTCGGCTGAGGTCCTTCGGGTACATGCTTTGGTTCGTGGTCAGCGCGGCGGCTGCCGACATGATGCTGTTTCGTCGAAATTCCGAAGAGCCCATCTCATAGGCGTGCTTGACGTGTGCCAGTGACAGTCCTGACCATGGCATCATCGGAACCATGTCCCTGCGGGGCCTCGACAGCCTGCGATCAGGCAGGCAACGGGTTATTGTTCTTGGGTCAGTTGCCCAGCAGGCGTGAAATACGGGCTGCCGTATCCTCCAATGCGCGCCGAACCTCTGCGGGCACGGTTTGCCGACCCTCGGTGGCGCTGGTGGCATTGATCGCGGCGACGATCTTGCCCGACATGTCGCGCAGGGGCGCCGCGACGGATGTGATGCCCGCCTCGAAACTGCCGACCTGGGTGACGGTGTCGCTGTTGCGGTCGGCCCGCCACTGGGCCAGCAGTTCGGTCATGCCGGGCGCGGTGTTGCGAGTCGTGCGCTGCGCGTCCGCGTCGCGGTAAAGCGCGATCAGCGTCTCCTCGTCCAGGTCGGCCAGCAAGACCCGCCCCATCGTGGTATTTGCGGCGGGCAGGCGGCTGCCGACATGGACGATGCTGCCCAGGCCCAGCCGGCTGGGCACCCGAAGCATGTACAGAACCAATGTCCCGTCACGCACGCCCAGGTGGGTGGACCAGTCGGTTTCATCGCGCAGACGTTCGAGTTCGGGCAGGGCGATCTCGACCAGTTCGCGCGTGGCGAGATAGCCAAAACCCAGACGCATCACCGCCGGGCCCAGTGCATAGGTCTTTCGCGCCTCGTCGTGCAGCAGGTAGCCCATCTGCGCCAGCGTGTAGACGGACCGGAAAGCGGCGGACCGGCTTTGCCCGATCTCGCGCGCGATCTCCGACAGGGACATTTCGCGGCGTTCGGGCGTGAATGCGGTCAACACCTGAAGCCCGCGTATGAGACCGGGAACAAGATAGCGATCCTCGGCGGGATCAAGGTTGGTTCGTGGCAAGAGCGTTTTGTCCATGAAACGGCGTATAGGATATGAAACGCTGCTTTGCTACCCGTATCGCATCGAATTTGAAGCGCGACACGACAAGAGGAAACACCCGATGAACATCAAGACCGATGCGGTTTCGACCCTGGCCGCCGAGCTGTCCGCCCATACCGGCCGTTTCACCGACAAGCAGTTCGACTGGAATGCCTTCCCGTCCAACGCCGGTTTCCCCGATCTGGCCCGCGCGCAGATGCGCTACATCGGCTCTGGCGGGTCACCCAAGGTTGGCGACACCAGCACGATGAAGCCGGACAATTTCACCCTGTCGCTGATCTACAAGGAACACGGCAAATACGCCGCCTGTCACAGCCACGAGATCGAAGAGAGCTTTCTGATCATCGACGGCGCGCTGATCGTTGGCTGGGAACGTGATGGCGAGGTGGTCGAGGTCAACCTCGGCCCCAAGGACATGATCCTGAACGCGCGCGAGGTCGGCCACGGTTTCCGCGTCGATGGACCCGAGCCGGTGCTGATGTCGATTTCGGTCGACGTGGGCAAACCGCTGCCGCCGAAGTATCACTATCACCCCAAGGAACACGCCCCTGAACTGGCCCGCAGTTTTGGCGCCGAGCCGGGCAAGACCATGCCGTTTGACCCGAATGGTACGCATGAACTGCAGCAGCTGATGGGCAAGTTCGTCATCCGCCACTCGGAGGCGCCGACGATCTGGGAAGAGGCCGGGTTCACGCGCAAGGTCTATGTGGGCAAGGGGGGCATCGCCAATGACACCTGCCGCAAGGAAATGTGGGGCATCCCCAGCCGCACCGGGGTGCAGGCCTTCACCCGCCCGGTCGAGGACGCGATGATGGTGATCGAAGGCTCGTTGACCGTGGGCTGGGAAGAAAATGGCGAAACTGTCGAGGTGGAACTGGGGCCGCGGGACCTCGTCAAGACGCCGGCAGGCCGCAAGCACTGGTTCCGCAACAACTCGGCCGGCCATGCGACCGTCTGGACGGTGATCGGAACCTCGTCCGAGGATGGCGTCGCCTACAAGGCGGCCTGAGCCTGTCATCACTCCCTGTTCGAACTTCGGGGCGCCTTCGGGTGCCCCTTTTTCGTGCGCGGCCCGGTGCACGTCGGCAGGGGCAGGGGCGCGGCAAAAAAAGGAGGGGCGGTCAAGCGTCCTGCGGCGGCCCTGCATATCAGTGTCCTCGCACGCCATAGGGGCGCCTGGGCCAAGAAAGGGGCCGTCGCTTGCGCCGCATCGCCCCGCATCCGGCTGATCCGGTACTGCTGTCGGGTGGCGGCCTTGCGCCGCCACCTACCGTTTCCCACCGCCAGCCGTCCATAGCCAAATCAGTTGTCGGTGCCAGGTTCACCTCGGCACCGATTCGTTCAAGGGCAGAAGTCCGGTCGCGGATCACGACCTCATGGCCGGGTGACCGCGGTGCGATGGCTGCCGCCTCCCCGCCTACGGTCCCGCCCGGAATGGCGATTTTCAAGACATTCAAGAGGCGGCACCTCACCCGTCAAGGCGTTCAAAAAATAACAATATGTTCAAAATGTGGCGGCGTCTGATCTTTGGGCATCTGTCAAAGCTACCCTCTCTGGGTGGTTCGATCCGCGGAAATTCGTTGACAGAACCCATGGCAGCAAGGCAGTCTATATTGAACAAGATGTTTAAATGTGAACACATCGCGAAGATGCCACGCGAAGACGCAAGCCACGATGGATAGGGGAGACCGGCACATGAGCGGACATGACGCATTCAAGGACAGACTCACGGAGCGCGCACAGGACACCAGCCGTCCGGCACTGGCCAACCAGTGCCGCGGGCGCGACCTGGAACCGGCGGAAATGGCCCTGGCCGAGGCCCTGATGAAAATCTACGGCACCGGCGAACACGACTTTGCCAAGGTCGCAGCGGCGCTGGCGGAGCAGGGTGTGGCGGCCCCGAAATCGGGCCGCACGGACTGGACCGAAGCGCTGCTGGGCGAAGAGCTGAAGGCGATCAACGCCGATCTGGACGCAGCATACGAGGCCCAGGGCTATGGCGCTTGAGTTCCGTTCCGTCACCAAGCGCTTCCCGACCAATTCCGGCGAGGAACTGACAGCCGTCCAGGACGTGAACTTTCGCGTCGAACAGGGCGAATTCGTTTCGGCGGTCGGCCCCTCGGGGTGTGGCAAGTCCACGATCCTGTCGATGACCGCGGGCCTCTACCAGCCCACTGAGGGCGAGGTGCTGGTCAGCGGCGAGCCGGTCAAGGGCCCTAACACCCATGTCGGTTTCATGCTGCAGAAGGACCTGCTGCTGCCCTGGCGCAACATCATCTCGAACATCGAATTCGGGCTTGAATCGCGCGGCGTCGGCAAGGAACAGCGCCGCGCGCGCGCCATGCAGGAACTCAAGCACTGCCACCTCGAAGGGTTTGACCAGCAGTATCCCTACCAGCTGTCGGGTGGCATGCGGCAGCGCGCGGCGCTGGCCCGGACCCTGGCCATCGACCCCGAGATCATCCTGCTGGACGAGCCGTTTTCGGCGCTGGACGCGCAGACCAAGCTGCTGCTGCAGAATTCCTTTGCCAAGACCATCGCCGAGGCGGGCAAGACTACGCTGCTGATCACCCATGACCTGGCGGAGGCGGTGCTGATGTCGGACCGCATCCTGGTCCTTAGTGAACGTCCCGGCACGGTGATTGCCGACATCAAGGTGGACCTGCCGCACCGCGACGAACCGATCAAGCGGCGCACGCTGCCCGAGGTGGCCGACTATGCCGCGCAGCTCTTCAAACTACTGAAGCTCGAAGAAAAAGCAGCCTGACTGCAGGGAGTCAAAAGACATGAAACACACGTTCATCAACACGATCGCCGCCGCTGCACTGGCCGTTTCGGCCACATTCGCAAGCGCGGCGGAACAGGTGACCTACCTGTTCCCGGCGCCGGACTTCCTGCCGGCCTTCGCGCCCTTCCAGCTTGCCAAGGGCAAGGGCTATTTCGAAGAGGCCGGCCTGGACGTGACTTTCCGGGTTGGCAAAGGCGGCGCGGACGTGGCGACGCAGGTCGCACTGGGCAACGCAGATCTGGGCGGCGGCATCGGCGACACCTCGATCATCGTGCGGGCCAATGGCCTCGACATTCGTGGCGTGGCGCTCCTGGGTGGCCGCGGGTTGACCCAGCTGGCTTGGCGGGCCGACAGCGGCATCACCGGTCCGGCCGATCTCAAGGGCAAGTCGGTCGGCGTTCTGTCGTTCCAGGACACAACCTATTACAACCTGCTGGGCGTGCTTGCCTCTGTCGGGCTGACCAAGAATGACGTCGACATCCAGGCCGTCGGCCCCGGTGGCATCATCCAGCTGTCCATCGCCGGAAACCTCGATGCCTTTTCCGGCGTGCCGGAGTGGATCGCCGCCGTCGAAGGCGCGGGTGTCGAGATGAAACAGATGCCGGTCGACACCGTCTTTCCCGCCATGGCGCAGGCCATCATCGCCTCGGACAAGACCATCGCGGAACGCCCCGAGATCGTCAGCGGCTTCGTGAACGCGGTCCTGAAAGGCATTCGCGACATCCAGGACGATCCCGAACAGGCCGCCAAGGACTACGTCAGCTTCGTTCCGCAGCACAGCGGCAAGGAGAAGATGGTCGAGGGCGTGATGCGGGCCTACGCCTCGCTGATCTATCCCGAAGGCGAAAACCAGCCGCTGGGCACCTTCGACCCCGAACGGATCAAGGCTGTCCAGAGCTTCTACGTCGACCGTGGCATCGTGCGCAGCGCCGTGCCGATCGAAGACCTCTACACCAATGATTTCGTGAAATGACCGACGCAACCCAGATCCAGGCCGGGGCAAAAGCCCCGGCCCAAGGGACCCGCCCGACCAAACCGAAATCCGTAACCGGGAGACCAAGCATGGCGCAGCGCCACATGACAACGATCGTCAGCCTGACATTGCTGGCCCTCGTGCTGCTGGCCTGGGAATTCCTGCCGCCGGCGCTGGATGTCCCCCGCTTCATCATACCCACGCTGAGCGACTGCCTGGCAGAATTCCAACGCATGTGGGCCTTCGAGGGGCTCTGGGCACATATCGTTTCGACAGCGCTCTACACGGCGCTCGGCTTTGCCATCGGCAGCCTGCTGGGCGCGGTCCTGGGCTACTTGCTGGGCATGTCCGCCTTCTGGGAAAAGGTCCTGTCGCCTTACATCCTGGCGCTGCAAATTGCACCCAAGGTCGCCTTTGCACCCCTCTTCATCATGTGGTTCGGCTACAACTCGATACCCAAGCTGCTGGTGACCGTGCTGATCGTCTTCTTTCCGGTCCTCGTAAACGTGCTGCAGGCGATGCGCACCGTCGACCGTGACCTGATCAACCTGGCCCGGGCCTACAACCTCTCGCGCATTGGCATCTTCTGGAAGATCGAGATGCCCTCGACCGTGCCGAACCTGATGGCCGGCCTGCGCATCGCCTCCACCCTGGCCGTGATCGGCGTGACCGTGGGCGAACTGGTGGGCGGCAACACCGGCCTCGGCTTCCTGATTTCCTACGGTGGCGGACAGGCAAATGCCGCGATGGTCTTCAACGCCATCATCTTGCTGACCGTGATCGGCTTCGTGCTCTACTCGGCCCTCGTGCGCATCGAAGAGCGTGTTCTCCATTACCTGCCCAAAGCCCACGGCTGAGCGGCGGACGCATTCCCAAGGGAGTATGATAATGACTGCCATCGACAAGAAAGCCTTGATCGAAAAGCGCGTGAACGAAGGTCTGCGCGGCCAGTGGTACCCGGTTTGCAAATCGGTCGAGGTGAAGGCCTCTCGCCCCTATGGCACCAAGCTGCTGGGTGACAAGATCGTGCTGTGGCGCGACGGGTCGGGCAAGTTGCGCTGCATCGAGGACTTCTGCCCCCACCGTGGCGCGCCGCTCTCCTACGGCGAGGTGCACGAGGGCCACGTCGCCTGCCGCTATCACGGCGTGGTCGTGAACGGCGACGGCGTGGTGGTCCGGGTGCCCGCGATGCCCGAATGCGCGCTGGAAGGCCGCAAGGCGGTCAAGTCCTTCGAAGTGACCGAGGCCAACGATGCGGTCTTTGTCTACGTCCCCTCGGTCGACCGTCCCGAGGCGCCGGAACTGGTGATGCCCGACGTCATGAGCGACGACGCCTGGTCGGGGTTCCTCTGCACTTCGGTCTGGGAGTCGAACTACCGTTACGCGCTCGACAACCTCGCTGACCCGATGCACGGCTGCTACCTGCACGCCGAGAGCTTTACGCTTGCCTACGGGTCCAAGCAGGACCTGATGAAGCTGGACAAGACCGACAACGGCTTCCGGATCGAACGTGTCGGCCAGACCGGCGAGAATTTCGACTGGACCGAGTTCGAGGTCTACCCGGCCGACATGTTCTGCTTCCTCGAGATCCCCTATCCGCCTGCGGCGGGGCCGGGGGGCGTGTTCCGCATCATCGGCTTCGTGACTCCGATGGACGAACACACCACCAAGGTCTTCTTCTGGCGGATGCGCCAGGTCGAGGGGATGGCCCGCGAAAGCTGGCGTTTCCTCTACCGCGCCAAGATGGAAAAGACCCATTGGGACGTGCTCGAGCAGGACCGCGTGATGCTGGAAGGCATGCCGGACGACGCCCGCAAGCGCGAGATGCTGTATCAGCATGACCTCGGCGTCAGCCGTATCCGCCAGATCCTGACCCGCGCCGCCAAGGCGCAGGTCGAGGCGGAACTCAAGCAGGACAGCGTGGCGGCAGAGTGATGATGCTGCAAGGACGTCATATCCTGCTGACCGGCGCGGCGCGGGGTCTGGGGGCGGAAATCGCCCGCTGCCTCGCGGGCCAGGGGGCGGAACTGATCCTGGCGGACATCGCCGAGGAGGAGGGGCGTGCCACTGCCAAGGAGGTCGGCGCGCGCTTTCTGCCCGTCGACCTGGGTGATCCGGGGTCAATCACGGCGCTGGCGGCCTCGGTCGGCAAGGCCACGGACGGCAAGCTGCACGGTCTGGTCAACAACGGCGCGATCGCCACCGGCATCGGTGGCATCGGCTTCGAAGAGATCGAGATCGACAGTTGGGACCTTGTGCAGCGTGTGAACGTGCGCGGCACCTGGCTGATGACCCGTGCCGCCGCGCCGATGCTGCGCGCATCCGGCTCGGGCCGGGTGGTCAACGTGGCCTCGGACACCGCGCTCTGGGGCGCGCCGAACCTCATGTCCTACGTCGCCAGCAAGGGGGCGGTCATGGCCATGACCCGCTCGCTGGCTCGGGAACTGGGCAAGGACCGCGTGGGTGTCAGCGCCGTGGCGCCGGGCATCCTGACCACGGAGTCGACCGACTACGTCCCCGAGGCACGCCATCGCCAGTATTCCGACGGCCGCGCCGTTCCCGGGCCGCAGGCGCCCGAAGAGATCACCGACGTTGTGGCCTTTCTGCTGAGCGAAGGCGCGCTGACGCTCACCGGGCAGGTGCTGCCCGTCAACAACGGGTTCGTGTTCAAATGACGGGCTGGGAAACGAACACCGTTGCAGGGATCGAATACCTCGAACGTCCGGGAAAGGGTGAGCCGCTGGTGCTGTTGCATGGCATCGGATCGCAGGCGGGCTCTTTCACGCCGCTGCTGGATCACATTGGCGCCGGGCGCCGGGTGATCGCCTGGAACGCGCCGGGCTATGGTAACTCTGCACCGCTCGAGGTGGCCTGGCCGCTGGCCAGCGACTATGCCCGCGCGCTGGAAGGATTCTGCGATGCGCTCGGACTGCGCCGGATCATGTTGGCGGGGCATTCGCTGGGCACGCTGATGGGCGCGGCCTTTGCCGCAGCGCACCGGGACCGGGTCAGCCGGCTTGTCCTTGCCTCGCCCGCTTTGGGTCATGGCGTGCCGCGGGGTGGCGGCCTGAGTTCCGCCGCCCAGACGCGGATCGACGACCTTCAGCGTCTTGGAGCCGAAAAGTTCGCGGCCCTGCGAGCTGCACGCCTCGTACATGATCCCGACGCCAATCCGGACCATGTCGCCCAGGTTCAGGCCGCCATGTCGAGGGTCACGCTGCCCGGCTATGGCCAGGCCGCGCGGATGCTGGCCTCGGGCCGGCTGCTGGACGATGCCGAACGCCTGATGGTGCCGACCGACGTGATCGTCGGTGCCGGTGACCTGGTCACCCCCCCTGACGGTGCCCGCCGTGCCTTTTCCGCGTTGCATCGCGCCGCGCAGGGCCGCCTGACCATCGTGCCTGACGCCGGGCACGCGCTTTACCTGCAGGCCCCCGCGGCATTCGCCGCCGCGCTGGCCCCGCACCCCGAGACAGCCGGTTGACCGGCGGAACGAAGGAGGAAACCCGATGAGCGAGACCCAGATCCGCACCGGCAGTCTACGCGGCATCATGATGCGCGGCCCGGGGTTGGCGGAAACCTTGCCCTTCTACGAGGACATGTGGGGCCTGAAACTGGCCCATAGCGACGACGGCACGGCGCTTTTGCGCGGGACCGGTACCGAGCCATTTCTCTATGGCCTGACCGAGGGCGATGTCTTTGGCATCGAATATGTGCATTTCGCCATGCCTGACCGTGCACAAACCGACGCGCTGCACGCGCAATGCGTCGCCAGGGGGGCGCAGGTGCTGGGCGCCCCGGCAGACTTCGACGACTGGGCCGGCGGCTACGGCTTCGAGATCCTCGATCCGGACATGCGTCGCCTGCGGTTCCGCACCGAGGCCCGGCAACTGCCCGAAGAGCCGGACTGGTCCAAGCCGAAAAAGGTCAGCCATGTGGTGCTGAACACGCCGGACATGGATGGCGTGCAGGCCTGGTACGAGAACGTGCTGGGGTTCCGGACCTCGGATTACTCTGCCGACCAGATGGTATTCCTGCGCTGCAACACCGATCACCATTCGATCGCGCTGGTCCGTGCGCATTATGCCAGCGTCAACCACGTCGCCTTTGAATTGCCGACCATCGACGAATTCATGCGGGCCATCGGCCGGATGAAGCAGAAGGGCCATGTGCCGACCTGGGGGCCGGGCCGTCATGGACCGGGCAACAATCCGTTTGCCTATTTCGTCTCGCCGTCGGGCTTCGTGATCGAGTTCACCTCGGAACTGCAACAGATCGACGAGACCACGCACGAGGCGCAGGTCTGGCCGCGTGACAATCCCGAACTGATGGACCGCTGGATGACCGCCGGCCCGCCAACACCGGCGCAACGCGCGGTGATGCAAGGGCGGCCCGATCCGGGCTGGCCGGAACTGGCACGACGCGACCGGGGGGCAGCGGAATGAATTTCGGATACGACGGCTCGGTGGCGGTTGTCACCGGCGGATCCTCGGGCATCGGGCTGGCGACTGTGCGGGTGCTGCTGGGATCGGGCGCCAAGGTCGCGCTTTGTGCGCGCAACGCCTCGCGGCTGGAGGACGTGGCCAGCGTGTTGCGCCGCGACTACGGCGAGGATCGCGTGTTGTCCCGTGCCTTCTCGGTGCTGGACGCGGACGACGTGACCGGATTTGCCGACGAGGTGAAACAGACCTTCGGCCGCTGCGACCTGCTGGTGAATAATGCGGGGCAGGGGCGTCTTTCGACCTTCGCCGAGACCAGCGACCAGGACTGGCGCGACGAATACGAACTCAAGATCTTCAGCCAGGTGCTGCCGATCCGGGCCTTCCTGCCCATGCTGCGAGAGGCGCAGGGCGCCATCGTCGCGGTGAATTCCTTGCTGGCGTACCAGCCAGAGCCGCACATGGTCTGCACCTCATCGGCCCGGGCCGGCGTCCAGAACATGCTGAAATCGCTCAGCGTCGAGTTGGCGCCGCATGTGCGGGTGAACTCGGTTCTCATGGGACTGATCGAATCCGGACAATGGACCCGCCGCTTTGCCGCGCGCGAGGATCAAAACGTCAGCCGCGCCGACTGGTACGGCGCGCTGGCCGAGAAGAAAGGCATTCCGATGGGCCGTCTCGGCGACCCCGAAGAGGCCGCCAACGCGATCGCCTTTCTCGGCTCGCGCGCGGCCAGTTACATCACCGGCGCCCAGCTCGACGTTTCGGGCGGCCTGGCACGGCACATCTAGGGAGATGGGTATGAAACACGAACAAATTCAGCAGACCGAGACGGTCGGCGATTTCATTGCCCGCTATCTGGCGGATGTTGGCGTCACCACCATGTTCGGGGTCATCTCGATCCACAACATGCCGATCCTCGACGCGGTGGCGCGCCAGGGGCGGATCCGCTTTGTCCCGGCGCGGGGCGAGGCAGGCGCGATGAACATGGCAGACGCCTATGCCCGGGTTTCGGGCGGTTTGGGCGTCTGCCTGACCTCCACCGGGACGGCGGCGGGCAATGCCGCCGGCGCGCAGGCCGAGGCGCTGACCGCCGGTAGCCGCGTGTTGCACATCACCAGCCAGGTTGACCTGGCCTATGCCGACCGTGATCGCGCGGCGATCCACGACGTGCCGCGCCAGCCCGAGATGCTGCGCGGGGTGTCCAAGGCGGTCTACCGTATGTGGGATGCCAACGGCGCCGTTGGCGCCTTGACGGCAGCCGTCTCCTCGGCGCTCTCGGCCCCCAGCGGTCCGGTGTCGCTGGAAATCCCGGTGGATGTGCAACGCAGCCTCGCGGCACCGCAGGGCACGCAGTTCGCCCCGGTGCCGGTGGTGCCCCGCGTATCCGACGCGGTAATCGAGAAAATTGCCGATCACCTGAAACAGGCCAAGCGTCCGTTGATCTGGCTGGGCGGCGGTGCCCGTGGCGCCGTGGCCGAGGCGACGGAGCTCATGCGGCGCGGTGTGGGCGTCGTTTCCTCGACCAACGGTCGCGGCGTGGTGTCCGAGGAAGAGCCGGGCACGCTGGGTGCCTTCAACATGGGGCCGGAGGCAGTCGAGCTGTACCAGAGCTGTGACCTTATGATCGTCATCGGCTCGCGCCTGCGCGGCAACGAGACCCGCAACAACGAAATGCCTCTGCCCAAGCCTCTGATCCAGATCGACGCGGATGCCTCGCAGGGGGGGCGCAACTATCCAGTGGACCTGTTTGCGCATGGCGATGCAGCGGACACGCTGGCACGCGTTCTGGAACTTTTGCCCGCGAAACTGGACACCGATCCGAACCTTGGCTTCGACATTGCCAAGGCGCGCGCCAAGGCCGAGGGCGCGCTGCGCGACCGCCTGGGCCATTATTCCTCGGTGGCGGATACGCTCAGCGCCAAGGTTGTCGAAGGCGGCCATGCCTGGGTGCGAGACGTGACGATCTCGAACTCGACCTTCGGCAATCGGTATGTCCGGCTCAGCGAGCCAACGCAGGGCGTGCATGCGCTGGGCGGCGGCATCGGGCAGGGTGTTTCGATGGGGATTGGCGCCGCGTTGGCCTGCGCGGAAGGGCGCAAGGCGATCACCCTGCTGGGCGATGGTGGTACGATGCTGGGTCTGGCCGAGGCGATCACCGCCGTCGATGAGAACGCGCCGCTGGTCTATGTCCTGATGAACGACCAGGCCTATGGCGTGATCCAGAACATCCAGGACGCGCAATACGACAGCCGCCGGCACTATTCGGCGATCCGCGTGCCCGAGTTCGGGACCTTCTGCGCCTCGATCGGCCTGCCGCATCGCAAGGTCAGCGCGCTGGAAGAGTTCGAGCCGGCGCTGGACGACGCGCTGGCAGCCGAAGGACCGCAGCTGATCGAGGTGGACATGATCGCCATCGGTCCCTTTGCCGAAGCCTTTGCAGGCCCGCCCGCCGGTGCCGCGCAGAAAGAGGACTGACCGCATGCGGCTGGGACTGATCGGCTTTGGCAACATCGGCGCCACGCTGCTGGGCCTGATGCAGGAGGCGGGGCTTGCCCCTGCACATCTGGCCGTTCTGGTGCGCACGGGCCGCGAGGCCAGCGTGCCGGCGACGGCGGGGGCGGTCGTGGTGACCAAGGCCGAGGCGCTGCTGGCCGAAATGCCCGATCTGATCGTGGAATGCGCGGGGCACGCGGCTGTGTCCGAACACGGGCCGGTGGTGCTGCGTGCAGGTGTGGACATGGTGCAGGTTTCGGTCGGTGCCATGTCGGATCCCGCGCTGGAGGCCCGGTTGCGCGCTGCGGCGGAAGAGGGTGGGGCGCGGATCGTCCTGCCCGCGGGCGCGGTCGGCGGTCTGGACCTGTTGTCGGCGCTCTCTGCAACAGGCGAGTTGCAAGTCACCTATCGCGGCATCAAGCCGCCCAAGGCCTGGGCGGGGACGCCTGCCGGGGAAACGCTTGACCTCGATACCCTGACCACGCGCGAGGTCTTTTTCCGTGGATCGGCGCGGGATGCCGCGCGCGCGTTTCCCAAGAACGCCAACGTCGCGGCGTCGCTGGCCCTGGCCGGGGCCGGTTTCGAGGACACGCAGGTCGAGCTGATCGCGGACCCGGAAGCGCCGGGTAACGTGCATTCTTACGACGTGCGCTCGCCCGTGGCGAATTACACGATGGAAATCCAGAACCTGCCCTCGGCGGGCAATGTGAAAACCAGCGTTTCAACGGTCTACTCGGTCCTGCGAGAGATCCGGAACCGCATGAACCCAGTGGTGATCTGATGAACATGATGGACACGACACTGCCGGACGGACGGCTGTACCTTGGCGGCACCTGGCGCGAGGGTCGGGGCGCCGAGATCACGTCGGTATTCCCGGCGGATGGCTCGGTGAACCGCGTCCTGCGCGGCGCATCCGCCGCCGATGGCGAAGAGGCGATTGCCTTGGCCAGGGCGGCGCAGCCCGCCTGGGGGGCGCTGAAACCCTTTGAGCGGGCGCGGGTCCTGTACCGCATCGCCGACGGGATCGAGGCGAACACCGGACGGATTTCGCGCATCCAATCCCGCGACACCGGCAAGACGCTGACGGAAACCGCGGCGCTTGCGGCCTCGGCGGCGGGCACCTTCCGCTATTTCGCCGCCGTGGCCGAGACGATGGACGACGATCTAACGGCACGGCGCGGCACCGCGATGACCCTGTCGGTGCATGAACCGCTGGGTGTCGTCGCCGCCATCACGCCGTGGAATTCGCCCATCGCCTCGGATGCGCAGAAAGTGGCGCCGGCACTGGCAGCGGGCAATGCCGTGATCCTGAAACCCGCCTCATGGTCGCCGCTGACGGCGCTGGAACTGGCGCGGATCGTGGATGAGGCCGGATTGCCCAAGGGGTTGTTCTCGGTCCTGCCCGGTTCGGGGCGGGAGATCGGCAACCTGCTGGTGGAACATCCCGACACCGCCAAGGTCAGCTTTACCGGTGGTACCTCGACGGGGCGGACCCTGGCGCGCAAGGCGGCGGAAAAACTGATGCCCGTCAGCCTGGAGCTTGGTGGCAAGTCACCCACCATCGTCTTTGCAGATGCGGACATGGATCTGGCGATTGCCGGGATCCTCTTCGGCATTTTCTCGTCCTCGGGGCAAAGCTGCATCGCGGGATCGCGCCTGTTCGTCGAACGCTCGATCTACGACGGCTTTGTCGAGCGGCTGGTCGCGGCGACACGCGCGCTGAAAGTGGGCCACCCTTTCGAGGTGGGAACGCAGGTGGCGCCGCTGATCCACATGGACCACCGGGCCGAGGTGGCGGACCACGTTGCCCGGGCGCTGGACGAGGGGGCGGAATTGCTTTGCGGCGGTGCCGCGCCCGAAGGAGAAGACTACGCAGCGGGCAGCTACTACCTGCCCACCATCCTCGCCGGGGTCGACAACACGGCGCGCATCTGCCGCGAAGAGGTCTTTGGCCCGGTGCTGGTCGTCATGCCATTCGACGACGAGGCCGATGTCATCGCCCAGTCGAACGACAACGACTACGGGCTGGCCTGCGGGATCTGGACGCGGGACTTTCCGCGCGCGTGGCGTATCGGCAGCGCGATCAAGGCGGGCACCGTCTGGCACAACACCTACAAGCAGTTCTCGATCTCGACGCCCTTCGGCGGCGACGGGGACAGCGGCGTCGGACGCGAGAAGGGCCGCCAGGGCCTGCGCGCCTACATGACGCAAAAGAGCTTTTACACCGATCTGAGCGGTGCGCCCCATCCCTGGGCCGGCGCCGCGCTGGAGGCGACATGAGCGGCAAGATCGCAATCGTGGGCGCCGGACCGTCAGGCTGTTACCTGGCGCAGGCGCTGCTGAAGAAGGCGCCGGATCTGCAGGTCGACCTGGTCGACCAACTGCCTGTGCCCTACGGGCTGGTCCGCTACGGCGTGGCGGCCGACCACCAGGGGACAAAGGGCGTTGCCCGTCAATTCGCGCGCGTCTTCGAACGGCAGGGCGCACGTTTTTTCGGCAACGTGGCGATTGGCCGGGACGTGACACTGGACCAGTTGCGCGCGGCTTATGATGTCGTGGTGCTGGCGGCGGGACTGTCGGCGGATCGAAAGCTGGGCGTACCCGGCGACGATCTGCCTGGTGTCTATGGCGCGGGGCGGCTGACCCGCGCCCTTTTCGAGCATCCCGAGGCCGAGGACCTGCCCGATCTGGGCGCGCACCCCGTCATCGTCGGCAATGGAAACGTGGCCATCGACCTGCTGCGGCTGCTGGCCAAGGCGCCCGATGAACTCGACGGTTCGGACCTGGGCGAGGGGCCGAGCCGCTGGCTGGCCGAAAGCGGGATCGAGACGATCACCATCACAGGGCGGTCGCGCGCCGCACGGGCCAAGTTTGACGCTGTCATGGTCAAGGAACTGGCCAAGCTGTCCGATGTCCGGATCGAGGTGGTCGACGCCGGTGTCAGCGACGACGCGACCGAGATGAAGACTCTGGAGGCGCTTTCGGCGATCCACGGACACGGGGCCGGGGCCAAGCGGATCACCTTTCGGTTCGGCCTGACGCCGAAGGCGGTCGAGGGGGAGGGCCGGGCACAAGCCGTGCGCTTCGCCTCGGAGGTGGGCGAAGAGGTCATCCCCTGCACATCCGTCCTGACCGCCATCGGGTTCGAGGCGGCGCCGGGCCTGCCGCGCGATATGCTGATCTCCGAGGCCTCCGACGCCGAAGCGGGGCGGCTTGCGCCCGGGCTTTTTGCGGCAGGATGGTTCCGGCGCGGCCCGCGTGGCACGATCCCCGAGAACCGTGCCGATGCGCAGGCGCTTGCTTCTGTCATTCTCGACGACCTTTCTGCCGATCCGTCGCGCGCCGGGTGCGAGGTGTTCGACGGGCTGGACGACATCGTCGAATATGCCGGCTGGTGCCGGATCGACGCCGCTGAAATAGAGGCCGCGCCCGAGGGGCGCTGCCGGACCAAACTCGCCACCCGGGAGACAATGCTCGGGGTTGCAGGAGCAAGGGAGACGACCAAATGAAGATCACCATCCTTTACGGCACTGAAACCGGCAACGCAGAAATGCTGGCCGAGGACATCCAGTCCGAGATCGAGGCTGACCACGAGGTCGCTATCTCGAACCTCGAGGATTTCGCGCCCGGGGAGTTCGATGCGGAGTGCTTTTACCTGCTGGTCTGTTCGACCTATGGCGATGGCGACCTGCCGGCCTCGGCCCAGCCCTTTGCCGATGCGATGGAGGCGGAAAAGCCCGACCTTGCGGCGATCCATTTCGCGATCTTCGGCCTTGGCGACAGCGAATACGACGAGACCTTCAACCACGGTCCCAAGAAGCTTGCGGAACTGATGATCGCGCATGGCGCCCACCAGGTGGGGGAACGCGTGGCACACGATGCCTCTGGCAGCGACATGGCCGAGGATCTGGCTTTTCCCTGGGCCGAGGCCGTCATCGCCGAAGTTTCGGAAAAGTTGGGCGAGGCAGCCTGATGACCCCTGCGGAACTGCGCGAAAGGCTCGTCGCCCCCTGGTGGCACGGCGAACATGCCGATCTGAGCGGGGTGACTTGCGAAGGGCGGCTGGACCTTTCTGGCTGCGAGGTGGCCGGCTTCGATCTTTCCGGGGCCCGTTTCCCCGAGGGGATAGACGCACCAGGCGCACGCTTCCTCGGGCTCAGCTGGTTGCGGGACGTGCGGTTTGGCGGGCGCGCGGATTTCAGCGGCGCGGTTTTCCTGAACGACGCCCGTTTCGAAGGTGCCCGGTTCGACGGTGCGGCACGGTTCTCGGGGACTGAATTCAGGGGGATCGGCAGGTTCGACGGCGCGCGCTTCGCGGCGGGGGCGGATTTTTCCGGCGCCGTGGGCTATGGCAACTGCTCGCTGGCGCAGGTGTCCATCCAGGGCCCGGCGAACTTTCGGGACAGCGAATGGCTGGGCGGTTTGTGGTGTCAGGACGCGGCACTGCCTGCGGATACCGACCTGGCCGAAACCCAGGTGCACGGGCGCCTCTGGCTGCGCGGGGCGCGGCAGGGGAACGGCGCGCTGCAACCGGCCGCTTTCGGAATGTCCTTCGGCTATACCTATGTCTGAGACCGGGGGCGCGTTGCCGGCGCGCCCCTATATCTGTTCCGAGGCCCAGCCACGATAGCCGAGCGCCTCGGAAATCTCTCTCGCCGCGGCTTTCAGCTCCGTTTCGATCTGGCCGACCTGCGGGCTGTCCGCCGCAAAGGCGCTGACGTGACCGGTCACGTTGATGGCCGCGATGGCGCGCCCCTGGTGATCGTAGACGGCGACCGCCGCCGACCCGATCTCACGTTCGAAATTTGCCACGCTCCACGACATGCCGCGTGCCCGGTCCTCGGCCAGCTGGTTCTCGAGTTCCTCGAGGCTGGTGCGGGTCTTGTTCGTGTAGGCCTCCAGCGGATGCGCACTGTACAACGCCCGCAGATCCGCCGAGGACAGTTCCGC
>NZ_OZ255849.1:1032500-2595000 GCF_965277915.1 Antarctobacter sp.
CAGGCTTACTGATCCTAACCAAACTCCGAATACCCGGGAGTACTAGATGGCAGACACACTGCGGATGCTAACGTCCGTAGTGGAGAGGGAAACAACCCTGACCTACAGCTAAGGCCCCCAATTCATGGCTAAGTGGGAAAGCAGGTGGGACGACCAAAACAACCAGGAGGTTGGCTTAGAAGCAGCCATCCTTTAAAGATAGCGTAACAGCTCACTGGTCTAAACAAGTTGTCCTGCGGCGAAGATGTAACGGGGCTCAAGCCATGAGCCGAAGCTTAGGATGCCGTAAGGCATGGTAGCGGAGCGTAGTGTGATATAGGACTTATCCTTTACTGCCGCCGGTCGTACGGAGCGTGGAAACGCGCTCAAGTAGCCGATAGGCGGTAGCGCAGGAGAAAGTCTTTTCTGTGAAGCCGGCCTGTGAGGGATCCGGTGGAGAGATCACTAGCGAGAATGATGACATGAGTAGCGACAAAGAGTGTGAGAGACACTCTCGCCGAAAGTCCAAGGGTTCCTGCTTAAAGCTAATCTGAGCAGGGTAAGCCGACCCCTAAGGCGAGGCCGAAAGGCGTAGTCGATGGGAACCAGGTTAATATTCCTGGGCCAGGAGGATGTGACGGATTGTGGCGGCGTGCGTGCCTTATCGGATTGGCACGTATCCAAGACAGTCCCAGGAAATAGCCCTCCATGAGATCGTACCCTAAACCGACACAGGTGGACTGGTAGAGAATACCAAGGCGCTTGAGAGAACGATGTTGAAGGAACTCGGCAAAATACCTCCGTAAGTTCGCGAGAAGGAGGCCCGGTACACGACTACCGGGGGCACAAACCAGGGGGTGGCGACTGTTTATTAAAAACACAGGGCTCTGCGAAGTCGCAAGACGACGTATAGGGTCTGACGCCTGCCCGGTGCCTGAAGGTTAAAAGGAGGGGTGCAAGCTCCGAATTGAAGCCCAGGTAAACGGCGGCCGTAACTATAACGGTCCTAAGGTAGCGAAATTCCTTGTCGGGTAAGTTCCGACCTGCACGAATGGCGTAACGACTTCCCCGCTGTCTCCAACATCGACTCAGCGAAATTGAATTGCCTGTCAAGATGCAGGCTTCCCGCGGTTAGACGGAAAGACCCCGTGCACCTTCACTACAGCTTCGCACTGGCATCAGGCACAACATGTGCAGGATAGGTGGTAGGCTTTGAAGCAGGGACGCCAGTCCCTGTGGAGCCTCCCTTGAGATACCACCCTTGTTCTGCTTGATGTCTAACCGCGGCCCGTTATCCGGGTCCGGGACCCTGCGTGGTGGGTAGTTTGACTGGGGCGGTCGCCTCCTAAAGCGTAACGGAGGCGCGCGAAGGTTGGCTCAGAGCGGTCGGAAATCGCTCGTTGAGTGCAATGGCAGAAGCCAGCCTGACTGCAAGACTGACAAGTCGAGCAGAGTCGAAAGACGGCCATAGTGATCCGGTGGTCCCAAGTGGGAGGGCCATCGCTCAACGGATAAAAGGTACGCCGGGGATAACAGGCTGATACTGCCCAAGAGTCCATATCGACGGCAGTGTTTGGCACCTCGATGTCGGCTCATCTCATCCTGGGGCTGGAGCAGGTCCCAAGGGTATGGCTGTTCGCCATTTAAAGAGGTACGTGAGCTGGGTTTAGAACGTCGTGAGACAGTTCGGTCCCTATCTGCCGTGGGTGTAGGATACTTGAGAGGAGTTGCCCCTAGTACGAGAGGACCGGGGTGAACGATCCACTGGTGGACCTGTTGTTGCGCCAGCAGCAGTGCAGGGTAGCTATGATCGGACAGGATAACCGCTGAAGGCATCTAAGCGGGAAGCCCCCCTCAAAACAAGGTATCCCTGAGGACCGTGGAAGACCACCACGTCGATAGGCCGGAGATGTAAGCACAGCAATGTGTTCAGTTGACCGGTACTAATGGTCCGATAGGCTTGATTTGATCCAGTAACAGCAAGGTTCCAAAACCATGTTACGGACATCAAGGCATACACCATAGGTGTACTGACGCGGACAACGATGTTGATTGACGTTGCGCCAGGATTGGAAAGGCGTGGCAACGCGGTATCGCTTCGCGAAACGCTGCCTGCCACCAAACCCAATCCCCGCAGCGATGTGGTTTTTCCTCGGTTTGGTGGTCATAGCGTGAGCAAAACACCCGGATCCATTCCGAACCCGGCCGTTAAGTGCCACCGCGCCAATGGTACTGCGTCTCAAGACGTGGGAGAGTAGGTCGCCGCCAAACCTAGTAAAAACCAAACCTCTCTATGCGATGTAAGAAACAGGAACCCCGTTCGGCTTTGCCGGCGGGGTTTTTTCTATGTTGGATCACAGGTTCCGCGCGGCCTCGGTCAGCAGATCCAGCATGCGGCGTTGCGCCGTTGTGGGCATCCAGTCACGGCGCAGCGTGACACCGATCTTGCGTGCAGGAACATCCGGTTGAACCGGAAGTGGCGTCATCAGGCGGTGCCGGACCTCGGCTGCGGCCTGCCAGCCTGAAATGCAGCCGAGCATGTCGCTTTGCCGCAAGGTCTCGCGCATCAGCAGGACCGAACCACTTTCGATGACGTTTTCGGGAGGCCGCAGACCGTGTTTGGCAAAGAACTCCTGGAACTGAAGTCGTGCGGGCGCTCCCTCGCGGGGGACGATCCAAGGCCATCGAGCAAGGTTTTCGATGGTCAAAGACGTCTCCCCGGCCAGGGGATGCTCCGGTCCGGATACGAAACACAACCGGTCTTCAAAGAGCGGCCGTTGCTCGACCTCCGCCGCGGGAGCAGGGTTGCGTAGCGCTCCGATGATGGCATCGACCTCGCCGGCAATGAGCCCGGCCAAAAGATCCTCGTAGCGACTGTCATGCACGATGACTGGCGTTTCGGGGCGTTCCTGCCGGAAGGCCACCAGGGCGGCGGGCAACAGGTCGGATCGCGACAGGGGCAGGGCGCCCAGAACCACGCGCCCGCCCTCTCGCCCGTCGAATTCTGCAAGATCCGCCTCGGCCTGGTCCAGTTCGGCAAAGGCGAGTCGTGCGGCCCTGCAAAGCGACAGGCAGGCCCGGTGCGGGACCAATCCGCTACGTGCGCGGTCGAACAATGAACGGTCAGCAGCCCGTTCCAAATCCGTCACGGCGCGATGGACCGTCGGTTGCGCCAAGCCCAGTTGCCGTGCGGCCAGTGAGACATTGCCGGTCTGCGCTGTGGTGATCAGGGCGGTGAGCTGTGAATGTGTCGCCACGCGCGACAGGCCGGGCGCCAGGGATTCGAGAGCAGGGTCCAGCCGGTCGAGCGCGCGCCGAACCCGTGCCAGCAGCACCAGACCACGATCCGTCGGAAATGCCCCGGCGCTGTTGCGGTCGAACAGGGCGCTGCCCACAGCAGTTTCGAGCTTGTGCAGGGCATGGGTGACGGCGGTCTGTGACAGGCCGCTGACCTGCGCGGCACCGGTCAGCGAACGGTGATCTGCTATCGCAGGCAAAAGGCGCAGGTGCCGCAGGTTGCGTGGTATCGTGCGTCCTGTTGTCATGTCAGTTGAACATCGTGTCGGGCAGGATCAAAGAGATCTGCGGGAAGGCGATCAGGACCGCCAGCGTTCCGATCATCGCCAGCCAGAAGGGCAGGACACCACGAAAGATGGTCCCCAGTTCCACTCTGGGCGCCACGGACTTGACGATGAAGACGTTGATGCCCACCGGTGGCGAGATCAAACCCATTTCCAGCGTCAGGACAACCAGAACGCCAAACCAGATCGGATCGATCCCCAGGTCGACGATGACCGGAAAGAAGATCGGCAGGGTCAACACCAGCATCGCAAAACCTTCGAGAAAGCAGCCCAGGACGAGGTAGACGAAAAGGATCACCACGAGGGTGCCGATTGTCCCTGTCTCCAGTCCCGCAAGGAACTCTCCGACGACCGTGGGGATATGGCTGAGGGCCAGGAAAGGGTTAATCATATGCGCCGCGATCAGGATCAGCATGACAGTCGCCGTGGTCACGATGCTGTCCTTGGCGGCCTCCCAGAAGGCGCGGATCGAGAGGGTTCTGGTGACACCCCCGTAGAGGATCACCAGCCCGGCCCCCACGCCGGCCGCCTCTGTCGGAGAGAAGAACCCGGCGTAGATGCCGCCGATTGTCAGCAGGATCACCACGAGGATGGGCAGTGCGCCCAGCAGCTTGCGGCTTTTCTCGTCCACCGTGGTCTGCGGTCCGGCGGGGCCAAGGGCGGGGCGGAGCCAGCACATGATGGTGATGGTCAGGATGAAGGCGCTCAGCAGCAGCAGCCCGGGCAGGACGCCTGCCAGGAACAGACGACCGATGCTCTGTTCGGTCAGGATCGCATAGATGACAAAGCCGGTGGAGGGCGGAATCAGGATGCCCAGAGTGCCGCCGGCGGCGACCACACCCGTCGAAAGGCGCGGATCATAGTCGAAACGGTCCATCTCTCGCAGGCTGACCTTGCCCATCGTCAGGGCCGAGGCGACGGACGATCCCGACAAGGCCGCGAATCCGCCGCAGCCGATCACCGTTGCCGAGGCCAGCCCGCCGCGGACCTGGCCGATCACCGCATAGGCGGCATCGTAGAGCTGCCGGCTCATCCCGGTGACCGTTGCCACGTTGCCCATCAGGATGAACAGGGGGATGATGACCAGTTCCGGGTTCGAGGCCAGCGTAAAGGTCTCGGAGGCCAGGAGCCCCATCGCCGCGTTCCAGCCGTTCAGGTGCCAGATCCCCAAAAAGCCCACCAGGAACATGGCAAAAGCCACGGGAATACGCAGGATCAGCAGGATCAGCAGGACCACGATTCCCAAAAGGCCGATGGCTCCGATGGTCATGGGGTCTTGCTCCATTCCCCGCGCACGTCGCGTCGGGACAGGGACAGTTCCACCGCCCGTAGGCACATGCCCAGAGAGGTCAGGGCAGCAAACCCGCACAGCCCCCACTGAAACCAGGCCTTGGGCAGCCGCAGGAGGTTGGTCGACAGGTTCAGCATCTGGCTCAGCTTGGCGCTTTCCCAGACCGCCCAGGCGATGAAGGCAAAGATTGCGGCGCCCAAGAGCGCAGAGAAGATGTCGATGATCCGGTTCATCAACGGCGGATAGGTCTTCTGGAACAGGTCGACGGCGATATGTCCGCCGTTCCGGTCACAGAGCGCCATGCCGCCAAAGACCAGCATGACCATGATCATGGTGATCAGGTCCTGGCTGCCGAACATCGGATGACCGAAGGCCCGCCCGATCACGTCCACCAGGATCACGACGACCTCCGCGATCAGGGCCAGGGCGCCGATCCCCGCGGACAGGCGGATCAGCCCGTCCGCGGTTTTTCTGAGCGCGTTCAGCACTCACTCGCCCCGCATCTTGGCAAGCGCGGCCTCTCCGCTGACCTCGCTGACGTAACCGTTCACCACGTCGGCGACGGCATCGGCAAAGGCCTGGGCCTCTTCCGGGCTGAGATCGATCACCACGTTGGTATTGTCGGCACGGGCCGTCTCCAGCGCGGCATCCGCCGTCGCGTTCCATGCCATCTCGGCGGACTTGGAAACCTCCATTCCGGCGACGGCATCGACGGCGGCCTTGGCCTCCGCCGACAGCTTGTCATAGGACGACTGGCCCATCACCGTGTAGAACGCGAGGCGGCCAAGGTTGGCGCCCACGGTATAGCTGTTGGCGACTTCGTCCAGCTTGAAGTCCGACAGCGTCGATGCCCCGGTGATCACGCCGTCGATCAGGCCGGTCTGCAGGGCGTTGTAGACCTGGTTGATCGGCATCTGTACCGGTGTCGCGCCAAGGGCCTCGGCCACTTCGGCGGCAGTGGCGCCGGCGACGCGCACCTTCAACCCTTCGAGGTCCGCAGGTGTGCGGATCTGCACGTCCTTCATGATGAAAATATTCGGCTCCGAGGTCCAGAGCGCGATCGGCTTTGTAGCCGGGAACTCTCCCTTGATCTCGTCGAAGGCGGCCCAGAGCGCCTCATAGCCCGGCTGGTCCAGCGGGATGGCGTTGGGCAGTTCGACGATCATGGTCTTGCCGAACTGCGACGAGGTATAGCCCGGAAGGCCCCAGACCATGTCCGCGACACCCTGCACGGCGCGGACATATTGTTCGACCGGGCCGGCGCCCAACTCGCCGCCGTGATAGCCGCGCACGCTGACCGCGCCATCGGTGGCCGCCGACAAGTCGGCATTCAGCCTTTCGATCACGCTGGCGTTGATGGTGTGGAACGGTGGGGTGAAATTGGCGAATTTCAGCTCCTGGGCCTGCACGCTCATGGCAGAGGCGACGGCAAGTGCGGCGCCCGCGAACAGATGGGTCATTTTCATTTGATTATCCTCCCGGTTGGCATGGCCGGCCCTCCCCGGCACGGTCCACCCCCGGGCAGAGTAGCGCATGACCTTGCCCGGGACACATATTCATTCCGCCCGAAGACGCATGAATTCTTGCTATTCCGCCGCCTTCGTCCGCCAGCTGTCGGCATAGTTCTCGCGGGCTTCCTTGGCATAGGGCGTGGGCGAGACGCGCACCCGGATCTCGGCCTGCTTGTGCTTTTCGGTCGATGTCTTGGCGGTATCGTCCGGCTCGCCCCAGCGCAGGGTCAGCACGTCGCCCACCTGCACGTCCTTGTGCACCACCCCCAGCGACAGCATGCAGCGTTCGTTCCAGCTATAGCCGTTGAACATCGACATGCCGACCATCTGGTCGCCCTGCATCACCATGTCGGCGCCGGACGAGGCATAGTTGGGCTGCGGAAAGTCGATCCATTTGTAGGGTGTGCCCTCCTCGAATCCGCTGGCGATGACTTTCAGCACATCCTCGCGGTTCCATTCAAAGGTCACCTTCTTGCGGTGGGCGCCTTCGGCCTTGATCTTTTCCAGTGCCGCCTTGCCGACGAAATCGTCCTTTTTCCAGCCGATGTAGAAATCATAGCCCAGTTCGAACGGGTTGACGTAATAGTCCTCGATGTTGTCGCTGACAAAGCTGCCGCCGATGGCGCCCGCCGCCTCGTACATGTCGGCGCCCAGCCAGTCGCGGTAATCCGCCAGCATGCCGTCGCCCGTGTAGATGCCGGGCAGGGGAGAGGGGATCCAACCGGATTCCAACGTGTTGGTCGAATAGGCGCGGCTGCCGCATTGCACGATGTCCACGCCCGCCTCTTTCGCGGACTCCAGGATCACCGAGTGGATATAGTCCTTGTCCTTGTAGGGGCCCCAGACCTCCAGCCCAGGCGCACCGGACATGCCGTGGCGCAGTGCCTGCACCTTCTTTGAGCCGATGTTGATCCAGTCGACGTGAAAGAACTTGATGTCGGGGATCGGTCCGCCATTCATCTTCTCGAAGATCTTGTAGGCCTCGGGCCCCTGGATCTGATAGCGGTAGTGCTCGCGCAGCACGCGCTCGCCCTCGGGGCGCGATGGCGACCGCGGGTCGTGGCGCAGACGCACGTTCCACTTGCCCCAGGCCGCGGCAAACATCAGCCAGTTCGAGGTCGGCGCCCGGCCGACGAGGATATACTTGTCTTCGCGCTCTCGGAAAATGATGTGGTCGCCAATGACATGGCCGTTGGGGGTGACCGGGACAAAGTGCTTGGCCCGGTTCAGGTCGAAATTGGCGAAGGAGTTGATGCCGTGATGCGACAGGAACTCCGTCGCCTGCGGCCCTTCGACGATGACCTCGTCCATGTGGTGGCTCTGGTCGAACAGCACCGCGCTTTCGCGCCAGGCGGCCTGTTCGTTGCGCCAGTTCTGGAATTCCGGCGTCACCACGGGGTAGACATACATCCCGGCCTGGCTGTTGCGCAGCATCTCGACCGGAGTGTTCCACTTCTTCATCGCGTCGTTCAGACTGGGCATGCTTGGTTCCTCTCTCCCTGTGTCAGTCGGATCATTCCGCGATCAGCGACAGGCCGGGCACCTTTTCGGCAAGGGCCGGCTCTTCTCTTGTCACGTAGTCAAGGTTGGTGCGGGCCAGACGCGCGTGTTCGCGGGCCAGCGCCTCGGCGCGGCTGCCCTGGCGGTCCATGATCGCCTCATAGATGGCGCGGTGCTGTCGTTGTGCGTGGGTGAGGCTTTCGCGGAAATCGGGGATCAGTTCCTGCCCCTGCATGAAGGCGGAGGGTGAGGCAGCCGGCAATCGTCCGGCGCGCGCGACCTCGCGCGCCACGATTGCGCTGCCCGCGAGGTTGGCCAGCAGGTCGTGGAATTCGCCGTTCAAGGTGACATAGGCCTTGAAATCAAGTGGGGCTGCGACGGCTTCGTCCAGTTGCGCCAGGACTTCGTTCATGCGTTCGGCCAGTTCGGAAACCGCGCCGCGTTCCGCGGCAAGACGGGCGGCTGTGCCTTCAAGGACGCCGCGCAGCTCGATCGCGTCGTGGATATCGGCACAGGTGAATTTCGCCACGCGGCAGCCACCGGTTTCGATCCGTTCCAGAAGGCCTTCGTCCACCAGCCGATCCATCGCCTGCCGCAAGGGCGTTCGGGACAGGCCCAGGCGGTCCGAAAGCGCGGTTTCGGCCAGGCGCTCGCCCCTGGCATAGACGCCGTTCAGCACGAGCGAGCGCAACTCGATCAGGGCGCGTGCGAACTGCGCGCTGCGTTCCTGGCGATTCATGGGTCTCCTCCCCCCAATCCTTCCGAGAGGGTATTCTGTATACAGATTCTGTCAATGGGGTGTCATTATGTGTGACTAGAGTGCGCCCTTCCTAAATTATGTATACAGGATGTCTGAGGCCAAGGTGAGTACGTCCAGCCGACGCCAGACGTCGGGGCGTCTCACCTCTGAATTCGCGACAGGATTCAACGCGCCGCGGCCATGTTCCGCGATCTGTCATGTCCGCCCGATCAGATATGCACGTTGCCCGGTGTTTAGTCGCCGCGCCGGATCATTTCCTTGTAGAGTGCGCGGATGCGGTGGAACACCGGCCCCGCCTTGCCGCCGCCGATCACGCGCCCGTCGATCTCGAAGACCGGTGTCTGCGCGCCGAAGGTGCCCGTCAGAAAAGCCTCGTCGGCGCCGTAGGTATCGACCAGAGAATAGTTGCGTTCATGGACCGGGATGCCGTTCTGGCGGCAAATGTCGATCACCTTTTGCCGGGTGATCCCGTTCATGCAGTAGTCCCCGGTCGAGGTCCAGACCTCGCCCTTGCGCACGATGAAGAAGTTGCAGGCGTTGGTCGTGTTCACGAAACCGAAAGGGTCCAGCATCAGCGCCTCGTCGGCGCCGGCCCGGACAGCATGGTTCAGCGCGATGATGCAGTTCAGCTTGGAATGCGAGTTCAGCTTGGCGTCCTGCGTCAACGGCAGCCCGCGATGGTGCGGTACGGTGAACAGGGAAATGCCCCGGTCGATCACGCTGTCATCGGGTTTCGAATGTTCCGCGATGATGACAATGGTGGGGCCGTAGACGCTGAGATGCGGGTGCTGGAACGGCTTGCGCTTGCGCCCGCGCGTCACCATCAGGCGGATGTGAACATCCGTCGTCATCCCGTTTGCCGACAGCGTGTCCCAAATGGCCTGCGTCAGTTCCTCGCGCGTCTTGCCGATCTCCAGTTCCAGGTAGAGCGCGGCTTCGAAGAGCCGATCCAGGTGGTCGTCCAGGAAGGGGATCCTGCCATCATACAGCCGCAGGCCTTCCCAGATCCCGTCCCCCAGCAGGAACCCGCTGTCATAGACGGACACCCGCGCCTCGTCCCGGTGGACGATCTCGCCGTCGACATAGATCAGAATGTCATCGTTGCGCGCGTCCGGCGCGGCGTCATGGGTCGAAACATGGTTGTCGGTCATCGTGTTCCCCTCTGGTCCGGCGCGATGCTGACATGGAGTGATACCAGAGGAAAGCGGGCTTGCCCCGCGGGCAGCGTGCCGGTATTTCTCCGGTATGACGGAAAACGCTGACGCCATCTTGGCCAAACTTCCCTCCCGCCTGCGCGAGGCGCGTCGGGCGCAGGGGCTGTCTCTGGATGCCGTGGCCAAGCTGTCGGGCGTGTCCCGCAGCATGGTCAGCCAGATCGAACGGGGCGAATCCTCGCCCACCATCGCCACGCTCTGGAACCTGACCCGCGCGCTGCAGGTCGATTTCGCCGGTTTGCTGGAAGAGGCGCCGGCGCGCCAGATCGAGGTGCTGCGCGCGGGGGACGTGCCC
The DNA here is from genome assembly GCF_965277915.1 of Antarctobacter sp. Lineage (NCBI taxonomy): Bacteria > Pseudomonadati > Pseudomonadota > Alphaproteobacteria > Rhodobacterales > Roseobacteraceae > Antarctobacter > Antarctobacter sp. The sequence goes on from NZ_OZ255849.1 coordinate 1,042,632, forward strand.
ACGATCGAGAACCGGGGTGCGGGCTGCACCATCCGCATCCTGTCGCCACCCGAAGAGGCCGGCCGGCACGAGGTCTACGAGTTGCGCTTTGCCGCTGGCGGGGTGCTGGACAGCCTGCCGCACACGCGCGGCGCGCGCGAGCATCTCAGTGTGATCGAAGGCGAAGTCGAGGTGACAAGCGGTGCGGGCAGCGATCGGCTCGGCCCCGGGGATACCGCGCGCTATGCCGCCGACGTGGCGCACCGTATCGCAGCCCCTGTCCCGGCGCGGGCCTTCCTGGTGGTGCAGGATGCGTGACCTGCCAGTATAGCGGATAATTTTCCGCAATCCCGAAAATCCCCTATTTCGGAATCTCGTCCGTCATGTTAGCCTTTCCGCAATGGAGGCCGACATGACACACCGATTCCTGACCCATCTGACCGAGACCCTGAGCCAGATCGAGGCCGACGGCATGATGAAGCGCGAGCGCCTCATCAGTTCGCCGCAGGGCGGTGAGATCATGGTCGATGGCGAGACGAAGATCTGTCTTTGTGCCAACAACTACCTTGGCCTGGCCGATCATCCCGACCTGATCGCCGCGGCCAAGGCGGCGATGGAGCCGAAGGGCTATGGCATGGCCTCCGTCCGGTTCATCTGTGGCACTCAGGACCTGCACCGAGAGTTGGAGACCCGGCTGGCGAAATTCCTGGGCAAGGATGACTCGATCCTCTTCGCGGCCTGTTTCGATGCCAATGGCGGGCTTTTCGAGCCGCTGTTGGGGCCGGAGGATGCCGTTATCTCGGACGCGCTCAACCATGCCTCGATCATCGACGGCATCCGCCTGTGCAAAGCGCGGCGCTATCGCTACGCCAATTCCGACATGGCGGCTCTGGAGGCGCAGTTGAAGCAGGCGCGCGCGGATGGCGCGCGGTTCATCATGATCGCCACCGATGGTGTTTTTTCGATGGATGGCTACCTTGCCAAGCTGCCGGAAATCACGGCGCTGGCAGAACAATACGATGCGCTGGTCATGGTGGACGACTGCCACGCGACCGGCTTCATGGGGCCGCAAGGGCAGGGGACGCCGGCGCATTGCGGGGTCGATGTCGATATCCTGACCGGCACGCTGGGCAAGGCGCTTGGGGGCGCCATCGGCGGCTACATCGCCGGGCCGCAGCCAGTGATCGACCTGTTGCGTCAACGCGCGCGGCCCTACCTGTTTTCCAACGCGCTGCCGCCGGCGGTCGTGGCCGCGGGGATCGAGGCCATCCGACTGGTCGAGGAAGGCGACGATCTGCGGGCGCGACTTTTCGACAATGCCGCCTACTGGCGCGCGGGCCTGACCGATCTGGGGTTCGACCTGCTGCCGGGTGAGCATCCGATCATCCCGGTCATGCTGGGCGAGGCGAAACTGGCGCAGGAAATGGCATCGCGGCTGTTCGAGCGGGGTGTCTATGTCTCGGGTTTCTTCTTTCCGGTGGTGCCCAAGGGACAGGCGCGCATCCGCACGCAGATGAGCGCCGACTTGACGCGCGAGCATCTGGACAAGGCGCTGGCAGCCTTTGCCGAGGTGGGCCGAGAGTTGGGAGTGATCCGATGAAAAGCAACCAGATGAAAGCGCTTGTGAAAGCAAGACCCGAGGAAGGCCTGTGGATGGAGCGCGTGCCGGTTCCCGAGATCGGACCGGATGACGTGCTCATCAAGATCAAAGCGACGGGCATTTGCGGGACGGATATCCATATCTGGAACTGGGACGACTGGGCGCAAAAGACCGTGCCGGTTCCCTTGGTGACGGGGCATGAATTCGCCGGCGAGATCGTCGAGATCGGCCGCAACGTGGATGACCTGACCATCGGCCAGCGCTGCAGCGGCGAGGGGCATCTGATCGGCAAGCACTCGCGCCAGTCACGGGCCGGCAAGTTCCATCTCGATCCCGAAACACGGGGTATCGGCGTGAACGAGCAGGGGGCCTTTGCCCAATACCTGCGCCTGCCGGCCTTCAACGTGGTGCCGTTGCCGGACAGTATCCCGGACGAGATCGGGGCCATCCTCGATCCGCTGGGCAATGCGGTGCACACGGCGCTGAGTTTCGATCTCGTCGGAGAGGACGTGTTGATCACCGGCGCGGGGCCCATCGGCATCATGGCCGCGGCCGTCGCGCGCCATGTCGGCGCCCGGCACGTCGTGATCACGGATGTGAACCCTGACCGGCTGGCGCTGGCGGCGCAGGTGGCGGACGTGGTGCCGGTGAATGTGGCGGAGGAAGACCTGAAGGATGTCGAGGCGCGGCTGAAGATGAAGGAGGGCTTCGACGTGGGTCTTGAGATGTCCGGAAACCAGCAGGCGCTGGACCAGATGGTCGAGACGCTGGTGATGGGTGGGCGCGTCGCGCTGTTGGGCATTCCGCCAGGCAAGTCGCCGGTCGACTGGTCGCGCATCGTCTTCAAGGCGATCACGATCAAGGGGGTCTACGGGCGGGAGATTTTCGAGACCTGGTACAAGATGATCGCCATGCTGGAAAACGGCCTGGATGTCAGCCGGGTCATCACGCACCGGTTCCCTGTCGACAGTTTCGAAGAGGGCTTTGCGGCGATGAAATCGGGCAAGTCCGGCAAGGTGGTGCTGGACTGGGCGTGACGGGATTCCCTGTACGTTTTGTACAAAACGTACAGGGAATCCGGCATTTTGTACAAGGCGGCAAGGTCTTGTTAACGCGGGCTCAGACGGCGTAGCGCGTCGCGCCGCGGCGGTTCTCGTCCACCGGTTCGGAAAGGACCACCGCCTGGTGCGCGCGCTGATCGCAGTTGGCGCGGGGGCAGACCCGGCAGTTGATGCCGATCTCGGCCGCATGGGGGTGCCGGACGTTCAGGTCCTCGGCGTAGCCGATGCTGCCGACGTGTTCCATCGCGCAGCCCATCGCCACCGCCAGCCGCACGTCCTGCCTGTGGCGGGCAAAGCTGGGCCGGTCCACCGTGCGGGCAAAGACGAAGAACTGTGATCGGTCGGGCATCTCGGCCACCTGCGGCAGAATCAGGCCCGGTGTCCGGAAACAGGTGTGCACTTCCAGCCGGGGGCAGGCGCCGCCGTATTCGGCCAGGTGAAAATCGGTCGAGTTGAATCGCTTGGTGACGTTTCCGGCCTTGTCGATCCGCAGGAAGAAGAACGGCACGCCGCGCGCTCCGCTGCGTTGCAGCGTGGTGGCGCGGTGGCAGGCCTGTTCGAAACTGACGCCGAACCGCGTGGCCAGGTGGTCGAAGTCGTACTTGCTCTCCAGCGCCTCGGCGAGAAAGCGGTCATAGGGCATCAGAACGGCGGCGGCAAAATAGTTGGCCAGCTCGACCCGGCAGCGGGCGCGCCCCTTGGCATCGGTCAGGCCGCTGCGGCCCAGGATGTCGTCCAGCAGGTCCTTCTGTTCCACCAGCGCCGCGACATGGACCAGCTGGAACACCCGGTTGGGATGGTCCAGCGCCTCGGACAGGCGGACCTCGCGGCGCTCGTCGTCATATTCCCTGAGCGAGGTCGGCATCTCGGCCACCGGCACCAGCCGCACCCGCAGGTCCAGCCGGTGCCGAAGGCGCAGTTTCAGCGCGGGGTAGATGTCGTCGGGCGCGACGTTCTCGCCGAACCAGAACCCTTCGGCGGCCTGTTCCAGGGCCTCGAAGTGGTTGCGGTTGCTGCGGAAAAAGTTGTGCACCACGGCCTCGGAGGTCTGCGGCAGGACGCGCTGCCCGGTCTCGCCGGAACTGGCCACGCTCATCAACTGGTCATTCGTCGCCATGAAGGCGCGGTGCAGTTTCAGAAAGCAGGCGGCGAGGTCGGGGCTGTGCGCCAGCGCGGCGCGCAGTTGCGGCAGATCGGGGCGGGCGCCTTCGAACAACGGGTCCTGAAGGACGCCGCGGATGTCGGCCAGTTGCGCCGTGTCGTCGTCCTCGGCGATGTCGCGCCAATCGACGCCATAGGCCTCGAACAGCTTGAGCAGGACCGGCACCGACACGCTGCGCTCGTTCTTTTCCAACAGGTTCACGTAAGAGGTCGAGATGCCCAGGCGCTTGGCCATCTGCACCTGGGTCTGGCCGTGTTCGATGCGCAGGCGGCGCAGGCGGGGTCCGATGAAGGTCTTCATGGTATTTTACAGTATACTAAATTTTACACTTTGACAATTTTTCGTGTTTGTAAAATCTCGCATTTACAGCAGGACCCGGCTTTGTTTCCGGTTGCTGAATGTCTGGCGCATGGTGGCGCTCAACCGCAAGGGAGGAGCACCATGCGCACCGGACAGACCCATCTTTTCATCCCCGGCCCGACCAATGTGCCGGAGGTCGTGCGTCAGGCGATGAATGTCCCGCAGCAGGACATGCGCGCCAGTGATTTCGGCGAGTTGACCCTTGGCCTGTTTTCCGACCTCAAGCGCGTGTTCAAGACCGCGACCGGCGAGGTGATGCTGTTCCCGGGCTCCGGCACCTCGGCCTGGGAGGCGGCGATCACCAACACGCTGAACCCGGGCGACAAGGTGCTGATGGCGCGCTATGGCCAGTTCTCGACGCTCTGGGTCAAGATGGCAGAGATGCTGGGGCTGGAACCCGTCGTCGTCGATCTGCCCTGGGGCGCCAGCGCGCCGGTGGGCGAGTTCGAGCGCATCCTTGGCCGCGACGTGCATGACGAGATCAAGGCGGTCTTCGTCACCCACAACGAGACCGCGACCGGCGTGGTGTCGGACGTGGCCGCGGTGCGCCGGGCACTGGACAGCACCTTTCACGACGCGCTGCTCTTTGTCGACGGCGTGTCCTCGATCGGGTCGATGGAGTTCCGCATGGACGACTGGGGCGTCGACCTGGCCGTGACCGGCAGCCAGAAGGGCATGATGATGCCGGCGGGGCTGGGCATCCTGGGGGTCAGCCAGAAGGCGCTGGAGGCGTCGAAGACGGCCACCATGCGCCGCGCCTACTATGATTTCGCCGACATGCGGGCCTTCAACGCCGATGGCTACTTTCCCTACACGCCGCCGACGCCGCTGCTGCACGGGTTGCGCGCGTCGCTGGACCGGATCTTTGCCGAGGGGCTGGAGGCGGTCTTTGCCCGCCATGCCCGCCTGGCCGAGGGCATCCGCCGGGGCGTGCAGGCCTGGGGGCTGGAGTTGGTGGCCGAACACCGCAGCTATTATTCGGACACCGTCAGTGCGATCCGCGTGCCCGAAGGCGTGGATGCGCGCGAGGTGCTGCGTATCGCCTATGACGATCTGAATGCCTCGTTCGGATCCGGTCTTGGCCGGTTGAACGGCAAGGCCTTTCGCATCGGTCATCTTGGCGATTTCAACGAGGGCATGGCGCTGACCGCGCTGAGCCTCGCCGAACTGGCCCTGATGCGGGCGGGCGCCGCCGTGGTCCCCGGCGCGGGCGTCGGCGCGGCGCAGGCCTGGTTCGCGGGCGATGCCGAAACCCGGCAGCCCTTCGCGGTGGCCGCCGAGTAACCCCATCCCGACACCCGGGACCATTTGAACGCGCCGCCCCAAGGGGGCGTGGCCGGTCCCCTCATGCTTTGAAGAAAGGTAAACCTCATGTCCCACACGCTGCACCCGTTGCGCAAACAGCGCCTGCACCGCTCTGAACTGGCGGTGCCCGCCTCGAACCCCGCGATGGTCGAAAAGGCCGCCGACAGCGCCGCCGACTACGTCTTTCTGGACCTCGAGGACGCGGTGGCGCCGCCGGAAAAGGACCAGGCGCGCAAGAACGCGGTCGAGCTGCTGAACGACATCGACTGGGCCGGAAAGGGCAAGACGGTGTCGGTGCGGATCAACGGGCTGGACACGCATTACATGTACCGCGACGTGGTCGACATCATGGAAAAGGCCGGTGACCGGGTCGAGACGCTGCTGGTGCCCAAGGTGGGCGTGCCGGCGGATCTCTACATGGTCGAGGCGATGATCAACCAGATCGAACAGGCCTGCGGCCTGACCCATCGCGTGGGGCTGGAGGCGCTGATCGAAACCGCGCTGGGCATGGCCAACGTCGAGGCCATCGCGCAGTTCGGTGGACGGCTGGAGGCGCTGCATTTCGGCGTGGCCGATTACGCGGCCTCGATGCGGGCGCGCACCGTGAACATCGGCGGTCTGAACCCGGATTATCCGGGCGATCAGTGGCATGCCTCGATCACCCGGATGGTCATTGCCTGCCGTGCCTACGGGCTGCGCGCCATCGACGGGCCCTTTGGCGATTTCGCGGACGGGCCGGGCTTTGTCGCTGCGGCGCGCCGTGCCGCGGCCCTGGGCTGCGAGGGCAAATGGGCCATCCACCCCAGCCAGATCGCCATGGCCAACGACGTCTTCAGCCCGCCCGAGGCCGAGGTCTCCAAGGCCGAACGGATCATCGAGGAACTCAAGGCCGCCGAGGCTGCGGGCAAGGGGGCGGCCAGTCTCGACGGCAAGATGATCGACGCGGCCAGCGAGAAGATGGCCCGCAACGTAATCGACATGGCGCAGGCGATTGCCAGCAAGGAAACCGGCATCGCCGCCGAATAATCCGCCGAGAGGGAGGACGGAAAATGGACATTCATGAACATCAGGCCAAGGAAATCCTGAAGAGCTTTGGCGTCCCGGTGCCGCGCGGCGGGTTGGCCTACTCGCCGGAACAGGCGGCCTATCGCGCCCGCGAACTGGGCGGGAATGCCTGGGTCGTCAAGGCGCAGATCCATTCCGGCGGGCGCGGCGAAGTGGGCGGCGTCAAGGTCTGCAGGTCCGAACAGGAGGTGGCCGAGTTCGCCCGTGGCCTCTTGGGCCGGCAGCTTGTCACCAAGCAGACCGACGCCAACGGCAAGGGCGTCTTCCGGCTCTGGGTCGAGGAGGCGTCGGACATCGCGCAGGAACTCTACCTGGGCTTCGTGCTGGACCGAAAGACAGAGCGCATCATGATCGTCGCCTCCGGCCACGGCGGGATGGAGATCGAGGATCTGGCCGAGGAGGATCCCGACAGCCTGGTGCGGTCGGTGGTCGATCCGGCGGTGGGGCTGGCCCTCTACCAGGCGCGCGAACTGGGGTTTCGGCTGGGTCTTGAAGGCAAGCAGGTCGACCAGTTCTCGACCTTTCTGCGGGCCTGTTACCGCGCTTACCGCGATCTGGACGCCATGATGGTCGAGATCAACCCGCTGGTCATCACAGGGGCGGGCGACCTGGTGGCGCTGGATGCGAAAATGTCCTTCGACTCCAACGCCCTGTATAAACATCCCGGCATCGCCTCGCTGCGCGATCCGTCGCAGGAGGACCCGCGCGAGTCCCATGCCTTTGACAATGGCCTTGCCTATGTCGGGCTCGATGGTGACATCGGCTGCATCATCAACGGGGCCGGGCTGGCGATGGCCTCGATGGACATGATCCAGCTGGCCGGCGGCGAACCCGCGAACTTCCTCGACATCGGCGGCGGCGCCTCGCCCGAGCGGGTCTGCCAGGCTTTCCGCACGGTTCTGTCGGATCAGAACGTCGCCGTGATCCTGGTCAACATCTTCGCCGGCATCAACCGCTGCGACTGGATCGCGAAAGGGGTCATCCAGGCCTACAAGGAGGTGGGGATCGAGATCCCGGTGGTTGTGCGGCTGAGCGGCACGAACGTCGAGGAAGGCCAGAAGATCATTCGCGAAAGCGGGCTTCCGATCATCTCTGCCGACACGCTGGAAGAGGCGGCCGAACGGGCCGTCGCCGCCCGCCCGCAATCCGCGGCAGCCTGAGGAGTATGCGAAATGGCTATCCTGATTGATGAAAATACCAAGGTCGTTGTCCAGGGCCTTTCCGGCCGGATCGGGCAGTTCCATGCCCAGGAAATGATCGAATACGGCACGAGGGTCGTTGCCGGCGTCACGCCCGGCAAGGGCGGCAGCACCGTCCTGAACCGCCCGGTCTTCAACACCGTGCGCGAGGCGGTGGAGCAGACCGGGGCCGAGGCGAGCCTGCTGTTCGTGCCACCGGCCTTTGCCGCCGACGCGATGATGGAGGCGGCGGATGCGGGCATCCGGACGGCGGTCTGCGTGACCGACGGTATCCCGGCGCAGGACATGATGCGTGTGAAACGCTTTCTCCGCCGCTACCCGCGCGACCGCAAGATGCGCCTGATCGGGCCGAATTGCGCGGGCATCATCAGCCCCGGCAAGGGCTTCATGGGGATCATGCCGCCCGCCATCTACATGCCGGGCCGCGTGGGCATCGTCGGACGATCGGGCACGCTGGGCTACGAGGCCGCCAGCCAGATGAAGGCGCTGGGCATCGGCATTTCGTCTTCCATCGGGATCGGTGGCGATCCGATCAACGGATCCAGCTTCAAGGACATCCTGGAACTCTTTGAAAACGATCCGGAAACCGACGCGGTGATGATGATCGGAGAGATCGGAGGCCCGCAAGAGGCCGAGGCCGCCGCCTATGCCCGCGACCACATGACGAAGCCGGTCGGCGCCTATATCGCGGGCCTCGCCGCGCCCAAGGGGCGGCAGATGGGCCACGCCGGCGCGATCATCAGCGCCTTTGGCGAGAGCGCGCAGGAAAAGGTCGAGATCCTGTCGTCGGCCGGGATCACCGTGGCGCCGAACCCCTCGGCGATGGGACGGACGATGGCCGAGGTGCTGGGCCTGAAGGCCGCGGCATGAGCGCCGCGTCCCTCATGGAGCCGGACTATACCAACTGGATCGGCCGCAGCGAGACCCGCGAGGGGGGCGTCACGCCCAACCTCGCGGGGATGCTGAACGCCGCCGTCAGCCACGACCTGTCCCCGGAGCGCGATGTGCGCCCGGGGATGGAGTTGCCAAGCCTATGGCATTGGGTCGCTTTTCCGGAATTCGTCCCGATGAGCGACCTGGGGGAGGACGGACACCCGGCGCTGGGTGGCTTCCTGCCGCCCTTGCCCTTCCGCCGCCGCATGTGGGCGGGCGGGGACGTGCGGTTCGGTGGTGTGTTCCACGTCGGCGAGCGGCTGACCAAGGTCTCGACCATCCGGGCGGTGACCCAGAAAGACGGCAAGACCGGGCCGATGGCCTTTGTCACCGTCGATCATGTGACCACCGGAGACAAAGGCGGCGTGATCGAGGAAGAGCAGAACATCGTCTATCTCGACATTCCGCCGGTCTTCCGTCCGCCAGGCCAGATGCCGGTCCCCGATCGCCTGGCCTACGATGAGCGCGTCCCGATGAACGAGGTTCGGCTTTTCCGGTATTCCGCAGCGACTTACAATGCACATCGCATCCACTATGACCTGCCTTACGCGCAGCAGGTGGAGAAATACCCGGCGCTTGTCGTGCATGGCCCCATGCAGGCGACCATGGCGATCGAGGCCGCCGAACGGCACACGGGCAAGCGACCGTCGCGTTTCACCTACCGGGTGGTGCACCCGATGTTCCACGACGCCGACCTGCGTCTTGTGGGGGCATTGGACCCTGCGGGCGGGGCCATCGAGGTCGGGACGGCCACCTTCGAGGACTACCTTGGCCTGCAGGCAAGAATGGAGTGGACGGCATGAGCGGCATTCTGGACGGTATGCGGGTGGTCGAAAGCTCGGCTTTCGTGGCGGTGCCCCTGGCGGGCATGACCCTGGCCCAGATGGGCGCGGACGTGATCCGTTTCGATCTGCCGCAGGGCGGGATGGATTATAAACGTTGGCCTGTAACATCCTCCGGGGAAAGTCTTTTCTGGGCCGGAATGAATAAGGGTAAACGCTCTGTCGCGCTGGACGTGAAATGCCCGCGCGGGCGTGAGATCGCACAGGAAATCATCTGTGCCCCGGGTGAGGACGCGGGGTTGTTCATCACCAACCTCGCCGCGCAGGGCTGGACCGACTACGAAACGCTGAAGGCGCGGCGCAAGGATCTGTGCATGGTCTCGCTGCGCGGCGACCGGCACGGGAAACCGGCGGTGGATTACACCGTGAACCCCAGCCTGGGCTTTCCGATGGCGACGGGTCCGGAAGGGTCGTCCGACCCGGTGGCCCATGTCCTGCCGGCTTGGGACTGCATCGCCGGCAACATGGTGGTATCTGGCCTATTGACGGCGGAAAGATTGCGTTTTCGCAAAGGGTTGGGGCAGTTTGTTGATCTGACGCTGAAGGATGCGGCGGCGGCGATGCTGGGCAATCTTGGCATCATCGGAGAGGTTGCGGTCAACGGCACCGACAGGGCCAGGGCGGGCAATTCGCTTTATGGGGCCTACGGGCAGGATTTCGTCTGTGCCGATGGCCGGCGCGTCATGGTGATTGCCCTGACCCCGCGCCAGTGGAAAAACCTGATGAAGGTCACCGGCACCGAACAGGACATGGGATATTTGGCGGCGCGACTTGGCGTCGATCTGATGCAGGAAGGGACCCGCTGGACCTATCGCGCCGAGATCACAAAAGTGCTAGCTCCGTGGTTTGCTCGGCGCAAGGTGCGCGAGTTTGCATCGGATTTCGACAAGGGCGGCGTGACCTGGTCGCAGTTCCGCAGCTTTGCCCAGGCGCTGCGCGAGGATGCGGACCTGACGCCCGAGAACCCGATGTTCGCGGAAATCGAGCAGCCGGGGATCGGTCGCTACCCTGTGCCCGGGTCGCCGTTCAGCTTTGCCGGGCTCCCGCGCGAGGTGCCGCGTCCCGCGCCGCACTTGGGTCAGCACACCGAAGAGGTCCTGGCCGATGTGGCGAAACTGCCGGAAGGTGAGATCGGCAAGCTGATGGACGAAGGCGTGGCGGTTCAGCCGCGCGGCGATTTCCGGCTGGCCTCGTGAAAACCGCCAATTGAAATGGTGGTCAGATCGCACCCCGCCAAACAATGGATCTGGCCATAACGCCCCGGGAAGCCACGGTTTCCCGGGGCTTCTGCGTCAGTGGAGCGCCAACCGCCCGGCCATCGCGGCGCTGCGCACGGTTTCCGAGAAACGGCGGAACTGTTCGGACAGGGGGCTGGAACTGCGCCAGACCATGCCGATGGTGCGTGTCGGCTGCGGCTCGGCGAAGCGGGCGATGGACACACGGGCGGCGGGCGTTTCGACGGGCACCGCCATCTCCGGGATGAGGGTCACGCCCAGCCCGGCGCCGACCATCTGGACCAGCGTCGTCAGCGACGAGCCGTCCAGCCCGTCGCGCGGCGTGGCGGAACTGAGCTTGCAGAAGCTCAGCGCCTGGTCACGGAAACAATGCCCCTCTTCCAGCAGCAGCAGGCGCATCTTTTGCAGCGCCTCGCCGTCCGGCACCGGCGCGTCCGCCTCGGTCTCTGGCCGGACGAAAACGAAACTTTCGTCGAAAAGCGAGACTTCGTGCAGGCCGGCCTCGCCGACGGGCAGGGCGAGGATCGCGGCGTCTATCTTGCCCTCGTGCAGTTCCACAAGCAGCCGGGGTGTCAGCGTTTCGCGCACGTGCAGGTCAAGCCCGGCGTGGTTGCGGTTCAACTCGGCAAAGAGGGCAGGCAGCAGGTAGGGCGCGACGGTCGGGATCACGCCCAGCCGCAACCGGCCCACAAGGTCGCCTTGCGCGGCGCGGGCCAGGTCCTCGAACTCGTCCACGGCGCGCAGGATGTCGACCGCCCGGCTGAGGCAAGCCTCTCCGAGGGCGGTCAGCCGCACCTGCCGCGCGCCGCGTTCGAAAAGCGGCGCGCCAAGGTCCGCCTCCAGATCGCGGATCTGCACCGACAGCGCCGGCTGCGAGATCGAACAGGCCGCGGCCGCGCGTCCGAAGTGGCCGTGCCGGGCCAGCGATTCGAAATAGCGGAGTTGGCGGAGAGTCAGATTTTTCATAGGGGAAAGTTATGGTGATGATGAGAAAATACAACTTAAACATATGATCGGCGCTTGTTAGAAGCGTTCTAGGGTATGAGGGGGCGAGTCGTCTTGCCGGCCGGCGAGGGCCATGTGCGACGCGCCTCTTCCCCTGACAGAGACAAGGAACGGAGCGGGCCGCAAGGGCCCGGACCGACGTTTATGACCAAGGGAGAACATCATGGACGGCAATGATATGGCGGGCAAATGCCCGGTCATGCACGGCGCGATCACAGAGAACGGCACCTCTGTCACCGACTGGTGGCCGAAGTCGCTGAACCTCGACATCCTGCACCAGCATGACACCAAGGTGAATCCGCTGGGCGAGGACTTTGACTATCGCGAAGAGGTCAAGAGCCTGGATTTCGAAGCGGTCAAGGCCGACGTCAAGGCGCTGATGACCGACAGCCAGGACTGGTGGCCGGCGGACTATGGCCATTACGGCGGGCTGATGATCCGTCTTGCGTGGCACTCGGCCGGGTCCTATCGCCTGGCGGACGGCCGCGGTGGCGGCGGTCACGGCAACATCCGTTTTGCACCGCTGAACAGCTGGCCGGACAACGGCAACCTGGACAAGGCGCGCCGCCTGCTGTGGCCGGTCAAGAAGAAGTACGGCAACAAGCTGTCCTGGGCCGACCTGATCCTGCTTGCCGGCAACATGGCCTATGAATCGATGGGTCTGAAGACCTACGGCTTTTCCTTTGGCCGCGAGGACATCTGGCACCCGGAAAAGGACGTCTACTGGGGGGCCGAGCGTGAGTGGCTGGCGCCGTCGGACAACCGTTACGAAGATGTGGCCAAGCCGGACACGATGGAGAACCCGCTGGCAGCCGTCCAGATGGGCCTGATCTACGTCAACCCCGAAGGCGTGAACGGCCAGCCCGATCCGATCAAGACTGGCGCGCAGGTCCGCGAGACCTTTGCCCGCATGGCGATGAACGACGAGGAAACCGCGGCCCTGACCTGCGGCGGGCACACCGTCGGCAAGACCCACGGTAACGGCGACGCCGGTGCGCTGGGCGCCGAACCGGAAGCGGCCGAAATCGAGACGCAGGGCTTTGGCTGGGTGAACCCCAACCTGAATGGCAAGGCGGCCAACGCCGTGACCTCGGGTCTCGAAGGGGCCTGGACCAAGGAACCCACCAAGTGGGACATGGGCTATTTCGAGATGCTGTTCGGCCATGAGTGGGAGCTGACCAAGTCGCCCGCCGGTGCCAACCAGTGGAAGCCCGTCGACATCAAGGAAGAAGACATGCCGGTCGATCCCAGCGATCCGACCAAGCGTGTCATGCCGATGATGACCGACGCCGACATGGCCATGAAGATGGACCCGATCTACAACGAGATCTGCCAGAAATTCATGGCGGACCAGGCCTATTTCGAGGATTGCTTTGCCCGCGCCTGGTTCAAGCTGACCCACCGCGACATGGGCACCCGTGACCGCTATATCGGCCCCGACGCCCCGACCGAGGACCTGATCTGGCAGGATCCGATCCCCGCGGGCTCGACCGGCTACGATGTGGCCGCGGTCAAGGCGAAGATCGCCGAAAGCGGCCTGTCGACCGCCGAGATGGTGGCGACCGCATGGGACAGCGCGCGGACCTTCCGCCAGTCGGACCTGCGCGGCGGTGCCAATGGCGCGCGCATCCGGCTTGCCCCGCAGAAGGACTGGGAAGGCAACGAGCCGGCCCGCCTGGCGAAGGTGCTGAAGGCGCTGGAGCCGATCGCGGCAGAGACCGGCGCATCGGTTGCCGATGTCATCGTGCTGGCGGGCAATGTCGGTGTCGAGCAGGCCGCGAAGGCGGCGGGTTTCGACATCGAGGTTCCCTTCATGCCGGGCCGTGGAGATGCCACGGAAGAGCAGACCGACGCCGACAGCTTTGAGGTGCTCGAGCCGGTCGCGGACGGTTTCCGCAACTGGGTGAAGAAGGACTATATCGTCACCCCCGAAGAGCTGCTTCTGGACCGTGCGCAGCTGATGGGCCTGACGGCGCCGGAAATGACCTGCCTGCTGGGCGGCATGCGCGCCATGGGCACCAACCACGGCGGTACGGCGCATGGCGTCTTTACCGACCGCGCGGGCGCCCTGACCACGGACTTCTTCGTCAACCTGACGGACATGGGCTTCAAGTGGGTGCCCGGTGGCGATGGCACCTACGAGATCCAGGACCGCAAGACGGGTGAGGTCAAGTTCACCGCGACGCGCGTGGACCTGGTGTTCGGCTCGAACTCGATCCTGCGGGCCTATGCAGAGGTCTACGCCCAGGACGACGGCGCCGAGAAGTTCGTGAAGGACTTTGTCGCGGCCTGGACCAAGGTGATGAACGCAGACCGCTTCGACGCCTGATCGAGCCGGGTTGAATGACTTGAAAGGGGGCGCTCCGGGAGATCGGGGCGCCCTTTTTCGGTTTGGTCGCCGGGACGGGACTGTTTGCGGCTGCGCCGCAAAGGCGCCCGCCCGCCGACCCGTTTGGACAGGCTGCGCCTGTTTTCGTGTCCATGGGAACTCGGGAGCAAGCTGAGCGCCGGGGGTGATGGCGCCTGAAATGTTACCGAATGTGCATCTGTGAGAAATCGTGTAACTTTTCCTTGCGCGAATCTCCGGGTTGCCGTATTCCGACCGTGTGGTCGATTAATGGGAGGAGTGTCGGTCATGGACGCTTTCATCTGTGACGGGGTGCGGACGCCGATCGGGCGCTATGGCGGGGCGCTGTCCTCGGTCAGGGCGGATGACCTGGCGGCGCTGCCGATCAGCGCACTCATGGCGCGCAACGCTTCGGTGGACTGGAGCGCGGTGGACGAGGTCATCTATGGCTCGGCCAACCAGGCGGGCGAGGACAACCGCAACGTGGCGCGCATGGCGGCGCTGCTGGCCGGTCTGCCCGAGGATGTGCCGGGGACGACCGTGAACCGGCTGTGTGCCTCGGGCATGGATGCGGTGGGTTTTGCCGCGCGCGGGATCAAGGCCGGGGACTACGACCTCTGCATCGCCGGCGGGGTCGAGAGCATGAGCCGGGCGCCGTTCGTGATGCCCAAGGCCACCAGCGCCTTTACCCGCGCTAACGCGGTCTATGACACCACCATCGGCTGGCGTTTCGTCAACCCGAAGATGAAGGCGATGTACGGCACCGACTCGATGCCCGAGACCGCCGACAACGTGGCCGCCGACTATGGCGTGAGCCGTGAGGACCAGGATGCCTTTGCGGCGCGCAGCCAGGCGCGCTGGGAAGCGGCGCAGGCGGCAGGCCTGTTCGCGGATGAGATCGTTTCCGTCGAGGTGCCGCAGCGCAAGGGGGATCCGGTCATCGTGGATACGGACGAACATCCGCGCCCCGGGACAACCGCCGAGAAACTGGCCAAGCTGAAGGGCGTGAACGGCCCGGAGCTGAGTGTGACGGCGGGCAACGCCAGCGGCGTCAATGACGGGGCGGCGGCGCTGCTGCTGGCCTCTGACGCGGCGGTCAAGGCGCATGGTCTGACGCCCATGGCCCGCGTGCTGGGCATGGCCTCGGCCGGTGTGGCGCCGCGCGTTATGGGCATCGGTCCGGTGCCCGCCAGTCGCAAGGTGCTGGATCGTTGCGGCCTGAGCATCGACCAGATGGATGTGATAGAATTGAACGAGGCCTTTGCCAGCCAGGGGCTTGCGACGCTGCGCGAGCTGGGCGTGGCGGATGACGATCCGCGCGTGAACGCGCAGGGCGGCGCCATTGCGCTGGGGCACCCGCTGGGCATGTCCGGCGCGCGTCTTGTCTTGACCGCGGCGCACCAGTTGCGGCGCAATGGGGGACGCTACGCGCTCTGCACCATGTGTGTCGGCGTGGGGCAGGGGGCGGCCATCGTCCTCGAACGGGTTTGAAGTCTATCAGCAGGGAGGCTCTGCAATGTATGCACAGATGATCAAGTCGGAGGCGACGCAGGAAGACCCCGAGAAGCTTGCCGCCTTCCAGGCCCGCATCGACGCGGGCGAGAAGATCGAGCCCAAGGACTGGATGCCGCAGGGCTATCGCAAGACGCTGATCCGCCAGATCGGCCAGCACGCGCATTCCGAGATCGTGGGCCAGCTGCCCGAGGGCAACTGGATCACCCGCGCACCCACGCTGGAGCGCAAGGCGATCCTGCTGGCCAAGGTGCAGGACGAGGCAGGGCATGGCCTGTACCTTTATTGCGCGGCGGAAACGCTGGGCGTGACGCGCGATGAACTGACCGAGATGCTTCTGGACGGGCGGATGAAATACTCGTCCATCTTCAACTATCCGACGCTGACATGGGCCGACATGGGCGCGGTCGGCTGGCTGGTCGATGGCGCGGCGATCATGAACCAGGTGCCGCTGCAGCGGACGTCGTTCGGCCCCTATTCCCGCGCGATGATCCGGATCTGCAAGGAAGAGTCGTTCCACCAGCGGCAGGGCTACGACATCATGATGAAGATGGCGAACGGCACGCCCGCGCAGAAGAAGATGGCGCAGGATGCGCTGAACCGATTCTGGTATCCCTCGCTGATGATGTTCGGCCCCTCGGACAAGGAATCCGTGCATTCCGAGCAGTCCATGGCCTGGAAGATCAAGATGAACACCAACGACGAGCTGCGCCAGAAGTTCGTCGACCAGACGGTGCCGCAGGCGGAATACCTTGGCCTGACCGTCCCGGACGAGAACCTGAAATGGAACGAGGAGACCGGGCACTACGATTTCTCGCAGCCCGACTGGTCGGAGTTCTTTGACGTCCTGAAAGGCAACGGCCCGTGCAACCGCGAACGCCTGGCGGCGCGGAACAAGGCCTGGGACGATGGCAAATGGGTGCGCGACGGGCTCTTGGCCCATGCCGAGAAGAAGGCCGCGCGCCGGGTTGCGGCAGAGTAAGAGAGACCCGATGGAAGCCCCCAATCCCCTTCTGCGCGGCCTGCTGTTGCTCTGCGTGGCTTTCTTTGCCTGCATGGGAGCGGCGCATTTCTTCGGGCTGAAGATCCCTGTCCTGTTCGTGTACTGGGATCCACCTTTCTACGCCTACCAGGACAAGATCATCGCCTTCACGCTGGTCACCTACATGGCGCTGTTTTTCGGGGCAGCCCGGCACAGTGTCATGGTGCCCTACGCGCTTGTCTCGATCTGGGCCACCGTGGGTGGGCTGGCGCTGGTGAACCTGTCCGACGCCCTGGCGCAGGTGCTGAACGGCGGGGGCACGCTGGCCTACTGGCTGATCACTGCTGCCTTTGGCGGATTGGCCGCCGTACTGACATTGATTTGGGTCCGCGACGCACGCGCGACCTGACACCGGAGGAGAAACGACCATGAGTTCCCCCAACTCCGCCTATCCGGACACGCCGGAACAAGCCATGAAACCCAAGCGCCACGAATGGCCGCTCTGGGAGGTCTTCATCCGCGGTCAGCATGGCATGAGCCATCGCCACGTCGGGTCGCTGCACGCGCCTGACGCGGACATGGCGGTCAAGAACGCCCGCGACGTCTATACCCGCCGCAACGAGGGGGTGTCGATCTGGGTGGTCGAGGCGCGGCACATCGCGGCCTCCTCGCCCTCGGAAAAGGGGCCTCTCTACGAGCCCTCCGAGAGCAAGGTTTATCGCCACCCGACCTTCTTTGACATCCCCGAGGAAGTGGGGGCGATGTAATGACCCGCGACATGGCGTTTTTCGAATTCCTCTTGCGGATGGGGGACAATACCCTCGTGCTTGGTCACAGGGTGAGCGAGTGGTGCGGACATGCGCCGGTGCTGGAAGAGGATATCGCGCTGGCCAATACCGCGCTGGACCTGATCGGGCAGACTCAGATGTGGCTGGGCCTTGCCGGAGAGGTCGAGGGTCAGGGCCGCTCTGCCGACGATCTGGCGATGCTGCGTGACGCCTGGGACTTTCGCAACGTCCTGCTGGCCGAACAGCCGAACGGCGATTTCGGCCAGACGATGATGCGGCAGTATCTCTTTGACCAGGCACATGTGCTGCTCTTGGAAAAGCTGGCCGGGTCCTCGGACGAACGGGTGGCGGCGATCGCGGCGAAATCGGTCAAGGAGGTGGCCTATCACGTCGAACGCTCGCGCGACACGGTGATCGGTCTGGGCGACGGCACAAGCGAAAGCCACCGGCGGATGCAGACGGCGCTGGACCTGCTCTGGCCCTATGTGGGCGAGATGTTCACCGATGACGAGGTCAGCGGGATCATGGCGGGCGAGGGCATCGCGCCAGAGCCGTCCAGCCTGCGCGCGGCCTGGGACGCGGCGGTGCAGCAGACCATGAGCGAGGCCACGCTGGTCATCCCCGACAGCGACTTTGCCCATGCGGGCGGCAAGACCGGGTTCCGGCATACCGAACACCTGGGCCACATGCTGACGCAGATGCAATGGCTGCAACGGGCCTATCCGGGCGCGCGCTGGTAAACCGCTATGACCGTGAGTGTGGATCAGATCTGGGGCTGGCTGGACGAGGTGCCGGACCCCGAGATCCCCGTGATCTCTGTCGTCGACCTGGGCATCGTGCGCGAGGTCGTGCTGGAGGGCGAGACCGTCAAGGTGGCGGTGACGCCGACCTATTCCGGGTGCCCGGCCACCAGCGTGATCTCGATGGATATCGAGACGGCGCTGCGCGACCGGGGCATCAAGGACGTGAAGATCGAGACGCGGATCGCCCCGGCCTGGACGACGGACTGGCTGAGCGAGAAAGGGCGGTCCCGGCTGGAGGACTACGGGATCGCCCCTCCGCAACCGGCGGGCGGGCCGGAAAGATGTCCGCATTGCGGCTCAAGGAACGTCACCCGTGTGAGCCAGTTCGGCTCGACCCCCTGCAAGGCGCATTGGCGGTGTACCGACTGCCTAGAGCCTTTCGACTATTTCAAGTGCATCTGAGGAGTGAGGCCCATGCCGCGCTTTCATGAACTGACCGTCCGTGACGTGAAAAAGACCATCCGCGATGCGGTTGTCGTGACGCTGGAACCGGCGAACGGCGAAAGCTTTGACTTTATCCAGGGGCAGTACCTGACCTTCCGCCGCGATTTCGACGGCACCGAGGTTCGGCGATCCTATTCGATCTGCGCGGGCCGGGGAGAGGGCGTGCTGCAGGTTGGCATCAAGAAGGTCGAGGGCGGCGCCTTTTCGACCTGGGCCAACGAGGACCTGAAACCGGGCATGGTGCTGGAAGCGATGGAGCCGATGGGCAGCTTTCACACCCCGCTCGACCCCGCTGCCAGCCGCAGCTACCTGGGTTTTGCCGGCGGGTCGGGAATCACCCCGGTGCTGTCGATCCTCAAGACCGTGCTGGCGACGGAGTCGCGGTCGGATTTCACGCTGGTCTATGCCAACCGGGGCGTGAACTCGATCATGTTCCGCGAGGAACTGGAGGATCTGAAAAACCTCTACATGGGGCGGCTCAACATCATTCACGTCCTGGAATCGGACGCGATGGACATCGACCTGTTCCAGGGCCGCGTCGATGCCGAGAAATGCGATGCGCTCTTCGAGCACTGGATCGACGTCGAGACTGTCGACACCGCCTTTATCTGCGGGCCCGAGCCGATGATGCTGGGCATTGCCAAGGCGCTGAAGGATCACGGGCTGACCGAGGAGCAGATCAAGTTCGAGCTTTTCGCCAGCGCCCAGCCCGGACGTTTGCCACAGAAGGCGCGCGGCGCGGACGGCGCGAAGGGCGCACAGCGCACGCAGGCGACCGTGACGCTGGATGGCACGACGCGCAGCTTTGAAATGGACAAGGAGGTCTCGGTCCTCGACGCGGCGCTGGAGAACGCGCTGGACGCGCCCTATGCCTGCAAGGCCGGGGTCTGTTCCACCTGCAAGTGCCGGGTGATCGAAGGCGAGGTCGAGATGATCGCCAACCACGCGCTGGAGGATTACGAGGTCGAACGCGGCTACGTCCTGTCCTGCCAGTCCTACCCGCTCACCGATCGCGTGGTCATGGATTACGACCAGTAACGGAGGCTGCCATGACGGACGAGATGAACATTGCCGACTACCTTTCCCAGGGCGGGCGGCTGACCAACCCGGCCAACGTGCCGCCCCGCTACCGTGCCGAGCTGATGAAGCTGATGAGCATCTTCATCGACAGCGAGTTGGCGGGCGCGGCGGGATTTGCCGACGTGATCAACGCCGGGCCGGGGATCAAGGAACGCATCGCCGCCGCGCGGATCGTGCTGGAAAAGACCGATCACGCCGACAAGGTGCTGCGCCTGATGGGGGAATTCGGGGCCAATACCGACCGCTATGTCGGCCACCATCCCTGGACGGACCGCCTGCCGCGAGACACCGCACCGGGATCGACACGGTCGGCCCATGACATGCGCCTGTCGGTCTTCAACTACCCGCTGGAGGGCTGGGTCGACGCGGTGGCGATGAACCTCTGCATGGGCCACGCGGTCTCCGTGCAGCTGGAGGACATGGTGCGCGTCACCTACCAGCCGCTGGCCGAGGCGCTGCGCGAGGTCCTGCCGGTAGAACGGCGCCACACCGAACTGGCCGAGGAAGGGCTGGAGCGGCTGGCGACCGAAGGGCAGGGGGCGGCGATTGCCGACAGCCTGGCCTATTGGCGCCCGCGTGTCGCGGCGGTCTTTGGCGATCCGTCCGATGACCGCATGGCGCAACTGCAGGTCTGGGGCCTGCGCCACGCCAGCGCGCCGGAGATGCGGGCCGAATGGGAAAGGCGGCTGGAGGCCGCGCTGGCCCGGCTGGGCCTGACAGAGACGGCCTGAGCGAAACGGCCTGAGACAGAGATTCAACGAACCGCCGGGCGCGACCGGCAGGACAGGGGGGAAGGATGAGCCTTCTTGAGATCAAGAGCTATGCGGCGGGCCAGTGGGTGGCTCCGGGTGCAGGCGCACGCAGCTTTGAAAACGCGGTCACCGGCGAGGTGCTGGGCCACGCGGGCAACGATGCGCTGGACGTCGAGGCGATGCTGGCCTTCGCCCGCGACAAGGGTGGCCCGGCGCTGCGCGCGATGACCTTTCACCAGCGGGCCAAGATGCTCAAGGCGCTGGCGCAGCACCTGTCGCAGCACAAGGACGCGCTGTATGACCTGTCGTTCAACACCGGGGCGACGGCGCGCGATCACGGGCTGGACATCGACGGCGGCATCGCCACGCTGTTCGTCTTTGCCTCCAAGGGGCGGCGCGAGATGCCGGACGGGCATGTCTACCTGAACGGCGATGTCGAACAGATGTCGCGTTCGGGTCAGTTCCTGGGGCACCACATCTGCACGCCGTTGCAGGGCGTTGCGGTGCATATCAACGCCTTCAACTTCCCGGTCTGGGGGATGCTGGAAAAGCTGGGGCCGACCCTGCTGGCCGGGGTGCCCGCCATCGTGAAACCGGCCACGGCCACCTGCTACGTCACCGAACTGGCGGTGCGGCTGATGCTGGAAAGCGGGCTGCTGCCCGAGGGCGCGCTGCAATTCGTGGCCGGTGGCCTGGGCGACATGCTGGACCGGCTGACCTGTCAGGACGCGGTGAGTTTCACCGGCTCCGCCGACACGGCGCTGAAGCTGCGGTCGAACCCGCACCTTTTGCGGGAGTCCGTGCGCTTCGTTGCCGAACAGGACAGCCTGAACGCCTCGATCCTGGGACCGGATGCGGAACCGGGCACGCCGGAGTTCGACCTGTTCGTCAAGGAAGTGCACCGCGAGATGACCGTGAAGGCGGGGCAGAAATGCACAGCGATCCGCCGCATCATCGCGCCCGAGGCGCAGGTTCCGGCGGTGATCGAGGCGCTGAGCGCGCGGCTGGCCAAGACGCCGATCGGCGATCCCCGCGCCGAGGCGACGCGCATGGGGGCGCTGGTCTCGAACGGGCAGAAACGCGACGTGCTGGACAAGGCCAAGGTGATCGGCGCCGAGGCAGAGCGCGTCTTTGGCGACCCCGACGCCTTTGAGGTGCAAGGCGCGGACGGGGCCAAGGGGGCCTTCGTGCCGCCGATGCTGTTCCACTGTGCCGATCCGGACAGGGCAGAGCGCATCCACGACACCGAGGCCTTTGGCCCGGTGTCCACGGTCATGGGCTATCGCGACCTGGGGCACGCGGTGCAGATCGCCAATCGTGGCGGCGGGTCGCTCGTGGCGTCTGTCATCACGCATGATCCGGCGGTCGCGCGCGAGGTGGCGCTGGGCGCGGGGGCGTTCCACGGGCGGCTGTACTTCAACGATCGCAACAGCATGAAGGAAAGCACCGGCCACGGCTCTCCGATGCCGCATCTCGTTCACGGCGGTCCCGGCCGCGCGGGCGGCGGCGAGGAAATGGGCGGCGTGCGCGGCGTGATGCACTACATGCAGCGGACCTCGATCCAGGGCAGTCCGGAGATGCTGAGCGCCATTGGCAACCGCTGGGTTCCCGGCGCCGAGGAAAAAGAGGCACCGGCGCATCCCTTTACCCGCGGCTTCGACGACCTGGCGATTGGCGAGACGCTGCACGCGGGCCCGCGTGAGATCACGCTGGAGGACATCGAGCATTTCGCGGAGTTCACCGGCGACACCTTCTATGCGCACATGGACGAGGAGGCCGCGGCGCGGAATCCCTTCTTCCCGGGCCGTGTGGCGCATGGCTACCTGCTGCTGAGTTTCGCGGCGGGCATGTTTGTCGAGCCGAACGAGGGGCCGGTGCTGGCCAATACCGGGCTGGACGGGCTACGCTTCATGAAGCCGCTGGTGGCCGGGGATGCGCTGAACGTGCGCCTGACCGTCAAGCAGAAGACGCGCCGGACGGATGACTATGGCGAGGTGCGCTGGCACGTGACGCTGACGAACCAGGACGGCGACAAGGTGGCGGAATACGAGCTGTTGACGATGAACGCCTACAGCGCCTGAGCGCAGACAGGAGACGATGGACAGCACGGCCTTCGAAGCAGCGGTCAGCGACCTGCGGGGCGAGATTCCCCCGCGCGTCTGGTCGCTGCTTGTCACCGTATTCGGGGATCTTGCGCAGGATGGTTCGGCACTGCCGGGGACCGTCCTGGGCGAGATCATGAACCGTGTCGGCATCAAGCCCGAGGCCATGCGCGTGGCGCTGCACCGCCTGCGTAAGGACGGCTGGATCGAAAGCGAGCGGGCCGGACGGTCCAGTCTGTATCGCCTGACGGCCGAGGGGCGGGCCCAGACTGTTGCCGCCAGCCCGCGCATCTATGCCGTCGATCCGCCCGCAAATGCAGCCTTCCTGGTGCTGACCGATCCGGCCTCTCCGCTGGAATGGACGCGTAACGATGTCTGGGTCACGCCGCATGCGGTGCTGACGGCGCATCCGCCCGCCGGGGCAGAGGCCTTTGCCACGCCGATTGATCCCGACCGGCCCTTGCCGCGCTGGATGCGCGACAAGACCTGCGATGCGACGACCGTGTCCCTCTCGGCTGACCTCGCGGCCCGCCTGACGCGGGCCGAGGCGGCGCTGGAGGCTGCCGGTGCGCCGGACCCGCTGCAAACCGCCGCCCTACGGGTGCTGATCGTGCACAGCTGGCGGCGCATCGTGCTGAAGGTGCCGGAACTTCCGGATTTTGTCCTGCCCGCGGCCTGGGCCGGCCCGGCCTGTCGGGCCGGCACGGCGCGGCTGTTGCGGCGCCTGCCCGCGCCGGGACTGGACAGGCTGTCGGCGGCGGCCTGACGCGGCGCCCATCCTGTCCGATGTTGTCACCGACCATTCGGTCAGTTAATTTCCCCGCAAAACCCCGGTATGAAGACCGGACAAGGGAGCGAGGAGAGACCGTGGCACGCCCCATCGCCAAGGATCACGACGAGAAACGCGCGCAAATCCTGAATTGCGCGGCACAGGTCTTTGCCGCCGAAGGGTTCGACCGTGCCTCGATGAACCGGATCGCGGCGGGATGCGGTATCTCGAAGGCCAATATCTACCACTACTACGCGGGCAAGGACGCGCTGCTGTTCGACCTTCTGGACAGCTACCTGTCCGCTTTGCACGCCCGCGTCTGCGTCGAACCTGCGCCCGAGGCCACCCCCGAGGATCGGCTGCTGGACACGGTGCGTGCGGTGCTGCGAGCCTACCAGGGGGCCGACGACCATCACAAGGTACAGATATCCGCGCTGGACGCGCTGCCCGAGGACAAGCAGAAGGTGCTGCGCGCCTACCAGCGCGACATGGTCAACCATCTCTCGGCCATCCTGGCAGAGATCGCGCCCGACAAGCTGGGGGGGGACCCGCGCAAGCTGCGCTCTGTCACCATGTCGGTCTTTGGCATGCTGAACTGGTACTACATGTGGAACACGGGCGCGGGCAGCGAGGCCCGCGAGGAATACGCCCAGCTTGTCACTAACCTCACGCTGAAAGGCGTGCAAGGGGTGTGACGCCGGATACCTCGACGCCGACCTTGTAGACCTTGCAGGCGGTTCTGGATGCTCATGCCCGCCGACTCCTCAAGGGGCAAGAGCATCGGGATCTTTTTGCCGCGTTTCCTTGTGCCGCGGATCTCCGGGACAGGCGGACGTTCGTGTTCGATCCTCCTGTGACCGATCTTGGACCTCAGACCGTGAAGGCCCTGCGGAAAGCGTCCAGCGCGGTTTCGGGATCGCTCTTGGCGTAGCCCTCGAAGGCGACCGGTCCGTCATAGCCCATGTCGGCCAGCGCGCGGGCGATGACGGGATAGTTCATCTCTCCTGTGCCCGGCTCGAACCGGCCCGGGTTGTCGGCGACCTGGTATTCGCCGATCCAGGGCAGGCAGGCCTCGGCCCAGCGGATGACGTCACCTTCGCCGATCTGCGTGTGGTAGAGATCGAGGTTAATCCGCAGTTGCGGTCGATCCACCGCAGAGACCAGCGACAGGACATCGGCGGTCGTATTGAACGGACAGCCGGGATGTTCGCGCAGGTTGAGGTTTTCCAGGGTGAAGGTCACGCCTTCTTCCTCGGCCATGTCGCAGATCCGGTGCAGCGTATCGCGCGCCCGCAGCCACATGCCGGGGGCAAAGGCCCCGTGCTGGGGGATCGGCAATCCGCCGTCGCCCAGGCCGGTGCCATGCAGGTTCAGCCGCGCAACGCCCAGCCGCTTGCCCACTTGCGCGGTTTCCCGGGCCGATTTCACCAGCAGGTCGGCGCCTTCCGCATCCGACAGGCGCCCGCGCAAATAGCCGTTCATGATGGTGAAACTGGCGCCGGTCTTTTCCAGCGCGTCCAGGTCCCAGTCCGGCCAGTTCCAGAGGCCGACGCCAAAGCCCATCTCGTCCAGGCGCGCGGCGCGCCAGGCGATGGGCTTGTCCAGCCAGAGCATTTCCGCGCAGGCGGCAAGTTGGAATGTCATCTCAAAGCTCCACGAAGATGCGGCCGTTCTCGACCTTGGTGGGGTAGGTGTGCAGGTTCTCGCAGGCGGGGGGCGTTTCCACCTCGCCCGTGGTGCAGTCGAAGATCGACGAATGCTTGGGGCATTCGATCATCGCATTGACCACCAGCCCGTTTTCAAGATGCACGTCCTCGTGCGTGCACAGACCGTCGGTGCAATGGTGGTTGTCCTGGTGGTCGCGTACGATCACGAAAGTTCGGCTGCCGTGATCGAAACGGATCAGGTCCTCTTTGTCGATGTCGCCGGTGGCGCAGGCATCAATCCATTCGGACATTTGGGTCTCCTTGGTGTGTCGGGTGCCGCTGGCGCCAGGGCACGGGCAGCACGTCGTGCCGCAACGTGGCGCCGAGCCTGTCGGAGATAACGCCGGCTTTCATGCGTAGAACCCCGGTCTGGCGATCCTCTCGACCACACATTTTTGACCTGTTTCCAGCGCTCTGACCCCGGTCTGTGCAACCTGTGCGGCGCAGTAGCCGTCCCAGCAGTCCGCAGCCGTCGCCGGAAAGGCGCCGGTGTCCACGAAGCGCAGGAAATCGCGGTTCTGGCGGACGTAGGCTTCGTGATAGCGCCCGCGCCAGTCGGTCTCGTAGCGGGTGGTGGCGGCCAGTTTCATGTCGGTGCGGGTGTAGGCGAGGTTGTTCATGGCCATGCTGCCCTGTTCGCCCACCAGTTCCGCGCGCACGTCGTAGCCATAGGCGGCGTTGTTGTTGACCTCGATGGTCACAAGCTGGCCGTCATCGGTTTCCAGGACCATGACGACCGGGGCCACGACGGAATCCGATCGCCGGGGCTGGTAGGCAGAGATCGCGGTGCATTCGCAGCCCAGGACATGACGGGCGACATCGAATTCATGCGGCGCGGAATTGGTGATCGCCATCGCGCCGGTGAAATCGGCGGCCGGGGTTTCCACGTTGCGGTGAAAGTTGTGCATCATCAGCGCGCGGCCCAGTTGGCCACTTGTCAGCGCCTCCTTCATTTCGACGTAGGACTGGTCATAGCGGCGCATGAAGCCCAGCATGACGTGTTTCGTCCCTGCGGCCTCTTCGGCCTGCATGACCTCGATGCATTCTCGTGGCGACTGCGACAGGGGCTTTTCGCAGAGCACGCGCTTGCCCGCGCGGATAGAGGCCATGCTGAGCGGCGCATGGGTGAAATCGGGGCTGGCAATGATGACCGCGTCGACATCGTCGCGGGTGATTGCGGCCTCGGGATCGGTCGAGACATCGGTGGCGCCCAGATTGTCAGCCACCGCTCGCGCGCGCTCGGCGTTCATGTCGCAGACCAGTTGAAGGGTGGCGCCGGGCATGTCCTCAACCACGATTGCGGCGTGATCGGCCCCCATCAGTCCCGCGCCGATCACGGCGATGCGAATGCTCATCCTGTGCTCCGTCATGATATTGGATCCGCGAAGGATGCCCGTGAACGCGTTGCCGTCAAAGGCCCAGATGTGGAATGGCGGATGGAAAGGCCGTGGTGGACTGGGGGCATGGCTGTCGTGCGGCGGTGCGGGGTGCCTTCACGTCGCCTTGCAGGTGTTCCTCATTCGGCGGGCATGCCGCCTTTCCGGGCGTTCGCGCGCGCCTTCTTTTCCCGGAAACGCGCCTTCATCCTTTCGTCGGCTTCCTTGGTGCCGTCGTGCCAATAGCCCAGCCACTTATCCAGCGGGATCAGCCCGTCTGCGCCAGAGTTCACTTCGAAATACTTGTGGTGCAGGTAATGGGCGTAGGCATGGCTATCGAGCGCGGTTTCGTCGGTGATTTCCAGCTTGTCAAAGCCGATGTGCCCGTTGATCGCACCGTGGCCGACCGCATGGCTGTTGAACATCATCACGATCGGGTTGGACGGGATCAGCAGGTGCCAGAGGATCTCTCCGAAATACAGCGTGTGCTCGATCCAGTGCATCGACAGCGACGACCAGGGCGACGGGTTGATCGAATTGTGGTGCACCGAATGGATATGCTTGTAGAGAAAGGGCGTGTGGATCAGACGGTGGATGCAGAAAAAGTGAATCTCGTGGATGGCGGGCACCAGCTGCGTCAGCACCACCAGCCACAGCCAGTTGTCCTGCCAGTCGACCCAGCCGAAGGCGTGGCCGCCATTACCGAAGCACCACAGAACCAGCACCTCGACCAGGGCTCAGATCGGGATGCCGATCAGGAAGCTGCGCAGGAAGTTGTCCAGGTTCTGGCTCTTGAACCAAAACGAGTCGGAAGGTGACTCTGAAGGAAACCTGGCGTTGTATTTGAACCGGGTGCCCTGCTTGCGCTGGACGTAATAGAACAGCTCGATCGCGCCCTCCCCAGCGTCTTGCCGGCACGCGCAGAGGTCTTGGCTGACCGATGCATGTGGTCTTGACGAGGGGAGGCGCATCAAACCAAGTTCGCTGGCGTAATCGGAGTGATTTCAAATCATTTCAACTCATGCGCCCTTTGCGATGAAACGAAATGAAAGGGCCCCGGCATGGTGAAGCGACCGACAATACCTGACCTGGCAAGGGCGGCGGGCGTCTCCGTTTCGACGGTCAACCGCGTGATCAACTCTCCAGAGCATGTTCGCCGGCCAACCCGCGAACGAGTGCTGCGCGCGGCCCGGGAGATCGGATTCTACGGGGGTGATATCATTGAGTTTTCCGTTCAGGCGGGGCGTGAGTTGCATCGCCCCGGTGTACTTTTCCAAGGCGATAGACTCCCTTCTGGTGCGGGGCACCCCGGTCATCGGGGTGCTCTCTCCCCTGACAGCGCGGGGGAACGTCGGCTATGTGGGGCTGGACAGTTTCAACGTGGGCCGAACCGCCACCTGGTCTCTTGACAAGATCTGCCAGCAGAGGGGCGAAATCGGCATCCTCGTGGGCAATACGCTTTACCGCAACCAGCACATGAACGAGAGCGGTTTTCGCTCTTATTTCCGAGAGAAGAGGGCCGGATTCACCCTGTTGGAACCGCGCGCGAGATTTGAACCGGCGGATGTGGCGCGCGAGATGACAGGGAGCTGTTTGCCCGGCACCCCGAGATGTGCGGCATGTTCATTTCGGGCGGAGGGATCACGGGGGCGCAGAACGTCACGCTGGATTTCGACATCCATACATCCGAAAATCTGTGACCCGATCCTGACCGGCGCGCGCTTATACCCCTTGAATTTATCATGATGAATTGCTTGTCTCTGGCAATGTCGTCACGGTTCCGTTTCCCATGACCGGGGTCAAGAGCCCAGGCCCCCTGACGCGCGACGGCACGCGCCGGTCGCGCCCGGTGCGTGTGGCCGAGGCGATCAAGGACCTCGTGGTTGAACGCGGGCTGCAGCCGGGGGACCGGCTGCCCAGCGAATCCGAACTGATCGCAGAATTCGGCATGTCCAAGGGCACGATCCGCGAGGCGATGCGCCTGTTGCAGGCGCAGGGCCTTGTGGTGACCAAGACCGGCCCGGGCGGCGGCAGTTTCGTGGGCGAGGTCGGCAAGGACCGGGCCCATGCGCTGCTGGGCAACTATTTCTACTTCCGCAATATCTCGATCGACGACATCTACCAGGTCCGCATCGCCCTTGAGCCGGAACTGGCGGCCTCTCTGGCCGGGCGGCTGACGCCCGAGCAACTGGCGGAACTGGAACAGATCATGACCACCTACGCCGAACCCGCCGAGGATGCCGAGGGCGAACGCGCCCAGCACGTCGCCTCCCTGGTGTTCCATGCGCGGCTGGCAGAGTTTGCGGACAACGCTTTGCTGGGGTTCTTCATCGGTTTCATGGCGCAGATCCTGGCCGACCTGACCGTTTACAAACGCCTCTACTCCAAGCCGAACCACGAACTCTGGCGGCAGGGGCGCGACCATCAGGCCGGGCTGGTCGAGGCCTTGCGCGACGGCGATGCCGAAGCCGCCCGCGCCATCATGCGCGAACACATGGAAATGGCGCGCCGCCTGATGGAGGATCAGGAGGCGGTGGTGATGAAACGGTTCATGGCGGAATGAGCGTGGCGGGGCTGGCGGAAGAGCTGGATCGGCTCGTGGCCGAGGCGCGCGGCGCGGGCAACTGGGGGCGTCCGGCGGATTACATCCCTGAGTTGGCCAAGGTCGATCCGGCGCAGGTGGGGGTCGCCATTTGCCTGGCCGATGGGACGGAACTGGGGGCGGGCGAGGCCGACACCCGCTTTTCGATCCAGAGCATTTCGAAAGTCTTTTCCCTGGCCGCCGTTCTGGGACGGCTGGGCGATGACCTCTGGCGCAGGGTGGGGCGCGAACCCTCGGGCACCGCATTTGACAGCGTTTTCCTGCTGGAGCATGAGAACGGCCGCCCGCGCAATCCCTTCATCAACGCGGGTGCGCTGGTGACCACGGATGCACTGCTTGGCGGGCGCGAACCGCGGCAGGCGCTGTCTGAAATCATGCACCTGGTCCGAGCGGCGGCCGAGGACGACGACATCCACATCGACCGCGCGGTGGCGGACTCCGAAAAGGCCACGGCCAGTCGCAACATGGCGCTGCTTTACTACCTGCAATCCCATGACAACCTGCTGAATCCGCCCGAGATGGTCATGGGCACCTATGCCCATCAATGCGCCATCGAGATGACGTGCCGCCAACTGGCGCGGGCGGGGCGGATGCTGGCGATGTTGCCCGGCGTGCCGGCGATGATCTCGCCGCTCAGGGCGCGGCGGATCAATGCGCTGATGATGACCTGCGGGCAATACGACGGGTCGGGCAATTTCGCCTTTCGCGTCGGTCTGCCGGGCAAGAGCGGGGTTGGCGGGGGGATCTTGCTGGTGGCCCCGGGCGTGGCCTCGATCGCGGTCTGGTCGCCGGGGCTGGATGGCTACGGCAACTCGCAGGTGGGCACCTGGCTGGCCGAGCGGATCGCCGGTTACACCGGCTGGTCGGTCTTCGCGCCATAGGGTTTCGCCCGCTCGGGGTCATCGAGCGTCGGCACCATGACGGCCCAGTCGGCATAGTCGCCGCTGGTGGCGCGCCGGTGCAACGCCCGCAGATCCGCCAGCGGGGTTTCGGAATGATCCACGCGCAGGGTCAGCGGCGCCATGTCCCGCCCGACGACCAGCAGCGCGGCAGAGAGCAGCCCCCGGCTGTCCCCCCCGGCAGCCGAGGCCGCGTCGAGGGCCGCCAGCAGGCGCAGATCGAATGCCCCTTCGGCGGCCAGGAACCCGTCGAGCATTGCTTGCAGTACATCCTCCGAAGACAGCAGGTTGCCGGTGACGATCACCTTGTCGGCGCTGCGCGCGCCCGCGGCCTGGATGCTGTCGGCGCCGGTAAAGCTGGCGGTGCCGCCTGTCGGGTCCAGCGTCGCCAGTTGCCGCTGGCCGCGCCCGCTGTCGGCGCCGGTCACACGGTCCACGGCATTCTGTGCGGACACCCCGGATTTCATCAGGGCCAAGGTCTCTGTTCCCCACATGGTCGAGGGCAGGGACCCTTGCGAGGCCGACATTCCCGATTCGGCATTCCCGCGAAGAACCCAGCCGCCGACGCAGAGACTGCCGGTCGTGGCGGCGCCTCCGTAGCGGCCTGTTTTTTCATCCATTGCAAGGATCGAGATCGTCATGCGGGAGCCTCCTCATCATGAGACTTGAATTTATCATGAAAATTTGGCCTCATGCAATTTATCATGAAAAATAAAAAATGAAGAACAAGACCCAAGGACAACAGCGGAGGTAACGCAATGTCGCTCTTCTCATTCACCCGCCGAGGGCTGCTTGCCGCCGGGACGGCGCTTGCGCTGACAGTCGGCACATTGACCGGGGCCGAGGCCCAGACGCCGCCGGGCGTCCTGATCGTCGGCCAGATCGCCGAGCCCAAGGCGCTGGACCCGGCGGCGGTCACGGCGGTCAACGACTTCCGCATCCTGATGAACGTCTATGACGGGCTGGTGCGCTACAAGGATGGTACGCTGGAGGTCGAACCGGCGCTTGCGACCGACTGGACCATTTCCGAGGACGGGACCGAATACACCTTTACGCTGCGCGAGGGCGTGAGCTTTCACGACGGCAGCCCGTTCAACGCCGAAGCGGTGAAGTTCAACTTCGAGCGGATGCTGAACGAGGATCACCCCTATCACGACACGGGTCCCTTCCCGCTGGCCTTTTTCTTCTCGGCGGTGGAAGCCATCGAGGTGGTGGATGACCTGACGGTGAAATTCACCCTGAACGCGCCTTACGCGCCGTTCCTGTCGAACCTCGCCTATCCCACCGGCCTGATCGTCTCTCCCGCCGCGGTCGAACAGCACGGCTCGGATTTCGGGCGCAACCCTTCGGGCACCGGCCCGTTCACCTTTGCCGAATGGCGGTCGAACGAGGCCGTGGTGATCGAGGGCAACCCCGACTACTGGGACGGCCCGCCCGACCTGCAGGCGGTGGTGTTCCGCCCGATCACCGATGCCAACACCCGCACGGCAGAGATGCTGGCCGGAGGCATCGACCTGATGGTGGAAGTGCCGCCCGTGGCCCTGTCCGAGTTCCAGGGCGCGGAGTATACCGTGCATGAACAGGCCGGCCCGCACGTCTGGTTCCTGATCCTGAACGCCAAGGAAGGCCCCTTTGCGGACAAGAAGGTGCGCCAGGCGGCGAACTACGCGGTCAACAAGTCGGCCATCGTGGACGACGTTCTGGAAGGTACTGCTGCCGTGGCCGCCGGACCGACGCCGCCGGCCTTTGCCTGGGCCTACAACGAGGACCTCGAGCCCTATCCCTACGACCCCGACAAGGCCCGCGCGCTGCTGGCCGAGGCCGGTGCCGAGGGGGCGGAACTGACATTTTTCGTGACCGAGGGCGGTTCCGGCATGCTGGATCCGATCGCGATGGGCACGGCGATCCAGGCGGACCTGGAAGCGGTCGGCTTTGACGTCACGATCGAGACCTACGAGTGGAATACCTTTCTGGGAGAGGTGAACCCGGGGCTGGCGGGCAAGGCGGACATGGCCGAGATGGCCTGGATGACCAACGACCCGGACACGCTGCCCTTCCTCGCGTTGCGCACCGATGCCTGGCCCGAGGCGGGCGGGTTCAACTCGGGCTATTACTCGAACCCGAAGGTGGACGAACTGCTGGAAGCGGCCCGCGTCGCCACCGACCAGGACGAGCGCGCGCGTCTATACAAGGAGATGCAGACCATCGTGCAGGAGGATGCGCCCTGGGTCTTTGTCGCCAACTGGAAGCAGAACGCGGTGACGAGCGAGCGGGTCGAGGGCTTTTCCCTGCAGCCGTCCTTCTTTCTGCTGCTGGATGACGTGGTGAAGAACTGATCGCGAGTCGAGCGGGGCCGGGCATCGAGCCCGGCCCCGCCCGCCGGGGGCTCTGCCCCCGACGTGCGCCTTTGGCGCACCCCCCGTAGGTATTTCTTGCCCAAGGAAGCCAGGGGGCGTTTTCCCGCCAGACAAAGGGGGTGCGCATGGGGCGCTATATCCTCGGACGATTGTTTTCCGCCATTCCGGTCCTGCTGGGCATCACCGTGATCGTCTTCCTGATCATGGCGCTGATCCCGGGCGATCCGGCCACCGCGATCCTGGGCAGTTACGCAACGCCGGAGAACGTGGAGAAGCTGAACCGCGACCTTGGCTTGGACAAGCCCCTGGTGGCGCAGTACTTCATCTGGCTCGGCAACATGCTGCAAGGCGACTTCGGCACCAGTTTCTCGCTCAACCGGCCCGTGATCGACGAGGTTCTGGAGCGGTTCAACGGGACGCTGATCCTGGCCGGAACGTCCTTTGTCATCTGTTCGGTGCTGGGGATCATGGCGGGCGTGATCTCGGCCGCCAACCAGTACGGCTGGGCGGACAAGGGCATCACCTTTGTCGTGCTGCTGGGGATCTCGATCCCAAGCTTCTTTCTGGGCATGATGATGATCCTGTTCTTTGCGGTGAACCTGCGGATTTTCCCGGTGTCCGGCATGTGGCCGATCTACGGCACACGGGACATCTGGGCGCTGCTCAATCACCTTGTCCTGCCGGCGACCGCCTTGGCGGTGGTGGCCACAGGCGTGATCGCGCGACTGTCGCGGTCCGCCATGCTGGAGGTGCTGCGGCAGGATTTCATCCGCACCGCGCGCGCCAAGGGCGTGAATGAACGCGGCGTGATCTGGCGCCATGCGCTCAAGGCGGCGATGGTCTCGATCATCCCCGTTCTCGGCATCCAGGCGGGCTTTGTCCTGTCGGGCGCGGTCTATATCGAGATCGTCTTTCAGTGGCCGGGCGTGGGCCGGATGCTGGTCGATGCGATCCTGAAGCGGGACATCCTGCTGGTGCAGGGGGGCGTGGTCTTTGTCGCCGCCTGTTACGTCCTCTTCAACATCGTGGTGGATGTGGCGCAAAGCCTGCTGGACCCGAGGATCAAGACATGATCGCCTTTCTCAAACTCCTCGCCCGCAACCGGCTGGCGCTGGCAGGGGGCATCGTCCTGAGCCTTGTCGTTCTGCTCGCGCTGATCACGCCGCTCTTGCCCCTGGCGGAGCCGAATGTGACCAACACCGCCGCGCGGTTCCAGAAGCCCTTTACCGAGGGCGCGCTTCTGGGCACCGACCACCTTGGCCGGGACCTGCTGTCGCGGCTGATGTGGGGCACGCGGTTGTCGCTGGCGGTCGGCTTTGCCGCTGCCGTGGTCGCCGCCACGCTGGGCGCGGCCATCGGCATCGTCGCCGGGTTCTATGGCGGGCGGGCGGACAACCTGATCATGCGCGGCGTCGACATGCTGATGGCCTTTCCCTACATCCTGCTGGCGCTGGCGATCGTCGCGGCCCTGGGGCCGGGATTGTTCAATGCGCTGATCGCGGTGGCCGCCGTGAACGTGCCTTTCTTTGCCCGCAACATCCGCGGCATCACCGTGGGCATCGCACACAAGGAATTCGTCGATGCGGCGCGACTGGCGGGCCTGTCGAACACACGCATCATCCTGACCGAGATCCTGCCCAACGTGATCCCCGTGATCGTGATCGCCATGTCGACGACCATCGGCTGGATGATCCTGGAAACGGCCGGTCTTTCGTTCCTGGGGCTGGGCTCTCAGCCGCCGCAGGCGGACCTGGGTTCGATGCTGGGCGAAGCGCGCTCGGCGCTGATCACCAATCCGCATACCTCGGTCGTGCCCGGGATCATGATCCTGATCATCGTCATGTCGATCAACCTGCTGGGCGACGGCGTGCGCGACGCGCTGG
The DNA here is from genome assembly GCF_965277915.1 of Antarctobacter sp. NCBI lineage: Bacteria > Pseudomonadati > Pseudomonadota > Alphaproteobacteria > Rhodobacterales > Roseobacteraceae > Antarctobacter > Antarctobacter sp. Next base: position 1,076,780 of record NZ_OZ255849.1, read on the forward strand.
ACCCGAGGCTGAAGTCCGGCGCCCTGTCGCGTCCGATGGCCGCCACGCTGGTCAATCGCAAGGACCCGGTGCCGGCGGCCGAGGGCAAGGGCCTGCTGGAGGTGCAGGACCTGCAAACCCAGTTCCACGTCAAGGACCGCGTCTATCGCGCGGTGGGCGGCGTGTCCCTGCACGTCAAGCCGGGCGAATGCCTGGGCGTGATCGGCGAAAGCGGGTCGGGCAAATCGGTCACCGCGCTGTCGGTCATGGGGCTGGTGGCCTCGCCGCCCGGGATCATCACCGGCGGGGCGGTGCGCTATGCCGGTGACGACCTGATCGGCGCGCCCTATCGCAAGCTGCGCGAGATGCGGGGGCGCAACGTGGCCTATATCTTTCAGGACCCTCTGGCGACGCTGCACCCGCTTTACAAGGTGGGGGACCAGCTGATCGAGGCGATCCGCGCGCATCGCGCCATCAGCAAGAGCGAGGGGCAGGCGCGGGCCATCGAGCTGCTGAAGGCCGTGCGTATCCCCAACGCCGAAAAGAGGATCACCGACTACCCGCACGAGATGTCGGGCGGGATGCGCCAGCGTGTCGGCATTGCCATGGCGCTGGCCAATGATCCCGACATCATCATCGCGGATGAACCGACCACGGCGCTGGACGTGACCGTGCAGGCGCAGATCCTGTCGCTGCTGGATGACCTGCGCCGCTCTCGCGGGTTGGCCATCGTGTTCATCACCCATGACTTCGGGGTGGTTGGGCAACTCTGTGACCGGGTGGCCGTGATGTACGCGGGCCGGATCGTCGAAGAAGGGCCGACGCAACCGGTGCTTGAGACACCGACCCACCCCTATACCGCACGGCTGATGGCCTGCGTGCCCGAACTGGGCGAGGGCAAGCGGCGGCTGGAGGCGATCCCGGGCCTGCCGCCCGTGGTCGACAAGCTGCCCGAGGGCTGTGCCTTTGCAGACCGCTGTGACCGGGTGCAGGCGGATTGCCGACAGGGCGAGATCGACCTGGAACGCGAAGGTGCGCGCGCCGTTCGCTGCATCCATCCCGTGACCCCGCTGAAGGAGGCCGCCGAATGACAGAGGCGCTGAAACTGACGGAATTGTCCAAGAGTTTCCCTGTGGGCGGCGGCTTTCTTGCGGCCTCCAAGGGGACGGTCAAGGCGGTGCATCCCATCACCCTGTCAGTGCAACAGGGCGAGACGCTGGGCATCGTTGGAGAGTCCGGCTGCGGCAAGTCCACGCTGGCGCGCATGTTGGTCGGCCTGCTGGAACCCACGACCGGCACCATCGAGATCGACGGCGCGGCGCTGGACAACGCCGACCCGGCGGTCTTTGGCAAGCGCATCCAGTACGTCTTTCAGGATCCGATATCCTCGCTCAACCCGCGCAAGACGATCCGCCAGATCATGGAGGCGCCGCTGAAACGTCTTTATGGCATGGACCGATCGCAGCGCGACAGGCGAATTGCCGAGATCTTTGCCAGCGTGAACCTGCGCGAGGAGTTTCTGGACCGCTACCCGCATGAATTCTCGGGCGGGCAGGCGCAGCGCATCGGGATTGCGCGGGCGCTGGCGGCAAACGCGCGTATCCTGATCCTTGATGAGCCGGTCTCGGCGCTGGACGTTTCGGTGCAGGCGCAGGTGTTGAACCTGCTGGCGGACCTGAAAAAGGAATTCAGCCTGACCTACCTTTTCATCAGTCACGATCTTGCGGTGGTCGAGGCGGTCAGCGACCGGATCGCGGTGCTCTATTTCGGTTCGGTCGTGGAATTGGGGCCGGCCGAGGAGATTTTCCGCGCCCCGCGTCACCCCTATACCAAGTTGCTGGCCGACAGTGCGCCGGTGGTGGGGCGGCCGCTGACGGCGCCGGAGGCCAAGGAAACCGAGCTGCCCGACCCGTTGAACCCGCCGCCCGGCTGTGCCTTTGCCGCGCGCTGCCCGCGCGCCAGCGACCGCTGCCGCAACGAGGTGCCCCGGCTGGAAGGCGACCACGTGCAGGCGGCCTGTTTCCATCCGTTGGACGGGGACTGACGGGTCGGGTCAGTCCAATCGTGATACCCCCTTCTTGACGCGCCGGATGGGGATCGAGGATTCGATCGAGGCCACGCCGGGCACCTTGGTCAACCGGCGGGTCAGGAAGCCCTCGAACTCGACAAGATCGGCCACGGCGACACGCAGCAGGTAATCCCGCGTGCCCGTCATCAGCCAGCAGTCGATCACCTCGGGGTAGGCGTTGACCGCCTGTTCGAAGGCCTGCAGCCGGTCGTCGACCTGGTGATCCAGCTTGACCGAGACGAAGACGCTAAAGGGATAGCCCAGTTTCGCTTCGTCCAGATGCGCGTGATAGCCGCTGATGTATCCACGCTCTTCAAGGATGCGGACGCGCCGCGCGCAGGGGGAGGGCGACAGGTTCACCCGCCCGCTCAGCTCTTGCATGGTCAGGCGGGCATCTCGCTGGACCTCGCGCAGGATGGCGCGGTCGATGGAATCGAGGACATGGGCGCTCATGGCGGGTTTCTCGCGTTTTTGCCCAAGTATTGGTGGATTCCGCCAATCGTCAACCAGTGTGGTGGCGGGTTTGGCGCCTTTCGCCCCGATCCGGTGACTAGGCTGGGTCAAAGGCAGGAGTGACAGATGACCCGGCACCAGACCCGTTTTGACCGTATCCCCCGGGATCCGGACCCCGCAGAAACCGCCGAATGGATCGAGGCACTGGAAAGCCTCACCCACCATGATGGCCCGGAACGGGCGCATTTCGTGATGAACGCGGTGCTGGACCGGGCGCGCCGGCTGGGGGTGACGACCCGTGGCGTGCCCTATTCGGCCTATCGCAACACGATCCCGCTGGCCCGTCAGCCCGCCTATCCCGGCGACCTTGCGCTGGAGGAACGCATCACCTCGATCATTCGCTGGAACGCTCTGGCCATGGTGGTGCGGGCAAACCGGGCCTATGGCGAACTGGGCGGGCACATTGCCTCCTACGCCTCGGCGGCCGAGATCTTCGAGGTCGGTTTCAACCATTTCTTCCGGGCGCGGGACGGCGATTTCGGCGGTGACCTCGTCTACTTCCAGCCGCATTCGGCGCCGGGCGTCTACGCCCGCGCCTTCCTGGAGGGACGTCTATCCGTGCAGGATATTGCCAACTACCGGCAAGAGGTACCGGGCAAGGGCCTGTGTTCCTACCCGCATCCCTGGCTGATGCCGGATTTCTGGCAGGTGCCGACGGGGTCGATGGGGATCGGCCCGCTCAGCGCCGTCTACCAGGCAAGGTTCATGCGCTACCTGCAAGCCCGTGGTCTGGCCCGGACCGAGGATCGCCACGTCTGGGGCGTCTTCGGGGATGGCGAGATGGACGAGCCGGAATCCATCGCCGGGCTGACCCTGGCCGCGCGGGAACGGCTGGACAACCTGACCTTCATCGTCAACTGCAACCTGCAGCGGCTGGACGGCCCGGTGCGCGGCAACGGGCAGATCATCCAAGAGCTGGAGTCGCTTTTTGTCGGCGCGGGATGGAACGTGATCAAGGTGCTCTGGGGGTCGGAATGGGACAACCTCTTTGCCCGTGACACGGATCATGTCCTGCTGCGGCGCTTCGCGGAAACGGTGGATGGGGCCTACCAGGACCTCGGCTCCAAGGCCGGGGATTACAACCGGGCCCGGTTCTTCGACGCCGATCCCGACAGCGCTGCGCTGGTGCGGCATCTGACGGATGACGAGATCCACGCGCTGAAACGCGGCGGGCATGACCTCAAGAAACTCTATGCGGCCTTTGCGGCGGCAAAGGCGCACAAGGGGCAGCCCACGGTGATCCTGGCCAAGACGAAGAAAGGCTACGGGATGGGCGGGGCTGGCGAGTCCCGCATGACGGCGCATCAGGCCAAGAAGCTGGACATGGATGCGCTGCTGGCCTTCCGCGACCGTTTCGACCTGCCCCTGACGGATGCAGCGGTCGAGGCGCTGGAGTTCTACCGCCCGCCGCAGGACAGCGACGAGATCCGCTACCTGACCGCGCGTCGCGCGGCGCTGGGCGGGGCCTTGCCACGCCGGGTGGCGCAGCCGACGACCCCGGCGCCCGCCCGTCCCGCGCCGGAGACCTGGGCGCGCTTTGCCCTGCAGGCCGATGGCAAGCCGATGTCCACCACCGTGGCCGCGGTTCGGATGCTGGGCTACCTGCTCAAGGACAAGGCGTTCGGCCCACGCATCGTGCCGATCGTGGCCGATGAGGCGCGCACCTTTGGCATGGACACCCTGTTCCGCCAGATCGGCATCTATGCCCCCGACGGCCAGTTGTACGATCCCGAGGACAAGGGCGCGATGATGTTCTACAAGGAGGCGGCGAACGGCCAGTTGCTGGAAGAGGGCATCACCGAGGCGGGTGCGATCAGTTCCTGGACGGCCGCCGGGACGGCCTATTCTGTCCACGATACCGAGCTTTTACCGGTCTACATCTACTATTCCATGTTCGGCTTTCAGCGCGTGGGTGACCTGATCTGGGCGGCGGCCGATCAGCGTACGCGCGGCTTCCTGCTGGGGGCGACTGCGGGGCGGACGACGCTTTCGGGCGAGGGGCTGCAGCACCAGGACGGCTCCAGCCACATGGCGGCGGCGGCGATCCCGAATTGCCGCGCCTGGGATCCTTGTTTCGCCTATGAACTGGCGGTCATCATGGATCACGGCATGGCGCGGATGCTGGACGAGCAGCGCGACGAGTTTTTCTACATCACGGTGATGAACGAGATCTACGACCAGCCGTCGATGCCCGACGGCGCCGAGAGCAGCATCCTGAAGGGACTCTACAAGCTGCGCAGTGTCGGGGAAACCGGACCCCGCGTGCGTTTGCTGGGATCGGGGACGATCCTGATGGAGGTTCTCGCCGCGGCGGAGTTGTTGCAGGGCTTTGGCGTCAAGGCTGATGTGTACTCGGCCACCTCCTACACCGAACTTGCCCGCGACGCGATGGAGGTCGAGCGGCGCAACCGCTTCCGGGCGCCGGATGAGCGCGAGACCAGTCACGTCGAAGCCCTGCTAGGCGGCACGGTGCCCGTGGTCGCGGCAAGCGATTACGTCCAGGCCTTTCCGGGACAGATCGCGCCCTATCTGCGCGCGCCGATGACCCTCTTGGGAACGGACGGGTTCGGTCGCTCGGCCAATCGCCAGGCGCTGCGCCGGTTCTTCGAGGTCGACCGGCAGAACATCGCGCTCGCGGCGATCGAGGCGCTGGTGCGGGAAGGCGACCTGCCTCCAGAGATCCTGCGCAAGGCGATCAAGGCATGGGACATCGACCCCGAAACCGAAGCCCCGTGGAACCGCTAGCGGGCGGGGCTCGGAAACCCTTCGGCAAGCGCCCGCGCGACGGTTTCGCCGTGGGCGCTCGCCTCGTCGCAGGATAGAAAGGCCAACGCGGGCGCAGCACCTTCCGCCACATGGGCCATGCCGATGCTGCGATCCAGCTTGTCTTCGATCACGAACAGCCCGGTTGCAGCGCCGCGAAAGCGGTGCCTTTCGACAAAGCTTGGCAGGGCCTCCGCCGCTGGCCAGGGTGGCGTGGCGCGGGGCAGCATCAGCGCAAGGGCGGGAACATCCTTCTGGCGGGCCGGGCGCAGGCGCAGACCGCCCAGTGCGTACAGGGGCGGGTTGAGCAGGTGCCACTGTTCCGGAGCCATCAGGAAGTCGTGGCAGGGATGGGACCTGCCGTTGGCCTGAAAGAACATGCGCCGCGATCCGGGGCAGCGCGCAAAGCCCAGCCGCGCCAGCAGCGCCAGAGAGGCCGTGTTGTCCGTCCGACAGGTCGCCAGCAGCGGAGGCGCCGGGCGGGAGAACCACTCTGCAAGGGCAAGACGCAAGGCCGCGCCCATCAGTCCGCGGCCCTGAAAGGCCGGGTCCAGCCAGTACCACAGACCTGCGCCCAGGCAGATACAGCCCGCTGCGCTGCCCTCGACCTCGATGATGCGGATGTGTTCGCCAGGGTGCTGGCCGTGTTCCAGCAGCGCCTGTGCCTCGGTCAGGCCGAAGGGCTGGGCGACGGCGGCGAGCCAAGGGGCGACGCGTTCATCCGACAGCTGTCGGGTGACCTCTGGCAGGTCGCCCTCGGACATCGGTCTCAGGCAGAAATCCTCTGCCACGAGGCGCGCCGGGAAGTCATGCACCGTCACGGTCTGTCACCCCTGGCGGCCGTTTGCCCGGTCAGTCGCGCGGAATGCCATATTGCTTGATCTTGCGATATAGCGTGGGGCGCGAGATGCCCAGTTGCTCGGCCACGCGGGTCAGGTTGCCCTTTTCCGCCTGGATGGCGCGCCGGATGGTCATCGCCTCCATGTTCTCGAGGTTGATGGGCGCCTCTTCAACGTCAACGTAGTGACTGAACCCAAGGCCGTCCGCCGGTTCGACGATTTCGGGTGGCAGATCGTTCAGCCCGACCTCTGGGCCGGATTTCAGCAGATAGAGCCGTTCCACGAGATTGCGCAGTTCACGCACGTTGCCGGGCCAGCGGTACTCCTTCAGCCGGTCCAGCACAGCCGGGGCCAAGGCCAGGCGCGGGCGCGAGAACCTTTCGGAAAAGACGTCGTTGAAATGGTCGATCAGCAAGGGAACGTCGCCGCTGCGCTGGCGCAGGGGGGGCACGTCGATCGCGACGATGCCAATGCGGTAGAACAGGTCGCGGCGGAACCGGCCCTGTTCCACGTCGCTGCGCAGGTTGCGGTTGGTCATCGCCACAAGCTGCACGTTGACCGGGCGGCGCTGGTCGTCGCCGATCCGGTAGACGGCGCGCTGCTCCAGGGCCCGCAGCAGGTAGGGTTGCAGTTCGACCGGCATGTCGCCGATCTCGTCAAGGCAAAGCACCCCGCCGTCGGCCTGTTCGAACTTGCCCGGCTTGCCGCCGCGCAGTGCCCCGGTAAAGGCGCCCTCGACATGGCCGAAAAGCTCGGCCCCGATCAGTTCCTTGGAGATCGCGGCGCAGTTGACGGTGACATAGGGGGCATTCCTGCGGTCGATCCGGTTGTGCACGAGGCGCGCAAAAAGCTCCTTGCCGACACCGGTTTCGCCCTGGATCAGGACCGTCACCCCGGCAGAGGCGGCACGTTCGGCCAGTTCGATCGCTTCCAGCATCTTGGGCGCGTTGCCTACGATCACGATCTCGTCCTCGTCGACATTGGCACGGGGCTTGATGCGCACGGCGACCGTATCCTGCGGCCGGATGGCGGTAGAGCGTTTCAGCGACAGGGCCGCACCGCGCAGGCTGCCGTCGTATTCCAGTCGGGTGATGCCGTCGGTTTCAATGTCGTGGGGCAGGGCGGCGCGGATGTCGCCCTCGGTCATGTTGGCACTGAGCGGCAGCAACTGGTGGCCGACCGCGAAATCGGGGCGCGGCAGGTGCAGCCGGTCGTCCAGACCGCGGCGGAACATGATGCGGCCTACCTTGTCCAGCAACAGGACGCTGGTATCCGGGCGGCTGGCGTCGGAGTTCAGGAAGGTTTCCAGCAGGCGCGTGCGTTCCTCGCGCTGCTGTTCGGCCAGGGCGATCTCGATCTCGCGCGCGGCGGCGACCACCAGCGCGATGTTGTGGCGGCGAAAGATGTCGGGCGGGCCGGACAGGTCCACCACCCCGATCACCGAACGGTCGAACGGATCGAAGATCGGAACCCCGGCGCAGGTCCAGGCCTGTACGCCCTGGCAGAAATGTTCGGCCGCGTGGACATAGGTCGGCTTGCCGGTCTTCAGCGCGGTGCCGATGCCGTTGGTGCCGATCACGTCCTCGTTCCAGACGCCGCCGATTTCCAGGTGGATGTTCTGCCCGGCATCCAGCACGTCGTGATCGCCGATGGCGTCGATGATCACGCCGTTGTTGTCGGTCAGGATCAGGATCACCTGCGCGCCGGCAAGATGTGGCTCCAGGCGGGCAAATGCTGCGCGGGCGGCCTGTCGCAGGCTGGCATTGCGACGGCGCAGCTTGCGCAGTTCCTCGTCGTGTTCGATCTTGCGTGACTGCAACCGCGTCGCATCGACGCCCTGGTTCATGCTGCGTTGCCAGGACTGGACGATCTCGCTGCGCACCTCGCCGGTCTCGGACTGGCCGGTGACATAGTTTTCCCAGGCTCGACGGGTTTCGCCCTCCGAGTACTCGGGGAACAGTCCGGCGTCATCGGTGCCACCATGTGTGGCCTTGAAATATCTAGGTCGCCCCATCGGTCACTCTGTCAGGGCCGGGCGCGGGTCTGCGCCGGCGGTGAAGGTTTGGCGGTCAGGCAAGCGGCACCCATTTTGGCCGGACTCGAACCGGGCTGGCGATGGCATCGTCGAACATGGCTCCTCTGGCGTCATGCTGATCGGGGCGTCGTTCGGCGCCCGTTGTATAGATGTCCATTTCCACGTCTCCCCGCACAAAAGATTACCATGTCATAAACATTTTGCATAGCGCCGCCCGGATGCCCCGGGGTGACGCCGGGGTCGTGGGGACCAATTGACACCGAAATGCCGTCGTTGCGTCAAGTCCCCGGTTGGTCGGTATCGTCTCTATCTCAGCAGGGGCGGCCGGCGCCGATCCCTTGCAAGTGGTTCATCCTAAAGGGCAGCCCCATCATGTGCGGGGAGCGATTTTTTGCCGGACCGACCAGAGAGACCGGGGAAGGACAGCCCGTGTCGGTCCTGCGCGCCGGGGCAGTGGCGTGGATTTGCCCAAAGCCCGGGACATGGGGCGGCACGGCTGAGACATAGGGGCGCAAATCCAGCCATCTCAGGTGCAACGATTCGCCGCACCGCGGCAGATTCGCGCTTCCCGGAGGGCCATCGCGGACAGCATCGAAACAGATTTTTACGAAGCCTTCCGGACAGTGTAACGAAGCTTTACAACTTTTCGCCCACTCGTCTACTTGTGTCCTAATAACTTGAATTTTCACATGTTTTTCTTGCGCCGCAAGTCGCGAAAGGTAGCATGGCGCGACCATGACACACCAAGCCCGACACCGCCCGAACCTGATCGCCAAGCCGCAATCTTCCGTCACCGGAACCGGCCGGATCCGTCCGGGGCAGCCCCGTCGAGGGGTGTATCTCAGATCAATTCATGCGCCCACCCGAAGGGGCGCCGGGCAACTGGTCCCAGATCGCCGACAGGTCCGTGGCCAGACGCCTGTGGGTTTCCGCCATCAGCCGGTCGCGCTGCTCGGCGGGCAGGTCGTCCAGACCCCGTCGTGCCGCGCGCAGGTCCTCCGGGGCGCCTGTCCGGGCGGCCTTGCGGGCGGTGGCGATGTAGCTGTCCTGCGGGTCCAGCGTCTGGGCCGCGACCTCTGCCAGGGTGGCGAAGAAACGGGTGTCGAAGGGGCTGATCATTCTGACGGGACCTCTCTGTTCCGGCTGGGCGGGCACTATAGGGGGCAGGCATGAGCGATCAACGGCGAAGCGTACAGGACATCCTGATGGAGCGTCTCGAGACGATCCAGGGGATCTCCGAGATCACCGCAGAGCATCTTCGGCTGACCCAGAAACAGAGCGGAATGCAGGTTCTGGACATGGCCGAGGACGACGAGGACCGGGGTGTTGCCCGCGAGATGGGGCGCACCGAGGGCGCGCTGGAAACCTGTGAAGAAAAGATCGACGCGCTCGAGCAACGTCTGGTCGAGCTGGACGAGGAACTCGAGGCCAAGGTCGAAGGAGGAGAGACATGATCGAGACGAAACCACCCCAGGCGCTCAGCCTGTTCGACCTGATCGGACGGGAATGGACGCTGTCCGCACCGGTGCGGCAGGTTGGGTTCAATGCCAGCGGCTCTGCCGTGGCCTGCCGGATGGAGGGGGGCGGGCTGGCGCTCTTGCCGATGGCGGATGCCGAGCATCCCGAAAAGCGTATCCGAATGGAATTCGACACCGGGCGGACGACCATCCGCCCGCGTGAGAACCCTGTGGCGCCCGCCGTGGCAGCCGATGTGTCACTGTCAGAGGCACCGGGATTCTGCGCGTTGGGTGAGCAGGGGTTTGCCGTTGTCGACCAGTCCGGCGCCCTGACACGGGTGACGGCGCGGGGACAGGTGGTCAAGCTGGCCCAGATCGGCGCCGCGCCGGTTACGGCGCTGTGCGCCGCGCCGGGGCAAGAGGCGGTCTGCGTTGCCCAAGGCGGGGCATTGGCGCTGCTAAGGGCCGAGGACATGACGCCCCTGGCAGAATGCGACCTGGGCGAACCCGTCACGCAGCTGGCCGTTTCCCTGGACGGAGAGCTGAGCGCCGCGCGCTGCGGCGAGCGGATCATCGTGCTCAAGACCGAGACGCTGGAGACCCGCGCCGAGATCGCCGCCAAGGGTACGCTGGACTGCCTCGCCTGGTCGCCGGACCGCAAGTGGATCGTCGCCGGATGCCGCGAGACATCCCTGGTGGTCGTCAATGTCCTGCGCGGCGAAGCGGACGTGATCGAGGGGTTCCCGGCGCCTGTCGGCTCTGCCGCCTTCAGCGACAAGGCCAACGTGCTGGTGGCCTCCGGCGCCTTTCGGGTGGTCGGTTGGCGCTGTCCGGACCTGCCGTTCGGCAAGTACGAGGGCGACCCCATCCACACCGGCAAGCCGGGTCTGACCCTGGTGGACCGCGTGGCCCCCAATCCGGCGCGCGACAGCTGTGCGGTGGGCTATGCCAACGGGTTGGTGACGCTTTGCCCGCTTGGCCAGCCGGACGAGTTGATGCTGGTCGAGGGCAAGGGCGCCCCGGTCACGGCAATGGATTGGTCGCCCGATGGCCAGCATCTGGCGTTGGGCTTTGCCGATGGTCGCGCGGCCATCCTGACCTTTCCCAAGGTCATGTTCAAGTAACTGACACGCAAAAGAAAACGGGAGGAAACCATGAAACTCGAACTGTCCAAGGAAGAGCAGAGCAAGGACCGTTATTTCTCGGAGATCGCCAAGATGGCCGAGGAAATGATGGACGAGCACGGCAAGGATTTCGCGATGGGCGCCTTTGTCCTCGCGGCGCGCTGGATTGCCGAGGGCAAGCTCGGCAAAACCGAGGAAAGCATGCACTGAGTCATGCGGCCCCATCAGGGGCTTGGCCCCGCGCCCTCGGTGGGCGGGGCCAAGGGTGCCGTTCTCGCCGCCAAGGCGGTGGATCAGGCAGCCGTGCGGACCCGCCCTAGTGGCGGGTCGCGCCACCGGCCGAAGGGGCGGGGGCGGGTTGTGAGAGGCTTTGTATCTGGTTGACGACGATCGCGCTCAGGGGGGCGGCGAGATCGGCCTGCGGGTCGTTCTCGGGCGGCTCTGTCGCGGCGCGTGTCAATGCCTCGACCAGGTCCGGCTTGATCAATTGGGCATAGGCGCAGAGTTCATGAATCCTGAAGGTCGCGAAATGCAGGCTGTTGTCATTGCCGAGATGGGCGCCGGCTTGGCGGTCGGTGCCGGGGGTGGCCAAGGCATTGCTGTGAACAGCGGCGCCGAGATTGGCCAGAACGTCCTTGCGCCAGCGCCCGTACTCGGTGTCTGGCGAGTAGTCCAATCCGATCTCGTAGAGTTTCTCGGTCAGCGCGCGAAAGGCCCGACCGCCCGCGATATGGCGGCGCCAGAAACTGCTGGCCTCTTCGACGGTGCGGCAGGCGATGAAACGTGCGGCCAGCTTGCGCCGCACCAGCAGAACCAGCAGCATGTCCACGTCTTCCGAGACAGAGCGCGCGATCTGCATCGCGGGCAGCGGCAGGTCGGTCAGCGCCAGCATCCTGAGCGCGGTCATCTGTTCGGTCAGGCGCGCGGTCAGGGCCGCAAGCCCGTGCCATTGCGCGGGGTCGAGGCCAGGCACCCCGTGCGCATGTCCGCGGCGGGCGGCTGCATGGGTTGCCTTTACCCAGATCAGGGACTGATCGTACAGAAACACCAGATCGACCTGCGCGCTGGTCGCCGTGTCGTCGAGACGGGGCAGGGCGCGGAACCCCGGCATTTGCCGGATCGCGTGGCGCCAGGCGCCGTCGAAATCCAGACCCCGCACCGACCACAGCTGGCGCGTCCGCGCCAGCAATTGCGGAGAGAGGCCGGGATAGGACATCTCGGGCGGGGCGCTGCCCAGTGCGGCGATATCGCCAAAGGGGAATTTCTGGGTCATGTCCGGGATTTCGCCGTTGTGGTTGTGGCCAGTCTAGGCGCGGGGGGGGCTTTGCGGCCAGAAAAATCCACGAGCGCCCTGCAAAAGGCGCGGGTGGCATGACGCCGGCGCTGGGACATGTCACGCGGCAGACGCAGACGTTTGTCCTGCATCAATCCATGGCACTGTTGCGGTTGACGGCGGCGGAAGTGACCGAACTGCTGACACAAGTGGCCGAGGTCAATCCGCATCTTCTGGTGCGCCGGCCAAGGCGGCGGTTCCTGGTCGGCCTCGGCGCCAGCGACGCGCTGGAGGCAACCCTTGCCGAAGGCGCGGGCAGCCTGATTGCCCATGTGCAAGCGGAATTGTCCGATCTCCTGTCGCGCGGCGGCCTGATGGCCCGGATCATCACCCTGTTGATGGAAGACCTTGAGCCCAGCGGATGGATCAAGGCCGATCTTGGCCGGATCGCGCGGGATCTTGGTATCCGCGAGGCCTTGGTCGAAGCGACCCTGAAGCTGGTGCAGGAGCGGGTTTCGCCCACCGGGTTGTTCGCGCGGGATCTGCGCGAGTGCCTATATCTGCAATTGACCGAACGGGGCGAGGTTTCGCCCGAGATGGAAGCGGTGCTTTCGCATCTGGACACCTTGCAGACCGGAGGGGCGGATGCGCTGGCCGACAAGGCGGGGCTTTCCACCGAGACCGTAAGCGCCTGCCTGGCGCAGATCCGCACGCTGGATCCGAAACCCGGTGCGCGGTTCGATGTGGACCCGGCCCTGACCCGCGAACCCGACGCGCGTGTGACGCGCGAGGACGGGGCCTGGAAGGTCCGGTTCAACCGTGACACGGAGCCCACCGTCGAAATCGCGGCCATTCCGCGGTCCGGGGACAACCCGGACCTAGCCGAGGCGTTGAAGCAGGCGCGCGGTCTGAAATTCGCTCTGCACCTGCGCCAGTCCGCGACCCGGCAGGTGATCGAGGCGCTGATCGCCCGTCAGACCGGATTTCTGGACCGCGGAGACGCCGCGCTGCGCCCCCTGACACAGGCCGACCTGGCAGAGGCGACGGGGTTTCACACCAGCACGGTCAGCCGTGTCATGAACGGCTACCTCATCGAGACCCCGCAGGGAGTGATCCCCGCGCGCACCCTTTGCCCCGGATCGGTTTCTCGGCTTAGCGGGGGCCATTGCAAGGCGCAGGTCCAGGCCCGCATCCGGGCGCTTGTCCAGGCAGAGAACCCGACCTCACCAATGTCGGACGCTGATCTTGCCCGGCAACTGCGCGATGAGGGCATCGCCGTCTCGCGCCGTGTCGCCGCGAAGTACCGGCAGGACTGCGGCATTGCCCGTGCTGCACTGCGGCGCAAACCGGCCTGAAAACACCCATCTTCCCATGAGCTTGCGCGTCATTGCCCAGTGGCAAGTGTAACGCCGTAGTACGGCCGTCCGTAATGTCCAGCGTTCACTGTAACGTCCTGGTGTAACGCTGCGTAACACTGTGACGTCCTGACGCAGTTTCCCAGGAAACAGACCTGGGGTGCCGAAGAAAAAATCAAAAAATAAAAACTAACAAAACCAGACGGATAATGGGGAAGTTTCTCTTTTTTCGCCCTTTCTGGCCCGGTCTGGAACGCCGCTTGCCTATTGGATTGGCACAACATGACGCCTCGCCCCGATGGCAGGCGCGCAAGAACGAAGGAGTGGAAGCCGCACCGCAGCAATTCCTCGCAGCCGGATACAGGCCGGAGGCGCTGACGGTGGGCCGGACTTTCCAACCTTTGCCGTGATCCGTGCCGGACGCTGTGTCGTCCGGCCAATGAACCGGCGACGCCTGTCGCCTGAAACAGCGGTCGGTCTACCGGCCGCAGAGCTTGAAAGGAGGCTCATGGCATGACTTTGACGTTGAACAAAATCACGTCTCAGCGTGGCATTTCGGTCGGGGAGGCCACCAAGAAGATCTCGGATCTCGGGTGGAACCCCACGTATGTCCAGGAAGCAAGCACCTTCCCCACGGACTACAAGATCACCAAGGCCCCGCGTGACCCGATGAAACAGGTCCTGCGTTCCTACTTCCCGATGGAAGAGGAAAAGGACAACCGCGTCTATGGCGCACTTGATGCCGCCCTGCGCGGTGACATGTTCCGCAACGTGGAGCCGCGCTGGATCGAGTGGATGAAGCTCTTCCTGGCCATCATCCCCTTCCCGGAAATCTCGGCCGCGCGTTCGATGGCGATGGTCGCACGCCTGTCGCCGGGCGAGGATCTGCGCACCGGCTTTACCATGCAGATGGTCGATGAATTCCGTCACTCCACGATTCAGATGAACCTGAAGAAGTGGTACATGGAGAACTACATCGACCCGGCGGGCTTCGACATCACCGAAGAGGCCTTTGGCAAGTGCTACGCCACCACCATCGGCCGCCAGTTCGGCGAAGGGTTCATCACGGGCGACACGATGACCGCCGCCTGCATGTACCTGACGGTGGTTGCCGAGACCGCCTTCACCAACACGCTCTTCGTGGCCATGCCTTCTGAAGCGGCGCGGAATGGCGACTATGCGCTGCCGACCGTGTTCCTGTCGGTGCAGTCGGACGAAAGCCGCCACATCGGCAACGGTCACTCGCTGCTGATGGCCGCGCTGAAAGAGCCGGAGAACCACCTGCTTCTGGAACGCGACCTGCGCTACGCCTTCTGGCAGAACCATGCCATCGTGGACGCCGCCATCGGGACCTTTATCGAGTACGGCACCACCAACCGCGACAAGGAAAAGGAATCCTACGCGGAGATGTGGCACCGGTGGATCTTTGAAGACTACTACCGGACCTACATGCTGCCGCTTGAAAAGTACGGCGTGAAAATCCACCACGACGACGTTCAGGAAGCCTGGAAGCGGATCACCGAAAAGAACTACGTCCACAAGGTCGCCCAGTTCTTCACCGTCGGCTGGCCCGTCAACTTCTGGCGGATCGAGGCCCAGACCGAGAAGGACTTCGAGTGGTTCGAGCACAAGTACCCGGGCTGGTATGCCGAATTCGGTGAATTCTGGAAGTGGCACGCGAAACTGAGCACGCCGGGCGAGAAGGTCATCACCTTCAACGAGGACGTGGGCTACGTCTATCCGCACCGCTGCTGGTCCTGCCTCGTGCCCTGCCTGATCCGCGAGGACATGGTCGTCGACGAGATCGACGGGCAGCTGCACACCTTCGCCCACGAGCTGGATCGCTGGACCGCCGTCGAGGCCTTCGCGGACGAGTACCAGGGCCGGCCGACCCCGGCGATGGGCAAGTTCTCGGGCAAGCGCGAATGGGAGTCGATGTACGACGGCTGGGACCTGGCCGACGCCATCAAGGACCTCAACTTCGTCCGCGAAGACGGCGAGACGCTGGTGCCGCAGCCGCACCTGCGGTTCGACGACAAGGACATGTGGAAGCTGGAGCACGTCCGCGGCAACACCCTTGCTTCGCCGCTCAACGCTCTGCGCGCCATGTCGCCGGCCGAGCGTGAGGCCCACATCGCGGAATACCGCGCGGGCTTCACCATCAATCCCTGCAACTGACGCAGAAAACCGGGAAGGCCGTGCGCGGCCTTCCCCACCAGACCCGACGCCCGGACGGGGCGTGAGAAGGATCAGGGAGAAGAAAAGATGACGGACGTCCACACAGTCCGACTGGAACCGGTTGGCGTGGAATTCGAGGTCGAGGAGAACGAGACCATCCTCGACGCCGCATTCCGCCAGGGCATTGCCCTGCCGCACGGTTGCAAGGAAGGGCAGTGCTCGGCCTGCAAATGCGTCCAGTTGGACGGCGAAACCGAGATGCTGAAATATTCGACCTTCGCGCTCAACGACATGGAAAAGGACAGCGGCCACGTCCTCATGTGCCGCACCCTGGCCTGGAGCGACGTCGAGATCGAACTGCTCAACTACGACGAGGAGGTGCTGTCGAAGTCCATCCCGGTCAAGCAGTTCAGCGGCAAGATCACCGGCTTTGAAAAGCTGACCCACGACATTCGTGGCGTCCAGATCGAACTGGATGCGCCTTTGAAATTCTGGGCGGGCCAATATGTCGACATCACGGTCAGGACGGAAGCGGGGGAGGAGATTACACGTTCGTTCTCCATGGCAAATCCGCCGAGCGAAACCCAAAAACTCTCCTTCATCATCAAGAAATACCCCGACGGACGGTTCTCGAACGAACTCGACGACGGAGGAATCAAGGCCGGAGCCGAAGTCTCCGTCGAAGGACCCTACGGGATGTGCTTCCGACGCGAAGAACGGGAAGGACCCGTAGTGCTGGTTGGTGCCGGATCCGGCATGTCGCCGGTCTGGTCGATCCTGAATGACCACCTGACCAGCGGCGAGGACCGCCCGGTCTACTTCTTCTACGGTGCCCGGTCGCAGTCCGACCTGTTCAAGCTGGACGAGATCGGTGCCCTGACGGACGCGCATCCTGGTGTCGAATTCATCCCCGTGCTCAGCCACGAGGAAGAGGGCAACGGCTGGGCCGGCGAGCGCGGCTTTGTCCACGAATGCGTCGACCGGCGGTTGAAGGAACTGGGGATCGACGGCGAAGGCGACGTCTACGCCTGTGGTCCGCCACCGATGATCGACGCGCTGACACCGGTCCTGTTCATGCACGACTTCGATACGGACCGCATCTTCTACGACAAGTTCACGCCCACTTCCGGTTCTTCGGGCCACTGATACCGGCCCGAACGCAAGTGACGCGAACGTAAAACCAGACAAGGGAGGCTACTATGGTAGCAACATCAAGCTCGGTGGGATCCGGGGCAGCAGGCGCGGCCGTCTTCGTCGGCTCGAAGAGCCGCAAGTACAACTACTTCGAGCCGCGCGGCAAGCGGGCGACCCACTACGAGGACGTCACCGTCGACGTCCAGCCCGATCCCGAACGCTACCTGATCCAGAACTGGATCATCGAGTTCGAGGGCGGCAAGGGCGGCGGCGCCTACCAGAAGGACAACACCGCCGCGCTGTCGTCGAACTGGCACGCCTTCCGCGCGCCGGACCAGGAGTGGGAACGCACCCACTACCAGCGCCAGGCCAAGATCGAGACGATGGTGCAGAGCGTCATCTCGAACGCCCGCAAGGCCGGCGCGCCTGCGGCCTTCGACAAGGTCTGGACCAAGATCCTGCAAAAGCATCTGGGCGCGTGGAAACATGCGGAATTCGGCCTTGGCACCTCGCTCATGCAGGCGCAGCGCTACGGCTACACCCAGATGATCAACAACGCCACGTTGACCAACTCGTCCTACAAGATGCGCCTGTCCCAGGACATCACCCTGTACCTGGCCGAGATCGGCATGGACATCGAGGGCTGGGACGACACGCTCGGCAAGCAGGCCTGGCTGGAGGACCCGATCTGGCAGCCCTGCCGCGAGGCGATCGAGACGATCATGGGCTGCGAGGACTACCTCGAACAGTATTTCGCCATCAACATCGTCTTTGAACCGCTGGTGGGCGAACTGTTCCGCTCGGGCTTCCTGATGCAGGCGGCGGCGGCGAACAACGACTTCATCACGCCCCCGGTGATCTCGGCGGCCGAGGCCGACTACGAGCGCAACCTCGCGAACACGGTCGACCTGATCTACCTGCTGGCCAACGACGAACAGCACGGTGCCCACAACAAGGCGCTGTTCCAGTCCTGGCTGAACAAGCATGGCGACCTGGCCGACAAGGCCGCCTCCGCGCTGCAGCCGATCTGGTCGCAACCGCATTCCAAGCCCGTCTCGTTCGAGGATGTGAAGGCCGTGTCGCATGAGCGCATCAGCCAGATCCTCGGGGAACTCGGCCTCAGCCGCTAATCGCAACACAAGAAGGAAAAGACTGATGTCAAACGTAGCGCGTGACGCGACCAAGCAGAACATCTTCAAGTCGATGAAGGACATCGACCTGACCTCGCGCGAGGTCTCGCACCAGTGCGGCGTCACCATGAACGACAGTGTCGAGGCCAGGGCCATCGCCGAGTTCATGGAAGAGAACGACCCCAAGGTCACGATCACCTACAACCCGGCGACCATCCGGATCGACGGCGAAGGCAAGCTGATCTTCAAGATGAGCGAGATCACCGAGTTCCTGGGCCGCGAGATGACCGCCGAGACCTTCGAGGTCAACACCTCCACCCACTATGGCCGGATGGTCCGGGTCGATGACGACACCGTCATCCTCTTCGGCGACATGAACGAGGTCATGGAATACATCTGAGGGCTTGCCAGCCCCACGGGGGGCCGGGCGCACCGGCCCCCTCATCCCCAGCCAAACCGACAGAATTCCAGGGAGGATCTCATGTACAAGACACCGGACGGCAAGGAAATCTTCGTTCTCGACGGCCACACCCATTTCTGGGACGGCAGCCCCGAGAACCAGGCCAACGTGCATGGCAAGCAATTCATCGAGTGTTTCTACGCCTACCACACCAACCTCAGCCCGCAGGAAGAACTGTGGGAAAAGGCGCGGTTCGAGAAATACTCCGAGGACGACATCTATCGCGATCTCTTTGTCGACGGGCCGGATGACATGGCGATCATCCAGACGACCGTTCTGAGGGATTTCTACAAGAACGGGTTCGGCTGCCTCGAACGGTCGACCGAGATGGCCAAGCGGCATCCCGAACGCTTTATCGTCAATGGCAGCTTCGACCCGCGCGATGGCGAAAAGGCGCTGGAATACATCCACTGGATGAAAGAGAACTTCGATATCCAGGGCGTCAAGATGTACACGGCGGAATGGAACGGCGACAGCAAGGGCTGGGCGCTGAACGATCCGGCCGCCTACAAGTGCTTTGAGCTGTGCGAGAAGCTGGGCATCAAGAACATCCACGTCCACAAGGGCCCGACCATCATCCCGCTGTCCAAGGACGCGTTCAACGTCGATGACGTGGATTATGCGGCGACCGACTTCCAGAACCTGAACTGGATCGTGGAACACTGCGGCCTGCCGCGCCTGGACGATTTCTGCTGGATCGCCGTGCAGGAAACCAACGTCTATGCCGGTCTCGCCGTGGCGCTGCCCTTCATCCATGCCCGCCCGCGCTATTTCGCCGAGGTCATGGCAGAGCTGCTGTTCTGGGTCGGCGAGGACAAGATCCTGTTCGGCTCGGACTACGCTATCTGGACGCCGAACTGGCTGGTCGAGAAGTTCTGGAACTTCCAGATCCCCGACGACATCGCCGAAGAACGCGGCGTGCAGCTGACCGACGAGATCAAGGAAAAGATCCTGGGTCTGAACGCGGCGCGGCTTTATGGCATCGACGTCGAGGCCAAGAAGCGGCAGCTCGCCGGCGCCCCGGTCCAGATCGCGGCGGAGTAAGGCCATGCTGACGGACATCATCAAGGCGGACCTCGAGTGCGAGCTCTGGGAAAGCCTTGAGGCGGTGACCGATCCGGAGCTCGACGAACCCATCACCGACATGGGATTCGTCGAGCGTGCCGAGGTCATCGGCTCCAAGCGCGTCGAGGTCGAGTTTCGCCTGCCCACCTACTGGTGCTCGCCCAACTTTGCCTTCCTCATGGCCTTCGGGATCCGCGCAGAGGTCTGCGCGCTGCCCTGGGTGCAGGAGGTGCAGGTCACGCTGAACGACCATTGCTTTGGCGACGAGGTCAACGAGGGTGTGAACAGCGGCAAGCCGTTCGAAGAGGTCTTTGCGCAATACTGCGACGGGGCCAACCTGGCCGAGGTGGTCGACACCTTCCGCGCCAAGGCTTTTGACCGGCGGCAAGAGGTCATGCTGCTGGCGTTGCAGGCCCAGGGGTTGACCGAGGCGGAGATCGTCTCGCTGACACTGGCTGGCTTCGATCGCATCACCATGCATGGCGAAGAGGAAGAGCGGCAGAAGCCGCGCTATCGCGACCTGCTGCTTGACCAGGGATTGGCGGAAAACCCGGAGGATCTGGCTTTTCCGACCTGGGAAGGGCAGGCCATCGAGGCGCAGGAACTGGCGACGCATCTGGTGCGGCTGAAAGGCACGCGGATCAACATGGAATTCAACGGCGCGCTGTGCCGTGGACTGGCATCGACCCGCTACAAGGAGGTCGAGATCGGCCCCGAGGGACCGACGCTGGTGGATTTCATCGCGGGCCGCGTGCCGCCGCGAGAGGAACACGCCACCCGGCGCTGACCGACTGACAACCAAGAGAAATCAGGGAGACGCCCACGGAGCCCCGTGCGGCGAAGGAGGAAGACATGGCCAAATTGCTTGTACACGGAAACTTTGCCCGCAAGGCGCTGGCACGCGGTGTTGCGCGGCTGGCGGCGGCGGTGGAGCCGACACTGGGACCGAAGGGTTTGAACGCGATGGTGGATCGCCCCGTGGGCACCCCGCTGATCACCCGCGACGGGGTGTCGATCGCATCCGAGATCGAGCTGACCGACCGTTTCGAGAACATGGGCGCTCAGGTCGTGCGCGAGGTATCGATGCAGACCAACGAGGTCGCCGGCGACGGCACCACCACCGCCATCGTGCTGGCCAATGCGCTGATCCAGAAGGGCGTGGCGTCGACGGACAGTGGCGTCAAGCCGGTCGATCTGTGCAAGGGCATCGACATGGCGGTCAGCCGCATCGTGGCCGAGATCGACGAGACCTCGCGCGATTGCGAGGATCACCCCGAGTACCTGGAGGCCGTGGCGCGCGTCTCCGCCACCGATCCCGAACTTGGGAACCTGGTGGCCGAGGCCTGGCGCCGGGTGGGCCGCGAGGGCGTCATCTCGGCCGATTTCGGCGTCACCATCGACACCACCATGGAAGTCATGGAAGGCATGTCCTTCGAGCGCGGCTACATCTCGCACCACATGGTCACCGACCGTGAGCACATGGAGGCGGTGCTGCGTAACCCGCTGATCCTGATGACGGATCAGAAGATCCTTCAGCCGTCGATCCTGGACAAGGCGATCGAGATTGCCGAGGGCGAGGGTCGCCCGCTGGCCATCATCGCCGAGGAGATCGCGCCCGAGGTGGTCATCCGCCTGCTGGAAAACGGCGGCGCGGGCAAGTTCCTGATCGTGCACCCGCCGGAATACGGCCACTGGCGCACCGCGATGATGGATGATCTTGCCATCATCACCGGCGGCGAGGTGCTGTCGCGCGACCTGGGCAAGAAGCTGGAGAACGTGACCCTGGCGCAGTTGGGCGGGGCGGAAATGGTGCGCTCGAGCTCCTCGTCGACCAGCGTCCTGCGGGGCGAAGGCGATCACGACGCCGTCGTCGCCCGCCGCAACCAGGTGCAGCGCATGTACGAGGTGGCGCCGCCGAACATCGAGCAGGACAAGCTTCGCGAGCGGCTGGCCAAGCTCTCGGGTGGCAGCGCGATCATCTATGCGGGCGGCTTCACCCCGGTCGAGCAGAAACGCAAGATCCAGCTGATCGAGGATGCGCTCTGTGCCGTGCGCGCAGCGGCCGAGGACGGTGTTGTCGCCGGGGGTGGGACCGCGCTGGCGCAGGCGGCGCCGGTGCTCGAGAACCTCTCGGCGATCGGGGACATCGGCAAGGGGATCGAGCTGGTCCGTTCCGTCCTGACGCAGCCCGTTCGGCGCATCGCGACAAACGCCGGGGCCGATCCTGACGCCGTGGCCGAGACGGTGGCCGGGGCCGAAAAGGGACATGGCTACGACGCGGCGACCGGCGCCTTCGGTGACATGTACGAGGCGGGGATCATCGATCCGGCGCGCGTTCCGGCCTCTGCGCTGGTCAACGCCGCCTCTGTCGCGACCCTGATCCTGACCACAGAGACCCTGGTGGGCGATCTGGACGAAGGCGAGGCCGACCCGACCGAGGGCCCGGCCCTTGGCGGCGGCGCCGAGCTGCTGGGTCGTCCCTAACCCCGTCACGCGGCGCGACGGGTACGGACCCGCCGCGCCGCCACATCCCTCAGATCAGGAGACAAGACCATGAAGGCTGCAAGACTGTACGAATACGACCCCGCGATGAACGTGGAGCTGAAGATTGAAGACGTTCCTCCCCCCACAATCACAGCTCCCAACGAGGTGGTCGTCAAGGTCGGTGCGGCGGGGCTCTGCCGGACCGACCTCCATATCATCGAAGGTGTCTGGAAGGACATCATGGACACCCAGGGCAGCCTGTTGCCCTATGTCATGGGCCACGAAAACGCCGGCTGGGTCGAGGATGTCGGCAGCGCCGTGACCTCGGTCAAGCCGGGCGACGCGGTGATCTGCCACCCGTTCCAGAGTTGCGGCATCTGCCTGAACTGCCGCTATGGCCATGACATGTACTGCGATCACGGCACCTTTCCGGGGCTGGGGATAGATGGCGGCTTTGCCGAGTATTTCAAGACCTCGGAAAAATCGCTCATCAAGCTGAACACCGGCATCACGCCCTTGTCCGTCGCACCGATGGCGGATGCGGGCATCACCGCCTACCGCGCGGCGAAAAAGGCGGCGCGGCTGTCCTATCCCGGGTCCTGGACCGTGCTTCTGGGCATCGGCGGGCTGGGCCATATCGCGCTGCAATGCCTCAAGCACATCAGCGGCGGGCGGGTGATCGCGGTGGACCGGGAACCGGCGGCACAGCAACTGGCCAAGGATCTTGGCGCGGACGTGGTGCTGGACGGCGGCCCGGACCTGATCGAGCAGGTCAAGGACATCACCGGCGGCGGCGCCCATGTGGTGATCGACTTCGTCGGTGAACTGGGCGTGGAAAACATCTGCTGGAAGCTGCTCCGTCAGGGCGGCGAGCTGATCATGGTCGGCTATGGCGGCCAGATCGAGATCCCGACGCTGGACCTGGTGGCCAACGAGATCAAGATCGGTGGCAGCCTCGTGGGCGACTACATCGAACTGGTCGAGCTGATGGAGCTGAACGCCGACGGCAAGGTGAAGATGCACCAGACCGAATACAAGCTGGCGAACATCAACCAGGCCATAGATGACTTCAAGAACCGGCGCTTTACCGGGCGCGGCGTGATCGTTCCCTGAAGTTACTCCCCGACCGCCTTTCCCGGCGCCGCAAGGCGCGGGGCGGGGCGGTCCCGCCCTGCGGCGTCCTCCCCACGGCACGCCGCAGGGCCCCTGATACCCAAGTACCGAGGACAGACATGGCCAAGGCAATTCATTCCATGATCCGCGTGCTGGACGCGGACCGTTCGATCGCCTTCTACCGCGAGGCATTCGGGCTGGAGGTGGCGCAGCGCGTCGATTTCGACGGGTTTTCGCTGATCTACCTGTCCAACGACGAGACCGGTTTCGAACTGGAACTGACCGTCAATTCCGGCGCGACCGACCCCTACGACCTGGGCAATGGCTATGGCCACCTCGCCTTCAGCGTCGAGGACGTCGATGCCGAACATGCGCGCTTTACCGCTGCCGGTCTCTCGCCGCGCAAGCTGGTCAGCTTCGATCACGACGGCAAGCCCTTCGCCCGCTTCTTCTTCGTGGCTGATCCCGACGGCTACCAGATCGAGGTGCTGCAGCGCGGCGGCCGTTTCCAGTGACCCGGATCCAAGGAGGAGGAGAGACGATGTCCAAGACAATGAAAACCCTGACACGTCGCCAGTTGCTGTCGCAAAGCGCGGCGCTGGGCGCCAGCTTTGCCATCGGCGCGGGCTTTGTCGCCGGTCGGGCCGAGGCCGAGAACTGGGCGATGGAGGTGGATCACTTGGCGCCCGGTACGATGGCGGTGCTGATCCAGATGGCGCGGGACATCTACCCGCATGACCAGGTCGCCGATCGGTTCTATGCGCTGGCCGTCAAGGGCTACGACACCGCCGAGGCCGCCCCGGCCATCGAGGCCGGTGTCGCCATGCTGAACGAGGCGGCGCGCGCCACCGGGCATTCCGGCTACCTCGACATCGGCTGGGAACGCGACCGCGTCGCGGTGCTGCGCGGCATCGAGGACAGCGCCTTCTTTCAGCAGATCCGGGGCGGCCTCGTGACCGGTCTTTATAACCAGAAGGCCGTCTGGCCGATCTTCGGCTACGAGGGCGAGAGCTACTCCGAAGGCGGTTACCTGTATCGCGGTTTCGACGACATCAACTGGCTTTGAGGGGGCAAGAGCAATGACTGCACCATTTGACCTGACCGACGACGGGGTCGTCGTCATCATCGGGACCGGCGCGGGCGGCGGCGTTCTGGCCAACGAACTGGCCCAGAAAGGCGTGTCCGTCGTGGCACTGGAGGCGGGCGGGCGTTACCTGCCGGACGACTATATCAACGACGAGTGGGACAGCTTTGGCCAGCTGGCCTGGACCGATCCGCGCACGACCTCGGGTGACTGGCGGGTGGCCAGGGATTTCGCCGGGTTGCCTGCCTGGATCGTCAAGGCTGTCGGCGGCACCACGACGCATTGGGCGGGCGCCAGCCTTCGGTTTCAGGATCACGAGTGGAAGGCCAAGACGACCTATGGTGACGTGCCGGGTGCCAACCTGCTGGACTGGCCGATCGACCCGCGCGAAATGGACGACTATTACACCCGGGCCGAAGACAAACTGAGCGTGACCCGTACCAATGGCCGTGCGGGCCTGCCGGGCAACAACAACTTCAAGGTCTTCGAGAAGGGCGCGCGCGCCCTGGGCTACGAAGAGGTCCACACCGGCCGCATGGCGATCAACTCGGCCGACAATGACGGCCGCATGGCCTGCCAGCAGACGGGCTTTTGTTTCCAGGGCTGCAAGTGGGGCGCCAAGTGGTCGGCGGCTTATACGGACATTCCGCGCGGCGAGGCGACCGGCAACCTCGAAGTGCGCGAGAACTGCCACGCGGCGCGCATCCTGCACGATGCGGACGGCAAGGTGACGGGGGTCGAGTATTTCGACGCGGATGGCAACCTGCAGCTGCAGAAGGCGCGGGTGGTCTGTGTCGCCGGGAACTCCTTCGAAAGTCCGCGACTGCTGCTGAACTCGGCCTCGTCGATGTTCCCGGACGGGCTGGCCAACAGCTCGGGGCAGGTGGGGCGCAACTACATGCGGCACACCACCGGGTCGGTCTACGCGGTTTTCGATCAGCCGGTGCGCATGTGGCGCGGTACCACGATGGCCGGCATCATCCAGGACGAGGCGCGGCACGATCCCTCGCGCGGGTTCGTCGGCGGGTACGAGCTCGAGACGCTGGCGCTGGGCCTGCCTTTCATGGCGGCCTTCCTCGATCCGGGCGCCTGGGGGCGCGAGTTCACCACCGCGCTGGATCACTACGAGAACATGGCCGGCATGTGGATCGTGGGCGAGGACATGCCGCAGGAAACCAACCGCGTGACCTTGAACGCCGATGTGACGGACGCGCACGGCCTGCCGGTGGTCAACGTGCATTTCGACGATCACCCCAACGACATCGCGATGCGCGACCACGCCTACAAGCAGGGCATGGCGATCTACGATGCGGTAGGGGCCACGCGGGTCTTTCCGACGCCGCCCTATCCGTCGACGCACAACCTGGGCACCAACCGCATGTCGGCCAATGCGCAGGACGGGGTGGTCAACGCGCATGGCCAGTCGCACGACATTGCCAACCTCTTTGTCTCGGACGGCAGTCAGTTCACCACCGGCGCGGCGGAAAACCCGACGCTGACCATCGTGGCGCTGGCCATTCGGCAGGCGGATTTCATCGCCGCAGAGATGAACCGGCAGAACATCTGATCACGCTTTCGACGGCCCGCACGGCGCGGGCCGTCGCCACGTCCCCCGGGCACGCGGGGGCAAAAACCGACAAGAGACCGTACGAGGAAGACAATGATGGACGGAAACGACATGCGTCAGGCGGGGCAATGTCCCGTGATGCACGGGGCAACCAACGTGGCGGGGACCGGCAACCGGGAATGGTGGCCCAACCAGCTCAACCTGACGATCCTGCACCAGCATCAGCCCGTGGCCGATCCCGCGCCCGAGGGCTTTGACTATGCCGAGGCGTTCAAGGCGCTGGACCTGGACGCGGTCAAGGCGGACCTGACCGCGCTGATGACCGACAGCAAGGACTGGTGGCCCGCCGACTATGGTCATTACGGTCCTTTCTTCATCCGCATGGCCTGGCACAGCGCGGGCACCTATCGCACCGCGGACGGGCGCGGCGGGGCCTCGACCGGGACCCAGCGCTTTGCGCCGCTGAATTCCTGGCCCGACAACGGCAACCTGGACAAGGCGCGCCGCCTGCTCTGGCCGATCAAGGAGAAATACGGCAACGCGATTTCCTGGGCCGACCTGATGATCCTGGCCGGAAACGTCGCCATCGAGAGCATGGGGGGCCGCACCTTCGGTTTCGCCGGCGGGCGAGAGGACGTCTGGGCGCCCGAAGAGGACATCTTCTGGGGGACGGAAACCGAATGGCTGGGCGACAGCCGTTATTCCGGCGACCGCGATCTGGCCAACCCGCTGGCCGCCGTGCAGATGGGGCTGATCTACGTCAATCCCGAGGGGCCCAACGGCAACCCCGATCCGCTCGCCTCGGGCCGTGACATCCGTGAGACATTCGGCCGGATGGCGATGAACGACGAGGAAACCGTGGCGCTGGTCGCCGGCGGGCACACCTTCGGCAAGGCGCATGGGGCGGGTGACCCGGCATTGGTCGGCGCCGAACCAGAGGCCGCCGCATTGCAGGAAATGGGCTTTGGCTGGAGAAACGCGCACAAGAGCGGCAAGGGGGTGGACACCACGACCTCGGGCATCGAGGGGCCCTGGACCGCGAACCCGACGCAATGGGACATGGGCTATTTCGACGTGCTCTTCGGCTATGACTGGGAGCTGACGAAAAGCCCCGCGGGCGCGCATATCTGGCACGCCAAGGGATTGGCGGAGGAGGATCACGCGCCGCAGGTCGATGCCTCGACCGCCAAGGTGCCGGTCATGATGACCACCGCCGACATGGCCATGCGCATGGACCCGATCTATGGCCCGATCTCCAAGCGGTTCCACGAGAACCCCGAGGAATTCGCCGAAGCCTTTGCCCGGGCCTGGTTCAAGCTGACCCACCGCGACATGGGGCCCCGCGCCTGTTACCTGGGCAAGGAGGTGCCGGACGAGGATCTGATCTGGCAGGACCCGGTGCCGCCGGTCGATCATGCCCTGATCGACGAGGAGGACGCCGCACGCCTCAAGCGGGACATCCTTGGGTCTGGCCTGTCGGTGGCGGATCTGGTCTGGACGGCCTGGGCCTCGGCCTCGACCTTTCGCAGGTCGGACAAGCGCGGCGGCGCCAATGGCGCGCGCATCCGCCTCTCCCCGCAAAAGGACTGGGAAGCGAATGAACCGGCCCGCCTGTCGTCTGTGCTGGAGGTGCTCGAGGGCATTCGCAACGCCTTCAACCGGGACGCCTCCGGAGGCAAACTGGTCTCGCTTGCCGACATGATCGTGCTGGGCGGCGCCGTCGCCATCGAAAAGGCGGCCCGCGATGGTGGACGCGAGGTTCGGGTGCCATTTACCCCGGGGCGGACGGATGCCAGTGCAGACCAGACCGACGCCGCGTCCTTTGAGCCGATGGAACCGGCCACGGACGGGTTCCGCAACTACGAGAAGACCGCCTTTACCTACCCGGCGGAGGCGCTTCTGGTGGACAAGGCGCAACTGCTGGGACTGAGCGCGCCGGAAATGACGGTGCTTGTCGGCGGCTTGCGTGTCCTGGGCGCGACCTACCAATCCTCGGCCACCGGCGTCTTGACCGATCGTCCGGGCGTTCTGGGCAATGATTTCTTCCGCAACATCCTGGACATGGAGATCGAGTGGCTGCCGGTGGACGCGTCCGAACGGCTGTTCGAGGGCTGCGACCGGGCAAGCGGGGCGAAGAAATGGAGCGGCTCGCGGGTGGACTTGGTCTTCGGCTCGAACTCGCAGCTGCGTGCCCTCAGCGAATACTATGCCAGCGGCAGCAACGAGGATCATTTCGTCAGTGACTTCATCGCCGCCTGGGTCAAGGTCATGAACGCGGACCGCTTCGATCTGGCCTGAGGCAATGCAACCGGGGGATCCGCCGGGCGCGGTTCCCCCATCATCCAGGGAGGAACAGGGATGGATATTTTTTCCAAGCGGGACGGACCAAGACCCGAGGACGTGAAGGCGCGGAAGCTGATACAGGAGAATTCAGGCACGATCCGGCGGTTGGCCGATACGATCAGCAACGGCGGCTTTACCAAGATGAAGCAGGACCAGGCGCGCCGCCGAGAAGAGCCCAAGCCCGAGGGCCTGATGATCCACGATCTCAAGGCGCCTTCGAAAAGCGAGGTGCCAGAGCCCTACGTCAAGGTCAGTCTTAACAACCGCGTGGTCCTGGCGGACAAGTCCAACGGGCGCCAATTGCAGATGCTGGGTGAGATCCGGGGCAATTCATTTGCGCGCCGCTTCGTCCTGGCGACCTCGGAGAACGGCTTTTTCTCACCCATCGACGATGAGACGCGCGCTGCCATCGGGGCCTTGGACAACCAGGAAATCGGCGGCGCCATGACCGAAAAGGAGCTTGCCCGACGCTTGACGAAACTTCTTGGGCTGGAAGAGAGCTAGGCGGCGTCATAGGTTGATGGACACTTGGGACCGGTGATTCCCGCCGGTCTGTCGGTGCAGGAAAGGGGGCGAGCCGGCTAGCCGTCCTACACTCAGACACGCCCGAAAATGTCGTGGAGGCCGTAGCCGTTCGGCCTTTGGCCGGAGCCGAGGCAAAATGCGATATATCAGTCGCCGGCGTGATTTTCGTCCGGGAACAGCCGCTGCTACTGACCTCCCAGACCGATGAAGGCGCGCATCCACGACGAGATGCGCCCTTGGGATATGCGGGGCACGGCGGCCACGGCGGGCTGTGCGCTCAAAGAAGTCGAGGTCTGTATGGACAGGGGCCTGCGCCATTCGGGCAACGTCTTTGAAAGCTACCCCGCTCAGGTGCCGCAGGTCACCGAAGAGGTGCATCGCAATCTGACGAAAGCCGAAATAGCTGGGCGCAAGGCGGCCCAGAGGGCCAAGTGGCCGGAAAGGGGGGCAGTGATGATTGCGTTGTACGCGGCGCGGACCGGTCCCACACTGGCGGCAGCCGGTGCGAGATCCTTCACCCTGTATCGCGGGCCGGCCCGTATTCTGGCATGTCTCCGCGCTGCGTACCGGCCGGACGCAGGTTGCGCCGATGGTTGACACGGGCACGGCCGAGTTGGCCAAGGCCGAGTGAGTCAACGCTCTGGCCGAGGTCTGCCTCGAATCCTGGGATACCCGCCGCTCGACTCCGGAGTTCGGTCACCATTCGGGGCTGGGCCTGACATCCTGAACAGGTGCTATCGCTGAGAATAACCAAGGGCCGCGAGGAGAGACACCGACGGCCTTTTGCGGGTAACCGTTGGGATTACCCGGGGACTGAAAAGCGCCCTGTAAGCCGTGCGATACCTAGGCCCCCTGGCGGGGCCGCAAAATACCGAAAGGCTCGATAGAATAAGGTGGAGGCGAGTACCGGAATCGAACCGGTGTACACGGATTTGCAATCCGCTGCGTCACCACTCCGCCAACTCGCCAGAGTGGCCGTCTGATTAGGCGCAACCTCGATCCCCGTCAAGCAGATTTCTCAAATCACCTTTGGCGGGTTCTGCGGTCACACTCGCAAAGTTTGCTGGCTTGGGTCATTGCCGCGTCAAACCAGTTGTGGCACAACCTCTACCAAGCTTCTGAACGAAAGAGTTTAGTGCATGACAGACTTCGCCACCCGCCGCCGGATGATGGTCGATACACAGGTACGCCCGTCGGACGTCACGGAGTTTCCGATCATAGACGCGATGCTGAGCGTTCCGCGTGAGGCCTTTGTGCCCAGTGACCGCATCGAGGCCGCCTATGCCAGCGAGCATGTTGACCTCGCAGAGGGACGCGTTCTGCTGGATCCGCGGGTCTTTGCCAAGATCCTGGATGCGCTGAACCTGACCAACGCGGACCTCGTTCTGGATATCGGTGCTGGGTATGGGTACTCCTCTGCCGTCATCGCCCGCATCGCCGAAGCCGTGGTCGCGGTCGAAGAGGATGAAAGCCTCGTCGACGAAGCCCAGGCGCTTCTGACGGAGCATCACGCCGACAACGTCGTGCTGCAGGCCGGCGCCCTGACCGAAGGCGCCGCGGAACACGGGCCCTACGATGCCATCGTGATCGAAGGCGGTGTCGAGGTTCTGCCGGAAGGGCTGGAGGCGCAGCTCAAGGACGGCGGTCGTATCGCGGTCATCTTCATGGAGAACGCGCTTGGCACCGTGAAAATCGGTCACAAGCTGGACGGTCACATCAACTGGCGCTTTGCCTTCAACGGTACGGCGCCGGTCATTCAGGGTTTTGAGAAAAAGGCCGCGTTCGCTCTTTAGTCGGGGCGGATGAAAACAAGGCCGGGGCAAACGGGGCAATGGGGATAGCGGTGCTGGGCAGGATTCGCAGAACATGCATTCGGGGGGCTGCCGGCATCGCGCTTGTCGCGGCGATGGCGACGCCCTCCTGGTCTGAAACACTCGCCGAGGCTCTGACCGCGGCTTACATGAACAGCGGGTTGCTGGAACAGAACCGGGCCACGCTGCGTGCCGCGGATGAGGATGTGGCCCAGGCCCTGGCCGAGTTGCGTCCGGTGTTGCGGTGGACCGGGAGTATCCGCCGCGAATACGGCTACAGCGGCAGCACGAACAGCTTCGGTTTCTTCGTGGAAAGCGGGCGGATCAACCAGACCGCCAGCATCAACTTGATTGCCGAAATCGTGCTGTATGCCGGTGGCCGCAACAAGCTGGGCCTCGATGCCGCCAAGGAACAGGTTCTAGCCACGCGTGCGCAACTGGTGGCGATCGAGCAGCAGGTGCTCTTGCGCGCTGTGTCCGCCTTCATGAACATCCGCCGCTTTGCCGAGACGACGGCGCTGCGCGAAAACAACGTGCGCGTCATCCAGCAGGAACTGCGCGCCGCCCGTGACCGGTTCGAAGTGGGAGAGGTGACGCGGACCGACGTTGCCTTGGCCGAGGCACGACTGGCCCAGGCGCGGGCCGCGCTGGCCGCCGCGCAGGGGGACCTTATCGTCGCGGGCGAGGAATACCTTGCTGCCGTAGGGGTAAAGCCGCGCAACCTGGAAAATCCGCGCTCGCTGCCCAAGCTGCCCACCAGCGTGGCAGAGGCGAAGAAACAGGCGCTTTACCAGCATCCGGAACTGATTTCCCAGCAGCACTCGGTCACTGCAGCGGAACTGGCCATCCTGATCGCCAAGGGGGCAAAGAAACCCACGGTCAGCCTCGAAGGCAGCTACGGGTTTACCGAGAATTTCGACAATTCCTCGTATTCGCGCGGTGGCTCGATCACGCTTGGCGCCAGCGGTCCGATCTATTCCGGTGGCGGGCTTGATTCTGCCGAACGCCAGGCCGTGGCGAACCGTGACGCGCAGCGCGGGCGCCTGCATGTGGTGCTTGCGGAAATCGAACAGAACGTGGGCCAGGCCTATGCCAACCTGCGCGTTGCACGTGCCAATCGGACCTCGTTCGAGGAACAGGTGCGTGCGGCCACCGTCGCTTTCCGCGGCGTGCGGGAAGAGGCCAAGCTGGGCGCGCGGACCACGCTGGACGTGCTGGACGCCGAGCAGGAACTGCTCGATGCCCGCGCCAGCCTTGTCGGGGCGCAGGTAGATGAGGCCATCGCCTCGTACCAAGTGCTGTCGTCGCTAGGCCTTCTGACTGCCGAAGCCTTGCACCTGGATGTGCCATCTTTCGATCCCTCGGCCTATTACAACCTGGTCAAGAAAGCGCCGCGCAACCGGTCGAAACAGGGGGCCGAACTGGACCGTGTCCTGAAGGCGCTGGGAAAAGAGTAGTTTTTTTCGCATCTGTTGTGCGCGATCCCGCTTTGCAGGTACACTCTGCCCCGAGGCTAGAGTGGCAGGGACAATGTCGAATTCCGTAACGAACGTCGAAATAGAGGACGTGCTGTCCTCCATCCGCCGCTTGGTGTCCGAAGAAGGACGCCCGAGCCGGAGCGCTCCGCCAGAGATGGCAGAGCGCTTGGTCCTGTCGCCCGCGCTGCGCGTGCCGGAGGATGAAGTCGATCAACTGCCGGATGCGCCGATGACGCGGGCGGAGACCTCTGATCTGCCTGAACTGGCGGATGAGGCGCCGGCACCCGTGGCGACATTGGTCCTTGGACAGGACGATGCGGCCGGGGAACTGCCCGAAGTTGCCGACTGGACAGAGACCCGTATCGCGGAGCCCGGTGATCGCGAACCCGGATCAGATCCGTCGGATATGGCTGACGATGTGCTCGACGGTGCGCCGACCGATCTGCCAGAGGATCCGGTGCCAGAGGACCTCGCGGAGGCGGAGCAGATCGCCGCGCTACGGGCCAGCCTGACCGATCTTCTGGAACGCGACGAGGCCGACGAGGCAGGGGAGACGCCGGATCTTGTCGCCGACTACGCCGATTGGACGGAAGATGGCGAGCCGCTGGATCTCGACGAGGTTCTTGCCGCCGAAGAGGCGGAGGCTGACGAGGATACGATCGAACGCAAGATCGCAACGCTGGAAGCGATGCTTCAGCGCCAGTCGCAGGACTGGACTCCGGCGTCCGGCAACGATCCGTCGGACGAGGCGGCTTCGCTCGAGGATAGCATTGCCGTCTCAAGCGGCGAAGAGGGTGAGGCGCCGGACCCCGACGGGGTGATCGAAGAACTGGTTGCCGCCGCCGCGCAGGAAACCGTTTTCGAACAGCTTGGCGACGGTGTTGAGACCGAGACAGGCCCCGCCGGCGAGGATGACCTTGCACCGGCAGAGCCTTCAGGGGCGGCAATCGACGCCCCGGATGCCCCAGACGCCGAAGACTTGCATGCCAAACCCGCTTTTGTCCGCCATGCCGGGACGGCAGATTCGCTGGATTGGGAAGATCACGGTTCGGATGCGCCGTCCGCGCCCCCGGCCACCCAGGCCGACGTGTCCTCCGCCGACAGGTCGCTGGCCGAGACGACGGCCAAATCCGCCGTGGCCGAGCTGAGCGAAGAAGTGCTGCAAGGCATGGTCGCCGATATCGTGCGGCGCGAATTGCAGGGCGCACTTGGAGAGCGGATTACCCGCAACGTGCGTAAACTGGTAAGGCGCGAGATCCATCGCGTCATGATGAACCAGGACTTTGACTGACCCCGGCCGGCGGGCTGCGGGACCCTCCGGAATTGACGCAACGTCATGCGTTCGGCCATGAAAAAACGCGCCCGGTGAAGGGCGCGTCAGTTCATAGGTCTTCGAATGGTTTGGGGTCAGGCGGCTTCGGCCTGCTGCGCTGCATGACGGCGCTCGCTTTCTTCACGCGACAGGGCAACAGAGGTGCGCACACCCTTGCCCACGAATTCCATCAGTCCCGAAACCACGCGCTCATTGGGGTCGATCCCGGCGCAGGACAGCACTTCGCGTCCATCGCGCGAGCGCGCCCAGCGGGCGATCTGTTCGGGGCCATTGCCGTACTTCTTGTCGTCGGCGATTGCATCGTCCAGTGCAGCCAGCACCACGGCGGCGAACAGCTTGCGGGCGCGGTTGCCTTGCTCAGCGTTGAACGCGGTACTGTCAACGAAATCCTTCATGTTTCGACCTTTGATTATTGCTCTTGTGTTTTCTGGCGTAACGCGGGTTATGGACCATTCGTTCCGATTCGGATACCCCGATTTGGCATAGCTGCCATGCATGTTATGCATGGATTTCTGCAGGTGCAGCACGACATACGTTGCCTTGCCAGACGCTAACAGTCCAGATATAGGATCCGTCAACTTATCATCAACCTTTTGCCACGGTTCTGACCATGCCCAAGATCAACGGTAACGAAATCCGCCCCGGCAACGTGCTGGAACACAACGACGGTCTCTGGGTCGCGGTCAAGGTCGACCACGTCAAGCCCGGGAAGGGCGGCGCCTTTGCCCAGGTCGAGATGAAGAACCTGCGCAACGGATCCAAGCTGAACGAACGCTTCCGCAGCGCCGACAAGGTCGAACGCGTGCGCCTGGAACAGAAGGACATGCAGTTCCTGTTCGAGAATGACGGCATGCTGACCTTCATGGACACCGAGACATTCGACCAGGTCGAACTGCCCGCGGATATCCTCGGTGAGCGCCGCCCCTTCCTGCAGGACGGCATGACGATCGTCGTGGAATTCTACGACACCGAGGCGCTGAACGCGACGCTGCCGCAAAAGGTCGTTTGCAAGATCGCCGAGACAGAGCCGGTGGTCAAAGGCCAGACCGCGGCCAACAGCTTCAAGCCCGCCGTTCTGGACAACGGTGTGCGCATCACGGTGCCGCCCTTTGTCGGACAGGACGAGGACATCGTCGTGAACACCGAAACGATGGAATATGCCGAGCGCGCCTGACCTCGGGGCTCGCGCGCACATACCCCCGAACTTGCCGGGGGTGACATATCATTGACGAAAGGGCCTCCGGCGCAATGCCAGGAGGCCTTTTTCATGATCGACACCGCAACTGACAGCGACATTCCCGCATTGGCAGAGATGCTGTCCGCGCTCAACGCGCACCACGTCAACGATGTGCCTTGGCGTTTCCACGCCGAGGGAGCACAGAAAGATCTGCAAAGCTTTCTCGCGGACAGGATGGCCGAAGGTGCGCGCGCCTTGATCTACCGGACAGAGGGCGTGGCGCGGGCCTACCTGCTGTGGCAGGTCATCGACCAGCCGGCAACCGCGTTGGAACACGCCCGCAAGATGGCGCTTCTGGACCATGTCTACGTTGCGCCGATCTGGCGGCGCCGCGGCTTGGCCCGTCGCCTGGTCGCCCGGTTCGAGGCCGAGAGCGCGGCATTGGGCTGTGGCTCATGGGTGACCCGCGTACATGATTTCAACGAGGCCAGTACCGCCATGATGCAGGGAGCCGGGGCGAGGTTGGCGGTGCAGGTTTTCGAAAAGCCGCTTCAGGCGCCAAGCTGATCCAGCAACCTGTCGACCAGGCCGCGATAGCCCGCGCCGAACAGGGACAGGTGCACCAGCGCGGGCCACAGTTGGTAGATCGGGCGGCGAGTCCCGCGGCCCGGTTCGCAGGCGCCGTACCCGGTCCAGAAAGCCGCGTCGGGCTGCCCGAATAGCTCCAGCATGGCGAGGTCGACCTCGCCATGCCCGTGATAGCAGGCGGGGTCGATCAGGTAGGCACTGTCGCCCGAAAAGAGCGCGTTTCCGGTCCACAGGTCACCGTGCAGGAGCGCCGGGGCAGGGGCCTGCGGCAGATGCTCGGGCAGGCGGGCTGCCAGTGCCTCGATACGCCGTGCCAGAGGGGCGGGCAGATCGGGAATGAAGGGGCGCAGCCGGCGGTCGGCCCAGAAGTCCGGCCAGTTGTCGCAGGGCGCGTTTGCGATCCGGACCCGGCCAAAGGCATAGTCCGTGTCCCAGCCGTAGTGGCGCCCCGTCACAGCGTGCAGGCGCGCCAGCGTTTCGCCCAGGGCCTGCCACGCATCGGGGGAGGGGCGCGTTTCGTCCAGCCATTCGAGGCACAGCAGATCGTCCCCGGCCCAGATCACCCGCGGCACCGTTGCCCCGGTGGCCCGCATGGCGGTCAGCATCCGTGCCTCGGTTCCAACCAGCGCGCCCAGCTTGACCGCCACCCGGCGCCCATCTGCCAGGTCGGCCCGGAACACCTGCGAGAGATCGCCGCCCTGCAGGGGGTGGGCATCGGAAACAGTGGCCCCCAGCGCCTTGGCGATGCGGGCCTGCCAGGTCATGGCAGCATGCGCACGACGGCATCCCCGGCGCGCATGTCTTCCTTGGCGCGATCAAACCGCAGGTAGGCGATGCCGCGGCCCTCGGCTTGGGTATAGAGCGTGCCCGCCGGTTTCTCGCCGGCCATGATCTCGGTGCCGACGGGCGCGCTGCCCTCGACCTCGACCGTGACCAAACCCTTGCGCAGTTCGGTCTTGTGCTTCATCCGCGCGGTTACTTCCTGACCGACGAAACAGCCCTTGCGGAAATCGACCCCGTGCAGCCGTTCGAACCCGACCTCGAGGATGAAGGTGTCCGGCGTCAGCTCGACACCGGTTTCCGGGACGCAGGCTGCCACGCGCAGGGCCTCCCAGTCTGCCGCGTCGCCTGTCTGCCCGGCGTAGCCCCGCCAGCCAAGCGAGGGGTGGCGGGGGTCCGCAAAGGCGCCCTCTGGCGGCTCTCCCGTGCCCCGGCTGACGACCAGATCGGTTTCCTCGATCTCCAGCGGGCGGCGCAGCTTGTACATAGTCAGCCGCTGCAACACCGATGGCGCCTGCTCGGCGTCCAGGTCCAGCAGCACGTTTTCACCCTCGGGCACCATGAAGAAATCGGCAAGGTACTTGCCCTGTGGCGTCAGCAGGGCAGTATAGACCAGCCCCCGGTCCAGCCCGGAGACGTCGTTTGTCACCAATCCCTGAAGGAAGTCGCGTGCCTCGGCGCCGCGCACCCGCAGGACCTTTCGCTTTTCGTCTGCCATTCGCTTTCCCTTTTGCCTTTGGGTCGCATATAGGCGCCTAGGCAACAAGCGAACAGGCCAATGCGCGCACCGATTTCCATTGTGATCCCCACGCTCGATGCCGAAGGCGGTCTGCCGGCCTGTCTGGGCAGCCTCGGCGAAGGTCTGCAGGCCGGGCTGATCCGCGAACTGGTCATCAGCGACGGTGGCTCGCGCGATGCGACGTTGAAGATCGCGGGGCAGGC
Organism: Antarctobacter sp.; assembly: GCF_965277915.1. Taxonomy (NCBI): domain Bacteria; kingdom Pseudomonadati; phylum Pseudomonadota; class Alphaproteobacteria; order Rhodobacterales; family Roseobacteraceae; genus Antarctobacter; species Antarctobacter sp. Next base: position 1,113,378 of record NZ_OZ255849.1, read on the forward strand.
GGGCGCCCGGATCGTGACCGGACCGCCTTCGCGCGGGGGGCAGATTCGGCGCGGAATCGCTGCGGCAGAAGGCGACTGGCTGCTTGTCCTTCATGCCGATACCCACCTGGCAAAGGGCTGGACGCAGGCGGTTCTGCCTGTGCTGACGCAGCCGGGGGCCTGGCACTTCCAGCTAGGCTTCGATGCGCAGGGAGTGATGCCGCGTTGGGTGGCAGGCTGGGCCAACCTGAGGTCGCGGCTGTTTCACTTGCCCTATGGCGACCAGGGGCTGCTGATCCACCGCCAGGTCCTGGAGACCGCGGGTGGCTATCCCGACATGCCGTTGATGGAGGACGTGGCACTGGCCCGGCAGCTGAAAACTCGCCTGAGTGGCTTGCCGGCGACCGCCGTGACCTCGGCGGACAAGTACCGCCGCGAGGGTTGGCTGCGGCGCGGGGCACGGAATCTTGGCACGTTGGCCCGCTACTTCGCAGGGGCCGATGTCTCTGCGCTGGCGCGCCGCTACCGGCGCTGAGAGCGGTTTCCGACTGCGCTATCTGCCGGGATCACTCGGCCTTGTCGAACTGCAAACGATACAGATCGGCATAGGTGCCGCCTCGGGCGATCAGTTCGTCATGGGTGCCGGTCTCGACGACCTGACCCGCTTCCATGACGACGATCCGGTCGGCATTCCGGACGGTCGACAGGCGGTGCGCGATCACCAGCGTCGTGCGCCCTTCGGACAGCCGTTCCAGTGCCGCTTGCACCACGGCCTCGGACTGGGCGTCCAGGGCGCTGGTCGCCTCGTCCAGCAGCAGCACGGGCGTATCGCGCAGCAGGGCCCGGGCGATGGCGACACGCTGGCGTTGGCCACCGGACAGGCGAGAGCCGCGCGTGCCCACCTGTGTCTCCAGCCCCGCCTCCAGCCGCGGCAGGAAGTCCGAGACATGGGCCGCGTCCAACGCCTGTTGCAGGTCCGCCTCGGGCACCTCGCGGTTCAGCACGATGTTGTCACGCAGGCTCTCGTCGAACAGCAGCGCCTCCTGGCTGACGACAGAGATCAAGCCCCGCAGATCGTCCAGCCGCAGGGCGGCCACCGGCACGCCTCCGATGTCGACCGTGCCCGCCTGCGGGTCGGCCATGCGGGTCAGCAGGTTGAAAACTGTCGATTTCCCCGCACCGGAGGCCCCGACCAGCGCCGTGGTCTGTCCTGGCGCCGCCTCGAGCGTCAGGCCGCGCAGCACCTGCGTGTCGCCAAAGCTGAGGTGCACGTCCCGCAGGGTGATGCCCGGCACGCCGTCGGGCGGCGGCTGGGGACTGTCCGGGTCACGCATCGCGGGCTGGGTGTCCAGCACCTCGATGATCCGCTCGATCGAGGCGGCAGCCACCTGCCAGACCCCGGACACGGCGCCCAGTCGGCGCAGAGGCTCGAAGGCCAGGCCGATGGCGGTGAAGAAGGCCATGAAATCGCCCACGGTCTTTTCGCCGGCAAGGATCTCTCCGCCGCCGAACCACAGTACGCCGACAAAGCCGATCCCCGACATCAGGTCGATCAGCCCGGGCAGCGAGGCCTGCCCGGCGGCGCTGCGCGTCTCGGCCCGGATGCGGGCCCGTGTCAGGTGGCGGTACTTCCCGGCCATCCAGCCTTCCAGCCGGTTGAGCTTGACCGGAGTGATGCCGTGAAAAACCTCGTTCAGACGGGTCGAGAGGCGCGCCGCGATATCGCGAACCTGGCGTGCGTTGCCCCGCACAAAGCGCTGCAGCAGCACGGAAGGAAAGACCAGCAGGGGCGCGCCGATCAGCGCCACCAGCGTCCAGCGCCAGTCGATCGCCAGTGCCACGCCGAAAAGCGAGATCAGCGCGACGACGTCCCGCCCGGCGCCGGTGACAAGCGTGCTCCAGACCTTGGCAATCGCGTTCACGTCGCCTTCGACCCGCTGGATCAGGTAGCCGGGGCCGTGTTCCTGGTGAAACCCGGGGTCCAGCCGCATCAAGTGTTCCAGCAGGTCCTGCCGAATGTCGCCCATCGACATCTGCGAGACCCGCGTCAGCAGCACCTTCTGCACGATGCTGGCCACGGCCCGCACGAAAAAGATCGCCATGACCGCCAGCCCGACCCAGACCAGGGCATCCGTATTGCCGCCGACAAAGACATCGTCGAACATCGGCTTCATCATGTAGCTGAGCAGGCCGAACATGCTGCCCTCGATGGACATGAAGACCATCGCCAGCGCCATCAACCCGGCGTAGCGTTTCAGGTAGTTCCGCCAGAGCCAGAGAAACAGGCCCCGACGGCGAGGTGCGCCCGTCGGCTCAGCCAACCATCATCTCCCGGGCACAGTCGATCTCGGGGCGGCGTGCCTCCCATGCGGGCTGGATCGCCTTGGCCTGGTATTCGTTCCGGATCCATGCTTCGAATCCGATCTCGCCAAGCTCCTGGCGCGCCTCGAAGACCCGCAGGATATAGTCCTGAACCCCTGTCTTGGTGAAATCCAGGTGCATGTAGCGGATGCCCAGCTGTTTCTTGGCCACGGCGATGGGGGCGTTTTCGAAGATCAGCAGGTACATGGCCGCCACGAAACCGGCCCGGTCTGCCCCGGACTTGCAGTGGAACATCATGGGCCGTTCCGCCGCACGCAGGGCGTCGATCACACCGACGATCCGCTTGCGCGGTGCGGCTTCGCGGGCCCAGAGCTTGGCGTCGATCAGGGTCATGCCAAGCGCCTCGAGGCTTTCCTTTTCAAAGAGATAATGCGCGAACTTGTCCTCGCCACGCAGGTTGACGACGGTGCGGATGCCCATCGCGGCATAGCGTTCGAACCGCCGGTGTGTCGGCTGGTTCGACCGGTAGACCCCCGGTGCGATCTGAAAGAAATTGGTCCAGAACACGCGCAGAAAGGCATGGTCGAACAGGTTGTAGTGCAGGGCGGCCCAACGCCGCGCCTCGGGCGTCGAGATATCCGTGCCAAACGACCGGCGCAGCCTGCGCTCCGCCTTGTCCAGCCTGTTCCAGAGTTTTACCAGCATGCGCGATAGGATCCCCGACCTTCAGGCGCGCGGTTTACGCGGCATTCCGCGGCCTGTCCAGCAAGGGCAGATATTGACGGCAGGCCGCCGCCCGTTAACGTCGCGCCGCACAGTTACAGGAGTCGCCAATGCCCTTGTCCAACGGCCGTCCCCACATGGCCCTGCCGGGGCCGTCGATGATGCCCGATCGCGTCTTGCAGGCGATGCACCGCCCGGCGCCCGACATCTATTCGCCGGACCTGCATCAGATGGTGGCGGGCATCGTTCCCGACCTGGCCCATGTGGCACAGACGGACGGACAGGTGGCAATGTACATTTGCAATGGCCACGGCGCATGGGAGGCGGCCCTGTCCAACACTGTGACCCCGGGCGAGGCGGTGCTGGTGCCCACCACGGGTGCCTTCGGTCACGGCTGGGCCGAGATGGCACAGGGGGTCGGCGCCGAGGTCCAGGTCATCGACCACGGGCGCACCTCGCCCATCGACCCGGATCGTGTCCGTGCGGCCCTGCTGGCGGACGAGGGGCAACGCATCAAGGCTCTGCTGGCGGTGCATGTGGATACGTCCTCGTCCGTCAGGTCGGATATCGCCGCGCTGCGCGCAGTGCTGGACGAGGCAGGGCACCCGGCACTCTTGATGGTCGATTGTATTGCCTCGCTGGGCTGCGACGAGTTCCGCATGGATGCCTGGGGCGCGGACGTGATGGTGACCGGCTCGCAAAAGGGTTTGATGGTGCCGCCGGGTCTGGGGTTTGTCTTTTTCAATGCCCGCGCGGTAGAGGTGCGACGCGCGATGCCGCGCGTCTCGCGCTATTGGGACTGGGGGCCGCGCGCGGATCCGGCGATGTTCTACCAGTATTTCGGCGGCACCGCGCCCACGCATCACCTCTACGGCCTGCGCGCCGCGCTGGACATGATCCGCGAGGAAGGGATCGAGGCGGTCTGGGCGCGTCACGCCCGGCTGGCGCAAGCAATTTGGGCGGCGGGAGAGGTCTGGGCCGAGGGCGGACCGTTCCGGTTGAACGTGCCGGATCGCGCGTATCGCTCGCACGCGGTTACGGCCGCACAACTGGGCGCGCCCCTGGGCGACCGTCTGCGAGAGTGGTGCCGCGAAGAGGCGGGGCTGGTGCTGGGCGTCGGCCTGCGGGTGGGCGACCCGGACGATCCCAGTGGCTCGGGCTATTTCCGTTTCGGCCACATGGGGCATGTGAACGCGCATGGCATCCTTGGCCTGATCGGCACGGTCGAGGCCGGGCTGACGGCGCTGGACATCCCGCACGGCGCCGGGGCGCTGGAGGCGGCGGTCAAGGTCGTGACGGCGTAGACGCCAGGTCTGTTTTCGGGCCAGGCCCGGACAGGAGGGACGGGCAAGCCCGACGTGCAGGCGCGAGGGGCAGGCGATCACCCCGCCTGCAACCCACCGGCGTCCAGCCGCAACTGTCGGTCCATCCTGGCCGCCAGGTCCAAATTGTGGGTGGCGATCAGGCAGGACAGCCCGGTGTCCCGCACCAGCGTCATCAGCGCGCCGAACACCCGGTCCGAGGTCGAAGGATCGAGGTTGCCCGTGGGTTCGTCCGCCAGCAGCAGGCGCGGCGCATTGGCCATTGCCCGACAAAAGGCCACCCGCTGCTGTTCGCCGCCCGACAGGGCAGCGGGGCGATGCGCAGCGCGCTGCTTGATGCCGACGCTGTCCAAGAGGGCCAGCGCCCGGCTTTCGGCGGCACCGCGTGCAACGCCGTTGGCCAGTTGCGGCAGTACGATGTTTTCCAGCGCGGTGAACTCGGGCAGCAGGTGATGGAACTGGTAGACGAAGCCGACATCCGCGCGGCGCACCGCCGTGCGGCGCCGGTCGCTGCGGTTCTGCATCTCTTCGCCCCCGATCTCGACCGTGCCGGAATCCGGCGTGTCCAGCAGGCCGGCGATGTGCAACAGCGTCGACTTGCCCGCACCCGAGGGGGCGACCAATGCGACGACCTCGCCACGGGCGACCTCTAGGTCGGCCCCGCGCAGGACCTGCACCTCGTTCGGCAGACCCTTGTTATAGCTCTTTTCGATGCCCGTCAGGCGCAGGACCGTGTCACTCATAGCGCAGCGCCTCCACCGGGTTCATCCGGGCCGCGCGTCGGGCCGGAAAGATCGTGACGATGAAACTCAGGCCCAGCGACAGGCCCACTGCCGACAGCACGTCTTTCAGGTGCAGCTCTGCGGGCAGCGCGTATATGCCCCGGATCGAAGGATCCCAGACTCCGCCGCCCGAGAGGTAGTTCACGGCGGCAAAGATCGGGTCGATGTAGATCGCGAAGAGGCATCCCAGAAGCACTCCGAGCGCCGTTCCGATCAGCCCGGTGAAGGACCCGCAGATAAAGAACACCCGCATGACCGATCCCTCGGTCAGCCCCATCGTCCGCAGGATGCCGATGTCGCGGCCCTTGTTCTTGACCAGCATGATCAACCCGGACACGATGTTCATCGTCGCGATCAGCACCAGCACCGACAGGATCACGAACATCACGTTGTCCTCGATGTCCAGCGCCCGCAGGAACCCGCCCGAGGCGTCCTGCCATGTCCAGACCAGCGCACCGCTGCCGGCGGCCTGACCGATGGCGCGGGTGTATTGCTCGACTTGCTCGGGGTCCTCGACAGTGATTTCCAGTTCATCCGCCACGCCTTCGCGGTTGAAGTACAGCTGCGCCTCCTCGAAGGGCATGTAAACCCGCGTCCGGTCGATGTCATAGCGTCCGGCGGTGAAGATATAGGTGACCTCGTAGCTCTTGACCCTGGGGCTGACCCCGAACGGCGTCTTGACCCCGTTGGGAGAGATCAGGTCGATCGTGTCGCCCAGCCCCACGCCCAGCATCTGCGCCACGCCCGACCCGATGGCGATCCCCATGTCGAAATCCACGATATTGCCCACGCCGGTTTCCATATCGGCGATGCGCGGGATCTCGGCGAGGTCGGCCTCGGCGATGCCGAAGACCTCGACACCCGCGTTGCGGCCCTTGCCGGTGGCCATGACCTGGCCCTTGACCAGCGGGGCCACGCGGGTGACGCCCGGGACATCGCGCACGCGTTCGGCCATTGCCTCGTACTCCGGCAGGGTGCGCGTCGGTTGCCCGTCCTCGCCGGTGCGCTGGATGTGGTAGACGGTGACATGGGCATTGGCGCCCACGATGGTATCGACGAATTCCGCCCGGAACCCGGACCGCACCGCCAGCGTCGCGATCAGTGCAAAGACCGCCAGCGTGATGCCGATCAGGGAAATCCAGGTCATGACGGAAACACCGCCTTCGGCGCGTTTGGCGCGCAGATAGCGCCAGGCGATCATCCATTCGAAAGGGGCGAAGGGCGGCGGCTGGCGCGTCATCGGCGATCTTTCTTGTCCTGCTCGCGCCGGAAACTGGCCTTTTGCCCCGCCGGGGTCAAGCTGTGGCGGCACGGCGCACGCGGCGCTCCGCCGGTTGTGCCTTGCGCTGCCCGTTCCCGGCGGTGGTGAAACCGCCCGTGTCGCGCGGGGCAAATTCATACGTTGACGCGAGCGATGCGCGTTTCATAAATGCGGCATGACCGGACCTCGTTACCCAGACCTGATCGCCGCCCTGCCCGAAACCGTGCCCTTTGTCGGGCCCGAGGTGCAGGAGCGCGCCCGCGGAGCCCAGTTCAAGGCCCGCCTTGGCGCCAATGAAAGCGTTTTCGGCCCGTCCCCCTTCGCCATTGCCGCGATCCAGGACGAGGCGGCGGAGGTCTGGAAATATGCCGATCCCTCGCATCTGGATCTCAAAGGCGCGCTGGCCGCGCACCTGGACTGCGCCCCGGAAAATGTCCTGATCGGCGAGGGGATCGACGGGCTGCTTGGCTATCTCGTCCGGCTGCTGGTGGCGCCGGGTGACGCGGTTGTCACGTCAGACGGGGCCTATCCGACCTTCAATTATCATGTGAACGGCTACGGCGGGGTGCTGCACAAGATCCCCTATGCCAGCGATCACGAAAACCTGGGAGGCCTGATCGAGAAGGCGGCAGAGGTCGACGCCAAGCTGATCTACCTTGCCAACCCCGACAATCCGATGGGCAGCTGGCATTCGGGCGCTTCGATAGAGGCGGCTCTGGAGACGCTTCCCGAGGGCTGTGTGCTGGCCCTGGACGAGGCCTATATTGAATTCGCGCCCGAGGGCACCGCGCCCCGGATCGACCCCGAGGACGACCGCGTCGTGCGCCTGCGTACCTTTTCCAAGGCCTATGGCATGGCAGGGGCGCGCATTGGCTATGCGATCTCGGCCGCACCGGTGATCCGTGCCTTTGACAAGATCCGCAACCACTTCGGCATGAACCGGATGGCGTTGGCCGGGGCGCTGGCGGCCCTGCAGGACACCCAGTGGCTCGACGAGGTCCTGCGCCTGACCGCGGAGGCGCGGGACGAGATCACCCGTATCGCCGAGGCGAACGGGCTGACCACGCTGCCGTCGGCCACGAATTTCGTCGCGGTGGATTGCGGGCGTGACGGCGACTTTGCCCGCGCGGTGCTGGCCGGGCTGATCGAGCGCGGGATCTTTGTTCGCATGCCCTTTGTCGCGCCGCAGGACCGCTGTATCCGCATCAGCGCAGGGCGGGCCGAGGACCTGGCGGTTCTGGCAGAGGCCTTGCCGGCCGCACTGGCCGCTGCCCGGGAATCCGTATCCGCATAGGCGAAACGGCGCGCATTAACTGGAAATTCAGCTGATCGCGGAATCCTGACCTGACTTGCAGGCCGGATACGCTAGACTGTCACCTGCATGCAGCCGCAAGCAGGAGGCACCGCGATGGAGAACCGTCATCCGCAACCGGTCGAGGATTACACGGCCGCCAACATGGTCCTGATCTTCGTCAACCTGCTCTGGGTTTTTGTACTGATGTGGTCGTGGTGGGGCCTCGGGCCGGTCCTGATCGTTGCAGTCCTGCTCAACCACCTGATCACCCGGCTCGACTTGGCGCTGCGCCGCCATGAACAACGTTTCGAACGGTTCTGACCCCTCTCTTTTCGTTTCGGCCAACGCGGATTAGGGTCCTGCCAAACATGCAGGAGCCTTGAATGCCCGAAATCGCCGTTGCAGAAATCCAGCGCCTTTCAGAAACCGCCCTGGCCACGCATGGTGCGGGCCCGGCCATTGCCGCGGAAATGGCCCGGGCCATCGCCTGGGCCGAGGCGCGCGGGAACCGGATCTGTGGCCTCTACTACCTTGAAAGCTATTGCCAGCAGCTGAACTCGGGGCGGGTCGATGGCCGCGCGGTGCCGGGCATCAGCCGGCCGCGGGCCTCGGAAATCCGTGTCGATGCCGCGCATGGCTTTGCCCAGCCCGCCTTTGCCGCGGCCCTGCCGCTGGCGCTGGAGGCCGCGCATGAGACGGGGGTGGTCAGCCTCGCCCTGCATCATGCCCATACCTGTACCGCGTTGGGCTATTTCACCGAACAGATCGCACGGGGCGGCGCGCTTGGGCTGGGGCTGACCAATGCCTCTCCCATCGTGGCCGCGCCGGGTGGCAAGACCCGGGTGATCGGCACCAATCCGATTGCCTTTGCGGTGCCCGACGGCAAGGGCGGCGTGGCGATGATGTTCGACCAGAGCACGACCACCGTGGCGCTGGGCCACATCACGATGGCCAAGGCGGCGGGCCGTCCCATTCCCGAGGGTTGGGCTGTCGACGCCGAGGGCCGGCCGACGACCGACCCCGAGGCGGCGCTGACCGGGTCGCTGACCAGTGCCGGGGGCTACAAGGGCTGGGGGTTTGGCCTGATGGCCGAGATCCTCGCCGCCTGCCTGGGCGGCGGGGTGCTGAGCTCGGAGGTTGCCCCGCTCAAGGCGCCCCAAGGCGCGCCGCATGATCTTGGCCAGTACTTTATGCTGATCGACCCGGGGCAGGGGGCGTTCTACGACCGACTGGCGGAGCTGGGCCGGGTGGTCGCGCAGGACGAGGGCGCGAGGATGCCCGGCGCGGGCCGGGCCGTGCAGGAGGCCGTGGACGTCCCCGATGCCCTCTGGCACCAGCTGCGGTCGCTCGCCGGGGCCTGAGATATGCGGTCAGGCGCGCTGGGTGATCCAGACACCCAGCGCCATGACCGCGATTCCCGTCGCCCGTGTCAGGGTCAGCGGAGAGACCCGCGCGCCGAACAGACCGAAGTGATCGATCGCCGCCGCGCTGATGAGCTGCCCGATCAGCACGAAGAAGACCGCGTTGCCGACCCCGAAATGCGGCGCGATATAGGTGACGGACAAAACGTAGAAGGCCACGAGGCAACCGCCCAAAAGCAGGTGCCTGGGCGCCGAGGCCAGACCGCCGAAGCCCTTGGCGCCCATCAGGGCCCAGACCGCCCCTGTCGAGATCAGTGCCACGCAGAACAGCACCAGGGCGGCCGCCGCCGGAGAGCCGAGCCGCTGCCCGAGCGCCGCGTTGAGCGCGGCCAGTGTCGGAATGCCGATTCCCGCCAGCAACATGACTACCGCGTATTGTGTCATCCCGGATCCCTTCATGACGGCAGGTAGAAGGTGGCGCTGGCGGCGGCCACCGTGGCGGCGTCCGGCAATCGGATCAGCAGCGCCTCGGCAAAGATCATCGCCCGCCCGGCCTTGATCACCCGCGCGGTGCAGCGCACGGCATCGCCGCGGGCCGCGCTGAGGAAACGCGTCTCGAGGTTGGTGGTGGCCACTGGCTCGAACCGGCCCAGCCGTCCGGCGCAGGCAAAGACCATCGCCGTATCCGCCAGCGTCGCCAACGCCTGGCCGCAGACGATGCCGCCCATGCGCGCGATCTCGGGGCGCAGGGGGATTTCCAGCACCGCCTGATCGGGGCCGATCTCGGTGATCTCGGGCTGCAGGGCCTGGACCCAGGGCGCGAAATTCTCTTTCAACAGATGCTGCGCGGTGGCAGGATCGAGCATGTGGACCTCCCGTCGTTCCGGCGCGACTATGACCGGAGGCGCGGGCACTGTCACGCGCCCTTGCGGCGGGTGCGATCCGCCGGGCGGACGATCGGTTCGGGAACCGGACAGCAAGATGGAGCGGGACATGCACTTGAGGATACTGGCCGGGGCTGCACTGATGACGCTGTCCGGGTGCGCGGTTTTCTGGCCGTGGCAGGGCGAAACCAGCCGGAGCTGGTTCAGCCCGTCACAGGACAGGGTTCACCTGGCTGACGCCGGGGCGCGGATCTACGCGGCCAATTGCGCGGGCTGCCACGGCGCCAGGGGGCGCGGCGATGGCAGGCTTGGCGCCGACCTGCCCGTGGCCCCTCCGGACCTGACCGGATTGACGCTGGCCAACGGCGGCGTCTTTCCCGCCGAAATGGTCATGGAGACCATTCACGGCTACCCGGGCAAGTTTCATCGCGGGTCGATGCCCGAGTTCGGGGCCGAGCTGAGCGGTCCCCTGGTCGAGTGGCGCGCGCCTTCGGGCGAGGTGATCATGACGCCGAAGGGGCTATTGGACGTGGTGGCCCATGTGGAGGGGCTGCAAGACGGCGGCTGAACGGGCTTGCCGAGGCGGTGGCGCTTTGGCAGGAAGCGGGGACAGCAGGCATGAAAGGGGCAGGAATGGTCAGAATGACTCTCGGGCTGGTGGCGGCACTGGCGCTGGCGGGCTGTGTCGAGGATACCGCGATGCCGGGTCCTTCGGACGGGCGGTCGCTCTTCATGGAGAATTGCGCGGTCTGTCACGGCGCGGATGGCAAGGGCGATGGACAGATGGCGCGCGCAATGAGCGTTGCGCCGAAGAACCTGACGCTGATCAAGGTGCGCCACGGCAACGATTTTCCGCGGGCCAAGGTGATGTCGATCATCGACGGCTATGCGCGGTCGGACCGTTCTGCGTCCTGGATGCCGGAGTTCGGTGCGCTGCTGGAAGGCGACCTGGTGCCCTATGACAGCGGCGACGGCAAGCCGACCCCGACGCCGCGCAAGCTGGTGGCGCTGGCGGAATACCTGGAATCGATCCAGGTGGAACGCTGAGGGCCGTCGGGACGGGACTGTTTGCGGCTTTGCCGCAAAGACGCCCGCCCACCGACCCTTGGGACAGGCTGCGCCTGTCAGGCCGAGACGGACTTGCGCACCATGTCCCAGTAGAGGTTCTGGACCTCGGGAATGCTCAGGCGGCCGTCCGGGCGATACCAGGTCGTGACGCCCGTCAGCATGGCGATCACGGCCAGGGTCGCAAGCTTGGTATCGGGGACATCGAAACTGCCCGAGGCGACGCCGTCGCTCAGGATCCGCTCAAGCGCGTTTTCGTAGTCGCGGCGCAGGCCCTCGATCACCGCGAAGTTCTCGGGCGTGAGGTTGCGCAGTTCCATGTAGGCGATGAAGACCAGTTCCGGGCGTTCCAGGTGGAAGGCGATGTGAAACCGGACGAAGGCTTCGAGCCGGGCCAGCGGCGAGTCTTGCGACGGCAGGCGGGCGAGATCGCCCAGCAGGTCGTCCATGTGTTCCTTCATCAGCGAGAACAGCAGCGCCTGCTTGTCGGGCGTGTAATTGTAGAGCGCGCCTGCCTGAAGGCCCACCGCCGAGGCGATCTGGCGCATCGAGACGGCGGCAAATCCATGTTCGGCAAAGAGCCGCAGCGCCGCGTCGCGGATGCGTGGGCCGGTGATCCCGGCGTGGCTTCCCTGGGTGCGTGCCATGCTGCCATCAATATCTGAACAGGCGTTCAGATCAACCCGCATGCTTGCCAGCCCGCGCGGGCTGGGGCATGACTGACACATGCCTGTTCGGTTCCATCATCCGCTGTTTTGCGCCGCTGCCCTGGCGGCCCTGACCGGCTGCACCCAGTTCCCGGAACTGGACGCGACGCAGACGCCGGGCGTGGCGGACGCGCCTTATCCGGATCTCTTGCCGCTGGAGGCGCTTTTGAACGGGGCCGTGCCGAGGGCGACCCCCGGCGAGGCCGCCGCAGTCGAGGGGCGTGTGGCGGCGCTGAAGGCGCGGGCCAACCGTTTGCAGCGTGTGGATGTGGCGCCGCGCGGTGTCGATCGGCGGTTGTTGCAGCTGCGACAGAAGGCAGAGGCACTTCGGTCCGAGTGAGCGCCGCAGGGTGCGGGGCGTTTGTGCATCAGGCTTGGGGATCAGGCCGCCGAAGGCTCTCATGCGGCTTGTCGCCCTTGTCCCCGGCGAGGCTTGGCGATAACTCCGACCTCGAATTGACCCCGAGGGAAAAAGGAGCCCGCCCATGTCCCAGCCACTCCGTCTAGGTATTGCCGGTCTGGGGACCGTGGGCACAGGCGTCGTCAAGATCGTGCGCCAGAAGGCGCCGCTTTTGACCGAACGGTCGGGCCGCACCATCGAGATCAGCGCCGTGTCCGCGCGCACCCGCGACAAGGATCGCGGCGTCAACCTGTCCAGCTATGCCTGGGAAGATGACCCGGTGGCGCTGGCGACACGCGACGACGTGGACGTCTTTGTCGAACTTATGGGCGGCAGCGACGGGCCGGCCAAGGCGGCTGTCGAGGCGGCGCTGAAGGCGGGCAAGGATGTTGTCACCGCCAACAAGGCGATGCTGGCCCACCACGGCCAGGCGCTGGCGGCGCTGGCCGAGGCTCATGGCGCGGTGCTGCGTTTCGAGGCGGCGGTGGCCGGGGGCATTCCCGTGATCAAGGCGCTGACCGAGGGGCTGGCCGGGAACGACATCGAGCGCGTGATGGGTGTGATGAACGGCACCTGCAACTACATCCTGACCCGGATGGAGGACGGGGGCTTGACCTACGAAGAGGCCTTTGCCGAGGCCGACGCGCTGGGGTTCCTGGAGGCCGATCCGCAGCTGGACGTGGGCGGGATCGACGCGGGGCACAAGCTGTCGCTGCTGTCGTCCATCGCCTTCGGTACCCAGGTGAATTTCGACGCGGTCGAGCTGGAAGGCATCGGCAGTGTTACCGTCGAAGACATTCGCCAGGCCGCCGACATGGGCTTTCGGATCAAGCTGCTGGGTGTCGCGCGGATGACTGGCCGGGGGCTGGAGCAGAGCATGGCGCCTTGCCTGGTGCCGGCGAACTCGCCGCTGGGGCAGTTGCAGGGCGGCACCAACATGGTGGTGATCGAGGGCGACCAGGTGGGGCAGATCGTCATGCGCGGTGCCGGTGCCGGCGAAGGCCCGACGGCCAGCGCCGTGATGGGCGACGTCATGGACGTGGCGCGGGGCCTGCGGGTGTCGACCTTTGGCCGTCCCGCGGCAAGCCTGGTCGAGGCAGTCCCGGCGCGCGCCTCCACGCCCGCGCCCTACTACCTGCGCATGACCCTGGCGGACAAGCCGGGGGCGCTGGCCAAGGTGGCGACCGCGCTGGGCGAGGCGGGCGTTTCCATCAACCGGATGCGTCAGTACGGCCACAACGACGACAGCGCGCCGGTGCTGATCGTGACGCACAAGACGACGCGCAACGCGCTGGACCAGGCGCTCTCCGCGATGGAGGCCACCGGCGTCGTCATCACCGCACCCGTGGCGCTGCGGATCGAGGAAGTCTGAGACGGAACCGCCGGCGGCCTTGCCCCGGCGGAAACCGCCGGGTAGACGAATAATCAGAAGTTTTTCGAGGAAATCCCATGTCCACCCCCATCGATTTCAACGACCGCATGCTCTCTCTCGGCCTGGCTCGCGTGGCCGAGCAGGCCGCCATCGCCAGTGCCGACTGGATCGGCCGCGGCGACGAGAAGGCCGCCGACCAGGCCGCCGTCAACGCGATGCGCGAACAACTGAACAAACTGGACATCAAGGGTGTCGTCGTCATCGGCGAGGGTGAGCGTGACGAGGCGCCGATGCTGTACATCGGCGAAGAGGTCGGCAATGGCGCGGGTCCCGGCGTGGACATCGCGCTGGACCCGCTCGAAGGCACCACGCTGACCGCCAAGGACATGCCCAACGCCCTGACCGTGATTGCGATGGGGCCGCGCGGCAGCATGCTGCACGCGCCGGATGTCTACATGGACAAGCTGGCCATCGGTCCGGGCTACCCCGAGGGGATCGTGACTTTGGACATGCCGCCCGCCACTCGCGTATCGGCGCTGGCCACGGCAAAGGGCTGTGGCCCGGGAGACATCACCGTCTGCATCCTGGAACGGCCCCGCCACGAGGAAATGATCGCCGAGGTCCGCTCGACCGGGGCCTCGATCCGTCTGATCACGGATGGTGACGTGGCCGGTGTCATGCACTGCGCCGAACCGCACATGACGGGGATCGACATGTACATGGGGTCCGGCGGCGCGCCCGAAGGCGTGCTGGCCGCGGCCGCGCTGAAATGCATGGGCGGCCAGATCTATGGCCGCCTGCTGTTCCGCAACGACGATGAGCGTGGCCGCGCGGCCAAGGCGGGGATCTCGGACCTGGACAAGATCTATGCCCGGGACGAGATGGTGACCGCCGACGTGATCTTTGCCGCCACCGGCGTGACCGGCGGCTCCCTGCTGCCGGGGATCAAGCGCGAGATCGGCTGGGTCACAACGGAAACGCTGCTGATGCGGTCCAAGACCGGCTCCGTCCGGCGCATGAGCTATCGCAACCCGGTCGACCACAACGTTTGAGCGGGGTGGGGCGGTCTGAAGGTGGGGGCGCTGCCCCCGTCTCCCTTCGGTCGACTCCCCCGGAAGTATTTTCAGAGAAAAGAAGCCGGGAGAGGGTTTGTCTTATCTTGGGGTCGAAAGCAGTCTGACCGGGCGGCGCTGGGTCGGTCCCGGCCCCGAAGAGACCCGGCAGGCCGAGGCGCTGGTACAGCGGAGCGGTTTGAACCACGCGCTTTGCGCCGTGCTGGCCCGGCTGGGCGTCGGTGCCGACGAGGCGGAGTCCTACCTGGCGCCGAAACTGCGCGACCTGATGCCCGATCCGAGATCGCTCAAGGACATGGAGCGTGCGGCGGAGCGGTTCCTGCAGGCGGTACGCGGGCGCGAACGGATAGCCGTCTTTGCCGATTACGACGTGGACGGGGGCAGTTCCGCGGCGTTGCTGCTGGACTGGTTGCGGCAGATGGGGCGGCAGGCGACGCTATACGTTCCCGATCGGATCGACGAGGGCTATGGGCCCAATGTTCCCGCCATGCAGGCTCTGGCCGCCGAGCATGACCTGATCCTCTGCGTCGATTGCGGCACGCTCTCGCATGAGCCCATTGCCGCAGCCAAGGGGGCCGCGGATGTTGTCGTGTTGGACCACCACCTGGGCGGCGAGACGCTGCCCGATTGCGTGGCCGTGGTGAACCCCAACCGCCAGGACGAGGATGGCGCCTTGGCGCATCTCTGCGCGGCGGCGGTGGTCTTTCTGATGCTGGTCGAGGCCGGGCGCCAGTTGCGCGACGCGGGGGCCAGGGGGCCCGACCTGATGGCGGCCCTGGACCTGGTTGCGCTGGCGACTGTGGCGGACGTGGCGCCCCTGAAAGGCGTCAACCGGGCCTTTGTTCACCAGGGGCTGAGGGTCATGGCGGGCCGCGCGCGTCCGGGCCTGGTGGCGCTGTCGGACGTGGCGCGGCTGGAACGGGCGCCTGCCGCCTATCACCTGGGCTATGTCATGGGGCCGCGGGTGAATGCGGGCGGGCGGATCGGCAAGGCGGACCTTGGCGCGCGCCTGCTGGCGTGCGACAGCCCGGCGGAGGCGCAGGCGATGGCCGAACGCCTGGACCAACTCAACACCGAGCGACGCGAGATAGAGGCCGCCGTCCGCGAGGCCGCGCTGGCCCAGGCCGAGGCGCGGGGTCTGGAGGCGCCGCTGGTCTGGGCGGCCGAGGACGGCTGGCATCCGGGCGTTGTGGGCATCGTTGCCTCGCGCCTCAAGGAACAGACCAACCGGCCCTCCATCGTGATCGGCTTCGAGGGGGACGAGGGCAAGGGATCGGGCCGGTCGGTACCCGGTGTCGACCTCGGTGCGGCGATCCAGAAGCTGGCCGCCGAGGGTCTGCTGGTCAAGGGTGGCGGGCACAAGATGGCCGCCGGGCTGACAGTGCTGCGTGCTCAACTGGAACCGGCGATGGCGCGCCTGTCCGAGCTGCTGGAACGCCAGGGTGCGGGGCAGGGCGGTGCGGCGGATCTGCGGGTTGACGGGCTTTTGATGCCGAGCGCGGCCAGTGTCGAACTGGTCGAACAGCTGGAACGCGCCGGTCCCTTTGGTGCCGCGGTGCCGGGGCCACGATTCGTGCTGCCCGACTTGCAGATCCGCTACGCGCGGCGGGTCGGGAAAGGGCACCTGAAACTGACGGTCTCTGACGGTATGGGCGCGTCGCTGGACGCGATTCTCTTCTCGGCCTTCGACGGACCGCTGGGGCCGGCGCTGGAGGACCACAATGGGGGGCGATTCCACCTTGCGGGCAAGCTGGACGTGAATTTCTGGCAAGGTCGATCGACGGTACAGATGCGCCTCGACGACGCCGCGCCGGCTGCTGGCGAGGGCTGAAAACGGGTGCTTTTGGACTTTGTTTCGAGGGTGCGAAATTTTCTGAATTTTGTGCTTGCAAGCACCGCGCGCTTTTCATAGAACCCGCCTCACGCCGCAGCGATGGTCACACAGACAGCGCCACGGCGGACCAGAGTGGCCCGTTCGTCTATCGGTTAGGACGCCAGGTTTTCAACCTGGAAAGAGGGGTTCGATTCCCCTACGGGCTGCCACTTCCAAATAAGATCAGGTAGTTACAAGCAATCCATGGCGGCTTCCACCTTTGCTTCTACCTAGCCGCGTGGGGTTGTGGACACGTTTGCTCTTGCAGAGTCAACGCGGTGTCAGCTGATCTTGAACTTCATCTGCAACTTTTGGTGGCCTTGTATACGATAGCTGCGTCAATTTTGATTGGAACCGATTCAGTCACCTCAGCAGTATAGGGCAGCATTCCCGGAACCTGTAGGAGGGCGGATAGATGCGTTTCGCTGCGGTTCGTCCACACGTCTGCTTTGAGTACCCCCTGCCGCCTAGCCCTCCGGGTCTGGCTGACTTACACTAGAACTGGCTACTCGGAAGGGCAGATTGCCTGCATTCTTCAAATGAGATGGATGGACACCAAAGATGATCACTAGGCTAGAGATTGATGGCTTCAAGACCTTCGACAATTTTGCCATCGACTTAGTGCCCTTCACGGCAATCGTCGGACCTAACGCCAGTGGTAAGTCTAATCTATTCGACGCAATTGAGCTTTTAGCGGAACTCGTTACTGAAGATGTGCGCTCAGCGATGACAAAACTAAGAGGCGAACCTCTAGAGTTGTTCAGGCGAACACCTCATGGAAGTGCCAAAACAATGTCGCTCGCAGTAGAGGTTCTCCTTCCCGTTTCGGGCGTCGACCAGTTCGGCACAAAATACGATCTGAAAACACAACGTATCCGATACGAAGTCTGCCTCACGGCAGAAACAGACAGCTTGGGTAATATCGATAAGATCGTAGTAGCGCGCGAAAAATGTGAGAGAATAAAGAAGCAAGACGAAAAAAGTAAATTTACTCAACAATCGAGTAATATTGCGTATGGCGGAAACATGCGGAAGACACCATTTTTAGATACAGAAATTGGTGACGACGGGCAAAAGTCTTTTCTCATTCGGCAGGATGGCCCCAATAAGAAAGGGCGCCCTACTCGCATTCCGGCGAATGATGCATCAAGAACTGGAATTTCAACCGTTCAAACAGCAGAGTTCCCACATCTTTATGCAGTCAAGCATTTTCTAGGTCACCCAAGTTTTCTCGAAATAAGTCCAAGCGAAGCACGTGGTGAGAGTGATCGATTTGTCGAGAAAACAATGCTGCCTTCTGCATCAAACTTAGCTGCTGTGTTGGACCGGTTGAAGTCAGATACAACGACAACTGAGCAGCCCGAGGGAGTTCTTAACGACATCTCGAGCCAACTATCGCAGCTCATCCCCTCCGTTCGCAAAGTTCATAGTGTTACATCTAGAGACCAGAAGGAATATGCCTACGAGATTGAGATGGCCGACGGCCTACGCTTCAGCTCTAGAGTGATCTCTGATGGTACACTGCGGCTTCTCGCTCTCATCACTTTATTGAATGATCCAGAACGCGAAGGGCTTTTGTGTTTTGAAGAGCCGGAGAATGGAATACACGAGGGAAGGATTCCAGCGCTTGTTGAATTAATAAGATCTTCAACAGAAAATTTTTCGGAAGACTATTTTCAAGTAATCATCAATACCCACTCCCCTGCGGTCATGAAGAACTTGCAGAACAGGGAAATAATAGCGGCTGACGTTGTCAACGTAACTACGGAAAAGGGCATACTGAAGAAAACGAGGATGCGAGGATCGCCATCAGAGATGAGCGATCTGATTGATCCTGAACAGTGCCTTACGCGTTATGAGATTGAGCAACTTCTTAGCAGAAAGTTTGACGCAGCATGAATTATTTGGCGTGGGCCCTATTTGTGGAGGGCCAGACTGATAAACGCTATTTTGAGACTTTGCTGCCTCGTGTTGTACTCAATCTAGTTCAACAAGCGAATGGCCCCGAAGCCATGGTTCCTGACTACCCGGTCGACGTATTCGGTGTCGCTATACGTGAACTCGACGCGGCAGCGGAAAAAATTTGCGCAGCTAGTGAGGCATTCAGCCTGCTATTTGTACATGGAGACACCGGTTCCCCGGCGCAGGAGAAAAATTTGCCGAATCGCACCTGCGCTCTTTGTAAAAAGGTTCAAATAAATTGCAATTTTCGGCGCGAACGATGTGTGATTGTTGCGCCAAGACGTGAAACCGAAACTTGGTGCCTGGCAGACAAAGACGCAATCCGCTCGGCATTCGGGACTGGAGTAGATTTCGATCTGTCTTTTATTCCAGACAACGCAAGTGCCGTTGAGGCTATTGGTGACCCGAAAGCAGAGATGTGTCAAATTCAAAGCAGTCTTTCGACAGGGAAAAGACGCAGATCCCCTCCGATACCGTACGCCAGCTTGGGGCAGAGTCAGGACTTGAACCGCCTTAGGCTACTTCCATCCTTCCAAACTTTTGAGGCCGGGCTCATTGAGGCACTGAAAACCCTCGGATATTCTGGAATCCGCCAGCCCTAAATATCCCAAGTGGTCGTCCGCAACATCTTCGTCCAGAGGCAGCTTGGGGCCATTCTTTTCTGGCGAGAGTGCCTAATGCCGCATCTACTCGTTTCCATCAATGAAGTTCGCCCATCTTTCCATCGCTTCGCGTCGAAGCTCCAATAGATCGCTTCTTGCATAAGCGCGTTCGACAACACTTCCGACTTTATGTGCAAGAACTCTTTCGGAGACCTCACGAGGAATTTGCGCATATTCGCTGGCCCAGTCACGAAAAGAGCTTCTAAATCCATGGGGTGTAAAGTCGGTTCGTCCCATGGATTTTTTGAGAAAAGAGGTCAACGCGTTTTCTCCTAAGAACTCTGAACCGTCACGTCGAACTCGATCACTGGGAAAAACGACTCTATCGTTCATTCCTTTGCATTTTTCCAAGACTCGAAGTGCGCTTGTTGACAATGGTATTCTATGCTCGTCGTGGGCCTTCATGCGTTCAGCTGGTATCACCCATATTGCGTCTGGCAAGTTGATCTCACCCCAATCGGCTCCTCGAGTCTCTCCCGATCTAGTGCATGTGAGGATCAGGAATTTCAGTGCCTGTGCTGAATTACATTCTTGCGTCTTGAGTTTGGTCCAGAACGAAGGCACGTCTTTCCAGGGAAGCGCCTTTCTATGTTGTGGGCGATGTTTTGTCTTCGGCAGCAAATGCTGTAGTCTGGACCGATACCTTGCCGGGTTGCTCCCCGAATAGTGCCCGGCAGCGATCGACCAGTCAAAGATTGTTTCGATCCTTTGCCGCAATCGTTTCCCAGTCTCAGGCTTTTCAAGAATTATTGGAGTTAGTAGGTCGCTGATTTCGTTTGATGATATTTCACTTATTGATTTATTTCCAAGTTTTTCGAATGTATGGTTGCGAAACATGGCGATCCAAATCTTCGCATGCTGTTGAGTCCACCCATCTTTATTGAGTTTGTAGTATCTTAGCACAGCTTCGGAGAACGATTGGGGCTTGCCTTGAGTCTGCTTCTTGGTTGACCTGGCAGCTGCCTGGCGTCTTTTTCGTACATCATCCTGTTTTTTGAATGGATTCTTGCCTTCCAGAAGCTCCGTTTGGATCGACCGGGCGCGATGGCGGGCTTCCTTCAAGCTGACGTCAGGATAACTGCCCAAGCCACGTTCGAACCGTATTCCTTCAACATTGCAGCGAATGACCCATGACTTTGGAGGATGCCGTTTTTGATACTCAGTTGCGTCTTCGGCAACTGGGCCGACTAGGAGGTGTAGGCCCGCGCCGGTTCTGTCGAAGTGGCGTTGTGTCTTCGGCGTTCCTCTCAGAGCATTGATGAATGAAACCGTCAGCGGTTGCTGAGCTTTCCTTGGCATGGCATCGAACCTTTATTCTTCTACCCAGAGACGCCGGGATGCCTGTTGGCAACATCTAGGGCGCAGTCACTGATGAGTTATTTTTAGTAATAATAACAGTAATTTATACCATGATTCTGTGATTTTGGAAACTCTGCGTCGAATTGATCCTAGGCCTACGGGCTGCCACTTCTCTCCAAGATCAGCGAAAAGCCCTTCGCCGAAATGGGTCGATGAGCATGTGCTCACGACGCGTCCAGACCGTGGTCTATTGCGCCTGCAAGGCGCAGGTCATGCCGGATGCCACAGTCGCCGGCCGACGGACAGGATGATCACCAGTACGTTGGGAAGGCACGTCAGGACCGCGACGATCCTTTCCATGGTCAGGATCGAGGCGAATCCTCTCGGCGCCACCTGTATCGCTGTTTCGTTTCGCGGCGCCGCAGCTGGTTCGATGTCGGTTTCGCGGCGGAAAGGTCCGTAATCTCGAGCGGCGAAATGGAAGGATCGGCGTGCAGCAACTCGGCCCGAATGTCGGCAATTGTCGGCAACAAGTGGGGGCTTCCGGACCTATGCCGGCGATCGAGGCCACTGAGGTTTGACATTCGACCATCTCGACAGTGATGCCGGCTATGTTGTCCCGGGGCTGGCAGGACGGGGCGGCAAGGTTGTCCGCCACGCAGCGCATCCACTGGGCCACCAGCGCAGGTCGTTTCGGTACCATCAGGGCCGCCTCGACAAATGCGGTGCAGGCGGGTCGTGTCCCGCACCGGGTTAATCCTTGGAGGCCTGTGTCAGTGCCCAGTCGACACCCGATTCCGCCATGGCCATGCGCGCCGATCCCTGCGACATCCAAAGATCCAGGGCGCGATCGCTGTCGGGGCTCAGGCCTTTCAGGCGTTCGGCAAGGACCGCGCTTTGGGCGACCCAGGCGGCGCGCAGGACTGCGTCTGCGGCATACAGCCTGGCGTTGGGCGCGGCCTCGCGCAGGCGCGTGACCAGCGCGGCAAAGCGCCCGGTCAGGTTGGCGCTGCCCGGCGCGGCCTTGGCGCGGTCGAGGAAGGCAGCCAGCGCCGCATCGTCCTTGAGCAGGCGCCGCAGGACAAGGTCCTGCGCCTGCATGCCGGTGGTGCCCTCGTAAATCGTGGTGATCCGGACATCGCGGAAATATCGTTCGGCGGGCCATTCGCGGGTATAACCGGCCCCGCCCAGCACCTGGATCGTGTCGCTGGCGTTGTCCTGTCCCATCTCGCCGCCAAAGGTCTTGGCCAGCGGCAACAGGAAGGGGGCCAGCACCGCCGCGCTTTCATCGCCTTCCCTGGCCAGGTCCAGCACCGTTGCGGTTTCCAGCACCAGCGCCGCCAGCAGCATCGCGCGGGCATCCAGCGTCAGCAGCATGCGCTGGATGTCGGGATGCGCGGTCAGCGCGACGGGCGGGGCAGAGGGGACGCCGCCCTGACGGCGGTCCTCGGCATAGCTGCGGGCAAGGCGCGCGCAGGCGGCCGCGACACCCGCCCCCTGCGTGCCCACCTGCAGGCGCATCCGTTCGATCATGTGAAACAGCGCCGGCAGACCACGCCCCGGCGCGCCGATCATCACGCCCTCGGCCCCGTCAAAGCGCAGCACGCAGGTGGGAGAGCCGTGCAGGCCCAGCTTTTCCTCGATGCGCTCGACGTGGATGCCGTTCGCTGACCCTGCATCGGTCACATTGGGCACAAGGAAAAGCGACAATCCCCGCGTGCCCTCTTCGGGTGCGCCGGTGCGGGCCAGCAGCAGGTGGCCGATCCGGTCGGTCATGTCGTGATCGCCGAAGCTGATCCAGCACTTGGTGCCCGTGATCCGCCAGCCGTCACCATCCGCCTCGGCCCGCGTACGGATGCGGCCCACGTCCGACCCGGCATCCGGTTCGGAAATGCAGATGGTCGCGGCCCAGGTGCCCTCGGCCAATTTCGGACACCATTCGGCAGCAAGGCCCGGTGCATTGGCGGCCAGGCAAAAGGCCGCCGCGCGGCTGGAACCGGGCAGCATCATGAAGGGCAGGGCGGCGCCTTCCATCGGCAGCGCGGCGGCGACATGCAGCGCCAGCGGCAGGCCCATGCCGCCGAGGTCCTCGGGCAGATCGGCGGCCAGCCAGCCACCTTCGCCCAAAGCGCGGTAGGCGGCGCCATAGCCCTCGGGCGTGCGTACGCGTCCGCCCTCGACCCGGCAGCCTGTCTCGTCCGCCTTGGCGGCCAGCGGGGCCAAGGTTTCCTCGGCCAGCTTGAATGTCTCGCCCAGGATCTGGGCAACGGCGGTATCGTCCAACCCGGCGGGTGCGGCTTGTTCTGCCCAACCTGGGGTGCGGGCAAGGATCTGTGCTAGCAATTCTGGAGTCATCGGGTCACCTTCTCGACGGGAGGCGCGTCGACGCGGCGCGCGAAGGCGCCCTGGATGGCATCATCTGCGCCGGTAGGTTGGCGCTGATGCCTCTGGACGTTGGCCATGTCTCCTCCTGCACGGCCGGGGGAGCCCCCCTTGTCTGACGGGCGTGATCTTGACTCGAATCGAAAAAATTGTCTACTGGGAAACAATAATGATATCGCAAACAGCGAATGTTGGGGGGATCTGCATGGCCATGTGTACTGAGGGGGCAGGTGTCCGCGCCGGACGGGGCGACGGGGAATGTTGCCGTGGATGATCAGCGCAAGGACCGCCCGGACGGCTTGGTGCATTTTGGCCCGCTGTCCGAGGCTCTGGGCTTTCTGTTGCGCCTTGCCCAGTTGAAGAGCTTTGCGGGCTTCTTTCGCTCGTTCGAGGCAGAGGACATCCGCCCGGGTGAACTGACGGTCCTGATGGTCCTGCACGAGAACCCGGGCATCCGGCAGGGCATGCTGGCCAAGGCGCTCAGCATCAAGCGGGCGCATATGACCAAGATGGTGCGCCAGATGGAGGACGAGGGCCTGATCCTGCGCCGTGTTCCCGAGGACGACAAGCGCGCGATGGAACTTTGGCTGACAGAGGCAGGCGAGGCGCGGGTTGCGGTTCTGGCGCCGATCCTGGCCGAGCATGAAACCGGCGCCGCCGCCGGGTTGTCCCTGACCGAAACCGCTGAACTGAAGCGCCTATTGCGCAAGATGCTGAACATCCGCAACGGCGCCGGCGGCTGAGCCGTGGCACCGTCAAGGGGGCTTTCAGGTCTCCTTGCGATCGTCCACGATATCCATCTGTGCCTGACCGCTCTGCCCCAGGTCCACCGCAGCAAACGGCCCGCCGTGGCACATCTGTGCCCGGTCCGTCGGGTCGCCCGGCCCCTCGGCGGCGAGGATCTGCGCGGCGAATTGTTCGGCGTTGTCCCTGGGCGCATACCCAAGGTAGCGCGCCGCCGAATTGTCCACCGGGCAGCGGTCGTTGTCCGACACACCGTAGACAACCGTGAATCCCGTCGTCGGCGTGTCGATCGCCCGGGTCACCAACTGAACCAGGTCGCCGTAGCTGAGCCAGGTTCCCAGCGCCCGCGCCCCCGTCACCTGTGCGCAGGAGAGGATGCGCAGGCAGACCGCCTCGACCCCGCGTTTTTCCCAGTACATGCGCGCCAGGTCCTCGGCGAAACACTTGGCCAGACCGTAGAAAGTGTCGGGCCGGTGCGGCACATCCGTGCCGATCCGCTCTTGCCGGGGGTACATGCCGACCGCGTGGATCGAACTGGCGTAGACCACGCGCCGCACGCCGTGCCGGTGCGCCGCCTCCCAGACGTTGTAGGCGCCGACGATGTTGGGGCCAAGGATCTGCTCGAACGGGGCCTCGTCCCCGATGGCGCCGAAATGCACCACCATGTCGGCCCCCCTGATAACTTCGCTGATGGCCTCCGGATCGGCCAGGTCGGCGCACGCATATCGTTCCCCGGGGTAGAGCGTGCCGATGCTTTCCGCGATGTCCGTCGACACCAGTTCCTCGGCCAGGAGCGACAGCGGTTCGCGCAGGTAGGACCCCAGCCGCCCCGCGGCGCCGGTCAAAACGAGTTTTTTCATGTCGTGTCCTTTCCTTCTGCCGTGTCTCAGATCACCGCGCGTTCGATCATCGGGCGGTTCTCGGCGATGCGCTCGAACCCGTAGGGCGTCAGGTCGAGGCTGCGGTATTCGCCGTAGGTCAGCCATTCCGCCAATCCGCGCCCCATGGCTGGGCTCTGCTGCAATCCGTGGCCGGAAAACCCGTTCTGGAAGAGGAAGTTCCCGATCTCCGGATGTGGTCCCAGAACGGCGTTCTGATCCAGCGTGTTGTAGGCGTAATGCCCTGCCCATTCGGTCACGACGCGGATCGCCTCGAACTGGGGAATGCGCGTGGCGAGGATCGGCCAGACATGCTCCTGCCAGCGGGCATGATCCATCGCGAAATCATCCGGATCGACGGCGTGATCCTGCTCGGGCGCGGCCCCGGCAAGGTAGGTCGTCGGCCCATCCTGCCGGACGTGCACACCCGTAGGGTCGATGGTCAGGGGCAATTCGCGGTCCAGCGGCGTTTCGGCAGAGAACACCCAGGTGAACCGCTTGCGCGGCTCCACCGGCAGGTCGATCCCCGCCATTGCCGCCGTGCGCGCCGCGCGCGGCCCAGAGGCGTTCACCACATGACCGCAGGCGATATGCTCGCCGCTGGCCAGCGTCACATGGGTGATCCGACCGCCCTCGCGGGTCAGGCCCGTGACCTCGTTTGCAACATATTCCACGCCCCGGTCGCGGGCCGAACGGCGGAACCAGTCGAACAGCGTGCCGCCATCCCAATAGCCCTCGTCGCGGGTATTGATCGACCCGGCAAGGATGTCGTCAAGCTGGTAGAAAGGATAGCGCGCTGCGATCTCGTCCCGGCTCAGGATTTCGGTGCCTGCACCCTCGGCCCGCTGTACCTCGGCATTGCGGCGCAGGACATCGGCAAATTCTTCGGTGTTGGCCAGGTAGAGATAGCCATAGCTCTGCACGTCCAGCCGGGGCACGCGGCTATCGTTCATCCGCTCTGGCAGTTCCTTGATGAAGCGGGCCGTGAACTGCGAGATGCGGATGTTCAGCGGGTCGGAGAACTGCTGCCGGATGCAGGAGTTGGTGTGCGCGGTCGAGCATTGCGCGAAACTGGCATCGCGTTCCACCACCAGAACCGACCCGTTGAAATCGGGGTTGTCGGACAGGAACCAGGCGGTGGCAGAACCCATGATCGCGCCGCCGATGATGACGACGTCGTAGGAGGATTTCGTGGGCGTGGGGGAGAAACCGGGGGCTGCCATCAAAAGACCTCTCCGTCTTGGGCACGTTTCATGATCTGCGCGGCCTCTTCGGGCGTAACGGCGTAATGCCGGGCCGCGTGGTCGGGCGTGATGTAACCCAGCGCAAGGTCACGGCGGACCTGGGCCGGATCGCGCATCGACGGCGTGCCATAGCCTCCGCCGCCGGGGAATTCCATCAAAACGCGCTGCCCTTCGGGAACGCTCTGCCGCCCCTTGCCGCGCATCGCGGTTCCGTCCGACCGGGCAATGACCGTGGCGCCGCCGCTGCCTCCGCCGCGCCGCCCGCGCGCCGGGTGGTCAACCCGGTCCAACATGGCGGAGAAGTCAAAGACATGGCCCTCGCGCGCACCGACCTCCATGAACTGGCCCAGCCCGCCGCGAAACTGCCCCTCGCCGCCCGAGTCCGGGCGCAGCTCCTTGCGCCAGACGATCACCGGCCCGGCCTGTTCCGTGGCCTCGACCGGCATGGTCATCACGCCCGAGGGAAAGGCCGTGGCGCTCATCCCGTCCAGCGAGGGCCGCGCGCCCGATCCGCCAGAGTTGAATGTCAGCACCTCGGCCCGTCGCGCATTCGTGGCCCCCGGCGCAGCCCGCAAGGACAGCATGAAATTGCACAGGCAGCCGGCGCCCTCGGCGGGCACAGTGTCGGGCAAGAGCTTGTCCAGCGCGTCATAGACCGTGTCGGGCACCATATGGCCAATGACATGACGCAGGGCGACGGGCGCCGGGAAGGGGGCGTTGACGATGGTCCCCTCGGGTGCCGTCACCTCGAAGGGCGCCAGAGAGGCTGCGTTGTTCGGGATCTCCGGCGCGATGGCGCATTTCAGCGCGTAGCAGGCATAGGCCTTGGTATAGACCATCGGCACGTTGATCCCCTTGGGATCGACACCGCTGGTCCCGGTCCAGTCGCAGAGGATGCGGTCAGCCTCGATGCTGAGATGCACATGCAGGTCGATGGGCGTGGCATAGCCGTCGATCCGCATGTGCCCGCTGGCCTTGCCCGGTGTCAGCGCATTGATCCGCTCCAGCGTGGCCTTGCGAGAGTTGGTGAGGATGAAATCGGACACGCCTTCGAGGTCGGAGAGCGCGAATTCCTCCATCATCTCCAGCAGACGCCGCTGTCCGATCTCGTTGCAGGTGGCCAGCGCGTGGATGTCACCGACAAGCTGGTCCGGCTCGCGCACGTTGCCGCGGATGATCTGCAAGAGCGTCCGGTCGACCTCGCCGCGCTCGGCGAATTTCATGATCGGCAGGTACAGCCCTTCCTCGTGCACGTCATTGGCATCGGCGCCGAAGCCGCGCCCGCCGATGTCCGTCACATGCGCCGTGCAGGCGAAGAAACCGATCAAGAGCCCGTCGCGAAAGACCGGCGTGACCACGGTGATGTCATGCTTGTGACCCGTGCCCTCCCAGGGATCGTTGGTCAGATAGACGTCGCCGGGAAACATGTTCTGCCGACCGATACGGCGGATGAAATGGCCCACGGCATCGGCCATCGCGTTGACATGGCCCGGTGTGCCGGTGACCGCCTGTGCCAGCATCTGCCCTTCGGCGTCGTAGACCCCGGCCGACAGGTCCCCCGCCTCGCGGACAGAGGGGGAAAAGGCCGTGCGCACCAGCGCCTGTGCCTGTTCCTCGACGACAGAGATCAGGCGGGTCCACATCACCTGGTAGGCGACCTTCGACGGTTCAGTCATGGGCGGCGTCCTTCTGATCTGGGGGGTGCGGCAGGCGCACGTCCAGCGTGCCATCCGGCAGGGCGACGACCTCGCGGCTGGCGGGAACAACGACGGTGGTCTCGTCCTCTATGATCAGCGCCGGACCGGTCACAAAGGTGCCCGTCGGCAGATCGGCGCGCGGCAGGACCTGCGCGGCCAGCCGCGCGCCGCGCGCGGGGTCAAAGAGCGGGCGGGTGCCCTCGCCAGTCCTCTCGTCGGCGCGCGCGGTCGGCGCAACAGGCTCAACAGCGGGCCGGGTGGTGAAGGCATTGACCGACCAGACCGTGATTTCCGCTTCCAGCCCCTCGACCGTGCGGCCGAACAAGGCGGTGTACTCGGCCTCGAACCGGCTCAGCAGCCGGTCGGCATCGGGCGCCGCCATGTCCTTTAGCGGGACGGGAACAGGGATTTCCCAACCCTGACCGGCATATCGCATGAAGACCTTGGCCTCGGCGTCTATCGGGGCCGTGGCATCGCAGGTGCGCACGAAACTTTCCGCCTCGTCGCGCAGTTCAGCGAACAGCGCCTTGACCGTCGCGGCGTCGAACTCCCGCATCCGGGTAAAGACCGAGCGGTTCGCCTCGAAGCTGAAGGGCGCGCGCAGGAACCCGATGGCCGATCCCACGCCCGCGCCCCGTGGCACTAGGCAGCGCGCAACGCCCAGTTTCTCGCAAAGCCGCGCGGCGTGCAGTGGCGCGGCGCCACCAAAGGCAATCATCGTGTAACGGCCCAGGTCTTCGCCGTTTTCCACCGCGTGCACGCGCGCGGCATTTGCCATGTTCTCGTCCACCACCTCGGCCAGACCGTAAGCGGCTTCCAGCGCGTCCATCTCCAGCGTGTCTCCGATCTCTGCCCGTAGCGCCCCCTCGGCGCGGTCCGGGTCCAGCGTGATGGAGCCGCCGGCGAAATTTGCTGGGTCCAGCTTGCCCAGGACGAGGTCCGCGTCCGTGACGGCGGGTCGCGTGCCGCCGCGCCCGTAGCAGGCCGGGCCGGGTTCCGATCCCGCGCTTTCCGGGCCGACACGGATCTGGTTCATCGCATCCACCGAAGCCAGCGAGCCGCCCCCGGCGCCGATTTCCACCATGTCGATCACCGGGATCGAGATCGGCATCCCCGAACCTTTCTTGAACCGGTAGCTGCGCGCCACCTCGAAGACCCGCGCCGTCTTGGGCGTATGCCCGCGGATCAGACAGATCTTGGCCGTCGTCCCGCCCATGTCAAAACTCAATACCCGGTCCAGCCCGTGCCGTGCCGCGATCTCGGCGGCAAAGATCGCGCCCCCGGCGGGGCCGCTTTCCACCAGCCGTACCGGGAATTCCGCCGCCATTTCCAGCGAGAGGATGCCGCCGCCCGAATGCATCAGGAAGACGGGGCAATCGGCCCCCTCGTGCGCCAGCCGTTCCTTCAGCCGGCCAAGATAGGACGCCATCAGCGGGCGGATATAGGCGTTGGCGATGGTGGTGTTGAAACGCTCGTACTCGCGCATCTGCGGCGAGACCTCGGAGGACAGCGAGATGTCCACACCGGGCAAAGCTTCGGCCAGCACCTCGGCCACCATGCGCTCATGCGCGTCATTGGCATAGGCGTGCAAAAGGCCCACGGCGACACTGCCGTATCCGCCCGCGCGCAGGGTTTCGGCCAGGGTTTCGATCTCGGTCCGGTTCAGCGGGATCAGGACACCGCCGTCCGCGTCCATGCGCTCATTCACTGTGTAGCGCCGGTTCCGGGGCAAGAGCGGCTCGGGCAGCACGAGGTTCAGGTCGTATTGCTCGAACCGGCTTTCGGTGCGCATCTCGATCACGTCGCGGAAGCCGGCGGTCGTGACCAGCGCCGTCTTTGCGCCGCGTCGCTCGATCAGCGCATTGGTGGCCAGCGTCGTGCCGTGGATCACCTGGGCGATCTGTCTCGCGGCCACGCCTGCGAGGTCGCAAACCCGGTGCAGCCCCTCGACGATGGCCTCTTCAGGGGCGGCATGGGTGGTCAGCACCTTGGTCGAGGTCAGCCCGTCCGGCCCTTCCAGCACCACGTCGGTAAAGGTCCCGCCGATGTCGACGCCAAGGCGATAAAGCGGTTCGGGCATGATGGGCTCCTGTCGGTGGTCCCGTCGAGCCTAGCGACCTGACATCATGCGATCCAATTATTTGATCGGATCAGGAGGATCGAGTTTTCTTATCCTCTGGGGGCGCCAAGTGCGCGCGCGCCACCTCCTGCGCCAGTTCGGCCGCCCGGGCGACATAGGACGGCGCCAGCCCCGCGTCGTAACGTGCCCGAAAGCGCAGCGGGTCCGGCACCCAAAGGTAGCGCAGGGGCACCAGCCGCCCGGCGGCGATCTGGTCGCGCAGCATGATCTCTGGCAGGCAGGCCAGCCCCAGGCCGTCCAGCGTCATCTGCAGGCAGGCGGCAAGGTTGGTCGAAGGCACCAGCCGCACGTCCAGGTCCGGGTGCGAGGCGACATGGTCGCGCAATTGTTCGAAGGGCAGGGTGCCACGGGCATGGGTCAACACCGGGTGCCGCGCGATGTCGCGCAGGCTCAGCGCGCGGCCCTGCAGGCCCAGGCCCGGCGCCGCGACCCAGACCTGTGGAAACGCGCCAAGGTCCACGCCACCCGAGATCTGCCGCCCGAACGGGCCGCTCTGCAACGTCAGGTCCAGCCCCCGGCTGAACAGCGAGGGCGAGAGATTGGCGGACAGATCCACCGTCAGTTCCACGTCGATGGCCGGAAACCGATCCTTGAGCGCCCGCAGGAAGGGGCCCAGCCAGCTGTGCACGATCATCTCTGTCACGCCGAGACGCAGCACGCCCTCGAACAGGTGATCTTCGCCAGCGGCGGCGACGAACCCGTCCATCGCGGTCAGAACGGCCCGGGCTCGGGGCAGCATCGTCCGGCCCGTCGGCGTCAACCGGACCGACCCGGCGTCGCGGTTGAACAGGCGCAGCCCCAGTAGCGATTCCAGCGCCGAGATCCGGGTCGAGATATTGGGCTGGGTCGTGTTCAGCCGTTCCGCTGCACGACGAAAGCTGGCCAGGTCGGCCACCTGCACGAAGGCTTCGAGCTGTTTGACGGTGATCTGGCCCATGCCTGCACTCTGTCGCCTGCGTTGCATCGGCGCAAGCGGCGGACATGGGGCGGTATTGCAGCGTTCAAGCAAGTCATCCGGCCCGAACCGCTTGACCGGGCGAGAGCGCTGCGCCACTTTGACCACAGATGGTGACCGCGCCCGCGCGGTCTGAAAAGGGAACGCGGTGAGGGGCTTTGTCCCAAGTCCGCGACTGCCCCCGCAACTGTAAGCGGCGAGCCATCCCGAAGTGACCACTGGGCCGCAAGGCCCGGGAAGGTTCGGGACAGCGCCTTGACCCGCAAGTCAGGAGACCTGCCATCGCCGGGCGCCTTGCGCCCAAGCCACTCAACCCGGGCGGGGTGCCCCGGAGACGCGAAAGACGAATGGCAACCTGCCACCCGTCCTGCCGCCGATCCATGATCCCCGCCCCAGCCTTGCGCGGAGGGCGCGATGACGATCGAACGGGTACTGACCCTATTGCAGACACGGGCCGAGACACCGGAACGGGCCCGGGAACTGGCCAGCATGGGCTACATGCAATGGCTGGGCAGCCTGCCGGGATGTGCAAGCTACAAGGAAGAGGCGCTGCATGCCTGGACCTGTGCCCAGCCGTTTGCGGGCACAGATCCGGCGGTGGCGGTGTTCTGCGACTTGCTGCATCACTCGATCCGGTGCCCGGCGGTGCCATTGGACCTGCCCTTGCCCCAGCCGCAACGACGCGGCGGCGCGCGGAAACGGCGGCTGTCGATCTGACCGGAGCTTTGCGCCGCAATCTATGCCGTGGTCGGACCTGACCCATTGTCTGCGGCCAGGTGCACGGTCTGCGTCGGGTAGGCAAAGTTGATGCCCAGCTCTTCGGCCAGGGACAGGATATCGAGGATCAGCGCCTGTTGCGCGGCGATCTGCGCCTCGTAGCTGAAAACGCGGAAGTGCCCCCATAGTTCGATGTCGATACTGTGGGGGCCCAGCGACGTGATGCCGATCGTCACATTGTCGGTCTCGGCCTCCGGTTGATCGCGGTAAATCTCCATCAGCCGCGCCACGAACTGTTCCAGTTGCGCACGCGGGGTTTCGTAGGTGAGGCCGATCTTCATCAGTACGCGACGCCTCCGCCGGCTGCCCCAGTTGGATATCACCTGGTCAGAAAGCTGGGCGTTGGGCACGATCATCAGGGTGTCGTCCAGCTTGCGCAGGCGCGTCGAACGCAGGCCCACCGTTTCTATCACGGCCAGCGAGTCGGCTGCCTCGACGAGGTCGCCCTTGCGGAAGGGACGGTCGGACAGAAGGATCGCGCCGCCGATGATGTTGGACACGGTTTCGCGTGCGGCAAAGGCCAGGGCCACGCCGCCGATCCCCAGGCCGGTCAGGACCCCTTCGTAGGGCAGGCCGGCAACATCGGCACAGCCGATCACCGCCCCGACGACGATCAACAGTTTCATCAATCCCTGGGCCAGCGACAGTACGATTTCGTCCGTGTAGGCAAGGGTCTGCGTCGCCTTGGTCATAAGTGCGTCAAAGATCAGCGAGACGATACGATAGGTCAGCGCTGCGCCGGCCAGGATCAGCAGCATCGCGGACAGGCCCGACATCACGCCGAAAGCCCGCAACGTCAGGCCCAGCCGCTCGCTGGCGTCAAGGAACAGCAAGGCGACGGCCATCAAGCCGACCGGGCCGGCCAACTGTCCCACAAGGCGTCCCCTCTGGCTATCCCGTCCCGCCAGGCGGCGCGCGACGACCGATCCTGTCATCAGCACCAGCGTCATGACCCCTAGGTAGGCTAGCACTCCCATCCATTGCCAGGTCTCCAGTCCCCAGGCCTCGGCTTGCAGCCAACCGGCACGCGCAAGGACCGCCTGCCGCGTGGCAAAGAACTGTGACAGGGGCGGTTGCGTGGTCAGGCCGGGCGCAAGAGGCATCTTTTCGAGGGCCGCGTAGATGTCTGGCAACTCTGCCATCGTCTCGCGTGAGAAACGCCAGCGCCGCTCCACGGTGCGCCCCTCGTCGTCGAGGATGTCCGTGGGCGCGATGGTGATGTCGCCGACCGGATGGCGATAGTAGACATACGGCAGGGGGCGGTTGGGATCGTCGGGGATCTCCTGCCAGTAGACAAAACCGATCCGGTCGATGCTCTGGCGGAGGTAATCGGCCATCAGCGCGCCCTCGATCCGGCGCAACTGGCGCGGAACGTGATCAAGGTTCAGCGCCCGCAATGCACGGGCATCGCCCGCGCCGACCCAGTCATTGGCACCAAGGAGAAAGTCCATCATCACCATGCGCGGACTGCCGGCTCGCGCCCGTTCGAGCGCCTCCAGCGTGTCGTGCCCCCGGGCATCAATCAGTCGTTCCAGATCTGCCTGCAGGATCACGGCAGGCGGGACGACCAGTTGCCACAGTCCATCAGCTCCCAGGCGGAACCGTAGGCTGTGGCCGGCGCTTGTGCCAGCCGGGCTGATCTCGAAGGCCAGCGTCTCGCCAGGCTCTGCCCCGGCGGGCGGGACCGGTGCATCCCAAAGCCGGAAAGTCGAGATGTCGAGGATGTGCCAGAGCGCGCGCCGCCGACGTTCCCGGTCCGACGAGTCCCCGTCCGGGCTATCGTAAGTCAGCAACGGTTCGATCCAGCGTACCTGGCCTTCGCGCCCGTGGTAGATGGCGTCATTGCCCGCGGTGAGGATGCTGCGCAGCGTCGCCTGCGGAGTGGCGCCGCTGAACCAGGCGGGGCGTTGTTGCTGGGCGATCGCGGCGCGATGCCCGTTCCACCAGTCACCTGACCCGAAACGCCCGGCAAAGCTTTGCCCGTCCGCCGACAGAACAAAGATGAAATCGCCGCTTTCCCCACCCTCGGACCATGTGCCGCGCAGAACTCCGTCGCGCGTTACGCCGGCGACGGTGCCGCCGCCGGGCTGGTAGGTGCCGCTGACCGCGTCGCCGCGTTGTTGCAGAATCAGAAATGCCTCTCCGGAGGACCAGAAGGTCTGCCAGTCGCCAGGCCAGCCGGTATGACCCTCCGGTTGTGCCGCCAGCGCGCGGGGCAGCATCAGGCTACAGGCCAGCAGCATCGTAAGGGCGGCGATACGGCGAAGGGGAAGGGGCATCCGTCGGATCCGTCTTGGGGTCGCGACAGCATAGGCGCATGCGCGGCCCTCGTTGCGATTCGGGTCGGTGGGCCGGTCCTTGTTGGCGCCTGCGTGGCAGAAGGGTCACGGCGTTGCGCGGCTTTGGGTCAAAGTTGTCACAAGTCGGCGCGAGCAGAGGGCTTTGTTTCGTCTGCGAACCCGGAACAGAGTGTTTCCCGGCGCTGGATCCCAAAACCGGACTCGCGCAATGTTGGCATGTGTAAGGTGACGCGAGGTGAGAGTGTGGCTTTTTTATGGCCATATCCGAGCGCGCCCCGCGCCTGGACCGGACCGGCAGGCCCCCGGCACCGAAGGGCCTGCGCCAGGACAGGGATCTTGGGTAAATGGCATTGCCGACCTTGAACGGATTGTTCACCGGCCCGCTGCGCATCGATGTGGCGGTGCAGTTCGACATGTTGGGCGATGGCGCGTCAAAGCCGCTGATGGCGCTGGGCGTTCACGGAGAGGCGCCGCAACTGGTCTTTGGGCAGATGGGCGCCAGTGCCGATCTTTACTTCGATTTCAGCCAGGGCGACGAGAGCTATCGCTTGGTGGCCGAGGATGCGCTGGTGGCCGGGGAAACCGCGACCTTCTCGGCCCAGATCGACAGTGATGGCGTGATGTCGATCCTCAAGGACGACCATCCGCTTGCGCAGATGCAGGCCGAGGTGCCCGTCCGACTGCCCGTTGCCGATCTGACCGATGCGGCCACCGGCCTTGATCCCTCGGTGATCGATTTGACGGTCGAGCCGCTCAGCCCCGCGGACCCGGGCGGTGACATGGCCATCGTCGCGCATGCCGACGATGACCTGCTGTTCATGAACCCCACCATTGCCGAGACCATCGCCGCGGGCGACCCGATGACCACGGTCTACCTGACCGCGGGCGATGCCGGGCAGGGCGCCGACTACTGGGAGGCGCGCGAGGCCGGGGCCAAAGCCGCCTATGCGCAGATGGCGGGCTCTGGCCCGGATTCCTGGGTGGACGAGACCGTGACCCTAGACGTCGGTGGCGAGGCCTGGGAGGTGCAAAGCAGCTACCTGGCCGATGCGCCGCAGGTGCGCCTGTATTTCCTGCGTACGCCCGACGGGATCGACGGCGCGGGCACCCAGGCCTATGGATTTGGCAGTCTCGAACGGCTGGCCGAAGGGCAACTGGCCGAGGTCACGACCGTGGACGGCGCGGTGACCTACACCTCGGACGAACTGACCGAGGTCCTGGGGGCGATAATGACGCGGCATGCCCCGCAAGAGGTGATGTTGCAGGACGACACCAGCGAGATCGAGCACAGCGATCACGTCCACGCAACCGAGTTCGCCAAGGCGGCGCTGGAACTCTATGGCCAGGACGTCGGTGTGACCCTGTACACCGGCTATGAAAGCTGGGCTGGGGAAGAGAACCTGACCCCGGATGAAACTGCGCTTGTGATCTCGGTTTTCGAGACCTACGCCTCTTTCGACCCGGCCGTGACCGACGAGAACGGGGACCTGCGCGAACCTTACACCGACTGGGTCCTGCGCGAGTACGTGTCCGAGCAATACAGGCTGGTGGATGGAGAGAGGGTGGAAGACCCCTTGCCAGGGCCAGAGCCAGACCCGGAACCGGAGGATCCGGAGCCGGTCGTTCCGACGCCGAAAGACCCCACGCCAGAGGATCCGTACCCGGATGACCCGGAGCCGGGGCAGCCGGTCACCGGCGATGCCTTTGCCCCGGGCGGGCTCTATGCGCAATTCCTGGACAGCTATGCAGGCAGATGGCAGGGCGATCCACTGGCCGAACCAGACCCAACGCCCGCTCCCGTGCCAGACCCGAACCCCGATCCGTCGCGCGGCGGGGGCGATCCCTTTGGCGCGGGCGGCTTCTATGAGCAGTTGATGTTGCCGCATGCCACCAAGTGGGACAATTTCGACCTTCCCGAAGAGGACGGCGGCGACGTGTCCGAGGATGTGACTGCCTGAGGCGCCATGCGGTGCGCCGGCCTGCGCATCGCGCGCGACACTGACAGACCGCTTCAAACGCTTTTGAGAAAGACGCGCAAGGCACCGCGCCGCGTGCTGTCGTTTGGCGGGCATGTCGCTCTTGGGCAAAACTCTGGACATTTCTGTCTATACTTGGGCTGGCACCCCTCCTAGCCTGTCAAAAACGAATCCGGGGAGGGACGGAAAATGAATACGCATTACCGCGTGGTCGTGATCGGTGGGGGCGTCGTCGGCGCCTCGGTTCTGTATCACCTTGCCAAGTTCGGCTGGACCGATGTCTGCCTGCTGGAACGGTCCGTCCTGACGGCCGGCAGTTCCTGGCACGCGGCGGGGGGCATTCACGCGCTCAACGCCGATCCCAACATGGCCGCGCTGCAGGCCTATACCATCGACCTGCTTTCGGAGATCGAACAGGAAAGCGGCCAGAACATCGGGTTGCACATGACCGGCGGGCTGACCCTGGCGGGCACGCCCGATCGCTGGGAATGGCTGCAGGCCAACTATCGCGTGTTCCAGTCCATCGGCATCGACGATTGCGAACTTCTGACCCCCGAAGAGGCGCAGCGCCGCTGCCCGATCATGTCGACCGAGGGCATCCTTGGCGCCATGTGGGCCGACCGCGAGGGATATATCGACACCACCGGCACCGTGCATGCCTATGCCAAGGCCGCCAAGAAACGCGGTGCCAGCTACTTTGAACACACCAAGGTCGAGAGCCTGGAACAGACCGCCGACGGCTGGAAGGTGGTGACCGACAAGGGCACCATCACCTGCGAACATGTCGTCAACGCCGCCGGGCTCTGGGCAAA
Organism: Antarctobacter sp.; assembly: GCF_965277915.1. NCBI lineage: Bacteria > Pseudomonadati > Pseudomonadota > Alphaproteobacteria > Rhodobacterales > Roseobacteraceae > Antarctobacter > Antarctobacter sp. The sequence goes on from NZ_OZ255849.1 coordinate 1,149,624, forward strand.
ACAGGTGGGCCGCATGGCCGGCATCGAACTGCCCGTCTCGCCGCTGAAACACCATTACCTCGTGACCGAGGACATCCCCGAGATCGCGGCGCTGGATTTCGAGGTTCCGATGACCGTCGACCTCGAAGGTTTCACCTACATGCGGCAGGACCAGAAGGGCCTCCTGCTGGGCATCTACGAGGTCGAGCACGAACACTGGGCAATGGACGGCGCGCCCTGGGACTACGGGATGGAGCTGTTCCAGGAACAGACCGACCGGATCGAACACGAGCTGACCTGCGGGTTCCACCGCTACCCGGTGCTGGAAAACACCGGGGTCAAGACCTGGGTCAACGGCGCCTTCACCTTCTCACCCGATGGCAACCCGCTGGTGGGGCCTGTGCGCGGCAAGCGTGGCTATTGGTCCGCCTGCGCGGTCATGGCGGGATTCCTGCAGGGTGGCGGCGTCGGGAAGACGCTGGCCGAATGGATGATTCATGGCGAGCCCGAGGCCGACGCCTGGCCGATGGACGTGGCGCGCTATGGCGACTACGCCCAGAACAAGCGCTATATCAAGGAAACCACGGGCCAGTTCTACTCGCGCCGGTTCGTGATGACCTACCCGAACGAGCAGCTGCCCGCCGGCCGCCCGCTGAAGACCGCGCCAGCCCACTCCGCGATGGATGTGGCTGGTTGCAAGTGGGGCTGCAGTTGGGATCTTGAGGTGCCGCTTTACTTTGCACCGCAGGGGTTCGAGGAGACGCCGACGCTCAAACGGTCGAACGCCTTTGACATCGTGGGCGAGGAGTGCCGCCACGTCCGCGAGAAGGTCGGCCTGATCGACATCACCGGCTTTTCCCGGTTCGAGGTCACGGGGCCGAACGCGGAAAAATGGCTTGATCGCATCATGGCCTCGAAACTGCCCAAACCGGGCCGGGCGAAACTGGCACCGATGCTGGAACCGGGCGGGCGGCTCAAGGGCGACCTGACGGTGATGAACTGGGGCGACGGCATCTGGTGGATCATGGGCAGCTACTACCTGCGCGAATGGCACATGCGCTGGTTCCAGGATCACCTGGACGACGGTGTAGGCATCCGCGATCTGGGCGAAGAAATCTGCGGCTTTGCGCTGACCGGCCCGCGCTCACGCGCGGTGATAGAGAAGGTCTGCGAGGGTGCTGGCGATCTGCCGTTCATGGGCTGCGCCGCGCTGGACGTGGGCCTGTTCCGCGCCCGTGTCGCCCGCATGTCCGTGGCCGGCGAACTGGGGTACGAGATCAACGTGCGCATGGGCGATCACATCAAGCTGCGCGAACTGCTGTTGCAGGCGGGAGCCGAGCAGGAAATCCGGGAATACGGCTTCAACGCGATGCTCTCGCTCCGGTTGGAAAAATCCTTCGGCATCTGGTCGGCGGAATTTACCCAAGGCTACACGCCGGGTGAAACCGGCATGGACCGCTGGATCGACTGGAACAAGGAGTTCATCGGCAAGGAGGCCGCGCTGAAGGAACGCGCGGCGGGCCCGAAACGCCGTGTCGTCACGCTGGAGGTCGATGCCACGGATGCCGATGCCAGCGGGTATGAACCGGTCTGGAAGGATGGCAAGCGCGTGGGTTTTGTCACCTCGGGCGGATATGGCCACACCTTGGGCAAATCCTATGCCCTGGCCATGATGGATGCGGACGCGGCGACAGAGGGTACGGAACTTACCGTCCATGTGGTCGGTGCAGAACGGCCCGCCCGCGTCGTCGCGCCGTCGCCCTACGATCCGGCGGGCAACGCCATGCGCGGCAAGCCGGTCTGATGGCGGCCGAGACACAGACCCCGGCCCGTCGCCGCCGCAAACGCGGTGGCGACGACGCGGCCCCGGCCCGCAAGGTCAATTATCGTCAATTGACCAACCCGTTCACGCCGCAAACCGTTTTCACGCAGGACCGCATCGAGGCCATCCACGCCACCGCCCTGCGCGTGCTGTCAGAACTGGGCATCAAGGTGCTGCTGCCCGAGGCCCGCAAACTCTATGCGCAGGCGGGCTGTATCGTCGACGAGGACAGCCAGATGGTCCGCATTGGGCCAGAGGTGGTCGAGGCCGCCCTGGCCTCGGCTCCGCGCCGGTTCACCCTACGCGGCGGCGATCCGTCGCGCGATCTGGACATGGCCCTGGGCACGCTGGCCTTTCAATCCGGGGCGGGGGCGCCGAATTGTTCCGACCTCCTGCGCGGCCGCCGCGCGGGCACCCTGCGCGATGTCGAGGAACTGACGAAACTGGTCCAGCATTTCGATGCGATCCAGATGCTCTCACCCGGGGTGGAACCGCAGGACATTCCCGTGCACCTGCGGCACTACGCCTTTACCCGGATGCAGCTCAGCATCTCGGACAAGGTGCCCTTTGTCTTTTCCCGCGGCACGCCCCAGGCGCTGGACGCCTTCGAGATGATCGCCGAATTCCGTGGCCTCTCCGAGGTCGAATTGCGCACGCAGCCGCATTGCTACACGATCATCAACACCAATTCGCCGCGCCAGATCGACATTCCGATGGCGCAGGGCTTGATCGACTTTGCCCGCTACGGCCAGCCCTCGGTCGTCACTCCCTTCTGCCTGATGGGGGCGATGGCGCCGGTCACGGTGGCGGGCGCGGTCACGCTCAGCCATGCAGAGGCCCTGGCGGGGATCACCCTGACCCAGCTGGCCCGCGCGGGCGCGCCGGTCTGTTACGGGTCCTTCGCGTCGAACGTCGACATGAAAAGCGGCGCACCCGCCTTCGGCACCCCCGAACAGGTCAAGGCAAGCCTGGCCGCCGGGCAACTGGCGCGTCTTGTCGGATTGCCCTGGCGCAACGCGGCCGGATGCGCCGCCAACACCAACGACGCCCAGGCCGCGCATGAGACCGAGATCAGCGCCTGGGGCGCGCTTATGTCCGGCGCCTCTATCGTCATCCACGCGGCGGGCTGGATCGAGGGCGGGTTGACCGTCAGCTATGAGAAGTTCATCACCGACATGGAGATGGTTCAGGTCATGGCAGAGCTTTGCGCGGCAACACCCTGTTCAGACGCCGAAATCGGCTTTGATGCCTTGGCCGAGGTGCAGCCCGGCGGGCACTTCTTCGGATGTGGGCACACGATGGAACGCTACGCCACCGCCTTCTACGAACCGTTGGTGGCCGACTGGTCGAACTTTGGCACCTGGACGGAGCGCGGATCTCTGGATGCCAACGACCGCGCGCTGGCGCTCTGGCAGAAGATCCTGGCCGATCACAAGGCCCCGGCCTGCGCCACCGGCGACAGGCTGGCCGCGCTGGACCGTTTCATCGCCAAACGCACCGGGGAGGGCGGTGCGCCGCCGGCGGATTGATGACAGGACAGGACACCGGCAACCAGCTCCGGGCCGAGGCTCCCGACCTCCCCGGCAATACCAAGGTCACCCGAGAGGACTGGCTGCAGGCCGCGATGGAGGTCCTGATTTCCGACGGTGTGCAATCGGTCAAGGTGCTGACCATCGGCGCGCGCCTGGGCGTCTCGCGCTCGTCCTTCTATTGGTACTTCCAGAGCCGGCAGGACCTGCTGGACCAGTTGCTGGCCGAATGGGAACGGACCAACACGGGCGTCATGATTGCCCATGCCGGGATGCCCGCGCCGACCATCACCGCCGCGCTCAACAATTTCTTTCGGTGCGTTGTGGACCCGAAGGGCTTCAACCACCGGCTGGATTTCGCGGTCCGCGAATGGGCGCGCCGCGACGAAAAGGTGCGCGCCGCCCTCGACCGGTCCGACACGGCCCGGCAAGAGGCCATCGCCGAGATGTTCACCCGCCACGGCTATACGTCGCAAGAGGCCGACATTCGTGCCCGGGTGCTCTATTACCAGCAGATCGGCTATTACGCCCTCGAACTGTCCGAAACGCTGGAGGATCGCCTGTCCCGCGTCGAAGGGTATCTCTATTGCTTCACCGGCCAGCACCCCGCGCCGGGTGAGGTCGAAGACTTCAAGCGCCTCGCCCGGAGCCTCACCGAATGACCCGCTATTCCGCCCTTGCGCTTGCCCGCGAAGGGCTGCGCGGCCACCGCGGCTGGCGCCCGGCCTGGCGCAAGCCAGATCCGAAACCCGCCTATGACGCGGTCATCATCGGCGGTGGCGGGCACGGGTTGGCAACCGCCTATTACCTGGCAAGGAAACACGGTGTCAGGCGGGTCGCCGTGCTGGAAAAGGGCTGGATCGGGGGCGGCAATACCGGGCGCAACACCACGGTGATCCGGTCCAATTATTTCTATCCCGAAAGCGTTGCGCTCTACGACCTGGCCTTGCGCCTCTACGAGGGGCTGAGCAAGGAGTTGAACTACAACGTCATGCTCAGCCAGCGCGGCATGCTGATCGCTGCCCACACGCCGATGCAGATGGAGATCTGCGCCCGCATCGCCAACGCGATGATGCTGAACGGCGTGGACGGCAACCTGATGGGGCCGCAGGAGGCACGTGCGCGCCTGCCGTTGCTGAACGATGCCCCCGATGCCCGCTACCAGTGCCTCGGCGGCGTTTGGCAGGGCCGCGCCGGCATCGCCCGGCACGACGCGGTGGCCTGGGGCTATGCCCGCGCCGCCAGCGCGTTGGGCGTGGATATCATCGAGGGCATCACCGTCACCGGGATCTGCACCACGGGCGGGCGCATCACGGGGGTCGAGACCGACCGCGGTCCCATCGCCTGCGACCGCCTGGGCATCGCCGCCGCCGGGGCCACGCCGGGCCTCGTCGCGCCGCTGGGCATCCGCCTGCCGGTCCACGACTACGCCTTGCAGGCCTTCGTGTCCGAACCCGTCAAACCGATGCTGGACACGGTCCTGTTGTACCTGGGCACCGGCACCTATGTCAGCCAGTCCGACAAGGGCGAACTGGTCTTTGGCGGCGGGTTGGACCGGGTGCCCACGCATGGCCAGCGCGGCAACCTGCCGATGCAGGAAACGATCGTTTCCGGCCTGCTGGAGATGTTTCCCGCCTTCGGCCAGCTGAAACTGCTGCGGCAATGGGCGGGGGTGGTGGACGTGGTCCCCGACAGCTCGCCCATTCTCGGGCCCGCCGGACCCGAGGGGCTGTTCCTGAACTGCGGCTGGGGCACGGGCGGCTTCAAGGCGATCCCCGCGGGCGGCTGGCTGCTGGCGCATATGCTGGCCACCGGCGACCACCACGACATTTCGCGTCCCTTCGACCTGGCCCGCTTTGCCGAGGGCCGGCTGATCGACGAGGCGGCGGGTTCGGGGATCGCGCATTGACCCGGACCCGGACATCCCGTCCCGGCGAACGGTCCCTGCGCGCGGACCGCAGCCAAGAGGAGTGACCCGTTGCAGATTTTTCCCTGTCCCTTCTGCGGTCCCCGCGACGAGACCGAGTTCCACTTTGCCGCCGAGGCGGGCAAGCACCGCCCTGAACCGGCGCCCGAGGTCACGGATGCGGCCTGGGCCGATTACCTCTACGGCGCGGATGCGCCGAAAGGCCGGGCGCAAGAGGTCTGGGTGCATCTCACCTGCGGTGAATTCCTGTTGCTGACCCGCGATACCGTCACCCGCGAGGTGCTGGACGTCGCGGCGCTGCCCGGGCGCCGGGAGGCCGGGACATGAGCGGCTGGCGCCATCCGACGCTGGGGCAGATCGACCGGGACAGGCCCCTGCGTTTTACCTTCGACGGAGAGGCTTACACGGGATACGCGGGCGATACGCTGGCCTCGGCGCTGCTGGCCTCCGGGACCCGCGTGCTTGGCCGGAGTTTCAAGTATCACCGCCCGCGCGGGCTCTGGGGTCTTGGTGGAGAGGAGCCGAACGCGCTGTTCGATGTCGGCCAAGGCGGGATCTCCACGCCCAATTGCCGTGCCACGCTGACGCCGCTGCGTGATGGCATGGACCTGCGGGCCGTCAACACCCGCAAGGCTTCACGCGATCCTCTGGGTCTGATGGATCTCGCGCAGCGCTTCCTGCCGGCGGGGTTCTACTACAAGACCTTCATGGCGGGCGGCTGGATGCGGTGGGAGCCGATGATCCGCCGCATGGCGGGCCTTGGTCGCCTTGATCCGTCGAACCGTCCGCCCGGCGACGTGCCGCAGCGCAATGCCCGTTGTGACCTGCTGGTGATCGGGGCCGGTCCTGCCGGTCTGGCGGCGGCCCGGGCCGCGGCGGGGCAGGGGGCCACGGTCTGGCTGCTGGACGAGGCAGGCGCCCCCGGCGGCGCCCTGCGCTGGCGGGGCGGAGAGATCGACGGTGGCCCCTGGCGGGAGTTCGCGGACGAAACCGTGCAGAGGGTCCAGGCGGCCGGTGGCCGCGTGCTGACCGATACGACCCTTTGGAGCGCCTTCGATCACGGGCTTTTCGCGGCCTGGCAGCGGGGCGCGCGCGACATCCATTGGCGCATTCGGGCCGCAAGGGTGGTGCTGGCGGCGGGCGCCATCGAACGTCCGCTCTGGTTCGCCAACAACGACCTGCCGGGGATCATCTCCGCCGAAGCGGCGCTGCACCATCTCGTGCTCTACGGCGCCGTGGCCGGACGACGGGTCGTGGTGGCGACGGGCAATGACGGCAGTTACCCCGTGGCCTCGGCGCTGGCAGAGGCGGGATGCCGCGTGACCCTGCTGGATGCCCGGGCGGACACGCCAGAGGCCCCCGAGGGCGTCGAAGTGCGCCGTGGGGCAAGGATTGACGCTGCCAGGAGCGCGCGCGGTCTGGGTGCGGTCAATGCCGGAGGGCAGCACATCGATGCGGACACCTTGCTGGTCTCGGGCGGTTACACGCCCAGCGTGCACCTGCACTGCCAGGCGGGGGGCAAGCTGGACTGGGACGCGGACAGGGACGCGTTGATCCCGCGCCCGGGCACCTCGGCACTGATCCCGGCGGGGGCGGCCAATGGCACATTCGGCCTGAACGCCGCCCTGGCCGAGGGGCACGCGGCGGGCGGCGGCGCGGGACCGGCCCCGAACGCCGCTGGCGCCACCTGGGCGATTGCTCCCATGCGCCCGGATCCGAAGGGCAAGGGCCGCGTCTGGATTGACCCGCAGAACGACGTGACGCTCAAGGATGTGAAACTGGCGGCGCAAGAGGGCTATCGTTCCGTCGAGCATCTCAAGCGCTATACCACGCTGGGCATGGCCACCGACCAGGGGCGCTCGTCCAACTTTGCCGGCCTGGCCGCCATGTCGGAACTGACCGGGCACACGATCCCCGAGACCGGCACGACCACCTATCGCCCGCCTTTCACGCCCGTGCCGCTGACCAGCATTGGCGGGATGCGGCGCGGCGCGCTGTTCAACCCGCTCAAGCGTCTTGCGCTGGAGCCGCAGCACGCGGCCCTTGGCGCCACGTTCGGAGAGTACGGCGGCTGGCGTCGTCCCGCCATTTACAGCGACACGCAGGCAGAGGCGAAGGGCGCGCGCGAAACGCTTGGTCTCTACGATGCCTCGCCGCTGGGAAAGATCGAGGTGATCGGTCCGGGGGCGGCGGAACTGCTGGATTTCTGCGGCTATGTCGCCATGTCCACGCTGAAACCGGGTCGTGCGCGTTATGGCTTCATGCTGGGCGAGAATGGCGTGGTGGCGGATGACGGCGTCACCCTGCGGCTGGACGACAATCGTTTCATCCTTTCCGCTTCGTCCTCGCATGTCGATCACGTGCGCCTGATCCTAGAAGAGGCGCGCCAGGACCGTTTCGATCCGTCCCGCGTCTTTGTCCACGACGTGACCACCCATTGGGTGACGCTCAGTGTCACCGGTCCGCAGGCGCGCATGGCGCTGGAAACCGCCGGGATGCCCGGTGACGTCACCACGCTGCGCCACATGCAGGTCGTGGAAACCCGCTGGAAGCATATCCCGCTGCGCGCGGCCCGGGTCAGCTTTACCGGCGATGCCAGCTGGGAACTGTCCGTGCCCGCGCGTCATGCGCCCGGCTTTATGACCGTGCTGGACGGCGCGCGCGAGGCGCTTGACGGTCACTGGATCGGGCTGGAGGCGCTGATGATCCTGCGCGCCGAAAAAGGCTACATCCTGATCGGCAAGGACACCGACGGCATCACCATGCCGCAGGATCTTGGCTGGAGCCGCCCGCGCGAGCGGCGGCAGGACGAGTATTTCGGGCGCCGCGCGCTGTTCACCCCAGAGGCCATGCGCAAGGACAGGCGCCAGCTGGTCGGCCTGGACTGTGACGGCGCGCCGCTGCCCACCGGCGCGCATCTGGTGCCGCTGGACGGACCCGCGCGCTCGCTGGGTTTCGTGACGTCCTCATACCACAGCCCGACGCTGAACCGCGCCGTCGCCCTCGCCCTTGTCGACGCCGGACGTGACCGAAAGGGGGATACGCTGGGCGTCTTCCACCTGGGGCAACACCGCACCGCACGAATTTGCGCGCCCTGCGCCTTTGACCCGGAGGGAACCCGCCTTGCCGACTGACCTGCCCGACGACAGCACGCTCTGGACCACGCCCAGCCCCGCGCCGGGCAGCGTCCTGCAGGGGCAGGGTGTGTCCGTCGCCTGCCTGGCGGCGACGGGGGCGGCGCTGATCTCGGGCGACTTGGATGCCGCCATCGGGGCGCTGGCCCCCGGCGCGCCCCTGCTGGGCCTGTTGGCCTCCCGCCCACAGATCCCCTTTGCCCTGCGCATCGCCCGTGATCGGGCCTTGCTGATCACGCCCGAGCAGCTGGATATGGCGCCGGGCTGGCAGGATGGGTTTGCGGTCAGTCCGGCGGATGACCTCTACCTGGTGCTGTCGATCACCGGAGACGGCGCGCGCGACCTGCAGGACGCCTGCCTGTCCGCCCCGGCGGGCAGCCCCTCGGCGGCGGGGGTCTTTGGCGGCCATGCCTGCCTTGTCCTCGACAATGGTCAGGGGCCCGATGTCTGGGTGCCGGCGTCCGAGTCGGCGGCGCTTTGGCTGCGGTTGTCCCGACTGGTCGCGGCCCTCGGCTGACCCGGTTGCGTGATGCGGGGCAGACCCCGCGCGAAAGTGACTCGGGACTGCAATTTGCCTCTTTGCGCCGGAGTCACATGTTATAGGGTAGAGGCATGGGGCAACGTCTAGATATATCCACGCGCGCAAACCTGCGCACCCAGCGTCCGGCAGGGGCCGGGCGGCTGCGTGCCACCCTTCGTGGCACCGTTTTTTCCGTGCTGACAGGCATTTGCCTGACGCTTCCGCATGCGGCGGAAAGTTATGACAATCTGACCTTCAGCGTGGCCGGACCCGACCAGGAGGGGCTGATCCAGAGCCTGCGCTCGGTCTCGATTCTGTCGCAGCTGGAAGGTGAGGAGGACCGCGCACCGCAAGACGTCCTGGCCGCTGCGCAGGGCGATTACGCCCGCCTCGTCGAGGCGCTATATGCGCAGGGCTATTACTCGGCGGTCGTGCGCATCCAGCTCGACGGTCGCGAGGCTGCGACCATTCCGCCGTTCTCGGTGCCCGACCGCATCGGCGACGTGCAGGTGAGAGTGAACCCGGGGCCGACCTTTACCTTTGGCGAGACCCTTGTCGCCCCGGTCCACAAGCGCACCCCGCTGCCAGAGGGCTTTGCGCGCGGGGAACCGGCCCGCGCCACCGTGGTGCGCGACACCGCGCAGGCGGCGGTCGATGGCTGGCGCGCCGTGGGCTACGCCAAGGCCGGGATCGCCGATCAATCCATCACCGCGCGCCATCCGGATGCGCGACTGGATGTGTCCCTTGCGGTTTCAAAGGGCCGGCAGTTCCGCTTTGGCGACGTGGTCGTCACTTCGGAAAGCGCGGTGCGCGCGGCCCGCATCCGCCAGATCGCGGGCATCCCGCGCGGCCAGACCTTCGACCCGGTCGAGGTCGAGGACGCGGCGCAGCGCCTGCGGGCCACCGGTACCTTCCGGTCCGTCACCGTTTCGGAAGCGGATCAGGGCGGGCCCGACGATACGCTCGACATCATGATCGACGTCACCGACCGCAAGCCGCGCCGCTTCGGCTTCGGCGCCGAACTGTCCTCGTCCGAGGGCGTCGGGCTGTCGGGGTTCTGGCTGCACCGCAATCTCTTTGGCGGGGCCGAGCGGCTGCGGGTCGAGGGCGAGGCCACCCAGCTGGGCGGCTCTGGCATGCGGCCCGACTATGAGGTGAACGCCCGGTTCGAGAAACCGGCCGTCTACGGCGCCGACACGATGTTTTTTGCCACCACCGGATTCAGCTACGACGACGAGCCGGACTACATCGACCGTTCGTTCACGCTGGGCCTTGGGGTCACGCGAGAGTTTTCCAAGCAGGTCAGCGGTGAGCTGGGGATTTCCTACAGCCGCTCGCGCATCACCGATCTGTACCTGCCGGGCGATCCGACGCGGATGCTGACCCTGCTGTCGCTGCCGACGGCGTTCACCATCGACCGGCGGGACGATCCGCTGGATGCGACCGAGGGCCTGTACCTGCGGGCCGAGCTGGAGCCGTTTTCCATCGTCAGCGACGGCGAATCCGGTGCGCGTTATGCGCTGGACCTGCGCGGCTACCGGGCTTTTGGCACCGACGAGTCGCTGGTTCTGGCCGGGCGGCTGCAACTGGCCGGGCTGTTCGGACCGGATGCGCAGACCGCGCCGCCGGACTTCCTGCTCTATTCGGGCGGCGGAGGCACCGTGCGGGGCCAGCCCTACCGCTCCCTTGACGTGGATTATTCGGGGACGCGCCTGGGCGGGCGCAGCTTCATGGGCCTCTCGACCGAGGTCCGCTATGACGTGACCGACACCATCGGTGTCGTGGGCTTTGCCGACGCGGGCTATGTCGGGACAGAAAGTTTCGTGGATGGGTCGGGCGACTGGCACGCCGGCGCGGGTCTGGGCCTGCGATATGACACGCCGGTCGGACCGATCCGCTTTGACGTGGCCGGACCGGTGGGTGGCGACACGGGCGAAGGCGTACAGATCTATATCGGGATCGGGCAGGCGTTCTGATGCGACTATTGAGGTTCTTTCTGCTGCTGGCGCTCTGGCCGCTGGCGGCCTTGGCACAAGATGACGATCGCGGCTATCTTCAAGGGCTGCTGGAAGACGCGCTGTCGGACTCGGGGCGCGATGTGCGAATCGAGGGGTTTGCCGGGGCGCTGAGTTCGCGCGCGACGATCGACCGGATCACCATCGCGGACGAGGATGGCGTCTGGCTGACCGCCACCGACGTGGCAATGACCTGGACGCGGACCGCGCTGGTGCGCGGCGCGGTCGAAATCGACGAGATCACCGTGGGCCGGATCGATATGCCGCGCCTGCCGGTGCCGCTGGCCAGCGATGCGCCACCCGCGCCAGAGGCCCGCAGCGCCTTTCAACTGCCCGAATTGCCGGTCTCCCTGAACCTCGCGCAGCTTGACCTGCGCGAAGTGGCGCTGGGCGCGCCCGTCGCCACCGAGGACCTGGTGCTCCGCGTCACCGGCAATGCCCGGTTGTCGGGCGGGGACGGCAACGCGGAACTACAGGTTCAGCGGCTGGACAAGGGCGGTAACCTGCGCCTGTCCGGGGCCTATTCCAACACCAGCCGAGTACTGACGCTCGACACAAGTTTCGAGGAGCCGGCCGGCGGTCTTGCGGCGCGCGCGCTTGGCCTTGAAGGCGAACCCGCCGTGGCGCTCAGCCTGACCGGCGACGCGCCCATCGACGATTTCGAAGCACGCCTGCGTCTGTCGACCGATGGCGTCGAACGTCTGGCGGGACAGGTGGTCCTGCGGGCCGATGGCGATACCGAGACACAGCGCGTTTCGCTGGACATCGGCGGCGACCTGGCGCCGGTGCTGGCGCCCGCCTACCGCGAATTCCTGGGCGATGACATCGCGCTCAAGGCCGAGGCGACGCGCAGCGCGGATGGCGCCATTGCCCTGCAGGACCTGCGGCTGAGCGCCGAGGCGCTTCTCCTGACCGGCTCTGCCGCCATCAACGGCGACGGCTGGCCGGAACGCCTTGCACTCGAAGGGCAGATCACCCCGCCCGAAGGCGACGAGGTGCTCTTGCCGCTGCCGGGACAGGAGGTCTATGTCACCGGCGTCACGCTGGAAGGCTCCTTTGACGCCTCGCAAGGCAATGGCTGGGCGCTGCGCCTGCAATCCGAGCGGATCACCACAGGGGCCGGGCAGGCGGACCGCCTGCTGCTGAGCGGTGTGGGCGAGATCGACCGCGATGCCCGCCGCGTGACCGGCGACCTGATGCTGGCAGCGGGTGGACTGGCCCTGGCCGATCCGGCCCTGGCCGAGGCCGTGGGCACGACGCTGCGCGGTGCGCTCTCTGTCGACTGGCAGCCCGGTGCGCCGCTCTATCTTCGCGGGCTTGACCTGTCGGGGGCCGATTATGGCCTGACCGGCACGCTCACCTTTACCGACGCCGAGACATTGAACCCGCGTGTCACCCCGGATCTGCGGCTGGCGGCCGAGGATCTGTCTCGCTTTGCCGCCTTGTCGGGCGTGGCGCTTGAGGGCGCTGCCAATCTGACGATCCGGGGCGAGGTGGCCCCCGTCACGGGCGGTTTCGACCTGGCCCTTGATGGCACGACGCGGGGCCTCGCCACCGGCATCGCGCAGGTCGATCCGCTGATTGCCGGCGTCGGCAGCCTGCAGGTCGAGGCGGTGCGCGACGAAGCCGGGTTGCGGGCCGAGAAACTCCTGCTGGTCACGCCCGAGGCACGGATCGAGGGTGGCGGTACGCTGGCCACCGGTGCCAGTACCCTGCGGGCCGAGGCGCGCATTCGTGAAACCGCGCTTGTCCTGCCCGAGTTGAACGGGCCGACCACGTTGGTGCTGCGCGCTGATCAGGCCGGTGACGTCTGGACGCTGGGCGCCGAGGGGGACCTCGCCCGCGCCGGGCGGCTGATCTTTGACGGCACGGTGGATCTTGGCCCCGATGTGCCGCTTGCCGACGGGCGGCTCGAGGCGACGCTGGCCCGCCTGTCGGGCTTTTCCGGGCTGGCCGGGCGCGCTCTGGGTGGCAGCGCCGAATTGACCGTCACCGGCAGGGGCAGCCTGGACGGGGCCGATTTCGACGTCAGCGCCGAGGGGCGCGTGACCGACCTGCGCCTGGGCCTCCCCGAAATCGATCCGCTGCTGGTCGGCCGAACCGCGTTGAGCGTCAAGGCCACGCGCAGCGGGAACGGGGCGATCCGCTTTGACCCGTTGCGGCTGGACGGGGTCGTGAACGCGCGGTTCACCGGCACGGTTGACCCTGCCGGGGCCGATGGTCCGCAGGTGGACGGGCAACTGACCGCCAGCGCGGCCTCGCTGGCGCCCCTGTCGCGGCTGACAGGGCAGAACCTGCGCGGCGCGGCCCAGATCGAGGCCGAAGCCTCGGGTGGCGTGCTGGACGGGCCGCTGAACCTGACGGCAGTCGTCCGGGGGCAGGGGCTTGGCATCGGCAATCCCACCGTGGACCCGCTGCTGGCCGGCAATTCGCGGCTGGACCTGCAGGTCGAGCGGCTGGACACCGGCGCTTACCGCATCGGTCAGGCCATGCTGGACGCCAACGGCATCGACGCCCGGGTGACCGGCAGCTATGGCCCCGAGGAGATGGCGGATCTGAACCTGGTCGTGGCGCTGGCCGACCTCGGCCAGATCGTGCCGGACCTGCCCGGCGGGGCGCAGGTCACCGGCAGCGCCCGGCGCAGCGGCGGCCCCTGGCAACTGTCTCTGGACGGAAGTGGCCCGGCGGGCATCGGCGCGCGTCTGCGCGGCTCTGCCGCCGCCGACTTCAGCCGACTTGACGTGGCGCTGACCGGTTCGGCACCGCTCTCCCTGGCCAACGGGCGGCTGGCGCCCCAGGTGGTCAGCGGCATCGCGCGCTTCGACCTCGGGATCTCCGGCCCGCCCGCGCTCTCTTCCGTCTCGGGCACGATCTCGACCGATGGCGCGCGTTTCGCGGCACCGGCACAGAACATCGTGCTGAGCGGATTGGGCGGCCAGATCCGTCTGTCCGGCGGGCGCGCCGACGTGTCGATGGAGGGCACACTGGACAGCGGCGGACGCGTGTCGCTGGAAGGTCCGGTGGCCCTTGCGGCACCCTTCAATGCGGGGCTGGTCCTGCGCCTGCGGAGCGCGGTCGTACGCCAGCCGGACCTGTTCGAGACTTCGGCGAACGGGCGCATCCGCATCGAGGGGCCCCTGACCGGCGGTGCGCGGATCGCCGGCACCATCGACCTCGGCGAGGTCGAGGCACGGATCCCGAACATCGGCGCCAGCTATGCGGCGCTGGACGGGCTGGAACACCGGGGCATGCCGGGCGACGTGGCCGTGACCCTGCGCTACGCAGGACTGGACCGCAGCGCACAGGCCGCCGGGGCGCCGCTGCCCGCCTTTCCTCTGGACGTGACGGTCCGTGCGGAGAACCGTATCTTCGTGCGGGGCAGGGGGCTGGACGCGGAACTGGGAGGCAGCCTGCGCCTGAGCGGCACCACCTCGGATATCGTGCCGGTCGGACAGTTCGAGCTGATCCGCGGCCGGTTGGACCTTCTGGGCCGCCGGTTGGAGCTGACCGAGGGCGCTGTATTCCTGCGCGGCAGTTTCGATCCCATCGTCCGTTTCGTTGCCAGCACGCGCGTCGAGGACACGGATATCACCATCACCATCGAGGGGCCGGCCTCGTCGCCCGAACTGAGCGTGGGGTCCGTCCCGGACCTGCCGCAGGACGAGGCCATGTCCTTTTTCCTCTTTGGCCGTTCGGCGACGGAGCTTTCCGCGCTGCAGGCGGTTCAGCTGGCCTCGGCCATCCGGACCCTGTCGGGCCGAGGCGGTCTGGGCCTCACGGAATCCCTGCGCAGCGGCCTGGGGGTGGCGGACCTGGACGTGGGAACGAGCGATGACGGGACGGCGCGCGCGCGTGTCGGAGCCTACCTGGGCGAGAACCTCTACAGCGACGTCAGTGTCGACGCCAAGGGCAAGACCGAGATCAACCTGAACCTGAACGTCAATTCCAACGTGACGGTGCGTGGCCGCCTCGGCTCTGACGGGTCGAGCGGGTTGGGCGTGTTTTTCGAACGGGATTACTGACGGCGTCGGCGGGACGGCTCTGTTTGCGGCTTTGCCGCAAAGGCGCCCGCCCGCCGACCCATTGGACAGGCTGCACCTGTTCCTTCGCTTCCGGAGTACGCAGGAAACAGGCCGAGCGCCGGTGCTGCAATGGGCCGAGACGCAAACGGCCCCGGTCCGAGAGGACCGGGGCCGTCTTGGTCGAGCGTCTGGCTTGATCTCAGCGGACCACCAGGACCGACTGTTTGGCGTGGCGGACCACCCGCGCGGCATTCGGGCCGACCAGGTAGTCGCGCAGTTCGGGGCGGTGGGCCCCGACGACGATCGCCTCGGCGCCGATGTCTTCGGCGGTGCGGATGATCTTGTCGTAGACCGTGCCCTGATCGACGTGAATATTTGCCTCGATGCCCAGCACCTCGTCGATCCACTTGTGCATCTTGGCGCGGGTTTCCTCCATCATCGTGCCGGCGAAATCACCGGCGAAGGCTGACCCGACGAGGGCGAAGCCCATCGCCGGCACAACGCTGATCACATGCACCTCGGCATCGCACATGCGGGCGAGCTTGCCGCCGTACTCGGCGATGCGGGCGGCGCCGCTGGTGTCGTTCAGATCGACCGCGAGAAGGATCTTGCTGTACATATCGTCTCTCCTCTTTGAGCCGCTCAGAACGGTGCCTGGGTGGCGCGACGGCGCTGCACCAGGACGATACCCGCCAAGAGCAGCAGTGCCGGGATGAAGAACAGCTCCTTGGGCATGCGCTCGTTCTCGACTTCGACCCGGGTGATCTGGACGGGATCGTCGGCGTAGTAGTCGAACTCCTGCCCGCTGACCGGCTGGATCAGGTCCGGCCCGCCAAAGGGTTCGTCGAGTAGCAGTTTGCCGTCCTCCTCGTTGACCACCAGGCCCTGGGCATCCAGCGTCTCGGCCCCGGCGGAGGGCAGAACGATGGTCACCGGCCTGACTTCGAAGGTGTCGAAATCCGGGCCTTCCACGGTGATCCGCACGTCCTTGCCCTCTGGCACATCGGCCATGAGCGCCAGCGCGGCCGGTCCCTCGGCGCTGTTGTACTTCTCGCTCACCTGGTCGAGGAAGAAGCCGGGCCGGAACAGCATGAAGGCGATCAGCAGCAGGACCGCGGTCTCCCATAGCCGCGACTTGGCGATGAAATAGCCCTGGGTTGCGGCCGCAAAGAGCAACATCGCCGTGAGGGATATGAAGAAGACGAAGATCGCCTTGAGCAGCCCCACGTCGATCAGCAACAGGTCGGTGTTGAAGATGAACAGGAAGGGCAGCAGCGCCGTGCGGATGTCATAGGCAAAGCCCTGGACACCGGTCTTGATCGGGTCCCCGCGCGAGATCGCCGCCGCGGCGTAGGCCGCAAGGCCCACTGGTGGCGTGTCATCCGCAAGAATGCCGAAGTAGAAGACGAACATGTGCACCGCGATCAGTGGCACGATCAGGCCCGCCTGCGCGCCCACGCTGACGATGACCGGGGCCATGAGCGAGCTGACCACGATGTAGTTGGCCGTCGTCGGCAGGCCCATCCCCAGGATCAGCGAGAGCACCGCCACGAGGATCAGCAGGATCATCAGGTTGCCGCCCGAGAGCACCTCGATCACCTGGCCGATGACCTGGTGGGCGCCGGTGAGGCTGATGGTGCCCACGATGATGCCGGCGGCGCCGGTGGCGACGCCGATGCCGATCATGTTGCGTGCGCCCAGGATCAGACCCTGCACGAAATCCGCCCAGCCGGCCACGGCCTCTGCAACGTGGCCCTCACCGCGGAAAAGCGCCTTGAGCGGACGGTGGGTCAGGGCGATGATGATCATGAAGATCGTCGCCCAGAAGGCCGAGAGCGCGGGCGAGAGCCGGTCGAGGCTGTCGGTCCGGATCATCAGGTTCCACACCAGGATGAAGATCGGCACCGCGAAGTAGAGCCCGCCGATCAGCGTCGGCGTCAGGCGGGGGCGGAGGGTTCGCCCTCGGTGTCTTCCTCGACGTCCGGGTAGCGCGATGCCAGCCAGACAAGGGTGATGTAAAGCGCGCCGACCAACGCAACGGCGGCATAGATCGAATCCCCCATGATCGGGTCCAGGATGCCGCGCAGACCGATCATCAGGAAGGCGCAGATGCCAAGGAAGATGAAGCCCGACAGGAACAGGATCAGGATCATGATGACGCCGATCCGGCGGCCGGGTTTCTCCAGCCCCTTGAGGCCCATCTTGAGCGATTCAAGGTGCACGATATAGAGCAGCGCGATGTAGGAGATCACCGCCGGAAGGAAGGCGTGCTTGACCACGTCGATGTAGGGGATGTTGACGTATTCCACCATCAGGAAGGCGGCGGCCCCCATGACGGGCGGCGTGAGCTGGCCGTTGGTGGAGCTGGCCACCTCGACCGCGCCGGCCTTTTCCGCCGGGAAGCCGATGCGCTTCATCAGCGGGATGGTGAAGGTGCCGGTTGTCACCGTGTTGGCGATCGACGAGCCGGAGATCATGCCGGTCAGCATCGAGGACAGGACCGATGCCTTGGCCGGTCCGCCGCGCAGCGCGCCCAGCAGGGCGATGGCCACCCGGATGAACCAGTTGCCGCCGCCAGCGCGGTCAAGCAGGGCGCCGAACAGCACGAAGAGAAAGATCATCGTGGTCGAGACGCCAAGCGCCACGCCAAAGACCCCTTCGGTCTGCATCCAGTAGTGACCCAGCGCCTTGGACAACGATGCGCCGCCGTAGTTGGTGATGTTCCGCGCCCATTCGGAATAGCCGCCGAAGAAGGCAAAGAGGACGAAACACGAGGCGATGATGACCAGTGGCAGGCCCAGGGACCGGTAGACCGATATCATCAGAACGATCATGCCGATGGCCGACATGGTGACATCCGTCGTGTTCCACAGGCCGGGCCTGTCCGCGATCTGGAAACGGAAGGCCACGAGATAGAGACAAGCGGAGACGCCCAGGATCAGAAGCGCCCAGTCATAGGCCGGGATCCGGTCGCGCGGGGCGGATTTCGTCAGCGGGAAAGCCATTGTCGCCAGGGCGATGGCAAAGGCCAGGTGCACGAAACGCGCCTGAGCCACGACATTGGCGAAAAAGCTGATGCCGGTGGTCGTCGCCAGCAAGCTGGGCACCTTCGAGGCGATGTAGAGCTGGAACAGCGACCAGACGATGCAGGTGCCGATGATCAGCTGCGCCTGCCATCTGGCCTGCGGGTTGCGCGCGCCGGTATCCGCTTCGGCGACCATGTCGTCGGCGCTGCGGTCCTGAGCCTGTGGATCGGCCATGATGTCCCCCTGTGTTTCTTGTTTGTCGTGGGCGGTTCGGGATGCCCTGCAAATGCCTTCGAAGACATTGGATCGTGCGCGCCCGGCGGTGGGCGCGTCCGAGGATAATGTTGCGGCACCGCCCTGGCGGCGCCGGCAAACGCATGAGGCGTATCTCAAATCTCTTCGAAGAAATTTGTCCTGCCAAGGAAAAACGGCGGCAGGATTGCCCTGCCGCCGTCCGTGGCCCGAGGATTACTCGATCAGGCCCAGTTCCTTGTAGGCTTTCTCGGCGCCCGGGTGCAGCGGTGCGCTGAGGCCGTCCTTGACCATCTGTGCCGGGTCGAGGTTGGCGAAAGCCGGGTGCAGCTGACGGAAGTCGTCGATGTTTTCCATCACGGCCTTGGCGACGACATAGACCACGTCCTCGGAGACATCGGCCGAGGTGACGAAGGTGGCGCCCACGCCAAAGGTGGTGTTGTCCGCGTCGTTGCCCGCGTACATGCCGGCCGGGATGGTGGCGACACGGTAGTAGGGGTTGTCGGCGACCAGCTTGTCGATCGGCTCGCCGACCACATCGACCAGTTTCACGTCACAGGTGGTGGTGGCTTCCTTGATGGCGGCGGCCGGGTGACCGATGGTGTAGATCATCGCGTCGATGTTGCCGTCGCAAAGCTGCTTGGCCATTTCCGAGCCCTTGTACTCGGTCGCGAGCGCGAAATCGTCCATGGTGACACCGAAGGCATCCATGACAACTTCCATCGTGGCGCGCTGGCCCGAGCCGGGGTTGCCGACGTTCACGCGCTTGCCCTTGAGTTCCTCGAAGCCGGTGATGCCGCTGTCGCCCCGCACCAGCAGGGTGAAGGGCTCGGGGTGGACCGAGAACACCGCGCGGATTTCCGGGAACGGGTTGTCGGAGAACTTCGACGTGCCGTTGTAGGCATGGTACTGCCAGTCGGACTGCGCGACGCCGAATTCCAGCTCGCCGGCCTTGATGGTGTTGATGTTGTAGACAGAGCCGCCGGTGGACTCGACTGCGCAGCGGATGCCGTGTTCCTTGCGGGACTTGTTGACGAGGCGGCAAATCGCACCGCCGGTGGGATAGTAGACCCCGGTCACACCGCCGGTGCCGATCGAGATGAACTCTTGCGCCGAAGCCATCGGTGCCGCGCACGCAACACCCAGTGCCACGACGGCGCCGAGTTTCACATTGTCGAACATAACTTTCTCTCCTGTTGTCGTTATGGTGAGCTCTCGTCCGCCCAGAAATCTCCCAGGCGTCGGTTTCTTTCCTCCACCAGGCGAATCTTTTCACCAATGTCATCTTCGGACTGCGAGACGATCATCGCAACCAGAGTTTCCATGAGCGCAAGAGTCGCCACGTAAGAGGAAAAGAACTGCGGGCTGTCCGACGGCACGCAAAAGCCGAGGTCGGCATGCATCAGTGCCGGGCTTGCGTGGGTGTCGGTCAGAACAATCGTGGTTGCACCGCTTTCACGGGCCATCTGCGTGGCAAGGACGGCGCGGCGGGCATAGGGGGTCTTGGTGATGACCAGAAAGACATCGCCCGGTTCCAACAGCCCGATCGCCGCCGACAGCGCGCTGCCCGCGCGCGACAGGACGGTCCAGTCGGACTGGAAATAGTTGGCGAGGTAGGCAAGATGCTCGGCGATCCCGTGCGAGGCGAAGGCCCCGAAAACGGTGACGCGGCGCGCCTGGGCCAGGGCGTCCACCGCCTCTTGCAGGCGTTCGCGGTCGATCCCCTGGGCCAGGCTGGCGATGTTCGACATGCAGGCCCCGGCCTGCCGGTCCAGCATCGAGGCATCCTCTTCGCCGGGGGTCTGCAATTGCGCTGCCTTCTCGGCAAAGGAAACCACCTGGTCGCCGATGGCCTGGCGCGACAGTTCGCGCAGCTCTTCGTAGCTGGCGAAGTCCAGCGCCCGCGCCAGCCGCGAAAAGGTGGCCGGGGACACCGCGCTTGCCGCCGAAACAGACCGCAGCGAACGAGTGGCCACCTCGACGGGATGGGCAATGACGTAGTCCGCCGCCTCCCGGAGCTTGTGGCTCAACCCGCCGTAGCGGTGCGCGATGCGCGCTTCGAGACGCTGGGCCGGCATCCGCTCTCCTGGATCGTTTCGACTGTTTCAGGGTGTTTCATATGTTTTGAATCTTGTCAACATGAGAAACATATGTTTCAAACGTTCCTGTTCGCAGCTTAGCCGAAAAGTGCCTGTGTCATGGGCCATGACTTCGCGTCATCCGAACCTACCGTGAAAACCAAGGCCGCGCCCAACGGCGCCCGACGTCCCGACTCCGATCATGATGCCCTTCCGATGACCCCCGCTGAACTGGCGGCAGAGGCGCGCGCCGGCGGGCCGAGAAAGGTGCACAACCAAGGTGGTAAACGCCCATGTCCCATGTCTTCCATCGCAGCAGCGTCAAGGCGCCGCCCGCGGTTTCCCGCGGCGAGGGGGCTTATCTCTACGACCAGTCCGGCAAGGCGAGGGGGCTTATCTCTACGACCAGTCCGGCAAGGCCTACCTCGACGGGGCGGCGCGGCCGTCTCCTGCCTGGGGCACGGCGACGCCCACGTGACAGAGGCGATCCGAAGCCAGCTGGCCGAGATCGCCTTTGCCCATACCGGGTTCTTCACTTCTCCGCCCGCCGAGGCTCTGGCCGACCGGCTGGTGGCGCTTGCGCCGGGTGACCTGAACCGCGTCTATTTCGTCTCCGGCGGCTCCGAGGCGATGGAGGCGGCGCTGAAGCTTGCGCGGCAGTACCACCTCGAACGCGGCGAGGCGGGTCGCAGCCGGATCATCGCCCGCCGGCAAAGCTATCACGGCAATACGCTGGGTGCCCTGGCCACCGGCGGCAATGCCTGGCGGCGCGAACCTTTCTCGCCGCTCCTGATGGAGGTCTGCCATGTCTCGCCCTGCTACGCCTATCGCGGCCAGCAAGAGGGCGAGAGCGAGGTCGACTATTGCGACCGGCTGATCGCCGAGATCGAGGACGAGATCGCGCGCGTCGGGCCGGAGACCGTCATGGCATTCGTGGCAGAGCCGGTGGTGGGCGCCACGCTGGGCGCGGTGCCCTCCGTGCCCGGGTATTTCAAGCGGATCCGCGAGATCTGCGACCGCCACGGCATCCTGATGATCCTCGACGAGGTGATGTGCGGCATGGGCCGGACCGGCACGCTGTATGCCTGCGAGCAGGATGGGGTGGCGCCGGACATTCTCTGTGTGGCCAAGGGGCTGGGCGCGGGCTATCAACCCATCGGCGCGATGCTCTGCACCGAGGTCATGCACGATGTGATTGCGCAGGGCAGCGGCTTTTTCCAGCACGGCCACACCTATGTCGGCCACCCGGTCGCCTGTGCGGCGGCGGGCGCGGTGCTGGACAGGCTGGTCGGCGATGACCTGCTGGGCCGCGTGCATCCGATGGGAGCCGTTCTGCGCGGGATGCTGGAGGATCGGTTCGGCCAGCATTCCCATGTCGGCGACATCCGGGGCAGGGGGCTGTTCCTGGGGCTGGAACTTGTGCAGGATCGCGCCACAGGGGCGCCCATCGACCCCGCGCGCAAGATACATGCCCAGATCAAGGCGGCGGCCTTTGCCGAGGGCCTGATCTGCTACCCGAACGGCGGCACCATCGACGGCAAGCAGGGCGCACATGTCCTGCTGGCCCCGCCCTTCATCCTGACAGAGGATCAGGCGTCGGAACTGGTCGACAAGCTGTCCCGCGCCTTCACGGCGGTGGGGCTGTAGGGACTCACCGCGACTTGGCGGCGGAACCAAGGGTGGGCGGCAGGTCCGACACCCAATCCAGCAGTGGGCGCATCACGGCGTCGGGGTCCTCTTCATGCGCGAGGTGGCCAAGACCGGGAATTGCCCGGAACTGGCCCAGGGGCAGGCGGGCGGCGGCGCGTCGCGAAATCTCGGGCGCCACGGCCTGGTCGCCTTCTGCGGCCAGCATCAGGCAGGGCGTTTCGATCCGGGGCAGCCAGTCCAGCACCGGGTCGACATTCCAGCGGGCCATCATCTGCAGGGTTCCGTCCACATGCTCGCGGTCGGCGGTCAGCCGGGCGTAAAAACCGATGCCTTCGTCGCTCAACCGGCTGCCGGTGCTGGCGATCAGGCGGCGGGTACGCGCCGGGCTGGCCCCTGCGGCCGTAAAGGCCATTGCCGCCAGCGGCGTCGCCGCCATCAGCTTGGCCAGGATCGGAAACAGCCAGCCCGCCGCGCCATCGAACCGCCCCAGCGCGGCGTTCAGGCAGATCACCGCCGGCGCGGGCCGCAGCCTGCGTGCTAGGTTCAGCGCGATGGCCCCCCCGGCGGAATGGCCGATGATCACGGCGGGGTTCCAGCCCTGCGCGGCACATAGCGTGGCTATGTCCTCTGTCATGTGGGTCAGGCTACAACGGGCGCGGCTGCCCAGCCGTGTGAACCCCTGGCCGGGCAGATCCACTGCGACCACCCGGAACTGCCCGGCCAGCAGGGGGATCATGTCGCGCCAGCTGTGGGTCGATGCGCCTGCGCCGTGCAATAGCAGAACCGTGTCGCCGGTCCCGGTTTCCTGCACATGCCAAAGGTGCGGGCGTTGGGCGATGCGGCGCGACAGGCCGCTATGCGGCCAGCCGGGCAGATCCCTGTCCCAGTCCACGGCGGCTATCCCGACAGGGCGGCGTCGGCGGCGGCGCTGATGCGCCGCGCATCGGCGCGCGGCAGGGCGAGGTAGCGAGCATCCAGCCAGCCCGCCAGCTCGGCGCCTTCGGCACCGGGCCGGTTGGCGGTGTCGATCACGATGGCGGGCAGGCCCAGTCCCCGCCACAGGCGGGCCATGTCGCGGGCATCGGCAGCGGCGGCGGCGCGGCCCGGGCTGCCGTTCAGGGCGATGTTTCCGCGCCCGTCCGTCAGCAGCGCCAGGCAGGGGCTTTGCCCGTTGCGCAGCCCTTGCAGCGCCAGGTCATGCGCGGCGCGCAGACCCGCTGCCAAGGGGGTGCCGCCACCGCCGGGCAGGGCGGCGATGCGGCGCTTGGCCTGTACCAGCGACCGGGTCGGCGGAAGGGGCACGTCGGCGCAGGTGTCGCGGAAGGTGACCAGCGCCACGAGATCGCGCTTGGCGTAGGCTTGTGCCAGCAAAAGCTCGACGGCGCCCTTTGCCTCGGCCATACGGGCCAGCGCGGCAGACCCCGAGCTGTCGACCGCCAGGATCACCAGCCGGTCGGAATGCTCCTCGGTCTGGCGCAGGCGCAGGTCGCCGGGGTGGATGATCAGATGTTTCTTGCCGGGCGTCGCCGCGCGCCGCAGCGGTTGCCAGGGCGCGGCCGCGCGCAGCGTTGCCACCACGTCGATCCGTGCGCGCCCGTCCGGGCGACTGGGCCGAGAGGGGAGGGGCCGCCCGCGTCGGTTGCCCTTGCGCTTGCCCCCGGCGCCAAAGCCCTGTCCGCCACCGCGCGTGGGGCCCCCCCGGTCCAGCCGGGTCAGCAGGTCCGGCGGCAGGATGGCGGAAATGGCCTCGACCAGCAATTCGTCCGGGAGATCCTTTATCGCGGCGCCATCGCCCTGCGCCTCGCTCTCGTCTTGCGGTGGCGGTTCCGGGCTGTCGTTGTCGTCCGGTGCCTGGGGGATCTGCGTGGCGCGGCTGGGCAAGACCAGTTCCGCCGCTTCGCGCAGGTGTTCCGCTATTACGCGGTTCCGAAGGTCGAGCGCGGCCAGCGCGCGCGCGCAGCGCAGTGCCAGCAGCGGCGCGCGCAAACCGTGGATGCCAAAGCGCGCGGCCAGGTGGACAAGCTGCGCAAGGTGATCATCCGGCACCTCGACCCTTGGCAGGTGCGCCCGCGCAGCGTCCATGTCCGCCGGGGCTGGCAGGCGCAGCAGGGCGTCCGTGGCCCGGATTTCGGACAGGTCAAGGTGAAAGGCAAGCCGGTCGGTCAGGACCTGCGGCGCGGTCTCGTCCGGGTCGGCGCCCTCGTCCAGCAGGATCAGGCAATGCCCCGTGTCGCCATCCAGCACACCGGCAAGACGCGCTGTCAGCCCGGGCGGGACCCGTTCCGCCATTGGCATGACCAGCGCCGCGGCTCGGGCTACAAGGCCGGGCTGGCGCACCAGTCCTCCGCCCGCAAGCGATGCCGCGACATCGAGTCCGCCAAAGAGCTGGATATCGTCCAGCCCGGGATGGACCCGGCGCAGCGGCAACGGCAATACCCCCAGCCCATCTTCCAGCCGCTGGCGCACAGGGCCGGGCCGTGCCCGGATCACCATGCCGCCCAGCCCCGCCGGGTCGATGGCCAGCGCCGCAAGCGCCCGCTGCGCCCGCATCCAGTCGGAGGGCATGACGGTCATGGCAGGGTCTCGGCGACGACGCGGGCGACCCGCGCGGCCGATCCCGCCTCGTCCAGGGGATCGCGGCGCAACCGGTGGCTCAGCGCCAATGGCGCCACCTGACGCAAGTGGTCGCGGGTGATCGCGGTGTCTTCAAAGGCCGCCTGCGCCCGAGCTGCCCGCAAAAGGGTCAGTTCGCCGCGCAGGCCGTCAGCCCCAAGCGCCATGCTGAGCCGTGCGCAATCTGTCAGCACCTCTTCGGTTGGCGCCGTTCCCGCCAGGGCCGCGCGCGCTTCCAGGATGGCGCTGCGCAGCGCGGCATCCTCGGCCTGCCAGCCGGCCATGAAACCGTCGTGATCGGTTTCAAAGGCATGGCGGCGGCGGATGACCTCCACCCGCTCTTCGATACTGTCGGGAGAGCGGACCTCGACCGAAAGGCCGAACCGGTCCAGCAACTGCGGACGCAGCTCGCCCTCCTCGGGGTTGCCCGAGCCGACAAGGACAAAGCGTGCGGCATGGCGGATCGACAAACCCTCGCGCTCAACGGCGTTGAGGCCCGATTGTGCCACGTCCAGCAAGAGGTCGACGATGTGATCCTCCAGCAGGTTGACCTCGTCGATATAGAGATAGCCTCGATTGGCCCTTGCCAGCAGACCGGGTTCAAAGGCCTTTTCGCCACGGGTCAGGGCACGCTCGATATCCAGCGCGCCGGTCACGCGGTCCTCGGTCACGCCCAGCGGAAGGTCCACGACCGGGGTCGGGCGTTCCGTCAATGTCTCGTCGACGGGACCAGCCCAGTCGGGGACATCATCCAGTTGCGCGGAATTGACCGGGCAGCCCGCAACAACGGTGATCGGCGGCAAAAGCGCGGCCAGGGCGCGCACGGCGGTGGACTTGCCGGTGCCCCGGTCGCCGAAGACCAGCACGCCGCCCAGCCCGGGGTCGATGGCGGTCAGGATCATCGCCTGCTTCATCTGGTCCTGGCCGACGATGGCCGAAAAGGGAAAGCTCTGGGTCATGGCTTCGGTCCGGCTGGTGTCAGGTGAGGCCCGCCCGGCCAGCGACCGCTGGCGCCGAGGATGCGGAACCGGGCGTAGAGCTCCTCACGGAACCAGTCGCCCTCGCGCACGGCGCGTATGGCGCGGGCATGTGGGCCGTCGGCGCGGGCAAAGCGGGACATGCTGGCGCTGTCGGGCCAGATCGAAAAGGTCACCTGGTGCAGCAGGGGAACCTCTCCGATGCCGATCTTGAAGGAGACGGCGGGGTCGGTCCCGATGGCGGCGCTGATGTCTGGAACCCGGCGCCAGAACCGCCAGAGGTTTGACACCCGCAGCGTGGCCCGGGTCAGCGCCGCGACGGGGCCGGGTACGGCCGTTGTGTCGCCCACCTCGAACGGGCTTTGCCGTGACCAGGCCCCACGGACCGAAACCGGGGACAGGAACACGGTCCAGCTGTCTTCAGCGCGTCTGTGATACCGCCGATAGACCGGGGCGTCGCGGGTCTGGCGCCGGGCGCTTTGCAGGTCCGGCCACGTAGCAAGGATCGCGTAGACCCCGGTTTCCGGCAGTGGCGTAAAGCCTTCGCCCGTGCCCGAGCCGCAGAGCTTCCAGAAGCCGATGCCTTCGGTCCGACGCAGGGCCGGGCGCGCAAGGCCCATCATCGCAAAGGCCCAGAGCCGGCTGACCCCGTGCGGAAAGCGAAAGAAACTCAGGCTGACGACCTGGATGGCCTTTCCTCCTCTTGGCTGGCCTTCCTTGGCTGGTGTCAGGGTACCCTGACATGGAAACCCCTCTTAGAGAAGGGGTTCGATACGAGATTGTCAATTTAGAATTACACATGTAGGCTTGGGTAATGTTTACAGGCGCAGACTCCTTTCATAGCCACAGGCCGGTCGATCCCGAGGCGCCGCAGGCGCTCGTTGTAGGGGCGGGGCTGGGCGGCCTTGCCGCCGCGATGCGGCTGGGCACCCGGGGGTATCGCGTCACGGTTCTGGACCGGCTGGACACGCCCGGCGGGCGTGGATCGGCCATCCATCAGGGTGGGCACCGTTTCGACCTCGGCCCGACGATCGTCACCGTGCCGCAGGTGTTTCGCGATCTCTGGGCAGCCTGCGGGCGGCGTTTCGACGATGACGTTGACCTGCGTCCGCTCGATCCCTTCTACGAGATCCGCTGGCCGGACGGGGCGCGGTTTCGGGTTGGCCCGGACCCCGGGACGATGCGGCAGGAGGTGGCGCGCCTCTCGCCCGGCGACCTCGCGGGATACGCCCGGTTCCTGCGCGACAGTGAAGAACGCTACCGGATCGGGTTCGAGGACCTGGGCCGTCGCCCGATGCATCGGCTGGCCGACCTGATCCGCGTGCTGCCGACATTTGCGCGCCTGCGGGCGGATCGGTCGGTCTATGGCCACGCGGCGCGCTGCGTGCGGGACGAGAGGTTGCGCATGGCGCTGTCCTTTCATCCGCTATTCATCGGTGGCGACCCTTGTCATGTCACTTCGATCTATGCGCTGGTGAACCATCTAGAATCCGCCTTCGGCGTGCATTACGCGATGGGGGGCGTGGCCCGGATCGCAGAGGCGATGGCCAATGTCGTGACAGGGCAGGGCGGGGTGATCCGCCAGCGGGCCGAGGTCGATGAAATTCGGGTCGAGCGCGGGCGCGCCCGGGGCGTCAGGCTGACCGGGGGCGAGGAGGTGCCTGGGGATATCGTGGTCTCGAACGCCGATGCCGGGCACACTTACGACCATCTTCTGCGCGGCCATGGCCGACGCCGCTGGACCTCGCCGCGACTGCGCCGCACACGCTGGTCGATGAGCCTGTTTGTCTGGTACTTCGGCACCCGTGGTACGCGCGGCAAATGGCAGGACGTGGGTCACCACACGATCCTCAACGGTCCGCGCTACCGCGGGTTGCTGCGCGATGTCTTCATCAAGGGCCACCTGGCCGAGGATATGAGCCTTTATGTCCATCGTCCCAGCATCACCGATCCCGGTGTCGCCCCTGATGGCGGCGACACCTTTTACGCGCTCAGTCCCGTGCCGCACCTTGGTCACAAGACGCGTGTCGACTGGTCGAATATGGCTGGGCGCTACCGGGACCGCGTTCGCAAGGTGTTGGAACGGGAATTGCTGCCGGGGCTGTCCGAGCACCTGACCCAGTCGCTGGTCTTTACGCCAGAGACCTTCCGGGACCGGTATCTCAGCCCTCATGGCGCGGCCTTCTCGATAGAGCCGCGTATCCTGCAAAGCGCCTGGTTCCGCCCACACAACATCAGCGAAGAGGTGCAGGGCCTCTACCTGGTGGGCGCGGGCACGCATCCCGGTGCCGGTCTGCCGGGCGTTGTCGGCAGCGCCGAGATCCTGGACCAGTTGGTGCCTGATGCCCAAGCGGTGCCGAGCCTGCCGGTGGCGGCGGAATGATCGCGCCAGATGACATGGCCCATTGCGTCGAGGCGATCCGGCACGGGTCGCGGTCGTTCCATGCGGCATCGCGGCTCTTGCCGACCCGGGTGCGCGAGCCGGCTTTGGCGCTTTATTCCTTCTGCCGCCTGGCGGATGACGCGGTGGATTTGCAACTGGAAAAGGCGGATGCCGTCCTGCGCCTGCATGACAGGCTGGACCGGGCCTATGCGGGCCGCCCCCTCGATGCGCCCGCCGACCGCGCGTTTGCCGCCGTGATCGAGGATTTCGACATGCCGCGCGCCTTGCCGGATGCCCTGCTCGAGGGGCTGGCCTGGGATGCGATGGGCCGCCGCTATGCCACCCTGTCGGAGTTGCGCGCCTATTCGGCCCGTGTCGCCTCGGCCGTGGGGGCGATGATGTGCGTGCTGATGCGGGTACGCGACCGTGATGCGCTGGCCCGGGCCTGCGACCTGGGGGTCGCCATGCAGTTGACCAACATCGCACGCGACGTTGGCGAGGATGCGCGCGAGGGGCGGCTCTATTTGCCGACCGACTGGCTGCAGGGGGCGGGCGTCGACCCCGCCGACCTGTTGCGCAAGCCGCGTGCGTCGCCGGAACTGGCCTTGGTCCTGAAGCGCTTGCTGCGCGAAGCCGGGCAACTGTACCACCGGTCAGAGGCCGGGATTGCCGCGCTGCCTCTCTCGACGCGTCCGGGGATCTTTGCGGCGCGGTTCATCTATGCCGGGATCGGCGGCGCGGTGGTACGCAACGGGTATGACTCCATCACCCGGCGCGCCCGGACTACGGGGGCGCAAAAACTGGGTTGGCTGATGCTGTCGGGCCTGCGCGCGGGTCTGACGGTGGCGCTGCCGCGCTCGGCGGTGATCCATGCGCGCACGTTGCCGGAAACCGATTTCCTGGTGCGCGCCGCCGCCAAGGACGCCGCGCCGGACTGGAGCGAGAGCCTGCACGAGGCGCTGGTCGCGCTGAAAATGCAGGAACAAAACCGCCGCGCGCCGTTGATGGCGCCCATGCCCGCCGCTAGGTAGAAGAGCATGTTCTGGATAACCTTCCTGATCTTTCTCGCAGCCTGTTTCGCGGCGGGGGCCACCGGCGGAATGTTTCCGCCGGGCGACTGGTATCGGTCTCTGGACAAGCCGCGCTGGACGCCGCCGGACTGGGCCTTTCCGGTGACCTGGACCACGCTCTATCTGCTGATGGCCTTTGCGGGTGCGCGGGTGGCCCTGGCGCCGGACAATGGCCTTGCCCTGGCCTTCTGGGCTCTTCAGATCGCGCTCAACACCCTGTGGACGCCGGTCTTTTTCGGGCTGCGGCGGATGCGGGCAGGACTGGTGGTGCTCAGCGCGCTCTGGCTTGCGGTGGCGGCCTGCCTGGTTGCGCTCTGGCAGGTCGATGCCTGGGCGGGCCTGGCCTTTGTGCCGTATCTCTGCTGGGTCTCCGTGGCTTGGGCGCTGAACCTGTCGGTCTTGCGCCGCAACCCGGACGTGGCACCAGCCTGACCTGTTTCAGGTGTCTGGGCCGAAGGACCAGCACGCCCTGCGCGGGACGCGCAGCGCCAGCATCGGCTTGACCAGCGCAGACCGAAAACGGCGCAGGTCCAGTGCCTCGTGGACGCCGGTCGTCTCCGTCCCGTCCAGCCGGGTCGTCACCATGCTGCGGCTGTAAAAGGGCGCGTCCAGCATGTTCTGTACCTGCCGCGGCGCTTGACCGGGGTCGGCCCGCGTCTGCCGCGCCACCTGCCAGAGCGAGCGTCGCAACCGCGCCGGGGGCGGCGGTGTCACCGACCGGGCCGGGCCCTCCGCGTCAAAGCGGATCGCCGTGGCCAGCGAACTCCCGTCCCGTCGCCGGGCGTCGTAGAAACAGGTGCTGCCCGAGCCGGTGGGAAAGCGCCCCCACGTCCAGTTGTCGAAATCCTCTTCCAGCGCCCGGGTACCGAAATTGCCATCGAAATAGCCATGCCCCTGCCAGCGCCAGCCGGGTGCGTCCAGGTCGACGTCGATGTGGCAGGTCGGCGCGAAGGGCCGCCAGACATGCGCCCCGTCCGGCGTCAGGGGCAGTTCGACCTGCGTCAGGGCCGAGGGCGTCACCGTGATGCGCCCGCGCAGGCGCCCGAACAGGGGGGGCACGCCGCGCTCGTCGACACGGATGTCCAACTGGCCGTCCTGCCAGTGCAGCGAGGACGGGCCGATGGTCAGGCTTTGTGGCGTTTGCCGCAGCGCGCCGCGCCCCCTGTCCGTCATGGCAAAGCGCCCGCCCGGTCCATAGGTGGCGACGTTCAGACAGATATGATTCTCTGGGTCGCGCCGCCCGGACCAGGCGTACCAGGGCGAAAACACCGAACCTATGAAGGCGATGACGCTGACCGCCCGCCCGCCGCCGTCGCGGATGCCGTCGACGTACCACCAGGCGTAGCCGTTCGGGGGGACGGCAAGGGCGAAGTTCGGTCGCACAAGATCGCCTCGGCCGCGTGCCGGGCGGAGAGCATGGCCATCGGGACACCCGCCCCCGGATGCGCCCCGCCGCCC
The DNA here is from genome assembly GCF_965277915.1 of Antarctobacter sp. NCBI lineage: Bacteria > Pseudomonadati > Pseudomonadota > Alphaproteobacteria > Rhodobacterales > Roseobacteraceae > Antarctobacter > Antarctobacter sp. The sequence continues at coordinate 1,180,079 of NZ_OZ255849.1, forward strand.
GCCAGGTAGAGCCCCGGCACCGGGCTGCGGGCCTTCGGTCTCTGAAAGGCGGCCATCAGCGCCTCCGGGCTCTGCCCGTAGAGTGCGCCTTGCGAGGCGGGAAACAGGCTCTCGAACCCCGTCGGGGTGGTCAGGCTTTGCGCGTCCGGCATCGGGGCAAAGTGCAGCCCCGCCCTGGTCAGGGTGTCGAAACAACGGGTGCGGCATTGGTCTGGCTCCTGGTCGGGGGCGGGAAGCGGCGGGGCGTTCGCGATGATCTCGAACCGTTCGAGATCCGGTGGCGGTGCAAGTCCGCCCCGGTCCATCGCGCAGATGTACAGCGTGGGATCCGCGACCAGCGTCCCACGCGACAGGGCGTCGAATTCAGGTTTCGGATCGGCGCGAAAGAAGACGTTGTGATGGGCCAGCTCCACCCCCCGGGCCCGTGCCGCGAAAGCCCAGACCTGGGCCGACAGGCTGCGTTGGCGTTTGCCGCTCTGGCCGCCCGCGGGAACAGCCTCCGGACCCAGGGCGCCGATTGCCAGCGCCCGGGGGTCGCCGTTGAACAGGACACGCTTTGCCCGCAGCGTTCTGCCATCTGCGAGGGTGACGCCCCGCGCGCGGCCACCGGTGATGTCGATCCGGGCCACATGGGCGTTGTGGAAAAACCGTGCCGCGCGCGTGCGCGCGATCCCTTCCAGCGCCTGGGCCAGCCGGTGCATCCCGCCCGCGATTTTCCAGACGCCCGCGAATTCCGCCTGCCAGATCAGCGACAGCAGGGCAGGGGCGCGATAGGGCGAGGCGCCGACATAGGTGGCATAGCGCCCGAACAGCTGCGCCAGACGCGGATCGTCGAATGTCCTCACCAGAAGCGAGGCCAGGCTGCGATGCGGGGCCATGTGGCGCAAAAGGCCGGGCGCGCGCAGGGTTCGGCCCGCGAGCGCGGCCAGCGAGGGATCAGGTGCCTGCATCACCGGGCCGTCAAAGGCCTCGAACAGGGCGCGCGCCCTGTCGCAGAAGGCGCGGAACTGCGCCACGGCGGGGGCGCCGCCGAAGGCGCGCAGCGCCTCCAGGTTATCCGGTTCGCTGTCGAAGAGGTCCAGCCGCGACCCGTCCGGCCAGAAGTGCCGCGCGATCAGGGGTTGGCGGATCAGCTCCAGGTGCGCATCCAGCCGCTCGTCCAGGCTGGTGAACAGGTTGTCGAGCACGGGACGCAAGGTCAGAACGGTTGGGCCCGCGTCCACCGGCCCGGCGGGCGAGGGCAGGCAGCGCATCTTGCCGCCGGAACGCTGGGCGCGTTCGACCACCGTGATCCGAAGGCCGGCGTGGGCCAGCCGCGCGGCGGCGGCCAGCCCACCGATCCCGGCGCCGACGATAAGGACGTCGCACCCCTGATGCGTGCTGAACCCGGAAGGCGTCATGCGGCAATTATTGACTCGGTGCCTGGATGTGTCCAGTATAATTGACACAACAAATGTAATTTCATAATTACATACTGGAGGTGGCCCATGCCCATGACCGCACGGATCGAAAGGGCGATAGCCCGGGCGTTGGCGCTGTCGCAAGGGGCGGCGGCCCCGGCGAAACTGGCCTCTGCCTTGCCGTATGCCACACAGCCCGGTGGCGCACGCATCCGCCCGACGATCCTCTTGTCGGTGGCGACCTCCTGTGGCGATGACCGACCCGCGCTGGCCGATGCCGCCGCGGCCGCGCTGGAACTGATCCATTGCGCCAGTCTGGTGCATGACGATCTGCCCTGTTTCGACGACGCGGACCTGCGGCGCGGCAAACCGTCGGTGCATCGCGCCTATTCCGAGCCGCTGGCGGTGCTGACCGGCGATAGCCTCATCATCCTGGCCTTCGAGGTGCTGGCGCGGGCGACGGTGGATCATACCGACCGGGGGGCGCAACTGCTCCTGGCGCTCAGCCGGCGCACGGGGATGCCCGGAGGCATCTGCGCCGGGCAGGGTTGGGAAAGCGAGGCAGAGATCGACCTTGGCGCCTATCACCGCTCCAAAACGGCGGCGCTGTTCATCGCGGCGACCGAAATGGGGGCCATCGCGGCGGGCCACGCCCCCGAAGAATGGCTGGACCTGGGTGCCCTCATCGGTGAGGCCTTCCAGGTGGCCGACGATCTGCGCGATGCCCTGCTGGACGAAGAGTCGCTGGGCAAGCCGGTAGGGCAGGATGACCTGCACTGTCGGCCCAACGCGGTCTGCGAAATGGGCATCGGCGGGGCGGTCGATCACCTCTCCAAGATCCTCGCGGCGGCCATCGCCTCGATCCCCTCCTGCCCGGGGGAGGCCATGTTGGCGCAGATGGTCAGCCACCAGGCGGACAAGATCATGCCGGCCGTGCCCGCGCGCTACCGGGCCTGAGCGGGTGGTGGCCTCCGCCGACCAGCCCGGCCCGCGCCGCAGGCGTCGCGGCGGCTGGCTGGCGCGGCTGGTGTCGCGCCCCGGCGTGCAGGACTGGGCGGCGCGGCTGCCCTTCGGGGCTCGTCTTGCCCGGCGTGATGGGGCAGAGATCTTCGACATATTGCAAGGGTTCGTCTCGGCCCAGGTGCTGGCAGCCCTTGTCGAGCTTGGCGTGCTGGACCGCCTACTGGACGGTGCCCAACCGCCCGATGTGCTGGGGGCAGAGACCGGCATCGCAGCGGACCGCATGGCGGCGCTGCTGCAGGCGGGGGCGGCGTTGGGCCTGTTGCGGCGGCGGCGGGATGGCGCCTTTGGTCTCGCCCGCAAGGGGGCGGCGATCCTTGGCGTTCCCGGCCTGACCGGAATGATCCGTCACAACCGCGCCTTCTATGCCGACATGGCCGATCCGGTTGCGCTCTTGCGGGGGGAGGCTGAGACGCAGATGGCGCGATTCTGGCCCTATGTCCTCGGCCAGACCGGGGAAATCCCGGCCGAGGTCGCGGCGCGCTATTCCGATCTCATGGCCCGCTCGCAGCGTTTGGTTGCGCAGGACACCCTGCGGGCGGTTTCATTGAAAGATGTCTCGCGGTTGATGGATGTGGGCGGCGGGGCCGGGGTTTTCCTGGCCGAAGCCCTGCGGCGCCATCGCGGTCTGAGGGGGGTGTTGTTCGATCTGCCGGGGGTCATGCCGCTGGCAGAGGCGGAACTGACCCGTGCCGGTCTGGCGAACCGAGTCGCCCTGGCGCCCGGCAGTTTCCGAGAGAACGCGCTGCCCCGGGGGGCGGATGCCATTTCCTTGGTGCGGGTTCTCTACGACCACGACGACACGACCGTGCGCGCCCTGCTGGCCTCCGTGCTGGAAACTCTGCCACCCGGCGGGCGCCTGATCGTGTCGGAACCGATGTCGGGTGGTGCGCGGCCGGATCGGGCGACGGATGTTTATTTTTCCTTTTACACCATGTCGATGGGCACCGGGCGGGTCCGCTCTGCCGGCCGCATCGCCGCCCTGTGCAGGGAGGCCGGGTTCGATGGCATCGAGGGGCCATACACGGCGCGTCCCTACATCACCTCTGTCCTCGTGGCACGGCGTCCTGACAATCAAGAGTGTAAAGTTTAATTGACACATATTTGCGTCGTGTTACCCTGACATTTGAGAACGGCCGCGACGGCGACGCCCGCCGCGCGGACGAAAAAATGGGGGAGGGGCGAACATGCAGACACGCGCTGTCCTTCTGAATGGTCCAGGGGATCTTTCCCTGGAACAGCTCGACCTCAAGGTGCCCGGCGCGGGCGACATCGTGGTCGAGATCGCGCATTCGGGGATTTCCACCGGCACCGAAAAACTGTTCTGGTTCGGCGCCATGCCGCCCTTTCCGGGCATGGGCTATCCGCTGGTGCCCGGCTACGAGGCCGCAGGAGAAGTGGTCGAAACCGCGTCCGGCACCGGTTTTCGCCCCGGCGACCGGGTCTTTGTGCCCGGGGCCGATTGTTTCGACGGAGCCTATGGCCTGTTCGGTGGGGCGGCGGGCGTGCTGGTCACCGACGCCGCGCGGGTCACGCGCATAGATCCCGCCCTGGGGGCCGAAGGCGCCTTGCTGGCGCTGGCCGCCACCGCGCGGCACGCGATGGCGGGCCTGGAAAAGCGGATGCCCGAGCTGATCGTCGGTCACGGGGTCCTTGGCCGCCTGCTGGCGCGCCTGACCGTGGCGGCCGGTGCCCCGGCGCCCATCGTCTGGGAGTGCCAGGCCAATCGTCTTCAGGGCGCCGAGGGCTATGAGGTCATAGCGCCCGAGGACGATCCCCGCCGCGACTACAGCGCGATATACGACGCTTCCGGCAATGCCGCGATCCTCGACGAGCTGATCGGACGCCTTGCGAAGGGCGGCGAGATCGTCCTGGCCGGGTTCTATCCTGACGGCCTGCACTTTGCCTTTCCGCCCGCCTTCATGCGCGAGGCCCGCCTGCGGGTCGCCGCGGAATGGCAGCGCGAGGACCTCGTCGCCGTGCGCGCCCTCGTGGAAAGCGGCGCGCTGTCTCTGGCCGGGCTGATCTCTCATGCGGTGCCGGCCGAGCGGGCCGCCGGGGCTTACCGGACCGCCTTCGAGGACCCGGCCTGCCTGAAAATGATACTCAACTGGAAGGAAGCAGCGTGAAGGACGACGTGCAGAAACACACCGAGACCGACGTGCCCGACCTCAAGACCTTCGACCAGAGGCTGCGCGACGAAGCGCAGGAGGACCTGGCCGACCTGATCACCGAGGAACCGACCAGCAAGACCCAGATCATCGCGATCTACGGCAAGGGCGGCATCGGCAAGTCCTTCACCCTGGCCAATCTCAGCCACATGATGGCCGAACAGGGCAAGCGCGTGCTGCTGATCGGGTGCGATCCGAAATCGGACACGACCTCACTGCTCTTTGGCGGCAAGGCATGCCCGACGATCATCGAGACCTCGACCAAGAAAAAGCTGGCCGGTGAAGAGGTCCAGATCGGCGATGTCTGTTTCAAGCGCGGCGGTGTCTTCGCGATGGAACTGGGCGGCCCCGAGGTGGGGCGCGGCTGTGGCGGACGCGGCATCATCCACGGGTTCGAACTGCTGGAAAAGCTGGGGTTCCACGACTGGGACTTCGACTATGTCCTGCTGGATTTCCTGGGCGATGTCGTCTGCGGCGGTTTCGGCCTGCCGATCGCGCGGGACATGGCGCAGAAGGTGATCCTCGTCGCCTCGAACGACCTGCAATCGCTTTATGTCGCCAACAACGTCTGCTCGGCGGTGGAATACTTCCGCAAGCTGGGCGGCAACGTCGGCGTGGCGGGCCTGGTCGTCAACAAGGACGATCTTTCGGGCGAGGCGCAGGCCTTTGCCAGGGCCGTGGACATCCCGGTGCTGGCGGCGATCCCGCAGGACGACGACCTGCGCAAGAAATCCGCGAACTACCAGATCGTCGGCACGGCACAAAGCCAATGGGGCGAGCTGTTCGCCGGCCTGTCTCAGGCGGTCTCGGACGCGCCGCCGGTACGGCCCGCGCCGCTGGATCAGGACGCCCTGCTGGCGCTCTTCGACGGTTCGGACACCGGGGCGGGCGTGACGCTGGTCCCTGCCACCGATGCCGACATGCGCGGCAAGAACGCCAATCCGGTGGAGTCGCTGGAGGTGATCTATGACGACGCCTGAACCAACCAGCCCGGGGGGCGACGGTTGCCATTCCGCCGCCGACCTGGACCGGGTCGCGCGCAGCGCCGGTCAAAGCGAGTTGCTGGATCAATACGCCCGCGACTACCCGCAAGGCCCCCATGACAAACCGCAAAGCATGTGTCCGGCCTTCGGCTCGTTGCGCGTGGGGCTGCGGATGAAACGGGTGGCCACGGTTCTGTCCGGGTCGGCCTGCTGTGTCTACGGGTTGACCTTCGTGTCGCATTTCTACGGGGCGCGGAGGTCGGTGGGCTACGTGCCTTTCGATTCCGAAAGCCTGGTGACCGGCAAGCTGTTCGAGGACATCCGCGAGGCGGTGCACAAGCTTGCCGATCCGGACCGTTTCGACGCCATCGTGGTCACGAACCTCTGTGTGCCGACCGCTTCCGGCGTGCCGCTGCGGCTGCTTCCGGACGAGATCGACGGTGTGCGCATCGTGGGCATCGACGTGCCGGGCTTCGGCATTCCCACCCATGCCGAGGCCAAGGACGTGCTGGCGGGCGCGATGCTCAACTATGCCCGTCGCGAGGTCGAGGCCGGGCCGGTGGCGGCGCCCGAGGGCGGCGTATCCGACCTGCCCACCGTGACCCTGCTGGGAGAAATGTTTCCCGCCGATCCGATGATGATTGGCGCGATGCTGGCACCGATGGGACTGGCCGCCGGACCCGTGGTGCCGTGCCGAGAGTGGCGCGAGCTGTACGCGGCTCTGGACTGTGGCGCCGTCGCTGCCATCCATCCCTTTTATACCGCTGCCGTGCGCGAGTTCCAGGCCGCCGGGCGCCCGATCGTGGGCAGCGCGCCCGTGGGCCATTACGGCACGGCCGCCTGGCTGGCCAGCATCGGCGAGGCCTTTGGTCTGTCAACGAACAGGGTGGCCGCCGCACAGAATGCCTTTTTGCCCGCGATCCGGAGGGCGCTGGAGGCGGCCCCGATCAAGGGGCGGATCACGCTGTCGGGCTACGAGGGCAGCGAACTGCTGGTGGCACGCCTGCTGATCGAAAGCGGCGCCGAGGTGCCCTATGTCGGGACCGCCTGCGCGAAATCCCCCTGGTCCGCGGCAGATGCCGAATGGCTGCGCGCCCGGGGCGTGTCGGTGAGGTTCCGCGCCTCGCTGGAGGATGACCTGGCCGCGATGGAAGGGCTGCGCCCGGACCTCGCCATCGGCACGACGCCGGTGGTGCAAAAGGCCAAGGCGCTGGGCATTCCCGCGCTATACTTCACCAACCTGATCTCGGCCCGGCCCCTGATGGGACCGGCGGGGGCGGGGAGCCTGGCCGAGGTCGTGAATGCGGCCATCGGCAACAAGCGCCGCATGGACCGGATGAAGGCCTTTTTCGAAGGCGTCGGCGAAGGCGATACTGCGGGGGTCTGGGAGGGCGCGCCCAAACTGCGCCCGGATTTCCGCGCGCTGAACCTCAAGAAACTGGAAAAGAAGGCTCGCGCCGCCAAGGCGGAGCAGATGATATGAGGGGGGGGACATTTCATATTCGGCCGCCTCTACGCCCTGCTGCCAGCCGGGGAGGTGCTCCATGCTGATTCAGGATCACGACAGGGCCGGGGGGTACTGGGGCGCGGTCTATGCGTTCTGTGCCGTCAAGGGCCTGCAGGTCATCATCGACGGCCCCGTGGGCTGCGAGAACCTGCCCGTCACCTCCGTCCTGCACTACACCGATGCGCTGCCGCCGCATGAACTGCCCATCGTGGTCAGCGGGCTGGGCGAGGAGGAACTGGGCCGTGACGGCACAGAGGGCGCGATGAAACGTGCCTGGGGTACGCTGGATCCGGCGCTGCCCGCCGTGGTCGTCACCGGCTCGATCGCCGAGATGATCGGCGGCGGGGTCACGCCCCAGGGCACCAGCATTCAGCGCTTCCTGCCGCGCACCATCGACGAGGACCAGTGGCAGGCCGCCGACCGGGCGATGACCTGGCTGTTCACCGAATTCGGCATGACCAAGGGGCGGATGCCCAAAGAGAAAAAGCGCGAGCAAGGGGCGCCACCCCGGGTCAATATCCTTGGCCCCACGTACGGCGTCTTCAACATGCCCAGCGACCTGGCCGAGATCCGTCGCCTCGTTGAGGGGATCGGCGCAGAGGTCAACATGGTGATGCCCATGGGGGCCCACCTGGCCGAGATGCGCAACCTGGTGAATGCCGACGCCAACGTCGTCATGTACCGTGAATACGGGCGCGGCCTGGCCGAGGTGCTGGGCAAACCCTACCTGCAGGCCCCCATCGGGGTCGAAAGCACGACGCTGTTCCTGCGCAAGCTGGGTGAGCTGCTGGAGCTCGATCCCGAACCCTTCATCGAGCGCGAGAAACACTCGACCATAAAGCCGGTCTGGGACCTCTGGCGATCGGTTACGCAGGATTTCTTTGCCACCGCGACTTTCGGCATCGTCGCCGGTGAGACCTATGCCCGCGGCATCCGCCAGTACCTGGAGGGCGACCTGGGCCTGCCCTGCGCCTTTGCCGTTTCGCGTTGCGCGGGGAAAAAGACCGACAACGACGCGATCCGCGCCATGATCGCCCGCGACCGGCCACTGGTGCTGCTGGGGTCGATCAACGAGAAGATGTACATGGCAGAGCTGAAGTCCGGTTACGGACCCAGCCCCGCCTTCATCCCGGCCAGCTTTCCCGGCGCCGCGATCCGCCGCGCCACCGGCACGCCGATAATGGGCTACGCCGGGGCCACCTACCTGTTGCAGGAGGTCTGCAACGGCCTGTTCGACGCACTGTTCCACATCCTGCCGCTGGGCTCCGAGATGGACGCGGTACAGGCGACGCCGACACCGCTGCACCGAAACCTGCCCTGGGACAAGGATGCCAGCCGCGCGCTGGACCGCCTTGTGGCCGCGCATCCGGTACTGACACGCATTTCCGCGGCCAAGACGCTGCGCGACGCCGCCGAGGAGGACGCACAGCGCGCGGGCGCCGAGCGCGTGGCCCTGGCCGCTGTCGAGAGAGTTTCTGGCCTAGCCGGCCCATTCCAAAAGGAGGACTGACCGATGACCGACGTCACATCCAGCAGCCTGGGACAGACGCATGTCCGGCGCCGGCGCCGGGCCGAGTTCCACGTCTATTTCACCCTGATCTTCCTGCTTGCGCTGCCCTCGGAAACGATCGGCTGGGCGCGGGCGGTGATCCGCCAGAGGTCGCTGAACCTGCACGGCCCGCTGGCCCGCGCCTGGCGCGAGGCGGACCGGATCACGCCGATGATCTTCTCGGTCTGACCCACAGGGGCAGCCACCGAGATCCGACCTGACTGCCCGTCACGGGCGGACAGACCCCCTGAGGGACCGTGAAGGCCCCAAGGGACCCGGCCGCGGGGTTCGCGGCGTCAGCATAGCGTTCCGGAGGAAAGTTTATGGCTGATCAAAACGACCTGTCCTTCACAGGTCTCACCGACGAGCAGGCCCAGGAACTGCATTCCGTCTACATGAGCGGCCTCTGGCTGTTCGCGGCGGTCGCAGTGGTTGCCCACCTGGCAACCTACATCTGGGCCCCCTGGTTCTAGGAAAGGATATGGACGTGTCCAAGTTCTACAAGATTTGGCTCATCTTCGATCCTCGCCGCGTGTTCGTCGCGCAAGGCGTCTTCCTGTTCCTGTTGGCCGTCATGATCCACCTCGTGGTTCTGTCGAACGGCGTCAACTGGTTCGAGAACGCGGCCGCATCGCGTGCCGCGGCCGATGAGTGACCAGGGGACAATCGTCCCATGAAAGCGTTGCGGGCGGCCGGCCCGCCCGCAGCGAACGCGCACCTCACACCTTAACGACGGCTTGAGATCTGATCGAACGGGCCGCCAAAAGCGGGGAAATACGATGGCGTTGCTCAGCTTCGAGAAAAAGTACCGCGTCCGCGGGGGGACGCTGATCGGCGGGGATCTCTTCGATTTCTGGGTCGGCCCCTTCTATGTCGGTTTCTTCGGTGTCACGATGGCCTTCTTTGCGGCCCTCGGCACCATCCTGATCTTCTGGGGGGCGGCCCACCAGGGCACCTTCAACCCCTGGCTCATCAACATCGCACCGCCCGACCTGTCCTACGGGCTGGGGGCAGCGCCCCTGATGGAAGGGGGGCTGTGGCAGATCATAACGATCTGTGCCACCGGCGCCTTCATCAGCTGGGCCCTTCGCGAGGTCGAGATCTGCCGCAAGTTGGGGATGGGCTATCATGTGCCTTTCGCCTTCGGCTTTGCCATCCTGGCCTATGTCACGCTGGTGATCTTTCGTCCGGTGCTGATGGGCGCCTGGGGGCATGGCTTTCCCTATGGCATCTTCAGTCACCTCGACTGGGTCAGCAACACCGGCTACGCCTACCTGCATTTCCACTACAATCCCGCGCACATGCTGGCGGTCAGCCTGTTCTTCGGCACCACCCTGGCCCTGGCGCTGCATGGCGGGCTGATCCTCTCGGCAGCCAATCCTGAGAAGGGCGAGGAGATGAAGACGCCGGATCACGAGGACAGCTTCTTCCGTGACTTCATCGGCTACTCGATCGGCACACTGGGCATTCACCGGCTGGGCTTCCTGCTGGCGATAAACGCGGTCTTCTTCTCGGCGGTCTGCATCATCATCTCGGGGCCGGTCTGGACCAGCGGCTGGCCGGAATGGTGGAACTGGTGGCTCGATCTGCCGATCTGGCCCTCTCAGGCGGGAATGTGATCATGAGCGAATATCAGAACATCTTCACCCAGGTTCAGGTCGAAGGGCCGGCCGAATGGGGCATGGATAACGAGAACGACCTTGCCTCGGAACGTATCGTCACCCCCGGTTTCAGCCGCCTCGTCGGCTGGGTGGGCAACGCCCAGCTGGGGCCGATCTATCTGGGCTGGACCGGGATGATCAGCCTGGCCACCGGCGCGCTGGCGATCTTCATCATCGGGCTCAACATGCTGGCGCAGGTCGGCTGGTCGATACCCGAGTTCCTGCGCCAGGGATTCTGGCTGGCGCTGGAGCCGCCCAGCCCGGAATACGGGTTGACCATCCCGCCGCTGAACGACGGCGGTTGGTACATCATCGCATCGCTGTTCCTGCTGGTTGCGGTTTGTACCTGGTGGTTGCGCACCTACCTGCTGGCCGAACAGCACAAGATGGGCAAACATGTCGCCTGGGCCTTTGCCAGCGCGATCTGGCTGTTCCTGGTGCTGGGCCTGTTCCGGCCGATCCTGATGGGATCCTGGTCAGAGGCGGTGCCCTACGGGATCTTCCCGCACCTCGACTGGACCACCGCGTTCAGCATCCGCTACGGCAACCTCTACTACAATCCGTTCCACTGTCTCTCGATCGTCTTCCTTTACGGTTCGGTGCTGCTCTTCGCGATGCACGGCGCAACGATCCTGGCGGTCAGCCGGTTCGGCGGCGACCGCGAGCTGGAACAGATCGTCGACCGGGGCACCGCCTCGGAACGGGCGGCGCTGTTCTGGCGCTGGACGATGGGGTTCAACGCGACGATGGAGGGCATTCACCGCTGGGCCTGGTGGTTTGCTGTGCTGACCCCGATCACCGGCGGCATCGGCATCCTGCTGACGGGAACGGTCGTCGACAACTGGTTCATCTGGGCGCAGGAACACCATTTCGCGCCGATGTATGACGGCAGCTATGGCTACGAGGCCTACGGGACCTACGAAGCCTTCATCGGACGGGAGTGAGCGCGATGTTCAAATGGTTTGACAAATGGAACCGCGAGCACCCCACCGATATAGAACGCCCGGCGATCCTGACCGGCGTGGCGGGCGCGGTGGTGGTGGCCGTGGTTGCCGTGATGGCGCTGGGCCAGCCATACAAGACCGACAGCCTGCAGACCGGCCCGCGCGGCAACGGCATGTCGGTGCCCGAGTTCGTATCCGACCTCGCCGTGCCTGACCCGGCCATCGCCGAGCTGTTCGATGACCCGCCCTATGTCCCCGAAGAGGGCGAGGAACTGGCGGGCGACATCTACCAGAACGTCCAGATCCTGGGCGATCTGACCGACGCCAACTTCAACCGGTTGATGGCGGCGATGACCCGATGGGTCGCGCCAGAGCAGGGCTGTGCCTATTGCCACGGCGACGGCGATCTCGAAACCTACGGCGAGGACAATCTATACACCAAGGTCGTCTCGCGCCGGATGATCGAGATGACCCGCAACATCAACGAGAACTGGGACGTGCATGTGAACGCCAACAAGCAGGTCGGCGTCACCTGCATGACCTGTCACCGGGGCCAGAACGTGCCCAGCGACATCTGGTTCAAGATGGGCGAGGTCAACATGGCCGCCGCCGGCTGGTCGGCAGTGCAGAACCGGGCGACGCCGCTTAGTTCCTACACCTCGCTGCCCTCCGACGCGCTGGAGAAATACCTGCTGGATGGTGATCTCATCGGCGTGCACGACCTCGAAAGCCGCGTCGCCGCGCGACCGGGGGACGAAGGCGTGCCAACGATCCAGGACGCGGAACGCACCTATGCGTTGATGAACTACGTCGCCAACTCGCTGGGGGTGAACTGCACCTTCTGCCACAACACCCGCGCCTTCTACGACGGAGGGCAGGTGACGCCGCAATGGGCGACCGAAAGCCTGGGCATCCAGATGGTGCTGGAACTGAACAACGACTACCTGGTGCCGCTGGCCGAGGTCCTGCCCGAGGACCGGCTGGGACCGGTGGCGGGGGACGCACCCAAGGTCGCCTGCCGTACCTGTCACAAGGGCTATCAGCAGCCTCTGCAGGGCACCAACGTGATTGCCGACTGGCCCGAACTGGCGACCTCTGACGCGCCGGACTACGGCCAGTGAACCCCGGGGCGGGGCGGCGCTGCGTCGCCCCGGTCCTTTCGTCCGGCCTGCCGCGCCGTCTGCATCCCCGTGGTGGCGCCATGCCGGACCAGCGACAGGAGCGCGCCATGACCCTTGCCGACAACCCCCACACACCGCTGCTGGACCGGGTGGCCGGTCCGTCTGACCTGCGCCGGATGCCCGACACGGATCTCGCCGCGCTGGCGGACGAGTTGCGGACCGAGGTGATCTCGGCCGTGTCGCAGACCGGCGGGCATCTCGGGTCCTCGCTGGGTGTGGTCGAGCTGAGCGTGGCGATCCACGCGGTCTTTGACACGCCAAAGGACAAGCTGATCTGGGACGTGGGCCACCAGTGCTACCCGCACAAGATCCTGACCGGGCGCCGCGACCGCATCCGCACCCTGCGCCAGAAGGACGGGCTGTCGGGTTTCACCAAGCGCACGGAATCCGAACATGACCCCTTTGGTGCGGCGCATAGCTCGACCTCGATCAGCGCGGCCCTCGGGTTCGCGGTGGGCCGCGACATGGGCCGGCCCACGGGTGACGCCATCGCCGTGATCGGCGACGGGGCGATCAGCGCCGGTATGGCCTATGAGGCCCTGAACAACGCCGGCGCCGCGGGGCGGCGGCTGTTCGTGATCCTCAATGACAACGAGATGAGTATCGCGCCCCCGGTTGGGGCCATGTCGTCCTACCTCAGCCGCATGTACGCCGCCGAACCGGTGGCGCGGATGCGCTCGATGGTCGAGGGGATGGAGGCCGCCATGCCCGAACCGATGCGCAGCGGCGCCCGCCGCGCGCGCCAGCTGGTGACCGGGTTGGGCGGGTCTGGCACGCTCTTCGAGGAACTGGGATTCGACTATGTCGGGCCGATCGACGGTCACGACATGACCCAGCTCTTGCCGGTGCTGCGCGCGGCGCGGGCGCGGGCGCGCGGCCCGGTCCTGATCCATTGCTGCACCGTCAAGGGCAAGGGCTATGCCCCCGCCGAAACCAGCGCCGACCGCGGGCATGGCGTGTCCAGGTTCGACCCCGCCACCGGGCCGCAAGCCGGCCCCGCCAAACCGGGCACCGCGCCCAGCTATACCAGCGTATTCGGCACGGCCCTGACGCAGGAGGCTGCGCGCGACGACCGGATCGTTGCCGTTACGGCAGCCATGCCCGATGGGACCGGCGTGTCCAGGATGGCGGCACGCTTTCCGAACCGTGTCTTCGACGTGGGCATCGCCGAACAGCATGGCGTGACCTTTGCCGCCGGCATGGCGGCCAGCGGGCTGCGCCCTTTCTGCGCGATCTACTCGACCTTCCTTCAGCGTGGCTATGATCAGGTGGTGCATGACGTCGCCCTGCAGAACCTGCCGGTGCGTTTTGCCATAGACCGGGCGGGCCTGGTGGGGGCGGATGGGGCCACTCATGCAGGGGCCTATGACATGGCCTACCTGTCGAACCTGCCGGGGTTCACCGTCATGGCCGCCGCCGACGAGGCCGAGCTGATGCACATGGTCGCCACCGCCGCCGCCCATGACGAAGGGCCCATCGCCTTTCGCTACCCGCGCGGTGCTGGCACTGGTGTCGCGCTTCCCGAACGGGGCGAAGTGCTGGAGATCGGGCGCGGCCGCGTGCTGGAAGAGGGCGAAGATATCGCGATCCTGTCCTGCGGAGCGCACCTGACGCAATGCCGAGAGGCCGCCGCCGCGCTGCGCGAGGCGGGCCATACCGTCACCCTGGCCGATGCCCGTTTCGTCAAGCCGCTCGACAGCGATCTTCTGCGCCGCCTCGCACTTGCCCACAGGGCGCTGGTGACGGTCGAGCAGGGGGCTGAGGGCGGGTTCGGTTGCGTCGTGCTGCACGCGCTGGCCCGGATGGGGCTGCTGGACAGTGGTCTTGCGATCCGGACCATCTGCCTGCCGGACCGGATCATCGAACAGGCCAGCCCGGACGAGATGTACGCAGACGCGGCGATGACCGCCGGTGACATTTTCCATGTCGCCCAGGGGGCGCTGGGCACCCGAGCCAAGGTGACGCCGCTGGCCCTGGCGCGCTGACCCGCGCAAACGAAAACGCCGCGCCCCCGGCGACCGGTGACGCGGCGAATCCTTGTCCAGCGATGTGTCAGTCGGCGCTGTCCTCGTCCAGCTCGGGTTCGGGCTCGACAGAGACCAGGTAGGCCCAGACGTTCGCCGCATCCTCGTCGCTGCGGGCGCGGAAGGTCATCTTGCCCCGGGCCGAGCTGTCGTCGAGGTAGTCCTTGAGGAAATCGGTGGCATTGCGGACGTAGGGCACGAAATGCTCTTCGTCCCAGGCAAGGCCTGCCTCTCCGGCGGCGACCATCGAGTCCGAGTAGTTGAAATCCTCGTAGGTGCCCGCCGTTCGTCCGGCGATGCCATACAGGTTGGGGCCGACCTTGCCGCCCTTCTGGATTTCATCGCCCTCGGGCGTGACGACCATGTGGCAGGCTCGGCACTGTCGAAAGACCTTTTCCCCTTCCTCCGGATCGCCGGTCGCATGGCTTTCCGCCAGCACGGGGGGCGCGACCGCGCAGAAGGCGGCGGCTATCACAAGTGGTTTCATTCGTACTTCTCCCTTTCGGATGACGTAGTGCGGTTCTGCCGGGAAACGAGACCAGCCTTCAGGCGACCGCATGCGCGATGGCGCATTGTTTCCAGAGCACGGTGAGCGCCTCGACCAGGTGGTCGATGTCGGCGTCGGAATGCAGCGGGCCGGGGGTGAAGCGCAGGCGCTCGGTGCCCTTGGGCACGGTTGGATAGTTGATCGGCTGCACGTAGATCCCCCAGTCGCGCATCAGGATGTCCGCCAGCATCCGGCATTTGACCGGGTCCTTGATCATCACAGGGATGATGTGGCTGTCGTTGGCCAGGTGCGGGATGCCCCGCCGGTCCAGTGCCGCGCGCAGACGCGCCACCTGGCGGCGCTGCTGCCGGCGCTCGGTGTCCGAGACCTTCAGATGCGCGATCGAGGCCTGGGCCGCGGCCGCAACCGCCGGCGGCAGCGCGGTGGTAAAGATGAACCCCGAGGCAAAGCTGCGGATGAAATCGCACAGCGCGCGCGAGCCCGAGACATAGCCGCCCATGCAGCCATAGGCCTTGCCCAGCGTGCCTTCGATCAGGGTGATCCTGTCGGCCAGGCCGCGCGCCTCGGCGATGCCGCCGCCGCGCGGGCCATAGAGACCCACGGCATGCACCTCGTCGAGATAGGTCATGGCGCCGTGCCGTTCCGCCACGTCGACGATCTCGGCCATCGGGCAGATGTCGCCATCCATCGAGTAGACGGACTCGAAGGCGACGATCTTGGGCGCATTGGCGGGCAGCGCCGCCAGCTTGCGGTCCAGGTCCTCGGGGTCGTTGTGGCGCCAGATCACCTTCTGCGCGCGGGAATGGCGGATGCCTTCGATCATGCTGGCGTGGTTGGCGGCGTCCGAGAGGATCACCGCATCCGCCAGCCGGCTGCCCAGGGTCGAGAGCGCGGCCCAGTTCGAGACATAGCCCGAGGTGAAGAGCAGCGCCGCCTCCTTGCCGTGCAGGTCGGCGAGTTCACGTTCCAGCGCGACGTGGTGCGCATTGGTGCCCGAGATGTTGCGCGTGCCGCCCGCCCCGGTGCCGCACTGGTCCACCACCTCCTTCATCCGCGCGCGAACCGCCGGATGCTGCCCCATCCCGAGGTAGTCGTTCGAACACCAGACGGTCACTTCGTCCGGCGTGTCGGCGTCATGGCTGCGCGCGGCGGGAAAGGCCCCGCAGCGGCGTTCGAGTTCCGCGAAGATCCGGTAGTTGCCCTCGTGTTTGAGCGCGTCGAGCTGGGCGGTGAACAGGGCGTCAAATTCCATGAGGTTCCTCCGGGTGTCGTGTCGTCTTGGCAGGGCGGGGCGCGGGCAGCATCCAGCGCCAGAGTTTCGCATCGGGCAGGGGCAACACCATCAGCCAGTGTTCCAGCAGCGCCAGCGCGGTCAGGGCCGCCAGCAGGGCGAACCCCGTGGCCGCCCCGGGCATTGCCGCTGCCGCCAGCCGTTCCAGCCAGCAGGCGGTGGCCAGGCTCAGCGCCATGACCGAAACCGGGAACAGCCAATTGAGCCGCTGCACGCGGAAATGGCTGGCAAGGTGCGAGAGCGCCTCGGGGATGAACTCGTTGTTGATCCGGGGTACGCCGAAAAAGAGGTTCAGCTTGGCCGAGATGCGCGCGAAGTAGAGGATGGTAAAGGTCCAGGGGGCGACGCTGTTCGTGGCGTCATGGCCGTGCAGCCAGATCGCGATCAGCACCGCGGCCAGCAACATCTCATGGTAGGCGATGGTGCCCCAGGCGCGGATAAAGCGTTCCCATTCCGGCAGGTCACCGGGGCAGGCATAGGGATTGGGGCCGGTGATCGCACCGGTCATGAACGACAATTCAATCCAGCCCCAGACCGCCAGCGCCGACAGGAAGGCCCAGTAGGCGGCGCCAGGGCCGTTCAGCCCCTGGGTGACGTGAATGCCCCAGGCGCCCAGTGCCAGCAGGGGCAGACCCGCCAGCGTGACCGCTCGCCGTGCGCGCGGGCCGTGCCGGTCTGCCATGCGAACGGCGATCAGGATCGCCCCGGTGGAAAACCACCAGAGAAACAGCGCGGCCAGCGCGGCGACCCATGGCGCGCCCGTCATGATGGGCCCGGCCGAAAGGCGCCGCCTGCGCAGAGGCACCGGGGGATATGCGCCCGGTCAGTCAATAGGCCGGCTCCAGCCGGGTGCTGGCCGGCAGACGATGCTTTTTCGCCGGGATGAAATAGAGCCCGGCAAAGGCGGTCACCGCCCGCATCTGCGCCGAGATCCGCCGCGCGAACCCGGCCACGCCGCCCTGTTTGCGGGCGCGGTCAAGATCGGCATTGGCCCGTTGCAACCGCTTCAGCCCGGCCGACCAGCGCGGGCTGTCGATGTCCAGCGTGATCGGAAAGATCTGTTTCGACAGGGTGCTGGTCTTGGCAAAGACCTCTTGCCCGTACCAATCCGGATCGACGCCAAGCGCCTTGTGAAAGGCCGGGCGCTGGTGGTCGCGGACATACATCGTGGCAAAGACCGCCGTGAGAAAGAACTTGATCCACAGCACGTTGACGCCCGAGGTCAGTTTCGGATCGGTCTTCATCAGCAGGGCAAAGGCCTCGCCGTGGCTGAACTCGTCGTTGCACCATTCCTGGAACCACTTGAAGATCGGGTGAAAGCGGTGCTCGGGATGCGCCTCGAGGTGGCGATAAATGGTGATGTACCGCGCGTAGCCGATCTTTTCCGACAGGTAGGTGGCGTAGTAGATGAACTTGGGCCGGAAATAGGTGTATTTCTTCTTCTGTGTCAGAAAGCCGAGGTTCACCGCCACGCCTGCCTCGCGCAGAGCGTCGTTGATAAAGCCCGCGTGCCGCGCCTCGTCCCGTGCCATCAGCTGGAACAGCTGGGTCACGTCCTTGTTGGTGCCGCGCCGCTTCATCTCCTTGTAGAGCACGCAGCCCGAGAATTCGGCAGTGCAGGAGGAGATCAGGAAGTCGATGAATTCCTTGCGCAACTGCGGCTCCATCCCGTCCCAGTCGATCCGGTCCCAGTCCTCGTTCTTCTTGAAATGGCCCTTGTTCGGGTCGCTGACCATCTGCGCGATCAGCCGGTCCCAGTCGTCGCGCACCGGGCTGACGTCGATGGCGTCCAGCTCGTCGAAATCGGTGGTGTAAAAGCGCGGCGTCAGCAGGGTGTTCTGCATCGCCGTCTCGGTGGCAGCCTTGCTGTCGAACTTCGCCTGTTCCGCCTGGATCGCCAGGCCTTCCTCGGCGGTGGTGGCGTCGGCGCTGTGCATGTTCTGGACGTTCATAGCGTGACCTCCTCGGAGAAGGAGAATTCGCAGAGCTCCATAACCTCGAAATCGCCGGTCAGCCGGGTCCAGAGCCGTTCCAGCCCGGAGGCGCGGATAATCGTCGCCTCGCGCGCCTCGCGGATCACCTCACCATAGGGCGCCATGATCTCAGGTCCGTGGACCCGGACGCTGTCGCCCGGGTAGACAGTGGTGCCGTTGTCGAAACACACATGCGCGTGCAGGCTCTCGAACCGGTGAGAGATCTCTACCGTGCAGTGCGCCCTTTCCAGTTCATGTGTCAGCCATCCCATTTATTGGCCTCCTTCCCTCATTGCGCCAGCAAACGCCCGAAGGCCCTGGCATTGCCTGCGCCGAACCCCATCAGGTCGGCGCGCCACCCGGTGCTGCGGTCGTGCAGTTCGAGCCTTCCGGTATCGCGTTGCAAGAGCGTGACGGGGGCGTCAGGCGCGACGCCGTGTTTGCCACGCTCGTGCAGCAGGACCCGGTAGACACCGGAGATGAATCCGCCCTCTTCGGGCGCAAGATCGGCGATCAGCACACCCTCGGGCGTGTGGACCCGCGCGGCACCGGCCATGTCGCCGGACAGCACGATCTCGCGGCTGA
The DNA here is from genome assembly GCF_965277915.1 of Antarctobacter sp. Classification (NCBI taxonomy): domain Bacteria; kingdom Pseudomonadati; phylum Pseudomonadota; class Alphaproteobacteria; order Rhodobacterales; family Roseobacteraceae; genus Antarctobacter; species Antarctobacter sp. The sequence goes on from NZ_OZ255849.1 coordinate 1,198,876, forward strand.
GGGTCACGGCGCCGCCGGGCGGCAGGGCCTCCAGCGGACGGTCGGTCAGGCGGGCGGCGGTCACCAGTGCCAGCACCGTCAGCATCAGCAGGCCAACCAGCCGCACCATGACGCGCGGGACAAGCTCCTTGTCGTCGGCGGGGCGTCTCAGGCGGGGCGGCATGGCGGTGCGGGACATTGCGAAACCTCTATTCTGCGGCCAGGGTCGCGGGACGGGCAGGGGTGCCACGGGCTACGCGGGGCGTCGCGATCTCGGCCTCAGCCTGGTTTGCCAGCAGGCGCGCGACGTTTTCGGCCTCGGGGATGCAGCGCAACGCGGGCTGCGTGCGGCGCAGCACCCAGGGGCGCACATGCGGCCAGCACACCAGGTAGGACAGGCGCACGTCCCCGGGCAGCAGGTCCAGCGCGATGGTTCCTGTGCCCCGGCGGCGCAATGACAGGTCGGCGCTGCGGATCTGGCTGTAGGGCAGGTTCAGCGTCACGGTCAGCGCAGCACCGATGCGCATCGCGACCCGGCGATTGGTGATCGTGTAGACCGTGGCCCGGGCCTGGACAAAGCCGACGACCATCAGCAGCGCGCAGACGATCGCGCCCAGGATCAGGAAGGGGGACGAGGCCGCAAAGGCCTGAACCGCGCTGCCCTGGTCGACCAGCGTGACAAAGCGCCAGGCCGCCAGCCCGGCAAAGTAGAGCGCCACCCATTTCAGGTTCAGTGCCTCCACCGTCAGCACCCACCAGTCCGGACGCCCCTGCCAGAGGATCCGCTCTCCCTCCGGCGGGTGTTCGGGCAGGCCGCGGACCGGCTCGAAGGCGAAATCGTCGTGGCTCATGGCGCTTTTCCTTTCAGGGTCTCAGCCCAGCTGCGGCTCTTGCCGCGCGGCGCTGGCGTAAAGCGTGCCGCCGCCGAACCAGGCGCAGATCTTTTCCTCTTCCAGCAGCGTTACCTGCCGTGGCGAGGCATGTTGCGGCACGCCCGCGAACTGCGCGCCAAAGATCGAGCGCACGCGAACGCCGTGCTTGCCGATGCGGGCCATCGTCATCGGGATCAGCCGCTTGCCCGCCTCGTCGTCCAGCGTCACCTCCAGGTAGCGGACCAGCTGTTCCGGCGCGTCCACCCACATGTCGGAAATCTTGCCGACGACGGTGCCGTCCCCGGCCACCACGGGCAGCCCGCGCGGGTCGCGCCCGGCGGCGACGTGAAAGGTGCCGGTGGCATTCATCGGCACGATCTTGGGGTGGCCGTGGCCGTCCAGTTCCGGTACGTCGCGCCGTGCCGCCCAGGAGGCGGGGCCGACACCATCGGCCATCGGGTCGCCGGTCGGCTCAAAGGGGAACCCGTCCGAGGCGGCGGTACGCGCCAGCGCCAGGTCGGCCCGTTCCCGGTTCTGGCCCGATGGCACGGTAACGGTGCCGCGCCCGTGGGGCAGCGCAAAGGTCTTGTCGTCGGGAACCGGGAACATGCCCTGGTTGGGCGCCGGATCGCCGTCGTCGTTCTCGAGCGGATAGCCCTCGCGCATGTTCTCGCGCTGGATATAGTAGATCAGCAGGGCGAAAAAGACGAGAAACAGCCAGAGCGCAAGGCTCGCCAGGTCGAAGTTTCCAAAGAAGGGGTCTACCATTGGTCTGTCCTTTCCAGGGTGTCCGTGTGCTCGCCTCGGGGTCTCAGGTGGGGAAATCCGCAAGTCCGATGCGGGTCTCCGATTGCGGGGTGGGGGGCTGTCTGCGCAGGCGCACCAGCGGACCAAGGGCCGCGAGGGTCACGAAAAGCAGCCCGATTTCCATGTGATAGACAAAGGCATAGCCGGTGGCGGGGGATTGCAGCGCAGTGCCCAGGTCGCCGGCAATGGCCAGCGCCCCGATCCAGTCGCGCAGGCCCCCACCAAGCGCGATGGCCAGCCCGGCGCCTGTGGCCTGTGCGGCCCCCCAGGCGCCCAGGGCCAGGCCGTGCCCGGCCCGTCCCGTGGCGGGCATCCGCATTGCTGCCAAAAGGGTCGAGACGGCAAAGAGCCCGCCACCCAGGCCGATCAGCCCGGCACCGGCAAAGAACAGCCCGGGGGCCTGCAACGGCGCGGCAAAGATCACCGCGCAGAATCCCGCGATCCCGGTCAGAATCCCGGTTCCCGCCATGCGCATGGCGTCCCGACCGTGCGCCAGGGCCCGGCCCGCCAGCCCAAAGCCCGCCAGCGCGCCGGCTGCCCAGATGGCGGTCAAGAGCGTGGTGGTGGATACGCGCAGGCCCAGGATCTCGCCGCCGTAGGGTTCCAGCAGCACGTCCTGCATGTTGAAGGCCAGCGTGCCGAGGAAGACCACCGCCAGCAACCGCCCGGCCTCTCCGCCAGCCAGCAGGTCGGCCCAGGCTTCGGCAAAGCGCGGCCGGGGCGCTTCGCGTTCGGCGCGCGACATAGGGCGCATGTGCTCCTGTTTCCACAGCGCGATCAGGTTCAGCAGGATGCCGACGACGGCCGCGCCCTGTACCACGCGGACCAGCGTCAGGGGGCTGAAGTCCCGCAACAGCCAGCCGATCAGCAGCGCCGATCCCCCCATGCCCAGCAGGAACATGACGTAAAGCAGCGCCACCACGCGCGGACGCGTTTCCGCATCGGCGCGGTCCGTGGCCAGGGCCAGCCCGGCGGTCTGGGTCATGTGCAGGCCAAGCCCCGTCATCAGGAAGGCCAGCGCCGCCAGCACCTCTCCGGCGAAGGGAAGTTGGTGCACCGCGTCGCCCGACAGAACCAGCAGCGCAAAGGGCATGACCGCCAGCCCACCCATCTGCCAGAGCGAGCCGAACCAGAGGTAGGGAATGCGTTTCCAGCCGATCGCGCTGCGGTAGGTGTCCGACCGGAACCCCAGCAGCGCCCGGAACGGCGCGATCAGCACCGGCAGGGCGATCATCGCGGCGACCACCGTGGCCGCCACCGAAAGTTCGACGATCATCACCCGGTTCAGCGTGCCCAGCAGCATCACCGTCGCCATTCCGACCGAGACCTGGAACAGCGACAGCCGCAACAGCTGCCCCATCGGCAGGCCGGGGCTGGCGGCATCCGCAAAGGGCAACAGCCGCGCCGTCAGGGCCTTGAGATGGGCGGGGCGCAGGATCATGAGGCCAGCTCCATAGCCTGACTGATGTAGAAGCCGACCGAGACCCGCTCCAGCACCGACAGCGCCCCGGGCGCCCCGGCGCGCCTCAGCGCGCGCGACAGCCGGGCCGGGGCATGCGGCACCATCACCGGCGACCGGTCGGCGCGCGGGAACAGCTGCCCCATGCGCCACATCGCCATCAACAAGGGCGTGCGCGGGGCCACGGTAAACACCAGTCGGCCCTCGGTGCGGCGGGCCAGCCCCTGCAGGGCCTGCGCGATGTCACTTTCGGCGTAGTAGATCAGGCTGTCCATCGCGGTCACATGGTCGAACCGGCCAAGCGCCGGGTCCAGCATGTCGCCGCTGGTGAAATGCACCTGCCCGCGCAAGTCGATGGGTAGGCGGTCACGCGCGATCCCGACCAGCGCCGGGGAAATGTCGACGGCCACCACCTCGGCTCCGCGCGCCGCCAGTTCGGCGGTCATCTGCCCGGTGCCACAGCCCGCGTCCAGCACCCGCGCCCCGCGCAGGTCGTCGGGCAGGCGCGACAGGATCCGTGCCCGCATCGCGTCGCGCCCGCGCCGCACGGTCTCGCGGATGCGGCTCACCGGCGCGTCGCTGGTCAACCGCTCCCAGGTGCGGGTGGCGGTGGTGTCGAAATAGGTCTCGACCCGGGATCTGGTGACCTCGTAGCTCATTCAGTCGAACCCCAGCATTTCAAAGATGTCGCGGTCTTCCATCGGCGCCGGCGCCAGCGGTTTGGTCCCGCGCCAGAGCGTCTCGGCTAGCCGCAGGTATTCCGCCCGGCAGGCGACGATGTCCTCTTCGTCGTCCATCTCGAAGAGTGTCTTCTTCTTCAGCCGCGACCGGCGGATGGCGTCGACGTCGGGCATATGCGCGATGCGGTCGAAGCCGACCCTTGCGCAATAGCGATCGACCTCGTCCGTCTCGCGCGAGCGGTTGGCGATACAGCCCGCCAGACGCACCTTGTAGTTGGCCGACTTGGCCTGCACCGCGGCGATGATCCGGTTCATCGCGTAGATGCTGTCGAAATCATTGGCGGTCACGATCACCGCGCGGTCGGCGTGCTGCAGCGGCGCGGCAAAGCCGCCACAGACCACGTCGCCCAGGACGTCAAAGATCACCACGTCCGTGTCTTCCAGCAGGTGGTGCTGTTTCAGCAGTTTCACCGTCTGACCCACGACATAACCGCCACAGCCGGTCCCGGCGGGCGGCCCGCCCGCCTCGACGCAATGCACGCCGCCCCAGCCTTCGGTCACGAAATCCTCGGGGCGCAGCTCCTCGGCGTGGAAATCCACCTCCTTGAGGATGTCGATCACCGTGGGCTGCAACCGCCCCGTGAGGGTGAAGGTACTGTCATGCTTGGGATCACAGCCGATCTGCAGCACCCGCTTGCCCATCTTGGCAAAGGCCGCCGAGAGGTTGGACGAGGTCGTCGACTTGCCGATGCCGCCCTTGCCGTAGACGGAAAAGACCTTGGCCCCCTCGATCCTGGCGTCGGCGTCCTGGTGCACCTGTACCGAGCCTTCGCCGTCCTGACCGCGCCGCAGCTGCGGGATGTCGTCTCTCGGGCTCATGAAGTCCTCCAAACGGGGCGCAGCGCCCCTTGTTTCTTTGGGCTGCAAATACTCCGGGGTCCGGGGCAGAGCCCCGGTCCGGCCGTGTCGGATGCGCAACGCCCGGTCATTCCGCAGCCACCCCTTCCATCCGGTCCTCCAGCGCATCCGCCGCCTCGCGCAGCGCCGCCAGGGTTTCGGCGCTGGTCTGCCAGTAAGCGCGGTCGTGCGCCTCCAGCAGCCGGTTCGCCATCCGGGACGAGGCCGCCGGGTTCAGCGCCGCCAGCCGGTTGCGCATGTCCTCGTCCAGAACGAAGGTCTCGGAGATCCGCTGGTAGACCCAGGGCTCGACCTCCCCGGTGGTGGCCGACCAGCCCAGCGTGTTGGTGACGTGGCTCTCGATCTGGCGGACGCCCTCGGCGCCATGTTTCAGCAGCGCCTCGTGGAACTTGGGGTTGAGCGACCGGGCGCGTGTTTCCAGCGCAACCTGGTCGGCCAGGCTGCGGACCTTGCCCGCACCCCGCGTCGTGTCCGAGATGTAGACGGCGGCGCCCTGACCGCCGCGCGCGCGTTTCACCGCGCGGGAAATCCCGCCCAGCGTGTCAAAGTAATGGTCCACCGTGGTCACGCCCAGCTCGACGGATTCGAGGTTCTGATAGGCCAGGTCGACCCGGGCCAACGCCCGTTGCAGCAGTGCCGGGCGGGCCTGTGCCTTGCCGTCGGTGCCATAGCCGAAACTCTTGCGCGCCTCGTAGGCGTCGGCCAGTTCGTTCTCGTCGCCGAAGGCGGAGGAATCCACCATCTGGTTGACGTTCGAACCGTAGGCGCCCTCGGCGTTGGAAAAGACCCGCAGAGCCGCCTGCGCCATGTCGCAGCCGGTTTCCTCGATGCAGGCCAGCGCATGGGCGCGGATGAAATTGCGGTCGGCGGGCTCATCGGCCTCTGCTGCCTTCAGCGCCGCCTCGGCCAGCATCCGGGTCTGCAGCGGCAGCAGGTCGCGGAAGATGCCCGACAGGGTCATGACGACGTCGATCCGGGGCCGCCCCAAGTCCTCCAGGTCGATCAGTTCGGCGCCGCAGAGCCGCCCGAAGCCGTCGAACCGGGGCCGCGCGCCCATCAATGCCAGCGCCTGCCCGATGGGCGCCCCGTCGGATTTAATATTGTCCGACCCCCAGAGAACCACGGCGATGCTGCGCGGCATTGTCTTGTGCGTGTCCAGCAGCAGGTCTGCCTGTGCCGCGCCGTCGCGGCAGGCCAGCGCGCTGGGCATCCGGAAGGGATCGAAGGCATGGATGTTGCGCCCCGTGGGCAGGATCTCGGGCGAGCGGATCAGATCGCCGCCCGGCACCGGCGGGGTAAAGCGCCCCTCCAGCGCCCTCATCAGCGCGGGCAGTTCCGTATCACGCCGCAGTTGCGCCGCGATCTCCTCGCGGTCGGCCTCGGGCGGCAACAGCTCCACGTAGCTGTTGCGTGCCTCGGGCGTCATGGCGCGCCCGACCACATGCAAACCCTCGGGGATCAGCGCCGTTTCGGTTTCCAGCAGGCGCAGCCACAGCGCCTCGGGGTCGGTGCCCCCCATGTCCAGCGCCTCTGCCTGGTCGGCGATCAGCGCGGCGATCTCGTCGCGGGCGGGATCGCCGGGGGCGGCGGCGCGCCAGCGGGTCAGGCTGTCCTTCAGCTCGGCCAGCCCCTTGTAGAGCCCCGCCGTCGCCAGAGGCGGCGTCAGGTGAGAGACCGTCACCGCGCCGCTGCGCCGCTTGGCCAGCGTTGCCTCTGAAGGGTTGTTGGCCGCATAGAGATAGACGTTCGTCATGTCGCCGATCAGGCGGTCGGGCCAGCAGGCGGGGCCGGGGCCGGCCTGTTTGCCGGGCATGAATTCCAGGGCGCCATGCATCCCGAAATGCAGCAGAACATCGGCGCGGAACCGGTCCCGCAGCCAGAGGTAGAACTGCGCAAAGGCATGGGTCGGGGCAAAGCCGCGCTCGAAGAGCAGGCGCATCGGGTCGCCCTCGTATCCGAAGGCGGGTTGCAGCCCGACAAAGATTTTGCCGAAGGTGGCACCAAGGATGAAAACGCCGCGCCCGTCGCTTTGGACCTTGCCGGGGGCGGGACCCCATTGCGCCTCGATCTCGTCCAGCCAGGGGGTGTCGGTCACGATCCGTTCGGCGTCAACATGATCGACCACGTTGGCCTCTTGTCCGTACTGGCGGGCGTTGCCGCCCAGCACCGTCTCGCGCAGCGCCTCGACACTGGCGGGCGGGGTCAGGTCATGGCCGCGATCCGCCATCGCGTGCAGCGTATTGAAAAGCGACTGGAACACGTCCAGGTAGGCCGCTGTCCCGGCGGCCCCCGCATTGGGTGGAAAACCGAACAGGACGATGCCGACCCGCCGCTCGGCCACCCGTGAACGGCGAAGGGCCGCCAGCCGGTCGACCCGGGCGGCCAGCGCCTCGATCCGGTCGTGACAAGGGGCCAGCGCCTTTACCGTCGAGGCCGCCTGGCAGGCCCGCGCACAACCGTCGCAGCCCGACGGCCCGTGACGCCCAGCAAAGATCGTCGGGTTGGTCGCGCCGTCCAGCTCGGGCAGGGCGATCAGCATGGTGGTCTCGATCGGGCCCAGCCCCTGCGCCGAGGCGGCCCATTCGCCCAGCGTCTGGAACTCCAGCGGATGCGCGGCGACATAGGGCACGTCCAGCGCCTGCAACAACGCGGTGGCGGCGGCGTTGTCGTTATAGGCCGGCCCGCCCACCAGCGAGAACCCCGTCAGCGACAGCAGCGCGTCGATTCTGGCGCCGTGCTGGTCCCGGAAAAAGCCCTCGATGGCGGGGCGCCCGTCCAGGCCCCCGGCAAAGGCGGGCAGGACGCGCAGGCCGCGCGCCTCAAGCGCGCGGATCACCGCGTCGTAATGTGCCGTATCGCCGGACAGGACATAGCTGCGCATCATCAGCAGGCCGACGGTGGCGCGCGGTGCCGCCGGGCCGGGCAGGTCGGCGGCATCGGTGGCGATACGGTCGGGCAGGTCGGGGTGGTACAGGCCCACCTCTGGGTAGTCCTGCGGTGCCGGGGCTTCGGCCCCGCGCCAGTCCGCGTGGCGGCAATAGCGCGAGATCAGGAAGCGGATCAGCGCCTCGACATTGTCGTCGGACGCGCCCAGCCAGTATTGCATGGACAGGAACCAGGCCCGCAGGTCCTGCGCGCGGCCCGGAATCAACCGCAGGATGCGGGGCAGGCGGCGCAGCATCCGCATCTTGCGGGCGCCGTCCTGCACGCCGGACTTGCCGCTGCCGCGCAGCTTTTTCATCAGCTTGCGCACGCCGCTGTCCGGGGCCGCCATGTCCAGCCCGCCCATGCGGGTCAGCTTGACGATGCGTGCGTCCGAGATCAGCCCCGCCATCGCGTCGCAGCTTTCGCGCCGCGCCTGCAGGTCGGGCAGGATCGCGCGGATGTGCTCGTCGAGGAACAGCAGGCTGGTGACGATGATGTCGCCCGTGGCGATGTCGCGGCGCGCGGCCTCCAGCGCCTCGGGGTGTTCGCCCCATTCGGCGGCGGCATGGATCGCGACGCGCAGGCCGGGAAACTCGTTGCGCAGCCGGTCTGCGGCCCGGGCGCAGGGACCGGCGGCATGGGCGTCCAGCGTCAGGATCACGACGCTGTAGCCGTCCGGGGCGCCGGGGCCACCTATGAACCCGTCATCGCGCATAATGGGCCTTTGCGTCATAAAGCGTGTCCAGCCCGATCCGGGTCAGACCGCGTTCGCTGGCATAGGTTTCGGTGTTGCGGCGCGCCTTGCCGCGCACGAAAAAGGGCACCTTGCGCAACTCGCGCTCGGCCTCGTCCAGCCATATGACCTCGCCGCCAGAATCGGGCGCCTCGGCGGCATCGGGATCAGGAGTGCGTGGCGTGGCGGCGGCGCCGTGATGGCTGGCCCCGGCATCGTCGTGAAACTCGAAATCCTCGCGGAACATGGTCAGCAGGTGCTCTTCCAGCCCCATGACCAGCGGATGCACCCAGGTGTCGAAGATCACGTTGGCGCCCTCTATCCCCATCTGGGGCGAGTAGCGGGCGGGAAAGTCCTGGACGTGGACCGGCGCGCTGATGACCGCGCAGGGAATGCCAAGGCGCTTGCCGATGTGGCGTTCCATCTGTGTGCCCAGGATCATCTCGGGGGCCAGCTCCGCGATGCGGGCCTCGACCTCGAGATAATCCTCGGTGATCAGCGCCTCGACGCCATGCTCGCGCGCCAGGGTGCGGACCATCCGCGCCTGTTCGCGGTTGTAGCAACCCAGTCCCGCCACCTCGAACCCCATCTCGTCCCGGGCGATGCGGGCGGCGCTGGCCACATGGGTGCCGTCGCCGAAGATGAAGACGCGCTTGCCCGTCAGGTAGGTGCTGTCGACGCTGGCGGAATACCACGGCAGGCGCAGGCGGTTTTCGTCCAGTGCCACGGACCGGCCCGTCAGGGCTGCGACCTCGCCCAGGAAATCGCGGGTGGCGCCGACCCCGATGGGGACGGTGCGGGTATAGGGCTGGCCCAGCTCACGCGCCATCCAGCGGCAGGCGGCCTCTCCGGTCTCGGGGTACATCAACACGTTGAAATGCGCCGCGCCCAGCCGGGTCAGGTCCTGCGGCGTGGCGCCATAGGGGGCGCAGACGTTCACGCCGATCCCCATGTCGCCCAATAGGGCGGTCAGTTCGGTGATGTCGTCGCGGTGGCGGAACCCCAGGGCCGTCGGGCCGATCAGGTTGCAGGTGACATCGGCCGATCTGTCCATCGGACGGGCGAGGGCGCGGACCAACTGGAACAGCGTCTCATCGGCGCCGAAATTCTCCTTGCGCTGGTAGCTGGGCAGGTCCAGGGGGATCACAGGCACCGGCAGGCCCATCGTCTCGGCCATGCCGCCGGGATCGTCCTGGATCAATTCCGCGGTGCACGAAGCGCCGACGATCATCGCTTGCGGCTGGAACCTGTCGTAGGCGGCCAGACAGGCGGTCTTGAACAGCTGCGCCGTGTCGGCGCCCAGGTCGCGCGCCTGGAAGGTGGTGTAGGTCACCGGCGGACGGTGGTTGCGCCGCTCGATCATGGTAAACAACAGGTCGGCATAGGTGTCGCCCTGCGGCGCGTGCAGGACGTAGTGCAGCCCCTTCATGGCCGTCGCGACGCGCAGCGCGCCCACATGCGGCGGACCTTCGTATGTCCAGACCGACAGCTTCATTCCGCCGCCTCCAGCCGCAGGGCCGCGCGGCGGCGCAGGGGGCGCGAGAAGAGCCCGGCCAGATCGCCCGCCTGTTCGTAGAAATGCACCGGGGTAAAGACCAGCTCGATGGCCCACTTGGTGGCCAGCCCCTCGGCCTCCAGCGGGTTGGCAAGGCCAAGGCCGCAAACGGTCAGGTCCGGCCGGGTGCCCCGGCAGCGGTCCAGCTGACGTTCGACGTCCTGTCCTTCGGTCAACAGCGGGCCGCGATCCAGCAGGTCGAGTTCCGGCCCGACGACGGCGCGGTGGATGTAAGGCGTGCCGACCTCGATGGCCCGCATCCCGCATTCGCGGGTCAGGAAACGCGCCAGCGGGATTTCCAGTTGGCTGTCGGGGAAGAAGAACACAGACCTGTCGCGCAGATCCTCGGCGGCCCGGGCCACGGCGCGGGCGGCGCGGGCACGGGGCGCGGCGGTCACGGCATCGAAATGCGCCTGATCAACGCCGAATTCCCGCGCCACGGCGGTCAGCCACGCGGTGGTGCCCTCCTCGCCAAACGGGAACGGCGCGGGAATGTGCCGCGCCCCGCGCCGTTCAAGGGCGGCAAGCGTGCCCCCCAGGAACGGCTGTGTGAGGGCGAAGACGGTGTTCGGCCCGATGGCCAGGCCGCTGTCGGCATGGCGCGCGGGCAGGACGGCGACGTCCTCGATCCCCAGCTTGCTCAAAAGGTCCAGCGCCTGGTCCTCGACCACGTCGGGCAGGGCGCCCACGAGGATCAGCTGCCGCCGGTCGGTCTCTGGCAGGGCCGGAACCATCGCGGCCAGGCAGGCGTCTTCGCCTTCGGTGAATGTCGTCTCGATCCCCGAGCCCGAGTAGTTCAGCACCCGCACCTTTGGGGCGTGCCGCGCCGACAGCCGTTCGGCGGCGCGCGACAGGTCCAGCTTGATGACCTCGGACGGGCAACTGCCCACCAGGAACAGCTGGCGGATGTCAGGACGCCGTGACAGCAGGCGGTCGACCTCGCGTTCCAGTTCCTCCTGCGCATCGGCCAGCCCGGCGAGGTCCGTCTCTTCGAGAATCGCGGTGCCGAAACGCGGCTCGGCAAAGATCATCACTCCGGCGGCGCTTTGCAGCAGGTGGGCGCAGGTGCGGCTGCCGACAACCAGGAAGAACGCGTCCTGGATTTTGCGATGCAGCCAGATGATGCCGGTCAGCCCGCAAAAGACCTCTTGCTGGCCGCGTTCGGCCAGGACGGGGACGTCACGGCATCCTGTTGCGGGGGCGGGTGCGGTCATGCGGGCACCGCCGCCTGCAACCGCGCGGCCCGCAGTTTCAGCAGGAACTGGGCCGCGTTGACGACATAAGCGGCGTAGGCCGCCAACGCCAGCAGCATCAGCCCGCCCGGTGTCAGGCTGCCCGCCAGCAGCGCCCAGACATAGGCGCTGTGCAGGGCGATCACGACCATACTGAAGACGTCTTCCCAGAAAAAGGCGGGGGCAAACAGGTATTGGCCAAAGACGACCTTTTCCCAGATCGCCCCGGTGACCATGATCAGGTACAGGAACCCGGTCTTGACCAGGATCGAGACGGTTGCCGCCTCATAGCCCGCGCCCGTCGCCATGTAGCGCAGCACCAGTGCCAGCGAGATCAGAAAGGCCAGGAACTGCAGCGGCGCCAGGATGCCCTGAACCAGGGTCCAGGCGCTCTCGTCGCGGCGTTGCTTCTGCGCCTGCGTGTAGAGCGTCTCGCGGCCGGAGTCCTCTTGGATCTGTCGCAGCATCTTCGCCCTCCCCAGCGGAGAAATCACCTCTGATGCTAGGGGGCGGGTTCGTGAAGTGTCAATTAAAACTTACACTCGCGATGGCAGAAATTTCTGACGCCGAAGGGTGGCGCGAGTCCCCCAATTGCAGGCCTTGCCCTGCGAAAAAACGCGCTATCTCGATTAAAGTTCGGTGTTTTCATCTGCTTGACGACAGTGAGGGAAACTCGATGTCAATTAAAATTGACAGATGCCTGTGCCGTCCGCACACTCTTGGGATGCGTTGGCGACTCGTTTCTGGCGAAAGCCGCCGGCGCCACCATCCAGGAGGGGGGATGGTCGCATGGAGCACAGCATGAGTCGGCGTGACCAGTCCGACGACCGGGACACGGCGATACGGTTCCTCGTAGAAGCGGCGCTCAAATCCGTTGCAGACAATCGCAGAATCCGGTCTCCGCAATCCAAGGATGACTGGATTGATCGTCTCTGCGAAGAGATCATGTCCGAGTCGGAGACCAGCCACCAGGCGGTCATCTCGTCACTGATCGCAACCGGAGTGACCTCGGAAGAGGTGCTGACTGACTACGTGCCCGCCGTGGCCCGACGGATCGGCGAACTGTGGGTGCAGGACAAGGCCACTTTTGTCCAGGTCACGATCGGCGCGGCGCGGCTGCAGGCCCTGTTCCAGAACCGTACCGACCTGCCCGGGGGCACATGGCTGGACCGTACCGTGCCGTTGGGGCAGTCGATCCTGATGATTCTGCCCGCGGTCGAGGATCACACTCTGGGCGCCTTCGTGGCCGCCGACCAGTTTCGCCGGCATGGGCTCTGGGTACGCATGGCGATCCGTCTTTCAAACGCCGAATTGCTGCGCGTCGTCGAAGAAGGCCGGTTTTCGATGCTCGGGATCTCTATGGCGACCTACAAATCTGTTGAAAACGTTCAGGAAATCATAAAGAATCTGAAGTCCGGCCTTGGTCGGTGCCCTCCGATCGTCGTGGGCGGCAAATATGTTGCTGATTCCGACGGTGTCGAGGTTCTGACAGGAGCTGACCTTGCGGTCCGGTCGGCGCGTGAGGCAATAGAGGGATGCGGACTTGCCACCGTGGCCAATTCGCTGACCGTCGACTCGCTTGCGTAGCTACTGCGTTAGGAGCTGGCGTATGTAAGACAAGTGAGGATGCACATTGACACGGCAGGATGCGCCATCGGAGTTCGAACACGTCGGCGTCTTGCCGGACGCGTCTTCGGTTGGCCAGATCATCGAGCACACCGCCGACATCGCCGTGCATATCGACGCCCGGGACACGGTCATCGGCATCTTCGTCAGTCCCGAATGCCCGGCCTTCGGATGCCTGGATCACTGGGTCGGCCGCAAGTTCGAAACCTTCCTGAACGTCGAAAGCAAGGTCAAATACGCCGCCCGCCGCGAGAGCCTTGCCGAAAGCCCGCAGCAATTCGGCGGTCCGCTTGAACTCAATCACTTCGACAATGCCGACTGGGAGTTCCCGGTGCGTTACGTTCCTCTGCCGGTCAATGGGGGAGAGACCCTGCTGCTGGTCGGGCGTGACATGCAGCCTGTGGCCGAGGTCCAGCAGCGGCTGGTCAACGAACAACTGGCCCGCGAGCGGGACAAGCAGCGCATCCGCAGCGCCGAGACCTTTTTCCGCGTGGTGCTGGAGGCGGCCGAGACACCGCTGATCCTCGTCGACCCGGACAGCGGGCGCATCCGAGATGCAAACAGCGCTGCCGCCGCCCTGCTGGGGGCCAAGCCCGACACGCTGCCCGGCAGCGCACTGAACCAAGCCTTTGAGGGGTGCCGCCGGTCGGAACTGATGGAGGCGCTGCAGGCGGCAGGGGGGCAGGACGACCGCCCCGGTATCGACCTTGTGGCGCGCCGCAACGACAAGCCCGTGGTCCTGTTCCCCGAGTTTTTCCGCGCCGCCGGAGAGCTTGGCCTGCTCTGCCGGCTTGCCCCGACCCGCGAGGAAGCCAGCGGCGGAACCGAGGCGGCGCAGGCATTGTCGACCCTCTTTGACGCCACCAGCGACGCCATCGTCCTGCTGGACGCCAATGGCATGATCCGCGAGGCCAACGAGGCGTTCCTCGTCATGGCCGATGCGGCGCAACTGCGTGACGTCAAGGACAGGCCCTTTTCAGATTTCCTGGTGCGCGGCGGCGTAAGCAGCCGCCTGCTGATGGACAGCACCCAGCGCGAGGGGCGCATCCGGAGCTTCATGGCGCAGTTCCGCAGTGTCGTGGGCACCCGCACCACCGTCGACATCTCGACCGCGCAACTGCGCAAGGGCGGGCGTGACCAGGGCATCGGGCTGATCCTGCGCGATGTCTCGGGCGGCGATATGGCGGTCGAAGCGGCCGCCGGGGCGGCGGTCAGCGAAGAGGCGCTCAAGAACGTCATGGACCTTGTCGGCACCGCCTCTCTCAAGGAGTTGGTCTCGGCCACCTCGGACGTGATCGAACGCATGTGCATCGACACCGCGCTGCAACTGACCAAGAACAACCGCGTCGCCGCCGCCGAGATGCTGGGCCTGTCGCGGCAGAGCCTCTACGTCAAGCTGCGCAAGTACGACATGCTGAACGGCGAACCCTCGGACGCCGGCTCGGGCGACCAGACAGGCCGATCGGGCTAGGCCGGCAGGGGGTCGGTCAAAGAAAACCCTTTCTCCGACTCGATGTGTGTAGTTTACTTGACGGTATGGATGTATCGTCAGGCTTACATGTTGCGCGCCGCGCCCCGCATCCGCGGGCGGTTCTGACCCTGGTCAAGCCGATCACCTGGTTTCCACCGATCTGGGCCTATCTCTGCGGCGCGGTCTCCTGCGGTGTCGCGGTCAACGCGGCGCCGGGGCAGGTGATCCTGGGCATGGTGCTGGCCGGCCCGGTGGTCTGCGGCATGAGCCAGGCCGCGAACGACTGGTGCGACCGCCATGTCGACGCAATCAATGAACCCGACAGGCCGATCCCCTCGGGGCGCATTCCCGGTCGCTGGGGGCTGTGGATCGCGCTGGCGATGACGCTGCTGGCGCTCTGGATCGGGTCATTCCTGGGGCCGTGGGGGTTTGGCGCGACGGTCTTTGGCGTGCTGGCCGCCTGGGCCTACTCGGCAGAGCCCGTGCGGCTGAAACGCTCCGGCATCTGGGGGCCCGGGCTGGTGGCGCTCTGTTACGAGGGATTGCCCTGGTTCACCGGCGCCGCCGTTCTTTCCGCCGGGGCGCCCTCGGCGCAGGTGATCGCCGTTGCGGCGCTCTATGCGCTGGGCGCGCACGGGATCATGACGCTCAACGATTTCAAGGCCCTGAAAGGAGACCGCCGGATGGGGGTGAACTCCCTGCCCGTCACCCTGGGGCCGGGGCGCGCCGCGCGGGTGGCCTGTGGTGTCATGACGCTGCCACAAGTGGCGGTGATCGCGCTTCTGACGCTCTGGGGCGCGCCGATGCTGGCACTGGTCATCGCGGCGCTGTTGGCGGGGCAGGTCTGGGCGATGACCGTCCTCCTGCGTGATCCCGAAGGCCGCGCGCCCTGGTACAACGGCACCGGCGTGCTGATGTACGTCAGCGGCATGATGGTTGCCGCCTTCGCCTTGCGGAGCCTGGGGGCAGGGGGATGACGCTGGGGTGGCTGTCGATTGTCCGGCTGGGACTGGTGCAGATGTGCCTGGGGGCAATCGTCGTGCTGACGACCTCTGTGCTGAACCGGCTGATGGTGGTGGAACTGGCCTTGCCCGCGGTACTGCCGGGACTTCTGGTGGGGCTGCACTACGGCATCCAGATCACCCGCCCGAACTGGGGGTTCCTGTCCGATATCGGTGGGCGGCGCACGCGCTTCATCATCGGCGGCATGGCGGTGCTGGGACTGGGCGCGATCGGGGCGGCGCTGGGCGTGGCCCTGTTCGACATCGCTTTTGCCGCCGCGCTGATACTGTCGATACTGTCATACGCGCTGATCGGGCTGGGGGTGGGGGCCTCGGGCACCTCGCTGCTGGCCCTGCTGGCCACGGCGACCGACCCGCGCCGCCGCGCTGCTGCCGCCACCATCACCTGGCTGATGATGATCGCGGGCATCGCGCTGACGGCGGGCGGCATCGGCGCGCTCCTGGATCCCTACAGCCCGGCGCTGCTGTTGCGCATCGTGGCGGGCGTCACACTGGGCGCGCTGGTGCTGACGGTGCTAGCCACCTGGGGAATCGAGCGGCGCCTGGCCCCGCCCGCGCCGCAGCCCGAACCGCCCTCGCTGATCGAGGGCCTGCGCGAGGTCTGGGCCGAACCGGACGCCCGCGCCTTCACGGTTTTCGTCTTTCTTTCGATGATCGCCTATTTCATGCAGGAGCTGATCCTCGAACCCTACGCGGGCCTCGTCTTCGGTTTCACGCCCGGACAGTCCACCACCTTGAGCGGCGCACAGAACGGCGGTGTCTTCCTGGGGATGCTGGCGGTGGGCGTGGCGGCGACGGGGCTGCGCATCGGCAGCCTCTGTGCCTGGGTCGTGGCGGGCTGCCTGGGGTCCGCGGCCAGCCTGGCGGCGATCACCCTGACCGGCGCCACGGGCAGCGTGGCGGCACTGATGCCGGCCGTGGTCGCGTTGGGCCTGTTCAACGGCATGTTCGCCGTGGCCGCCATCGGGTCGATGATGGCGCTTGCGGGACAGGGGCGCGGCGCGCGCGAGGGAACGCGCATGGGTCTCTGGGGCGCGGCCCAGGCCATTGCAGCGGGCTTTGGCGGGCTGGCCGGGGCGGCGGCGGTTGACCTGCTGCGCCTGACGCTGGTGCCCGATGCCTCTGCCTTCGGGCTCGTTTTCCTGGCCGAGGCCGGGCTTTTCATCCTTGCCGCGCTGATGGCGCTGCGGGTCATCCCGGACCGTCGTCACGTGGCGGTCCGGATCACGCCGGGGGAATAGATCATGTTCGATGTCATCGTGGTGGGCGGCGGCCCCGCCGGGGCCACCGCCGCCGAAGAACTGGCGCGCTCGGGTCACCGGGTGGCCCTGCTGGACAGGGCCGGGCGGATCAAGCCCTGCGGCGGTGCCATCCCGCCCCGGCTGATCGCGGATTTCGACATCCCCGACGATCAACTTGTAGCCAGGATCACCACGGCGCGGATGATCTCGCCCACCGGGCGGCGGGTGGATATCCCGATCGAGAACGGCTTTGTCGGCATGGTCGACCGCGCGCATTTCGACGCCTTCCTGCGCACCCGTGCCCGCCGGGCCGGGGCGCGGCTGTTCTCCGGAACCTTTCGCCGGATCACCCGCGACGCCGGGGGCGCGCAGATTGTCTACCGCGACAAGGCCAGCGGCGAAGAGCGCCGCCTTGGCGCCCGGCTGGTGATCGGGGCCGATGGTGCGCGCTCGCTGGTGGCCCGGGCCGAGGTGCCGGGCGGCGACCGCATCCCATATGTCATGGCCTACCACGAGATCATCGACGCCCCCGCGGCCTCCGGGCAATACGATCCGCGCCGATGCGACGTAGTCTATGACGGGCGGATTTCTCCGGATTTCTACGGCTGGGTCTTTCCGCACGGGGCCTCTGCCAGCGTCGGCATGGGGTCGATGGTGCAGGGGGTGGACCTGAAGCGGGCCACAGCGGACCTGCGCGCGGCCTCGGGGTTGAGCGCCTGCCGCACTCTGCGCCGCGAGGGCGCGCCGATCCCGTTGCAGCCGCTGGCGCGCTGGGACAACGGGCGCGACGTGGTGCTGGCAGGCGATGCCGCCGGCGTGGTCGCCCCCAGTTCGGGCGAGGGGATCTATTACGCGATGGTTGGCGGCCGCGTGGCCGCCACCGCCGCCGCCGCCTGCCTGGCCACCGGCCGGGTGCGCGACCTGCGGCTGGCCCGGCGCCTTTTCATGCGCGAGCACAAGACCGTGTTCCGGGTGCTGCAATCGATGCAGCGGGCCTATTACCGCTCGGACGAGCGGCGCGAGCGTTTCGTCTCGCTCTGTCATGACGTCGATGTGCAAAGCCTGACCTTCGAGGCCTACATGAACAAAAAGCTGGTCAGTGCCCGCCCGTTGGCGCATCTGAAGATCGGGCTGAAGAACCTCGCCCATCTGACCCGGCTGGTTCCCTCGGGCTATACCTAGGCGGGCAGGAGCCGCGCCTTTGCCCGCCGTCGGCGCGCTGGCCGGGCGGGGAAGGGCATCTGTCTTGGAAACCTGAAAACGGCGGCCGCCGGACGGATCGTGCCGGACCGGGGTGTCAATCCCGGTCCCTCGGGGCGTCGCCCCCTTGTTCCGCGCAGATCAAAAGGCCCCCGAGCGGGGTCGTGATCCGGTCTTCAGTGCTAGCGGGGCAGAGGGTGCGGCGGGCAGGTTGACGAAAGATGAGCGAAGCGCGCGTTGCGCACAGCGGGCCCAGTCGAAGGCCCGTGCCACCACCGCCCGCCAGCCGCGGTTCATCCCCTCGGGCAGTTGCTGCAGCAGGTGGGTGAAGATCGTTGTGCCGCTGGGACGTTGAAAGAAGTCCACCTCCGTGGTGATCCGGTTGCCGACAAAGACAAGCTGGTCAAACGTGCCGGCCCAGTCCGCCGGTGGCACCTCGCCCAGCGGGTGGTCGACCACGACGCCGGCGGAATTTGCCTGCACGCCGGGCGCCGCATGGACCTGCGCCAGCGGATAGGTCGAGGCCCAGCTGGCCAGAATGCCGTGGTGCAGGCCATTGGGGGCAACCAGGTAGCCGCGCCGGCCCCAGGTCGGTCAGCTCCTCGGCCAATGCAGGATCAGGCGCGATGGGGGGGTATCCAAAGCCCGCCGTCCGGCAGGCGGGCGACGCACATTCGGGTGGGGAAATCGAACCCGGCGGCGCCCCGGATCGGCGGGCCGTCAACAGTCCAGAGGTCCTGCCCCAGCGGGATCAGCCTTGTCATCGCGTGCCCTCAGCGGATGAAACAATGGGGTACTGCCTACGGCCGCCAGATCGGCTTTGCCAATCTGCCTTGCAGCCAGTGGCAGGGGCCCGCGGCTGCAAGCGCGGGCTCCTGCCGGGGGCGGCGTCAGATCGCCGCCAGTTCGCCTTCGAGGTCCTTCATCTCGGCCCCGCCGGCCATCAGGCGGCGGATCTCGTCGTGGCTGAGCTCGCCCGCCTTGCCCGCGCCGATCACCTGTCCCAGCGCAAGGAAGGTGTACCGGTCGGCCACAAGCTGCGAGTGGATCTCGTTGTGGGTGATGAAGATGATGGCGATGTCGCCGCGCTTGCGCACGCGCTTGATCGTCTTCAGGACCTCCATCTGCTGCTTCTGCCCCAGCGCGCTGGTCGGCTCGTCCAGGATCAGGACCTTGGCGCCAAAGTAGATGGCGCGGGCGATGGCCAGCGTCTGGCGCTGACCGCCGGACATGGTGCCCACCGCCTGGGTCGGATCGCTGAAGTCGATGCCGATCTTGAGCATCTCGTCATGGGCGATCTTGTCCATCTCGGCCATGCGCAGGGTGCCCAGCGGGCCCTTCAACTCGCGCCCCATGAAGAAGTTGCGCGTCACGCTCATCAGCTGGTTCACGGCAAGGTCCTGGTAGACCGTGCCGATGCCCGCGTCCGAGGCATCGCGGGGCGAGCGGAAGTTGACTGGCTTGCCCTCGATGTAGAGCTGGCCGGAGGTCGGTTGGTGCACGCCCGCCAGGGTCTTGATCAGGGTGGATTTGCCGGCCCCGTTGTCCCCCAGAAGGGCGTGGACCTCGCCCGGGTAGACCTCGAGGTTGACGCCGTTCAGGGCCATGAAGGGGCCGAATTTCTTTACGAGGTTTTCGACGCGGAGATAGGGTTCGGTCATGGCTCAGATCCCCCCGGTGATGCGCTTGCGGATGCGTTCGTTGGCAAAGACCGCGGCCAGCAGGACAAGACCCACGAAGACCCGGTAGAAGGAACCGTCGAGCCAGGGAATGTAGAAGACCGCGTTGGCCACCAGCCCGAAGGTCACGGCGCCGAAAGCGACCCCGATGACCGAGCCGAAACCGCCGGTCATCAGCGTGCCGCCCACGACGGCGATGGCGATGGCGTTCAGTTCCATCAGGTTGCCCTTGGCCGCATCGGCGGTGTTGGTGTCATAGACCTGGCAGGCCGCGAACATGGTGGCGCAGAAGGCGGTAAACATGAACAGACCGATCTTGACCTTGTTCACTGGCACGCCGTTGGCGCGGGCGCTGTCCTTGTTGTCGCCTGTGGCGTAGATCCAGTTGCCGATCTGGGTGCGCGACAGCACGAACCATGCGCAGAAGGCGATCACGATCCACCACAGGAACCGCGCGTCGAACCCGTCGACCCATTGTTCCCCGCGGCGGTTGATATTGCCGCCCAGCTGGAACCACAGGTCATAGACCCAGCCGAAGACCTCGCCGCCCAGGATCCAGGCGACCCAGCTTTCCTCCTTGAAATCGGGCAGGCCCGAGATCTGGGTGGACTGGTTGATGAGGCGGAAGCAGACCTCTGTCAGGCCGCGCAGGAAGAACAGGAAGGCCAGCGTCACGATGAAGCTGGACAGGCCCGAACGCACGACGATCGTTCCGATCATCCAGCCGATGAACAGCGTCATGCACATGGTCAAGACGAAGGCGGTAAGCGGTGTCGCCTCTCCCAACCCGAAGGGCAGCCCCCATTTCAGCATCATGGCCATCGACATGCCGGCAAATCCGATCATCGAGCCGATGGAGAGGTCGAATTCCCCGGCGATCATCAGCATGGCGGCGCCGGTGGCGATGATGCCGAACTGCGAGATGATGGCGATGTTGTTCTTCAGCCCCAGCGCGTTGAACGCCTTGAAGTCCGAGGCAAAGGTGATCGCGGTCACGACGACGAGCATGACGATGAAGGCCCCGGCCTCGGGGCGGCGCACAAGGCGCATGAAGGTGGTTTCCTGCGTCAGCCGGTCCGCTTCGCTGCGGTCAGACATGAGACCCCCCAGTATGTAAGGATGTATCGAAAAAGGGGACAGGTTTGGCTGCCTGTCCCCGCGATGTTTCCGAATGTGCCCGCGATCAGCGGTTCACGCCCGCCTGCGATTTCACGTCGGCGGCGTTCGAAGCATCCACGAAGCCCGGGCCGGAGGTCACGTTGGCACCCGGCAGCATGCCTGCGTTGGTGTTGTAGAGGTGCAGGACGATGACCGGCATGTAGCCCTGCAGGCGCTGCTGCTGGTCGATGGTGAAGGAGACGTGGCCCGCCTCGATCAGGTCCATCACGCCGGGCGACAGGTCGAAGCAGGCCAGGTGCACGTCGGCGCCCACTTCCTCGACCGCTTCCCATGCCGCTTCGCAGACGTGGGGGCCAACCGCCATCAGGCCGTCGATGCTTTCATCCGCCTGCAGGGCGGCGGCGGTGCGGGTCTTGATCTGGGTGACGTCGTTCGACACGTCGATCTGGTTCAGTTCCTGCCCGAAGGCGTCGAAATAGCCGGTGCAGCGATCCACCAGCGCGGTGTTGTAGGCTTCCTGGTTGAGACACAGGCCGTTGGTCACGCCTTCTTCCTTGGCGCGTTCGCCCGCGGCCTTGCCGGCGTCGTATTCCGGTTGGCCGACATGCATCAGCGCACCGACATCCTTGGAGTTCTCAAGCCCCGAGTTGATGGTGATGACGGGGATGCCCGCATCGACGGCATCGCGGATCGCGCCGCCAAGCGCATCTGCATCGGGCAGCGAGACGATGATGCCGTCCGGGTCGGTCGCGGCGGCGGCTTCGATCAGCTTGGCCATGGCCGACATGTCGCCGGAAGGATCGAAATTGTATTCCAGCGTTGCACCGACGGCGGCGGCGGCATCCTTGGCGCCTTTCTCGACCACCGGCCAGAACGGGTCGGTGCCCTGGGTGTGGGTGATCATGACATAGCGTTCGGCCGCAGCGGCAGAGGCCATCGCCGCGATGGCAGCGGTGGCAAGCAGGGTCTTTTTCATGGTGTCTCCTCCATTGGACAATTGCCCGTTTTCCCGGGCATTTGGTGCGGATCGGCTCTCTTCCGGAGCTGCTCTCCGGTTGAAAGCCTAGCAACGCCCCGGGGAGTTGTCAGCAATGAATGATGCCTCCTCCCGTCCCCCCGCGGCGGGTGGCGTTATCGCTAACGACCGAAGGTGGCTGCGTCGAGGATTTCGGCTGTTTCAGTGGTCAAATTCCCTCATGGATGAGGGGCTGTGACGCCGCATCCTGAGAGGATTCCATCATTTCAGGCCGAAGGGGCGAAAACCCTTGCGTCGCGGCCGATGATCGGCGGCGCGGCGTTCAGCGTCTCGATGGCGAAACCGGCGGCGGCCTTGTAGTCGGCCAGAAAGGCCTCGCGCTCGTCCGGGGGGATCACGCTGTCGATGTCGTCGAAATGCCCGCCGCAGCGTTCTTCGACGAGGTTGAGCAGGCCAAAGGGACCGGCGCCGCGATTGCGCAGGATCAGCCTGGACACCGGGTCGCAAAGGCGCGCGTCATAGGCCCTGAGCGCATCGGGGCGGACACCGTGTTCCAGCAGGCTTGCGCCCAGGGTGCGGGCGTCGATCACCGCCTGGCTGGCCCCGTTCGACCCGGTGGGATACATCGCATGGGCCGCATCCCCCATCAATGCCACGCGGCCCTGCACCCATGTCGGCACCGGGTCACGGTCGATCATCGGGTTTTCAAAGGCGCGCGAAGCGCCCCGGATCATCGTCGGCACGTCCAGCCAGTCATAGCGGAACTGGTCGAAATGATGCACGAAACTGTCGATCGGCACCTCGCGGAACCAGCCGGTTTCGGTCCAGTCCTCGTCCTCGCCCAAGGTGCGTTCGGCAATCCAGTTGATCTCGGCCAGCCCGTTCTCGTCGGGGGCGGAGATCGGGTAGATCACCATCCGGTGCCGGTGCGTGCCCAGGCCGACAAAGCTCGACCCGGTGCGGATCGGTTTCGCCCGCGTGGTGCCCCGCCACATCAGCGCGCCGCCCCAGTGGATCGGCGGCTGGTCGGGATGCATCTGGGCGCGGATCGCGGAATGGATGCCCTCGGCCCCGATCAGCAGGTCGGCGGTATCGGTGCGCGTGCCCCCGGCGCATTCCAGGTGCAGCGTCGCGCTGTCCTCATTCTGGGTATAGCCGGCCGCACGGCAGCCCGTCTGCACCGCGTCGGGGCCCAACCGGTCCAGCACGAGATCATAGAGCGCCATGTGGAACCGGCCCCGGTGGACCGCGTATTGCGGCCAGTTGTACCCGGCCTCCAGCCCGCGCGGTTCGGAATGGATGTCGGCGCCGCTGAGCCCGACCAGCGCCCATTCGCGGGCCGGGACACCGCAGCGGTCCAGCAGTTCCTGGCCGATGTCGAGGTCGAACAGCTCGCGCACCGCGTTGGGTTGCAGGTTGATGCCGACGCCCAGCGGTTTGAGTTCGCGCACCGCCTCGTAGACGGTGCAGGACAGGCCGATCTGGTGCAGCGTGAGCGCGGTGACAAGACCACCGATGCCGCCGCCTGCGATGATGACACGGGTCATTGCGCTCTCCGTTTCTGGGCGCTGAACTGGTATGCCAGAATTTCAGCCGAAGCAATTGGTTGCTACGCAAGGGAGAATGGCGTGCTGTCGCGCACAGCTTGTGGGTGTGCAGGCGCAGCGAGAGGCCTTGATCTGCTCCATCAGGGCCAGCAACCGCAGCAGGTGATCGCGCGTCCGGGCGCGCCATTCGCGCCGGGGCGTAGAAGTACGCGCGCCGCCAAGTCGTCCAGCGCCAGCGTTCCGGCGCGGATCTTTTAGGTTAGCGTATCGGCGACCTGGACCGCGAACTTCTGCATCCAGAGCGCACGGCGGGAGGAAGCGTGGCTCATCCGTTGCCCTCCGCGCGGCCTCCGTGTCGGATCGAGGCCAGCAGCGACAGGCCGATCAGGCAGGCGCCCAGGAGGCCGGTGATGACTTCGGGTACATGGGGCCGCGACTGGGCGAACATGATGATCGACAGCACGAGCACGGAATAGAAGGCGCCGATGCCCAGCCCGTTGGCGATCAGGAACAGGTTCTGCGTCAGGGCAAAGTCGCCGACCACCCCGTAATAGCTGAACGAGGTGTCCAGCACCTAGAGGTAGAGAAAGGTCAGCAGCCCGCAGACCGGGGCAAAGAGGACCGCGACGCCCTGACTGGCCGGAAGGCTGACGGTGACCCCCACGGCGACGGCCAGAACAAGTGCAACCTCAATGCCGCGAATCCCGGACCAGTCGCGCAGACGGCTTTCCAGTGCCTTCACCGGGTCGACTTCTTTTTCCTCGTCCATGAAATAGCTCAGCGCGACCATCATCAGGAAGGTGCCGCCGAAGGCCGAGATCGACAGATGCGCGCCTTCCATGATCTGGGCGTATTCCTGCGGCTCGCGCGGCGAGGATCAGCGCCTCGTTCGGCCCGGTGGCGGGGGCAAGGCAAAAGCCGCGCGCGGTGCCCGTGATGACCTGCGCGCCGAATGAGTATTTTTGGAGAGAAGAAGCCCCGGGTGGTGTCAGAGGTTCAGCAGGCGCTTGGCGTTTTCCTTGAGGATCAGCGGGCGCACCTCGTCGCGGATGTCCAGATCCTCGAAATCCTTGAGCCAGCGATCCGGCGTGATGGCGGGCCAGTCGGAGCCGAAGAGCATCTTCTTCTTCAGGATCGTGTTGGCGTATTGCACGAAGATCTTCGGGAAATACTTGGGCGACCAGCCGGACATGTCGATGTAGACGTTGGGCTTGTGCTGGGCGACCATCAGACCCTCTTCGGTCCAGGGAAACGAGGGGTGCGCCAGGACGATGGGCGTGTCCGGGAAATCCACCGCCACGTCGTCGACATGCACCGGGTTGGAGTATTTCAGACGCATCCCCATGCCGCCGCGCATCCCCGAGCCGACGCCGGTCTGGCCGGTGTGGAACAACATGACCGCGCCTTCCTCGGCAATCGCCTCGTACAGGGGATAGGCCCAGCGTTCGTTGGGGTAGAACCCCTGCATCGTCGGGTGGAACTTGAACCCCTTGACGCCGAATTCCTTGACCAGGCGCCGTGCCTCGCGGGCGCCGGCCTTGCCCTTGGAGGGGTCAATGCTGGCGAAGGGGATCAGGATGTCGTCGTTCTCGGCGGCGATCTGGGCCACTTCCTCGTTCGAGTAGCGGCGGAACCCGGTTTCGCGTTCGGCATCGACCGGGAAGATCACCGCGCCGATCTTGCGCTCGCGGAAATACTCGGCCGTCTGCTGGACCGAGGGCAGCATCCCCGAAGCGCCCGCCGGGTTCTTGAAATACCTGGCCATGCCGGCCTGGAATTCGTCATAGCCATCGTCGCGGGGACCGCAGCAGGGCTCCTCGGCATGGGTGTGGATGTCGATGGCAACCAGGTCGTCGAGGTTCATCATGGTCTCTCTCCTATGCCTTCGGTCAGCTGGTGGGCGCCTGCACCTTGGCGGCGCGCTTTTCCAGGAAGTCCTTGAGACGCTGTTTCGCCTCGGGCGTCATGGTGGCCAGCGAGGCCACCATCGCCTCGGTGAACAGCCCGTCGTCGGCGGACATGTCCGCGATGCGGGGCAGGGCGTTGAGGATGGCGTAATTGGTGAACTCGGCGTTTTCCGCCATGCGATGCGCGATCTCTCGGGCGCGGGACAGGGCCGTGCCGTCCTCGACGACATAGGACACGCCGCCCCAGCGTTCCATGTCACTGGCCGAGACAGAGCGCCCGGTCAACATCATGTCGCCCATGCGCGCAGGGCCGATCAACCGCGAGATGCGGACCGAGCCGCCGCCGCCGACAAAGATGCCGCGCGTGCCCTCTGGCAGGGCGAAAAAGGCGCTTTCCTCGGCCACGCGGATATGGGTGCTGGAGGCCAGCTCGAACCCGCCACCCACGGCCGCGCCGGTGATGGCGGCGACAAACGGGATCTCGCCCAGTTCGATGGTCTCGAAGGTGCGGTGCCAGAGGCGCGACCCCTTGACCGCCTCGAAGAGCGGTTTTTCGGAATGTTCGGCAAGGTCCAGCCCGGCGCTGAAGTTCTTTCCATGACCGTGGATCACGCCCGCGCGGGCCTCTGCCGTGGCGCGGGCCACGGCCTGGCCCAGTGCGATCACAAAGCGGTCGGACAGGGCGTTGCGCTTGTCCGGACGGTTCAGCCCGATGACGGCGATGTCGCCGTCCAGTTCATAGGTGATCAGGCCGTCGCCCATCGTTTCCGGTTGTGCCGTCATGTCGGAAAACTCCTCCCCAGGGTGCCGCGCTGGCGGCAAGTTAGTTTCCAAGTAAACAATTTTCGCCGATGGAGTCAATCGGGCTTGCGCTTTGGGAGGGTGGCATAACCGCTTTTCCTTGCGGTTCTTCTGGTATACCAAACTGGCGAAACGAGGCGCCGGGGAGGACGCATGAGTGATCTGAAACTTGCCGCGGGCATGTCGCGGCTGGGCACCGAATCCGCATTCGTGGTTCTTGCGCGGGCCGGCAAGCTGGCCGCCGAGGGGCGCGACATCATCAATCTTGGCATCGGGCAGCCCGATTTCGCCACGCCCGACCATATCGTCGAGGCCGGGATCAAGGCGCTGCGCGATGGCCACCACGGCTATACGCCCGCCAACGGCATTCCCGCGCTGCGCGAGGCGGTGGCCGCCGACTTGCACCGCCGGCATGGCGCCGAAGTGAACCCCGACAACGTGGTGGTGGTGCCGGGCGGCAAGCCGACCATGTTCTTTGCCGTTCTCATGTTCGGCGAACCGGGGGCGGAGATCATGTATCCCAACCCGGGCTTTCCGATCTACGAAAGCGTCATCAAGTACTCCGGCGCCACGCCGGTGCCCATCGCGCTGAAGGAAGAAAACGATTTCGCCTTTTCCGCCGAAGAGGTACTGGGCCAGATCACCGAGAAGACGCGGCTGATCATCATCAACTCGCCCGCCAACCCGACCGGCGGCGTGACGCCCAAGGAAGAGATCGACAAGTTGGTGGCCGGTCTGGCCGATCACCCGCATGTGGCGCTGATGTCGGACGAGATCTATTCCAACATGCTTTACGGCGGGCGCGAGCATGTCTCGCTGCTGAACTACCCGGAAATCCGCGACCGGCTGATCCTGCTGGACGGCTGGTCCAAGACCTATGCCATGACCGGCTGGCGGATCGGCTACGCGGTCTGGCCCGATCAACTGGTCGACCATGCCACGCGGCTGTGCATCAACGACCATTCCTGCGTGAACGCCGCGACGCAATACGCCGGTATCGCCGCGCTGGACGGGCCGCAGGACGCGGTGCGCGACATGGTCGCCGCCTTCGACGAGCGCCGCCAGGTCATCGTCCGTGAATTGAACGCGCTGCCCGGCGTGCGCTGCGCCGATGCGGCGGGCGCCTTTTATGCCTTCCCCAATGTCGAGGGCACCGGGTTGACCTCGAAAGAGGCCGAGACACGCTTTCTCGAAGAGGCGGGCGTGGCGACGGTGGCGGGGACATCCTTCGGCGCCTGGGGCGAGGGCTACCTGCGGTTCTCCTATGCCAACTCGACCGAGAACATCCTGGAGGCGCTTTCGCGCATCCGCAAACTTCTGTGACGAAAGGCCAAAGCCATGAGCGATACGCAACTGCTGATCTGCGGCAAGAGCTTCAATCAAGACGAGCGTGACCGGCTGAGTACGGCCTATCCGGCGGTGTATGTCGACGGGCCGGACGACATGGCGGGGCTGGATTCGACCCTGCGGGCCAGCATTCGCGCGGTGGCCTACAAGGGCCACGCGCCCTTTGGCGGGGACCGGATGGACCTGTTCCCGCAACTGGGGGTGATCGCCAATTACGGCGTGGGCTATGATGCCATCGACGTCGAGGCCGCCAGCGCGCGCGGCATCGCGGTGACAAACACGCCGGACGTGCTGTCGGATGACGTGGCCGACCTGGCGGTGGGGCTGATGATCGCGCAGGCGCGGACGATGATCCGCGGCCATGCACATGTCGCCTCGGCGCGCTGGGCGCAGGAAGGGGAGATCCCGCTCAACCGCAAGGTTTCCGGTTCGACCGTGGGGATCGTGGGTCTTGGCCGCATCGGGCGCGAGATCGCCGACCGGCTGGCCGCCTTCAAGTGCGAGATCCACTATTCCTCGCGCACCGAGAAGGAGACACCGGGCTGGACCTATCATTCCGACGTGGTGTCGTTGGCGAAAGCGGTGGATTTCCTGGTGATCGCACTGGTCGGCGGAGCCGAGACCAAGGGCCATGTGACCCGCGAGGCGATCCAGGCGCTGGGGCCGCGCGGCGTGGTCATCAACATCTCGCGCGGGACGACCATCGACGAAGGCGCGTTGCTGGATGCGCTGGAGGCCGGCGAGATCGCGGGCGCGGGGCTGGATGTCTACGTGAACGAGCCCAACATCGACCCGCGGTTCCTGAAACTGGACAACGTTGTGTTGCAGCCGCACCAGGGGTCGGGGAGCGTCGAGACGCGAACCGCGATGGCGGAACTGCAGCTGGCCAACGTGGCGGCCTTCCTGAAGGGCGAGCCGCTGGTGACGCCGGTCAACTGAGGCCGCGCGGCGGGGCGAGCCCCGCCCTGCGCCACATGACCTGGGTCAAGGCAGGGCCGCGGGCGTTTCGGCATCCTTCGCGCGACAGGAGGGACGCCCATGAAGACGCTCATCGCCTATGCCTCGACCGAGGGGCAGACCCGCAGGATCGCCCGGTTCCTCATGGACCGGCTGGCCGATCAGGGGCATTCGGTCGAGCTGTTGCCCGTCGCGGAAGCAGGGGACATCGACCTCGCGCGGTTTGACCGGGTGATCCTGGCCGCCTCGGTCCACCTGGGGCATTACCAGAAGGAGATGGGCGAATTCGCGGCCCGGCACGGGGCCGCGCTGGACCGCCTGCCGGTGTTTTTCGTGTCCGTCTCGCTGGCCGCTGCCGGACATGACGCCGAGGAATGGGCCGACCTCGACCGGATCGTGTCGGATTTTGCACAGGCGACAGACTGGCACCCAAGAAAGGTGCTGCAGGTGGCAGGCGCCTACCGGCCCTCCGACTACGACATCTTCCGCCGTTTCGTCATGCGCCGCATCGTTGCGGCCAAGGACCCGCAGGCCGATCCGGACAAGGATCGCGAATACACCGACTGGCAGGCCCTGGGGACGGCCCTCGATGACTGGATCGCGGCGAAGGGCTGACATTCGGCGGGCAGAATCGGTTAGGCTTCCTTCAAGGGCCCGCGACGGTCGGGTGAACAACGGGAGGAAGACCATGACTCAGCGCAGCACCGAGGGTCGGGGGCGCCGCTATGACAGCGTGCTCGACACGATCGGAAACACACCTGCGATCCGCATCAACCGCATCGCGCCAGACCATGTCACGGTCTACGTCAAGTTCGAGGCCTTCAACCCGGCGGGCTCGGTCAAGGATCGCCTGGCAATCGGTATCATCGAGCAGGCCGAACGGGACGGAACGCTGAAACCGGGGCAGACGGTGGTCGAGGCGACCAGCGGCAACACCGGTATCGGGCTGGCGATGGTCTGCGCCGCCAAGGGCTATCCGCTGGTGGTGACCATGGCCGAGAGCTTCTCTGTCGAGCGACGGCGGCTGATGCGGTTCCTGGGGGCCAAGGTCGTGCTGACGCCCAAGGCGCTCAAGGGGTTCGGCATGTATTCCAAGGCCAAGGAACTGGCGGAGGCGAACGGCTGGTTCCTGGCCAGCCAGTTCGAGACTTCGGCCAATGCCGATATCCACGAAAGCACCACCGCGCGCGAGATCATGGGCGATTTCGACGGTGAGCGGCTGGATTACTTTGTCACCGGTTACGGCACCGGGGGCACGGTCTCGGGTGTGGCGCGCGTTCTGCGCGCGGAACGCCCGGACACGAAGATCATCCTCAGCGAACCGGCCAATGCCGCGCTTGTGGGCTCGGGCTACACCAATACCCGCAACGAGGCGCATCAGCCCACCGAGAGTCACCCGAACTTCGAACCTCACCCGATCCAGGGCTGGACGCCGGATTTCATTCCCTGGGTGCTGCAGGAGAGCATCGACAAAGGCTATTACGACGAGTTGATCCCGGTGCCCGGTCCCGATGGCGTTGCCTGGTCGCGGCGGCTGGCGGCGGAAGAGGGGATCTTTACCGGGATCTCCGGCGGCGCCAGTTTCGCCGTGGCGATGAAGGCGGCAGAGAGCGCGCCCGAAGGTTCGGTCATGCTGGTCATGCTGCCCGACACGGGTGAACGTTATCTCTCGACGCCCTTGTTCGAAGGCCTGCCCGAGGACATGACCGAGGAGGAACGGGCAATTTCGCTGTCGACGCCCACGGCCCAGATGGCCGCGGAATAGGACAGGAACGGGTCCCCGTACCAAGGCCGGGGCCCTGCCAGCCGGGGCGCCAAAACCCCGGCTGGTCGACGTGGTGAGGCGGACGACGAACTTGCGGCCCCGGTCAACCGATCAGATGGACCCGGCTTCGACCATGTAGTTCGACGCGGTGCACATGGCGCTGTCGTCGGAGGCCAGGAAAAGTGCCATGCGGGCCAGGTAGACCGGTTCGATCAGGTCCGGCAGGCATTGCCGCTGGCGGTGCTTGTCGATCGATTCCGGCGTGACCCAGAGTTCTTTCTGCCGTTCGGTCATAATCCAGCCGGGCACGATGGCGTTGACGCGGATGCTATGCTCGCCTAGGTCGCGGGCCATCGTCCGGGTCAGCCCGTGCACGGCGGATTTCGCCGTGGTGTAGGCAGGCATGCCGCCGCCCGCCTCCCACCAGCTGTTCGATCCCATGTTGATGATCGACCCGCCGCCGGCCTCGATCATGCCGGGTGCGACGGCCTGTATGGCAAAGAACTGGTGGCGGATGTTGGTGGCCATGCGCTCGTCCCAGTACTCGGGGGTGACGTCCTGCCAGCTGTGGCGGTCGTCGCGGGCGGCGTTGTTGACCAGCACCGTGGCGGGGCCAAGGGCCTCGGCCAGGCGGGCGAAGCTGGCCTTGAGCTGGTCGATCTCACGCAGGTCGCAATAGTCGAAGAGGACCTCGCCATCGGTCTCGGCGGCGAGTTTCTCGCCGGCCTCGCGGTCGAAATCGACAAAGCCGGTGCGCGCGCCCTGCGCCGCGAAGGCGCGGACCATCTCGGAGCCGATGCCCGAGGCGCCGCCGGTGATGAAGACGGTCTTGCCCTTGAGGCTTGGGTAGATCGCGAAGTCTGGCATGCTGTTCTCCGTGGTTGGTGGGGCAGGGGGCGCTGATCGGCCGTTGTTTGCACCCAGAGAAACAACTTGGGTTGCGTCGTGCTCAAGCGCCGTACGAAAAGCCGACAGCGCTTGCCAGCTGAACTGACATTTTTGGTTTTAGCGCTCATATAGCCGCCAGGCAAACTATTCGCACGCGCTCAAGCAGTTCCGCCGCAACCGCCCAGAACCTCCGCAAACAGGCCAAGATCTTTCCTGCACCGCAGCAACCTCGGAAAGCCTGACAGGAAAGGCGCTCGCGCACGAAATAGATACCACTTTCTGCGTCAGCAACACGTTGTTTTTCCAAAGAATCGGCGGAAATCGGGCTTTCGCTGCGGTCGCGAGTACGTCGCTTTCGGACATCGGAAGCCGCCATTCGCGCAGCGGGCCCGCTTCATCTGAAGTATTGTTGGGTATGGCGGAGGCGAGATTTCTCTGCGATCGCGGCAAGGTCACCTCGCGACGTCTGAGCCGACAAGAAACAACCGTGAATGCTGGGAAGAATGGACATCGCTTGTGAGCGCGAAGGGAGTGTGATTCAAGTTCAACTGCTTAGGGTCTGGACTCATTGAGTTTCAAAGCCAGTAGATGACGGCTGCGGCGAGAGCGATGGCTGATAGGAAGACCTTCGGGCATCTGTCGTACCGGGTCGCAACACGCCGCCAGTCCTTCAGCCTGCCGAACATGATCTCGATCCGGTTGCGCCGTTTGTAGCGACGCTTGTCGTACTTTACAGGTTTCTTGCGCTGCTTTCGACCGGGGATACATGCGCGTATCCCTTTGTCTTGCAACGCTTCTCGGAACCAGTCGGCATCATAGCCGCGGTCACCAAGCAACCAATCGACGTTCGGCAGGCTGCTGAGCAAGGCGCGCGCCCCGATGTAGTCGCTCACCTGTCCGGCGGTCACGAACAGATCAAGCGGGCGTCCTTGGCTGTCGCAGATGGCATGCAGCTTGGTGTTCATGCCGCCCTTGGTGCGACCAATCAGGCGCCCACGCCCCCCTTTTTGACGCCCATGCTGGTCGCTGTCCGGTGGGCCTTGAGGTATGTCGCGTCGATCATGACTGTCTTCGTCTCACCGTGTTCAGCAGCCAAACCAGCCATCATTCGGGCAAAAACGCCTTTATCACTCCATCGCTTCCAGCGGTTGTAGAGCGTCTTGTGTGGACCATAGGCTGCAGGCGCATCGCGCCATCGTAACCCATTGCGGTTGATAAAGATAATCCCACTCAGCACACGCCGATCATCGACGCGGGGTTTGCCGTGGGACTTCGGAAAGAAAGGCTCGAGACGCGCCACCTGGGCATCGGTCAGCCAGAATAGATCAGACATGTTCACCGCTCTTTTTCGAACCGTGAATCACGACACCCCTCTGAAATCAATGGGTCCTGACCCTAAAAGAGGCTGGCAAAGCGAATTGGACTGAGCCGACCGCCAAGGATGGCTATCAATGCACCATATTCCGGACCAAGTAAGCCGCATCGCATCGAATTGCCATGCACGATTCAGGCAGCAACCCGCGACCAAAGATCCCTGACGATTTCTCGAATATTTAGCGCGTCCTCCCATCTGTCGGATAAATCGTCGCCGTCGGGGCCGGAGATGGCATAAGGTTTCGGCCCAAGTTCCACGGTGAAGGTCAGGCTGCCGCCGGGGGCACCCCGCGCCAGCCAGTCGCCGAAGCCCATTGCCCACCACGCCGCGAACTGGTCGACCCAGGGTTTGTGATAGGGGAAGCCGATCTCGATCTGGATCTGTTCGGCGCTTGAGACGCGCCCGTGAAATCCCCGCGCATGGCGCATGATACGGGCGATCATCGCCTGATTCACCGGCGAGATCGGCATGGTCATTTCCTGACCGCAGACATAATGCGACAGGTCGGCCAGCAACGGCAGGTCGCCCAGCTTGTCGATCATCTCGCGCGTTGACCAAAGGTCGTTGGTCATCATGCCGCGGTGGGTCTCGACCAGCACCGGGACACCGTATTCCCTGGACAGTTCTTGCCATCCTGCGAGGATCGGCAGGCTGGAGGCGACATCGTAGGGGCGCACGTCCGGCTGGATGGTCAGGTGATGGATCTTGTGCTCGGCGGCCAGTTCCAGCGCCGGGCGCAGGTCGTCGATGTCACGTGGAAAGGCCTGACCTTCGATGACAAAGCCACGGTCGCGCGCCTGCCCGATCCATTTGTCCACATCGGCGCGGGTGTGGAAATGGGTGCAGATGCCATCGAACCCGGCATTTGCGATCATCTCGAACTTTTCTTCGGTGGACCATTCCATGCCATCAGACTGGTGCCGCTCCATGCCCCAGAGCGATTGCAGGATGTGAAGATCAGGCATGACAAATTTCCATGAGTGAGGCCGCCGCGCCGTGGCACGGGCGGCGACAGTGGTGTGTGAAGGGCATCGGGACGGGCCGATGTCAGCCGTTCACCGTTTCCATGAAGGCGACGAAGTCTTCGTCCTTGATTGCGACGCTATGCTCTGGTCCCGGGTAGCCACCGGCGTCCACGTCGGCCTTGAAATCCTTCATCGCTGCGACGCGTTCGGCCTGTAGCCGGGCCAGTTCCGGGGCGAAGTTGCGATAGACCTTGCCGTGGCGCGGCTTGTGGTTCTTGCCGTAGCCGCAGATATCCTCGGTAAAGAGGTATTGCGCGTCGGCGTATTTTCCCGCGCCCATGCCCAGCATGATGAGCGAGGAGTTCTCGGTCAGGAATTTCGCCACCCGGTCGGGGACGACCTCCAGCTCTGCCCCGAAAACGCCGATCTCCTCCAGCTTTTGCACGTGCCGCCAAAGCGCCAGTGCCTCATCCGCCGTCTTGCCCACCGCGCGCCAGCCGGTCCACGTGATGTAGGACGGAATCAGCCCGATATGGCCAACCACCGGGATGTGATTGTCACAGAGCACCTTCTGGATGTCGTATGACGCCGAACAGTAAACGCAGTCGCCGCCCAGCGCAGAATAATGAAAGGCCGCGCGCAAATAGTCCTCGGCGGTGGCAAGGGGACGCCCGTTGAACTGCCCCCAGCCGCCGTAAGGCAGGCCAACCTGCACAAAGCAGTCACCAGCGGCGGCGCGCATCTCGGCATCAAAGAACCGGCCCTCGATCGACAGCATGTGAATGCCTGCCTCGGCGGCGGCGGCGGCTTCGTCCGGCGTGGTGACAAACAGCATCGAGATTTTCTCGCCGCGCCTTTTCATTGCGCGGATATCTTCGACGTGGGGGCGGTTGTGGTACATCTGTTCCTCCTCGGCCTTGGTCAGGCGGCTTTCAACTGGCGTTTCAGGTTTTCGGCAGGGTCGGCCAGAACATGGGGATCGATCCGCGCGCCGCGTTCGATGAGCTTTTCGAAGATGCGGAGATCCTTGGCGATCCTGTTGCCCGGCCCGATCCCGGCGGCAGCAGAGAGGCGCCCGTCGGCGTCACACTGGAAGACGAGTGTCTTGTCATCGCCAGTTTCGCGGCAGCGGACGGGGCGGCCCATGTCGAACAGGCCCGCGACCTGCAGTGTCAGGTCGTATTGGTCAGACCAGAACCACGGCACCTTGGCATAGGCGTCCGAGCCGCCCAGCATCGCCGTGGCCACATGCGCGCCCTGATCCTGCGCTGCCTTCCAGCTTTCCAGCCGGATGCGCGTGCCCCGCCATTGGAAGTTGCAGCAATCTCCGGCGGCAAAGATATTCGGGTCAGAGGTGCGAAACTGCCCGTCCACGACGATGCCGTTGTCCACCGTGATCCCCGCCGCCTCGGCCAGCGCGGTCTCTGGCCGCGCGCCGACACCTGCGATGACCGCGTCGAAGTCGAGCGCGGTGCCATCGGCAAGCGTGATCCTGCGCGCATCGGCTGCCGCCACATCCGCGCCGGTCAGTAGGCGGGCGCCTTCGGCCCCGTGGCGATCTGCGACCCGCGCGGCGATCTCTTGTGGTACGGCCCGGCCCAGAACGCGCGGCGCGGCCTCGATCACCGTGACCTCGGCCCCGGCCTTGCGAGCGGTGGCGGCCAGTTCGAGACCGATGAAACCGCCGCCGATGATGCCGATGCGCGCACGCGGCCTCAGCTGGGCCTGAATGGCGGTGGCATCCCGGTCGCTGCGCAGCGTCAGGCAGCCCGCCATGCCGGGGAACAAGCGCGCCCGCGCGCCGGTCGCCAGAAGCAGGCTGTCATAGGTCAGGCAATCCCCATCCGCCAATGTCACGGACCGGGCAGCCGGATCGATCCCGGACACCCGCGCACCCAACCGAAGTGTGATTCCGGCGTCGGTATAGGCCGACGCGGGCCTGATGGCCTTTGGGGCGGCCTGCGGGTTCTTTGACAGCGGCGGGCGTTCATAGGGCAGCGCGGCCTCTTCGCCGATCAGCGTGATGGTGCCGTCAAACCCCTGTCCCCGCAGCGCAAAGGCTGCGCGCACGCCGCTTTCGCCGGCGCCTATGATCAAGATTGCTGTCATGGATCGGTTACCTTGTCAGGCGGCGCGCAGGCCGCGCGCGGGGTCAGATTTCGACGAAGACGCGGCCGTTCTCGACCTTGGTAGGATAGGTGTGCAGGTTCTCGCAGGCGGGCGGGGTTTCGACCTCGCCGCTGGAGGCGTTGAAGATCGAGGCGTGCTTGGGACATTCGATGGTGTTTTCCACTACCAGCCCGTCTTCAAGATGCACGTCCTCATGGGTGCAGAGGCCGTCGGTGCAGTAATAGTTGTCCTCGTGATCGCGGATGATAACGAAGGTGCGGCCGCCGTGATCGAAACGGATCACGTCTTCTTCGTCGATGTCGGTGGCGGCGCAGGCGTCGATCCAGTCGGCCATGATGGTTTCTCCCCTTGTTCAGAGCGTGATAGAGCGGTTTTCCTCCGCGCTTTGCCGCGCGGCATCGAGGATTTGCAGCGTGCGCACGCCGGAGGCAGCGGTCACCGGCGGCGGCGTGCCATCGCGAACCGCGCGGGCGAAGGCGGCATAGCAGTCGTGATAGCGGCCCTGTTCCGACGGAACGTGGGCCGCGCCTACGGCGGTGCGCAGGGTGCCCCAGTGGCTTTCGGGCTCATAGCCCCAGGCGTCGGGGGCCTGAACGGGCCGAATGCCTGCAAAGATCGCCTGCGCCTGCACATCCGTCCCGTGCGAGACGTAGGATCCTGCATCGCCGTAGGCGCGCAACTCGCGCTGGTCGAAATGGTTCAGCTTGCTGGCCGAGATGTGGCTATGCGGGCCGCCCTCATGCCGGAGCGTGATGGTGAAACTGGCGTCGGTGCGCCCCTCGGGCAGGTCGACATGGTCTAGCTGCGCGTCAACCGCCACGACCGGCCCCAAGAGCCAGACCATCTGGTCCACCAGATGTGAGCCGAGATCGCGCAGAAGTCCTCCGGTCGACCCGTGTTCCAAGGTTGCCGGATCGTCGAAATCCATCCGCGAATGCACGCGCCAGACGCGGCCCAGCCGACCGTCGGCGATCAGTTTTGCCAAT
The DNA here is from genome assembly GCF_965277915.1 of Antarctobacter sp. Lineage (NCBI taxonomy): Bacteria > Pseudomonadati > Pseudomonadota > Alphaproteobacteria > Rhodobacterales > Roseobacteraceae > Antarctobacter > Antarctobacter sp. Next base: position 1,235,038 of record NZ_OZ255849.1, read on the forward strand.
GTCTGGATGTCGCTGTCGTAGCGGCGGTTCTGGTACACGCCCAGCACCACGCCCCGGGCGTTCGCCGCTTCGTCCAACCGCCGTGCGCCGTCGGCATTCGGGGCAAAAGGTTTGTCCGCGATCACATGCAGCCCGGCGTCGATCGCCTCCATCACCAGATCATGACGGGTCTGGGGCGGCGTGGTGATCGTGACCGCATCCACCTCGCCGCTGGCGATCATCTCGCCGAGGCTGGCATAGACAGGCTGTTCCGGCAGATCCGACCGCACCTTTGCAACCGTGCCAGGCGCGCGCGCCACCACCCCGGCCAGAGCGCAGCCTTCGGCGGCCTCGATAAAGGGGGCGTGAAAGTGCTGGCCTCCGGTGCCGTATCCGACAACGCCAATTCTCAACATGTCGAGCCTGCTTTCTGTCTGAAATGTGCGATGGGTTTTCAGGCTGCCGGAGCACCGGCCTTCTTGGCGTTCATGCGCTCTTTCTTGGCGCGAAAGCGGGCCTTCATCGCCTCGTCCGCCTCTTTCGAGCCGTCGTGCCAATAGCCGAACCATTTATCCAGCGGCACGATGCCGTCGGCGCCATAGTTCACCTCGAAATACTTGTGGTGCAGGTAGTGGCCGTAGGCGTGGCTATCGAGCGCGGTTTCGTCCGTCAGTTCAAGCTTGTCGAAGCCGATATGCCCGTTGATCGCGCCGTAGCCGACGATATGGCTGTTGAACATCATCACGATCGGGTTCGACGGGATGATGAAATGCCAGACGATCTCGGCGAAATAGAGCAGATGCTCGACCGGATGCATGGACAGCGAAGACCAGGGCGACGGGTTGATCGAGTTGTGGTGAACCGAATGGATGTGTTTGTACAGAAACGGCGAATGGATCAGCCGGTGAATGCAGAAGAAGTGGATCTCGTGGATCGCCGGCACGAGGAAGATCAGCAGCGTCAGCCACAGCCAGTTGTCCTGCCAATCCAGCCAGCCAAAGACATGGTAGCCGTTGGCGAAGGCCCAGAGCATCAGCACCTCGATCATCGTCCAGATCGGGATGCCCACAAGGAACGAGCGCAGGAAGTTGTCGAGGTTCTGGCTCTGGAACCAGAAGATGTCAGACGGGTTTTCAGACGGGAACTTGTGGTTGAACTTGAACCGTGTGCCCTGCTTGCGCCGCACGTAGTAAAAGAGCTCAATGGCGCCATACATCGCGAAGATGCCGACCATGTTCACAACCAGCAGCCACAGGGCCCAGCCCCAGGACAGCGTCTGCAGCGTTGCGACGTCGGGAATGACAAAGACCCAATAGAGCAGCGCTGTGGCCATGTGAAAGGCATTCCACGGCCAGATCAACTCGAACAGGTAATGCCCGACCTTGTTGAATCGGCCTTCCCAGAAAGGGGCCACTTTCAGGGTCTCGTTCGGCGCCCAGTTGCCGCGCTTGTCGCGGGTTCCGTATAGTGTGTCGTCCATGTTCTTCCCCACTCTTCGCCCCAAAGCGTGGCGCCGCATTAGACGGGCCGCTGTGAAAGGGTGAGCCTTGATCAGATAGATCGGATGAATTTCCGGGGCGTGACCGACGCCCAAGGTATGCATACACCACCAATTGACAGCCCGTCGCAGAGCGTGTTGATTGATTTCAATCAGCGCAGCGGCGATGCGCAGGCAAAGCACTGAGACAATGGCAAAAGAAGCTTCTGGCAAAGTCACGTTGCAGGATGTTGCCACCAAGGCAGGTGTCGGAAGCGCGACCGTGGACCGGGTGCTGAACGAACGCGGCAATGTCAGCGACTCGGTGCGCAAACGGGTGATCGAGGCGGCCCGGGAGCTTGGGCTGCGGCGCATTCTGCCATCTGCCTATCGTCGCACCGTTCGGATCAACTTCATCCTGTCGCGGACGGAGCGCCCGCTGCTGAAACGCATGGCCACGGAGGTCGGACGGCTCAGCCAGCGCTGCGAAAAGGGCGTTTACATTCAACGGACCCTGCTTGACCGGGAAGACCCCGAATCCGTCGCCAAGGCGATGCTGCGGGGGGCCTATGACGCGGTGGCTATTTGCGCGCCCGATCACGCGTTTGTCCATCAGGCCATCGACACGCTGGCGCGCCGCGATTGCCCCGTCGTGACATTGATTTCGGACGTTCCCGGCTCGGCCCGGCTTGCTTATGCCGGAACCGATCACGTCAAGGCGGGGCGCTCGGCGGCTTTTTTCCTCGCCCGGATGGCTCCACGCGTGGATGGGTTGGGAAAAGTTATCGTGCTCTGTCACGACGAGGGATTTCAGGCCCATGCCGAACGCATCCGCGGCTTTGCCGAGCAATTGGAGGCCGACGACCTTGGCTTGACGTTGGCGGAAATCGTCCGTGGCGGCGATGACCCCTTGTTGTCAGAGATAAAGTTGAAAGAAACGTTGCGCCATCACCCGGAAACTGTCGGGATCTACAATGCCGGTGGTGCAAACCGGGGAGTGATCGCGGCGATAGCGGCCAACTTACTGCCCAGGCGACCGCTCTTTCTGGGCCATGAACTCACGAATTTCACTTGGCACTGCCTGCGGGACGGGCGGATGACCCTGGCAATCGATCAGAGCCCCGAGTTGCAGGCGCAATACGCACTGGAAGTGGTGATGCACCACTATGGGTTCGAAGGTGCCGTGCGCGCGCTACCGCCCTATGTGTCCGATGTTCCGATCGTTTTGTATGGGCCGCAGAACCTGCCGGATGTGCCGCCAAACTGATGTCACCCTCGCCTTGCACCTGCCTTTACAAACATCAGGGACCGCAATTGTAACGGGTGTGGATCGAAATCTGCGTCTCTGCGGGCTCCGAAATTTCGGTGCCGCCGACATGGCTGCGTAGCCACTCTGCCGCCGTTGTCACCTCGGCGACGAAGTCGTGCGAAATGACGTAGTCCATGACGCCGCTTTCCAACAGCGCCCGGGTATAGGGCGTCAGTTCGTGGCCGACAAAGATCGTCTCATGAGTTTTTTCAAATGCCTCCAACGCTTCGGCGACGCCACGGTTGGCCCCGGCAACATTGTAGATGGCCGCCGGACAGCCATGTGTGTCGATATAGGCCGCAAGCTGTTCGCGTGTGGTTTCGGTGCTGTCGTCCGAGGTCACGCGCTCTTCGATCTTGAGGTAGGGGAATTCGCTACGCAGGACACGGCGGAAACCCATCTCGCGTTCCTGTTGGGATCGGAACGGCACGCTCATCATCAAGAGGATGTTGTTGCGCTTCTCCGGCAGGATCTGGCCAATCAACTGGGCTGCCACGCTGCCCGCCGCGTATTGGTTATTGCCGATATAGGCCGAGCGTCGCGACGAGGGCAGATCCGTTGTCAGGGTCACGACCGGACGGTCGCTGCCGACCAGTTTGCGCACCGCGCGGTTGATCGCGGGGTGTTCACGCGCAATGACGATCACCCCGTCCGCGTCAAAGCCTTCGTCCTCGATCTTGCGGGCAAAGGGCATCGGATCCATCTGGTGGGTCGATACATAGTGACCGTCGATCTGAATCCCGGGGAGGGTGCGATTGATCCGGTCCACCGCCGCTTCCATCAACCCGTTGAAGGACGCGCCTGAATCGCAATAAAGCTTTAGGTTCAGCAGGCGTTCAACAGCGCCACGTTCGGTAGCGAGTTTCTCAAAGGCATTCTGGACCCGCTGCCGGGTCTTTTCGCTGACACCGGGGCGGTTGTTCAGAACCCGGTCCACCGTTGCAGATCCCACACCGGCAACCTTGGCGATTTCACTGACTGTCGGCCCTCGCCAGGGCAGTTTTTTTCGCACGTCTTCCAAATTGTTCCTCCCTGGTCGTCGAGATGGAGCGGGCACCACTGCCTGTGGGTAACATACACAATCCGGTTTGGTTGACCGTAGGCACCCGTGGCTTCGTCATGATGTTATTTACATCAGAAGCACGCGAAAGCGGCAAATTTGACTGTTTTATTCGGTTTATCAAAGCGTTATTAACTTTCTGGTCGCCATATGATGGAAAACGCATCAAGAATTGGCGCGCAACTTCGTTCTCTCGAAATGACGATTCAGGTAGTTAACCTAGCGTCGGCACTCGGGAGGACACGCCGTCATCGTTCATTGCGCACCGGGGAGGTGTCGCTTCGAACGCCGTCCACACATGCAAATCGAATTGACCGTGTCCGCGTCGCGTTGGCACGCCGGTCGACTGATGTCGGGCCGCAGAGGTGCGGCCGTATCCAAGGGAGGAAATCGACATGAAACTCACCAAAACCATCGCAGCTACGGCCATCGCCGCAGTGATGTCCACCGGCGCCTATGCGCAGGACATCGCCGTGATCGGCGGATCGGCCCAGGATGGCTTCTGGAACCTGGTCAAGAAGGGCGTTGATGACGCGACACTGGTGGTCGAGGCCAATGGCGGCACCGTCAACTACCTGCTGACCCAGAACTACGACAACTTCGGCCCCGACCTCGTGACCCTGATCGAACAGGCCGTTGCGCAGGGCGCAGACGGCATCGCGATCCCGAACTGGATCCCCGAATCCGAAACGCCGGCGCTGCAGGCTGCGGCGGAAAAAGGCGTCAAGATCATCTCTTACAACGCAGGTCAGGGCGAAATGGACAAGTACGACTCGCTCAACTACTTCGGCTCTGACGAGTATCTGGCCGGTGTCGCGGGCGGCAAGTACATGGCTGAAAAAGGCGCCAAGAAGATCATGTGCCACATCCAGATCCCCGGCGCGATCAACCTTGAAACCCGCTGCAAGGGTGTCGAGGACGGAGCCAAGGACGCCGGTGCTGAGGTCTACATCGTGCGTGTTCCCGCCAACCTCGACGGTGACATGATCGGCACTTCCGAAGCCATCAAGGCAGAGCTGATTGCAGATGGCGACATCGACGCGGTTATCAACCTGGCGGCCTGGGCTGCGGATGCCTCCGCTTCGGCGCTGGAGCAGCTGGGCAAGACCGACAGCGTCATGCTGGGCACCTTTGACCTGTCGGCTTCCGTCCTGAACCGCATCGAAGGCGGCACCCAGACCATGGCCATCGACCAGCAGCCCTACCTGCAAGGCTTCCTGGCGACCTCGATGCTGTTCTCCAACCTGAAGTTCGGCACCGAGCTGGCGACCAAGCCGGTCCTGACCGGCCCGGCCATCGTCGACTCTTCGAACGTCGCGACCGCCATTGCCGGCGTGAAGCTGGGCGCGCGCTAAGCCGTCACCCACAAACCGGACCCGGCCGGTCAATGGCCGGGTCACCCAAGCTCACCCGCGACCGGGTTCGAGCCGCATTCCATCAGGAGCCTGCCCAAATGACCGATACGTCTTCCACCACTGGTTCGGGGGAAACGCCAAAAGCCGAAGAAATGTCGGCGGGCTTTTCCTTCGGTGATTTTCTGCGCAGCCCGGCAGCAGGGGCTCTCATGGGCTTTGTCGTTGTCTTCTGTGTCTTCGCAATTTTCGGCTTCAGCCGCAATTTCCTGTCCATCCCCGGGGTGACCACCTGGATGAACTTTGCCTCGCTGGTCGGAATCATTGCCATTCCCGTCGGCTTTCTGATGATCGCGGGCGAGCTCGACATTTCCACCGGCGCGGTGCTGCCCGCGGGCGCCATGACGGTGGCAATCGTGTCCGGCCACTATGACCTGCCGGTTCTCGTCGGCATTCTGGCGGCACTGAGCGTCGGCGCGCTGGTCGGGTTCATCAACGGGTTCATCGTGACGCGGACCGAAGTGCCGTCTTTCATCGTGACTTTGGCCACGCTCTTTGCGGTTGCCGGTCTGACGCTGTACCTGTCGATCCTGTTCATCAACAACACCAACTCCTTCTACCATGCGCCGGACTGGGCCAAATCGCTCTTCGGCGGCAAGGTCTACGGTTTCAACTCGTCGGTCTTCTGGTGGCTGGCGCTGGTGGCGGCGTTCTACTTCTTCCTGCACAAGTCGCCCAAGGGGTCCTGGGTCTTCGCTCTTGGCGGTGATCAGGAAAGCGCGCGAAACGCCGGTATCCCGGTGCGCAAGCTGAAGATCAGCCTGTTCATGCTGTGCTCGACCTGCGCGGCCTTCGCCGGGGCGCTTCAGGTGATCACGTTCAACTCGGCCACCAGCCAGGCGAACTTTGGCCTGATCTTCAACACCATCATCTCGGTCGTGGTCGGCGGTGTGCTGCTGACGGGCGGGTTTGGCACCGTGATGGGCATCGTCTTTGGTGTGCTGACCCTGTCCATCGTAACGCAGGCCATCGGCTTTACAGAGATCGACCGCAACCTGTCGTTCCTCATCATCGGTGTGATGCTTCTGATCGCGGTTCTGATGAATGACACCTTCCGCAATTTGGCGACCAGCTGGTCGACCTCGAAGAAGAAGTGAGGAGAGAGACCATGTCCGACAAGAAACCCGTCCTCGAACTCCGCAAGGTCGACAAGAGCTTTGGCCCGATCGACGTGCTCCACGAAATCAGCCTGAAGGTGGGCGAGGGCGAAGTGCTCTGCCTGCTGGGGGACAACGGCGCCGGCAAGTCGACCCTGATCAAGACCCTCGCCGGGGTGCACCAGCCGACGCGCGGCGAAATCCTGATGGATGGCACGCCGACGTCGTTCTCCAGCCCGCGAGATGCGCAGGGCCGGGGGATCGCCACGGTGCACCAGTTTGGCGGGACCTATCCGCTGATGTCCGTCGGGCGCAACTTCTTCATGGGGATGGAACCGACCAAGGGCGTCGGTCCGTTCAAGGTCTTCGACCGCGCCAAGGCCAACCGGATCGCGGTGGAAGAGGTCCAGAAGATGGGCATCACCCGCATCACCGACGGCGACCGTCTGGTTGGTGGCCTGTCGGGTGGCGAGCGTCAGTCGCTGGCCATCGCCCGTGCGGTGTATTTCGGCGCCCGCGTGCTGATCCTTGATGAGCCGACCGCCGCGCTGGGGGTCAAGCAGGCCGCCCACGTGCTGCGCATCGTGAACGAGGCCAAGAAGCGCGGTCTGGCCGTGATCTTCATCACCCACCAGGTGATGCACGCCATGGCCGTGGGCGATCACTTTGCCGTCCTGATCCGGGGCGCAATCGCCGCCGATTTCCGCAAGGGCGACAAGACCCGCGAAGAAATCGCCGACCTGATGGCAGGCGGGGAAAGCATGGCAGACCTCGAAGCCAATATCGAGGGCTACATGGAAACTCACGACGGCCATCCGCCGCAGCCTGCGGCCTGACCTGACTGGACGGGGGCCTACCCCGTCCATCCCTCGAACACTTGTGACGCAAACCGGGGCGGCCAGACGGCCAGCCCCCTGGGAGGAGATTTGCCGTGACGATAAGACTTGCCGTTATCGGGGCCGGATTGATGGGCGCGGACCACGCGAAGATCGTGGCCCAGGATCTGCCCGGCGCGACGTTGCAGGTGATCTGCGATATGGACAGGGCCCGTGCCAAGAGCCTCGCGGACACCTTGGGCGCGCAGGATGTGGCCAATGATCCGAACGCCGTGATCAACCGCGCGGATGTGGATGCCGTGATCATTGCCAGCCCCGACTTCACCCATGCGCCCCTGTCCAAGGCCTGTATCGCTGCGGGCAAGAGCGTTCTTTGCGAAAAACCGCTGTCGCAGAAGCCCGCCGAATGTCTTGAGGTGATCGAGGCCGAGATGGCGGCAGGCGCGCGCCGGGTCATGCTGGGCTTCATGCGCCGCTATGACCGGGCCTATGCCGAGATGCGGCAGGCCCTGCAGGACGGCACGCTGGGCCGCCCCCTGATGATGCACAACTTTCACCGCAACGTGGAAACGCCGGCGTCCGACTTTACCGGCGCGATGGCGATCACCAATTCCGCCCCGCATGAATTCGACGTGGTGCGCCATGTGTTGGGATGTGAATTCACCAGCGTCACCGCGATGCAGCCCAAACGCTCGGACGACAAGGTCGCGCCGGTGGTGATGGTTCTGGAAACCGATGGCGGTCAGCTGGTGACCATCGAGATCAACAACAACGCCGACTATGGTTATGACGTACGCGCCGAACTGGTGGGTGAGACCGGGTCGATCGCGACGAACAACGTGGCCTACAGCCGAACCGATATGAAGCTGGCCTCGGCGACCCGCTACGACACCGACTGGCGCGGCCGTTATCACGACGCCTACGTACAGCAGAACCGTGCCTTCCTGCGTTTTGTCGAGACGGGCGAATTCCCCGAGATCGCGTCCGATTGCTGGGACGGCTACTGCGCCGCCGTGGTGGCCGAAACCGGTGCGAAGGCACTGGAAAGCGGCCAGAAGGCAAAGGTCGAGATGATCGCCAGGCCGGGGTTCTATTCTACCAAACAAGGAAAAGCGGCATGAAACTCGGCTTTGTTTCCGACAGCCTCGGTGGCATGAGCCTGCAAGAGGTCCTGCAGAACGCGCAGCGCATGGGCGTTCAGGGCATCGAGGTGAACACATGCGGCTGGTCCACCGCGCCGCATTTCGACCTAAAGGCCATGCTGGGCGATGCGCAGGCGCAAAAGGATTTCCGCGCCCGGTTCAAGGATCACGGGCTGGAGATCATCAGCCTGAACGCCAATGGCAATCCGCTGCACCCGACCGATCCAGTACAGGCAGAGGGTCTGCGCGACACCATCCGTGTCGCAGGTCAGATGGGCATCAAGACGGTCTGCACCATGTCCGGTCTGCCCGCTGGCTCGGCCTCGGACACCATGCCCAATTGGGTGGTCTCCTCCTGGCCGCCGGAAACGCAGGACATCCTGAAATACCAGTGGGAAGAGAAGCTGATCCCCTTCTGGACAGAGATCGCGGCGCTGGCCCGCGACAATGGCGTCGAGCGCATCGCGCTCGAACTGCACGGCAACCAGTGTGTCTACAACGTGCCCTCCCTGTGGAAACTGCGCGACGCGGTCGGGCCCGTCATCGGGGCAAACCTCGACCCGTCGCATCTTTTCTGGATGGGTGCTGATCCGCTGGTGGCGGCAGAGGCCCTGGGCGAGGCGATCTATCATGTGCACGCCAAGGACACGATGCTGAACGCGCCGGTGCAGGCGACGACCTCGCTCTTGGAAAACGGATCGTTGATGGACATCCCGGCCCGCAGTTGGTCCTACATAACGCTGGGTTTCGGCCACGGCGAGGAATGGTGGCGGCAGTTCTGCTACCGGCTGAAGATGGCCGGCTATGATGGCTGGCTGTCGATCGAACATGAGGATGTTCTGCTCAACTCTCTGGAAGGGTTGGAGAAATCCGTAATGCTGCTGCAAAACGTGATGCCTTCCGCCCCGGCGGACTACAAACCACAGGATATCTGACATGGCTTTTCAACTCGCGGCCTGCGCCGAGATGCTCTGGGCCGACAAACCGATCCACTGGCGCGCCGCGCGCCTCAAGGAGATGGGCCTGGGCGTCGGCCTCTGGAACTGGCCGGAATGGGATCTGGACGCGCTGGAGAAAACCGGCGCCACCTTTACAATCATGAACGGCTACCTGCAGGGACGGCTGACCGATGCGGCAGGCGCGGACATGCTGCTGAAATCGGCGCGGGAAACCGCGCAGGTGGGCAAGCGGCTGGGCGTGCATCGGCTGAACCTGCACGGCACCGGCCTTGGCGACGGCGGCATCCCGATCCCGCAGCACGGCACCTTTGCGCCCGGCATGGAACTGCGCGCGCGCGATACCCTGCACCGGATCTGCGACATGGCAGAGGAAGAGGGCGTGACCTTCACGCTGGAAAACCTCAACCCGCTGGATCACCCGGGCTGTCCCTTCGGCTCCACCGAGGCGGTGCTGTCGCTGGTCTCTGCCGTCAACCGCCCGCAGTTGCGCATCAACCTTGACCTCTACCACACCCAGATCGGCGAGGGCGACCTTGTCCGTTGGTGTCAGGCTTGCCTGCCATGGATCGGCGAGGTGCAGGTGGCTGACAATCCGGGCCGCTGCGAACCGGGCACCGGTGAAATCAACTATCCGGGCATCGCCCGCGCGCTGGCCGACATGGGCTATGACGGCCCTGTCGGGATGGAAGCCAATGCCAAGGGCGACTCTGACGCGGCGGTCGAAGCCTTCCGCGCTGCCTTTACCCTTTGACCCCTCATAGAAAGACTCTGCCATGATCAACGTCGGACTTCTGGGCGCAGGCCGCATCGCCGGTGTCCACGCCACTGCCATCACCTCCAACCCGGACAGCACGCTAACCGCCGTGTCGGACTATTACCCCGAAAACGCCGAAAAGCTGGCGGCGCAATATGGTTCTGTCGCGCGTACAACGGATGAGATCATTGCCGATCCATCGATCAACGTGGTGCTTATTGCCACCTCGACCGACACCCATTCGAACCTGATCGAACAGGCTGCGGCGGCGGGCAAGGCCGTGCTTTGCGAAAAGCCCGTCGATCTGTCGCTTGAGCGCGCGCGCCAATGCCAGGCCAACGCGGCCCAATCGGGCAAGCCGGTCATGATCGGCTTCAACCGCCGGTTCGATCCGAACTTTGCCGCCGTCAAACAGGCGCTGGACGCGGGTGAGATCGGCAAGGCCGAGATGCTGGCCATCACCTCCTATGACCCGGCGCCGCCGCCGCTTGCCTATATCAAGGTCTCGGGCGGCATCTTTCGCGACATGATGATCCATGATTTTGACATGGCCAACTTCATGATGGGCGCAGCACCGGTCACGGTCTCGGCCGTGGGCTCTTGCCTGGTCGATCCGGCGATTGGCGAGGCGGGCGATTTCGACACAGCTGCCGTGACGCTGACCTATGCCGATGGCCGGATCGCGACCATCCGCAACACCCGCCGCGCCGGTTATGGCGACCAGCGGGTCGAGGTGCAGGGGTCGGAAGGGATGCTGCAGGTCGGCAACCTGATGGAAAACCTCGTGACGAAGTCGACCGCGAATGGCGTGACCAGCGCCAAGCCGGTGCTGTTCTTCCTCGAACGCTACATGCCGGCCTATGCCGCCGAGTGGAACGCCTTTGTCGCGGCCTACAAGGCGGGTGGTGCGATGCCGGTGACGCTGGACGATGGCGTGGCCGCGCTGGCCATGGCAGAGGCCGCCACGCAATCCGCAAAGTCGGGCCAACCGGTGAGGCTGTCCGATGTCTGACCTTGACCTGATCACGATAGGCCGATCCTCGGTCGACCTCTACGGTGCCCAGATTGGCGGGCGGCTGGAGGATATGGGGTCCTTTGACAAGTATATTGGTGGATCGCCCACCAATATCGCCTGCGGGACGGCGCGTCTTGGGTTGAAATCGGCGGTGATCACCGGGGTCGGGGATGAGCACATGGGCCGCTTCATCACCGAACAGCTTGCGCGGGAAGGCGTCAGCACGGAAGGCGTGAAGGTGGACCCCGACCGGCTGACCGCGCTGGTCCTGCTGGGCATCCGGGATCAGGAACAGTTCCCGCTGATCTTCTACCGCGAAAACTGTGCCGACATGGCACTGACCGAAAATGACATCGACGAGGCGTTCATTCGCCGGGCGCGCTCGGTCGTGGCCACGGGCACGCATCTGTCGCACCCACAGGTCGAGGCGGCGACGCTGAAGGCTTTGACCATCGCACGCGAGGCGGGCCTGCAGACCGCGCTGGACATCGATTATCGTCCCAATCTCTGGGGCGTTGCGGGCCATGGCGACGGCGAAAGCCGCTTTGTCGAAAGCGCCAAGGTGACGGCCAAGCTGCAGGAAAGCCTGCACTTGTTCGATCTGATCGTCGGGACCGAGGAAGAGTTTCACATTGCGGGCGGCAGCACCGACACCATCGAAGCGCTGCGCGCGGTGCGCAAGGTGTCCAAGGCCACGCTGGTCTGCAAGCGCGGGGCGGCGGGGGCGGTGGCCTTCACCGGCGACGTGCCCAACAGCCTGGATGACGGCGAGGCCGGGCCGGGTTTTCCCATCGAGGTTTTCAACGTGCTGGGGGCCGGGGATGGCTTCATGTCCGGGCTGCTCAAAGGGTGGCTGGACGGTGAGGATTGGCCGACGGCGCTGAAATACGCCAACGCCTGCGGCGCCTTCGCTGTCTCGCGCCATGGCTGCACGCCTGCCTACCCCAGCTGGGAGGAGCTGCAATTCTTCTTTGACCGAGGCATCAAACGCCCCGACCTGCGTCATGATGCCGAACTGGAGCAGGTGCATTGGGCCACCAATCGGCATGGGGACTGGTCCTCTGTCCGGACCTTCGCCTTCGATCATCGGCTGCAACTAGAGGAAATGGAGGGGTACACGCTGCAAAAGGGTGCCGCATTCAAGGAGCTTTGCCTCGATGCCGCCTTGCAGGTTGCCGATGGCAAGCAGGGTTATGGCATCCTTTGCGACAACCGCATCGGGCGCACCGCCCTGCACCGTGCCTCTGGCACCGGCCTGTGGATCGGGCGGCCGACGGAACTGCCGGGCTCGCGCCCCATCGAGTTTGAACCGGACCTGGGCGAGGATTTCGGCCGATTCCGTGAATGGGCGCGCGAAAACGTGGTCAAGCTGCTGGTCTTCGTCCACCCGGGCGACGACGCGGAGACGATGGAAACCCATATCCGCAGGGTTCGCCGCCTGTTCACGGCTGCCCGGCGCAACGGTCTGGAGTTCCTGCTGGAAATCATCCCGTCCAAGGTTGGTCCGGTAGACGATGAGACCTCGGCCAAGCTGATCCAGACGTTCTACGAGGCGGGCATTTACCCCGACTGGTGGAAGCTGGAGCCGTTCAAGACCGAAGCCGCATGGCAGAACGCCGTGGACGCCATCACCCGCAACGACCCGCGCACGCGCGGCATCGTGGTGCTGGGGCTGGATGCGCCGGAGGCCGAACTGGCGGCCAGCTTTGCGCTGGCGGCGAAACAGCCGTTGGTCAAGGGCTTCGCCGTGGGCCGCACGATCTTTGGCAATGCCGCGCGGAACTGGCTGGCGGGCAACAACACCGACGGCGAAGCGGTGTCCGAGATGGCCGAGAACTACAGCCGACTATGCACCATCTGGGACCAGGCCAGAAACGAGGCCCGGAAGGGCGACAAGGAGGATGCCGCATGACCGGGACGATCCGTCTGACCGCCGCGCAGGCCATGGTGCGCTATATCGCGGCGCAGATGACCGAACAGGGCGACAGGTTCATCGAGGGCTGCTGGGCGATTTTCGGCCACGGTAACGTGGCCGGTATCGGCGAGGCGCTGCACGCCAACAAGGACACCTTCCCGACATGGCGCGGGCACAACGAGCAGACCATGGCCCATGCCGCGATTGCCTATGCCAAGCAGTCTGGGCGCCGCAAGGCGATGGCGGTGACCTCCTCCATCGGGCCGGGGGCCGCCAACATGCTGACGGCGGCCGCGCTGGCGCATGTGAACCGGCTGCCGGTGCTGCTGATCCCCGGCGATGTCTTTGCCGACCGTGGCCCCGATCCGGTGCTGCAACAGGTCGAGGACTGGACCGACGGCACGGTGACGGTGAACGACGCCTTCAAACCGTTGACACGCTACTTCGACCGCATCACTCGGCCCGAGCAATTGCTCACCGCGCTGCCGCGTGCCTTTCGCGTCATGACCGACCCGGCAGAATGCGGGCCGGTCTGCCTGTCCTTCTGCCAGGACGTGCAGGCAGAAGCCTATGACTACCCGGAAAGCTTCTTTGCGCCACGCGTCTGGCGTCAGCGCCGCATCCGCCCGGACGAGGCGGAACTGGCTGAAATGGCCGAGATGATCCGCGCCGCCAAACGCCCCGTGATCGTCGCCGGGGGCGGTGTGCATTACGCGGGTGCGACCGATGAATTGGCGCGCTTTGTGGAGGCGCATAACATCCCCGTTGCCGAAACGCAGGCGGGCAAATCCGCGCTGCCCTGGGATCATGCGCTGAACATGGGGCCCATCGGTGTCACGGGCGGCGCGGCGGCCAATACGGTTTGCGCCGAGGCCGATCTTGTCCTTGGCGTGGGAACGCGGTTTCAGGATTTCACGACCGGATCCTGGGGGCTCTTCGCAAACCCCGAGCGCAAGCTGGCCTCGCTCAACGTCGCCGCCTATGACGCGATGAAGCATGGCGCCACGCCGCTGATGTCCGACGCGCTGATCGGCCTCAAGGAACTTGGGCAGGCGCTTGACGGCTTCACCTCACCGGGCAAGACCGACGGGCTGAAGGACGACTGGTTCGGCAAGGTCGATCCGCTGACCGACGCACCAGAGGACAGCAACCAGTTGCCCACCGACATGCAGGTGATCGGCGCGGTGCAGCGTGCGGCCAACGCGGAAACCGTGGTGATGTGCGCCGCCGGCACCATGCCGGGAGAGTTGCACAAGCTGTGGAAGGCGGGCAAGCCGGGCAGCTACCACATGGAATACGGGTTCAGCTGCATGGGATATGAAATCGCGGGCGCAATGGGCATCAAGATGGCGCAGCCGGAGCGCGACGTGATCTGCTTTACCGGCGACGGCACCTACATGATGGCCAACTCGGAAATGGCCACCGCGGCGATGATGGGCATTCCCTTCACCGTGGTGGTGACCGACAACCGCGGCTATGGCTGCATCAACCGGCTGCAGATGGGCTGCGGCGGGGCCGAGTTCAACAACCTGCTGGACCACGCGATCGGCGGCGAAAACTCCAACATCGACTTTGCCAAACACGCCGAGGCGATGGGGGCAATATCGGTCAAGGTCGGCTCGATTGCCGAGCTGGAGTCGGCCCTGGCAAAACGCGGTGAGCACAAGAAACCCTATGTCATCGTGATCGACACCGATCCGTATCCCTCCACCGAACATGGCGGGACATGGTGGGATGTCGGTGTCCCCGAGGTGTCCGCGCGCGAAGAGGTGAACAACGCCCGCGCCAATTACGAGGCCAAGAAGAAATTGCAGAGGGTCGACTGATGGCTGTGAAGATCGGCATTTCCCTGATCGCCTGGCAGAACGACGACCTGCCGGATCTGACAAGGGACTACACCACCGAGGGCGCGATGGAGGACGCGGCGAAGATCGGCTATGCCGGTGTCGAACGCGGTCGCCGGATGCCTGCCGACACGGAAGGTCTGCGCGCCTATCTTGACCGCTATGGCGTGGCGCTTTGCGGCGGCTGGTGTTCGGGCAACCTGCTGGTCAATGACATCGAGACCGAAAAGGAAGCGATCCGCGAACAGGTCGAACAATTCGCCGCCCTGAACGCCCCCTGCATCGTCTACGCCGAGTGTTCCAACACCATTCAAGGGGCGCAGGACATCCCCGTTTCGCGACGGCCCAAGCTGACGCGCGACGAGGTCATGGCCTATGGCGCCAAGCTGTCGGAAGTGGCGAAATGGGCGCGCGGCAAGGGCACCGACCTCAGCTATCATCACCACATGGGCGCCATCGTGCAGGACGCCGAGGATATCGATTGGTTGATGGAAGGGTCCACCGATGATCTGATGTTGCTCTATGACACCGGGCACCTGCATTTTGCCGGGGCGGACCCGGTGGCGGTGTTGGATAAATGGGGCCACCGGGTGCACCACGTGCACTTCAAGGACGTGCGTCCGCCCGTGCTCGACTGGGTCCACAGGGAAGACAAAAGCTTTCTCGACGGCGTGGCGTCAGGCGTCTACTCGGTGCCGGGCGATCCGGAGGGCTGTATCGACTTCCAGGCGGTGACCGACAAGCTGAAGGCGATGGATTACACCGGCTGGATCGTCGTCGAGGCCGAGCAGGACCCGGCAAAGGCGCCCCCGTTCGAATATTCGAAGCTCGGCTATGACCATATCGTCAAGATCTGCAACCGTTCCGGCCTGACAATCGCAAGCTGAGGAGACCCTCAATGCCCAACCTGCTCTGCAAACCCTTTGGCTCCCGCGGCAAAGTGCACCAGATCACGCCCGAAAGCGCCGGATGGCGTTACGTCGGATTTTCGCTTTATCATCTGCGTGCGGGTGATACCGCAGCCGAACTGACTGGGAACCGCGAAGTGATCCTCGTCTTGGTCGAGGGCAAGGCGCGGATTATCGGAGCCGGGCAGGACTGGGGCATTCTGGGCGAGCGCATGAACGTGTTCGAGAAGTCGCCGCCACATTGTCTCTACCTGCCGGACGGGACCGAGTGGGAGGCCAGGGCGGAAACCGATTGCGTGCTTGCGGTCTGCTCGGCTCCTGGCAAAGGGGGCCATGCGCCGCGGCGGATCGGACCGGACGGCATTTCGCTCACCAAACGCGGCAAGGGTGCCAACACCCGCCACATCAACAACATCGCGATGGAAGCAGAAGATTACTGTGATTCACTCTTGGTGACCGAGGTCTTTACCCCGGCGGGCCATTGGTCGTCCTATCCCAGCCACCGCCACGATGAGGATGATTTCCCGCGCATCACCTACCTTGAGGAAACCTATTACCACCGTCTGAATCCCGGCGACGGTTTTGGCGTTCAGCGTGTCTACACCGACGATGGCGGTCTGGATGAAACCATGGCGGTCAAGGACGGCGACGTGGTGCTGGTGCCGCGCGGCCACCATCCTTGCGGCGCGCCCTACGGGTTCGAGATGTATTATCTGAACGTCATGGCCGGTCCGCGCCGCAACTGGCGCTTCGTGCCCGCGCCAGAGGTGAAGTGGATCATGGAGCGGGATGCGTAACACCGGGGCCGAACTGCTCTTCACGGGCCATCCGGTCGAGAAGGTTGATCACCGCCTTTCCACGGCGCGCGACGCGCAGGTTCCGTGCCAGGCTATCCAGTAGGTCCGGCTGACACTCAGGTCCGGAAACAGCCGGACCAGGTCTGGCGCGTCCGCCGTCATGAAATCGTGCGGAATGCCAATTCCGACGCCGGCGGGCACCGCCTTCCACTGACCGATGGCGGAAGAGATTGCGATACCGGACTGCCAGTCACGCAGGAACTCGGCAGTGTGAATCAGCTCGCGCGTGCAAATCAGATCGTCGACAATGGCGGCCATCCGGAAATGGATGACCTTGTACAACCACAAGCGCTCTCACTCAGCGCTCGGCGGCAAGCCTCCGGCGCTGGCCTATTGGCAGAGAAATGCCACCAACCAACCCGATCAGCAGGTGCAACGCGTAGCTTAAATTACGCCAGATCCTGTCCAAGAGACGGGGAGTAGCTCACAGTTCGGCATTGGCTCCTGTTGCACCTGTGGAAAAAGCTCCTTTCGCAGCCCAAAGAAAAAGGCGCGGGTTTGGACCCGCGCCTTGATCATGGCTTGTTGGGGGCGTGATGTTATTTGGTCAGGCTTTTCTTTGCGGCGTTGCGGGCTTCTTTCTCGGCAGCGATTTCGGCCTTTCGGTCTTCGACGAGGCGAGTGACCTCGGCGGGACGCATGTGATGCGTCGCGATCAGTGCGGCGGTCTTGGCGGTTGCGGCAAGTTCGACCGCTGCAAAGAAGCCGCTGAGCAGTGCCGGCTGGCGGGAGAGTTCGGTGAGAACCTTGTCGAACCTTGCGTGGGTCGCTTGGCGCAGGGCATCATGTGCTTCGCCTTGTGCTTCGGCAATCTGGCTGATGACAGCGAGGTGCTGGGCGGTGATCTTTTTGGGTTGTTTCATGCTGTGTCCTTTGGTGGCATGTGTTGGTTTGTTGACGCCGATGCGCCGGAGAGTAGCCGCCTGCCTGTCGATCAAGGCGTGGCGGCTGTCGGGAAGATTGGGTCCTGCCTTTGGTCGCCAAGAATTTTTTCGAAGGTTTGAGCCCCGGATCAGTCGCGCGGGTCGCGATCCTCCCTCCGATCTCGTCTTTGGAGCAGGCTCGGCAGTCTGGCGATTGCGGCCGCAATGGGCGGGCGGGCTGCGGCGATCCCAGCGCGGGCTTGCCGAGAGAGGTGTCTTGCCGCGTCTACCAGGGCGTTGTCGGCCGCCCGTATCTGGTTGAAGGCGCTTTCCAATTCTTCGCGGGCGCCTTGCCTCGCACGTTTTCTCAGACGATCGAGTGCAATTCCAAAGAGTTTCCTGGCAGCGCGCTCGCGGGGGGCCGAGGCCTGCGATTCATCGATTTAAGCGACCTCGGTCTCACCCCGGGCCACGGAGCGCGCGATGGAAATCACGGTGTCCGCGTCGCTCTCGCGGGCGGCGATAAATCTTTCCCTGCCTTCCAGTTCCGCTTCCTGTTGCCGTCGCCAGTCGCGAGGGCTGATATGCTGGCGGTGTTCCGGCACGTCCTCTTTCGGGTCGTCTGCACGTCGGGCCGCGTTTTCCTGGCGGGCTTTGCGAATGGCGGCGGCACGCCTCTCGCCGCGAACAAGGCCCAGCTCCGCGAACCACGTCCCCACGCTATCCTGCGCTATTTCATAGTCGTGGATCATCTCGTGTTTCGACGGCTGCAGCATGCGTCGCCCGTCCCCGGTGGTCGCGCGCGACGCGATTACCGCATGGATGTGATAGGCCTCCTCGTCGAGATCGGCCCGGGCGTGGACCACGTCCTCTCCGAATTGTGCTGTCAGCCAGGACTTGGCGAGGGCTTCGAAACGATCTTCGCGGCGATCTCCGAACAGATCGTCAATGGACCCCGTGTCGCATGTTTCGAACCATTTGCGGTTGGCGGTGAGGATGATCTCGCGGAGCGGCCCGTGACGCGTTGCGCGCCAGGGATCCCTGGGGCCTTCGGCGATGCGCGCCTGCATCTCTGTCACGCGGCGGCGCTTCTTCAGCTTGGCCAGTTCCGCCGCAAAATTTGCAAGCCGCATGTCCTCGATCTCGTCGCGGACTCTCTCGGCCCAGTCCTCCGCGCCAATCAGTCGTCGGTTCAAAGGGCTGCGCGCGGCATCGGTGTGGCCAAGATCTCCCCCCTTGCGGTTGCGGTGACCTTGGTCGCCGCCAAGGTCTTTGGGACACATGCCCTGCATGCGCAGCACGACAGGGTAGGGTTTGTTGTCTGACACGTCCGGTCCTCCGTTCTGGAGGTCGGAAAATCTGGGCGTCCGCCGAAAGGCGGAAATGGCAGGTTGGATCCCCGCATGCGGTGCAGCCGGTGCCGGGGAGGTTACCCCCTAAACAGCCCGCGCAGTTTCCCTTGGAAACCGCGCGGGCTGCCGTTCGCCGGGACGCTGCCCCGGGCCCCGCGCCTGTGCGGCGGGCACGCCTGCGCGGCGGGCGGCAGGGTCATCGTTCGCCACTCCCCCTGCACCCCCTGGCATCTCCGAGGGCTCAGGGCGTCGTTCCGCACAGTTTCCCGTTCGGCCCGGCGAACCGTCCCCCGGACGGTACGCTTTCCGCGCCTCACCCCTTCCAGCTCGCAAAGGGCCATTTGCCATGCCCTCTGCACTCCCATGGCAGGGCGTCCTGCGCCTTGCTGGTCGGTCGTCCGAGCAGGGCCCAACCGGTGAGAGGCCATGTCGCCCCTTCTCCTTTGTTCCATCGCGCGCTGGTGACGCCGCGCGATGGAACAAAGGAGAAGGCTCTTCCCAATGCGCGCGGTGTTTCCACCAACGTTAGAATGGAGTGATCTCATGATCATCGAAGACCGCGACCAGGCGACCTGGTCGGACAGCATCCGCGTTGGCGATATCGTCGCCTTCCGCTTCCCGCACGAGACCGACGGGGACGAGTTGCCAAAAGTGCGCCCCACCCTCGTGCTGGAGGTGGATGTGATCTGTGGCAAGCGCCATGTCACCCTCGCCTACGGCACGACCAGCCCGCGCCGCTGCCGGGGAGAGGCCTACACGATCGACGTCTACGGGGCAGAGGAAATTGCCGAAGCCTCACTGCGACGCCCGACCCGTTTCTACGGGGCCCGTCGCCTCCGCGTCTCCTGCGACAATTCCTGGTTCGGCCTGGGAAGGGACAGGGGCACCCCGAAGATCGGGCGATTGAGCGGCGAGAGCCTTGAGCGTCTGCTAGCGGTGCGGGCGCGCATCCATGCCGAGCGTGACATCCGTGCAGACCGGACCCGGCAGCGGCGGACCCTGCGACGTGGGCTGCGCCCGGTAACAGTCGAACGTCGCCGCGCAGGGAAACGCCCCATTCGGGAGTTGCGCCATGTCTGACCTCGACTTCGATCCGCTCCTGAAGCGCGTTCATCGCGTCCTGCAAATGCTGCCGAAAGCCTCGGAAGCGCTTGAGGCACTGCGGAATCTGGAGGCGCTCGAACACAGTCACCTCGGATGCGATCTCGATCGTCGGTTCGCCCAACGGCGGATCTTCGGCGCGCGGGATCTGTTCGATGTCGCAACCTTACTGGGACCGGTGCGACGCGCGCTGGACGCCGAATGGCACCAGGTGGTGATCGACGAAGAGGGCATGGTCCGTCCTGTCGTGGAGCGCCAGCGCCGGACAGCCGCTCTTTGCCCTGGAGGCTGACCTGCAGGATCTCCTCGCGCTGCGTCGTGCCGAAGAGGTCGCGATGAAGCTTCGCATGGAGACCTGCACCTGATCTGACCCGTTCCGGGGGCCCTTGCGCCTCCGGAACAGTCGTCAAACAAACCGCCTTTGAAAAAGTCTTTCGACACCACTTCCTCAACGGCCCGAGTAACGGGCCCCATCACGAGGAAGACAATGTCCAATCCCACGCCCGCCCGAGCTCTCAAGGCAGCCAACCTCGATCCCAACAGTGCCGAAACCGTGCACATCGCCCTGAAAGGGGGCGCCATACTGATGGCCCGTGCCGAAGCGCGCAAACTCGCGGCAACGCCGCCTGCCAACACCCCCAAACCGGAGAAATCCCGATGACGAAACGCGTTGCCGTCTACGCGCGCTACAGTTCCGACCTGCAGAAAGCGACCTCGATCGAGGACTAGGTCGCGGCGGCGGAGCGCTTCTGCCACCGTGAGGGCTGAACCATCGTCCACGTCTTCATGGACGAGGAAAGATCGGGGAAGGACACGCGGCGGCCCGGCTACCAGTCCATGAAGTCCGCAGCAGAGCGCCGCGCCTTTGACGTCGTTCCGGTTGAAGCGGTCGACCGCCTGACGCGCAAGGTCAAAGATGCGATCAACACGCGCGATCTGCTGTCGTTCCAGGATATCCGCCTGGTGTCGATTCAGGAGGGCGAACAGGACGTCGTGAAGGTTCTGTTCGCGGGCTTTGGCGCGCAGATGTTCAGCCAGAAAATCGCCGATCACACGAAACGGGGCATGCAGGGGGCAATCACCCGGTTCCGGCTCCACACAAGCGCCTATGGCTATCGCAAGCGCGAGGTGGAACACGGCCTCAACCGCGAAATCGATCCGGAGGAGGCCGCAATCGTGCGCCGGATCTTCGAGGAATACACCTCCGGGAAATCGACGAAGGCGATCGCCGCCGGGCTGAATGCGGACCGGATGCCCGCCCCGAAGGGCGGGACCTGGGAGAGCACGACGATCCGCGGCAGCCGGTCGCGGCAGGACGGCATTCTGCGCAACCGCCTCTATACCGGCATGGCCAGCGTCTGCCGCAACACGCATACCGATCATCCGGAAACCGGCGCAATACGGAACAAACCCTCGCCGCAGGACATGAACGAACAGGAGATCCCGGAGTTGCGGATCATCGCGCAGTCGCTTTGGGATGCCGCGCAGGCAGAGTTGAGCCGACGTTCGGCACCGACCCCGAAGGTGGCGCGGAGGATGCCGCACCGTCGCCATCTGCTCTCCGGCTTGATGACCTGCGGATGCTGTGGCGCCAATGTTGTCAAATACAACAAGGCCGGCTTCCGCTGTGGAGAGGCCAACAAGGGAGCCTGTGGCAATCGAAAGGGCATCTCGCGCCGTCGTCTTGAACAGCGCGTTTTCGACGCCCTCCGCGCTGTGTTCCAATCAAAAGAGATGCGGCGCCGGTTCGAGTCCGAATACGAAGCCGAACGCGCAGGTCTGCGGGACGGCACGGTTGAAGCAGACCTGTCTCGGCTGGAAGCACAACGTGCCGCAGCAAACCGAGGTCTGGACGGCATCATGACCGCCATCGCCGAGGGCGCGCCCTACGCAACATTCAAAGCAAAAGCGGAGGCGCTGCAGGCGGAAGTCGATGTCCTCACGGCACGGATCGCTGAGAAACAGGCCAGGATCGCCACCCAGGCATCGGTGGTGGAAGACCCCAGCCAAGCCTATGATCTTGCCGTTCAGCAGATGGAGGACTTACTGTCCGAGGTAGGGTACGTCGACGAGGCAAACACATATCTCTCGATGCTGATCAAACGGATCACACTCACAGAAAACACGACCGCACAGCATGGCGTCGAGATCCGCATGAACCTCGCAAACGCCGCGCTGCTGCCCGAAAGCGGGGCCGGAGGGACTGCGGACGGCAAAGCCATGACCGTGATATGCTGAACCCGCAGCAAAACGGCACGCGCGGGGAAGCAAAAGAGCAAATGACGGCCGAGCAAGGGGCTTTGCCCCCTCTGCGCGTGCCGCGCATTCACCCCCGGAGGTATTTGAAGCCCAAAGAAACCGGGGCCCGTCTCAGGCGGGCAGGTCGTCCTCGAGGAAATTGCGGATGTTTTCCTCGAAGCTGGCGTCGGGTTCGAGGCCGAGGCGGGCGGCCTTTTGCGGGCGGATTTCGTTGCGCCAGCCCTTCAGGATGTCCGCGATCTCTGGTTGGGGTTCCCAGGTGATGAGCTTGGCAGGTTCCGGTCCGGCGACGGCGGTCATGGCGTCGATCATCTGGCGGATGGTCAAGACCTGGCCCGGCATGGTCATGCAATGGTTCATGCCGAGGTCTTCGCGCGCGATCTCGGCGCCCTTCACAAGGTTTTCGACGCATTTGCGGGGGCTGAGGTAGAAATGGTGGAAATCCGGGTCCACCGGGCAGTTGGCGGTCTGGCCCTGCAGCGGCTCGCGGAAGATCGAGGACATGAAGCCCGAGGCGGCGCGATTGGGCTTGCCCGGGCGGATAGAGATTGTCGGCAGGCGAAAGCCGCGCCCGTCGATGAAGCCGCGCCGGGAATAGTCGTTCAGCAGCAGCTCGCCGATGGCCTTTTGCGTGCCGTAGCTGATCTGCGGGTTGAGAAAACTGTCGTCTGTGAAGGGCTGGGGCACCTCGCCGCCATAGACCGCGATCGAAGAGGTGAAGACCACGACCGGCTGTGTCCCCAGGGCGCGGGCGCGTTCCAGAACGTTGAGATGGCCGTGCAGGTTGACCTTGTAGCCGAAGTCGAAATCCTCTTCGGCATGGGCCGAGACGACCGCCGCCAGCAAGTAGATCACGTCGGTATCCGGCGCGATGGCCTCTGCGGCGGAGACGGGATCGGTGATGTCGGCCTTCTGGTAGGTGACCTCGAAGGGCGCGTCGATCTCGGCGGGGGTGACGACATCGGCCAGGGTCAGGCGCGTGATGGGCTTGCCGCGCAGCGAGCCGCGTTGTGCCAGCAGGCGGGCGAGTTTTTGGCCGACGAGACCGGCGCCGCCGATGATGAGAATGTTCATGGGGTCTCTCCTTGGTCGAAGATCTGTGGCGCCAGCGCGCCGGGGTGCTGGATGACCTCTGCCGCCAGGTGGGCGGCGCGGGACATGGCGGTGCCGAGGCTGGCGCCCGTTGCGCGCGCGGCCAGGAAACCGGCACCGAAACTGTCGCCCGCCGCCGTGCTGTCGATGATCCTGGTCACCTCGGGCGGGGTGGTGGTGACGGTGCCGTCTTCCTCTGACCAGCCGTGGCAGGGGGCCTCGCCGTTCTTGATGACCACGCAGCTGGAGCCGGCGGCACGGTAGCGTTGCAAGGTGTCGTCCGGCGTGGCGTCCTGAAAGGCCAGTTGTTCCTCGTCGAAGCTGGGCAGGACGGTGTCCGAGACCGCGGCCCCCATGAGCAGGCCCGAGCGCATCGCCTCGGCGCTTTCCCAGAGCGCCGGGCGCAGGTTGGTGTCAAAGGCGACGTGGGCGCCGGCCGCCCGTGCCCGCCCCAGCGCGGCGCAAAGCGTCCTGCGTGCTTCGGGCGCGAGGATCGCCAGCGTGATGCCCGAGAACTGGATCACGTCGCGTTCTGCCATGATATCGTCCAGCCAGGCCGGGTCATCGGCGAGGGTCTTGGCCGCGGACTGGCCGCGCCAGTAGGAGAAGCTGCGTTCGCCGTCGCGGGTCTGGATCATGTAGAGCCCGGGCGTTCTGGTCGGGTGGCGCCGGATCGCGTCGTTGGATATGCCCTGCGCGCCGATGAAGCGGGCAAGGTCGTCGGACATGGCATCCTCTCCCAGCACGGTGCCATAGCTGACGGTCCATGTGGCGGGCAGCAGGCGCCGCGCGTACCAGGCGGTGTTGAAGGTGTCCCCGGCATAGCCCAGCCGGAACAGGCCGGGGTTTTGCGGCGCCGGGGCCATCTCGATCATGATTTCGCCCAGCGAAAGAAAGCGTGTCATTCGGCGGCCCTTGTCTGTGGTTGGGCGGGCAACAGCTTGCCCGGGTTGAGGATGCCCCTTGGGTCGAAGGCCTGTTTGATGGCCCGCATATAGGCCAATGCCGCGCCGTGTTCGGCATCCATGAACGATTGCTTGCCGATGCCGATGCCATGTTCGCCGGACACGGTGCCGCCCAGTCGCAGGGCGGTTTCGCCAAGGGCATGGGTGAATTCAAGCGCACGGGCCATTTCGTCCGGGTCGTCGGGATCGACGGACAGGCCGGCGTGGAAATTGCCGTCGCCGACGTGGCCGACGATGGTGGCTGTCAGGCCGAGACGGGTGGCATCGGCCTGGCTTTGCGCCACGGCCTCGGCCAGGTGAGAGATCGGCACGCAGACATCCGTGGGCCAGATGTGCTTGCCCTTTCCCAGGGCGGCAGAGGCATAATGCGCGTTGTGGCGCATAGCCCAGAGCGCGGTACGGTCCTCTGTCGTGGTGGCGGTCTGCCAACCTTCGGCGCCGAATTCGGCCGCGATTTCCTCGAAACTCGTCATCTGTTCTTTGACCGCCTGCGGCGCGCCGTGGAACTCCAGGAACAGGTGCGGTTTTTCCGGCAGGCCCGCATCGGCATAGGCGTTGAAGCCGCGCACCATCATGTGATCGAGGAGCTCGATCCGGGCCATCGGGATGCCGCATTGGATGGTGGTGATGACGCATTGCACCGCCTGCTCCACGTCCTCGAAGCGGCAGGTGGCGGCGGTCACGGCCTCCGGTGTCCCGTGCAGGCGCAGGGTCAGCTCGGTGAGGATGCCCAGCGTGCCCTCGGACCCGATCATCAGGTGCGTGAGGTCATAGCCGGTCGAGGATTTCCGCGCGCGCGAGCCCGAGCGGATCACCGTGCCGTCGGCCATGACCGCCTCCAGCGCCAGAACGTTGTCGCGGATCGTGCCGTAGCGGACGGCGGTGGTGCCCGAGGCGCGGGTTGCGGCCATGCCGCCGATGCTGGCGTCGGCGCCGGGGTCGACCGAAAAGAAGAGGCCGGTGGCGCGCAGCTCTTCGTTCAGGGCCTTGCGGGTCAGGCCCGGCTGCACGGTGCAGGTCAGGTCCTCTGGATCGACCGCCAGCACTCGGTTCATGCGGCTCATGTCCAGGCTGATCCCGCCATGCAGGGCAAGGTGCTGGCCCTCCAGCGAACTGGCGGCACCATAGGCCGTGACCGGGCAGGCCTGCGCGTGACAGATCTTCAGGATCTGAGAGACTTCCCCGGTCGTCTCCGGGTAGGCGACCGCGTCGGGCGGCGTGTTGGGGTAATAGGTCTCGTTCTGGCCGTGCAGCGTGCGCTCGGCCTGCGAGGTGCTTAGCCGGTCTCCCAGCAGTTCCTGTAGCCTGGCGATGGCTGTGTCATTGGACATTGGCGGCGTCTCCGGCGGCGAAGATGGCAAGAACCACGACCGCAAGCATCGAGGCGGCCATGGCGTAATTGATCCGGCGGTGGGCTGTTTCGGACAGGTTCAGCCGGTGCAGCGTGGCCCCGGCCAGCAGCCAGCCCAGGTGGATCGGAATCCAGATCGTGTTGACGATGAACAGCTTGGACACCGTCTCGAACACGATGTTGTCGGGGGCATATGGAAAGCCTGCAAAGAGCGTGGTGTTGACCGCGTAGGCCTTGGGATTGATCGCCTGCAGCAGCAGTCCGGACATGACGGCCGGCGGGGCCTTTGCCTCGACGAAGGCGATCCTGCTGCCGGCTAGGGCGATGCGTGCCGCGAGGTAGAGCAGGTAGGCGATCGAGGCCACCATCAACACGTTGCGCACCATCGGCACCGACAGGACAATGGCGGCCACGCCGGAAATCACCGCCAGCGCGACGAGATTGGTGCCGATGAAAAGCCCCAGCACATAGGCCAGCCCCGGGCGGAACCCGTAGGCCGCGCCCAGTCCGGCAGTCGACAACACCCCGGGACCCGGCGTGATGATCAGGAAGAAGACGGCCAGCGCAAAGGTCAGCATGGGGCAGGCGCCCGTGTCGCTGTCATGTTCTCCTCCCGGTCCGGCTGATGCCCGGCCTGCTTGCGTCGCGGCCGGTTTGGTATACCATCTGCAATCAAACCAGCCGGGGCGGGAATGTCAACGGCGTGCGGGACGGAGGAAGACCGTTTGCGGCCAGGCGCCGCTTTTGCCCGTGCGCCATCCTGAGCCGGGGCGCGACAAGGGGGAGGAAGCGCATGTCTGACAAGGTAAAGGTCGGCTTCATCGGGGTGGGTCTCATGGGCCACGGGATGGCCCGGAACCTTCTGGAAAAGGGCCATCCGCTGGTCATCAAGGGCAATCGCAACCGTGCCCCGGTCGAGGACCTGGTGGCGCGCGGCGCCACCGAGGTCGCGACCCCTAGAGAGATGGCCGCAGCTTGCGACGTGATCCACATCTGTCTTGGCAGCGCCCCGCAGGTCGAAAGCGTCTTTCGTGGCGAGGAGGGCATCCTGGCGGGAATGCGGGACGGGCTGATCGTGGTGGAATGTTCCACCTCCGATCCCAATGTGACCCTTGCGCTGGCGGCGGAGCTTGGGGAACGCGGCGGTCACATGGTGGATGCGCCCCTCGGCCGCACGCCTAAGGAGGCCGAGGCCGGCACGCTGGATGCGATGGTGGGCGCCGATCCGGAGATCTTCCGGCGCATCCTGCCGGTGCTGGATTGCTGGGCCGGCAACATCAACCACGTCGGCCCGGTCGGGGCGGGCCACAAGATGAAGCTGATCATGAACACCATCTCCATGAGCTATGCCGCGCTCTATGCCGAGGTGACGTCGCTGGGCGCCAAGGTGGGCATCGCGCCGGCCACGATCCAGCAGGTGATCGGCTCATCCCGGTTGGGCAACGGGTTCTTCGATACCTTCATGGATTACGCGGTGAACCGGAACCGGGACGCGCACAAGTTCACCGTGGCCAATGCATCGAAGGACCTGCGCTATGCTCTGTCGATGGCGGGCGAGGCGGGGGCGCTTTCGCCCGTCGCCTCCGCCGCGCGGCAGTATTTCGCCCAGATCGAGGCGCAGGGCCATGCCGGGGACTATGTGCCGTGGATCGCCGATCACATCGCGCGGATGAACGGTCTGGACCTCGAGGAAGAGGCGAAGAAGGGCCGCGACTAGCCCGTCGCCCGGCGGATCAGCTGGTAGCCCAGGTCGATCCGCGTGCCCCGGATGTCCTCGCCGTCGCAGGCGGCGAGGGTCAGGCGCGCGGCCTCGCGCCCGATGGCAGCGCCGTCGATGCAGACGGTGGTCAGGTCCAGGGCGGACGCGCCCGCCACGTCGATATCGCCAAAGCCGGTCACCGCCAGTGCGCCCGGCACGTCGATGCCCCGGCGCCGCGCCTCGCAGAGCGCCCCAACTGCCAAGGCGTCGCTGACGCAGACCACCGCATCCGTCTCCGGCCAGCGCGCCATGATCTGCGCCAGCCCCTCGGCTCCGTAATCCGGCCCGCTGCGACCCTCTTGCGGGGGAACGGCGAGACTGCGCGCCTGGCGCCCGTCCAGTGCATCGCGGTAGCCTTTCTCGCGCATGTCGGCGCGCGTATCGCTGGCGCGTTCGGTGCGCAGGAAGACCGGCGCGCGGCGCCCCGAGGCGATCAGGTGGCGCGTCATGTCGCGCCCCGCTGCCCGGTTGGAAAAGCCGACGGCGGCATGGATAGGCGTTTCCGGCAGTTCCCAGAGTTCGATGACCGGCAGACCCGCAGCGCGCAGCAGGCGACGGGTGTCCTCCGTGTGGTCGCTGCTGGTCAGCACCAGCGCATCGGGGCGCCGGCCCAGCAGAGTCGAGACCATGAGTGCCTCTTTCTCGGGCTGGTAGCGCGTGCTGCCCAGCAGCAGCTGCAACCCGCCTGCGCTCAGCCCTTCTTCCAGCCCGCGGATGGTCGAGGCAAAGACAGGCTGTTCCAGCGTCGAGACCAGCGCCCCCACAACGCGCGAGCGCTGGGAGGACAGCGCGCCGGCAGTCTCGTCGCGAACATAGCCAAGCTCCATCACCGCCTTCTGCACCTTTTCCAGCGTATCGGCGCTGACCTTGGACGGGGTGCGCAGGGCGCGGCTGACAGTGATCTTGCCGACCCCCGCCGCGCGCGCCACGTCACCCATCGTCACCCACTTGCGGTTCATCTCGGTCCCTTCGTTTGACAGCGCTCAGGATAGGGTGGTATCGGTACCACGCAAGTCATGGTATCGATACCATGGGCGTGTGGCAGGGGAGGAGACGCTATGCTGAGCCGTGAACAACAGGAATTCTACGCCGAGAACGGATACCTCAAGGTCGAGCAGGTGGTGACGCCAGGGGAACTGGCCGAACTGCAGGCCGTGACCGACAGGCTGATCGACGCCTCGCGCGCTGTCACCGAAAGCGACGAGCGTTTCGACCTCGATACGGGCCATTCCGCCGACAATCCGCGCCTGACCCGGATCAAGCTGCCGCACAAGCAGCACCCGGTCTATGACCGCATCCTGAAACACTCGAAGGTGACGGAGGTGCTGAACGACCTCCTCGGCCCGGACACGGTGCTGAACACCGCCAAGCTCAACTGCAAGGCGCCGGGCGGCGGCGCGGCGGTGGAATGGCACCAGGACTGGGCCTTCTACCCGGCCACGAACGACTCGTTGCTGGCCTTCGGGCTGATGCTCGAGGACGTGACCGAGGACAACGGTCCACTGATGGTGCTTCCGGGATCACACAGAGGGCCCGTGCTGAGCCATCATGCTGGCGGGGTGTTCTGCGGCGCGATCGACCCCGACGATCCGCTGTTCGACAGGGACAGGATCGTCACGCTGACCGGCAAGGCAGGGGACATGACGGTGCATCACGTGCGCCTGCTGCACGGTTCGGCGCCCAATGTTTCGGACCGGGCGCGCAAGATCCTGTTCTACGAATGCGCCAGCGCCGATGCCTGGCCGCTTCTGGGCGGGTCAAGCTATATCCACGCGTTGGGGCAGCGAAAGTTCTGGGAGGATTTCCAGGATCGGATGATCACCGGCGCGCCGGTCTTCACGCCACGGATGGCGGATGTGCCGGTGACGCTGCCCTTGCCCCCGGCGCCGGACAACACCTCGATCTTCAAGACCCAGATGAGCGGCGGTGCCAAGAGCGCCTTTGCCTGAGGTTGTTGGTTGTCCAGTTGAATAGTTTTTGAGTATTTTCGGAGAGAAGAAGCCGAAACCTGCGCTCCTGTTTCTTCTCTCCGAAAAATACCTCCGGGGGTGAAGGCCGCAGGCCGAGGGGGCAGCGCCCCCTTACCCGATTTCCACGGCCGAGCCGTCCGCCAGCATCGCCTCGATCTCCAGCGGCGTCTTGAACCCGCCCTTGACCTTGGCCTCGAGCTCGGCCTCGAGACTGTGGATCTCATCGAGACGTGCGATGACCTCGTCGATCCGGGCGAAGGGGATCACCACGACGCCGTTGCGGTCGGCCACGATCATGTCGCCGGTGGCAACATGGCAGCCGCCGACGGTCGCGCTGCCCCCCAGGGTACCAGGACCCGATGTATAGGGCGAATTGGGATTCAGTCCGGTGCACCAGGCGGGCAGGCCGGCGGCGACGATACCCGCGTAGTCGCGCATCGGGCCGTCGGTGACGAAACCGGCCGCGCCCGCGTTCCTGAGCATCCCCGACACCTGGTCGCCGATGGTGGCCCGGTCCTGGTTGCCGTGGGCCGCATGGACCACCACGTCGCCCGGCGTCAGCAGGTTGACCGCTGCGAGTGTGGCGATGATGTCGGCGGGGCCGCTGTCCGCCACCAGCGCCGGGCCCACCGCGTGACAGTCCAGGTCGCGCCCGAACCCGATCGGCGCGATGGGGGTTGCCATTGCTCCCATGCCGCCCATCGCGTCGCAGAGAAAGGCGGTCTCGACCCCTTGCAGAGCGGCGATCTGCGCCTCTGTGGGGCGGGGGGCGCCCTTGACGATGGTCAGGCGGGGCGGTTCTCCGATCATTGGTCAGTCTCCTTGGCAAGTGGTGTGTCGGGGTCGGGCAGGCGCCAGAGCAGGCGGATGAAGGCCAGCCCCGAGGCGGTGGCCGTACAGCGGGCTTTCTGCAACTGGATTTCCTCGGCGGGCAGTTCCCGCAGGAGGGCCAGTTCCTCCATCCGGTCGCATTGCACCAGCGCCGACAACAGGTCGTATTTCACCTCGATCCCGGCAAGCGCGGCGATCCGTTCCGGCGCGTTTTCGCGCAGGTCCGCCATGCGCGCGGCTATGGCATCCGACCATTCCTGGCGCGTTTCGGCAAAGCAGAGGCCCGCCACGGCAGGGGTTTCGGTCGAGATGCCAAGGCAGGGCGCGTGGGCACTGTCCACGCAGGCGGTGGGGGCCTTGCCCAGGTCCACCGCGGTCTCGACGCAGCTGCGCAGGCCGTCGAGGTCGAGGCGCGGGTCTGCCTGAAGCGGGGCGGCCAGCAGCAGGGTGGCCAGCGTCAAGGGCGCCGCGCGATGCGCGGCGGGGCGTGTCGTCATGGTCATGTCCTCCCGGCCCTGGGGGGCGGTTTTCGCCCTCTCTCGCCCGGCCTCCCGCCGAGCGGCTTGCATTTGGTATACCAAATTGGAACACTCGCACAAGAGAACAGACTTGCCAGAATCGGCAGGCGTGCCAGGGGAGGAAGGACATGTCAGATACCCGCGCCAACAAGCGCTTCCGCTCGCAGGAGTGGTTCGACAATCCCAACAATCCGGGCATGACCGCGCTTTATGTCGAGCGCTACCAGAACCAGGCCTTTACCCGCGAGGAATTGCAGGGCGAAAAGCCGATCATCGGCATCGCCAACACCGGCAGCGACCTGGCGCCCTGCAACAAGATCCACGTCTTCCTGATGGACCGCATCAAGGCCGGCATCCGCGAGGCCGGGGGCATCCCGATGGAGTTCCCCGTCCACCCGATCCAGGAGACCGGCAAGCGGCCGACCGCCGCGCTGGACCGCAACCTGGCCTACCTGAGCCTGGTCGAGGTGCTGCACGGCTATCCAATCGACGGGGTTGTGCTGACGACGGGCTGTGACAAGACCACGCCGGCCATGCTGATGGGCGCGGCCACGGTCGACATTCCCGCCATCGGGCTGAACGGCGGTCCGATGCTGGACGGCTGGTGGAAGGGCAAGCGCGCGGGGGCCGGCACCATCGTCTGGGAAAGCCGCCGCCTGCTGGCCGAAGGCAAGATCGACTACGAGGAATTCATGGGCCGCGTCTGTTCCAGCGCGCCCAGCCTGGGCCATTGCAATACCATGGGCACCGCGAGCACGATGAACGCCATGTCCGAGGCGCTGGGCATGACCCTGACCGGGTCCAGCGCCATTCCCGCGCCGTTCCGCGAACGCATGGCCATGGCCTACGAGACCGGGCAGCGCATCGTCGAGATGGTCTACGAGGATCTCAAACCCTCGGACATCCTGACCCGCGAGGCCTTCGAGAATGCCATCGTGGTCAACAGCGCCATCGGCGGGTCCACGAACGCGCCGCCGCACCTGCAAGCCATCGCACGTCATGCCGGGGTGGAACTGAACGTCAAGGACTGGGAAACCATCGGCTTTGACGTGCCTTTGCTGGTCAACATGCAGCCCGCCGGCGAGTACCTGGGCGAGAGTTTCTTTCGCGCCGGGGGCGTTCCGGCGGTCATGGGCGAGTTGATGAGCGCCGGTCGGTTGCACGCCGGGGCGATGACCGCGACGGGCAACAGCATGGGGGTGAACCTGGCCGGTTGTGACAGCCTCGATACCGATGTGATCAAGCGCTACGACGCACCGATGCGTTCCAACGCCGGGTTCAAGGTGCTTTCCGGCAATCTCTTCGACAGTGCCCTGATGAAGACCAGCGTGATCTCCGAGGATTTCCGCAAGCGGTTCCTGTCGGAACCGGGCAATGAAGGTGTCTTCGAGGCGCGCGCCGTGGTGTTTGAAGGCCCCGAGGATTACCACGACCGGATCAACGACGAGAGCCTCGGCATCGACGAACGCACGGTTCTGTTCATCCGCAACGTGGGCTGCGTCGGGTATCCGGGCTCTGCCGAGGTGGTGAACATGCAGCCGCCGGATGCGCTGATCAAGGCGGGGATCAACCACCTGCCGACGGTGGGCGACGGGCGGCAATCCGGAACCTCGGAAAGCCCGTCGATCCTGAATGCCTCGCCGGAATCGGTGGTGGGCGGCGGACTTGCCTTCCTGCAGACCGGCGACCGGGTCCGGCTGGACCTGAACGCCAGCCGCATGGATGCGCTTGTCCCGGAAGAGGACTGGGCCGCGCGGCAGGCGGCCTGGGAGGCGCCTGAGATCGTCAGCCAGACGCCCTGGGAAGAGATCTATCGCACCCATGTCGGCCAACTGGGCGACGGCGGCTGCCTGGAACTGGCGACAGCCTACCAGCGTATTGCGAAGGATCTGCCGCGCGACAATCACTGAACGTCGGTTCGGGGTGATGACGTGGGAAGGGGGGCTCTGCCCCCCGCCTTCGGCTCCCCCCGGAGGTATTTATCGGCCCAAAGAAACATGGGGGAGGGACAATGACCCAGACAATCATCATCACCGGAGGCGCGCGCGGGATCGGCAAGGCCTGCGCCGAGACCTTTCTGGCAGCGGGCTGGAAGGTCGGGATCGTGGGCCGGACCGAGGCCTCGGTGGCCGAAATGGCCGACAGCCATGAAAACGCGCTGGGCCTGACCTGCGACGTGGTGGACGAGGCACAGGTGGATGCGGCCTTTGACAAGGCGCTGGCGGAGTGGGGGCGGATCGACGCGCTGTTCAACAACGCGGGCGTGTCGGTCATGGGCGGCCCGGCAGACGAAATCAGCGTCGATGACTGGCGTCGCTGCATCGACATCAACCTGACCGGGTCGTTCATCTGTGCGCGCGCCGCCTTTGGCCGGATGCGCAGGCAGGATCCGCAGGGCGGGCGCATCATCAACAACGGGTCGGTCTCGGCCCACGTGCCGCGCTGGGGATCGGCGCCCTACACGGCGTCGAAACATGCGATCACCGGCCTGACGCGCTCGCTGTCGCTGGACGGGCGGCCCTACAACATCGCCTGCGGTCAGATCGACATCGGCAACACGCTGACGGACATGGCCGAAAAGATGACAAAGGGCGTGCCGCAGGCCGACGGTTCCATCGCGGTGGAGCCGGTCATGGATGTGTCCAACGTTGCGAAATCGGTCCTGCACATGGCCTCGTTGCCGCTGGAGGCGAACGTGCAGTTCATGACCGTCATGGCAAGCGCGATGCCCTATATCGGGCGGGGCTGAACATTGTCCCGGGCCCGCGTTTCTTTGGGCCTGAAATACTTCCGGGGGTCCGGGGGCAGAGCCCCCGGCGGGTCGCCGGACCAAAGGTCCGGCGAAACCTGACCCGGTGGCCCGACTACCGTATATGCGGCACGGGGCGGCGGACCCGGCCGCGGACCACGCGCTCGCGCTGCCAGATGTAGAGGCCGGAAGCGATGATGATCGCACCGCCGCCCAGCGTCCAGACCGTGGGCCAGGTGTCGAAGATCAGGATGCCGGCGACGGCGGCCAGGAAGATCTGGATGTAGATCACCGGCGCGAGGATCGAGGCATCCGCCCAGCGGTGTGCGATCACCGCCGCGATGTGGCCGCTGGCCCCGAAGATGCCGATCAGGCAGAAGGCGATCCAGACCGGCCCCTCGGGCCAGACCCAGCCACCCAGAACGAAGGGCAGGAGTGCCAGGGCCGCAAAGCCGCTGGACCAGATCTGCTGGGTGGCGTTGCCTTCGATCCCCGCCAGCAACCGCGTCATGATGAAATAGAGCGCCGCCATGCTGAGCGCCCCGATGGAGAGGAACATGGCGGGGTGAAAATCGACGCCCCAGGGCTGCATCACCACGATCACGCCCAGGAAGCCCACGCAGACGGCGATGATCCGGCGCAGGCCGACCTTTTCGCCCAGGATCGGGATCGCCAGCAGGGTGACGACGATGGGCCCGGCAAAGGTGATGGTCGTCGTGACGGTGATCGGCAGGTATTTCAGCGCCGAGAAGTTGAACACGGTGCTGCCCAGCAGAAAGAAGCTGCGCAAAAGCTGGCGCCAGGGGGCGTTCGAGACGAAGGCCTGTCGCCCCTCCTGCGCCCCGTAGATGACAACCGCGACGAGGAAATGCCCCGCGTAGCGGGCAAAGACCACCTGCAGCGCGGGCAGGCCCGCCAGCATCAGCCATTTTGCCGTGCTGTCGATACAGGTGAACCCCAGCACGGCCAGGGCCATCATCAGCACACCGGCGGCAGTGCGGTCTTCGCGGGGGAGAGCTTCGGCCATGGGACAGGTCTTGCGGTTGGGAAAGGGAAAGTGGTGCGAAAGCCCGCGTAGGGGGATCGCGGTCAGCCGACCGCCCACCCCCCGTCGATGACATGGGCCTGACCCGTGGTAAAGGCGCTTTCATCCGAGCCGAGGTAGACGGCCAGGTGTGCGATCTCTTCTGTCGTGCCGATGCGGCGCATCGGTTGACGGGCTTCAAAGGCCTTGCGCGCTTCCTCGTAGTCGCCCATTGCCCGCAGTCTGTCGTGCAAGGAGGGGCTGTCGATGGTGCCCGGACAGATGCAGTTCACGCGGATGCCCTGCGTGACGTAATCCAATGCCACAGATTTCGTCAGCCCGATGACGGCGGCCTTGGACGCGCCGTAGATGCATCGGTCAGGCGCCGCGATGATGGAGCTTGCGACGGAGGCCATGTTCACGATGGACCCGCCGCCGCGCGCGATCATGCCGGGCAGGGCGGCCTGCATCGCATGGAATTGCGACCGGACGTTCAGCATCATTGCAAACTCGAAATCCTCGTCCGTAGCCTCCAGCAGCGTGCCGGCGTGCACGAACCCGGCGCAATTGACCAGGATGTCGGGCTCTGCGGCCTCGACGGCGCGGGTCAGCACCGGCTTGTCTGTCACGTCCAGTGCAAAGGTCGTGCCGGTCAGCCCCTCCAGCAGGTCGGGGTTGAGGTCGGTCGCGGTGACCTCGGCGCCTTCGCGTGCATAGCTCTCGGCGATGGCGCGGCCGATGCCCTGGCCCGCGGCGGTGATGAAGGCGCGTTTGCCGGCTAGTCTCATGTCAGAACTCCTGTGAAATCTCCGGGCACCTCGCCGCGCTTCACGGGGCGGTGCCTCTGTCCGGAAAGGGCAGTGGCCAACGTCATTTCCAGGGCGGCGATGCCGTCCCGGGGCTGGCAGAGGATGTCGTCGGCGCCACTGTCGAGGAAAGCGGCGAAACGGTCGATCTGGACCCGCAGCGGATCGACCTTGTCGAAGCCGGGCGGGTCAAGGCGTTTGAGCGGTTTTGACCATTCGACCTCGCCCGGGCCGGACGCGCCCCAGCGGGTGAGTGAGGGAAAGGAGAGCGCCCCCAGCGTGCCAGTTATGCGAATGTAATCTTCGCCGGAGGCCGCGACGGCCGGGTTTTCCGCGCTGGCGGCCTCGAAGGACCAGGGCGAGGCGCCCGCGTCCGAAATCAGGAAGGACCCGAGCGCGCCGGTCTCGAAACGAAAGGCCAATGCGGCGGTGTCCTCGATCACATGGCCCCGCGTGGCGTTGGAGGTCAGCGCCGTGACCTCGATCGGCAGGCCGGCAAAGACGTTCAGCAGGTCGATCTCATGGGTGAGATTGGTGGCCAGCGGGCCGGCGCCGGGGGCGCGGCGCCAGGGCACGTCGTAATAGCTGTCATGCTTGCGCAGGCACCACATCCCTTGGAGGCCGACCAACTGCCCGATCTGTGGCAACGCCTCGCGCGTGGCCTGGATGAAGGGGTGGCAGCGGCGGTGGTGGCCGACGATCAGCGGCAGGCCCGCGTCGGCGGCGGCTTCGGCCATCTTGCGCGCGTTGTCGAGCGTGTCGGCAATCGGTTTTTCCACCAGCACCGCCCAGCCGCGCCCGAGCGCGGCGAGGGTCGAGGGCAAGTGATCCGGCGTCGGCGTGGCGATCACGCAGGCGCGGGTCTCTGCCGGCGCGTCGTCGATCGCGGCGACGGCGGGCAGGCCCTCGTCGGTCAAGCTGGCGCGCGTGGCCGGGTCCGGCTCCACGATGGCTGTGATCCGGATCGCGGGCGAGGCGCTGGCCACCTCGATATGGCGGCGCCCGATGGAACCCGCGCCGATGATGCATAGGGGGAGGGTCATGATAAGCTCAAGGATAGTGGTTCGATCAGCGATGTGATTACATCACCGCCCCGATCTGCCAGGGCACAAATTCATAGTCACCCAGGCCCTGTGCCTCGGATTTCGTCTGTTCACCGGAGGCCATGCGCAGCCACATGTCGTAGATCTCGCGGCCCACGTCCTCGACCGTCTTGCCTTCGGTCAGGATGGTGCCGGCATTCACGTCCATGTCCTCGGTCATGCGGTTGAACATCTCGGTGTTGGTGGCGACCTTCATCGAGGGGCTGGGCTTGGCGCCGAAGGCCGAACCGCGGCCGGTGGTAAAGCAGACAAGGTTGCAGCCGCTGGCGATCTGGCCGGTGACGCTGGCCGGATCGTAGCCGGGGCTGTCCATGAAAGTGAACCCCTTGGCGGTGACGGGTTCGGCGTACTTGTAGACGCCGGTGAGCGGCGTGGTGCCGCCCTTGGCCGCGGCGCCCAGAGATTTTTCCAGGATCGTGGTCAAGCCGCCCTTCTTGTTGCCGGGCGAAGGGTTGTTGTCCATGCTGCCCTTGTTGCGTTCGGTGTAATCCTCCCACCAGCGGATCAGTTCGACCAGTTTCTCGCCGGTGGCGCGGTCGACCGCGCGGGCCGTCAGCAGGTGTTCGGCGCCGTAGATCTCGGGCGTCTCGGCCAGGACGCCGGTGCCGCCCTGTGCCACCAGCAGGTCGCAGGCATGGCCGACGGCAGGGTTCGCCGTGATCCCCGACCAGGCGTCCGAGCCGCCGCATTGCAGGGCGACCATCAGATCGGAGGCGGGGCATTCCTCGCGCGTGGCCTCGTTCACCACGGGCAGCATCTTTTCGATCTTCTGGATGCCCAGTTCCACGCATTTGCGCAGCCCGCCGACGTCCTGGATGTTCATCGACTGAAACAGCGGGCCGGGTTGCAGGCCGTAGGCCTCGACCAGCCAGTCGATCTGGTTCATCTCGCAGCCCAGGCCCGCCATCAGAACGCCGCCGATATTGGGGTTGCGGGCATAGCCCCACATGACCCGTTGCAGCGCCTCGAACCCCTCGCTGCCCTGGCCGGCCATGCCGCAGCCGGTGCCGTGGACAAAGGCTACCACCCCGTCGACATTGGGATAGGCGGCCATTTTGTCATCGGTGAAATGCGCGGCGATCTTGCGCGCGGCGGTGGCGGAGCAGTTCACCGATGTGAGCACGGCGATGTAATTGCGCGTGCCGACGCGACCCGTCGCGCGGCGGTAGCCCATGAATGTGTCCTGCGTCGCGGCGGGTGCGGCGGGGCGAATGTTGGTCGAATACTCGTATTCGGTGTCGACGTTGCGAAAGTCCAGGTTGTGGGTGTGCACATGGGCGCCCGCGGCGATGTCCTCGGCGGCATAGCCGATCACCTGCGCGTATTTGATCACCGGGGCCCCCTTGGGGATCGTCTGCGCGGCCAGCTTGTGGCCGCGCGGGATCAGTTGCGTCGCGCCTTCCTGCCCGATTTCAAGCGGGGTGACGGCGGTGACCACGTTGTCGGCGTCGGAAAGGCGGACTGTCTTGTTCATCTCGGTCTCTCAAGGGCTCTGATTGGCCCCGGGGCCGGGGCCTCATGTCGCGATGTTCCGGCACGGGGCCGGGATGGGTGTTTGCGGTGGCCGGTCAGGCGCAGACCGGGCTGTCGCCCGACCAGCGGTGAATCGGGATATGCGGTTCCGGCGCCAGTCGGGCGCGGGCCTCTTCCCACATGGTCTTCCACTTTTTCCAGTCGCGCAACTCGGCCTCTGGCGCATGGCGCGAACGGACGATGAAGGCGGGAAAATGCGCGCGGCCCGTGGGCTGGCCGGTGACGTTGTAGCGGATGTCAAAGCTCCAGCGGAAATCACTGCTGCGGTTGTCCAGCGAGGCATGGGGCGTCAGCGGATGGAAAAGCACCGCGCCGCCCGCCTTGACGGGCAGGGGCAGGGCCTTGTCCTCGTCCAGGTAGCCCGGCGCGATGGCGGTCTGTTTCCGGGGGCAATGCGGATACATTTGCGGCTTGCCCGGCACCACCGTCAGACAGCCGTTTTCCTCCGTCGCGTCGGAGATCGCCAGCCAGACAGTGACCATGCGGGTCTCGTCGCCTTCCTTGTGGGCCACGGCCCGGTCCTGGTGCCAGGCGGTCGCGGTGACATGGGCGCGCGGCTCGTCCGCGTGCAGATGGGTGGCGGGCGGCTTCAGGCGGACGTGCTGGATCGGGTTCGAGGTCAGCTCGGGGCCGATCAGGTCCTCGACCATGTCCAGAAGGCGGGCATCGGTCAGCATGTCAAAGACGGCGGGACCGAAGTGAAAGGGCGTGTCGGCGGCAATCTCTCCGCCGGGCAGGGAGATATCCATCGGCTGGAACCAGTCGCAGCCCGCAGCGTAGGAGGTCAGCAGTTTCTGCCAGAAATCCATCCCCTCGGCAGGGGGCACGCGGCCCTCGGTGTGCCAGCGGGCGTAGAGCGTTTCCAGCAACGCGGCATATTCGGCCTTGACCGCCGCCAGCCTGTCCGCGTCCAGAACATCCTCGACCACGACATACCCTTCGCGGTCGAACTGCGCGATCTGGTCCTGGGTCAACATCAGGGGCATGGGCTGTCCTTTCGCTCCGGGGCGGGGAGGGGGCTCTGCCCCCGCCGCGGCAAAGCCGCGGCCCCCCGGAGTATTTTTGCAGAGAAGAAGCCCGGGGGTCGGGATGGGGCCGGACCGGCGCGCCCAAGCGGCGACCGGTCCGGCCCGGGGTCACAGGAAGATCGTGACGATGGGCGGCCAGGCCAGAAGCACCGCCAGCGCACAGAGCTGCAACGCGATGAAGGGCAGGAAGCCGCGGAAGATGTCGGTGAGAGAGATATGCGCCGGGGCCACCGATTTCAGGTAGAAGGCGGCCGGCCCGAAGGGCGGTGAAAGGAAGCTCACCTGCATGTTCATGCAGAAGACCACGCCGAACCAGATCGGCACATAGCGCGCGTCCACATGGGCGAACCAGCCGATCTCTTCCGCCGGGAGGCGGACGACGATGGGCAGGAAGACCGGCATGACCAGCAGCACGATGCCGACCCAGTCCATGAACATGCCCATGATGAGGAAGATCAGCATCATGACCAGGATCACGCTCATGGTGGGCATGTCGGCCCCGACGATCATGTTGGCGACATATTGCGGCCCGCCCGCCAGGGTGTAGGCGGCCGCCAGTGCCGCAGCGCCGATGGTCACCCAGATGATCGTGCCGGTGGACTTGAGCGTGCGCATCAGGCTGTCGTAGACGATGTCCCAGGTCATCTCGCGGCGGATCAGGCCGATGACGAAGACCGCCACCGCGCCCATGCCCGCGGCCTCGGTGATGCCGGTGATGCCGCCGTAGATCGATCCCAGCACGACGCCGATGACGACGATGGGCGCGATCAGGCCCTTGCCCATCTCCCAGCCGACGGCGGTGCGTTCGCGCCCGACCACGAAGAAGACGATCACGGCAAAGATCACCAGGGCCCCGACCAGCCAGGGAATGTCCGATACCATGCCCAGCAGGATCGGTTCGACACCTTCGATCACCTCGTTGGCGCCGGTCACGGTGAAGAAGAGCGCGCGCAGGATCAGCACGCCGGTCACCCAGATGCCGAAGCGGGACAGGAAGCCCAGGAACATCAGTCCCTTTTCCCCGCCCTTGGGGGCGTCCGGTTCCTCGGGCGGCAGCGGCGCCTTTTCGGGCGACAGCTGCGTGGTCACGATGATGTAGAGGATGAAGAAGGACGCCAGCATGAAGCCGGGCAGGAAGGAGGCGGTAAACAGCGCCTTGATCGAGGTTTCCGTCACCAGCCCGTAGAAGATCAGGACGATCGAGGGCGGGATCATGGTGCCGAGGCTGCCGGAGGCGCAGATGGTGCCGATGGCAAGGTTCTGGTTGTAGCCCAGCCGCAGCATCTGGGGCAGGGCGATGAGACCCAGCAGGACCACCTCGCCGCCGATGATGCCGGACATGGCGGCCATGATGACGGCCATGACGGATGTCACGATGGCGATGCCGCCGCGCACGCGAGACAGCCAGACGTTCAGCGAGGAATACATGTCGCGCGCGATGCCGGATCGTTCCAGCAGTGCCGCCATGAAGATGAAGAGAGGTACCGATATCAGCACGTAGTTCGTCATCTGTCGGTAGACGGCCTGGCCCAGCACGCTGAGCGGTCCCTGTCCCCAGGTGCGGAACAGGATGTCGACGTCGAATTTCAGGACCAGCGTGACCACCGCGAGAAAGGCCGAGGCAAAGCCCAGGGGCATCCCGATGGCCAGCAGCGCGAACATCGCCAGCAGAAGGATCAGCGAGAGGGTGCCGATGTCGACCATTACTTGTTGTCCTCTTCCAGGGTGCGGCGCAGGGCCTCGATCTCGTGTTCGTCGATCTCGTCGGCGGGGGTGTGGTGTTCGGGGGCCTTGTTCCAGTCGGCGATCAGGTTCGACAGGGCCTGGATGGCGACCAGAACGATGATGAACAGGATGGCGGGCTTTACCGTTCCCGGAATGGGCGGATCCCAGGCCGTGCCGAAGGTTTCCATCCGCAGCATCCGGCGCATGGCGTCGTTGTAGCCGCCCCAGACCAGGCAGAAGGTGAAGACCCAGATCAGGAAGACCGAAACGCAGTCCGAGGCTTTCTGCATCCAGCGGGGCATCATGTCATAGATGACGTAGATGCGGATGTGGCTGCGTTGCTGCATCGCGTAGAGCCCGGCCAGCAGGAACAGGAAACTGGCGATCCAGAGCGACAGTTCGTTGGCCCACATGGTCGGCTGGTTGAAGACGTAGCGCGACACCACCTCGTAGAACATGACGAGCACGATATAGGCGATCGACATCATGGCCAGGCGCGCGCAGACCAGCGAGAGGATGTCGAAGGGCCCGGTGTGATCGACCTCGATCGTGCCCTTGTCATCGCTGAGAAAGAGCGCGGCAAAAAGCAAGGCCAGCGCGAGGGAGATCAGCGTCACCGTGACGATAGGCTTGCCCTGCGGGCGGATCATGTCGTGCATGCCGATGGCATCGGACGAGATGAACTGATTGAAGACGAGAAATATGAAGAGAGCGATGGTCAGGCCCGAAAACCCGATCATGGCCATTTGAACCGGCTTTCTGAGCGGTCCCAGCCAGACGCTGTCCTGTTGCATGCGCGGTCATCCCGGTATGTAGAGTGGCAGTTGGCCCGTTGCCCGTGCCGTCCCTCTGGCTGTTCCGCGTCCCGTGCGGGCGCCTGGGCCAGAGACGAAAACGGCGAGCCTCGCGAAAGGCTCGCCGCGATGTCACGAGGCGGTCAGCCCGGCGATCACTCGGCGATCAGTCCGAGCGCCGTCAGGTATTCGCGGTGGCTTTCCACCAGGGCGGCCGCTTCGGGGGTCTTTTCAGCCCAGCGGTCCCAGGCGGTTTGCGCCGCCTTGCGGAAGTCCGCGCGGTCCTTGGCCGACCAGTCGTGCAGCGTCACGCCCTTGGCCTGCAGTTCCGCTGCGGCTTCGGCGTTTTTCTTCTCGTTCGACAGGGCGGTGTGCAGGGTCAGTTTCTGCATCGCGGTGTCGATGATGCGCTGGTGCTGCTCGCTCAGACCGTCCCAGACGGACTTGTTGCAGGCCAGGTGGTCCGACGGCATCGAGTGGAAGCCGGGGTAGGTGGCGTGGCTGACGATGTCATACAGGCCGAGACCCACGTTGTTGTAGAGACCCGAGGCGTCGGCACCGTCGATGATGCCGGTTTCCAGCGCGGTGAAGATCTCGGTGAAGTCCATCACGATGGGCGTGGCACCCAGCTCGGTGAAGATCTCGGTTTCCAGGCCCGGGGGCGAACGGAATTTCCAGCCCTTCAGGTCATCCGGGCCGGCGATCGGCTTGGAGGACGAGAGCGATTCCTGGCCGTAGAGCCACCAGCCGATCAGCTGCATGCCCTGCGCGTTGTAGAGTTCCTGTGCGGCATCGTAGCCACCACCGTAGTACAGCCAGGAAATCTGCTGCCAGGGCGTGTCGTAGCCGCCCATGATGTCGCCGACGAACTGGAACGCGGGGTTCTTGCCGGTCTGGTAGGCGCCGCCGGTCATGTCGCAGTCGACGATGCCGTTGATGGCGGCGTCGAAGGTTTCCGTGGTGGCCACGACGGACGAGCTGTAGAACATCTCGATGGCGATTTCGCCGCCGGACATCACCTGCACGTCATCCGCGAATTGCGCTGCCAGGACGCCCGAGGGGTGCTCGGACGCATAGTGGGTCTGGATGCGCAGGGTCACCTCCTGCGCGCTGGCCGCGGATGCAGCAATGGCAACGGCCGCGGCCGTCGTCAGGATCTTTTTCATATGTTCCTCCCTGTGGCGGGCTCCCCCCCGCCGGTCGTTGTCGGGGTCGGACCCCTGTCCCCGGATGGTATACCATCACGTGAAGGCAAGCTAACCAAAGCAATGTCGACAGGCAAGGATTTTTGGTATACCAGATTTCCCTCATGGGAGGCCGCCCTGCAGGGTGGAAAAAAGGGTGCGGATTCAGGGAGGTGAACTGCGCCATGACGGATGAGACACTGCCAGAACAGATTGCGACTCGGCTGCGCCGGGACATTCTGCGTGGCGTTCTGCCGCCGGGCACGGCGGTCAAGGAGCGGGACCACGCGGCGGAACTCGGCGTGAGCCGGACACCGCTGCGCG
Organism: Antarctobacter sp.; assembly: GCF_965277915.1. Lineage (NCBI taxonomy): Bacteria > Pseudomonadati > Pseudomonadota > Alphaproteobacteria > Rhodobacterales > Roseobacteraceae > Antarctobacter > Antarctobacter sp. The sequence goes on from NZ_OZ255849.1 coordinate 1,277,933, forward strand.
AGGCGATTCGGATTTTGGCCAAGGAAGGGCTGGTCCAGTTGCGTCCGGCACGGTCCCCGATCGTCGCCAACCCCAGCTTTGAAGAAATTGCCCACAACATCGAAGTCATGTCGGCGCTCGAGGTGCTGTCGGCGCGGCTGACCTGCGAGCGGGCCAGCGAGGCCGAGATCGAGAGCATCGCCGAAGTCGCGGATCGTATGGACAAGCAATACGACAGCCTCGACATGCTGGACATCTTCGAGATCGACATGGGCTTTCACCGCGCCATCGCGCGGGCGGCGGGCAATCCCGTCTTGGCAGAGGTTCACCAGTCATTGCTGGCGCGCCTTTGGCGGGCGCGGTATCTCTCGGCCAGCCGCAAACGCTCGCGCGAGCGGGTGCTGAGCCAACATGACAAGATCGTCGCCGCGCTGCGCGCGCGCGATGCCGAAGCCGCCCAGGCACAGGTGCAAGCGCACCTTGATCACCTGCTGGTCAACGTGGCCGATTTCTTCGAGTCCGTGAAGGACGAGGGCGGAGAGGCAACCGAACCGGTCGAGTGATCGGCCGGACGACAATAAAGACCCTGGAACAAGGATTGGGAAGTTTATGAAACTACTGCGTTTTGGCCCGGCGGGCCAGGAAAAGCCCGGGATGCTGGACAGCGACGGCCAAGTGCGCGACCTGTCGGCCCACGTGGGGGATTTCGCCGGCGAAACGGTCTCGCTCGAGGCGCTGGAGGCCCTGCGGGCCATCGACCCGGCCAGCCTGCCGCTGGTGGCCGAACCGGGGCGGATCGGGTCCTGCCTGGCCTCGGTGCCGAACTTTTTCTGCATCGGGCTGAACTATGCCAAGCACGCCGCCGAAACCGGGGCGGAGCCGCCCAAGGAGCCGATCCTGTTCTCCAAGGCGACCTCGGCGCTTTCGGGCCCCTATGACCCGGTGGTGATCCCGCGCAACTCGGTCAAATCGGACTGGGAGGTCGAACTGGGCGTGGTGATCGGCAAGGCCGCCTCCTATGTCAGCGAGGCGGATGCGCTGTCCCATGTGGCGGGCTATTGCGTCATCAACGACATGAGCGAGCGGGAGTTCCAGATCGAGAAGGGCGGCCAGTGGGTCAAGGGCAAGTCCGCCCCGACCTTCGGCCCGACCGGTCCCTGGCTGGTCACGGCGGACGAGGTGCCGGACCCGCAGGCGCTGAAACTCTCGCTGGATCTGAACGGCGAGACCGTGCAGGACAGCGATACTTCGGACATGATCTTTGGCGTCGCCGAAATCGTTTCCTACATGTCGCAGTTCATGTTGCTGCAGCCGGGCGACATCATCGCCACGGGCACGCCGTCCGGCGTGGGCATGGGCATGACACCGCAGCGTTTCCTGAAGCCGGGCGACGTGATGGACGTGCGCATCGAAGGCCTTGGTGAGCAGCGGCAAGAGGCCGTCGCGGCCGGCTGAGGCATCAGCGTGGAAGCACGTGGAAAAGGCCCCGCGAGGGGCCTTTTTCGTCAGTGGATCAGCGAGCCGCCGTTCACGTCGACCTCTGACCCCGTGACGTAGGCCGACAGGTCCGAGGCCAGGAACAGGCAGCAGCCCGCCACGTCGCTGGCCTGTCCGGCGCGGCCCATCGGGATGCCGGACAGGATCTGTTCCATCATCTCATCGGTCAATGCCCCGCCGGTGATGTCGGTTGCGATGAAACCGGGGCAGATCGCGTTGGCGCGGATACCGTCGGGCGCCAGTTCCCGGGCCATCGCCTTGGTCAGGCCGAGTATGCCCGCCTTGGCCGCCGAGTAATGCGGCCCGCCAAAGATACCGCCGCCACGCTGGGCGGAAACGGACGAGATATTGACGATGGAGCCGGTCTTGCGCGCGCGCATGTGCGGGATCAGCGCCTGGCTCATGTAGAGCGTGCCGCGCAGGTTCACGTCCGTCACCGCGTCGTAGTTTTCCGGCTCGATCTGCATGAGTTTCAGCGGCTGTGTGATGCCGGCGTTGTTCACCAGGATGTCGACCTGGCCCAGCCCGTCGATGGCGGATTTCGCCGCCGCCTCGCACTGGGGTTTGCTGGTGACATCGCAGGGCAGCCCGATGTGGCCTTCGCCCGGCAGATCAGCGGCGGCGGCGCGGGCGGCTTCTCCGTCAAGGTCGAGCACGGCGATGCGCGCGCCGTGGTCGGCAAAGAGCGTCGCGGTGGCCTTGCCGAGCCCCCTCGGGCTGGCGGCGCCGGTGATGACGGCGGTTTTTCCGTTGAGAAGCATTTGGTTTTCCTGTGGTTGGCAGGGGAGGGGGCGCTGCCCCCGCCGACTTCGTCGGCTCCCCCGGAGTATTTTGCGAGAGAAGAAGCCCGGGTCACAGCCTGGAGCTGACGCGGGCCACGATGGATTCGACGCTGAGCCCGTATTGATCGTGCAGCGTTGGCAGGGCGCCCGCGTCCAGGAACTCGTCCGGCAGGGCGATGCTGTCGAAGGCGGGGTGGATGCCCGCGCGCATCAGGTCCGCCGCCACCGCCTCTCCCAGCCCGCCTGTGATGGTGTGGTTTTCCAGTGTCACGACCAGGCGCCCGGCCTTGGCGGCCTCGGCGCGAATGGTTTCCGTGTCGAGCGGTTTCAGCGTGGGCACGTGCAGGACGGCGCAATCGGTGCCCTCGGCCCTTAGCGCCTTGGCGGCATCCAGCGCGCGCATGGTCATGAAACCGGTAGAGATGAAGAGCACGTCATTGCCGCCGTGGATCACCTGCGCCTTGCCCAGTTGAAAATTGTAGCCGTATTCGCCCAGCACGTCGGGCACCTTGCCCCGCAACAGGCGCATGTAGACCGGGCCGGGGTGGTCGGCGATGGCATGGGTGGCCTGCGTGATTTCCGTCGCGTCGCAGGGATCGACGATAGTCAGGTTGGGCATGCCGCGAAAGATCGCCAGATCCTCTGTCGCCTGGTGGCTGGGGCCATAGCCGGTGGTCAGCCCGGGCAGGGCGCAGACGATCTTGACCGGCAGGTTTTCCTCGGCAATCGCCATGATTATGAAGTCATAGGCGCGGCGCGAGGCAAAGACCGCGTAGGTGGTTGCGAAGGGGGTAAAGCCCTCGCGCGCCAGCCCGGCTGCGGCGGAGATCATGACCTGTTCGGCCATGCCCATCTGGTAGAAACGGTCAGGGTAGGCGTTGGCGAAAACGTGCAGGTCAGTGTATTTCGACAGGTCCGCGGTCAGGCCTACGATGTCGTCGCGTTTCGCCGCCAGGTCACAAAGCGCATTGCCGAAGGGGGCGGCGACGGTGTCGCGGCCCTCGGCATCCAGCGAGGCGATCATGGCGGAGGTGGTCAGGCGCGCTCCATCCCCGGAGACGGGGACGGCGCGCGGGGTGTATTTCGATTTGCGGCGCGAGGTCGGGCCGATGGGGGCTTCTTGCATGTCTCTGGCTCCTTGTCGGTCCGGGCTCAGGCCGGAATGGCGTCGTCGAGAATGGCGATGGCACGCGCCCATTCAGAGGGGTCCACGCGGACGAAATGGGTGATTTCGCGCTCTTCGAGGAAGGGCACGCCCTTGCACATCTGGGTCTTGCAGATGATGACGCGGGGGCGCGGCTCACGCAGGTTGCGCGCGGTGTCGAAGGCCGCCACGAGGGCGTTCAGGTCGTTGCCGTCCACTTCTTGCGCGTGCCAGCCGAAGGCGGCCCATTTCGGTGCCTCCTCGCCCTTGGCAAGGGCCTGGGTGGTCGGGCCGTCGGCCTGCTGGTCGTTGAAATCCACGACGCAGATCAGGTTGTCGAGCTGATGGGCACTGGCGGACATGACCGCCTCCCAGGTCGATCCCTCGCCCAACTCGCCGTCCGACATCATGTTGTAGACGAAGGCCGGGTTCTTCTTGCGTTTCAAACCCAGCGCCGCACCCACGGCGATGCCAAGGCCGTGGCCGAGCGAGCCGCCGGTGATTTCCATTCCCGGCGTATAGGCGGCCATGCCGGACATGGGCATGCGGCTGTCATCCATGCCGTAGGTTTCCAGCTCGTCCTCTGGCAGGATGCCGGCCTCGATCATCGCGGAATAAAGCGCGATCGCGTAGTGGCCGATTGAGAGGTAAAAGCGGTCGCGCCCTTCCCACTCCGGCTCGTCAGGCCTGTAATTCAGCGCGTGGAAATAGCTGACGGCCAGAACGTCCGCCACGCCGAGCGCCTGCCCGATATAGCCCTGTCCCTGCACCTCGGCCATGCGCAGCGCCAGCCGCCGGATGGACCAAGCCCTGCGCGCGAGGCTGACATTGGCGCCCGCGTGTTGCGTTTCGGTGGACATGGTCTCCTCCCTCGTCCGATTTGGTATACCATTTTCCAGAAGAGACGCCACGTCAAGGCGAGAGGCCGTCCCTTGCTTTGTCGCATTCAGAAGAGGATCGGGCGTTTTCGGTTTGAGGGTCGCGCCAAACTCGACTTGGATGGGGGCAAAGCTGGGAGGACGCGATGCAGTTCGGATTGAGCGACGAGCAGGAGATGATCGTTTCGACGGTGCGCAGCTTCGTCGAAAAGGAGATCTATCCTTTCGAGGCCGGGGTCGAACGAACCGGAGAGGTGCCGCCGGGTCTTGGCGAAGAGATCAAGCGCAAGGTGATCGACCTCGGCTTTTACGCCTGCAACTTCCCCGAGGAGGTGGGGGGCGCGGGGCTGGGCCACCTCGATTTCACGCTGGTCGAGCGCGAGCTTGGGCGCGGCAGCATGGCGCTGACGCATTTCTTTGGCCGACCGCAGAACATCCTGATGGCCTGCGAGGGGGAGCAACGCGAGCGCTATCTGCTGCCCGCCGTGCGGGGCGAGCGGATGGATGCGCTGGCCATGACCGAGCCGGAGGCCGGCAGCGACGTGCGCGGGATGAAATGTACCGCGGTGCGGCAGGGGGGCGACTGGGTGGTGAACGGGACCAAGCACTTCATCTCGGGCGCCGATCACGCGGATTTCTTTATCGTTTTCATAGCCACGGGCGTGGACGAGACCCCCAAGGGACCGAAAAAGCGGATCACCTGTTTCCTGGTGGATCGCGGGCATCCGGGGTTCGAGGTGCGCGATGGCTATAACTCTGTCTCGCACCGGGGCTACAAGAACTGCATCCTGGAGTTCACCGATTGCCGCCTGCCGGATACTCAGGTGCTGGGCGAGGTCGACGGCGGGTTCGAGGTCATGAACACTTGGCTTTACGCCACGCGTTTGACCGTGGCGGCCTTTTCCGTGGGGCGGGCGCGGCGCTGTTTCGACATGGCGGTGGATTACGCGGCGCAGCGCAGGCAGTTCGGTCAGGCGATTGCCAAGTTCCAGGGAGTGTCCTTTCAGGTTGCGGACATGGTGACAGAGATCGACGCCGCCGACTGGCTGACCCTGGCCGCGGCCTGGCGGCTGGACCAGGACCTGCCGTCGAACCGCGAGATCGCGAGCGCCAAGGTCTACGCGACCGAGATGCTGGCTCGGGTCACGGACACGACCTTGCAGATCTTCGGCGGCATGGGGCTGATGGACGATTTCCCCATCGAACGGTTCTGGCGCGATGCCCGGGTCGAGCGGATCTGGGACGGCACATCCGAAATCCAGCGTCACATCATCGGGCGGGAGATTTTCCGTCCCCTGGGGGCGTGATGGCCCTCGGCGCCAATGACACTGCCGGGACCTTGGCGCGCCTCCTGTATCCCCGATCCATTGCGGTGATCGGCGGCGGGGGGTGGTGCGCGAATGTCATCCGCGAATGCCGGAGGATGGGCTTTGACGGGCCGCTCTGGCCGGTGCATCCGACGCGCACCGAGGTTGGCGGGCTGCCGGCTGTGGCGCGGGTGGAGGACCTGCCGGAACCGCCGGATGCGGTCTATATCGGCATAAACCGCGCCGCCACGGTCGAAGCGGTGCGGCTTCTGTCGGCTGCCGGCGCGGGTGGGGCGATCTGCTTTGCCTCGGGATTTGCCGAGGCGCAGGCGGAACTGTCGGATGGCCGGGACATGCAGGCGGCGCTTTTGGCGGCGGCGGGGGAAATGCCGGTGCTGGGACCGAACTGCTACGGCATGCTGAACGCACTCGACCGGGTCGCGCTCTGGCCCGACCAGCACGGATTGGTCCCGGTGGAAAGGGGCGTGGCGATCCTCTCGCAAAGCTCCAACGTCGCGCTCAACCTGACGATGCAGCGCCGGGGCCTTCCCATTGGCTTTCTGGGCACCGTGGGCAACCAGGCGCAGGTGGACCTGAGCGCGCTGGGCATGGCGCTGCTCGAAGACCCGAGGATCACGGCGCTGGGGCTTTATGTCGAAGGCATTGCTGACATCCGCGGGTTCGAGGCCCTTGCGGCGCGGACACGTGCATTGGGCAAGCGGATCGTGGCGCTGAAGCTGGGGGCCTCGGAGCAGGCAGGCGCGGCGGCGGTCTCGCATACGGCATCCCTGACCGGCAGCGATGCGGGCGCGCGGGCCTTTCTGAGACGTATCGGGGTGGCGCAGGTCTCGTCCCTGTCGGCCCTGCTGGAATGTTTGAAGATCCTGCATGTGGCTGGGCCTCTGCGATCCAACCGGCTGGTCTCGGCCTCTTGTTCGGGCGGCGAGGCGAGCCTGATGGCGGATACCGGCCTGGGCTACGACATCACCTTTCCGCCCCTGGGCACCGTCCAGCGGGAGGCGCTGCGCGCAGCGCTCGGGCCCAAGGTGGCGCTGGCCAACCCGCTGGATTACCACACCTATATCTGGGGCGACGTGCCCGCGATGAGAGCCTGTTTCGCCGGGCTGGCGCAGGGGGACGATCTAGGCGCAGCTGTTGTCGTGCTGGATTTTCCACGCGGTGACCGCTGTTCGAGCGCCGATTGGGAGCCGGTGATCGACGCAGTAACACAAGCGCAGGGCGATGTGCCCTTGGCGGTCCTGTCGAGCCTTGTCGAGACGCTGCCGGAGGATGTGGCCCGGCGGCTGGTGCCGCTTGGGATCGTTCCGCTCTGTGATCTGTCGGCGGCTCTGGAGGCGCTGGCGGCGGCGGCCTTCCTTGGCCGCGCGGTGGACCCGGCGCCGGTGTTGTTGGCGCGGGAGGAGGGGGCGCTGCCCCCGTCGCGTTCCGCGACCCCCCCGGAGTATTTGGGGAAAGAAGAAGCGGGGGGTGTTCTGCAGGAGGCCGAGGCGAAACGGATCCTGGAGGGCGCGGGCCTTGTGGTGCCGGCGCGTGCGCGCGCCGCGACGCCGGACGCGACGGCAGAAGTGGCGGCGCGGATCGGCTTTCCAGTGGTTCTGAAGGGCGAAGGCTTTGCCCACAAGAGCGAGGCGGGCGCGGTGCGGCTGAACCTGGCTTCGGCGGAGGCGGTGCAGGCGGCGGCCGAGAACATGGGCGCGCGGGGCTACCTGATCGAGGAAATGGTCGGCGGCGCGGTGGTGGAACTGCTGATCGGCGTGGTCCGCGATCCCGCGCACGGGTTTGTCCTGACGCTGGGCACGGGCGGTGTCTGGACCGAGATCCTTGGGGATACGCAGGTGCGGTTGTTGCCGGTCAGTGAAGTGGAGGTGCGCGAGGCGCTGGCGGGCCTGCGGATCGCGCCGCTGCTGGCCGGCTATCGTGGCGCGCCGGGGGCAGATGAAACGGCGGTTGTGGCCGCCGTCCATGCGGTGCAGGCTTTCGTCGCGGCCCATGCCGACAGGATCGAGGAACTGGAGATCAACCCGCTGATCGTCACGCCCGACCGGGCGGTGGCCGCGGATGCATTGATCCGGTTGAGGACGGAAAGACAGGAAGGAGAGGGCGATGCCGCTTGAGATGAACAGAGAGGTCTTTATCACCTGCGCGGTTACGGGATCGGGCGGGACGCAGGACCGCAGCCCGCATGTGCCGCGCTCTCCGAAAGAGATTGCCGAAAGCGCCATCGCGGCGGCCCGGGCGGGGGCGGCCGTGGTGCATTGCCATGTCCGCGATCCCGAGTCCGGGGCGCCCTCGCGGGAATTGGCGTATTACCGGGAAGTGACAGAGCGCATCCGCGATGCGGACGTGGACGTGGTGCTGAACCTGACAGCGGGCATGGGCGGCGACATTACCTTTGGCTCGACCGAGGCGCCCTTGCCGGTGAACGAGGCCGGGACCGACATGATCGGCGCCGAGGCGCGGGTGGCGCATATCGCGGAATGCCTGCCCGAGATCTGCACGCTGGATTGCGGCACGATGAATTTCGCCGAGGCCGATTACGTCATGACCAATACACCCGGCATGTTGCGCGACATGGGCGCGCGCATGACCGCGCTGGGGGTCAAGCCCGAGATCGAGGCCTTTGACACCGGTCACCTGTGGTTCGCCAAGCAATTGGTGAAAGAGGGCGTGCTGGACGGGCCCGCGCTGGTGCAGCTTTGCATGGGGGTGCCCTGGGGCGCGCCGGATGACCTCAATACCTTCATGGCGATGGTCAACAACGTCCCGGATGACTGGTGTTTCAGCGCCTTCGCGCTCGGGCGCAACCAGATGCCCTATGTGGCGGCCTCGGTGCTGGCGGGCGGCAACGTGCGCGTCGGGCTGGAGGACAACCTGTTCCTCGACAAGGGGGTGCTGGCGACCAATGCACAACTGGTCGACCGCGCCGTGGGGATCATCGAAAACCTCGGTGCCAAGGTCATGGGACCCTCAGCGGTGAGAGAAAAACTGGGGCTGACCAAGCGCGCGCCCAGATAGGTCTTGTCGCCCCGACGGTCGGCGTCGCAGGGTTGCCGGGCGCTGACATCGGGGGAGGGGACATGGCCAGCATCGGGATCGGAATCGTCGGCGGCGGATACATGGGCAAGGCACATTCCGCCGCCTTTGCTGCCGTCGGAACGGTATTCGAGACAAGGTTGAAACCGCGTCTGGTAGCCATCGCCGGGTCCACACCTGACAGCGGCGCCCGCTATGCAGAGGCTTACGGGTTCGATCGCGGCGCCCAAAACTGGCAGGCCCTGGTCGAGGATCCCGAGGTGGAGGCGGTGGTGATCGCCTCTCCACAGTCGACGCACCGCGAAATCGCGGAGGCGGCCTTTGCGCTTGGCAAGCCGGTGCTCTGCGAGAAACCGCTGGGCCTGACGCTGGAAGAGGCGCGATCCATGCTGGCCGCCGCCGAACATGCCGGGGTCGCACATATGGTGGCCTACAACTATAGCCGGACACCCGCGACGCGCTTTGCCCGCCAGTTGATCGCTGCGGGCGACCTGGGGCGGGTGCATCACCTGCGCATCGAACATACAGAGGATTTCCACCTGACCTCGATCCTGCCGCCCTGGCGGTCGCAGGGCGAGGCCAACGGTTGCCTGGGGGATCTTGCACCGCACCCGATCAATGCTGCACTGGCGCTGGGCGGGCCGATTGCCGAGGTCTCGGCGGTGATCGAGACGGTCTTTCCCGAACGCAATGGCGTGACCGTGACCAACGACGACCAGGTTCTGATGACCCTGCGCTTTGAGAACGGGGCCAGCGGACAGCTTTTTGCCAGCCGCGTCGCGACGGGGCGGAAAATGGGGTATGCCTATGAAGTCACGGGGGAAAAGGGCGCGATCCGTTTCGACCAGGAGGATCAGAACGCGCTTTGGCTTTGCGATGGGGCGGCGCCGGCGGAACGGGCCGGGTTTACCAAGGTCCTGACCGGTCCGGCGCATCCCGACTACCGGGGGTTCTGTCCGGGGCCGGGGCATGGGACCGGCTACCAGGATCAGATCATCATCGAGGCGAAGGATTTTCTGCAGGCCATCGACGGCGGGTCTCCGGTCTGGCCGACCTTCGCCGACGGGGTCGAGGTGCACCGCGTCATCGCCGCGGCCCGCGCCGCGTCGGTGTCGGGGAGCTGGGCACGGGTGGCGGATTTCTGAGACCGGGAGGGCAGGCAATGACAAAACTGAACTGGGGCATGATCGGTGGCGGAGAGGACAGCCAGATCGGTCCGGCGCACCGGCTGGCCGCGGGGCTGGACGGGGCGTTCGATTTCGTCGCCGGGGCGCTGGATCATCGCGCCGAGGAAGGTCGGGCGTTCGGTCAGCGACTGGGGCTGGCGGCCGACCGGGCCTATGGGAACTGGCGCGAGATGCTGGAGGGCGAGCGGGGGCGCGAGGACCGGGTCGACCTGGTGACCGTGGCCACGCCCAACGCCACGCATTTCGAGATCAGCAGAGCCTTTCTGGAGGGCGGGTTTCACGTCCTGGTCGAAAAGCCCATGACGATGACCGTCGCCGAGGGCGAGGAACTGGTGGGTCTTGCGCGAGAGACAGGGCGTATCTGCGCGGTGAACTATGGCTATTCGGGCTATGCGCTTGTGCGGCAGATGCGGGCGATGGTGGCGGCGGGCGATCTGGGCCGCGTGCGGATGGTGGTGGCAGAGTTCGCTCACGGCCATCACGCGGACGCGGGCGATGCGGACAATCCGCGCGTGCGCTGGCGCTATGACCCGGCGCAGGCCGGGGTTTCGGCACAATTCGCCGATTGCGGCATCCATGCCTTGCACATGGCCTCTTTTGTCATCGGGCAAGAGGTGGAGCGGCTTTCGGCGGACACGGTGAGCTGTATCGAAAGCCGGGTGCTGGAGGATGACGCGCAGGTAAACCTGCGGTTCGACGGCGGCGCGGTGGGACGGCTCTGGACCTCGTCGATCGCGCTGGGGCGACAGCACGGGCTGACCCTGCAGGTCTTCGGTGAAAAGGGAGGGCTGCGCTGGGCGCAGGAGCAACCGAACCAGCTATACTGGATGCCGCTGGGCGGACGGCTGGAAGTGATCGAACGTGGCGGGCCTGGCCTGTCACCCGAGGCCGCACGCGCCAGCCGGGTGACGGTGGGCCATGCCGAGGGAATGCCGCTGGCCTTCGGCAACCTCTACGCGGACCTGGCCGAGGCGATCCGGGCACGCAGCGAAGGGCGCGAGATGGACCCGGCCGCGGATCTGTACCCCCGGGCGGAAGACGGTTTGCGTTCGATGGCCGCCGTCTTTGCCGTGGCCGAGAGCGGCAAGTCCGAGGGCGCCTGGGTGGAGGCGCGGCCACCCATGATGCGCTGAGGGGCCGGATACGGGGACGGGGGCGGACGCTGTTCCGCGCCTGCGGCGCGAAAGACGCCCCGCCCACCGTCCCTTGGGCCCGCGCTCCGGCCTGATCGTCCTCTTCGGGTCGGTCCGAGGCGACAGCCAGCCAGGAAAAACCCCGCCTCGGCGGGATCGGGCGGGGCGTTTGTTTGCAGGCTGGCGGGCGGTTCAGGCCACCTGTTCCAGCGCCACCTCTGGCGTGACACCCAGCGCAAAGCAGACGTCGCGGGTCAGTTCCGGGCGGTTCAGGGTGTAGAAGTGGAGCTTGTCCACACCGCCTTCCAGCAGGTCGGAGCACAGCTCGGTGCAGATTGCCGTGGCCAGCAGATCCTCGCGCCCGTCGCGCTGCGCCTTTTCGAAGGCGTCCGAGACCCACTGCGGGATGTAGGTGCCACAGCTTTCTGCAAAGCGGCGTGCGCCGTTCCAGTTTTCGATCGGCAGGATGCCCGGCACCAGCTTGTCACCGTCGATCCCGGCCTTCTGGCAGGCGTCGCGGAAACGGAAGAAGGTCTCGGCCTCGAAGAAGAACTGCGTCAGGGCCTCGTCCGCGCCGGCGTCCAGCTTGCGCTTGAGCCAGGCGATGTTGGCGTCCATGTCCGCGGCCTCGGGGTGGCAGTCGGGGTAGGCGCCGACGCGCTGGGTGAACTTGCCGGTCTCGGCCAGAGCCTCGATCAATTCGATAGAGTTGGCAAAACCATCGGGGTGCTGGGTGAAGCCGTCCGAACCCTTGGGCGGGTCGCCGCGCAGGGCCACGATATCGGTCACGCCCGACTCGGCAAAGCCTTCGGCGATGGCCAGGGTCTCATCACGGGTGGCGTTGACGCAGGTGAGATGCGCCGCCGTGCGCAGGCCGGAATGCTTGTGCAGCGTCGCCACCACGTCGCGGGTCAGGTCGCGGGTGGTGCCGCCTGCGCCATATGTCACCGAGACGAAGCGCGGCGCCAGCGGCGAAAGAACCTGCACCGCGTCCCAGAGGCGAAAGGTGGCCTCGATGTTTTTCGGCGGGAAGAATTCGAAGGAGATCTCGGGGCGCTGCATGGTGCGGGGTGTCCTTTATGACGTTGGAGCCCTTGTCGCATGTGCAGCATTGTGAGACAAACTCATAAATCTCAAGATCAACATGAGGCGGATGAGGGAAAGCCCCCCATGCATATCGAATTCCGGCATCTCCGGACCATCAAGGCGATCCATGACGCGGGCGGTGTGGCGCGGGCGGCAGAGATGCTGAACATCACGCAATCGGCGCTAAGTCACCAGATCAAGGGGCTGGAGGACCAGGCGGGGGTCGAGCTTTTCGTGCGCAGGTCCAAGCCGATGAAACTCTCGGCGGCGGGGATGCGCCTTCTGCGGCTGGCCGAGCAGATCCTGCCGCAGGTCGAGGCCGTCCAGGCCGAGTTCGAGGGCTTGCGCGAGGGCAAGTCCGGGCGGTTGCACATTGCCATCGAATGCCACGCCTGTTTCGAATGGCTTTTTCCGGTGCTGGAAGGTTTCCGCAAGAAGTTTTCCGACGTGGATGTGGACATCCGTCCGGGTCTTGCCTTCGATGCCTTGCCCGCTCTGATGAAGGAAGAGGTGGACGTGGTCATTTCCTCGGACCCTGAGGACCTGGCAGGCGTCACTTTCGTGCCGCTCTTCGACTACAGCCCGGTCTTCGTCGCCTCGTCCCAGCACCCGCTCGCGGAAAAGGAATTCATCGAAGCCGAGGATTTCCGGGGCCAGACACTGATCACCTACCCGGTGGAACGTTCGCGCCTGGATATTTTCAGCCAGTTGTTGACCCCGGCCAAGGTGGAACCGGCGGCGATCCGACAGGTGGAACTGACGGCGGTGATCCTGTTGCTGGTGGCGTCCAACCGGGGAGTGTCGGTTCTGCCGGACTGGGTCGTGCGTGAGGTGAAATACAGCTCTGACTATGTCACGCGCCCGCTTACGAAAAAGGGACTGACGCGGCGCCTTTATGCGGCGGTGCGGACAGAGGACCTGGACAAACCCTTCATGACGTTGCTGATCCGGCTGGCCGGGGAAGAGGCGCGCAGACTGCAGGCTGCGTGATCTCTCAACAGCCCTTGTCCGCCTGGGCACGGGCCAGATCCCACCGGTTCATGTAGGCGGCGCCCGGCAAAGGGTCGTGCGGGGCGCTCATGACCTCATCGGCCTTTTGGGCGAAACAGCCGCAATTCACGCCAGGCAGGTTGGCCCGACACCATGCGATGGGATCGGCAGGGGCCGAGGCGGCGCCACGGGGCGGCGGGCCGCTGCGCGGCAGGCCACCCTGGGTCAGGGGCGGCAATTGGTTTACCCCGGCGACCAGCAAGGCGACGGTCGCCAGAGCCATGGCAGCGGTGATCCATCTGATCGGCATCACGGGTTCCAAAGGGGGGGCTGGGGAAACGGGCAGAACGCCCGTGCCGGACCCCTCACCGGCCCCGTGAGGGTACTGTAAACCGCAGCGCTGGCGAAGCGCCAAGTGCCTAGAATTTTAGGACAAAGCCAAACGTAGCCGCATCCCGTGAAGATGTTGCTGACAGTCAAGCCATAGGTGTCCGGGCGTGGCCGCCCGGCCGGTTTGGTCTGGATCGGCAAGCCGGTTCACATGACCGGCCCTCGGGTCAGAGAATCTTGAGGTCCGAGGCCATCGTGCGGCCGTCGCGTCCCTCTCGCAGTTCGTAGCTGACCTTCTGGTTGTCGGCGAGCCCGGTCAAACCCGAGCGTTCGACGGCGGAGATATGGACAAAAACATCCTTTCCCCCCTCGTCCGGCGCAATAAATCCATAGCCTTTCGTGGTGTTGAACCACTTCACGGTGCCGTTCGGCATAATCCCCGTGCTCCTATTCAAGTCCTTGCGTTCATCCCCGTGCAGATCGGAGAAGGTCACATTCGCCGTTCAGGGCCGCAGGACGCCGGGGCGCCAAGCATCCGGTGCACGAATATCACGCTGGTGACATTAGCGCAGAACGGCGAAATACAAGAGTCCCACTCTCGCATTTCGACGAAATCTTGCCTATCTGACGATCCTGAACCGCAGACTGCCAAGGGATTGTGCATGATCATCTACGGGTTGAAGACCTGCGACACCTGCCGCAAGGCGCGCAAGGCGCTGCCGTCGGCCACTTTTGTCGATGTCCGCGAAGAGGGTTTGCCGGCCGAAATCCTGGACCGCGCGCTGGCGCAATTCGGGGACAAACTGGTCAATACGCGTTCGACCACCTGGCGGGACTTCGACGAGGACACGCGCGCGATGGACCCCGCCGCGTTGATCGCGGCCCATCCGACGGTGATGAAACGCCCGCTCTTCGTCGAGGATCAGCGCATGGTCCTGGGCTGGGACAAGACGGCCCAGGCGGCCCTGGGCGTGGTATGACAGGGCAGGAGGCAGAAACATGCGCAACGCGGCACTGACACTGGGCATCATCGCCGGGGTGATCGGCATGATCGTGGGGTTCTTCGGTTTCGGCTACACGGAACTGGTCAAGAACGTGGGCGAGGTCGAAGAGATGTTCGGTATGTTCGACGACCCACAGACGGTGCGCATCGTGTCGATCCTGGCCCCCTTGCTGGCCATTGCCGGCGGTGCAATGGCCAAGGCGCGCGCGCTGTGGGGTGGGGTCCTGCTGCTGCTTTCGGCGGCGGCGATGTTCCATGCCTTCGGCTTCAACGTCTTCACCATGTTCCCCATCGCCTTTGCGGGCCTGGGCGGTGTGCTGGCGCTGGCCGCGGGCAAGCCCGACGAGCCCAAGGCGCATTTCTGAACCGTTAGGCCGAGACCTGGCGCGCGGCGGGCGCCAGGCCGAACAGCCGGTCCAGCGACAGGACGCCCGCGCCCCGGATCACCATCACCAGCAGCAGCAGGGCCCAGAGCGTCCGCTCGTCGATCAGGCCATAGCGCGTATCGAACAGCGCGCCCAGCGTGCCGCCATGTCCGGTCACGTCGACCCAGGTCTGCACGGCGACAAAGCCGATCATCCCCAGAGCCGCCAGTCGCGTGAACAGTCCCAAAACGATCAGCAGGGGCAAGAGCCATTCCGCGTAGGTGCCGGCAAAGGCTATGAGGTCATAGTGAAATCCCATGTTGGCGGTATTGTAGCCCGCTGCCTCGAACGCCTTGGGAAACATCTGCGCGTAGGTGCCCGATTCCAGCGTGAAGAAGTCAAAGATCCCCTCTTCGCCCTTGCGATCCCAGACCTTGGTCCCGGCGGAGTTCCAGTAGTACCGCAAGAGCGTCGCCGCAAAGGCAAGCCGGGCCAGCAGCGGGATCAGCTGGTCGCCCAGCCGTTCGACAGGGGCAAAGATCGCATTGTGCAGGGAGATGAGACGGTCCATCGGGTCCTCAATCGGTGAGCAGGTCGGAAAATGCGCCTTGCTGCAACAGCAGCGAGAGCGTGGCGGAAAGGTCGAAATCGGCACCGGCGGTCTCGACGGCCGCGCCGAATGTTTCGCCTTTGATCAGGGCGGCAAGAAAGCCGGCACCGCCCTGCGGCAGGAGATGCGGCACGGGATCGAAGTCCGGTCGGGTTATGACAACCGCCTCGGCGCGGGCCGGGGGCTTGGGCTGGCCCTGTTCCATTGTGAAGCGATAGATCGACAGCACCGGCCAGGGCGACCGCAGAAGCTGCAGGGCCGGCGACGGAACCAGGCGCGCCCGCATGAGTGCCGCCTCATCCAGCTCCGCCAATCGCGCGGCATCCAGCACCGGCGCATCGGCGGCATGATAGCTCTGGCGCAGCGCCAGTTCCATCCGCGCCACGTCACCCAGGTAGCCGATCCCGCGCAGCGCCTCTATCTGCTCCAGGAACTCGGGGAAACCGGCACCGTATTGAAACATCAGGGGGCTGGCGGGTGGATGGGCGCGCAGGAACATCCCCGCCGCACGGGCGAAATTCTCGGGCCCGATCAGTTTCGCCACCGCCGGAAAGCCCGTTTCCAGCGCCTCGCGCAGGGCCACGGCCACGTTGTTGCGATAGACGTCGTAGCGCCGCCCGGCCGGTCGCCCCTCGCCATCGGTCAGGCCCTCGGGAACAGGCGCATCCGCCCGCAGCAGCGCATTGCGGAAGCCGGTCTCGGCAAGGCTGGTCATGTTGCGCTCCCTTGTGTTTCTTCCTGATCCAGCCCCCGGGGGTGAAACCGCGGGCCCGTGGTCTTGCCGAACGCATGCCTTCGACGTGAGGTCCCGACCTCAGGCGGCCACGCGCGTCAGCGCCCGCGCCGCCCTTTCCGCTTCTGCGGCCAGAACGGGCCAGTCCGGCACGTCATTGTCCCATTCGATCAGCAAGGGCAGCGGCCCGGCGCGATCCAGAACCATGTCCAGCAAGGCCCAGACCGGTTCGGCCACTTCGCGCCCGTGGCTGTCGATCAGCAGCGGGGCGCCGAAATCGTCGTGATCCTCGTCGTGGCCCGCCAGGTGAATTTCGGCCACCGCAGCCATCGGAAAACCCGCGATGTAGTCCTGCGGGCTGTAGCCCAGATTGGTGGCCGAGACGAAGACGTTGTTCACGTCCATCAATAGCCCGCAGCCGGTACGGCGGACGATCGCCTGCAGAAATTCCGTCTCGTCCAGCGTGCTTTCGGCGAAGGCGAGGTAGCTGGAGGGGTTTTCCAGCAGCATCCGCCGCCCCAGCGCCTCCTGCACCTCGTCGATATGGTCGCAGACGCGGGCGAGCGTGTCAGGGGTATAGGGCAGCGGCAGCAGGTCGTTCAAAAAGGCGCTGTCATGGGTGGACCATGCCAGGTGTTCGGAAAAGCTCGCCGGGTTCAGCCAGCCGACGAGATGTTTCAGCCGGGCAAGGTGATCCGGGTCCAGCCGGTCCGGCCCGCCAATCGACAATCCAACCCCGTGGACCGAGATCGGGAAACGCTCGGACAGGGCGCGCAACTGTGCCAGCGGCCTGCCACCGTCACCCATGTAGTTCTCGGCGTGAACCTCGAGCCAGCCCACGGGTGCTGGATCGTCCCGGATGGCGGAATAGTGCTGGGGTTTGTAGCCGACGCCGGGCATGGGGGGGAGGGGGCTGGTCGTGTCGAACATTGCTTGGTCCTCGGGTCGAAAGAGGGACCGCGGGACGCGCCAGGGCGCCCCCCGCGGTCTGCCGTTTACGAGTCCATCGGCAGGTCGCGCTCCAGTGCGTCGAGCGAGCCCATGCGCGGCGTGCCATCGGCCATCGCGGGCAGTTCGATCTCGGTGCAGGTGCCTTCGTCAACCAGCGTCCAGGCGTTGCCCTGGTAGTCGACGGTCGAGGTGCCGGCACAGGTGGTGCCGGGGCCGGCGGCGCAGTCGTTTTCGCCGGCGAGGCTGACGCCATAGCACTTTTCCTTTGCCATTTCGTCGGCATGTGCGCCGGTTGCGGCGATGGCGGCGGCAACAGCGCCGACGAGGGCGGCGGATTTCAGAGTGTTGGACATGTGGGTTCCTCCGAGGTTTGGACGTTGCGAAACTTGGCCGCGGGCCGACTTGCCCGTCGGTGACTGCAGGGTGCCGCGCTGGAGGGTTTGTCGCGATACACGGGGTCGTGCATCACGCGGCCGTCAACCCGCGTGTCATGCCTGAGAGGTCAGAGAGGGGATTCCAGCCGGTGAAAGGCGAAATTTGTAACTATGACTGCCCGTCTGCCCATGCTGCATAGCAGAATGTTACAAAACGCATGGCCCGTCCGGGCGGGCCGGCCGGTTAGTTCACGGCGTTCGTCAGGGCTGTAACGAGTCAAGTCCGGGTTTCCGTCGCTTGCAGCCCAGAAAAAAGGGGGGCTCACGGCAAAAGTCGGCTCGGTCGGGCCACGCGCAAGCGGCTCCTGTTGGTGCCGACATAAATGACCCGGGGCACGATCTGCTTGCCTCGAGTGGTCAGCCCTGTTCTCTAGGAGCGGCAGAAGAAGCGACCGGAAAACATGTGCACCGTCTTGGGAAGATGTCCGGGCCATCCGCATGCGAAGGCCCATGAGTGGTGGCCGCCCCCGCGGAGCGGCTGAGCCGCCGCGCCTGACCATCACAAACTTACCGGAGACACACATGCAACCGACCCTCACCACCGGGGCCGAGAGCCTCGAGATTCGCTGGCCCGACGGAACCGTGGGCGATCTTCCCTATATCTGGCTACGCGACACGGACCCCTCGGGGTTTCACCCGCAAACCGGCGAACGCGCCTTCGAACTCACAAGCGTTCCGCTCGACCTTGTCCCCAGCCAGGTGGAAATGAAACCTGATGCGCTTATCGTGACCTGGAAAGAGGGCGACAGGCCAAGCCGCTTCGACCTCGACTGGATCAAGGCGCATCGTCCGGGTCAGCCACGTCACGATCCTGCCGACCTGGCGCCCGTCGCGTGGCGCGCGGAACTGGGCGGTGACGGTGTGCCCCGACACGATGCTGCGGGCATCCTGACATCGGAGGTGGGTCTTGCCGAATGGCTGGCCGACACCAAGCGTTACGGGCTTTCGATCGTGACAGGACTGGCCGACAGCACCGACGCCGGCATGCAGGTCGCCCGCCGGGTCGGCTTCTTGCGCGAAACGAACTTTGGATTGACCTTCGAAGTCGTCTCCAAGCCCGATCCGAACAATCTCGCCTATACCTCTGACGCGCTGCCGCTGCATACGGACCTGACCAACCAGGAATTGCCGCCGGGGTATCAATTCCTGCACTGTCTCGCCAACGAGGCCGAGGGCGGCGGTTCGACCTTTTGCGACGGCGTCGCCGTGGCCGAGGATTTGAGCGCGCGTGACCCGGAAGCCTTCGAGGTCCTGTCGACCGTCACCGTTCCCTTCCGTTTTCATGACGCCAACACCGATATCCGCTCTCGCAAGACGGTCATCACGCTGAACACGCGCGGGGAGGTGTCCGAAATCTGTTTCAATGCCCACCTGGCAGACATACTCGATCTCGAACCGGCGCGAATGATGTCCTTTTACCGCGCTTACCGGTTGTTCATGGAAATGTCGCGCTCCGCGGACTACGGCATTGCGCTGAAGCTTTCGGGGGGCGAGATGGTTGTCTTCGACAATCGCCGTGTCCTGCACGGTCGTCAGGCGTTCGACCCCTCGACCGGTTTTCGCCATCTGCACGGTTGCTATGTCGACCGGGGGGAATGGGACAGCCGGATCCGGGTGCTTGATCGGTCTCGGGTCTGACCGTTCAGGGGCCGGAAGACCGGGACAGGCGCGTCGCAGGACGGCGGCGCGCCTGTCTGCCAAGATGCACGCAGCAGTACATGTCCCCGGAACAAGGAAAGGCGGCCGCCAGAGGCTGGCGACTGCCTTGGGTGTCTCGTCGTGGCGGCTGTCAGTCGCGCAGGTCCGGCGGTGTTGCGTCGCGGCCCAATTCTGCCGTGATCTCGTCCAGAGAGGCGACCTGCGTCTGCTTTTCGCCCAGGCGGCGCACGGTGACGGTGCGTTCCTCGACTTCGCGGTGACCCACGGCCAGGATGACCGGGACCTTGCCGACCGAATGCTCGCGGACCTTGTAGTTGATCTTTTCGTTGCGCACGTCGGCCTCGGCCCGCACACCGGCCTTGGTCAGTGTCTCGACCACATGGGCGACGTATTCATCCGCCTCGGATGTGATCGAGGCCACGACAACCTGGCGCGGCGCCAGCCAGAAGGGCAGCTTGCCGGCGTGTTCCTCGATCAGGATGCCGATGAAGCGCTCGAAAGAACCCAGCGTCGCCCGGTGTAGCATCACGGGGCGATGCTTGTTGCCATCGGCGCCGATGTAATGCGCGTCCAGACGTTCGGGCAGGACAAAGTCCACCTGGAAAGTGCCGCACTGCCAGTCACGGCCGATCGCGTCGGTCAGCACGAATTCCAGCTTGGGCCCGTAAAAGGCGCCTTCGCCCGGGTTCAGCTCGATGTCGTTCGTCACCTTGCGCGTCGCGGTCAGCAGCGCCTCTTCGGCCTTGTCCCAGATCTCGTCCGATCCGGCGCGGGTTTCGGGCCGGTCCGAGAACTTGATCTTGTACGAGGGGAAGCCGAGGTCTCGGTAGATCCCGGCCAGGAACCCGATGAAACGCTCTGTCTCCTCGGCGATCTGGTCCTCGGTGGCAAAGATATGCGCGTCATCCTGCGTAAAGCCGCGCACCCGCATGATCCCGTGCAGCGCGCCCGAGGGTTCGTAGCGTGCACAAGAGCCGAATTCCGCCATCCGCAGCGGCAGGTCGCGGTAGGATTTCAGCCCCTGCTTGAAGATCTCGACATGGCAGGGGCAGTTCATCGGCTTCAGCGCGTTGATCGCCTTTTCGCGGGCATGTTCCTCGTCCACTTCGACGATGAACATGTTTTCCTGGTACTTTTCCCAGTGTCCCGAGCGTTCCCACAGCTTGCGGTCGACGACCTGCGGGGTGTTCACCTCGACATAGCCGCCGCGCGTCTGCTGGCGGCGCATGTAGTCCTGCAGGGTGGTGTAGATCTTCCAGCCGTTCGGGTGCCAGAAGATCTGGCCCGGCGCCTCTTCCTGCATGTGGAACAGGTCCATTTCACGGCCCAGCTTGCGGTGGTCGCGCTTGGCGGCCTCCTCCAGCATGTGCAGGTGTTTTTTCAGGTCGTCGCGGTTCTTGAAGGCGACGCCGTAGATGCGCTGCAGCATGGCGCGATCGCTGTCGCCGCGCCAGTAGGCCCCCGCGACACTCATCAGCTTGAACGCATCGCCCGGAACCTGGCCGGTGTGCTGCAGGTGCGGGCCGCGGCAGAGATCCTGCCAGTGGCCGTGCCAGTACATGCGGATCGGATCATTGCCGGGGATGGCCTCGATCAGCTCGACCTTGTAGGGCTCGTTGTTGGCCTCGTAGTACTTCACCGCACGCTCGCGCTCCCAGACCTCGGTGGTCACGGGGTCGCGGCGGTTGATGATCTCCTTCATCTTTTTCTCGATAGCGCCGAGGTCTTCGGGCGTGAAGGGTTCTTCCCGGTCGAAGTCATAGTACCAGCCGTTCTCGATCACCGGGCCGATGGTGACCTTCACGTCGGGCCAGATCTCTTGCACGGCGCGGGCCATGATATGCGCGAGGTCGTGCCGGATCAGTTCCAGCGCGGGCGCGTCATCGGCCATCGTGTTGATGGCGATGCGGGCGTCTTCCTCGATGGGCCATTGCAGGTCCCAGTGGGCGTCGCCCACGGTGGCGGAGATCGCTTTCTTGCCAAGCGATTTGGAAATGCTCGCGGCCACTTCGGCAGGGGTCACGCCCTTGTCGAAGTCGCGTTTCGAGCCATCTGGAAATGTCAGGGAAATCTGGCTCATCGGCCTAGTCTCCTCGTCGGTTTGGCGCCCACGGAACGCCCGGTTGCGGGTATGCGTTGTGCCAAGCGCAATGGCCCCCGGGGTCGGTGAAGTCAAGCGGGAAGAGGGCGGGATGAGCGAAAGCACGACAGAAGTCTACGAAGGATTGACCGGCGCAGAGGAGGTCAAGGCGCAGGAGGCCCGCAACGGGCTGCGCCATGCCACCAGCCTGACAATGACCAAGATCGCCGACGGGTTGATCGACCCCAAGCTGGTGCTCAGCTGGCTGGGCGGAGCCTTGGGCGTGCCCGCTGGTATCGTCGGGCTGTTCGTGCCGATCCGCGAGGCGGGCGCGCTCTTGCCGCAGATCGTGCTGGCGGGGCGGGTGCAGGCGATGCGGTACCGTAAATGGGCCTGGGTCGCCGGATCGGCGGGGCAGGGGATCTGTGCCGCGCTGATCGTACTGGCGGCCCTGACCTTGTCGGGGTGGGCCGCCGGTGTTGCGATTGCCCTTGCGCTGGCTGGTCTCGCCGTCAGCAGGTCGCTCTGTTCCGTCAGCTTCAAGGACATATTGGGCAAGACGGTCGCCAAGACCCGGCGCGGCGCGGTGACGGGCATCGCCGGGTCGGTCTCGGCGCTGGCGGTACTTGGCTTCGCGCTGATCCTGATGGTGGGGCCGGGGCAGGCACTCTGGCCGGTGATGGTGGCGATCGGGCTGGCCTCGGTGCTCTGGCTGCTGGGCGCGATCCTGTTCTCGACGCTGGAGGAAGGGGCCTCGGAACCCGAAAAAGGCGCCGACCTCGACCTTTCGCCCCTGCGCGAGGACGCGCGGCTGCGCAGGTTCGTGGCCGCCCGTGGCGCACTGACCGTGACCGCGCTGGCGCCGCCCTTTTTCGTCCTTCTGGGCGGCGGGCAAAGTGCCCTGCAGGCGTTGGGGGCGTTGGTCCTTGCCTCGTCGGCGGCCTCTTTCCTGTCGTCCTATGTCTGGGGGCGTCTGGCGGACCGGTCGTCCCGTCTGGTGCTGGCGGCCTCGGGCGTGCTGGCGGCGTTGTTCATGGCGCTTGCGGTGTTGGCGGACCTGGCAGGCTGGGCGGGCGCGCCCTGGGTCATTCCCACGGTGCTGTTCGGACTGATGCTGGCCTACCACGGGGTGCGACAAGGGCGGTCCGTCTACCTGGTCGACTTTGCGCCAGGGGACAAACGCTCGACCTATGCCGCGCTGGCCAATACCTCCATCGGCCTGCTGCTGCTTGCGGTGGGTGCCCTCGGCGGGGCGCTGGCCGCGCTTGGGCCGCAGGTGGCGCTGGCCGGGTTCGCGGTGCTCAGCCTGCTGGGGGCCGCGCTGTCGTTGGGCCTGGGCGAGGTCGAGCGATAGGCGCTTGCCTGTGCGTCCCGCGCGGCGCAGTCTGGCGCCTGCAAGGGGGAGGGGCGTCATGCGGACATACGAAGAGATTCTCGATCTCGCGGCGGATCGCAAGGGCGGGCGCGCGGCGGTTCTGGCCGACATGCCGCCGGTTCTGGATGCGGATGCGCTGGCGGCCATTCCGGACGATCGCTGGCTGGCGCAGATGGCGCGCGGAATCTTTCAGGCCGGCATCAGCTGGCAGGTCGTGGAAAACAAGTGGCCGGGCATCGAAGAGGCGTTCCACGGTTTCGACGTCGGCCACGCCGCGATGATGTCGGAGGACCGGTTCGATGAATTGCTGTCCGATCCGCGCATCGTGCGCAGCCCGCCCAAGGTGCAGGCGATCCAGCAGAACGCCGTTTTCATCCAGGAGGTGGCCGCCGATGCGGGGTCATTCGGGCGCAAGGTGGGCGACTGGCCGGCAGAGGATTTTTCCGGGCTTTTGGAGTGGATGAAAAAGAACGGCGCCCGCCTGGGCGGGGCGACCGGCGCCTACACGCTGCGGTTCCTGGGCAAGGAAAGCTATGTCCTGTCGCCATCGGTCGTCGCGCGACTGGTGGCCGAAGGCGTGGTGGACAAGGCGCCGACATCGAAAAAGGCGATGCAGGCGGTTCAGGATGCCTTCAACACCTGGAAGGCCCAGAGCGGCGAGAGCCTGACGGTCATCAGCCGCGTCCTCGCGCAAAGCATCGACGGATAAGGGGCGATGGCAGTGCCGCGGGGAAACCCGAAAGCCGTTTTCGATCCCGACGCACCGGCGCTATGGTCCGGGGCAAGGAGAAAGGGGGCTGAATGACGGTCGTATCCCATGTCGAAGGTCCGCGGGGCGACAAGCTGGTCTATGCAAAGACCTCGGGCCGGGGGCCATGCGTGGTCTTCCTGTCCGGCTATCGCTCGGACATGGAAGGCACCAAGGCGGTGCACCTCGAGGGCTGGGCCAAGTCGGAGGGCCGGGCCTTCCTGCGGCTGGATTATGCCGGACACGGGCAGTCCGGCGGGGTCTTCGAAGAGGGCTGTATCGGCGACTGGGCGGCGGATGCCGAGGCGGTCATCACCCATGCGGTGGAGGGGCCTGTGGTGCTGGTCGGCTCTTCGATGGGCGGCTGGATCGCGTCGATCCTGTCGAAACGCCTGCCGCAGATCGTGGGTTTCGTCGGCATCGCCGCCGCTCCGGATTTCACCGAGGACGGGTTCTGGGCCGGATTCTCGGAACAGGCGCGGCGTCAGGTCATGCAAGAAGGCAAGATCCTGATGCCCTCGGCCTACGAGGATCCCTACGTCGTGACCCGCAAGCTGATCGAGGACGGGCGGCGAAACCTGGTCCTGCGCTCTCCGCTATTGATGGATTGGCCGGTGCGGCTGTTGCAGGGCACGCTGGATGAGGCCGTCAGTCGCGAAACCGCGCTGCGCCTGCTGGACCATATCGAGGGACCGGACGTGCGATTGACGCTGGTCAAGGGCGCCGATCACCGCTTTTCCACGCCCGCCTGCCTGACCCAGATCGAACGGGCCATCCGTGAGGTCCTGGGGTGAATGCGCTGCTCTGGGGGCTTGGCGCGCTGGCCGCGGCGGGCGGCGCCTACGGCCTGTTCGCTCCGCGCGAACCCGTGGTGACGAATGTCCGTTTTGACGCGGCGCTGCTGGACGGCGGCGTTGACGACTGGCTGGCGCGGAGCGAGTCCAAGGTTCCCAACCTGCGCCCCGGCGCGCAGAAACAGGTGATCTGGGCGGGCGCACCCGAGGCGCAGACCGACTGGGCGTTGGTCTATGTGCACGGGTTTTCGGCCGCTTCGCAGGAACTCCGGCCGGTGCCGGACATGGTTGCGCAGGGCCTGGGGGCCAACCTGGTCTTTACCCGGCTCAAGGGCCACGGGCGCGACGGCCCCGCGATGGCAGAAGCCACGGTCGAGGGCTGGATGGAGGACATGGCCGAGGCGCTGGCCATCGGGCACCGTATCGGACGCCGCGTGCTGCTGATGGGCTGTTCCACCGGCGCCACGCTCGCAACCTTGGCCCTGCACGAGGAAATGGGCGCGGAGGTCGCGGGGGCGATCCTCGTGTCCCCCAATTTCAAACTGGCAGACCCGAAAACCGCGCTGATCACCTGGCCGGGTGCGCGCTGGTGGCTGCCCTGGCTGGCAGGACGCGAGATCGGCTTTGACCCGCGCGGAGAGGCGCATGGGCAATACTGGACCTCTCGCTATCCCAGTCTTGCGGTCCTGCCCATGGGGGCGGCGGTGCGCGAGGTACACCGGCGGCGGCAGGAGGACCTGTCCGCGCCCGCACTCTTTGTCTTCGACCCCGGCGACCGGATCGTCGATCACCAGGTCAGTCGGCAGGTCGCCGCGCGCTGGGGCGCGCGGGCCGATCTGCACGAACTGGACCTTGGGCCGCAGGATGATCCGTCACGTCACCTGGTGGCCGGGGATGTCCTGTCGCCGCGCATGTCAGAGCCGGTGGCCGGGGCCATGCTCGACTGGGCGCGCCGCCTGTGATGTGGCGCCGAAAAAGAAAAGAGCGATGGACCGGAGAGGTAGCTTGATCATGCTTGGATGCCGGGACATGGCGCGCGCCGGAGAGCTTGGGGACCGGCGCCACGATCCTGAAACAGGCGCTGGACGTTTTC
This sequence comes from Antarctobacter sp., assembly GCF_965277915.1. Taxonomy (NCBI): domain Bacteria; kingdom Pseudomonadati; phylum Pseudomonadota; class Alphaproteobacteria; order Rhodobacterales; family Roseobacteraceae; genus Antarctobacter; species Antarctobacter sp. The sequence continues at coordinate 1,303,145 of NZ_OZ255849.1, forward strand.
TGCGGCGGGCATGTCGGCTAATTAGCCGACCCCGAGGGCCATGTCTGCGAGGCGGCCCAGCTTTCGTTTTGGACGCTGGAGCCGAACGGGGAATTCCGCTGAAAAGGCTATGGCGATGACTGATCGGACGAAATCATGAGGCGCCCGCGCTCCATGTGGTCCTTGGAAACCCTGGGGCGCGAACGCCTGTCGCGGCATTTCTGGATGCGAGAGTTCCTCTGTTCGGAAATCGGGAACGTCCACGGCATCAGCAACATCCCGGACATTCCCGACCTGGCGCTGGAGCGCGGGCGGGCCTTTGCCACGACCTTGCTGGACCCGCTGGAGGAGACCTTTGGCCGGATCTTTGTCCGGTCGGGCTATCGCTCGGCGCGGCTGAACGCCTTTGGCAACGCGCACAGGCTGAACTGCGCGCGCAACGACTATCCGCTGGAATGCCATATCTGGGATCTGCCCGAGCGGCCCGTGGCCGGCGCCTCGATCGTGATCCCGTGGTTTGCGGATCGCCATGCGCAGGGCCGCGACTGGCGCGACCTGGCCTGGTGGCTGTACGACCACCTCGATTTTTCCGAGATCTGGTTCTTTCCAAAGCTCTGCGCCTTCAACATCGCCTGGCGGCCAGAGCCCCTGCGCCGGATCGACAGTTACATCGCGCCAAAGGGCTGCCTGCTGAAACCCGGGGCGCAGCCCGCCGAACCGCCCGAGGTTCGGGCAGCGCGCTACCGGGATTTCCCGCCGTTCCGCGGCATTGCCTATCCGGGCTGAGCCGTGCTGGACAGGACCGCGGACCGGGGCTAGCGTGCGGAATACACAACCAAAGAGAATTACGATGGCGCCCGCGCCGCAGAAATCCGTTCCGATGTCTCGTCCGGGGGGCCGTGCCTGATGCATGGCCTCGATCCGCAAAACCGCGATTTCGCGGACTTCCTGCTGACCGCCACCCGCGAGATCTGGGAGGGGCGGGGCCTGACCGCCCGGGCGCAGGCCTATTACCATCCCGACGTGATCCTGCGCGGGGCCGAAGGCGTGCAGTTCGGCGCCCGCGCCGTGGCCGATGACGCGATGGCCACGCTGGTCAGCCTGCCGGACCGGCGCCTATTAGGGGAGGACGTGATCTGGTCGGGGCATGACCGGGTGGGCATGCTGGGGTCTCAACGCATCCTGACCCTCGCAACCCATAGCGGGGACGGCCCCCTTGGCCCCGCGACGGGGCGCACTCTGAAATACCGCGAGATCGTGGACAGCTACGCCAAGCGCGACCAGATCAGCGATGTCTGGCGGGTGATCGACAGCGGCGCGCTGCTGCGCCAGCTGGACCGCACGGCAGAGGACTGGGCACGGGCCCGGCTGCCGCATCTGGACCCGGACACGCAGCCGTTCACGCCCCGCGTCGACGTCACCGGTCCCTATACGGGCCAGGGCAATGCCGACCAGTGGGGAGAGGGGTTTGCCAACGTGCTGATCCGGGTGATGGAGGGCGATCTGTCGATCATCCCGGACCAGTACGACCGGGCTTGCCACCTGCATTATCCCTGTGGCGTCGAGGCACACGGACCGGAGGCGGCCGATCGCTTCTGGCTGGGGCTCAGGGCGGCGCTGCCCTCGGCCCGGTTCGAGGTGCATCACCGGATCGGGATGGAAGAGCCGCTGATGCCGCCGCGCGCGGCGCTGCGCTGGTCGCTCAAGGGCCGGCACGAGGGCTGGGGGGCTTTCGGCGCGCCCACCGGGGCGGACGTCTACGTCATGGGGATCAGCCATGCGGAATTCGGCCCCGGCGGCTTGCGCCGGGAATGGACATTGTACGATGAGGCGGCGGTCTGGACTCAGATCGTGGCCCAGACCGGGTGAGCCTGCGCGAGACCTACGAACGGCAGGCGGCCCGCTACGACGCGGCACGCGGAAAGTCGCTGTTCGAACGTGCCTGGCTGGATCGTACGCTGGCGGATGTTCCTGCGGGTGGGGCTGTGCTGGACCTGGGCTGTGGGGCGGGGCGCCCGATCGGGGTCTACCTTGCGGATCAGGGGTTTGCCGTCACGGGTGTCGATTTCTCACCGGCCATGCTGGCGCTTTTCGGGCGTCATGTGCCTGCGGCGCGGACCTTGCTGGCGGACATGCGGGCGCTGGACCTTGGACAGACCTTCGACGCGATCATCGGCTGGGGCAGCTTCTTTCACCTGACGGAGGCGGAACAGCGTGACGCCTTGCCCCGTATCGCGGCGCACCTTGCGCCGGGCGGGCGGCTCTTGCTGACGGTTGGCCCGCGGGCCGGAGAGGCCTGGGGTACCGTCGGGGATGAGCGCGTCTACCATGCGTCGCTGTCGCATGAGGACTATGCCGCCTTGCTCTCTGCGGCAGGTGCCCCGGTTGAGGATTTCGTGCCCGAGGACCCGACCTGCAACGGGCATTCGCTGCTGCTTGCACGGCGCCCGGCCGAGGCCTAGGGTGCCGCTGCACGGGCAGGGGTGAAACGAAGCAAATGCAGGACTTTCAGCACATTTCAGGCGCCGCCGGACCATGACGGAGCCGGTGGTCTTTCTGCCCGGGATGATGTGCGACGCGCGGCTCTTTGGGCCGCAGATCACGGATCTGTCCCGCGATCACGCGGTGATGACGGTGCCGATCACGCAGGGCGAACGGGTCGAGGAGATCGCCTCGTCCGTGCTGGACGTGGCGCCGATGCGCTTTGCCCTCGCCGGGCTCGGCATGGGTGGCATGGTGGCGATGGAACTTTACCGCCGCGCGCCTGATCGGGTGACGCGGCTGGCGCTGATGGATACCAGCCCGCTGCCCGAACCGCCCCAGATGGCGGCGATGCGTGATCCGCAAATCATCCGGGCGCGGTCCGGCAAGCTGCGCGATGTCATTTCGAACGACCTGCTGCCGCAATACCTGGCGCATGGCCCCCACAGCGCCGAGGTGGGCGCGCTGGTCATGGACATGGCGCTGGGCCTTGGGGTCGAGGTCTTTGTCCGCCAGTCGCGTGCGATGCAACGGCGGCGCGACCAGCAGGGCACGCTGCGGCGGATCAACGTGCCGTCGCTGGTGCTCTGCGGAGCCAAGGACCCGATCTTTCCGATCAAGCGCCATACCTTCATGGCCGAGATGATCCCCAAGGCAGAGTTGCGCGTGATCGAAGAGGCCGCGCATATGCCGACCCTGGAACAGCCCGAAGAGGTCACGCGCGCGCTGAGGGACTGGTTGGCCGAACCGCTGCTCCTGCGCTGAGTTTGCGGGATTGACCGAGGCGGGCGGCGTCCCTATGTGGGGCGGGCGCGGAAGGCCGGACGGCCGCTTGCCATTGGCGAGAGGAAAGTCCGGACTCACCGAAGCACCGGTGCCGGGTAACGCCCGGGCAGGGCAACCTGACGGAAAGCGCCACAGAAATGAAACCGCCGTCGCACCGGAGGTGCGCACTGGAAGTCCGCTTCTGGTGAGACCGAAGGAGACTGTGGCGGTAAGGGTGAAACGGTGGGGTAAGAGCCCACCGGGGGGCTGGCAACAGCGCCCGCATGGCAAGCCCCACCGGGAGCAATGCCGAATAGGGATCGTGCGCGCCTTCGGGCGCAGGGCCGCTTCGGCCCCGGCGATCCGGGTTGGCAGCTAGAGCCGCGTGGCAACGCGCGGTCCAGAGGAATGGTCGTCTGAGGGCGGGGAAACCCGCCCAAGAACAGAATCCGGCTTACAGGCCTTCCGCGCATGAGTTTTTGGCCCGATCCCGTGTTGACTCGCGGGCGATACGCGGTAAAAGGCGGGCTTCATACAGATTTCACACCGGGCGATCTTCCGGTGTTGCAGGAGACGACACATGGCGAAGCCGACCACCATCAAGATCCGCCTGAACTCCACCGCGGGCACCGGCCACTTCTACGTGACCAAGAAGAACGCTCGGACCATGACCGAGAAGATGTCGATCAAGAAGTACGACCCCGTTGCGCGCAAGCACGTGGAGTACAAGGAAGGCAAGATCAAGTAAGCCGTTCTGGCCGAAGGTCTTTTTCGGGTCGCGCGGGGGATGCCCCACGCGGCCTTTTCGTCTTTGGGACTTGTAGGACGGGTGGTCTTGCAATGTCGGGCCAGACCGGGTCGCGCACCGACCGGCAAGAGGACATTGGCGCGCTGGATTACCCGCTTTCTACGCTGGCGATGGCGGTCCGCTGATCGGACGGGCGCAGCCCGCGCGTGTCGTCTCCGGCCGGTTCCACGTTGTCGAGGATGATGCCGGGCGCCAGTTGTGCGCTGGCGGCTGGTCTCTACGGGCGCGGGGCCATTTCCTGCAAGAGGCACGGGACGACAAGCTGCCCGAGGTGCATTGCCAGAGCGCGCTGACCGCGCGTTCTTTCCAAGAAAACATGGGGTGCCAGCCGTGGCACGTGATCAACGTACCGCTGCCCGGCGATTCTCATGATCTGCCAGCCCTGCGCTCACCCCTTCAAGGGGTCCGCCGGAGCGCCATTGGCCTTGGTCCAGCGGCGTTCCTCGCCGTGGCTGCGTTCGATCAGCTGGACCCGGTCGTGACCGGGGTAATGCACCCGGTCGCGGGTGGCCCGGGTGCCGATCACCAAGATGCGCGCGGGCGCATCGCCACGGTTTTCCAGGCGATGCGCGGTCTCGACCCCGGCGGCAAAGGTGGCGGCGGTGCCTGCGTTCATCTCCTGCTCGCTTTCGCCCTCGACCAGTGTCACCGTGCCGTCCAGCACATAGATCATCTCGTCCTCGGCCTCATGCCAGTGCGCGTAGGAAGAGGCTGCCCCCGGGGCGAGGATTTCGACCAATGCCCCGAACTGCGTCAGCCCGCCCGAATCGCTGAACAGCAGCGCCTCGAAACTGCCGAGCGCGCCATCGCCCGTTTTTCGCTGCACGGAGTCTTCGGTGATGATCGGCATGTTGTCCCCCCACGGCCCCTTGGCCCAACACGAAAAAAGGGCCGGTCAGATGACCGGCCCCCTTGGTATAACACGAATGCGAGGATCCGTTATTCTTGCTGGCCCATGAACATCAGCAGGAACTGGAACATGTTCAGGAAGCTGATGTAGAGGCTGAGAGCGCCGTCAAACGCGGCCTTGTTCAGCCATTCCTGATCGCCATGCGCGGCGTGGGCGACGTAGGTGTTCTTGATTTCCTGCGTGTGCCAGGCGGTCAAGCCCGCGAAGATCAGCAGGCCAATGGCGGAAATCGCGTACATCATTGCCGGCGACTGCAGGAAGATGTTGACGATCATCGCCACGATCAGGCCAATCACGCCCATGATCAGAAACGCGCCCCAACCCGAGATGTCCTTTTTCGTGGTGTAGCCCCACAGGGACAGGCCGGCGAAGGCGATCGAGGTCACGAGGAAGGTCGAAGCGATCGAATAGGGCGTGTAGATCATGAAGACCGTGCCCAGCGAGATGCCCATCACCGCGGAGAAGGCAAAGAAGCCCAACTGGACCGCGGATGCCGATCCGCGACGCATCAGGGCGCCCCAGCCGAAGAAGATGAACGCCAGCGGTGCGAACATGATCACCCACTTGAGCGGCGAGACATACAGCATGTAGCCGATGTCGGTCAGATACCGATCAGCGCCGATCTGGTAGGGCGTCTGCTGGGATGTCATCGACAGCCCCGAGATCGCCCAAGCCGCAAGCGCGGTGATCAGCAGACCCACGGACATTGTGCCGTAGACCTTGTTCATGTGGGCGCGCAGCCCTTCGTCAATCTGGGCAGCGCGTGCGCCGGAGACGCCAGCTGCCCGGACTGTATCATATTCTGCCATGTAAGCCTCCGATGTTGACATAGGTCCGGGGGCCCAAGGCCCCCGCACGTCACGTTAGATATTGGAGGAACGCAGGGGATTTTCAAGAACTTCGGATCGGATTCGGGGCAATAAGATGCCCCGATTTGTCACCATTGGCTCTCGGACTCGATCCAATGGCCGGGCGCGTCCCATCGGGGCGCTTCCGGGGCGATTTTCCCCACGTCAGACAGTGAGACAAGCGAGCGATTCTGGCGGGCTCGGTGCCGGGCCGGATCAGCGGGCAGCGCCGAACCTTCGCGGCGGAAGAAAGCGTGGGGAAACAGAGCGGGCAGGGCACGGATCATGGTGGCATCCTTCACGAGAAATGATTGAGGTCCGGGTTGGTATCTTCGTTGTTGATGAATGTGGCGATCCGTGGTTGATATTGGAAGTGAATGTATGTGACCTCTCTCATCACAAGGTCTGATGGATGCGAAATCTTGACGTGACGACGCTGCGATCCTTCGTGGCGGTGGCCCAGGCCGGGGGCGTGACCCGCGCCGCGGGGTTCCTGAACCTGACGCAATCCGCCGTTTCGATGCAGATCAAGCGGTTGGAAGAAATGCTGGACCTGCAGCTGCTTGACCGGACGGGACGGGGGGTGACCCTGACCCCTGCGGGGGGGCAGTTGCTGGGCTACGCGGAAAAGATCGTGTCGCTGAATGACGAGGCCTACACCCGGCTGACCGACCAGAGCTGGGAGGGCGAAATTCGCCTCGGCGTGCCGGCGGACATCGTCTACCCGGTGATTCCGCTGGTGCTGCAGCGCATGGCGCGCAGCTATCCACGGGTGAAGGTGCAGCTCGTCAGTTCGTTCACGCGCGTGCTGAAGTCGCAATTCGCCCGGGGCGAGATGGATGTGATCCTGACCACTGAAACCGGGCTCGAGGCCGGGGGAGAGACCCTGTTGGACGTGCCGGTCCGCTGGGTCGGGGCGCCGCAGGGGCAGGCCTGGCGCGACCGTCCGCTGCGGATCGCGATGGCGCGTACCTGCGTCTTTCGGGACGAGGCGATGCGACGCCTGGACGTGGCGGACATTCCCTGGGAACTGGCGGTGGATTCGGACAGCGAAACCACCATAGACGCGACCGTCAGTGCAGACCTCGCCATTACGGCGCGGCTGGAAGGGCACCTGGCGCCCTACCTGGCCAATGTCGATTGCCACAACCTGCCGGACCTTGGGATGATGAAGGTCAACCTATACCAGGGCAGTGGGCAGGCGGCCTACACGCGGGCGCTTTGCGAGGATATCCGGCAGAGCATGGCGTCGCTCTAGCGCTCAGACGCCGACGTCCGGGCCGTGGCACAGCATCGGGTCATCGTTCTGCTGGGCTTCGTACAGAACCGTGCTGGAGGGGTCGTTCTCGAACACGGCTCTCAGGCCCGAACCTTCGCGGAAGAAGCTCCAGCACTGGGGATCGGGGTTGTCCTCGTAGACAAAGCAGATCTGCCCGGCTTGTTCATACCAGAAACCATCCTTGCATTTGCCATCCAGGAAGGACCACTGCACCTTGCGGTCGGGCAGGTATTTCTCGACTCCGTAGGCCTCTCCGTTGAGACCGAAATACAGTGTCTTTCCCGTGACATAGCTTTCGAAATCAGTGGCCGACATCGGCTCGGCCGCCAACGCGGGCAGAGCGGTCAGGCAGGTCAGGGCAATGGCGTAGATCTGTTTCATGTGCGCGAGCCTGCCAGAAACGCGGAATTATCGGAAGTCGGGTATTAATGAATGGTTAACCATGGGCGGGCTCCGGTCCGTGCCATTGCCGCGCGCGCCTGTCCATCACGCGCCGCCAGAGCGGGGGCACAAGGGCGATCACCGCCATGACCGGCAGGGAATGCGGCAGGATCGGCATCCTGCCCCGGTCGAGGTCGAGGCCCGGGTAGGGCCTGGCGGGATGTGCGTGATGATCGGAATGGCGGGGGGCGTTCAGCATCAGCGCCGATGAAAAGCTCTGCGGTGCGTTCCAGCTGTGCTGCGGCCCGACCGGTTCGTATTTCCCGGGGGCGACTTCACGTCGGCAGAGGCCATAATGCTGGACATAGTCGCTGAGCAGAAGTTGCGCCTGGGCGTAGGCGGCGATCGCCAGCAGCGCCAGACAGCCACCGGCCCCGCCGACAAGGGCGGCCACGATCAGGGAGGCGATCGCACCGCCGGCATGTCCGATATAGGGGTGCCATCCGCGCCCTTGTCGCAGCCGCGATTCGGCACGGAAACCTGCGCGAAAGCCGCCGATCCAGGCGCGCGGCGCAAAGGCGTAGAAACTCTCTCCGGGCCGCGCAGTGTTCGGATCGCGCGGTGTGGCGGCGTGGACATGGTGGACCCGCACGTGGGCCGAGGCGTGGTGCCCGAAGAGGAAGGAGGCGTAGACCGCCGTACCCAAGCGCCGCAGGCCGCGTGACGGACGGTGGATCAACTCATGCGCATTGGCGTTTCCGACCTGGCCGATGAACAGGGAAAGTGACAGGTATGTCAGTGCTTTGTCGACCGTTGTTGCGCCAGAATGCGTCAGGGCCCAGATGCCGCCGTAGAGCAGGGGGAAATGCGCAATCGCCAAGAGCCCGGACAGCCCGTGTCCGGCGGGAAACTCCTGCCCCGGATGGTCGGGGGCGGCCAGTGCCGACACCCTGTCCATCGCGAAGGTGAAGACCGTGATGTAGACCAGTGCCAGCGCCGGAAACGGTCCGCCCACCGCCAGCGCAAGCGCCAGCAGCGTCACCATGCCAAGGGTTGCCAGTGTGAAACGCCGCATCACCGCTCCAATACGATCCGAGATTTAACATATCGGAACATTCCGTTCCCCGTTCGGCGAATCCGAGGGAATTTCTGGGCGCTCGCCTGCCCAATTCGGTCGTTTTTCACCCCTTCCCCGGAGGCGTTCGGCGTTAGGGTCTGCCGGAATGAATGGAGGCACGCATGGCACTCGACGAACGCAAGGGCGTCTGGAAATCGGGCAAGGGCAAGGGGCGCCACACGCCGAAGGGCCGCCAGGTCGACGACACGGCCCTGGCCGAGGTGAAGGCGCTTCTGGGCGATCGCCCGCGCAACCGCGACCTGCTGATCGAGTTCCTCCACCTGATCCAGGATGACTTCGGCCATCTTTCGGCTGCTCATCTGCGCACCTTGGCCGAGGAAATGCGGCTCAGCATGGCCGAGGTCTATGAAGTGGCCAGTTTCTATGCCCATTTCGACATCGTGAAGGAGGGCGAGACGCCGCCGCCCGCGCTGACCATCCGGGTCTGCGATTCGCTGTCCTGCGAGCTGGCGGGGGCCGATCAACTGCGCGCCGCGCTGGAAGAGGGGATGGACCCCGCAAAGGTCCGCGTGTTGCGGGCGCCCTGCATGGGGCGCTGCGACACGGCGCCGGTGCTGGAACTGGGGCACAACCACATCGATCACGCCGACCTGGACAAGGTCAATGTCGCGATCGAGGCGGGCGATACCCATGCGAATGTTCCAGAATATCAAGGTCTTGCAGCCTATACCTCAGGTGGCGGCTATGCCCGTCTGAAGGATTTGCGCCAGGGCGGAAACTGGGAGGAGGTGCAGGAAACGGTCCTCTCTTCCGGCCTGCGGGGCCTTGGCGGTGCGGGGTTCCCGTCCGGTCGCAAGTGGGGCTTCGTCCGGGGAAATCCCGGCCCGCGTTACCTTGCCGTCAACGGGGACGAGGGTGAACCGGGCACCTTCAAAGATCGCTTTTACCTCGAACGGGAACCTCATGTTTTCCTTGAGGGAATGCTGATCGCAGCCTGGGCCGTGGAGGCGGATCGCTGCTTTGTCTACATGCGCGACGAATACCCCGCCGTGCTGGAAATCCTGCGCCGCGAGATCGCCGCCCTAGAAGCGGAGGGCATCGTCGAACCCGGCTATATCGACCTGCGCCGTGGCGCGGGCGCCTATATCTGTGGCGAAGAAAGCGCGATGATCGAGTCCATCGAAGGCAAACGCGGGCTGCCGCGTCACCGTCCGCCCTATGTCGCGCAGGTCGGGATCTTTGACCGTCCCACGCTGGTGCACAACGTCGAGACGCTCTACTGGGTCGCGAAGATCTGCCGGGAAGGCCCTGAAATCCTTTCCGGAATCGAAAAGAACGGTCGCAGGGGGCTGCGCTCTTACTCGGTCTCTGGCCGGGTGTCGAAACCGGGCGTCTACCTTCTGCCTGCCGGGTCGACCATCCTTGACGTGATCGAAGCCGCGGGCGGCATGGCCGAGGGGCATGTCTTGAAGGCCTATCAACCCGGTGGGCCGTCCTCTGGACTGTTACCGGCCTCTATGAGCGATGTGCCGCTGGATTTTGACACGTTGCAGCCGCATGACTCCTTCATCGGGTCCGCTGCCGTTGTCGTGCTGTCGGATCAGGACAGCGCCCGCGATGCTGCGTTGAACATGTTGCGGTTCTTCGAGGATGAAAGCTGTGGCCAGTGCACGCCTTGCCGGGTCGGCTGCGAGAAGGCGGTCAAGCTGATGAGCGCGGAAAGCTGGAACACGGACCTGCTCGAGGAATTGTGCCAGGCGATGGGCGATGCCTCGATCTGTGGTCTGGGACAGGCGGCGCCGAACCCGATCCGCCTGACGATCAAGCACTTCCCGGACGAGGTCTGAAGTCCGGGACATCGGGATCCTGCTAGCAGAAACCGTCCACAGCTGCCTGTGGACGGTTTTTCGATCGGCTTGGGGCAAGAGGCCAGCGGTCCCTGATCGACACCGGGGCTCAGGTCGCTGTGAATGCGACCTTTCATTGCGCGCGCAGGCGTATTAGGTGAAGACAACTCAAGCATCAGGCGCGGCCCATGTCCTTTTTCGGCAAGCTCAAGAACAAGTTGTTCAAGTCCTCCTCCAAGCTGGACGAGGGGTTGGACGCGATTGTCCAGGACGGCGATGAGGAAGACGTCGCCGAGGCGCCTGCGCCCAGGGCAGAAACGGCAGAGCCAGAACCTCGGGCCCCGGCGCCGAAACCCGCGCCGATCGACCCGGTGCCAGTCCCCGAACCCGAAGCCCCGGCCGAGGCAAAGCCCTCTGGCGGTTTGCTGGGGCGGATCATGGGGCGATCGCAGGGCGAGGGCGCGGTTGCGCGCCGGGTGCTGGACGACGAGATGCTGGAGCAGCTCGAAGAGCTGCTGATCGCCTCGGACATGGGGGTGGACACGGCGCTGCGCGTGACCTCGAACATCGCCGAGGGGCGGTTCGGCAAACGCTTGTCCTCGCTGGAGATCAAGCAGGCACTGGCTTCGGAAATCGCCCGCGTGATGGAGCCGGTGGCGCGCCCGCTGCCGCTCTACCCGAAAAAGCCGCAGGTGGTGCTGGTCGTCGGCGTCAACGGATCGGGCAAGACCACGACCATCGGAAAGCTGGCCAGCCAGTTCAAGGCCGCGGGCAAGCAGGTGGTGATCGCGGCGGGCGATACCTTTCGGGCCGCCGCCGTCGAGCAACTGCAGGTCTGGGGTGAACGCGCCAACGTGCCCGTGCTGACCGCGCCCGAGGGCAGCGATCCGGCCAGCCTGGCATTCGACGCCATGACCAAGGCCCAGGCCGAAGGCGCGGACCTCTTGATGATCGACACCGCCGGCCGGCTGCAAAATCGCCAGGACCTGATGGAGGAACTGGCCAAGATTGTCCGGGTGATCCGCAAGAAGGACCCGGATGCGCCGCACAACACGTTGCTGGTGCTGGATGCGACGACGGGCCAGAACGCGCTCAGCCAGGTCGAGACCTTCCAAAAGCTCGCCGATGTGTCCGGCCTGGTCATGACCAAGCTGGACGGCACCGCCAAGGGCGGCGTTCTGGTTGCGCTGGCGGACAAGTTCGGCCTGCCGATCCATGCCATCGGCGTGGGCGAGCAGATCGACGATCTTGCCCCCTTCGACCCCGAGGAATTTGCCGCAGCGCTGACCGGCCTCGATACGGAATGAGCGGCCTAGCGGCCGTGGGCGATGTCCTCGATCCATTTCAGAAGCGCAAGCACAATGACCACCATCGCCGTGGCCATCGCCGCAAGGATCAGTCGCCCCGCACCGCAGCCCAGGCCCACGGCGCCCGCCAGCCACAGCGACGCCCCGGTGGTGATGTTGTGAACCTTTTCCGCCGAGCGAAAGATCACGCCGGCCGCCAGAAAGGCAACGCCTGCCGTCACCGCCTCGATCATGCGCAGGGGGTCGTTGCGTTGTTCACCGGCGCCACCAAAGTCCAGCGCGCTCAGCTCGCGCCCGATCAGGACAAAGAGGCAGGCGGCCACGGCCACCAGGATATGCGTGCGCAGGCCGGCCGGTTTGTGGCGCCATTCCCGCTCAAATCCAATGGCGGCGCCAAGCACCAGGGCGCCGCAGAGCCGCACAAAGGCGGACCAGGCGGGAACAACGGCAAAGTCGCCGTAGAATTCGGATGTCAGGCTTTCGAACATGCGGTCCTCTTTAGGTTCAACGTAACACCAACGCACAACAGGGGCGATGGTGTCCGCGCGGAGGGCCGTGGGTGAGCGATTGGCTGATCTCGCTGGAGGGCACGGAGGCCGGCCACCGGGCGGCGCTGATGCTGGCGCTGACCGCAGGCCTTTTGCACGCGGTCTTCGGCGCCCTGCAGAAGGGACGGCACGACCCCTGGGTGTCTCGTGCGGCGATCGACGGATGGCTGGTGCTGCTCAGCTTTCCGATGCTGTTCCTCGTGCCCTGGCCCGAGCCGCACATGTGGCCGCTCTTTGCCGGGGTCATGGTGATCCATCTTGCCTACAAGCTGTTGCAGGCGATGGCCTTTACCCGCGGCGCCTACACGGTTGTCTACCCGGTCGTGCGCGGCACGGGCCCGCTTTTCACGGTGATCGGTGCCTGGCTGATCTTTGGCGAGAGCTTTACCGGCGTTCAGTGGCTGGGCCTCGGCGTTCTGCTGGCCGGGATCTTCGGCCTCGCGGTCTACAACTTCATCTTTCTCGAGACCGCGCGCGAGACGCTGGGCCCGGCCTTGGCCTATGCCCTGGCAACGGGGTGTTTCGTTGCGCTCTACACCACCTATGATGCTTACGGCATCCGCGCCACCGCCGATCCCTTTACCTTCCTCGCCTGGTTCTTTTTCCTGTCGTCACTGGATTTCCCGATCCTGCTGTGCCTCACCCCCATGCGGCACCGGGTGTCAGGTTTTCCCCTGCGGCCTCTCATGCTGCGCGGGCTGGCGGGGGCACTGGTGGCCTATGGCTCCTTCGGGTCGGTCATGATGGCCACGCGCCTGGACAAGGTGGGAGAGGCGGCGGTACTGCGCGAAACCTCGACAGTCTTTGCCGCCGTCATCGGTTGGCTGATCCTGCGCGAGACAGTGGGTCCAAGGCGCATCGCGCTGATGATCCTGATCGCGGCGGGGGCGGTGATCGTTGAGCTTGGCGGCTGAAAGGCCTATGTGCCCTGCAAAGGAGTGATGCATGTCCGACTCGCCCGCCGATGCGCGCAAAGTGAACCCGACGCTGAAGTCGATCCTGGAACTCGGGCCGGTGATCGGCTTCCTTGTGGCCTATTTCTGGTTCAAGGACGACGTCTTTACCGTCGGGGGGCAGGAGTACGGCGCATTCATCGCGGTGACCGCCGTCTTTGTCCCGGTCTTCCTGGTGTCGATGGGCGTGGTCTGGTGGCTGACGGGCAGGATCAGCCGGATGCAGGTCTTTACCGCCGTTGTCCTGATCGTCATGGGCGCGCTGACCGTCTGGTTCAACGATGACCGTTTCGTCAAGCTAAAGCCGACGCTGATCTACGGGGCCTTCGGGGCGATCCTTGGCGTCGGACTCCTGTTCGGGCAATCCTACCTTCGCTACGTCATGGAGGAACTGACCCCTTTGCAAGACGAGGGCTGGATGCTGCTGACGAAACGCGCAACCCTCTTCTTCGTGGGCATGGCCGTGCTGAACGTCGTCATCTGGCAGCTTTTGTCGGAACAGATCTTCGTGGTCTGGGACACGGTGGGGCAACTCGCGGCAACCTTCGCCTTCTTCATGGGGCAGGTCGGGTTATTCTCCCGCTATGCGGTGGAACAGGACGAGGAGACACCCGCCGAATAAGGCGGGCCGGGGTCATGTGCCCCTGTCGATCTTCGTGCTGAGGTGGATCAGGCTTTCCGAGGCCTTGACGCCTTTTGCTTCGCCAATGGTGTCCAGCGTGCGGTCCAGAGCCTCTGTCGTTTCCGCGCTGAGCTGCGCAATCAGGTCGAACCTTCCCGACGTGGTGTGCACCGTTTCCACCGCCGAAAGGCTTTTCAGTCGGGACAGGACCGCCGGTGTGGCGCGCGGTTCGACCGAGATAAGCACCGTGGCGCGCAGGGCGGGGCGCAGGCCCGGGCCACGCTTGAGCGTGTAGCCGGCGATCGCGCCGCGTGCCTCGAGCCGGTCCAGCCGGGCCTGCACCGTGGTGCGCGCCAGCCCCAGCCGACGCGCCAGATCGGTCACCGGGGTCCGGGCATTCTCGGCGAGAGCCGCTACCAGGGCGCGATCCGTTTCGTCGATCTGTTGGTCCATATCGTCACTTTGCCCGAAAATGCCGTACATTTCGAACAGAGTTGCAGCTGAATCCGTCCCTTGCAAGCGCCACACTGGTCTCACAGGCGAACAGGAGGCACGAGCAATGGTGCTGCACGAGGCATTTCAGCGCGATCCCGCGCTCTGGCTGGCGCGCGAGCGTCCCGAAGACCCGGTTTTCTTTCACGATCCCAAGCGGCTGCGCGACGTGGCGCGGTTGTTCCTCGACCGCTTTCCCGGTGAAGTGACCTATGCGGTCAAGGCCAATCCCGACCGGGGCGTGATCGAGACGCTGGCAGAGGCGGGGATGGAGGCCTTTGACGTGGCCTCTCCCGAAGAGATGGCACTGGTGCGAGAGATCGCACCGCGGGCACGCCTGCACTACCACAACCCGGTCCGGGGCCGGTCCGAGGTGGCGGCGGCGCGGCGCTATGGCATCACCTCCTGGTCGGTCGACCGCATGGCGGAACTTGACAAGCTGGGGCCGTTGGAGAGCGCCGAAGTGGCGGTCCGGCTGAAGCTGCCGGTGGCCGGGGCGGTCTATGACTTCGGATCGAAATTCGGTGCCGGCCCCGAGGCTTGCGGGGAACTCCTGCGTGCGGTTGTCTCGCGCGGCGGACGCCCCTCGCTCACGTTCCATCCGGGCACGCAATGCCGCGCGGCGGGGGCCTGGGTGTCCTACATCCAGGCCGCGGCCGAGATCGCGAGTTCCAATGGCATCCGCCTGCACCGGCTGAATGTCGGCGGCGGGTTCCCGGCGCACCGCGAAGACCCGGCCCCCGACCTGCCCTCGCTTTTCGGCGCTATCGACGAGGCCGTCGGGGCGGCCTTCGGGCCGGACCGTCCGGCGCTGGTCTGCGAGCCGGGCCGGGCGATGGTGGCCGAAGCCTTTGAACTGGCCTTGCAGGTCAAGGCGCGGGACGGGAACGCGGTCTTTCTGAACGATGGCATCTATGGCGGCCTCAGCGAGTGGCGCGATCTTGGTCCCGCGACGCGGATCAGCGCGCTGGCCGCGGATGGGACACCCCGGGCTGGCGCCCTGTGCGCGACAGAGGTGTTCGGGCCGACCTGCGACAGCCTCGACCGGCTGTCCGACCGGGTTGACCTGCCAAAGGACCTGGCCGAAGGGGATTACCTGCTGTTTCATGCCTGCGGGGCCTATTCCACGGCACTGGCCACCCGGTTCAATGGCTACGGCGCCCGGCGCATCGTGACATTGGCGCGATAATCGGCCCTTCGCGGAAAACCGGGTGCGGGCCGTGGTGCGCCCTCTGGACACCCGCGCCATGACGACTAATCTCCGCCGCGACAGGACAATTGCGAGGGAGACACTCATGGACAAGTTCGGCAAGAGCCAGCCGGTGAAACGGGTCGAGGATGTGCGCTTCCTGACCGGGCACGGGCGGTATGTGGATGATGTCGCCCCCAAGGGCGCATTGCGGGCCTTTGTCTTCCGCTCTCCCGTGGCGCATGCCGAGATCACCATGTTGGATGTGAGTGCCGCACGCGAGGCCGAGGGCGTGCATCTGGTCGTGACATCGGAGGACCTGCTGGGGGCCGGCATCGACACCGGAATGTCGGGCGCGCTGGCTCCCAACCGCGATGGCAGCAAAGGCGCGGCGCCCAAGCGTCCGGTGCTGGCCGAGGGGCGTCTGCGCTATGTCGGCGAGCCGGTGGCCATGGTCGTGGCCGAGACATTGCAGCAGGCGCGCGACGCCGCCGAACTGATCGAGCTGGACTATGACGACCTGCCGGTCATCATGGATCTGGCGCCGGGCGACACGGCGATCCACCCGGAGGCACCCGACAACCGGGCCTATGATTTCGGTATCGGCGACGAAGAGGCCACGAATGCGGCCTTCGAGACGGCGGCCAGGACCGTCAAGCTGGAGATCGGCGACAACCGGATCATCGTGAACTCGATGGAGCCGCGCGGGGCTTTTGCCGAATGGACCGACGGGCGCATCCATCTGGGTTTTGGCGGCCAGGGCGTCTGGGGCATGAAGGCCGAGCTGGCGCGCGCCTATCACATGGAGCCCGAGCAGATCCACACGACCAACCCCGACGTCGGCGGCGGTTTTGGCATGAAGGGCTTTCCCTATCCGGAATATTTCGTGCTGCCCTTCGCGGCGCGCGAGACCGGCCGCCCGGTGCGCTGGATGTCCGACCGGACAGAGGCGATGCTCTCCGACAACGGCGGGCGCGACCTTGTGACGACGGCAGAGCTGGCCTTTGACGCGGACAACCGCATCACCGGCTACCGGCTGCACACGCGGTCGAACCTGGGGGCCTACAACTCGCATTTCGGGCAGTTCATCCAGTCGAACCTCTTTGCCCGCGTGCTGACCGGCACTTATGACATCCAGAATGCCTACTATCGTTCGGAAGGGTTCTATACCAACACCGTGCAGGTGGATGCCTACCGTGGCGCGGGCCGCCCCGAGGCGATCTATGTTCTGGAACGGGTGATGGACCGCGCGGCGCGCGAACTGGGGGTCGATCCGCTGGAACTGCGCCGGATCAACTTCATCAAGCCCGACCAGTTTCCCTACAAGACGGTGACCGGCGAAAACTACGACGTGGGCGATTTCGTGCGCGTCATGGGCCATGCAGAAACGACGGCGGACATGGCGGGATTCGCGGCCCGGCGGGCGGCCTCGGAAAAGGCTGGCAAGCTGCGCGGCCTGGGAATTTGTTACTACATCGAGTCTATCCTGGGCGCCCCGAACGAGGACGTGAAGGTGGAGTTCACCGAAGACGGCGGCGCAAAGATCTATGTCGGCACCCAGTCGAACGGGCAGGGGCATGAAACCGTGTTCCGCCAGTTCCTGGCCGACCAGACAGGCATCCCCGCCGAGAAGATCGAGGTGGTGCAGGGCGACAGTGACCTGATCGGCTCGGGCGGCGGCACTGGCGGGTCTCGTTCCGTCACCGTTCAGACCAACGTGACCCTGCAGGCGGTCAGCGACATGGTTGCAGGTTTCTCCGATTTCCTTGCCGGCGAAATGGGCGTGGACGCTTCGGCGATCACCTTCGACGATGAGACCTTTCGCGCGGACGGATCGAACCTGACCCCCACCATGCTGGAAGCTGCGCAGATGGCGCGCGAGGCCGGGCGCGAGGACCTGCTTGTCTGGCAGGCAACCTCGACGCTGCCGGGGCGCTCCTACCCCAATGGCTGCCATGTGGCCGAGGTCGAGATCGACCTGGAGACCGGCGCGACGATCTGTGACCGCTACAGCGTGGTCGACGATTTCGGCAACCTGATCAATCCGATGCTGGCCGAGGGGCAGGTGCATGGTGGCGTGGCGCAGGGCCTGGGTCAGGCGCTGACCGAACATGTGGTCTATGATGAGGATGGGCAGCTGCTCACGGCCTCTTTCATGGACTACGCGATGCCGCGGGCCGACAATATGCCCATGATCGGTTTCGAGACGGAGCCGGTCCCCTCTACCGCCAACCCGATGGGGATGAAAGGCTGTGGTGAGGCAGGAACGGTTGGCTCCATGGCCGCCGTGTCGAACGCGGTTCAGGATGCGCTCTGGGCGCGTGGGATCAAACAGGTGGACATGCCCTTCACGCCGGCGCGAGTCTGGGCCATGTTGGAAGGTGATGCGATCGCAGCTGAGTGACATTGTTTTCGGCTGGCTCCGCCGCAAGTCTTCGGCGGACCATTCCGCTTATGCGCGGCGGCGCGGGCCGGTCGATCATGTCCTCATTCTGGATGGCACCATGTCTTCGCTCACGCCCGGCGAGGAAACCAACGCCGGGCTGACCTATTTGCTGCTGAAAGAGGCCGGGCATTCGTCGCTCTACTACGTGGCCGGGGTGCAGTGGACGGACTGGGGCGCCACCACCGACGTGGCGCTGGGGCGGGGCATCAACCGGCAGATCCGCCGTGCCTATGGTTATCTGGCCTCCCGCTATCGCGCGGGCGACAGGATTTTCCTGATGGGCTATTCGCGCGGCGCCTACGCGGTGCGGTCGCTGGCCGGCATCATCGACATGGTCGGTTTGCTCCGCGCCGAATGCGCGACGGAGCGCAATATCCGCCAGATCTATCGCCTGTACCAATACGCTCCAGACGGATCCTCTGCCCGGGCCTTTGCCAAGCAGACCTGCCATGCCGAGTCGCCGGTCGAGATGATCGGCGTTTGGGATACGGTCAAGGCACTGGGCCTGCGTCTGCCGCTGCTCTGGCGCTTGACCGAAGCCGAGCACGAGTTCCACAACCATTCTCTGGGCCCCGCGATCCGGCATGGCTATCAAGCATTGGCCCATGACGAGACGCGCGCCGCCTATGCGCCGGTGCTTTGGGAGTGCCCGCCGGGCTGGGCGGGCAAGGTCGAACAGGTCTGGTTCCGTGGCACGCATGGCGATATCGGCGGGCAACTGGGCGGCTTTGATGCGGCGCGGCCGCTGTCCAACATCCCGCTGGTCTGGATGCTGGACCGGCTGGAAGCGCGTGGCGTGGCCCTGCCGGAAGGGTGGAGGACGCGCTTTCCCTGCGACGTCAACGCGCCTTCGGTCGGCACCTGGGTGGGCGTCAGCAAGCTGTTCATCCTGCGCAAGACGCGCCGGGTCGGGCGGGACCCCTCGGAAAGCCTGCACCCCACACTTGTGGGCTTGATGGAACCCGACGGCGCGCAGGTCGCGGGGTGATAGGATAGTCAAGAAAAATGTTCACAGTTTCTTTACAGACCTTGGAACTGTGGCTTTACTGCCTATCTCTTGGTCAGGATCGCGGGGACGGAACCCCCGCGAGACCTTCACTGTCCCTCGTTCCGTAACTGGCGCCCGGGTTTTTGCCCGGGCGCTTTTTCTTTTCGCAATGCCGGTATATTTGAGGGGACATGAGCTATTCGGATGACAAGCTGAAAGAGATCCTGACGCGGACCAAGGTCGTCGCGGTCGTGGGCGTGTCCATGAACCCGGTACGGCCCAGCTACTATGTCGCGCGATATCTTTCGTTGAAGGGTTTCAAGGTGATCCCGGTCAATCCGGGGCATGCCGGCAAGCGCCTGTTCGGGCAAGAGGTGCGCGCCTCGCTGTCCGAATGCCCGGATACCGTGGACATGGTGGACATCTTTCGCCGCCCGGAACATGTGCCGCCCATCGTCGAAGAGGCGCTGGAGGTCTTTCCGAAACTGCGCACGGTCTGGATGCAGATTGGCGTCGTCAACGAAGAGGCGGCCCGGATGGCCGAGGCGCGCGGCGTCGACGTGGTGATGGATCGCTGCCCCAAGATCGAGTACCAGCGCCTGTTCGGCGAACTGCGCATGGGCGGGTTCAACACCGGGATCATCTCGTCCAAGCTGTGACCGGTCGTCTGGACCGCCTGCGCTATGTCCTGAAGGCGGCGCGGAGCTGGCCGTGCACAAAGCCCAGTTTCTCGCGCACTGTCGGGGTCAGCACGAACGGATAGAGATCGGGCAGCTCCAGTGCATGGTTCACATGGGTGACGGCCAGCGACAGGCGCACCGCGTGATCCAGCACGCGGTCGGACTGCGGGTCGGCATAGGCGTCATAGCCGGGCTGTGGTCCTGCTGGCAGGGCAAGCCCTGCGGCGGCGGCGCTGTCGGCGATATCCACGAGATGCAGCAGGTGGGCGACGGTTTCGGCCCAGTCTTCATGCGGGTGGGCCGTGGCGTAGGGGGTGATGTGCGTTTCGCCCGGATCCCGCGGCGCCGCATAGTGGCGGTCCAGCGCTTCGGCGTAGTCGGCACGCTCATCGCCGAATAGGGTCCGGAAGTCGGGCAGGAACGCGGGCCGCTCGGTCAGGCGTTCGAACAGGAAATGCGCGCATTCATGGCGCATGTGGCCCAGCATGGTGCGGTACAGTTCGCCGAGGTCGTCCTGGCGTTGGGCCCGGGTGGCCTCGTCGGCCTCGCTCACGTTGATGGTGATGACGCCCATGGCGTGGCCCATCGTGACCGGCTGTTCGCCCTGCGCGGTCTCTTCCGACAAAAGGCGGAACACCGGGCGCGGGCCCGGATCGCTCTCGGTGAACCAGCCCCAGCGCGCAAGGTTGGCCAGCATCCAGCGCTTGGCCGCCTCCGTCCGCGCCCAGAGTGGCAGGTTGTCCGCCTCGCGCAGGTCCGGCACGGTTTCCGTCATCGCGCAGGACCGGCAGAGCTCGTCCGCCCCCGGTTCGGGCAACCAGTTGCAGCCGATGGCCGCGTGATTGGCACAGCGAGCAGTGGTGGCCACCATGACCTGTGCCTGTGGGTCGAACCCGACCTCCTGGCCGCAGGTGCAACGGTCATTGTCGAACCAGAGCGGGGTCTGGCAGGCGGGGCATGTGAAAACCTGCATCCGGGGTCCTTTCGAGGGTATCCGGCAGGCCAACGCGGCATGGCGGTTCTGGGTTGCGTCAGCGGTGGGCGGCGTTCCGGCGCCGCAGGCTCTCACGCGAATTGGCGGTGAATGCAGCCTGTCCCGCAGGGCGGTAGCTCAGCGCGCCGCCTTTTCGGCTATGCCGGATTGCCCTTGGCGCCGGGCCAGTTCTGCCATGACCTCGCTCAGCGCCACGTCGCGCGATTTCAGCATGACCAGCAGGTGAAAGAGCACGTCGGCGGACTCCGAGACCAGCCGCGCGCGGTCGTCCTTGACCGCTTCGATGATCGCTTCGATCGCCTCTTCGCCGAATTTCTCGGCCACCTTTTCCGGACCCTTGGCCAAGAGCTTGGCGGTCCAGCTGTCATCCGGAGAGGCGGCGGCGCGGGTGGCGATGATCTGTTCTAGGTCGTCCAGGGTCATGTCGGTTCCTTTTCAGGCGAATGTCAGAGACGGCTGTCCGCGGTCGGAATAGTGCCGAGCAGGGACCGGAGTTGTGCCTCCATCGGCGTGCCCGGCACCTGTGCGCGGTTGAGCGGGATCAAGAGCGGGCGACCGCGGCCATGTCATGCTTGGACCAGTCCAGCAGGCTGGGTCCGTCACGCGAAATGCCGATCCGCAGGCCCCGGCGTTCGTTAGGCCCGGCGCCTTCGGTCCAGTCTCCGGTGCATCGGCAGACGCGGGGCAGGCGGTCTCTTCGTTCTCGCCCTCGCGGAGGGTGACGTCAGAGCCGTCGCTGAACACGTCTACAGCCTGACCGGGATGCCGGCGGCTGCCATGTGCGCCTTGGCCTCGGCCACGGTGAAGGTGCCGAAGTGAAAGATCGAGGCGGCAAGAACGGCGCTGGCATGGCCTTCGGTCACACCTTCGACAAGGTGATCCAGCGTACCCACGCCGCCCGAGGCAATGACGGGAATATCCACCGCATCGGCGATGGCCCGGGTCAGGGGCAGGTTGAACCCGGCCTTTGTGCCGTCGCGGTCCATCGAGGTCAGCAGGATTTCCCCCGCGCCCTTGGCGGCGATGGTGCGGGCGAATTCAACCGCGTCGATCCCCGTTGGCTTGCGCCCGCCGTGGGTGAAGATTTCCCAGCGGCCCGGTTCCACCGTCTTGGCGTCGATGGCGCAAACGATGCACTGGCTGCCGAACTGGTCGGCGGCCTCGGCCACCACGTCCGGATTGGCGACGGCGGCGGAGTTGAAGGACACCTTGTCGGCGCCCGCGAGCAGAAGGGCGCGGACATCCTGAACCGTACGCACG
Source organism: Antarctobacter sp. (assembly GCF_965277915.1). Taxonomy (NCBI): domain Bacteria; kingdom Pseudomonadati; phylum Pseudomonadota; class Alphaproteobacteria; order Rhodobacterales; family Roseobacteraceae; genus Antarctobacter; species Antarctobacter sp. Next base: position 1,325,000 of record NZ_OZ255849.1, read on the forward strand.
CCGCCGCCCACGGTCAGCGGGATGAAACACTGTTCCGCTGTGCGCGTGACCACGTCGAACATGGTGCCGCGGTTCTCATGGGTGGCGTGGATGTCGAGGAAACAGATCTCGTCCGCGCCGGCGGCGTCATAGGCGCGGGCGGCGTCCACGGGATCGCCCGCATCGCGCAGGTCGACGAAATTGACGCCCTTGACGACACGGCCGTCGGCGACATCGAGGCAGGGGATGATGCGGGTCTTGAGCATGGCGTTGCGTTAGCGCGAATTGACCGGCGAGGGAAGGGGGGAGAGGTCACGGCGGGCCGCTCCGGCGGGCACGCCTGTGCGGCTCAAGAAAGCGTCGGCGCCGGCCGGGAGACCCTGAGCCGGGACCCAATGGGCCGGAAGCGTGCAACGCGCCCCAGCGCCGTGGCGGGGAAAAGGTAATAGCCCAGCGGCAGGCGCGCGTTCCACAACAGGTCGTTCGGACGGAAAGGCCCACCTTTCTCCGGGTTTTCCAGCACGGAGAAGATCACGTTGACGATCCAGATCGCGGCCATGAACATGAAACGGTCCTTTTGGGAACTTGTCTTGGATAGAGGTGTATCAAGCCGCCCGCAGGCGGCGCAGTCAGGAAGTCCGGACCTGGTCCTGTGATGCGGCTCAGCCCTTGAGCGCCTCGAGCGCGGCCTTGAGGTCGATGGCCCCGTCATAGAGCGCGCGGCCCGAGATCGCCCCGTTCAGGGGGGCGCCGCAGTCGCGCAGCGCCTTGAGATCCTTGATCGAGGACACGCCGCCCGAGGCGATCACCGGGATCGTCACTGCGTTGGCCAGGGCTGCCGTCGCCTCGACATTCGGGCCCTGCATGGCGCCGTCGCGGTTGATGTCGGTGTAGATGATCGCGGCCACGCCCGCGTCCTCGTAGCTGCGCGCAAGGTCGACGGCATCCACCTGCGTGACCTCTGCCCAGCCCTTGGTGGCCACGCGGCCGTCCTTGGCGTCGATGCCGACGGCCACCTGCCCGGGGAAGGCGCGCGCGGCCTCGCGCACCAGTTCGGGGCGCTCGACGGCCACGGTGCCAAGGATGACCCGCGACAGGCCCTTGCCCAGCCACATATCGATGGTGGCCATGTCGCGGATACCGCCGCCCAGTTGGGTCGGCGTCTTGGTCTGTTTGAGGATCGCCTCGACGGCGGCCGCGTTTACCGGTTCGCCAGCAAAGGCGCCGTTCAGATCGACAAGGTGCAGCCACTCGCAGCCCTGCGCCACGAATTCCAGCGCCTGGGCGGCGGGATCGTCGTTGAAGACGGTCGCCTTGTCCATGTCGCCGCGCAGCAGGCGCACGGCCTTGCCGTCCTTCAGGTCGATCGCGGGATAAAGGATCATTTCGGGCTGCCCTTTCAGAGTTTTGCCGCGCCTTAGTATGACGCCACGATAGATGCAACGCGACCTTGCGTCATGCTTGATCGGGGTCTGGCGCCGCAGACACAGTCAGGATGACCTGAACGGGAGGAGACAGGCATGAAACTACTCAAGATTGCGGCGTTGTGCGGAATTTTGGCTGGCGCGGCGGCGGCGGATCCGATCGAAGGCGTCTGGAAGACCCAGCCGGACGATGGATCCTATGCTCATATCGTGATGGCGCCCTGCGGTGGCAAGATCTGCGGCAAGATCGCGCGGACCTTCAACGCGGGCGGCGAATACACCTCTCCGACCAAGGGCAAGACGCTGGTGATCGACATGGTCCCGCAGGGCGGGGGCAAGTACGAGGGCAAGGTCTGGCGCCCGTCGAACGACAAGATCTACCTGGGCAAGATGACACTGAACGGCAGCAGCCTGAAACTGCGCGGCTGCGTGGCGGGCGGATTGATCTGTTCGGCACAGACCTGGCGCCGGGTCCAGTAGGCCGCGCGCAAGAGAGAGAACCGGCAATATTTTGCGGACGGGCTTGCGGGGACTGGAAAAGGGCGGCGGCCCGACCATATGCGTGGTAGGTTCAAGTTCTTGAACTTCTGCAACAAAGGACGCATCTCATGCCCCGCTTTCGCCTGCTTCTGCCGCTTGTGCTCGGTAGCCTGGCGGCCCCCGCTCTTGCCGATCCGGCCGTCGGTCTCTGGCGCACCGAACCCGACCGCAAGAACCTGACAAGCCTGATCCGCATCGACACCTGCGGCGCCGCGCTCTGCGGCACGGTGCTCAAGGCCTTTGATCCGCAGGGGCGCGAGGTGCAGACCGCCAACGTCGGCAAACAGCTGTTCTGGGATCTCAAGCCCGCCGGGTCGGGCAACTATCGTGGCGGGACGGTCCATGTGCCGCTGCTGAACGTCGAGGCCAAGGCCAAGGCAGAACTGTCCGGCAACAAGCTGCACGTGACGGGGTGCAAGGGGTTGATCTGCGACGGCCAGACGTGGGTCCGCGCGAACTGAGGCCGGGGCGGGGGCTCTAACCCCGCGTCTGTTCCATGCCCCCAAGGCAAGTCGAACAAAGTGGTCACTTCGGCTGTCCTGACGTGGGGCAGCCGAATCGGCGCGTTCAGGGGTGCCAGGTCAGGAAATTGGCAATCATGCGCAGCCCGGCCCCGGCGCTTTTCTCCGGGTGGAACTGCAGGCCGATCATGGTGCCGCGCGCCACGATGGCGGTGACATCGCCACCATAGTCGACATGGGCGACCCGCTGTGCCGGGTCGGACAGCCGCATCTGGTAGGAATGCACGAAATAGGCGTGTTCACCGGTTGCGATCCCGTTCAGTACCGGGTGCGGATTGTCGACCACCAGGTCGTTCCATCCCATGTGCGGGACCTTCAGCGTCTTGTCGGCGGGCGCGATCACCTCGACCTCGCCGTCGATCCAGCCAAGGCCCGGCGTCTCGGCGTATTCATGGCCGACGCGTGCCATCAGCTGCATGCCCACGCAGATGCCCAGGAAGGGTCGCCCGCGGGTTTCCACCGCCTCGATCATCGCTTCGAAACAGCCGGAGTTGCGCAGCGCCGAGGCGCAGGCCGGAAAAGCGCCGTCGCCGGGCAGCACGATGCGATCCGCCCGGGCCACCACGTCGGGGTCGTCGGTGACGCGCACCTCGCCCGCTCCGGTTTCCAGCGCCATCTTCTGAAACGCCTTTTCGGCGGAATGCAGGTTGCCGCTTTCGTAGTCGATGATTGCCGTCAGCATCGCGGCCTCCTTGGTCAGCGGATCGTTTCTTGGGCAGGCTAGAGCGCGCCCTTGGTCGAGGGCACCGCATCCGCCTTGCGCGGATCGGTTTCCAGCGCATCGCGCAGGGCGCGCGCCACCGCCTTGAAGGCGGCCTCGGTGATGTGGTGGCTGTTGACGCCGTGCAGGCAGTCGACATGCAGGGTGATGCCGCCATGGGTGCTGAGCGCCTGGAAGAACTCGCGCACCAGTTCCGTGTCGAACGTGCCGATCTTCTGGCTGGGCAGGTCCAGGTTCCAGACCAGGAAGGGGCGCGCGGACAGGTCCAGCGCGGCACGGACCAGCGCATCGTCCATCGGCAGCAGGCAGGCACCGTAGCGCACGATGCCCTTCTTGTCGCCCATCGCCTGGGTGAGCGCCTGGCCCAGGGCGATGCCCACGTCCTCGACCGTGTGGTGATCGTCAACGTGCAGGTCGCCCTTGGCCCGCACTGTCATGTCGATCAGCGCGTGGCGCGAAAGCTGGTCCAGCATGTGGTCGAAGAAACCGACGCCGGTCTGGTTGTCATAGCTGCCGGTCCCGTCGAGATTGATCTCGACGCTGATCTCGGTCTCTGCGGTCTGGCGGGTGATCTTGGCTGTGCGCATCATCTTGTCCCCTGAAGTCGGCCCCTTATAGGCATGGCTGCGGCGGCGTCAAAGGGGGAGGGCGCTCAGTCTCCGCAGGTGCGCACCATCGCGTCGAGCGTCGCCGCGTCGGGAAACCGTCCGCCGCCGGACAGAACGCCCCGCTCGCGCGGCAGGTCATTACTCTCAAAGAAAAAGCGCATGCCCGCATGGGCCTTTGGGTTGATCGGCGGGCCCAGGGTGATCCAGTGTATGTCATCCTTGACACCGCTGGCGAGATGATGCGCCTGCCACATGGGAATCCGCATGTCGGCGATCGGTACCCAGTTTGGCCGGGTCAAAGTCGCCCCTGCGTCAAGTTGCGTCGCGCCCCTCGTGAACCGCTGATAGTCCTAGCCGCGAAGGCGCGTGCGTCAGGCGCCGCAGGCACGGGTGAGAACGTCCAGCGTTGTCTTGTCCGGGATGGTCCCTTGCGCCGACAAAACAGAAAAGAAATTCGTCATCCGGTTGGTCTGAAACCGAAGGTCCTTGCCGACGTGGCGGTGCAGATCGGCAGGCAGGCGGACTGTGAGAAAATAGTCGTCACCACGTGGGCCCAGTTCGATAACGTGGTCAAAGGACATCGGGATGGCCGTCTCACCAAGAGTGACCTTCATGTCCGGTGCCCCCCTTTGCCGGTCGGGTACGCCGTTGTTTGGGCCGATCCCGGTATCGAGGATCGAAAGCAGCCAGCCCGAGTGTCCGCGCGAACAGCGCAGGCTGTATGCCCGGTTGAGATCGCCGTCAGCGCCAATAGTCTCCCAGCGGGCCACAAGTCCCCCCTCCCCGGTATCGAGCCGGACAGCGGTGCGCCTGCTATCCGTGCTAATGCCAAGGCGCACAATCTCTTCTTGAGTGAGAAAATGCATCTTGTCGCCCGGAATCCTGCTGGACAGAGTCAACAATTCCGCGCTGATTCCCATCTCGATCAGGTACAGGACAAGCTGGCCCATGATCTGCTGTGTGGCGGCTGTTGGTATGTTGCGGCCATCGGGGCTGTGGAATTGGTGTACGCCCAATTCGCCGCCCTCTGCCACGCGGATGCTTCCGCCAAGCAGGGCAAAGACACAGGCGGATTCGCATGTTCCGCCTTCGACACCCTGGTCATATTGCGGCATGTCTGGCATGGGGCCGCTGCGTCCGACGGTTGTGCGGATGCCCTCTTCGCGGAACAGTCGTCCCAGGGCGATGGCGGCGCCCAGATTGCCGCCGGGCGAATCGAGTCTAAGACTGTAGCCAACGCCGTTTTCCCGAAGGTAGGCCCGGAACGCATCAGGCGTCTCGTCAGTGATTTCTCCTTCTGCCGAAGTCCATCCGCAGCCGATGCAGTTTCCGCCTGACCAGCGGCTTTCAAAGCGCATGGGCTCTGCACTGGCAGAGAGCGCGCCGGTAGCCAGAACGACGGCCAGAAAAATAGCTTTCATCACGAAATCCTTTGGAACGATATCGTGACGCTAGACAGCGTCTCGCGTCATGTAAACCTCCGCGGGCATGATGGGGGGCGTGGGAGAGGCGTTTCCCTTTGGCAGGCGAGGTGGGCTCAGTTCGGGAGTGCCTTGAGCCACAATTGGCCTACCCCGGCGATGACTGGGGCGGCGGGCGACAGCGACGATCGGAGTACGGGCAAATTCTTGGGAACGACGGCGGCACATGCACCTTAGGCCAGTCGGCTCAGAAATTCCAGAACCCGAGAAGAGTGACAGATGGAGCGGGCGAGGCGATTCGAACGCCCGACCCTAACCTTGGCAAGGTTATGCTCTACCCCTGAGCTACGCCCGCAAAACCATCCTGTCATTCCGGAGCCTCGCTTTGTGGCGGTGGGTGCCGCCCGAGGAAATCCGGCCATTTGGAGCGGGCGAGGCGATTCGAACGCCCGACCCTAACCTTGGCAAGGTTATGCTCTACCCCTGAGCTACGCCCGCGTGCCAAATGGTGAGCGCGGAATTAGCCTCTACGGCGCGGGGGTGCAAGAGGAAAATGCACATGCCTGACGCTTTTGATCCGGGCACCGGCCGCGCGGCTATTCTGCAGCCTTCGACTGGCTTGCTGTCGGCGCTCCACCGGAACAGGGGCGGGGCATCTACATGCGCCTGCAGATAGGCGCCGGTGAGCGGTTCGGCATGCATTGCCAGGCTGGCAACGCTCAATGCGTCGGTCTTCTGCCATGCCGTCGCCAACAGCGCAGGCAGGGCGCAAAGGCACATCCGAATCCCGTTCAGGTCGGCCGCAGCCGCCATGTTGGATCGGGTCCCGCTCTGCGCGCCTCCAGTTGACAGGGAAGGTCATGCAACTGGCGCAACTTGTCGAGTCCGCGCGAGCCGCTCTTGGCCGGAATGAATCGCGCACGCCGCGAGTTTCGGAACATGGTGACAAAGACAGGGGCGACCACCTATCGCGCCAACGCACCGGCATGACTGAGGATCAGGTTCTGGCGGCTGCCGGAGAAATCGCGGCAAGGGCCAGATGCACGGGTCACTGCCAGAGTTGCGGAACGGGCGTGTCCACCAGCATGGAGCGCAACTCACTGGCCAAAGGCTCTGCGATGCTGTCCAGCCGCGCGCGGGTGGTGAAATAGCCATAATACCGGCCATCCCGGGCCTGCACGGCCCAATCCGCGATCTGCGGGTTCAGGAAGTCGATCGGCGCGCGCAGGCGCTTGCCGGGCATGAAACGCGGATGGCTGGCCAGCGACCCGGTAAAGCCTTTGCCCTTGCGCCGGATATTGTCGACCCAGACGAACTCTATCTGCTTGTCCGGATCATCGACGCGCACCGCGACGTAAAGTGCGAGCGAGGGCGAGAAATACCCGTGTTTCTTTTCCGTGGCCGAAAGCGCGGCAGGCAGCGAGGCACGGGCCAACCCGAAGGCCTGGTTCATCGCGGGGTCGCTGCTGCGGACTTTCAGGACATCCAGCACACCCGGAGGCAGGGCCTTGTCGGGGATTTCTATGACCGGGCCGGGGGTGTCGAAGGGGATCTCGCCCTCAGTCGCGCCGTGGGCCGCGAGCGCAAAGCCCATCAGGGCGCAGAGCAAGGCGGTCGTTCGGTGAAAGAGCATGCGGGAATCCTTCCCGATTCTGGAATGGCGGCAGCGAGATCATAGCTGGCCGACCCGCATGCGGCAACGGTTTGGCATGTCTTGCGAATTCCGATTGTCCACAGGGGGAGGCTCAATTCGCCAGTTTGTTGATATCCTGAGGACAGATAGAAAAACAGCCCCGTCCGGGGCTGTTTTCAGATCTTCGATGAGGGCCGGCCTCACTCCAGCTCGACAAGCAGGTCCTTGGCGTCGATCTGGCCGCCCGGCGTCACGTGGACCGCCTTGACGGTGCCGTCACGTTCGGCGTGCAGGCCGGTTTCCATCTTCATCGCCTCGATGGTCAGCAACAGGTCGCCTTCCTTGACCTGCTGTCCCACAGTGGCGACGACCGTTGCAACCACGCCCGGCATCGGGGCGCCGATGTGGCAGGGGTTGCCCAGCTCTGCCTTGGGACGCGCCGCGCTGGACCCTTGTGCCTTGCGGTCGGGCACGCGGACGGTGCGCGGCTGCCCGTTCAATTCGAAGAAGACCCGAACCTCGCCGTCGTCATGGGTTTCGCCCACCGCCTGCAGGCGGATTTCCAGCGTCTTGCCCGGGTCGATCTCGGCGGTGATCTCCTCGCCCGGCTCCATTCCGTAGAAGAAGGTCCGCGTGGGCAGGGTGCGCACCGGGCCGTAGGTCTCATGCCGCGCGGCGTAGTCGGTAAAGACCTTGGGGTACATCAGGTAACCGTTCAGGTCCTCGTCGTCGAAGGCAACCCCTTCGAGCTTGCCTTCCAGTTCCTTTCGGGCCTCGTCGATATTGATCGGCGCAGCCTTCAGGCCGGGACGTTCGGTAAAGGGCTTGTCGTCCTTGAGGATCTTCTTCTGGATCTTCTTCGGCCAGCCGCCTGGGGGTTGGCCCAGGTTGCCCTTCATCATGTCGATGACCGAGTCGGGGAAGCTGAGGTCCTTCTTGGGATCCTCGACATCCGCCCGGGTCAGGCCCTGGCTGACCATCATCAGGGCCATGTCGCCCACGACCTTGGACGAGGGCGTGACCTTGACAATATCGCCGAACATCTTGTTCACGTCCGCATAGGTCTGCGCCACCTCGTGCCAGCGCTCTTCCAGGCCAAGGCTGCGGGCCTGTGCCTTGAGGTTGGTGAACTGACCGCCCGGCATCTCGTGCAGGTAGACCTCGGAGGCGGGCGACTGCATACCCGATTCAAAGGCCGCGTATTGTCCGCGTACCGCCTCCCAGTAGTTAGAGATCTCGCGGATCGCGGCCATGTCCAGCCCGGTGTCCCGTTCGGTGAACCGCAGGCCCTCGACAATGGAGCCAAGCGTCGGCTGCGAGGTATTGCCCGAGAGCGCATCCATCGCCGCGTCCACCGCGTCCACGCCCGCGCGGGCCGCCTCCATGATGGTGGCGATGGCCGCGCCCGAGGTGTCGTGCGTGTGGAAGTGGATCGGCAGGCCGACCTCTTCCTTCAGCGCCTTGATCAGCGCCGCCGCCGCATTGGGTTTCAACAGCCCCGCCATGTCCTTGAGGCCAAGGATATGGGCGCCCGCGTCGCGCAGGTCATTGCCCATCGCGACATAGTATTTCAGGTCGTACTTGGCCCGGTCGGGATCAAGGATGTCGCCCGTGTAACAGATCGTGCCTTCGCAGATCTTGCCGGTTTCCAGCACCGCGTCCATCGCGACGCGCATGTTTTCGACCCAGTTGAGGCTGTCGAAGACACGGAAGACATCGACGCCCGTTTCAGCCGCCTGTTTGACGAAGAACTGCACCACGTTGTCGGGATAGTTGGTGTAGCCCACCCCGTTGGCGCCGCGCAGCAGCATCTGCGTCATCAGGTTGGGCATCCGCTCGCGCAGGTCGCGCAGGCGTTGCCACGGACATTCCTGCAGGAAGCGGTAGGCCACGTCGAAGGTCGCGCCACCCCAGCATTCGACGCTGAAGAGTTGCGGCAGCTTGTGCGCATAGGCCGGCGCCACCTGGATCATGTCGAGGCTGCGCATCCGCGTCGCCAGCAAGGACTGGTGCCCGTCCCGCATGGTGGTGTCGGTGATCAGCACCTGTTTCTGCGCGGCCAGCCAGTCGGCCACGGCCTGCGGGCCCTTTTCTTCCAGCAGGTTCTTCGTCCCTGCGGGCGGGGTTTCCAAGGGCACCTGCGGCGCACGGGCCGGTTTCAGGTCGGGGTGCGGCTTGGCGCGGCCCTGCACCTCGGGGTGTCCGTTCACGGTGATGTCCGCGATATAGGTCAGCACCTTCGTGCCCCGGTCGCGCCGTTTCTTGAAGTCGAACAGCTCCGGCGTCGTGTCGATGAACTTGGTCGTGTACTGGTTGTTCAGGAAGGTCGGATGCTTCAGCAGGTTGATCACGAACTCGATGTTCGTGGTCACGCCCCGGATGCGGAACTCGCGCAGGGCGCGGTCCATCCTGCGGATTGCCTGTTCCGGTGTCGGCGCCTTGGCCGTGACCTTGACCAGCAGCGAATCGTAGAACCGGGTGATGACCCCGCCCGCGTAGGCCGTCCCGCCGTCCAGGCGGATGCCCATGCCGGTGGCCGAGCGGAACGCGGTGATGCGGCCGTAGTCGGGGATGAAGTTGTTGGACGGATCCTCGGTGGTGATCCGGGTCTGCAGCGCGTGGCCCGTCAGGCGGATATCGTACTGGCTGGCCTTGCCGGTGGCTTCGGCCAGCGACTTGCCCTCGGCGATCAGGATCTGGGCCTGCACGATGTCGATGCCGGTCACTTCCTCGGTGACGGTATGTTCGACCTGCACGCGGGGGTTGACCTCGATGAAGTAGAACTTGCCCGTCTCCATATCCATCAGGAATTCGACGGTGCCCGCGCATTCATAGTTCACATGGGCGCAGATCTTGCGGCCCAGCTCGCACAGTTCCTCGCGCTGCGCCTCCGACAGGTAGGGGGCAGGGGCGCGCTCCACGACTTTCTGGTTGCGGCGCTGCACGGAACAGTCGCGCTCGTAGAGGTGATAGATGTGGCCCTGCTTGTCGCCGAGGATCTGCACCTCGACGTGGCGGGCGCGGGTGATCATCTTTTCCAGATAACCCTCGCCGTTGCCAAAGGCGGCCTCGGCTTCGCGCCGGCCTTCCAGCACCTTGTCCTTGAGCTCATCGGCGGATTCGATCGGGCGCATGCCCCGGCCACCACCACCCCAGGACGCCTTGAGCATCAGGGGATAGCCGATCTCTTCGGCTTCCTTGGTGATCGCGTCGAAATCATCGCCCAGCACTTCGGTCGCGGGGATGACCGGCACACCGGCGTCGATGGCGACCTTCCGGGCGCTGGCCTTGTCGCCAAGCGCGCGCATGGTTTCCGCCTTGGGCCCGATAAAGGTGATGCCTGCGGCGGTACAGGCATCCACGAAATCAGGGTTCTCGGAAAGCAGGCCATAGCCCGGGTGGATCGCATCGGCACCCGAGGCCTTGGCCACGCGGATGATCTCTTCGATCGACAGATAGGCCTGAACGGGACCAAGCCCTTCGCCGATGCGGTAGGCCTCATCCGCCTTGAAGCGGTGCAGCCCCAGCTTGTCTTCCTCCGCGAAGACGGCCACCGTCTTCTTCCCCATTTCGTTCGCCGCACGCATGATGCGGATCGCGATCTCGCCCCGGTTGGCTACCAGGATCTTTTCAAAATCTGCCATGTGTCGAGGGTCCTTCTCCGGCACAGTTGCGCGATTTTGCGCAATATTATTACTTTGAGAGTATGCCGCGACGCAGCGCAAGAGGGGTTTGCAAATTATTCCTGCGCGACAGTCGCGTTTGCAAACTCGCTTTTCCCGCGCAGGTCGACAGGTCGCGGCACGCCGAGCTGACCCAGATTGGCCACCAGGTCCCGGCGCAGGATCTCTGTCAGATGGGCCGGGCCGGACGCGCCCAGGGCACAGACCGCATAGTGCCAGGCCCGGCCCAGCATGACAAAATCCGCCCCCAGGGCGATGGCCCGCAGGATGTCCAGCCCGCCCTCTATCCCGCTGTCAAAGATCACCGGCAGGCGCGTCGCGGCGCGCACCGCGGGCAGGCAGGACGCCGCGCCGGGCGCCCCGTCGAATTGCCGCCCGCCGTGGTTCGAGACCCAGACCGCATCCACGCCTTCATGCTCAAGCCGTTCCGCGTCCTCGGGTTTGAGCACGCCCTTGACCACGAGCGGCCCGTCCCAGGCGTCGCGCAGCCAGCGCAGGTAGTCCCAATCCGGCGCGGTGCGCAGGAGATAGCCGATATGCGCGGTGGGGTCGCGGCTGGCCATGTCCTGCGAATAGCGGTCGAGCGTTTTCATCCGGGGCATCCCGGCGCGCAGTCGCGCCAGCGACCAGGCCGGGCGCATCGCGCATTGCAGCGCGATCCGAGGCGTGATCCGGGGTGGCTGCACCAGCCCGCCCTTGACCTGCCGTTCCCGGCGCGAGGCCACCGGCACATCCATCGTCACCACGAGGACGTGAAAACCGCTGGCCTTCGCGCGCGCCAACATGTCGCGCCGCATCTCTGGGTCGCGCGGCGGGTAAAGCTGGAACCAGCCCTTGCCGCCGGTTTCCGGGCCGACCTCTTCGGGCGTGGCATTGGCCACGGTCGACAGGGTGTAGGGCAACTCTGCCCCTGTCGCCGCCCGCGCCAGCATCCGTTCCGCCCCGGGCCAGAGCAGGCCGGACTGCCCCACGGGCGCGACACCGAAGGGCAGGGGGTGGGTTTCGCCGAACAGGGAGGCAGAGAAATCCGGGACAACCTCGCCGTCGAGGATCGAGGGTGTGAAGAGGACCGAATCGAGCGCCGCGCGATTGCGGCGGGCGGTGGCCTCTGTTCCCGTCGCCGTGTCCAGGTAGGCCCAGGCGAATCGTGGCACGCGGCTCTCTGCGGCGCGGCGCAGATCGGCGACAGTCATGTAGCGGCTGTGCAGGTCCATAACGGTATCTGCCGTCGGAAAGCCGCGGTCCGCAAGCGGGTCGACCTGCATTCGCCTCAAATCTTCAACTTATTTTAAGTGCCGTGACGGAGTGTGTGGGCATCGACACGGAAAGGACAGCCCATGCACGCGATGATCGTCGACCACGATGCCACCCGGCTTGAACGCAGCCAGATCGCCTTTCTGGAGGCGGGGATTCACGTCACCGGCTCTGGCAGCCATGCGGTGGCCGAAACCTGTCTGAAACGCGCGGTGGTGGACGTGCTGGTGCTGGACGATGACTGCGGTCCGGAACGGATCGCGGCGCTGACCGCGCTGGCGCAGCGCCGCAATCCGCGGCTTGTCACCCTGATGCTGGCCGGTGACGTGGGCGCGGCGACGGATCTCTATTCCGACGCCGTGACCTCGCTGCATTGCGTGCTCGACGGTCGCGTGTCTCCGCGTATGGTGGCACGCATGGCGCAGGCCTCGCTTGCGGGCCGCGCTGCCTGCAAGATGACCCCGGTGCGCGCCGATTCCGCGCCGCAGCCCGCCCAAGACGCGCCGCTGCCGGTCTTTTCGACCACCCGGCGCAAACCGGTCCTGCCGACCGAGGTGGCCATGCACGCCTGACCGCTGGCCGATCGCGGCGCCGGGGTGTGAAAATCCCCGGCGGGGTAAGGAACACAAGGCGAACACGGCTTTCCCTGCGCGCGCAATGACGCTAGATTGGCGTCATGAGCAGTTTCGATGAATTCGACGCATTCGAGGCGTCCTCGCTGTCGGCGCGCGCAATGGCCGCGCGCCCGGCCCCCTACCTGGACGAGCTGAACCCCGCGCAGCGCGAGGCGGTGGAAACGCTCGACGGGCCTGTCCTGATGCTGGCCGGTGCCGGGACGGGCAAGACCAAGGCACTGACCTCGCGGGTTGTTCACCTGCTGAACACCGGTCGGGCCCGCCCGAACGAGGTGCTCGCCGTGACCTTTACCAACAAGGCCGCGCGCGAGATGAAGACCCGGATTTCCAACATGCTGGGCCAGACGGTCGAGGGGATGCCCTGGTTGGGCACCTTCCACTCGATCTGCGTGAAACTGCTGCGCCGCCATGCGGAACTGATCGCCGACGATGCCGATTCGGTGGTCGAGGGCGCGGCGGAGCCCTCCGGCCCGCATCTGAAGTCCAACTTCACAATCCTCGATACCGATGACCAGCTGCGCCTGCTCAAGCAACTGGTCCAGGCCGAGGGCATCGACGACAAGCGTTGGCCCGCACGGCAGCTGGCCAACATCATCGACGGCTGGAAGAACCGTGCGCTGACGCCGGACAAGATCCCCGCCTCGGACGCGGGTGCCTACAACCACCGTGGGCCAGAGCTTTACGCCGCCTACCAGCGCCGCCTGCTGGAACTGAACGCCGTCGATTTCGGCGACCTGCTTTTGCATGTGGTCACCATTTTCCAGCGCCATCCGGACATCCTGGAGAAATACCAGCGTTGGTTCCGCTACATCCTTGTGGACGAATACCAGGACACGAACGTGGCGCAGTACCTCTGGCTGCGCCTGCTGGCGAGCGGACACAAGAACATCTGCTGCGTCGGTGACGACGACCAGTCGATCTATGGCTGGCGTGGTGCCGAGGTGGGCAACATCCTACGGTTCGAAAAGGATTTTCCCGGCGCCCATGTCGTGCGGCTGGAACAGAATTACCGCTCGACCCCTCATATCCTTGCCGCCGCCGGCGGCGTGATCCGGGGCAACCAGGGCCGCCTGGGCAAGGAGCTCTGGACCGAGGCGCAGCAGGGCGAGAAGGTGCGCCTGATCGGCCATTGGGACGGCGAGGAAGAGGCGCGCTGGATTGGCGAGGAAATCGAATCCATGCAGGGCGGCACCCGCGGGATGCGCCCGTACAGCCTTGATGACATGGCGATCCTGGTCCGCGCCTCGCACCAGATGCGCGCCTTCGAGGACCGCTTCCTGACCATCGGTCTGCCCTATCGCGTCATCGGCGGCCCCCGCTTTTACGAGCGTATGGAGATCCGCGATGCGATGGCCTATTTCCGGCTCGTCGTCTCGCCCACCGATGACCTTGCCTTTGAACGCATTGTCAACACGCCGAAACGCGGCCTTGGCGACAAGGCGCAGCAGACCATCCAGCGCATCGCCCGTGAAAACGGGGTCAGCCTGCTGGACGGTGCGGCACTGGCGGTGGAACAGGGGGCAATCAAGGGCAAGGGCGCCAAGGCATTGGGCGAACTGGTGGTCGGCCTGGCCCGCTGGGGCCGCATGACCGGCGACAAGGATGTCAGCCACATGGAACTGGCCGAGATCATCCTCGATGAGAGCGGCTACACCACCATGTGGCAGAACGACAAGACGCCCGAGGCGCCAGGCCGCCTGGAAAACCTCAAGGAACTGGTCAAGGCGCTGGAAGGGTTCGAGAACCTGCAAGGCTTCCTGGAACACGTCAGCCTTGTCATGGACAACGAGTCAGAGGCCGAGGGCGCCAAGGTCTCTATCATGACATTGCACGCGGCCAAGGGTTTGGAGTTTCCGGTCGTCTTCTTGCCGGGCTGGGAGGACGGCCTGTTCCCCTCGCAGCGCAGCATGGACGAAAGCGGCGTCAAGGGGCTCGAAGAAGAGCGGCGGCTGGCCTACGTCGGCATCACCCGTGCCGAAGAGGTCTGCACGATCAGTTTCGCGGGCAACCGGCGGGTCTTTGGCCAGTGGCAGTCGCAGATGCCTTCGCGCTTTGTCGATGAACTGCCCGAAGAGCACGTCGAGGTCCTGACGCCGCCCGGACTGTATGGCGGTGGTTATGGCGCAGCGGGCGGCACGACGGGCATGTCCTCGGGGCTGGAAAGCCGCGCCGCAGAGGCCAATGTCTACAACTCCCCCGGCTGGAAGCGCCTGCAATCCCGCCAGGGAGAGCGCCCGATCAGCCAGCCGCGTGAGAGCCGGAGCCAGGTGATCGATCTGGATGCCGTTTCTGCCCACACGGTGGGAGAGCGCGTCTTTCACCAGAAATTCGGCTACGGCACGATCCAGGGGATCGAAGGCGACAAGCTGGAGATTGCCTTTGAGAAGGCTGGCACGAAAAAGGTCGTGGCGCGGTTCATCCATGCCGCCGACGACGTGCCGTTCTAGGCGTGCAATTGTTCAGGCGGGCAGCGGCTGCCCGCCGATATGGACCCCCTCAAGGTCAAGCGCCCCGTCCAGAACCACCAGGTCGGCAGCGGCGCCAACGCGAATGCGGCCAATGTCGGTGCGTCCAATCCAGTCGGCGGGCAAAGTGGAAAGCCGCGCCGAGGCCTCGGCCAGCGGAAAACCGATGCTCACGAGGTTGCGCAGCGCTTGGTCCATCGTCAGGGCAGATCCCGCCAGCGTGCCATCCGCCAACCGCATGGCGCCTTCGGCCTTGTGGACGTGTTGTGTGCCCAACCGGAACATCCCGTCCGCCATCCCGGCGCCAGCCGTGGCATCCGTCACGCCAAAAAGCCCGGGGATCGCCCGGCGCGCGGCAAGGATGGCGCCCGGTTCCACATGCAGGAGGTCCGGAATGATCTCGGCGAAATCGGCATGGGCCAGCGCAGCGCCGGCCAGCCCGTTGCTGCGATGCGCGGCCGGGCTCATCGCGTTGAACAGATGGGTCACGCCGCAGCCTGTTTGCAGGCAGGCGGCAGCGCGGGCGTAGTCGCAGAGCGAATGCCCCAGTTGCACCTTGACCCCCGCCGCCTGCGCGGCGGCGATCACCCGGTCACCCGGGTCCGTTTCCGGGGCAAGGGTCATGACGCGCACCGGGGCCATGGTCAGCCAGCGGTGCAGGGCGTCCTCATCCGCTGCCACGGCAAAGGCCGGCTGGGCGCCCAGCTTGTCAGGGTTCAGGAAAGGGCCCTCAAGATGCGCTCCCAGCACGCGGGCTGCGTCGGGCCAGCGGGCTGACATCGCGGCATCGACCGCCCCAAGGAACCCCTCGATCTCGGCAAAGGGCGCCGTGACGGAGGTGGCCAGCATCGCGGTCGTGCCATGCCGCGCGTGCAGGCGGGCGGCGGTTCGGATCGCCTCGACCCCGGCCATCATGTCCGCGCCGCCGCCGCCATGCACATGCAGATCGACAAAGCCGGGCAGGACAAAGGGCGGCTCTGGTGCCTCGGTCGGTTGGCCGTCGATCCGGTCCACGCGGTGCGCATAGCCCAGTTCGCCTGCGATCCAGCCGCTCTCTGTCAGGATACTGCCCTGCAGTGTTGCCATGCTTGGTACTCCTCGCCGGCCTCAACCGATCGGCAGCGGCGCGTCGGGTTTCGGCTGGTCCATGACGATCTGCGAATGCACCCGCGCCACCACCGGATGCGCCAGCAGCACCTCGTGGATCAGCGCGTTGAGCGATGGCAGGTCGGGGCAATAGACCCGGAGCAGGTAGTCGGCTTCGCCGGTCATGGTCCAGGCCGAGACGATTTCGGGGCGCAGGCGCAGGAGGCGCGAAAAGGCCGAGCCTTCCTCGGCACCGTGGCGGGCCAGTTGCACCTGGACAAAGGCCTGTACGTCGAGACCTAGCTTCTCGGGATCCAGCCGTGCGCTGTACCCCTGTATCACCCGCGCCTCTTCCAGGCGTTGCCGGCGTCGGCCTGCCTGGCTGGCAGACAGGTGAAGCCGCTCTCCGAGTTGCTGTGCCGTGGCATGACCATCCCGCTGGACGGCGTCAAGCAGGGCGATGTCCGTTTCATCCAGGGATGTGCGTCGTTCCCGCATGTGCTGCCTTCATTGCGCTCGAATACTGCGCGAGGTGGTGGTCATGCGGGGATGATGCGCGCCATCTGGCGCGCCGTAAAGGTCAAACCGGATCAGGTCTGCGGCATGGTCAGCGTCAGGTTGCGGCTGCCCTTGGTATAGCGCAGAGCCTCTTCGCCGATGGCGGTCACGCGGCCGCCGTCCAGCCGGTCGCCAACCTTGACCTTCTGGTACTTGCCATTGGCCAGCCGAACCAGGGCGCGGCGATTGTCCGCGGTGCCGTAGACGCCGATCAGGTTGATCTTTTTCAGGTTGATCGCATTGGTCGAGGTGGCGGCGCGGGCGACGCTGGCGCTGGAGGGCACGCGAGGTGCAACGGTGCGCGGCGCCACGGCGGCGGCGGTCCGCACCGGTTCCGCGGGCACTAGGCTGCGGTCCACGTTGTCGACGATGGCGGCCATGTTGCGCGGCCGGCCGACGGGCACCAAGGAGCGGCGCACTGCCTGATCCGTTGCCTCGGGGGCGTCGATCTCGGCCTGTTCCTGTGCGGTAGGCGGGCGCATTACCGGGCGGATCGCCGCCAGTTCCGACCGCGAAATGCCGCCCAGTTGGCTGCGCTCGCGCAGTTCGATCAGGTCGTCGGGCCGGGTCCGCGGGCGGATGCGTGGCATGGCGTTCAGCCGGGTGCGGATGTCGCCCGTTGCGTCAAGCTCGGCGTCCGGGGCAAGGGCCACTTCGCCGCGCAGCGGCGGGATTACCGGTGGCCGACCGGTAAAGATGCGCAGCCCGTCCGGCGTCAACGCGCCCTCTGGCGTGGCGCGCACAAGATCCCGCTCGTCGAAATCGAAGGTCAGCCCGGCGGGAGGCGGCAGGCCCGGATCCTGGAAGTCGGGCTCTCGCGCCAGGTCCTTGGCCTGGGGCAGGGCGACGGCGTCGAAGATCTGGATGTTCGGGTCGATCGAGGCGGCATAGACCTCGTCGACACCATCCTCTGGCGGGCGGTGCGGCTTGGCAGGGGCACGCTGCCAGATGCCCGAGGCGGCATAGCTGGCCGCGGCTTCTTCGGGTGTCAGCTGGCGCGGGTCGGTGGGGACGGCCAGCGGCGCGACCAGGGACTCGGGCGCCGTTGCGGGCGGGTCGAAGGCCGCGATCTGGACCTCGCCCTCGGGCCGGGCCACGGGACGTGCAGAGATCGCCGGCGCCGCGCTGGCCGGCGGTGTCGCGGATTCGAGGATTACACCATCGTCGCCCGGGGGCGGAACAGCATCGGTGTCGCCATCTGGCAGCGATGCAACCGCGCTTGCCGGTTCGTCGGCCGAGCGGAACAGCCGCGCCAGCCCGTCGTCCAGGAACACGGTCGCCCAGGCCGCCACCCCGGCGAGGAACAGCAGCAGGATCGCCGTGAGGATCAACCCCAGGTACCGAGGTTTGCCGCCGGTCATGTCCCGGTCGCGCGCACCGAAGACGGTCATGCGGTCGCGTTCGCTGGGCTGGTTGAATGTCATCCCGGCGGGAATCGCGGCAGCACCGCCGCCCGCCCCGGTCAGTGCGGGTCCGCTGCTCCGGCCGTGCTGGCCCTGGGGGGCCTGGGGGCCGCGCAGGGCGGCCAGCTTGGCCAGGGGATTCGGACGCGACACGCTGCCGTGCTTGGGGGGCTTTCCCGGTGCCGGAACACCCTTGCGCGCGGCGGCGGGGGCGGCAAGGAATTCATCGTCCTTGGCCTCGCGGGCAGGCGCGGCTGCAAGCCCGGCAGCGCGGGCGGCGGCGACCTTCGGGATCGGCTTGACGCCGGGTTTCGGCGGAGCCTTGGTCTTGCCTTTAAGCTTGGGCGGCAGGGCCGGGCGCTTGGCCTGTTGTGCGGGGGCCGGGGCGGGGGCCTCGCCAGAGGGGCTTGCGGTCTCGGCTTCGTCCGCGGCAGCAGAGGCCCGCGCCAGCAGGGCCGAGGCTGCGGGCGTCGAAAAGAACCCGGTGCGGGCCTCGGGGGCCGGGGCCTTGGCGGGCTGATCCGGCATCTCTGTCTTGTTGTCCACGGTGGGGGCGACCGGGGTGAAACGCGCTTTCAGCTCTCCCGTGACGGGCCGGTGTGGGGCAGTCGCATCACCGGATGGCGCAGTGGCGCCGGGGCGCGTCGCCCGGATGGTGGAAAACGTGTACGGCCGCTCTGCCTCGGTCTCGGCCGGGGCAGCGGATGGCGCGGGCGGCTGCACTGGTGCCGTCGGACGGGACGCTGGCGTCTTTGCCGTCGGCTGCGCGGTTTTTGGGGGGGCAGCGGGGGCGGGTTCGGTCCGCTTGGGAACCGCCGGCGCCTTCGGCGTGCCCTGGCTGGCGGGGTTTGGGGACGGAACAGAGGGAGCCTTTGGAGCGGTTGCCGGAGCACCCGTCTCGGGACGCGGCGGCGCCGAGGGGATCTTGGGCGCCGCCGGAACCGATGGCTCTGCTCCGGTCACTTTGGGTGCCGGAGCCTTACGGGGCTGATCACCGGGGGCCGGAGCAGGCGTTGGGGCCGGGTTTCTCGGCGCCGGGCTCTTCGAGGCTGGCGCTTCGGCGGCCGTGTCTGTGGCGGCCGCCTCGGGGGGCGCCGGTTGCGCGCTCTCGACCGGTGTCGGGGCCGGGGCAGGAGTCGGGGCCGCGGACTGCGGAGAGGCGGGCTCTGCTTCCGGTTTGTGCGCTTCGGATTGCGCAGGTTCGGATTGCGCAGGTTCGGATTGCGCGGGTTCGGGGTGTGCAGCTTCGGCCGGGGGCGTCTCCGGCGTTTCTGCCTGCGGTTTCGGCGCGGCAGCGGCAAAGAGGTCGGGCTTTGGCAAGGGCTGCAACGCGGCCTCGTCGGCCTCGACGATTCGGATGGCCCGCGCCGGGCGCGAGGCGGCTTTGCTCCACCCCTTGGCCTTGCCGAAGAAGACCGCCGAGTCGAAGGCCCCCTCGGGCGCCTGTGCCATGAAGCTGACCGGGTCGAACCCGTGTTCGACCGCAAAGCTCTGCGCTTCGTCCAGTGTTTCGATTGCGACCGCGGCGATCTGCAGGCGCCCGTCGGTCACGACGTAGTCGTACTTCAGCTCGTTCACGGCATAGGGCGTCGCGCCATCCAGCGAGGCGCGGATCGCGAGGTCGCGCGCCGTCTCGTCACCGCCCAGGTCTGGCTGGTCGAGGTAGCGGATCTGCTCGTTCGGGATGATCAGGGCCACCTGTGCGCCGCTCGGATCCAGGCTTTCGGCCCGGTCGCGCAAGGCAATCACGCGGGAATCGAAATCCGGATGATCGAGCGGAACATCGTCGATCCGGGCCCATCGGGGGCCCATGCGCCTGAGCAGGGCGATGCCTTCGAAAGAGAGCGAGAGCGCGAAATTTGGTATCATGAAGCGTGTCTTATCAGGCCATCCCTGCCCGCGGGAGTCCTAAGGCAGTGCCTAAAATATATAGGGCAACTCTTTGCCGAAGAAAAGAAAGCGGCTGTTGCCCTCTTGCCGATTTCCCCCTCTCGCGAGACAGTCAGCGCAGATTCCGGCTGATTGTGAGGTATTTTATGCGAATTTCAGCATTCTTGACGATACTGGCCCTCGCGCTGCCCTTGGGCGTGCCGCATGCGGCATCGGCGGAAGGCCGCCTGTCCGTGTCGGGAGAGGCCCGCATCGCCGCGGTGCCCGACATGGCGACGATATCGCTGGGCGCCACGGGGCGCGGCAAGACAGCTGTCGAGGCAATGAACGCAACCTCGACGGCGGTGGATGCAATCCTGTCCCGCCTCAAGGGGCTCGGGATCGAGGCGCGCGACATCCAGACCACCCAGCTGCGCGTCAACGAGCAGACCCGATGGGACCGCGATCGCAACGAGGACGTCTTTGTCGGCTACTACGCCACCAACACCGTCCGCGTGCGCATCCGTGACATGGACGGGATCGGCGCGCTGTTGTCGGCGGTCCTGGATGACGGTGCCAACCAGTTGCAAAGCCTGACTTTCGGTGTTCAGGAACCGCGCGAAGTCGAGGACGAGGCGCGCCGCCGAGCGGTCGCCGATGCCATCGCCAAGGCCGAGCTTTATGCCGATGCCGCTGGCGTGACCCTGGGCCCGGTGCTGGAACTGCGCGACACTGCCGAACCGCTGGTGCGCTCCACCGCCGGACCGGAACCGATGGTCGTGGAAGAGGCGCCGGCCGCCCGCGACGTGCCGGTGGCCGCCGGAGAGATCGAGGTGCGGGCCGAGGTCACGATGGTTTTTTCCGTCAGCGAGTGAGGCGGTTTCCCGTCCCTGAAAATCAAGAGGTCGCCGCAGTTGCCCTGCGGCGGCCTTTTTCGTTCATGCCGATCCGGCTCAGGCAGAGGCCTTGTTCAGCGCCTGGTCGAGGTCGGCGATCAGGTCGTCCGCATCCTCGATCCCGATCGAGATCCGCACCACGTTCGGCGCCGCGCCCGCGGCGATCTGCTGTTCCTCGGTCAGCTGGCGGTGGGTGGTCGAGGCCGAGTGGATCACCAGGCTGCGGGTATCGCCCAGGTTCGCGACGTGCGAGAAGATTTCCAGCGAGTCCACGAACTTGACGCAGGCGTCATAGCCGCCTTTCAGCGCAACGGTGAACAGGCCACCCGCGCCTTTGGGGCAGATCCGGCTGGCGCGCTCCTTGTAGGGAGAGGACTCCAGCCCGGCATAGGTCACGCCCTCGACGGCGGCGTGCCCTTCCAGCCAGGAAGCGATCTTTTCGGCGTTCTCGACATGACGCGCCATGCGCAGGCTCAGCGTCTCGATCCCCATCAGCGTGTAATGTGCCGCTTGCGGGTTCAGCGTCATGCCAAGGTCGCGCAGGCCCACGGCGATCCCGTGAAAGGTGAAGGCCAGCGGGCCGAAGGTCTCGTGGAATTTCAGCCCGTGGTAGGCCGGTTCCGGCGCGGAGAGCGAGGGGAACTTGTCGCTGGCGGACCAGTCGAAGTTGCCGGAGTCCACCACGACGCCGCCGGTGACGGTGCCGTTGCCGGTCAGGAACTTGGTCATCGAATGCACCACCAGTGTCGCGCCATGTTCGATGGGGCGGCAGAGGTAGGGCGTCGCCGAGGTGTTGTCGACGATCAGCGGCAGGCCCGCCTTGTCGGCGATCTTGGCCAGCGCGTCGATGTCGGTGATGTAGCCGCCCGGGTTGGCGATCGACTCGCAGAATACCGCGCGGGTGTCGTCGTCGATGGCGGCCTCGACGGCGGCAAGGTCATCGGTATCGACGAATTTCGCCGACCAGCCAAAGCGCTTGATGGTCTGGCTGAACTGGGTGATCGAGCCGCCGTAAAGGCGCGTCGACACCACCACGTTGCGCCCCGGCGCCATCAGCGGGAACAGCGCCATGATCTGTGCCGCGTGCCCCGAGGAACAGCAGACCGCCCCGGCGCCGCCTTCCAGAACCGCGACGCGTTCCTGCAGCGCGGCAACCGTCGGGTTGGTCAGGCGCGAGTAGATGTAGCCCACTTCCTGCAGGTTGAAGAGCGCGGCGGCATGTTCGGCATCGCGGAACACATAGGCCGTGGTCTGGTAGATCGGCACCTGCCGCGCGCCGGTGGCCGGGTCGGGCCGGGCGCCGGCGTGAATCTGCAACGTGTCAAAGCCGAAGCTGGGCGCGTCTTGGGTCATTCAATGGTCTCCCTTCCATGTGTCGGGCACAGGAGTAAGCGATTGCCGGGCCGGGGGCCAGTTTCTTCGCGGCCCCGGATGCGTTCTGCGGATCTTTGATGCCATGACTGCCGCGTATGCGGGATTCGCGCATGGTTTCCTTTCCTGAAGTGGATCGGGTGCAAAATCCGTAACGGTGACGCCGGATTCGCGTGAAACCCGCATCTTCTCTCCGGTATCCAATCCGGGACAGACACAGGAGACCCGCGCGATGACCGAACAGATGCATGTCCACCAGTCCATTGCCCGCGCCGTGGGCGATCACGGCATTACCACGATGTTCGGCCTGATGGGGGACGCCAATCTCTTCATGGTCGACAGTTTCGTGCGCGACTGCGGCGGGCGCTTTGTGCCCGCGGCCCACGAGGGCAGCTCGGTCCTGATGGCCCTGTCCTATGCCCATGTCTCGGGACAGGTGGGCGTGGCCTCTGTCACCCATGGTCCCGCGCTGACCAATTGCACCACCGCGCTGACAGAGGGGGTGCGGGGCCATATCCCGATGGTGCTGCTGGCGGGCGATACGCCGGTGTCCAACCCGCGCCACCTGCAGGGCATCGACCAGCGCGAGCTGGTCAAATCCACCGGCGCCGGTTTCGTGCAATTGCGCGCACCCGAAACCACCGGCGCCGACGTGGCCCGCGCCTTTTACCGCGCGCAGGTGGAACGGCGGCCCATCGTGCTCAACATGCCCGCCGATTTCATGTGGCAGGAGGTGGCGCATGACTGCCGCCCGCTCAGCGTTTTTACCAACCCGGGCGGCGTGGCCGAAGGTGACACGCTGGATCAGGCCATCGGCATGATCGCCTCGGCCCGCCGTCCGATCATCCTGGCCGGAGGCGGCGCGGTGAATGCCCGCGACACCCTGATCCGGCTGGCCGACCGGCTGGAGGCACCGCTGGCCACCACGCTCAAGGCGAAGGGCCTGTTCAACGATCACCCCTACAACATGGACATTTTCGGCACGCTCTCGACCCCCGCCGCCTATGACCTGATCGCGAAATCCGATTGCATCGTCTGTTTCGGCACCGGCCTGCATGATTTCACCTCCGATCGCGGCAAGCTGATGAAGGACAAGCGCATCGTGCAGGTGGACATCGAGGCCACCGCCATCGGCGGCAGCATCCACCCTGATGCGGCGCTGGTGGCCGACGCGGGTTTGACCGCCGAAACCATCCTGTATTGGCTGGACGAGGCCGAAATCCCCGGCAGTGGTTTCACCAGGGAACTGGACGGTGAGGCGCTGACCGCGCATCCGCTGGGCACCGACAGGACGGCGCCGGGCTGCGTCAACTACGTCCACGCGCTCGACCGACTGGAACAGGCTCTGCCCAAGGACCGGGTGCTGGTCACCGATGGTGGCCGCTTCATGACAGAGGTCTGGTGCCGGATTTCCGCGCCCGATCCGCGCAGCTTCGTGGTGACGGCGAATTTCGGGTCCATCGGGCTGGGCCTGCAAGAAGCCATCGGCGCGGGGCTGGCCGCGCCGGACCGGCCCGTCGTCATGTTCACCGGCGATGGCGGATTCATGATGGGCGGTATCAATGAATTCAACACCGCCGTGCGACTGGGGCTGGATCTGATCGTGATCCTCGCCAATGACTCTGCTTATGGCGCCGAGCACATCCAGTTCCTCGACCGCAAGATGGACCCCAGCCTGACCGAGTTCGACTGGCCCTCTTTCGCAGAGGTCGCCACCGCCTTGGGCGGGCAGGGAATCGAGGTGCGCTCTGCGGATGATCTGGAACTGGCGCTTTCGACGCTCGATACCCGGACCAAGCCGGTGCTGATCGATCTGCGGCTGGACCCGAACGACGTGCCGCGCATGCGTATCTGAAATACCAGAGTCAGAACCGACACAGCGCTGCAAACTGTGTTGTTGAACCTTTCACATCGTTTGGGCTCGGGCGCGGGGACTATGCGGTTCTCCGGACCGAGTCCCATGCGTTGGTCACAAGCAGTTCGACAGCGTGGTCGATGTCCTCATTCTCCTGATGTTTTCGAAGGTAGTCGTAGGACGGGCCCATCATGAGCGCGGACGCGACTGCCCAAGGAATGTCTATGACATCTCCCTGTTCAATCCAGCCGTGATACATCTCGGATGCTTTCGCGTGCATTTGGTCAACGTCGGCCGTGATCGGTGCAAGCTCCGTGTCCGAGTAGGCACGTATGCGAAGTTCTTCGAAAAAAAGAAACAACGCTCGATTTCTTGTCGCCCATTCCAGCAAACCACGGACGCTGAATTTCACCTGTTGTTCCGGAGTCAGAGAATGCCCTAGCGCTTCGGTCTTCTGTACCCACGCGCGGGTTGCGTCGCGCCAGAGCGCAATTGCGATGCCGGGTTTCCCATCAAAAAAGTGATAGATGCTGCCCGTGGTGGCTCCGCTTGCTTTTCGAATGTCTGAAATCGTCGTGCCCGAGTAACCCTTCGCAAGGAATATGGGCAGCGAAGCATTCAGGATTTGTTGACGTCGGTCGGTCATGACCCCTCTCTTGACGGGCTTAGAACGATGTTCTAGTGGGTTGTGGAATATTGTTCTAGTGGGGTTTGATCATGATCCAGACAATCGAAAGTCCAAACGTTGCGGCAGCCATGAGTTTCATTCGAGCGGTCGAGGAAATGGATGGACGGGAGATGGAGGAGCATTTCGCGCCTGATGTTCAGCAAGTTGAAATGCCCAACATTTACAAACCGTCGGGCGCTGTGCGCGATCTGACGGCGTTGAAGTCCGACATCGAGAAGGCCAAAGGCATAATCGAGCAACAGCGCTACGAGATCGTCAGCACGGTTGCAAGTGGCGACATGGTGGTCTTCGAGATGATCTGGCACGGCGTTGTCGCATCCGATCTACCCTCTTTGGCAAAGGGAACCAGAATGCGGGCGCAGTGCGTGGCGATCTTCCAGTTCGAAGATGGCAAGGTCGTCCGCTTGCGCAATTACGACTGTTTCGATCCGATCCAAGCCGCGTGAACACCTGTGGTGAGAGCAACCGGCAGGTCGAGTTTTGGTGTTGGTGCTTGACTAGCCCTTGGGTCTTCGGGACGCGAATTATCAGGCCCCAGTCAATCCGCGCGGCGCTTGCGGCCTGGGCCGAAGACCGCGACGGCTGACCGGTCAGGCCGCCGTCACGGTTTCCACGCAAAGCACCGTGGGCAGGTGGCGGGCGATCTCGGACCAGCTGTCCCCTTCATCGAAGGAGGCAAAGACAGAGCCGGAGTTGGTGCCGAAATAGACCCCCGGTGCCTCCGCCCGGTCGGTGGCCATCGCCTGACGCAGCACGGTGAAAAAGCAGTTTTCCGCGGGCAGCCCCTCGCGGCATGCCTCCCAGGTGTCGCCGCCGTCGCGGGAGCGCCAGACAGCCGCCTTGCCCTCGGGCGGGAACCGCCCGGCGCTGTCGCCGTTCAGGGGCAGGGTCCAGAGCGTCCGCGGCTGACCGGGATGCACCGCGATGGGAAATCCGAATGTCGACGGCAGGCCCGCCGTGATGTCGTCCCAGCTGCGTCCGCCATCCGACGACCGCCAGACCCCGTGGTGGTTCTGCTGGTACAAAAGGTCGGGGTCGCCCGGTGCGCGGACCATGTTGTGCACGCAATGCCCGGTCTCACCGTCCTTGGGGCCTGCCGGGTGATGCACATGCCCACAGGCCTCGGCGTTGGACAGGCGGTTGCGCCGTTCCCATCTGCCGCCCGCGTCCTCTGTCGCAAAGACCCCGGCGGCGGAGATCCCCAGCCACATCTTGTCCGCGTCCTGCGGGCAGCCCACGATCGTGTGCAGCGTCAGCCCAGCGGCGCCCGGCTGCCAGCTGTCGGCAGAGGGATGATTGGTCAGGCTCTCGACCGCGGCCCAGGTGTCGCCCGCGTCCTCGCTGACGAACAGCGTGGCGGGCTTGGCTCCGGCATAGAGCTTGCCGCCCACCTGGCCCAGCGACCAGATCGCCTCGACCCGGCCGGTGAACTCTGCCGGGGGCTTTGGCTCGGAGCCGAAAAAGGCGGCGGTTTCGGGGTCGTTGCGGATCCATTCGTCGACGGTTCCATCGGCCAGCTTGACCAAATCCCAGCTTGCGCCGCCATCGACAGAGCGCCAGACCCCGGCGCCAGACCATTCGCCGCCGCCCCCGGCCCAGAGCGTGCCGGTCTCGGCGTTGCCGATGGCATGGTTGATGGCCCAGCCATCGCAAAGCGGTCCCCTGACCGACCAATCCGCTCGTGCCGCATCCGATTGCAGCAGGAACAAGCCTTTGCTGGTGCCCACCAGCACCGTGATTGCCTGTGACATGACAGCCCCTCCTGAACGCAGGGGCAGGGTAACATGGACGGCGCCATGGGAGAGCGGAATTCTGCGCTCAGCGCATCCAGAAGCCTTCGCGCTTGATGCGGTTGCGGATGGCCTGTTCCTTGCGGGGCAGGTTGCCGCGGTCGAAAAGCGCGCGCACCTTTTGCCCGCGGCCCTGGTAGATCATCCGCTTGAAGGGCTCATGCCCCTTGAGCACCTTCTTGATGCGATTCGGCGCGGCCACCTCTTCCAGCACTTCGACCACCTTGTCGCTTTCGCGGGCATAGAGCAGGGGCAATAGCCGGTAGTGACAGGTCACGTCCCCGTCCAGAAGCCCCGGCGGCAGCGTGTCGCGCCCGCCACCCAGCCCGTGGATCACCAGCGGCAGCACAACCTGGTCCAACCAGGGGTCGAGGCTCTGGCAGGCGAGTTCCGGCGGCGGATCATCCCGCACCGACAGCGCGTAGTCGCGAAACCTGTGCCCGAAGACACGGGGGCAGCGGTAAAAGAAGAAGCCGGCGTTGAAATAGAGATATCGCCGCCAGTATTCGTCCGGTTGCGTGAGGTCGAGGCTGCTGGCGAAGTCCAGCCCGAACCGGTCATAGAGCGATTTCCAGATCTGCGTGTAGCCGGGTCCGTACAGTTCGATCTGCGGCCAGGTGCCCTCGCGCCGCAGCGACGCCGTGGGGCGGTCGAAATCGAAAGGCACATGATCCAGCCGGTCGAGGATCAGCGTGTCGGTGTCGAAAAAGACGAAGGGCGTGCCCTCGGGCAGGACCTCCAGCGCCTCGATCTTGTTGCCATGGGGGTAGGCGGCGCCGAAATGCCGGCTGTCAAAGCGGCGGATCTCGGCGCCCAGATCCTCCAGCAGGGCGCGGATCTCTGGTTGGTGGATGCCGGGATCGCCGGGCCAGAGCGGGCCGGGGGCGGGTTCCGCGACGATCAGGCGAAAGCCCGGGCCGCCCCGTGCCGTGAGCGATGCGGCAAAGAGCGCGGCCTCGTAGGAGAGCCGCCCGGCCTGGGCCACGATGAGTACATTTACGGTTTGAGGCGCCGCGCCCTCGCGTGTCATGATGATCCTGCCCAATGCCTGTCGCGCGCAACTATAGGCGTGCCGGACGGGCGCCGGAAGTCGCAAGGCCCCGGGGAGTTTTTTGAAGGAAATACCTGATGTTCGATCTTGTTCTTCTTGTCATTGCCGTTGCCAGCGGGGCGCCGGGCGACACGGCCCGCCTGGAAACCGCCGAGGCCCCGCCCGCCGCCGCAATCACCGAGGCGCCGTTGGCCCCCCGGGCCGAAACCGACGAGGCGCGGCCCTTCTCCTCGGAGGCGCCGCCGCCCAGTGCCGAGGCCGACCCGGCGCCGCCGCCCGAGCTGCCCTATGCCGCCGAACAGCAGGTGCCCTCGGGCAAGTTCACCACCGCTGTCGAGGTCAAGCCGATCCTGAACGCCACCCGGTCGAACTGGATCGCGGTGCGCGAGTTCAATGGCCAGGACCTGGTCTATGTCACGCACCTCTGGTCTTGGCGCTGCGGGCTGGTGGCCGTCCACATCGGCATCAACGGCGCCGAACCCGAGCCCTGGCCGCTGCCTGACTGCAACGAGGACAGTCCCGCACCCAATGCCATGCCTGCGGACGCATTGCCCTATCGGGCCTTTCCGCTGAACTCGGTCGAGGAGATGACGGTGGAGCTGATCTACGACGACCTGAGCATCGACCGGGCGACCTTCAACCGGACGGGGGCCTTGATCCCCTGACGGGTCGGGAGCGGGACTCGCGGCCCCTTGCGGGTCCGCATCGCCCGCCCACCGACCCGTCATGGATGCGCTGACGCGCGTGTTTCCGCTCAAGGCTCACCAGGGAACAGGTTCGGGTCAGACGGTGATCGGCTGCATCACCTGCGGTTCGATGACATTCACGCCGGGCAGGCCGTCCGCAAGCACCTTTGCCGATTGCTCCAGCGCCGGGAAGGTGCGGTAATGGCCGGGGATCACCGTCTTGAAGTCGAAGTATTTCCTTGCCGCCCAGGCCGCCTGGTCCATGTCCATCGTGTAGTAGCCGCCGGCGGAGAGGATGCCGATGTCCGGCTGGAAATACTCGGCGATCCAGGCCATGTCGGCCATGATGCAGGTGTCGCCGGAAAAATAGACCGTATGGCCGTCCCCCTTGATCACCAGACCGGTTTCCATGCCGGTGTAGGTGGTCGCGCCCGCGACCTGCATCGAGGAACTGTGCGAGGCGGGCACCATCGTCACCGAGGCTTCGCCGAATTGGACGGTGCCGCCCTTGTTGAAGGCATGACCTTCGTTGGCGCCTTGGCCGGTCAGGAGCGCGGCCAGTTCGAAGATGGCCGAGACCGGCGCACCGGTTTTCCGGCTGATCTCGACGATGTCGCTGGTGTGATCGAAATGGCCGTGGGTCACGAGGATCTGTGTCGCCCCCTTCAGCGCGGCCTCCGCATCCTGGCCTTCCATCATCGGGTTGCCGTTGATCCAGGGGTCGATCAAGAGCACCTCGGTGCCGATCTCGATGCGGAAACTGCCGTGGCCGAGCCAGATGATTTGCATGTCACGCTCCGTAGATAATGCTGTGGGGCCGACCCTAGCAGGATCTGCCGGTGACGCTAGCTTTGGTCTGGCCAGGGGGCGGGGCGGATAGGAAAGGATGACAGATGGCTGGACAACACGATCACGGAGGCTGGACCCGGGCGATCGACGGGTACTGCGAGCGGATCGATCCCGGGTTCTGGGCCGAGCCGGTCAACGCGGTGACCAATGCCGCCTTCGTCATCGCCGCGGTTCTGATGTGGCGCCGGACCTTCGGCCTGGGCCGGGTGCTTTGTGCCCTTCTGGCGGCGATCGGGATCGGCTCTTTTCTGTTTCACACCTACGCGCAGCCCTGGGCCGCACTGGCCGATGTCCTGCCCATCCTGCTCTATACGCTGGTGTTCATCTATGCTGCGAACCGGGATTTCTGGGGGCTGGGCGTCTGGGTGTCGCTTGGAGTGACGGCGCTGTTCTTTCCCTATGCCGCGGCGACGGTGCCCTTGTTCCAGATGCTTCCCTGGCTGGGCGGGACGGCCAGCTATGGCCCGATCCCCTTGCTGATCGCGATCTACGCCATTCTCCTGCGCAACCGGGCGCCCGAAACGGCGCGGGGACTTGGAATCGGGGTGGCGATCCTGCTGGTGTCGATGCTGGCGCGCACGCTCGATGAACCGCTGTGCAACGTGATCCCTCTGGGCACGCATTTCCTGTGGCACCTGCTGAATGCGGTGATGCTGGGATGGATGATCGAGGTCTGGACGCGGCATGTGCTTGCGGCGCGCGGGGCGGGGCGGTAAAGCCTGCGCTGAATTCACAGTCAAAGAGGCCCCCATGTCGATCGACATCGAGACCGCGGCACGCGTGGCGCACCTGGCCCGCATCAAGGTGGAAGAAGAAGAACTGCCGGCGCTGGCCAATGCCTTCAACGACATCCTCGGCTTTATCGAGCAGCTGAACGAGGTCGACGTCGAGGGCGTGGAGCCGATGGTATCGGTCACTCCCATGCGGCTGAAACGCCGTCAGGACGGGGTGACGGATGGCGGCATGGCCGACAAGGTCCTGTCGAACGCGCCCGATGCGCGCGAAGGCTTCTTTGCGGTTCCGAAGGTGGTTGAGTGATGAGCGAACTGACCAAGCTGAAGATCGCCGAGGCCCGCGATGCGCTGCGCAAGGGCGACGTGACGAGCATCGAACTGACCGAGGCCTGCCTGGCGGCGATTGAAGGGGCCGGCGTGCTGAACGCCTTTGTCCACAAGACCCCCGAGATCGCCCACGACCAGGCCACCGCCGCGGATCAGCGGATCAAGGCGGGGGATGCGCCCTCGCTTTGCGGTATTCCGCTGGGCATCAAGGACCTGTTCTGCACCAAGGGCGTGGAAAGCCAGGCCGCCTCGAACATCCTCGGCGGCTTCAAGCCCGAGTACGAAAGCACCGTGACCAGCCAGCTGTTCGATGCGGGCGCGGTCATGCTGGGCAAGCTGAACATGGACGAATTCGCGATGGGCTCGTCGAACGAGACCTCGTGTTATGGCAACGCGGTGAACCCCTGGCGGCGCGGCAATGACGATGCGCAGCTGACCCCGGGCGGGTCCTCGGGCGGCTCGGCCTCGGCCGTGGCGGCCGATCTCTGCCTTGGCGCGACCGGGACCGATACCGGCGGCTCGATCCGCCAGCCCGCCGCCTTTACCGGTATCACGGGCATCAAGCCGACCTACGGGCGCTGCTCGCGCTGGGGGATCGTGGCCTTTGCGTCCTCGCTGGACCAGGCCGGGCCGATGGCCAAGGACGTGCGTGACAGCGCCATCATGCTGCAGGCGATGTGCGGACACGACCCCAAGGATTCGACCAGCGCGGAACTGGCCGTTCCGGATTTCGAAGCCATGCTGACCGGCGACATCAAGGGCAAGACCATCGGCATCCCGCGCGAATACCGCATGGACGGCATGCCCGAGGAGATCGACGCGCTCTGGGCCGAAGGCCGCAAGATGCTGGAAGATGCGGGCGCGAAGATCGTCGATATCAGCCTGCCGCATACGAAATACGCGCTGCCCGCCTATTACGTGATTGCCCCGGCCGAGGCGTCTTCGAACCTCGCGCGCTATGACGGCGTGCGCTACGGCCACCGGGCCAAGCTGAGCCAGGGTGACGGCATCGTCGAGATGTACGAAAAGACCCGCGCCGAAGGCTTTGGTGACGAGGTCAAGCGCCGTGTCATGGTCGGCACCTACGTCCTGTCGGCGGGCTTCTACGACGCCTACTACAACCGCGCGCGGAAAGTGCGGACGCTGATCAAGAAGGACTTCGAGGATGTCTTTGCGCAGGGCGTCGACGCGATCCTGACGCCGGCGACTCCTTCGGCCGCCTTCGGCCTGGGCGAGATGACGGAGGCCGATCCGGTCGCCATGTATCTCAACGACGTCTTCACCGTGACGGTCAACCTTGCCGGTTTGCCGGGCATCAGCGTGCCCGCCGGTCTTAGCAAGGAGGGCCTGCCGCTGGGCCTGCAACTGATCGGCCGACCCTGGGAAGAAGGCGACTTGCTGAATACCGCTTACGCGCTCGAACAGGCCGCGGGATTTGTGGCAAAACCGGCGAAATGGTGGTAAGGCCCGCGTCAAAAGCACAGGCAGGACAGACGATGCGGAACTATCTACTGGTTGTGGCGGCCTTGGCCGTGGCAGCTTGCGAACCCAGTGTTCCCGACAGCGGTGCCGGGGCGGCTGACCCGGGCACCGGGGTCGGTTTTGGCAACTATGATGACTATGCGGCTCGCCGCGAGGCGCAGCTGAACGGCGCCGCAGGGCCCATCCCCGTGGCGCCGGATGTCCAGTCCGGCCCCATCGACGCGGACGAGGCCCGCGCGGCGGCAGCCGCGCGTCAGGCCAATTCCGGTGTCGATCCGGTCGAGGCCGACCCGTCGAACCCGCCGCCGCAGATCGTGTCGAACGCGCGCGGCATCTCGGGGGAGAACGACTTTACCGCCGTGTCGCGGACCCGCGATATTGACGCCGACGCCCGCCTGATCGAACGCAACCGCGCGCAATACACCGTGGTTCAACCCGAGGCGCTGCCCAAACGCCCCGGTACGGATGCGCCAAATATCGTCGAATACGCCCTGCGCACGACCAACCCGGTCGGCACGGCGCTGTACAAACGGTCGAGCTTCAACGCGCAGGCGCGGTATCAGCGGGCCTGTTCGACCTATTCCTCGGCCGATCTCGCGCAGGAGGATTTCCTGCGGATGGGCGGACCGGAGAAGGACCGCAAGGGCATGGATCCGGATGGCGACGGCTTTGCCTGCACATGGAATCCGGCACCTTTCCGCGCGGTGCGCGGCGGCTGACCCCCACGGTGACGCTAAGGCCTGAATGGTATCCGTCGCCGAATTTCGGTGAACGTCGCGCTGTCTCCGTGCCGGACATGGTGGTGTTGCACTACACCGCCATGACATCCGCCGAGGCGGCGCGCGACTGGCTGTGCAATCCCGAAAGCGAGGTCTCCTGTCACTATGTCATCGCCGAGGACGGGTGTTGCTGGCAGTTGGTCCGAGAGGACGATCGCGCCTGGCACGCCGGACGCGGGTGCTGGGGGGACGTGGCGGATGTGAACTCGCATTCCATCGGGATCGAACTGGCGAACACCGGCTTTCATCCGTTTCCCGATCCGCAGATGGCGGCGCTGGAGGACGTGCTGCGTGGTATCTGTTCCCGCTGGTCTGTGCCACCGGAACGCGTCGTGGGCCATTCCGACACCGCGCTTGGCCGCAAGTCCGACCCCGGCGGGCGGTTCGACTGGCGCCGCCTGGCGCGGATTGGATTGGCGATCTGGCCTCAGAAATGCGAAGCGGACCGGGACGAGGCGCGGTTCTGGCGTGACTGCCGGACCTTTGGCTACGAGGTGACGCCGGAGACACGCGACGCCGTGCTGGCTGCGGTGCGGATGCGTTTTCGCCCCTGGGCGGAGGGCGCACTCGACGGTGCGGATTGCGCGATCATGGCGGACCTTGCGCGACGGTTCCCCTGCCGGGACGCCTGACCCGGTTGCCGAATTGAGCGCTTCCGCGCGCTTTTTTCCGCGTTTGGCCTGATGACGCGATTGCCGGATCGTTCGCCTGTGGCGCGGCGGTCCGGATCTTCAGAATTCACCAGAACGAAGACTGGCGCGGTCAGTCCAGCCGGTAGGGTAGCACGTCGCGGTGGTTGGGCGTGGTGGTTAGGCGCTTTTCCAACGGCGGAACAGAGCGTTGGTGGCAATGGGTGCGCTCGCAGATCCGGCAGCTGATCCCGATCGGTTCAAAGGCGCTGGGGCGGGTGAAATCCATGTCGTCGGCATAGACGAGGGCTGCGGCGTGGCGCACCTCGCAGCCGATGGAAATGGCATAGCGGCGGACCGGCGCGCCGAAGTGACCGCCGGTTTTCGAAACATCCACCGCAAGGCTGATGTAGCGCACCCCGTCCGGGGTTTCCGCCAGCTGGCGCAGGAAACGGCCGGGTGTTTCAAAGGCGCGGTGCACGTTCCAGAGCGGGCAGGCGCCGCCGAAACGGGCGAATTGCAGCCGAGTGGCCGAGTGCCGCTTGGTGATCGTGCCGGCCTGGTCGACCCGGACAAAGAAGAAGGGCACGCCCTTGGCGCCGGGCCGTTGCAGCGTCGAGAGCCGGTGCGCGACCTGCTCGATCGAAGCACCGAAGCGCGCCGCCAGCAGTTCCAGGTCGTGCCGGGTTTCCTGTGCCGCCGAGAGGAAGGCCTTGTAGGGCATCATCGCGGCGCCGGCGAAATAGTTTGCCAGGCCCAGCTTGGCGATGGCGCGGGCCTCGTCGCTCTGGAAGCGGGCAAGGTCCAGCGTTGCCTCCAGCAGCTGGTTCTGCCGCAACAGCGCCACCTGGACCAGGAGCTGGAAGGTCTGGGTTTCCACCGGCAGCAGCGAGGACAGGACCAGTTCCTGGCGCTCTTCGTCGAAGGCGCGCATCGGCGCGCCCTGCGACTGCCGCACCGTGATGCCGCGCGATTCCAGCCGCTCGATCGCGGCGGCCCGCATGTCCGTCTCGTTGCCGTGCAGCTTGGCGAAATGTTCCGCCGCGCGGTCCACCGCGTCGATGTAGTTGTCGCAGTAGTGGAAGAAGTCGCGCACCTCTTCCCAGGGGCTGGGCTGCAGCTGGGCGCCCTCGCGTCCCAGCGCCTCGTCCAGCGAGGCGAGGCGTTCATGGGTTTGCCGATAGGCCCGGTGCAGGGCTAGGAAGGCCCGCGCCAGCACCGGCGCATTGGAGGCGGTCAGGCGCAGATCGGCCAGCTGGGGGCTGTGTTCGCCGAAGATCGGATCGGCCAAGGCCTCGCGCATGTCGGTGACCAGCCGTTCGGCGTCGCCCTGGCCCAGCTCGGTCACGTCAAAGCCGAACTCCTGCGCCAGGGCCAGCACCACGGTGGTGCTGACCGGCCGGTTGTTGTTCTCCATCTGGTTCAGGTAGGGCAGGGAGATGCCGAGCTTGGCGGCAAAATCCTTTTGCGTCAGGTTCAGGCGTGTGCGGATGTCGCGCAGCTTGGCGCCGGCATAGAGTTTTTGGGTGGCCATATTTGCATCTTTGCCAATGAGTCGCGCAAAGATGCAAACTTTGTCAGGCCACGTCCAGTCCCCCGACGCTCTTTGCTCGGCGGATCACCAATATGGCGGCCACGACAGAGGCCGCGCCCGACCCGAACATGATCCAGAGAAGCGGCCAGACGCCCGCATCCTCGGTCAGCAGGATCCCGGCAAGCTGCGAGAGGGCCGCGCCGCCGCCCAGCATGATGGCGCCCGACAGGCCCGAGGCGGTGCCTGCCAGATGCGGGCGGACCGACAGCGCGCCGGCGGTGGCGTTGGGGATCGTCAATCCGTTGCCCAGTCCGACCAGCGTCATGAAGCCGAAGAAGGTGAAGGCATTGCCAAGGCCGAAGGCGAAGAGCATCAGCGACAGGCCGACACCGCTGGCGACGATCAACCCGCCCCAGAGCACCATCGTGTTCACTCCGAACCGGGCGGAGAAACGCCCGGACAGGCCGTTGCCAAGGGCGTAGCCGATCGCCGGGGCGCCAAAGAGCAGGCCCAGGAGGCTGGCCGAGAGGCCAAAGACCTCTATCCCGACGAAGGAGGCGCCGCCGACATAGGAAAAGAAGGCGCCCGAGGAGAAGGCGCAGGCTAGGGCATAACCCCAGAAACGCGGGCTGCGGAACAGTTCGGGATATTCCCGGAACTGCTGCGCCAGGCTCAGCCCGCTGCTGGCCTTGGTCTCGCCCAGGTCCTTGTGGCAGAGCCAGAAGAGCAGCACGCCCAGAACCAGCATCAGCCAGAAGTTGGAGTGCCAGCCGAAGGATTCCGCCAGCAGGCCGCCCAGCACGGGCGCCAGCATCGGCACCAGCGACATGCCCATCGTGACGTAGCCGATCATCGAGGCGGCCTCGTCCGGCGGGTAGAGGTCGCGCACGACCGCGCGGCTGAGGACCATCGTCACCACGATGGTGGTCTGAAGCATGCGGAAGATCAGGAAGACCGTGATGTTCGTCGCCATCAGGCAGCCGATTGTGGCCAGGATGAACAGGGCGATGCCGCCCATGATCACCGGGCGGCGGCCCAGCTTGTCCGAGATCGGCCCGATAAAGAGTTGCAGCACCGCGTTGCCGGCCAGGTAGCCGGTGACCGAGGCCTGCATCAGCGCGTAATCCACCGCGTACCAGTCCGCCATGATCTGCAGGGCCGGCACGAAGATATTCATCGCCAGCGCGGACATGCCGGCCATCAGGACAAGTGTTGCGATATGTGGCGGGGTGCTTCGGTCGAGAAAGCGCGCCGGAGAATTCGGGCTCATGCGGAAAGGGGGTAGGGCGCACCGTGAGAAATGTCCATACATTACATGCCATCAGCATGTAATTTTCATATTTGCATTATGCGACGGTCGATATTTTCCGGCTTTGCAAATTTGCGAGGAAATCCTTGAGGCGCCGGGATTCCCCTGTATTTTCGCGCCAAAGCGAAAGGGGCCGCCAGATGAAAGACATTATCCAGGAACTGCACGACCGCCGTGAGAACGCCCGCCTGGGCGGGGGGCAGAAACGCATCGACGCGCAGCACGCCAAGGGCAAACTGACCGCGCGCGAACGGATCGAGCTTTTGGTCGATGAGGGCAGCTTCGAGGAATACGATACCTTCGTGGCCCATCGCTGCACCGATTTCGGGATGGAAAAGAACCGCCCCTACGGTGACGGCGTCGTGACCGGCGTGGGCACGATCAACGGCCGCATGGTCTATGTCTTCAGCCAGGATTTCACCGTGCTGGGCGGATCGGTCTCGGCCACCCACGCGCAGAAGATCTGCAAGATCATGGATATGGCGGTGCAGAACGGCGCCCCCGTGATCGGCCTGAACGATTCGGGTGGCGCCCGGATCCAGGAAGGTGTCGACAGCCTGGCCGGCTATGCCGAGATCTTTCAGCGCAACATCGAGGCCTCCGGCGTCATTCCGCAGATCAGCGTCATCATGGGCCCCTGTGCCGGTGGCGCCGTCTATTCCCCGGCCATGACGGACTTCATCTTCATGGTGAAGGACACGTCCTACATGTTCGTGACCGGCCCCGACGTGGTCAAGACCGTGACGAACGAGGTGGTGACCGCCGAGGAGCTGGGGGGCGCAAGCACCCACACCAAGAAATCCTCCGTCGCCGACGGCGCCTTTGAAAACGACGTCGAAGCTCTCGCCGAGGTGCGCCGACTGGTCGACTTCCTGCCCAAGTCCAACCGCGAAAAGCCCCCGGTCCGTCCCTTCTTCGACGACGTCGACCGGATCGAACCCAGCCTCGACACGCTGATCCCCGACAATCCGAACATGCCCTACGACATGAAGGAGCTGATCCTGAAGGTCGCGGACGAAGGCGATTTCTACGAGATCCAGGCTGATCACGCGGGCAACATCATCACCGGCTTCATCCGGCTCGAAGGGCAGACCGTGGGCGTGGTGGCGAACCAGCCGATGGTGCTGGCGGGCGTTCTGGACATCGACAGCTCGAAAAAGGCGGCGCGGTTCGTGCGCTTCTGCGACTGTTTCGAAATTCCGATCCTGACGCTGGTGGACGTGCCCGGGTTCCTGCCCGGCACCAGCCAGGAATACAACGGCGTGATCAAGCACGGGGCCAAGCTGCTCTTTGCCTATGGCGAGGCGACGGTGCCGATGGTCACGGTCATCACCCGCAAGGCCTATGGCGGCGCTTATGACGTGATGGCGTCGAAACACCTGCGCGCTGACATCAACTATGCCTGGCCCACGGCGCAGATCGCCGTCATGGGGGCCAAGGGCGCGGCGGAGATCATCTTTCGCGCGGATCTCGACGATGCCGACAAGATCGCCGGCCACGCGGCGGAATACGAAGACCGTTTCGCCAATCCCTTCATCGCCGCCGAACGTGGTTTCATCGACGAGGTGATCCAGCCTCGGTCGACCCGGCGGCGCGTGGCGCGGGCCTTTGCCATGCTGCGCGACAAGAAACGCGAGATGCCCTGGAAAAAGCACAACAACATCCCGCTTTGACGGCCGGAGACCCGCGCATGATCCCCGCTCCGGAACGGGCGCCGCAGGTCGCGCTAGCCTTCGTCAAGACGGCGCGCGACGTCTACGGGCGTGACATGGATTTCAGCCTCGACAGTCTCGAACTCGTCGAGGAGATCCTGGACGACCTCGCCCAGGGCGAGGGCGGCGGATCGGGGTTCCGGCTGCTGTTGCAGGCGGCCGCCTGCTATGTCGGCGAGGTGATCATCCGTGCCGGGGCCGGGGGCTGGGTCGCGGGTGCGCGGGGAGAGCCGTTGATACTGCGCGAAGGCGGGCTGAGCGCGGTGCCTTACAACAAGGTGATGAAGCGCCTGGAAGGCGGGTCCGAAGAGGCGCTGCGCCCCTACGCGATGATCTTCATCGAGCGGGCGGAACAGGAACGGGCGCAGGCCGCCGCGCTTGCGGCGCAATCGCGCGGGCTGATGGCCCGGCTGCGGAAATGGGTGAGGGCATGAAACGCGACGCATGGCATATCCGGGACGAACCGGGGCACTACGTCCTGGCGCGGCACTGGCCGCCACGGTTCGATGTCTCGGCGGTCGGCGACTTTCCGCCGGTACGCCCCTCGCGGCTGGCGCGCCATATCCGGCAGGACCTCTGGCGCGCACTTCAGGGGTTGCGTGGTTTTTCTCCGGTGATACAGGTTGACGCAACGGAAGACGGCTTGACCGTACGTGCCGGGGGGCGCCTGCAAGGGCGCGCGCCACAGGGCACAGAAAACCGCATCCGTGACCTGCTCGAGAGCCCGGCGCATCGCGCCCGCTGGCTGCGTTGGGCAGGGGAGGGCCGCCGATGATCCGGTCCAGAGTTAGCGCCCCGGGTGTGCCCGGGGCTTTGGCGGCCCCGGTGGGAGGAGCCGCGAGCATCGCTCGCAGGTGCCGGGGCTGCCGTCCGTTTTTCGCACAAATCCTGACGCTGTTGGCCCTTGGCGGGCCGCTGCACGCGCAGGACGAAACGGTGCCTGTCCTTCAGGACATTCTGCCGACCTCGGGGCTGGAATTCACCTATCACGACGTCGTTGCCGAACCGCCGCTCTGGCGCGTCCGCTACGTCGTGCCGGCGCTGGACAGCGCCGAACTGTCCTTCGAGGAAGTGGCGGGCGATATCGAGCTCTTGTGCACCCAAGACGCGCTGCGCCGGGTGATAGAGGCAGGTGGCGAACCGGCCACCATCGTGATCACGCTGATGTCCGAGCCGGTCGATTTCGGGGTCATGACCCCCGATGTAACGCAGTTTTTCGAGAGTTTCTTTATCCAAAGCGACCTCTGCATCTGGGAGGCTTTCTGATGGCTCCACAATATCTTGCGATACGACTCTCATGTGGACAACTTTATGAGGCTTCTGAGTCACAACCTGATTCGTTGCCCGGGGGTGCGTATCTTTTTGCCCGGCACTCGGGTAGTGTCCGGGGTGATTGCACCCAAGCAATCAAAACCTCTGAACGGGGACAGGCAGGGCGCTTGCGCGCTGAATGTTTCGTTGCACTAGACAGGAGTAGAAGATGTCCAAGAGCATCAAGCTGCTTGCCATGTTTGCTGTCATCGCCGGCGTTTCCGCCTGCGCGCAGCAAGAAGAAGAAGAGTACATCGTGGTCGATCCCGAGCCCATCTCGGTCGAGCCGGTCTACACGGGCAAGTACAAGTAAGAACCTATCGGGGCGGGCGCGCGCGTCCGTCCCGCCTTTCCGCCGGTTCGGGGCAGCAGGCGGAGAACGGACGAGCAATGCCATCGTTGCGCGCCATCATGGCGCGCGATCAACCGCTGTGCCGTCTTCCTCGTTCGGGGAGGCGGGCACATGCTGAAGCACCGCGGGTTTCCGGGCCGTCTGACCGGCACCGATTTCCAATTCACGATCCGCCGCGCCAACCCCAAGGGCGTCACGCCGATCACTCGCCGAGAGCGCTACCGCGACCGCCGGCCTGCCGACCGTCGCGCCGATACCGCGTTCATGGCCGCGCTCTGGCGGCATTTCGGGGATGAACCCTTTGAGCGGGGCAACCTCGACGCGGGCCGCCTGTCCTGGCTCTTTGGCCGCGAGGTCCTGCCCTACGACGATCCCTTCGACCCGGAGAGCTACGACGCGCTCCTGGTCATCGACGAGACCGCCGCAAGGGCGGCCTTCCCCGAAGCCTTCGATCCGTCGGAGGACTGGGAATGACCTTGGGCGCTTTCTTGCCAATCCGCCGCCGGATTGCGCGGGCGATTGCCGATGGAAATTTTGCACGCAATGCGGGCTTTGCAGATCGTGGTGTTTCTGTAAGCGTGATCACGGGTCGCGGCGAAGGTCTCATTTCGTCCCTACGTCCCCGCGAAACCCAACCCCCCTCGGGGCGGTCAGGTCAGTCCCCGGCCCGACCGCCCCAATTCTTTCATTCCCACAAGAAAACCATCCTTGGTCAAGGGGTTGGCGGATATTCGCGCCCTGCGGGTGACGTCGGGACAAGAGGCTGGATTTTCTCTGCGACATGGTGTTCCCTTTCCCACGAGCAGTCGCAGAACGATGAGGAGAACCTCACATGCACGGAAGGGACGCCAACTCGCTCCGCACATCCTTGGCGCTGGTCGCGCTGGTCGCGCTTGCGGCCTGTGGCGAGAAACTGGGCGAGCAGGGCGAGGACGCCGTGGCGCTTGACGTCAACGTGCTCTCCGGCTCGCAGGTCGGAGTGGCGAACAGTATCAGCTATTGCAGCCGCTACCCCTCACGCTGCTGACCCGGTCTTTCGGCGACTTGTTGCCGGCCTTGCGCCGGTTCTTGCCGCCCGTCGCCATGTGTGCAGGAACCAACTTTCCCACGCCGCGTTGTTGGACAATGATCCCGACGCACTGACATGGGAGAAGGAGTGGTCCTCATGCGTATTCTCACGATTTCCGCGGCACTTGCCGCAACCCTCGGCCTGGCCGCCTGTGAAGGCACGGACATCGAACGCGGCGTCATCGGCGCGGGCATCGGTGCCGCCGGGGCAGCCGCGACGGGCGGCAACGTTGCCGCCGGTGCCGCCGTCGGCGGCGCGGCCGGTGTCGTCTGCGACGACGTCACGCCAGAGGTTTGCCGCAACCGCTGATCCGATCCGCGCGCGCCTGACCGGCGCCGCCACAGATCCGTTTCAACGCCGTCCGGGGTCCATGCCCCGGGCGGCGTTTGCATGTTCAGACGCAGCCCCCCTGCGGGCCAAGAAGAAGGGACAGACATGTTCGACAAGATCCTGATCGCGAACCGGGGCGAGATCGCCTGCCGGGTCATCAAGACCGCCCGCAAGATGGGCATCAAGACGGTGGCGGTCTACTCGGACGCCGACAAGAATGCGCTGCACGTCGAAATGGCTGACGAAGCCGTCCACATCGGCCCGCCGCCGGCCAACCAGTCCTATATCGTGATCGACAAGATCATGGGCGCCATCAAGCAGTCGGGCGCTCAGGCGGTCCACCCGGGGTATGGTTTCCTGTCCGAGAACCCCAAATTCGCCGAGGCGCTCGAGGCCGCCGGCGTCGCCTTCATCGGACCGCCCAAGGGCGCGATCGAGGCGATGGGGGACAAGATCACCTCGAAGAAGATCGCCCAGGAGGCCAAGGTCAACACGGTCCCCGGCTACATGGGTCTGATCGACGACGCCGAGGAAGCGGTGAAGATCTCGAACGAGATCGGCTACCCGGTCATGATCAAGGCCAGCGCCGGCGGCGGTGGCAAGGGCATGCGGATCGCCTGGAACGACGACGAGGCGCGTGAAGGCTTTCAGTCGTCCAAGAACGAGGCGGCCAGCAGCTTTGGCGACGACCGGATCTTCATCGAGAAATTCGTCACCCAGCCGCGCCACATCGAGATCCAGGTGCTGTGTGACGCGCATGGCAACGGCATCTACCTGAACGAACGAGAATGCTCGATCCAGCGCCGCAACCAGAAGGTCGTCGAAGAGGCGCCCAGCCCCTTCCTTGACCCCGAAACCCGCAAGGCGATGGGCGAACAGTCGGTCGCGCTGGCCAAGGCCGTGGGCTATGCCAGCGCCGGCACGGTGGAATTCATCGTCGACGGTGACAAGAACTTCTACTTTCTGGAAATGAACACCCGCCTGCAGGTGGAACACCCGGTGACCGAACTGATCACCGGCGTCGACCTGGTGGAACAGATGATCCGCGTGGCCAATGGCGAGCCGTTGTCGATCACCCAGGACGACGTGCAGATCAACGGCTGGGCCATCGAGAACCGCCTGTATGCCGAGGATCCCTATCGCGGCTTCCTGCCCTCCATCGGCCGGCTGACGCGTTACCGCCCGCCCGAGGAAGGCCCGCTGGGCAAGGGCATCGTGCGCAACGATACCGGCGTCTACGAGGGCGGCGAGATCAGCATGTATTACGACCCGATGATCGCCAAGCTCTGCACCTGGGGCGAAACCCGTGACGCGGCCATCGAGACCATGCGCAACGCGCTCGACAGTTTCGAGGTCGAAGGCATCGGCCACAACCTGCCTTTCGTCGCCGCCGTGATGGATCACCCCAAGTTCATCTCGGGGGACATGACCACGGCCTTCATCGCCGAGGAGTACCCCGAAGGCTTTGAAGGCGTGACCCTGGGTGAAGATGAGCTGAAGCGCGTGGCCGCCGCCGCCGCCGCGATGAACCGCGTGGCCGAGATCCGGCGCACCCGCGTCACCGGGCGCCTGGGTAACCACGAACGCCGCGTCGGCAGCGACTGGGTCGTCAGCCTGCAAGGGGTCGATTACGATGTCGTCATCGACGCCGATCCCGATGGCTCGACAGTCAAATTTGCCGATGGGTCCAGCCTGCGGGTCGAGGGGAACTGGACCCCGGGCGACACGCTGGCCCGCATGAAGCTGAACGGCGCGCCGCTGGTGCTGAAGGTCGACAAGGTCACGCATGGCTTCCGCCTGCGCACCCGTGGCGCCGATCTGCGCGTCCACATCCGCTCGCCCCGGCAGGCCGAACTGGCCCGGCTCATGCCCGAGAAACTGCCGCCCGACACCTCCAAGATGCTGCTCTGCCCGATGCCCGGCCTGATCGTGAAGGTCGACGTCGAGGAAGGGCAGGAAGTGCAGGAGGGCCAGGCGCTCTGCACCGTCGAGGCGATGAAGATGGAAAACATCCTGCGGGCCGAGAAAAAGGGCGTGGTGTCCAGGATCAACGCCGGCCCGGGCGACAGCCTGGCCGTCGACGACGTCATCATGGAGTTCGAATAAGGCATGTTCCGCCGCGCCCTCCGCATCTGGGTCATGCACAGCCTGGCGTTCATCGCCGGGCTGGTGGTGTCGGGGGTGGTGGCGGTCGGCCTGTGGTTCGTGGTGCCGACAGAGGGCGGCAACGCGCTGTTTGTCGGCAGTGCGCTTGCGGTCTCCATCGTTTCGGTGGGGACCGGCTATGCCGTCTACCTGGCGCTGGTTGCGGCGCTCCTGGATCTGTTGCCCGGCTGGGGCTTTTACCTGGGCGGACCGCTGGTTGTGCTGGCGATCATGACGCTCGTCTTTTGCGCGGTCTATTTCCGTATACTGGCCGCCGGGGCCGGCAGCCTGCTTGGCTATGGTCTGATGTACGGGATCGGTGGCGTTGCCCTGCACCTGAGCCAGCGAGGCGACGCGCCGCAGGCGGAAACGGGGGGCGGCGCATGACCCGGCGCTCGGCAACGGATCCTAAACGCCTTGGCGCTAGCCTGCCCGCAACTTATGGGGGCAAAGGGGCAGGGCGGTCCGGTGCGGTTTCTTCGGCAGATGGTGGGACTTGTGGCCCTCGCGGCACTGCTGACGGGCTGTTTCCGCCTCGATACCGAAGAGGCGGTGCGCGCGCAGCTGGGCGGCTGGGTCTTCCTGGCGCAGACGCGGGTCTTTACCTCGCGCGGGACCTGCACGGCGGCGATCTTCGACACGATTTCGGGAGGTCTGCGCGCCTCCGGCCCCGTGCGGCGGGTCGGGGACCTGCGCGCCGGTCAGCACCTGCTGTCACAGGGCCGCGCGGTGGCCTTCGAGATCCCCGGCATGACCCCCAACATGGTGTCCGAGGCGCTGATGTCGGTCAATCTCTCCGAGGGGCTCGGCCTGATCTCCAGCTTTGTCGGCCCGGCCCGCGCCTGCATGGACCCGAGTTTTCAGGCCGATGTCTACCTGGCGCTGATGTCGGACGAGACGGTGATGATCTACGATCCCGCCACCAACGCGCTGGTGCTGCTGCACCGTCCGTCGCAGATCGCCTTTTTCCTGCGCGGCAACGTCTGAACCGCGACGCGGCTTACCTGTCGCGCGCCTCCTGCTGTCGCAGGGGCAGCTTGTCGATCGAGCGTGAGATCTCGCGCACCGACCAGGGGCCGGGCTTGCGGGTCACGATGCTGCCGTCCTTGGCCAGGATCGCCAGCATGAAGCCGCGCGGGCGCAGCTTTTGCCGGGTCGAACTGCGCGCTCCGGGATCGGTATCGGTGATCACAACCACGTCGCGCTCTTCCAGCGCGTCCAGCCGTTCGGTGATCAGGTTCATCTGCTCGACGTACCGCGGATCGGCAGGGCTGTCGGCAAAGACGACGACGGGCCGCTTGATCCACAGCCAATCCTCCAGCGAGGTTTCGGCGGCGGGGCGGATCATCTCGAAGTCATCCGTGGTCTCGGCCCCCTGGGCGGCCGAGGTACTGGCAAAGGCACCCATCAGGGCAGCGGCGATCAGTCGGGTCAATCCATGCATGTCCCAAGATATAAGCGCGGACCGGCGGGCTGCACAGCTTTCCTGCGCCAGTGCCCGGAAAAATTTTATCTTTAACGGCTTCCTCACCCGCCCCGACGCAGGTTCGGGCCCGTTCCAGGACCCCGGCGCAGCCCGCGCCGCGGGGTCGCGACCGGGGAGCATTGCCTGATGGACATCATCCTGCACGCCGGTGCCCATCGCACCGCCACCACCAGTTTCCAGGCCTACCTGCGCGCGCATGGGGCCGCGCTCAAACCGCGCGGCATCGGCTTCTGGGGGCCGCGCCGGACCCGCAACGGCCTGCTCTACGACGTGGTCGAACGGCCCGGGTCGCCCGGGGCCGCCCGCCGCGCCGCCGGACGCCTGGGCGTGAACCTGGAAAAATCACGGGGTCTCGGCCTGCGCCACCTGGTCATCACCGATGAGAACATGATCGGCACCGCGCGCAACTGCCTGCGGCAGCAGGCGCTGTACCCTGCGATCGGCGAACGGATGGCGCGTCTTTCCTCGGCGGCCGGGGGCGCGGTCCAGATCACCCTGCAAATCCGCTCGCTGGATCACTGGTGGGC
Organism: Antarctobacter sp.; assembly: GCF_965277915.1. NCBI lineage: Bacteria > Pseudomonadati > Pseudomonadota > Alphaproteobacteria > Rhodobacterales > Roseobacteraceae > Antarctobacter > Antarctobacter sp. The sequence goes on from NZ_OZ255849.1 coordinate 1,369,712, forward strand.
CTCGGTGGTGGCCTATCTGGTGCCGCGCGGGCAGTCGCGCCCGGCGCCGGATGCGATTGCCGCGCTGGCGCAGGGCCCGCGCAGCTGGCGCGCGGTCATCACCGATCTGGCCTGCGCCTGTCCCGATGCTCGGATCCAGGTCACGCCCTTCGAATGTTTCGCCGACCGTCCCGACCTGCTGTTGCAGGTCATGACCGGCGAAGCGGCCCTGCCGCCGGCGGAAACCGGGCGGTTCCTGGAAAACCGCCGTCCCGACACCACCGCCCTGCAGGCGGCGCTCGAGGCGCGCGGCGAGGATACGGGCGGCCTGCAGGAGGCCCCTGTGCCGACACGCTGGTCGCCCTTCGACGAGGTTCAATCGGCGCGCCTGCGCCAAGCCTACGAACAGGACCTGGCCTGGCTGCGCGCGGGCGCCGACGGGCTGGCCACACTGACAGAGACCCCGCAGCCGTCAACCGGGACAGAGATCCGGACCCGGCTGCCATACGATTTGAAGAGAGGACAAGAGGATGACGGATCTGCCCGAAAGCTGGCGCGAGACGGCTGAAAAGGAACTGCGGGGCCGCCCGCTGGACGACCTGACCTGGAACACGCTCGAAGGCATCGCGGTCAAGCCGCTCTATACCGCCGAGGACATCGAGGGGCTGCCCCACATGGGCACCCTGCCGGGGGCAGAGCCCTTTACCCGCGGCGTCAAGGCGACGATGTACGCCGGCCGCCCCTGGACGATCCGGCAATATGCCGGCTTTTCGACCGCAGAGGAATCCAACGCCTTCTACCGCCGCGGCCTGGCCGCCGGTCAGCAGGGGGTTTCGGTCGCCTTCGACCTGGCCACGCACCGCGGCTATGACAGCGACCACCCGCGCGTTGTCGGTGACGTGGGCAAGGCCGGGGTCGCCATCGACAGCGTCGAGGACATGAAGATCCTCTTCGACGGCATCCCGCTGGACAAGGTTTCCGTCTCGATGACCATGAACGGCGCGGTGATCCCGGTGCTGGCCAGTTTCATCGTGACGGGCGAGGAACAGGGCCACGACAAGTCGGTGCTGTCCGGGACCATCCAGAACGACATCCTCAAGGAGTTCATGGTCCGCAATACCTATATCTACCCGCCCGCGCCCTCGATGCGGATCATCTCGGATATCATCGAATACACGTCGAACGAGATGCCGCGCTTCAACTCGATCTCGATCTCCGGCTACCACATGCAGGAGGCGGGCGCGAACCTGGTGCAGGAACTGGCCTTCACCCTGGCCGACGGCAAGGAATACGTGAAGACCGCCATGGAGGCGGGCATGGACATCGACAAGTTCGCCGGGCGGCTGTCGTTCTTCTTTGCCATCGGCAAGAACTTCTTCATGGAGGTGGCCAAGCTGCGCGCGGCGCGGATGTTGTGGCACCGGATCATGACGGAAATGGGCGCGCAGAACCCCCGGTCGAAGATGCTGCGCACCCATTGCCAGACCTCGGGCGTCAGCCTGGCCGAACAGGACCCTTACAACAACGTCATCCGCACGGCCTACGAGGCGATGTCGGCGGTCCTTGGCGGTACCCAGTCGCTGCACACCAACGCGCTGGACGAGGCCATCGCCCTGCCCACGGATTTCAGCGCGCGCATCGCCCGCAACACCCAGCTTGTGTTGCAGGAGGAAACCGGGGTCACCAAGGTGGTCGACCCGCTGGCCGGTTCCTACTACGTCGAGAAGCTGACGCATGACCTTGCCGAGGAAGCCTGGAACCTGATCAAGGAAGTCGACGAGATGGGCGGCATGACCCGCGCCGTCGAGAGCGGCATGCCCAAGCTGCGGATCGAGGAGACCGCCGCCCGCCGCCAGGCCGACATCGACCGGGGCGACGACGTGATCGTCGGGGTGAACAAGTACCGGCTGGAGAAGGAAGAGGACCTCGATATCCTCGACATCGACAACCAGAAGGTGCGCGAAAGCCAGGTGGCGCGCCTGGAAAAGATCCGGGCCAGCCGCGACGAGGCGGCCTGCCAGGCGGCGCTGGACGAGTTGACGCGCCGGGCGAAAGAAGGGGGGAACCTACTGGACGCGGCGGTCGAAGCGGCTCGCGCGCGCGCCTCTGTCGGAGAGATCAGCATGGCATTGGAAAAGGAATTCGGCCGTCACCGCGCCGAGGTCAAGACACTGGCGGGCGTCTACGGTGCCGCCTACGAGGGCGACGAGGGCTTTGCCGCCATTCAGAAATCGGTCGAGGATTTCGCCGAGGCCGAGGGACGCCGTCCGCGCATGCTGGTGGTCAAGATGGGCCAGGACGGCCATGACAGGGGCGCCAAGGTGATCGCCACCGCCTTTGCCGACATCGGCTTCGACGTGGACGTGGGCCCGCTGTTCCAGACCCCCGAAGAGGCGGCGCAGGACGCGATCGACAACGACGTGCACGTGATCGGCATTTCCAGCCAGGCGGCGGGTCACAAGACCCTGGCGCCGCAACTGGTCAAGGAACTGCAGGCACAGGGCGCCGGGGATATCATCGTGATCTGCGGCGGGGTCATCCCGCAGCAGGATTACGAGTTCCTGTACAACGCCGGCGTGAAGGCGATCTTTGGTCCGGGGACCAATATCCCCGAGGCGGCGCAGGACATCCTGCGGCTGATCCGCGACGCCCGCGCCGACGCGGCCTGAGAGGGATTTCGGCCCGCTGACGCGGGCCGATCCGCGCGCGCCCTTCGGGGCGCGCGCGGCGGGGCCTGCGGCCCCGTTTTGGAGTATTTTCAGAGAGAAGAAGCAGGGCGGGCGCCCGGGCATGGCAACGTGGGGAGAGAGCAGGCCGCGGCCCTGTTCTTCCCGGCGATGCGGGTCTATCGTCGCCGCCGCATCTGGATGAAAGGGTCTCTGCGATGATGGAACTCGATCATGTGGCCGTTGCGGGCACGGACTTGGCGGCGGCGGTGGCCTGTTGCGAGGCGGCCCTGGGCGTTCCGATGGGGCCGGGCGGGCGGCACGCGCGTTATGGCACTCACAACCGGCTGATCGGCCTTGCGCCGCACCTGTACCTCGAGGCCATCGCCATCGACCCCGATGCCCCGCCGCCGCCGGATGCGCGCTGGTTCGGGCTGGATGATTTCAGCGGGCCGGCGCGGCTGGACAAGTGGATCTGCCGGGTGCCGGACATCGACGCCGCCATCGCCGCCCTGCCGATGGCCGGGCGCCGGGTGGACCTCGAGCGCGACGGGTTGCGCTGGTCGATGGCAGTGCCGGAAGACGGCAGGCTGCCCTTCGACGGGCTGTTCCCGGCGCTGATCCAATGGCATGTGCCGACCCCGCCCGGGCAGAGCCTGCCGCCATCGGGGCTGGTGCTGGACCGCCTGATCGTGGCCCATCCGGCAGCCGCCGATTTGCAGGCGCTGCTGGCACCGCATTTGCGGGCGTCGCTTGTGCGTTTTGAACCTGCCGACAGGCCACGGCTTGCGGCGGAGTTGACCGGCCCGCAGGGCGCTTTGCGTCTCTGACCCGCGACGGGTTTTCGCAGGTGCAGAATTTTCGCTGATCCGCCCCTGACAGCGCCCGCATGACCGCGTAGACTTGCCCCCATGTCGATCTGGACACGCATATCCCGGGCCTTGCAGGCCCTGACCTCGGGCGAGGGGCTGGCCGCGGTGTTTGACCGGCTGCGCACGCCCCCCGAGCGCAGCGTGGCCTTTACCATCGCCGTGATCGCGCTTTCGGCCAAGATGGCCAAGGCAGACGGGCTGGTGACCCGCGACGAGGTGACGGCCTTTCGCGAGGTGTTCCACATCGCGCGCGAGGACGAACCCGGGGCGGCGCGGGTCTTCAACCTCGCCCGGCAGGACGTGGCGGGATACGAGGATTACGCCCGCCGCATCGCCGCCATGTTCGGGCAGGGCACCGGCACGCTTTGCGACCTGATGGAGGGGCTGTTCCACATCGCGCTGGCCGATGGCACCTATCACCCGGCGGAGGATGCCTTTCTGGCCGAAGTCGCGGCGATCTTCGGCATGGACGAAGACCAGTTCCGCACCCTGCGCAGCCGTTTCGTGCCCGATGCGGCGCCCGATCCCTACACGGTGCTGGGGGTCAGCCCGGAGATGCCGCTGGACCAGATCCGCAAGACCTGGCGAAAGCTGGTCCGCGAAAGCCACCCGGACGCGATGATCGCGCGCGGCGTGCCCGAGGAGGCGGTCAAGATCGCCGAGAAACGGCTGATCGACATCAACCGCGCCTGGGAAGAGATTTCCGCGCGCGAAACCGCCTGACGGGCCATGCGCCTGGCCAGCTACAACGTCGAATGGTTCGACTCGTTGTTCGACGACAAGGGCCGCCCGCTGATCGACAATGAGTTGGGCGGGCGTCATCGCATCGCCCGCGGCGACCAGCTGGAGGCGCTGGGATATGTCTTTCGGCGGATGGAGGCGGATGCGATCATGGTGATCGAGGCGCCCGACACCAATCGCCGCCGGTCCACCACCCGCGCGCTGGCCAATTTCGCCGAGGCCGCAGGGCTGCGCACGCGCGAGGTGGCCACCGGATTCGTCAACAACACCCAGCAGGAAATCGCGCTGCTCTATGATGCGGACAAGATGCGCGTGCGTCATGATCCGCAGAGCAGCAAGGCGGCGCCGCGCTTTGATACCGAGTTCGAGATCGACCTCGACATCGACGCCCGTGCAGACCGCGTCGCCTTTTCCAAGCCGCCGCTGGAACTGGCGGTCGAAACCGTCTCGGGGCACCGTCTGCGCCTGATCGGTGCGCATCTGAAATCCAAGGCGCCGCACGGGGCGAAAGGCCACGAAGAGGTCATGAGACTGGCCATTGCCAACCGGCGCAAGCAACTGGCCCAGGCGGTCTGGCTGCGCCGGCGGGTGGCGGCGCACCTCGAGGCGGGCGAGGACCTGGTGCTGATGGGGGATCTGAACGACGGCCCCGGCCTCGACAGCTACGAGGGGCTGTTCGGGCGCAGCTCTGTCGAGATCATCCTGGGGGATGGCGACGGCGAAGAACTCCATCTTTATGACCCGCATGCGGCCGAGGCGCTGCAGCGGCGGCTGGGCGCGCAGCCCACCACCGCCCGCTTTTTCCTCTACGACGAGAAACGCTATCTGCAGGCGCTGCTGGACTACGTCATGATCTCGCCCGGGCTTCAGGCACGCAACCCGCGTTGGCGTATCTGGCATCCCTTCGACGACGCGGAATGCTGGCAGGACGAGGCCCTGCGCGCCTCGCTGCTGGTGGCCTCGGACCATTTTCCCGTCACGCTGGACATCGATCTCTGAACTCTTCCCAGCGCCATTTGCGGTGCCTATATTTGTGGGCATGAAACAGTTTGCCATGCCCGCCCTCGTCCTGACCCTTGTCGCCGCGCCCTTGGCCGCCGAGGAAGAGCCCGACGGTCTGAACCTGATGGAAGAGGGGGCCAAGCTCTTTCTGCGCGGCTTGATGACAGAGATGGAACCGGCGCTGGAGGAGATGGACAAGACCCTGCGCGAGATGCAGCCCATGATGCGCGATTTCGCCGCCGAGATGGGCCCCGCCCTGGGCGAGATCCTCGACAAGGTCGAGGACTGGACGCTTTATCACCCGCCCGAGATGCTGGAGAACGGCGATATCATCATCCGCCGCCGCGTCCCGCTCGAGCCCGAGGCGCCCGACCTGCCGGATCCCGGGGGCGCGCCGGACGCGGAAATCGACCTGTAGTTTCGCCGGAGCGGGACCGTCTCAGCCGACGATGATTTCCCGGCTGTTCGCCCCCAGGGCATCGGCAAGCGATTTCAGCCGCGCCTCGCCGACTTCACCGTAGAGCGGGGCAATGGTGCCATCGAGATGCAGTTCCAGGGCCTTGGTTTCCGGGTCCCATGCCAGCCGCGGGCCGGTGCCATCCGACTTCAGCGTCCAGAGCATCGCGCCGAACCGCAACGCCTTGCCCAGCACCTCGGCTTCGCGCTGGTGTTTTTCGTCCAGCAGGGCAAAGAGATCCTCGAACCGCGTGCCCTCGCGCTTGTTGCGATAACGGTGCATCAGCGCCATCCCCAAATAGACCCGTTCCCAGTGCTTCAGCCCGCCCAGGTTGGCACGCGTGGCATTGTCGAAACAGACCTCGGCGCGGTAGTCGGGATGCGCGCGCCAGCTAACGTCATGCAACAGGCAGGCGGCATGGATCAGCCGCCGCCGCGAGGTGCTGGCCTCGGGGAAGAGCGACAGCACGAATTCGTATAGCGCGGCGCCGAACCCGGGCATGCGCGCATCCTTGGCCTCGGCAAAGCGGCAGGCTTCGATCAGCGGATCGCGGTCGCGCAAGTCCTGCGGCATCTGTTCGTACAGCATGCCTTCGCGGATACCGTAGCTGGAAATCGCGATGTCCTTGGGCTCGAAACACTCCATCAGGCGCAAGAGGACCTCGCTGGCGAAAGGCACCAGCGCCATCCGCGTGGCCGAGACGCCGCAGGCCTTGCGCAAGCTGTCGTGATCCTCGTTGGCCTCGATGTAGGCCACGGTCTCGCGGACCGAATCCGCGTCCATCCGGTATTCGTGCAGCACCTGCAGCGGATAACCCTGCCGGTGCATGTCGATCCGGGCGATCGCCCGCCAGCTGCCGCCGACAAGGAACAGCCGGTCACGCTGGGTGCCCATGTGTTCGGCAAGGGCCTTGAGCTCGCGCTTGATCTGCTTGTCGCGCGCCTTGCGCCCGCCTTCGATGTCGCGCAGTTTCAGCGGACCCAGCGGCGAGGTCACCCGGCGGCCGACCTCGCCGTCGTGGATTTCCGCCAGTTCCATCGACGAGCCGCCGATATCGCAGACAAGCCCATAGCTGCCGGGCCAGCCCAGCAGAACGCCCTGTGCCGACAGCCGCGCCTCTTCGGCGCCGTCGATCACCCAGACCCGCAGGCCGGTGGCGGATTCCAGAACCCGGCGGAATTCCTCGCCGTCTTCGGCATCGCGCATGGCGGCGGTGGCCACCACGGTCAGGTCCGGAAGGTCCATGCCATTGGCCAGGGCGCGGAAACGCAGCATGGCGCGCAGCGCGCGTTCGCGTCCCTCGGGGTTCAGGCGGCCGGTTTCGGCCATCCCGGCGCCCAGGCCGCACATGATCTTTTCGTTGTAGAAATAGGCCGGACTGCGCGCGGCCCCGTCGAAGACCACCAGCCGGACCGAGTTCGAGCCGATGTCGACGACACCCACACGGGACAGGGCCCGTGCCTTCGGATCGTTGAAGAGCGGCCTGCCAAACGGGTCCCAGTGCCCGTGCGTTTCCTCTTGCCCGTCCATCCGAACCCCGCTGTTTCCTGGCGGGGTTATGACCCTATCGAACCCGGGGGGTCAATAAGAAGCACCAGACCGTGGGCAGGGTTGACGCGTGGTTCCCAAGGTCTGGTGCAGGCTGTTTAGCGGAACAGCGACAGCAGGGACTGCGGTGCCCGGTTGGCGATCGACAGGGCCTGCATGGCCAGTTGTTGCTGGACCTGCTGCGCCTGCAACTTGGCAGAAACCTCTTCCAGATCGGCATCCACCAGCGTGCCGATGCCCGATTTCAGCGCATCCGCGAGGCCCGAGACAAAGTCCTTTTGCGTGTCCAGGCGCATCTCGGCAGAACCAAAGGCGGCGGCCGCGTCGATGGAGGTCTGGATCAGGCCTTCGATCTCGGTCAGGGCGCTGTCGACCCCGGCCTGGCTGGTGACGTCGATATTGCCCAGTTCGGCCAGCTTGCCGCCGATGGTGGTGGTGGCATCGGGGTCGTACTGCTGCACCGTGATCGAGAAGTTGTCACCGCCCTGGTCGGCGCCGGTAAAGGTGATCTGGTTGCCGCTGGCGGTCGCGTCGATCGTGCCCTCGTTGCCGGCGCCCAGGTCGTCGCTGACGTATTTGTTGAAAGCGGCGGCCAGACCGGCGGCCACGTCCTCCATCGTGTCGCCGTCACGGGCGACATAGGCGATGTCGTTGCGCCCCGACGTGTTGGACGGCCCGTTGCCCGCGGTGGCCGAGATCTCGACCGAGAAGCCGGTGCCGGCGGCAACCGTCGTGGTGGCGGCGGCGCCAAAGGTGGTGGTCCCGGTGGGGGCGGTGGCGTTGCCGGTCATGGTGGCGGCGGTGGCATCGCCGGTGCCGGTGACGTCATTGGCGCCGGCGGCCAGCGCGGTCAGCCCGCTGCCGATGCTGGCCTGTCCCTGGCCCAGGTCCTGCTTGGACACCCGGATGTCGCTGGAGGTCACGCCATCCTGAGACCGGTTGATCGAGGACAGGACGTTGATCCCGCCGGACCCTGCGGTCTGGTCGGTGTTGGTCAGCATCGCCTGGCCGTTGAACTGTGCCGAACTCACGATCGAACTGATCTGGTCGCGCAGGGCGTCGATATCGGTCTGGATCTTGGCCCGGTCGACGTTTTCCTCCTGTGCGGCGACGATCTTGCCTTTCACCTCGGTCAGCAGTTCCGTGACCGTCTCGGCGCCCTGGCGCGCGACGGAAATCGTGGCCTGGCCCAGGCTCAGGCTGTCCGACACCCGCTGAAAGCCCTGGACGTCGGCCTCCATGACCTTGGAAATCGCCCAGACCGCCGCGTTGTCCTGCGAGGACGCGACCTTCTTGCCGGTCGCGATCTGCATCTGCGTGTCCGCCATCGAGGCGTTGATCGATTTCAGCGTCTGAAGGGCCGCCGTGGCCCCGGGATTGGAATTGATACTCGACATGAGCTTTCGCCTTTCTCGTCAGAGGGCGCGTTTCGCACCCGGCATGATGACCGCCGTTCTGACGCTGCGGAGGACAAGAGGTCGACCGCGCCACGAAAAGCTCGTGCAGGGGGACTATTGCCCCGACGGTTTTAACCCGCCTTTAACGATTTGCGGCACTGAAGCGGTCATAGTGGGGCAAGACTATGACGCGGATTGCCTTGGGTTTTTCGAGCTTCAGGGTGCCGATTTCGAAACGGCGAAGTTTCTCGCCAACCTCTTTTCGGCCAGCCGGGGGGCTGTCATGGCGCTGCGGCGTTCGACGAGAGAGAGCCATTGAATGCCTGTGCGACACGGGTGTCAGTGGTGTCGGCTATGCTGCCATTCAGCATTTCGCTATCGAAGTCCGCTTCCGTGAATTTGTGCCTCACAAGTACCCGTGAAACTCGGGTTCGTGGTCCTGTCGGTCAGACAGCCCATCGACGTAGGATCGCGGGACGGCTTCCAGTGCTTTCGGTTCAAGGTCCAGACATTGGACCGAGACTGCTACGAGTTCATCCTTACCGCTCTCGCCCCTGATCCGACCGTGAGTTTTTACGCCACATTTTCGACAGAAGCAGTGGGTGATGGCCTCCGCGCCGAAGCGGTATTCGGCTATGTTTTCTGATCCTTCGACAAGCGTGAAGTCCGCGGCTGGAATAGGCGCAATCCATGCGCGGGATTTGGTGCATATCGAACAATTGCAGCGGATCGTGGTCTGATTGAGGTCCAGTTTCGCCGTGAGACGAATGGCACCGCAATGGCATCCGCCAGTTTGAAGAGTGCCGCTCATGGTTCAACCTCCGTCGTTTGCGTGCGGAGCTTGGAGAGCCGATCAAGACATTCCCGCCATCCCTCAACATGTCCATCGCGGGTCGCTTCGTCGGCAAAGCCGAGCTGTTCGAAGATCACGCGTGTGCCTTGGCCGTCTGGCGCGAAGCTCACGCGAATTTCCGTCTCAGGACCGCGCTTGTTTTTTTCGACCCATGCGAAGGTAAATCGAAGCAGCCTCGGCCTCTCGACTTCAAGCATCGTGCCACTCTGGGAAAACACGGTTCCGTCCGGAGCTGTCATAGTAATTGCCCACGCATCACCGGGCTTCAGAGACCATGCCTCAACTGTTGCTTTGAACGGACGGCCCGCATCGTCTTTCGGTCCCCACCATTGTGCTACCTCGTCGGGATGCGTCCAAAGATCGAAACACGTCTCAAGTGACTGGTTGATATGACGTTCGAGTCTAAGGTCAGCGGTCATCTGTTGTACCTTTCTGGTCGGGAAAGTGGCGTTCCGCATGTTCGGCAAAATGATCCAGCGTGCCTTGCCAGAACTGTTCATAGTCCTTCAGCCAATCCGCGATGGTTTTCAGCCCATCCGGGTTCAGGCGACAGGGACGAGTCTGGGCAACGCGCGTGCGGAGAACCAGCCCCGCGCCTTCCAGCACCTTGAGGTGAGAAGAGATCGTTGGTTGCGTGAGGTCGAACTGTTCAACCAGTTGCGAAACTGTGGCCTCGCCTCGTGCCAGGTGGGCGATGATTTCACGCCTTGTCGGATCGGCCAAGGCAGAAAGTGATGCGGTGAGATCAGTCATGTGAATCGATTACCATCTATATAGATGGTTGTCAATTTAATGGGCGTGAGCGCGCGTTTGTTTCCCAACAACGGCGGGCTATTGAGTATCAAGTAGCATCTCGCACTACGGCCACAAAACGTCCATCGGACGTGATGCCGGGTCTCGCGGGCACCACCTTCACATCGCCTGTTTTAACGCCCGTCCCGCACGTCTGATTAAAACGCAAAAGCGCCCCCGTGGGGGCGCTTTCCGTCTTGGAACCCAGGGCAGGTTCAGTCGCTGGTATGGGTCAGTTTAGGCACGTCCGAGGCCCCCGCGGACCCGCGCCCCGAAAGGGAGGGGTTTTCCATGAAGAAGCGGTGACAGTTGAAGGCGAATTCGCCCTCAGGCACCGGGTGACGGGTGAACTTGCCCGACGGCTCCATGATCCAGCTTTGCGCCGTGTCGGCGAGGTTCGCGGCCATGACCTGGCTGACGATCTGCGCCTTGACGGTGGCATTGTGGATCTCGACCCCGGTTTCGACCCTACGGTTCAGGTTGCGGCCCATCCAGTCGGCGGACGAGATGAAGACCCGCGCCTTCTTGCTGGGCAGGCCCTGGCCGTTGCCGAAACAGGCGATGCGCGAATGTTCCAGGAACCGGCCGACGATGCTCTTGACGCGGATGTTGTCGGACAGACCCTTGATCCCCGGCCTCAATCCGCAGATGCCCCGGATCACGCAGTCGACCTGCACGCCGCCTTGGCTGGCGCGGTAGAGCGCGTCGATCATGTCCGGCTCGATCAGAGAGTTCATCTTGATCCAGATCTGCGCCGGTTTGCCCGCCTTGGCGTGCTCGATCTCCTTGTCGATCATCTCGATCATGCCGGATTTCAGCGAATGCGGAGAGATATAGAGGTTCTCCAGCCCGGCGGGCATGGCGTAGCCGCTGAGGTAGTTGAAGATCTTGGCCGCATCGCGCCCCAGCGCCCCGTCGCAGGTAAAGAACGACAGGTCGGTGTAGATCTTGGCGGTGATGGGATGGTAGTTGCCGGTCCCCCAGTGGGTATAGGTCACCAGACGGTCGCCCTCGCGCCGCACGACCTGGGAAATCTTGGCATGGGTCTTCCAGTCGAGGAAGCCATAGACCACATGCGCGCCGGACCGTTCCAGCCGCCGCGACTGGCGGATGTTGGCCGCCTCGTCGAACCGGGCCTTCAGTTCCACCAGCGCGGTCACCGACTTGCCGTCTTCCGCCGCCTCGCAGAGTGCCTCGACGATGGGAGAGTTCTTGGACGTCCGGTAGAGCGTCTGCTTGATCGCCACCACGTCCGGATCCAGCGCCGCCTGCTTGAGGAACCGCACCACCATGTCGAAGGTCTCGTAGGGGTGATGCAGCAGCATGTCCTTCTGCTTGATCGCCTCGAACATGTTGCCGTCATGATCCTGCACCCGTTCGGGCACGCGCGGGGTGAAGGAGGGCCAGAGCAGGTCGGGGCGGGCGTCGATCACCAGTTCCTTGGTGTCGGCCACGCCGACCATGCCTTCCAGCTCGATCACTTCATCGGGGCGGACGTGCAGTTCGTCCATGACGATCTTGCGCAGTGCCTCTGGGGCGCCCTGGGTGATGGTCAGGCGCACGACTTCGCCGCGGCGACGGCGCTTGAGCGCCACCTCGAATTCGCGCACCAGGTCCTCTGCCTCTTCCTCGACTTCCAGGTCGCTGTCGCGCAGCACGCGAAAGCCGAAGTGATCCTTGACCCGGTAACCCGGGAACAGGCTGTCGATGTGCAGCAGCAGCACCTCTTCGAGCTGGATGAACCGGTGCTCGCGGTCGCCGCCGGGCAGTTCCATGAACCGGTCGATCTGCTGCGGGATCGGCAGCAGCGCCTGCAGGGGGCGCTTGTCGCGGATGCGTTCCAGCTGCAGCGCCAGGCAAAAGCCCATGTTGGCGATGAAGGGGAAGGGGTGCGCCGGGTCGATGGCCAGCGGCGACAGCACCGGAAAGACCTGCGCCAGGAAGGCCTCGGAGAGGTATTTCACGTCCGCTTCGTTCAGATCGGAACGCGAGACGATAGAGATGCCTTCCTCGGCCATCAGTCCGCGCAACAGCGTCAGCACGCGCTGCTGTTCGGCCATCAGGCGGCGGGCGTCCTGGTCGATCAGCACCAGTTGTTCGGCCGGGGTCAGCCCGTCGGCGGCGGGCGTGGTGTTGCCGTTGTGGGCCAGTTCGCGCAGGCCGGCGACACGGACCGTGTAGAATTCGTCGAGGTTGGCCGCTGAAATCGACAAGAAGCGCATCCGCTCTAACAGCGGGACGCGGGTGTTTTCGGCCTCTTCCAGCACGCGCCAGTTAAAGCCGAGCCAGCTCAGCTCGCGGTTGTGGAAGCGTCCGGGGCCGGTCGGATCCAGGTCCGGCAGGTCGGTGGCGGGCGGCAGCGGGGCTTTGAGAAAATCGGCTTGGGTCATGGGGCGCTTATGCCTCTGCAACTGAAACAGGTTTATGACGGCACGCAGGTGACGTGCCGGTAGATCTTGGCCGCTGTGGCCGGGCAGGCGCCGGGGCCCGCGGTTCAGCCCTGCGCGCCACCGGGATCGTGCCGCGAGGTGCCGCGATCCTCGGCCCCCGGGGGCACCAGCCGTGACAGAACCCGCGCCGCCATCGGTCGGGTGATGTCACGCTGGTGGGCCAGGGCCTCGGCATCCAGCGCCGCCACCAGCCGCGCCGCCGTGGCATAGCTGCGCGGCATGTGGCGCACAAGATAGGACAGCACCTCCGGCCCGGGAAGCAGTTGTCGGTCGGCGAAGAGCTTGGCCAGGAGGGCCGCCAGCAGGGAATCGTCCGGTTCGCTGATCTGGGCCAGCTGGGCGTGCATCATGCGGCTGGCCAAGTCCGGCAGTACCAGCGGCCAGAGCGCGGGCGCGCGGGTGGCGGTGACCATCAGCGTGCCGCCGTTCGCCAGCACAAGGTTGTGCAGGTGAAACAGCATTTCCTCGGCGGGGCGGTCGCCGGCAATCTCTTCGATGTCCTCGACGCAGACCGGGCCGCCCGCCAGGGCGGGGATGGTTTCGGCACTCAGATCCCGGGCCTTGACGATCCGCGCGCCAGACTGCGCCGCCCAGACATGCGCCAGGTGGGTCTTGCCCGATCCGGGCGGGCCGACCAGCACCAGCTTGTGCGAGGGCCAGGCGCGCCAGCCCTCGATCTGCGCGACCGCCAGCATGTTGGCCGGACTGACAAAGAAATCCTCCCAACCCAGCGCCGTCCGCGACGGCAGGGGCAGGGGCAACTGGTTGCCGGTGCTCATTTCTCGTCGCTTTCGAAAAAGCTGCTGCGCGCAGAAATCCCCAGGAACAGGCGCGAGCCCTTGTATTGCTGGATCGCGAAGCGGATCAGGACACCCAGTGCCGCCGCCAGCGGCACCGCCACCAGCAGACCGACAAAGCCGAAGAGCGTGCCGAAGACCGACAAGGCCAGCAAGAGCCAGACCGGGTGCAGACCGACCGAATTGCCCACCAGGTTGGGCGTCAGGATATTGCCCTCGACGAACTGGCCGAACTGGAAGATCGCGTAGACCGCCACGATCCACCACCATTCACCCCAGAACTGGAAGATCGCCAGCCCCACGGCCAGCACGCCGCCGACGATGGCGCCGACATAGGGAATGAAGGTCAGCGCCCCGGCGATCACGCCCACCACCGGCCCGAACTGCAGCCCCACGGCCCAGAGCGCCAGCGCGTAATAGCCACCCAGGATCACGCAGACCGACCCCATGCCTCGGATGAAACCCGCCAGAACGCGGTCGACCTCACCCGCAAGGCGGCGGATCACCGGCTTGTGGTCGAGGGGCAGCATGTCGTCGACGCGCTCGACCATGCGGTCCCAGTCCATCAGCAGATAGACCGCCACGACCGGCGTGATCAGCAGCAGCATGACCAGGTTCAGAAGCGAGCCGACAGAGGCCAGCGCGGCCTGGATCAGCTGGCCGCCGCGCTGCTTGATCGTGTCGCCCAGGTCGGTCAGCGTGGACCGGACCACGCTGCCTTCGTCCATGATGTTGGGGAAGCGTTCGGTCAGAAAGGCCTGCAGGTCGCGGAACAGTTGCGGCGCGAACTCGAACAGCGCGATGGCCTGCTGGATCAACAGCGGGATCACCGCCAGCGTCATGATGACAAAGAGGATCAGCGCCGCCACGGTAATGACTGCCGTCGCCGCCCCGCGCTTCAGCCCGGCGCGCTCCAGCGCGTCGGCCACCGGGTCCAGGCAATAGGCGATGGCGCCGCCCAGGATGAAGGGCAAGAGCACGTCACCCAGGAACCAGAGCACGACGGAAAAGACCGCCGCCGCGATCCCCCAGTACTTCATCTGATCCCTTACGGGCAGGGCCATTGGCTATCCTTTCGCACTCCCCTTCATCGCCCGTATATGGCCGGGATTCAAGGATTTGCGCGTCACGGTGCTGCGAAAACTGGGGAGTCTTCGGTGGATGGATGGCCTATTGGATCACCTTGCTGCGTTCCGCGGCGATCTCTGCCTTCAGCCGGCGCATCAGGCGGCGGCGCTTCAACGGATTGCGGGTCAGGCCGCGCAGCGCTTCTTGACCCCGGGTCCGAGCCATCCGGGCCAGGTCATCCGCCCGCGCCACCGACCCGTCGACGGTGGTTTCGAAACAGGAGAGCGCCCTGCGCGCGACGGTCTCGTAGAGATCCTCCTCCGTCGGGGACGCAGCCGCCGGTTCCGGCGCCGCTTGGGGTGCGGGCGGGGCAGGGGTGATATAACGGGCCAGGCAACGGTCGAACTCGCGCCGGAGCGCGGGCATCTCCCGCTCGGGCACGTGCCGAGTGCCGTCCAGGAAGTCCTGCACCAGCACCATCTCGGCCCGCGCGCTGGCCCGCGTGCTCTCGGGCATCATCTCCCAGACCTCCGCCATCCGCGGCGCGATCTCCTGTTTCCGCATGTTCCGCCTTTCGGTTCCTGTCCCCGTCCCGGGCCGGCCCCGGGACCCTATTTGCCGCCACACGGAGGATCGGGCGGGACATAGCCCTCGGGATAGGCCTGCCACTTTAGCCATTCGTCGCGAAAATTGTGCTTGCCGTGGTTGGGCAATTCCCATCTCGGCCAGTGTGCTGGCCTTTCGCGGCCCTCGGGCAAGGTGACACTGGCATCCCCGAACATCTCATCGATCTGTTCCTGCGAGAGGCCGATTCCGGACAGACCAACCTCCTTGAGCGCGGCGGCTCTCAAAGAGGCCGCGCTCAAGGAGGTTGGAAGCCGCGCCCCGGAGAGGTCTGCCCCCTCCATCCGCGCCCCGGCGAGGTCCACCCCCTCCATCCGCGCCCCGTCAAGGCGCGCGCCGGAGAGGGTCAGCTTGCTCAGGTCCGCCTTTTGGAGATTGGTCTTGCGCAGGTCGGGGCGATAGCCGCGATAGCCGGAAATCGTCATTTTCCAGTCGTCCAGCTGGTCGATGTATTCATCGACCGCCCCCGCCGGATGTGGTTCGCCGTCAGGCGCGTTCGGCAATTTCGGGCAGGGCGTATCAAAGACCCAGTCCGCCGAGTCCAGCGCCTCATCCCCCCAGCGCGCCTCGACCTGCAACTGCTCCTTGGTACGTCGTCCGATGATCCGCAGCGCCAGCGCAATATCTGCGCGCGGATCGTCCAGCGATTGCGCCCAGTCCCGGGCCTTTGGCCCATCCTCACCGTGGAATCGTTCGTCTCGCTTCTTGACGTGCTCTACGCGCTCTTCCTCGCTCGCATCGTCCGCCAGTGGTTCCCACTCCGGCAACGGGAAATCCTTGGCCTCCGATGCCGGAGCATTCTCTCGCACATAGGCGCAGAGAATCTCCATCACCCGCACATGGTCGCGCTTCTTGTCATAGCGTGTCGAATCCTGCGCGATCCGCTCCAGTGACAACAGTCCCCCGATCCGCACTTCGATATTAGGGACGGTGCGTTCGTTGGTCGCCATGTTACCGTTCTTGTCTCGCCCGGGCATTCCGTCCGGTGCGAGGGCAGGCACAATGACCGTCTTCTCCGCCCCAAGCTGTTCCACCGCCTTACTGATCCGCTCGGTGATATGGCCTTCCTTCTGGAATTCCACGGTGCGATGTTTCAGTACCGCCCCCCAGATCACGAACGGCCCGCCCAGAAAGGCCGCGACGACGGCCCCCATGCCAAAACCCACGTTGTCCAGAAACGACTCCATCCCCGAGAACAGCAGCCACAGGTGCCAGAGCGTTCCCGCAAGCAGCAGGAACCAGAATGGCAGCAATGCCCAGCCAAGGGCTGTCAGGGCGTCAGTCTGGCCCATCGCGGCGCATCGCGAAAGGGGGCGGGCGAGGGGCACCCGCGCGGCCATTTCCGCACGCTCTTGCCTGCCTTCATCCAACCCGCTACGAGGGGCAAAACCGCTGTTCCAGAGGACCCTTATGCGCCTGTCCCGCTACTTCCTGCCCGTTCTCAAGGAAACGCCCTCCGAGGCTCAGATCGTCAGCCACCGCTACATGCTGCGCGCCGGCATGATCAAGCAGGCCTCCGCCGGGATCTATTCCTGGCTGCCGCTGGGCTTCAAGGTGCTCAAGAACATCGAGAATATCGTCCACGAGGAGCAGATCCGCGCGGGCCATATCCCGATGCTGATGCCGACGCTGCAATCGGCCGATCTGTGGCGTGAATCCGGCCGCTACGACGACTACGGCGCCGAGATGCTGCGCATGAAGGACCGGCACGATCGCGACATGCTTTACGGTCCGACCAACGAGGAGCTGATCACCGACATCTTCCGCAGCCATGTCGGCAGCTACAAGGACCTGCCGCTGACCCTGTATCACGTCCAGTGGAAGTTCCGCGACGAGATCCGCCCGCGCTTCGGCGTGATGCGGGGCCGCGAGTTCTACATGAAGGACGGCTACAACTTCGACCTGACCAAGGAAGACGCGCTGCACGCCTACAACCGCCACCTCGTCAGCTACCTGCGCACCTATGAACGCATGGGCCTGCAGGCGATCCCGATGCGCGCCGCCGGCGGGCCGATCGGCGGCGATTACACCCATGAATTCCTGGTGCTGGCCGAGACCGGCGAGTCCGAGGTGTTCTACGACTCCGAGATCACCGATCTGAAGTTCGGCGACCGCGCGATCGACTATGACAGCCACGCGGAATGCCAGGCGGTGCTGGAGGAATTCACCTCGCGCTATGCCCGCACCGATGAAACCCACGACGAAGAGGTCTTTGCCAAGGTTCCCGAGGCACGCCGCCGGCAGGCGCGCGGCATCGAGGTTGGCCAGATCTTCTACTTCGGCACCAAGTACTCCGAGCCGATGGGGGCGACCGTGCAGGATGCCGAGGGCAACAAGGTGCCGGTGCACATGGGCAGCCACGGGATCGGCGTCAGCCGCCTGCTGGGCGCGATCATCGAGGCCAGCCACGACGACAAGGGCATCATCTGGCCCGAGGGCGTGACGCCGTTCCACTGCGGGATCGTCAACCTCAAGTCCGGCGATGCCGAGGCCGATGGCGCCTGCGAGGCGATCTACGCCTCGCTCACCGCGCTGGGGCTGGAGCCGCTCTACGACGACACCAACGAGCGTGCGGGCGGCAAGTTCGCCACGATGGACCTGATCGGTCTGCCCTGGCGGATCACCGTCGGGCCGCGCGGTCTGAAGAACGGCGTTGTCGAACTGACCTCGCGCCGTACCGGTGAAAGCGAGGAGATGCCGCCCGAAGAGGCGGTGGCGCGGATCGCTGCGATTTACAACAAGGTGCTGCCGGGGGCATGATCCGCGGGCGTCAGCCCCTGGATACCTCATGCGCCTGTTCCGCCTAGTCCTGATCCTGATCGCCTGCGCCGTGCCCGCGTTCGGGCAATCCGACCGCGTGGCCCTGGAATGGTCCCGCTGGCTGGAGGCGCAGGGCAAGCCGCCCGGCGCGCTGGTCTTCCTGATCGGGGACAGCCTGTTGCTGGGGCGGGACAGCGGCTATGACCCCGACCTGGCCGTGCCCCTGGCCAGCCTGTCCAAGGGCATCACCGGGCTTTGCGCCCGGGCGCTGGTGGATGAGGGGCTGATGGCCTGGGACGATCCGCTGAATCGCTGGATCGAGGGCGGCGGCACAATCACGCTTGCCCAGCTTGTGACACATACCTCGGGCCTCTGGCCGGATGAAACGCAGGGCGCGATGTCCGGATGGCGCGGCGACACCACCCGCCGCTGGCAAGAGGTGACGGCCACCGCGCTCGACCGGGACCGGCAGGAGGGCAAGCGCGGCAGCTATCGCTACAACAACGAGAATTACGCCATCCTCGGTCTTGTGATCGAGGCGGTCACGGGGAACCGCTACGACAAGGCCTGCGCCCTGCGCGTGCTGGAGCCGCTGGGGATCACCACGGCGCGGCTCTCGCCCGAGTATGGGGGCTATGGCCCCTGGGGCGGCTGGCAGATGTCGGTGCGCGACTACGCGCGGCTGATGCGGGAGGGGTTCACGGCGATGGACCCGCGGGACACGCCCTCGGCAGACCTGGGCGGCGGTGCCTTCTACGGGCTGGGGATGCTGTTCCGCACCGGGCGCGACATGGCAAACCACTGGCATTTCGGTGCGCTCTGTTTCCGGGATGCGGGGCTGGGCGCCTTTGCGGTGAACTGGGCGGGGAAATACACGATCGTCGCGGCCTATGGCGCCTGCGTAGACGAAGAGGCTATGCTGGCGCTGGACGCGGCATTGGTGCGGGCGGTTTTCGCCGACTGACCCTCGGCGCGCGCTTTCCTCTCGTGCGGGGAGACGGTTTCTGGCATTCTGCGACCAAGATCGCCAAGAGACGCGACGGGAGGCACAGGCAGATGTTCTTGCGGGTAGTGGCCCTTGCGGCCGGGCTGACGGGCGCCGTAAGCCTGTCGCAGTTCCCCGAATATTCCCAGCAATACATGCAGCGCCTCGGCGGCGCGGTGGATGAACTGGCACGCCAGGTCACGCGATACGAGGCGGATGCGGCGCGGGTGGGACTGGAGTTGGACGCCTACCTTTCGGCCCTGGCCGAGGAGGGCGAGCTTTCGCGGACCCAGGCCGGCAACATGGCCAGCGACATCGCCCGGCACGCACGCCTGTCGGAGGCGCTGGCACGGCTGGAAGGGGCGGGCCCCTTCGCGCGGGCCAAACTGGCCTTCGAGATGCGACCCGACAGCGAGGTTGCACATCGGGCCTGGCAGAGCTTCAAACCCGCGGTGCCTGCCACCTTCGAAGGGACGGTCTTTGCCGGGGCGGGGTTCCTGGCGGGCTGGGCGGCGCTGGCGCTGGTCTTCGCGATCCTGCGGCGCAGCTTGCGGTTGGTGACGGCCCCGCTGCGCGGGCGGGGCGAGGTCTGAGCGCGGCCACGGCGCCACAAGGTCCCGGCGGCACGGCACAGGAAAGGGGCAGGCGGTCAGGCGACCGCCTCGACCTCGGCCACGATGCCGTTGACGACCTGGCTCAGCAGGTCTTCATCCTCGCATTCCGCCATGACGCGGATCAGCGGCTCGGTGCCGGATTTGCGGATCAGCAGGCGGCCCTTGCCGGTCAACATGCCCTCTGCATCCGCGATCGCCTTCTTGACGCTGTCCGCGTCCAGCGGCAGCACACCGGCGCCGTAGCGCACGTTCTTGAGCAGTTGCGGCACGCGGGTAA
Organism: Antarctobacter sp.; assembly: GCF_965277915.1. Lineage (NCBI taxonomy): Bacteria > Pseudomonadati > Pseudomonadota > Alphaproteobacteria > Rhodobacterales > Roseobacteraceae > Antarctobacter > Antarctobacter sp. Next base: position 1,389,594 of record NZ_OZ255849.1, read on the forward strand.
AGCTGTGGGTCAGGTCCGAGGCGCGCTTGCCGGTGCGCACCATTTCCGACAGGAACTGCATCCCGGCCATCAGCCCGTCGCCGGTGGTGGCGTAATCGGTCATCACGATGTGGCCCGACTGTTCGCCGCCCAGGTTCCACCCGCCCGCGCGCATCGCCTCGACAACGTAGCGGTCGCCGACCTGCGTCCGTTCCAGCCGCAGGCCGCGGTCGTCCAGGAACCGTTCCAGCCCCAGGTTGGACATGACTGTTGCCACCAGGGTGCCGCCCTTCAGCCGGTCTTCTTCGGCCCAGCGGGCCGCCAGCAGCGCCATGAACTGATCGCCGTCGGCCACCTGGCCGTTCTCGTCGATCAGGATGATCCGGTCGGCATCGCCATCCAGGCAGAGCCCCACGTCAGCGCCGTGCCGGCGCACCGCCTCGGCGGCGGCGGCGGGCTTGGTCGAGCCGCAGTTGTCGTTGATGTTCAGACCGTTGGGCGCGTTCCCGATCTGGACCACGTCGGCGCCCAGCTCCCACAGGACCTCGGGGGCGGTCTTGTAGGCGGCGCCATTGGCGCAATCGACCACCACCTTGATCCCGTCCAGCCGCAGCCCGTGGGGCAGGGTGCTCTTGACCCGCTCCTGGTAGCGGAAGCGGCCATCGTCGATCCGGCGGGCGCGGCCGATGTTGTCTGGCTGGGCGGGGCGCACGCCGGACTCGACCAGCGCCTCGATCTCGGCCTCGACGTCATCGGACAGCTTGAAACCGTCGGGGCCAAAGAACTTGATCCCGTTGTCGGCGGCGGGATTGTGGCTGGCCGAGATCATGATCCCGAGGTCGGCCCGCATCGAAGTGGTCAGAAGGCCCACGGCAGGGGTTGGCACCGGCCCCAGCAGCAGCACGTTCATGCCGGTAGAGGTCAGCCCGGCGGTCAGTGCGTTCTCGAACATGTAGCCCGACAGCCGCGTGTCCTTGCCGATCACGACACGGTGGACGCCCGAGTGTTCATTGCGGAAATACCGCCCCACGGCTGCGCCCAGCATCAAGGCCATCTCGGCTGTCATCGGGTAGGTGTTGGCGGTCCCGCGCACACCGTCGGTGCCAAACAGCTTGCGGCTCATGGAAAGCTTCCTCTCGAAATGGCCCGCCACATGGCCAGCGCCTGGGCGGTTGCTGAAACATCGTGGACACGGACGATCTGCACCCCCTGAGCGGCCGCCGCCTGCGCCACGGCGACAGAGCCGGAGACCCTCTCGGCCGAGGTCTGGACGCCGGAAATCTTGCCGATGAACCCCTTGCGCGAGGCGCCCACCAGGACCGGGCAGCCCAGACCGTGGAACAGCGCCACGTCGCGCAAGAGCGTCAGGTTGTGGTCGATCGTCTTGCCGAAGCCGATGCCGGGGTCGACGATGATCCGGGCACGCGGGATGCCCAACTCCTCGAGCATGGCGACCTGCGCGGCCAGGAAATCGTAGACGTCCAGCAGCACGTCGTCATAGCGCGGATCCTGCTGCATGGTTTCCGGGTCGCCGCGCGCATGCATCACGCAGACGGGCAGCCCCCGGTCGCGGCAGTAATGCGCCAGCATCGGATCGTAGGTGAAGCCAGAGACATCGTTGACCAGCGCCGCGCCGGCCGTCACCGCCGCCTCCGCCACCGCTGACTTGCGCGTGTCGATCGAGACCGGCGTGGTCAGTTCCCGTGACAGGGCGGTGATGACCGGCTCTATCCGCGCGATCTCTGCCTCGTTCGGGACGGGCAGGGCGCCGGGACGGGTGCTTTCGCCACCGACGTCGATGATATGCGCCCCCGAACTGACCATGCGGCGCGCCCGTTGCACCGCCTTGGCGGCGGTCTGGTGGTTGCCGCCGTCCGAGAAACTGTCCGGCGTGACGTTGAGGATGCCCATGATGCGCGGGCTGTCCAGGACCATGCCGGCGATGGCGGCCCGAGGCGCGGAGAGGCGCGTGCGCCAATCCTCGGGGATCTCGGACAGGGAAACGTTGCGCGGCGGCGCGTCGCGGCTGTAGCGGACAGCCTGCGTGAACCAGCCCGGCCCGCCCGCCAGGTCGAGCGCTTCATCGGGGCGGGGGCTGTCAAAACGGACGACGGGACGGAAATAGACGCTCATGCGGGGTGACTGACCGATCAGGAAAGACTTGGCAAGCGGTTAGAACAGCGAGGTGCTCGGGGGCAGGGCGCGGGCGGGAACAGAGATCTCGTCCGGCAGGTCTTCGCCGATCACCAGCAGTTCGCAGGCGTCCAGTTCGTCCGCGAACCAGGCCGCCAGCGCAACGGAGTCGCGCGGCTGCGCCTGCGGGCCCTGGGTCGCGTCCAGCACGATCTTGGAAGGGGCCCAGACGCAGATCTGTCCGTTCTTCATCGCCCAGTCCAGCTCTGTCCGGGTGGCGACCACCTTGGCCCGGTCGTCGCGCGCGGCCAGGCACCAGGCGTTCTGTTCGATCGACAGCAGGTCGACCCGGCGCTGGGTCATCTTGTGCCCGGTTTGCGGGATCTCGGTATCGGGGCGTCCGACGCAGAGGATCAGCGGCGCGGGCCGGGCCTCGAGCTGGTCCAGCCAGGAGGTCAGCCGGGAATCGCCCATCGCCTCGTTCGACAGGTAGACGACGCGGGCGTGCGGGCGCTCCTGCGCCACTTCCTCGGCGATCTCGCCCAGGTGGTCGGCCACGTCGCGGCGCGAGCGCACGATTTCCACCCCCAGCGCGCCGGGGCCGCGATCCAGCTTTTCCACCCTTACGAAGGCACGCAGGGCCTGGGGTTCCAGCAGGATGCGTTCCGCGATGCGTTCGGCCAGCGTTTCCAGCAGGTTGAGCCGCTCTGCCTCGAGTTCGTGGCTGATCGCCTCTGTCACCCGGTCGTAGGACAGGATGCGGTCCACGTCGTCATCCAGCGGGCCGGTAAAGGGAATGACCTCGACCACCACGTTGAAACGGACGCGCTGTTTCTGGCCGCGTTCGGCCTGAAAGGCGCCGATATCGACCTCGACCACATGGTCGCGCACCGAGATGCGGTCATGCGGCGTGTCTCCGGCTGTGGCGACGCTGCGTTCGGAAGGATGGGCAAAGGCTAGGCGGATGTCGCTGGGCATGTCGGCCCCTGTCTGTTGTGTGATGGCCCGTGGTAACGAAAAGGGCGCCCGACGGCCAGCCGCAGGCGCCCTTTTGCGAACCTTTGGCGACGGATTATTCGCCGCGCCAGGTGTGGCGGTAGAAGATGTGGACCCCGTGGGCAAAGGTCTTGGTGTATTTCCGCGACCAGTCGGGCGACACCCAGGTGGCGTGGTAATGCGTGGCGCCCTTGGTCAGGCCGGTTGCCTTGCCGTCCAGCACCGCGCGGGCGACCTTGCCGACCCGGCTCCACGAGCGTTTGTCGTCGATGTGTTCCGGGCGGCCGTCGCAGGTATAGGTGAACTGGCAGGCGAACTTGCGCCCCGTGCCCTGGTTCACCACGCCGCAGACCGAATTCGGAAAGCGTTTCGACGCGACCCGGTTCATGATGACCTCGGAGACCGCGAAAAGCCCTTCGATGGTCTCGCCCCGGGCCTCGAAGTACAGGGCCTCGGCCAGGCAGCGCCATTGCGGTCCGCCCTCGGGTGCGGGCTGTCGGGACAGCCAGGTCTTGTCATAGAGAAAGCCGCCGCCGCCGGTCACCGTGCCCGCAGCCGCAGGGATCGGTTTCACGGGCGTGACGAGCCCCTTCAGATGGGTGTTGCCCACGCGCGCCAGCGCGCGGCTTTCAAGTGACAGGAGAGTCTGCGCGCTTCGGGCCGGGTCGGCAGAAACCGGGCCGGAAGTCAGGGCCAGTTGTGCGGCGATGAACGAAAAGGCCGCAAGGACAAGGCCACGGCGCAGGGCAGTGGTCAGAAGTTTCATGTCGAAAATATCCCCCAATCGAACATGCATCGCGTGGTGCCTCACGTCACGCGACGGACGCACCCATACAGAATAATGGCAATTGGGTAAAGAATGCTCGGGGACTCGTCGGCGGATTGTCCCCCCGACTGTGGCCCGAGACCGGCGCCCGGGGCGATTTCAGCCTTGCAGGCTTAGCGTTTGCGCGGCCCGTCCAGGCCGCGGTCGCGCAGCGCAAGCTGTGCCGCCGCCAGCCGTGCAACCGGCACGCGGAAGGGGGAACAGCTGACGTAATCCATCCCCGCCGAGCGGCAAAAGGCAATCGATTCGGGGTTGCCGCCGTGTTCGCCGCAGATCGACAGGGTCACAGACGGGTTGGTCGCCCGCCCGCGCTGCACGCCCGTGGCCACCAGTTCTCCGACGCCGTCGATGTCGAGGACGTGGAACGGGTCCTCGCGAAAGACCCCCTGGCTGACGTAGTCGGACATGAACCGGCCCGCATCGTCGCGCGACAGCCCGTAGGTCATCTGGGTGAGGTCGTTGGTCCCGAAAGACAGGAAATGCGAATAGGGCGCGATCTCGTCCGCGCGCAGGCAGGAGCGCGGCGTCTCGACCATGACGCCCAGGCGATAGGTGATGTCGCGCCCGCGTTCGGTGCGCACCGCCGCCGCGACCGCCTCGATCCGGGTCCGGATCAGTTCGACCTCGCGCTTGGCCGAAACCAGCGGCAGCATGATCTCCGGCACCACCGCAGGGGCGCCTTCGCGGCTGGCGTCCAGCGTCGCCTCGAAGATGGCGCGTGCCTGCATGTCGTAGATTTCGGGCACCGTGATGCCCAGCCGCACGCCGCGCAGGCCCAGCATGGGGTTGTATTCGCCCATCGCCTGCACCCGCCGGGTGACGTCCGAAACCGGAAGATCCAGCGCCTCGGCCAGGTCGCGCAGGCCCGCGCGGTCGGTGGGCAGGAACTCGTGCAGGGGCGGATCGAACAGGCGGATGCAGACCGGCAGCCCCTCCATGATGCGGAAGAGCTCCGTGAAATCATTGCGTTGCATCGGCAGGAGCAGAGCCAGTGCCGCCTGCCGGTCCTCGGCCGTGTCGGCAAAGATCATCTCGCGCATGGGGGTGATGCGGTCGGTTTCAAAGAACATGTGCTCGGTCCGGCACAGGCCGATCCCCTGGGCGGCGAAATTGCGCGCGGTGGCGGCATCGGCGGGCGTGTCGGCATTGGCGCGGATGTCGATGTCGCGCACCTCGTCGGCCCAGCCCATCAGCGTGTTGAAGGCATCGTCGAGCGCCGCCTCGATCATCTCGGGCGCGCCGCGCAGGATCTGACCCGAGGTCCCGTCGAGCGTGACCGTGTCGCCCTCGCGGTAGGTGCGCCCGTCCTCGCCCTGGATGGTCCGGCGCTGCAGGTTGAAATTCATCCGCGCCGCGCCCACCACGCAGGGCAGGCCGAGGCCGCGGCCGATCACCGCGGCGTGGCTGGTCATGCCGCCGCGTTCGGTCAGCACGCCCACCGCCGCGTGCATGCCCCGCACATCCTCGGGAGAGGTCTCGCGGCGGACCAGGATGCAGGGTTCGTTGCGCGCGGCGCTGGCCTGCGCCTCGGCGGCGGAAAAGACGATCTTGCCGGTCGCCGCGCCGGGGCTGGCGGCGATGCCGCGCCCGATGACCTCGCGCCGGGCTTCGGGGGCGACCTGCCGGTGCAGAAGCTCGCTGATGGCGCGGGGTTCGATCCGCAGCACCGCGTCCTCGGGCGTGATGATCCCGTCCTGCGCCAGGCGGACGGCGATCTGCAGTGCCGCGCGCGAACTGGCCTTGACGCGCACCCCGTCGAGAATATGGACCTCGCCGTTCTGGATGGTGAACTCGATCTGCATCTCGGCGCGCAGGCGGGCGCGCATCAGGTCGGCATGGGCCTTGAGATCGGCAAAGGCCTTGGGCGCCAGTTCCTCCAGCGAGGGGCCGCGCGGGTCGCGTTCGAGGTAGAGGCTTGCGGCGCCGCCCTGCAGGGCCTCGCGGCCCTGGCTCTGGCTGAGGTAACGGCCGGTCAACTGGCGCTTGCCGGTGTCCGAATTGACCAGCTGCAACACGCCCGAACCGCATTCGCCGTGACCCAGTCCCAAGGCCATTTCCTGCACGACAAGGCCCAGGCCGGCGTCCACCGGCGCGCCCTTGGCCTGCCGCAGCAGCCGGGCCGAGGTGCCTTCCCAGGCGCGGGCCATGCTGCGCAGTACCTCGCGCAGCTGCAGCGCGGGATCCTGCGGGAACTGTTCCTCGGACTCTTCCTCATAGGCGCGCAGGGCGGCGGAGAGGCCGGCGGTGCCGTTGTCCTCGATCTCGTCGAACAGGTCCGGGTCGAGCCGGGCGACATGGATCGCGTAGGCCTGCACGAAGCGCAGGTAGAGCCCCGCCGCGGCCTCCTGGCCGATCCTGTCCGACATGTCGACGAAACGGGCGTCGTTCATGCCGATGTTCAGGATGGCACCCGGGCCGCCCCAGTCCGGATCCTCGGAAGAGGGGCGCACGCAGAGCAGGGCGCCCGGGTCGAAGGCGGCAATCAACGCCCCCATGTCGGGGAACTTGCCCGCGGCGATGCGATGCACCGCGTCAAAGGAGAGCGCCACGGTGCGCGGCACCGGCAGGTCGAGCCGCACCAGCCTTTGCAGGCACTTGGCCCGCCCGCCGTGCGTGGGCGTGGACATGGGCGCGTCCTGGGTGATCAGGGTCACATGCGGGTTCTGGATATCGGGTTTCTGCACTGCAGCACCTTTGCGTTGGCGGGCAGAATACGCGCTGAGCGACGCTTGGCAAGGCGGGAAACCGGATCGGGCGCGACTGGGGCTTGGACGCGCCTCCGGCACAGGGGTTTGGTCGCGCCTCCGGCGCAGGGGTTTGGTCGCGCCTCCGGCGCGGGCGCGGTGCCTAATCGCCGGCCGCGGGCGGAGTGGGCCGGGCTGCTGCTTCCACGGAGTGCCGAAGACCCTCGGGGGAAAGAGCGTGGGGAGACGGGGCAGAGCCCCCTGTGCTGGTCGAAAGATGGCTGTGGCCCGAGTTCCGCCCGTGCCTGTCCTTGCCGGCGCCATAAGCGCAGGGTCAGGCCGACCGGGGCTCCGCCCGTTCGGGGCTCAAAGGCGCCACTGGCGCCTTTGTCGGGCTGCGCCCGAGCCGCCGCTCAGCCCTCGATCTTCGTCAGGTCGGCCACTTGCAGGCAGGTGTTGCGGATGCTGGCCAGCATGTTGAGCCGGTTGCGGCGCACCACCTGGTTTTCGGCGTTAACCTGCACCGCCTCGAAGAAGGCGTCGATGGGCGCGCGCAGACCGGCCATCGCCTCCATCGCGGCGCCGAAATCTTCGTCCTTCATCGCCGGGGCGATGCGGGTCTCGGCGGCCTCGAGCGCGGCAAAGAGCGCACGTTCCTCGTCGGTTTCGGCGAATTTGACGTCCGCGCCAAAGCTGTACTCGACGCCGTCCTTTTCCTCGGCCTGGGCCAGGATGTTGTTGGCGCGCTTGAATCCCTGTAACAGGTTCTCGCCGTCGTCGGTCTTGAGGAATTCGGACAGCGCCTCGGCCCGGGTGACCAGAAGGCGCAGATCGTCGGTGCCCGGCATCGCGAGGCAGGCGTCGATCACGTCGTGGCGGATGCCCTGGTCGCGCAGCCAGACCTTGAGCCGGTCATGGAAGAAACCCAGCAGGTCGTCGCTCAGGTCGGGGACGGGGGCCACGACCGGGGCGATCTCCTTGCCGCCGGTCGAAAGACGGTCCCGCAGGGCGGCCCAGGCAGCGCCGAAGACGCCGTGGTCGGCGATCTCCTCCACCAGTTCTTCGAGTTCCTCGATCTGGGTGTCGTCGAGGTCGCCGTTCCCGAGCGCGATCTTGTGACGGACCAGCTGCGCGTCGATGAAACGGTCGAGGTTGATCCGCAATCCGTTTTCCAGCACCAGCCGGATCACGCCAAGCGCGGCGCGGCGCAGGGCATAGGGGTCTTTCGACCCGGTGGGTTTCTCGTCGATGGCCCAGAATCCGGTCAGCGTGTCCAGCTTGTCCGCCAGTGCCACGGCGACCGAGACCGGCGCGGTGGGCACCGCGTCAGAGGGGCCAAGCGGCGCATAATGCTCTTCGCAGGCGGCGGCGACGGAGGCATCCAGCCCGGCGGCCTCGGCGTAGTAGCGGCCCATGAGGCCCTGCAGTTCGGGGAATTCATAGACCATCTCGGTGGAGAGATCGGCCTTGGCCACATCCGCGGCCTCGCCGGCCAGGTGCCGGTCGGCGCCAACGGCGGGCGCGATGCTGCGCGCGAGCGCAGTGATCCGCGCGATGCGGTCGCGCTGGGACCCAAGCGCATGGTGGAAGGTCACGTTGCCCAGCCGTTCCGTCCAGGCGGACAGCCCTTCGGACTGCGCCACGCGCAGGTCGTTTTCCCAGAAGAACTTGGCGTCCGACAGGCGCGCCGCCAGAACCTTCTGGTTGCCGGCGAGGATCGTGGCGCCATTGTCCGAGGCCTCGATATTGGCGACGGTCACGAATTTCTCGATCCGGCCCGTGGCGGGGTTCTTCACCGAGAAGAACTTCTGGTGTTCCTTCATCGAGGTCTGCAGCACCTCGGGCGGCAGTCCCAGGAACTCTTCGGCGATGTCGCCCATCAGGACAACGGGCCATTCCACCAGCCCGGCGACCTCGCGCAGGAGGCCCTGGTCCTCGACCACCTCCAGCCCGCGGGCAAAGGCCATGTTGGTGGCATCATGCCAGATGGTATCGGCGCGCGCCTGCGGGTCCAGGATGACATGGGCGCGTTTCAGGCGCGTCTCGTAGTCCTCGAAGCCCGTCACCTCGAAGGCGCCGTGGCCCATGAAGCGGTGGCCCTCGGTGGTCTGACCGGCCTTGATGCCGTCGATGTCCAGGTCGATCGGATGATCGCCGGCCTCGTCGGTCAGCAGGCAGAGGATACGGTGCAGGGGCCGCACCCAGCGCAGCGAACCGGCGCCCCAGCGCATCGATTTGGGCCAGGGGAAGTTGCGAATGGTCTTTTCAAGCTGCTCGGCCACGATCTCTGCCGCCGGGCGGCCCGGGGTGACCACGGTGGCATAGTAGAAGGCGCCCTTTTTCTCCTCGCGCTCTTCCAGCTGGTCGCGGGTGACACCGGCACCGCGCATGAACCCCTCGAGCGCCTTGTCCGGCGCACCAACCTTGGGGCCGCGCCGTTCCTCGCGCAGGGTGGGGCTTTCGGCGCTCAACCCGTGGATGGTCAGCGCAAGGCGGCGCGGGGTCGAAAAGGCCTCGGCGCCGGAATAGGTCAGCCCGGCCTCGACCAGACCGTCGGTCATCAGCTTCTTGAGGTCCTGGGCCGCCTTGCCCTGCATGCGGGCGGGGATCTCTTCGGAGAAGAGTTCGATCAGAAGATCGGGCATTTATTGATCCTTCTCGAAACTGTCGCGGTCGGGGCAATCGTCCCCCAGCGGCGTGCCGTCGTAGGCCTTGTCGCCGCATTCATTGATCTCGTGCCAGACATAGCCTCGGCCGTCGTCGGTGATCGCCACGACGCGGTCGATGCCGAATTCCATGTTGCGGTGGCCGGTAAAGACGCGGGCGGTGCCGGCATCGATTTCTTCGCCCAGGGCTTCGGCATCGAAACAATCGAACCAGCCGGGCGCGTTGCGCGGCTCGGCGCCCTCGTAGGGCAGGTAGATGTCTGCCGCCGCGGCGGGCGTCAGCGTCGTGCTGAAACAGGCGCGGTAGCGGATCGGCGAGCTGTCGGCGTCGATGCCCCGGAAATCGGCATAGGGGATTGCCGTCCGGCTGCCGTCCTGCGTGGTCAGCATGACGTCATCGGTGCCCGTCGGCACCACGTCCTCGTAGAAGTGGTAGACCTGCAGGTAGTAGATCGAAATCCCCGCGATCAGGCCGCAGAGGACGATGGCACCCGCCATGAGCTTGCCGAGGTTCACGCGGCGTACCCCCCGGCCTCGGTCTGGGTGAAGGCATCGGCGCACATCTTGGCCAGCGCGCGCACGCGTCCGATATAGCTCTGCCGTTCGGTGACAGAGATCACGCCGCGCGCATCCAGCAGGTTGAAGATGTGGCTGGCCTTGATGCACTGGTCATAGGCGGGATGCGCCATGACGATGCGGCGGTCCATTTTGGGGTCCTGCGGTTTCTGGTCGAGGATGCGGGCGCATTCGGCCTCGGCCTCCTCGAAGTGGCGCAGCAGCACCTCGGTGTCGGCCACGTCGAAGTTCCAGCGCGAATATTCCTCTTCGGTCTGGCGAAAGACATCGCCATAGGTCAGCGGCTGCGGGCTGTCGGGGTCGTTGAAGGGCATCTCCATGACGTGATCGACGCCGAGGACGTACATCGCCAGCCGTTCGAGACCATAGGTCAGCTCGCCGGAGACCGGCGTGCAGTCATGGCCGCCGACCTGCTGGAAATAGGTGAACTGGCTGACTTCCATGCCGTCGCACCAGACCTCCCAGCCAAGACCCCAGGCGCCCAGCGTCGGGCTTTCCCAGTCGTCCTCGACAAAGCGCACGTCATGCAGCGCCATGTCGATGCCGATGGCCTCGAGGCTGCCGAGATAGAGCGCCTGCAGGTCCGGCGGGCTGGGTTTGATCAGCACCTGGTACTGGTAGTAGTGCTGCAGGCGGTTCGGGTTCTCGCCGTAGCGTCCGTCGGTCGGGCGGCGCGAGGGCTGTACATAGGCGGCGGCCCAGGGACGGGGGCCGAGGGCGCGCAGGGTGGTCGCCGGGTGGAAGGTGCCGGCGCCGACCTCCATGTCGTAGGGCTGCAGAATCGCGCAGCCCTTGCCCGACCAGTAGGTCTGAAGGCGCAGGATGATTTCCTGGAAACTGCGAGGCTTTTGCGGGCTCCCGGCCATGTCAGGGCTCCTTTTTTCGGCTGGCGCCTGATTAGGGCGCTGTGCGGGCGGGGTCAATCTGATAGGACGGGCGCGCTTCACGCCCTTTTTGCGTGCATGTGCCCCGGCTTCTGATAAGACTCGGTCGGTGGATAAGGTTGAGATTTCAGAGCCAAAGGGTCCCTAACTCCCATGATACAAAGACTAATTTCGGTCTTCTTCGCGATGGCGCTGGTCGTCGCTTCGGCGCTGGTGCAGGATGGTGCCTCGGCGCAGGCGGCGGATGACATCGTCTTCATCCAGGTCGAGGCGCGCACCTCGTTGGCCAGCGCACAGGACAGCGTGCGCGATTACTCGGGCCGTCTGCCCGACGTGAACGGCTTTGCCCTTGGCGGCGGCTGGTACGGGATTGCGCTGGGCCCCTATACCCGTTCGCAGGCCGAGGCACGGCTGAACGAGCTGTTGCAGGCGCGGCGCATCCCGGCGGACAGCTACATCGAGGCGCGCGAGACCTTTGGCCAGCAGTTCTGGCCGGTCGGCGTGAACAACGACGGCGCCCCGGTGGTGCCGGTGCCGCAGGACACCGCCGATCCGGCGCCACAGCCCGCGCCACAGCCGGACCCGGTGGCCGATCCGGTGGCAGAGGCGCCCGTCGCCACACCCGAACCCGTGGCCCCCGAGATCCCCGAGGAAACCCTGCAGGAAGCCCGCGCCTCCGAACGTGCGCTGACGCGCGCGGAACGCGACGCGCTGCAGATCGCCCTGCAATGGGCCGGGTTCTACGAAGGGGCCATCGACGGGGCCTTTGGTCCCGGCACGCGCGGGTCCATGTCGCGCTGGCAGGAGGCCAACAATTTCGACCCGACCGGCGTGCTGAGCACGCGCCAGCGCGCGGTTCTCTTGGGACAGTACAACGCCGTTCTGGACGGCATGGGGATGGAACTGGTCCAGGATGCGCGCACCGGCATCGCGATGGAGCTGCCGCTGGGCGTGGTCGAGTTCGACCGCTACGAGTCGCCCTTCGCGATCTACAAGCCCAAGGGCGACCTCGGCGCGCGGGTGATCCTGGTCAGCCAGCCCGGCGACGCGGGCAACCTGGCGGGCCTGTATGAAATCATGCAGACGCTGGAGATCATTCCGGTCGAGGGCGAGCGCCGCCGCGACGCGCGCGGCTTTACCATCACCGGCCAGAATGACCGCATCGTGAGCCATTTCGAGGTCGGCCTGCAGAACGGCGAGATCAAGGGCTTTGGCCTGGTCTGGCCCGCGGGGGACGAGGAACGCCGCACCCGCGTCCTGAAGATCATGCAGGACAGCTATGCCCGCATCGACGGCGTGCTGGACCCGGCGCAGGTGACCGACGATGGCCAGGCCGTCGACCTGGTCTCTGGCCTGAAGGTGCGCACAGCCAAGGCCAGCGCCACCGGGTTCTTCATCGAGGCGCGCGGCACGGTCCTGACCTCTGCCGACCTGGTCGAAGGCTGCGAACGCGTGACGCTGAACGGCGTGCATGACGCGCGCGTCCTGGCCGTGGACGAAGCGTTGGGGATCGCGGTGCTGACCCCGGTCGAACAGCTGGCGCCGCGCCGCGTGGCGCAGTTCCGCTCGGGCGACTTGCGCCTGCAATCCGAAGTGGCGGTGGCCGGCTTTTCCTTTGGCGGCGTGCTTACCGCACCGACACTGACCTTCGGCACGCTGGAGGACCTGCGGGGCCTCGGCGGCGAGGACCGCGTCAAGCGGCTGGCGCTCTCGGCGCTGCCGGGGGACGTGGGCGGCCCTGTCTTCGACAGCGGTGGCACGGTGTTGGGGATGCTGCTGCCCAAGCAGGCGCCCGGTGGCCGTGTCCTGCCGGAACAGGTGAGCTTTGCCGCCAAGGGCGAGATGATCCTGGACTTCCTGCGCAACAACGGCATCCAGCCGGTGGCGCGCGGCGGGCTGACCCCGCTGGCACCCGAGGACCTGACCAACCTTGCCGCGGAAATGACCGTGCTGGTCAGCTGCTGGTAAGCCTGCCCTTGACGCAGCGCGAATGCCGCCCCGGTCGGTCGACCGGGGCGGTTTTCTTTGTGCCTTTGCCCATTGGGGCGGATGCAAGGCCGGCGGCCGCCGGAAACGGATCACAAGCGCCGGGGTGCCAATCCCGGCCCTGGGGGCGTGTTCCGCCCCGTTCTGCGCAGATCGTACGGACCCCGAGGGAGGGGCGCTGATCCGGTTTGCTGGTCGACCGGGAGCGGTTTTGCCCGATCCCGGTTAACGCTTGATTGGGTCACCGCGCGGTGCCTAGCCCCGCAGGCGGTGATGCAGAAGGATCGGCACCACGAGGTCCTCCTCGTCGGTCAGGTGCCGGGCCAGGAAGCCCCGCAGCGTTTCCGAGAGGTCACGAACCGGTCGGGCCTCTTCACCCATCTGGCGCGGCTCCAGCGAGGACAGTTGCACCACCCGGTTGGCAGAGCGCGTGAAGCGATCCAGCAAGTCATCCAGCGCGACATGGTCGCTTTCCAGCATCTCCAGCCCGGCGGCAAACCGCGGGTCGGCCTCTTCCAGCTCGGGAAAGAACCTGCGGTCCTCCCAGCTGTGGTGCCCGTGCAGGTTGCGCACCAGCAGGTTGCCGAAATGCGCCAGCCGCCCGGCATAGGCCTGATCGTCCAGTTCCTTGTCCAGGAAGGCCTCTGTATCCTCCTGCAGGATCTCGCCAAGCTGGCGAAACCCCTGGTGGGCGCGCATCCAGTTGCGCGTGCTGTCGGCAAGTCCCGGGTGCGCCTGCCAGCCATCGCGTGGCAGGACCCGGAGCAGGGTCTGCATTTCAGTGGGCAGACCGCTGCGGGTCTCGATGTCGTAAGTCATGCGCCCCAGATGGGGCGAGTGTTATGGTATAACAACTTGCACCCCTGCACAGGGCAGGGGCCCCGGACGCACAGGGTCCGGGGCAGATGTCAGAGCACGAAGTCGTCCGCCGTCAGTCCGGTGACATTGGCAACGCGGATCTCGGCGTCTGCCGTGCCGTCGCCATTCGAGTCGAGCTGCACGATGGTCGACCCGGTCGCTGTCTCGAACAGACGCAGTTCCGCGTTGCCGGAGGGGGCGAAGGCGCTGGTGCCCTTGAACTCGAAGACACCCGGGGACAGGCCCGCGACTGTGATCAGGTCGACGCCCTGTTCGAAGTCGAGGATCTGGTCGCGGTTGGCGCCCACGACGGTTTCCGCCGTGCTGCGGAAGACAAAGACATCCGCGCCCTGGCCGCCGGTCAGGAAGTCGCGGCCCAGGCCACCGGCCAGTTCATCCTCACCCGCGCGGCCGCGCAGGATGTCGTTGTCGTCGCCACCCTCGATGGTATCGTCGCCGTTGCCGCCGTCCATCGTGTCCTGACCCTCGCCGCCGTCCAGCAGGTCGCTGCCGTCCTGACCGACCAGAAGGTCATTGCCGCCCTCGCCGTAGATCGAGTCGTCCCCGGCGTTGCCATTCACCGTGTCATTGTCCGCGCCCGCGTCAACGTCGTCGTTTCCGGCACCGCCGAGGATGAAATCGTCGCCGCTATCGCCGTCCAGCAGGTCATCGCCGCCCCGGCCAACCAGGGTGTCGTTCCCCGATCCTCCGTCGAAAGCGTCCGTAAAGGCACCACCGGACAATTGGTCGTTGTCTCCTTCGCCAAAGACGGTGCCAGACACCTTTCCCCCGCCGCCTTCATAGACGTCGTCGTTGACCCCCAGAAAGATGTCGCCGTTCATGATGCCGTCGTTGACGACCGTGTTGACACCAGTTCCGTTATCGGAGGTAAAACTGCCTTCTTCCCCGGAAATCGTTCCACTGTTGCGCAGCAGCGTGGCGCCGGTGGTCCCGCTGAGAAAGTTCATGAAGGCACCAAAGCCTTCTTGCCCGGTGATCGTGCCGGTGTTCACAAATCTGATCGTGGAACTGCCGCCATCCAAAACGACGCCATCGGATTCCCCCATGATCGTGCCGGTATTGGATATGCTCATGTTGAGCGAGCCGTCGGTGGCTCGTACATCCAGCGCGTCCGAACCCGACATGATCGTGCCCGCGTTCTGAATCCGGACCGTACTGCTGGCGTTGACGCTGAATGTGTCGCCGTTGGCCGCAGACACGAAACCATCGGGTCCGATGAACGCATGCAGGCTGGTCCCGTAGTGATTGACGGCGTGGAAGGAGCTGGCGCTATGCGCAAGGACCGTGCCGTTCAGTGTCAGGAAATGTGAGCCGTCCGAGGTGATCGCGTCATCTGTCGTGACAACGAGTTCGGCATCCTTGGTGACGATTCCGAATTCCGACGCAGTCAGTGTACGGGCGACGGAGGAAAATCCGGTTAGGGTAAAACTGGCCATGAGAGGCTCCTGCAAGATTTACTGGGTTCAAATCGCGACGGATCTTTGCAGATCTACCGCGCGTACTTGGTTGGCTGTAGTTGGATGAACCGGCGGTCAGGGACCGCCGGTTCACTGCCGGCAAAGTACCCGGCAAACCGTGTGGGGACACCTTACGGAAATCCCGACTAGACGACGGCTTAGAGCACGAAGTCGTCCGCCGTCAGTCCGGTGACATTGGCAACGCGGATCTCGGCGTCTGCCGTGCCGTCGCCATTCGCGTCGAGTTGCACGATGGTCGACCCGGTCGCTGTCTCGAACAGACGCAGCTCGGGGTTGCCGGAGGGGGCAAAGGCGCTGGTGCCCTTGAACTCGAAGACCCCCGGGGACAGGCCCGCGATTGTGATCAGGTCGACGCCCTGTTCGAAGTCGAGGATCTGGTCGCGGTTGGCGCCCACGACCGTCTCTGCCGCGCTGCGGAAGACAAAGACATCCGCATCCTGGCCGCCGGTCAGGAAGTCGCGGCCCAGGCCGCCCGCCAGTTCATCCTCGCCCGCGCGCCCGCGCAGGATGTCGTTGTCGGCGCCCCCCTCGATGGTATCGTCGCCGTTGCCGCCGTCCATCGTGTCCTGACCCTCGCCGCCATCCAGCAGGTCGCTGCCGTCCTGACCGACCAGAAGGTCATTGCCGCCCTCGCCGTAGATCGAGTCGTCCCCGGCGTTGCCATTCACCGTGTCATTGTCCGCGCCTGCGTCAACGTCGTCGTTTCCGGCACCGCCGAGGATGAAATCGTCGCCGCTATCGCCGTCCAGCAGGTCATCGCCGCCCCGGCCGACGATGGTATCGGCCTCGCTACCGCCCCGAAAATCGTCGGAACTGTCGCTACCGGCCATGGTGTCATTGCCTGCGCCGGCAAGGACAGTGCCGTTGATCACGCCGCCGTTGTTGTCGAGGTAGTCGTTGCCGTCTTCCAGGGTCACGTCGCCAATGATCGTGCCGGCGTTGCGGACCACGTCATCGCCTCCGTTCAGGTCGATGGCATCGCCGCCGAAGGCGCGCGCTTCGATCAGGCCGGAGTTCAGGATAAGGACATCGGTATCGCGGGAGGTGCGAAGCCCTTCGGACCAGCCACTGATCGTGCCTGAGTTGGTGATCAGGAAATCGCCAGTGTTGCCGAAGGTGAAATTGAGGGCCCTGCTTGCCAGCCCCTCGATCACGCCTGAGTTGTTGAGAATATGGGTGAATGAATTCGTGGCGTCCGAGGTGAGGGACAAACCGCTGTTTTCGCCCGAGATGAGCCCGGCATTGCTGAGGTACATGTAGGATTCGCCAACATCTGCATCGACGGCTTCGCTATCGTTGCTGGTGATCCTGCCGGTATTGATCAGGTTGAAGCGGGCCGCACCATCGCTGTCCTGAAAGTTGATCGCATCGCTGTTGGTGGAATGGATGGTGCCGTGGTTGACGACATTCGCCGCTATGGTCACATTGATGTCGATGGTGCCGCTGGTGGGGTTCTCGGCGTCGATGACCCCATCGACCCCGTTGAGCATTTCAAAGACCGAGCCGTTTGCATCGACGCCTTGGTGACCGGCCCCCCAGGCATAGATAAAGCCGTGGTTGCTCAGCCAGTTTGTGCCGGTTGTGGCGGTGACGGCGGCGTCGCCGTCAACGTAGAGAGTTCCATCGCGGTCGAGAAAGCCGGATTCGCTGCCGTCGAGGGTGCGTGCGGTCGTCGAAAACGCGCCGAGTCCGAAATCTGCCATGTTTCATTTCTCCTGAAAATAGATCGAATGAGATCGAAAAAATCGCCGGAACAAGGAACCTGTTCCGGCGCGAACTTTTGCCGCGAACCAACCATCCGTCAATGGTTGTTTCACGCGGGGGTTGAATCGCGCCTAGAGCACGAAATCATCCGCCGTCAGGCCGGTCACACCCGCCACGCGGATCTCTGCATCCACCGCGCCGTCGCCGTTGGAGTCGAGCTGCACGATGGTCGATCCTGTGGCGGTCTCGAACAGGCGCAGCTCGGGGTTGCCGGAGGGGGCGAAGCCCGCTGTGCCGCGGAACTCGAAGACCCCCGGGGACAGGCCCGCGATCGTGATCAGGTCGACGCCCTGTTCGAAGTCGAGGATCTGGTCGCGGTTGGCACCGACGACGGTTTCCGCCGTGCTGCGGAAGACAAAGACATCCGCGCCCTGGCCGCCGGTCAGGAAGTCGCGGCCCAGACCGCCGGCCAGCTCATCCTCGCCATTGCGGCCGCGCAGGATGTCGTTGCCGCTGCCGCCTTCGAGGATGTCGTCGCCGTTGCCGCCGTCGATGGTGTCCTCGTTGTTGCCGCCGTCCAGCAAGTCGCTGCCATCCTGGCCCACCAGAAGGTCATTGCCGGTCCCACCCAGAACGGTATCGTCGCCGGCATTGGCGTTGATCGTATCGTTGTTGGAGCCGCCGTCGATCTCGTCGTTGCCCGCGCCGCCCAGAATGAAGTCATCGCCGATGTCGCCGTCGAGCAGGTCGTCTCCGCCGCGTCCGACCAGGGTGTCATCGCCCAGCCCTCCGTCGAACGAGTCGGTGAAGGCGCCACCGGACAACTGGTCATTGTCGTCACCACCGAACACGGTGCCCGAGACCTTGCCGCCGCCGCCTTCGTAGACATCGTCTCCGTCCTGAAGGAAAACGACGCCGTTCATGACACCGTCGTTGATGATGGTGTTTGAGCCGGTTCCGGAACTGGCGTTGTAGCTGCCGTCATCGCCGGTGATCGTGCCGGTGTTGCGCAGCAAGGAACTGCCGGTCGATCCGGATTGCCAGTTCATCCAGATCCCATAGCCTTCCTGACCGATCACCGTGCCGGTGTTCACGAACCGGGTAAAGCCCGAGCCTGCATCGAGATTGACGCCGTCGGATTCGCCCATGATCGTGCCGCTGTTCGACATCGTAAGGTTGATCGCGCCGTCGGTCTGCCGGACGTCCACCGCGTCCGAGCCGGACAGGATCGTGCCGGCGTTCTGGATGCGCACGGTGCTGGAGGCATTGATCGACAGGGTGTCGCCGTTCGCCGCAGAGATGAAGCCATTGGGGCCGATGAAGACATGCATGCTGGTGCCGTCGAAATCCAGCGCGTTGAACGAACTGGAGCTGTGCGCCAGAACGGTACCGTTCAACGTGAGGAAATGAGACCCGTCCGCCGAGATTGCGTCACCGCTGGTGACGACAAGCTCCGCGTCCTTGGTAACGATCCCGTATTCGGCAGCCGTCAGGCTGCGTGCGAGAGAGGAAAATCCCGCGAGAGTAAAGCTAGCCATTTCTATATCCTTGAAAAGGTGTTGTTAAATTTCAAATCGCACCGGAGGGTAAAATTCTGCCCGTCGGTTTGATCGCGATGATATTTTCAAAGGCGTGCGTCGAAAAAAGTGCACGCAAGTCACGATATCACGATGTTTCGTGACGGCAATTTCCGGAAATCCTGACTAGCCTGGCGCGCCGAAGCGCGAAATTCGCGGCTGCCCGCCCGGTCCCGACGGCAGTTCGATTGCCCGACTTCCTGTGCCGTAGCTGCCAAGGTCACGCGTCGCCATTTGCGATGGGGCGGCAAGGTGAAAGGCCCGTATTGTCCGAGGAACACTGGACAAAAAGAAAAGAGCGCCCCTTGGGCGGGACGCTCTTCCAGAGGTTGATCAGGCCGCCCGTGCGGGTGGCCTGACGGCAATGCCTCAGTTCTTGGACTTGTCGACCATCTTGCCGGCCGAGATCCAGGGCATCATGGCGCGCAGTTTCTCGCCGACTTCCTCGATCTGGTGAGCGTCGTTCATGCGGCGGGTGCCCTTGAAGAAAGGCTGGCCAACGGCGTTCTCGGTCATGAAATCGCGCACGAACTTGCCGGTCTGGATGTCGTGCAGGATGCCGCGCATGCGTTCCTTGGTCTCGGCGTAGGGCAGGACCCGCGGGCCGGAGACGTATTCACCGTATTCGGCAGTGTTCGAGATCGAGTAGTTCATGTTGGCGATGCCGCCTTCGTAGATCAGGTCCACGATCAGCTTCACCTCGTGCAGGCACTCGAAATAGGCCATCTCCGGCTCGTAGCCGGCCTCGACCAGGGTTTCGAAGCCCATGCGGATCAGTTCCACGAGGCCGCCGCAAAGCACCGCCTGTTCGCCGAAGAGGTCGGTTTCGCACTCTTCCTTGAAATCGGTTTCGATGATGCCCGAACGGCCGCCACCGATGGCCGAGCAGTAGGACAGGCCGATTTCCAGCGCCTTGCCCGAGGCATCGTTGTTGACGGCCACGAGGCAGGGCACGCCGCCACCCTTGACGTATTCGCCGCGCACGGTGTGGCCGGGGCCCTTGGGCGCCATCATGATGACGTCGACGCCGGGCTTGGGCTCGATCAGGCCGAAATGCACGTTCAGACCGTGGGCAAAGGCGATGGCGGAGCCTTCCTTCAGGTGGTCGTGGACGTATTTCTTGTAGGTCTCGGCCTGAAGCTCGTCGGGCATGGTGAACATGATCACATCACACCAGGCCGCGGCCTCGGAGATGCCCATGACCTGCAGGCCTTCGCCTTCGGCCTTGGCGCGCGAGGGCGAGCCTTCGCGGAGCGCCACGCAGACGTTCTTGGCGCCCGAGTCGCGCAGGTTCAGCGCATGGGCGTGGCCTTGGGAACCGTAGCCCAGGATGGCGACTTTCTTGTCCTTGATCAGGTTCACATCGCAATCGCGATCATAGTAAACGCGCATGTCGGCGCTCCTTCCTTGGTCTTGTTGTTCTGGCCTGCACTCTACGCCCGGCGGCGCGAGAGTGTTTGCGTTTTTCATGAGTATTTGCCAGAGAGAAGAAACTTCATTCGCCATCTTGCACGTTTGCGGTGAATTCATGCTTGACGATACGGACAGGCGCATCCTGCGCCACATGATGGCAGAGCCGGACATGGCCGGCGGGGCTCTGGCCGATCGGGCCGGGGTCACGGCCTCGACGCTGGCGCGGCGGCTGGAGCGGCTGCGGTCAAAGGGCGTGCTGCACGGGCTGCGCGGGGTGATCGACTGGCGCGCGCTGGGCTACGAGGTCGAGGTCAGCTTGCGGGTGACTCTGGACAAGACCCAGCCGCGCGCCTTCGACGAGTTCATCGCGGCGGCACGCGAGGTCCCGGAGGTGCTGGAGATCCAGACCTTCCTGGGGCAGGTGGACGTGCGGCTGTCGGTGATCGCGCGGGACATGGCGCATTACCAGCAGCTGTACCGCGAGCGGCTGCTGACCCTGCCGCATATCGCCGACATCGAGGCGCTGATGCATGTCGCGCGCGTCAAGGACCGCGAGGCGCTGCCGCTATGATCGCCCTGGATGAGACCGACCGCGCGCTGATCCGTGCGCTGGCGCAGGATGCGACCGCCTCGGCCGGGGCGTTGGGGCGGGACCTGGGCCTGTCGCAGCCCGCCTGTTGGCGTCGGATCAAGAGGTTGCGCGAGGCGGGTGTCTTTCGCGCCACCCGGCTGGACGTGGACACCGCGGCCCTGGGGTTTGGCGTGACCGTTTTCCTTGGGGTCAAGCTGGCCACCAAGGGGCGCGTCAGCCTCGAGGATTTCGAGCGCGCGGTCAGCGCCATCCCGGAGGTGCAGACGGTGGAACATGTTCTTGGCGCCTATGACTATCGCCTGCGCGTCGTGGCGCGCGACCTGCCGGATTTCGAGCGCGTGCTGCGCCGGCGGATCATGACGCTGCCGGGGGTCGGGAACCTGGATGCCAACGTGCTGCTCAGCGAGGAACGGCGGCCCGGGCCGCTGGGCTGAAGGCAATTCATTGGCTTTGGGGACAGGCGCCGCCAAAGTATTCCTTTGCATACAGTGACTTGGTCGGAATCCACATGGCAGCTATGCGGAAACGCGCATGGTGAAGGCAAGCCGATGTGGTCTATGCTGCGGCGCAGAATTTTCGGGGCCCGTGCGACGCGGACCCACCATGCAACCAGGACCAACATGGGGACCCTTATGAACAAGCTGCTGACCGCCGCCGCCTTTGCCCTGACCTCGACCGCTGCCCTTGCGGGGACCGTCACGCTCGACGCCCCGGCCGCCGGCGCGACCCTGCACGAGGCCGGCGTCAACATGAGCCTTTACTGGACCGAGGCAGAGGGCGGCTACGAGCTGGTCGCGACTTATGTCACCGATGACACAGCCGCGCCCGCGCGCCTGGTCATGCTGCTGCAGGACGGGGACAACGTCACCTTCGGCCTGCCGGATGCGCCGGACACGGCCTTCAAGTTCATCCGCACCGGCGATGTCGTGGTGGTTGCGGCCCATACGCCCAGCACGGCCCTGGTCAGCAACTGATCCAGCTGGGTTCGGTCCGACAGCATGGGAACGGCGGCGCGTGCCTCGCGCCGCCGTTTTTCATCTCCGCCACGATGGTTGGTCTTTTCGACGCGCGCCGGGCGGGATAGAGCTTGGCGCAAACATGGAGGACCCTATGGCTGCCTTGCTTGACACAGTCGATCCCGACGGGATGGAAGAATTCTCGGTCGTTTTCACCGACCGCTCGCTCAACCACATGTCCGCTGCCTTTCAGGAGGTGATGCGCGACATCTCGGCCATGCTGAAAGAGGTCTATGCCGCCGATGGCGTGGCGCTGGTGCCCGGTGGCGGCACCTACGGGATGGAGGCGGTCGCCCGCCAGTTCGGGCGCGGTGCTGACGTGCTGGTGGTGCGCAACGGCTGGTTCTCGTACCGCTGGTCGCAGATCTTCGAGGCCGGCGGTTTCGCCGGAGAAACCACGGTGATGAAGGCGCGGCGCACCGGCAATGCGCCGGATGCGCCCTTTGCCCCCGCACCGATCGAGGAGGTCGAGGCCAGGATCGCCGAGACGCGCCCCGATGTCGTCTTTGCCCCACACGTCGAAACCTCGGCCGGGGTGATCCTGCCGGACGATTACGTGACCCGGCTGGCCAAGGCCGCGCATGAGGTCGGCGCGCTGATGGTGCTGGATTGCATCGCGTCGGGCTGTGCCTGGATCGACATGCGCGCAACCGGGGTCGACGTGCTGATCTCTGCGCCGCAAAAGGGCTGGTCCTCGACCCCATGCGCCGGGCTGGTGATGATGTCGGACCGCGCGCTTGCGCGTCTGGACGAGACCACGTCGGACAGTTTCGCCGTGGACCTGAAGAAGTGGTACCAGATCATGCAGGCCTACGAGAACGGCGGCCATGCCTACCACGCCACCATGCCGACCGACGGGCTGCGGTCCTTCCGGGACACGATGGCCGAAACCCGCGCCTACGGCTTTGACAAGCTGAAGGCGGCGCAATGGGCGCTGGGCGACGCGGTGCGCGCGATGTTCGCCGAGAAGGGCGTGAAATCCGTCGCCGCCGATGGTTATGGCGCGCCGGGCGTGGTGGTCTGCTATACCGCCGATCCGGATATCAAGACGGGCAAGGCCTTTGCCGCGCATGGCATGCAGATCGCGGCAGGTGTGCCCCTGCAATGCGACGAGCCGCCGGAGTTCTCGACCTTTCGCATCGGTCTGTTCGGGCTGGACAAACTCTATGATGTCGAGGCCACGGTGGCGCGGTTGCGTAAGGTGGTGGACGAGGTCCTGTAAGAGGGGGCGCTGCCCCCGTCGCCCTTGGCGACTCCCCCGGAGGTATTTTCGGCCCAAAGAAACACCGGGCGCGCGCCCTTGCCCTTATCCGCGCGCGCCCAGGCCCATCTGCATGAGCGATGTTCGCACCGGTTTGAGGCCATAAAGGGCGTCCAGCCCCTTGGCCCGGATGTCACGCAGCGGTTGCGCCGAGAGTTGCGAGATTCGGTTCAGCGCGGTGATCCCGGCAACGCGGGCGCGGATATCCGTGATGCGGCTGCGGTGATAGGCGTCCAGCATCTGTGCATCCCCCAGCCCCTCGGGACGGCTCATTGCCAGGTCGCGCAGGGCGGCGAGATCCTTGAGGCTCATGTTCAGGCCCTGCGCGCCGATCGGGGGCACCACATGCGCCGCCTCGGCCACCAGTGCCAGGCGCTGCGAGGAGAGCCGCTCTGCCTCTTGCGCGATGATCGGCCAGATCGTGCGGCGCGAGGCCAGTTCCAGCGGACCGAAGAGAAAGCACGAGCGTTCCGACATTTCCGCCTGAAAGGTCGCGGCGTCCAGGTCGAAGAGGTGTTGCGCCTTGGGGCCGTCCTCCATCCAGACCACCGCCGAACAGGGGCGGCCATCGAGGTCGGGCAGGGGAACAAGGGTGAAGGGGCCGCCGGTGCGGTGGATTTCCGTCGAGACATTGCAATGCGGAATCGGATGCGTGACGGCGAAGGCCAGTGCCTTTTGTCCGAACCGCGTGGTCTTGACGTCGATGCCTGCCGCCTGCCGCATGGGGGATGCGCGTCCGTCCGCGGCGACCACCATCCGGCAGCGCACCTTGCTGCCGTCGGA
The DNA here is from genome assembly GCF_965277915.1 of Antarctobacter sp. Classification (NCBI taxonomy): domain Bacteria; kingdom Pseudomonadati; phylum Pseudomonadota; class Alphaproteobacteria; order Rhodobacterales; family Roseobacteraceae; genus Antarctobacter; species Antarctobacter sp. The sequence continues at coordinate 1,413,027 of NZ_OZ255849.1, forward strand.
AAGCGTCACGCGGGCCTCGCCCTCGCGGGTGAACAGCGCCGTCGTGCCGGTGCCGGGACGGAAATCGACATTGGCCAGTTCGCCCAGGCGTGCCGCCATTTCCCGGCGGAGCAGCCAGTTGGGCAGGTTCCAGCCAAAGGGCTTGTCCGAGAGGTCGGCGGCGTCGAAATCGCGGGTGACGCGCGGTTCGGCCACTGGGCCGCCGGCATCGACGATGCGCATGACCTGCAGTGGCATGGCGTGGTCCGCCAGCCGGGACCAGAGGCCGATTTCCTCGAGGAACGACTGCGCCGGTTGCAAGAATGCCGTCGTGCGCAGGTCCGCACCGTCGGCCTCGCGTTCTGTCACCGGCGGTGTCGGGTCGACGCAGAGGGTCGAGAAGCCGGCGGAGGCAAAGCCCGCCGCCGCGGTCAGACCCGCGATGCCGCCGCCCGAAATGACGATATCGTAATCCATCTTCACGTCTCCTTGGCCAAGACCCTGGGGCCGGTGCGGGGATATGTGTATCGGGACCGGTGTCGCGCGGGACGCGGTTTGCGGTCGCGGGCGCGTCCTGGGGCTACTTGCCGACGGAGATGAGGATCAGCACCACATAGACCACCGGCACGAGGGCCAATGCCGTCATCGCAAGCCCCGGAAGGCCGAAAAGCGCGGTCATGGCGGCGCCTGCGCCGACCAGCAAAGCGGCGATCAGGTAGGCCATCTGCTCGGGCGAGATCGCCTTGCGGGGCATGTCCTGGATGGCGGCGGTTTCGGCACTCGACATATTCGCATCTCCTGATCTTTGCTGCCTTTTGAGATAACACTTCCGGGCCCGCCGAACAGATGCTTAATGTCGCATCCCGGATGAAGCACTGGGGGATCATTCCCGTGCGGATCGTGGCGGCGTGCTACTTCAACCCGCGCAGGAATGCAGTCAGGTCATCGGTGTGATGGTGGATATGATCGGCCGGCGCTGCCTCTGGCGCGACATGAACCGTGCGCATCCCCATCGCATGCGGAGCGGCAAGGTTGCGCGGGTCGTCCTCGAACATCGCCGCCTCTGCCGGATCCAGACCGTCACGGGCAAAGATGCGCTCGAATGCCTCGGGCCGGGGCTTGGGCGTGTAGCCCGCGTCTTCCACCCCGTAGATCGCGTCAAAGGCCGCGTCCAGCCCGCGGGCCTTCAGCACCTGTGCCGCGTAGGGCGCGCTGCCGTTGGTGTAGACGATGCGACGGCCGGGGAGGGTGGCGATCAGCTCTGCAAGATGCGGATCGGGCGTCAGCGAATCGAAAGAGATGTCGTGCACGTCCACCAGGTAATCCTCGGGATCGACCTCGTGATGGGTCATCAGCCCGGCCAGGGTGGTACCATAGCGCGCCCAGTAGTCGTGGCGCATCTGGGCGGCCTCGTCCCGGGCCGCGCCGGTCACGCGCATCACATAGCTGTTCATGCGCGCCTCGATCTGGTCGAAGAGGCGCACCGCAGGAGAGTAGAGCGTGTTGTCCAGGTCAAAGACCCAGGCCCGCACATGGGCAAATCTGTCCTTGGTCATGACGCATGCCTACCTTTTGGTCGGTCGCGCGGCAATCCGCACAGCTTGAACCTGCCGTGCCGCTGGCGCTATCGTTGCGCGGTGGACGCAGGGAGGGTTCTATGAGCGAGGTCAAGCCGGCACAGAAAGATGCCTACACGATGATACTCGAAGCCATCGATTCAGGTATCTACAAGCCGGGAGACCGCCTGGTCGAAAGCGAGCTGGCAGAGCGTTTCGGCGTGTCGCGCACGCCGATCCGCGAGGCGTTGCAACGGCTGGAAACCCAGTCGCTCCTGGCACGGGACGGGCGATCGCTGATCGTGGCCTCGCTGGATCACAACCAGATGGCCGAGCTGTATGCTGTGCGCTCCGAGCTGGAGGGGCTGGCCGCGCGACTGGCGGCGCGGCACGCGACCGAGGAAGAGGTCCGGGTGTTGCGTGACATGATCGAGGAGGACCGCGCGCTGCTGAACGACCCTGCGACGATGGCGCGGGCCAACCGGCGGTTCCACCGGATGATCCACCTTGCCTCGCACAACCGGTACCTGGTGCAGCAGCTGGACCTCATTTATCGGTCGATGGCGTTGATGGCGACGACCTCGCTGGCGGTGCAGGGGCGGGGCGAGATCGCGTTGGGCGAGCACCAGGCCATCGTCGACGCGATTTCCAAACGGGACGAGGATGCCGCCTACCGAGCGCTGCGCGATCATATCTCGACCGCTTTCATCACCCGGTTGAAGCAGGACAACGCCGAGCACATGACTGTGTGATCGTGGCTTCAGCCCTCGGGCGGCAGGTCCGCTCCGGGGCGGTCCGGGGCGGAGTGGCCGTGTTGCGTCTTTTCCCAGTAGAAGGGGTTGCGCAGCGTTTCCCAAAGCGCCTTGTAGATCGCCAGTGTTCCCAGCGGGAAATAGGCGAAGAGCGTCGGCACCCAGGCAAAGAGCGCCCGGTGCGGGCTGCGCGCCAGCGCGGCCAGGCCAATCACGATCGAAACCGCCTCGGCGCTGAGGAACAGCGTTGTCAGCCCTAGGATCAGGGGGCGCGACAGGTGGGGGTCCAGCGGGTGCGGCAGTCCCATCAGGATCAGCCAGAAGGACCACAGAACCGGGGCGAGGGTGAATTGAACCAGTGTCGTCAGGAAGAGCAGCTGTACCCCGGCAAAGCGTTTCGGGCCGAGATCGCGCCAGAGCCTGCGCGGGTTGCGGCTATGGACCCACCAGGTGATGCCGTATCCCTTGAGCCAGCGCGAGCGCTGCTTGATCCAGGGCCAGAAGCGGTTGTTGGCCTCTTCGCGTGTGACGCTGGAAATCAGTTCGGTCCGAAACCCGTGGCGCGCGAGGCGCACGCCGAGGTCGGCATCCTCTGTCACGTTGTGCGCGTCCCAGCCGCAGACCCTTTCCAGGACCTCGCGTCGGAAGAACACCGTTGTCCCGCCCAGTGGCACGACGAAGCCCAGCCGGGACAGGCCGGGCAGCAGGATGCGGAACCAGCTGGCGTATTCGATGGTGAAGCAGCGCGACAGCCAGTTTGCGCGCGGGTTGTAAAAATCGAGGATGCCTTGCAGGCAGCCGACCTCGGGCGGGGCGCGGTCGAAATGACCCACGACGCGGGTGATCTGGTCGGGGGCGGGGGCGTCTTCGGCATCGTAGATGCCGACGATCTGTCCCCGTGTGAACCGGTAGGCATAGTTCAGTGCGCGCGGCTTGGTTGTGATCTCGCCGGGAGGGACGGTGATCGTGCGCATCCAGGGCGGCAGGCGGGTGCGGGCCAGCGTCTCGCGCGTCAATTGATCCCCGGCCTCCAGCACCAGCACGACGTCCAGCAGGGCCTTGGGATAGGTCAGGCGCGACAGGCGCTTGACGAGGGTCTGGGCAATGTCCTCTTCTCGATAGAGCGGCACCAGGATCGAGACCAGCGGAGGATCGGCGGGCAAGGTGGCGTGCACCGGCGGAGCACGCCGGGGCAGGGCGGCGAGGGCCGCCAGCTTCATCAGTTGTGCCAGCACCAGCGATCCCAGGGCCAGACCCAGCGCGGCCCCGAACAAGAGCCGCGGGGCCAGCACCAGCAGCATCAGGCAGACGAGGCCCGCGCCAATCGCCAGCATCCGGGTGCGCGGGGTCATCCGGTTCAGGTCGCGACAGCTGTCCTCGTCGGGCACCCATGTCTCGGCGGCCGCTGCCAGCTGCGCGCCGGCCCGGGCCGAGATCTCGGCATGTATGTCTGACTCCAGCGCCAGCGCCATGACCACGGGGCCGATGTCGGGCGGTAAGCGCGGTTGCAGGTCGGAAAAATCATCCGGTCGTGACGTGGCCAGAAGCAGCGTGTCGCCCACCCGCATCCAGGGCATTATCCCGTGTTCGAGGCAGAAACCGGCTGGCAAAAGGTCGATCACCGCGGGATCGGGCGGGCTGTCGCGGCGACGCAGGACAAGGGCGCCGAAATGCTGCGCCTGCGCCTCCAGCACCTCTTCGCGTGAGGCGATGGCCTCGGCCACGACGACCTGCGGCACCGACTGGCCGATGCGGCTGGCCTCGGCCATTGCGCCCAGCATCTCGGTCGGTGCAACGCGGCCGTCCTCCATCAGAATGTGGCTGATGGGCTGGCCACGTCGGGCCTTTGCCTGGGCCAGCTTGGCCTCGGCCAGATGGAGGCGGTGTTCTGACATGCCTCGTCCCGGTAAACTCGGTTACCGGAACCTTCACATGGTATTGGTAAATGAAAGCTTAACCAAACATGGCCGCCTGGCGGCAAGAGGCCGCCAAACGGTTAACAGGGCGCGGTTTTTCCGACAAACGGGCGGTCAGGCCGCGTCCATCGAGGCGGCGAAGCGCTCGAACAGGTAGAAACTGTCCTGCGGGCCGGGGCTGGCCTCGGGGTGGTGCTGCACGCTGAACACCGGGCGATCGGCCAGGCGGATGCCGCAGTTGGACCCGTCAAACAGCGAGACATGCGTTTCCAGCACTCCTTGCGGCAGTGTCTGGCTGTCTACGGCAAAGCCATGGTTCATCGAGGTGATCTCGACCTTGCCGGTGTCCATGTCCTTGACCGGATGGTTCGCGCCGTGATGGCCGTGGTTCATCTTGATGGTCTTGGCACCGACCGCCAGCGCCAGCATCTGGTGCCCGAGGCAGATGCCGAAGACCGGCAGCTTGGTGTCCGACAGCAACCGCTGGATCATCGGCACCGCGTAGGCGCCGGTGGCCGCCGGATCGCCGGGGCCGTTCGACAGGAAAACGCCGTCCGGCTCATGCGCCATGACATCGTCGAAGGTTGCCGTGGCGGGCAGAACCGTGACCTCGCAGCCGGCCGAAGCAAGGCAGCGCAGGATATTGCGCTTGGCGCCGTAGTCCACGGCGACAACCTTGTGCCGCGCCTGCTCCTGACGCTGGTAGCCATCGGGCCAGGCCCAACGCATCTCGTCCCAGCGATAGCTTTGCGCGCAGGTGACATCCAGCGCCAGATCCAGACCTTCGAGGCCCGGGAAGCCGCGCGCGGCGGCAACCAGCGCCTCTGTGTCGAAGTTGCCGTCGGGATCATGGGCCAGCGCGACATGCGGTGCCCCCTGCTGGCGGATGGCGCGGGTCAGGCGGCGGGTATCGACGCCGCCGATGGCGATGCGCCCGCGCGCCGCCAGCCAATCACCCAGTTCCTGCGCCGCGCGCCAGTTCGAGCTTTGCGTCGGCATCCATTTCACGACCATGCCCGCCGCCACCGGGTCGCCGGTCTCGTCATCGTCCGGGTTCACGCCGACATTGCCGATATGCGGAAAGGTGAAGGTGACGATCTGGCCCGCGTAAGAGGGATCGGTCATGATCTCCTGGTAGCCGGACATGGCCGTGTTGAAGCAGAGCTCTGCCGTTGTCTGGCCGGTGGCGCCAAAACCGGTGCCATAGAAAAGCGTCCCGTCGGCAAGGGCAAGGCAAGCGGTCGGGCGTGCGTGGGCGGCAGGCATGGCAGATCTCCGGATGGCGGCAAATTGGCCGGAACCTAAGGCCGCCCGGGGCGTTGGTCAAGTGCTTGGTTGAAAACAAAAATTGTTGTTTATCAAGACGTTGCCTCAAAATGCTGCGCTTGCAACAGGGGGCGTCCTGAAGTAGTGTCACAAATTCATGAACCGTGAGGGGATAAGGTCATGGAACTGCGTGCAAAGGTGAACGCGGCGGTCAAGCAGGCGATGAAGGACAAGGCACAGGATCGCCTGTCGACGCTGCGCCTGATCAACGCCGCCATCAAGGATCGCGACATCGCCGTCCGCGGGGAAGGCAATGAAACCGGGGTCGATGACACCGAAGTGCTGGCCATCCTTGGCAAGATGGTCAAGCAGCGCCGCGAAAGCGCCAAGAGCTATGAAGAGGCAGGCCGGCTGGACTTGGCCGAACGCGAAACCGCCGAGATCGAGGTGATCGAGGAATTCCTGCCGCGTGCATTGAACGACAAGGAGGTCGCCAAGGCAATCGACGCGGCAATGGCCGAGGTCGGCGCGGAATCGATCCGCGACATGGGCCGCGTCATGGGGGTGCTCAAGTCGAAATACACCGGCCAGATGGATTTCGGATCCGTCGGCCCCCGGGTCAAGGATCGTCTGTCGGCCTGACGGGCGGGAACTTGACGGGGATAAAAAGGACCGCCTTCCGGGGCGGCCTTTTTCGTGTTGGGGTCAGACCCATTGGAGTCAGGCGGTGGCCTCTGCCGGGTCATCTGCGATCTCCGGCACGGGAAAGCCATCGGCGATCAGCGCCAGTTCCGACGGATCGTCGATCCGGAAGCGTTCCACGAAGCGGGTCTTGAAACTGACCCGCCCACGGCGTGCGCCGAAATTCTCTCCGTGGTTCAGGACGTAGAGAACCGAGGGCTGTGACAGCGGCGCCAGCGACCGACCGGCCAACGCGGCGAGGTAGGGGAACATGCGGTGTTCGTGCTGGGTCATCGCCTGCAGGAAGGCGGTGCTTTGCTGCAGGTCCGGATCATGGGCCAGCGCCGCGCAGGAACCGCAGAGTTTCCAGAAGGGTTTGCGCATGGGCTCGCGCAGCGAGGGGCGATCGGCAAGGGCGATCGTCCCGGTCGCATCGTCCATGACAAAGCCGGACTGAACAAGATAGCCCCCCGGTGCCTGGCGGCGCAGCATCTCGCGCACGCTGCCCTGGCGCAGCAGGTCGTCGGCGTCGAAACTCATGACATAGGCGGGCGGCAGGTCCATGTCGTCAAGATGCGCGGTCAGCGCGGCGAGCTTCAGCCATTTGTCATTGCCGGGCTCCGGCGCCGAGAAGGGCAGGAAGGTGATGCGCGGGTCGTCGGGCAGGGGCGGGCGTTCCTGGCAGCAGATCACCGCTTGCCAGTTCGGGTCGTCCTGGGCGATGAAACAGTCCAGTGTCGCCGAGAGCCTGTCGCTCACCGCCTCCCAGTCGCCGACATGGTCCGGCCCCACCAGCGGGATCAGGAAAACCACGCGCTTGCGCAGCGGTGGCACGCGGGCTGCCAGGGCATCGCGCAGACGCAGGGCGGCGGCCTCGCTCGGGGCCGGAGTCAACCGCTCGATCCAGCCTTCGCGGTTCAGGGCCACCGACAGCCGCAACGCGGCCCGGTGCCATTTCGGGGTAGCGGGAACCTGCGCCATGCTTTCGCCTTCAGGGATTGGCCGCGCGGCGCACCGCGTCGGTCAGGTCGTTGAACAGGGCGCGGCGTTCGTCTTCGCTGAGGAAGGCGCCGATCTCGACCTCGCGGCCATTGCCCTTGAGCGTGACGTAATAGGGGACCGGCCCGCCGGACTCGTGGCAGGCGACCTTGACCCAGTAGGTGTTGCTTTCCCAGTCCTGCGTGTCGCCCTTGGGGTTGGTGCGGGTCAGATGCGTGACCTCGGGCGTGACGGTCAGCACCTCGAGGATGCGGCGGTCGCGCTGGTTGCGGCGCAGCGCATAATAGAGCGCCGCCGTCGCCGTTAGCATGAAGGGCAGGAGACCCCACAGCACCGCCGTCCCGATCACGCTGTAGAGCGGCACCGAGGCAAAGAGAAAGAAGCCCAGGATCATCGCGGCAAAGCCCTCGGCCGACAGGGAATTGTGCGGCCAAAGCTGCAGGACCTGTGAAGCTTCGCGTGGGGGCGTTGTCCAGTGATAAGGCATTGTTCCGTCGGAAAGGTTCCCGGCATCACCCCGGGTGCACGTCACACTGCGATATACAGCAGAATTGTTGTGGGTCAAAGTCCGGGTTCCCGGGCAACTGCTAAGGTCGGTGTCACAGAACCGGGAGGATGGCAGGATGTGCGTTTCGGAACAAAGGCGGGGACGGCGGCAATGGGCGCGCGGACTGACCACCACCGCCCTTGCACTGGTCCTGACGGGGGGCGTGGCGCTTGCCGATGTGGTCGATGCCCGGCGCCAGATCGACGATCATGTCGCGCGTGCCTTGGCCCGGGGCTGGGTCATGCCGGGGGTGCGCGACCTCGATCGTTATCACGGCGCGGACCTGGTGGAATTGCAGCAGGTCCTGGACATGACCGGGGGCGACGAGTGCGCCCGGGCGGTAATGACGGCGCTTTACCTGGATGCGCATCTGCCACCGGACATGGATGTGCTTTTCGATGACTACGCCATGTCGCTGCTGGAAATCTGGAAGATGCCGGACGAATGGGATCTCCTGTCGCTCATCGCCTCGGGCTGGACCAAGGTTGTGCTGGATGGTGCGAACACCGGGCGCAAGCTGGCGCTGACCCCGGAGGCGATCCTGGAGGCGAACCGGCAACGCGTGGCCGAGAACCGCGCCCGCTGGGTGCAGGAGATGGTGCAGCACGCGCTTATGAATGGCTGGGACGGCAATGTCGTGCTGCGGGCGCAGGGCATGCTGCGCGACAAGGCCGATCGCAACGTGGCAGAGATCGAGGCCGAGATGCTGCGCGCGGCAGAAGCGACGAGGGCTGCGCTGGCCGCGCGAGAAGCGGCCTATGCCGAGGCGGACCGGCGGTTCCGCAAATCCTACGAGGAGATATTCGGCCCGCCCAAGGTGCAGGGCGCGGTGCCAGAGCGCGATATCGGCAACGATGAGCGGCTTCGCATCATCGAGAACCTTCGCGACGACGCCAGGGCCGTCGCTGACCGTGCCTTTGACGCGGCGCTGTCCCGGATCGAGGCACGGCGCAATCGAGAGGTCGGCATCGACCTGCAGGAGGTGGCGCAGGCGCGGCTGCAGAGCCTCGCGCTGTCGCATTACGTCCTGCCGATCATCGAGGGCCGGTGCGCCGAGATTGCGCAGCGCATTAGCCTGGCCGATCCGGCTTTGCCGCCGGTGCGGAATGATCCGCGCCCGGGCGCGCCGCAGGGCGGGCATTGGGCGATGGTTTCGGAGGCAGGGATGACAACCTTTGCCGACAACAACAGCTGCTACGATCCGAAAGGGGCGGTCGGCGCCGGGAGCGGACAGTATGCCCGCAGCAAGCCACGCTGTGGCGCTGCCTGGGACGCCTATGTCGTGACCTATACCTGGGCCGCGCCACCTCCTTACCTTGTCCCGGGGCAGGAGGTGCTGCTCTCTGCCACCGTTCAGGGGGACTATGCCGCCGGCTGGGGGCATGGCGGGCTGTTCTACCATTTCGGCACCGAGGGCGAAAACTGTGCCAAGGGCTCTCGTGGGAGTGTCGAAATCGTGAAGGATCGTACCGACGGGTTCATCGGCACCGCCTACAACCAGGCACATTCGGCCGCATGGAGCGGCACGTTCGCGCCGCCCGAGGGCGCGCGCTACAAGGATGGCCGGTTTCAGATGACGGTCACGTTGCAGCCGCTGGGCTGCTATCGATACGTCTATGAATGGCGCGACGGCGGTTGATCCGGGTTCACCCGCACCAAAGGAAAAGGCCCCGGCAGATGCCGGGGCCTTTCGCGTTTCAGGTAAGAGCGTCCCTCAGTGGGCGGGGCTCTTGTCCCAGTCTTCCTGCTTCGGCAGCTGCTCGAAGGTGTGCTCCGGCGGCGGCGACGGCAGGGTCCATTCCAGCGTGTCCGCGTACTCGTTCCACGGGTTTGCCTCGGTGGCGCGGGCGCCACGGGTCAGGGCGTGGAACATGATCCCGAAGAACAGCACGAACGATGCGAAGGAGAGCAGCGCACCCCAGCTGGAGATGTAGTTCCAGGTGGCGAATGCCTCGGGGTAGTCGATGTACCGGCGCGGCATGCCCTGACGGCCCAGGAAGTGCTGCGGGAAGAAGGTCAGGTTTGCACCGATGAACATCATCCAGAAGTGGATCTTGCCCCAGAACTCGGAGTACATCCGGCCGCTCATCTTCGGGAAGTAGAAGTAGACACCCGCGAAGATCGCGAAGACGGCGCCGAGGCTCATCACGTAGTGGAAGTGCGCCACGACGTAGTAGGTGTCATGGTAGGCACGGTCGACGCCCGCCTGGCTCAGCACCACGCCGGTCACGCCGCCGACGGTGAAGAGGAACAGGAAGCCGAAGGCCCAGAGCATCGGGGTCTTCATCTCGATGGAGCCGCCCCACATGGTAGCGATCCAGCTGAACACCTTCACGCCCGTTGGCACCGCGATGACCATCGTGGCCAGCATGAAGTAGCTCTGCTGGGTCAGCGACATGCCGACGGTGTACATGTGGTGTGCCCAGACAACGAACCCCAGTGCGCCGATCGCGATGATGGCCCAGACCATCGGCAGATAGCCGAAGATCGGCTTGCGCGAGAAGGTCGCGATGACGTGGCTGATGATGCCGAACCCGGGCACGATCACGATGTAGACCTCGGGGTGACCGAAGAACCACAGGATGTGCTGGTAGAGCACCGGGTCACCGCCACCGGCCGGATCGAAGAAGGTCGTGCCGAAGTTGCGGTCCGTCAGCAGCATGGTGATCGCGCCGGCCAGAACGGGCAGCGACAGCAGGATCAGCCAGGAGGTGACGAAGATCGCCCAGGAGAACAGCGGCACCTTGAACAGGGTCATGCCCGGGGTCCGCATGTTCAGGAAGGTGGTGATCATGTTGATCGCGCCCAGGATCGACGACGCGCCAGAGACGTGGACGGCGAAAATCGCCAGGTCCATCGACATGCCGCCTTCGTTGACCGAGAGCGGCGGGTAAAGAACCCAGCCCACGCCGGACCCAAGCTGGTTGTTGCCGCCCGGTGCGAAGACAGAGCAGACCGCCAGGGTGGAGCCCGCGACATACAGCCAGAACGACAGGTTGTTCATCCGCGGAAACGCCATGTCCGGCGCGCCGATCTGCAGCGGCATGAAGTAGTTGCCGAAACCGCCGAACAGTGCCGGAATGACCACGAAGAACATCATCAGGATGCCGTGGCCGGTGATCAGCACGTTCCAGAGGTGGCCGTTGGGCGTACAGTTCTCGACCGCCGTCGGCAGGAAGCGCATGCCTTCCATGCACATGTACTGAACGCCCGGCGACATGAGTTCCATGCGCATGTAAACGGTGAAAACGACCGAAATGAGCCCGACGAACGCAGAGACGATCAGGTAGAGAATCCCGATGTCCTTGTGGTTCGTCGACATGAACCAACGGGTAAAGAACCCGCGGTTGTCTTCGTGCTCGTGGCCGTGAATGGCTGCATCTGCCATTGTTTGCCTCCTGCTGATCCCTATGCAGAGGACACGGAACGGGAATCCGTCCGGGCCCTAAGTTCGTTTCACGTTTTAGAATGTGACCCTAGGGGCGGCAATGGCCGGATTTGACGCAGATCAAACCTTTTTGTCGCAGAGGCTTGGGCCGGGGCTCCGGACGCGGGCAGGATCGGCCCGCACTCACACTCGCTGACCCCTTTCAACGGGGTTTTCGCATGGCTTTCCCGGACACGCCATTCGACCGCCGTTGCGTCCGGCGTAGGCGTCAGAGCGTGGCCCCGCGTTGGACGGCTGTTAGCACACGGTCTGCCCTGCGCAGATCACCCCGACCACGTCCCGGGGCAGGGTCGGGAAAACCCTAGGTATGGCTTACCCGACTGTCAGGAGGCTGCGTGTTTTTCTAGGTTTGGCGCAACTGCTGCATCCGGAAGGGATTTGGAAAATGGCATATTTCGACAACGGCTTTGTCTCGAACCGCATCACCCTCCGCCAGCGCCTCGCGCGCCTGTTCGAGACCCCCTTCGACCGCCGTTACCGACAGCGCACCGCCCGCATCGACGCGTTGCGCGCACTGTCGGACGCCGAACTGTCCCGGCGCGGCATTGCCCGCGAGGACATTCTCTTTCACGTCTTTTCGGGCAAGGCCTGATCGCGGACGTGACGCCGTTTGACGCGGCGCCAAGGTTTCAATGACCAATCCTTATTCGGGCTTCCCGCCCATCCGTTCTTTCGATGATTGTCCAAGGGGGCGTTGTGAGTGCGCCCCCTTTATTCATGCCTGCCCGGTCCCTTGCCTGTCGCCAGAAGCCGGACCGGGGTCCGGTATTCCGGACGGCCCGGCTTTCCCGACTTATGGGGCAGGGCGCCAGTGCCTAGATTGAACCCATCAGCCACACACGGCATGACCCAACCGGGGGAGTTCAAGATGGCCTATTGCGAAAACAGTTTCGCTTCCAACCGTGCCACCCTGCGCAAGCGCTTGGCGCGCGCCTTTGAGACCCCCTTTGATCGCCGCTATCGCCAGCGCACCCGTGAAATCGAAGCCCTGCGAAAACTGTCCGACCGCGAACTGGTCGCGTGGCCTTGCCCGTAAGGGCATCCTGTTCCGGTCTTTACCGGCGCGGACTGACGCCGCCCCCTGGAACCCGTGTGGCTTGAGCATGACCTCGCCTGCACGGTTGAGGATCGGGACAGTCGGGCCGTGATCCGCGCGCGTTATTTCGGCGGGTGCCAGGCCACCTCGGGCGTCAGCTTGTACGACCATGGCAAGCCCGCATTTTTCCAGCCGTTGATGTCCCTGCGGCCGGTTTCGGCGTTCAGGTCGCCTTCGATCCCTTCGAAGAGGGCGTAGACTTGTATATATCCCGCAGCGGCAAGTGCATCGACCGCGCGCGCGGTGCGACCGCCGGTCTGGCAACTGACGAAGACCGGATCGGACGGGCTGCGGCCAAGTCGCTCCATCACCGCGTTCACCTCATCGACGAAGGCGGGATTGGGGTCCATGCCGTAGGCGCCGCGCTTGGCGTTGTAGGTGTAGGACACAAAGCGAAAGGGCACCACGGCATCGACCGGATCGGGATGGCCGACGAACATCACCTCGACCGGATCCCGCACATCGACAAAGACTATGTCCGGATTTGCCGAAAGCGCCGTCGCGGCTTCCTGAGAGGTCAGGTAGAGACCCAGTTTGGTCCTTTCCTTTTCCGGCACATCCGCCGCGGTGACGCTGGATGTGATGTCAGCGGCAAGGGCCGGGTAAGCCAGCAGGGCGGCGATTATTGCTGTCACGATCGTTTTCATTTTGAACCTCCTCTTCGACACTGAGAACAGGTTGCGGGACGCGGTGGGACCCGGCCTTGATCCCAATCAAAATCAGGGAATTGGCGGTGGGATCGTGCGGCGAAGACCGCCCTGCGCGCTCGGCCAGAGATCGGGTCGGGAATTCCCTAGGTGGGGCTTACCAGACTGTCTGGAGGCCGCGTTTTGTTCTAGGTTTGGGGCATCTGCCGCACCCGGAGGGCGAAATTCAAATGGCCTATTTCGAAAACAGTTTCGTTTCCAGCCGTGCCACCCTACGCCAGCGCCTGGCGCGCGCCCTTGAGACCCCTTTTGATCGCCGCTATCGCCAGCGCACCGCCCGCATCGACGCGTTGCGCGCTCTGTCGGACGCCGAACTGACACAACGAGGCATCGCCCGCGAAGACATCCTGCTCCACGTCTTTTCGGGCAAGCCCTGAGACTGCCGGTCCGGGCGTGCTGCCACCATAGCCCGGACCGTGGAACGATTTGCAAGCACCTGGACATTTAAGACATTGGCGGGGGAAATTTGATCTGCCCCCAGGGGCGAGGACAGCGGTCCTTGCCCCTTTTCCTTGTCCGCGTCATCCCGCGGATCCGTTCGTCCGCAAGGTGCGTCTGCCCGATCAGGCCGGATCTTCGGCGGGCTGCGCCATGACCGCGTCGAACTGCGCCCGGAGCGCCACGTCCAGGTCATCCATCGTCACCGGCAGGCCGAGATCGACCAGTGAGGTCACACCGTAATCGCTGATTCCGCAGGGCACGATGCCCTCGAAATGCTCCAGCTCGGGCTCCACGTTGATCGAGATGCCGTGAAAGCTGACCCAGCGGCGCAGGCGGATGCCGATGGCGGCGATCTTGTCCTCCGCCATGCGTCCGTCCGCCAGCGGCGGTTTCTCGGGGCGTTCGATCCAGACGCCGACGCGGCCCTCGCGGATATGACCGACCAGGTTGAACTCTGCCAGCGTGGCGATCACCCAGGCCTCGAGATCCTGCACGAACCGGCGGATGTCGCGGCCCCGCTTGTTGAGGTCCAGCATGACATAGACGACCCGCTGGCCGGGGCCGTGATAGGTGTATTGTCCGCCGCGCTTGGAGGTGTAGACCGGAAAGCGGTCGGGGTCTTTCAGGTCCTCGACCCTGGCCGAGGTGCCGGCGGTATAGAGCGGCGGGTGCTCAAGCAGCCAGATACACTCCTCCGCACGCCCTTCTGCGATGGCACTGGCGCGGTCCTCCATGAAGGCAAGCGCCTCTTCGTAGGGCACCAGTTCCTCGCTGATCTTCCATTCCATTCCTGTCAACGGGGCACGTCCCCCGCCTCCTTCAAAACCGGGCAGATCCGCCCGGCTGACCGGTTCGTTTCCTGCCTGTCACGGTCAGGACCGCCTGACGGCCACAACATCCGACTTGACCGCTGAGCACCCTGGTCGAACGACGTCAAGCGCCACGCGCACAACAGGCCCCGAGGTGGCCACCAAGTCCATCCGGAACGCCACGCGGTGTGGATGATCACATAATGCCATTCGATGCAAAGCGCCACCAGCGGGCCGGGCAAGGCGCGTTGGCGCGCGGAATGGATTTTTGTCGTTTTTCCTCTTCACATCGTCCACGCGCTTCGCTAGAGACCCTCCCACCAAGTCAAGACAGTGCGGTCGTGGCGGAATTGGTAGACGCGCAGCGTTGAGGTCGCTGTGGGGTAACTCCCGTGGAAGTTCGAGTCTTCTCGACCGCACCATTCTCTCCTGAATTGACATTGTCCTTTGCGCCTCAGCATGCTGTCGCGTGGCGCTCGATATCGGCTGCCTTGGGCGGCCTTCCTGTTTTCGCCAGCCAGACACGGAACCGGACTGGCCGGGGAAGGTCGGCCGGTCCTGCATGCGCAGAACCGTCCGCAGTCGCCGGATCGGCTCAGGCGGCCAGGGAGGTGCCGGAAAACCGGTCGACCAGGGATTGCGGCAAGAGCCGTGCGCAGGAGATGCGGGGCCTCTCCATTTCGGTGATCGACGCGTCCTCGCCATAGAGGGCCAGGTATTCATCGTAGTTGTCGAAAGCGCGGCGGGCGACGTAATCGATGTAGCATTCGGCCTCGGCGCCTTCCGCAAGGATCAACTCGTGCCCCTCGGTCTCGACATGATAGACGGTGTAGCGGTCTCCGACGGTTTCGATCGGCTCCCAGCGGATCGTTTCGCCGTTGACTAGGGCCGAGGCATTGACCAGCATTCCATCGAGATGCAGGGCATGATCCGCCGTCAAGAGCAGGTCGCGCCGCGGCAATCCGGAACCAAGCGCCCCTGCCGCGATCTGCACCGGGCGGACCCGCTCCGCGGGATTGAACCGGGGAAAGACGGTCTGGCGACCGATCCATCTGACAACCGTCGTCCCGGTCGGTGTGTCGATCATCTGTCCGATGTCCAGGTCCTGCACGGCGATGGCACCATCCGGCGTGTCGATTGCCGTCCCCTCAAGAAAGCATGTCGGGTAAGCAGAGGTGTTGAACGTCGCATAATCGAGCGTGGCCGGAATGACGAAGTCGTGGGGAGACATCGACTCGGGAAACCAGAGACGGGTAACGCCGGCAATAGAGCTGTTGCTGACCGGCAGACGCATTGTCCCACCCGCGACAAGAGCGACCTCGACGGTTCCCTGAAACGGATTGGTGGTGCCCCAGATCGAGTCGCCCGCTTCGAAGGTGCCATCGCCTTCGCCGTCATCGAGGGCTTCGTTGTAGGGCCTGTAGGAATCACTCGATACGACGCCACTGGTCCCGGAATATTGCTGACTGAATCCTGCTTTGAAACTGGCCAAGATATTGCCTCCATTCACTTTGACCCAGTCGTCGCGTCTGGGCCGGTGGATGTCAACATTGGGGTATTTGGCGTTTCCGGGTCAGATCCGGGAGAGCACCTCCTGCAACAGACGCTCGGCGGCGCGCGACAGTTTGCGGCTGCCGTCGCGCAGGACGAAATAGGGCGGCACGACGATCGAACGGCGCATTTTCAGGGCGGTCAGGTTTGCCCCGATGTCGGAATGCACCAGCAGTTCCTTGACCTCGTTCGATTGCGGCAGGATGGCCTGCACGCGCGCGACCTGCGCGAGCGCCACCAGAAGCGATGAACTGTTCAGCACCCTTGGCGGGATCGGAACCCCGGCGGTGTGAAAGGCGGATTCAACCGACTCGCGGATCGGCATGCCGCGTTCCTGCATCACCCAAGGATAGCCGATCAGCTCGGACATTTCGACGTTCTGGCGCGATACCAGGGGATGCGTGTCATGGACCAGCAGGGCGACGACTTCGGTCCGGGCGGGGTGGACGTGGAACAACCGGCTGTCATGGCCCGGTGGAATGCGCCCCAGCACAAAGTCGTAGCGCCCCTCTTCCAAGTCGCGGATCAGCACGCGTGAGGGTGCCACGTCAACGCTGATTTCCAGATCTGGGCTGTCCTGATGCACCGCCTGCACGGCAGGCATCAGGACGCCCACAGCCGGTCCGGTGACCGAGCCCACCCGGACCTCGCCCAGGGCGCCGGACTGGATGTGGCGCAACTCGTCCTCCAGCGTGCGCACCTCGGCCAGGATCACCCGTGCGTGGCGGACAAAGACCTCTCCGGCCTGCGACATGACCATGCCCTTGGGGTGGCGGACAAAAAGCGGGCTGCCGATATTGGTTTCGATCTCGGCCAGGATGCGCGAGGCGGCCGGCTGAGAGATCGCGACCGCCTGTGCGGCCAGCTGCAACTGCTGTGTCTCTGCGATCTTCAGCACCAGGTCCAGGTGCGCGGGTTTGATCCGCCGGGCAATGTCCATCACGTTCGCTCATAACATTTTTGATATGCAGTACAGCATAATCGGAATTTTACAGGTATACAGTCTCGATTTACGGTCGCGCTCGGATCCACTGGGTCCGAAACACAGATAAGGCGTCGCCGCAGGAGGGCACGCCGACCTTGGGAGGTTACCAATGAACATGAAACTTCTGCTCGCTTCGGCGGCAGTGGCGCTGTCCAGCTATGGCGCCGTTGCCGAAACCGTTGGCATCGCGATGCCGACGAAATCCTCGTCGCGCTGGATCTCTGACGGCGAGTCGATGGTCGAACAGTTCAAGGCCGCAGGCTATGACACCATCCTGCAGTACGCCGAGGACGACATTCCCAACCAGCTGGCGCAGATCGAGAACATGATCACCAACGGCGTCGATGTGCTGGTGATCGCGGCCATCGACGGCACCACCCTGTCGAGCGCTCTGGAAAACGCCTATTACGCAGATATCCAGGTCATCGCCTATGACCGGCTGATCCGCGACAGCGAATATGTCAGCTATTACGCCACCTTCGACAACTTCAAGGTCGGCGTGCAGCAGGCGACCAGTCTCGTGAACGGCCTCGAAGAGCGTTTCGGCGACGGCCCCTACAACGTCGAGCTGTTCGGCGGCTCTCCGGACGACAACAACGCCTATTTCTTCTACGATGGCGCCATGTCGGTGCTGCAGCCACTGATCGAGGACGGAACCATCAACATCGTGTCGGGCCAGATGGGCATGGACACGGTCGGCACCCTGCGCTGGGACGGTGCGGTGGCACAGGCCCGCATGGATAACCTGCTGTCGGCTCATTACACCGATGAGCGCGTGCACGGTGTCCTGTCGCCCTACGATGGTCTGTCCATCGGCATCATCTCCTCGCTCAAGGGCGTGGGCTATGGCTCGGGCGACCTGGAAATGCCGATCGTCACCGGCCAGGACGCCGAGATCCGCTCGATCAAGTCGATGCTGGCGGGCGAGCAGTATTCGACCGTCTTCAAGGACACCCGCGAACTGGCGCGCGTGACCGTGGGCATGGTCGAGGCCCTGCTGAAAGGCGGCGAGCCCGAGATCAACGACACCACCACCTATGACAACGGCGTCAAGGTCGTGCCCTCCTACCTGCTGGAACCGGTCTCGGTCGACCTGTCGAACTGGGAAGACGTGATCATCGGCTCCGGCTACTACACGATGGACCAGGTCCAGTAACAGGTTACTCCCGGGGTCCGTCCGGCGCCATGCGCGGCGGGCGGGCCTTGGCAACCACCAGAAAATTGGGGAGTGGGGATGACGGCGCTACTGGAAATGCGCGGGATCACCAAGGAGTTTCCTGGGGTCAAGGCGCTGGACTCGGTCAACCTGACCGTAAGGGAAGGCGAGATTCACGCGCTGGTCGGGGAAAACGGCGCGGGCAAATCGACCCTGATGAAAGTCCTGTCCGGGGTCTACCCGGCGGGCAGCTACGACGGCGAAATTCACTATGACGGCGCGCTGGCCGAGTTCGCGGATATCTCGGACTCCGAGGAAAAGGGCGTCATCATCATCCACCAGGAACTGGCGCTTGTGCCGCTGCTGTCGATTGCGGAAAACCTGTTTCTGGGCAATGAACGCGCACGCGGCGGCATCATCAACTGGCGTGAGACCAACCGGCGCACAGAGGACCTGTTGCGCAAGGTCGGCCTCAAAGAACCGCCCAGCACGCTGGTCGACAAGCTGGGCGTGGGCAAGCAGCAACTGGTCGAGATCGCCAAGGCCCTGTCCAAGGAAGTGCGCCTGCTGATTCTCGACGAGCCGACGGCGGCGCTGTCGGAAAGCGACAGCCAGGCGCTGCTGGACCTGATGCTGGAACTCAAGCAGCAGGGTGTCACGCAGATCATCATCAGCCACAAGCTGAACGAGGTTCGCCGCGTCGCGGACTCGGTGACGGTGATCCGAGACGGTTCCACGGTGTCCACGATGGATGCCCGGACCCGGGACATCACCGAGGACACCATCGTGCGCGACATGGTGGGCCGCGACATGGCGCACCGCTACCCGGCGCGGGAACGGCGCGCGGGCGAGGTGCTGATGGAGGTCAAGGACTGGAACGTCTGGCATCCGCTGCACGCCGACCGCCAGGTGATCCATGACGTCAACATGGCCGTCCGCGCGGGCGAGGTCGTGGGCATCGCGGGCCTTATGGGGGCCGGGCGCACCGAACTGGCCATGAGCATCTTTGGCCGCTCCTACGGGCGCAACATCTCGGGCCGTGTCGAGATCGGCGGCAAGCCGGTGGACGTCGGCACCGTCAGCAAGGCGATCGAGGCCGGGCTGGCCTATGTCACCGAGGACCGCAAGTCGCTGGGCCTCATTCTCGAGGAAACCATCCAGCGCAACATCACGATGGCCAACCTCGAAGAGGTGGCCCGCGGCCAGGTGCTGAACGAAAGCGCCGAGACCCGCGTGGCCGAGGACTATCGCAAGGCGCTGAACATCCGCACGCCGGGCGTCTTTCAGCGGGTGATGAACCTTTCGGGCGGCAACCAGCAGAAGGTTGTCCTGTCGAAATGGCTGTTTGCCAAGCCCGAGGTGCTGATCCTGGATGAACCCACGCGCGGCATCGACGTCGGCGCCAAGTTCGAGATCTACGGGATCATCAACGACCTCTCCGCGCAGGGGAAGGGCGTGGTCATGATCTCCTCGGAAATGCCCGAACTCCTGGGCATGTGTGACCGCATCTACGTAATGAACGAGGGCGCATTCGTCGGCGAACTGAGTGCCGAGGACGCCAGCCAGGAGCGCATCATGTCGCTCATCGTGACCGAATAAGGGAGCCTGTGATGGACTTTGCAGAGCATGGGGCCGAGGCGCCCGAAAAGCAGGGGATCGGCGAATACCTCGTCCGGCACCTGCGCGAATACGGGCTGCTGTTCGCGCTGATCGCGATCATGGCCTTTTTCCAGATCGTCACCGACGGCACGCTGTTGAAGCCGGTGAACGTCACCAACCTGCTGTTGCAGAACAGCTATATCGTCATCATGGCGCTGGGGATGCTGATCGTCATCGTCTCGGGCAACATCGACTTGTCGGTCGGCTCCGTCATGGGGTTCGTCGGCGCGCTGGCGGCCGTCATGATCGTGGAATGGGAAATGTCCACGGCGGTCACCATGGTCACCTGCCTTGTCGCCGGGGGCCTGATCGGTGCCGCCCAGGGCTATTGGATCGCCTACTGGAAGATCCCCTCGTTCATCGTGACGCTGGCGGGGATGCTGGTGTTCCGGGGCGCGTCCCTGTGGCTGCTCGAAGGTCAGTCGCTGGGCCCGTTCCCGCGTGAATTCCAGATGCTGGCCAACGGGTTCGTGCCGGACATCTTCCCCCAAGGCGTGTCCCAGGCCGTCGCGGACCTGCTGGGCCAGAAACGGGTCAACGTGCTGGCGCTGTGCACCGGCCTTGTCGCCGCCGGGCTGATCGTCTGGATGGAACTCAAGGCGCGCGCCCAGAACAAGGCCTATGGCATGGCGGGCGAACCGCAGGCCTTTTTCGTGGCCCGCATCGGCATTGTCGCGATTGCGCTGATCTTCATCCTGTTCAAGCTGTCGACCTTCCGCGGGCTGCCCAACGTGCTGATCACCATGGGCGTGCTGACCATCATCTATGCCTTCTTCACCGGGCGCACGGTGACCGGCCGGCGCATCTATGCGCTGGGCGGCAACGAAAAGGCGGCCAAGCTCTCGGGGATCAAGACCGAGCGGCTGACCTTCCTCGCCTTCGTCAACATGGGCGTGTTGGCCGGGATCGCGGGCATGGTCTTTGCGGCGCGCCTGAATTCGGCCACGCCAAAGGCGGGTTTCGCGCTGGAACTCGACGTGATCGCGGCGGTCTTCATCGGCGGGGCCTCCATGTCCGGCGGCGTCGGCAAGATCGTCGGCGCGGTGGTCGGCGCCTTCCTGATGGGCGTGCTGAACAACGGCATGTCGATCATGGGCATCGGCATCGACTATCAGCAGGTGATCAAGGGGCTGGTCCTGCTCGCTGCCGTGATCTTCGACGTCTACAACAAATCGAAACAGGGGTGACGGTGCGCCTTCGGGCGCATCTCCCCAAGCGAAGGAGGCAAGCAGATGGCGTTCAAACCGGCAGAATGGCCCCGCAAACTGCGCAGCCAGGAATGGTACGGCGGCAGCACCAAGGACGTGATCTATCACCGCGGCTGGCTCAAGAACCAGGGCTATCCCGAGGACCTGTTCGACGGGCGCCCGATCATCGGCATCCTGAACACATGGTCTGACCTGACGCCCTGCAACGGCCACCTGCGCGAGTTGTCGGAAAAGGTGAAGGCAGGCATCTGGGAGGCCGGCGGTTTCCCGGTCGAGGTGCCGGTGTTCAGCGCCTCGGAAAACACCTTCCGGCCCACGGCGATGATGTTCCGCAACCTCGCCGCCTTGTCGATCGAGGAACAGATCCGCGGCCAGCCGATGGACGGTTGCGTGCTGATGGTGGGCTGTGACAAGACCACGCCCTCGCTGCTCATGGCGGCGGCCTCCTGCGATCTGCCCTCGATCGTCGTGACCGGCGGGCCGATGCTGAACGGCTGGTTCCAGGGCGAACGCGTCGGCGCGGGCACCCACCTCTGGCGGTTCTCCGAGGCGGTGAAGGCCGGTGAGATGACGCAGGACGAATTCCTCGAGGCCGAGGCCGCCGTCACCCGCTCGTCCGGCACCTGCAATACCATGGGCACGGCCTCCTCGATGGCGTCGATGTGCGAGGCGCTGGGCATGGCGTTGTCCGGCAATGCCGCGATCCCCGCGGTGGACAGCCGTCGCCGCGTCATGGCGCAGCTGACGGGCCGGCGTATCGTGCAGATGGTCAAGGACGATCTGAAACCCTCGGACGTGCTGACCCGCGAAGCCTTTGAAAATGCGATCCGCACCAATGGCGCGGTGGGCGGCTCTACCAATACGGTGGTGCACCTGCTGGCGATTGCGGGCCGTGTCGGCGTGGACATCACGCTGGACGACTGGGACCGCTGCGGGCGCGACATTGCCACGATCCTGAACCTCCAGCCCTCGGGCGAATACCTGATGGAAGAATTCTTTTACGCCGGCGGCCTGCCCGTGGTGCTGAAACGGCTGGGCGAGGGCGGCAAGCTGCACAAGGACGCGTTGACCGTGTCCGGGAGCACGATCTGGGACGAGGTCAAGGACGCCAGGAACTGGAACGAGGATGTGATCCTGCCGGTCGACAAGCCGCTGACCGACCAGGGCGGGATTGCCGTGCTCAAGGGCAACCTGGCCCCCAAGGGGGCGGTGCTGAAACCCTCTGCCGCCTCGAAGCACCTGATGCAGCACCGGGGCAGGGCGGTCGTCTTCGAGGACATCGACGACTACAAGGCCAAGATCAACGACGACGACCTGGACATAGACGAGACCTGTATCATGGTGCTCAAGAACTGCGGGCCCAAAGGCTATCCCGGCATGTCCGAGGTCGGCAACATGGGCCTGCCGCCCAAGGTTCTGAAAAAGGGCATCAAGGACATGATCCGCATTTCCGATGCCCGCATGTCCGGCACCGCCTATGGCACCGTGATCCTGCACACCTCGCCCGAGGCAGCGGCAGGCGGACCGTTGGCGGTGGTGAAAAACGGCGACATGATCGAGGTCGACGTGCCCGCGCGACGCGTGCACCTGGATGTCACCGACGAAGAATTGCAGGCCCGCCTGGCAGAATGGACGCCGACCCATGAACGCCCGGCAAGTGGTTATGCCTGGTTGCACCAGCAGCATGTCGAGGGCGCCGACACCGGCGCCGACCTGGATTTTCTCAAGGGCTGCCGCGGCGCCCCGGTGGGAAGGGACTCGCATTGATGGAAATCGCACTTGTTGGCATCGGCAAGATCGCCCTGGATCAGCACGTACCGGCCATCGCCGCCTCGCAGGACTGGGATCTTGCCGCCACCGTCTCGCGCAAGGGCAGCGTCGAGGGGGTCGAGAGCTTCACCGATTTCGCCGAACTGCTGGAGCGGCGGAGCGACATTCGCGTCGTCTCGCTCTGCCTGCCGCCGGTGCCGCGCTTTGACTATGCCGCCGCCGCCATCGCGGCGGGTCGCCATGTCATGCTTGAAAAGCCGCCCGGCGCATCCCTGTCGGAATGTCACCGGCTGATCGACATGGCGCGCGCGCAGCGTGTCTCGCTTTTTGCCACCTGGCATTCGCGCGAGGCGCCGATGGTGGGCGCGGCCAAGGCCTGGCTGGCGGACAAGACCCTCCGCCGGTTGCAGATCACCTGGAAAGAGGACGTGCGCCGCTGGCATCCCGGCCAGGACTGGATCTGGGAACCGGGTGGCCTCGGTGTCTTTGATCCGGGCATCAACGCGCTGTCGATCCTGACGGAGATCCTTCCCGACGCCATCCACCTGAGCGAGGCCACTCTGGAAGTGCCGGAGAACAAGCAGGGGCCGATCGCGGCCAGCCTGCGCTTTGCTCACCCGGCGGGTGCGGAGGTCGGCGCCGTCTTTGACTGGCGCCAGGACGGCGACCAGATCTGGACCATCGCGGCCGAGACCGACAAGGGCCGGCTGGACCTGCATGACGGCGGCGCGCGCATGGTCATCGACGGTGTCGAGCAAACCGCCGATGGCCCCGCGCTGGACGGTGAATACCCGCGCCTCTACGCCCGCATGGCCGAGCTTGTCGCCACGGGCGGCAGCGACGTGGATCTGTCGCCCATGCGCCATGTGGCCGATGCCTTCCTGCTGGGCCGACGCGAGACCGTTGCCCCCTTCCACGAATAAGCGCTTGCGCGCATCCGATACCCAGAAAGGACCTGCCATGAAAACGCCCCTGACCGGCATTCTCCCCGTTGCGCCCACCCCCTTCCACGATGATGGCCGCGTCGACGAAGAGGGGATGCGCCGCGTTCTGGACTGCATCATCGACCAGGGCGTGGATGCGATCTGCATCCTCGCCAACTACTCGGAACAGTTCGTCTTGTCGGACGAGGAACGCGCCACGCTCATGCGCATCAGCCTGGAGCATGTCGCGGGCCGCGTCCCCGTGATTGTCACGATCAGCCATTTCAGCACCGAAATCGTCGTCGACCGGGCCAAGGCCGCGCAGTCGCTGGGCGCGTCGATGGTGATGATGATGCCGCCCTATCACGGGGTCGGGCTGGTTCCGTCCGAGGCCGGGATCTACGAGCAGTTCCGC
This sequence comes from Antarctobacter sp., assembly GCF_965277915.1. Lineage (NCBI taxonomy): Bacteria > Pseudomonadati > Pseudomonadota > Alphaproteobacteria > Rhodobacterales > Roseobacteraceae > Antarctobacter > Antarctobacter sp. The sequence continues at coordinate 1,436,891 of NZ_OZ255849.1, forward strand.
GCCGTTTCCGACGCGACCTCGATCCCGATCATGGTGCAGGATGCGCCCCTGTCGGGCTGCCAGATGTCGGTACCGCTCTTGGCGCGCATGGCGCGCGAGTTGGAAAACGTCAGCTATTTCAAGATGGAAATGCCCTTTGCCGCCGACAAGCTGGCGGCGCTGATCGAGGCCGGGGGCAAGGATATCATCGGCCCCTTCGACGGCGAGGAGGCGGTGACGCTGCTGGCCGACCTCGACGCCGGGTGCACCGGCACCATGACCTCGGGCCTGCAGTGCGAGCACATTGGTGTCATCATCCGCAGCTATCTTGCGGGTGACAAGGACACCGCTCTGGCCCAATGGACGAAGTGCCTGCCGCTGATCAACCATGAGAACCGCCAGTGCGGGCTGCGCGCCTGCAAGGTGGTGATGAAAGAAGGCGGCGTGATTGGATCCGATCACGTCCGCCACCCGTTGAAACCCATGACCCCGCGCACGCGGGAGCGCCTGCTGCAACTCGCGGGCGACCTCGACCTCATCGCCCTGAAATGGGGCAAGTAAAGGAGTTCTCGACATGCTGGACAAAAGCAGCTTCACCCCCCACGGTCGTCATCTGATCGCGGGAGAGTGGGTCTCCGGAGAGACGACCTTCACCTCGGAGCCGGCGCATGGCCCGGCGCATGACTATTCCGTCGGCACGCCGGCGTTGATCGACCGGGCCTGCGAGGCGGCCGAGGCGGCCTTCTGGTCCTACGGCTACACGAGCCGCGAAGAGCGCGCCGCCTTTCTCAACGCCATCGCCGACGAGATCGAGGCGCGCGGTGAGCAGATTACCGAGATCGGCACGCAGGAAACCGGCCTGCCCGAGGCCCGCCTGCAGGGCGAGCGCGGCCGCACCACCGGCCAGCTGCGCCTTTTCGCCAGCCACATCCTCGACGGTGCCTACCTGGATCGCCGCCACGACACGGCCTTGCCCGACCGCCAGCCGCTGCCGCGCCCGGACCTGAAGATGGTCCAGCGCCCGATCGGGCCGGTCGCGGTCTTCGGCGCCTCGAACTTTCCGCTGGCCTTTTCCACCGCCGGCGGCGACACGGCATCGGCGCTGGCCGCCGGTTGCCCGGTGGTGGTCAAGGGCCACTCGGCCCATCCCGGCACCGGCGAGATCGTCGCCGAGGCCATCCATGCGGCCATCAAGAAGACCGGCGTCCATCCCGGCACCTTCAGCCTGATCCAGGGCGGCAAGCGCGACGTGGGCCAGGCGCTGGTGCAGCACCCGCTGATCCGCGCGGTGGGCTTCACCGGCTCGCTCGGCGGCGGCCGGGCGCTGTTCGATCTCTGCGCGCAACGCCCCGAGCCGATCCCCTTCTTCGGCGAGCTGGGCAGCGTCAACCCGATGTTCCTGCTTCCGCAGGCGGTGAAGGCGCGCGGCGCGCAGATCGGCGAAGGCTGGGCCGCCTCGCTGACCATGGGGGCCGGGCAGTTCTGTACCAACCCCGGCATCGCCGTGGTCGAGATGGGCGAGGCCGGCGACGCCTTTGTCAGCGCCGCCGCCGAGGCGCTGAAGGGCGTCGCGACCCAATGCATGCTGACCGACGGTATCGCGGAGGCGTATAAGAACGGTAAACAGCGCTTCGACACGCGCAACCCGGTGCGCCCGGTGCTGACCACCGACAGCGACGGCCGCAATGCCTCGCCCAATCTCTACGAGACGGACGCCGAGCATTACCTGCAGGATCATGCGCTTGGCGAAGAGGTCTTTGGCCCGCTGGGTCTTGTCGTGCGGGTATCCGGCCCCGACGAGATGGAGCAACTGGCGCGCGGTTTCGAGGGCCAGCTGACGGCGACGCTGCACATGGACGAGGGCGACACGGGGCTTGCGCAACGCCTGATGCCGGTGCTGGAGCGCAAGGCCGGGCGGCTGCTGGTGAACGGCTTTCCGACCGGGGTCGAGGTGGCCGACGCGATGGTCCACGGCGGGCCGTACCCGGCCTCGACCAACTTCGGCGCGACCTCGGTGGGCACCCTGGCCATCCGCCGCTTCCTGCGCCCGGTCTGCTACCAGAACCTCCCCGACGCCCTGCTGCCCGGCGACCTGCGATAATTCAAACGCCAAAGACGATGGAAAGGCCCGGCGGCTTGCCGGGCCTTTTTCATGCGCGCCTTTGGGTGCACGGCCGCAGGAACTCTCGTCACACTGGGCGGGTATTGACTTGGGTCATGTCGCAGGGCGCCCCGTCCTGTAGGGCTGGGCATGTCCGTGGGCGGGTCGGGGAAAGGGGTTGCAGGCCATGAAGATTGAAAACAGGACATTCGACGAACTGAAACCGGGGGACACCGCCGCGCTGCGGCGCCTGTGCACGCAGGACGACCTGATCGTCTTTGCCAATGTCTCGGGCAATCACAACCCGATGCATGTCTTCAACGTGGACGGCGATGGCGACGGCGAACCGGAGGCCGTGGCGCCGGGGATGTTCGTGGGGGCACTGGTTTCCGCGGTGCTGGGCAACATGCTGCCCGGGGCGGGGACGCTGTATCATGCGCAAAGCCTTGTCTTTCACAACCGCGCCCATGCAGGAGACGAACTGGAAAGCCGCGTCACCGTCACCGACCGCAACGACCAGACCGGCATCGTGACGCTTGCGACAGAGGTCACACGACCGGCGGATGGCGCGCTGATCCTCTCTGGTGTGGCCGAAGTCGAGGCACCGCGCCGCAAGACCAGCTATTCCAGCCATGACCTGCCGGGGCTCATCGTCCAGCGTCATCGGCATTTCGAGAAGCTGCTGGCCAAAGCCGCCCCCCTGCCGCCGCTGGTGACGGCGGTGATCGCACCGGAAGAGCCGAACTCGCTGGGCGGGGCACTGCTGGCGCGCGATCACACGTTGATCACCCCGATCCTCGTCGGCTGCCCGGACAGGATCGCGGCCACGGCAGAAGACCTGGGGCAGAGCCTCGACGGGGTCGAGATCGTGACCGAACGGGATCACGTCGCCGCCGCCCGTCGCGCCGTGGCGCTGGTGACAGAGGGGCGGGCGGCTGCGCTGATGAAGGGCCATCTGCACACCGACGATTTGCTGCGCGCGGCATTGGACAAGCAGACCGGCCTGCGCGCGGGGCGTCGCTTTACCCATGTCTTCGTGATGGACGTGCCCGGGCTGGCGCACCCGCTGCTGGTGACGGACGCGGCAATCAACATCGCGCCCGATCTGAAGGCCAAGAAGGACATCGTCCAGAATGCCGTCGACCTGGCAATCAGCATCGGCATCGAGGAACCCAAGGTCGGCGTGCTGTCGGCGGTGGAAACGGTGAACCCCGACATCCCGTCCTCGGTCGATGCGGCGCTCTTGTCCAAGATGGCCGAGCGCAAGCAGATCACCGGCGGGCTGGTGGACGGCCCACTGGCGATGGACAATGCGGTCGATATCGCCGCAGCACGGACAAAGGGGATTTTCTCGCCGGTTGCGGGCCGGGCAGAGGTGCTGGTGGTGCCGGACATCGACGCGGGCAACATGCTGGCCAAGCAGCTGACCTATATCAGCCACGCCGAGGCAGCGGGGCTGGTGCTGGGCGCGCGGGTGCCGATCATCCTCAACAGCCGCGCCGACGATGACATGTCTCGGCTGGCCTCCTGTGCGGTGGCGGCGCTGCACCATGCGCGCATCACGGGAACAGGGTGAGGGCGCATGCGCCGGCCCTGAACGCCGGGTGGTCGTTGCGCACCTGGGCAATGGCGCGTCGATGTGAGGGCTGCTCTACCGCCGCTCGGGTGTGCTGGGCCTGTTGGTCATCAGATCGGACATGTCGCGGACACTGGTGATCCCGACAAACGAGCAACTGGCCATCGCCCGCGCCGCGATGGAGCAAGGGGCTGGCTGACCCCGATCAGATCGGGACCAGATGATTGTCCCAGTGCAGGTCATGGGTGACATGGCTCTCGCCGCGCACTTCTCCGGTACCGGAGGTCAGCAGGAAGCCCGCGCCGCCGGCGGCCACGCCGCAGACGTCCTCCATGTCGATGCTCCGTTTGAGCGCACCGCTGCCAAGGTCAAAGACCTGCGCCAGCCCGCCACGAGGAGAGGTGATGGCAACCTCTCGGGCGTCGGCCAGCAGCGCCACGCTGCCCGCGTACCCCTGCATCCGGGCGGCCTGCTCGGGCGGGGCGGTGAACAGGCGCGGGGTGCCGCCCTGTCGCGTGACGCCGATCAGCGGCGGATCTTCGGACAGATCGCCCTGCCATTGCATCGCGAAGGCCACGGTGCCATCTGGCCCGACCGCCAGGTGTCGGATCGAGTTCTTGTGCAGCGAGCGCGCCAGCCGCTGTTGGTCCAGCAGCGCGCCCTCCGGCGACAGGAACGCAAGCGACGGCGCCATCAGCGGGATGTTCAGCTTGGTCCGGCCGGAATCGGGATGCGTCTCGATCCCGCCGTTGGCGATCACCAGCGTTTCGCCGTCCGGCATCAGGCGGATGTCATGCGGGCCGGTGCCGTGACTGTCGAACTCACCCAGCCGCTTGCCGTCCAGAGACCAGACCCCGACCACGCCGCGCGCGGCTGCATAGTCGTTTTCCGCCGTGTAGAGCCGCGTGCCATCGGGGGAAAAGACACCGTGACCATAGAAATGCCGCCCTTCGGGGGCGTCGAACCGGGTGATTTCACGGCCGGTCACGCAGTCCAGCACCACCGCAAAACGCCCCGGACGGCGGGCGAACCCCACGGCAATGGGCTGTGACGGATGGGCTGCGGCAGCATGGCCCCGGTCAGGCAGGGGGCAGGCAAAGGTGATCCGGCCTGCGGCGCTCAGCCCGCAAAGCTGATACCGCCCGTCGCGGGTCATCGCCGCTGACAGGAAGGCGGGCGATCCGGCCTCGGCCCATGTCGGGCGCGGGCAGGCCGTGGCAGCCAGAAGACCGGCCAGAAAGTGGCGCCGGCTGGCCAACTCAATCCCCGTCCATCGAGTTGAACCCGGCCGCGATGCCCAGGCGGGGGCCAAGATCCTGCGCGACGATTTCGCGTATCTCGGAGATGCGCTGTTGCAGCGCTTCGATGCGGATGCGGCCCATCGGATCGCTGACCCCGGCAAAGACCGGATCCTCCAGAATGTCGGCCCGGGTCAGGGCGCGGGCAAAGGCGGTGTCAAGCGCGGTGTCCCCTCCGGACAGCCGCGTGCCCAGGTCGCGCAGCGCCGCCAGCGACAGCATGACATGGCGCAGCGAGCGGCCAGAGCGGCGCGCCTCGGCGCGCATCGGGCGGGGGCGGTCATAGCTGCCCATCGGGCGCCCGATCCGCGTGTCCCCGGTGAATTCCAATCCCGTCGACAGGGCGGTGAACAACTGTTTCGCCGCTTCGTCCGCCGTGCGGTAGGTGTCGTTGCCGGGATGGCGCATCAGGTCGGCATATCCGGTTTCCCAATCCGCGAGGATCGCCGCCGAGGTCGCGGCGATGTCGGCGCTCATGACTTGCACCAGCGCACAGCGGTAGGCCTCGCTCCCCGCCGTGCTGAACTGGTCGTCGTAGAGCAGGAACTCCATCGCGTAGAACCCGCGTGCCGCGATCGAGACCTTCTGGAAACTGTCCAGGCTTTCGACCGCCGGGTCCTCGTCCCGGATCAACTGTCCCAGCGCCTTGGGCGTCGCGCCCCGGCTGTCCGGCCAGAAGGCCAGAGCAAAGGCCCGGTCGCCCTTTTCAGAAGGGCCGAACCGCAGGTGGCTGACCGCGATCCAGGCATCGAAACCCGCGCCATAGGCCTCTTGCAGCTTGGGGTCGCCTGCCGTGCAATGCTGTTCCGCCGTCGTGGCCAGCGCGGCCGTGCTCTCGGCCAGCGCCTGGTAGCCGGGCAGGACATGGGCGTCGACGATGGCGCCCACGTCGGGCGCCTGGGCCAGAGCCGGAGAGGCGGCAAACACGAGGGCGAAAAGGCTGTTGCGCATGTCAGAGGCTTTCCAGAAAGGCGATCAGGGCGTTGCGGTCGGGCGGCGGCATCCGGGTGACGGCGTCGCGGCTGGGCTGCGCCTCGCCCCCGTGCCAGAGGATCGCCTCCAGCAAAGAGCGCGCGCGGCCATCGTGCAGGAACGTGGTATGCCCCGAAACCTGCTGCGTCAAACCGATCCCCCAAAGCGGCGCGGTGCGCCACTCCCGGCCCGTGGCCCGTGCCTCTGGCCGCCCGTCCGCCAGACCGGGGCCCATGTCATGCAAGAGCATGTCGGTATAGGGCCAGATCAGCTGGAAACTGTGTTCCGGCCGGTCGGGCAGGCGATGGGTGACGAACTTCGGCCTGTGGCAATCGGCGCAGCCGCTGTCGTGAAAGACCTGCTTGCCGCGCAGCACCTGCGGGTCGTCCAGGTTGCGGCGCGCGGGAACGCCCAGGTTGCGGCTGTAGAAGGCGGTCAGTTCCAGCCCCTCGGCATCGACCTCGAAACCGCGCGCGTCACCGTCGCCATGCGGCGCGGCCCGACAGTCGGCCTGCAGGTCGGTGCACTCGCCCGCGCCCGCCGGGAACAGCGGGCTGGATATGCCGATGTCGCCGACAAAGGCCGCCGCCGTCTGTTCCAGGATCGTCGGGTTGCCCGCCTTGTGACCGAAACGGCCCAGCATCGGCATGTCGAACTCCACCGACCAGACGACATTCGCCCGGCCCGAAATACCGTCGCCATTTGCATCGTCGGGGTCGGCCCAGGCCAGGATATCCGCTGCCGGGACCGCCTCCAGCAGGCCAAGTCCGATCATCTGGGGGGCCACCCGGGGCGAAAGCATGGCCTCCGGGTGCAGCGGACCATAGCCAAGGTCGGCGGCGGTATAGGTCGGTTTGCGGAGGCTGGCGGTTTCGCCGCCCGACAGGGGAAAGGTGATTTCCTCGTAGTCGATTTGCAGGCGGTATTCGGGCGCATGGCCCGGCAGGCTGAAGTCCTGCAATTGCGTGCCATAGGTCGGCTCGGGCGCGCTGGCGATATAGTCCTCGATCTCGGGGATCATGTCCTTGGGCCCGCCGGGCACCGAGACCCGCAGAAACATGGAAATCGCCTTGTCGCTCGGCCCATCAGGCGGGTGGCCGCGCCCGTCCTTGATGTGGCAGCGCTGACAGGATCGGGCATTGAACAGCGGCCCCAAGCCGTCAGAGGCGAGGGTGGAGGAGGGCGACGACACCCAGATCTTGCGAAACAGCCCGTTGCCGACCTTGAAGGTCAGTTCACCCTCGAAATCGAGACTGGCGGAAGGCAGGGAAAAGGCATTTGCATCCGGCGTCACGCGCACGGTGGCGGCGCCGGCGGGCTTGTCCTCGAACCGTTCGGGCGTATCGAAACCCGCGGGCGGCGCCAGCACCTTGGCGATGCGCGCGGTTTCGGCCGGGGTGCGGGGGGTGATGTTCAGATGCGGTTCATCAAGAGGGCCCGCCACGGCGGCGGGCCCCATGAGGACGGCAATAAGGGCCAGTTTACTCGGCTTCATCCATCTTCGACGCGTTGAGGTGGGCATAGTTCTCGGCGCCGACACGATCGTGCAGGTCAAGCTGGGTTTCGAGAAAGTCGATATGACCCTCTTCATCGGCCAGCAGCTGGTCGAACAGCTCCTTGGTGACGTGGTCGCCGGCCTCGTGACAGTATTCGCGGGCCTCCTTGTAGAGCGCGCGCGCCTCCTGTTCGGCGGCAAGATCGCATTCCAGCGTTTCCTTGGGCGTCTGGCCGATGCGCAGCGGATCCAGCTTTTGCAGGTTGGGATGCCCTTCGAGAAAGACGATCCGTTCCATCAGCTTGTCCGCGTGGTTCATCTCTTCGATGCTTTCCTCGCGGCTTTTCTTGGCCATGTGGCCAAGGCCCCAGTCCTCTTGCAGCTTGTAGTGCAGCCAGTACTGGCTGATCGCCGTCAACTCGCTGCGCAATGCGCGGTTCAGGTAGTCGATGACTTTCGGGTCGCCTTGCATGGTCGGGTTTCCTGTGTTGCTCCGCCCCGGAGGTTACGGAGGTGCATGGGGACTTCCAAGTTCTGATTCTTGCGCATGGTGCCAAGGAACAGCGGCATGCATCCGCCGCAATCCGCGGCCTTGCCCAATGCGTGGTAGATCTTGCCTGGTGTGATGAGGGTCTCAGGGTCCGCCGCCCGCATCCAGTCGATGGCGGAATGAATGTCGTGATCGGTGATGTTCTGGCAATGACAGATGATCATGGCGGCGGATCCGGTTGGGTTTACTGGAAGACGGCGTCGGGGTCGTCGAGACTGTCCGAACCTTCGATGGCGGTGCCCTCGGCCCCCAGCAGGGCGACGATGCGTTCGATGCTGCGGGTCTGGTCGATCAGACCGTTGACGCCGCCCATGACCAGCGCCTCACCGGCTTCGGATCCGCGTTCCAGCATCATGTCATAGCTGAACCCGGCCTCGGCGGCGGACTTGATCCGGCCAAGCGCCTTCATGGTCTGCGCCAACTTGTCCTGCATTTCGGCGTCCAGCGCGGCATCGGCTTCGGCGACGAGGTCGGCCAGGGACGGGCCGCTGACCAGCGAGCCGTCGATGCGGACGTATTCGCCCAGATAGACGTTCTGGATGCCCAGCCCGTCGTAGTAATGGCTGTTGTGCGTGTTGTCCGAGAAACAGTCGTGCTCTTCCTCGGGATCGTTCAGCATCAGGCCCAGGCGCATCCGTTCGCCCGCCTGTTCCCCGTAGGAGAGCGAGCCCATGCCGGTCAGCATCGCCGTGATGCCAGCGGCCTCGTCCGCCATCAGGGTGCTGCGGGCCTCGCCGCCCTCGGCCCATTGGGCCGCCATCCATTCCAGGTCCGAAACGAGCAGGTCGGTCGCCGCCTTGAGGTAGTCGGCGCGGCGGTCGCAATTGTCATTCGAGCAGGCCTCGCCCTGGGCATAGTCGGTCCAGGGGCGGTTGCCGGCGCCATGCGCGTGACCGTTCAGGTCCTGCCCCCAGAGCAGGAACTCGATGGCGTGATAGCCGGTGGCCACGTTGGCCTCGACCCCGTCCGCCTCGTGCAGGGTGTCGGACAGCAGGGCGGGGGTGATCTCTGCCGCGTCCACGGTCTCGCCCGAGATGGTCAGCGAGGGGGAGGCGACGACGTTCAGCGCGGCCAGCGCGTTTTCATCGGTCGGGCCGCCATAGGTCATGTCGACATAGTCGATCAGGCCCTCGTCCAGAGGCCAGGCATTCACCTTGCCTTCCCAGTCGTCCACGATGGCATTGCCGAACCGGTAGACCTCGCTCTGCTGATAGGGGACACGGGCGGCCAGCCAGGCGGATTTCGCTGCTTGCAGGGTTTCCGCCGAAGGGGTCGCGATCAGCGCGTCGACGGCCGTCTGCAGGCGTTGGGCGGCAATCAGGCTGTCGCCATAGATCGCCTCGGCGATGTCGGCATAGTTGTCCAGAACCTCGGCCCTGGAAACCTCGGCGAGGGCGGAACCGGCGGCGAGGGTCAGCGCCAGCGCGCTGGTCGCAAGGGTCCGGGTGGTCTTGATCTTCACTGTCTTTGTCCTCTTGGCGTTTGCTAGTGGAGTGTCCGCGGAGTGTTCGGGCCCGCTTTGCGCGATGTCCCGGCGGGAGTTCGGCAGGTCATGCGGCGCAGCGCGAGGCCGAAATCCTCGGCCAGCCCGGCCAGAATCGGGGCCATGTCGGGCCGCACCAATGTCATCGCCAGCAACAGCGCATCCTCGCGCTGGCCTTCGCTGGCGTATCCGATGAAGGTGGCAAAGCAGGACTCGTCGGCGCCCAGGCATTTGCAGGTGACGTGGTGGCGCATCAGCGGGCGCCGGCAATGGCGCGCGCAAAGCGCACAGAGTTCCTCGAAGGCGCCCAGGGCCTGGCGGCCTTCGGCGGCTCCAAGGTGGCGGGCGAAATCATTCCAGACCTCGCTGCGGGAGGCATCGCCGTCGTTCCACAGCCGCAGGTACAGGACCGCCCCCGCCTCGACCGGGCCAAGTTCGGACAGGTAACCCACCGGCGCACCGCCTCTTTCGACCATGCCGCTCATTTCGTCAGGATCAGTTTGCCGGCGCGGGTGATGCGCAGGATGTAAAGCTGGTCGGCCAGGCGGATGCGGGCCAGATCACCGCCCTCGGTCAGGTCGCGGGCGTCATAGACGGGCAGGGGGTCGGCCTGCCCGCTGTCGGTCGCTGTGCTCAGGCCCATGTCCGTCCCTCCGATTTGCCTTCGATCCGGTCGAACAGGCGTTCGAGGGAAAACAGGGTGGAAAAGCCAAGTGTCACGGGCCGCCGGTCGCCCTCGCCGGGCGTTCGGGGATCTGCGGCAATGTCGCTGACGTTCAGCATCATGGGTCTCCGCGTGCCGGATTTCATCGTTGGCTTGGCCCGGATTCGAGGGGCTGGCTGGAATGATCCAAAGCTGACTATTTCTGTATGGTTTGTCAATCCGACAAATTTTGTCGGATAAGGGCGTGCGCGCAACCTGCCGGAATCCCCGCGGTTTCCGCAGCGGCAGCCCGTCGGCAGCGTTCAGAGCAAACGGTTGAGGAACCGGCGCGCGGGGCGTTCGACCAGATGATAGCTGAGGGCCGATCCGGCGATCACGATCACCCCCACCAGCGGCCATCCGGGTGCCGCAAACCCCAGCTTGGGTGCGTAGTCGTAGCAGGCTTTGATCACCAGGACGTGGATCATGTAGGTCGAGTAGGAGATCTCTCCGAGGTAGACCATGACCCGGCTGTTGGTGGGCAGCCAGGAGGCCTCGGAGAGGCGGGCGCCCGCAACGATCAGCAGGCAGAAGGGCACGAGCACCTCGTACCCCGGGTCGTGCTGTCCCGCCAGCAGGGGCAGCGCCAGCAGCCCCACCGTCCCGATCGCCAGTCCCAACCGCATCGACGCCAGGGGCGCGATCCGGCGCAACACCATCCCCAGGATGAACAGGGGCAGGATGCGAAGGGCGCCGAAATCCCAGGTCAGGTGCAAGAAGGCCGACTTGCCCAGGCCGAGCGCAAGGAGATGTGCGCCGACCGCAGTGACTGCCAGCGCGACCAGCAACGCCCATGTCGGGTGGCGCCGGACGGCCAGAACGCCAAAGAGAAGATAGGCGAAGATCTCGGCCGAGATCGTCCAGCTGGGTCCATTCAGCACCAGACCGTCGGTCAGCGCCCAGCTGTGCAGCATCAGCAGAGAGGCGATGACCCCGTCATGCCGGTTGTTCCCCAGCACGGCCAGGGCCAGGAAGATCAGCAGCATCACCAGGTGCAGCGGGTAGATGCGCGCAAAGCGTTTCCAAAGGAACCGCCGCAACGAGAACCGTCCCGAGGCGATCTGCCCTTCGTAGACATGGGCGATGATGAAACCCGACAGGATAAAGAAGAAATCCACCCCCCGCGCGCCGTTCTCGACGATGTCCCAGCCAAGCCCCGTGCCCGGTTCGATCCGCACGCGGACATGAAAAAGGAAAACCCAGAAGGCGGCGAAAAAGCGAAAGGCGGTCAGGGTGCGCAGGTCGGCGGCCAGCGCCCCGGCGGGGCTGGTTGCACCCGGAAAGGTGCCTTGGGGAAGGCTGGCCTGTCCTGTCATCCGATGGTCTTTGCGCAAGTCCTTGTCGGGGAATGCCGGTGGAAAGTGGCAGCGTCTGGGCCGAAAGGGGCCGCCTTGGTGAAATCCCCCGGGCTCATGCCGCGGGCAGCCAGACCCGGAACAGGGCTCCGCCCTCGGGGGCGTTCGCCGCGGTGATGAGCCCGCTGGCCCGTTGCACCAGCGTCTGGGAAATCGACAGGCCCAGCCCGGTGCCTTCGCCCTGCTTGGTGGTGAAGAACGGATCAAAGACCGCCTCCTGCGCGCCCTCGGAGAGGCCCGGCCCGCTATCCTGCACGCTCAGGCAGGCGCCGGGCCGTCCGTCCCGCTCTTCGGCGTTCAGGGTCAGGGTCAGCCTGCCGTCGTGGCCCATCGCCTGCGCGGCGTTCATGACGAGGTTGATGATGACCTGCTGCATCTCGCCGGGATCGACTTTCACTTCTGGCGCGTCGCCCAGCTGCGTCTCGACCCGGATGGCGCTCTTCGACAGGACGTGTTCGACCAGCAGCAGGCAATCCTCGACCAAGGGGCCAAGCATGACCGCATCCTCGTAGGCGTGGAACTCTCCGGGACGCGCAAATTGCAGCAGCTTGCCCACCATCGCGTCGATGCGCGCCACCTGCCGGTCGACAAGGTCCAGTTCCGTCTTGACCGGGTCGGCCTTGTCGCCCAGCGTCTCGCGGATCACGTCGACATTGCCCTGGATCACCGCCACCGGGTTGTTGATCTCATGCGCGACACCTGCAGTGATCTCGCCGATCGAGGCAAGTTTCTCGTTCATGACCAGCTGGCGATAGGTTTCCTCCAGCTTGGCGTTGGCCTCGCGCAACTCGGCGGTGCGCTCTTCGACACGCTGGTTCAGCTCGTCCGCCCAGGCGCGCAGGCGGGCGTCGCGTTCCTGCACCTGGCCCAGAAGATCGTCGAGATGCGCGGCCACCTGGCCAATCTCGTCGCGCGCGCCGACATCGCCGTAGCGGGCGGAAAGGTCACCGCGGCCCACCCGCTGCATCGTGCGGGTGATCCGTTCCAGCGGCGCGAAGATGCCGCGCGCCAGGGTCAGGAACAGTGGCACGGACAGGACCAGCACACCTACGAAGGCCGCCAGCATCCACAGGATCGCGTCGCGTTTTTCCGCCGTGAAGGGGGCCTCGAGAAAGCCGACGTAAAGCATCCCCACGCGCTCGCCGAAACTGTCGGTCAGCGGCAGGTAGCCGGAAATATACCAGTCGTTGACCACGAAGGCGCGGTCCAGCCAGGTCTTGCCCTCGCCAAGAACCTGTTGGCGCACCACCGCCGAAACCCGCGTTCCCAGCGCGCGCACGTCCTCGAACAGCCGCACGTTGGTCGAGACCCGCACATCGTCCAGGAAAAGCGTCGCCGTGCCCTGGCGTTCGCCGCCGGTGACCGCGTTCAGGTAGACCAGCGCGTTGATCGTGTCGATGAACTGCAGGTTGCGGTTCAAGAGGATGCCCCCCACCAGCACGCCGTGGTGGCTGTCCAGCAGGACAGGCGCCGCGGAATGCACCACCATGCCGCGATCCTCGACCTCGCGTTCCGTGGGCACGGCGGCCTCTGTCTCGATCAGCGGGATGCGGGCGCGCGCGTCCAGCTGACCGGGCAGGGCGGCGAGGTCGGCCCCCGAAAGAATGTCGATCTCGGTCGAGGGGCGGCCATTCAGCCCCGCCACGATCACCGGCCAGCGCGAGGCATCGCCCAGCGTCGCCTCTTCCGGCAGGTAGTAGAGAAAATCCAGCTCCAGCGCCTCGCGCTTTTCGGCCAGGTAGCTGTCCAGCGCGGGGCCGCTGACCGCCAGCACGCGCCCGAACTCGGCGCTCTCGGCGACGCCGGTCAGTTCGTCGCCGGTCGTTTCCATGATGCGGGCAAGGTATTGCTCGGCGATGCGCAGGTCGGATTCGACATTGGCGATCAGCAGTTCGTCATAGTCGCTGGTCCAGCGCGTCATGCCCAGCACCAGCAACAGCGGCATCAGCACCGTCAGCGGTGCCAGCGCGAGCACCAAGAGGCGCAGGCGCACCGACAGCGCGGGCACGCGCCCGCGCCTTGGCCGTTCACTCGTCGAGCGATCCATGAATCGCGAATTGTTCCAGCCCGGCGGCCTGTGCCTCGATCACGCGATAGGCCTCGCGCACGCCGGAGTCGGTCAGTTCCCGCGCCACGGTCAGCAGGGTGTTGGCCGGGTGGTCCTCGCAGAGTTCGGCCATGTGGGCGATCTCGTCCTGTGCGACGGGACGCGCGGCCTCGATGGAGGGCGCGCCGTAATAGGTCACGAAATGCTGGGCCAGCAGATCGGTCAGTGCATTGATCTCTGCCGGCTCTGCCTCGGTCACGGCGACGAATGTCACCCGCCCGCCGGTTTCCAGCCCGAACCAGCCGTTGGCAAAGGCCTGCCGGGCCTTGCCGGCCAGGTCGCCTTCGGTCCAGTTTGAGAACTCGAACCCGCCGGAGATGCACCATTCGCCGGTGCGCGCCGGGCTGGCAAAGACGTGTTGGTCGCTTTCGTCGAAATGGATGGCGCGGGCCAGTTTCATGGGGCCTCCTCCAGAAGGGTCGTCAAGGGGATGAGGTGGGTGGTCTCGCTGTCGCGCAGGAGCATCCCGAAGTCCTCGTCCACGCCGAGAAAGGTGCCGGGCCAGCCGTCCTGCACCACGGTTTCACCCAGACCATGCGCCAGGCCGCGCCATTCCGCGTGCAGCGCCTTGGTGCCTTCGTCTTCCCAGCGGGCAATCCAGTTCAGCGTGTGCCGCGCCCAGGCTTCGACCAGCCGATCTGGCGCGACCTCGGCGCAGCCTTCCTCGAACAGGGCGGTCTGGTCGGGCACTTCGCCGGGCACGGCGGCCAGGGTCAGCGGCAGTTCGAACCCGACCACCAGCCAGTCGGGGATTTCTTCCGGGTCCTGGGTCGAGGCGCAGGCGCGGAAGGCCCCGCAGGCGGCGCCGTTGATCAGGATACCGCCCGCCCAGGCCAGGTGCACCGCCACCTCTGGCGGGGCCAGCGCGCCAAGCGCGTTCTGCAGGCCCACGCCGCAGAGCGGCAGCATCACCATCGCCTGTTTCAGCGGCACCTCTGGCGTCATGACCAGCGCGGCGCCCATGCGGTCGGCGGCGATGCGATGGCACACGAGGCCGGCGTCGCAGCCCCGGATTGCCCGCATGACCGCGCCGTCAAAGGGATCGCCGCCGACCTCCTCGCCGCTCATGGCGGGGGGAAAGGTCAGCGGCTCGGTGGTCCCGCTCATGCGACGCCCTCGGCCACCAGCGCGCTGGCGACGGCGTGAAAGGCCTGCGCCTGGGCGCCGTCGGGCTTCGAGGTCACGATCGGCGCGCCACCGTCCGAGGCCAGCCGGATCTGCAGGTCCAGCGGCACCTCGGCCAGCAGGGGCACGCCCAGTTTGGCCGCTTCTGCGGCCACGCCGCCGTGACCAAAGACATGCTCCTCATGTCCGCAATTGGAACAGATATGCGTGCTCATGTTCTCGATCATACCAAGGATCGGGACATTTAGCTGCCGGAACATGTCGATGCCCTTGCGCGCGTCCAGCAGTGCCACGTCCTGCGGCGTGCTGACGATGATCGCCCCATCGACCTGTGCCTTCTGGCTGAGCGTCATCTGCACGTCGCCGGTGCCCGGCGGCAGATCGACCAGCAACACATCCAGCGCCCCCCATTGCACCTGCATCATCATCTGTTGCAGCGCCCCCATCAGCATCGGCCCGCGCCAGACCACGGCCTGGTCCTCGTTGGTCATCAGGCCGATCGACATCATGGTGACGCCGTGGTTGCGCAGGGGGAGGATGGTCTTGCCATCGGGCGAGGCGGGGCGGCCGGACACGCCCAGCATCCGGGGCTGCGAGGGGCCGTAGACATCCGCGTCCAGCAGGCCCACGCGCCGCCCCTGCGCGGCCAGCGCACAGGCAAGGTTGGCCGAGACCGTGGACTTGCCCACGCCGCCCTTGCCGCTGGCAATGGCGATGATGTGCTCGACCCCGGGGATCTTCTGCGGGCCCTGCGGCTCGGCCTTTTTCTTCATGCCAAGGTCCGGCGGCGCCTTCTCCGAATGGCCGGTCAGCACGATGGCGACCTTTTCGACCCCGTCCAGCGCGCCCAGCCGGGCCTCTGCCTCGGCCTTGACCTTGCCGTAGGCCTCGGCGTGCTGCGGCGCGATTTCCATGACGAAGCGGACGTTGCCGCCCTCGACATTCAGCGCCCGCATCACGCCGCTGGCCACGATGTCGCCGCCCGCGACCGGATCCGCGACGGTCTTCAGCACGTCCAGGACGGCGTCGCGTCCAAGTGTTACCTGGGTCATTCCTGGCCCTTGATCTCGCCGGTGACCTCATGGGTCAGGCCCAGTTCAGGGATCGTCACGACAGCCTTGACGGCATAGCTCTTGCCGGCGGTATCGGTGTTGCGCATCGCCTCTTCGATGGCCTGCTGCGAGGTCACGCCGACCTGCTTCAGAAACTTGCGCATCGACATGTTGAAGTCTTCGCTCATGGTCTGGTCCCTTTCATTTGACGCATGGCAGGGCAGGGGCCTAGCATGACCCGATGACCCTGCGTCTTTCACTCATTTCCAGCGCACTGGCGCTTGGCCTGTCGCTCGTTCCCCTCGCGCTGGTCGCCCAGGACGATCCGCGCCCTGTCCGCCTGCATGCGCCGGCGGCGCTTGTCGACAGCGGTCTTGTCCAACATATCCTCCCACGCTTCACGCTCAAGACGCGGGTGCGGGTGGAACTGGTCGAGGACCCGGAAAAGGCCGACATCGCGCTGGGTGCGACCGGGGCGCCGCTGTTCGCGGGGCCGGAACGGGTCTGGCACCTGCAGGTGACATCGGCGGATCACGCCGGCACCGGCCGCTTCGCCGACTGGCTGACCTCGGAGGTGGGCCTCAACACGGTGGCAAGCTTTGCGCCGGACGGTACCACGCTGTTCGGCCCGCCGCCGGACGCGACCGAAGAGGTCGAGACCGTGGTGATCGACGGCGACGCGAAACTGGGACACAAGGTCAGCCGCGCCAAATGTGTCCGCTGCCATGTCATCGACGAGGCGACGCGCGGCTTCGGCATCGGCTCGACCCCCAGCTTCATGGTGCTGCGGGCGCTGCCGGACTGGGAGGATCGGTTCTACTCCTTCTATGTCCTGAACCCGCACCCGGCTTTCACCGTGATCGAAGGCCTGACTCTGCCCTTTCCGGACAACCGGCCCTCGCCCATCGCGCCGGTCCGCATGACGCTGGACGAGGTCGAGGCCATCGTCGCCTATGTCGCGGCGATGGAGGCCGCGGATCTGGGCGCGCCGCTGGAATTCCAGTAGCGCCCGAGGCAGGGTGGTTTCCGTCACGATCAATGATCCCGACGCTTGGACAGGTAGTCCTCGGTCGTGCGGACCCGGGGCCGCTCGCCCATGGCAAAGGGATTGTCCGTCGCCCCCATCTGCGCCTTGACCCGGCAATCGTCGCACATCTGGATCATCCGGAGCTTGTCCGGGTCGTGGAACATGGCGTGCCCCGAGAGTTTCTCGGTGATCCGGTCGATGGCGGATTTCGAGCCGAAAAGCGTGCCGCATTCGACGCAGGCAAAGGGCTCTTCCTCGTTCAGGACCTCCTGCCGCAAGGCCGTTTCGGTCAGGTCCAGACGTGGCTCCAGCGTGATGGCGTCCTCCGGGCAGATCGTGGCGCAGATCCCGCATTGCAGGCAAGCATCCTCCTGGAACCGGAGTTGCGGCATGTCGGGGTTGTCCCCCAGCGCGCCGGAAGGGCAGAGCGAGACGCAGGACAGGCAGAGCGTGCAGGCATCCGTATCCACCAGCACCGCGCCATAGGGGGCGCCCTTGGGCAGGGGCAGTTGCGCCTGGTCCCCATGAAGCGCGCGGGCGGCCTGCCGCGTCACCTGCCGCCGGGTGCCAAGGGGGCGCACCGGCTCTGCCACCGGGGCGGGGGCGGCTTCGTCATAGAGCGCGTCACTCATCGCGTCGGGGTCGGACGTATCCAGAAGGCGGGCCCGGTCTTCGCCCGCAATTGCTCCGGCCAGCGCCAGCTGCGCCTCCAGCGCATCGCGATCCGCGCCCGGCCCCGGCAGCAAGGTGACGGAGGCAAAGCCCGCCGCCAGTGCGGCCACCGCCTCGGCATGGCCGAAGGCGCCGACCACTGGCAGTTCCATCGGGATCACGTCGCGCGGCAGCCCGCGCCCGTGGCGGGCCGACAGGCGGATCATCTCGGCGCCTTGGGCGTCATGGACCAGAAGGCGCGGTGCGCTGCCGCCCGCATCCAGGTAGGCCTTGGCCAGTGTCTGCACCCGGCGAAAGGTCAGGTCGACAGGCGGCGCGTCATAGCTGATCGCTCCCGAGGGGCAGACCGCCGAACAGGCGCCGCACCCGGCGCAGATCATCGGGTCGACCGTCACATGATCCCCCTCGGGCATGATCGCGCCTGTTGGGCAAAGGTCGAGACAGCGGGTGCAGCCGGTCTGCCCGGCCCGCGAATGGGCACAGAGCAGCGACTCCGTCCGGACGTAAAGCGGCTTTTCAAAGGTGCCGACAAGGTGCGAGGCGGCCATGACCGCCGCCGCGACCGAAGGCGCATGCGCCGGATCTGCCCGCAGGTAGCCCTCGCGCTTTTCATGTGCGGGGAACAGCGGACTGTCGCCGCGCAGGTCCAGGATCACGTCGCAGTCCGAGGCGCCGCCGTCGCGCGGCTCTGTCAGGGCAAAGGCGCCGCGTCCGCCCGGCTCGACCTGGCGCAGGGCGTCGATCACCACGCGGAACTGCCCCAGCGCGCCCTGTGCCTGCCGCAGGCGGCCGGTGACCACGTCATAGGCGCGGCTGTCGGGCACCTCCGATCCCTCGGGCAAGAGCACCGTCACACCCAGGTGCGGCGCCAGCTGTTCGGCGGCGGGCAGGGCGATATCGGGGTCGCCGAGGATCAGGCACAGCCCCTCGGAAATCACGTCCAGCGTCTTTTCCGGCGCGGCCGGCAACAGGGCCTCGGCGATCAGGGCGGACATTTTGGGTACTGCAGAGGCGGAATCCGCGCTCCACCCGGCCCGGTCCCGCAGATCCAGCACCGGCGGGGCGGGCAGGGCCAGTTCCTCGGCCAGGGCCTCGAAAACCCGCGACTCCTGGGTGCAGCAAAAAATCGTGTCACCCCCCTGAAGGGCGGTGGCGGCCCGGTCGATCTGGCTGGTGCAGAGGGCCGAACAGGGGGGGCGCACCTCCAGCCCGGTGGTGCGTGACAGGGCCTGTGAATCGATCTGCTGCGTTCCCAGACAGTCACATGTTATCAATGACTTGACCATTGTCTTGCTCTCCCCTCAAAGCACGCTTGACGGTGCCGGTTTCGCGCTTTGCCGGTGGAGCCTAGCCATGATTCGCAGCCCTCCACAACCGTTTATCCCGGTCAGCCAAAGCACCGGAACGGGCGCAACCGGGATGCTGCGCCGCGGCTGATTCGGGCATTCACAAACTGCCTCTTTTCCGAGCAAAAATGTCAGGTTGGACAAAACGTCCGTGGCCCGGTGGCGGCCCTCACGCGGCTGCCCAAAATGACCGTTTCGGGCGCGGAATACCGCGGTACGCCGTTTTTCGCTTTCGTTCGGCAAGGTTGCCGGATCAAACTCCTGTCAAGGGGGAAGCACCGTGATCCACAATCCGAAAGCGTACCGGACCATGCCGCTGGGCATCGTGCTGAGACGCGCCCCTGGCGTGACTCGATGGGCGAAATGGGTCTGGACTGCATCCGCCGTCATGCCCGGTGCCGGCGCCGCCGACTGGCGCGTGCTGCGCAGCGAGGGCGAGGTGACGGAATACCATGCCACGACGCTGCCGCTGGAATTGCACGGCGCCGATACGGATGCCTACCTGCACGAGCTTTCGGCGCAGCAGCCCAGCGTCTACGTCATCCTGCGTGAAACCACAGAGGGTGAGGCCCCGCTCGAGGTGCTGACCGTGACCGCCTCGCCCTACGAGGCGCAGGACTACTCGGACAGCGGCGAGGAAATCATCGAGAAGGTCCCGATGCCGCCCGCGCTGCACGCGCTGGTGGCCAACTTCGTCGAGGAGTTCCACGAGGAAGAGGTGTTCATCAAGCGCAAGCGGGACAAGAAGCGCATCGACCTTGTCGAGGATGGCGTGGGCGATCCGCGTATCGGCAAGCTGGAAGATGTCTATGCGTCGCCCGCGCAACAGCGGAGGCGGATGAATTGAGCCGGACCCCCGCAGATTTCTGGTCGCGCCGGCGCGCCGCCGTTGCCGCCGAGGACAGGGCCGAGACCGAGGCCGAACAGCACGCGGCCAAGGCCGAGCGACAGCGCGCGCTGGAAGATCGCCCGGACGAAGAGATCCTGGCCGAGCTGAACCTGCCCGCGCCCGAGGAAATGGACGACCCCGCGCAGGTGCAGGCGCTGCTCAAGGCGGTGGCGCCGCAGCGGCTCAAGACCCGCGCCCTTCGGCGGCTGTGGCGGCTGAACCCGGTGCTGGCCAACGTGGACGGGCTGGTCGATTACGGCGATGACTTCACCGACGCGGCCCGCGTGGTCGAGAACCTGCAATCGCTCTACCAGGTCGGCAAGGGCATGTTCGACAAGGCGGTTGAGCAGGCCGAGGCCGAGGCCCGCGCCGCCAACGTCGACACGGATGAGATCGACGTGTCCACGGATCAGGACTTGGACGCGGGCGCGCCCGACACGGATGACAGCGTGGAGCTGCCCGTCGCATCCGCCGCGCCGGCACCCTTGGCGCACTCCGAACCCATATCCGAACCAGAGGCCTGCGCCGCCGCCCCGCGCCGGATGCGTTTCCGCTTCGAGACCAGCACATGAGTACCGACAGGGACCCGATGACAAACACCGCCGAAACCCGCCAGATCGCCGAAGAAGACCGGCTGCGCGCCGATCTCTACAATTTCCTCGGGCTGTTGCTGGCCGGGCCGCCGGACGAGATGCTGCTGGCGCAGACCGCTGGCCTGTCCGGGGACGCGACAGAGATGGGGCAGGCCATCGGCACGCTGGCGAAACTGGCCAAGGTGACAAAGCCCAAGACCGCGACCAGCGAATACAACAAGCTGTTCATCGGCCTGGGCCGGGGTGAGCTGCTGCCCTACGCCTCCTACTACCTGACCGGTTTCCTGAACGAGAAACCGCTGGCCCTGTTGCGGCAGGACATGGTGCGGCAGGGGCTGGAACGCGCCGACAACGTGTTCGAACCCGAGGACAACATCGCCTCGCTGATGGAGATGATGGGCGCGATGATCGTCGGCCGTTTCGGTCCCCCCGCCAGTCTCGATGCGCAGCGGCAGTTCTTCAACAAGCACATCGGCCCCTGGGCGGGGCATTTCTACGCCGATCTCGAAGGCGCCAAGAACTCTGTCTTCTACGCCCCCGTGGGCACCGTCGGACGGCTCTTCATGGAGATCGAGTCCGAGGGGTTCCGCATGAGCGGCGAGTGAGGATTTCGCCGGGTGCGTTCGCGGACGCACCCATCCCGGGGCGGGCGACCGTCCCCCAACCCGTGAAAGGAGCTACTTTCATGACCCAGGAATCCAAGGCCTCGCGCCGGAATTTCCTCAAGCTGGCAAGCGTTTCGGCCCCTGCGGCCGCGGTTGCGATCGCCAGCGGCCAGGCAGCCGAAGCCGGCCCGGCCGAACCCGACCTGACATCGGAAAAGATGCAGGACACGGCGCATACCCGCGCCTTCTACGAGACCGCCCGCTTCTGATAGCGGCGCCCGCGTCGCCCGGCATTGTCCGGTCGAGGCACTCAACGGCCCAAGGCGACTGGTTGCGTGACGCCCGACTGCCCCAGGCCATCGTCAGAGTCCCGCGCCCCTCAGAAGGCGCGCAAGGGAGAGAGAAACCATGCTTAGGAAAAAGACCAACGGGGTTGCGCGACGCCCCCAGCGGACAAGTATCCTGTCCGAGGCCGCCAATGCCTCGGTTGACCGCCGCGCCTTTCTGCGCGGCTCGGGTCTGGCCATCGGCGGGATTGCCGCCATTGCCGCCACGGGCGGCACCGTCAAACAGGCCAGCGCCGCTTCTGCCGCCGGTCTTGGCGCGGTGGAGCTGAAGAAATCCGTCTGCACCCACTGTTCGGTGGGCTGCACCGTCATCGCCGAAGTCAGCGACGGCGTCTGGGTCGGGCAGGAACCGGGCTGGGACAGCCCCTTCAACCTGGGCGCCCACTGCGCCAAGGGCGCATCCGTCCGCGAACACGCCCACGGCGAGCGCCGCCTGAAGTATCCCATGAAGAAGGAGAACGGTGAATGGGTCCGCATCTCCTGGGAGCAGGCGATCAACGAGATCGGCGACGGCATGATGCAGATCCGCGAGGAAAGCGGCCCTGACTCCGTCTACTGGCTCGGCTCGGCCAAGCATTCGAACGAACAGGCCTACCTGTTCCGCAAGTTCGCCGGCTACTGGGGCACGAACAACGTCGACCACCAGGCACGGATCTGCCACTCGACCACGGTTGCGGGTGTTGCGAACACATGGGGCTACGGCGCCATGACCAACTCCTACAACGACATCCACAACAGCCAGGCGATCTTCATCATCGGCGGCAACCCCGCCGAGGCGCACCCCGTCTCGCTGCTGCACGTCCTGCGTGCCAAGGAGATGAACAACGCGCCGCTGATCGTCTGCGACCCGCGGTTTACCCGGACGGCGGCCCACGCGGATGAATACGTCCGCTTCCGTCCCGGCAGTGACGTGGCGCTGGTCTGGGGCATCCTGTGGCACATCTTCGAGAACGGCTGGGAGGACAAGGAGTTCATCCGCACCCGTGTCTGGGGCATGGACCAGATCCGCGAGGAAGTGGCCAAGTGGACCCCCGAAGAGGTCGAGCGCGTCACCGGCACCCCCGGTTCGCAGCTGCGCCGCGTGGCCCGCACGCTGGCCAACAACCGTCCCGGCACCGTGATTTGGTGCATGGGTGGCACGCAGCACACCAACGGCAACAACAACACCCGCGCCTACTGCATCCTGCAGCTTGCGCTGGGCAACATGGGCACCTCCGGCGGCGGCACCAACATCTTCCGCGGCCATGACAACGTGCAGGGGGCGACCGACCTCGGCGTTCTGTCGCACACGCTGCCCGGCTACTACGGCCTGGCCAAGGGGTCGTGGCAGCACTGGGCGCGCGTCTGGGAGGAAGACTTCGACTGGCTTTCGGCCCAGTTCGACACGCTCAAGGGCGCCGACGGCAAGGACAAGAACCTGATGTTCGAGACCGGCATCCCGGTCAGCCGCTGGATCGACGGTGTCCTCGAAGACCCCGAGAACATGGACCAGCCGAACAAGGTCCGGGCCATGGTGCTCTGGGGTCATGCGCCGAACTCTCAGACCCGAATGGTCGAGATGAAGAAGGCGATGGAGATGCTGGACATGCTGGTCGTCGTCGACCCGTATCCCACCGTCTCTGCCGTGCTGCATGACCGCGAGGATGGCGTCTACCTGCTGCCGGCGGCGACGCAGTTCGAGACCTACGGGTCGGTGACCGCCTCCAACCGCTCGCTCCAGTGGCGCCAGAAGGTGGTCGATCCGCTCTTTGAATCGAAGCCCGACCAGGAAATCATCGGTCTCTTCGCCAAGAAGTTCGGTTTCCATGACCGCATGTTCCGCAACATCGCGCTCGAGGATGACGGCATCACGCCGAACGTCGAGGACACGCTGCGCGAGATCAACAAGGGCATGTGGACCGTGGGCTATACCGGCCAGTCGCCGGAACGGCTGAAGCTGCACATGGAGAACCAGCACACCTTCGACCGCACCACGCTTCAGGCGGTGGGTGGCCCGGCCGACGGCGACTACTATGGTCTGCCCTGGCCCAGCTGGGGCACCGCCGACATGAAGCACCCGGGCACGCCCAACCTCTACGACATGTCCAAGCCCGTCGCAGAGGGCGGCCTGACGTTCCGGGCGCGTTTCGGTGTCGAGCGCAACGGCGAGAACCTCCTGGCCGATGGTGTCTACTCGGTGGGATCGGAAATCCAGGACGGGTATCCGGAATTCACCATGCAGATGCTCATGGATCTCGGCTGGGACGGTGACCTGACCGAGGAAGAGCGCGCGGTGATCGACGGCATCGCCGGGCCCAAGACCAACTGGAAAACCGACCTGTCCGGCGGCATCCAGCGGGTCGCGATCAAGCATGGCTGCGCCCCCTTCGGCAACGCCAAGGCCCGTGCGGTTGTCTGGACCTTCCCGGATCCGATCCCGGTGCACCGCGAACCGCTGTACACCAACCGCCGCGACCTCGTGGCCGACTATCCGACCTACGAGGACCGCAAGTTCTACCGTCTGCCGACCATGTATGCGTCGATCCAGAAGCAGGACTTCAGCCAGGACTACCCGATCATCCTCACCTCCGGCCGCCTGGTCGAATACGAGGGTGGCGGGGACGAGACCCGGTCGAACCCCTGGCTGGCCGAACTGCAGCAGAACATGTTCGTCGAGGTGAACCCGCGGGACGCCAACAACCTCGGGATCCGCGACGGCGCGGATGTCTGGGTCGAGGGGCCCGAGGGCGGCAAGGTCAAGGTCATGGCGATGGTCACCCAGCGGGTGGGCGAGGGCGTTGCCTTCATGCCCTTCCACTTCGGAGGCCACTTCCAGGGCGAAGACCTGAGGTCCAAGTACCCGGACGGCGCGGATCCCTATGTGCTTGGGGAATCCACCAACGTCGCCCAGACCTATGGCTACGACTCGGTGACGCAGATGCAGGAAACCAAGTGTACCCTGTGCAAGATCACCGCAGCGTAAGGAGAAACAGACATGGCACGATCCAAATTCCTCTGTGACGCCGAGCGCTGTATCGAGTGCAACGCCTGCGTCACCGCCTGCAAGAACGAGCACGAGGTGCCCTGGGGGATCAACCGCCGCCGCGTGGTGACGATCCAGGACGGCAGCCCCGGCGAACGTTCGATCTCGGTGGCCTGCATGCACTGTTCCGACGCGCCCTGCATGGCCGTCTGCCCGGTGGATTGCTTCTACCAGAACGAAGAAGGCGTGGTCCTGCACTCCAAGGACCTCTGCATCGGCTGCGGCTACTGCTTCTACGCGTGCCCCTTCGGCGCGCCGCAGTTCCCGCAGGCGGGCAACTTCGGGTCCCGCGGCAAGATGGACAAATGCACCTTCTGCGCCGGCGGCCCCGAGGAAACCCATTCGACCGCGGAATTCGCCAAGTACGGGCGCAACCGGATCGCCGAGGGCAAGCTGCCCATCTGCGCCGAGATGTGTTCCACCAAGGCCCTGCTCGCCGGTGACGGCGACGTGGTCTCGGGCATCTACCGCGAACGCGTGGTGGCCCGTGGCTTCGGCTCGGGCGCCTGGGGCTGGGGCACCGCCTACGACCAGAAGGGCGGCTGACGCCACCTGTGGGCGGGGCCCTGTCCCGCCCTGTCATCGCATCACATGGCAGGGGCCCGTGATCCACGGGCCTCTGACCAATGGCAGAATATGACGCCTCGGGCCTCCGGCACCGCCAACACGGTTGCCGCGTCCACGGCGTGTCTTTTCGACGGGGACAGTCATGTCACAACGTTCCAGCGGTTTCGGATGGTTCATTCTCCTGGTGGCCGGCCTTGCCGTGCTGACCTTCATTTTCCGGCCTCCCGCGCCAGCAGAGACGGGCACCGACCCGGCGGTCCTGGCCGAGGCCCGCAAGGCCACCGGCGGCGCACAGACGCTGGAGGACATCCTGGCCCGGCAACGGGGCGAAGACGTCGACCTCAGCTTTCGCCGCGAGTTCGGCCAGCCGGGCGCCGACCCGGATGCGCCCCTTGCGCTGGCCCCGCTTGGCGGTGCATCGGACCCCGACCTGTGGCGCGCGCTGCGCTATGACGCGGCGGATGTGAATGTCTCTGCCGGCGGCGACGTGGCCAAGGTGCTGGTGCAGGATGGCGGCATGGCCTGGTACGAGTTCCGCAAGGGGCCACTGGCGACCTATGGCGGCTGGCTGCTGATCGGCACGATCATCGCGCTGGCCTTCTTCTACATGGTCCGCGGCCGGATCGGTCTCGACGAGCCGATGACCGGGCGCACCGTGACTCGCTTCCAGGCGATCGAACGCTTTGCGCACTGGCTGCTGGCAGGATCCTTCGTGCTGTTGGGCCTTTCCGGCCTGCTCACGCTCTTCGGGCGGTTTTTCATCCTGCCGACCTTCGGGCCAGAGCTGAACTCGCAGCTGCTGATCGCGGCGAAGTTCGTGCACAACAACCTGGCCTGGCCCTTCATGCTGGGGCTGGTGATGGTCTTTGTCATGTGGGTCTGGCACAACATCCCCGACCGCACCGACATCACCTGGTTTGCCCAGGCGGGCGGCATCATCGGCAAGAACCACCCGCCGGCCAAGAAGTTCAACGGCGGGCAAAAGATCATCTTCTGGTCGGTCATCCTGCTGGGCGCCTCGATCTCGCTTTCGGGCCTGTCGCTGCTGTTTCCGTTCGAGCTGCCGCTCTTTGCCAAGACCTTTGCGATCATCAATGACACCGGCATCATCCAGTGGCTGGGCTACGGCGCGCTGCCGACGGATCTGGCCCCGCAGGAGGAAATGCAGCTTGCACAGGCCTGGCACGCGATCGTGGCCTTTGTCCTCATGGCGATCATCATCGCGCATATCTACATCGGCTCCATCGGGATGAAGGGCGCCTTCGACGCGATGGGCTCGGGCGAGGTCGACGAGGCCTGGGCGCATCAGCACCACTCGCTCTGGCTCGATGAGGTCAAGGCGCGCGAGGCCAGGACCGGCAAGAAAAGCCCCGATACCGGGGCCACCCCGGCGGAATGATGCGGGCCGCGCTGCTCGCCCTCGCGCTCGCGGCCCTGCCCGCGGGCGCGGAGGAGTTCACCACCCTCAAGGGGCATGGCGGTCCGGTCATGGCGCTGGCCGTATCGCCCGGCGGCGCGGTGACCAGCGCCAGCTTCGACAATTCCGTCGGGCTCTGGGCCGGCCGCGTGCCCACCTGGCTGGAAGGGCACGCGGCCGCGGTCACCGCGCTGACATGGGGGGCAGGCGGCGCGCTGGTCTCTGGCGGGGACGATTTCGCGGTGCGCCAATGGCGCCCGGTCGACCGCCTGCTGGGCGAACACAAGGGCAAGGTCACCTCGCTCTCTGTCGCGCCGGACGGCAGCCATGTCGCCAGCGGCAGCTGGGACGGCAGCATCAGGCTCTGGCCACTGACAGAGGCGGGCAGGGCAGGCGAGCTGCCCTATCCCGGCGCGGGCGTGAATGCGGTGGCCCATTCCCCGGACGGCCGGTTCCTTTATGCGGCGACCTCCAAGGGGGTGCTGCTGCAATATGACCTCGGCACGGGCGGATCGCCCCTGCCGCTGGTCGAACATGGCTTTGGCATCAACCGGCTGGCCATTGGTCCCGGCTGGATCGCCTATGGCGCCGTGGACGGCGGCACCCGCGTGATCGACGCCGCGACCGGCGACCAGATCGCCGATTTCACGCTGGACCGCCGCCCGATCCTTGCCTTGTCCTGGCACGCGGAGACGGCGCAACTGGCGGTTGGGGACGGCCATGGCTATGTCATGGTGGTCGACACCGACCAATGGCGTATCACCCGCGATTTCCGCGCCATGCGCCACGGCCCGGTCTGGGCGCTGGCCTTTTCACCCGATGGTCGGATGATCTTTGCGGGCGGGCTGGACGACGTCGTCTATGCCTGGCCCGTGGCCTTGCTGGACGAACTCGACGCGCCCGAAGGCTCGGGCCAGCGCAGCTTTCTGCGCGACCCCGAAACCATGACCAACGGCGAAAGGCAGTTCATGCGCAAGTGTTCCATCTGCCACGCTCTGACCGAAGGCCCGTCGCGCAAGGCCGGGCCGACCCTGCACGGTGTCTTTGGCCGCCAGGCCGGAACCCTGCCGGGCTACAGCTATTCCGACACGCTGGCCGGCGCCGGTTTCGCCTGGACGGATGAGACCATAGACGCCCTGTTCGACGAGGGGCCGGACCATTACATCCCCGGCTCCAAGATGCCCATGCAGGTGATCGCGCAGCCCTCTGACCGGGCCGACCTGATCGCCTTTCTCAAATCCGCAACTGAAGGAAGCAGCAAATGAAAGCCATGCTCTCGGGGTTCGTCGCGATGATCCTGCTGGCCGTCGGCGCCTGGTACGGGCTGAACGAGATGGGGTTCTCCTCCGCCGACAAGCAGTCCGGCGCCAATGTCCGGCTCGACTGATCTGGCAGCCCGGTTAGACTGTCAGCCATGAGCCCACTGGATGATTATGGACAGGCCCTCAGCGGTGCCTCGGTGCTGGTCGTCGACGACGAACCGGGCATGCGCAACTTCCTGGCCAAGACGCTGGGCCCGCGGGTCAAGACCGTGGCCGAGGCGGGATCGGCACGCGAGGCAACGGAACGCCTGGACGAGGCGCAGTTCGACGTCATCGTGGTCGACAACAAGATGCCTGGCGGGTCGGGCATCGACTGGGTGACGGAACAGCGGCGCAAGGGGCTTTATGCCGAAACGGTGCTGATCACCGCCTATGCCGATCTTGAAACCGCCATCGCCGCGCTGCGTGCGGGCGTCAGCGATTTCGTCCTGAAACCCTTTCGCGCCAACCAGTTGATCGGCGCCGTGGCGCGTACGCTGGATCGCGGAGCGCTGCGCCGCGACAACCGCCTGTTGCGCCACGCCCTGCAGGCCGAGGGCGAGACCCGGCTTCTGGGTCGGTCGGCGCCGATGCAGGCGGTGCGCGCCATGCTGGAGAAACTGGCGCCGCTGCCGACGCCGGTGCTGTTTACCGGCGCGACCGGCACGGGAAAGGAACTGGCCGCGCGTACGCTGCACCAGATGGGCGGCCGGTCGGAACGGCCCTTCGTGGCGGTGAATTGCGCCGCCATCGCGCCCGACCGCATCGCCGCCGAGCTGTTTGGCGAGGTCGAAGGCGACCGACTGCGCCCGGGCCTGTTCCTGCTGGCCGATGGCGGCACGCTGTTCCTCGACGAGGTGGCGCAGATGTCGGAAACCCTGCAGGCGGCGCTGCTCAGGGTGATCGAGGATCAGCGCATCCGCCCGCTCCGCGCCGAACGCGAGATCCCGCTGGACCTGCGCCTGACCTTCGCCACCAATACCGATCTCGACAAGGCGGTGGAGGCCGGGCGCTTTCGCGCGGATCTGTACCATCGCATCAACGTGCTGCGGATCGAGATGCCGCCGCTCAGCGACCGGTCCGAGGACATCGTGGAACTTGCCGCGCTCTTCATCCAGCACTTTTCACGGGCGCTGGGCCTGCCGGAACTGAAACTGGACGATGAGACCCTGTTGAAGCTCAGCCGCTATCCCTGGCCGGGCAACGTGCGCGAGTTGCGCAACCTCGTCGAACGCTCGGTCATCCTTGGCAGCTTTCCGGATGATTTCGCCGGCAGCGGGTCGGTCACCGGGGTGCAGGCCATCGAGAACCTCGACCTGGTGATGCAGCGGCACATCATGCACGTCCTTGAACTGTCGGGCGGCAACCGGGCCGAGGCTGCGCGACGCCTTGGCGTTTCGCGCAAGACCGTGGACCGCAAGGTGGCGACCTGGGGCGAGTGAGGCCGCCGGAAGGCGCGCCTGGATAACTGCAAAATCATGCATTTTATGCGTTTACGCTGGCGGGTCAATCTGACCCGCCAATAGCCATGATTTCTTCCATGGCTGGCCTTTTTGTCTCGCTTTTCTTCTTGCGGGCAAGGGCTGTCTTTTCATACCTTCTGTACGAAACGCGGCGTGTGGCCGGAAATTTTGCAGGAGATCGCATGCAGGACTTGGGGGAGGCACTTACCGTCGCCATGACGCTTGTCCTCTCGGGCGATGGCGATCTCATCGAGATCGTGGCCCTGTCGCTGCGCGTCAGCTTGACCGCCACGACCGCCGCTTGTGTCATTGGCCTGCCGATCGGCGCGCTGGTCGCCACCAACCGCTTTCCCGGCCGGGGGGCGGTCCTGGTGGTGATGAACGCGCTGATGGGCCTGCCGCCGGTGGTCGTGGGGCTGATCGTCTATCTGCACCTGTCGCGGGCGGGGCCCTTGGGCTTTCTGGGGCTGCTCTATACGCCCACCGCCATGATCATCGCCCAGACCATCCTGATTTCTCCCATCGTCGCCGCGCTGTCGCGCCAGGTGATCGAGGATATGCACGCGGAATATGCCGATCACTTCCGCTCGCTTTGCCTGAGTGCCCGCCAGACCGTGCAGGCGCTGCTCTGGGATGCGCGCTACGCGCTTCTGACCGTGGCGCTGGCGGGTTTTGGCCGCGCCGTGGCCGAGGTGGGCGCCGTCATGATCGTGGGCGGCAACATCGACCACATGACCCGGGTCATGACAACCGCCATCGCGCTCGAGACCTCGAAAGGGGACCTGCCGCTGGCCCTGGGGCTGGGGATCGTGCTGATGATCCTGGCGTTGGGGGTCAATGCCCTGGTCCACAGCCTGCGCCTGACTGCCGTGAGACAAGCCCATGCGTGAAGCCATAATCCACGGGCCCGAAGCCCTGACAGCGGGCGCCATCCCGGCCTCGAACCTTCTTCCCCTGCGGGTGCGGGGCCTGTGCCTGACCCTCGGCGGGCGTCGCATCCTGAACGGCCTGGACCTGGACCTGGGGCCGACGGGCTGCACCGTCCTCCTTGGTCCGAATGGAGCCGGAAAAACGCAGTTTCTCAGGCTTTTGCACGGCCTTCTTGAGCCGGATGCGGGCGAGATAGACTGGAATGGCACCGCGCCCGAACAGGTCACCTCGCGACAGGCGCTTGTGTTCCAGAAACCGGTGCTGCTGCGCCGGTCCGTCGCTGCGAACGTGGATTTCGTGCTAAGGTCGCGCAACCTGCCGCGTGCCCGCCGTAGCGCCCTGCTGGACCATGTTGGCCTGGGCGACAAGGCCCGCCAGCCCGCCCGCCTGCTGTCCGGGGGAGAGGCGCAGCGCCTGGCGCTGGCCCGCGCCTTGGCCACCGAACCCGAGGTGCTGTTCCTGGACGAACCCACGGCCAGCCTGGACCCGGCGTCCGTCAATCGCATCGAGGAAATCGTGCTGAAGGCCGTGCGCAATGGCACCCGCGTGATCCTTGTCACTCATGACATCGGCCAGGCCCGCCGGCTCGCGGACGAGATCGTCTTCCTGCACGGCGGACGGGTGGCCGAACAGGCCACAGCCGACCGTTTCTTTGCAGGTCCCCGAACACCGGCGGCCCGGGCGCATGTCTCGGGCGGCCTCGTGCTCTGACATCATTCAAGACCCTACGGAGGAGATATTCCATGAAACCGCTTCGCCTTGCGGCGCTTTTCTGCGCCCTGTCGCTGCCCTCGGCCGCATTGGCCGACGACATTCTGGTCCAGTCGACCACCTCGACCGCGAACTCGGGTCTCTACGACCACCTGCTGCCGATCTTTGCCGAGGCGACGGGCATTCAGGTCAACGTGGTTGCGGTGGGCACCGGGCAGGCCATCCGCAATGCCCGCAACTGCGACGGTGACGTGCTGCTGGTCCACGCCAAGCCGGCGGAAGAGCAATTCGTGGCCGACGGCTTCGGGGTGTCGCGTACCGACCTGATGTACAACGATTTTGTCATTGTCGGCCCCTCTGCCGACCCGGCCGGCGTGGCAGGCATGGACGATGTCCAGCCGGCGCTGGAAAAGATCGCCGCGGCGCAGGCGCTCTTTGCCTCCCGCGGGGATGATTCCGGCACCCACAAGAAAGAGGTCTCGCTCTGGGGCGCCAGTTCTGTCGATCCGGCCAATGCCTCCGGCGACTGGTATCGGGAAACAGGGTCGGGCATGGGTGCGACGCTGAATGCGGGCATCGGCATGGGGGCCTATGTCATGACCGACCGGGCCACCTGGATCAGCTTCAAGAACAAGCAGGATTACAAGATCATGGTCGAGGGCGATGCGGACCTGTTCAACCAGTACGGCGTCATCCCGCTTTCTGCCGACAAGTGTCCTTCGGCCAACGTCGATGGCGCCCAGGCCTTTGCCGATTGGCTGCTTTCGGATGCAGGCCAGGCAGCCATTGCCGAATACGAGGTCGACGGGCAACAACTCTTCTTTCCGAACGCCCCTGATTGATCTAGGACCAGTCGCCAGGCAGCCCGCATAAACCGGACCAGCGGGCCAGGAGGCCCGGATGTCCAGCGTCAAGACGCCCGAGTATTTCACAGTCGCCGAACTGGCAGAGCTGCTGCGGCTGAAGGAACGCAAGATCTACGACCTCGCCGCCTCAGGCGGGGTTCCCTGTTCGCGCGCGACCGGCAAGCTGCTGTTTCCCGCGCGCGACGTCTATGCCTGGATCGACTCGCATACGACGGGCCCGCAAGACACGGTGGCCCGCCCGCCGATCCTGCTGGGCAGCCACGATCCGCTGTTGGACTGGGCTGTTCGCGAAAGCCGCTGCGGTCTTGCCACCTATTTCGACGGCTCCCTCGACGGGCTGGAAAGGTTCAACGCGCGTGAAGGCGTCGCCTGCGGCCTGCATGTCTATCATTCCGAAGCCGGCGACTGGAACGTGCCCAGCGTCGACAAGACCCGCGACGCGGTGTTGGTGGCCTTTGCGCGTCGACGCCGCGGGCTGGTGGTGCGCCCAGACGAGACGGGGATCACCGGTCTGGACGATCTTGTCGGGCGTCGTTTCGCGCCGCGCCAACCGCTTTCGGGCACCGCCAAGCTGTTCGGAGATCTGGCAGAGGAGGCCGGGCTGGATCACGCGGCGCTTGCGCTGGCACCGGTGTCGCGGACCGAGACCGAGGCCGTGCAGGCCGTGGCCCGGGGCGAGGCCGATGCGACCTTCGGGCTGGAGACGCTGGCCCGGGATTTCGGTCTGCGATTCCTGCCTTTGATCGAAGAGTACTTTGACCTGCTGATCGACCGGCGGGAGTATTTCGAGGCGCCGGTGCAGGCGCTGCTCGACTTCTGCAAAGGCGCCCCCCTCCGGGACCAGGCGGCCCGATTGGGGGGGTATGACATCGCGGACTTGGGCAGCATCCGCTGGAACGCCTGACAGCTTGCCTGAACTTTGCCGGATTGACCGCTGGAAACTCTGAATAAAACCCGAATTGGCATATTCGGGGCAGGGCGCTCTACCGGATATATGGCCAATTCTAACAGGACCGAAGCCGCGCAATTCTTGCCTTTCAGCGGGAATCTGTATCTAATTCGAGATACGGGATTGTTTCCCGGGGGGATAAAAATGAAGAGCGATCTGACGGTCCGCCTCGCCGGGCGCCTGTCGGCGCTACGGGCTGCCCGTGGCTGGACGCTGGATCAACTCGCCGCTGCAAGCGGCGTCAGCCGCGCGGCGCTGTCGCGGCTGGAAAACGCCGAGGTCAGTCCTTCGGCAGAGGTTCTTTCGCGCCTGGCGGCGGCGCATGACATGTCCCTCTCCCGCCTTTTTGCCATGATCGAGGACGGGTTTTCCGCCCATGTCACGCGCGAGGAACAGGCGGTCTGGCGTGATGGCGAGACCGGGCTGGCCAAGCGGTTCGTCTCTCCTGCGGCCTCGGCCCTGGCTGGCGAGGTGGTCGAATGCAAGATGACGCCCAATTCCGAGATGGTGCAGGAATCGCCCGAGGTTGTCGGTCAGGAGCACCATATCGTGCTGCTCAGCGGCTATCTGCACGTCAGCCTGGACGGATCGGGCTATAATCTCGGCGCGGGGGACTCGCTGCGCTATCGCGAACACGGCGAGGTGCGGCTGGTCACGGATCGCGGACAAGGCGCCAAGTTCATGATGGTGAGCGTCACCAGCTGAGCGCCGCGCCCCGATCCGGGATCAGCAGTTGGGCACGTTGACCGCCAGCCCGCCCAGCGAGGTCTCCTTGTATTTCTCGCTCATGTCGTGGCCGGTCTGGCGCATGGTCTCGATGCAGGCATCGAGCGGCACAAGGTGGGTGCCGTCCCCCCGCAGCGAAAGCGAGGCGGCCGAGACCGCCTTGATCGCGCCCAGACCGTTGCGTTCGATACAGGGCACCTGGACCAGCCCCTTGACCGGGTCGCAGGTCATGCCAAGGTGATGTTCCAGCGCGATTTCAGCGGCGTTTTCAACCTGTTCCGGCGTCCCGCCCATCACGGCGCACAGCCCCGCCGCCGCCATTGCACTGGCGCTGCCGACCTCGGCCTGGCAGCCGGCCTCGGCGCCCGAGATCGAAGCGTTGTATTTCACCAAACCGCCGATTGCCGCAGCGGTCAGCAGGAACTCGGGGATGCGGGCGCGCGTGGCGCCGGGCACATGGTCCAGCCAGTAGCGGATCACCGCCGGGACAACGCCTGCCGCACCGTTGGTGGGGGCCGTGACCACCTGGCCCCCGGCGGCGTTTTCCTCGTTCACCGCCATCGCGTAGACGCTCATCCAGTCGTTGATCGTGTGCGGCGCGCTGAGGTTCATGCCCCGTTCGGCCTGCAACTGGTCATGGATGTTCTTGGCGCGGCGTTTCACGTTCAGCCCGCCGGGCAGCACCCCGTCCGAGGTCAGGCCCCGGTCGATGCAGTCCTCCATCACCTGCCAGATCCGGGCCACCCCCTTGTCCAGGCTGTCGGCACACCCGCGCGACACCTCGTTCGCGCGTTTCATCTCGGCGATGCTGCGCCCGGATTTCTTCGCCATGTCAAGCATTTCCGCGGCGGTCTTGAAAGGGTGGGGGACAGGGGCACCCTCATCCGTGTCCTTGCCGGCGGCCAGTTCCGCCTCTGTCAGGACAAAGCCGCCGCCGACCGAGTAGTAGACCTCTTGCAGGATCACGTCGCCCTGCGCGTCCGTGGCCCGCAGGATCATCCCATTGGCATGGCCCGGCAGCGTCTCGTCGTAATCGAAGACAAGGTCCCGGGACGGGTCGAACCGCAGCGCGGGCAGGCCCTCGGGCGTGACGCTGTGGGTTTTCGCGATCTCAGCCAGTGCTGCCTCGGCCTTGTCGTTGTC
The DNA here is from genome assembly GCF_965277915.1 of Antarctobacter sp. Classification (NCBI taxonomy): domain Bacteria; kingdom Pseudomonadati; phylum Pseudomonadota; class Alphaproteobacteria; order Rhodobacterales; family Roseobacteraceae; genus Antarctobacter; species Antarctobacter sp. The sequence goes on from NZ_OZ255849.1 coordinate 1,471,261, forward strand.
GTAGGTTTCCGGCACGAAACCGGCCAGCCCCAGCACCGTGGCGCGGTCGGTGGCATGGCCCACCCCGGTAAAGGCCAGCGAGCCGTGCAGCGAGGCGCGCAGCCCGTGAACCGCGAAGGGCGCGGCGCGCAGCTTGTCCAGGAAACGGGCCGCCGCGACCATTGGGCCCATCGTGTGCGAGGACGACGGGCCGATCCCCACCTTGAACATGTCGAAGACCGAAAGAAACATCTGCGCTCCTTGTATTCTTGCGCCTCATGTAGCGCAGCTCACCACCGATGCCGCTGCCGAAAACGACATGACGTCCATCAAAGGCGCGCTTGGCACCGGGGTGCTCACGGTTCCGTGAACGGCTTGTGATCGTCCGGCGCGAAACTTTCGTCTCGCTGTCTCGTGACTCCGGTCAGCCGCACCAAGGAGGTGCAGCCCCCGAAACGACAAAGAAACAGGAAGGAACACCAAATGAAACCCCTCAAGACCTTCGCAGCAGTTGCCCTCGTGACCGTGTCCGGCGCCGCCTTTGCGGCCAGCCATTCCGATACCGGCAACCCGATGGTGGGTGGCGCCCCGATGTTCCCCGACAAGACCATCGTCGAAAACGCCGTGAACTCGGCAGATCACGAAACGCTCGTCACCGCGGTCAAGGCGGCCGGCCTTGTCGACACGCTGTCCGGCGAAGGCCCGTTCACCGTCTTCGCGCCGACCGATGACGCCTTCGGCAAGATCAAGCCCGAAAGCCTGAACGCGCTGCTGCAGCCCGAGGCCAAGGACCAGCTGACCACGATCCTGACCTGTCACGTCGTGGCGGCCAACGCCATGTCCGACGCCATTGCCGGCATGATCGCCGATGACGGCGGCATGCACCCGGTGCCCACGGTCGGCGGCTGCACCCTGCAGGCCAAGATGGATGGCGACGAGATCACCCTGACCGACGAGAACGGGCGCACCGCGACCGTCACCATCGCGGACGTCAAGCAGTCGAACGGCGTGATCCACGTCATCGACCGCGTCTTGCTGCCCAAGCAGTAAAGCGATCGGTTGCGCGTGGCAAAGCAACCCCCAGTTCGCGCCTCGCGCAATCGTGCGCGCCCCGTGCTTGCCCCCGCAGGCCGGGGTGCGCAATCTTTCCCGCAAAAGAGGAGGCCCCGATGAAACGACGCAACTTTATCGCCGCCGGGGCTGTGCTGCCGTTCTTCACGCGCAGCGCCCTGGCCGCCGACGGCAATTTCGAGATCACCCGCAGCAAGGCGGAATGGCGCGCCATGCTGACCGATGCGGAATACCGCGTCATGCGCGAGGAAGGGACGGAACGCGCCTTCACCTCGCCGCTCAACGACGAAACGCGCAAGGGCACCTTTCTGTGCAAGGGCTGTGACCTGCCGCTTTACGCATCGGAAGCCAAGTTCAAGAGCGGCACCGGCTGGCCCTCGTTCTATCAGGCCCTGCCGAACGCCATCGAGACCAAGCCCGATCGCAAGCTCTTCGTGACCCGGACCGAATGCCATTGTCGCCGTTGCGGCTCGCATCTGGGGCACATCTTTGACGATGGTCCGCCGCCCACGGGCAAACGCCATTGCATCAACGGTGTCAGCCTGAAATTCCGCCCGGCCTGACGGGGCGGCGCGGCAGACAAAGAAAAACGGGCGTGTGGCTGGACTAGGGCCACGCGCCCGTTTCCGTTGGTGGGTCTTAAGGGCTGAAAAATTGCCCGAATCCGACGTTACGTGGCGTCAATTTTCCTGTCCAGCGAATTCTGCAACCCGGTCGAAGGGGCCTGCCGGACTTGCTCAGTTCATTGTGGAAACCTCCGACAGAGTACGGGTGAAACCGCGTAGGGAAATGGGCAGCGCCACGGGGGTATCCGGGGCTGCCGCCGGGTAGATGGTCAGCGTCGCCTGCCGTCCCCGTTCCAGCCGCGACAGCGTCTCGGCGGTGACTCCGATCCGCGCGGCGGCCTGGCCGTGACAGGTTTCGCGTCTTCGGTCAGCGCGGCCAGGATAGGCGATTGTTCAGCGATGGCTGCAATCGGGACGGCAAAATTGACGCCGTTGATCGAATCCCCGGCGTGATGCAGAGCCACGACCTTGCGACCGTCCTCGCCGATCACCGGCGAGCCGGAATTGCCGCGCAGCGTGTCACAGGTGTGGCGGAGCCGGTTGTTCGCCAGCAGATTGCGCGCCGCCGCCCGGCATCCCTTGCGGCTGATGTGCTGGGCCATCTCGATCGGGTGGCCGATGACGATCAGCGGCAGGCCGGAGTGCCGGTCCGGATCGAAATCGAAGGAACCAGCGGCAGGTGCTGCGCCGAAAGGGTCAGGCGGCGGCGGGTGGCGGACATGCGAATCGAACTCCTGGCGGTTTGACCCAGTCTAGCACCGGAACCCGACGAAAATGGGTCCGGAATACCCGGACCCAGCCTCTGACTCAAAGAAATGTCCAACCCGCGTCCCGACCCGGGTGCCGCCTACTTGAAGCTGCGGCTGTCCTTGATCTGGTCCCAAGCCCAGACCACCTGCTGCAACTGCTCTTCCTGGCTGCGATCGCCGCCGTTCATGTCCGGGTGCAGCACCTTGATGAGCGACTTGTAGACCTTGCGGATCTCGGCCTTGGACATGTTGTCCTTGGCGTCGAGGATATCCAAGGCCTTGCGTTCGGTCGGGGGCAGCTTGCGGCCGCCGCCGGCCTTGTTGCGGCCGGGGTTGCGCGTGGCCTTGTCGCCCAGAACCTGGTGCGGGTCCTCGATGCCCAGCCGCGCCCAAGCCTTGGCCTCGGGGTCGCGCCAGTCCTTGGTCTTGCGCTCCCAGACCTTGTCCGAGGATTCCTGGGCGTTCATCTCCGCCTCGGTCTTGCCGTCGAAGAAGGACCACTTGGCGTTGTATTCCCGGACGTGGTCCTTGCAGAACCAGTAGAAATCATCCAGCACGTCAGGCGCCTTGGGCGCGCGGAATTTGCCCGGTTCCTCGCAACCGTCATGGTCGCAGATGCGCGTGGATGTCTCCTGTGCGCCAGTCATGCCCTTCCGTCCGCGTGGGTTTTTCTTTTTCGCGGACTTAACGGACATGTCGAAACCGAAGGGGTCAGGTTTGCTCATCTCGCACCTCTTCTCGACTCGGACACCGGAGCATAGACTATCGCGGAACGAGATACAGGGGGTCCTGCGAAAAATGTCGCGAGCCGATGAAATCCAGATGAAACTAGAGGCGGCCTTTCAGCCGAGCCTGATCGAGGTGCGCAACGACAGCGCGCGCCATGCCGGCCATGCGGGCGACGATGGCAGCGGAGAAAGCCATTTCCACGTCGTGCTGCGCGCGCCGGAACTGGCAGGCAAAAGCCGCATCGCCCGTCACCGGGCAGTGCACAAGGCGCTCGGGCCGGATCTTGTGGCGGAAATCCACGCATTGTCGCTGGACCTCGACGGCTGAGCTGCGGCCCGCCACGATCAGGGGGGAACGGAAAAGGGGCGTGGTCCTTGCGGACCGCGCCCCAACTTTCAGTCAACAAACGGATGAAAGCCCCCGTTTCAATCTTTTGCGTGTCGCGCCGATCAATCCTGACGCTCTGGAGATCTATCAACCCCCGGTAACAGAACGTTAACAAATTGCGTTGACGCGACGGCAGTAAGGGATTCCTTACCTTGGGGCAGGTTGGGGCCTTGCCCGCAAGGACCGGCGTGCGGAAACGCGAAACGCGGCCCCGGTGGGCCGCGTCGCATGTTTTGTACAAATTGCGGAAAACGCCGTACAAAAGGTACGTTTTGTACAGGGCCCAAAGGTCGAAAGACGCCTTACAATCCCAGCTTGGCGCTGACGATCTGGTTGACGGCCTTGGGGTTCGCCTTGCCGCCGGTGGCCTTCATGACCTGGCCCACGAACCAACCCGCAAGTTTCGGGTTCTGCTTGGCTTTTTCCACCTGCGCCGGGTTGGCGGCGATGATTTCGTCCACCGCCGTTTCGATGGCGCCGGTGTCTGTCACCTGCTTCATGCCGCGCTCTTCGACGATCTTTTCCGGGTCGCCGCCCTCGGTATAGACGATCTCGAAGAGGTCCTTGGCGATCTTGCCGCTGATGGCATCCGACTTGATAAGCCTAATGATTCCGGCCAGTTGAGCGGGATTGACCGGGCTTTCGGTGATCTCGGTGTCGTCTTTCTTGAGGCGGCCGAACAGCTCGTTGATGACCCAGTTGGCCGAGAGCTTGCCATCGCCCGAGGCGGTCACGACCTCCTCGAAATAGGTGGCGTTCACCACCTCTGCGGTCAGCACGCTGGCATCGTATTCCGACAGGCCGAAGTCCTTGACGAACCGCGCCTTTTTCTCGTCCGGCAGTTCCGGCAGGCTGGCGGCGATGTCGTCCACCCAACCCTGTTCGATTTCCAGCGGAAGCAGGTCGGGGCAGGGGAAGTACCTGTAATCGTGGGCTTCTTCCTTGGACCGCATGGACCGCGTTTCGCCCTTGTCCGGATCGTAAAGGCGGGTCTCCTGGACGATTTCTCCGCCTGCCTCGAGAATCCCGATCTGGCGCTTGGCCTCATAGTCGATGGCCTGCTGGATGAACCGCATCGAGTTCATGTTCTTGATTTCGCAGCGCGTGCCGAGATGCGAAAAATCCTGCGTTTCCATGTATTTCTCATACTGCCCCGGCAGGCAGACTGAGACGTTGACGTCGGCCCGCAGGTTGCCGTTCTGCATGTTGCCGTCGCAGGTGCCCAGGTAGCGCAGGATCTGCCGCAGCTTGGCGATATAGGCCGCGGCCTCTTCCGGCCCGCGGATGTCGGGGCGGCTGACGATTTCCATCAGTGCCACGCCGGTCCGGTTCAAATCGACGAAGGACATGTGCGGATCCATGTCGTGGATCGACTTGCCCGCATCCTGTTCGACGTGGATGCGCTCGACGCGCACCTTGCGGGCGATCCCAGGCTCCATGTCGACGATGATCTCCCCCTCACCCACAAGCGGATGATAAAGCTGGGAAATCTGGTAACCTTGCGGCAGGTCGGGGTAAAAGTAGTTCTTGCGGTCGAAGGCGCTGACTAGGTTGATTTCCGCCTTCAGGCCCAGCCCGGTGCGCACCGCCTGTTCGATGCAGTATTCGTTGATCACGGGCAGCATGCCGGGCATGGCCGCATCCACGAAGGAGACGTTGGAGTTGGGTTCGGCACCGAATTTGGTCGAGGCGCCCGAGAACAGCTTGGCCTGGCTGGCCACCTGCGCGTGCACCTCCATCCCGATGACCAGCTCCCAGTCGTGCTTGGCCCCGGCGATCACCTTGGGTTTGGGCGCTTCATAGGTCAGATCCAGCATGGCGGTCCTCATCGGAAAACGGGTTGCCGAGCGGTCTAGAACAGCGCGGGGCAGGGGGCAAGGCCCGCCCGTCAGTCCTCCTTGATCATCCGCATTCCATCCGGCCCGAAGTGTAACCGCCGACCCGTGTCCAGCGCGGGGGCATAGAACTCTGCTAGGCAGTCCAACGCGCGCGCCTCGCCCGGATGGGCCGCGCGGTGGTGAGGGGTTCCGCCTGTCTGGCGTTCAGGAACCTTGGCCCAGATCTCGGGATGCAACTCTCGCAGGTGATCCTGCGCAATCCAGCCCAGGCAATCCGCGACCCGGCGCCGCGTGCTGCCCGTCGGGGTCGGCCCGCCCAGCGTGTGCCCGATCAGGGCGGCCATCCGGTTGGCCATGTCCTGCGTCGGATGACGCGTCAGAATGTCGTGCAGCCCTTCCACGAAGAGCTCGGCATCCAGTCGGGAAAATGCGCCGGCCTCTTTGCAGAGCGCGCCAAGGTAGATCCAGGCATAGCCGCCGCTGCCCCAGAGATCGCCGGTCCGCGCCGCGGTGCGCCGGGCCTGCGCATCCAGCTGTTCCCAGCTGCCAAAGCGCGTGGGGCGCAGGGCCTTGCCGAACTGCCACATGTGCCAGGGGTTGCCGGGGTCGAGATCGATCAGATCCTCGAAATCGTCGGCCACGCGGTCCCGCGGCGCCGGATCCGCCTCCAGCACCGCGCAACGCACCACCGCCCAGAGCGGTGACTGATGCTCGAAAGGGTCGAACCGGTCGTTCAGTCGCGTTGCGGTGGCCATATGCCGGGCAAAAGCCTTGAGGCGGTCGGTCGCGGGGGCTGTTGCATCGTCGGCGGCGCGCCAGGCACGAGCCGTCTCGACATGAACCGTCGCGACGATCTGGGCGATCACAGGGCAGGCGGGCATCTCGGCCAGCAAGGGGTCCAGCGAGGCGACGGTTGCCTGCACCTCGCGCGGTTGGCCCCGGTTGATCGCCTCGGCGATGGCCGCGGTCACGTCGCGGCGCGCGCCCTCGGCCAGCATCGACGCGGCCGAGCGCAGTCCCGGAGTCAGGCGCCGCTCGGCCTCTGCCGTGGCGATTTCCGTGGCCAGCTGTTCCCAGTCCTCCTGCCGGGCCAGAAACTGCCCGCGTGCGCGCAGATGCTCACAGGCCAGCGCATCGGGGCCGGGATCGCACAGGGGGATGTGGACCGGCGGATGCCGAGGCGCCGGGGGTATCGTGGCCGGGATGGTGGCGGGGATCGCCAAACGGGGCGACAAACGAGCGCGTACGGCGCGTACCGAGGGAAACAGGTGATGTATCGTCATGACCTCAAACTGCCCGCGATTCGCGGCCAAAATCCGGCGGCTTGCGGGAATTGCGCTGTCTTTCTGCCGGCGAAGGCCGGGCTTTGGTGCCGGGCGGGGGACAACATGTTGCGGGCGGGCGAACAGTGCATCGCCAAGGCTGGGGCGATTGGCAGAGATCCGCCTTGTTTTTCGGTGGTTCATGGCCCTGCGGCGGCAGCTACGCTTGCAACGTTCAGCGCCCCGGGCGACATTTCAGGACAAATGAAAAAAGCTGCTGCCATTCTTTGCGGTCTCGCCCTTGCGGGTCAGGCTGCTTTCGCTAATCCCGATCCCGCCGGGGCCGTTGCCCTGCATGCGCCGGTCAGCCCACCCGCGGCAGAGATTTCGCGCCTCGCGGTTCCAGAGTCCTTGCGGCCCAAGGCGCGCAAGACGATCGTCGTGCCCAAGGCGCGCTGGGACAATATCGAGGGCAGCCGTAGCTGGAGCATCGCGGCCCTGCGGGGGTTGCGTGCGCAGGCCAGCCAATTGCCGGACCTCGTGCCGCGCGACATCGCCGAGTACTGCCCGGCCTATCCCAGTGCAGGCCGCACTCAAAGAGAGGCTTTCTGGGTCGGGTTGATCTCGGCCCTCGCCTGGCACGAAAGCACCCATCGCCCCTGGGCCGTGGGCGGTGGCGGGCGCTGGTTCGGGCTGGTACAGATCTATCCACCAACCGCGCGCTTCTACAAATGCAAGGCGCGCAGTGGCGCGGCGTTGAAAGACCCCGAGGACAACCTGTCCTGTGCGCTGCGGATCATGGCGGTCACCGTGCCGCGCGACAAGGTCATAAGCCGCGGCATGCGGGGTGTGGCGGCGGATTGGGGGCCGTTCCATTCCCGGCGCAAGCGCGAGGACATCAAGTCCTGGACACGGTCGCAAAGCTATTGCACGGGCCTTGCGCGGTCACTGCGCCCTGTTCTACGCCCCGAGGGGCTGGGCCCTGTCCAGGACGTCGCGGACGCCCCGGTGCCGGCAGAGGACTGAGGCTCAGGCCTTCAGCCAGCTGGGCCGGCGCGTCGCATCCACCAGCGACACCGCCGGTGCCTTGGGTCCCCCCAGGGCAAGGGTTGCCCGGCGCAGCATCTCGATCCCGTCCTCGGACTTGGCAGGCAGCGCCTTGGGAGAGATCGCCTCGCCCACGGTGATGCGGTAGGGCTGGCGGGCCTTGTTCAGCGTTTCGTAGAACAGGGTGATGTCGCGCAGCGTCGGGTGCAGCAGGTCGAACAGGTAGAACAGGACCGAGTTTCGGGCCCGGATGTTCACCGGGATGACCGGCAGGTCGAACTTGCGCGCGATCATCGCCGCGCTGGCCATCCAGGGCCGTTCATGCAGAGACAGACCGCGCCGTTTCGCCAAGCGGCCCGAGGGGAAGATGACACCCAGCCGGCCTTCATCCACCGCCTTGCGGGTATAGGCCATCGTCTCGCGTGTCTTGCCGTGGCTGCGCTTTTCCTTGCGCCATTCGACGGGGGCGATCATCTCGGCGTATTGCGGCAGGACGCGCATGATGTCGTGGTTGGCAAAGTAATAGGTATCGCGCCGGATCTTGCCGATGACGTGATGCAGCATGATCCCGTCGGCGATGCCGGTCGGATGGTTCGACACGATCAGTGCCGGCCCCTGTCGCGGCACGTTCTCAAGCCCCGTGAACTCCAGGTCCTTGGCCAGCATCTCGGCCATGACCTGCATGATCTGGTCAGCGGTCATGTCCTTGACGAGCGTCCCGATCTCGATGGTCTTTTCATACCCCAACATGCGGTTCAGCACGGCCCGGGCAGGCCGGACAACCGGAGAACTGGAAAACAACCAGGGCGCGCGTTCGGCGATCAGCGGGTCGATGCGGTCTTTCATTCTAGCCCCAAGATCATAATTTAGTGACACTTCCATGACGGGCGCGCCTCTTACATGAGCAGTTTACACCACAGCTGCGGCGGGTGCACGCCCATGACATAGGGTTTCGGCGATGGCTTGCCATTCGGCGGTCCAGACAGCGGGGTGTCGTTGCCGGTTTCAGGCCTGTCTGTCCTTGGAAAAGCTAGGGTCAGGGGATGTGGTTCTGGCGGGCTGAGATTGAAATTATTTCAATTAAACAGTATGTTGCGCGACGATTTGTTGAGGCGTCAGATCAGCCCGAAATGATGCCGCTCCGTCTTGATGTCCCGCGTCTCCAACGCCTTTTGCAGCCGGGGATGTGGCGGCAGGCTGTCCTGCGGCAGAGTGATGCGGCGCCCGTCATCCAGCACCAGCCGCACCCGGATCGAGAAATCGAGTCGCGTTTCGAAGCGGGCCACTGCGATCCGAGACAACGCAACCTCGCCCGTTGCCCCGCCCGATCCCCAGCGGAGCATGTTGTCGTCCAATCGCAACCAAGCGCTGCGCCCGGTACTGAAATCGATAAGGGCCGGGAGGCTGACCAAAAGCAGCGCACCGACGATCCAGATCGAGGCTTGTAGCACGAACCACAGCGTCATGGCCGCCAGCCAGACCAGCATCAGCACCAGAAAGGCCCGCAGCGACCGGCCCGAAGAAGCATGTTCCAAGGGGCTGTTCACCGTCCCCCCGACACGTCCAGAATGGAACGGGTGACATAGGAGGCCCGCTCGGACAGCAGCCAGAGGATCGCCTCGGCGCATTCCTCGGTCGTGCCGGCGCGCCGCATGGGCGTGGTCGGGGCCAGTCGTTCCAGCCGGTCGGGCTGGCCGCCCTTGGCGTGGATATCCGTTTCGATCAGACCGGGGCGGATGGCGTTGACGCGGATCCCCTCCGGCGCCAATTCATCGGCAAGTCCCAGGGTAAAGGTGTCGATGGCGCCCTTGCTGGCCGCATAGTCGACGTACTGGTGGGCCGACCCCAGTCGCGCGGCCATCGAGGAGATGTTCACGATCCCGCCCCCCATGCCCCATTCGCGCATCAGGCCGACGGTCTGCCGGGCGACCTCGATCGCGCCGAAAACATTGACGGCAAAGACTTTCTGGACCCGTTCGGGCGTCAGGTCTTCAATGCTGCCGTGGGGAGAGACGATGCCGGCGTTGTTGACCAGACCGACCGGACCGGGCTTAAGCTCGCGCAGCTTGGCAAACATCTTCTCGATGGCCTTGGGCTTGGAGACATCCGCCTGCACCAGGTAGGCCTGTGCCCCCATGCTTTCGACCATCGCCGCGGTCGTTTCGGCCCCGGCCTTGTCCTGGCCGTAATGGACGACGATCCGCTGCCAGCCCGAAAAGGCCGCCATGCGCGCGGTGGCCGCACCGATCCCGGCGCTGGCGCCGGTGATGATCAGCGCGCCGTTCATGCGCGGAGTGTCCGGGCGTAAAAGGGTGGGGACGGCCTGCGGCCGGCGAAGGTAAGGACAGGGCGCATCGCGGTCTCCGGAGTGGTTCGGCCTCAGGCTATCGCGGTTTTGGCGCGGGCCACAAGATTGCTTGCGTGCCCGGCGCCCTTCTTGCTGGCAAATGCCGTTTCAGCCGCCCCGCGGGCTCAGGCGCCCAGGATGCGCGCCACCATCTCGCCTGTGTCGCGGCTCAGCTTGGGTTTGGCCTGCAGGCGTTCCAGTTCTGCCCGCATCAAGTCCTGGCGGTCCGCGTCGTAGCGTTTCCAGGTCTGGAAGGCCGAGGTCATGCGCGCCGTGGTCTGCGGGTTCAGGTCATCGAGACGGATCAGCCAGTCGGTGAGCAGGGCATAGCCCGCGCCGTCCTTGCGATGGAACCCGGCGTGGCTCATGGCCACAGAACCCATAACCGCGCGGAACCGGTTGGGGTTTTTCCAGTCGAAATCCGGATGCCCGGTCAGCGCCTCGGCGCGCGGAACCACGTTGTCCGGCGCGGTCATCCCGATCTGCAGCCCGAACCACTTGTCCATGACCAGCCGGTCGCCCTTCCACTGCTGTTCGAAAGAGGAGAGCGCCTCTGTATCCTTGCCAGCCCGCACCAGTTGCCCCAGCGCCGAAAGTTGCAGCGTCATGTTGTCGGCCCCGGCGAATTGCTCCTCCGCCGCCTTGCCGCCATCCAGTTGGGTGATCAGCGACAGGGCGGAACCGCCAAGGGCGCGTTTGCCCGATTGCTCGGCGGTCGGCGCAAAAGGCGCGTCCACCCGGCCTTCGGCGGCAAGCTGAGGCAGCAGGTCGGCCCAGCGTTCCGCCATGACCTGAACCAGCGTTTCCTTGGCCTGCCAGATCGCGTCCGGGTCCGGTGTCACGCCGCGTTCGAACAGCACCTGCGCCAGTTCCGAATCCGAGGGCCGTCCCATCATCATCGCCCGGAAGGCCGGGTCGAGATCGCGGTCCCGCAAGAGCCTTTCCAGCCCGTCCAGCCAGGCCAGGTCGGGGCCGGCATCCTCGGTGATCATGGCGATCAGGCTGTCACGGGCCAGCAGGCGAGAGGCCTCCCAACGGTTGAAGGGATCGGTGTCATGGGCCAGCAGAAAGGCTCGTTCCTCGCGGCTCTGTTCGCGTTCCAGTACCACGGGGGCGGAAAACTCGCGGTTGATCGAGGGCACCGGCCGCGCGGCCAGCCCGTCAAAGGAAAAGCTCTGTTCGGCTTGGGTGATCTCCAGAACGCGGGTCGGCACCACCTCGTCGCCGTTGGGATTGAGCAGGCCCACGGCCATGGGGATGACCTGCGGTTCCTTGACGTCCTGTCCGGGCGTGGGCGGCGTGTGCTGCTTGAAGGTCAGCGTATAGGTTCCGTCGGCCCAATCCTCGGTCACCTCGACCCGCGGCGTGCCGGCTTGGCTGTACCAGCGCTTGAACTGCGACAGGTCGCGGCCGGTGGCATCCTCGAAGACCTTGAGCCAATCCTCGATCGTGGCGGCATCGCCGTCGTGGCGCTCGAAATACAGATCCAGCGCCTTGGCGTAATCCGCATCGCCCACCAGCCGTTTCAGCATGCCGATCACCTCGGCGCCTTTCTCATAGACCGTGGCGGTGTAGAAGTTGTTGATCTCCTGGAAACTCTCGGGCCTGACCGGGTGCGCCAGCGGTCCCTGGTCCTCGGGGAACTGGCGCCCGCGCAGCATGGCCACATTGTCGATGCGCGCCACCGGGGCCGAACGCACGTCTGCGGTGAACTGCTGGTCGCGGAAGACGGTCAGTCCTTCCTTCAGACACAGCTGGAACCAGTCGCGGCAGGTGATGCGGTTGCCGGTCCAGTTGTGGAAATACTCATGCGCGATGATCGCCTCGATGCGTTCGAAATTGGCATCGGTCGAGGTTTCGGGCGAAGCCAGGACGCAGGAGGAGTTGAAGATGTTCAGCCCCTTGTTTTCCATCGCACCCATGTTGAAATCGTCCACGGCGACGATGTTAAAGACGTCGAGGTCGTATTCTCGGCCATAGACATCCTCGTCCCATTTCATCGACTTCTTCAGCGCCTCCATGCCGAAGGCGCATTTGCCTTCGTCTCCCGGTCGCACCCAGATGTTCAGTTTGACCTCCTTGCCCGACCGGGTGGTGAAGCGGTCCGGGTGGTTGACGAGATCGCCGGCAACCAGTGCAAACAGGTAGGCGGGCTTCGGCCAGGGATCGTGCCACTCGGCCCAGCCCTCGCCCCGGTCGACCGAATTGCCATTCGACAGCAGCACCGGCAAATCCCCCTCGATCCGCACGGAAAAGACGCTCATGACGTCGGGGCGGTCGGGGTAATAGGTGATCTTGCGGAATCCTTCGGCCTCGCACTGGGTGCAGTACATGCCACTGGACATGTACAGCCCCTCCAGCGCGGTGTTGTCTTCGGGCGCGATTTCCACCTCCGCTTCCCAGAGGAACGGGCCTTCCGGCACGGCACAGCGCAGGCCCTCGGGCGTGACTTCCGGCGTCACCTCGACCCCGTCGATGGTGGCGCGGATCAGTTTCAGGTCCTCGCCATGCAGAAAGAAGTCCTGTGCCCGGGCCTCGGGGTTGGGCGCGAAATGGATTTTCGAGATCACCCGCGTCGACTTGGGCGCAAGGCGAAAGGTCAGGTGCACATCGCTGACCTGCCAGCCGAAGGGAGTGTAGTCCTTGAGATAGATGGTCTTGGGTGCGGCGTCTTTCATCGGGTCCTCGCGGGGCTGGAAGCTGTTGGCCGTGACCCTAGGTCGGAGCCGAGGGGGCTGCAATGGCACCGCCGCCGAAAGGAGACCTGATGTCCGTGATCCTCTGGTTCAAGCGCAATCTGCGCGTAGCCGACAACGCGGCGTTGTTGCGCGCTTGCGAGATCGGGCCTGTCCTGCCGCTTTACATCGTTGAACCGGGCCTGTGGCAACAGCCCGACGCCTCTGCTCGCCAGTACGCCTTTCTGTGCGAGACGCTGGCCGGGCTGCGCGCCGACCTGCGTGCCCTTGGCAGCGACCTTGTGATCCGGTTCGGCCCGGCGGTCGACGTGCTGGAGGCGCTGCGCGCGGAAACCGGGGCAAACTGGTTGGTCAGCACCGAGGAAACCGGCAACGCCTGGAGTTTTGCCCGTGACAGGGCCGTGGCCGCCTGGGCTGCTGGTCAGGGCCTGCGCTGGCAGGAACTGCCGCAATCGGCGGTGCGCCGTGGCCGACACGACCGTGACGGCTGGGCCGCCCATCGCAACCGGCTGATGGCGCAGGATCCGCTGCCGGCGCCCGGGGCGCTGCCGCCCGTCCAGCAACCGTCCGACGCCCTGCCAGAGGCTGCCGATCTGGGGTTGGCCATCGATCCCTGCCCGGGACGCCAGCGCGGCGGCCGCGTCGAGGCCGAGGCGCTACTCGACAGTTTCCTGACAGAGCGCGGCCAGAATTATCGCAAGGCCATGTCGACACCGCTGGAGGGCGCAAGCGCCTGTTCGCGGCTGTCGCCGCACCTGGCCCTCGGCACTCTCAGCCCGCGCGAGGCGGTGCGCGCCACCGCCGCCCGCCAGCGAGAGGTTAGGGGCACGCGGACCGGGTGGTCCGGCAGCCTGAAAAGCTTTCAGTCGCGCCTCGCCTGGCGCGACCATTTCATCCAGAAGCTGGAGGACGAGCCGGATCTGGAATGGCGTGCCCTGCACCGCGCCTATGAGGGCCTGCGCCCGGAAACCCCGGATGCCGCGCGCCTTGAGGCATGGGAAAAGGGCGAAACCGGGCTGCCCTTTGTCGATGCCTGCATGCGCTCGCTGATCGCCACTGGCTGGCTCAATTTCCGCATGCGCTCGATGCTGATGAGCGTTGCTTCCTACCACCTTTGGCTGCCCTGGCAGCGCACGGGTCAGCATCTGGCGCGGATGTTCACCGATTACGAACCGGGCATCCACTGGAGCCAGGTCCAGATGCAATCGGGCACCACCGGCATCAACACCCTGCGTATCTACAACCCGGTCAAACAGGGCCACGACCAGGACTCGACCGGCGCCTTCACCCGCCGCTGGTGTCCGGAACTGGTCGATGTTCCCGACGATTGCCTGCAGGAACCTTGGCACTGGGACGGGCAGATCGACTATCCGCCACCGGTGGTCGACGTGAAACAGGCGGCAAGGACCGCCCGCGATGCCATCTGGTCGGTGCGCAAGAATGAGGGGTTCCATGACGAAGCCGCACGGGTGGTGCGAAAGCACGCCTCGCGCAAGGATCCGCAACGCCATTTCGTCAACGACCGCGCGCCTCGAAAACGGCGCCCCACCGGCGACAGCCGCCAGCAGAGTTTCGATTTCTGATGCCGCGCGGCACCCGCAAGGGCGATTTGCCGGTCAAGACCTGCGCGACCTGCGGCCGCCCGTTCACCTGGCGCAAGAAATGGGAAAAGGTCTGGGCAGAGGTCCGCTATTGTTCCGACCGCTGCCGCCGCACCCGCAAATCCGACAAGGCGAACGCAGGTCGTCCCTGACTGGCACAGCGTTTCATTGGGCTCGAAAGACTTCGGGGGCCGCGCTTTGCGCAACTGGGGCAGCGCCGTCAGATATGTACCGCAGGTCCCGCGGATCGGCCCACGCCGGCGGGCCGATCCGCTTTCAGTTCACTCTGCTGCGCGCAGGTCCTGCGTCAGTTCCATCGTGCTGGCCGGCGCATCCTCCCAGATGATTTCGGGCGATTTAACCTGGCGCGCCGCGCGGTTCAGGGCCCAGTCGCGGGCCACGCGACTGCCGCGGCCAAAGCTGAGCCGCGCCAGCAGCCGCGCGAACCACAGCACATAGGTCGTGAACCAGACCCGGATCGCCAGCATCGCGGGGGTAAAGACCAGCGTCAGCACCGTCGCGATCCCAAGGCCGAAGACCACGGCCGTGGCCAGGTTCTTCCACCACAGGGCGGTCGGGCTGTCGATCGAATAGCCGCCGTTGAAGAAGTCGAGGCTGAGCCCCAACATCATCGGCGCAAGGCCCGCCATCGTCGTAATCGTGGTCAGCAGCACCGGGCGGATCCGGTCCTGCGCCGTGCGCACGATGGCCTCGATCCGGGGCATGTAGCGCGAATACTCCTGGTAGGTGTCGATCAGGACGATGTTGTTGTTCACGACAATGCCTGCCAGCGCCACGATCCCGGTCCCGGTCATGATGATCGAGAAATACTGATCCATCACCAGCATCCCGATCAGCACGCCCGTCGTGGACAGGATCACCGCCAGCAGCACCAGCACCGAGTTGTAGAAGCTGTTGAACTGCGCCAGCAGGATGATGAACATCAGGAACAATGCGCCGCCAAAGGCCGATTGCAGGAAGGCCTGGCTTTCCTCCTGGTCCTCCTGATCGCCGGTCCATTCCCATTCGATGCCCGCTGGCAGCGGGTCGGTTTCCAGCCAGTCGGTCAGGACGCCGATCCGTTCCGTGCCCGTCACCGGCACGACCTTGAGCTTGGAGCGCTCGCCTGTATCCGCCTGCGCGACGATCTCTTCGGGTGTCGCGTCGGTCAGCAGGCGCACGTCGCCGAAGTGACGGATATTGGCCCCCATCAGCCATTCGAAGAACCCCGACGAGCGGCCAAAGTCATGGCTCCAGTCCGCGGTCGAGACATCGGCTGTTTCCGGGTCCAGTTCCACGCCGGTCATCAGCGGCACGAACTCGGTCGCCTCTGCGCCGTCGGGGCCGGTTGTCGTGACGTCCCAGCCGATTTCCATCAGGCTTTCGCGCACACCGGCCTTGACGTCGAAATAGCGCGTCTGGTCGATGCGCTCGATCTCGGCCAGCTTGGCCACCGGCTCGCGGGTGATGAAGTTGACCAGCGGCACCAGCCCGTCCGGGGTGCGGACCTTGAGGCTGTCCAGCGTGGACAGGACGCGGTTTTCCTCGGGCAGGCGCACGCGGATGTCGATTTCCTCGTCCGAGGTGCCTGGGGTATAGCTGCCGATGGCCAGCCCGCGCGTCACCAGCTGCACCATCGCGCCCACGGTGGCCACGTCGGCGCCGTAGCGGCCCGCCTTTTCCACGTCCACGTCGATCTGCCAGTCGATGCCGGGCAGAGGGCGGGTGTCCTCGATCAGGGTCAGGCCGGGGGTGTTGTCGAATTTCGTGCGCGCAATGCTCGCGGCCTCCAGCAGGGCGGTCCAGTCGTCGCCCTTCAGTTGCAGGTGTACCGGCTTGGCGCTGGCCGGGCCACGCGCCTGGGCCAGGATCTCGATCTCGACGCCAGGGATGCGCTCCAGCTTCTCGGTCAGGTCGTCAAGGATCACGTCCCCGTCCAGTTGCGCCAGCGGGACATCGTTGGCACGGGCATAGGCCGGGCGGTCGGCCCAGGCGATGGTTTCGAACTGGACCTGGCCGATGGTGTCCTTGGGGGCCATCGCACCGCCGGTGTTGTTGTCCAGCCCGCCTTCACCGGCAAAGGAGAAGGCGTTGAGGATGCCGGGATGGGTCAGCACGATCTGCTCGGCCCGTTTTACCAGCGCGTCCTTTTCCGCCAGGCTCAGGTTGCCGCGCGCGCGGACGTAGACGATGGCCTGTTCCGGTTCGCTCTCGACGAAGAAATCCACGCCGTTGTTGTTCTCGCCGTAGTAGGCGAAGACGCTGACCACGAACATGATCACGGCCCCAACCGTCACCAGAGGCATGACCGGGTTGCCGGCGATCAGCTTGGTGAAACTGCCGAACGGGGTCCGGCGGCTGCGCGACTCGATGCGCTTGGGCTTGCGCCGGATTTCGGCGGCGTCCATCACCACGGAAGAGATCACCGCAAAGAGCACAAAGATCACGACGCCGGGCATATGCGCGGCCCAGCCCGTCGCCTCTGTCGGACCCAGGTAGCTGGGGTTCAGCACCATCATCGCGCCGGTGAACAGCCCAAGGATCGCCACCGGCACCAGCAGCACCCGCAGCGTCCAGTGCAGGCGCGCGCGCAGCCAGTCGCCGGCGCGGTGCACGTTGCGCGAGAATCGTCCCGAGACGCCGCCCATGACCGGCAGGTAGATCAGCGCCACCACCAGCGAGGCGGTCAGCACGAAGATGATGGTGATCGGCAACATGCCCATGAATTCGCCCGCGACGCCGGGCCAGAAGAGCATCGGCAGAAAGGCGCAAAGCGTCGTCGCCGTGGACGAGACAACCGGCCAGAACATCCGGTGCGCGGCCTCGACATAGGCATGCATCGGGCCGGTGCCCTCGGCGATGCGCTTGTCGGCGTATTCCACCACCACGATGGCGCCGTCGACCAGGATGCCCACGGCCAGGATCAGCCCGAACATCACGATGTTCGAGATCGTCACGCCCATCGTCGCCAGCAGCACGAAACACAACAGGAAAGAGGTGGGGATGGCAAACCCCACCAGCAGGGCGGGGCGCAGGCCCAGGCTTGCCAGCACCACGATCATCACCAGCGCGATGGCCGTCAGAACCGAGCCTTCGAGCTGGCTGACCATGCTGGCCACCTGGCGGCTCTGGTCGTTCGAGGTGCCCACGTCCAGCACCGCGCGCAACTCGTCGGGCCAGGTCCCCTGCGCGGCGGCAAGCTCGGCCTTCACCTGCGCCACGGTGTCGATGATGTTGAAGCCCTTGCGCTTGACCACCTGCAGCGCGACGGTCTGCTCTCCGTTGAAGCGCGCCGTGCCCTTGCGGTCCTCGAAGGTCAGGTTGATCGCGGCCAGGTCGCCCAGCGTCACGACGCGGTCGCCGTTCACCTTGACCGGCAGGTCATAGACATCGCGCGCATCGTCAAAGCTGGAGGGGATCTTGACCGAAAAGGCGCCGTTTTCCGTTTCGACCTCGCCGGCGGCAATCAGCTGGTTGTTGTTCTGGACCACGCGGATCAGCTCATCCGCGGTGACGTTGTAGCTTTCCAGTCGCAGCGGGTCGATGACCACTTCCAGCATCTCGTCGCGGTTGCCCGCGATCCCGGCCTCCAGCACCGAATCGAGCGCCTCGAGCCGGTCCTGCAGGTCCTTGGCGACCTTGTTCAGCGTACGTTCCGGAACCGGGCCGGAGAGGTTGACGATCAGGATCGGGAATTCGGAAAAGTTGATCTCATTGATCGAGTATTTTTCGGCGCCTTCGGGGAACTCGGCCTCGGCATTGTTCATGCCGTCGCGTACGTCGGCGATGATCTTGGTCTTGTCCCAGCCGAACTCGAACTCCAGTGCCAGGCCCGCATAGCCCTCGGCGGCGGTGGCCGTCATCTTCTCGAGCCCGTCGAGATCCGAGAGCTCGGTCTCCATGGGCTTGACCAGCAGCTTTTCGGCGTCGGCGGCGGAAATGCCGGGGAAGGGGACCGAGACGAAGAGCGCCGGGATCTCGATGTCCGGTTCACCCTCCTTGGGCAGCGACACGTAGGCATAGGCCCCGGCCACCAGACTGAGCACGATGAAGGCGATGATCATTCGGGCGCGCGCGGCGGCCCAGTCGATGATGCCGGTCATTGTATGATATCCTCGTATCTCGGCACCACGGTCACGCCATTGGTGACGTATTCCTGACCGACGGTGATCACGTTGATCTCATCCGGCAGGCCGGTGATCCAGACGCCATCGCGGGTGTCACGCAGGATCGAGACATCCATCCATTGCACGCTGTCGTCCGGCTTGACCGTGCGCACGCCCAGCTTGCCCTGGTCGTTCAGGGTCAGGGTGGATTGCGGCAGCAGATGCGCCTTGGCCCCCTCGGCCTCGATGGCAACTTCGGCGGTTTCGCCGTCGCGGATGGTCAGGTCGGAGTTGTCGACCGTCAGTTCCACGAGGAAGGTGCGCGTGGTCGGATCGGCGCTGCGCGAGACGAAGGTGACCTCACCCTGCACGACGCGGCCGTTGGTCAGCCGCGCGCCCGCCTTGGCCCCGACCATCACGCGCGCCACGGTGGTTTCGGGCACGTAGCCGACAATCTTGATCGGGTTCAGCTGGATCACGGTTGCGCAGGCCGAACCGGGTTGCAGCAGTGCGCCCAATTCCGCCGTGTCGGTTTCCAGCAGACCGGCAAAGGGCGCATGCACCTTCAGCCGGTCGATCTCGCGCCGGGCCGAGGCGACGGCGGCCTCGGCGGACTGGATCGCGCTCAGCGCGCTTTCCTCGCCGGTCTTGGCGGACTGGATACCCGCCGTCGCAGTTTCAAGCTGGGCACGGGCGGCGATGACCGCCGCCTTGGCACCTTCGACACCGGAGAGGGCCGAGGCCACGGCGGCCTTGGCCCCCTGCAACTGGCTCTGCGCGGATTGCACGCCGGCCAGGGCGTTCTGGATCTGGGCCTTGGCCGAGATCACCCCGGCGCGGGCATTGCGGATGCCGCTTTGAGCGGCCTGCACGGCAGCCTTGGCGGTTTCGACCTGGCTCTTGGCGGTCTGGACGGCGGCCAGCGCGCCCTGGAGTTGAGACTTGGCCGCCTCGATGCCGGAGGCGGCGGATTTCAGGCCAAGTTGCGCGGTTTGCACAGCGGTCAGGGCGGTCTCGTAGGTGGCTTCGGCCGCAGCCAGCCGGGTCTGCGCGGCAAAGCCGTCGCGGGCCAGTTCCTGCGCGGCGCGCAGGTTGATTTCTGCCTCGCGCACCTGTGCCTGTGCCTGCTTCAAGCGCGCCTCGGCCTCGGGCACGCGGGCCTCTGCCTCGGCCAACAGGGCCTCGGCGGCGGGCACGCCGGCCTCTGCCTCTTTCAGGCGGGCCTCGGCGGCGGGCACGGCGGCCTTGGCCTCTGCCAGCCGCGCCTCTGCCTCGGGGACGCGGGCCTCGGCCTCTTCCAGCCGGGCCTCGAACTCGGGCACCCGCGCCTTTGCCTCGGCCAGCAGGGCCTCGGCGGCGGGGACGCTGGCGCGGGCCTCGGCCAGTTGCGCCTCGGCGGCGGGCACGGCGGCTTCGGCCTCTAGGATGCGGGCCTTGGCAGAGGGCAGTTGCGCCTCCGCTTCGGCCAGACGCGCCTTGGCCTCGGGCAACCGGGCCTTGGATTCCGCGAGTCGGGCCAGCGCCTCTTGCAGCGAGACTTGGCTGGTGCCCGGGTCGATCTCGCACAGCAGTTGTCCGGCTTCGACCAGCGATCCTTTGCGCAGCGGTTCGGACACGATCTTGCCCGAGGTCTCGGCCCGCACCTCGACCTGGCGGACGGCCTCGGTTTCGCCGCGCAGGATCACCTCGCTGTCGACCACCTGAGCCACCGACCGCTTGGCCATCACGCGCACCGCGCCTTCGGGGAGGGCATCGGGGGCGCCCGCCTCCAGCGCCGGGTCCGCATCTTCGGAAGGGGCGGGGCCGCCATCTGCCACGTCCCCCTGCGCCGCCGGGGCCACCTCGCGAGCGAACTCCAGCAGTCGGTCGCGCTCGAATACAACCGCGTAAAGGACCGCAGCCACAAGGCAGGCGGTCAGGATAGACATGATGCGCATCGTCTTCGTCCTCTCGGCGCCGAACCGCGTGGCCCGTCGCACATCCTGTTGATCGTTACGGTGCCGAGCCGGCCCGACCCCTGCCGACCCGGACGAGTCCGGGCTGAACCGTTTCGTTCAGTTTTAGGGTGCCGCAACGTAGGCTTCAAGCACGGGCGTGGTTTTTGCCCTGCAAAGCGGCGCTTTTTCGACAATTCTGCGAGAGTTTCACGATTAATCGGCATTTACGCGACAATTCGCCAAGCCCGTTTCGGCGCGGGAAACGGCCCTTGCGGGTATGCCTTCTCGCCTTGGCACTGCGCTGCGGGGCATGTAAGAGGGAGAAAACCAACCGGAGGGGGCCCGTTTGAGCGACGCCGACAGTTTTATCGACGAGGTGACCGAAGAGGTCAAACGCGACCGCCTTTACGCCACTTTGCGCAAGTGGGGCTGGGTTGGCGTGGTCATCGTGCTTCTCATCGTCGGCGGCACCGCCTGGCGCGAATGGCGGATCGCCTCTGCCGAATCTCAGGCCCAGGCCTTTGGCGATAGCGTGCTTGACGCGCTCGACGCCGAGGAACCGGCGCAGCGCATCGACGCGCTGACGGCGATCGAACCGCCGACCACCGGCGGCGCGGCGATCCTGTCGATGCTGACCGCTGCCGAGGAAGGCACCGCCGGCGATGACGCCGAGGCGGTCGCCCGTCTTCAGGCGGTCGCCGACAATACCGAGATCCCGGCCATCTATCGCCAGATCGCCAGTTACAAGGCCCTGACCCGCGGCGCATCCGTCCTGCCGGTCGAAGAGCGCCGCGCAGGATTCGAGGCGCTGGCCGTGCCGGGGCAGCCGCTGCGCCTGCTGGCGGAGGAACAACTGGCGCTGATCGAGATCGAAACCGGCGACCGTGACGCCGCGATCGCACGGCTTGAACGGCTGGCCGAAGATGCCGAGGCGACGCAGGGCTTGCAGCGCCGCGCCGGTCAACTGATTGTGGCACTGGGCGGCGACGCGCCCGGTAACTGAGCCCGCTCAGGCGGGGCGCACGGCGGGGGGCAGGGCCCCGGGTAGTGACGAAAAGGGGCATGGTGATGCTGCGCAAGACCTCTCTGCTGATTTCGCTGGCCGCGCTGGCGCTGACGGCCTGTGCCAAGAGCGAGCAGATCCTTCCGGGGGAACGTCTGAATGTCCGGGACGTGCTGACCGGCGGGTACGACGAAGGCACCGACCCGGCAGAGACCGGCCCGCAGGCCCGCGCATTTTCCACGCCCGCCAGCGTCAGCAACACCGATTGGGCGCAAAGCCCCGTCTCGCCGATGGTCCGTGTCACGAACGCGGCCTTGGGGCTGGCCCTGAAACCGCTGTTCTCGGTCGGGATCGGTGCGGGCGACGGGCGCAAGACGCGGTTGAACGCAGATCCGATCGTCGCCGGCGGCCGCATCTTCACGATGGACGCCAACCACCAGGTCCGGGCGACCGCAACCTCGGGTCAGCAGCTGTGGTCCGCGACCCTTGTCCCGCAGCGCGACAAGGCCCCCGAAGGTCAGGGCGGCGGGCTGGCCTACGGCGACGGCAAGCTGTTCGTGTCCTCCGGCTTCGGCATGCTGACGGCGCTTGACCCGGCCACCGGGCAAATGCTCTGGGAGCAGGACCTCAAGAACACCGCCACCGGCGCGCCCAGCTATCGTGACGGGCTGGTCTACGTCGTCTCGGGCGACAGCACCGCCTGGGCGATCGAAAGCGACGATGGCCGCGTTCGCTGGCAGTTCGACGGCACCAAGGATTTCAACAACATCGCAGGGGCACCGGCCCCCGCGATCAACGACAAGTACGTTGTCTTCGCCTTCGGATCGGGCGCCGTCTCGGCGGCCTTCCGGCAGGGCGGGCTGCAGGTCTGGAACGCCGAGCTTTTGGGCCGCCGTACCGGCGTCACCATCGCCGGAATCAACGATATCACCGGCGATCCGGTGATCGCGGGCGACCGGGTCTTTGCCGGCAACCACTCGGGCCGCGCGGTGGCGCTGTCGGTCTACAACGGAGAGCGGATCTGGACCGCCAAGAGAGGCGCGCTGGGTCCGATGTGGCCGGCAGGCGATTCGGTGTTCTTCGTCTCCGACCTCAACCAGCTGGTCCGGCTCGATGCCGGAACCGGGCAGGAAATCTGGAGCCGCGACCTGCCGGGCTATCGCCCGACGCGCAACCCGAACCGCCGCCGCGACGGCGCCTTTGCCAACCACGGTCCGGTCCTGGCGGGGGGCCGCCTGATCGTGGCCAGTTCGGACGGCAAGATCCGGGCCTTCAACCCGGTGGACGGAAAGCTGCTGCAGGAAATCGCGATCCCGGGTGGCGCCACCACGCGCCCCGTGGTGGCGGGCGGCACGCTCTATGTCGTGTCCCGCAAGGGCGTTCTGCACGCCTATCGCTGAGGCCCGTCTCCCGTACCCGCGCCGGCGAGACCGCGGTGCACTGGCGCCCGGACTGTACCGTGGCGCCGGGATGCCCCTTTCGCCCTGCTTTGAAATGCGTTAAGCGGCGCCCTTGATCCTTGGAGCCGGGCCATGAGTTTCTCTCTTGCCATCGTCGGCCGCCCCAACGTGGGCAAGTCGACCCTGTTCAACCGTCTCGTCGGGCGGCGCCTGGCGCTGGTCGACGACCAGCCGGGCGTGACCCGTGACCTGCGCGAGGGCGAGGCCAGGCTGGGCGACCTGCGATTCACCGTGGTCGACACCGCAGGCCTTGAGAACGAGACCGACGAGTCGCTGCCCGCCAGGATGCGTCGGCTGACCGAACGCGCGGTGGACGAGGCGGATGTGTGCCTGTTCCTGATCGACGCGCGGGCGGGCATCCTGCCCGATGACGAGGTCTTTGCAGAGATCCTGCGCAAGCGGGCCAAGCACGTCATCCTTGCGGCCAACAAGGCCGAGGGATCGGCTGCCGATGCCGGCGTGATTGAGGCCTATTCGCTGGGTCTGGACGAGCCGATCCGCCTGTCGGCCGAACACGGCGAGGGCATGAACGACCTCTACTCGGCACTTCTGCCCCTGTCCGAAGGATTCGAGGCGCGCGCCGCCGCGGAGGCGCCCGAGGTCGAGGTCACGCTGAGCGAGGAAGAGGCCGAGGCGGGTGAGGGCGACATGCGACTGCCCACGCGGGACAAGCCCCTGCAGATCGCCGTGGTGGGGCGGCCCAACGCGGGCAAGTCGACGCTGGTGAACGCGATCCTGGGCGAGGAACGGCTGCTGACCGGGCCGGAGGCGGGGATCACGCGGGACGCGATCTCGGTCCAGATGGACTGGGGCGGGGTGCCGATGCGGATCTTCGACACCGCAGGCATGCGGCGCCGGGCCAAGGTCCAAGACAAGCTGGAGAAACTCTCGGTCTCCGACGGCATCCGCGCGGTGAAATTCGCCGAGGTCGTGGTGGTGCTGCTGGATGCGGCCATCCCCTTCGAGACCCAGGACCTTAAGATCGCCGACCTTGCCGAGCGCGAGGGGCGGGCCGTGGTCGTGGCGGTCAACAAGTGGGACGTAGAGAACGAGAAGCAGGACAAGCTGAAGTGGCTGCGCGAGCAGTTCGAACATGTCCTGCCGCAGCTGCGCGGCGCGCCGCTGGTGACGATTTCCGCCCGCACCGGCAAGGGGCTGGACCGGCTGCAGGCCGCGATCATGCAGGCCTATGATGTCTGGAACCGCCGCGTGCCCACCGCTCAGCTGAACCGTTGGCTGGAAGGGATGGTCAGCCGCCATCCGCCTCCCGCGCCGCAGGGGCGCAGGATCAAGCTGCGCTACATGACCCAGGCCAAGACCCGGCCACCGGGGTTCGTCGTGATGTGCTCTCATCCCGACAAGCTGCCCGAGAGCTATTCGCGTTACCTGGTGAACGGGCTGCGCGAGGATTTCGACATGCCCGGCACGCCGATCCGCCTGACCATGCGCGGCCAGGGCGATCGCAACCCCTACAAGGGCCGCAAGAAGAAGAACGCGGGCGCGCTGAAGAAGCACCTGGGCAAGTTGCAGTCCAAGAAGGATTGAGTCGGGCGCCGGGACGGGACTGTTTGCGGCTGCGCCGCAAAGACGCCCGCCCGCCGACCCTTGGGACAGGCTGCGCCTGTCCGTTCGGGCCCCGGGAAACCATGGACAGGCTGAGCGCCGCTCTGCAACCGGCGGCGACACCTCTGGTGGAGGTTGCGCGGCGCGAAGGCTGGGCGATCTAGCGGAGCGGTTCGAGCCGGTCGAGGGCGAGACCGTCGGCCCAGGTGCCGTGCAGGGAACCGTCGGGCATCAGGACGTAGACGACCGGGTTGCTGTCGCCCTGCCAGTCCACCGTCAGGACGCGGCCTTCCAGCCGTCCGGTGCCGCGAAAGATCTGGCCTGCGATGGTCCAGGTCAGCTGGTAACGGGCGCTATTTCCGGTCAACTGGAGCGTACCGCTGTAGGCGGACCCATCCGGATTGCGGCCCGCGACCCGGTAGGCCCCGGCGATGTCGGAGCCGCCTTCGATAGGCAGGCTTTCCTGGGCCGGGAGCGGACCGGGGACAAGCGGCAATGCCAGCAGGCAGGCAGAGAGAATAAGGGCGCGCATGGAGGAAACCTCTTGAACCGAATGCGCGCAGCCTACGAGCCGGCCAGACAGCTGTCCAGAACCGAGCGGTCCGGCGTGTTTTACTCCGTGTCCGTTCCGCGCACGCCCAGGATGGCGATCATGCCCACCAGCGCGAGCCCCGTGACCGCGGCGTTGAAGGGCTGGCTATTGGCCACGACCACACCGACCAGTGCCCAAATCACCGTCATGCCGTATTCCGGCGCCCGGTGGAGCCGGTATTGCATGGTCACCGAGAGCGCCATGCAGACCGAGAGCGACAGCAGCGCCGCCGGGGTGGGGGGCATCCAGCCGTAGCCGCCGATCACCACGCCGGTGCCGACGCAGGCCGCTGCCGACAACCAGCCGGCATAGACCGCCACCGGACCCTGTTGCAGCCAGCGATCCGTGTCGCCCGCCCGCCAGAGCGCGACAAGCGCCGTGCCCAGCATGACCCAGATCAGCAGCGTGGCCAGCACCGGGGACCATTGCGCCACCGGCAGCCAGATCGCGCCAACGGCGAGGCTGGCAAAGAGCGGCGGACGCATGGGCGCCCAATCGACGTCATCGCTCCGTCGCAGCAGGCCGAAGCCCGTTCCGATCACCAGCCAAACATAGATCAGGCCCCAGATTGCAAAGGCATAGCCCGCGGGCTGCACCGGCGGGTCTTCCAGAACGACCGGGAATTGCGACGGCTCGTACCCGTTGAACCCGGGCACCAACCAAGGCGAAGCCGCGAAACAGAGCGCGGCCAGGAAACACAGGAGGGCCCAGAGGCGGGTCAAGAGACCGCCTCCGGACAGGGGGGCACCGGGCTCATGCCAAGGTACCCTCGGCGGTCAGCCGGGTCTTGCCGCCCAGGTAGGGATGCAGCGCCTCGGGCAGGTCGACCGAGCCATCCGCCTGTTGGCCGTTTTCCAGCACCGCGATCAGGCAACGCCCGACGGCGAGGCCCGAGCCGTTCAGCGTGTGCAGGAATTCGGGCTTGCCACCGGCCGTGGGACGGAAGCGCGCGTTCATGCGCCGGGCCTGGAAATCGCCGCAGGTCGAGACAGAGCTGATCTCGCGGTAGGTGTCCTGACCCGGCAGCCAGACCTCGATGTCATGGGTTTTCTGCGCACCGAAGCCCATGTCGCCGGTACACAGCACCACGGTGCGATAGGGCAGGCCCAACTTTTCCAGGATGCCCTCGGCGCAGGCCGTCATGCGGTCGTGTTCCTCCAGCGACTTGTCCGGATGGGTGACGGAAACCATCTCGACCTTTTCGAACTGGTGCTGGCGCAACATGCCCGAGGTGTCCTTGCCCGCCGAGCCGGCCTCGGAGCGGAAGCACTGCGAATGCGCCGTATATCGGCGGGGCAGGTAATCCTCGTCCACGATTAGCCCGTTGACGATATTGGTCAGTGTGACCTCGGACGTTGGGATCAGCCACCAGCCATTGGTGGTCTTGTAGCTGTCCTCGCCGAACTTGGGCAGCTGGCCGGTGCCATACATCATCTCCTCGCGCACCAGCACGGGGGTCCATGTCTCTGTCAGGCCGTTCTCATCGACGTGGGTGTTGATCATGAACTGGGCCAGCGCACGGTGAATGCGCGCGACGGCGCCCGAGAGCACGACGAAACGGCTGCCCGAGAGTTTCGCGGCCACCTCGAAATCCATGCCCGGTTTCACGCCGTCGAGGTCGAAATGTTCCTTCGGGGTGAAATCAAAGCTGCGGGGCGTGCCCCAGCGCTTGATCTCGACGTTGTCGTTCTCGTCGGCGCCTTCGGGCACCTCTGCCAGCGGCAGGTTGGGGATGCCGGCCAGCAGGGCCTCAAGCTCGGCGTCAAGGCTCTTGGCCTTTTCCTGCATCTCGCCGACTTCGGCCTTTTTTGCCGCGACCAGCGCGCGCAGGCGCTCGAACTCTGCCTCGTCGCCGCTGGCCTTGGCCTTGCCGACCTCCTTGGAGGCGCGGTTCTGCTCGGCTTGTGCCTCTTCGGCAGCGGTGATGGCCGCGCGGCGGGCGCGGTCCAGGTCGAGGACCTGCGACGACATCGCATCAACCCCGCGACGGGAAAGAGCCGCATCCCAGGCGGCGGGGTTTTCGCGGATGGCGCGGATGTCGTGCATCGTATCCTCCAGAAGGTAGTGTGAGTCGCGGGGGTTATGCCCCATCTTGATTAAGGAAGGTAGAGGGGCAGCGAGGCTCCTGTGTCAATCCCGGTCCGCTGCCGCGAATTCCCGCCGCAGCCAGCCGTCCACGGGCACCGCCAGCGCCTCTTCATCGCGGGTGACGGCGACGATCACCGCGACGATGCGCCGTGCCGCGCCTTCGCCCGCCATGACCGGCCCGCCGCTTTGCCCCGGCTCCACCCGGCAGCCGATGCGCCAGATGCCGCGATAGGCGTCGCCGTAGCAGAGCGGTGTCACCGTCAGCCTGTGCGGCCGCGAGCGGCGATATCCCATCAGCGTCAGGGGGCCGGGCAGGGCCGCGTTGCCAAGGGCCAAGGGCGGCGGCTCCAGCCGGTCTTGCAGTTCGACCAGGGCGATATCGTGGCGCAGGTCGAACCCGCCATCGGCATAGGCCTTTGGGTGAACGCGGACCTCGCGGATGCGGGCGGCCCCGGTATGGTCCTCGCCATCCCAGCCGGCGACAAAAACCATGTCCGCGATCCGCTTGAGATAGCCGTCCTCTGGCCGGGTGACGCAATGGGCGGCGGTCAGGACGAGGTCCGGGGCGATCAGCGTGGCGGTGCACATCTCTGTCATGCGGTAGCCGGCGGTGTTCAACCGCCCGATCGAGGGCTCGCCCGCCAGAAGGGGCAGGGGCACCAGCAGCAATGTCAGAGCCATGCGGAGCATGAGGTGGCCTTTCGCTTTGGCCCTGTTCGCAAGAGCCAAGGTAGGCGGCGCGCGGCGCCTGGGCAAGGCGGCGAATTCTCACCACGGGCGCCGGGGCGATGCCGGGCTCCTTTTATGCCACAAAGGGAAACGCATGGAGTTCCTGACAGACACTTTCCTGATCCACTCGGGCCGCCGCGCTGACCCGGGAGGCCTGCGACATCATCGAAAGGGGCGCTCTGCGCGCCTTGGCCGAATCTGCGGCCTTGGCCGAATAGGATGAGGCACGGTCGATCATCCTGCTGGCGGGGCTACCGGTGCCGTTCTGCAAGCCGGCCCCGGCGCTGCTGGCGGGGTGAACGACGAGGGGGCCTTCGTCTTTGACCCGATCCGCGCGCACCCGGGGGACGATCCCGCCCACCTGAGCCGGGGCGGATGCAAAACCGACGCCCTGGCCGGGAAACAAATGCGCGCAGGGGGCGGGCCCTTCTTGCATCTGGCCAGTACCGCGCATAGGTTCCGGCCAAATTTCGCGGGGGGTGCCCCGCCGCAATCCAACAGGAGCATCCCCAATGGACGCAAGCGCAATCGGCCAGTTTCTTCCTCTCATCCTGATCTTCGCGATCATGTATTTCCTGCTGATCCGTCCGCAGCAGAAAAAGATGAAGGAACATCAGAAAATGGTCGAGGCCCTGCGCCGCGGCGACCAGGTTGTCACCCAGGGCGGGTTGATCGGCAAGGTTGCCAAGGTCAAGGACGACAAGGAAATCGAGGTCGAACTGGCCGAGGGCGTCAAGGTCCGCGTGGTCAAGCAGACCATCGCGCAGGTCCTGTCCAAGACCGAACCGGCCGAAAGCTGATCGGGCATGCTGCAGGTCGATCTCTGGAAGCGCGTGCTGATCTGGGCCACCGTCGTGGTCGGCCTGCTGCTCGCCATGCCCAACGCATTCTATTCGCGGGTCGAAACCCACAACGATGCCGTCAAGGCCATCGAAGCGGGGTTCGATACGTCCGAAAACCGTGAACTCGCCGCCGGCTGGCCGTCGTTCCTGCCCTCGGGGCTGGTGAACCTGGGGCTGGACCTGCGCGGCGGCGCGCACCTGCTGGCAGAGGTCCAGGTGCAGGACGTCTACCAATCGCGGATGGAATCGCTCTGGCCCGAGGTCCGCGACCTGCTGCGCGATGCGCGCGACGAGGTGGGCACCATCCGCCTGCAACCCAACGCCCCCCTGGGCGAGTTGCGCATCAAGATCTCCGAACCCGCCGGCATGAACCGGGCCATCGAACTGGTGCGCACGCTGGCGCAACCGGTGGTCTCGCTCACCGGGGCCGGGTCCACGGACCTGGAGGTGCGCGGCGAGGATGACGTTCTGGTCATCTCCCTGTCCGAGGCCGAACGCCAGGCGCTCGACGACCGCACCATGCAGCAAAGCCTGGAGATCATCCGGCGCCGCATCGACGAGGTCGGCACCCGCGAACCGACGATCCAGCGCCAGGGGTTCGACCGTATCCTGATCCAAGTGCCGGGCATCGGGTCCGCCGCCGAACTGAAAGAGATCATCGGCACCACCGCGCAGCTGACCTTTCAGCCCGTGGTCAGCCGGACGTCCGATGGCAGCGAACGCCCCGGCGTCGGAAACGAGATCCTGCCCTCGCTGGACCAGGAGGGCGTCTACTACATCCTCGAACAGGCGCCCGTCGTCACCGGCGAGGACCTGACCAACGCGCAGCCGAGCTTTGACCAGAACGGCCGCCCGGCGGTGAACTTCAGCTTCAACCCCTCGGGGGCGCGGCGCTTTGGCGATTATACCGCGCAGAACATCGGTTCGCCCTTTGCGATCGTTCTGGACGACGAGGTGATTTCCGCCCCCGTCATCCAGGCCCACATCGCGGGCGGCTCCGGCATCATCACCGGCAATTTCACGGTCGAGGAATCGACCCAGCTGGCCGTCCTCCTGCGTGCCGGCGCCCTGCCAGCGGAACTGGTCTTCCTCGAGGAACGGACCATCGGCCCGGAACTGGGGCAGGACAGCATCGACGCGGGCAAGATCGCGACGATGGTGGCCTTTGGCGCGGTGCTGGTCTTCATGGGCCTCAGCTATGGGCTTTTCGGTCTTTTCGCCAACGTCGCGCTTATCCTGAACATCGGGCTGATCTTTGGCCTGCTGTCGATGATCGGGGCCACGCTGACCTTGCCGGGCATCGCGGGCATCGTTCTGACCGTGGGTATGGCCGTGGACGCCAACGTGCTGGTGTTCGAGCGGATCCGCGAGGAACTGCGCACTGCGCGCGGTCCGGCGCGGGCGATTGAACTGGGTTATGAAAAGGCCCTGTCCGCAATCGTCGATGCGAATATCACCACCTTCATCACGGCAGTCATCCTCTACGTCATTGGGTCCGGCCCGGTGCGCGGCTTTGCCGTCACGCTGGGTTTCGGCATCCTGACTTCCGTCTTTACTGCGATCTTTGTCACGCGGCTCTTGATCGTCATCTGGTTCGAACGCCGCCGTCCGAAAACGATCGAGGTCTGACATGCGCCTGAGACTGGTACCCCAACAGACCAACTTCGATTTCTTTTCGCGGCCGGTGCTCTGGCTGGGCATCTCGGTTTTCCTGATCCTGCTGGCGCTGGCCAGCTTCGGGGTGCGTGGGCTGAACTACGGCATCGACTTTCGCGGCGGCACCACCATCCGGACCGAAAGCGCGCAGCCGGTGGACGTGGGCGCCTATCGTGACGCGCTGGCGGCGCTGGAACTGGGCGACGTCGTGATCTCCGAGGTCTTCGACCCGAACTTCGGCCCGGAACAGAACGTCGCCATGATCCGCATCGGCGCACAGGACGGCGAGGAGGCGGTCAGCACCGAGGTGATCGAGACCGCCGAGGCGGCACTGCTGGAAATCTCTCCGGACATCAAGTTCGTCTCGGTCGAATCCGTCGGCCCCAAGGTCTCGGGCGAGTTGATCCGCACGGCGGCCATCGCCGTGGCCCTGGCGATCGGGGCGGTGCTGATCTACATCTGGCTACGCTTCGAATGGCAGTTCGCCTTGGGTGCGGTCGTGGCGCTTGTACATGACGTGATCCTGACGATCGGCATCTTCTCCGAGCTTCAGATCCGGTTCGACCTGGCGATCATCGCGGCGCTGCTGACCATCGTCGGCTATTCTCTGAACGATACGGTCGTGGTCTTCGACCGGGTGCGCGAGAACCTGATCAAGTACAAGTCCAAGGACCTCAAGGAGGTGCTCAACCTCTCGATCAACGAGACGCTGAGCCGGACTTTCATGACCTCCGCCACGACGCTGCTGGCGCTGATCGCGCTGCTGGTGCTGGGCGGCGACGTGATCCGCGGCTTTGTCTTTGCGATGACCTGGGGCGTGATCGTCGGCACCTATTCGTCGATCTTCGTGGCCTCGATCATGCTGCTGCGCCTTGGCGTGAAGCGCGACTGGTCCAAGCCCTCGGACACCACCGGGAACCAGTTCGGCGACATTGATGCCTGACGCATGGTTCAGCCTGTCTCCGATGGAGACGGGCTGGATTGTCCTGGCGGCTTTTCTCGCCGGGTTGGTGCGTGGCTTTACCGGCTTCGGCTCGGGGCTGGTTTTCCTGCCGGTGGCGGCACAGGTTCTGCCCCCTTTCGGCGCAATCCTCACGATGACCCTGATGGACCTGTTCGGTCCATTGCCGATTCTGCGCCGCGCCTGGAATGACGTGGATCGCGGCGACCTGGGCCGGTTGGTGCTTGGCTGCCTGTTGTGTCTGCCGCTGGGACTTTGGGCGCTGACCCGAATCCCGCCCGAGATCTTTCAAATGGCCGTTGGCCTGCTGGCACTTGCGATGCTGGGGATCCTGTCGCTTGGGCTGCGCTATCGCGGCACGGTCCGGCGGCGGATGGTGACGGGGATCGGCGGCGCGGCCGGGATTCTGGGCGGCGTGGCGGGCCTGCCGGGGCCGCCGGTGATCCTGTTCTACATGTCGCGGCCGCTTCCGGTGCGGATCATCCGCGCGACGATTCTGCTGTTTCTCCTGTCCTATGACCTGCTGCTGGTGGGCTACATGGGCGCTTTCGGCAGGCTGGAACCGGGCTTTGCCCTTTTGGGGTTGTTCATGGCGCTGCCGAACATGGCGGGCAACATGCTGGGAGGATGGCTGTTCCGACCGGAGCAGGAGCGTTTCTACCGCGGCATCGCCTATGTCCTGATCGCACTGGCGGCCTTGTCCGGGCTGCCCATTTGGGAGTAGGAAGCCACCATGCGACTGAACGAGATCACATTCACCGATGCGCTGCCGGTCGACGGCTATGGTCCCGGCTTCTTCCGTGTCGGCGGCGAGGTTCACGAAGGCGCTCTGCTGATCTGGGATCGGGGCCGTGCCGATTGGGGCGGGCTCGAGGATCACGAGACGCTGTTGAGCATGATCGGCCATGTCGACGTGATCTTTGTCGGAACGGGCGCAGAGACCGCGCATCTGCCCAAGGCCCTGCGCGACCGGCTGGAAGAGGCCGGGCTGGGCGTCGAGGCAATGAATTCGCCCTCGGCCTGCCGCACTTACAACGTCCTCTTGAGCGAAGGCCGCCGGGTGGCACTGGCCGCATTGCCGGTCTGAGCGCCGCGCTTGGGGGCAGTTGCGGGTGGGGGCTCTGCCCCCGTCTCCCTTCGATCGACTCCCCCGGAGTATTTCAGGCCCAAAGAAACAGGCACCCGCGCAAAGGCGGTGCAGGGCATCGCGTCGCGGCGCGCGCTTGGGGCTTTTGCGGGCGCGCGCGCTGGGGTAAGCCGCAAGGCATGGAATTGACGGCAAGCGATCTGACGGTGGCCCGGGGCGGCGTGCCGGTGCTGGACGGGGTGAGCTTTGCGCTGGCACCGGGCCGGGCGCTGGTGCTGCGGGGGCCCAACGGCGCGGGCAAGACGACGCTTTTGCGTACCGTGGCGGGATTGCAGCCGGCACTGGCCGGAGAGGTTAGCGGCGCCGGAGAGCGCATCACCTATGCCGGGCACGCGGACGGGCTGAAATCCATGCTCAGCGTGGGGGAGAACCTGCACTTCTGGGCGCGGGTCTTTGGCACCGAGGGGATCGGCGCGGCGCTGTCCGCCTTCAACCTGGAAACGCTGGAGGACCGGCTGGCAGGCACGCTGTCCGCGGGGCAGAAGCGGCGGCTGGGGCTGGCGCGGCTGATGGTCACCGGGCGGCCCGTCTGGGTTCTGGATGAACCGACCGTCTCGCTGGATACCGCATCGGTCGCCCTGTTCGCCGAGGCGGTGCGCGCGCACCTGGGGCAGGGCGGGTCGGCACTGATGGCCACCCATATCGACCTGGGCATTCCCGAGGCGGATGATTTCGACGTGACGCCTTATCGTGCACAACCGCGCGCGGCGCTACAGGACGAGGCCTTTCTGTGATCGCGCTTTTGACACGCGACCTGAGGCTGGCGGTGCGGGCCGGAGGCGGGTTCGGCCTTGGCCTGGCTTTCTTCCTGATCGTGACCGTGCTCGTGCCTTTCGGCGTTGGACCGCAGACCGACCTGTTGACCCGGATCGCGCCGGGGATCCTTTGGATCGGCGCGCTCTTGGCCTGCCTGCTCTCGCTTGACCGGATCTTTGCGCTGGATTGGGAGGACGGCTCGCTTGATCTGCTCGCCACCGCGCCGCTGCCGATGGAGGGCATTGTCAGCGTCAAGGCGCTGGCGCATTGGATCACCACGGGCCTGCCGCTGGTGCTGGCCGCGCCGGCGCTGGGGGTGCTGCTCAACCTGGCCGGGCCGGGCTACCTGTGGCTGTTTGTCAGCTTGGCGCTTGGCACGCCCGCGCTGTCGGTCATCGGCACCTTCGGCGCGGCGCTGACCGTGGGGCTGAAACGCGGTGGTCTTCTGATGTCGCTGCTGGTGCTGCCGTTATACGTGCCGACGCTGATCTTTGGTGCCGAGGTCGCGCGGCGCGGGGCCGAGGGGCTGGCGGTGCAGACGCCGCTCCTCATGCTGGCGGGGATCAGTTTCGGTGTCGCGGCGCTTTTGCCCTTTGCCAGCGCGGCGGTCCTGCGGATCAACCTAAGGTGAGCGCGCGCCCGTGACGTATTGCGCCCGCACGATATTTGCGCTGTAACCCTGCGAGAGGGAGGCCAAGGACCATGTCGATCTGGGAATACGCCAATCCGGTCAAGTTCATCCGCACCGCGGATGTGCTCTTGCCCTGGGTGACGGTGGCCGCGGTGATCTGCCTTGTCACCGGGCTGGTTTGGGGGTTCTTCTTCACGCCCGAGGATTTCCGGCAAGGCTCGACCGTCAAGATCATCTATCTGCATGTGCCCGCCGCGATGATGGCGATCAATGCCTGGCTGATGATGCTTCTGGCCTCGTTGATCTGGATCGTGCGGCGCCACCATGTCAGTGCATTGGCCGCCCGCGCCGCGGCGCCCATCGGCGCGACGATGACGGTGATCGGTCTTGTCACCGGTGCGATCTGGGGGCAGCCCATGTGGGGCACCTGGTGGGCCTGGGACCCGCGCCTGACGGTCTTCCTGATCCTCTTCCTGTTCTACCTTGGCTACATGGCGCTCTGGGAGGCGATCGAGGATGACGATACCGCCGCCGACCTGACCTCGATCCTCTGCCTCGTCGGTTCGGTCTTCGCGCTGCTCAGCCGCTACGCGGTGCAATTCTGGAACCAGGGTCTGCACCAGGGCTCGTCGGTGCTGCGCGCGGGGGCAGTGACGGGAACGGACACCACCGAGAAGGTCTCGAACGTCTATTTCATGCCGTTGCTGGTGTCCGGGATCGGGTTCGTCCTTCTGTTCCTGGCGCTGGTCCTGCTGCGGACACAGACGGAAATCCGGGCACGCCGGTCGCGCGCCCTCATTGCACGGGAGCGCAGCGCATGATGCCGGAACTGGGCAAATACGCGGGCACGGTGCTGTCGTCCTACGCGGTTTCGCTGGTCCTGATCGTTCTGTTGATCGTGGTCAGCGTGCTGCGGTCGCGCCGGGTCAAGGCAGAGTTGCAGCGCATCGAGGAGCGACAGAAGAAGAATGGCTAAGGTTTCTCCCCTCATGGTGGCGCCGCCGCTGATCTTTGCGGCCCTTGGCGCGCTGTTCTATCTCGGCCTTGGGCGCGAGGATCCGGACAAGCTGGAATCCATGTTCGAGGGCAAGCCCGCGCCGGCCATGACCGATGCCGCGCTGCCGGGCTATCCGGCGATCACGCCAGAGATTCTGGCGGGCGGAGAGGTGACCGTTGTCAACTTCTGGGCCAGCTGGTGCCCGCCCTGCCGCGCCGAACATCCCGTCCTGCTGCAAATGCGCGAAGAGGGCATCCGTGTCGTCGGCGTCAACTTCAAGGACCAGGCTGGCAACGCCACCAAGTACCTGACCGATGACGGCAATCCCTTCATGGCGGTGGCCTTTGATCCGGCTGGGCGCACGGCGATCGACTGGGGCGTGACCGGCCCGCCAGAGACCTTCATTCTGGACGGAGACGGCACCGTGCTGTTCAAGTTCGTCGGCCCGCTTGTGGGCTCGGACTATGAACAGAGGTTCCTGCCAGAGCTGAACGAGGCCCTCGGCCGCTAAAAGATTTCCCTGAGGAACTTCTTTGGAAGGCGCTACACTCGCCCCGCGTGCGAGTCGTTTGTCTACAAAAAAGAAGCGATTTTTCAGGGAGAAGACCATGTTTCGACGATTGACAGGCCTGGGCCTGGCGCTGGCGATGTCCGGGGCCGTGGCGCAGGCAGAGCCAAGCCTCGACCGCGGCCGGTACCTTGTCGAAGGACCGGCGGGCTGCGGCAACTGCCACACACCGATGGGACCGCAGGGCCCGGTGATGGATCAGAACCTGGCCGGACGGTTGGTGGACAAGAACCCGGCCTTTACCGCCATTGCCCCCAACATCACGCCCGCCGGGGCCGTGGCGGGTTGGACCGATGTCGAACTGGCGCGGGCGATCCGCGAGGGGCTGCGCCCCGATGGCACGATCATCGGTCCGCCGATGCCTTTTCCCATGTACCGGGGCCTGTCGGATGACGACGTGATGAGCATGGTGATGTATCTGCGCACCGTGCCCGCTGTCGAGAATGATCCGGGCAAGAGCACCTACAACATCCCGCTGCCACCGGCCTATGGCCCGCCCATCGACAGCGTGCCCCACCCCCAGCAGGCGGTAACCGTCGAATACGGCGCCTACCTGGCCGGGCCGGTGGCGCATTGCATGGAATGCCATACCCCGATGGGAGAGAAGGGGCCGATGCTGGACACCCGCCTGGGCGCTGGCGGCTTTGAATTCCACGGCCCCTGGGGTACATCCGTTGCCGCCAACCTGACCTCGCATGAAGACGGGCTGGCAGGGTATACCGACGCCGAACTGGCCGACATGATCGTCAAGGGAGTGCGGCCCGATGGCAGCCCGATGATGCCACCGATGCCCTATGGATACCTTGCGCGGATGACGGGGGACGATCTCTCGGCCATCATCCTCTACCTGCGCAGCCTGCCGCCATTGCCCGACGCGGGCTGAACCGGACATTCAGACCGGAAAAGGGGCCTGTGATCACAGATCGCAGGTCTCTACCTGTGCGGTGGCCTGCTGGGGTGCGACGCAGGGTCGTGTGCTGTCGTCCTGCTCGGCATAGGCACCGATCACTGCCAACATCAGCAAGGCTGCGGCCTGGAGAATGGTCAGGGTTTTCATGAGTCTGCCTCGTTTGTCTTTCTGACCAAGACATGGGGTTTCGAGGCTGAATTACAGGGGGAATTGCGCGTTGCGCAGGTCAGGAAATCCGCCAGTGCGCAGGATATGCGCGGAAACCTGCAAATTTGTCCGTGAAATGGGCATCCCTCGGCCGATCCGCAGGTCGGCGCAGGATGGGCGCCTTGCGAGCGCGGACACTTCGGGCCGGTAAAAGGACTTGGCTACCTGGCGCCAATAATAAAGAAACGGACCCTGCGAAAAATCGCAGAGCCCGTCCAGAGTGCCTGTTGTACGTAACGCTCCTCGGAAGACTAGGGCGTATTGGGGGTCAGGCGCTCTTGCGGAACTGGGTGACAGGGGGGGTCATACCCAGTTTCGCGCGCAGCTGTGCGGGCAGCATCCGGCTGGAGGAAACGCGCGGCTTGCACATTTCCGGGATCAGGCGTTCCACACCATCGTAGAGCGCGACATATTCTTCGTAGTTGTCGAAGTTCTTGCGCGCTGCGTAGTCGACGAAGGTTTCTGCCGCCGCACCGTTGGCAATGATCTCTTCATGGCTTTCGGTCTCGACATGGTAGACCTTGAAGCGGGCACCCAGTTCGGTGGCCGGCACAAAGTCGATGGTCGAACCGTTGACCAGGGCCGAGGCATTCACGACCAGTCCGTCGATGATCATGCCGTGGTCGGCCGTCACGGTCAGGTCGCTGTGGGGCAGGCCTTCGCCAAGCGCGCCGGCGCTGATGCGCACCATCTGCCTGGATGCTTCGCCAAGGACGCCGTTCAGCGTCTGGACGCCCAGCCATTTGACCGTGGTTTCCGAACCGTCTGCGGTAAGGATCTTGTCGCCGATGGACAGGTCCTCGACCTTGCGCTCACCTTCGGGGGTGGCGATCAGCGTGCCGTCCGCAAAGCAGTAGGCATAGTCGCCGGTGCTGGTCAGGTCGAAGGTGGTGGTGACAGCGCCCAGGGCAGGCTTGCCTTCCGGGAACCAGAAATAGGTCTGACCGCCGGCGTCGAACGCAACGAAGGGTTTGGGGTCAAGCAGGCCAAGAACCGATGCGGTCCCATGGCCGATGTAGTCGATGGGATCGCCGTTGAACGTGGTGATGCCGTCGTCCGTCTGCTCGAACGTGTCGTTGGCATCGGTGATCGATGCGGGCGACTCCGGGCTGCTGAAGTCCAGCAATGTTGTCGGGTTGATCAACTGGCCGACGGACAGACCGATCAGGCTGCCATCGGTATAGACATCATCAAGGTTTATCGTGGACATGAAATTCTCCTATTCGTCACACCTGATCGACCAGGACTCTGAACAGCCCCGTCTTGAAAACACGCCCTTGAACGCCCCGAAGATTGCCCCTCGCACCTTCGGGAAGGTCTAGACTAGCTCCCTCTTAACGAGAGTTAGCCCAGCGGTTTTCCGACAGTCAATGCAAAAAACTGCATTTTGGACTAAGAGTTTAAATATACTTTTGGATGTGTCCTATACACATGCGGTTATGCTTCGAAGTGTATAGTTATGCCGCATATCGGATAATGGTGGAATTTTACCAGTTGGTCACAAAATTTTTGCATGAATGTCATGAATGTCCTGCCTGCCTGCCTTCAGCACGCTTTCCTGTGGCAATTCCGAATAGTGGAATTGGCAACTCATCCTAAAGTAGTAGGGGGTGAGGTGTGACTTCTGGGGTTATGGACCTGCGGTACAAGCTCGGGTCATGAAGTATTGATATAGGGATTCTGGGCATGGGGTGCGCGAAGGCCGCGTTCAACGTAAGGCCCGACGTCTTGACCCGTGACGACACCGGAGGAGTGACCTCGGGGACAAGCGGGCATTGGCCGCCACGACGCAGGGGCATCGTCTGAACGCCGCCGGGTGGCGTGGTTTCTGCGTGCACTCCCTCACGAGGACGATCACACGCCGATGAAGGTTTGACGCCGGATGAGGTTCAGGTGCTTGTTCTGGGACTGGTGCCTGCGGCCAGGCAGTCGGCAAATGCCTCCGCCGCTACTTGCGGAAAACTGGCGGCGATGTGACTCGGCCCGGACGGTGGACATGGGGCGCGCCGTCCGGGCGCTGATCGACCTGGCGCAGATGGATTGTTATTGGGGCGACGCGTCGGATCGAAACCGAAATCTGGCACACGGGCAAACCCGGTCATCCGTTTTCATCAGGACCGAAAGACCCCGCCAACCATAAGGGTGACGGGGTCTGTCAATCGTCAAAAAGGGGTGGGCGCTATCAGGCGCTGTGCCGCAGCCCTGGCGAAAGGCGCACCTCTGCAGGGAGCATCCTCGCGGACGAGACCCGGGGCAGGGGCATTTCCGGGATGATCCGCTCGACCCCATATAGCTCCAGGTACTGGTCGAAATTGTCGAAGGCGCGGCGGTCACGGTAGTCGATGAAGGTTTCCGAGGGCGCGCCATTGGCAAGGATCACGTCATGAGCCTCTGTCTCGACATGGTAGACGGTCAGGCGCGTGGACAGGTCCGCGACGGACACCCGGTTGATCGTGTCCCCGTTGACAAGCGCGGCGGCATTGATCACCCGGCCATCCAGAACCATGCCGTGATCGGCGGTCAGGGTCAGGTCACTGTGGGGCAGACCGTGCCCCAGGGCGCCGGCGCGAATGCGGACCAGCCGGGCCTGCGTGGCGCGCAGGCTTTGCCGACCGACCCATCGGACCGGGACCACATCGCCCGCCGCCGTCAGGACGGGGGCGCCGACGTCCAGCATCTCGACCGGGGTCTCACCTTCCGGGGTGGCGATGCGGGTGCCGGCGGCAAAGCAGTAGGTGTAGGTCGTATCCGAAGAGGCCGCCACGACGCCCGGCCCCAGGCTGGGATCGTTCGAGGCGACATAGGCGGAGGAGCCGTTGAACAGGACCGGATCGCCGTCGACGGTCAGCCCCACCAATTCATAGGGACCGCTGGTCAGCACGCTGGACACGGTCCATGTGACATTGTCGCCAACTGCGGTGCTGGTGTCGTTGAGGCCGTCCGCGCCGTCACTGACGGTTGATGAAATGGCGTTCGGCCCCTGCAGCTGATAATTGCCGAGGCCATCGACCCCGCCGACGACATAGATATGGGTAAAGCTTTGCGACACGAGACAATCCTCTGGAACCAATAGTAACAAGCGGGCGGGTGTCCGCAGGTTAGGTTCGGTTCCCGGTCGCAATCAAGGGGGCGCCGCGCGAAACTTCGCAGGCGCCCCGATGTCGGGGAACGTCAGTCAGCCCGTGTTGTCAGGGCGACTTCGCTTGCGATCCGCGTACGCTTGGCCTCGGCGTCCTGTGCGATGATCGGGCCGATGCGGAAGGCGTCGACAATCCACCAGATCACGAAGGCCAGCAGCATCGGGATTCCGATGATGAAATAGGCCAGCAGCAGCCCGCCCCAGAACAGGATCATCTGGACAATGGCGGTGCCGGCGCGGCCCAGGTAAAAGCGATGGGCCGAAAACCCGCTGAGAAAGAACCATAGCAGATAGGCCGTGGTCGAGGACTTCTTTTCGTTGGCCAGTTTTTGTTCGACCAGCATTTGCTGTTGCGTGGAAAGTTCCAATCCGGGTCTCCTGGGAGTCTGAAATGCATATGAACATGCTCGATGCAGGGGAAATACGGCATGAATATGGGGGCAATGGGGAAAAGCCCCCAAAATCTGCATGTCCTGCCGCGTGTCGGTCAGGCGCTGATCGCGGCGCCCGTGTCGCTGGGGAGACGTCCGATGCCGAGGCGCCCCCTTGTATTCATCGGCAAATGCCGCGCGCTGGAAATCCGGGGCGCGGGCATCTCGGGAATGATCCGCTCGCAACCATACAGGTCCAGGTATTCGTCGACATTGTCAAAGGCGCGGCGGTCGCGGTAGTCGATGAACGTCTCGGCAGGCGCGCCATTGGCGAGGATCACGTCGTGGTTCTCAGTTTCGACGTGGTAGACGGTGAAACTGTCCACCAGTTCGCCCAACGGGACAAAGTCGATGGTCGACCCGTTCACCAGCGCCGAGGCGTTGATGACATGTCCATCCAGAACCATGCCATGATCGGCGGTCACGGTCAGGTCGGCATCGGGCAGGCCATCGCCTAGGGCACCTGCACGGATGCGGACGGGTTGCGCGCCCTTACGCGAGAGCAGGGGCCGGACCGTCTGGCGCCCAATCCACTTGACCGGCACCTGCCGGCCATCGGCCGTGGCGATCAGGTCCCCGATCTTCAGGCATTCGACGGCTGCATCGCCTTGGGGGGTCTTGATTCGGGTGCCGGGCAGGAAGCACATCAGAGATATGTCGGCGGAGGAAACGCCCGTGTAGCTTTCGATTGACGTAAACACTTCTGCCGTCGGCGTGGAGCCATCCAAGGGGATGAGATAGATGGTCGAGGGTGTCTGCACGGCGCAGACGGAAACGGGGCCGCTGACGCTCAAAGTGAGATCGACTATTTCTATATATGTGATCGCTTCGCCGCCCACGCTATCCCCAACGGCGAGTGTCCCGCTATCATCGACATCCGTAAAGGTAAGGACAGAGGCGATCAGGTCTTCGCCGACGGTCAGAATATTCGGCGAGGTATCCGTGGGGGTGCTTTCCCATACGATGACAGTATGTTCGGTCGGCATACTCTTTACTCTTTGTTAATAATTAACAGTGGCACCTTAAGACAGGAGCTTTGAGGGGCAAAGAAAAATCCGTGTTCGTTCGCATTGCGCGCGTACCGGGACACCGACCTCAATCAGGGCGAAGACTACGGCCCGCCCGTTTCGGTGCTCGTTTCTGCTTTCAGATGATCATGAGGCGATCTGCGATGCCCGGCCCGAGTCCCACCCC
This sequence comes from Antarctobacter sp., assembly GCF_965277915.1. NCBI lineage: Bacteria > Pseudomonadati > Pseudomonadota > Alphaproteobacteria > Rhodobacterales > Roseobacteraceae > Antarctobacter > Antarctobacter sp. The sequence goes on from NZ_OZ255849.1 coordinate 1,512,450, forward strand.
GGTGCCGAATGCGACTTGGCCAGGTTCCCCGGCGCGTCGTGCCGCAGGCCGCCCTGTTCGATACATCCCGGTTTCATTCCGAACGCGATCCGATTAGGCGCACCACGCCTTTTGCCGGGTGGATGGGGCGTCGGTTCCGGCCAGGCGATTCTTGATGGCCTGCGGGACCAGGCGGGCGCTGGAGATCCGGGGGGCGGGCATCTCGGGAATGATCCGCTCGCAGCCATACAGGTCCAGGTATTCGTCGAAATTGTCAAAGGCGCGGCGGTCGCGGTAGTCGATGAAGGTTTCCGAAGGCGCGCCATTGGCGAGGATCACGTCATGCTCTTCGGTTTCGACGTGGTAGACGGTGTAGCTGTTGTCCATTCCGCGCTCTGCACCCAGTTGATGCTGTCGCCGTTCACAAGCGCGGACGCGTTGATGACGTATCCGTCCAGCACCATGCCGTGGTCGGCGGTCACGGTCAGGTCGGCATTTGGCAGTCCATGGCCAAGCGAGCCTGCGCGAAGCCTGACCAATTGTCGCTTCGACGCGGCAAATGCCGTGCGTACCGTCTGACGCCCGATCCATTTCACGGGAACACAGCGGCCATCCTCCGTCAGGATGTAGCCGCCGATGGTTAGATCCTCGACAGCGGCCGTGCCGTCAGGGGTCGAAATCCGCGTTCCGGCCGCGAAACAGAAGAGATGCGCGCCCGAAGTCGCCCCCGGAAAACTCGCCCGGGGAGTAACCCATCCCGGACCGGGGTTGTACACGTGATGCGAGCCATCGGGACGCTGGAACACCGGCATTTTAATGCCACCGACCGTTATGGTGCCGACGTAATCGTTGGTCGAAAAGTTCTGATCGCCGGTTTCGAACTGGTCGTCGTTGTCTTCATCCGCAAGGGATCCGCCAGCGATGGAATTGTTGATTTGCGTGCCTGCCGGATCATAGACGAAATCCTGCACGTAATTGAAATCGGGCATTTTTTCCCACAATATTGGATAAACACCGGCACGTTACTGCAACAGTTGGCAACGTCAATCGGATTTGAATCCAAAGCTGTGGGCGGACAGTAAGCCGTCATTTCCCGGAGCTATCGAGTGAAAGGGGGGACGCCGGGCGGGCCGAATCCCGGGCATAAAAAAGGGCGCCCGAAGGCGCCCTTTCTGTATACGTTGATTGGTCAGATCATTCCGCCGCGATGGGCTCTTGCGCAAGGTTGCGCAGCACGTAGTGCAACACGCCGCCGTGTTCGATGTATTCCACCTCGATGGCGGTATCGATCCGGCACTTCAGCGTGATCTCCTTGGTCGAACCGTCCGTGTAGGTGATGGTGCAGGGCACCTCCTGCAGCGGCTGAACGGTGTCCAGACCGGTGATCGAGACGCTTTCGTCGCCGGTCAGGCCCAGCGACTTGCGGGTGTCGCCGCCGGTGAACTCGAACGGGATGACGCCCATGCCGACCAGGTTCGAGCGGTGGATACGCTCGAAGGATTCAGCGATGACCGCCTTCACGCCCAGCAGCGCCGTGCCCTTGGCCGCCCAGTCGCGCGAGGAACCCGCGCCATACTGTTCGCCGCCGAAGATCACCAGCGGGGTGCCGGCGTCCTTGTAGGCCATGGCCGCGTCGAAGATCGAGGTCTGGTCGCCGTCGGGGCCCTTGGTATAGCCGCCTTCGACGCCGTCCAGCATCTCGTTCTTGATGCGGATGTTGGCAAAGGTGCCGCGCATCATGACCTCGTGGTTGCCGCGACGCGACCCGTAGGAGTTGAACTCGCGCACCGGAACCTGACGCTCGACCAGGTACTGACCGGCGGGGGTGGTTTCCTTGAAGGAACCGGCCGGAGAGATGTGGTCGGTGGTGATCATGTCCCCCAGCAGGGCCAGGACGCGCGCGCCCTCGATGTTGGTGATGGCGCCCTTTTCCTTGCCCATGCCCTGGAAGTAGGGCGGGTTCTGGATGTAGGTCGAGGTCGCCGGCCAGTCATAGGTTTCCTGCTGCGGAACCTCGACGCCCTGCCACTTCTCGTCACCCTTGAACACATCGGCGTACTTGGACTGGAACGCCTCGCGGGTCACGGTCTGCTCGACCAGCTCGGCCACTTCCTGCGTGGTCGGCCAGATGTCTTTCAGGTAGACGTCCTTGCCGTCCGGCGTCTGGCCGATCGGTTCGCTGGTGATGTCGATGTTCATGTCGCCGGCCAGCGCGTAGACCACGACCAGCGGCGGCGAGGCCAGGTAGTTGGCGCGCACGTCCGGCGAGATCCGGCCTTCGAAGTTGCGGTTGCCCGACAGGACCGAGGTTGCGATCAGGTCGTTCTCGTTGATCGACTTCGAGATCTCGGGCTGGAGCGGGCCCGAGTTGCCGATGCAGGTGGTGCAGCCATAGCCGACGAGGTTGAAGCCGACCTTGTCCAGGTCCTCCTGCAGGCCGGCGGCCTCCAGATAGGCGGACACGACCTGCGACCCCGGGGCCAGCGAGGTCTTGACCCAGGGCTTGCGGGTCAGGCCAAGCGCCGCGGCCTTGCGTGCCACCAGGCCCGCGCCGATCATGACGTAGGGGTTCGAGGTGTTGGTGCAGGAGGTGATCGAGGCGATCACGACCGAGCCGTCGCGCAGCTCATAGTCCTCACCCTCGACCTTGGCGGTCTTGTGGACGTTGACCGGCTTGGTTGCGGCAGGGCCTTCGGCCGCCATGTCCTTGGCATCGCCCGAAATGTCGATGCCGCGGAAATCGGCCACGACCTTTTCGAACGAGGTGGCTGCCGCGGTCAGGGCAACGTAGTCCTGCGGACGCTTGGGGCCGGAGATGGCCGGCACGATGGTGCCCATGTCCAGTTCCAGCGTGTCAGTGTAAACCGGGTCGTAGTCCGCGTCACGCCACATGCCGTTTTCCTTGGCATAGGCTTCGACCAGCGCGATCCGGTCCTCGTCGCGGCCGGTGTTGCGCAGGTAGCGCAGGGTTTCGCCGTCGATCGGGAAGAAGCCGCAGGTCGCGCCGTATTCCGGGGCCATGTTGGCGATGGTGGCGCGGTCCGCCAGCGGCAGCTTGTCGAGGCCGTCGCCGTAGAATTCCACGAACTTGCCGACCACGCCCTTGGCGCGCAGCATTTCCACGACCTTCAGCACGAGGTCGGTACCGGTGGTGCCTTCGACCATCGCACCGGTCAGCTTGAAGCCGACGACCTCGGGGATCAGCATCGAGATCGGCTGGCCCAGCATCGCGGCCTCGGCCTCGATGCCACCCACGCCCCAGCCCAGAACGGCCGCGCCGTTGACCATCGTGGTGTGGCTGTCGGTGCCGACCAGCGTGTCGGGGTAGGCGACGGTTTCGCCGTTCTGGTCCTCGTCGGTCCAGACGGTCTGGCTGAGGTATTCGAGGTTGACCTGGTGGCAGATGCCGGTGCCCGGGGGAACGACGCGGAAGTTGTTGAACGCGGTCTGGCCCCATTTCAGGAACGTGTAACGCTCCATGTTGCGCTCGTACTCGCGGTCCACGTTCATCTGGAAGGCGCGCGGGTTGCCGAATTCGTCGATCATGACCGAGTGGTCGATGACCAGGTCGACGGGGTTCAACGGGTTGATCTTCTGCGCGTCGCCGCCCAGGGCCTTGATGCCGTCGCGCATGGCGGCCAGGTCGACCACGGCGGGAACGCCGGTAAAGTCCTGCATCAGCACGCGCGCCGGGCGGTAGGCAAGTTCACGGTCGCCCTTGCCGCCGTTCTTGGCCCAGTCGCTGAACGCCTTGATGTCGTCCTGGGTGACGGTCTTTCCGTCCTCGAAGCGCAGCATGTTCTCGAGCACCACCTTAAGCGCGGCGGGCAGTTTCGAGAAATCGCCAAGGCCGGCAGCCTCGGCTGCGGGGATCGAGTAATAGGCGACGGTCTTGCCGCCGGCTTCGAGCGTCTTGCGCGTGCCCGCGCTGTCATGGCCTACGGTGATGGTCATGGGCAATGCCTCCGATGGGGTGACGAAAGGATTTCTTGGCACCCTCATGCCGAAAGCGGGTGAGTCAATCAAGGGGGGTGCGTCGTTTTTGTATACCGTTGCACACAATTTTGCCCGGCTGGGTGGCCGAACCCGTGCAACGCGGTGCGAGTGGCCCCCTGTTTCTGCGCCCTGATGGCCGTATATACGCGGGTGTGACGGGTGCGGGCGGGGCAAAACCTGTCACGCAATCTCCCAAAACCTTGATTGGCGTTCGAGAACGCGCTTGGGTAGACCCGGATGGGGGAACGAGACAAGGGCAAGGCATTCATGCGCAGGATTGCAGGTATCGTGACGGCGGGCTGGATCGCGCTGGCAGGGGCGGTTTCCGCCCAGGACAATCCGGTCGTGGTTGAGCTCTTTACCTCGCAGGGCTGCTCCTCTTGCCCGCCAGCCGACGCGATCCTTGCCGAACTCAGCGACCGCGAGGACGTGATCGCCCTGGCACTGCACGTCGACTACTGGGACTACATCGGCTGGCAGGATGTTTTTGCCCAGCATGCCTTCACCCGGCGGCAAAAGGCCTATGCCCGTACTGGCGGCTGGAAGATGATCTACACGCCGCAGATGGTGGTGAACGGCGAGGACGATGTTGTCGGTTCGCGCCCGATGAAACTCTCCAAGCTGATCCGCAAACACGCCGAGCGTCCCTCGCATGTCAATCTCTCGGTGCAGCGCGACGGGGCCAGCATCGCGATCCGGGCCGAGGCCCTGACCGACGCGCGGCCCTGCGATATTCACGTCGTGCGCTACGATCCCTCCGAAGAGGTGACCATCACCCGTGGAGAGAACGCCGGCCACACGCTGACCTATACCAACATCGCCCGTCGCTGGGATGTCGTCGCCCGCTGGGACGGGACCGGCATCTACGAGGGCCGGGTCGAGGTGGGGCAGGATGCGCCGGTGGTCGTGCTGGTGCAGGACCCCGAGAACGGTCACATCGTGGCGGCGGCCCGTTTGCGCTGACGTTTCATCTGGCGCTTGGGTTTCCAGCGCCGGTGCGTCCACATCCATTGCCCCGGATCGTCCTTGATCCGCGCTTCCAGCCGCCGTGTCGCCTCGCGCATCATCTCGACCGGATCGCCGTGTTCGATCGGGTCTTCGAGGATGGTGTCAAAGCCGTAATGGTCGGCGCGGCGGATGCCGAAATAGGGGATCAGCAGCGCCCCGGTCTTGAGCGCGATATCCGCCGGAGAGGTCACGGTCGGGGCCGGCTGGCCAAGGAAATCGATGGGCACGCCAGAGCCGTCGAAGACGTCGAAGACCATCGCCAAAACGCCGCCGCCGCGCACATGCCGCAGCAGCGCCTTCAGCCCGCCGGGGCCCTGCACAAAGACCGGCTCTGCCACGTCGCGGTAGTTCTGGACGTAGCGGGCGTTGGAATAGGGGTTCGACATGGCCCGCAACAGCCCGCCCACCTCGTAGCCCCGCGCGACCAGCGCGCAGCGCGCACAGATCGGGTTGCCGTAGTGGCCCGAGAGCAGCAGCACCGGCCGCCCCTCGGCCCGGGCCTGTTCGAAGGCGGGCAGGCCGGGACCGCCCACCGGGTAGGCGGCGCCCCGCTGCAGCATCTCGGCCGGGTCGTAGTTCTCGATGAAGGCCCGGGCGAGGTTGTCGATCGCGGCATCGGCGATGCGGCGCTTTTCCTCGGGCGGCGTGCCGGGCCAGACATGGTCGATATTGGCTTCGACGCGGTCATAGTATCCCAGCGCCGGAGCGACGGCCCGCCGCACGATCCAGCTGGCCAGGTTCAGCCGGCTGCGCACGGGCAACAGGCGCAGCGCACCCACAAAGAGGTTCAGCCCGATATCTGACAGGCGGTCCTGCCATGTGCCCCGGGTCGCTTCCGGTTTCGCACCGGCCTTGCCTGTGTTTCGCGTCTTTTCCGTGTCCTTGCCGCTCACCCGGGGGCCCCTCGTACAGATCGTCCCCGTTCTATGCAGGGCGATGCCGGGCGGCAAGGGGCGCGGGCATCACTCTTCGTCGGGGGCCACCAGCTCGATCTCGCCCGACGAGACGAGGTCGCGGATCGCGCTGATCACTGCCGCCATCGCCTTTTCGCCGACCGAGGCCTTGACCTCGCCCAGGCCAGAGACCTCCTCGCGCAGGTTCTCGCCCAGGCGCTTGGACATGTTGGCATAGAGGAATTCGACCGCCTTGCTCTCTTCCGGGGATCCCTGCATCGCCGCCGCCAGTGCCAGTGCCATGGTGTCCGGCGGCACGTCGCGGGTGATCTTTGGCACGTCCATCGGGTTCAGCCGTTCGGGGATGTTGGCGAAGGTAAAGATCGCCTTGCGCACCGCCTCTGCAAAGGCCGCGTCCTCCTGCTCGAGGTTCTGCAGCAGTTCCTCGCGCACGGCGGTGTTGGAATAGTTCAGGATCGCGCCCAACCGTTCGTCGGGCCGCGCCTTGAAGGCCTTGGGCGGTTCGGCGTCGATCTGCGCCGCTAGGCTGAGGCCGATCCGGTCCACCGCGTCGGGCGTCACGCCGGTGGTCATCGAGACCGCGTAGGAAATCCGCCGCGCCTTGTCGCCGGGCAGTTTCGCCAGCACCTGCGCCGCCTTGCCGACGGCGATCTTGGACATCATGACGGCGGCGATCTCGGTGCTTTCGGACATCACCAGCGTCTTGATCTGGTCCACTTCCAGCGCGTTGATCCGCGCCCAGGGATCGCCGGTCTGGCGCACCCCGGCCTCCTTGCGCAGGCGCATGGCGGTGTGCGGATTGATCTTGCCGTCAAGCGCGGTCAGCGCACCGGCCATGTCGCCGGGAAACGCCAGGCCAACCGATTCGAGCTCATTCGAGAATTCCTCGACCACGGCATTCAGCGTCTCGCGGTCGACGTAGCGCATATTGCCCAAGAGCATCGTCAGTTCGGCCTGGTATTCGTCGGGCAAAGCGGCAAGCGGCACATCCGCGCCTTCGTTCAGCAGGAATTGCACGATGATGGCGGCCTTGGCCTTGCGGCTGAGACGGGGCTTGCCACCGATGGCGGACGGGGCAGGCAGGGCAGCGAGTGCGGACATCCGGTTCTTTCCGACCTTGTTGTTGCGCTATGGCCAAGGCGTAACGCCACAAGGTTTCCGGCCCGTTAAGCCAGATGCGAGAAGAAGCCGCAGGAAACCCCTGCAATTGTTGGAAAAATGCCCGGCCACGTTAAGCCGCTGTCAAGCTTTGGCGGCAGGACCCGCCACGAAACAAGACGGGCAGCCCGATGGGCCGCCCGCGAAACCTCGGTCATGCGCGCTGCGGACGCCTGTGGCCGTCAGCTTGCGACCACCACGCAGCTGTTGCTTTCATGGTCATAGGTCATGCCGTCGGCGCAGCTCATGGCCTGTTTGGAATGTCCGGGGCAGGCCATCGCCAGCGCGGGTGCCACGATAAGGGCCGTCGCGGCGAAGAGCATCTTCAGCTTCATCTTCATGGTCCTCCTGTCTACGTGTACCCGAAAGGGTAGCACGCATGCGGCCCCTGGCAAAAAACAAACTTGCTCGGCGGACCCGTGTCCGCGCAACATCCTGAAAACCTGCTTGGTTTCGGGGCGCTCAGTGATCGTGTTTCGCGATCCCGCGCCCGATCATGACATAGTTGACCGGCAGCGTGGCCAGAAAGCCGACGGGGATGGCCACGGCCATCGACAGCCAGAAGGCCGTGCTCCAGACCGTGCCGGAGGTCATGCCGCCCAAGAGATAGTCGACGGCGTTCATCACGGATTCCATCGTCAGGATCGAGACGGTCTCGCCCAGCCAGACCATGCCAAGAGCGGCCGGGACACTGGTGCCCAGCCGTCGTGCCAGCGGAACAGAGGCCAGCGTCAGGCCAAACAGCAAGGCAAGGGAGGTGGTCAGGGCAATGATCGGCCAGGGACTCAGCCCCAGGGACACGCCGATCATCAACCCCAGGACTTCGCCGCTGACGCAGCCGGTTGCGCAATGGACCGTCGCCCAGAAGGCGGCGGGCCAGGTGGCGTGGGTATCGTGGGTATCGTGGCTGTCGTCCTGCGCATGCCCGTGATGCGCAGGGCTGTGCTTATGCTGTTCCATTCCCCTCAGGTAGGGGCGCCGAACACCCGGTCAAAGATCGTGTCGACGTGCTTGGTGTGATAGCCGAGGTCGAATTTCTCGTTGATCTCTTCCTCGGAGAGTGCCGCGCGCACCTCTTCGTCCGCCAGCAGTTCCTCGCGGAAATCGGTGCGGTGATCCCAGACTTTCATCGCGTTGCGCTGCACAAGGCGATAGGCGTCCTCGCGGCTGACACCGGCCTGGGTCAGCGCCAGCAGCACGCGCTGCGACATGACGAGGCCGGGGAACTTGTTCATGTTGTCCAGCATGTTCTGCGGGTAGACCAGCAGCTTGTCGATGACGCCGGTCAGACGGTGCAGCGCGAAATCCAGTGTGATCGTGGCGTCCGGGCCGATGTTCCGCTCGACCGACGAATGCGAGATGTCACGCTCGTGCCAGAGCGCCACGTTCTCCATCGCCGGGACGACGGCCATGCGGACAAGGCGGGCAAGCCCGGTCAGGTTCTCGGTCAGCACAGGGTTCTTCTTGTGCGGCATCGCGGACGAGCCCTTTTGCCCCATCGAGAAGAACTCGGCTGCTTCCAGCACCTCGGTCCGCTGCATGTGGCGGATCTCGATGGCGACGTTCTCGATGCTGCTGGCAATGACGCCCAGCGTGGCGAAAAACGCCGCGTGGCGGTCGCGCGGGATGACCTGGGTGCTGATCGGTTCGGGCACCAGGCCCATCTGGTCGCAGACATGCTCTTCGACCGCCGGGTCGATGTTGGCAAAGGTGCCCACGGCGCCCGAGATGGCGCCGGTGGCGATCTCGGCCCGCGCGTCGCGCATCCGGCTCAGGTTGCGGTCCATCTCGGCGTAGAACCGGGCGAAGGTCAGGCCCATCGTCGTGGGTTCGGCGTGGATGCCGTGGCTGCGCCCGATGCGCACCGTGTCCTTGTGTTCGTAGGCACGTTTCTTCAGCGCCGCCAGCAGCCCTTCGAGATCCTTGATCAGGATATCGCTGGCGCGCACCAGCTGGACGTTGAAACAGGTGTCCAGCACGTCGGACGAGGTCATGCCCTGGTGGACGAACCGGGCCTCCTCGCTGCCGACGTGCTCGGCGAGGTGGGTCAGGAAGGCGATGACGTCATGCTTGGTCTCGCGCTCGATCTCGTCGATGCGGTCGATGTCGAACTCGACATCCTTGGCCTTCCAGACGGCCTGGGCGTTTTCCTTGGGGATCACGCCCAGGTTGGCCTGTGCGTCGCAGGCATGGGCCTCGATCTCGTACCAGATGCGGAACTTGGTTTCGGGGCTCCAGATGGCGACCATCTCGGGACGGGAATAGCGGGGGATCATGGCGGACCTCTCGGCTGGGACTGCGACGTTGGGGTGCCATACGCCGACCGGCATGCATCGGCAATAGGGGGGCAGGCGCGCCGCGACGATAGGGATCACCGCACCTGTGGCTTTCCCCGGGGCGGTGCCGCGTGTTAGCACTCTGAAATCCGGCGGGGACGGCAAGATGACAGGGCATTCAGGCAGGGTGGCGACGCGGGATCTCGGGGCATTTCTCGGCGACTGGCAGGTCAGCCGGCAGATCTGGCAGGACGATGGCGCCCGGGGCCGGTTCGAGGGCACGGCCCGTTGGCGGCGGGATGGCACCGGCGCGATCTACAGTGAACGGGGGCAGTTCTGGCTGGGTGGACAGGGGCCCTTCGTGGCAGAACGCAGCTATCGTTGGGACGCGGACCTGACCGTCTACTTCGAGGATGGTCGCCTGTTCCACCAGGTCCCGGTCGAGGGCGGCGAGGTCGCGCATTGGTGCCCGCCAGATCAATACGATGGCCTCTACGATTTCTCGGACTGGCCGCGCTGGTCCCTGCGCTGGCGCGTCACGGGGCCGCGCAAAGCCTACGAGAGCCTGACCCTGTACTCGACGGCAGAGAGGCCGGGGTCATGAGAGGCCGGGCCGATCGGTCGGATCGCCTGCCGCCGCGGCAATGTATACGGTCGCATTCAACTAAGGCACTGAAAAAACGCCGTTTATCATCTTTACTTTGCACCTGCAGCAATTCATGTTGCGCCCGATAACCGGAGTCCATGCAATGCCGCCCATCCAGGACCATCCGCTGCGCTTCAAGCTGGCCAACGAGTTGCACGCGCGCCCCTTTCCTTCGCTCACGGCGCCCTGCCGTGCGATCTACCTGGCGATCAAGCAGCCCAAGGATGCCGCCGCCCGGGACCGGGGCGCGGACCTGACGCACCTGATCGATCTGCTCGACCGGCATGAAACCCCGCATCCCCAGCCCGGCGCCACCCATTACCAGGGGCCGATCGGGCAATTCATGCTGAAATGGGAACAGCATACGGAATTCGTGACCTATACGGTTTTCATGCCGGGGCTCGGCGACCGCGCCTTCGATCCGGCGGATCTCGATGTCTTCCCGCCGGATTGGCTTGCGCGCGCGCCCGGCGTGCGGGTGACATCGGCGATGCTGCGCATCGACGAGCGCCCCGCCGACGACGCTGCCATCAGCCGCCAGCTGGGCGACTGGCTTGTACCCGAAAGCGTGGCCGTCAGCGAGGTGATTGACGGCGATGCGGTGATCGCGGGCGATTTCCGAATCGACCCGGCGGGGCACCAGCGCTTTGCCATCTTCGTGCGCGAGGGGATCGGCCGGCGCCGGGTGGGGCGCATCGTGCAGCGGCTTTGCGAGATCGAGACCTACAAGGCCATGTCGATGCTGGGTTTCACGCGGGTCCGCGAGATCTCTCCGCGGCTGGGCGAGATCGACACCGAACTGACCCGGCTGATGCAGGTCATGACCGACGAGGACGGGCAGGAGGAAGGCACGCTGAAGGCGCTGCTGAAGGTTTCGGCCCAGCTGGAAAGCCTGTCGGCGCGCATGTCCTTCCGGCTGGGCGCGACGGGCGCCTACGAGGCCATCGTGGGGCAGCGGATCGAGGTGCTGCGCGAGGAGCGCTTTCAGGGGCGGCAGACCTTTTCCGAATTCATGATGCGCCGCTACGACCCGGCCATGCGGACCGTGAAAAGCGCCGAGCGCCGGCTGGAAAGCATGACCAACCGAGCCACCCGCGCCGCCGACCTGCTGCGGACCCGGGTCGAAGTGGGGCGTTCGGCGCAGAACCAGCAATTGCTGGAAAGCATGGACAAGCGCGCCGAGTTGCAACTGCAATTGCAGAAGACGGTCGAAGGGCTGTCGGTGGTGGCGATCAGTTACTACGCGGTCTCGCTGGCGGGCTATCTCATGTACCCGGTGGCGGACCTGCTGGGGATCAGCAAGGGCATGATGACGGCGATCTTGACGCTGCCGGTGGTGGCGGTGGTCTGGCTGATGATCCGCCGTATCCGGCACCACATGGAAGACGGCGGGCCGGACCTGTAGGCCTGTCGCCGGGACGGGACTGTTTGCGGCTCTGCCGCAAAGGCGCCCGCCCGCCGACCCTTGGGACAGGCTGCGCCTGTCTTTGCTTCCGGAGCCACCAGGAAACAGGCGGCGTGCTGATCCTTGCGGTTGCTGGCACGAACGAGAACGGCCCCGGACATTTCCGGGGCCGTGCGTTTCGGTTCGAGAAGGGGTTACTCCGCCGGTTGCAGCGTGCCACGCGGAGAGGCGGAGAGCAGGGCGTTGGTCACCAGCCCGCCGACCGCGATGGCGCCCAGGGCGGCCAGCGCGGCGATCGACAGGGTCGGCACGCCGGAGAGGCCCGCGCCCACGGTGCAGCCGCCCGCCAGAACACCACCCACGCCCATCAGCGCGGCGCCGGCCAGGTAGCGGCCGGTCTCTGCCGGGGAGGAGAAGCTCTGCCATTGGAAACGGCGCGCGGCCAGGGCCGAGACGAAAGCGCCCAGGAAGACGCCGCCGATCAGGCCCACGCCGAAGCCCGCCGGGATCGAGCTGGAGGCGACGGTCCAGAACAGCGTGTCCGACCAGGTGGAGGTGAAGGCGAGGCTCTGCATCGCGATCGGGTCGAAATCGTCATAGAGGATGAAGCCCGTACCGACCCAGCCCAGCGGCACCAGCAGGCCGATGAGCGCACCGCCCGCGAGGGCCTGCCAGCGGTTGCCCGAGCGCAGCCCGTAGGCCAGCGCCGCGGCGGCCAGCAGCGCGGTCCAGAGGGCGGCGCCACCGGGCAGGGCGGCAAGGCTGGTGGTCTCGCCCAGGGGCAGGGTGGTTTGCGCCAGGGTCGTGCGCACCGGGGCCAGCACGCCCTTGAGCGTCGCATGGGCCACCACGGCGAAAACCGCCAGCACGGTCAGTGCACGCAGGTTGCCCGAGGCGGTCAGCACCGTCAGCCGCGAGACGCAGCCGCGTGTCAGCACCATGCCCGCGCCGAAGAGCAGGCCGCCGACGAGAATCGCCGCCACCGGCAGGTCTCTCGCCATGAAGCGGTGGTCGCCGAAGCTGATCCAGCCCATCGCCACGGCGGCCTGGGTGCCCACCAGCGCAAAGGCCAACGCGGTCAGCCAGACGCCAAGCGCGGCGCGCCGATCCTCGCCGACAAGACCACGCCGAAAGCAGAAACGGGTCCGCTCGGCCAGCAGACCGAAGGCGGCGCCGAGGATCAGGGCAAACCAGACCGCGGCCTGCGGAGCGGTAAGAGTGTCGAAACCCAGCGATTCATACATGGCAGCCTCCGGGGTGCGGGGATTGGGATTCAGGAATTTTGTCCCAAATGAGGGGGCAAAGGCCACAAGGCAAGCACATGATCCTTATGGAGCACCTTTCGAACCGGGACGATTTCCCGCGTCGGAGGGCATCCAGCAGGAAAACGTCATCCCCGCGCCCGCGCCGGGGCGGGTGCCTGTTCGGGGCGCCGGGCCACGGGCCGTGGGCTTATCCTTTTTTCGAAGTCGGCGCTCTGCCAGCATTTCGCGGGGGTCTTGGAACGGTGTTCAGGTTGCGCATCGTGCCCGCCGGGGCAGGGGTGTCATTAGCTAAGGTGCCACTGCCGCCGATCCCTTGGATCACCGCGCGCAGGAATGCGGCATGGCACGCCAAAAGGAAAAGGACCGGCGGTTTGCACCGCCGGTCCCTGTTGCTGTCATTGCGGCCAGGCTCACCGGCCCCGGATGCGCGGGTCCAGCGCATCGCGCAACCCGTCGCCCAGGTAGTTGACCGAGAGCACGGTCAGCGAGATGGCGATCCCGGGCAGCAGAACCCGCTCCGGGAATTCCTCCATCCGCACCACGGCGTCGGCCAGCATCTTGCCCCAGGTCGGGAAGTCCGAGGGGAAGCCCACGCCGAGGAACGACAGGGCCGACTCCGTAATGATCGCCGTGGCCAGACCCAGCGCCGCCGAGACCATGATCGGTGACAGGACGTTGGGCAGCAGGTGCCGCCGGATGATCTTGAACTGGGTTGTGCCGATCGAACGCGCGGCCAGCACGAATTCGCGTTCCTTGATGGCCAGGATGTCGCCGCGCACGATCCGCGCCGTCGGCATCCAGGAGGTGATGGCAATCATCGTGACGATCAGGATGAACATGCCCCCCTCCGGCCCGAAGTTGGCCCTGAGGGGTTGTCGGAACAGCGTCACCGCCAGCAGCAGCAGCGGCAGGATCGGCAGCGACAGGAACAGGTCCGTCATGCGCATCAGGAACCCGTCGAGGCGCTTGAAATAGCCCGCGATCACGCCGACGGCGGTGCCGATGACGAGGCTGAGGATCATCGCGGCCCAGCCCACCGCCATCGAGGCGCGGCCCCCGGCGATCATCTGCGCCAGCTGGTCACGGCCCAGCTGGTCCGAGCCGAAAGGCTTGTTCCAGCCGGTCCTGGCATCGGAATCCCACAGCGCGACATAGATCGGGCGGAAGTCCTTGTTGCGGATGTCTATCTTTTGCGGATCCACCTGGTACAGCCAGGGGCCGATCAGCACCGCGAGCGTGATGAAGATCAGGAACCCCAGGCCGAACATGGCGCCCTTGTGCTTGCGGAACTGGTCCCAGACGTCCTTGGAGCGCGCGCGGGGCGGCTTGGACGGTTCCTTGTCCTGCAGGGCCTCGATGGCCTGCAATGGCTCGTCCGAGGGGGTGGTGTTGTCAGTCATAGCGGATCCTCGGGTCGAGCAGGCCGTAGAGGATGTCGGCAACCAGGTTGAAGAGCACGATCAGCACGGCAAAGATGAAGGTCAGGGTCATGACCATCGGCAGGTCGTTGGCGAAAAGCGCGGTGATCAGCAGCTGGCCGATCCCGTTCACCTTGAACACCTGTTCGGTGATGATGGCTCCGCCGAAGATGGCCGGCACCCCCAGCGCGATCACGGTCACCACCGGGATCAGCGAGTTGCGCACGACGTGGACATTGACGACGATCGCCTCGCTCAGGCCCTTGGCGCGGGCGGTGCGGACGTAATCCTGGTTGAGGTTGTCCAGCATCGAGGCGCGCATGTAGCGGCTCAGCTGGGCGGTGATCTGCAGCGCCAGCACCATGACCGGCATGATCATCTGACTCAGCTGGACCTTGAAGCTGGCCCAGTCGGTCACGACGTGGGTGGTGTCGTAGATCGAGGGGAACCAGCCAAGCTGGACGGAAAAGATCACGATCAGCAGCGGGCCGGTGAAGAAGGGCGGGATCGAGAAGCCGATCATGGTCACGAAGGTGCCCGCCTGGTCAAAGACCGAATACTGCCTGTAGGCCGAATAGACGCCCACCGGGATGGCGATCAGGATGGCGACGATATAGGCCGTGCCGACCACCCAGAGGGTCTGCGGGATCCGCTGGATGATGATGTCCATGACCGGCGACCGGGTCTGCCAAGAGATCACGCGTTGCGCGCCCTCTGTCATGTTGGTGCCGAAGGCCCAGTCGATAAAGACCTTGGGTTCGGTCCAGAAGACCTGCACCAGCCATTTCCAGTATTGCACCAGCGGCGGTTCACCAAGGCCCAGGGCCTCGCGCATCTTCTGTTTCACCTCTGGCGGGACCGTGAGCGGCACCTGCGCCATCGGGTCCCCCGGGGCAAGCTGGAGCAGCATGAAGATGACAAAGCTGATGAAGAGAAGCGTCGGGATCGAAAGGACCAGACGTCGCGTCGCGTAGGATAGCATCAAACGCCTCTGATTTTTGCGGCTATGGAGCCGGGGGCAGGCCGGGCCGAAGCGGGTCCGGCCTGCAATAGGGGCGCGCCGGGCGCGCCCCGGTTTTCAGCGGATCAGTCGATCCGGTACCAGTCGGCCACGTTCCACAGCTCGCTGTCCCAGACGTTCAGCTTGACGCCGCCGAGGCTGTTGGAATGCGCCGAGAGGCGGCCACGATGAACCAGCGGGATCATCGCGCCCCGCTCGAAGGCCATGCGGCTCAGCTCGCGGCCGATGCGCTGACGCTCTTCCATGTCGGCGGTTTCGGTCAGCTTCTTGTGCAGCGCATCGTATTCCTCGTCGCAGAAGCGGCTGATGTTCTCGCCCTGCCACTGGGTTTCCGGACGCGGTGCCTTGTCGCACAGACCGTTGCCCAGGTAGGCCTGCGGGTCGGTGCCGTTGAAGGTGTTGGCGTACATTTCCACGTCGGCATAGAACTTCTGGAAGGTGTCGGGCGAACCCGGGTCGCCACCGAAGAAGACCGATGCATCGACCGAGCGCAGCTCGACCTCGAGGCCGATCTGTTCCCACCAGTCCTTGATCAGCGCCTGGAAGTCCTGGCGGACGGCGTTGACCGAGGTCTGGTAGACGATCGACAGCGGCACGCCGTCCTTCTCGCGGATGCCGTCACCGTCGGTGTCGACGATGCCCGCGTCGTCCAGCATCTTCTTGGCGCCCTCGATGTCCTGCACGTCGCAGCCTTCGATGTCGGCGGCAAAGGCGGCGGGGGCGGGGACCCAGGAACAGGACACGCGGCCGGCCTGGCCATAGCCGATTTCCACCAGCAGGTTGCGGTCGATGGCCATCGACATCGCCTTGTAGACCGCCGGGTCACCCAGGAAGGGGTGCGGGCGGATCACCGAACGCTCGTCCGGACCAAGGTTCGGATCGGGGTTGGTGTTGTTCAGCATGATGCGTTCCAACAGCGGGCCGAAGCCGGCCACCGGCTTGCCCATGCCGCCCGCTTCCATCTTGGCGATGACGTCGGGGGCCAGCTGCAGGTTCCAGGCGTAGTCGAATTCGCCGGTTTCCATCACGGCGGTGCCCGCCGCGGCCGCCGAACCGCCGCCCTTGAAGGTCACGGTGGCGAAGGCCGGCTTGGCCGGGTCGCGGTAGTTGTCGTTGGCCTTCATGGTGATCACGTCGTTCGGCTTGAACTCGGTGACGACGAAGGGGCCGGTGCCGATCGGGTTGAAGTTCTGCTCGGTGCAGGTCGAGGCCGCGGCGCCGACGCAGTTCTCGAATTGGGCCTTCTGGATGATCGGGCTCTCACCGCCGACGAAGGGGCCGTAGGGGTTCGGGGTCGGGCCTTCGAAGGTGACGACAATGGTCGATTCGTCCGGCGTCTCGACCGAGGTCACGCCCTCGAACTTGGTGATCTGCGCGCAGCCGCCCTCGGGGTGGGTGCAGTATTCATATGTGAACTTGACGTCCTCGGAGGTCAGCGGCGTGCCGTCCGACCACAGGATGCCCGGGCTCAGTTTCCAGGTGATCTGGGTCAGGTCCTCGGAGACACCGCCATTGGCAACGGTAGGGATCTCGTCGACCAGCCAGGGCACCAGTTCGCCGTTCTCATTGTAGCGTGCCAGCGGTTCGATGATCATCGACGAGGATTCGACGTCCTTGGTGCCGCCCGACAGGAACGGGTTCAGGATCGACGGAGCCTGCCAGTAGATGATCTTGACGTCGCCGTCAGACGCCCGCTCGGCAAAGGCTGCGGGAGCCAGTGCAATAGCGGCGGCTGCCCCGAGCATCAGGGTCTTGAGTCTCATGATATCACTCCATGTTGGTCGGGACCGGATGTCGTGCCCGGCCCCTTCGTTGTGGCGGGATGGTCGGCCAGATGAGGAGGCGATTGCAACCGCCATTTGCACATCGATGATCCGGATACCCCACCCGTTCCCCATCGAAAGCACAACATGCGCAAAATGCAAGCATTGCCTAACGTAAAAGCATTGCGGGTCTTTACAGCCTGCCCGCGCAGCCCATAGCCTTTGCCCTCAGGACATGGGGAGCACGCAACAATGCTGGACAGCGCACCGAACTCGCAGACTGCAGGACCGATCGCGCGGATCGACAAGCTGCGGGTGGAGTTCCAGACCAAGGACGGCCCGGTCGTCGGCGTCGAGGACGTCAGTTTCGACATCGGTCCGGGGGAAACGGTCTGCGTGGTGGGCGAATCCGGCTCGGGCAAGTCGGTGTCCTCGCTCTCGCTGATGCGGCTGGTGGAATACGGTGGCGGCGACATCGCCGGCGGCCGGTTGCTGTTCGATCGCAAGGAGGGCGGCGAGGTCGACCTGCGCACCCTCGACCAGACGCATATGCGCAACATCCGCGGCAACGAGATCGGCATGATCTTCCAGGAGCCGATGACCGCGCTCAACCCTGTCTTCACGGTCAAGAAACAGCTGACAGAGGGCCTGCGCGTCCACCGCGGGATGAGCGCGAAACAGGCCGAGGAGCGGGCCGTCGAACTCTTGCGCGAGGTGCGAATTCCCGAACCGGAACGCCGTCTGAACCAGTTCCCGCACGAACTGTCCGGCGGCATGCGTCAGCGCGTGGTGATCGCCATGGCGATGGCCTGCAAGCCGCGCCTGCTGATCGCCGACGAACCGACCACCGCGCTGGACGTGACGATCCAGGCGGAAATCCTCGCCCTCATGGACCGGCTCAAGCGTGAGACCGGCACCGCCGTGATGTTCATCACCCACGACATGGCCGTGGTCGCCCAGATGGCCGACAAGGTCGTGGTCATGTTCCGCGGCAACAAGGTCGAGGAAGGCACCGTCGAGGAAATCTTCGAGAACCCGAAGCACCCCTATACCAAGGCGCTGCTGGCCGCCGTCCCCAAGCTGGGCGAGATGACCGGCAAGGACCTGCCCGAACCGATGAAGCTGGTGGGCCGCGACGACCAGGATCTGAAACCCATCCCCGGCACCAACGAACCTCTGCTGACGGTCGAGGGGCTGACCACGCGTTTTGCGGTCAAGGGCGGGTTCTTTCGCCGTACCGTGGCCAATGTCCACGCGGTCGAGGACGTGTCCTTTGTCCTGAACAAGGGGCAGACGCTCAGCCTCGTGGGGGAATCCGGCTGCGGCAAGTCCACCGCCGGTCGGTCGATCCTGCGGCTGGTCGAACCACTGGCGGGCAAGGTCGATCTCGACGGCACCGACGTCATGGCCCTGGGCACCAACGGGCTGCGCGAGGCGCGGCGCGACATGCAGATGATCTTTCAGGATCCCTTCGCCTCGCTGAACCCGCAGCTGCAACTGGCCGACCAGGTGGCCGAGCCGATCCACAACTATGGCATCGAGACCGGCAGCGCGGTGTCCGACCATGTCGCGCAGCTCTTTGACCGGGTCGAACTGCCGCGCAGCTTCATGCGCCGCTATCCGCACGAACTGTCCGGCGGCCAGCGTCAGCGGATCGCCATTGCCCGCGCCCTGGCCCTGCGACCCCGCCTGATCGTCGCGGACGAGGCGGTTTCGGCGCTGGACGTCTCGGTGCAGGCGCAGGTCATCAACCTGATGATGGAACTGCAGGCGGACATGGGGCTGGGCTATCTCTTCATCAGCCACGACATGGCCGTGGTCGAACGGGTCAGCCATTACGTCGGCGTCATGTACCTGGGACGGATCGTCGAACTGGGGCCGCGCCGCGCTGTCTTCGAGAATCCGCGCCACCCCTATACACAGGCCCTGATGAAGGCGGTCCCGATCGCCGATCCGCGCCGTCGGAAGACGGAAAAGGACCTCAACTTCAAACCGATCCCCTCACCGATCCACCCGGTCGGTTACGAGGCCGCGCCCTCGGAATACGAAGAGGTCAGCCCGGGCCACAAGGTGCTGATCACCGACAGCGGGTACTGACGGGGGCAGGGCGTGGCGGCGGGCCTGCGGATCTGGCGGTTCGACGGCCCGCCCCCCTGTTCGCCCGATGATCCCCGCATGGACCAGTCGCCGCTGATCGCGGCGCTGGCCGGTCCTTGCCCGGCGATCCCCTTTGGTCCGCAGGCCGACCTGCGCGCCGTCTTCGACCGCCATCTGCCGGGCCTGCGGTGGAACGACAGCGGCGATGCGGGCTTTTACAGGCGCGACCGCTTTCGGATCCAGCTGCGGTTGCCCGGACCTGACAGCCGGGCCATCAGCCTGGCCATCGACGAATGGGGCGCCACGGAACGCCTGCTGCGCGCGATCGAGGCCGAGAACCCGGACTGGTACTGCACCTGGTACGGCGGAACCTGGCTGCGCGACGCGCCCGCGCCAAGGGGCTGAGCGATGCGGGCCCTGCGCAAGTCCCTGGCCCTGCTGGTGTTGTTGGTGTCCGCCTGCGGGAAGCCGCAGGCGCCGCCCGCGCGCAGCGCCGATGTCCTGCGCGTGGCCAGCCACAACGTGCATTTCATCCGCATGACCCGGGCGCGCGGCCCCTGGTCCCTGGCCGACTGGGAGGCGCGCAAACAGGCGTTGGACGCGGTGTTCAAGGAGGCGGACGCCGATCTCGTCGCCTTTCAGGAAATGGTCAGCATTGGCCCGGACGAGAACCGCGACGTGAACCTGGCGCGCGACTGGCTGTTGTCCCGCAACCCGGGCTACGGCCTTGCCGCGACGGGCGACTGGCGACGCTTTCCCACTCGCCAGCCGATCTTCTACCGCACCGACCGTCTGCGCCTGCTTGACCAGGGCTGGTTCCTCTACGACGCGCCCGAGGCCGTCGAAAAAGAGCGCCAGCGCCCGGGGTTCTGGTTGTATTTCGCGTCCTGGGCGGATTTCGCCGGGCCGGACGGGCGCCCGTTCCGGGTCTACAACGTGCATTTCCACTTTCGCGACGGCGCCAAGCGGCGTCGCGCGGCCCGCCGCCTTGCGGCACATGTCACGCCGGTGCTGCAGCAGGGAATGCCGGTCATCGTGCTGGGCGACATGAACGCGCTCCCGGGCTGGCAGACGGTGCGCATCCTGCGCGAGGCCGGGCTGCACACGCATGACCCGCGCGGCAGTTCGTTCCACTTCAACCGCGGCCTGCACTTCCTGCCCGCCATCGACCGGCTGGGACGCGCGCCTGGTGTGCAGCTTGTGGGCGGTCCCTGGGGGCTGCATGGCAAAAGGGCAGGTGACTGGCCCTCGGATCACTACCCGGTGGTTGCGGATATCGCCCTGCCGTGACAGGCATATGCCATCCGACACATCAAGAACGAGGTGAGAATGGCCGAGGTGCTGTCCCCCCGCGCGCTGCTGGACAAGCTGGTGAGCTTTCCCACCGTCAGCCGCGACACCAACCTGCCGCTGATCGACTGGGTGCAGGACTATCTCGCCTCGCACGGGATCGAGGCGGGGCGCCACGTCAAGCCGGACGAGCCGGAAAAGGCCGCGCTTTTTGCCCATGTGGGGCCGGACGAAGAGGGCGGCGTGGTGCTGTCGGGCCATACGGACGTGGTGCCGGTCGATGGGCAGGACTGGTCCACGGACCCTTTCACGGTGACTGAAAGGGACGGCCGCCTCTACGGGCGCGGCACCACCGACATGAAGGGGTTCGACGCGCTGGCGATCTGGGCCCTGGTCGAGGCCAAGAGGCGCGGTGTCACGCGCCCGCTGCAGATCGCATTGTCCTATGACGAGGAAATCGGCTGTGCCGGTGCGCCGCCGCTGATCGAGGCGATGTCCGGCCTGCCGCGGGCCCGCGACGTGATCGTCGGGGAGCCGACGATGATGAAGGCGGTGACCGGCCACAAGGGCGGCGTGACCTACTGGGTGCATGTGCACGGCTTCGAGGTCCACAGCTCGCTGCTGCACACCGGGGTCAGCGCGATCATGTGGGGGGCCAAGATGATCGACTGGGCCAACCAGCTGAACGCCGAGTTGCAGGCGGCGGAGCCGGTCGGCATGGCCGGGCTGTTCGACCCGCCATATACCAACGTCCACGTCGGCCAGATCCGGGGCGGCACGGCGCATAACATCGCGGCCAAGGATTGCGAGTTCGGCTTTGGTTATCGCGTGGTGCCGGGCGAGACCCTGGACCAGTGGCGGCGCCTGACCGAGGACAAGGCCGCCGAGCTTACCGCGCAGATGCAACAGGTCCGCTCGGAGACCCGGATCGAACTGGAAGAGAAATTCAGCCTGCCGCCCTTTGCCCCGGAAACGGACAATACCGCCGAGGCGCTGGTCCGCCAGATCACCGGCGACAACTCGGAGAATTTCGTCAGCTACGGCACCGAGGCGAGCCATTTCCAGGTCGCGGGCTACAAGGCCGTGGTCTGCGGCCCGGGCAGCATCACCGTCGCGCATCAACCGGACGAGTACATCACCCTGGCACAGTTCGAGGAAGGCCGACGGTTCATGGAACGCCTGCTGGAGCGCCTGGCATGACCGGTTCGCTGCAAGGGGGCGCTGCCCCCTCGGCCTTCGGCCTCACCCCCGGAGTATTTCGGCAGAGAAGAAGCAGGGGCGCGCGCGGTGCTTGTTCTCTGGTAAAATACGGCGCCGCGACATTCGGGAAGGGCGCCTGTGCCGGGCAAGGGAGGGCAGGATGAGATTTCCCTATCACGAGATGGGAGAGGTGGAGTTTTCGGATCCTCTGCCCGAGGCCGTCGACCTTGCGGTGATCGGTGGCGGGGTGATCGGTGTGTCGACCGCGCTCTTCGCGGCCCGCCGGGGGCTGAAGGTCGTGCTGTTGGAGAAAGGCCGGGTCGCCGGTGAGCAGTCCTCGCGCAACTGGGGCTGGATCCGGGTGCAGGGGCGCGACAAGGCCGAGATCCCCATCGCGCTTGAGGCGCAGGACCTGTGGCAGGCGCTGGACGCGGAATGTGGCGGACGTCTGGGCACGCGGACCGTGGGGGTCAGCTATCTGGCCCGTGACGAGGCCGAGATGGCGGCTTTCGAAGGCTGGCTGGACGAGGCCCGGGGGCTTGGCGTCAGCTCGGAACTGCTGGGGCGGATGCAGATGCTGCGCCTGCTGGACTATCCGCGCGGCCCCTGGGTCGGGGCCCTGCACACGCCCACCGACATGAAAGGCGAACCCTGGGTCGCGGTGCCGGAACTGGCGCGGCTGGCGCGGGCCGAGGGCGCGGCGATTGCCGAGAGCTGCGCCGTGCGCGGGCTGGACCGGCAGGCCGGGCGCGTGACCGGTGTCATCACCGAGAAAGGCCGCGTCCGGACGCAGGCGGTTGTCCTGGCCGGGGGCGCCTGGTCTTCGCTGTTCCTGCGCCGGCACGGGGTGGACATTCCGCAGCTTGCGGTGCGTTCGACCGCGCTGGCCACGCAGCCCTTGCCGCCGGCGGTGGGGACGGCGGCGGTGGACGACCGGCTGGCCTTCCGTCCGCGCGCCGATGGCGGCTATACGCTGGCGCCCGCCGCTTTCGGCGAGTTGTACCTTGGCCCGGATCTCCTGCGGCACCTGCACCACTACCTGCCGCTGGCCATGACCGGTGAATTCGACATCCACCCGCGCGGGCCGCAACCGCGCCACTGGCCCGATGCCTTTTCCACCCCGCGCCACTGGAGCGGGGCCGAAGAGAGCCCGTTCGAGCGGATGCGCATCCTCGATCCCGCGCCCAATGGCGGCAAGGTCTCGGAGATCATGCGGCGGTTCGGCCAGATCTATCCGGATGCGGCGCCGGTCCGGGCGCAGGACGCCTGGGCGGGCATGATCGACGTGCTGCCGGACGTGGTGCCGGTGGTGGACCAGGTCGCGCAGATCCCCGGGTTGACGGTGGTGACGGGCATGTGCGGGCATGGGTTCGGCATCGGTCCCGGCTTTGGCCGGGTGGCCGTCGACCTGGCCACCGGGCGCGATCCGGGCCATGACCTGGACCGGTTCCGCATGTCGCGCTTCTTTGACGGGTCGCGGTTGCAGCCTGGCCCCAATCTCTGAGGCTTGCGGAGGCGGCCGCATGGGCGCAGGATCACGGGCAAAGGAGAGACCCGATGCCCGTGAAGAACCGTATCGCCGACTGGCAGGAGGACCTGACCGCATGGCGCCGCCACCTGCATGCACATCCCGAACTGCGTTTCGAGGAGCATGAGACCGCGCGTTTCGTGGCCGAAAAGCTGCGGGGTTTCGGCTGTGACGAGGTGATCGAGTGCGTGGGGCAGACCGGCGTCGTCGCGGTGATCCGGGGACGACAGGGCGGGTCCGGGCGCACCGTGGCCTTCCGGGCCGACATGGACGCGCTGCCGATCCTGGAACAGACCGGGGCGGATCATGCCTCGACCATACCGGGCAAGATGCACGCCTGTGGCCATGACGGCCATACCACGATGCTGCTGGGCGCTTGCCGGTATCTCGCCGAGACGCGCAATTTCGACGGCACCGTCGTGGCGCTGTTCCAGCCGGCCGAAGAAGGCAGCGGCGGGGCCAAGGCGATGATCGGAGACGGGGTGTTCGACTGGTTCAAGGTGGACGAAGTCTATGCCATGCACAACTGGCCGGGGCTGGCGCAGGGCCATTTCGCGACGAGGCCGGGGCCGTTCCTGGCCTCTGCCGACAAGTTCGAGATCCGCGTGACGGGCAAGGGCGGCCACGGCGCCATGCCGCATCTTGCGGTGGACACCAACCTGGCGGCGTCTCAGATCGTCACCGCGCTGCATTCGATCCCTTCGCGCGATGTGAACGCGCAGAACGCGGTGGTGATTTCCGTCTGCGGGATGAAATCCGAGACTTTCACCTATAACGTGCTGCCCGATGCGGTCACGCTGATCGGCACGGTGCGCCAGTATGATGTCGCAGACCGCGCCACGATGCGCAGCCGTATCCGCCAGATCGCCGAGGCCACTGCCCTGGCCCACGGGGCGCAGGCGGAGATGGCATACATCGAGGGCGTGGATCCGCTGGTGAATGCCGAGTCACAGGCGGCCATGGCCGCCGACGCGGGCGAGGCGGTGTCCGGCCACGTGGACCGCGAGGCGCCGCGCGTGATGGGCAGCGAGGATTTCGGCGACATGCTGCGGGTGCGTCCCGAGGCCTTTGTCTTTATCGGCAATGGCGACAGCGCCGACCTGCACAACCCGGCCTATGATTTCGACGATGCCATCGCGCCGGTGGGGGCCAGCTGGTTCGCCACCTTGGCCGAGACCCGGATGCCCCTGGGCTAAGCAGCGCGGGACGCCGGGGCAGGGGCGACGCGCGGTCGTGGTTGCGCCCCGCACGACGGTGCATATGTTGAACCCCATAACCGCATGGCGCCCCAAGGGCCCCCTGCGGCGCAACGCACACTCACGACAACAAGGAGGCCAAGATGCCCGTCAAGAACCGCTTTGCCGAACTGCAGGACGAGATCACCGCCTGGCGCCGAGACCTGCATGAACACCCCGAGATCCTGTTCGAAACGCACCGGACCTCGGCCCTGGTCGAGGAAAAGCTGAAGGAATTCGGCTGTGACGAGGTGGTGACCGGCATCGGCCGCACTGGTGTTGTGGGCGTCATCAAGGGACGGGGAAATGGCTCTGGCAAGGTGATCGGGCTGCGCGCCGACATGGACGCGCTGCCGATCCACGAACAGACCGGCGTGGACTATGCCTCGAAGACCGATGGGGCCATGCACGCCTGCGGCCACGACGGTCACACCGCCATGCTGCTGGGCGCGGCGAAATACCTGAGCGAGACGCGCAATTTCGACGGCACCGTCGTGGTGATCTTCCAGCCCGCCGAGGAAGGCGGCGGCGGCGGCAAGGAAATGTGCGATGACGGCATGATGGAGCGTTGGGGCATCCAGGAAGTCTATGGGATGCACAACTGGCCGGGCCGCCCGGTCGGGTCCTTCGCGATCCGCGAGGGGGCCTTCTTTGCCGCGACGGACCAGTTCGAGATCAACCTCGAAGGCCGCGGCGGTCACGCCGCCAAGCCGCATGAGACCGTGGACACCACGGTGATGGCGTCGCAGCTGGTGCTGGCCATGCAGACCATCGCGGCGCGCAACGCCGATCCGGTGGACCAGGTGGTTGTCTCCGTCACATCCTTCGAGACCTCGTCCAAGGCTTTCAACGTGATCCCGCAAAAGGTGTTCCTGCGCGGCACCGTGCGCACCCAGTCGGCGGAAATGCGCGACCTGGCGGAACAGCGGATCAAGGAGATCGCGGCCGGCGTGGCGGCCACCTATGGCGGTACGGCCGAGGTGATCTATCACCGCGGCTACCCGGTCATGGTCAACCATCCCGAGCAGACCGAGTTTGCCCGCGAAGTTGCGAAAGAGGTGTCCGGAGGCATCGACGAGGCCCCCATCGTCATGGGCGGCGAGGATTTCGCCTACATGCTGGAGGAACGCCCCGGCGCCTACATCCTTGTGGGCAATGGCGACACGGCGATGGTTCACCACCCGGAATACAACTTCAACGACGACGCGATCCCGGCGGGCTGTTCCTGGTGGGCGGAGATCGTCGAACGCCGGATGCCACTGGCCTCCTGAGGCCGCTTGCACCCCCGGTGACGGGGGCACGTCTCAGGTGTTTATTGAAAGGTGCGAGGGGCCGGCCCGTTACACCGGAGGTGTGCACTGAAAGGTGCGAGGGGCCAGCCCGTCACACCGGAGGTGTGCACTGAAAGGTGCGAGGGGCCAGCCCGTCACACCGGAGGTGTGCGCCGAAAGGTGCGAGGGGCCAGCCCGTCACACCGGAGGTGTGCGCCGAAAGGTGCGAGGGGCCAGCCCGTCACACCGGAGGTGTGCGCCGAAAGGTGCGAGGGGCCAGCCCGTCACACCGGAGGTGTGCGCCGAAAGGTGCGAGGGGCCAGCCCGTCACACCGGAGGTGTGCGCCGAAAGGTGCGAGGGGCCAGCCCGTCACACCGGAGGTGTGCGCCGAAAGGTGCGAGGGGCCAGCCCCTCGCGCTCCCCGGAGTATTTCGAGAGAGAAGAAGCAGGGGAGCGTGCCGCGCGGGGTGCTGGTTGCTCGGTCGCAGGCGCGAGCGCGACGTCTGCGCGGTTACAGTGGTTTCATCATGGAGGCGGGACAGGCGGGGCGGGCGGTGTTGACGCGGATACCCTGCGCCTCGGAGGTTTCTTTCGGGCCTTTGCGGTCATAGATCTGCCAGGCCGGTCGCAACTGGCCATCCGACAAACCACGGACCGCCTGCGCCAAGGCAAGGCAGCGGTCGATCTGGACCCGGGGCCTGCGGATCCGGATTGAAAGATGCACGATCAGAAGCCCGTCGGTGTTTGTCTTGTCCAGGGTTGCTGGGCAGCGGAAGGCACCGCCGTTTTCCCGGCTGAGACGATGCAATTCGAACTCGCCATGGGACTGCCCTGTTCGCCGAAGCGCGTCACGACGGCAGCATAGACCACCCAGGCCGTGGCGCCCAAAGGAGCGCGCTGGTTTTCCTGTCGGAAAGGCGCGTTCGGGCAGCCGATTCCGCTGTCCATCGCGCGTTTCATGCAGTGCGCGTGCTGCGCTTATCCGCTGTGCCCGGTCGGCCTGGTGGAGGGGCGCATGAACGTCCCTTGTGCGCGCCGTAGCACCCACCAGCGAGCCCGGGCGGTGCTGTGCGCAACCTGGTCCATGCGGGGCGGCGAACAGGTCATGCGGAACGACCACGGGGGGGAAATCGGGGGCAAAATAAGCGCGGGCAGGGGGGCTGCCCGCGCCGTGGTCATGGCGCGCCCGGATCGTGGCGGCGCTTCTTGCTGGCCGAGATCTCGCGCACCATCTTGCCAAAGGCCTTGCCGCGCGCCCGGGCCTCTGCCACGGTTTCGCTGTTGTAGCGGTCCTCGCGCCGCAGCTTTTCCCAACGGGAGAGGCGGTCGGGATCGAGTGTGCCGCTGCCGATGGCCTTCAGGACCGCGCAGCCGGGTTCACCGGAATGGGCACAGTCGCGAAAGCGGCAGTGACGGGCCAGGTCCTCGATGTCCGCGAAGACCGCGCCGATGCCCTCGTCCGCATCCGCCAGTTGCAGCTCGCGCATCCCCGGCGTGTCGATCAGCCAGCCGCCCGCCCGCGTGGGCACCAGGCTGCGGGAGGTGGTGGTGTGGCGGCCCTTGGCGTCATCCTCGCGGATGCCCTGCGTTCCGGCTTCTTCGCCGGTCAGCGCGTTGCGCAGGGTCGTCTTGCCCACGCCCGAGGAGCCGACCAGCGCCAGAGTCTGCCCGCCCTTGCACCAGGGGGCGAGGCGCGTGACCTCCTGCGGGTTGGTTGCGTCCAGCGCGACGGCGGTCACCAGCGGCGAGAGCCGTTCCGCCCGGCGCAGGTAATCGCCCGAGTCCTCGGTCATGTCGGCCTTGGTCAGCACCACCAGCGGCAGGCAGCCGGCCGTATGGGCCAGCGCCAGGTAGCGTTCCAGCCGCGCGATGTTGAAATCGGCGTTGCAGCTTGTGACGATGCCCAGCGTGTCGACATTCGCCGCGATCCGCTGGAGTTTCGCCTCGCGTCCGGCGGCGCGGCGAGTGAGGTCGCTGGTAGGCGCCAGCCGGCGGACCGCGCGGGTGCCGTCACCCAGCACCCAGTCGCCCACGGCATAGGCGCCAGTGGGGGCGCTGGGCAGCAGGTCGATGGCGCCCTTGGGGGTCAGGGCGCGCAGGCGGTCGCGGTGCACCTCGGAGAGGCGGGCAGGGGCCAGGCCCCGGTCGTCATCGCCCAACTGGCGTGCGAAATGGGCCGACCATCCAAGGCCGGCCAGGTCATGATCTGTCAATGTTGAAAGTCCCGTTCAGACATGCAGGTTCAGGCCGCGGCAAGCGGCCCGGTGTGCGTGCACGGGCGGCGGGCAGAAGGTTAGCGCGCGGCCCGGAGGGGCGATGCAATCTCCATCAAGGCCTCCGTCCTGAATTCGGGTTCGTGGGCACTCTAGGCGCGGCCCCGCCCCACTGCAAGCGCTGGTGTTCCCGCGCGGGCGTTGCTATGCCGCGCGGGCAACACCAAGGCAGGGGCGCGGCGTGACGGCGGTCAACATCATGTGCATCAAGTGGGGCACGCTCTTTGGCCCCGAGTATGTCAACCGGCTCTATTCCGGCGTGCGGCGCAACCTGTCGCGGCCGGTCCGCTTCATGGTGATGACGGAACACGCCGAGGGGCTGCACCCGGATATCGAGGTGCTGGACCTGCCGGTGGAACCCTATGCCGAACCGATGGAGGCCGCGCTGAAAGTGGCCAACCGGCAGGGCGCGATGCGCAAGACCTCGCTGTTTCGGCCCGGGCTGGTGCCCGACCTCGAAGGTCCGGTGCTGGGCTTTGACCTGGACGTTGTGATCACCGGATCGCTGGACGAGATCCACGACCTGGCGCCCGGCACCGTGGCGATGCGCCACGACTGGACGGAAAAGCGCAAGGGCCGGCCAACCGGGCACGGGTCGGTTTTTCGCTTCGATCCGGCGCTGCACGGGTTCCTGTATGAAGACCTGGCCGCCAACCCCTATGAAGAGGTGGAAAAGGCGCGCGGTTCGGAACAGCGCTATACCTCGCACAAGGCGATGGACCGGGACCTGTTCACCTATATTCCGGGGGACTGGGTGGTGTCGTTCAAATACGATTGCAATCCCTTTCCCGGCAACTACCTGCACGCGCCGCGCCTGCCGGCGGAGGCCCGCGTGGTCTGTTTCCACGGGCGCCCCAAGATGACGGATGCCCTTTCGGGCTATACCGGCTCTGTCATCCGCTATTCAAAACCCTGCGACTGGCTGCAGGAGCACTGGATCGACCGCGCCCGCGAGGACCTGGGCGCGGACTGGGCCTGAGGCACATGGCATTGCCTGCGGGCAGGCTGGTTGGGCATAGCAAAAGGCACTTCATGACGATTACGCAGGAATACGAACTCGACGGGATGCGGACCATCGGCCGCATAGTGGCGAACACCTTGCAGGCGATGATCCGCGCGGCAGAGCCGGGCATGACCACCCGCGAACTGGACGCCCTCGGGCGCAACTTGCTGGAACAGGCAGGGGCCATACCGGCGCCGGAGGCGACCTATGGCTTTCCGGGCGCCACCTGCATCAGCGTCAACGAAGAGATCGCCCACGGAATTCCCGGCGACCGCCTGCTGCGTGCCGGGGATCTGGTGAACATTGATGTCTCTGCCAGCAAGGATGGCTATTTTGCGGACACCGGGGCCAGCTTTCGCCTTGCTGCGGCGCAGCCTGACAGGCTGTGCAAGGACGGCCGCCGCGCAATGCAGATCGGTATTGCACAGGTCGCGGCGGGCAAGTTGCTTTCAGGTATCGGGTCCGCCATCGGGCGCTTTGCCGAAAAGCGCGGCTACTCGCTCATTCGCAATCTCGCAAGTCACGGCGTCGGGCGCAGCCTGCACGAGTACCCACAGGAAATCGCCACATGGCCCACCCGAGGTGAGCGCCGCCGCATCACCAAGGGCCTAGTCCTGACCGTCGAGCCCTTCCTGTCGCGCGGAGGGCGCATGGCGGACGAGGCCGGTGACGGTTGGACCCTTCACAGCGTGCCGCCTGCCGAGACCGTGCAATTCGAGCATACGGTCGTCGCCACGTCTCGCGGTGCCCAGATCCTGACCTTGCCGGGCTGAAACCGCTGTCACGCTGGCATCCGGCCCAAGGCCTTCGGGCTCGGTCCAGGGCGCGGCCTTCGCAGTCCGCGCGGGCAAAGTCAGGTTGTCGGTTGTCTGCCGATCACGCCCGCATCCCCTTGCCCATGCAGGGCTTGGCGCGGTAAGAGCGGGATAAAGAGCGAACAAGAGAAGGGCAGGCGCATGGCACGTCGCGTAGTTGTCACCGGGCTGGGATTGGTCACGCCGCTGGCTTGCGGAGTCGAAGAGACCTGGGGCCGGATCCTGGATGGTCAGTCCGGGGCGGGCACCATCAGCAAGTTCGATGCCAGCCACCTGGCAACCACCTATGCCTGCGAGGTGCCCTATGGTGACGGCAGCGACGGGACCTTCAATCCCGACGACTGGATGGACAAGAAGGAACAGCGCAAGGTCGACGAGTTCATCCGTTTCGGCATCGCCGCGGCGGAACAGGCGGTCACCGACGCGGGCTGGAAGCCCGAGAACGAGGAAGACCGCCTGCGCACCGGCGTGATGATCGGATCGGGCATCGGCGGGCTGAACGCCATCGCGGAAACCGCGCTGCTGATCCGTGACAAGGGGCCGCGCCGGGTGTCGCCCTTCTTCATCCCCGGCGCGCTGATCAACCTGATCTCGGGCAATGTCTCGATCAAGTACGGCTTCAAGGGGCCGAACCACGCGGTCGTGACCGCCTGTTCGACCGGCGCGCATGCCATCGGCGATGCCGCGCGGCTGATCAAGTACGGCGATGCGGACGTGATGATCGCGGGCGGCGCCGAGGCGGCCATCAGCGAAATCGGCATCGCGGGCTTCAACGCCTGCAAGGCGCTCAGCACGAAACGCGGCGACGATCCGAAATCCGCCAGCCGGCCCTATGACGCCGACCGCGACGGCTTTGTCATGGGCGAGGGCGCCGGTGTCGTCGTGCTGGAGGACTACGAACACGCCAAGGCGCGCGGCGCGCGGATCTACGCCGAGGTGGCGGGCTACGGCCTGTCGGGCGACGCCTATCACATCACCGCCCCGTCCGAGGACGGCGAGGGCGGCGAACGCTCGATGCGCGCGGCGCTGAAGGATGCGGGCATCGAGTCCGCGGCGCTGGACTACATCAACGCGCATGGCACCTCGACGATGGCGGACACGATCGAACTGGGCGCGGTGGAACGCCTGCTGGGCGATCACGCCGCGCAGGTCACCATGTCCTCGACCAAATCCGCCACCGGCCACCTGCTGGGCGCCGCCGGCGCGATCGAGGCGATCTTCTCGATCCTTGCCATCCGTGACCAGGTGGCCCCGCCGACGATCAACCTTGACAATCCGGCGGTGGACACGCCCATCGACCTGGCCCCCAATGCCCGGCGGGACCGCAAGGTGGACTACGCCCTGTCCAACTCCTTCGGCTTTGGCGGCACCAATGCCAGCGTGGTCTTCGGCAAGGTGGAGTAACCCCACATGTGGCGCAGCATCGCCTCGAACGCGCTGACCTTCCTGGTCGTCGCGCTGTTTCTCTTCGGCGGCGTCCTGATCTGGGCGCAGCGCGAATACCATGCGCAGGGACCGCTGACGGCGCCGATCTGCCTCGAGGTGCCGCGCGGCACCAACATGCGCGCTGTGTCGGAGGACCTGTCGGACCAGGGCGCGGTCAAGAGCGCGATGATGTTCCGCGTCGGGGCAGATTACACCGACAAGACGCAGGCGCTGAAGGCGGGCAGCTACCTTGTGCCCGAGGGGGCCTCGATGTCCGAGATCACCGACATCGTCACCCGTGGCGGCGCCTCGACCTGCGGCACCGAGGTGGTCTACCGCATCGGCATCACCCGGGCGACGGTGCAGGTCCGCGCCGTGGATCCGGCCACCGGCCGCTACGAGGAACAGGCCAGCTTCGACCCCGGCGAAGGCGACGCCCCCGAGGCCTATACCCAGGTCAAGGACACCACCGGCACCCGGTTCCGCCTCGCGCTGGCCGAGGGCGTGACCAGCTGGCAGGTGGTTGCCGAACTGAAACAGATCGACGTGCTGGAAGGCGAGGTCGACGTGCCCGAGGAAGGCAGCCTTGCCCCCGACAGCTACGAGATCCTGCCCGGCGACAGCCGCGCCGATGTCATCGCGCGCATGCAGGAACGGCAGGAGGTGATCCTGGCACAGGCCTGGGCCAATCGCGCCCCCGGCCTGCCGCTGGAAAGCCCGGAAGAGGCGCTGATCCTCGCGTCGATCATCGAAAAGGAAACCGGCGGCCCGCAGGAGCGCCGCGAGGTGGCCAGCGTCTTCGTCAATCGTCTGGAAAAGGGCATGCGCCTGCAGACGGACCCGACGGTGATCTACGGCATTACAAAGGGCGAAGGGCCGCTGGGCCGGGGTCTGCGCCGGTCGGAACTGGATGCAGAGACGCCCTGGAACACCTATCGGATCGACGGGCTGCCGCCGACCCCCATCGCCAACCCGGGCCGCGCCAGCATCGAGGCGGCGCTGAACCCGGCGGACACGGATTACATCTACTTCGTGGCCAAGACGCTGGACCCGCGCGACGGGCACAACTTTGCCGTCACCCTGGACGAGCACAACCGCAACGTCGCCGCCTACCGCGCGCTGGAGGCGCAGCGCGACCAGTAGCGTACGCTGCCCTCACGGTTTGTGAACCGTGGGGGCGCATCTTCCTTTCCGCTAGCACTGAAAACCGGATCATGACCCCGCTCGGGGGCCTTTCGATCTGCGCGGAACGAAGGGGCGACGCCCCGAACAGGGCCGGGAGTGACACCCCGGCAAGACCGATCCGTCCGGCGGCCGCCGTTTTCAGACATCCATTAGAAACAGCAGACGACCCGCCCGGCCAGCGCGCCGCCGGCGGGCGTCGGGCGTGGCGGCTCAGCCGCCCGTGATCCGGCGCTGGAGTTTCTTGGTCAGCCCGCCAAAGATGATCGCGTAAGAGGTCTCGATCCGGTTGCGTAACTCCTCCTCCGGCACCGCCTCCCAATCCACCCGCACCCAGGAACGGTGGAAGTAGGGGGCCTTGACCGCGCGTGCCATTTCGATCAGCAGGGCCGCATCCTCGACCGAAGGGGTCTTGACCGACACCCCGTCGTTGGCCACGCCGATACAGGCGAACATCTTGCCGCCCACCTTCCAGGCATCATGCCCGCCGCCCCAGGGATCGGACCATTCCGCGCCGGGCAGCGCGCGGCAGATATCGTTGACCCTATCGCGTCCCATGCCACCAGGATGCCCCGGGTGCATCCCCGGCGCAAGCTGCGCAAATCGGCACAAGGAAGATGCCTACGCCTCTGGCAGGGCGGGAAAAAAATCCCTTGAGCTCAAGTGAGCTTGAGGAATTACGCTCGTCCCGTCACATTAGAAGAAAGGATAAGTCCATGAACGCCCGCCTCGAACACGTCAACATCACCGTCCCCGATGCCCGCGCCACCGCCGATTTCCTGTCGCGTCTCCTGGGCTGGCACATCCGTTGGGAAGGCGCCTCGCTCAACAACGGCTATTCCGTCCACGTCGGCAACGCGGACAGCTACCTTGCCCTCTACACGCCGGAAAAGCCGGTCGCAGAGGCGCATCCGCGCTACGGCAACGCCGCCGGGCTGAACCATGTCGGCATCGTGGTCGAGGATCTCGACGCGATCGAGGCCCGCGTCCGCGCGCTGGGCATCGAGACCTTCAACCACGCCGACTACGAACCCGGCCGCCGCTTCTATTTCGACGGGCCGGATGCGGTGGAATATGAAATGGTGAGCTACGGTTGATTTCGGGCCGTTTCAGGTGAGTATTTCAAGAGAGAAGAAGCCATTGCGCGCGCCCTTGTGCTTCTTCTCTCCAAAAATACTCACTTGCAACCTTGGCAAAGCGTGCTTGGCAGGGCCGGGGCGCCGTGTTAAGCCACGCGCATGACGACCGCTGCACACACTCTCTGCTGCATTACCTGCTGACATCGGTCGGGACATCCCGGCCAGTGGCGGGACGGTCCTCTATTCCCTTCGATCCGTAGAGTTGCTAGGCCCGCCGCAAGATTTGCGAAGGACGAGGCCATGAACATCCGCTTCACCAACTCCCGGACCCGGAAGAAGGACGACTTCCGCCCCATAGACCTCGACAACGTGCGGATGTATGTCTGCGGTCCCACGGTCTATGACCGCGCGCACCTGGGCAATGCGCGGCCCGTGCTGGTGTTCGACGTGCTGTTTCGTCTGTTGCGCCATGTCTACGGGCCGGATCACGTCACCTATGTGCGCAATTTCACCGACGTGGATGACAAGATCAACGCCACCGCATTGAAGCGCAAGGAGGCGGGGGCCGAGGGAACGCTCGAAGAACTGGTGCGCGAAAGGTCCGACGAGACCATTGGCTGGTATCACGCGGACATGGATGCGCTGGGCGCCCTGCGGCCCACGCAAGAACCCCGCGCAACCGAGTTCATCGACCAGATGATCGCGATGATCGCCGACCTGATCGACAAGGGCCATGCCTATGCGGCCGAGGGCCATGTGCTGTTCTCGGTCGAGAGCTATGCCCAGTATGGCGCGCTGTCGGGGCGGTCGGTCGAGGACATGATCGCGGGCGCGCGGGTCGAGGTGGCGCCCTACAAGAAGAATCCGATGGATTTCGTGTTGTGGAAGCCGTCGTCGGACGATCTGCCGGGCTGGGACTCGCCCTGGGGTCGGGGTCGTCCGGGCTGGCATATCGAATGCTCGGCCATGAGCCATGCGCTGCTGGGCGAGACATTCGACATCCACGGCGGCGGCAACGACCTGACCTTTCCGCACCATGAGAACGAGATCGCCCAGTCGAAATGCGCCCACCCCGAGGGGGATTTCGCGCGCGTCTGGCTGCACAACGAGATGCTGCAGGTCGAGGGCAAGAAGATGTCCAAGAGCCTGGGCAATTTCTTCACCGTGCGCGACCTGCTGGACCAGGGCATCCCGGGCGAGGTGATCCGCTTTGTCATGCTGTCGACGCACTATCGGAAGCCGATGGACTGGACGGCGGAGAAGGCGCGCGAGGCGGAAGCCACGCTGCGCAAGTGGCGCGGATTGGTGACGGGTGCCCAGCCGAGTGAAGAAGTGAGCCAGTCGGTTCTGGCCGCATTGGCTGACGACTTGAACACTCCCAAAGCGATCGCAGAGCTGCATAGGCTTGCGGACGCTCTAAATCGAACCCAGAGTTCGGAAGCCTCCCAAGCCGATATTGATCTCTTTGCTGCGTCAGCGGGATTGCTTGGTTTGCTTGAAGACAATGCCATGATGGGTTCGTGGGTCTTCGGTGGCGCCGTCGACAAACTGGCTGTTTCACTGCTTCTGGAGAAGTATGAGAACGACTTGTCCCAAGCGCGGGCCGAGGCCATGCAGAGCAAGGACTTTACCGAAGTCGACCGGATGAAACAGGCGCTCATCGAGGCGGGAGTCGAGGTGCGCATGTCGAAGGCGGGCGTGGACCTGGTGCCTGGCGCTGGCTTCGACGCGGCCAAGCTGGAGGCGTTGGGATGACCCGCGAACGCCTCTACCTCTACGACACCACGCTGCGCGACGGGCAGCAGACGCAGGGCGTGCAGTTTTCGACCGCCGAAAAGCTCAAGATCGCCGCGGCGCTCGACGCGCTTGGCGTCGATCACATCGAGGGCGGCTGGCCCGGGGCGAACCCCACGGACTCGGCCTTTTTCGAAGACGTGGGCGAAACGCGGGCGACCATGACCGCCTTCGGCATGACCAAGCGGGCGGGGCGTTCGGCTGCCAATGACGAGGTGCTGGCGGCGGTGACGAACGCGGGGACGCCCGCCGTCTGCCTTGTCGGCAAGACCCATGATTTCCACGTCACCAAGGCGTTGGGGATCACGCTGGAAGAGAACATCGCCAATATCGCCGCCTCGGTCTCTCACCTCGTGGGGCAGGGGCGCGAGGCGCTGTTCGATGCCGAGCATTTCTTTGACGGCTACAAGGCGAACGCGCCTTATGCACTCGACTGCCTGCGCGCGGCGCTGGAGGCGGGGGCGCGCTGGATCGTGCTCTGCGATACCAACGGCGGGACCTTGCCGCATGAAATCGGGCAGATCGTGCAGGATGTGATCGACAAGGGCATTCCGGGCGATCACCTGGGTATCCACACGCACAACGACACGGAAACGGCCGTGGCCGGGTCGCTGGCGGCGATCATGGCCGGCGCGCGCCAGATCCAGGGCACGCTGAACGGGTTGGGCGAACGCTGTGGCAATGCCAACCTGACCGCGCTGATCCCGACGCTGCTGCTGAAAGCGCCTTACAAGGATCTCTTCGAAACCGGCGTCAGCATGGAGGCGCTGGCCGGGCTGACGCGGACCAGCCGGATGCTGGACGACATCCTGAACCGGGTGCCGCAGAAACAGGTGGCCTATGTCGGCGCCTCGGCCTTTGCGCACAAGGCGGGGCTGCATGCCAGCGCGATCCTTAAGGATCCCACCACCTACGAACACATCGACCCCGGGCTGGTGGGCAACCGCCGCGTCGTGCCGATGTCGAACCAGGCCGGGCAGTCGAACCTGCGCCGCCGCCTGTCGGAAATGGGACTGGAGGTCGACAAGAGCGATCCGGCGCTGGCGCGCATCCTGGAACGGGTGAAGGCACGCGAGACCGAGGGCTATTCCTACGACACCGCGCAGGCCAGTTTCGAACTGCTGGCGCGGGACGAACTGGGGATGCTGCCCGAGTTCTTCGAGGTCAAGCGCTACCGGGTGACGGTGGAGCGGCGCAAGAACAAGTACAACCAGATGGTCTCGCTGTCCGAGGCTGTGGTCGTGGTCAAGGTCGATGGCGAAAAGAAGCTGTCGGTGTCGGAGTCGATGGACGAGGCGGGCAATGACCGCGGGCCGGTCAATGCGCTGTCCAAGGCGTTGGCCAAGGACTTGGGCCGTTACCAGGAGGCGATCGACGACATGCGGCTGGTCGACTTCAAGGTGCGGATCACCCAGGGCGGGACCGAGGCCGTGACCCGCGTCATCATCGACAGCGAGGACGGGCAGGGACGGCGCTGGGCCACCGTGGGCGTCAGCGCCAACATCGTCGACGCCAGTTTCGAGGCGCTGCTGGACGCCGTGCGCTGGAAATTGGTGCGCGACGGGGTGCCGGGCTGATGGACTGGGAGGCCTTCTTTACCGTCCACAAGGACCTGCCGCGCGAAGGGCCGGGCAGCGAGGAGGACGTGGCCTGGGCGCTGGAGCTTGCCGCGCTGCCCGAAGGCGCGATGATCTGCGACGCGGGCGCCGGGGCGGGCGGTGACGTGGCCGCATTGGCACGCGTGGGCCGGGTGCTGGCGGTGGACCTGCAGGCGGGCTTTGTCGCGCAGATGCAGGCCCGCTTTGCCGACCTGCCGCACGTGACGGTGCGCAAGGACGACATGGGCCGTATCGCCGATTTCCCCGAGGCGCCCTTTGACATGATCTGGTGCGCCGGGGCGCTTTATTTCCTGGGGCTGAAACCGGGGCTGGATGTGATGCGCGGGGCCCTGAAACCGGGCGGCGTGCTGGCCTTCTCGGAACCCTGCTATTTCACCGAAACACCCGGCGCAGAGGCGCGCGCCTTCTGGGAGGACTACCCGACCCGGGATCGCGCGGGGATCGCCGCCGCGGTGGCCGCGGCCGGGTTCGAGATCCTGGGCACGCGCGATGTCTCTGACGTGGGCTGGGAGGCCTATTACCGACCGATGGAAGCAAGGATCGAAGCGTTGCGCCCCGGGGCCGATGCACGGCTGGCCGAGATGCTGGACCTCTGCGAACAGGAGGCGCGCGACTGGCGCGCGGTCAAATCCGAGACCGGCTATCACCTTGTCGTGGCGCGGCGGCTTTCATGAGCTGGGAAGAGGGTGGCGACCTGTACGCCTGCGCGCAGATCGTCGAACGCGGCGACCCCGAGCGCTTTGTCGCAGCGATGGCAGCGCCACTGCCGGCGCGCGCGGTGCTGATGCCGCTCTATGCCTTCAATGTCGAGGTCAGCCGCGCGCCCTGGGTCACCCAGGAGCCGATGATCGCGCAGATGCGGCTGCAATGGTGGCAGGATGCGCTGGACGAGATCGCCTCGGGCGGGTTCACGCGGCGGCACGAGGTGGTGACGCCATTGGCCCAGGCGCTGGCAGGTGTGGATGTGTCCGGCCTGCAAAGATCCGTGGCCGCACGCGAGGCGGACCTGGAACGCGCCCCTTTCGAGGATGAAACCGCGCTGATCGACTACCTGGATGCGACGGCGGGGCAATTGGCGCTGGCGGCGCTTGCGGCGCTTGGGGCACAGGCGGACGAGGCGGCGGTGCTGGCCCATGCCCGGGCGGCGGCGCTGGCGCGGTATTTGCAGGCGGTACCGGAGCTGGAGGCGCGTGGGAAGCTGCCCCTGCCGGACGGGCGGGCAGAGGCGATCACAGGGCTGGCCCGCGCCCGGCTGGCAGAGGTGCGCAAGGCGCCCTCGTTGCGGACGCTGCGGCGCGCGCATGGCCCGGCCGGGGCGGCTTTGCGGGAATTTGCGCAGGGCAAGCCGCTCTTGGCGCTGGCGGCGCGCGATCCTGCGGCCGTGGGCGAGGGACGGTTGCGGCTCAGCGAGTTTTCCCGCCGCTGGCACCTGCTGACAAGCTGACGGGCCGGGTCACGCCTCTGCCGTGTCGCGGGGGCGCAGCACCAGCCAGATCAGCGCAGCGCCCGCCAGCACGAGGAAGGGCGCCATCGCGAGGTTGACCGCTGTCCAGCCCTGCTGGGCCGAACCGCCCGAACAGTTCATCAATCCGCCCGAGGCCAGCGAGGCAAAGGTCACGCCGCCGAAGACGATGAGGTCGTTCAGACCCTGCATCCGGCCGCGTTCATGAGGTTCATGCGCGCCGGCCAGCATCGAGGTGGCGCCGATGAACCCGAAGTTCCAGCCCAGCCCCAGCAGCACCAGCGCGACAAAGAACTGTTCCAGCTCGACGCCGGACAGGCCCACGACGCCGGCCCCGGCGAGGATCATCAGCCCCAGCGCCATGATCTTTTCGACGCCGAAGCGGGCGATCAGGTGGCCGGTGAAGAAACTGGGCGCGAACATGGCCAGGACATGTGCGGTAACGACATTGGCCGCATCCCCGGTCTCGAACCCGCAGCCCACGACCGCCAAGGGCGTCGAGGTCATAACCAGATTCATCAGCGCATACGAGACGGTGCCGCAGATCACCGCGACAGCGATGCGGGGCGTGGTCAGCAGTTCCCAGCGGGTCCGGCCCTTGGGTGCATCCTCGGAGGGGCGCGGGGGGCGGGGGATGTCGAGGAAGAGGAAGAGCAGCGCGCCGATCACGTTGATGGCCACCACGGCGGCATAGGCGCCCAGGAAGGGCACCACGAAAGCGTCCGAGGTCGCCTTGACCAGCTGCGGGCCGATCACCGCCGAGAGCAGCCCGCCCGCCATGACGTAGGAGATCGCCTTGGGGCGGAACGCGTCCGAGGCGGTGTCGGCGGCGGCGAACCGGTAGAACCCCTGCGCCGACATGTAGGTGCCGGTGATGAGCGACCCCAAAAGGAAGATCGGGAAGGAGGCGATGTAGAGCCCGTAGGCGCCGACCATGCCACCCAGCGCGCCGGCCCCGGCGCCGACGAAAAAGCCCGCGCGGCGCCCGTAGCGCTGCATCAGCGCCGAGACCGGCGTCGCCGAGAGCATCGAGCCCAGCACGATCAGCGAGATCGGCAGCGTGGCGAAACAGGCGTTCGAGGCCAGCGACTGCCCCGCCAGCCCGCCGATGGTGAAGATCATCGGCATCTGCGCGCCGAGGATCGCCTGGGCAAGCACCAGCACGGTCACGTTGCGCTTGGCGCGGCTGTCGGTGGGGGGCACTGTCACGTCACTCATGCGTATGGGT
Source organism: Antarctobacter sp. (assembly GCF_965277915.1). Classification (NCBI taxonomy): domain Bacteria; kingdom Pseudomonadati; phylum Pseudomonadota; class Alphaproteobacteria; order Rhodobacterales; family Roseobacteraceae; genus Antarctobacter; species Antarctobacter sp. Next base: position 1,551,801 of record NZ_OZ255849.1, read on the forward strand.
TAGGCGGCGCCGCTTATATGGGCAAGAGAGAATATGTCGCGCTGCGCAACAGGGCGCGCGGCGGTTGGCCGATGACGTGGCGTCATGTCGTCGGAGGATTGCCCGGCATCCTGGGGCGGAAGGGGGGCGCTGCCCCCCGTCTCCCTTCGGTCGTCTCCCCCCGGAGGTATTTGGAGAGAGAAGAAACAGGGACGGCGATTACCCGGTCACTGCCGCGCTGCGGGAGCGGGATGAGGCGCAGCGGGTTTCCCATTCCGGCCGGGCTGTTCTATGGGGGGGCCATGACGGGGATCGTGATCATCGGCGGCGCGGCGGAAGCGCATGACTTGGCCCGGGCCATGCCCGGCGCCCATGTGCGGCTGCCTTCGCGCGAACGCGTCGCGCGGCGCTGGCCCGGGATGGTGAGTTTCGGGCCGGTGACGGCGGAATGGCTGCGCGAGAGCGGTGCCCGTGCGGTGGTGGAGGCCGCGCATCCCTGCGATGCGGAGACGGCCTTTGCCGTGGCGCGGGCGGCGCGCGCCGCCGGTCTGCCGCTGCTGCAGCTGGTGCGCCCGGAATGGCGACCGATGCGGCGCGACCGCTGGGTGCCGCTGCGCGATGTCCGCGCGGCGGCGGCTGTGATCCCGGTGAGCGCCCGCGTGCTGGTGGCCACGGGGCGGGCGGCCCTGCCGGGGCTGCGGGCGCTGCGGGCCCATGTGTTGATGCGGCGCATCGGCGGTGGGCAGGCGCCCTTGCCGTTGCGCCGGGGGCGCTACCTGCCCGCCGATGGACCCTTTACCGTTCACGAGGAGATCCGGCTCTTGCGGCGCGAGCGGATCGACTGGTTGATGGTGCACAACGCGGGCGGATCCGGCGGATGGCCCAAGCTGGAGGCGGCGCGCCGCCTGCATCTGCCGGTGGCCATGATCGCCCGTCCGCGCCGGCCCGGCGGCCCGCGTGTCGCAACTGTGAAGGAGGCCCTGGCATGGCTGAGGATGCATCACCTGTCGGACGACTGATCCGCTCGGACGCCTGCGTGGCCGAGGGGGCGGCGTGGCTGGCCGCGCATGAGCCGCGCTTTGCCTTTGCGCTGGAGCGGACCGGGCCCTTGCCCTTGCGGCTGCGGCCCGACGGGTTCGCGCAGCTGCTGAGCGCCATCGTCAGCCAGCAGGTCAGCGTGGCCTCGGCCCGGGCGATCCAGGCCCGGCTGGAGGCGGCGGGCATGGTCACGCCGGACGCGGTGGCCGCGGTCAGCCATGACGATCTGCGTGCGCTGGGCCTGTCGCGCCAGAAGGCCAGCTATGCCCAGGCGCTGGCCGGGGCGGGGATCGACTTCGACGCCCTGCGCGGGATGCCGACCGAAGCGGTGATCAGGCGACTGGTGGCGGTCAAGGGGATCGGCGTCTGGACCGCCGAGATCTATGCCATGTTCAGCCTCGGACGGGCGGACGTCTTTGCCCCCGGCGACCTGGCCCTGCAGGAAGGGGCGCGGGTACTTTTCGGCCTGCCCGAACGCCCGCGCGAGAAGGCGCTGCGCGAGATGGCCCGCGACTGGGCACCCTGGCGGTCGGTTGCGGCGCGCGCGCTCTGGGCCTACTACCATGTGGAGAAGAACCGCGAAGGGATCGCATGAAGCACGCGTTTATTGCCGTTGGGATCATCGATCTTCGCACCAGGGACAGGGCGCCGCGTGACATCGCCGCCGCCAGGAAGGTCGGCTTTTTCGCGAAAGGCTGACCACAGGATCATCACGGGAGACAGGGTATGACACGAGTATTGCAGACGGGCCGCAAGGGGCCGGTATCGGGAGAGATGCGGTCCTGCGTCGTCTTCCTGCACGGCTACGGCGCCAACGGGGCGGACCTGCTGGGGCTGGCGGATCCGCTGGGCGAACACCTGCCCGACACGCTGTTCGTGGCGCCCGACGCGCCCGAGGCCTGCGCCGGGGCGCCGTTCGGGTTCCAGTGGTTTCCGATCCCCTGGATCGACGGGTCGTCCGAGGAAGAGGCCATGGCGGGCATGGCGCGGGCGGTCGATGACCTGAACGCCTTCCTCGATGCGTTGATGGTCGATGAGGATCTGCTGCCGGAACAGGTGGCCCTGTTCGGGTTCAGCCAGGGCACCATGATGAGCCTTCACGTCGGACCCCGCCGCGAGGACGAACTGGCGGGCATCGTCGGTTTCTCGGGCCGCCTGGTGGCGCCGGAACTGCTGGCCGACGAGTGGAAGAGCAAGCCGCCGATCCTGCTGGTGCATGGCGACCAGGACGACGTGGTGCCGCCGCAATCGCTGCCACAGGCGGCAGAGGCTCTGCAGGAGGCGGGCTTCAAGGAGGTCTTTGCCCATATCATGGAAGGCACCGCCCATGGCATCGCCCCCGACGGGCTGGGCGTGGCGCTGGCCTTTCTGAGGGACAAGTGCGGATTCTGAGGGGCGCGGGCCTGAGAGGGCCCTTGCGTCTGTTTCCGGGCGCTGCGGCAGGGGCCGCCTTCTCGCCGGACCGGACAGGGATCGTGACGCGGGCGCCCGACAACACGGCAATGGCAAGGGATGCGCAGAGAGGGGCTTTGATTGCCACAACTCCGGTCTCTCCGGCGGTCGTGTTCAGAGTGCCGTCTATTTCCCGGACCGGAGATGGATTCTGACCGCCGGCCAAGATGCTGCCCTTCGCATTTGGGGCGCGACTGAGGCCGGGAGACAGATATGCTACACTGTGCCCAGGGGCCGGGCTGCTCCGGTCCTGGCACAGGAAAGTCCCATCCCATGATCATGCGCATCTTCCAGGTCACCATCCGCCCCGGAAAGGAGGCGGCATTCGCCAAGTTCTTTCATGACACGGCCATACCGCTCATGAGGGGCACCGATGGCATCGTCGACGTCTATCCCGGCGCCGCCCGCGACGAGAGCCCGCGCGAGTTTGCCTTTGTCATGATCTGGCGCGACCTTGCCTCGCTCAAGGCCTTTGTCGGCGAGGATTACACCACGCCCCATATCGACCCGGCCGAGGACGAACTGGTCGAGTCCCGGCTGATCCGGCACTATGATCTGGTGGCAGGCTGATCGGGTCATCCCGTGTCTGAACCGGTCGGCGATTTGCCGGAGCCGGCCTGTTTTTCTACCGGATGTTGTCATGGGGCGCTCTTTGCCGCCCGGGGCGGTTTTTGGTTTGCCCGGCCCGGCATTGGGCTGGATCTGCCTTTGCTCGACCCGTCGAGTTCCGGGCGCACCGCCGGTCTGACGGTTTGCATTTGCCAGCGGCGGCTCTGGGCGGCTTTACGGTCGAAGACGCGGACGCCAAGTGCGCCCCGGCGCTCACACCCACATCCGCGCCCAACGCAAAGAGGGTTCCGGGCCTGCCCGGTCGGATGTGGATAAACCGGCACAGCTGTCATATGCCTTTTACCTAGGCAGGCTACTCCTCGTTGCGACCACTCTATCTTGCGAGACTTGCCAGAGGCAAAACGCGAGATATAGTGTTTGTCAGGCTGGGGCGGGTTCCCCGCTCTGGTGCTTACAGGTTGAGCAGGCAGGGCGAGGGAAGAGTCTCTCATGAACAGCGAGTTCAGGACACATTTCGTAAGAGAGCCGGGGGCTCTCAAACACCATCCGGCCTTGGTGCTCAACGCGGATTACCGCCCGCTATCCTATTATCCGCTCAGCCTCTGGCCCTGGCAGGACGCGATCAAGGCGGCCTTTCTCGACCGGGTCGACATCGTGGCCGAGTATGACGAGGTGGTGCGCAGTCCGAGTATGACGCTCAGGATTCCCAGCGTGGTGGTTCTGAAAGATTTCGTCAAACCCCAGAAGCGCGTGGCCTTCACGCGCTTCAATCTTTTTCTGAGGGACGAATTCCGCTGCCAGTACTGCGGCACCAAGGCCGAGCTGACCTTTGACCATGTCATCCCGCGCGCCGCGGGCGGCATCACCAGCTGGGAAAACGTCGTCGCCGCCTGCGCGCCCTGCAACCTGCGCAAGGGATCGAAAAGCCTGCGGCAGGTGAACATGAGCCTGCGCAAGCCACCGCGCCAGCCCTCGGCCTCGGAACTGTTGAACATGGGGCGCCGGTTCCCACCGAACCATCTGCACGAAAGCTGGGTCGATTTCCTCTACTGGGATGCCGAGCTGGAGGCCTGACGCCACCGCGTAGCCAGGGGCGAACGCTGCACTGCGGCCGCGGTCGGACCGTTCCGCGCGTCAGGTGGCGCCCGGCTGGAAGCAGAAGGTATTACCGGACCCGGTGTTGACCACGCAGTTGGGAGTTGCGCCGGGCAGGGGGGCGAGCGGCCAGTATCCCCAGCGGCCGGTTGCGCCATTCACGCGCGGCGTCTCGGCACGGTAATCCAGCGTTGTCCGCGCGCCCGATGGCCAGGTGTGGGTGTCGATCACGCCCCCGTCGGACGTGGCCTCTCGGCTGCGGCTGCAGGGGTCCCGGTCGGTCAGGCTCTGCTCTGCGTCCAGGACGAAACAGAGGCCTGCTGTCTGCGCGGGCTGGCTGCGGCCAGCACGGGGCAGGGCCGCCAGCGGCATCTCACCCGGCCAGGCCATGTAATCCTGCACCAGCCCGAAGAACACCGCCGGGCGCGAGTCGCGCACATGCCCATCGGCCCAGACGGAATCCGCGATCATCGGCTCACCACCCCAGAACTGGCGATTGGCGCCGTATTCGTCATCAGGGTTTATGCGGCGCAGTTCGCAGGTGCCCGCGCCTTCCTGTCCGAAGGCGGTATAGCGGAAGCTGTCCCGGTCGCGGTCGACGGGGGCCGAGGGCAGTTGCAGGCTGCGCGGCCAGTTGTCCGGGTCGCTGCTGACCTGGTCCCAAGCCGAGAGAAACAGGTTCGAACAGGCCTGCCGGATCGCCTGATCCGGCAGTGCGGTCGGGCGGTCCACGCCGAGGATGCCAATGCGCCACCGCGCCGCCTCTTGCACGGTCGTGATATAGGCCATGTCGGTCGCAGGCGTGGCATGCATCCGGGCCGCCAGCGAGGGCGCGAACCGGTAGGTCACGAGGTTGCGAAAGATCAGCTCGCTTACCGCGACGGAGATCTCGTAGGCGCGGGCGACGCTGGCCGCGTCATAGCGGCCTTCGGGGACGATCAAGCTGGGCGCATGAAAGCCAAGCTGCCCGTCGACATGCAGAAAGCGGTTCACCGAGACGCCGTAATCCGTTTCCGTCGAATGGCTGCCAGCCATGAAGACCAGCGCACAGGCGCTTTCGCAGCGCGCGCCGGCCCGGACAACCGTGCCAAGGCTGCCATGCACCAGCCGCGTGAGCGCCATGGCCTCTGTCAGCGACCCGCCCGGACTGTCGAGGCAAAGGTTCATCGGCTTGTAGATGGCGATATTGGGCGGGCCGCCCGCCGGGTCCTCGTTCACGTAGATCGTGTCCGCATAGCGCGGCTGGGACGCGGCCTGCCGGAGCAGCGCCAGAAGGGTGGCGCTGTCGCCTTCGGCGATCTGGCCCTCCAGTGCGATGAGGCAGCCGTAACCCGCGTCCCGTGTCAGCGACAGTTGCGCGGCCTTGGACGCAATCGGCAAGGACAGAAGGATCAGGGAGATCATCAGCAGGCGGTGCATTGGGCGGCTCCTTTCTCTGCGGGGGCCTGTTCGGGGCCGCCCCGGACACAGCAAAGCAAAGCCACCTCTGAAAGGCGAGGGGATTCGTGGCAGGCCTGCATGGTGGGCGGCACTTAGATATTCCGGATATTGCATTTGAGGTTGCGAGGGCGCAAACTGCGGAGGCAGAATCCGAACGAGGGGGACATTCAATGAAACTCAAAGCCGTCGCAGCCAGCGGGATGCTTGCCCTGGCTGCCGCCTGCACCCAGCCCGAGCCGGTCCATGTGCCGGTCGAGTTCGACAAGTACGGCAACGTGGTCGGCGGGACGATCGTGGATGGCAACTATGTGCTGGACGATGGCACCGTCGTCGGCCCGGTCAGCCCGGACGTCAGCGGCGCGAACCGCAATCGCAACCGCGAACGGACCGAACAGCAATACCAGCAGCAGCAGACCCAGCAAAAGAAGAAGGGCGGCTGACCGGCGAGGATCGCTTCCGGTGAACCCGCGCGGCGAAACTCCCTGCCACGAAAACAAGAGGCCCCGCCAATGGCGGGGCCTTTTCACGTCCTGAGATCAAGAGCGTCGTGATCAGTCGTTGCTGGTCGCCGGGGCCGCTGCGGGAGCCTGGGGCGCCGGCTGCTGGCGCTTGCCACCGTTCAGCGGATCGTCCTGGCGCTGCACCGAGCCTTCGAAATGGGCGCCGGATTCGATCGCGATCGTCTTGTGGATGATGTCGCCCTCGACACGGGCGGTGGCGGTCAGGCGGACCTTGAGGCCACGCACGCGGCCCACGATGCGGCCGTTCACCACCACGTCGTCGGCAACAACTTCGCCCTTGATGGTGGCGCTTTCGCCGATGGTCAGGACGTGGGCGCGAATGTCCCCCTCGACCGTGCCTTCGACCTGGATGTCGCCGGTTGTCTTGATGTTGCCCGTCACGTGCAGATCGGCCGACAGCGACGAGGCCGGCGGCTTTGCCTTGGGCGTGGCTGCGGGCTTGTACTCCTGACCGGAGGCTTTCGAGGGCTCGGGCATGGCCGGTTTCGACGTATCGTCGGCCTTGTGGCCGGGCTCATTGATCTTGCTCTTAGAAAACATCTTTCGCAGCCTTGATATAGATCATCGGATTGACGGGTTTGCCGCCGACTCGGACTTCGTAGTGGAGATGAGTCCCGGTCGACCGACCGGTGTTCCCCATATCACCGATCCGATCCCCGCGCGAGACCCTTTGACCCTCCTTCACGCGGATTTTGGACATGTGCGCGTAGCGCGTCTCGATGCCGAATTCATGCTGGATCTTGACCAGCCGTCCATAGCCCGACTGCCAGCCGGCGTGGATCACCACGCCGTCGGCGGTAGAATAGATCGGCGTGCCGTGCGGCGCCGCGAAATCCGTGCCCGCGTGCAACCGGCCCCACCGATAGCCGAAGCCGCTGGTAAAGCGGAAACTGTCCTTGAGCGGCGAGGCGAAAGGCGCCTTCTGGGCGGCGATCCGGTAGAGGTTCAACCGGTCCATCTGGTTCAGGATACGGTTGGCGCGCAGCGTTTCGGGGGAGGTGGCGTCGCCCTTGGTCGAAAAGCTCAGAGGTGTCATCGGGCCGCCCTGGCCGGAATAGCCCTTGCGGACCTCGTTCAGGATGCGGTCGGGGTCCATGCCGGCCTTTTCGAACATCTTGTCCAGCGGCATGACGGAGACGGTCATCGCCTCTTCCAGCTGGCGGAAGATGCGGTCGTTCTTGTCCTCGAGGATCTCGATCTCGGCCTGCATCTCTGCGGCGCGGATCAGCGCCGCCTGGGCGTCGGCGATCACCTGGTCGCGTTCCTCGGCGACGCGGGTCAGCGCCTCGTTCAGCAGCTTGACGGTGGCGTCGTCGCCGCTGGCGCGGGCCAGGGCGACCTCGCCCTTGAGGTCGCTTTCCAGCTCGGCCAATCGGGCGGTCGCTTCTTCGCGCGACTTCATCACCTCGCGCAGCGTGGCCTGGATCACGTCGATCCCGGTTTCCAACTCGCGGCGCTGCGCCTCGGAATTCAGCAGTTCGGTCTGCATGACCGAGATCTGTTTCAGCGCGGCGGCAAAGCGATCCTGCGCGGCCAGCGCCTCGGCGGCGCGCGCGTCGCGCTCGGCCGACAGGGCGTTCAGGCGCTGCTGATAGGTCAGCTGGTCACGCTTGGCCTGGTCGCGAAAGTTCCCGGCGCCGATCGAATCCATCAACAGGATCGAGGTGGCGACGATGCTCCAGCCCACAAGCAAGGTCAGCCCGACAACACCGACCGCCTGCGTTTCCGATCTCAGCCGGATAAAGCGCGTGTCGCTGTCGGACCTCAGAAAGAGCCTGCGTTCCGGAAAGAAGCGCTCTACAAGCGCGTGAAGTCTGATGGTCAGACGTGATCTCACCTGACTGTCCCCTAGTCCCGTCCCAATCAAGGCGCGCATAGTCCCCACTTCGCGGCACCCTGTCGTCGGGCTTACCCCAGCCTTTCACGCAACCGCAAGATTTTTGGCCCTGCGATTCGGTCGCACCGGCGGGAAGGGGCCGAAATGGCAAAAATCCGCCGATTCAACGAGTTCGGTTGGGGATATCTTCGGCAAGGGGCCAGTAGAAATCCGGCGGCAACCCGGCCTCGGCGCGTTTTTCCTCGTTGAAGGGCGGCTTCAACGCGCCTTTGAAGTACGTCCTCACCAACTCGTGAAACACGGTTTTCGGGTCCGCGTCATGCCGGCCACAAAGGAAATGGAACCACTTCGAGCCATAGGCCACATGGCTCACCTCCTCGGCATAGATCGTCTCCAGCGCCGCCACCGCGCTGTCCATCCCGGCCTTGCGGAAGATTTCGATCATGCCCGGCGTCACGTCCAGCCCGCGCGCTTCCAGCACCATGGGCACAACCGCCAGCCGGCCCATGAAATCCTCGACGGTGTCTTCGGCGGCGCGCCACATGCCCGCATGGGCGGGCAGGGCGCCATAATGGCTGCCCAGCTCTTCCAGGCAGTCGCACATCAGGTTGAAGTGCTTGCTCTCCTCGTCCGCGGCCTTGACCCAGTCGTCGTAGAACCCGGCAGGCATCGGCGTTCCGGCAAAGCGCGGGATGATGTCCCAGTGCAGGTCGACGGCGTTCAGCTCGATATGGGCGACGGCATGCAACAGGGCGATCCGCCCCTGCGGGCTGCCGGGCTTGCGCTTGGGCACCTCGCGCGGATCCAGCAGCTCGGGCGCATCGGGCCGCGCGGGCCGCAGCGGTGGCGCCGCCCGGCCCAGCGGGATTTCCTCGCCCGCGGCGCGCGCCGCGAACCACTGCGCCGCATAGGCCCGCGACTTGGCGGTTTTCCGCCGTCCGTCCGCGGTGGTCAGAACGTCTACCGCCATCTCGCAAAGGCTCATCATGAGGCGCCCCTGTCTTCTTCTCTCGGAAAATACCTCCGGGGGTATGGGGGCAGAGCCCCCATGACGCAAGTCCCGGGCGCAGGTGCCGGGATTACAGGGCCTTGGCCGCCTCAAGCACCGCCTCGGCATGGCCGGGGACCTTCACCTTGCGCCATTCCTGCGCGATGCGGCCCTCGGCATCGATCAGGAAGGTGGACCGTTCGATGCCCATGAAGGTCTTGCCGTACATCTTCTTTTCCTTCCAGACGCCGTATTTCTCGCACATGTCCGATCCTTCGTCCGAGATCAGCGGCACGGTCAGCGCTTTCTTGGCCATGAACTTCTCATGGCTGGCGAGCGAATCCTTGGATACGCCGTAGACCTTCACGCCCAGTGCCTCGAACTCCGGCAGAAGCGCGGTAAAGGCTTCGTTTTCCTTGGTGCAGCCCGAGGTGTCGTCGCGCGGGTAGAAGAACAGAACCACCGGTGCGCCTTTCAGGGCCGAGAGCGAGACCTCGCCCGAGGTCGAGGGCAGTGTGAAATCGGGGGCTGTGCTCAGCGCGGTGTCGGACATGGGTGTCTCCTTTGGTGCGTTGCGGTATGATGTGCCATAAAGCTCTGCCAGGAGAGTAAGACAATGGGCGCGGGCTTCCAGTGAGCAGACAGGCCGGAAATCAGGAAAAATCCGCGCCGCCCCGCCGGCGCAGACGCGGGCGGCGGGTTCTCTACGTCCTGGTGGCGCTTTTGGCGGCGCTGGGTGTGGCGGGATATGCGATGGTCGGCCGACCGGTGGATGCGCCCGACTGGGTCCGTGAGCGGATCGAGACACGGATTGCCGAAAGCCTGCCGGGAATCGAGGTCGATTTCGGCCGCATGAGCCTGCTGGTCCAGCGCAGCGGCCTGGCCCGGGTGATCCTCTGGGACGTGGAAATCCGCAATCTCGATGGCGCGACGGTGGCGCAGCTTTCGGACATCGAGGCGGGCCTGTCGCCCGCCGCTCTGCTGAATGGGCAGGTCGACCTGCGCGAGGCACAGGTCTCCGGCGCCTTCGTCACCCTGCGGCGCGATGCGGACGGGCGGCTGGGCCTGTCGTTGGGCGATGCCTTTGCCGCCAGTTCCGAAATGCCCGACATCGGGCAGATCATCGCTCGCATCGACACGGTCATGGAGGATCCGCGGCTGGCGGGACTCACCTCCTTCGAGGCGGACGCGCTGACCCTGCGCTTCGAGGACCAGCGCGCGCGGCGCGGATGGACCGCCGATGGCGGGCGGCTGCGGCTGGCGCGCGAAGACGGTCGGCTTGCCCTGTCCGGCGATGTGGCGCTGCTGTCAGGCGGCGACGGCGTGGCCACCGTCGAGGTCGAGGCACAAAGCCCCATCGGCCAGCAGAGCCTGGATTTCGGTATCATCCTGCACGGGCTTGCCGCGCGCGATATCGCCACGCAAAGCCCGGCATTGGCCTGGCTCGAGGAACTGGATGCGCCGATCTCGGGCGCGTTGCGCTCGGGCCTCGATGAAAGCGGCGCGCTGAATCCGCTGGAGGCCTCGCTGCGGATCGGCAAGGGCGCGTTGCAGCCCACCGCGGCCACCCGCGCGCTGCCCTTCGACAGCGCCGAGACCGCCTTTACCTACACGCCCGCAGAGGGGCTTTTGCGGTTCCAGCGCATTCGCCTGGCCTCTCCGCTGGGCAAGGTGACGGCGGCGGGGACCGCACGGCTGAACGGGATCGAGACCGGCTGGCCGCAGGGGCTGACCGGGCAGTTCACCCTGAGCGACATGGCGCTTGCCAAGGGCGCGCTGCTGGACCGCGAGATGAGCCTGTCGGGGGCCGAGGCCGCCTTCAAGGTGCGGCTCGATCCTTTCGAGGTCACGCTGGGTGAGCTGCGCCTGACCGATCCGACCTATCCATTGCGCGCCTCGGGCCAGCTTTCGGCGCAGGCCGAGGGATGGCGGCTGGCGCTGGACACGCAGATAGAGAAGACGACGCCGGAGCAGGTTCTGGGCTTCTGGCCCGAGGAGCTGCATCCGGGCACCCGCCGCTGGGTCGTGAACAACGTGCACGGCGGACGCATCGAGGACGTGCAGTTCGCGCTGCGCGCCGAACCCGGCGCGGACCAGCCCAAGACCTATATCGACTTCGCCTTTTCCGAGGGGCTGGCCACCTTCAACCCGCGGATGCCGGGCCTGAGTGACGCCGCAGGCCGGGTGACGATCTACGACGGGCGGCTTGGCCTGCGGCTGGAGGCGGGCACCACCGATGCCGGGCATGGGCCGATCGACCTGGGCGGGTCCGAGTTCGTCATCGGCGATCTGCGCGTCAAACCCGCGACCGGCGAGGTGCGCCTGCAGGCGCGGGGCAGCATCACCGCCGCGCTCTCGTATCTCAACAACGAGGCCTGGCGGCTGATCGACAAGGCCGACCGGACCGTCGACATGGCCAGCGGGCGGGCGCGGGTGTCCGGGCGGATCGCGCTGCCGCTGGTCCGGGGGCTGACGCTGCAGGACGTGGCGCTGAACCTCGAAGGCACGTTGCGCGACGTGGACGCGCCCACGGCCATCCCGGGCAAGCCTCTGACCGCCGACCGGCTGGCCTTGAGCGTCACCAACAAGGCGGTGGCGCTGGAAGGGGCGGTCATGGTCGATGGTATCCCGGCCACGGGCCGCTGGGCGCGGCCCTTCTCGGGCTCCGGAGGAGAGATCGACGCCGAGGTGACATTGACGCCCGAAAGCATTGCGGCGCTGGGGATCGGCCTGCCGCCGGGCACGGTGCGCGGCAGCGGCAAGGGGCAGTTGCGCATCGACATGCCACGCGGTGCCCCGGCGCGCTTTTCGCTGACCAGCGACCTGGCGGGGATGGGCCTGTCAATGCCGCAACTGGGCTGGGACATGGCACCCGGCGAACGCGGTCGTTTTTTCGTCGCCGGCCTGCTGGGCGAGGTGCCGACCATCGAGCGGCTGGAGTTGCAGGGCGCCGGGCTGGAGGCCGAGGGCCGCGTGCTGCTGACGGCGCAGGGCGGCTTTGACCGGCTGGAACTGGCGCGCCTGACGGTGGGCGACTGGCTGGACGTCAGCGGGCGCCTGCGCGGGCGCGGTGCCGGGGCGATGCCGGCGATAGAGGTCGGATCTGGCAGCGTGGACATGCGGCGCGCGCCCTTCACCTCCAGTTCCGGTGCGGCGGGGAACGGTGACGGGGGGCCTGGGGGCGGCGCGCCTCTGACCCTGACGCTGGACAGCCTGCGCCTGACCGACAGCATCGTCTTCGAGGACTTCCGTGCCGATTTCGACACGACGCGCGGGCTGAACGGGCGGTTCGACGCGCAACTGGGCGGGCGCACGCTGGTCAAGGGGCTTGCCGTGCCGCAGCGGGGCGGCACTGCCTTCCGCGTCACCGGAGAGGACGCAGGCGACGTCCTGCGGGCGGCCGGGCTTCTCAAGACCGTGCGCGACGGCACCTTTCAACTGGATATCGCGCCGGTCCGGGGCCAACCGGGCAGCTACGACGGTCTCATGCGGATCGAGGAAACCCGCCTGCGCAAGGCCCCCGCCATCGCCGCCCTGCTGGACGCGGTCAGCGTGGTCGGGGTGCTGGATCAACTCAACGGGCCGGGGATCTTCTTTACCGATGTCGAGGCGCGGTTTCGGCTGACGCCCAGCCGGGTCATCATCAGCCGGTCAAGCGCGGTCGGCCCCTCGATGGGGATCTCGCTGGACGGGTATTACGACCTCGCCACCGGGCGCATGGATCTGCAAGGTGTGCTGTCGCCGATCTACCTGATCAACGGCATCGGCCAGATCTTCTCGCGCCGGGGCGAGGGGCTGATCGGCTTCAACTTCAACCTGCGTGGCTCGGTCGATAACCCGCGTGTTGCGGTCAACCCGCTTTCGGCCTTCACCCCGGGCATGTTCCGTGACATCTTCCGCCGGCCTCCGCCCAAGCTGTCACAGTGATTCCAACGGGTTGCCTCATGAAGCTCAGCGATTTCGATTTCGATCTGCCGGATGGGCTGATCGCCACGCGGCCCGCGCGCCCGCGCACCTCGGCCCGGCTGCTGGTGGCCGAGGGCGATGCGATCACCGATGCGCATGTCACCGACCTGGTGGACTGGCTGCGCCCGGGCGACCGCCTGGTTCTGAACGACACGCGGGTGATCCCGGCGCGGCTGCAAGGGGTCCGGCGGCGCATGTCCGACGCCGGAGAGACCGAGGCAAGGATCGAGGTCACGCTGCTGGAGCCGCGCGCCGGCGGCACATGGGCGGCGCTGATCAAGCCGCTGAAAAAGGTGCGCGACGGTGAGGAAATCATCTTTTCCAATACCTTGAGCGCAACTCTTGAGGCGCGTGACGAAGGGCAGGGCCTGCTGCGCTTCAACCTCGAGGGGGATGATTTCGACGCCGCGCTGAACGCCGCGGGCGCCATGCCGCTGCCGCCCTACATCGCTGCCAAACGCCCCGCCGACGCGCAGGACCGCGAAGACTATCAGACGGTCTGGGCCCGGCATTCGGGCGCGGTTGCCGCACCCACCGCATCGCTGCATTTCGACGACGCGCTGCTGGCGCAACTGCGTGACATGGGCGTGGCCTTCACCCATGTCACCCTGCATGTGGGGGCGGGCACCTTCCTGCCGGTCAAGGTCGAGGACGTGACCACCCACAGGATGCACGGCGAATGGGGTGAGGTCAGCGAAGAGGCCGCCGCCGAGATCGCCGCCACCCGCGCCGCGGGCGGGCGGATCATACCCGTCGGCACCACCGCGCTGCGCCTGATCGAGACGGCCGCAAGGGGCGGCGAGATCGCGCCGTTCCGGGGCGTGACGGACATCTTCATCTATCCCGGTTTCACCTTCAACGTGACCGACGCGCTGATGACGAATTTCCACCTGCCCAAATCGACGCTGATGATGCTGGTCTCGGCGCTGATGGGACCGGAACGCATCCGGGCGATCTATGCCCATGCGGTCGAGACCGAGTACCGTTTCTTTTCCTACGGGGATGCCTCGCTTTTGATCCCGCCCGCGGGCTGAGGCGCCGCGCGGGCGTTCCGCATCGGTCACAGAGCGGTCGCGGCAGGAAACCGCGTGCCGTGAGCCTGCCGGGAAAAGTCGCAGCAATTCGCCAAGCGATGACGCTTTTGGTTCCCCTGCGACACAGAATCGGGCAGGGCGTCGCCAATGGCCATCCGGCAGTGGTGCGCCGTTTTGCAGTATGCCGAAGAGAAAGGGCAAACCGTTGATCCATGTGCTGAAAAATTCCTGGGCGCTGCTCCTGGGCATGTTGCTCCTGATGATCGGCAACGGGCTGCAGGGCTCCTTGCTGGGTGTGCGCGGCGCGGCGGCGGGTTTCTCCGCCGGCACCATGTCGATTGTCATGGCGGGCTATTTCGCCGGGTTCCTGCTGGCCTCGCGGACCGTTCCGGGAATGATCCGGCGTGTCGGGCACGTGCGGGTCTTTGCCGCGCTGGGGAGCTTCGTCTCGGCGGTGCTGATCCTGTTTCCGGCGGTGCAGGACCCGATTGCCTGGACTTTCGGGCGGCTGGTTCTGGGGTTCTGCTTTTGCGGAGTCTACGTGACCGCCGAAAGCTGGCTGAACAATGCCGCGGACAATGAAACCCGCGGTCAGACCCTGTCCGCCTACATGATCGTGCAGATGGCCGGCATCATCGTCAGCCAGGCCCTGCTGGTGGTCCCGGATGCGAGCGGGTTCCTGCTCTTCGTGATCCCTTCGGTGCTGGTCTCGATCTCCTTTGCGCCGATCCTGCTGTCGATCTCGCCGACCCCGGCCTTCGACTCCTCCAAGCCGATGACCCTGCGGGAGCTTTACGGCGTTTCGCCGTTGGGCATGGTGGGCATGTTCTTCCTCGGCGGTGTCTTTGCGGCGCAATTCGGCATGGCCGCAGTCTATGCGACAGAGGCCGGGCTGACGCTCAGCCAGATCTCGATCTTCGTGGCCTCCTTCTACGTCGGCGCGGTCGTGCTGCAGTATCCGCTGGGCTGGGTGTCTGACCGGGTCGACCGGCGCTGGCTGATCATGCTGGTGGCCGCGGGCGGTGCCGGGGCCGCGATCCTGGCCGCCGTATCGGGCGGGGCCTTCGCGGTGCTGGTGGCCGCGGCCTTTGTCATTGGCGGTTGTTCCAACCCGCTCTATTCGCTGCTGATCGCCTATACCAACGACTTTCTCCAGCCCGAGGACATGGCCAGCGCCTCTGCCGGGTTGCTCTTTGTCAACGGGCTGGGCGCCATCGCCGGGCCGCTGATCATCGGCTGGGTCATGGAAGTCGCCGGGCCGGAAGCCTTCTTCATGCTGATCTTCGCGCTGCTGGCGCTGATCTCGCTCTACGCGCTCTACCGCATGACGCAGCGGGCCGCGCCCTCGGTCGAGGATACCGGCGCCTATGCCCCGGTCATGCCCTCATCGACCCCGGTCGCCGTCGAGGTGGCGCAGGAATACTTCATCGGTCAGCAAGAGGACGACGAAGCCGGCGCACAATGACTGTCAGAACCTGTCAGAATTCGTGATTTGGGTGCCGGTGATTCCTCGCGCAATATAATTTCGTGGCAGGATGAGATCAGGGTGACAAAGGAGAAACAGATGAGCACCCCCGAGAGTATACTGGCCTTCTGGCTTGACGAGGTCGGCCCCAAGGGCTGGTACGCAAAGGATGACGCGCTGGATGCGGCGATCACCGAGCGGTTCGGCGCGGCCTGGGAAGGACTGATGGAAGGGCGCTATGGGCTGTGGCTGACCTATCCGTCCGGGGCGCTGGCCTACATCCTGTTGGCCGACCAGTTTCCGCGGAACATGTTTCGCGATGACGCGCGTGCCTTTGCCTCGGACGAGGTCGGCCGTGCGGCGGCAAAACAGGCGATCCATCGCGGCTGGGACCTCAAGATCGATCCACCGGCGCGGCAGTTCTTCTACTTGCCGCTGATGCATTCGGAAAACCTGTGTGATCAGGACCGCTGCGTGCGCCTGTTCAAGGAACGCATGCCCGACGCCGAGAACAACCTGCTGCACGCCCGCGTGCACCGCGAGGTGATCCGCCGCTTTGGCCGGTTTCCCTATCGGAACGAGGCTCTGTCGCGGCGGACGAACCCGCCAGAGCAGGCCTTTCTCGACCAGGGCGGCTATGGCGCGACCCTGCGGGACTTCCAGTCGGGCGTGGCGGCCTGATCGCCACCCGATTGCCCTTGGTCCGGTGAGCGGCTAGCCTCCTTTGCAATGGCCTGCAGGGGAGGAACGGCATGGGCGCGAAACGCTTTGACATGGTGGTGATCGGCGCGGGCCCCGGCGGCTATGTCGCGGCGATCCGCGGCGCGCAGCTGGGATTGAGCGTCGCCGTGGTCGAACGCGAACACATGGGGGGCATCTGCCTGAACTGGGGCTGCATCCCGACCAAGGCCATGTTGCGCTCTGCCGAGGTGTTCCACCTGATGCACCGTGCGCAGGAATTCGGCTTGAAGGCCGAGGGCCTGTCCTATGACCTCGACGCGGTGGTGAAACGCTCGCGCGGGGTGGCGAAACAGCTGAACTCCGGCGTCGGCCATCTTCTGAAAAAGAACAAGGTGACGACCCTGATGGGCACCGCGCGGCTGGACGGGCCGGGCCGGGTGCATGTCACCACCGACAAGGGCGAGGAGGTGCTGGAGGCGGGCAGCGTGGTGCTGGCCACCGGCGCGCGGGCCCGCGAATTGCCGGGGCTGGAGGCGGACGGCACACAGGTCTGGACCTACAAGCACGCACTGGTCCCGCCGCACATGCCGAAGAAACTTCTGGTGATCGGGTCGGGCGCCATCGGCATCGAGTTCGCCAGTTTCTACCAGACGCTGGGCGCCGAGGTGACGGTGGTCGAGGTCATGGACCGCATCCTGCCGGTCGAAGATGCCGAGATCGCGGCCTTCGCCAAGAAGCAGTTCGAGAAACAGGGCATGACCATTCTCGAAGGGGCGAAGGTCGAAAAGCTGGAACGCGGCAAGGGCACGGTTGTCGCCCATGTGGACAGAAATGGGGATAAGTCAAAAATCTCCGTGGATACGGTGATTTCGGCTGTCGGCATTGTCGGCAACGTGGAGGAACTGGGGCTGGAGGAACTGGGGGTCCGGGTCGAGAAGAGCCATATCGTGACCGATCCCTACTGCCGCACCGGGGTCGAGGGGCTTTATGCCATCGGTGACGTGGCGGGCGCGCCCTGGCTGGCGCACAAGGCGAGCCACGAGGGCGTCATGGTGGCGGAACTGATCGCCGGGCAGCACCCGCACGCGGTCGATCCGGACAGCATCGCAGGGTGCACCTATTGCCAGCCGCAGGTGGCCAGCGTCGGCTTGACCGAGGCGCAGGCCAAGGACAAAGGCTATGACATCAAGGTCGGACGCTTCCCCTTCATCGGCAACGGCAAGGCCATCGCGCTGGGAGAGCCGGAGGGGCTGGTCAAGACGGTGTTCGATGCGCAGACGGGGGAACTGCTCGGGGCGCATATGGTTGGCGCCGAGGTCACGGAACTGATCCAGGGCTATATCGTCGGCCGCCAACTGGAAACGACCGAGGCGGACCTGATGCAGACGGTCTTTCCGCATCCGACGCTGAGCGAGATGATGCATGAATCCGTTCTGGATGCCTGGGGCCGGGCGATCCATTTCTGAGGTGAGATCATGGCGGACCGGATGACACAGCCTTCGGATGCCTCGGTGGCGGCGTTCCTGGACACGGTCGAACCGGCCCGGCGCCGCGAGGATGCGCGCGTTCTGGATGCGCTGTTCCGCGAGGTGACGGGTTGGCAGCCGGTGCTCTGGGGGACGTCCATTCTGGGCTACGGGCGCTACGATTACACCTATGCCAGCGGGCATTCCGGCCAGAGCCTTGCCACCGGGTTTGCCCCGCGCAAGGCCAACATGGTGGTCTATATCATGCCCGGCTACGCGGATTTCCAGGAGATCCTGTCGCGGCTGGGGCCGCATCGGCTGGGCAAGTCCTGCCTCTACCTCGGCGCGCTGTCCAGGATCGACCTGGATGTCCTGTCAGAGTTGATCCGCGCCGGGCTGGCCGATCTCGGCTCTCGCTGGGACATCTCGCCGAGTTGATGCCGCGTTGAGCGGTTCCGATGCGCCGGACCGGGTGCCGGACCCCCCTTGTTTCTTTGGGCCTAAAATACCTCCGGAGTCCGGGGCAGAGCCCCGGTCCGGACGGTGGGGTCTTCAGAAAAAGGTGAGGATCGTGGCGCAAGCCCCTGATTTTCAGGGATTTCAGGTGATCTTCTGTCAGAGGTTCTCGTTGTCGGATCCGGGCGCGCGCGCCTCGGGCACCTCTTCGCCGCGCTTCTTCGCCTCCAGCGCCTTCTGGACGTGGTCGTTCAGGAAATTCCGCGCCCGCCGCTCTGCCAGGCGGATGCGGATCGCGGCGCGAAAGATCTCTTCGGAGGAGGGCGAAGAGGCGCCCAATACACTGGCCACCTGTTCGGGCAGGTTTTCATCCCCCAGGGCGTCCATCGCCTTGATCGTGTCGCGGGCAAGCTTGTCTGCGAGGTCATCGACGACGGACATGGGGGCCTCCGTTCAGCGGGTGTTCTCGGTCAGGCGGCGTTTCACATAGGTCGAGACACTGTCCATCAGCGTCTCCATATGCGGATCCTCGAAGAAGTGGCCGGAGCCCTCGACCTCTTCATGGGTGATCGAGATGCCCTTCTGCTCGTGCAGCTTCGACACCAGCGCGCGCGTATCGGCGGGCGGGGCGACGCGGTCGGCGGCGCCGTTGATGATCAGGCCCGACGACGGGCAGGGTGCCAGGAACGAGAAATCATACATGTTCGCGGGCGGCGAAACCGAGACGAAGCCGGTGATCTCGGGGCGGCGCATCAACAACTGCATCCCGATCCAGGCGCCGAAGGAAAAGCCCGCGACCCAGCAGTGTTTCGAGTTCTGGTTCATCGACTGCAGGTAATCGAGCGCCGAGGCGGCGTCGGAAAGTTCGCCCACGCCCTGGTCGTATTCGCCCTGGGACCGGCCCACGCCGCGGAAATTGAACCGCAGCACGGTAAAGCCCATGTTGTAGAAGGCGTAATGCAGGTTGTAGACAACCTTGTTGTTCATCGTCCCGCCGAACTGGGGGTGGGGATGCAGAACGATGGCGATCGGCGCATCACGGTCTTTTTGCGGGTGGTAGCGGCCTTCGAGACGGCCTTCGGGTCCGGGAAAGATGACCTCGGGCATAGGGCGGAACAGCTCCTTCACAATGGCGACGGGCGCGAGACCGCGGCGTGCCTGAAATTCTTGACCAAAACACGCAGCTTCTTTAGAAGTGTTCTAAATCAGTTCGGGCGTGATCCGGGCTGCGAAGCAGATAGGCAATGTGGCGGTCAAGGTCAATTGCCGCGGCACGTGGGGGCGTAAACGCCGTGAAACTGAGCACAAAGGGACGCTATGCGATGGTCGCCCTGGCGGATATCGCGCTTCAGCCCGCCGGGGACCTGGTGACGCTGGGGGATATCTCGCGCCGGCAGGACGTTTCCTTGCCCTATCTTGAACAGTTGTTCGTCAAGCTGCGGCGGGCGGGCCTTGTCGAGTCGGTGCGCGGTCCCGGGGGCGGCTATCGCCTGTCGCGCCCAGCGACCGAAATCCGCGTGGTCGACGTTCTGGCCGCCGTGGATGAAACCGTGGATGCGATGCACAAGGGGGCGGGCGCCTCGGGCGCGCTGTCCGGCAGTCGGGCGCAGTCGCTGACGAACCGCCTGTGGCAGAGCCTGTCGGCCCATGTCTACGTCTTCCTCCACCAGACGCGGCTGTCGGACGTGGTGGACAACACGCTTGCGCCTTGTCCGGCGGTGCCCTCGATCTTTTCCGTGGTCGATGATGAAAAGGCGTGATCCGGCGGAGCGCCTGCGGCGCGCCGGTGAAGGCGGCTTGCGCCGCCCGTGGGGGCTCTGCCCCCGCCCCGGCGGGCCGGGGCTCCCCCGGAGTATTCTTGGCCCAAAGAAACCGGGGGCGGCCGCCCTGTGGGAGATGTCATGAGCCGGGTCTACCTGGATCATAATGCGACGACGCCGCTGCGTGCAGAGGCCCGCGAGGCCATGCTGCGTGCCATGGACGTGGTCGGAAACCCCTCGTCCGTCCATGCGGAGGGGCGCGTGGCCAAGGGCCTGGTCGAGGCGGCCCGGGCGCAGGTGGCGGACCTGGTGGGGTGCATGGCCAGCCAGGTGGTCTTTACCGGCTCGGCGACCGAGGCGGCCGCGCTGGCGGTGGCCCAGAAGGACCGGCACGGCGGGCGATTTGCGGCGCTGCCGACGGAACATGACTGCCTCCTGGCCTGGAGCGAGGGCGAGATGGACGCGGGCCTGGTGGCCATTTCCGCCGCCAACAGCGAAACCGGGGTCATGCAGCCCGACCGGGCCGTGGTGGCGAACCGCGAGGGGCAGGCGGTGATCTGCGACATCACCCAGATGGCGGGCAAGATGCCCGTGCTTTACCCGGCGGGCGGCAAGCCGTCCTACATGATCCTTTCGGCGCACAAGATCGGCGGGCCGAAGGGCGTGGGCGCCCTGATCAATTTCACCCGCGACGATCCGCGGCCGATCCTGCGCGGCGGCGGGCAGGAAATGGGCCGGCGGAGCGGCACCGAGAATGTCATCGGCATTGCCGGATTCGGGGCGGCGGCAGAGGCGGCAGGGCGTGACGTGGCGTCCGGAGCCTGGGGCCGTGTCGAAAAACTTAGAAACATTCTAGAAGAATCTCTTGAGGCTTCTTCCGACGTAACTATTTTTGTCGGGAAAGATTCGCCCCGTTTGCCGAATACCTCCTGTTTCGCGACCCCCGGGTGGAAGGGGGAAACACAGGTGATGCAGATGGACCTGGCGGGATTTGCCGTAAGCGCCGGATCGGCCTGTTCCAGCGGCAAGGTCCGCCGCAGCCGGGTGCTGGAGGCGATGGGATACGACGACGCGACCTCGGGCGGCGCCATAAGGGTGAGCCTGGGTCTGCAGACCACCGAAGAAGACGTGACGCGGTTCTGCGCGGCATGGATCGACAAGTACCAGCGGCACCGGGCACGGGCCGCGTGAAAGGAAGGGAACCCGATGGCGGCTTTTGAAGACGTGACGGTAAAAGAGGGTGTCGACCAGGAGACGGTGGATGCCGTCAAATCCGTCGGCACCTACAAGCACGGCTGGGAAACCGACATCGAGATGGAATACGCCCCAAAGGGGCTGACGCCGGACATCGTGCGGTTGATCTCGGAAAAGAACGACGAACCCCAGTGGATGACCGACTGGCGCCTGCAGGCCTACGAACGCTGGCTGCAGAAGGAAGAGCCGGACTGGGCGATGGTCGAATACCCGGAAATCGATTTCCAGGAGCAGTATTACTACGCTCGGCCCAAGTCGATGACGGAAAAGCCCAAGTCGTTGGACGAGGTCGATCCCAAGCTGCTGGAAACCTATGAAAAATTGGGGATCCCGCTGAAGGAGCAGATGATCCTGGCCGGCGTCGAAGGCGCCGAGGCGATGCCGGCGGAGGGCCGCAACAGCGACCGCAAGGTCGCCGTGGACGCGGTGTTCGATTCCGTTTCCGTGGGTACGACCTTCCAGGCAGAGCTGAAGAAGGCGGGCGTGATCTTCTGCTCGATCTCCGAGGCGATCCGCGAGCATCCGGAGCTGGTCAAGAAATACCTCGGTTCGGTCGTGCCGGTCTCGGACAACTTCTACGCGACGCTGAACAGCGCCGTCTTCTCTGACGGGTCGTTCGTTTACGTTCCGCCTGGCGTGCGCTGCCCGATGGAACTGTCGACCTATTTCCGCATCAACGCGGAGAACACGGGCCAGTTCGAGCGCACGCTGATTATCGCCGACAAGGGCAGCTATGTCAGCTACCTCGAAGGCTGCACCGCGCCGCAGCGCGACACCGCGCAGCTGCACGCAGCCGTGGTGGAGATCGTGGTCGAGGAAGACGCCGAGGTGAAATATTCCACGGTGCAGAACTGGTTCCCGGGCGACGAGAACGGCAAGGGCGGCATCTACAACTTTGTCACCAAGCGCGCCGATTGCCGGGGCGACCGGGCCAAGGTCATGTGGACGCAGGTGGAAACCGGCTCTGCCGTGACCTGGAAATACCCGTCCTGCATCCTGCGCGGCAACGAGAGCCAGGGCGAGTTCTACTCGATCGCCATCACCAACAACCATCAGCAGGCCGATACCGGCACCAAGATGATCCACCTCGGCAAAGACACGCGCTCGCGCATCGTGTCCAAGGGGATTTCGGCTGGCGTGGCGCAGAACACCTATCGCGGGCTGGTGTCGATGCACCCCAAGGCAAAGAACTCGCGCAACTACACCCAGTGTGACTCTCTGCTGATCGGCGACAAGTGCGGGGCGCACACGGTGCCCTACATCGAGGTCAAGAACAACTCGAGCCGGGTGGAGCACGAGGCGACGACATCCAAGGTGGACGACGACCAGCTCTTCTATTGCCGCCAGCGCGGCATGGACGAGGAAGAGGCCGTGGCGCTGGTGGTCAATGGGTTCTGCCGCGACGTGCTGCAGGCGCTGCCGATGGAATTCGCGATGGAAGCGCAACAGCTTGTCGCCATCTCGCTCGAAGGATCGGTGGGGTGAGCCTGCGCGGCGCGGGCAAGGCCGTTCTGCTGCTGGCCGGCATCATGATGTTGGTCAGCGGTGTCGGCTGGCAGGAACCGGCGCTGGCCGCCGGTCCCCGCTTTGACCCGCCGCTCTTGCCCGGACTGGATGTCTGGAGCGCGCTGGAGGTCCGGCGCTGTGTGACACCTCTCTTTCTGCCGCAGATCTGTGGCTGGTGGATGTGATGGGCGCCCCGGGGGAACGCATATGCGGGCGTCGATCCGGATTCTGAAATATTCAACAACTTGCTGATGGAGCCGGCCAATGGCACCGCGGTCCAGATCGTCAGATCCTGTGATGCCAGGTCGAGTGAAAGGAAAGAAAATGCTGGAAATCAAGAACCTGCACGTCAAACTTGAAGAAGAGGACAAGCAGATCCTCAAGGGCGTCGACCTGGAGGTCGAGGCGGGAAAGGTGCATGCGATCATGGGGCCGAACGGCTCGGGCAAATCGACCCTGTCCTACGTCCTGTCGGGCCGCGATGGCTACGAGGTGACGGACGGGTCGGCCACGCTGCTGGGCGAGGACCTGCTGGACATGGACGTCGAGGAACGCGCCGCCGCCGGCCTGTTCCTGGCGTTTCAGTACCCGGTCGAGATCCCCGGCGTCGGCAACATGACCTTCCTGCGCACCGCGGTAAACGCGCAGCGCAAGGCGCGCGGCGAAGAGGAAATGTCCTCGGCCGATTTCCTCAAGGTGATCCGCGCCCGGGCCAAGGAGCTGAAGATCGACGCCGAGATGCTCAAGCGTCCGGTCAACGTCGGGTTCTCGGGCGGTGAGAAAAAACGTAACGAGATCCTGCAGATGGCCATGCTGGAACCCAAGATGTGCATCCTGGACGAGACCGACTCGGGCCTCGATGTAGACGCCATGAAGCTGGTCGCCGACGGCGTGAACGCGCTGCGTGACGAGGGCCGGGGCTTTCTGGTGATCACGCACTACCAGCGGCTTCTGGACCACATCAAGCCGGACGTGGTGCACATCATGGCCAATGGCCGCATCATCAAGACCGGCGGCCCCGAGCTGGCCCTCGAGGTCGAGCAGAACGGGTATGCCGAC
The DNA here is from genome assembly GCF_965277915.1 of Antarctobacter sp. Lineage (NCBI taxonomy): Bacteria > Pseudomonadati > Pseudomonadota > Alphaproteobacteria > Rhodobacterales > Roseobacteraceae > Antarctobacter > Antarctobacter sp. Next base: position 1,575,368 of record NZ_OZ255849.1, read on the forward strand.
ATCATGTCGGAGGTGGCGTAATGGCTTTGCCGCAGGCGAAACAGGACGTTACAGAGGCGCGTATCGCGGCGCTCAGCCTGCCCGAGGGCGGCTGGGCAGAGCCCGCGCGGCGCGAGGCGCTGGCGCGGGTGCGGGCCATGGGCCTGCCCAATGCGCGCGACGAATACTGGAAGTTCACCCGGCCCGACACGCTGGTCAGCGCCGAAGCGCCCGCCGCGCGGGTGCTGGAAACCGGCGAGGCGCCGCTTTTCGACAGCCGGGACCGGTTGAAACTGGTCTTTGTCGACGGTGTCTTTTCGGCCGAGGAGTCGGACGACCTGAGCCTTGAAGGCGTCACGATCGATCGCTTGGCCGAGGCGAAAGATATCCATTGGGCCAAGGAGTTGTACGGCACTCTTGAGGCGCGGGGGCAGGAACCGGTGGCGCGTCCGCTGGCCGCGCTGAACACCGCTTTCGCCACCGACGGGCTGCTGATCCATGTGACCGGCAAACCGTCGAAGCCGATCAGTCTGATCTACCGCCACGTCTCGGACAGCTCCGACGCGATCCTGCACCATGTGATCAAGGTGGACGCAGGCGCCGAGGCGACGATCCTGGAGAACGGCCCCGCCGCCGCGCGCTTCAACAAGTGCATGGAGGTCGATCTGGCCGCGGGCGCGCGCCTGCATCACGTCCGTGCACAGGGCCGCGACCACGAGCGCCGCGCCGCCACGCATGTCTTTGCCCGATTGGAGAAAGAAAGCGTTTTCAAGAGCTTCACGCTCTCTGTTAACGGCGCCATGACCCGGAATGAGGTGGTCGTGGAATTCACCGGCGACGATGGTGTAGCGCATGTCGCGGGCGCCTGCATGGGCGACGGCGATTTCCATCATGACGATACGGTTTTTGTCACCCATGACGCGGTGAACTGCGAAAGCCGCCAGGTGTTCAAGAAGGTGCTGCGCAACGGTGCGACCGGCGTCTTCCAGGGCAAGATCCTGGTGAAACCCGACGCGCAGAAGACCGACGGTTATCAGATCAGCCAGTCGCTGCTGCTGGACGAGGACAGCCAGTTCCTCGCCAAGCCTGAACTCGAAATCTACGCCGATGACGTGGCCTGTTCGCATGGCTCCACCAGCGGCGCGATCGACGAGGACGGGCTGTTCTACCTGCGCGCGCGCGGGGTGCCGCGCGGCACCGCCGAGGACCTGCTGACCATCGCCTTCATCGCCGAGGCGGTGCAGGAGGTCGAGGACGAAAGCCTGCAAGAGGACCTAGTGGAGCGCGTCGCTGGTTGGCTGGCGCGGCGGCGCGGCTGAGCCGTGAGCGTCACGACGGATATCGCGGCCAGCTATCGCCGGCCGGGCAGGGTGTTCCGCGCGCTTCTGGCGCGCGGGGCGCACGAGCCGCGCGCGCTGGCCTACCTGATGGGGGCCTGCGGCGTGATGTTCGTCGCGCAATGGCCGCGCCTCGCCCGCGAGGCGCATCTCGAGGACACGGAACTGCAACCGGCGCTTGGCGGGGCGTTGCTGGCGACGCTGATCTTCCTGCCGCTGATCTTCTACCTGATCGCAGGGCTGAGCCAGCTGGTCGCGCGTGCCCTGGGCCGTTCGATCGACGGCTACGGAACGCGGCTTGCGTTGTTCTGGGCGCTTTTGGCGGCCTCGCCGCTGGCGCTGCTCAATGGCCTCGTGGCCGGGTTCATCGGACCCGGGGGCGCCCTGACGCTGGTCGGCATCCTGTGGTTCGCGGCCTTCCTGTGGTTCTGGAGCAGCGGGTTGCGTGAGGCGCGGCGCCTGACCGCTGGGGCGGAACCGGCGTGACACTTGATGGGTTCCTGAAACTGGCGCTGCAAAGCGTCACGAACCCGCGCGAGGTGGCGGCGCTGCTCTTGTCGATCCGCCCCAACCGCGAGGCGCTTTTTACAGGCTTCGCGCTGGTGGTGGTGCTGAATGCGCTGCTCTACGGCCTGTCGATCCTGCTGGATCCGACGGGCGCACCGGCCTTCATCGGCGGCCCGGTCAGTTTCCTCGTCATGCAGGGCTTGGCGCTGGCGGCGACGATCCTGGCCCTGACCTGGATGGGACGGCTGTTCGGCGGGCGCGCGCGGGTCGAGGAAGTCGCGCTCTTGATGATCTGGATGCAGGGGCTGCGCGTGCTGGTGCAGGCGGCGACGCTGCTGGTGGTGCCGTTGTCATTGGCGCTGGCTGGGCTGGTGACGATGGCTGCGACCGCGCTTGGCGTCTGGATCGCGGTGAATTTCCTCGACGAGGCGCACGAACTGCGCAGCCTCTTGCGTGCTCTGGCCGTCTTGGTATTGGGCATGCTTGCGATGGCCTTTGCGGTCTCGCTGATACTGACCCTGGCCGGGGTCACACCGGAAGGGATGTTGGACAATGTATGATATCGAGGCGATCCGCGCCGATTTTCCGATCCTCTCGCGCGAGGTGAACGGCAAGCCGCTGGTCTACCTGGACAACGGTGCCTCGGCGCAGAAACCGCAGGTGGTGATCGACGCGGTGACGCGCGGATACGCCGAGGAATACGCCAACGTCCACCGGGGGTTGCACTACCTGTCCAACCTGGCGACCGAGAAATACGAGGGCGTGCGCGAGACCGTGGCCCGCTTTCTCGGTGCCAAGGACCCCGAGGAGATCGTCTATACCACCGGCACGACGATGGGGATCAACCTTGTCGCCTATGGCTGGGCCATGCCGCAGATGGAGGCGGGGGACGAGATCGTCCTGTCGGTGATGGAACACCATGCCAACATCGTGCCCTGGCATTTCCTGCGCGAGCGGCAGGGCGTCAAGATCAAGTGGGTGGACGTGGACAGTACCGGCTATCTCGACCCGCAGAAGGTGGTGGATGCCATCGGACCGAAGACAAAGCTGGTCGCCGTCACCCATCTGTCGAACGTGCTGGGCACCGTGGTGGATGTGAAGGCGATCTGTGATGGCGCGCGGGCCAAGGGCGTGCCGGTGCTGGTCGATGGCTCTCAGGCGGCGGTCCACACGCCCGTCAACGTCGAGGAACTGGGCTGCGATTTCTACGCCATCACCGGGCACAAGCTATACGGTCCTTCCGCATCCGGGGCGATCTGGATCAAGCGTGCCCGCATGGACGAGATGCGCCCCTTCCTGGGCGGCGGCGACATGATCCGCGAGGTCCACAAGGACGAGGTCACTTGGAATGAGCCGCCGATGAAGTTCGAGGCCGGCACGCCCGGAATCGTGCAGCAAATCGGGCTGGGTGTGGCGCTGGACTACATGATGGGCCTGGGGATGGAGAACATCGCCGCCCATGAAGCGCGCCTGCGGGATTACGCCGTGTCGAAACTGGGTGGGCTGAACTGGCTCAGTGTGCAGGGCACGACACCGGACAAGGCGGCGATCTTCTCCTTCACGATGGAGGGGGCAGGGCATGCGCATGACATTTCCACCATCCTCGACAAGAAGGGCGTGGCGGTGCGCGCGGGCCATCACTGTGCCGGGCCGCTGATGGATCACCTGGGCGTGACGGCCACCTGCCGCGCCTCGATGGGCCTCTACAACACCGAGGGCGAGATCGACGCGCTGGTCGATGCGCTGGAACTGGCGCACGAATTGTTCGGCTGAACGCCCCAAAAAGGGGCGGTGCCGCAGCGGAACGGGTTATTTTCGCGGCAGGCGGTTCAATTCCGGGGCGGGTCTTGGCAGGTTGCAGGGGATGCAACAACTCCGGAGACCCGCATGCCCCTTTTGACCGAAGCCGACGAGATTTCGCAGATCGCATTTGGATTCATGGGCTCGAAGGCGCTTTTCGCCGCGCTCGAGCTCGAGGTCTTTACCCATCTCGCCAAGGGCGCCATGACGGCCGGGGAACTGGCCGCCGCCGCCGAGATGCACGAGGACCGTGCGATGACGCTGCTCACGGCGCTTGCGGGCATGGGGCTGGTCGCGGTCGAAGAGGGGCGCTTTTCCAACGCACCCGCGGCCGAGGCTTTCCTGGTCCAGGGGGCGAAATACGATTTCTCGGATTACCTGCGCCTGCAGGTGGGCAAGCAGATGTACCCGCTGATGGAGCAACTGGAAGGCGCGCTGTCCGGCGAGATGAGCGATGAGGACACCGCGTCCTATGCCGACTGGTTCTCGGACCCTGAAGAGGCAAAGCTCTATTCCGAAAGCCAGCACGCCGGGTCGCTTGGCCCGGCGCGGCAGCTGGCCCGTTCACTGGACCTGTCCGGCAAGAAAAAGATGCTGGACGTGGGCGGTGGCACGGCGGCCTTCGACATCACCCTGTGCCAGAAGAACCCCGATCTGACGGCCACGGTGCTGGAGTTTCCAAATGTCGCGGCGCTGGGACGCGGCTACGTCGAAAAGGCGGGCCTGTCGGACCGGATCGCCTATCTGAACGGCAATGCGCTGGAAACGCCCTGGCCCGAGGGGCAGGACGTGGTGCTGATGTCCTACCTCTTTTCCGGCGTCCCCGGGGAAACCCATGCCGGGCTGATCGCGCAGGCCTTCAAGGTGCTCAATCCCGGCGGCGTGGTGCTGATCCATGATTTCATCGTCAAGGAGGACCGCACCGGCCCGGGCCTTGCCGCGCTTTGGCAGTTGCAGCACACGGCCTTCACGCCCGAGGCACGCTCGCTCGATGCGGGCTGGCTCGAGGGGGCGCTTGCGGCGGCGGGCTTCGAGGAGGTGATCGTGGGCACGATGATCCCCGAAATGACGATGCTGGCGCAGGCCAAAAAACCCTGACGCTTTTGCGCCCGCACCCCATTGCGGCGGTGCGGGCGACCGGGTATAGACACCCGCGAAGCACCCGTAGCTCAGCTGGATAGAGCGCTGCCCTCCGAAGGCAGAGGCCAAAGGTTCGAATCCTTTCGGGTGCGCCATCTCACTTTTTCAGTACAGAGTGGACCTGTCGCGGTTTTGTGCTGGCAATCTCGACGTGGATGCAGGCGGTCTGATCGACCGGCCGGATCTTGGGCAAGCCTGACGCGCGACGCTCCAGTCCGCGACTGTCGGTTGCATCTTCGAGGATCCGAGCTGCGCGGAGACGCCTCTTGCGGGTTTCCGTGACGGCTCACAGCGTTGGAGGCGAAAGCCGAACCCGCACGCGAGGACGCCTGGCCGAGGAAGACCAGACGCAGGAACAACAACCTCCGCAGCGGGGTAGGGGTCATCTCGGGTATGCGCTGGTGGCAGGGTGTGAACGAGCGCTGAACGGCTATGGCAGTTGTCTCCTGTGAGCGGAGACTTGTCCGTTGCACGCCGCCATGACCGCTGGGCGGGCGGAGAGCCGCGGTTCGCCTGTCGCGACGGATAGCGTTCCGGGCATCGGGAGGTTTTTCAGCCCCGCGGCTGTCATCTGCAAGGTGTTGAAGCTGCCACGACCCTGCGCGGGTCATGCGGGCTAGAACAACCCTGCGTCCCGGGCCGCGATGGCGGCCTGCGTGCGGTTGTTCACACCCAACTTGCGGTAAAGCGTCTTCATGTGGAGTTTGACGGTGGGTTCCGTCAATCCAAGATCGCGTGCGATTTCCTTGTTCGACTTGCCACCGCTCAGACCGTTCAGCACGTCCATTTCCCGCGGCGTCAGTTTCTCTGTCAGGGGATGCGCCGTTTCTTCTTCTTGGGCGGTCATGAAGTCGATCGGTGCATATTTCTCACCCATCGCCATGAACCGGATCGCGTTGACCAGCGATTTCGCTGGCAGGGTCTTGGGGACGAAACCGGCGGCCCCCATTTCCAATGCCTGCTCGGCAATCTCGCGCGTGGCTTCGCCCGAAATCAGCGCCACGCGTTGCCCGCCGTCAATCGTCAGCGCCTCGCGCAGGGAGTCCAGGCCCGCCATGCCGGGCATCTTGTAATCCAGCAGCACCAGGTCGTAACGCTCATCCTCCCGGATGCGCGTAACGGCCTCTGCATAGCTGGCCGCTGTGCCGACCTGAAACCCGTCGGTTGCCCCCAGAAAGGCGACGAGCGTGTCGCGCAAGAGGTCGTGGTCGTCGGCAATCAGAATTCGCATTACATCACCCTACAGCTTTCTGCACTGCCATAAAGCCCCACATGGCCATGCGCAAACAAGGGTTATCCGCTTGCAGATTTTCCAAGGAGGCGATGATCCTATCCGCATGACTGGCTGTCCCACACTGCCGCACTTCGCGATCTCCTCGCTGCATCGCGCGCTCTCGATCCGTGTGTGACGTGCTCGGGCTGCCGCTGGCCGACGCCACGCGCGAACAGACCGATCAGGCGTCGATGCGGACTTACATGTTGTTGCCGGATTTAACGGCGTGGAGTTCGCCGCCCGGATGACCGGCAGGCGGCTGACGGATAGCCTGAAGGGAACCGATTTGACGCCGGCGCGCTTGCCTGGGGCGGCGCAGCGGGGGCTACCGGTGTTTCCGTTTGGTGCCCGGCCCGGTAAGGCAGGGACGGCGGCGCGCAAACTGGCGCAGAGCATTCCCGCGCTGCGGATCACCGGGCTGAGGTAAGTGTCGGTCCGGTCCGACGTCGGCTTTGGCAAGATGGTCGACATGGTGGTGACCTGTGTCCGTTTCCGCAATCTCACGCTGGAAATCCTCTTGATGGCGATGACGGTCCGGGCGGTTTTGTGCGGTCGCGGGGGGCTGTGCGCTGCGCGACACCTCCACTTTCGGATAGGTCTCTGATCCGGAATTCCCGATGTCCTCTGGCTCTTGCCGTGGCAGAAGAGGTCCTGAACGGGGGGCGCTCGATCCTTGTGAAACTGACCATCCCGAACGCGGGCGGCCGGCGCAGCGGTGCCGATGACGACGGACCGCGCGCAAGGGGCCGGGCAAGTGGCGGTGGCGTTCCGGCGGGCCCGAAGGTTTTCGAGGGCGTCCACGATGGCGCCGGGACCCGTACGAAGGAAAGTCGGGGCATGGAGGGCAGGTCCGTGTCACCAAATGGCCAATTCTGGTCGATTTGTTCCCGTATGTGCGCGAACGTCGGTTGCGCCGGTACGATCCATCCGCGCAGCATCCGGCAGCTTGCCCGCCGGAGCGTTGGCGGCTGGCGCAATTGGAAGGTCGGAGGGTAGGTCAGGTGATCGAACTGTCGGTGCGGTGGACAAGCTGGCTCAAGCAGGGCGGCAGGGGGCTCTTTCTTGGGAGCGTTTTGGTGTGCCTTGTTGCGATCGGCTATCTCGCGACCGAGATCGTCAAGGACCTGCAGTTGCTCAATTCGGCCAACTCGGACAACGTGCAATGGACCCTGTCTCAAGCCGAGGTCGAATTCCTCGAACTGCGTCATGCCATCAGTGAAGCGCGGTCGGAACCGGACGACGGCCTTGAAAAGGTGGTCGAGGAATTCGACGTTTTCTACAGCCGCGTCGACACGCTTGCGTATGGGGATCTCTATGCCGAGTTGCGCGAGATCCCGAGCTTTTCCGAACCGCTGGGGCGTACCCGCACCATGCTGGAGAACCTCGTTCCGCTGATCGACGGGCCGCGCGCTCAGCTTGAGGCGGAACTGGACGAGGTCGACGCGATCCTCGAGAGGGCTCGGCCAGATCTGCGCGCGCTTGCGACCGCGGGACTGTTTCAATTCGCGCGCCAATCCGACACACAGCGTGACTCGGTTGCCGTTACACTGTCACGTCTGGCGCTGCTGACCGGGGTCCTTGTTCTTGTGCTGGCTGTCCTGCTGCGCCACGCACGACGGGTCTCACGCCAGACCAAACGGCGGGGCCGGGAATTGGAGGCCGCCTATGCCCGCTTGAACACGATCTTCGACGCCTCGCTCGACGCGGTGATCGTGGCGGATGAAGAGGGGCGGATTCAGCGGTTCAATCCGGCCGCCGAACGCATTTTCCGGTACGATGTCGAGGAGGTGATCGGCCTCCGCATCGGCGAGGTGATCGTGCCCGAGCATCTTCGCGCGGCGCATGACGCCGGCATGACGCGGATGCAGAAGACCGGGGAACACCGGGTTGTCGGTCACGGCAGCGTCCGGATGGATGGCAAGCGCAGCACCGGTGAGGTCTTTCCTGTCGAATTGGCCGTGGAGCAGGCACAGACCGGAGACGAGAAAATCGTCATCGGGTTTCTTCGCGACATTTCGCAGCGCGTGCGTGCGGAAAACGAACTGGTCGAGGCCCGAGACAAGGCGCTGGCCGGCGAAAAGGCCAAGGCCGAGTTCCTTGCGATGATGACACATGAGATCCGGACGCCGCTCAATGGCGTCTTGGGCAACCTGTCACTGTTGCGAGAGACACGGCTGACGCCCGAGCAATCGCGCTTTGTCCACAACATGGCGGTGTCGGGCAAGTTGCTGATGTCGCATGTCGATGCCGTGCTGGACATCGCGCGTTTCGAAGCGGGCACGGCGGGAACGCAGATGGAGGTGGTACATATCGGAGACTTGGTTCAGGACGTGATCGACAGCCAGACCAGCCCGGCAGAGGCGGCTGGCAACGTGCTGGGCTGGGGCTGGATCGGAGAGCCGGTGACCTGGGTCGCGGTGGATGCGTCGCGGTTGCAGCAGGTGCTTCTGAACCTGCTCGGCAATGCGGTGAAATTTACCCGCTATGGCCGTATCTCGATCGAGTTGGAGCGTCTGGAGACCCCGGCAGGTGCGTCGCCGATGGTCGAGTTCCGGATCATCGACACCGGAGTCGGCATTTCCGAACAAGACCTCGATCGCGTTTTCGAGGACTTCCAGACCGGCACGTCGAACCATGCGGAAAGTGGTCAGGGGACCGGGTTGGGCCTGGGGATCGCACGGCGCTTCGTCGCCGCGATGGGCGGCGAAATCGGTGCCGAAAGCGCCCTGGGCGAGGGCAGTGTCTTCTGGCTGCGGATCCCTGTCGAGCTTGCCGAAGCACCGCATGACGCGCGCGCGCCGGATCGCAGCAGCGCGCAGTTTGTGGCGCGCGATATCCTCTTGGTCGAGGACAACGAGATCAACCTGCAACTGGCGCAGGACATGTTGCGTCTGATCGGGCATCGCGTCAGCGTGGCGCGCAACGGGCAAGAGGCTGTCGAAGCCGCGGCCGAACAGCGGTTTGACCTGATCCTGATGGACATCCGGATGCCGGTGATGGATGGCCTCGCCGCGACGCGGGCCATTCGCGAGGGGCAGGGGCCTTGCCGGGATGTTCCGATCGTGGCGCTGTCCGCCAATGTCCTGCCGGAGGCCAAGGATCGCTTCATCGCGGGGGGCATGTCGGATTTCCTGGGGAAACCGCTGGACAAGCAGGAACTGGCTCAGGTGATCACGCGGTTCTGCACCGACAAGCCCGGCGTGGCGTCTGCCACGGATCGCGTTACCGCTCCCGCCGATCCGATTGCTGCACTCAAGGCGCGCTATGTCGCAGAGGCGACAGAGCTCTTCGATTGGTTGGCCACGGGGCCCGACGACTGGAACGAGATCGCCGAGCGCAGCCACAGAACGGCCGGCAGCGCGGCCGCCTTCGGTCAACCGGAGCTGCGTCTGGCCCTTCTCAAGGTCGAAACGGCAGCCGAGGCAGAAAACGCAACTGCCCTGACGGAGGCGGTGCAGGTCGCCCTGACGGCGTGGAAGAACGCGCCCGAACCGCGCGTCGACTGACTTAGGTGCCGAGCACCGCCACGGCGCCGACTGCCCCCGGAACGCGCGCCACCTCGACCATATTGGTGACACCGCTGCCGTAGCCGTCGATGGCGTCGCCTGGCAGCAGATTTGGGTCATGATTATCGCGGTCGGCGCGCCGCAACTCGTCCACGTTCCGGCGTTCGAACACGATCGACACAGCGGTCATCGGACCGCGCGTATTCAGCAGAGCCGACCGATTGGCGCTGGAACCGCGCGGACGTCGCGCCCGAGGGCCGAAGGCACGTTGCCGGTCGCAGGTTGGGTCGGATTGGACTGGAACAGTGACACGCCGGGCGGACTGTTCGGCGCTATGGGCCCGGGTCTGCATGACGAAAGGCATCAAGGCCCGCCGCAGCCGGGCTTTGGGCCGCGTCCTCGATCCGTGGCGCGGCCTGTACCGACCGGCTCTGCACGAAAACTGCACAAATCACGCGCAAGCTCTGCACGCAGCCAGGTCCAGTCTGATCCCATTCCAAAACAGGAGATTGGGACATGGACAGGCAATTGAGCATTCCCGGGCTGCCACATGCATTGGCAAAGGACGGCTGGTGGCTGGACGACGTCGGCACCCCGCCAGCGCAGGGAGACGGTGGGACCGCCCGTGCCGGGCTGCGGTTTCCCCGGCGGATGGTCGCGGTTATGAGCCTTGTGGCGCTGGCGGACGTTCTGTTCTGGGGCAGGGCGCCGGGCCTGTCGCTGGTGATTTTCGCTGCGGCGATCCTGGCATGGGGTCTGCCGGGGACCAGAGCGGGGTGGCGCCCCGTGGGGCTGTTCCTGGTCGCAGCGCTGCCCGCAGTTGAGCACCTGCAAATGCTCTCGATTGCCTTTCTGCTGGTCGGGGTGGGCGGAGCACTGATCTGGGCGCATCACCCGGCGGCGCGGCTATCCGTGCTTTTGGCCAGCACGGGCGCTTTTCTGGCGCGGCTGCCGCTGGCCTGGCTGGCTCAGCTTGATCCGCGACGCCTGATCGTCTTGCCCGCAGTCCTAGCAGAGGCGCCGGTTCCGCTGGCGCGAGGTCTCTTGCGGGACTGGGCCTTGCCGCTGGGTGGCGCCTTGGTGCTGGCGGCACTCTTGATGCAGGCGAACCCGGTGCTGGCTCAGCTTGTGCAGATCGACCTGGATCTGTGGCAACTGGCGCAGCGCCTTGTCTTCTGGGGTGGAGTCGCGGTGCTGGTCGCTCCATTCCTGGCGCCGGTTCCGTTGCGTGATCAGGCTGCGCGCCGGGCCGTGATGCCGTCGATCACGCTGGGGTGGCTCAACTCCGGCTCTGTCCTGCGGGGCCTGGCGGTCTTCAACCTGCTCATCGCAGTACAAAGCCTCACCGATGTTACGATCCTGCTGGGGGGTGCCGATCTGCCCGAGGGGATGACCCTGGCCGAATATGCCCATCGCGGCGCCTATCCGCTGTTGGCTGCGGCGGTTCTGGCGGGGGTATTTGCCCTGTCGGCGCGGCCATTCCTGGGCGAACGCCGCCTGATCCGGCCGCTGCTGATGCTCTGGCTGGTGCAGAACATGGTGCTGTGCGGGGCGGCTGCGCTGCGGCTGGACCTGTACGTCGAGACCTTCGGGCTGACCTACCTCCGGCTACACGCGTTCATCTGGATGGTGCTGGTGGCGGCGGGGCTGGGATTGGCGCTATGGCAGGTGCTGCGGACGCGATCGAACCGCTGGTTGCTGGTGCGGGGCGGTGTTCTGGGGCTGGCGACGCTGTACTTCTGCGCGATGGTGAACTTCGCCCAGGTTATTGCGGCAGAGAACGTGACCCGGGCAGAGCCGGACCTGTGGTACCTCTGCGGTTTGGGCCCGATGGCCGCAGGGCCGATCGTCGAAAGCGGCCTGGGCCGTGTCATCGGGCGTTCGGTCTATTTGGGGCCTTGCCGGATTTCCCGTCCGCAGGTCGAGGACTGGCGGGGTTGGGGCTTTCGCACCTGGCGCGCAAGCCGTTATGTTCAAGGCGTGATGGTGGAGCGGCCCTGATGAAGATCCTGATTGTGGACGACGATCCCCGCCTGCGTGAACTGGTGCGGCTTGCGCTGGAACGGGCGGGCCACGCGGTCATCACCGCCGGCGACGGGCAGCAGGCGCTTATTCATGCCGCGCGCGAGGCGCCGGACCTAGTGGTACTGGACGTTGGCCTGCCCGAGATGGACGGGTTCGAGACCTGCCGCCGCATCCGCGCACGATCCGAGGTGCCGATCCTCTTTCTGACCGCGCGGGATGACGAGATCGACCGCATCCTTGGCCTGGAACTGGGGGCCGACGACTATGTGACCAAGCCCTTCAGTCCACGCGAACTGGTGGCGCGGGTCGGGGCGATCCTGAAACGCACGGCACGCGGCGCTGCGCCTGCACGGCTGGAACGGGGGCGGTTGACGCTGGATTGCCATGCGCGGCTCTGCCGCTTTGGTCCAGCCGAGATCGCCCTGACCGCAACCGAATTCGGGCTTCTGGCGCGGCTGATGCAGGACCCCGCCCGGCTGACCCCGCGCGCCGATCTCGTCGCCGCGCTTTGGGGCGCGCAAAGCGCGGTGTCGGATCGGACGCTGGACAGCCACCTGCGCAACCTGCGCCGCAAGCTGGCCGCGGCGGGCTGCGCCGGGGCGGTCGAGACGGTGCACGGGCAGGGGATGCGGATGGGGCCGTGCCGATGAGCGGGCACTGGCGGCCCTCGTTGGGCTTTGTCCTTGGTGGGGCACTGGGCGGTACGCTGGTCTTGTCCTTTGCGGGTCTGGTGGCGCTGCGCTACCTGGGGCCGGTGATCGGGTTCCGCAACGCGGCGATCCTGTTGGCTCTGTCGATCACGCTGGTGACGGCGGTGCTGGGCTGGCTGCTGGTGCGGCTCTTGCTGCGCCCGATCCGCGCGCTCGAGGCCTATGCCGAGGCGCAGGAGAGGGGTGGCGCTCCGGCGCCGCCGCGCCATTTCGGCACGTATGAACTGCACGCCACCGCCCGCCGGGTGATCGCGATGGCCGAGACGCTGCGCGACCGAGAGGCGACGATCCGCGCCTTTACCGATCAGGTCACGCATGAACTGCGCACGCCTGTCACGGCAATCCGCGCGGCCAGTGAACTGTTGGAGGACGGCGGGGCGCTGGGCCGCGAGGACGCGGCGCTGGTGGCACAGGTCGATGGCGCCTGCACCCAGATCGAACGCCAGCTTGCCGCGCTGCGCGAGGTCGCCCGCGCGCGGGAGACGCGCTACCTTGGCACGTCCACGCTGGACGATCTGCGCGCGGGCCTGCGCGAGGACCACTCGGACCTTGGCCTGCAGGTCGAGGGTGGCAGCGTTCCCTTGCCGATCTCCGGGACGGGCATGAAGATCGTCCTGGGCCAGCTTATGCGCAACGCGGGCGAACATGGCGCGCGACAGGTTCTGTTGCGCGCCGGGTCGGAAGACGGAGCGCCCTTTCTGCAGGTGCAGGATGACGGGACGGGGATTTCGCCGGGCAATGCCGCGCGCGTCTTTGACCCGTTCTTCACCACGCGCCGTGGGGAAGGGGGCACCGGCATGGGGCTGGCCATCGTCCGCAACCTGCTGACCGCCCACGGCGCCGGTATCCGGTTGCTGCCTGCGAAAAGGGGCACGCGGCTGGGGATCAGGTTTGCATCCGCCGAGCGCTGAGCACTTCTGAGATGCCCCGTGAAGCGCTATGCATCCACGAGCGCCCTCGCTGCGGTCTGGGCGGCAAAACGCCGGTGCCGGCCCGTTGTCAGAGACAGCATTGTTGCTGTGACCGACCCCGTGGGACACCCCTTTGCCGCAGCGATCGACGGCGGATGTCGGGATCGGTGGTCGTGTTCATCCACACGGTGCCGTCATTGATCAGGCCCTCCAAGATCACGAATAGCACCGCCTGAGAGATGACGGGACGGTGAGCGAGACCTGCAGCTCGCTGCCGCTCAGTGATCCAGCGTGCGCTTGAGCTCTCCGGTGTCGAGCACGGGGGAGGCGTCGAGATCCTCGGCGTCCAGCATCGTGGCCACCCTTTCCAGGCTGGAGACCAGCATGGATTGCTCCCAGTCCTCCATCGCGTCGAACTTGCGCACGAACCGCTGCTGCAGCGGATCGGGGGCCTCGTCCAGTGTCTGGCGGCCCTTGGGGGTGATGTGAATGTTGGTCTGACGTCGATCCTGTTCGGATTTCTCACGGACGACCATACCCTGGCGCACCAGCTTGTCCACCAGCGAGGTCACGGTGGCCTGCGACACGCGCATGCGGACGGATATTTCCTTGGCCGTCGCGTGGCTGCGCTCAGAGATGATCTGAAGGACGCGGAACTGCACCGCCGTGATGCCGGACGTCTGTTTCAGCTCGCGCCCGTACAGTTCGGTCGCGCGCAGGATTCGGCGGATTGCAATCAGGCAGGTATCGACGCGGTCCATCAGTGTTCCATTGATTAGCATGACTAACGATATAGGTCTCTCGCGGGGTATTCAAGGCAATAGTGCTTTGCCATCCTAAGCTAAATAAGGCCAGAACAGGCGCGATAGAGGCCATATTTGGCTGAAAGCGGATAAAAATTGCTTTGCCAGTTGAAATTTCAGGGACGGCACGCTATTTCGTCATCCAAAGCAAACGAGGAGACTTCATCCTATGCAACATCCGCGCGATATCGCCCGTTCGTCCTTGCCCAGCCTGCGTGTGCCCACCGCAGAAGACGGGGCGGCGATCTGGGAGCTGGTACGCTCGTGCAAGCCGCTCGACGAGAACTCGATGTACTGCAACCTGCTGCAGTGCGATCACTTCGCCGACACCTGCGTCGTTGCCGAACTGGATGGGGAGATCGTCGGTTGGGTGTCGGGCTATGTCCTTCCCAACGAGCCGGACACTCTGTTCGTCTGGCAGGTCGCGGTGTCCGACAAGGCGCGCGGTATGGGTCTTGGCGGCCTGATGCTGCAGACCATCCTGAACCGTGACGTCTGCGAGGATGTGACCCGCATGCAGACCACCATCACCGGTGACAACGACGCTTCGTGGGCGCTGTTCCGCAAGTTCGCGCGCCGCATGGGCCGTGGTCTCGACGTGCAGCCCTACTACACGCAGTCGCTGCACTTCAACAAGCGGCACAAGACCGAGAACCTCGTGACCATCAAGGTGGCCGAAGAGCTGGCGCAGGCGGCCTGAGCCCCGCGCCCTTCGCCCACATTCCTCACATAGAACGAGAGCACATAATGTCGTCCCAGACCTTTCACCCCACGATCTTCAAACGACGGGAGTCGGAAGCGCGCAGCTACTGCCGCAGCTTTGACACCGTTTTCACCACCGCGCTTGGCTCGGAGATGACCGACGCCGCCGGGCGGACCTATATCGATTTCCTGGCCGGCTGTTCGTCGCTGAACTATGGTCACAACGATCCCGACATGAAATGCGCGTTGATGAACCATCTGTCGCACAACGGGATCGCGCACGGCCTGGACATGCACACCGGCGAGAAGGCGCGCTTCCTCGAGACCTTCGAGGAGCTGATCCTCAAGCCGCGCGGCATGGACCACAAGATCATGATGACCGGCCCGACCGGCACCAACGCCGTCGAGGCCGCGATCAAGCTGGCGCGCAAGGTGACCGGCCGCACGAACGTGATCGCCTTCACCAACGGTTTCCACGGCATGACGCTGGGTGCGCTCGCCGCGACCGGCAATGCTGGCAAGCGGAACGGCGGTGGCACCCCGCTGTCGGGCACCACGCACATGCCGTTCGAAGGCGCCTTCGGCGATGAGGTCGACAGCCTCGACATCATCGAGCAGATGCTCGGCAACCCGTCCTCGGGCGTCGACGCGCCGGCGGCCTTCATCATCGAACCCGTGCAGGGCGAGGGCGGACTGAACGCCGCGTCCAAGGAGTTCATGCAGGGCATCGCGCGTCTTGCCAAGGAACATGGCGCCCTGCTGATCGTCGATGACATCCAGGCAGGTTGTGGCCGCACCGGCACCTTCTTCTCCTTCGAGGAAATGGGCATCGAGCCGGACCTGATTCCGCTGGCAAAGTCGCTGAGCGGGATGGGACTTCCCTTTGCCGCGCTGCTGATCAAGCCCGAGCTGGACATCTGGAAACCCGCCGAGCACAACGGCACCTTCCGCGGCAACACCCATGCCTTCGTGACCGCCCGCGTGGCGCTCGAGAAGTTCTGGAGCGACGATGAATTCCAGAAGGACATCAAGCGTCGTGCACAGACCGTGGAACACGGGCTGGAGACGATCGCCTCGATGATCCCGGACGCCAAGCTGAAGGGCCGCGGCATGATGCGCGGCGTGGACGTCGGGTCCGGTGACCTGGCGGCGGCGATCTGCGCCGAGGCCTTTGAAAACGGACTGATCATCGAAACCTCGGGTGCCGAGGACGAGGTGGTCAAGGTGCTGGCCCCGCTCACCACCCCGGACGAAACCCTCAAGGATGGTCTGAACATCCTGATCGACGCGGCGCGTTCGGTGCTGTCGACCCAGAAGATTGCAGCGGAGTAACAGCCATGATCGTCAGAGATTTCGAAGAGATCAGCAAGAACCAGAAAGAGCGCGTCGTCTCCGATGCGCAGTGGACGAGCGTGCGGATGCTGCTGGCGGATGATGGAATGGGGTTTTCCTTCCACATCACCGTGCTCGAAGCCGGTTCGGAACACACGTTCCACTACAAGAACCACTTCGAGAGCGTCTACTGCATGCAGGGCAAGGGGTCGATCACCGACCTCAAGACCGGTGAGACCCACCAGATCAAGCCGGGCACCATGTATGCGCTCAACGAGCACGACAAGCACACGCTGCGGGCCGAGGAAGAACTCTGGATGGCCTGCTGCTTCAATCCGCCGGTGACCGGCAAGGAAGTGCACCGCGAAGATGGATCCTATGCCGCCCCCGAGGAGGTGGAGGCCTAAACACATGACCCACACTGTTGAAAAGATCGGCGGGACAAGCATGTCCCGCCTCGCCGACCTGCGCGATACGCTGTTCCTCAAGGACGGCGAGGCGCGTTACGGTCGTGTATTTGTCGTTTCGGCCTTTGGTGGCATCACCAACCTGCTGCTGGAACACAAGAAGACCGGCGAGGACGGCGTCTATGCGCGCTTTGCCAACGCCGAGGACGACCACGGCTGGCACGAGGCGCTGAGCCGTGTCAGCGACGCCATGATCGAGGCGCACGAGGCGGTGCTTGACCACCCCGGCGACATCGAGCAGGCGACAAATTTTGTTCAGGAGCGGATCGAGGGGGCGCGCAACTGCCTGATCGACCTGCAACGCCTGTGTTCCTACGGCCATTTCCGCCTGAACGCGCATCTGCTGCACATCCGTGAGTTGCTGTCCGGCCTGGGTGAGGCGCACTCGGCCCATGTGGCGGTGCTGCTGCTGCAACGTGCCGGCGTGAACGCGCGCCTGGTCGACCTGACCGGCTGGCGCGACGATGGCGAGGTGACGCTGCAGGAACGGCTGGACCGCGGCATGGAAGGGATCGACCCGGAAACCGAGATGCCGATTGTGACCGGCTATGCCCAGTGCCGCGAAGGCCTGATGCGCGAGTTCGACCGCGGCTATTCCGAGGTGACCTTCAGCGAACTGGCCGCACTGACCGGCGCGCGCGAGGCGATCATTCACAAGGAATTCCACCTGTCGTCCGCCGACCCCAAGATTGTCGGCGAAGACAAGGTGCGCAAGCTGGGCCGGACCAACTATGACGTGGCCGACCAGATGGCGAACCTGGGCATGGAGGCGATCCACCCCTCTGCGGCCAAGACGCTGCGTCAGGCCAACGTGCCGTTGCGCGTCACCAACGCCTTTGATCCGGGCGATCCCGGCACGCTGATCGACGACCAGCCGGCAGACAGCCCGGGTGTCGAGATCGTGACCGGCCTGGACGTGATCGCGCTGGAAGTGTTCGAACAGGACATGGTCGGTGTGAAGGGCTATGACGCCTCGATCCTTGACGCGCTGACGCGCCATAACGTGCGCATCGTCTCCAAGGTGTCGAACGCCAACACGGTCACGCACTACGTTGACACCTCGCTGAAAGCGCTGCGCCGGGTCGAGTCCGATCTGGCCGAGCGTTACCCCCATGCCGAGATCAAGACGCGCAAGCTGTCGCTGGTTTCGGTCGTGGGCCGCGACCTCAGCGGTCTGTCGGTTCTGCAGCGCGGGCTGGAAAGCTTTGCCCAGGCGGGCATCTATTCGGTCGGCGCAAGCCAGGGACCGCGCAACGTGGACACGCAATACATCCTGGAACGGGACGATATGGCCAAGGCCATCAAGAGCCTCCACGACGCTTTTTTCGATGAGGAGAAAGCGGAGGGTGATAAGGCGAAGGTCGCGCTGGTCGCCTGAGGCGCCGGACCGACCGACAATAGCGGCCGTGGACACGCGGCCCGACTGAAACAAGGGCCCGCCCTGCAAGGGGCGGGCTTTTTTATGGCTGTCCTAATGGCCGTCCTCGCCGCAGGGCTATTCCCCCTGCCAACCGGGGCGCGTCATGCCGATGAATCCCAGCGTCTCCGGCGCCTCGACGTTGCGCGCGATGATGTCACGCAACGATCCGCAGGCGCCAATCTGCTCCCAGCCGTAGCGGGTGAAGGTGGGGTGGTCCATCGCCGGATCTTCGTCGAACCCGGGCGGCGGCGGAAACACGTGCTCCGACAACAGCGGGTTGGGCAGGGCCTGCGAAAAGGCATCCAGCGCGACGAAGGACAGGATCGTGCGGGGCAGGGGCGATCCGGGCACGCGGTCCTCGCAGAAGATCCCGGTAAAGAAATCCACCTCTTCGACAGAACCATAGGCGCGCGCCAGCTGCGCGGCGACCGCCGGATCGCTGCTGACCTCGTCGAAGGCCCTGGCGGGAGCCTGGCCGAGGTAGCTGCGGTAGTGGTTGTAAGAGGCCAGTTCGCAGATCCGCCCCTGGCGGATCGAGTCCCACTCGATGTTCAGCAGGCTGTCGTTGGTGTTGCGCGGCCCAAGGCGGGCGGCGGGTTGGGCGCTCATGTCCTCGAACCCGCGTTTCAGACCGGTCTGGATCAGTGGCAGGTTGTTCATGAAATAGCTGCGGCCCACCGGGTGTTCCGTCCCGCCCCAGGTGATCGCATCGGGGATCAGCGCGTGCCAGCGATAAAGCAGGCTGAATTCCGTCGTGATCCAGTTGGGCTTGTTCCAGGGCGCATGCCAGCAGACCGACGGATCCGCCATGAGGTGCAACGCGAAGGGGGCGATGTGATTGATGTAGTCCTCGACCACGATCTTTATGAACTGCACAACGACCACGTTGCGCGCGGTTTCGAACACGCGGGTGTCGTCCCAGTCCGGGTGACGGGCGCCGATTTCGCGCGCCAACCGGTTGTGTTCCCGCAGGAAAAGCGTGTTCATCATCGACACCTGCGGCACCGAATTGACGCGGTCACCCCCGACAGCGAACAGCGCGTCGCGAAAGGCGCGTGCGCCCGCGGCAGTGGCCGGGTCGTCCGAGGCGCAGGATTTCAGCAGGTCTGTCAGGCCCAGCGGCGGGTCCAGCCCTTCGAACTCTGGCCGGATTTCTTCGCCGGCAAAGAGGAACTCGGGGAACTCCTCGCCGTCGATCCGCTGAGACCGCAGCAGCCCCCGATGAGCATGGTCCGGGTCAGGGACGCGCAGGAGGCGGGTCTGTTCCGGGGTGCGGCCATAAAGCGGGCAAAGGTCGATCTCATGGTTCGAGGTATTGCGCTTGCGCCGCTCGGGGTCCGGGGTGTCGCCGCCGATGCTTTCGGGCAGGGTGCGCAGGAACCCGTCGGTCAGGTACTGCGCGAAGCTGGGAAAGAGGCAGGTGGATTTCGGGCACAGCACCTGTGTGCCGTCGGGGCGTTCGAACAGCGGTTTGAGACCGGCGTCGCCCTCCCATCCCGGCAGGCTGTCCTGGTCGATCTCGCTGACACCCAGGTGACGGCCCGCCCAGGTCCTGTCGGTCAGGCTGGACCAGGAGGTATAGGGCGCCATCGTCGAAAAGGGATGTGGACGCGGGCGCGCCTGCATCACGATCCGGTTGATCAACAGGGCGTTCAGTTTGCGGTGCAGGAACGGCACTGCCTCGACCAACCGCGCGACCCAGGGGCGGGTCAGTTGGGACAGGGCCAGCTCCGCGATGCGGGCCAGCAGGCCGTTGATGCGCGCCGCCAGCCATTCGGACCGTTTCATGCCCGGGTAGAAGGGCAGGAAGACGGCGGAAAAGACGATATGCGGCAGGACGTGGTGCTGCCAGATGTCCTCGAGAATGAAGATGAACCAGTAGCCGACGAGGAAATTCAGCGCGGTGAAGATCCACCAGCCGATCCGCAACTCGCGCCACATCAGCACGATGCCGAACACGCCGCCCATGAAGATCGGCCCCAAGGTCCAGCGTTCCCAGTATTCCGGCACCCGGCAGAGCGCGCCCAGGATCGGGGTGCCCGGAAACAGCGAGACCCAGGGAGAGGGATAGCCAAAGAGGTTCAGCAGACCGCGGTAGAACATCATCGCGCCCACCAGCAGGCAGGTCAATTGCAGGAAGGTGCGGCGCCAGACCGCCCAGTCGATGCGAAATCCCTTGCGCGGTGTCCTCGTCGAGGCCGTGCCCATGGCCACGCCCCTTTCAATAAAACCTTCATTAATGGGGCCAACTGTGGCAGCTTTAAGGGGTTATGTCCAAATTTTTTCGCGCCATAGATGTATCATGAAACGGCTGCTGCTGATCGTGTTCCTGGCTTTGCTGGGCGCCGCGCTGTTCCTGGAATACAAGCGGCTGACCATAAAACCCTGGCCAGCCACTCATTTCGAGGATGTGGTCGAGCATTTCAAATACGGCTCCATCGGGGCCGAGGTTGACGGCTTCCCCTTTGCCATCTGGCGCGAACTGCCCACGATCTTTGCCGAGGAACTCCCGGAGGGCTATGCCGGGTTCGGGTTCCTCCGCGAAGTGGGCAAGGACCTGCCCATCGGTGTCTCGGTGCGCCGCATCGGTGTCGAACGGGTCGGCTTCAACTGTGCCACCTGCCATGTCTCGACCTATGAAATCGACGGGTCGCGGCATCTGGTTCTGGGGGCGCCCAACAACGCGCTGGATATCCAGGCCTATATCCGGTTCCTGACCGATGCCGCGCAGGACTCCGGTCTGACCCCCGATGCGGTGATCCAGGCGGCAGAGGCGAACGGTCGGCCGCTGGGTTGGGTCGACAGGCTGGTGCTGCGCAGGGTGGTCTTTCCCCGGCTGGCCGAGGAGGTCGCGACGCTGGAGGCCCGGCTGGCCTGGATGGACAACCGTCCGCCGCATGGGCCCGGGCGTACGGACGCGGGCAATTTCTGGCGCGAACGCTGGGGGTTGAATCCCTCCGGCGACAGCCGTGTCGGCGTGGTCGATTTCCCCTCGGTCTGGAATCAGCGGCTGCGCACCTACGGCTGGTTTCACTGGGACGGCAACAACCGGTCGCTGGACGAACGCAATATCTCGGCGGCGCTGGCCGGGGGCGCCGCGGACTGGTTGCTGGAACGTCGGTCGATCGAGCGGGTCTCGGACTGGCTGATGGCGTTTCCGGCGCCGGACTGGCCCTTGCCGCTGGACGCGGACCGGGTGGCGCAGGGCCGCGCGATCTACGAGCGCGAGGGATGTGACAGCTGCCACGATCCGGGAAGTCCCAGCCTGGGGCAGGTGACGTCCCTTGCGATCCTGGGCACGGACCCGCAGCGTACCGACCTGTTCGATGCGGAAATGGTGCGCTATTTCGGTGACGTGGGCCAGAACTACTCCTGGCGCTTTCGCAACTACCGCACCACGGATGGCTACGCCAACATGCCGCTGGACGGGATCTGGATGCGGGCGCCTTACCTGCACAATGGCTCTGTCCCGACGCTGGCAGACCTTTTGTCGCCACCGGACACGCGGCCGGTCAGCTTTTTTCGCGGGTGCTCGGTGCTGGACACGGAACGGGTCGGGTTCACCTGTGAGACGGGGTTTGAGCTGGACACGTCACTGACCGGCAACGGCAATGGCGGGCATCTCTGGGGCACGGACCTGCCCGGCGCGGAAAAGGCGCTGCTGCTCGATTATCTCAAGTCGCTTTGATGGGGTATGAGCACGTTCCGGCGGACGAGGCGGCAGAGATACTGCGTCTGACACGGGCCAACCTGCAGACGCTGTCGCGGCGCGACGGCGTCGTGAAACGCGGCCAGCACGCCAAGCATCACGCACTGCTGCAGGGGCGGTTCCGGGTGCGGTCAGACCTGCCGCAGGCGCTGGCGCAGGGCGTGTTTCAGCCGGGCGCCGATCACGCCTGCCTGGTGCGCTTTTCCAACGGCGGCCAACAGGATGACAGGGCGCGCGACGTGCGGGGCATGGCGATCAAGCTGCTGGAGATACCGGGCATGAAACTGCAGCCGGGGCAGGGGCATTTGAGAGAGCAGGACTTCGTGCTGGTCGATCACCCGGTCTACTTCTGCAAGGACATGGCGGATTACATGCCCTTCAACCGGCATTTCCTGCCGGTTCAGGCGCTGCGCAGCAAAGGGGGCAGCCCGCTGCGGCTGATGCGTGCCTTGCGCGGGCTGGTCATGCTGGGGCTGTTTCACCGGCGCGTCCTGCGGGCGGCGCGTGCCTTTGCGGGACGGCGGCCGGGCTCGTTGCTGGCGCTTACGTATCACAGCACCACGCCGTACCGGCTGGGCGACCTGACGGTGAAATACAGGGTGCAGGGGCAGGGCGCGCCTGCCGATCCGGTGCAATGCGCGAACGGGTTGGGCAGGCGGCTCTGGCAGGCCCTGGGCGCCGACGAGGCGCGCATGATGTTCGGCGTGGTGATACAGGACGATCCCGAGCGCCAGCCTGTCGAGGACGCGCGTGTCGACTGGAACGCCGCCGGTGCGGTCTTCGAACCGCTGGCCGAAATCGTGCTGCCCCGGCAGGAGAACAGCGCCGAACGGATCGCGCAGGCCGAGGCCCTGCGGTTTTCGCCCTGGACGAGCCTGCCCGCGCACCGTCCTTTGGGCGCGATCAACCGCGCGCGGCGCGAGGTCTATCGCGTCATGGCCGAGGCACGCGGAGCGGACAGCTAACGGCCGAAAGAGAGGCGGGCGGGGGGGCCTCGCCGAGTCTCGCGAAAGGAAAGCTGCGGACCTTATCGGCATTTTGGCGGGACCGAGGTGTCCCGGTCCATTTATTGCCTATCCGGACGGATAGGGCGCTCATCCCAATTCGCACATGCTCTGTTAAAGGGGTCATGCAAAGATGCGATTCAACCCGAGGGATCTGATTCATGTTGCTCTTTCCTGATATGCGTGCCGCCGGCACTGTCCTTTTGCTGGCCGCTTCCCTGGCCGGCGCTGCGTTGGCCGATGATCTGCCGGAACCCCAGGGCACCGTTATCCTGACGGTCGATGGGTCGATTGCCGTGACCAACGGCGAAGGCAAGGCTCGGCTGGATCTTGAGATGCTGCGCGACATCGGCGAAACCACCATCACGACCGAGACGATCTGGACGGCCGGCACCACGGAATTCACGGGTGTCGCTCTGAACGACCTGCTGGACTACCTCGGGGCCGAAGGACAGGAAATCGACGCGCAGGCGATCAATGACTACGCGGTCACGGTGCCCATCACGGATGCGGTCGAGGGCGGGCCGATCCTGGCCTACGAGATGGATGGCAAGACCATGTCGCGCCGGGAAAAGGGGCCGCTCTGGTTGATCTACCCCTATGGCTCTTCCAGCGCCTACCGGACAGAAGTCATCTATGCCCGCAGCATCTGGCAGCTTGACCGCATGACCATCCGCGACTGATCGCGCGTCCAGTCGGGCAAGGCGGGCGCGCCTCTTCCTCGGGGGGGCGCAGGGCTGTAGCGGTGCCATCGGGTTTCTTCCGGTCGAGGACATGCGGAAAACTATGTCCGCATGAACTGGCGACTTCGGGCTGGGATCAACTGGTCCGGGCCCGGGAATAGATCAAATTATCGACGGGTTTGGTGAGTTCGGTCCCGCGCGTTGTACGAATCGCCGGGTGAAAGACGGGGTTTGCCAGAGGTCCGCCTCATCGTCCTGCTGTCGGCATCGCCAAGCCCGGACTTGGCAAGAGCATTGAAAACGGCAAGTTCGTTGGCTGCCCGCAGGGCAAAAGTATACGGCGCGCCGGCCCCTGCGTCGCCTGATCCGCCAACGCTCGACGCGGGCGCCGTTTCGGCGCAGAAAGGCGCGACGACTATCTGCCAAGACGGGGACAATCGCCCATGAACATCGCCTGCTGGTCCGGACCGCGCAACCTGTCGACCGCGATGATGTATGCCTTCGGGGCCAGGCCGGACTGCGGTGTCTGGGATGAGCCCTTTTACGCGGCTTACCTGTCGCGGACAGGGATCGACCACCCGATGGGCGCCGAAATCATCGCCGAGGGCATTCCCGATCCGGCGGAGGTCGCCCGGCGCTGTGCCGCACCCGCTCCGGGCGGGCAGGCGCATTCCTATCTCAAGCTGATGACCCATCACCACCTCGACGGCGACAGCCTCGACTGGGCCGCTGAGGCGGTGCATGTCTTTCTGATCCGCCACCCGGCCCGCGTTCTGGCCAGCTATGCCGCCAAGCGTGAGAATCCGACCCTTGCGGACATCGGCTTTGCCCAGCAATGCGCGATCTTCGACAGGGTGCGCGCCCGCGGCTGGCGCTATGCGGTGATCGACAGCCACGACATCCGTCGCGCCCCCGAGGCGGCGCTCAGGGCGCTTTGCGCGGCGATCGGGCTGGACTTCGATCCGGCGATGCTGGCCTGGCCTGCCGGGGGCCATGCCGATGACGGTGTCTGGGCAAGCCATTGGTACGACGCGGTCCACCGCTCTACCGGCTTTGCCGGGGCCGAGGGGCCCTTGCCCGCTGTCGCGCCCGGGCTGGCGGCGGTACATGACGCCGCCTTGCCGTATTATCGGCGAATGCGGGCCGAAACCCTGTGCACAAGCGCCTGAAAGCGGCTTGCGCGCAGGCGCCTCGGGCAATAGAAGGTGCCAAATTCGCCGACCAGACGCGCCCCGGTTTCCGGGGCGCTTGAATTCCGAGGGAAGAGACATGCAGGTCACCGAGACGCTGAACGAAGGCCTCAAGCGCGGCTACGCCATCACCGTGACGGCGTCCGAGCTGGACGAGAAAGTCACCGAAAAGCTCAAAGAGGCGCAGCCCGACATCGAGATGAAGGGTTTCCGCAAGGGCAAGGTGCCGCTGCCGCTGCTGAAAAAGCAGTTCGGCCAGCGTGTGCTGGGCGAGACCATGCAGGAAGTGATCGACGGTGCGATGAACCAGCACTTCGAGGAGTCGGGCGACCGCCCGGCGCTGCAGCCCGAGGTCAAGATGACCAACGAGGACTGGAAAGAAGGCGACGACATCCACGTCGAAATGACCTACGAAGCCCTGCCCGAAGTCCCCGAGTTCGACGCCTCCGGCATCGAGCTGGAGCGTCTTGTGGTCAAGGCAGACGACGCCGCCGTTGACGAGGCGCTGGAATCGCTGGCCTCCTCGGCTCAGGACTTCGAGGACAAGGACGGCGCGGCCGAGGACGGCGACCAGGTGGTCATCGATTTCGTCGGCAAGGTCGACGGCGAAGCCTTCGAGGGCGGCGCCGCCGAGGACTATCCGCTGGCTCTGGGCTCCGGCTCGTTCATCCCCGGCTTCGAAGAGCAGCTGGTCGGTGTCTCCGCCGGTGACGAGAAGGCCGTCGAGGTCAAGTTCCCCGAGGAATACGGGGCCGAGCACCTGGCCGGCAAGGACGCGGTCTTTGACGTGACGGTGAAGGCCGTGAAGGCGCCCAAGGCCGCCGAGATCAACGACGAGATGGCCAAGAAATTCGGTGCCGAGGATCTCGAGAGCCTCAAGAACCAGATCCGAGAGCGTCTCGAGGCCGAATATGCCGGCGCCTCGCGCCAGGTGATGAAGCGCGCCATGCTGGACAAGCTGGACGAGATGGTGTCCTTCGAACTGCCGCCGACCCTGGTCGAGGCAGAGGCCAAGCAGATCGCGCATCAGCTGTGGCACGAGGAAAACCCCGACGTCGAGGGCCACGATCACCCCGAGATCGAGCCGACCGAAGAGCACACCAAGCTGGCCGAGCGCCGCGTGCGCCTTGGCCTGCTGCTGGCCGAGCTGGGCCAGAAAGCCGAGGTCGAAGTCTCCGAGGCCGAGATGACCCAGGCGATCATGAACCAGGCCCGCCAGTACCCGGGCCAGGAGCGCGAGTTCTTCGAATACGTCCGCCAGAACCCGCAGATGCAGCAGCAGCTGCGCGCGCCGATCTTCGAGGACAAGGTCGTCGACCACATTGCCGAACAGGCTCAGGTGTCCGAAAAGGAAATCACCAAGGACGAGCTGCAGAAAGCCGTCGAAGAGCTGGACGACGAGTGATCGTCAGGCCCTTGCAAGACACGGAAAAGCCGCCCCTCGGGGCGGCTTTTTTCGTTGCGGATCCGGAGGATGGGGGATGCCCCCCCATCCCGACGGGGTCTCAACTTGCCAGAACGTTCCGGAACAGCCAGGGATCGCTTTCGTCGATGTCCTCGGGGAAATGTTCCCACCGGTCCTGCAGTGGCGTCCAGTCGGTGTAATGCGCCTCGACCGGGCCCAGGTAGGGGCGTTGCACCTCCAGACAGCGGGCGTGGTCCATCTCGTCCGTCTCGACGATGCCCGCGTTCGGGTTCTCCAGCGCCCAGACCATGCCCGCGAGCACCGCAGAGGTCACCTGCAGGCCGGTGGCGTTCTGGTAGGGGGCAAGGTCGCGCGCCTCGTCGTTGGACAGGCGTGAACCGAACCAAAGTGCATTTTTCTCGTGTCCGAATAGCAGCACGCCCAACTCGTCGATCCCTTCGACGATCTCGTCCTCGGTCAGGATGTGATGCTTTTCCTGCTGCTGGCCCGAGCCGAACATCTCGTGCAGCGACAGCACCGCGTCATCGCAGGGGTGATAGGCATAGTGACAGGTCGGGCGGAACTCGGGGTGGGCGCCTTCGCCCACCGTGTAGTAATCCGAAATCGAGATCGCCTCGTTATGGGTGACGAGGAATCCGAACTGCGGGCCGGGTGTGGGGCACCAGGTGTGGACGCGGGTGATGGCGCCGGGCCGTTCCAGCCAGATCCCGGCCTGGCAGCCGCTGTCCTGCCGGTGGCCGTTTTCCGGAAACCATGTCTCGTGCGTGCCCCAGCCCAGTTCGGCGGGTTGAAAGCCCTCGGCGATGAACCCCTCGACCGACCAGGTGTTCACGAAGACATTGCGCGGGCGGGGCAGGCGGCGCGCCTGGGTGTCCCGTTCGGCGATGTGGACGCCCTTGACGCCCAGCGACTGCATCAGCCTGGCCCAGCCGTCGCGGTCCGTGGGCGCCTTGACGTCGCGGCCCGTGTCCTTGGCCAGCGTCAAGAGCGCCTCCTTGACGAACCAGCTGACCATGCCGGGGTTGGCGCCGCAGCAGCTGACCGCCGTGGTGCCGCCTGGATTGGCCGCCTTTTCGTCGCGCACCGCCTGCCGCAGCGCATAGTTGGTGCGCGCCGCGTTGTCGGTGGTGCCAAAGTAGTACCCCTCCCAGGGTTCGACCACGGTGTCGATGTAGGGCACGCCGATCTCGCGGCAGAACTTCATCAGGTCCAGCGAGGAGGTGTCGACCGAGAGGTTGACGCAGAACCCCTTCCCGTCCGGGAACAGCCCGCCCAGAACCTCGCGGTAGTTGTCGGGCGTCAGCGCCACCTGGAGGTGGTTCAACTTGTGCTGGCGCAGGAAATTCGCCTGTCCGGCGTCCGGTTCGATCACGGTCAGCTTGTCGGCGTCATAGTCGAAATGCCGTTCGATCAGGGGCCAGACGCCCTTGCCGATCGAACCGAAGCCGATGATGACGATGGGGCCGTCGATCCGGCCATAGACGGGGTAGTCCTGGGTCACGCGTGTCTCCTGTCTGGTTGTGTCCAGTCATAGGCGGCTTGCGGCGACAGGGCAAATCCGCAGACGGGGGCAAAGAAAAACCGCGCGGGACGAGACCCGCGCGGTTCGTTGTCGATCAGGGAGCGCAGATCAGCCGATCGCGGCGCCGTCTTCGCGCCACACGGCGATGACCGAGGAGCGCGGCTTGCCTTCGCCGTCGGGCCAGGAGCCACCCGGGTGCTGGATGCCGACAAAGGCCACCTTGCGGTCCTCGGACCAGCACAGGCCGGTCACT
This sequence comes from Antarctobacter sp., assembly GCF_965277915.1. Taxonomy (NCBI): domain Bacteria; kingdom Pseudomonadati; phylum Pseudomonadota; class Alphaproteobacteria; order Rhodobacterales; family Roseobacteraceae; genus Antarctobacter; species Antarctobacter sp. The sequence continues at coordinate 1,603,067 of NZ_OZ255849.1, forward strand.
TCGGCGCCGTAGGGGGCGGTCAGGAAGCGGGCGATTTCGCCCGTGTCCGTGTTGCCGACCAGCATCTGGTTGTTGCCCATGCCGGCAAAATCACCCTCGTTGCTGTAGTTGCCGTCGGTCTGGATCCAGAGCTGGCCCTTGGTGTCGAAGATCATGCCGTCGGGCGAGTTGAACATGTTGCCCGGGGTGACATTGTCCGAGCCGCCGTAGGCATTGTCATAGATCTCGGGGTTGCCGGCCATGACATAGAGATCCCAGGCAAAGCCGTCTGCACCGTGATCGCCGCCCTCGGGCTGCCAACGCACGATCTGACCATAGTTGTTGGTCTCACGCGGGTTCGGACCGCCAACCGGGGTTTCGTCGCCACCGGCGTTGGGCTTGATGCCGCGATTCTTGTTGTTGGTCAGGGCGCAGTAGGCCTCGGCCTTGAGCGGGTGTGCGGCGATCCATTCCGGACGGTCCATCGTGGTGGCGCCGACCTTGGAGCCGGCGATACGCGCGTGGACGAGGATGTCCTCGATCGGCATGCCGGTGGTTTCCGGGGTCAGGGCCAGCCATTCGCCGGTCTGGTCGTCGTTGAACTTGGCGACATACAGTGTGCCGTCCGACAGCAGGCCGTCGGTGGGCTCACCCTCGGCCCAGGTGCCGTTCGAGACGTATTTGTACATGAACTCGCCGCGTTCGTCGTCGCCCATGTAGACGACGATCCGGCCGTCGGCGGCCTGTACCATCGCGGCGTTCTCGTGCTTGAACCGGCCCAGGGCGGTGTGCTTGACCGGGGTGCTGGTCGGGTCGGCGGGGTCGATTTCCGTCACCCAGCCGTGGCGGTGGGGTTCGTTCGGCTCTTTCGACAGGTCGTAGCGCGGGTCGAACTGTTCGTAGGCATAGCGGCCTTCGCCACCGATGCCATAGCGCTTGAAGCCCTCGGTCGCGTCGTACTCGCCGGTCGCACCGAAGTAGCCGTTGAAGTTTTCTTCGCAGGTCAGGTACGTGTTCCACAGCGTGCGGCCCGAGCCACAGTTGTTCATGGTGCCCAGCGGGCTCATGCCTTCGGGGTCGGCATTCGTCTTGACCAGGTCCGAGCCGGCCACGGGGCCATCCATGACCATCTGGGTGTCATGGTGAATGCGGCGGTTGAAGGGGCTGTCCTTGACCACGGCATACCCGTCGCCGGTGTCGGCCACTTCCATCACGGTCACACCCTGCAAGTGCTTGAGAAGCTGCACTTCCTCGGCGCTCTTGGGCATGCCTTCGCTGGCGGCGGGCAGGTTGATCTTGGGGTTCACATATTCCGAGTTCACCGCGATGACCTGCTTGCCGTCGATGGAGAAGAGTTCCATCCCGTCGGTGTTCTCGCCAAAGACTTTGTCGGCCATTGCGGCGGGCACGCCGGTTTCCGGCGAATAGGCGCCGTCGGCCTCGGACCACAGGGCGTCGCCCCAGCGCACCAGCGGCTTCCACTGGTAGCCTGCGGGCACGTGGACGTCGAAATCGGTGGCGATGTCGATCGGCTCGAAGTCGAAGGCGGCGGCCTGCGCGCGGGCCGAGGTGGCCGAGCTCAGGACGCCGGCGCCGAAGACGGCAGCACCCGAACCGAAGGCCAGCGCACCACCCAGGAAACCGCGGCGCGAGATGGCGCGTTCGACAACGGCATCAAAGTCGGTCTGGGCAGGGCGCGGGTCGCGCATCTCGTCGAAATCGTCCCAGGACAGATCGACAATGTCAGATTTCTTCATGGCTGGCCTCATATCAGCTTGCATACTTGGCAAAGCCGCCCGCGTGTTGCGGCGGCTTCCAACAGCCTCTGATGTGATCCGGCAACGTGAAACGGGTGTTACGGATTTATGAAGTTTATATGTACCGATGCGGCAAGGCGCTGATAAAAATGAAAAAACCGCGCCGAATGAATCCGGCGCGGTTGAATTTTTGTCCTGCGAAGCGTCGCTGGATCAGTCGTCGTCGCCTTCGGCGGCCTCGTCCGAACGGGCGGGGGCTGTATCGCCGTCGTCGTCGGATGCAGCGCTGCCGATGTCGTCGAACAGCTGGCTGACCTCGAATTCGGCCTGGGCCTCTTCCTCGGCGGCCAGGTCCTGGATCGACTTGCCCGATTCCTGCAGTTCGGCCTCTTCGGGCGAACGTGCGACGTTCAGCGTGATGACGACCATCACCTCGGGGTGCAGGTGCACCTCGACTTCGTGCAGGCCCAGTTCCTTGATCGGCTGGCGGATGATCACCTGCTTGCGGTCGATCGAGAAGCCGTTCTCGCTGGCCACGTTCGCCGCGTCACGGGTGGTGACGGAGCCGTAGAGGTTGCCGCCGTCCGATGCCGAGCGAATCACGACGAACTTCTGTCCGTCCAGGCGCTCGCCCAGGGCTTCGGCTTCTTTGCGGGTCTCGAGGTTGCGCGCCTCGAGCTGAGCTTTCTGCTCTTCGAACTGCGCGATGTTCTCTTTCGAGGCGGTCAGCGCCTTGCCCTGAAGCAGCAGGTAGTTGCGTGCGAAACCGGGCTTGACGTCGACGACGTCGCCCATCTGGCCCAGCTTGGCCACACGTTCGAGAAGGATGACTTGCATGATGCGGACTCCTTACTTCACGGCGTAGGGCAGCAGGGCGAGGAAGCGGGCGCGCTTGATGGCGCGGGCCAGTTCACGCTGCTTCTTTGCCGAAACGGCGGTGATACGGGACGGGACGATCTTGCCGCGTTCGCTGACATAGCGCTGCAGCAGGCGGGTGTCCTTGTAGTCGATCTTGGGTGCGTTGTCGCCCGAGAAGGGGCAGACCTTGCGGCGGCGGAAAAACGGTTTTGCAGCCATGAGTTATCTCCTCTTCTTCAGGTATCAGTCGCGGTTGCGGCGCTCACGGCGGCCGTCGCGCTCATCACGTTTCTGCATCTGGATCGAGGGGCCTTCGTCGTGGCCGTCGACCTTGATGGTGAGAACGCGCATGACGTCGTCGTGCAGGCGCATCAGGCGTTCCATTTCCTGAATGGCCGTCGCGGGTGCGTCGGTCTTGAGGAAGGCGTAGTGGCCCTTGCGGTTCTTGTTGATCTTGTAGGCCATCGTCTTGACGCCCCAGTACTCGCTGTCGACGACCTTGCCGCCGTTGTCCGCGAGAACGGTGCTGAAATGTTCGACAAGGCCTTCAGCCTGCGCGTTGGACAGATCCTGACGCGAGATGAATACATGCTCGTAAAGCGGCATGTGCACTCCATTTCTATCATGGCGCATTTCATAGGGCAGGGGCCTAATCTCTTCGCGCCCTGCCCACGAGAGACTGCGCGGGTAAACGTCGTTGCGAAGAGAGCGCTCCGTATACACGGATCAGGGCGTGGCGCAAGGGGGCGCGCGGTCCTCGGATTTTCCTCGGCGGCGCCGCATTCCGGGCACAATCGAGCGGTTAACCTGTCGTTAACCAACAATCGGAGCGAACCAAATGGCCCTGACAGACTTCAATGCTTCCCAGGCTCTTGGGTCCACCTTTTCCCTGCCGCGCCTGTCCGAGGGCATGATGCGCCGGATCGCGGGCTCCGTGCTGGCGCTGGCCGCCTACCTGATCTGGGTCATGCCGATGGGGCTGGATGCGCCGATCCTGATGCCGTTCAAGCTGGCCTTGTCCTGCCTGATGCTGAGCGGCGGCCTGGGCATGTCGCTGCGCCTGCGCGGCGAGGACGGCTGACCCCGGCGGGTCAGTCCCGCCTCCTCAGGTGATTGCGCAAGCCTCCGCAGGCTAGTAAGGCAGGCGGACGCAATTTCACGGTGAGGAGAGGGGCATGAGCCGCGCATTCATCTTTCCCGGGCAGGGCGCCCAGACCATCGGCATGGGCCGCGACCTGGCCGAGGCCTATCCGGCGGCCCGCGCCGTCTTTGACGAGGTCGACGAGGCGCTGGGGGAGAAACTCTCCGCTCTGGTCTGGGACGGCGAGATCGAGACCCTGACCCTGACCCAGAACGCCCAGCCCGCGTTGATGGCCACCTCGATGGCCGCGATGCGCGCGCTCGAAGCAGAGGGTGTGGGCATCGACAAGGCGGCCTTTGTCGCCGGGCACTCTTTGGGGGAATATTCCGCGCTGACCGCCGCAGGGGCACTGACCGTGGCCGATGCCGCGCGCCTGCTGCGCAAGCGCGGGCAGGCCATGCAGGCCGCCGTGCCGGTGGGCGAGGGCGCCATGGCGGCCCTTTTGGGCCTTGACCTGGACGCCGTGCGCAAGGTCGCCGAAGAGGCCGCGCAGGGCGATGTCGTCGCCGCCGCCAATGACAACGATCCCGGCCAGGTGGTGATTTCCGGCCAGAAGGGCGCCGTTGAACGCGCGGTCGAGATCGCCAAGGGGGCCGGTGCCAAGCGCGCGGTCATGCTGCCCGTCTCCGCCCCCTTCCACTGTGCCCTGATGCAGCCCGCCGCCGAGGAAATGGCAAAGGCGCTGGCCGAGGTCACGATCCAGGCACCCGCCGTTCCGGTTGTCTCGAACGTCGAGGCGGCGCCGGTGAGCGACCCCGATCGCATCCGCGCCCTGCTGGAGGCGCAGATCTGCGGCGCGGTCCGCTGGCGCGAATCCGTGGCCCGCATGGTCGAGGACGGGGTCGAGGAGTTCTGGGAAATCGGTGCGGGCAAGGCCCTGTCGGGCATGGTGCGCCGCATTCACCGCCCGGCGGCCGTGCGCAACATAGGCACGCCGGCGGATGTCACCGCCGCCGTCGAGGCCGCGCAGGGCTGAGGCCCGGACCAAGGAATGACAGGAGAGGAAGCAAGCATGTTCGATCTGACGGGAAAATCCGCGTTGATCACCGGGGCCTCGGGCGGCATCGGCGGGGCCATTGCCAAGGCGCTGCATGGCGCGGGCGCCAACGTGGGCCTGTCGGGCACCCGTGTCGAGCCGCTGGAGGCGCTGGCCGCGGAACTGGGCGAACGCGCCTTCGTGCTGCCCTGCAAGCTGGATGACGCCGAGGCCGTCGCTGCACTGCCGAAACAGGCCGCCGAGGCGATGGGCAGCGTCGACATCCTGGTGAACAACGCCGGGATCACACGCGACAATCTGTTCATGCGCATGTCGGACGACGAATGGCAAAGCGTGCTGGACGTGAACCTGACCGCCACCTTCAAGCTCTGCAAGGGCGTGATGCGCGGCATGATGAAATCGCGCTGGGGCCGGATCGTGAATATCTCCTCGGTCGTGGGGGCCACCGGCAACCCCGGGCAGGGCAACTATGCCGCCGCCAAGGCGGGCATGGTGGGCATGTCCAAGTCGCTGGCCTACGAGGTCGCCAGCCGCGGCATCACCGTGAACTCCGTCGCGCCGGGCTTTATCGAGACCGCGATGACCGACAAGCTGACCGACGACCAGAAGAGCGCGATCCTGACGCAGATTCCCACCGGGCGCATGGGCACGCCCGAAGAGATCGCCGCCAGCGTGCTCTATCTTGCCAGCCCCGAGGCGGCTTACGTTACGGGGACCACGTTGCACGTCAACGGTGGCATGGCCATGTTGTAGGCGCCAGAGCCTGTTGCGCTGCGGCGTGGGAAAGCGTTTGCCATCCCCGCCGCCTGTGCTATAGGCCGCGCAGATTTTCGGACGGTTGCGTGCCATGGTACGCATCCGGCCCACCCGGGGTGCCGGGGGATCGAGCCGCCCGTCAGGGCAAAAAGACGCCACGCCACGGGCAGGGCAGAATGGGCGAAATGCCCGACAGACTTGTGAGGAAGAGACATGAGCGACATCGCAGATCGCGTGAAGAAGATTGTGGTCGAGCACCTGAGCGTCGAAGAAGAAAAGGTGACCGAATCCGCCTCGTTCATCGACGATCTGGGCGCCGACAGCCTGGACACCGTGGAACTGGTGATGGCCTTCGAAGAAGAGTTCGGCATCGAGATCCCCGACGACGCGGCCGAAACCATCCAGACCTTCGGCGACGCGGTCAAGTTCATCTCGGACGCGCAGTAAGCCGCTCTTTTCACCTGTTCGGGTGAGGATGGAACGGCGTGCCTTTCTGGCGCGCCGTTTTTTCTGTTGGTTGATCCCGACCCGGCAATGACGCCGCGTATACAGTGACAAGGTAGCCCGCCCCGTGCTCTTCATCACGATCTGGCCGCTCTTTGCCCTGATCTGCTTGGGCTTTGTCCTGGCGCGCAAGGGGTTCCCGGACGCGGGCTTCTGGCCCGCGGCGGAACGGATCAACTATTTCCTGCTGTTCCCGGCGCTGCTGGTCTCCAGCCTCGTCGACGCGCCTCTGGGCGATCCGCAGATCCTGCGGCTGGGCGCGGCGGCGCTGGTGACGATCCTGCTGGCTTCGCTCGGGCTTGCCTTGGCGCGGCGGATCTTTCCGGCGCCCTCGGCCCGGTTCGGGCCTGCGTTGCAGGGGACGGTCCGGTTCAACACCTACCTCGGCCTTGCCGTCACCGCGAGCCTTGCCGGAGATGTCGGCATCGAACGGGCGGCGGTCTACCTTGCGATCTGCGTGCCAGTGGTCAACGTGCTGTCGATCATGGCGCTGAGCGAACGCGACGTGCTGAGCCGTCCCGGCGCGCTGGTCCGGACGATGCTGAAGAACCCGCTGATCCTGGCCTGTCTTGTCGGGATCGCGCTGGCGCTGCTGGGCCTGGGCCTGCCCTTTGGCATCGGCACCTTCCTGGAACTTCTGGCGCGGGGCAGCCTGCCGCTGGGCCTGCTTTGCGTGGGGGCGGCGCTGCAACCGCGCGCGTTGGGGCGGGACGGGCTGGTTGTGGGCGGCAATGCTGCGCTGCGCCTTCTGGGCATGCCGGTACTGGCAGCGGGCGTGGCGCTGGTCTTTGGCCTCGGCGGGGTCGAGGCGCTGGTTCTGGTGGTCTTTTCCGCCATCCCCACGGCGCCCACGGCCTATGTGCTGACGCGGCAACTGGGCGGGGACGGCACGCTGATGGCCGGCCTGGTCACGGCGCAGACGCTGGCCGCCATCGTGACGATTCCCCTGGTGCTGCTGGTGCTGGGCTACGGCTGAGCGGTCAGCCTTTCTGCGCCTTTTCCACCGCCTTGGCCGCGTCCCAGAGCGAATCCATTTCTTGCAGGTCGCTGTCCTCGGGGCGGCGCCCCTGTTCCGCCAGGGCCGCCTCGATGGCGCGGAACCTGCGGGTGAACTTGGCATTCGCGGCCCGCAGCGCCGCCTCCGGGTCGATTCCCATGTGGCGGCCGAGGTTGGCCATGACGAACAGCAGGTCGCCGAACTCCTCGAAACGATGGGCGTCATCCTCGGCCTGGCGCAACTCGTCCATCTCTTCGCGCAGCTTGTCCATGACCTCGTCCGTGGTGGGCCAGTCGAAGCCCACGCGCGCCGCCCGCTTTTGCAGTTTGACCGCGCGCAACAGCGCCGGCAGGCCAAGCGCCACCCCGTCCAGCACCCCGCTTTCGGCCTTGGCGGCGCGCTCTGCGGCCTTGATCGTCTCCCAGTCGCGGGTCTGCTGGTCGGCGCTCTTGTCCCGGCTTTCATCGCCGAAGACATGCGGATGCCGCGCCACCATCTTGTCCGACATGCCGTCGGCGACCTCGTCGAAGGTGAACAGACCGGCCTCTGCGGCCATCTGCGCGTGAAAGACCGACTGGAACAGCAGGTCGCCCAGCTCTCCCTTCAGCTCGTCCCAGGCCTCGCGCTCGATCGCGTCGGACACCTCGTAGGCCTCTTCGATCGTGTAGGGCGCGATGGTCGCGAAGGTCTGCTCCAGGTCCCAGGGACAGCCCGTTTCCGGATCACGCAGCTGCCGCATGATTTCCAGCAGGCGGGGCATTCCGCCCCTGGGGTCATGGATCAGGTCCTTGTTCATCGCGCCTTGCCTCCGAGCTTCGGCTCAAGGGATGCAGGAAGGCGGCACGGGAGTCCAGCAACCGGGCGCGCGGCCTCGGCGGTTCAGCCTGCCACGCGCACGATGTTGCGGGAGTCGAGGTCGATTTCGGTCAGGAACGCCTTGTAGTCCTCTGTGTCGTTCAGCGCGGCGTAGGTCTTTTCGATGGCATCCATCGATGGATAGCCCGTCGCCATCAGACGGTGCCCGGTGGCGGACCCTGTCATGATCGTGAAATGGCGTATGGCCATCGCACCGTTCTGCCGCATGAGCGGAGCAACCCGCCCGATCCGCTCGGACTGCGGCGTGGGAGAGGCCCAGCGGGTCAGGACACCGTAGGCTGGAACCTCCGTCGGCTGTTCGTCAACGCCAATATCCTCGCTTTTCAGGATGTTGCGCAGCAACACGCGAACCTTGCCACTGCCGACGATCTTGTCGTAGGCGGCAGAGGTGCCATAGACGTCGAAGGCCTTTCCGATGCCGCTCATGTCGCTGTAGCCCTGCAGCAGAACGAGATGCCCGGCATGATCGCCCGTTGCAATGACCCCGTACCGGGTCATCAGGGCACCGGCCCCGGATTTCAGATCGTCACACAATCCGCCAAGGTGACCCAGCACGTCGGACAGGAAAGCGGTGTCGCAACGGGCGACGGTAATCATGGAGTAAGATGTATTCGACATGGTGATTATCCCCCCAATGAAAAAACGCCAACCAAAGGTTGACGCAACGTAATGATAGCACGCGGCGCGTCTTTCCCGCAGCGTTTTCGGTGCCGGGGATGTATGCCAGCCAGTGCGCCGCAACGCGTCACGGAATCCGCCTCGGAAAGAAGATCATGGCCGTCATCAATTCCATCGCTGCCGCCGCCGAAGAGATGTCTGGCTGGCGCCGCCATATCCATGCGCATCCGGAACTGTGCCTGGAGTGTCACGAAACGGCACGCTTTGTCGTCGCGCGCCTGCGCGAGATGGGCATCACGGACATCCACGAAGGCATTGCAGAGAGTGGCGTCGTGGCGGTGATCGACGGGCAGGGGCCGGGGCCGGTGACCGGCCTGCGCGCCGACATGGACGCCCTGCCCATGCAGGAGGAAACCGGCGCCCCGTGGGCCAGTACCGTGCCGGGGCGGATGCACGCCTGCGGCCATGACGGGCATACGGCGATGCTGCTGGGCGCGGCGAAATACCTGTCCGACACGCGACGTTTCACGGGACGCGTCGTGCTGATCTTTCAACCGGCCGAGGAAAGCGTCGGTGGCGGGCGGATCATGGTCGAAGAGGGGATCATGGACCGTTTCGGCGTCGAGGAGGTCTATGCCCTGCACACCGATCCCTTCGGAGAGCTTGGAGAGTTCCGGACCTGCCCCGGGCCGATCATGGGGGCGGTGGATGATTTCACCCTGCGCATCCGGGGGCAGGGCGGCCACGCGGCCTATCCCCAGACCTGCCGCGACCCGATGCCGGCCGCCCTTGCCATCGGCCATGCGCTACAGACCATTGTCTCGCGCAATACCGATCCGCTGGGCGCGCTGGTTGTCTCGCTGACCATGTTCCACGGAGGCAGCGCCCCGAACATCATCCCCGAGGAGGTCACCCTGGGCGGCACCGTGCGCAGCCTCGCTCCGCAGGTGCGCGACATGGCCGAAGGCCGCATCCGGCAGATCGCGACCAGTGTCGCCGAGGGCTACGGCGTCGAGGGGATCCTGGACTACCGGCGCAGCTATCCGCCGACCATCAACCACGAAGACCAGACCCGCTTTGCCGTGGACATCGCGCGCGAGGTCTCGTCGCGCGTCGTCGACGACCTGCCGCCGGAAATGGGGGCAGAGGATTTCTCCTACATGCTGGAGGCGCGTCCGGGCGCGTTTCTGTTCCTTGGCCAGGGGATCGGTCCGTCGGCGCATCATCCGGCCTTCGACTTCAATGATGCGGTGGCCCCTATCGGCGCCAGTTTCTTTGCCCGGCTGATCGAGAAGCGGCACGCTTTGGGGTAAACCCTGCGCCATTTCGAGTATTTTCAGAGAGAAGAAACAGGGCGCGTTCCTTCGGCTTCTTCTCTCGAAAAATACTCATTTTCAATCCGGGCAAACCCTGCGCCGTCCTGCCCCTTTTCAATGCCGCGCCAAGCAGGCAGTCTGCGGCCCAAAGGAGACCCGCCCATGCCCATCGTCAATTCGATTGCCGCACTCGAACCCGAGATGACCGCCTGGCGGCGTCACCTGCACCAGCACCCGGAACTGGGACTGGACTGTTTCAAGACGGCGGAGTTCGTGGTGGAGAAGCTCAAGGGCTTCGGGATTACCGAGATCCACACCGGCATCGCGCGCACCGGCGTCGTCGCCGTCATCGAGGGGCAGGGGCCGGGGCGCACCATCGGGCTGCGCGCGGACATGGACGCCCTGCCGATGGAGGATCTCTCGGGCACCGAGCATGCCTCCAGGGTGCCGGGCATGGCCCATACCTGCGGTCATGATGGGCATACGACCATGCTGCTGGGCGCGGCGAAATACCTGGCCGAGACGCGCAATTTTTCGGGCAAGGTGGCACTGATCTTCCAGCCGGCCGAGGAAAACGAGGGCGGCGGGCGCATCATGGTCGAAGAGGGCATGATGGACCGGTTCGACATCGAAGAGGTCTATGGTATTCATAACATGCCCGGCGGAGCGGTGGGGCACATGCACACCAATTGCGGCGCCCTGCTGGCGGGCGTGGATGAATTCACGATCAGGATCACCGGTCAGGGCGGGCATGGTGCCATGCCCTTCCAGACCCGCGACCCGGTGGTCTGTGCCGCCTCGATGGTGCAGGCGCTCCAGACCATCGTCAGCCGCAATGTGGACGCGCTGGACCGGCTGGTGGTCAGCGTCACGCAGATCCATACCGGAAGTGCCATGAACATCGTGCCCGAAACCGCCATGCTCAACGGCACCGTGCGCTATTTCGACAAGGATGTGCAGGCCGTGGTCAAGTCCCGAATGGCCGAGATCGCCGAGTTCCAGGCCAGGAGCTTCGGCATGAGCGCCGAACTGGACTACATCGAAGGCTACCCGCCGACGATCAACCATCCCGAGCAGGCAGAGTTCGCGGCCGGGGTCGCGCGCGAGGTCGTCGGCGCCGAAGCCGTCGACCTGGACGCGCCGCCGATCATGCCGGGTGAGGATTTCTCCTACATGCTGGAGGCCCGGCCCGGCGCCTATCTCTTCCTGGGCCAGGGCGACACGCCGGTCTGCCACCACCCGAAGTACGATTTCAACGACCAGGTCGCGCCGGTGGGGGCCAGCTTTTTCGCCCGCCTCGTGGAAAAGGCCTTGCCGCTGGCTTGAACCTGCGTGTTTCTTTGGGCCGAAAATACCTCCGGGGGTGAATGCGCGCCGCGCGCGCAGAGGGGGCAGCGCCCCCTTGCCCCGCCATCAACAGGACCAATCGCATGAGCCTCGAAGACGCCAAGCGCCAGATCGACCACGCCTTTACCCGTGAGGACCTCAAGGGACCGTCCTTCGAGAACGTCTTTGCCGGGGCGCCTTCCTTCCTGCGGCGCAAGTACACCAAGGACCTGGCGGGGGTGGACATCGCCGTGACGGGCCTGCCTTTCGACCAGGCGGTGACCAACCGGCCCGGCACGCGGCTGGGGCCGCGCGCGATCCGTGAGGCCTCGCTGCTGCAGCCCTGCGATGCGCCTTATGGCTGGGGTTATGACGTGCTGTCGGAATTCGCCATAGCGGATTACGGCGACATGGCCTTTGACTATGCCATGCCCTCGGAGGTGCCGGGAAGGATCGCGCAGCATGTGGGCGGCATCCTGGACGCGGGGGCGGCCTGTGTCGTTCTGGGCGGGGATCACTCGGTCACGCATGGCTGCCTTCGCGCCCATGCCGAGAAACACGGGCCGTTGAGCGTGATCCAGTTCGATGCTCATACGGACACCTGGGCCGATGACGATGCCGCGCGGGTCGACCACGGGACATTCATGTACAAGGCCGCGCAAGAGGGAATCGTGGTGCCAGAGCGTTCGGTCCAGATCGGCATTCGCACCGACAACCCGGACACCATCGGCTTCAACATCCTCGATGCGCGGCAGGTGCACCGGGACGGGCCCGAACGGATCGCCGAGCGGGTGCATGAGATCGTAGGGGCGCAGCCCTGTTACATCACCTTCGATATCGACGCGCTGGACCCGGCCTTTGCGCCCGGCACCGGCACGCCGGTCTGGGGCGGGCTGAGCAGCCACCAGGCGGCCGTGATCCTGCGTCACCTTGCCGGCATCGACCTCAAGGGCGGTGACGTGGTCGAGGTCTCGCCGCCTTTCGACACCACCGGGGCGACAGCGGTGGCGGCGGCGCATGTCGGCATGGAACTGCTGTGCCTCTGGGGCTGGACCCGGCGGGCACGGTGACATGACAGGCTGTTGCGAAACCTTGGCTTTCAGAATCGGGCGGGGGCATGGCATGCCCTCTGCCAGGGCTTAATCCGGAGATAGAGACAGCAGGTGCGCTTGGTATTCCTCATCCTATTGCTTGTGATCCTGGGCGGGCTGGCCTGGATCCGCCTTGCGCCTTCGGACCCGGCGGTCTGGCACGTCGATCCGCAGGTTACCGCGGATCAGGACCTTGCCGCCGGTGTGCGCCGTCGCATCGCGGCGGGCGAGGACGGCTTTGCCCGTCTGCACGCAATCATCCTTGAAACGCCCCGGACAGAAATTTTGGCCGGCAGTGTCGCCGAAGGGCAGATCACCTATATCACGCGTTCCTTGTGGATGGGGTTCCCGGATTACACCACCGTCCGCCAGAACGGCGAGGTCCTGGAATTGTGGGCGCGGGCGCGCTTTGGCCAGTCGGACCTGGGCGTGAACCGGGCGCGGGTGGATGACTGGCTGGACCGCCTGGGCCGCGGAACGGAGTGAGGCGGTCCGTCGGTCGGTGCTTGTCCCGGCGTTGCCGGGACGTCGCCCCGCCCACCGTCCCGCAAGGACAAGCCGAGGATCTGGACCCTTTGCGGACCGGTCCCCTTCGCCTCATTTCGGCATATGTGAAGGGGACGTTGGCGAACCGGCCCTGCGGGTGCGTGTTCAGGGCGTCTTGACGGCCCTCGCGGGATGGGCAATGCATCCCGGATGATCCCGACAGAGAGACTCCAACAGATCAAGGAACGGCTGGAATACGTCGAGGCCCGCATGTCGGCGGGCGAGGGCGATATTGCCGCGCTGGGCCGGGAATATGCCGAACTGCGCCCCGTGGTGGGCCAGATCGCCGAGTGGGAGCGGTTGGTGGCCGAGATCGCCGAGGCCGAGGCGCTGCTGGACGACCCCGAGATGAAGGCCCTGGCCGAAGAAGAACTGCCGGAACTGCGCGCGCGCCTGCCCGAGGCAGAGCACGCAGTTCAACTGGCGCTCTTGCCGCGCGATGCCGCCGATGCGCGACCTGCCATGCTGGAGATTCGCCCGGGCACCGGCGGCGATGAGGCGGCGCTGTTTGCGGGCGACCTGGCCCGCATGTACCAGCGCTATGCCGAGGCCAAGGGCTGGCGCTGGGAGGTGGTCGAGGAACAGCTCTCGGAACTGGGCGGCGTGCGCGAACTCGTGGTGCGGATCGCGGGAGAGGGTGTCTTTGCCCGGCTGAAATACGAAAGCGGCGTGCACCGCGTTCAGCGCGTGCCGGAAACGGAATCCGGTGGCCGCATCCACACCTCTGCGGCCACCGTTGCGGTGCTGCCAGAGGCCGAAGAGGTCGACATCCGGATCGATCCGAACGACCTGCGGATCGACACCATGCGGTCGTCGGGCGCGGGCGGCCAACACGTCAACACCACGGATTCGGCGGTGCGCATCACCCATATTCCGACCGGGATCGTGGTCACGAGTTCCGAGAAAAGCCAGCACCGCAACCGCGAGATCGCGATGCAGGTGCTGCGCGCGCGGCTGTTCGACCAGCAGCGCCAGCAAGCCGACGCGGAACGCTCTGCCGACCGCAAGGCGCAGGTAGGATCGGGCGACCGCAGTGAACGCATCCGCACCTACAATTTCCCGCAGGGCCGTCTGACCGATCACCGCATCGGCCTGACGCTCTACCGGCTCGAACAGGTGATGGCCGGTGATCTCGACGAGATCGTCGATGCGCTGACTGCCCATGCCCAGGCCGCGCAACTGGCCGAGATGGAGGCCTGAGCCGATGGCGCGCGGGTCCGATCTGCTGGCACGCGCCACGGCGCGACTGGTCGCGGCAGAGGTGCCCGATCCGGGCCGCGACGCCCGGCGGCTGATGGCGCATGTGCTCAAGGTGCCGCCGGGGCGGCTGACGCTGTTCCTGCCCGAACCGGTCGACCCGGAACTGGAGGCGGTGTTCCTGACCCTGGTCGAGCGCCGCGCCGACCGTGTGCCGGTCAGCCATCTGGTCGGGCGCCGCGCCTTCTACGGACGCGATTTCCTGGTCACGCCGGAAGCGCTGGACCCGCGGCCCGAGACGGAAACCCTGATCGAGGTGGCCCTGACCGAACCCTTTGCCACGGTTCTGGACCTTGGCACCGGATCCGGCTGCATCCTGCTGACGCTGCTGGCCGAACGCGAAGGCGCCGTGGGCCTGGGCACGGATCTCAGCCCGGCGGCGCTGAACGTGGCCTTCTGGAACCGCAATGCGCTGGGGCTGGAGGCGCGGGCGGACCTGCGCGAAGGCAGTTGGTACGAACCGCTGACGCCAGAAGACGGCGAGTTCGACCTGGTGGTGTCGAACCCGCCCTATATCGCGGTCAACGAGATGCCCTTTCTCGCCCCCGAGGTGCGCGAACACGAGCCGCGCCTGGCCCTGACCGACGAGGGCGACGGGCTGAGCGCCTATCGCGCCATCCTGGCGGGGTTGAACGCCGTGCTGGCCCCCGGCGGGCGACTGATCGTGGAAATCGGCGCGGCCCAGGGCATGGCCGTGTCCAAACTGTTCACGCAGGCCGGTCTGCGCGGCGTGCGGGTGATCCCGGACCTTGCGGGGCGCGACAGGGTGGTGCTGGGGACACGCAGCCCGGCATAAAGACATTTTCCTGCCTGATATGACGGTTTTTCGGCATTTTGACTTGTCTCTGCGTGGCCCATATGCATATTCATGTACAGTTGATCAGTCGAATGGCCTTCCGCCAATCCCGATCAACGACAAGCCAACATGAAGGTGACCCTACCGGATTGGCGCAGGAAGCGCCGTACCCTGTCACCAAGCCGTCGAAATAAGGCTGGAAACCAGACAACATGCGTTCTTCCAAATCCCGCTCGCGGAACAAGAACAACCGCAACCGCAACTCGCTGGGCAACGTCGTCAACCGTGTGTTCGACAGCAACGGCCCCGAGGGCAAGGTGCGCGGTACGCCGCAGCAGATCATAGACAAGTACAATCAATTGGCCCGTGACGCCGCGCTTGGCAACGACCGCGTGGCCACCGAGAACTTTCAGCAGCACGCGGAACATTACCTTCGGATGTTGGGAGAAGCGCAGCGCGAACAGGAACAGCGCCGCGAACAGCAGGAACGGGAAAACCGCGAACGCCAGGCGCAACGCGACCGGGATCGCCAGCAGCGCGACGGGGGCGAGGCCGAAAAGAGCGACCGCCCCGAGAAGGCAGACAAGCCCGAGCGCGCGGACAAGCCTGAAAAGGCCGACAAGCCCGCCCGCAAGGAACGCGCCCCCCGGCAACAGCCCGAAACCGCCGCGATGGGCGCTGACGTGGTCGATTTCGGCGCCGAGGATGACGGGCCGGGCCTGGTCGACACCCCCGAGTCGCGCGCCGAGGCTCAGCCCGAGGTGAAGGGTGCGGCGAAGGAGACCGTCAAGGAGGCCGATGCCGAAAAGGCGCCGGAAGAGGCCGCTCCCGCTGCCGAGGCCCCGGCCAAGGCAGAGGAAAAGCCCAAGAAACCGCGCGCCCCGCGCAAACCGCGCAAAAAGCCCGAGCCGAAGGCCGCGGAGGCCGAAGAGGCGCCCGCTGCAAGCGCGCCGACAGAAGGCGACAGCTCGACCCCGGACGCCGCCGAATAAGATCGGCGCCGGGGCGCTCAGTCCGCGGCGAGGCTGCGGGCCAGCGCGCAGAAGGCCTCCAGCGGAACGCGCTCGGCGCGTTCCGTGGGCGGGATCCCGGCCGCGGCCAGATGATCCTCGATCTGCGTTGACAGACCTTTCAGGGCCGCGCGCAGCATCTTGCGCCGCTGGTTGAAAGCTGCCGCCACCACCCGTTCCAGGACTTTTGCATCCGCCTCGTATCGCGGCGCGGGCAGGGCGGTCAGATGCACCACGGCAGAGCTGACCTTGGGCGGTGGCGTAAAGGCCCCCGGCGGCAACGTCAGTGCGATGCGCGCATCACAACGCCATTGCGCCAGCAGGGCCAGACGGCCATAGGCCTTGGACCCGGGTTCTGCCACGATGCGTTCGGCGACTTCCTTCTGGAACATCAGCGTCAGCGATTTCCAGGCCGGCGGCCAGTCACGGGGGGTCAGCCAGCGCACCAGCAGTTCCGTACCGACGTTGTAGGGCAGGTTGGCGCAGATCGCGTAGGGCGCGGCCAGATGCGTGGCGGGGTCGATCTCCAGCGCGTCGCCCTCGATCACCTCCAAGCGGTTGGGATAGGCCGCGGCGATCTTTTCCAGAACGGGCAGACAGCGCGCGTCCTTTTCCACCGCCAAGACCTTGCGCGCGCCCTCGGCCAGCAGCCCGCGGGTCAACCCGCCGGGTCCGGGGCCGACCTCCAGAACGTCGGTTTCGCTCAGGTCGCCCGCAACCCGGGCGATCCGCGCCGTCAGGTTCAGGTCTAGCAGGAAGTTCTGCCCCAGCGATTTGCGCGCCGAAAGCTGGTGCTGCGCGATCACCTCGCGCAAGGGGGGAAGGTCGTCGATGCGGCTCATGGCGTCTTCTTTGTTCAAATACCTCTGGGGTGAAGGCCATAGGCCTAGGGCAAAGCCCTCTTCATGCCAGCCGTGCCGCCATGCGCAGCGCCGCCAGCGTCGAGGACGGGTTGGCCAGCCCCTTGCCCGCGATGTCGAAGGCGGTGCCATGATCGGGCGAGGTGCGCACGAAGGGCAGCCCCAGAGTGACATTCACGCCCTCGTCGAAATCCAGTGTCTTGATCGGGATCAGCGCCTGGTCGTGGTACATGCAGATCGCGGCGTCATAGCCCGCGCGGGCGCGGTCGTGGAACATCGTGTCGGCGGGCAGCGGGCCGCGCAGGTCCATGCCCTCGGCGCGCAGCCGGTCCAGCACCGGGGCGATCAGTCCTGCGTCCTCCTTGCCCATGCGCCCGCCTTCGCCGGCGTGGGGGTTCAGACCGGCCACGGCCAGCCGCGGCTCGGCGATGCCGAACTGCGTGACAAGGGCCTCGTGAGTGATGCGGATGCGGCGTTCCAGCAGTTCGGGCGTCAGGGCAGAGGGTACATCGGCGATGGCGATATGGATCGTCACCGGCACCACGCGCAGCCGGTCAGAGGCCAGCATCATCACCACCTCGTCGGCGCCCGCCAGATGGGCCAGGAACTCTGTATGGCCGGGAAAGGTGAATCCGGCGCCCTCTGCCAGGGCCTGCTTGTGGATGGGCAGCGTGCAAAGCGCAGAGGCCGCGCCGGCCTGTACCAGCTGCACGCCTTCCTCGATGGACCGGATCACACCGGCCGCATGAGCGGCCTGCGGCGTGCCCGGCACCCGGGGGCCGGGCATCTCGATCGGCCAGACCGGCAGGCCCTCGGCGCAGCGTGTCACCGCTTCGGCGGGATCCTGCAGCACCACATGGGGCACCTTTCCCGGCAGGTGGGCGGGGTCGCCGATCCAGAAAAACGCAAGATCGCTGCCCAGGGCCTCCCAGACCGCTTCGGCCAGTTCCGGACCAATGCCCGCCGGCTCGCCACAGCTCAGCGCGACGGGACGGCTCATTTCTCGACGATGAGGGCGTCGGCGCGCAGCTGCGACAGGTAGCCGTCGGCCAGTTTGGCCAGTCGCTGGTTGCGCAGGCCCAGCGTGATCTGCGAGCGGTCCACGTCTTCCTGGATTTCGGCAGAGCGCCCGCAGAGCATCAGGAAGACCAGCGTCTGGCCGCCCGAACGGGTCAACGCGGTGGACACTTCGCCCGGATCCAGCTTGGACAGTTCGAGCGCGATGTCGGTCGGCAAGTCCTCGACCGGCAAAGTGCCGCGCTCCAGAACCTCGGGCGGCTGGCCCTTGGCGACACCGTACAGATCGTCGCAGCGGTCGACCCGGCCAATGATCTCGCGCGCCTTGGCAAGCGTCTCGGCTGACCGCCCGCCGGGCATGTAGTAGGCGGCATATTCCACGGCGCTGACCTTGGACGGGGTATAGCCGGTTTCCTGAACGTCACGCATCTGGAACAGCGCGATGGCGCCGTCCAGCGGGATCGGGTCGGTCACTTCGCCCGGGGCGAGGCCGAGCAGCAGCGGTTGCAGCGGCGGCGGCAGGTCGGAGAGGTCACGCCAGGGCAGGCGGCCACCGTCCTGGCGGGTGGCGGTGGCGGAATACTGGCGCGCCTCGGCGGCAAAGGCGCCAAAGCTCTTGATCCGGGCAATCCGCTCGGCACGGGCGCGCACCACGTCTTCCTCGCCGGGGCGGACCGGCATGATGATCTCGGACAGCAGCACGCGCACGGTGCTGCCGGTGCCCTGCTGCGACAGGGCGCGGTCGATCTCGTCCTCTGATACGGTGGCGCGGGCACCGAACCGCGCCTGCACCAGCTGGCGCCAGCTGAGGCCGGCTTGCACGAAGTCGCGGAAGGTCTGTTCGGCCACACCCTCGGCGGCCAGCGCGGCGACGAACTGTTCGCGGCTCATGTCGGCACGGCGGGCGAATTCCGCCATCCCATCCAGGACTTCCTGGTCGGTCGGACGAATACCGTTGTCGCTGGCCGCCTGCAGGCGCAGCCGGTCGTCGACAAGCTGCTCGCGGGCCAGCTGGGTCAGGTCGCCGGGGGCGCTCAGGACCTGCAGCATGCGCCGGCGCTGCTGCAGTTCGTAATTGGTGATGATGCTGTCGTTTACCTGGATCGCCGGGGCAAAGAGGTTTTGCGCGGCCAGCGGGGCCGGCGCCGCGGCAATCGCCAACGCAAGAAACGGTGCGAACAGACGGGTCAGAACGAACATGTGCGGCGGTACTCCTTGCCACTGTTGCCGGCGCCGAACCCTGTCAGCGCGATGGTCAGATCGAAATCGGTGGACGGGTCGACAATGGAGGAAGAGGCGTAGTCCCGCGTCACCTGGAAGTCCACCTGAATGCATTCGTTGCGGTATTGCAGCCCAAGCCCGACCCGGTCAACCCGCTGGTCCGCCAGATCGTAGCGCGCCTCGCTGGAGGTCGCCCAGTGCCGGTTCAGCTGGTACCGGCCGTCGAAGGTCCATTCCGATTGTGTCTGGTCGCGGTCCTCGTCCGGATCCGTGACCAGCAGAAGATAGGAGGCGCCCAGGTCCATGCGGGTGTTCGACCAGCCTGCGCGCGCCTCGGCCTTGGAAAAGCCGCCGTCATGGTCCAGCAGACCGCGCGCCGAGAGCGTCAGCCCCAAGGGATTGGAAAACCGCCCGGCGATCAGCAGATCGGACGACGTGCCGGTCAGCCCGGAGGAACGCGAGAAATCCGTATCGGCGGTTTCTCGCCAGATCTTGCCAAAGGTCAGTGCGGCGGACCATCCATCCGGCGCTTGGTGCAGCCAGCGCATACCGGCGGCCAGTGTCGCACCGTGTTCGCGCCGGTCACTGGCGGGATAGCGGGACAGGGACAGCAGGTTGGCCTCGTCGAACTCGACCCGGGTGCTTTCGTCGTTGGGATTGCGCAGCCGTTCGCCGCCAACCCAGCCGAATTGAAGGACGGGTTCCAGAAGGGTGCGCCCGCCGCCCGCGCCCTGGCGCTGCATCGGATAGCGGAATTCCGCGGCGACGCCGGGGATGGCCCGGCTGACCACGGCATCCGAGGTCACGTCCTGCTCGGTCAGGTAGCGATCCACCCAGAGATGCGTCGACAGGCCGGCGCGGATGCCGCCGGGCAATGTCCATCGGTTGCGCCAGCTCATCTCGGCGTTGATGCGCATCACGTCGCGGCCATCGATTTCGTCGTCGTCATCGGGGCCGTCGGTATCGTTCTTGGACTGGCGCAGGTGGCCGTGGGTTTCCGCGGCCAGGCGCAGCTCTCCGCCGACGAGACCGGGAAAGAAACGGCGTTCCAACCGGTAGTCGGCGATAAAGCGCGGCTGGGTCGAATTCGTCTCGAAGTCGCGCAGCGTCTGGTAGTTCCGGATACTGGTCTGCATGAGGCTGTCGTACCGGAACCGTGACAGCGACAGGTCGCTGGCCAGCCTGTCCTTGTCGTCGAGGTCGTAGTCGTAGAGATAGGACTCGTCCGAAATCGACTTGAGGTTGAAGGACAGCTTGTAATCTCTTGGAAGGTCAAAATCGCCGCTGGCAAAGAGATACCCCCGGAGGCTGTCAGCCATCAGCGTGTCCGACGTCAGCCCGCCCAGCAGCGTCAGCCGTCCGCTGCGATAGGCCCGCCGATAACGGAATTCCAGCGTCCGCGTTTTGGAGGACAGGTAGGGCGTCAGCGTCAGATCCTGGTGGCGCCCGATCGGGATGAAATAGGGGGTCTTGACGCCGAACCCCAGCAACGTGCTGCTGTGGATCGTCGGGATCAGGAAGCCGCGGGCACGTTCCAGCGTCGGGTCGGGCAGGCGCAGCCTCGGAAAGTAGAACACCGGCACGTCCAGTACGCGCAGCTGAGCGTCGTCAAAGTACATCTGCCGTTCCAGCTGGTCGTGCACCACCCGCGAGGCGCGGATCTGCCACAGCGGCACGCGGTTGCTGCCGCAGACCTGGCACGAGGTGACGGCGACGCGGCTCAGCTGGGTGAAACGGCCGTCGACCCTGCGCGCCTCGACGGAGGCCAGTTGCAACTGCTGGTCCAGCACCATGCGCGCCCCGGCCAGCAAGCCGTTGCGAAAGCCCTGGTCCATTTCGGCATAGGTGGCGGTGATGATATTGCCGTCGGCGTCGATGATCCGGATCGGCCCGTCGATCATCAGCTGGTCGCTGGTCTGATCGTAGACGATGCGCTCTGCCGTCAGCCGCAGCCCGTCGTGAAAGGCCTCGACATTGCCGGTGGCCACAAGACGATTGTCGGCCTCGACATAGACCGCGTCCGCCACCAGCATCGCCGGGTCGGCCGTGTCTTCGGCACTGTCCTGGGCCCAGGCGGGCAGGCTCAGAAAGGCAACGGCCGCAAGGAGACGGGCCAGGCATGTCAGCGCGCGTGTCATCCGTCCTCCATATGCAAGACCAACCCCATTGCAAGGAGAACGGATGCAACCGGTGGCACCCAGGCAGCAACAAGTGGTGCCAGTTGTCCGTTTTCCCCCATGATCTGGGCGAAACTTCGCACATAATAAAGACCGAATCCAAGCAGGACCGCCGAGAGGATCGCAATTCCCGTCCGTCCGAGGCGCGTGGGCCGCATGGTAAAGGCCGCGCCGATCAGGGTCATCGCGACCAGGAACAGCGGGCGCGACAGTTCCATGTGCATCCAGACGATGTAACGGCGGGCCGAAAACCCAGAGGCTTCAAGGCCCTGTATAAAGGCGGGCAGATCCCAGATCGCCACCGCAGAGGGTTTGCCGAACCGGTCGCGGATGCTGTCCTGCGTCAGGGTCGACGGCAGGCGCAACTCGTCGTGCAGCTTGGCGCCGGATTCGGGGTTCAGGCCGGCGGTCAGCGGCCAGGCCTTGGCATCGTTCAGAACCCAGTAGCCATCCGAGAGGTGCGCGCGATCGGCCAGGATCCGGGTCGCCGGACCGCCATCCGGGGCATAGACGACGATCGAGACCTCGAACAGGCTGGTCGCCTCGGCGTTGGCGCGGGCGGCATGGATCACGGCCTGGCCTTCGTCGCCGCCCTGGCGCAGCCACAGCCCCTCGGGTCCTATGGACAGGGCAGAGGCGCTGCCGCTTTCGTAGGTCTCGCGCAGTTCCGTATAGCGTTTCGAGGTGGCCGAAACGATCGGGTTCAGCAGCCCGACCACCAGCCCGCCGATCAGCAGGGCCATCACAACCGGCGCCATCAAGGCGGTCACGCCGGACCGTCCACTTGCCCGCGTAACCACCAGCTCCGAGGAGCGCGCAAGCCCTATGAACAGCGCAACGGTCGAGAGGATCATCACCAAGGGCACGATTTCATAGATGCCGCTGGGCAGTTTCATCAGCGTCACCTGTGCCACCTGGCCAAAGCTGACGCTGTCGTCGAAACGGCGCATTTCCTCGATCAGGTCGAGCAGGCCCTGGAAGAGGGCAAAGATCCCGAAGACCGACAGGAACATCCACAGATAGCGGCGGGCAAAGTAGAAATGCAGCGTCATGCCGTGGCCTCCTGCACGGGCCGGCGCCTGCGCCTTGGCCGATAGATCCGCGACGCCTGCCAGAGCAGGACCCAGACCACGGCGAGCCCGATGAGACTGGGCAGGTAGACCAGCGGCCACATCGTGTGATCGGCGCGCACCGGGTCCGTCACCAGGCTCTCGACCAGCTTGACCAGCACCAAGAGGCCGATGGCAAAGACGATCTGCCGGGTCACGCCAAAACGCGAGAAGCCGCCCACCATCAATGCGGCGTAGCCGATCAGGGGGGCCACCATGACCAGCAGGGCCAGCTGAAACCGCAGGTGGCCTTCCTCGACCGCCTCGCCGGGCGTGTCGTGCGCCTCTTCTGCGGCGGCGACGGGCTGGGTGATCAACTCCCACGTGGGCATGTAGTTCAGGCGCCGGCTGTTCGGTCGACCGGCGATGACAAGTTCCGAGACGTCATAAACGAGGTCATTGAAATTCGTTGTCGAGAGGCGGCGGTCCTCGAGATCCATTGTCTGCGCCATGCCGGACAGCATCACCAGCTTGGGCCCTTCGTCGTCGTTGATGAGATAGGCCTGTTCCGAGGTATAGGTCACGTCGCGCCCGGGCGTGCGACGGTCGGACAGGACGACGTCGCGCAATTCGCCCTGTTCGGTGATGTCGCGGATGTAAAAGGTCACGCCGTCCACAGGGTGCAGAAAGACCCCGTCGCGCAAGAGCTGGGCGCTGACCGATCCCGACAGTGCCTTTTCGCGGATGCGCAGCTGTTCCAGAGATTTCGGCACCAGAAGATGCGTCAGCACCGACATCATCAGCGCCACGATGATCCCGAAGATCAGCACCGGCCGCGCCAGCCGCCAGGGGGAGTAACCGGTTGCCTGCACAACCGTCAGCTCGCTGTCGGAGCTCAGACGGTTGGTGACATAGACCGCACCCGCGAAACTGGCCATCGGCAAAACCTGGGCGATCACCGCCGGCAGCGACAGGGCGGTGAATTCCATCACCACGCCCACCGAATGGCCGTCGGAAACCAGGCGGTCAAAGACCGCAACGGCCCTGTTCACCCAATACACAGCCACAAGGACTAGGGCGAAAAAGCCAAACACCACCATCAGTTGCGACAGGACGTATCTGTCGAATCTCTGCAAAGGCTTGGTCCCCCCAGACCTGTCCAGTGGCGGCACGCTACCCCATCCCGCGGAATTGGGAAAGGTGGCTCTGGTCAACCGGTGCGGGCGGCGTTACCTCTCGTGGGCGGAACTCAGCTCAGGAGAAAATGACCCATGACCGATCTGCGCGCGATCAGCTTTGCCGAGGTTGCCCTGGACGGGCTCGAGCAGACGGAGGGCCGCCTTGCCGTCCTCGTCACGCCCGAGGGCACGCTCAGCCCCGGCGCGCGGCGTCTGAACCGCCTGACCAAGGGGGCCTTGGGGCGCGCGGTCGAAAGCGAGGCCTGGGGCAAGCTCTCTGCCGGCGAGGCGCTGAGCCTGGCCTGGCCCGCGGGTCTGTCCGCCGAAGGTGTCGAGATCGTCAAGCTGGCCCGCCGCCCCTCGTTGGCCGAGGCCCGCAAGGCCGGGGCCACAATGGCCAGGGCAGCGGGCAAGTCGGCACTGACCGCGCTGGTCGAGGCGACGCGCCTGCCCGAGGAAATCGCCCTGGGCCTGGCCCTGCGCGGCTATGACTTCACCGCGCGCAAGTCCGATCCCGCCGAGGCGCCCGCCGCTGCGGTGATGATGGTCAAGGCCCCCGACGAGGCCGAGGCCGCCCACGTTGCCGCCCGCGCCGTGGCCGAGGGTGTTGCATTCACCCGTGACCTGGTCTCGGAGCCCGCCAACGTACTGACCACGGTCGAATTCGCCGCCCGGCTCGAGGCATTGCGCGAGATCGGGCTGGAGGTCGAGGTGCTGGAGGAAGATCAGCTTGAAAAGCTTGGCATGGGTGCATTGCTGGGCGTGGGCATGGGCTCTGCCATGCCGTCCAAGGTCGTGACCATGCGCTGGAAGGGCGCCGAGGGCGCGCCGCTGGCCTTGATCGGCAAGGGCGTGGTCTTTGATACCGGCGGCATCAGCCTCAAGCCCGCCGCCGGCATGGAAAGCATGACGATGGACATGGGCGGCGCGGGCACGGTCTCGGGCGTGATGAAGGCCTTGGCCCTGCGCAAGGCCAAGGCGCATGTGGTGGGCATGGTCGGCCTGGTCGAGAACATGCCGTCCGACCGCGCACAGCGGCCCGGCGACATCGTCACCTCGATGAAGGGCGACACCATCGAGGTCATCAATACGGATGCCGAAGGCCGTCTGGTGCTGGCCGACGTGATGTGGCACGCGCAGGAAACCGAGAAACCGGCCGCGATGATCGACCTGGCCACGCTGACCGGGGCCTGCATCGTCGCTCTGGGTCATGAGAACGCGGGCGTCTTTTCCAACGACGACGGTCTGGCGGCGGATTTCCTGAAGGCGGCCGGGGCCGAGGGCGAGGGTGCCTGGCGCCTGCCGTTGGGGCAGGCCTATGACGATCAGCTGAAAAGCCAGAAGGCCGACATCAAGAACGTCGGTGGCCGCCCGGCGGGCGCGATCACCGCGGCACAGTTCCTGCAGCGCTTCGTCCAGGAGGGCACCCCCTGGATCCACCTTGACATCGCGGGCGTGGCGCAGGTCAGCAAGGACACAGAACTGTCGCCCAAGGGGGCGACTGGCTGGGGCGTAATGGCGCTGGATCGCCTGGTGCGCGACCGTTTCGAGAGCTGACAAGGGCGCGCGCCGGTCCACGGGGACGGGCGCGGTTTCCTTGGTTTGACACATATCTCGGGGGAGTCTGCCTTTGGCAGAGGGGGCAGTACCCCCATCCCCCGGTCGGCAACCCGGAGCACCCGCATGGGAGAGGCGTATTTCTACCACCTGACCCGCCGCCCGCTGGAGGCGGTTCTGCCGGACCTGCTGGAAAAATCCCTGGCGCGCGGCTGGCGTGTTTCGGTACGCGGCACGCAGGCGCAGCGGATGGACTGGCTGGACCAGAAACTCTGGCTTGGGCCGGAAGAGGGGTTCCTGCCGCATGGGCTTGCGGGTGGCCCGCATGACGCGGATCAGCCGGTGCTTTTGACGCTGGAGGCGAAGTCGCCAAATGACCCGGGGTGCCTGATGTGCATCGACGGCGCCGAGGTGACGCCGGAGGAGGTTGCCGCCCTGGACAGGGTCTGTGTCCTTTTCGATGGCCACGACGGGGCCGCGCTGCAACGCGCCCGCGATCAGTGGCGCGGCCTGACGGGCGCGGGCTGCAAGGCGCAATACTGGTCCGAGGAATCGGGCCGCTGGGAGAAGAAGGCCGAGAGTTGATTTCTGCCTATCTTTGCAGGACCAGCTTGCCGCCGGTGATCTGCAGGCTGGCGAACCGGTCGAGATAGCTCATCCCCAAGAGCGAGTTCTGCATTTCGCCGCCGTTCACATAGGCGGGCACGCGGGTGTCGGTGAAGGGGCCGATGGAAACCTCGTCCAGTGTCACGCGCGCGGTGCGGACCACGCCGTTTGCGGTCATGGCCTCGGTCAGGAAATGCAGATTCTGGTCGTCGATACCCGCGCGCCGGGCGGCGTCGCGCGTCAGCACCATCGAGGTGGCGCCGGTATCGACGACAAAGCGCACCGGAGCGCCGTTGACTTGGAGGTTGACGTAATAATGCCCGTCGGGCGCGCGGGGCAGTTCGATCCGCCCCTCGCTGGCGGTGACCATCTGTTGCGGCTGCACGGTCTGGCGAATGTCCTGCCAGAGGCCATAGATCGCGACAAAGCCGACAAAGATCAGCGCCCAGGCGGCCAAGTATTGCAACGACTTGTTCAGGGTGCTCCGGTTCTGCACAAAAAACCAGCCCGCGATCACGCTGCCCAGCAAGACGAGGTAGATGAGATTTCCGATCTGGTCGCCCGTCATGGCTGGCCTCCGGTTGGTCTATCAGAAAAGATAGGCATTCCGCGCCCGAGGTACAGTGTCAGACCGGGGCGAGCCCGAAATTGCGCAGCCCGTCCAGCACGAATTGCACGGACAGCGCGGCCAGCAGCATCCCCAAAAGGCGGGTGACCACGTTGATCCCGATGCGGCCAAGCGCCCGCTCGATCACGCCGGCGGTCAGGAACAGCAGCAGCACCAGCAGCAGGACCGCGGCCATGACACCCAGCACACCGGCCATCGCCAGCGCATCCTCTGCCGCGCCCGCCAGCAGGATCATCGAGGCAATGGCCCCCGGTCCGGCGATCAGCGGAATGGCGAGGGGGAAGACCGAAGGGTCGGGGAAGTCTTCCTCGTCGGCCTTGTCCTCGCGTCGCTTGGTGCGGCGTTCGAACAGCATGTCCAGCGCGGTGATGAACAGCAGGATGCCGCCCGCGATGCGGAAGGCGGGCATGGAGATCCCGATGAAGCCCAGCACCGCCTCTCCGAAGAAGGCAAAAAGCGTCAGCAGGCCAAAGGCGATGATGCAGGCCCGGTAGGCCACCGCGCGCCGGTGCCGCGCATCCGTGCCCTGCGTCAGGGCGATGAACATCGGCGTCAGCCCGATCGGGTCGATGATCACGAAGACCGTGACAAAGGCGCTGATGAGAAAGGCGGTGTCCATGACCTTCGGGCTAGTCGCTTGCGGGGCGCTTGTCCAGCTTTGCAGCGGCGCCCGGGCCAGGATGCCGGACTAGGCGCTTTCCGCCGAGTCCAGCTTTTCGACCGCCTTTTCCCAGAGCCCCTCGGCCTTGTGCAGCCCGTCCATGACCTCGGCGTATTTCTTGTTCCAGGTCTCCAGCTCACCCAAGCGGCTGTCCTCGTAGAGCGCGGGATCGGCCAGTTTTTTCGCAAGCTTCTCGCGCATTTCCTCAAGTTTGCCGACCCGATCCTCGCATTTGCGCACCTCGGCGCGCAGGTCGAGGATCTGGTCGCGCGAGGGGCGCTTTGGCTTTTCGACGGGCTTGGCCGGTTTCGGCGGCGCATCGCGCGACAAGAGCATGGCGCGATAGGCGTCGAGATCGTCCTCGTAGGGTTTGACCGTGCCATCGCCCACCAGCCACAGCCGGTCGGCCACCATCGACAAGAGGTGCATGTCGTGGCTGACCAGGATCACCGCGCCGGAATAGGCGGTCAGCGCCTCGACCAGCGCCTCGCGGCTTTCGATGTCGAGGTGGTTGGTCGGTTCGTCGAGGATCAGCAGATGCGGCGCGTCGAGCGTGGCCAGCAGCAGTGACAGGCGGGCCTTTTGTCCACCCGAAAGCCGCCCGACCTCTGTTTCCGCCTGTGCGGCCATCAGGCCGAAGCTGGCCAGTTGCGCGCGCAGCTTTGCAGGTGGCGTGCCCGGGCGTTCCCGTTGCAAATGCTGGATCGGCGTTTCGTCCAGATGCAGTTCATCCACCTGATGCTGGGCGAAATAGCCGATGCGCAGCTTGGATGAGCGGCTCATCCGGCCGTCCATCAGGGGCAGTCGGTCGGACAGGAGTTTCGACAGGGTCGATTTGCCTTGGCCGTTCTTGCCAAGGAGCGCGATCCGGTCGTCCTGGTCGATGCGCAGGTTCAGGCGGCTGAGCACCGGCTTGCCGTCGTAGCCGGTCACGCCGCTCTCGATGTTGATGATCGGGGGCGAAAGCTCATCGGGTTGGGCAAAGGTGAAGACGCGCTTGGCGGCGTCCTCGGGCGCGGTGATCATGTCCATGCGCTCGATCATCTTGAGGCGGGACTGGGCCTGTTTCGCCTTCGAGGCCTTGGCGCGGAAGCGGTCGACAAAGCTTTGCAGGTGGGCGCGGCGCTGGTCCTGCTTTTTCGCCATCGCGGCGGCCTGGGCGCGCTTTTCGGCACGCAGCTTGGCAAAGCCGTCGTACGGCGTGCCGTAGTAGGTCAGCTTGCGGTCCTCTAGGTGCAGGATGCTGCCCACGGCGCGGTTCAGCAGACCCCGGTCGTGGGAAATCACGATGACCGTGTGCGGGTATCGCGCGAGGTAGGACTCGAGCCAGAGCGCGCCTTCGAGATCGAGGTAGTTCGTCGGTTCGTCGAGCAGCAGCAGGTCGGGCTGGGCGAACAGAACTCCGGCCAGCGCCACGCGCATCCGCCAGCCGCCCGAAAAGGCCGAGCAGGGCTGTTTCTGCTGCGCGTCGTCAAAGCCCAGTCCGCGCAGGATGGTCGAGGCGCGGGCCTCGGCGCTCCATGCGTCGATGTCGGCCAGCCGGGTCTGGACCTCGGCGATACGGTGCGCGTCGGTGGCGGTTTCCGCCTCGGCCATCAGGGCTGCACGTTCGGTATCGGCCTCCAGCACCGTGTCGATCAGCGAGGTTTCGGAAGACGGGACCTCTTGGCTGACGCCGCCGATGCGGGCGCGCGAAGGCAATGAGATTTCGCCGTTGTCCAGCGTCAGTTCGCCCCGGATCAGGCGAAAGAGCGTTGTCTTGCCCGCACCGTTGGGACCGACGAGGCCGACCTTGTGGCCCTCGGGGATGGTGGCGGAGGCGTCCTCGAAGAGCGGGCGGCCCTCGACGGAATAGGCGATGGAGTCGATCCTGAGCATGGCGGGGCTGTAGCAGAGGCCGCGGGGAGGGGCCAGAGCCCGTCGTGGCGAGCGATCCGCAAGCCCGCCGTCCGCCTTGGCCGCAGATCCATGTCAGGGCTTTTCAAGCCGAGGGGGGCGTGCTACGCGCCAGCGCAGAATTCGGCCGGGCGAACCGGCCCCGAAACGCGAGGAAGACAGACATGGCCACCGAACGCACCCTTTCGATCATCAAACCCGACGCCACCAAGCGCAACCTGACCGGCAAGATCAACGCCAAGTTCGAAGAAGCGGGCCTGCGCATCATCGCGCAGAAGCGCATCCAGCTGACCAAGGCGCAGGCCGGCCAGTTCTACGCCGTGCACGCCGAGCGTCCCTTCTACGATGAACTGTGCGAATTCATGGCCTCCGAGCCGGTCGTCGTGCAGGTGCTGGAAGGCGAAGGCGCGATCCTGAAGAACCGCGAAGTCATGGGCGCGACCAACCCCGCCGATGCCGCACCGGGCACCATCCGCGCCGAGTTCGCAGAATCCGTGGGTGAGAACTCGGTCCACGGTTCCGACGCGCCGGAAACCGCCAAGGAAGAGATCTCCTTCTTCTTCTCGGGTCTCGAACTGGTCGGCTAAGCCGTCGTCGAGTTCTGAAATTGATGCCGCCTCCGGGACACCGGGGGCGGCATTTTTCGTTTGTCTGATGCTGGTCTGCTAGGTCAGCGGCGTTCGATCACGCCGATCTCGTCCAGGATGCGATCGAGCGCGGTCCGGGGGGCGGTGGTGGTCTGTGCCTTGAGCGCGTCGAACTGGGCGCGCAGGGCGTCCTTTTCCGCGCCCTTGCAGTCGTTCCAGGGGCGACCCTGAAGGGCCATGTGCAGGACGTAGTAGCCGATGAAATGTGGGCGTTCGCCGGAAACAAGCAGCTTGCGATAGGCCTCATGCGCGCCGAGAGCGCGCAGCGTTTCGGCGTCGGGAATGCCCGCGGCCGTGCAAGCCTTTTCGAAGGCCGGCCCCAGGTTGCGGATGGTACTGATCGGCGTGCCGCTCATGTCGGTATCGGATTGGCTGTGGCGACGAGCACGGCGGCGACAAAGTCCCTCGGGTGGGCCGATCCGGCGTTGCGGACATTGGCCGAAACGACAGGAGCGCCCGAGCAGAGCCTTTTCCTGCTAAGGTCAGGCATGGGCGCGGGCGTGGGTTTCGGCAAAGGCGCAAAGGGTCTGCAACGCCTCTACTAGCCGGTCATCGGCGACGGTCAGCGCCACGCGGATATGCCCGGCGGCGGATTTGCCAAAGCTTTCCCCCGGCATGACGGCGATGCGGTGGTCGTCCAGCAGGGCCTCGGCGAAGTCGCGGCCCGAGAGACCTGTCGCGCGGATGTCGAGCATGAGGTACATGGCGCCCTGCGCGGGGATGGCCTTGACCGTGGACTGCCCCTCGATCACCGTCAGCGCGAGGTCGCGGCGGCGGCGGAAGGGTTCTGCGATCTGTTCCTCGAGCCCGGCGCCCTGTTCCAGTGCAAAGAGCGCGCCGTCCTGGATGTAGCCGGGCACGCCGTAGGTGGTTGCGGTGGCCAGGTCGATCAGCCGGTCGATGGCCTCTGTCGGGCCGACAATCCAGCCGGCGCGGGACCCGGTCATGGCGTGGCTTTTCGACATGGAGCCGACAATCAGCGTGCGGTCCACCATGCCCGGAAGGCTGCGCGGGCTGACGTGCTGTCCTTGCCAGACCTGGGTGTCGTAGACCTCGTCCGAGATCAGCCAGAGATCGTTGTCCGTGCAGGCTTGCGCGATCTCTTGGAGCGTGTCGCGGGGATAGACCATGCCGGTGGGGTTGTTGGGCGTGTTGACCAGCAGGCTCTTGGCGCCGGTCTCGCGGGCGGCGGTCTGGATGGCGTCGCCGCGCGGGAGGAATGCGTCGGCGGCCTGCGTGGCGACGGGCACCGCGCGGCCCGAGGCGGCGCGGATCGTGCCGGGGTATGTGGCGTAATAGGGGTCGATGTAGAGCGCGGCATCGCCGGGGGTCAGCACGGCCATGTGCGCCGCAAAGAGCGCCGCCTGCCCGCCGGGGGTGATGAGCACGTTGTCGGGCGTGGTTGGCACGCCGGTGCGTTGGGTGATGCGGCTGGCCACGGCCTCGCGCAGGGCAGAGACGCCGGGGACCATCGCATAGCCCGTGTGACCGCCAAGGGCGGCGTCATGAATCGCCTGAAGGATCGCGGGATCGGTGCCGATGTCATGTTCGCCGATCGTCAGTTCGGTCACGGGCTCGCCCGCGGCGACGAGCGCGCGGGCACGGTAGAACACCTCCCACCCGTCGGAGCCGCCTTCGTTGAGCGTGGTGATACGGGAAGAGAGCTGGGCCATAGTGTTGTCCTTTCTTGGAAATGTCTTGCCAGAGCTGTCATGGCGCGGCAAGCCGCTTCTCCACGCGTTAATCATGGGTTCATAATTGTAAATGAATTCAGATGCTTGCGTCCGCGCCCCCGATTGACCCAGCGCGCGGTCGAACGTATGGTTTCAGACATGCTGGACGAGGTACGGCAGGCGGCCCCCGGGGGAACCCCTTGGGGCCGTTTTTCGTGCCCTGCCACCCAGGAGGGGCAACCTACAGGCAAAAAAGGTGTCGAGCATGAGCAGTGCAAAGCAGAAACAAGAAGAACCGCGCATCGTCATCATCGCCAGCGAGCGGTGCGAGCGTCTGCGCAGGCAGCGTGACCGGGCAACGGCCACGATTGCGGAACTCGTCGATCAGATCGGCGAACTGCAGGACAGGGCGAAAAGAGGGGATGTGGCGAAGAAGTCCGAGGCGAGCAGCGCCCTGGGCGAATTGCGGTACTGGCTGCGTGCAGCCCGGGAAACGGAGTTGGAACTTGAAGAGATCATCCGAAAGGAAGAGGGAATCAGCGATGTCTACGGACTCGACCTCGAGGCAGCCCGACTTGCGGTCGGGTGCCGCCTGGATAGCCTCCGGGCCTGCTGTTCTGAAGGACAGGTTCCTGAATGAAATGTCCGAGGGGGAGCGCATGGCGCTCCCCTACCTTTTCGAGTTCTGGGCCCATGCCCACCAGTTGCCGCCAGAGGGCGACTGGCGCACCTGGGTGATCCTGGGCGGGCGCGGCGCGGGCAAGACCCGCGCCGGGTCGGAATGGGTCAGGTCCCAGGTCGAAGGCGCCAAGCCGCTCGACAAGGGGCGTTGCCGGCGCATCGCGCTGATCGGCGAGACCTATGACCAGGCGCGCGAGGTGATGATCTACGGCGATAGCGGGATCATGAACTGCACACCGCCTGACCGGAAACCGAAATACATCTCGACGAGGCGGACGCTGGTCTGGCCCAACGGAGCCGAAGCGATGGTGTTTTCGGCACAGGACCCGGAGGCGCTGCGCGGGCCGCAGTTCGATGGCGCCTGGGCGGATGAATTCGCCAAGTGGAAAAAGGCGCAGGATGTCTGGGACATGTTGCAGTTCGGGCTGCGGTTGGGGGAGACGCCAAGGGTCTGCGTGACGACGACGCCGCGCAACGTGGGCGTGCTGAAGGAATTGCTGGACTTGCCTTCGACGGTATCGACTCATGCGCGGACCGAAGCCAATCAGGCGCATCTGGCCGAGACCTTCCTCGACGAGGTGCGGGCACGCTATGAGGGCCAGTCGCTTGGCCTGCAGGAACTGGACGGCGTGTTGCTGGACCAGGTGGACGGGGCCTTGTGGACACGGGAGATGCTGGACGGTGCGCGCGCCGGGCGGTTGCCCGACATGGACCGGGTCGTGGTTGCCGTGGATCCGCCGGCAGGCGCCGGGGCGCGGGCAGATGCCTGCGGGATCGTCGTGGCGGGACTGGTCGACAGCGAAGACCCGCGCGAGCGGCGGGCCTATGTGCTGGAAGATGCCTCTGTCCGGGGGCTGTCGCCGGTCGGCTGGGCGACGGCCGTTATCGAGGCGGCGGCGCGTTGGCAGGCCGACCGGGTGGTGGCCGAGGTCAACCAGGGCGGCGCCATGGTTGAGGCCACCTTGCGGCAGGTCGATCCCTATGTCGCCTACAAGTCGGTGCATGCTTCGCAGGGAAAATCGCAGCGGGCCGAGCCGGTGGCGGCGCTCTATGAACAGGGGCGGATCAAGCATTCCGTCGGGCTGGCAGACCTGGAGGCGCAGATGTGCCTGATGACACCCAATGGCTATCACGGGTCGGGCAGCCCGGACCGGGTGGATGCGCTGGTCTGGGCGCTGAGCGAGCTGATGCTGGGCGCCCGTCCGGTGAAGCGCGCTCCGCAGATGCGGGTGTTGTGACGGTGACGGCGGAGAGAAGCGCGCCGGTCCGGGGGCGTGCGGCCTTTGGGCCGCGTGGGGCGAGGGGCCAGCCCCTCGCGCTCCCCGGAAGTATTTACGGCCCAAAGCAACATGGGGTTCGGCGCTGATGTTGCGGTGTTGCGCTTAGGCCGGACGGTGGTGTGACGCGGACTTAAGGCGGTTTTTCTAGATTGCCTCAAGAGACGCGGAGGTGGGCAGCCTCCGGGCCAGATCAGAAGACGGAACAGACCGGCAGCGCGCGGATCAGCGGTTCGCGCGGACGAGACGGGTGCGGGCCGCCGGGCGCGCCGCCTTGGGAAAAGGAGTGACTTGGCATGGTATTCGATTTTCTGCGGCGGGGCGGACAGGCCGACGAGGTGCAGGGCGCGCCACAGGTCAAGGCCTCGGCGACGGGGCGCCTGGTGGCGCATCTCAACGGGGGCCGCGTGGCCTGGAGCCCGCGCGATACCGTGTCGTTGACCAAGCAGGCCTTTGCCGGCAACCCGGTGGGCTTCCGCGCGGTCAAGCTGATCGCCGAGGCGGCGGCGGCGCTGCCCCTGGTTCTGCAGGACAATGCGACGCGCTATGCCGAGCACCCGATCCTCAAGCTGGTGGCGGCGCCCAACCCGGCCCAGGGGCGGGCCGAACTGTTCGAGGCATTGTATGGTCAGCTGCTGCTGTCAGGGGACGGTTACGTGGAGGCGGTCGCGGGTGAAAGCGGGCTGCCCTTCGAATTGCACGTCTTGCGCAGTGACCGGATGAGCGTGGTGCCCGGCGCAGATGGCTGGCCGGTGGCCTATGAATACGCCGTGGGCGGGCGCAAGCATCGATTTGGGGTGACGGGTCCGGTGTCGCCGATCTGCCATGTGAAGGCCTTTCACCCGCAGGACGATCACTATGGATTGTCGCCCCTGCAGGCGGCGGCGCAGGCGGTGGACGTGCACAACGCGGCCTCGCGCTGGTCGAAGGGGCTGCTGGACAATGCGGCGCGTCCTTCGGGCGCGATCGTCTGGACGGGGGCGGACGGGCAGGGACACCTGAGCCCGGAGCAGTTCGAGCGCCTGCAGTCCGAGATGGAGATGCACCACCAGGGGGCGCGGAATGCCGGGCGGCCAATGCTGCTGGAAGGCGGGCTGGACTGGAAGCCGATGGGCTTTTCGCCCTCGGACATGGAGTTCCAGAAAACCAAGGAATCGGCGGCGCGAGAGATCGCCGTGGCCTTCGGTGTGCCGCCGATGATGCTGGGGATCCCCGGAGAAGCGACCTATGCCAACTACGCCGAGGCGCACCGGGCCTTCTATCGGCAGACGGTTTTGCCGCTGGCAACAAAGGTGGCCGCGAGTGTCGGGCGCTGGCTCTCGTCGTGGAGCGGCGAGGAGGTCGTGCTGGCCCCCGACATGGACCAGGTGCCGGCGCTGGCCACAGAGCGCGATGCGCAATGGAACCGCGTGGCGCAGGCCGATTTCCTGACCCGTGCCGAGAAACGCCGGATGCTGGGCCTGCCCGTCGAGGCCGAGGAGGACACCAGTGACTGATCTGCGTTCGCGACACGAGGCGTTTGCCTGTGCGCCGGGACTGCGCCTGGAGGCGCATGAACGGGTCAGCAAGCTGCAGTTCGATGCGCTGACGGACCGTTTCGAACGGTTGGAGGCGTTGATCGAGCGATTGGAGCGGCGGCTGTGGCTGACGGTTTACGGGGTGGCGGGGGTGATCCTTGCGGATCTCTTCCAGGGGTTTCTGAGTGCGGCGCCCTGAGGGAACGGGCTGCGCTCCTAGCAGAGGGATCGAGATGGAACTTGAGCATAAATTCTGCCGCTTTGATGCGGATGTGACGGTCGAGGGGCGCGACATCGAGGGCTATGCCTCGTTGTTTGGTGCCTGCGACCAAGGCGGCGACGTGGTGGCCCGGGGTGCATATGCAAGGTCGCTGAAACGGCTGGCCGGCGAAGGCCGCGCGGTCAAGATGCTGTGGCAGCACGACCCGGCGCAGCCCATCGGGATCTGGCAGGAGGTCCGCGAGGACGAACGCGGTCTCTACGTCAAGGGGCGCCTGCTCGACAGTGTTGAACGGGGCCGCGAGGCGGCGGCGCTGATCGAGGCGGGGGCCATCGACGGGTTGTCTATCGGCTATCGCACGCTGAAAGCCACGAAGAACGACAAGGGCCATCGGGTCCTGACGGAACTGGAGCTTTGGGAAGTGT
The DNA here is from genome assembly GCF_965277915.1 of Antarctobacter sp. Classification (NCBI taxonomy): domain Bacteria; kingdom Pseudomonadati; phylum Pseudomonadota; class Alphaproteobacteria; order Rhodobacterales; family Roseobacteraceae; genus Antarctobacter; species Antarctobacter sp. The sequence continues at coordinate 1,638,182 of NZ_OZ255849.1, forward strand.
CGCTGGTGACCTTTCCGATGCTGCCCAGTGCGCGGGTGGCGTCCAAGGGGGAAAGTCCCGACGACATCGCCCTGCGCGATCTGGCGGAGGCCCTAGAGGGCATGCGCCGCAACCTGGCGGGCGGCTGACGCGCGCCACTCATGAGGGAACGAAGGATGAGCGACACCGAGACCAAGTCTCGGACCGGGGAAGATCTGTCTCCGGTCGCCCGGGTGAGTGCCGCGATGGCGGGACTGATCGGGGACTACAAGGCCCTGCAGGCCGACCTTGAAGAGAAGCTTCAGAAACAGGAAGAGCGACTGACCATGCTGGATCACAAGACCGCGAAAGCGAACCGTCCGGCGCTTTCGACCCGTACCGAGGTCGAGGCCCCCCACCTGAAGGCGTTCGACGCCTATCTGCGCACCGGCGACGACGATGCCCTGCGCGGCCTTGAACTGGAAGGCAAGGCCATGTCCACGGTGATCAACTCGGACGGCGGGTTCCTGGTGGATCCCGAAACCGCCCAGACCATCAAGTCCAAGCTGGACTCCAAGGTCTCGATCCGGGCGATTTCCAGCGTGGTGAACGTCGAAGCCTCGTCCTTTGACGTGCTGATCGACCAGAACGATACCGGTGCGGGCTGGGCCAACGAGACCTCGTCGACCGCCGAGACCGGGACGCCCACGGTCGAGCGGATCTCGATCCCGCTCTACGAGTTGAACGCGATGCCAAAGGTTTCGCAGCGCCTGCTGGATGACAGTGCCTTCGACGTCGAGAACTGGCTGGCGGCGCGGATCGCGGACAAGTTCGTGCGCGCCGAGGCGGCGGCCTTTGTCAACGGCGACGGTATCGACAAGCCGACCGGCTTTCTGACTCATCCGACCGTCGAGAATGACAGTTGGACCTGGGGCAGCCTGGGGTACAAGGCATCGGGGTCGGCAAGCGATCTAGGCAACGGCGATGTGCTGATCGACGTCACCTATGCGTTGGACTCGCGCTATCGCGCCAATGCGAGCTTCGTGATGAATTCGAAGACTGCAGCGGCGATCCGCAAGCTCAAGGACAATGATGGCCGTCACCTGTGGAACGATGGTCTGGCTGCCGGTGAACCCGCGCGTCTGCTGGGATACCCGGTGCTGATCGTCGAAGACATGCCAGACGTCGAGGCGGATGCCTACCCCATCGCCTTTGGTGATTTCGGTGCCGGCTATACCGTCGCCGAACGGCCGGACCTGCGCGTGCTGCGCGATCCCTTCAGCGCCAAGCCGCACGTCCTGTTCTATGCCACCAAGCGCGTGGGCGGCGACGTGAGCGATTTCGCTGCCATCAAGCTGCTGCGCGTCGCCGTCAGCTGAGCCTGGCCATGAGATGGGAGGCGGGCCCCCGGGCCCGTCTCTCTGGGGCGCGCGCCTGTTCATGTTGTCCAGCTACCCCTCCGCCCGTGCAGCCTGGGCGGCGCGCGCCCAACCGCCTGGCGGACTAGGGATGGTCGAGGATTTCGGAGAAGAAACATGATGTTGGTGGAAGAAACCCAGGTGCCGGAGGCGGCGCTTCCGATCGATGCCTTGAAGGACCACCTGCTGCTGGGCAGCGGTTTTACCGAGAGTGATCTGCAGGATCCGGTTCTGGTCTCATTCCTGCGCGCGGCGCTGGCCGCGATCGAGGGACGGACGAGCAAGGCTCTGATCTCCAGGGGCTTTCTGATGACGCTTGATCGCTGGAGCTCTTGCGAAGGACAGCGGCTGCCCGTGGGGCCGGTTCAGGCCGTTACGGAGGTGACTGTTGTCGATGCCTACGGCGCGGCAACAACCATCGACCCCGGCAGTTACCGGCTGCAGAAGGATCTCTTTGACCCGAAGCTTCGGCCTACTGGAACACGTCTTCCGGGAGTTCCGACGGGGGGATCGGTGGAGATCCGTTTCGACGCTGGATACGGCGCGGCTTTCGATGCGGTGCCGGCGGACCTGAGACAGGCGGTCCTGATGCTGGCGGCGCACTACTACGAGTACCGTAGCGACACCGCGCTGAGCCAGGGATGCATGCCGTTTGGCGTGACCAGCCTGATCGCCCGCTACCGCCCGTTGCGCATGGGGTTGGGCGCATGAGCCGCCGGATGAACAGGCGGTTGGTGCTGGAGGCGCCTCAGCGCGTTGGGGACGGTGCCGGAGGGTTCGAGGAAACCTGGTCGGCGCTGGGCACGCTATGGGCCGAGGTCAAGCCGCGGACCGGGCGGCTGGCCCGGGGGGAGACCGGCGAGATTTCAATCGGGGGGTTTCGGATCACGGTGCGCGGGGCGCCGCAGGGACACTCTCACCGCCCTGGGCCGGGGCAAAGGTTTCGCATGGGGACGCGGCTGTTCCGGATCGAATCCGTGACCGAGCAGGAACCCTCGGGACTCTACCTGATCTGCGAATGCCAGGAGGAGCTTTCGGCATGAGTTACGCGGTAGCGAGCGCCTTGCAGGCTTCTGTCTTTGCCCGCCTTCAGGGTGACGCGGCGTTGGGTGCGCTGGTGGGGGGCGACATCTACGACGCGCTGCCCACGGGGACCTTGCCGCCGATCTATGTCGCGCTGGGACCGGAGACGGCGAAGGACGCTGGCGACAAGAGCGGGGCGGGAGCCTGGCACAGGTTCGTCGTGTCGGTAGTGACATCGAAGTCGGGTTTTCAAACCGCCAAGGACGCGGCGGCGGCGGTCAGCGATGCGCTGCACGGTGCTGATCTGGCGCTGACCCGGGGACACTTGGTCGGCCTGTGGTTCGAGAGAGCGAAGGCCAAGCGCGAGAGCCGCGGATTGCGGTGCATCGACCTGACCTTTCGCGCGCGGGTCGAGGACGACGGTGCGCAATGAATGCGCGTCCCGATGATGAATGAAAACTTTTCGCAGGAGTGAAACAATGACGGCACAGAACGGAAAAGACCTGCTGATCAAGGTCGACGTCAGCGGCACGTTCGAAACCCTGGCGGGACTGCGCGCAACGCGTATCAGCTTTAACGCCGAGCAGGTCGATGTGACCACGCTGGAAAGCAGCGGTGGATGGCGGGAACTGCTGGCAGGTGCCGGTGTCAAATCGGCGAGCTTGAGCGGGTCGGGCGTGTTCAAGGACGGGGCCACGGACGAACGCGCCCGCCAGATCTTCTTTGACGGCGTCACCCCGGCCTTTCAGGTCATTATCCCGGATTTCGGTACGGTCGAGGGACCTTTTCAGGTGACGTCGATCGAATACGCCGGCGCACATGACGGCGAGGCGACCTACGAGTTAGCGCTGGCCTCGGCGGGCGCGCTCAGTTTCACGGCGGTGTAAGGCATGGGCAATCCGTGGCGGGGGGACGTGGTGCTGGTCATCGAAGGCCAGAGCCACCTGATGCGGTTGACGCTTGGGGCGTTGGCAGAACTTGAAGCCGGACTGTCCACCGGATCGCTTGTCGACCTGGTGCAGCGTTTCGAGACCGGAGAATTCAGCACGCGTGACGTGTTGACGCTCATCGTGGCGGGGCTGCGCGGCGGGGGTTGGAAAGGGCAGGCCGGCGATCTTCTGTCCGCAGAAATCGAAGGTGGTCCAATGGCTGCGGCCCGCGCGGCAGCCGAGCTGTTGGCACGGGCCTTCATGATGCCGGAGACCGGTGATGGCGGGGTTTGACTGGCCGGCCCTCATGCGCGCGGGGATGCGGGGTCTTGGCCTCAAACCCTGGGAATTCTGGGCGCTGACGCCCGCCGAGTTGCAACTGATGCTGGGCGAGGGAGACGGCGCGAAACCAATGGGACGTGAAAGGTTGACCGAACTGATGTCGGCCTTTCCTGACGATATGCGAGGTGACGGGACATGATCGATGATCTTGATGACCAGGTCGAGGCGCTGGAGACCTCCTTGGGTGGTGCGATCGGGATGGCGGCGCAATTTGATGCCGAATTGAAACGCATTCACGGGACCTTTTCAGCCACCGGACGCGGTGCAGCCAAGCTGGAGTCGACGTTGAGCCGGGGGGTGGCCAGGGCCATCGACGGGGTCGTTCTGGATGGCATGAAGCTTTCTGATGCGCTCCGTACGGTCGCGCAGTCCATGATCGACGCGGCCTGGAAGGCGGCCGTGACGCCAGTCGCCAGCCACGTTGGTGGGATTTTGTCCTCTGCCGTGTCGGGCATCTTTGGCCGCGCTTCGCCCTTTGCCGACGGAGCAGGATTCTCGCAAGGTCGGGTGATGCCCTTTGCCAATGGCGGAGTTGTGGCAAGCCCGACCTATTTCCCGATGCGCGGCGGCACCGGACTGATGGGCGAGGCTGGTCCAGAGGCGATCATGCCGCTGACCAGAGGCGCCGATGGCAAGCTTGGCGTGCGCGCCGAGGGCGGCAGGCAGGGACCGGTGACGGTGGTCATGAATATCTCCACGCCGGACGTGGCGGGATTCCAGCGCAGCCAGAGTCAGATCGCCGCCCGTATGGGGCAGGTGCTGAGCCGTGGCGCGCGCAACCGCTGAGGAGGATGCCATGAGCTTTCACGAGGTGAGATTCCCGACCGATTTGAGCTTTGGTTCGGTGGGGGGGCCAGAGCGGCGCACGGATATCGTGACTCTGACGTCTGGATTTGAAGAGCGCAATACACCCTGGGCACATTCCCGCAGGCGATATGATGCGGGCCTTGGCCTGAGGTCACTCGATGATCTGGCTGAACTGATCGCCTTTTTCGAGGCGCGTCAGGGGCAGTTGTACGGGTTTCGCTGGAAAGACTGGGCGGATTTCAAGTCCTGCGCGCCATCCGCTGTTCCAAGTTCGTCAGACCAGTTGATTGGAACCGGTGATGGTGCGCGCAACGGGTTTCGGTTGTCCAAGACATATGCGTCAGGTGGCGCAAGTTATGTCCGGCCCGTGGCCAAGCCCGTTGCCGGGTCTGTTCTGGTCGAGGTCGACGGTATCCCTTTGACCGAAGGGGCGGGGTTTGTCGTCGAGACCGAAACGGGCATCGTGACGCTGCAAAGCGCGCCCGGGGTCGGGCAGGAGGTTCGTGCAGGTTTCGTCTTTGACGTGCCGGTAAGGTTCGACACTGACCGCATTCATGTCAGTGCCGGCGCTTTCAATGCAGGTCAGATTCCCGACATTCCAGTGGTGGAGGTAAGAGTCTGATGGGCGCAGAGGAATTGAATGCCCACCTGTCCGGTGGCTTGACGACCGTCGCTCGTGCCTGGGCCGTGACGCGCAAGGATGGCCTGCGCATGGGGTTCACTGACCACGATCAGGACTTGGCTTTCGATGGGCTGGTTTTCAAGGCCGACAGCGGTATGTCGGCAAGGGCGCTTAGCCAGTCAACCGGCCTGTCGGTGGACAATTCCGAGGCGATGGGCGCCTTGAGCGCCAGTGCCATCAGTGAAACGGATATCGCCGCAGGCCGCTTCGATGGAGCCGAAGTTGTTGCTTGGTTGGTGAATTGGGCGGATGTTTCGGCGCGTCGGATCATCTTTCGCGGAGCGATTGGTGAATTGCGGCGTGGCGATGGAGCGTTTCATGCCGAACTTCGTGGGCTGACAGAGATGCTAAACCGTCCGGTGGGACGGGTGTATCAAAAGCCATGCTCGGCAGTGTTGGGAGATGCGGAGTGTGGTTTTGACCTGTCGTCAAGTGGGTATGTCTATACAGGCTCGCTGCTCGACGTAGAGCAGAACCAAGTCTTCTTGGCGGGCGGTCTGTCCGGCTTTTCCGCCGGATGGTTCCAACGCGGCAAGCTGGAAGTCCTGACCGGTGACGCCCACGGGTTGGTCGGTGCAATCAAGCGGGACCATGTGCGCAAGGATGGTAAGCGGGCGATCGAGCTTTGGGAGCCGATGCGGGCAGTGCCGCAGACCGGCGACCAGGTGCGCCTGACTGCGGGATGTGACCGGCGCTTTGAGACCTGCCACCTGAAGTTCGGCAACCACCTGAACTACAGGGGGTTCCCCGATTTGCCCGAGGAGGACTGGATCACGGTTCATCCAAGCCATGCGAAACGACTGGACGGCGGGAGCCGCAGATGAACCGGATTGTGATGGCGGCCCGGGGCTGGATCGGCACGCCCTATGTCCACCAGGCCTCGTGCAAAGGTGCGGGGTGTGATTGTCTGGGCTTGTTGCGTGGGGTCTGGCGCGAGGTGATCGGCGAAGAACCCGCAATCGTGCCCGCCTATAGCAGGGACTGGTCCGAGCCCCAGGGTGAGGAACGCCTTTGGCGGGCCGGTCGCCGGCACATGACGGAAAAAGACCCGGAAGATGTGGCCGAGGGAGATGTACTTTTGTTCCGGATGCGGGACGGGGCGGTGGCCAAACATCTTGGCCTTCAGGCGCGGGTAGGGCCGGGGGCAAGCTTCATCCATGCGTACAGCGGACATGGCGTAGTCGAGAGCGCCTTGAGCGCGCCTTGGGCGCGGCGGGTCGTGGCCCGCTTCGCCCTTCCTTTGGAGATAGAGTGATGGCGACGATCCTTCTTTCCGCCGCAGGTGCGGCAATTGGCAGTACCGTCGGCGGCTCTGTCCTGGGCCTGTCGATGACGGCGGTTGGCCGGTTCATAGGGGCCTCCATCGGCCGCTCACTGGACCAGCGACTGCTTGGGGCGGGGTCAGAGGCGGTGGACACCGGCAAGATCGACCGGTTTCGGCTGACCGGGGCCGGGGAAGGGGCGCCCATTGCGCAGGTCTATGGGCGTATGCGCATTGGCGGCCATGTAATCTGGGCGACCGAATTCCAAGAGAGCGTCCGCGAAACGGGTGGATCTGGCAAGGGGGCAGCGCCTCAGCCCAGGATCCGGGAACACAGCTACTCCGTCAGCTTGGCCCTGGCGCTCTGCGAAGGTCAGATCGCATCTGTCGGCCGGGTCTGGGCGGATGGAGCCGAGATTGCCGTGGATGACCTGAACATGCGGGTCTACGCGGGGACGCAGGATCAGCTGCCCGATCCCAAGATCGAGGCGGTCGAAGGCGCGGGGCAGGCGCCCGCCTATCGCGGTACGGCCTATGTGGTCATAGAGGACCTGCCACTGGACCGCTTTGGCAACCGCGTCCCGCAGTTCAGTTTCGAGGTGACGCGCCCGGATTCCTCGTCGGGCGAAATTCCCGATCTTGTTCGGGGTGTCGCCATGATCCCGGGGACCGGTGAATACGCCCTCGCCACCGATCCAGTCTATATGCGGCACGCCGCAAGCGCCTTGGACAACCCGTTTGGTATCGGTGCGAACGGCAAGGCCGTCGCCAATGTCAATTCGCCCTCCGAAGCGCCGGATTTTGTCACATCGCTGAAACAACTCCGCGAAGAGGCGCCGAATTGCGGCGCGGCCTCGCTCATCGTGAGCTGGTTCGGGAATGATTTGCGCTGTGGCAGTTGCACTATCCGCCCCAAGGTCGAGCAGTCAGAATATGAGGCAAAGTCAATGCCCTGGTCGGTCGCCGGGGTTGATCGGAGTTCCGCAGAGATCGTGGCCCAAAGAGACGGGCGCCCGGTCTACGGAGGTACGCCAACCGATGCTTCCGTAATCCAGGCGATCCATGAGATGCAGGCCGTAGGCCTTGGGGTCATGTATTACCCCTTTATCCTGATGGACCAGATGCCCGGCAATGAATTGCCCGATCCCTGGACCGGGGCGGTGGAACAGTCCGCGTTGCCTTGGCGCGGGAGGATCACGCTGAGCACTGCGCCCGGACAATCTGGCTCTCCGGACGGGACTGCAACGGCCGATGCGGAGGTCGCGGCCTTCTTTGGCACGGCTTCTGCAAATGACTTCTCGGTGACGGACGGTACGGTTGGATACTCCGGCCCGCAGGAATGGGGTTATCGGCGTTTTATCCTGCACCAGGCGGCGCTTTGTGCGGCGGCCGGGGGGGTGGAGGCCTTCTGCATTGGTTCCGAGATGCGCGGTTTGACCCAGATTCGCGGCGCCTCAGGATTTGCTGCGGTAGCCGCACTGAAGGAACTCGCGGCTGAGTGTCGCGCCTTGCTGGGGTCTTCGGTCATGATCGGTTACGCAGCGGATTGGACAGAGTATTTCGGGTATCAGCCGAATGACGGTTCTGGCGACTTGTTCTTTCACCTGGACCCGCTCTGGTCAGATCCCGAAATAGATTTCGTCGGTATCGATAATTACATGCCGCTCTCTGACTGGCGTGATGGAGAAGAGCACGCGGACGCGGGTTGGGGGAGCATCTACAACCCGGACTACCTGCGCGCCAATATCGAAGGCGGGGAAGGGTATGATTGGGTATATGCGTCCGAGGCCGACCGGGACGCGCAAGTGCGCACACCAATCAGCGACGGAGCGCATGGCGAACCTTGGGTCTGGCGCCACAAGGACCTGCGCAACTGGTGGAGCAATACCCACCACGAGCGAATTGGCGGCGTAAGGCAATCCACGGCGACCGGTTGGCAGCCGGAATCCAAACCAATCTGGTTCACGGAGTTGGGATGTGCCGCGATCGACAAGGGGACGAACCAGCCCAACAAGTTTCTGGATCCGAAATCCTCGGAATCGAACCTTCCGCATTATTCAAACGGAAACAGGGATGAGACGATCCAGCAACAATATCTCAAGGCTCAGCTGGGCTATTGGGGGGACGCCGGCAACAACCCTGTGTCGTCCGTCTATGGTGGGCAGATGCTGGACCTCGAGCACTGTTTCGTCTGGGCTTGGGATGCACGGCCTTATCCCTGGTTTCCGGCGGAAGAGGAACTTTGGTCGGACGGGCCGAACTATCGCCGGGGGCACTGGTTGAACGGGCGACTATCCACTCGAAGCCTTGCCTCTGTCGTAAGAGAGATCTGTTCCCGGGTCGGTTTGACGGATGTGGATACGAGGGATCTGGACGGCATCGTGCGGGGATACGTCGTGCCCAATGTCAGTGATGCGAGGCGAGCACTGCAGCCGTTGATGTTGGCTTACGGGTTCGATGCCATAGAACGGGACGGCACGCTTGTTTTTCGGATGCGCCGGGGGTTGGGGCCGGTGGAGATTTCGCGTGAAGTCTTGGCCGTCAGTGACGAGATCGAAGGCGACCTGATGGAAACTCGGGCAAGCGAGGCCGAAATGGCCGGGCGTGTGCGTGTGCAATTTGTCCTGGCAGATGCGGATCATCAGGTTGCGTCAGAAGAGGCGGTGTTGCCTGATGAGGCGACGCATGCGGTTTCGGAAACCGACATGCCGCTGGCGCTGACCCGCGGTGAAGGACGGCAGACGGCAGAACGCTGGCTTGCAGAGGCGAGGGTCGCTCGGGATACCTTGCGGTTTGCCTTGCCCCCGTCACAACTTTCGCTTGGCGCTGGTGATATTGTCCGACTGCCTTCTCAAAGTGGGCCAACCCTGGCGCGGATCGACAAGGTTGACATCATGGAGCACCAGATCGTCGATGCGGTCCGGATCGAACCGGATGTGATGCTGCCTTCGGATATGATTGAAGAGGCGGCGCAGGTCCGACCCTTTACGCCGGCCGTGCCGGTGACGCCGGTGTTCCTCGACCTGCCATTGATCAGCGGCGATGAAGTGCCGCACGCACCCCATTTGGCGCTGACCGCAACACCCTGGCCGGGTTCCGTGGCGATCTATGACGCCGCCCAGGACGCGGACTATGCTTTGAACGGTATCGCGGCCGCACGGTCGATTGTCGGTCTGACCGAAACTGACCTGCCCGTGGCTCGACCAGGGGTGATCGATAACGGAGCGCCGGTCGAAGTGCGGTTGGCCAGTGGAAGCCTGCAATCGATCAGCGACGCAGCTCTCCTCGCGGGAAGCAATCTGATGGCCATCGGCGACGGGACGCCGGGAAACTGGGAACTTTTCCAGTTCCGGGATGCCGAAATGATCTCAGAGGGGCGCTGGCGCCTTTCTCACCGTCTGCGCGGCCAGGTGGGGAGCGACGGTTTGATGCCGCCCAACTGGCCCGCCGGTTCATGGGTTGTTCTGCTGGATGGCTCGTCTTCACAGATCGCGCTCAAATCCAGGCACAGGGGGCTGGAGCGACATTATCGGATCGGGCCGGCAAGTCAGACCTATGATCATGCGTCGTACGAACATCGGGTGCATGTCTTCGAAGGGAACGGCCTGCGACCATACAGGCCTGCGCATCTGCAAGCGGAACAAGCGAACGGCGACTTGTCCGTCCGCTGGATTCGGCGCACACGGATCGACGGAGACGGATGGGACCGCGCAGAGGTGCCCTTGGGCGAGGACAGCGAAGCCTACCAGGTGCAGGTGCGCCAAGGCGCGGCTGTACTTCGGGACGTGACCGTACATACCCGGCAATGGGTCTACACTGTTTCAGACATGGCCGGCGACGGCGCGGGCGGCAGCATCACGTTGCGCGTGGCTCAGGTCTCGGAACGGTATGGCGCCGGCCCATTTGCGGAACTGCAGGTGACGGTGTGAAACCGGTACAACCCGGGGATGTGACAGCGGCGGCACGGGCCTTGTTGCCTGTGTCGTCCGCAATGCGTTCAGACCTAGCCCGCCGGTTGATAGACGAAGCCTGTGCTGCCGAGCTTCATTGCCGACGAACGGGGCGAGCGCATGGACGCTGGGGCAACGGGACGCTGATGGGGGCAGCGCAGGGCCACGACATGGGGCGGGAATCCAGCTTCGACGATCCGGACTTTCTGGATTGCCAGGTGAAGATGCTCGAAGCCTTGTGCGCTTTTTATCGGCCAGATGCGCAGGCGATACAGCGCATCGCGGTCGAATCCAGTTCGAGGCGCTTGATGGCGATCTCTTCGCCGCAATCTTCGCAGTAGCCGAAGTCTTCTTCTTCGAGGCGCGCCAATGCCGCTTCCAACGCGCGGCGCTGGGCGTCGCGACGTGCCTGTGTTGCCTTGGCCATCGACTGGTTCAATAGTGCATCCTGCCGCGATAGACGACCGACGGCCTGCTGATCCAGTTCCACCGTCGCTTGTCCGTCGCGGCCGAGGGCATCTTCTTTGTCGAGAGCCAGCAGCCTGTCTTGGATCAGGGTCCGGAAACGGCGTGCCTTAGACTCATCCATATCGAAGATTTCCCTTATCACGGAATTGCGTTTCGATCAGGCGAGCCTATCTGATAAGGTCACGGCGTCAAAGGAGGACAGGCATGGCTGAAACGCGCGCACATTTGGCCGAGCTGGACCCGGTCTGGGCCAGAATTCGAACCGAGGCCGAGCAGGCGGTCATCGACGAACCGTTGCTGGGCGGCCTCGTGCATTACTCGATCCTGCACCATCCGACGCTGGACAGGGCCCTGAGTTACCGGATTTCCTTGAAGCTCGCCAACCCCGAGATGTCCGAACAGATCCTGCGGGAGATCTGCGACGAGGCCTATGGCGAGGCGCCAGAGCTGGCGCTGTCCGCGCGGGCGGACATCGCGGCGACGTACGAACGCGATCCGGCCTGCCATCGTTTCCTGCAGCCGCTGCTCTTCTTCAAGGGGTTCCAGGCCGTGCAAGCCTATCGCGTGGCCCATTGGCTCTGGACCGAGGGACGTCGTGACCTGGCCTATTTCTTCCAGATGCGCAGCTCTGAAGTCTTTGGTATCGATATTCACCCCGCCGCGCGTATCGGCAAGGGGATCATGATCGACCATGCCCATTCCATCGTTATCGGTGAGACGGCTGTGGTGGGTGACAACGTCTCGATGCTGCATTCGGTGACGCTTGGCGGCACCGGCAAGGAAGAAGAAGACCGCCATCCCAAAATCGGCGATGGAGTCCTGATCGGCGCGGGAGCCAAGGTTCTGGGCAATATCCGAGTGGGCGACTGCTCTCGGATTGCGGCGGGTTCGGTGGTCCTCAAAGAAGTTCCACGCTGCTCGACCGTGGCGGGTGTGCCTGCCAAGGTCGTGGGCGAGGCGGGATGCGATCAGCCCTCGATCAGCATGGACCAATTGCTGCGGGGCAGCTGAAACGTCCGGACATCCGATAGGAACGAGCGGCGCGTACACATGGAAACGCGCCGCTTTTGATTTTGGAATAATGGCTTTGTCCCGGCGCCGCCGAGGTTTTCAGGCCAGCAGCGCGAGCGGGTTTTCCAGTCCGTCGACGATCGCCTGTAGCAGCTCGGCGCCGAGCGCACCGTCGATCACGCGGTGATCCACCGACAGTGTCACGGACATGACCGTGGCGACCTGGATCTGATCGTTCTCTCCGACAACGGGTTTCTTGACGCCCGCACCGACGGCCAGGATGGCGCCGTGCGGCGGGTTGATGACCGCGTCGAAATTCTCGATCCCCATCATGCCGAGGTTGGAAATGGCAAAGCTGCCCCCTTGGTATTCTTGCGGGGCAAGTTTTCGGTCCCTCGCCCGGGCGGCGAGGTCTTTCATTTCTGCGGAGAGGGTCGAGAGGTTTTTCTGGTGGGCATCGCGCAACACCGGGGTAAAGAGACCGCCCTCGATGGCCACGGCGACGGCCACGTCGGAAGGCGCGAGTTGCAGGATGCGGTCCCCGGCCCAGACAGCGTTGGCGGCCGGCACCTGTTGCAGAGCGTTGGCGCATGCCTTGATGATGAAGTCATTGACCGAGAGCTTGATCCCGCGACCGGCAAGCTGGTCGTTCAGCTGCTTGCGGAAGGCCATGAGCGCATCGAGGCGAATGTCCCGGCGCAGGTAGAAATGCGGAATGGTCTGTTTCGCTTCGGTCAGGCGTGCGGCAATGGTGCGGCGCATGCCGTCGAGCGGGATTTCCTGGTGCGGGCGGTCGGCGTAAGTCTTGAGCACTGCATCGGCGCTTGCACCGGTAGTGGCGGGTGCCGCAGGCGCCGCGGGCGCATGCTGTGCCGGAGACCTGTCCGGTTCGGAGACCGGGGCAGAGGAGGCCGCTGCCGCCTCGACATCGGCCTTGACGATGCGCCCGCGCGGGCCGCTGCCCGTGATCTGCGCAAGGTCCAGGCCCTTTTGATCGGCGATCCGGCGCGCCAGCGGCGAGGCGAATATGCGTGTGCCGTCCGCTGCCTGCGGCGGTGGAGGGGCGGCTTTCTCGGGGCCCCCGGCGGGGGCCGCCTCGGCAGCCGCGCCGGCCTGCGCCTTTGGCGCCGTGGCCGGTGGGGCGTCGGCAAAATCCTCGGCGCTTTCGCCCTCTTCCAGCAGCACGGCGATGGGCGTGTTGACCTTCACCGCCTCACTGCCTTCAACCACGAGGATCTTGCCGATCACCCCTTCGTCCACCGCTTCGAATTCCATCGTGGCCTTGTCGGTTTCGATCTCGGCGATCACGTCGCCGGAGCGGACCTCGTCGCCTTCCTTGACCAACCATTTGGCCAGCGTGCCTTCCTCCATCGTCGGGGACAGGGCGGGCATGAGGATTTCCGTGGGCATCTTTGATCCTCCTCTCAGCGCTGTGACAGTCGCTGGACGTGGGTATTTTTGCCAAGAAGAAGCCGCATCTCAGCGAGCCTCGATCAGCGTCAGGATATCATAGGGCGGGCGCGGGGTGTCGCCGCGCGCCAGCCGGTCGACTGCGCGGGCCAAGGCCGTGCGATGGGCGGCGATCCATTCGTAGGCGTCCTGGTGCGAAGGCCGCGCGCCGGGGCGCAGTGCGCTGGCCATCAGGCATTCGGGCACGAAGGCGGCGCCGGCATCGGTCTCGATGCGGTAGGCCTCGCGCGCGACGTCGCGGCCCCGGACCTCGACGCGGCCGGTCACCGGTAGCAGACCTGTTTCGCGGCCTCGATCACCTCGGGCGTGGTGACCAGCGCGTGACGTTCAAGATTGGCCGCATAAGGCATGGGCACGTCCTTGCCGGTGACATTGATCACCGGTGCGTCGAGCCAGTCGAAGGCCTGCTGCATCAGCGTTGCCGAGATGTAATTGCCGATCGACGCCACCGGCCAGCCTTCCTCGACGGTCACGCAGCGGTTGGTTTTCTGCACGCTCGCGATCACCGTTGCCGTGTCGATGGGACGCAGGCAGCGCAGGTCGATGACTTCGGCCTCGATGCCTTCTTCGGCGAGCTTCTCGGCCGCTTCCAGCGCGTAGGTCATGCCGATGCCGAAGCTGACAATCGTCACGTCAGACCCTTCGCGCCAGATCCGGGCCTTGCTCAGCGGAACGGTGAAATCCTCCAGCATCGGCACGTCGAAACTGCGGCCATAAAGGATCTCGTTTTCGAGGAAGATCACGGGGTTCGGGTCCCGTATCGCGCTTTTCAAGAGGCCCTTGGCGTCCGAGGCGCTGTAGGGCATCGCGACCTTGAGACCGGGAATATGGGCATACCAGGCGGCGTAATCCTGGCTGTGCTGGGCGCCGACACGGGCGGCGGCGCCGCTGGGGCCGCGAAAAACGATGGGACAGCCCATCTGCCCGCCGGACATGTAGAGCGTCTTGGCCGCCGAGTTGATGATCTGGTCCATCGCCTGCATCGCGAAGTTGAAGGTCATGAACTCGACGATGGGCCGCAAGCCGCCAAAGGCGGCGCCGACACCGATGCCGGTAAAGCCGTGTTCGGTAATCGGCGTGTCGATCACGCGCTTGGAACCGAACTCGTCCAGCAGGCCCTGGCTGATCTTGTAGGCCCCTTGGTACTCGGCAACCTCCTCACCCATCAGGAAGACATCGCCGTCACGGCGCATTTCCTCGGCCATCGCGTCGCGCAGGGCCTCGCGGACCGTCTGTTTCTTCGTCTTGGTGCCGTCGGGCCAGTCCGGCTCGGGGCGGGCGGCCTCGACCTTGGCCGGGGCGGCAGGTTCGGGCGCCGCCGCGGCGGGCTGGGCCGCAGGTTCCGCCGGTTGAGCCGCCGGGGCCTGATCCCGGGCCTGGTCCGGGACCTCTTCGCCCTCTTCGACCAGCACGGCGATAGGCGTGTTCACCGCGACGTTCTGCGTGCCCTCGGTGACAAGTATCTTGCCCATGACACCTTCGTCCACGGCCTCGAATTCCATCGTGGCCTTGTCGGTCTCGATCTCGGCGATCACGTCGCCGGCGGTGACGGTGTCGCCTTCCTTGACCAGCCACTTGGCCAGGGTGCCTTCTTCCATCGTGGGGGACAGGGCGGGCATGAGAATTTCGGTTGGCATGTGGTCACTCTCTCCCCGTTGCGGGCGTGATGAAGCCCACGATGTTGCCTTCGCCATCTTCGACATAGGCGGCGCGCCCGATGCCGGGATAGTCTTTCGGCGGCAAGGCCTCGGCGCCGCCGTTGTTCAGTGCCCAGTCATATAGGGCGTCGCAATCCGCCACCTCGAAGGTCAGCGTACAGCCGCGGATCGGGCCGTGCGGGGCAGGGGCCGGCCCCATGCGACGCATCATGCCTCCGGTGAGGTCGGCGCCAAGGTTGGCGCCGGTCACCAGGTGATAGTCCATCTCTTCGCCACCCGGCATGGGGTCAAAGGACCAGCCGAATAGCCCGGCATAGAAGGCGCGTGCGCGCGGTGGATCGCTGACATGGATCTCGAAATGCGGCATCAGTCGGTGGCCTCCGCGTAGATATCGGTCCAGAGCTCGTCGAGCGCCGGTTCCGGGCTTTCGCGGGCGAACTCGGCAGAGGCGTTGACCACCGCCTTGATCTCCTTGTCGATGGCCTTGAGATCCTCCTCTGAGGCATGACCGCCCTGAACCAGCATCTCGCGGACGTGGTCGATGGGATCGCGCTCCTCGCGCATTTTCGACACTTCTTCGCGGGTGCGGTACTTGGCGGGGTCCGACATCGAATGGCCGCGATAGCGGTAGGTCTTGATTTCGAGGATGTAGGGGCCCTTGCCCGCGCGGCAGTGTTTGACCGCCTTCTCGCCCGCCGCCTTGACCGCCAGCACATCCATGCCGTCGACCATCTCTCCGGGGATGCCGAAGGCGTTGCCACGGTGATAGATGTCCGGGGTCGAGGTGGACCGCTTCATCGCCGTGCCCATCGCGTACTGGTTGTTCTCGATGACGAAGACCACCGGCAGTTCCCAGAGCGCGGCCATGTTGAAGGTCTCGTAGACCTGGCCCTGGTTGGCGGCGCCATCCCCGAAATAGGTGAATGTTACGCGGCCGTTGCCCTTGTACTTGTCGGCAAAGGCGAGACCCGCGCCCAGGGGCACCTGCGCGCCGACGATACCGTGGCCGCCGTAAAAGTGCTTTTCGCGGCTGAACATGTGCATCGAGCCGCCCTTGCCCTTGGAATAGCCGCCCTCGCGTCCGGTAAGTTCCGCCATCACGCCGTTCGGATCCATCCCGCAGGCCAGCATATGGCCGTGATCGCGGTAGGAGGTGATGCGCTTGTCGCCCTCTTCGGCGGCTGCCTCCAGCCCGACCACCACGGCCTCCTGCCCGATGTAGAGGTGGCAGAAACCGCCGATCAGCCCCATGCCGTACAGCTGGCCGGCCTTTTCCTCGAACCGGCGGATCAGCAGCATGTCGCGGTAATACTGCGTCAGCTCCTCGGGCGAGACATTGGGTTTCGCCGTTGTCTTTCGGGCTGCCATGACACTCCTCCCCAGGACTCGTTCAGCGCTGAACTACTTTGGGCGAGGATAGGCGGGGTGTGGCACGGCGTAAAGCCTATACCCGTCCGGCCATGCGGGCCGGGCGGAGCAAGGGCAAAGGCAAGTGGGTGTCAGTGCACAACAATCTCGTCGCTGCGGATCAGGCCCAGTACGTCGCGTGCCTGCTGGTCCAGCAGGTCGAGATCCAGGAAGTCGTCAGACAGGCGGCGGGTAAGATTTTCCATCCGCGCCACCTCGGCGTTCAGCTCGGCCAACTCGCGGGCCAGCTTGTCGCCCTCTACGGCGATTTCCGCGCGGCGGAACAGGCCGGAATCCCCTTGCACGGCGGCAAAGGTGAAATAGGCCGAAAGGCTCAGCGTCACGGTGAAAAAGACGAGTGCCCCCAGCGAAGGGCGCGATCGACGGGATGTCATGTGTCTGCCTCAAACACGCGCCTCTTTGGGGGCGCATGAGGGGAGAGTGGCACAGCCGCGCGGGAAAGGGAATCCCGCGCGGCGCCTGATTCGCGGCGCGCTGCAAAAAGTCCTTGCAGCGTTGCATTCATGCACTCAGCGCCTGGGCGACTCGGTTTTCGGGGCGGGCGGGCGCGGGGGCGGGGCGCCGCCCGGAACCGCCTCGGCGAAATCGTCCGGGTCGCCGCTGCGCAGGAGCTGGGCCGCGCGCAGGAAGTCCAGCGGACCGAAGGGGGTCATGCGGCCCCCTGGGGATTGTCCCGATGCATTGACGACAGCGTCTGTAGCAAGCCGCTGTAATAGGTCATCTCGTCCTTCAGCATCAGCTTTCGCGATTTCAGGGCGCGCAGGCGGCTCATGCTGGGCAGGGGGCGGCGCTGTTCGGCCTCGATGTCCTGTTCCAGCGCGGCGTGGCGGCTGCGGAGCGCCTGAACGCGGGCCTCCAGCGACGTGGTGCCGGTTTTCGCTGTCTTCATCTTGCGGTCCTCCTCTGGTGTTACGGTACCGAGATGGGGGGTGCAAAATCGGGATAAAACCCAATGCTATGATGATTTTTCATTGGTTTTTCCTATTTGTTGGGAAACAGGAGGCCCATCGTGCCCGAGACCCCCAGCCTGCGCCAGTTGCGCTACTTTCTACTTTTGGCCGAGGCCGGACAGTATGGCCGCGCCGCCACGCGCGCAGGTATCAGCCAACCCTCGCTCAGCCTGCAGATCGCGGAACTGGAAAAGCGGCTTGGCCTGCGCCTTGTGGAACGCCGCCGCCGCGGTGTCGTCCTGACCCCAGAGGGTCGCGAGGTGCGCGCCCGTGCCGCCCGCATCGCCGAAGAGGTCGAGGCGCTGGTGGACACCGCGCAGATGCTGGGAACGGGCAGGGCGGCGCAGTTGCGGCTGGGCTCGACGCCCACCATCGGCCCCTACCTTCTGCCGGGGCTGGTCCGTCGCCTGCATGCCGCCGACCCGGACGCCAAGCTGATCTTGCGGGACGGCGCGCCGCGCGACCTGACAGAGGACCTGGTCGCCGGGCTGCACGACGCGATCCTGACGCAACTGCCGGTTCAGGCCCGGGACGTCACCGTGACCCGGCTGTTCCGCGAGCCATTGGTGGTGGCGATGGCCCATGATCACCCGCTGGCCGCGGCGGATGAGGTGCGCGATACCGACCTGGCCGGTCAGGACGTGCTGTCCCTGTCACCCGCATTCGCCCTGCATGATCAGATCGCCACGCTTTGCCGTGACCTGGGCGCGCATCTCAGCGCCGACTACGAGGGGACCAGCCTCGATGCCCTGCGCCAGATGGTGGCGATGAACATGGGCCTCAGCTTTTTGCCCGCGCTTTATGTCCGTTCGGAAATCAGCGCGCCGCGCGGCGACGTGGCGGTGCGTCCCTTCCGCAAGGGGCGGTTCACCCGGTCCGTCGGTCTGGTCTGGCGGCGAAGTTCGGGGCGTGTGGCCAGTCTGGAACGGTTGGCCGATGTGCTGCGCGAGGTCATTCGCGTCGATCACGCAGGTGTTGTCATTCCCGAGGGCTGAGAGGTCTCGACCTTGCATGCGGTTTGCCCGATTGTGCGGCCATGACTCGCGTGTTCTTTGTCCTGACGATCTGTCTTTCCGTCGCCGCTTGCGGTCCGCGCGGCATGGTTTCCCTTGTCCAGGGCATAAAGCCCGAAGCCTATGACGCGGCGGTGCAGCGGGTCTTTATCGCCAGCAACCGCCACCTCGAACAAGGGTCACCGGAAGAGGCGTTGCACCAGGCCTTCGGCGAGAGCCGCGACCCGGTGGTGAGTTATGGCCGTATCGACATCTCGATCCCGCCCGTTCACCAGCCAGGACGGATCGAATGGCCGGGCAACGACCGCCCGGACCCGGCGCAGCATTTCGTGGCCCTGTCCGGCGAACGATACGCCAGCCAACTGGCCTTTTTGCGTGATCTTCCCCGCCCGGGCGGGCGTCCGGACGTGGTGCTGTTCGTACACGGGTTCAACGTGAACAACGCCGAGGCGGTCTATCGCCTGGCGCAGATCGCGCATGACTACCGGACAGACGACCCGGTCATCAGTTTCTCCTGGCCGTCGGCGGGTGATCCGCGCGGCTATGTCTATGACCGCGACAGCGTGATCTTTGCGCGTGACGACCTGGAATCGCTGTTGCTGGGCCTGTCGCGTGACAAGCGCCGGGTGCTGATCATAGCCCATTCGATGGGCAGCCAGCTGGTGATGGAAACGCTGCGGCAGATTTCGATTTCCGGCAAGGGCAGGGCGCTGACCAGCATCATGGGCGTGGCGCTGATCAGCCCCGATATCGACGAGGATGTCTTTCTGCGGCAGTCGCGCCGGATCGAGCCGTTCCCCGAACCCTTCATGATTGTCGTCTCTCGCCGCGATCGGGCCCTGGGCCTTGCAGCCCTCTTGACTGGCACGCCGTCGCGGCTGGGCTCGATCGAGGATCCCTCGAGGCTGGCGCAACTGCCGGTCGAGATCATCGACCTCAGCAGCATTCCGGGCGGCGACAGGGCGGGACATTCCACCGCCTTCACTGCGCCCGAGGCGATCCGCCTGCTGCGCGACCTGGCCGCGCCATAGGGGCGGCGATGCATCGCTGCACTGATATTGGCGCGCTGACGCAACAAAGGGCTGGAAACGAATCGCGGTCCAGTTAAATTTTTGTCGCATGACGAAAGGCTTATTCATCGTTCTCCTGGCAGGTCTCGTTGCCGCCTGCGCCCCTCGGGGAGAGATCGACCATGTGCCGCGCGCCGTGGCAGGGGCCATCGACCTGCGGCGTGTCTTTGTTGCCACCAACCGCAACCTCGCCCCCGAGGGTGACCTGGAGCTGGTCCGCCAGGCGTTCGGTGCGGCCCGCTCTCGGGAATTGCGCTATGGGTGGGCCGACATCTCGATCCCGCCCAACCACGAGGAGGGAGAGATCGAATGGCCCGGTTCGGCCAAGCCCGATCCGGCCCGCCATTTCGTCACCCGCGACGGCGCGCCCTATCCGGGCAAGCGCGAGTTTCTCGACGGGTTGACCTTTGCCTCGCAACCGGGGCGCAAGGACGTCGTGCTGTTCGTGCACGGGTTCAACGTGCGCAACGCCGAGGCCGTCTACCGGGTTGCACAGGTGGCGCATGACTTCGACGCCAAGATCCCGATTGTCCTGTATTCCTGGGCCTCTGCGGGGCGCGTGCGCGGCTATGTCTATGACCGTGACAGCGTGATGTTCTCGCGCGACGGGCTGGCCCAGGTGTTACGGGACCTCGCCAGCGAGGGCTGGCGCGTGACCCTGGTCGCGCATTCGATGGGTGCGCAATTGACGATGGAGGCACTGCGTCAGGCGGCCATCGCCGGGGACGAGGCATCGCTCAAGGCTTTGCGCGGCGTGGCGCTGATCAGCCCGGACATCGACGAGGATGTGTTCGTCCAGCAGGCGCTGAAGATCGAGCCTTTCCCCGAACCCTTCCTCGTGCTGATCTCCAAGATGGACTCGGCGCTCAGCGTGTCGGCTTGGCTGACGGGCAAACCCTGGCGATTGGGGTCGATTCAGGACAAGACGCGTTTGGCGGGCCTGCCGATCCGGATCGTCGATCTCAGCGATTTCCGGGGCGGCGACCGGCGCAAGCACATCACGGCCCTGACCGCGCCCGAGGCGATCAAGGTGCTGTACAGGATGGAACGGGAACTGGCCCGGCAGCGGTAGGCCGCCGGGCTCGAAGGGGGATCAGGCTTCCAGCGCAGCGACGCCGGGCAGGGTCTTGCCTTCCATCCACTCCAGGAAGGCGCCCCCGGCGGTCGAGATATAGCTGAACCCGGAGGCCGCACCGGCCTTGTTCAGTGCGGCGACCGTGTCGCCGCCCCCCGCGACGGACACCAGTTTGCCCAGTTCGCTGCGGTCCGCAGCGTGTTTCGCCGCGGCGTTGGTGGCCGCATCGAAAGGCGCGATCTCGAAGGCGCCCAGCGGGCCGTTCCAGATCAGTGTCTGCGCCTCGTCGATCGCGGCGATCACGGCGGCCACGGATTCCGGTCCGGCGTCCAGGATCATCGCGTCCGCCGGGCAGGCATCCGCCGGAACGGTCTCGTTCTCGGCGCCTTCCTTGAACTCGCGCGCAACGACGACATCCGTGGGCAGCAGGATCTTGCAGCCGGCCTTCTCGGCCTTGGTCATGATCTCTTTCGCGGTGCCGGTCATTTCATGTTCGGCCAGCGACTTGCCCACGTCGATACCCTTGGCGGCCAGAAACGTGTTGGCCATGCCTCCACCGATCACCAGCATGTCGACCTTCTCGACCAGGTTGCCCAAGAGGTCCAGCTTGGTCGAGACCTTGGCCCCGCCGACCACCGCCAGAACGGGGCGCGCGGGTTTGCCAAGCGCACCCTCAAGGGCTTCCAGCTCGGCTTGCATCAGGCGACCGGCGCAGGCGGGCAGGGCATGTGCCAGCCCCGTGGTCGACGCGTGCGCCCGGTGCGCCGCCGAAAAGGCGTCGGAACAATAGACATCCCCAAGCGCGGCCATCCCGGCCACCAGTTCCGGGTCGTTCTTTTCCTCGCCCGCGTGGAAACGGGTGTTTTCCAGCAGGGCGACCTGGTTCTCGCCCAGCCCGTCGATCACCGCAGCCGCCGCCGGGCCGACGCAGTCGCTTGCAAAGACAACCTCGACGCCCAGCACCGCCTCCATCGTCGGGATCAGCGGTTGCAGGCTCATGTCGTCGCGCCGTTCGCCCTTTGGCCGGCCGAAATGCGCCAGCAGCACCGGCTTGCCACCCTTGTCCAGGATGGTCTGCACCGTTGCCGCGATCCGTTCGATCCGTGTAGCGTCGGTCACTTCCCCGTCTTCCATCGGCACGTTGATGTCGACCCGGGTCAACACGCGCTTTCCCTCAAGGTCCATGTCGTCAAGGGTGTTCCAGCCCATCTCTCACTCTCCGGTCGCAATTCCCCGGCCCACTAGACCCGATGTGCCGTGCAGGTCAACGCCGTCTTGGCTTTGGCCGCGTCACAGGCTACCTCTCGTCGCAAATGAGAAACGGAGAAAGCCCAATGGCCGATATCAAGGACCCGGAAAACACCATCCTGATGGAACTCAAGGACGGCACCGTCACCATCGAGCTGCTGCCCGACGTGGCACCGGATCATGCCGCGCGCATGAAGGAACTGGCGCGTTCGGGCGCCTATGACAATGTCTGCTTTCACCGCGTGATCGAGGGCTTCATGGCCCAGACCGGCGACGTGGCGCATGGCAACATGGAAAAGGATTTCAACCTGCGCCGCGCGGGCACCGGCGGGTCCGACCTGCCGGATCTCAAGGCCGAGTTCTCCAAGCTGCCGCATGACCGTGGCACCCTTGGCGCCGCGCGCTCGCAGAACCCCAACAGCGCAAACTCGCAGTTCTTCATCAACTTCAAGGACAACCATTTCCTGAACGGCCAATACACGGTGTATGGCCGCGTGATCGAGGGCATGGAACATGTCGATGCGATCACGCGGGGCGAACCGCCCGCGAATCCCGACCGCATGATCTCGGTGAAGGTGGCCGCAGATGTCGCGGGTTAAGGGCGGAATTCTCGCGGTCGCCGTGCTGCTGGTCGGCATGGGCTGCTATTCCGTGCTGCGCGGCGGGGCTGGGGCGGTGGATGCCGCCCCCGATCCTGCCGCACCTGCCGAGGACGGCGCCACCGTCGTGCCTGCGCCCGCTGCCGAGCCGGTTCTCGAACCCTTGCCGGAAGGCGCGGACATGGGGCTTCAGATCCGGGTGGCGGGTGAGGCAGAAGGCACGATCACCATCGACCTCTTCGAGGACGTGGCCCCCGGTCACACCGCCCAGATCGTCGCGCTGGCCAAGGCCGGCGCCTATGACGGCGTGGTCTTCCACCGGGTGATCGACGGCTTCATGGCCCAGACCGGGGACGTGCAGTTCGGCCGTACCGGCGCCGAGGATTTCGACATGCGCCGCGCCGGCATGGGGGGCTCGACCCTGCCGGATCTCGAGGCTGAATTCTCCGACATGTCCTTCGAACGCGGTGTCGTCGGCATGGCGCGGTCGCAGGACCCCGACAGCGCCAACTCGCAGTTCTTCATAATGTTCGCGCCCGGTCCCTTCCTCGATGGTCAGTACACGATCGTCGGCAAGGTGACAGAGGGCATGGACGTCGTCGACGCGATCAAGCGCGGCGACCGTCGCGCCAACGGCGCCGTGACCGGAGAGCCGGACCGCATGGTCAAGGTCACCGTCACGCAGGAGTGACCCGAACGCACGCGCTTTCAAAAGCGCGTGCGGCCCACTGGGCAGAGGCCACGTTTCACGGCATCCTTCGGAGCAAGCCCGGAGGAGATCCAATGCGCCTTTTGCCCAGACTTGCTTTCCTTTTGACGGTTGCAGCCACTGCCGTTTCCGCGGATCCGTCTTTCTGGCGCCACGAATGGCCGGACACGGATTTCGAAAAGACCACCATCACCAACTGGGCCGAGATCATGTCGGGCGGTCCGCCCAAGGATGGCATCCCGGCGCTCTCCGATCCGCAACTCATCCCGGTCGATCAGGAAAGCCGCATTCCAGGGAGCGAGCCGGTCATCACCGTCGTGATCGAGGGCGAGCGCCCGCGCGCCTATCCGATCCGCTATCTCACCTGGCATGAGATCGTGAACGACGTCATCGGAGAGGTGCCGGTGGCCGTCACCTTCTGCCCCTTGTGCAACTCTGCGCTGACATTCGACCGGCGCGTGGGGGACAGGGTGCTGACCTTCGGTGTCTCGGGCAAGCTGCGCAACTCGGACATGGTCATGTATGACCGCGAAACCCAAAGCTGGTGGCAGCAGGCCATCGGCACCGGCATCGTGGGTGACCTCACCGGGGTCGAACTGGACACGCTACCCAGCTGGATGGAAAGCTTTGCCCAGTTCCGTGACCGCAACGCGGAGGGGGTTGTCATGGCGGAACCCGCCTGGAACCGGCCCTACGGTCAGAACCCCTATCGCAACTACGACTCGTCAAAACGGCCCTTCCTCTATTCCGGAGAGATGCCGCCGCATGACATCCCGCCGTTGATGCGGGTGGTGCGCGTGGGCGACCGGGCCTGGCCGATGGACCGGCTTGCCGAGGCAGGCGAGGTGCGCGAGGCGGGGGTCGTCATCACCTGGCGTGCCGGTCAGGCCTCGGCGCTGGACGCGGGCCGGATCGCGGCGGGGCGCGACGTGGGCTCGGTCCGGGTGCGGGACGCGGGGGGTGCCGACCTGCCGCACGACGTGATGTTCGCCTTTGCCTTTCATGCCTTCTGGCCCGAGGGGCAGTGGATGCTGGGCGAATAGGGCGGGGCTATGCCGCCATCCGCAGGGGCAGGCGTCGCGCCAGCGGCGCCAGCGCGCCAAGGTGTAGCCATGTCCCGCCCAGGCGATGAACCCGCGCGCCGGTGCCCAGCTTGAAATGGGTGACCCCGGGGGCGTCCTGCAAGTTCAGGATGCCGAGATCGAGACAGTCATGCCCCCGCTCCGCAAGCGCCCGCATGGCGCGCCAGAGCAGCAGGTTCATCGCGTGGCTCCTGCGTCCCTCGGGCGTGGTCACGCCGATCTGCCAAGTGGCCATGCGCCCGTGCCTCAGCATCACGGCGCCCGCGACGGGCACACCCTTGTCTAGCGCCTCAAACACCTGCGCAGCGCCGGGGGTGGCCCGGGCAAAGGCTGCGCTGAACGCCGGTGGCAGACCCCGATAGCCCCTGGCGCGTGCCTGCGCGGCCTCGGCAGTCAGGATCCAGTGATCCGGGGTCAGGTCCGTCTCACGCAGCGTGAGCCCGGAGCGTTCCGCCCGGTTCAGCCGGTTGCGCCATTTCTGTGCGAGGGCGGATCGCATCCCGGCCTCGCAGCCAAGTGGCAGCAGCGCCAGCGTTGCGGGCGTCACCAGAGGCCAGAAACCGGCGGCGCGCAGCGCCCCGGCGCTCAGCCCATCGGCATTCAGCACCAGTGGCCGCCCGTCGTGCCAGCGCGCCCAATCTTGCAGCCAGGTGTCCAACGCGCCCGGTTTTGCCGCGACCGGCCCGCGCGACACGAGGTCCAGCCGCCCCAGCGGGCCGAACCGGCGCGACTGCACCTGCCAGACCACCCCGCTGTCGTTGCGGCAGCGGCGCAGAGACCGGCCAAGCGCGGCGCAGGCGCGCGCGAACTCCTGTGACTGGGGCAGGGGCAAGAGCAGGGACATGGGCCTCATTAACGACATGGAAAGTTTCCATGCTGTTAACTCCGCTCATGATGACCGAACGCCTGCGTCAAGATCCGCCCCGCATACCCGCCCGTGACATGGCCCGCCCGCGCCCGACAGCGGGTGCCGCGCTCTTGCTGGCGGTGGCGCTGTCACTTCCCTTTGTGGCCCTGGCCGTGGTTCAGGCGCTGCTCTGATCCTCAGGGCTGCGGCGGGTCCATGTGGATGGCGTTGATCGGCGCGGCATTGGGATAGATCCCGATACAGGGCAGGTCGACCTCTATGGTGCAATCGTAGCACTCTCCCGACACAGTCAGCTTGACCGT
Organism: Antarctobacter sp.; assembly: GCF_965277915.1. Classification (NCBI taxonomy): domain Bacteria; kingdom Pseudomonadati; phylum Pseudomonadota; class Alphaproteobacteria; order Rhodobacterales; family Roseobacteraceae; genus Antarctobacter; species Antarctobacter sp. The sequence goes on from NZ_OZ255849.1 coordinate 1,663,503, forward strand.
CGGCGCGGAGCAGGACAATCCCTGCCGCACCGAGATTCCGTAGTATTCGAAATAGCTCAGGCCGGCCTGGAACTCTTCCCATGCGTTGGCCGGAAATTCGCATTCATAGCGGCGCCCGGACAAAGAATCGCTGAAGGCACCGCGCGACCGGATGATGTCGCCGTCGCGTTGCAGGGCGGGACGGTCCTGCAACGGGACAAGATCGACATAGCTTGGCGCGATCTCGGCCGCGTTCATGCAGATCGCGCTTTCGAAATCCCCGCGTGAGAAAGGGTATTCGCCGTAGGTCAGCGAATTGGGTTCGACCTCGATCCCCCAGCGGACCGCCTGGCCCACGGTGTCCAGGACCAGCATCTCAGAGGGCAGATAGGTCACCATCTCGGAAAACAGGTCGCTGGACATGAAGATGTTGCCGTTGGCGATCTGCCGCGAAATCAGCGAGGTCGCGTCCATGCCGATCTTCCAGATCTCCTGCACCTGCGCGCGGCTATAGCGGTCCGAGTCGAACCGCAGGAACGGCGCGTGCAGACCCAGCCGGCCCAGGGGATGCAGCAACTGGTTCGACCGCCCCTCATAGGCCGCCGTGCCCGAAAACCGCACGAATCGTCCGGCCAGAAAGACATAGGCACAGGCGCTTTCGCACCGATCCCCGCGCGCGATGGCGGTCTGGATGCCGCTGGGGCCGCCATTCCCGTCCGCGCTTTCCTTGCGGATGTAATCCACGATCCGCAATGCTTCGGTCAGCGATCCGCCCGGGCTGTCCAGGCAGAGGCGGTGCGAGAAAAAGGCCATCGGACCGTAATCCACCGCCGGGGCGAAATTGCGGTAGATCAGCGGGTGATCCGGCGACGGGCTGTCGATATGGGCCACAAGCGAACGGTCGAGAAAGGGCCTGATCCGTTCCAGGTCGCCGTTTTCGATCACGCCTGACAGGCGCGCGGTACAGCCCATCTCGGCCATCTCCGGGGTCACGTCGGTTTCCAGAACGGCGGCACCGGCGTCGGAGCAGGCCATACAAAGAGCGACAAGAACGGCAGGCAATCGCATGAAAGTAAACCTCTTTTTGGTACAGCTATCTACTCCGGCCACCTTGCGGTGACCGGAGGCATGGATCAATACCGTCGAAGAGATTTTGGGCCGGGACCGGCGGCTCACTCCGCCAGCTTGACCAGCGCGTGCCGCTTCTTGCCCGCCGACAGCTTGACCGGAGAGGAAAGCGCGCCCGCGTCCAGCATCATGCCGGCATCGGTCAGCGGCGCGTCGTCGATGCGCGCGCCGTTCTCGGCGATCAGGCGCTTGGCCTCCTTGCCGGATTTCGCGAGACCCGACTTGACGATCAGCTGCACGATGGAAATGCCATCGCCCAGATCCGCCGCCGACAGTTCCAGCGTCGGCAGATCCTCCCCGACGCCGCCTTTTTCAAAGACTTCGCGCGCCGTGGCCTCGGCCGCCGCAGCCGCTTCGGCCCCGTGACACAGGGTGGTCACCGCATTGGCCAGAACGATCTTGGCGTCGTTGATCTCGGAGCCGGCCAGCGCGCCCAGGCGTTCGCATTCGTCCAGCGGCAGCTCGGTATAGAGCTTCAGGAAGCGGCCAACGTCGGCATCGGTCGTGTTGCGCCAGAACTGCCAGAACTCATAGGGGGACAGCATGTCCGAGTTCAGCCAGATGGCACCGCCCTGGCTCTTGCCCATCTTGCGCCCGTCGCTGGTGGTGAGCAGCGGCGAGGTCAGGCCATAGATCTCTTCGTCCAGCACACGGCGGGTCAGGTCGATGCCGTTGACGATATTGCCCCACTGGTCGCTGCCGCCCATCTGCAAGGTGCAGCCATAGCGGCGGTACAGCTCGAGGAAGTCGTAGGCCTGCAGGATCATGTAGTTGAACTCGAGGAAGCTCAACGATTGTTCGCGGTCCAGCCGCGATTTCACCGACTCGAAGGACAGCATCCGGTTGACGCTGAAATGCCGGCCGATGTCGCGCAGGAACTCAAGGTAGTTGAGCCCGTCCAGCCATTCGGCGTTGTTCAGCATCAGAGCGCCGTTCCCGGCCTCTCCATACTCCAGGTACTTGGCAAAGACCTGTTTCATGCCGTCGATGTTGGCGTCGATCTGGTCCGGCGTCAGCAGCGGGCGTTCATCGGCGCGGAACGAGGGATCGCCCACCTTGGTGGTGCCGCCGCCCATCAGCGTGATCGGCTTGTGCCCGGTTTTCTGGAACCAGCGCAGCATCATGATGTTCAGCAGGTGCCCGACATGCAGCGACTGCGCGGTGGCGTCATAGCCGATATAGGCGGTCACCACCCCATTGCTCAGCGCCTCGTCCAGCGCCTGGTAGTCGGTGCAGTCGGCCAGGTAGCCGCGCTGCATCATGACGGCCATGAAATCCGATTTGGGATGGTAGGTCATGCGGGTGCCTCTGTATACTGCGCGGCGCAGGTATAAGCGCGGGCAGGGCCGAGGGAAAGAGCATGTTGAAGGATGGGGCCGTCTGGGCGCTTGGCGCCATGTCGGGGACCTCGCTGGACGGGGTGGATGCGGCCATGCTGCACACCGATGGGATGCGTATTCTCGATTTCGGCACCAGTGGATACCGCGCCTATTCCGAAGAGGAGCGCGCGGTGCTGAAGTCCGCCCTGGGCCGTTGGCCCGGTGCGGGGCTGGAGCCTGCGCTGGAGGTGATCCAATCTGCGCATGTGGAACTCCTGTCGCAGTTCCCGGGGGCACAGATGGTCGGGTTTCATGGCCAGACCCTGGCGCATGAGCCGCGCGGCCGCGGCACGCATCAGCTGGGCGACGGTGCTGCGCTCGCGCAAGCTTTGGGAAAGCCGGTGGTCTGGGATTTCCGCTCTGCCGACGTGGCCCTGGGGGGTGAAGGCGCACCTTTGGCGCCCTTCTTCCACTGGGCCTGCGCGCGCCACATCGGCGCGCGCGAACCGCTTTGTTTCCTCAACCTCGGCGGTGTTGGCAACCTGACCTGGGTCGATCCCCGCGTTGACAAGCCCGAGGCCGAAGGGGCGCTGTTGGCGTTTGACACGGGGCCCGCCAATGCGCCGATCAACGACCTTGTCGCCGAACGGTTGGGCCTCGATTGCGATCTCGACGGGCGGCTGGCCCGCAAGGGGCGGGTCGAGGAAGGCGCGCTGGAACTTTTCCTGGACGAAGGCTATTTCCGCAAGATGCCGCCCAAGTCTCTGGACCGGGACGATTTTTCCCTGATGCTGGATCTCGTGCGGGAATTGTCGGATGCCGATGCGGCGGCAACCATGACCGGGATGGCGGCGGCAGCGGTCATGCAAGGCATGGAGCATTGCCCGAAACCGCCCGCCCGCGTGCTGGTCACGGGGGGCGGGCGCAAGAACCCGGTGATGATGCGGATGCTGGCGGCCGGACTGGATTGTCCGGTGGAATCCGTGGAAAAGGCGGGCCTGGATGGCGACATGCTGGAGGCGCAGGCCTTTGCCTATCTCGCGGTGCGCGTGGCCCGCGGCCTGCCGACATCTGCGCCGGGAACAACGGGGGTGGCGGCCCCCGTGGGGGGCGGACAGATCAGCCGGCCGGAAAACGTCCTGCGATGAGTCGCGCCTGCGGCGCGTGCCTCCGGCGGGAGGTATTTGGAGAGAGAAGAAACATGGGGCGGTTTCAGAACACCCGCCTCGTGGCGGGCACGAGACGGGCGTGAAGCAATGCCGGTATCTGCCGGGCGCTTCTTCGGGCACGGTCATCGGCTCTCCAGCCTGTAGCGCGCTGCCAGGCTGGCGCATTGACCTTAAACAGACGTGAACGACCCATTGGATCTTTGGGTGTTTCTTTGGGCCGAAACTACCTCCGGGGAGCGCGAGGGGCAGAGCCCCTCGTCCAAACACGCTGTGCGGCGCAGCCGCTCCGCCGGATCGGTCGGACGTCAGCCGCCCGTGTGGCTCATGTGCCGGGACACGCGCCCATCGACACCCTGTCGGGAATAGTCGAAGTCATGCCCCTTGGGTTTCAGCGCGATGGCCGCGCGGATCGCTTCTTCCAGCGGTTCGTCGCTGTCGGGATGGTTGCGCAGGGCCGCGCGCAGGTCGGCGTTGTCTTCCTGGCCCAGGCACATGAACAACTCGCCCGTGCAGGTCAGGCGCACCCGGTTGCAGCTTTCGCAGAAGTTATGCGTGAGCGGCGTGATGAACCCGATCTTCTGCCCGGTCTCTTCCAGTCGGACATAGCGGGCGGGGCCGCCGGTGCGTTCGGGCAGATCCGTCACGGTATAGTGCTCGGCCAGCCGCGCGCGCAGGTCGGTCAGTTTCCAGTACTGGTCCAGCCGGTCCTCATTGCCGATGTCGCCCATCGGCATGACCTCGATCCAGGTCAGGTCCATGTCGCGTTCGGCGCACCATTCGGTCATCGAGAACAGTTCATCCTCGTTGAAACCCTTTAGAGCCACCGCGTTCAGCTTGACCCGGAGGCCCGCCGCCTGCGCCGCATCCAGCCCGCGCAGGACCTGCGGCAGGCGACCCCAGCGGGTGACGTCGGCAAACTTCTTCTCGTCCAGCGTGTCGAGCGAGACATTCACCCGCCGCACGCCCGCCGCGTAGAGATCCCCGGCAAACCGTTCCAGTTGCGAACCGTTGGTCGTCAACGTCAGCTCTTTGAGCGCGCCGGAGTCGAGGTGCCGCGTCATGCGGCGGAAAAACGTCATGATATCCCGGCGGACCAGCGGTTCCCCGCCGGTGATGCGCAGTTTCTCGACGCCCAGTCGCACAAAGGTCGAACACATGCGATCCAGCTCTTCGAGGGTCAGCAGTTCTTTCTTTGGCAGAAAGGTCATGTTCTCCGACATGCAGTAGACGCAGCGGAAATCGCAGCGGTCTGTGACGGAGACCCGAAGATAGGAGATCGGGCGCTGAAAGGGATCGATGAGCGTTTGTGTCATGTTCTCGACACTAGTCCTCGGCCGGAAATTCGGCAAGAGTGCCCAAGGAAATGTCATGAACGGGGAGGGACGCAAATGCGCGGTATCCTGAAGACACTGTTGATCTTTGCCGCCTTGGCGCCCGCGGGCTGCGGCAAACTGCCCTTCCTTCAGGACCGCTCGCAGGCCGAGGCACCCGCGCCGCAGCCGCAGACCTCGCCGGAGGGCGCAGCAGCGGTCAGGCCACCTGAGGGTGCCCGCACCGCGGAACAGTTCGACACGACAACGGCCGATGAGCGCAAGAAGGCGGCTGCTGCGCCCAAGCCGGGGGGCGAGACACTGCTGGGGGAAACCGTGGCCAGCCTGGGCGATCCGGCGGCGACCGGGTTCTGGCTTGAAACACCGCTGGTGACATCGGTGCGCCAGGGCCGGGTGGAAAATCCGGCCACCGGGAAATCCTCGCAAGTGGAACTGCGCCCGATCGAGGGGGGAGGCAGCCGGATCTCGCTGGCGGCCATGCGGCTGATCGGCGCCTCGTTGACCGATCTGCCGACGCTCAAGGTCTTTGCGGGCGGCTAGGGCAGGTACTTGCCCGCCTCCTTGCGCGCAAAGGGTTTCATCGCCGCGCCATGTGCGTCGAGGAAATCGCGCGCGGCTTCGGCGTCATGTTTCGACAATTCGCGAATCCACCAGGCCACGGCCTTCTGGATGAACCACTGCTGGTCAGGCACATAGCCCGCCGCCCAGGCCATCACGCGCGTCCGGGCCGCGGCCTGCTCGGGCTTGGGGAAATTCAGATGCGCGAGCGGCAGGGTGATGACCAGCGCCCCGCGTTTGGTCCAGAGGTGATCGCTGGTGGTCCAGGTTTCGACCTCGTCCAGCCTGGACAGATCCGCCATGATCCGCCGCTGGCCTGCCATGCAGGCATGATCGGCCACCGCCCAGGCGTCGAATGTCGGCACCCAGGAACAGATCAGCCGCCAGGCCTCTTCGTCGGGACGAAGGCGGGCCTGGGTCAGCAGCTTGGCGGCCAGGATGCGCGCCTCGTGGATGTCGCTGGCCCAGAGCGCCTCGGCCAGCGCGACGCGGCCCGGCACGTCCATGCCTTGCCGCCAGTCCTTTGCCAGGTCGTTCAGCACCGGGTTGGGTACGCCCAGGTAAACGCGATCCACCTTGTGATAGCGCGCCGATCCCTCGGCGCGTTCCGCGTCGCCCTGCGCGCGCAGGGTGTCGAGGGCCTGCTCGGGTGTCACTCCACCGTCACCGATTTCGCCAGGTTGCGCGGCTGGTCGACGTCGGTCCCCTTGGCGATGGCCGTGTGATAGGCCAATAGCTGTGCGGGCAAGGCATAGAGAATGGGTGCCAGCAAGTCGGGCACCGTCGGCATCTGCACCACGCGCCAGACGTCCTGGCCCGCTGCCGCCGCGCCTTCTGCATCGGTGACGAGACAGACCTTGCCGCCACGCGCCATGACCTCCTGCATGTTCGACACGGTCTTTTCGAAAAGCGCATCCTTGGGGGCCATGACCACCACCGGCACATGCTTGTCGATCAGCGCGATAGGACCGTGTTTCAGCTCTCCAGAAGCGTAAGCTTCGGCGTGTATGTAGCTTATTTCCTTAAGTTTTAGGGCGCCTTCGAGCGCCAGGGGATACATCAGGCCGCGCCCCAGGAAGAGGATGTCCCGCGCCTCTGCCAGCTTGCGCGCCACGCCCGCGATCACCTCGTCGCGGTCCAATGCGGCGTTGAAGGTGCCCGGCAAGGCGCGCAAACCCTTGAGGATCTCGTCGCGCGCCTCGGCTGTCAGCCGTCCGCGCGCCTCTGCCGCCTTGAGCGCCAGCAGGAGCAGGACGTTCAACTGGCAGGTAAAGGCCTTGGTCGAGGCAACGCCGATTTCCACTCCGGCATGAATCGGCAGCGCCAGGTCGCTTTCCCGCGCGATCGAGCTGTTGGGGACATTGACCACGGAAAAGATCTTGTCGGCCTTGTCCGCGCAATAGCGCAGGGCGGCCAGCGTGTCCGCCGTCTCGCCCGACTGGCTGACGAACAGCGCGGCGGTGCCGGGCAGCACGGGCGGCTCGCGGTACCGGAACTCGGAGGCGATATCGACCTCGACCGGCAGGGCCGCAAGCTGTTCGAACCAGTATTTCGCGGTCAGGCAGGCGTAATAGGCGGTGCCGCAGGCGACCATCGTCAACCGGTCGATCGCGGCAAAATCGATTCCCGGATCGGGCAGGGCGATGCCCTCGTCGGTCAGGTAGGCGTTCAGAGCATTCGACAGGACCTGCGGCTGTTCCGCGATCTCCTTGGCCATGAAATGCTTGTACCCGGCCTTGTCGACGCGCGCGGCATCCATCTGGACCTTGCGCATCTCGCGGTTGACCAAGCGGCCCGCCTCGTCGCGGATTGTGACGCCTTCGCGGGTCAGCACCGCGCGGTCGCCTTCTTCCAGGTAGGTGATACGGGGCGTCAGCGGGGCCAGTGCGATGGCATCGGAGCCGACGAACATTTCCCCATCGCCATGCCCGATCGCCAGGGGCGATCCCTTGCGCGCCGCGACCATCAGGTCCTCTTCGCCGTCAAAGAGAAAGGCCAGGGCAAAGGCGCCCTCCAGCTTGTCGATGCAGGCCATCGCCGCATCGACCGGCGCCAGCCCCGTCTGCATCAGGCTGTGGGTCAAAAGCGCGATGGTCTCGGTGTCGGTGTCGGTCGCGGGGATCAGTCCGGAAGACTTAACTTCGTCTCGTAACTCTTTGTAATTTTCTATGATTCCGTTGTGAACCACGGCCACGGGGCCGGACTTGTGCGGATGGGCATTGTCGGTCGAAGGTTCGCCGTGGGTGGCCCAGCGGGTGTGCCCGATGCCCGATTTCCCCGCCAGCGGGTTGTGCACCAGCGCGTCCGAGAGGTTGACCAGCTTGCCCATTGCGCGGCGCCGGTCCAGGTGGCCGTCGTGCACGGTGGCGATGCCGGCGCTGTCATAGCCGCGGTATTCCAGCCGACGCAGCGCCTCGACCAGTTGCGGGGCCACTTCGTGGGTCCCTAGAATGCCTACGATTCCACACATGTCCTCAAATCCCTCGTCTCAAAAAATTCCGCCAGGTCAGGCGCTTGCCTTCTGCTTGGCCTTTTTCGCGCGCAGCATGTTCATCAGCTTTTCCGCCAGTCCCGGCTTGTTCTCCTGCTTGCCACGCGCGATCGCCAGCGCCCCCGCCGGCACGTCCGAGGTGATGGTCGATCCCGATCCCGTCATGGCACCATCGCCAATGGTGACGGGCGCGACCAGCATCGTGTCCGAACCGATGAAGGCGTGTTTGCCGATCACGGTACGATGCTTGAACACGCCGTCATAGTTGCAGGTGATCGTGCCCGCGCCGATGTTGGTCTTTTCGCCGATCTCGGCGTCGCCGATATAGGTCAGGTGGTTGGCCTTGGCCCCCTCGTGGAGGACCGCGTTCTTGACCTCGACAAAATTGCCGACGTGCACATCCTCGGCCAGTTCGGCGCCCGGACGCAGCCGCGCATAGGGCCCGACGATGGCGCCACGGCTGACGTGGCAACCTTCGAGATGCGAAAAGGCGCGGATGCGGGCGCCGGATTCCACCGTGACGCCGGGGCCAAAAACCACGTTCGGCTCGATCTCGGCATCGCGGCCTATCGCGGTGTCCCAGGCCAGGTGCACTGTCTCTGGCGCCTGCAGGGTCACGCCAAGTTCCAGCAGGTCTGCCCGCGCGGCGGCCTGAAAGGCGGCCTCGGCATGGGCCAGGTCGGTGCGCGAATTCACGCCCAGGGTCTCTGCCTCGGGGCAGCGGACGACAGTTGCGGTCTTGCCCTGTGCACGGGCAAGTCCCGGCACATCCGTCAGGTAGTATTCGCCGCTGGCATTGTCGTTGCCGACCTTGGCCAGCATCTCGGCCAACAGGCCGGCGTCGGCCGCAATCACGCCGGAATTGCAGAGGGTTATCTCGCGTTCTTCATCGTTGGCATCCTTGAATTCGACGATCTTGACCAGATCATCCCCCTCCATCACCAGCCGCCCATAGCGCGCCGGGTCCGCGGCTTCGAACCCCAGCACCACGACGTCATGCGTGGCGCGCGCCGCCCGCATCGCCTCCAGCGTGTCGGGCGAGATGAAGGGGGTATCGCCGTAGAGCACCACCACGTCGCCTTCGAACCCGTCCAGCGCGGGCAGCGCGATGCGCACCGCGTGGCCGGTGCCCAGTTGTTCGGCCTGTTCCACCACGGCAAGTTCGGGGTCATGCTCGCGGGCGGCCTTGGCCACCGCCTCGAACCCATGTCCGCCCACAACCACCGTCCGCTCGGGCTCCAGCGCGGCGCCAGCGCGCAGCGCGTGCCAGAGCATCGGCGCCCCCGCGATCCGGTGCAGGACCTTGGGCTGGTCCGAGTTCATGCGAGTGCCCTTGCCTGCGGCAAGTACGATCAGGGCGGTGCTCATCAGGCTGCTCCGGAATTGCCTCTTTTTCGCGCCCGTTTTATCGGAGTGTCCGAGTGGCGCAAGGTGGCGTGGATCACGGCAGGTTGCGGCATGTGACAGCAGGGGCGGCAAATGAAGAAATGCGTAATCTTTGATCTGGACGGTACCTTGGCGGATACCAGCGGCGACCTGATCGCCGCCGCCAATGCCTGTTTCGAGGGGATGGGAGAGGCGGTGCGCCTTGACCCGGCCGCCGATGCAGGCGTGGCATTGCGCGGTGGTCGGCGGATGCTGACCGAGGGGCTGACGCGTGCGGGCCGCATGGACGAGGCCGTGGTGGACGCCTGGTATCCGCATTTGCTGGATTATTACGGCGCGGCGATCGACACCCATACGCGGCTGTACGATGGTGCGGTCGAGGCGGTCGAGGCCCTGCGCAGCGCGGACTACGCGGTGGGCATCTGCACCAACAAGCCCGAGGCGCTGGCCCGGGTTCTGCTGGAACGGTTGGGGGTGCGCGGGCTATTCGGCTCGCTGATCGGGGCCGACACGGGACCGACACGCAAGCCGGACGTGGCGCCCTACTGGGCGGCTGTCGAGGGTTGCGGCGGTCTGCGTGAGGCGTCCCTTTTGGTCGGCGACAGCGACACGGACCGCAAGACAGCCGCCGCGGCGGGCGTGCCCTCGGTCCTCGTCACCTTCGCGCCCGAGGGGCAGGCGGTCAGGGCGTTGAACCCGGAAGGCGTGATTGACCATTTCGAAGAGTTGTCCGGCGTTGTGCGGCGGCTGATCGGATAACCGGACAGACCGTCAGGGCGCGAGGTACAGCAGATCGGTCAGCGCGGACAGCGGCTCGGCTTCAAGCTGGCCGATGGCCCTGTCGATGGCCCGGGCGCGGTCCGGTCCCAGGATCGGTTCCGCCAGGGCGCGGTATTTTCCGGCCAGTTCCGCCTCTGTCGGCGGCGCCTCTGCATCCCAGCGCGGTTGCACCCAGTCGCCTTGTAGCACGCGTCCATCACGCAGGCGCAGCCGCACCCGTGCGAGTCGCGTGCCAGGAAAGACCGCGTTGGCATGGGCCTCTTCGGACATCATCAACCCCTTGGACAGGCGCAGGATCTCGGGGTCGCGCAGGCTGTCGCCGTCGAGATCTTCTGGACCCAAGGCGCCGCGCACCATGGCCACGGCACAGGGGAAGGAGGTCGAATACTGCGCCTCTTCGGTGGTTCGGGGACGGGCGGTGGCAAGGCGGATCGCCTCGTGAAAGCTCTCGACCTCGATCCGGTCGACCTCGCCCGAGGTCAGCCCATGCGCCCGCCGCAATGCCAGCACGCCTTCGACCGGTGCCTGCGCCCAGCGGCAGACCGGGTAGGGTTTGAAATACTGCCGCAGGATGCGCCAGTCCTCGCCCAATCCGGTCCAGAACTGCGGCGCCTGTTCGACCGTGATCGCGGGGGCGCCGGTAAAGCCGCGCTGCGCAAGCTGCACCGCCGAGACACCGCACATGGCGCCCCAGCCCGAGCCGTCCTTGACCATCGTCGGCCAGTCGATGCAGCGCATCATCTGGCTGCGCGGTCCATGGTATTCCGCGATCCCAAGCGCGTGCCGCGTCTTTTCGGCGGACAGTCCCAGAAGGCGCGCGCCCCCCGCTGCCGCCGTCACCGCGCCCCAGCTGCCCGAGGTGTGGTAGTCGGGGCAGGTGGCGTGCTGGGCCTCGGCCACTCGGGCGCCAAATTCATACCCCATGACCAAAGCGGCAAGGAAGTCCCGCCCCGAGACCTGCGCCCGGTGACCAAAGACCAGCAGCGCGGGCAGCAGGGGGCAACCGATGTGCCCCTTGGACGGGTTATAGCCGTCGTGCCCGTCGAGGCTGTCGATGGTCATGCCCGCGGCCATCGCCGCCGCCGCCGGCGCGGCGGATCGGCTGTCGAAAAGCAGCGGCGTCGTACCCGGCATGTCCTCGGCCGCGTGGTCGCGGATGATCCGCGACAGGTCTGTGCCAAGCCCGCCCGCCGCGACACCGATCAGGTCGCGCAGGCACCGTTTCGCCTGGGCTTGCACGCCTTGGGGCAGGTCGTCCCAGTGCAGGGTGTGGACGAAGCTCAGGACATCGCTCATGCCTCAAGTCTTTGACCCCGTCTGCACGGATTCTGCGCGGATCGCGACAGGATTGCCCCCGGTGTGTCGGAAACGAAGGCTTTGTGCGCCGGGTTAGGTCCGATTTGAACCGGTGCGCGTGTCCTTTGGCTGTGGGAATGCTAACGACAAGCCGCAATTCCGTGAAAGGACGTGGCCGATGATTCCCGCCAGATATGCCCATGTGCTGTTCAGCCTGCTCTTGTCCGGGCTGATGTCCCTGCTGGTGTCGCTGGTCGCGACACTCAAGAACGCGGGTCTGACCGCCGATATCCTCTCGCTCTGGATGGGGGCATGGTTGTCCAGCTGGCTGCTGGCCTTTCCCGGCGTCCTGGTCATTGCACCGCTGGTGCGTCGTCTCGTGGCGCGGCTGACCGTGACCGAGGATCGCTCCGCCTGATGCGTGGAGGGGAATTGACCGCGCCCGGTCAAGGCGGCATCAAAGACGGATGACAGAGCGTTTTACCGGCACATTCACCCAGCAGGAGCCGATCCCCGAGGAGGCCATCGCCGCCGCGGTCGAGGTCATGCGGGGCGGGCGGCTGCACAGATACAACACCCTTGCAGGAGAGACCGCGGAGGCGGCGCTGCTGGAACAGGAATTCGCCGCCCAGACCGGGGCGCGCTATTGCCTGGCGGTGGCCTCGGGGGGCTATGCGCTTGGCTGCGCCTTGCGGGCTGTGGGCGTGCAAACGGGTGAGCCGGTGCTGACCAATGCCTTTACGCTGGCGCCGGTGCCGGGGGCGATTGCCGGTGCGGGCGCCGTGCCGGTCTATGTCGGCGTGACCGAGGACCTGGTGATCGACCTGGACGACCTGGAGGCAAAGGCGGATCGCGCGCGTATCCTGATGCTGAGCCACATGCGCGGGCACCTGTGCGACATGGACCGCCTGATGGCGATATGCGACGCGGCAGGGATCACCGTGATCGAGGATTGCGCGCATACGATGGGCGCGGCCTGGAACGGTGTCCCATCGGGGCGTCATGGCGCCGTGGGCTGTTTTTCGATGCAGACCTACAAGCATGTGAACTCCGGCGAGGGCGGGCTGCTTGTCACCGATGACGAGGAGATCGCGGCGCGCGCGGTGATGCTGTCGGGGTCCTACATGCTGTATGAACGGCACCTCGCGGCGCCGGGGCCGGAGATCTTTGAACGTGTGAAATACACGACGCCCAATGTCTCGGGGCGGATGGACAACCTGCGGGCGGCGATCCTGCGCCCCCAGTTGCGGGCGCTGGACGCCCAGGCGGACCGCTGGAATGACCGTTATGCGGTGGTCGAGGAGGGCTTGCGCGGGACGCCCGGCCTGCACCTGCCGCGGCGGCCGCAGGAAGAGCGTTACGTCGGTTCTTCGATCCAGTTCCTGCTGCCGGGCTGGAGCGGCGAGGCGGTGCAGGACGTGCTGTCGCGCTGTGCCGAGCGCGGCGTGGAGCTCAAGTGGTTCGGCGGGGCCGAGCCTAGCGGGTTCACCTCGCGCTATGACAGCTGGCGCTATGCCCCGTCCGAGCCGATGCCGCAGACCGACCGTATCCTGCGCGGCCTTCTGGACATGCGCCTGCCGCTGACCTTCAGCCTGGACGATTGCGCGCTGATCGCCCGGATCATCCGGGCCGAGGTCGGCGCGGTCTTTCAGTCTGAGGCCTGAGGGCGGCGGCGCTCAGTCGATCACCGGATCAAGCCCCATCAGCCTGCTGACCGGCGCGTGGTCGTCGGTCAGGACCATCGGTTCCTTGGCCGTCAGCACGCTGTCGATGAACTCCGGTCCCAGCGCGGCAAAGCGGATCTCTTGCGGCGCACGGGTGGTGATGGTTGACACCGGACTGTCCCCGGCGCCCGCCAGCAGCACGAATATCCGCCGTTCTCCCGGTTCAGGCGGGCGTGCCTCGGTCCAGACCTCGACGCTGGGAAAGACCGCGCGCAGGGTTTCCACGATGGCGGCCAGCGCATCCAGCCGGTCGGTGCTGTCGATCAGGTTCATCGCAAAGACGCCTTGCGGGGCAAGCCGGTCACGGACCAACTCAAAGAACTCGCGCGTGACCAGGTGTTCGGGCACGGCAATATCGGTGAAGGCATCGCCGATGATGACATCAAAGGGCGCGGCGCTGTCGCGCAGCGCGATGCGCGCGTCGCGGTGCAGGACGGTGACGGTGTCTGGGTCGAACCAGAAATCTGCCACGGCGCGCGCGGTCACCTCCGGGTCGATCTCGGCCACGGTGATGCCGGTGATACCGCGATCCGCCCAGGCGCGCGGCACGGAGTAAGAGCCGCCGCCGATATGGAACGAGGTAAAGTCGCGATCCCCCATGCGCATCCGGGGCAGGGCGTCCAGCATGGCGGTATGGTCCGTGAACATCACGCGCGGATCTTCGCGTGCGCTGATCCCGTGGGCGAGGTGATCCAGCACCATCAGGCGCACCGGCGCCTCGGCGTCCTCGGACAACTGCACGGTACGGATGCAGAAATAGCTGCTTTCGCGGTCGCAGACAGCAGGCAGGCGCAGCGCCGACACCGCCAGCAGCAGGGCCAGTGCCAAGGTGCCGCCCGCCGTCGCCCACTGTCCGCGCGATGCGCCCGCAAGGGCTAGGCAAGCCAGGGCCGAGACCGCGTAGACCGCCGCGATCACAGTCAGCGAGGCGACCGAGCCGAGCCAGGCGACGAAAAGGAACCCGGCCAGAAGCGTGCCCGCGATGGCACCAACGGCCCCGGCGGCGAACATTGCCCCAAGTGCCTGTTCCGATTTCTGGCGCCCGCGCATCGCCGCGACGCTGAGGATGGGCGCGGGCACTCCGGCAAAGAGTGAGGGCAGGAAGAAGGCCAGCGAGGAAATCGCCGTGATCGCCGCCAGGGGATGCGTCAGTGCGCCCAGCACCGGCCCTGCCGTGGCGCGCAGCAGCAGAGAGGCGCCAGCGGTGGCCAGCGCCGCCGCCACCATGCACCAGGCCGCCCGGCGCAGGGCGCGGCCCGTCGCCAGCACTGCGATCCGTCCACCCCACCAGTGCCCGACCGACAGGCCGGCCAGGACCACGGCGATAATGGCGGTCCAGGTGTAGAGGCTCATGCCGACATAGGGCGCGATCATGCGCCCGGCGACGATCTCGACCACCATGCTGGCGGCAGAGACCGTGGCCTGCAAAAGGATCATCAGCCAGAGCGGGGCGTGCGGGGAGGTGGATGCGGTCATGCGGCCATTAGGTCAGCCGCGCGGCGGCGGTCAAGCGGCAAGGGCACGCAGTTTCGGGCCCTGCTGTTGCAACCAAGCCCATTGACCCGACTCGCTTGCTCGCGTTAAATGAACAAGCGTTCATTACTTTGGGAGGAGCGGGCGTGTTTCTGGCGACAATGAAGTTTGACCTGGGCGAGGATGTGCTTGCGCTGCAGGAAATGGTGCACAAGTGGGCGCAGGAGCGGGTCAAGCCCATGGCGGCCGAGGTCGACCGCAGCAACGAGTTTCCCGCCGTTCTGTGGCGCGAGATGGGCGACCTGGGCCTGCTGGGGATCACCGTGCCCGAGGAGTACGGTGGCGCAGGCATGGGCTATCTCGCTCATACGGTCGCGGTCGAGGAAGTGGCGCGCGCCTCGGCCTCTGTCTCGCTCTCCTACGGCGCCCATGCCAATCTCTGCGTGAACCAGATCAAGCTGAACGGCACGGACGAACAGCGCCGGAAATACTTGCCGGGCCTGATCTCGGGCGAGCATGTGGGCGCACTGGCCATGTCAGAGCCTTCTGCCGGGTCGGATGTCGTCAGCATGAAACTGCGCGCCGAAAAGCGGAACGACCGGTTTGTCCTGAATGGCAACAAGTACTGGATCACCAACGGCCCCGACGCCGACACGCTGGTGGTCTACGCCAAGACAGACCCGGACGCCGGGGCCAAGGGCATCACCGCTTTCCTCGTCGAGAAGTCGATGAAGGGATTTTCCACCAGCCCGCATTTCGACAAGCTGGGGATGCGCGGATCGAACACCGCCGAACTGATCTTCGAGGATGTCGAGGTTCCGTTCGAGAACATCCTTGGCGAAGAGGGCAAGGGCGTGCGCGTGCTGATGTCCGGGCTGGACTATGAACGGGTCGTGCTGGCAGGCATCGGCCTGGGCATCATGGCCGCCTGCATGGACGAGATCATGCCCTACATGGTCGAGCGCAAGCAGTTCGGCCAGTCGATCGGGAACTTTCAGCTGATGCAGGGCAAGATTGCCGACATGTACACGGCGATGAATTCCGCCCGCGCCTATGTCTACGAGGTCGCCAAGGCCTGCGACCGAGGCGAGGTCACCCGGCAGGATGCGGCGGCCTGCTGTCTCTACGCCTCGGAGCAGGCGATGGTGCAGGCGCATCAGGCGGTGCAGGCGATGGGCGGCGCGGGCTTCCTGAACGATGCGCCGGTCGCGCGGATCTTCCGCGATGCCAAGCTGATGGAGATCGGCGCGGGCACGTCGGAAATCCGCCGGATGCTGGTCGGGCGCGAGCTGATGGGGGCCATGTCCTGATGAGTTGCGCCGCGCCCATGTCCGACAGGATGGGGCGGTTCCGGTGAACATGCGGCTGCTGCTCTGGCTGCCATTGGCGGTTCTGGTGACGCTGGGCGCGGTGCTGGCCTTTCGGGCCGGCTGGATCGCGGCCAACCTGACGGAGAGCATGGCGATCGAGAGCTATGCCGCCCGCTACATGGCCGAGACCGGCGCACGGGCGGCGGATTGCACGGCGGTCCCGGGGGCCGAGGTCTGGCTGGTCATACGCTGCGGCACGGGTCAGGATCGGCGGGTCTACCGGGTGAACCGTTTTGGCGGCCTTGTCACGGGCAAACCGGCGGAGGGCGACAGGATGAAGGAGCCAAGCACATGAAATTCATTGCCTTTGCCATTGTTGCGGCCGGCCTGTCGACGCCAGCCGCGGCGCAGGACCTGGTCTTTTCCCCGCGCGCAACCGAAAGCTGCCTGGGATCGGGCGCGGAGTTCCGCAGTTGCATCGGGCTGGCAGCCGAGGCCTGCGTCGAGGACAACGGTTATGCCACCATGGTCCTCAGCGGTTGCTACGCGCGCGAACTTGACTGGTGGGACGCCCGCCTGAATGACTCTTACGCCTTTGCGATCCGCTACGCGAAACAGGCCGATATCGAAAACGCAGGCTTTGGCCCCTCGCAAGAGGAGGCCCTGCGCGAGATGCAGCGTGCATGGATCACCTACCGTGACGCCAAATGTGCCTATGCCCGCAGTCACTGGGGCGGCGGAACCGGCGCCGGGCCCGCCGGTGTCGAATGCCTGCTGCGCGAGACCGCCGAACAGACCTGGTACATCGAAAGCATGGTGACGCCGGGCTGATGCTGACCTCTGCCCCCACATATGATGCGCTGCGCGCGGGCTTTCGCTGGGACCTTCCGGCGCGGCTGAACATGGCCGAACAGGCCTGCGATGCGTGGGCGCGGCAAGACCCGGATCGCGTGGCCATCCTGGATCATTCCAGCGGCGCGGCGGTGAGCTACGGCGCGCTGGCGACTCTGTCGCGGCGGGTGCAGGCGGCGCTGTTGGCACGCGGCGTGGGGCCGGGCGATCGGGTGGGCGTATTGCTCAGCCAGTCGCCGCTTTGCGCTGCCGCGCACCTGGCCTGCTGGCGGATGGGGGCGATTTCCGTACCGCTCTTCATGCTGTTCCGAGAGGATGCGCTGCGGTCGCGCCTGTCGGACAGCGGTGCGCGCGTGGTGGTCACGGACGCGGAGGGCGCCGGGATGCTGGCGCCTTTTGACCTGGAGGTTCTGCGCGAGGACGAACTGCCCGCAGAGGGGGCAGAGGGGCCGGCGTTTGACAGCGGGCCAGAGACCCCCGCCGTGTTGATCTACACCTCGGGCACGACGGGCACGCCCAAGGGCGCGCTGCACGGGCACCGTGTCCTGACCGGGCACCTGCCGGGAGTGGAGATGAGCCATGACTTCCTGGGCCAGCCGGGGGATGTCCTTTGGACGCCCGCCGACTGGGCCTGGATCGGCGGTTTGTTTGACGTGCTGATGCCGGGACTGGCGCTGGGGGTGCCGGTGGCCGCGGCGCGAATGCGGCGGTTCGACGTCGATGAATGCACAAGGATCATCTCGGAACATGCTGTTCGGAATGTATTTTTTCCGCCAACGGCCCTGCGCATCCTGAAGGCGTCCGACGCCCGGATCACCGGGCTGCGCTCTGTTGCCAGTGGCGGCGAGCCGCTGGGGCCCGAGATGCTGGCCTGGGGGCGCGGGGCGCTGGGTGTCACGATCAACGAATTCTATGGCCAGACCGAATGCAACATGGTGGCCTCGTCCTGTGCGGCGCTTTTCGATCCGAAGCCGGGCGCTCTGGGGCGGGCGGTGCCGGGCTTTGACATTGCCGTGATCTCCGAGGACGGTGCGCCGGTGGATGGCGAAGGCGATATCGCCGTGCGGCGCGGCTGCGCCTCGATGATGCTGGAATACTGGAACCGGCCCGAGGCCACGGAGGAGAAATTCCGCGGCGACTGGCTGGTGACGGGCGATCGGGGCACGTTGGAAGAGGGCTTTATCCGTTTCGTGGGCCGCGAGGATGACGTCATCACCTCTGCGGGCTATCGCATCGGTCCGGCGGAAATCGAGGACTGCCTGCTCACCCATCCCGCTGTCGCCACTGTGGGCGTCGTAGGCAAGCCCGACCCGCTGCGAACAGAGATCGTCAAGGCCTATGTGGTCCGCAAGCCGGGCGCCGAGGTCGACGCCGCGACCTTGCAGGAATGGGTGAAAGAACGGCTCGCAAGCTATTCCTATCCAAGGGAAATCGATTTTCTGGATGCCTTGCCGATGACGGTGACGGGCAAGGTGATCCGCAAGGACCTGAAAGCGCGCGCGGCGGCCGAGACCGTGCAGGAATGAACAAGGGGACAGGGACATGAAACTGCAATCGCAGGTGCTGACGGCGGGAGAGGCCTTTGAAACCAACCGCGCGGCCCATCTCGAAGCGCTCGACCAGATCCAGGAGGCCGCCGCGCTTGCCATGTCCGGCGGCGGGGAAAAGGCACGTGACCGGCATTTGAGCCGGGGCAAGATGCTGCCGCGCGAGAGGGTGGCCAACCTTCTCGATCCCGGATCGCCCTTCCTCGAGGTCGGAACGACGGCTGCGCATGGCATGTACGGCGGCGCGGCGCCCTGTGCGGGGGTGATTGCGGGCATCGGTCTGGTTCAGGGACGGCAGGTCATGGTGATCTGCAACGATGCCACCGTGAAGGGCGGCACCTACTACCCGATGACCGTCAAGAAACACCTGCGTTCGCAGGAGATCGCCGAGGAAAACGAACTGCCCTGCGTCTACCTTGTGGACAGCGGCGGCGCCAACCTGCCCAACCAGGACGAGGTGTTCCCCGACCGCGACCATTTCGGGCGGATTTTCTACAACCAGGCGCGGATGTCGGCCAAGGGCATCGCCCAGATCGCCGTGGTCATGGGCAGTTGTACGGCGGGCGGCGCCTATGTGCCCGCGATGTCGGATGTCTCGATCATCGTCAAGGAACAGGGCACGATCTTTCTGGCCGGGCCGCCATTGGTCAAGGCGGCGACCGGCGAGGTTGTGACAGCCGAGGATCTTGGCGGCGGCGACGTGCACACGCGCCTGTCTGGTGTGGCCGACTACCTGGCCGAGGACGACGCCCACGCACTGGCCCTTGCGCGTCGGGCGGTGGGGTCGCTGGGCGGCGGCACGCTCGCGCCGGCCCTGCAGGGCGAGGCGCCCGCCTATGACCCGGACGAGCTTCTGGGCGTGGTGCCCGCGGATCTGCGCACGCCCTACGACATTCGCGAGGTCATCGCACGGATCGTGGATGGCTCCTACTTCGACGAATTCAAGCCCCGCTTCGGCGAGACGCTGGTCTGCGGCTTCGCCAAGCTCGAGGGCATGGATGTCGGGATCATCGCCAACAACGGCGTGCTGTTTTCGGAAAGCGCGTCCAAGGGCGCGCATTTCGTCGAGCTATGCTCGCAACGGCGGATCCCGTTGGTTTTCCTGCAAAACATCACCGGTTTCATGGTGGGTCGCAAGTACGAGAACGAGGGCATCGCGCGCCACGGCGCCAAGATGGTGACGGCGGTGGCCACCACGTCCGTGCCCAAGGTGACGGTGCTGGTCGGCGGCAGTTTCGGGGCGGGCAACTACGGCATGGCGGGCCGCGCCTACCAGCCTCGGTTCCTCTGGACATGGCCCAACAGCCGGATCTCGGTGATGGGTGGCGCCCAGGCGGCGGGCGTGCTGGCCACCGTGAAACGCGACGCCATCGAACGGTCGGGCGGTACCTGGTCCGAGGAGGAAGAGGCCGAGTTCAAGCGCCCGACGCTGGAGATGTTCGAGGAACAGTCGCACCCCTTGTATGCCTCGGCCCGGCTCTGGGATGACGGCATCGTCGACCCGCGCAAGACCCGGCAGGTGCTGGCACTGTCCCTGCGCGCGGCGCTGAACAAACCCGTCGAAGAGACGCGCTTTGGCGTGTTCCGGATGTGATCGCGATGAGGACGGAAACCATGCAAGACATCAAGAAACTTGTCACGATCGCAAAACCGGTGGCCCCGGCGTCGGTGTTTCTTTGGGCTGAAAATACTCCGGGGAGTGTGAGGGGCTGGCCCCTCACGGCCCTCCGCGTTGCACCGGCAGGAGGCAAGGGACGATGACCATGTTTGACACCATCCTGATTGCGAACCGGGGCGAGATCGCGGCCCGTGTCATCCGTACCGCCCGGGCGATGGGCCTGCGCACGGTGGCGGTGCATTCGGACGTGGATGCTGAGGCGTTGCACGTGACATTGGCAGACGAGGCGGTCTGTATCGGCGGAGCGGCGCCGTCGCAAAGCTACCTGAGGACGGACCGGATCATCGAGGCGGCGCAGGCGACTGGCGCGCAGGCGATCCATCCCGGCTACGGCTTTCTCAGCGAGAATCCCGATTTCGTCGAGGCGGTCGAGGCGGCGGGACTGACATTCATCGGCCCCTCGGCGCAGGCGATCCGGCAGATGGGGCTCAAGGACGCGGCCAAGCGGCTGATGGACGAGGCCGGCGTGCCGGTGGTGCCCGGATACATGGGCGAGGACCAGGACCCCGGTCACCTGGAGGTCGAGGCGCATCGCGTCGGCTACCCTCTGCTGATCAAGGCGGTTGCGGGCGGCGGCGGCAAGGGCATGCGGCTGGTCGAGGACCCGGAGGAGTTCGTCGATGCGCTGGAACGGGCCAAGGCCGAGGCGCTGACCGCCTTCGGCAATGATGCGGTCCTGATCGAGAAATACATCCAGCGGCCCCGGCACATCGAGGTGCAGGTTTTTGGCGACGGGACGCGCGCGGTGCACCTGTTCGAACGAGACTGCTCGCTGCAGCGCCGCCACCAGAAGGTGATCGAGGAGGCGCCCGCGCCCGGCATGACCGAGGAGATGCGCGCCGCCATGGGGGCCGCCGCCGTGCGCGCGGCCGAGGCCATCGGCTACAAGGGCGCAGGCACGGTGGAATTCATCGTCGATGGCGCGAACGGCCTGCGCCCCGACGGGTTCTGGTTCATGGAGATGAACACCCGCCTGCAGGTGGAACACCCGGTGACCGAGGAAATCTGTGGCGTCGACCTGGTGGAATGGCAGATCCGCGTCGCCGCGGGCGAACCTCTGCCCGCACGGCAGGAGGACCTGGCGATCAACGGCCACGCTTTCGAGGCGCGGCTCTATGCCGAGGACGTGCCGGCGGGTTTCCTGCCCGCCACGGGGACCCTGTCGGACCTCACGTTCCCCGAGGGTCTGCGCGCCGAAGCCGGCGTGCGTGCGGGCGATGCCATCAGCCCGCATTACGACCCGATGATTGCCAAGCTGGTGGCGCATGGGCCCACCCGGGCCGTGGCCCTTCAGCGACTGGCGCGGGGGCTGCGCAACAGCCGGGTGGCGGGCACGGTGACGAACCTGGCCTTTCTGGGCGCGCTTGCGGAACACGCAGGGTTCGCGCGGGGCGAGGTGGACACCGGACTGATCGCCCGCGACATCGATGCCCTGACCGCACAGCCCGAGATCACGCCGGTGATCTGGGCCGAGGCGGCGCTGACGGCACTCGGGCTGACAGAGGCCACGGGCTGGGAGACCGGCTTTGCGCTCTGGCGGCCGGAATGGCGCAGGGTGGTGCTGAAGCAGGCCGGTGAGCAGCGCGACGTGGGCGTCATGGTCAAGGGGCCGGATGCGGCGCTGATCTCGGTCGAGGGGCAGGTGATCGACGCACGGCGGGGCCTGCGCGGGTGGTCCTTCGACGGCAGCCCGGCTTCCGGTGCGCACCTGGCAGAGGGGCAGGTGACGGTCTTTGCCCACTACGGGATCGGCTTTGACCTGCCCGACCCGCTGGCGCGGGGCGCCGCGGCGGCGGGGGCCCTGGACGGGGCCCTGGCGCCGATGCCCGGGCGGGTCGTCTCTGTCCATGTGGGCCTGGGCCAGGAGGTTGCCGAGGGCGACCGGCTGGTCGTTCTGGAAGCCATGAAGATGGAGCATACCATGCGCGCTGGCCGTGCTGGCGTGGTCTCGGAGGTCTTGGTGGCCGAGGGCGATCAGGTCGAGGCGGGTGCGCCGCTGGTGCTGCTGGGGGAAGACGGATGATCCGCCTGCACCACGTCCAGTACGGCCGCAGCTTTCGCGTCCTCTGGCTGATCGAGGAGATCGGCCCGGACCGGTTCGGCGGGCTGGAGGTGATCGAGCACCGCATCGGCACGCCCGAGATGCGCGAAAGCGGTCTGGCGCGCGTCTCTCCTGCAATCCGCATCCCGGCGATCGAATGGGACGGGCTGGAGATGAGCGAATCCGGCGCCATCGTGGAATACCTCTCGGAGCGGCTGGCGCCGGAGCTGACCCGCGCACCGGATCACCCGGAGCGCCCCGCCTTCCTGCAATGGCTCCACTATGCCGAGACGATGGCAAGCCTGATCGAGAACCTGAACCTGCAGATGGTTTTCCTGCGCCCGCCGGCAAAGCCTGCACCGGTGGTTGTCAAGCTGCACGTGGCGCGTCTGCGCCAGACCCTGCGCGGCATGGAAGAGGCGCTGGGAGAGACCGGTTGGCTCTTGCCCGGCGGGTTCTCGGCGGCGGACATCATGATGGGGTTCAACCTTTTTGCCGCGCCTTACTATGTCGAGATGGACGAGTTTCCGCGCCTTCAGGCATATCGCGCGCGGATGGAGAAACGGGCCGGATACCGGCGGGCGGTCAAGCGTGAGGGGCCGCAGCGGTTCTATGCGCGCGATTTCTACCCGGTGCCGGAGGAATGAACCGGAGAGAGAAGATGAGCGAGACGGTCGAGATCTTCGAGGTGGGCCCGCGCGACGGGCTGCAGAACGAGAAACGCGCCATCCCCACGGCGGAGAAGGTGGCGCTGGTGGACCTGCTGTCCGGCGCGGGGTTTCGGCGGATCGAATGCGCCTCTTTCGTGAGTCCGAAATGGGTGCCGCAGATGGCGGATTCCGGAGAGGTCCTGGCGGGAATTGCGCGGGCGCGGGGCGTCTCCTACGCGGCGCTCACGCCGAACCTGAAGGGGTTGGAGCGCGCGCTGGCGGCGAAGGCGGACGAGGTTGCGGTGTTCGGCGCGGCGTCCGAGGGCTTCTCGAAGGCCAATATCAACGCCACGGTCGAGGAAGGGCTGGCGCGCTTCGTGCCTGTGGCCGAGGCGGCGCGCGAGGCGGGACTGCCCGTGCGTGGCTATGTGTCCTGCGTGGTGGAATGTCCCTACGACGGGGCGGTGGCGCCCGCGGCCGTGGCCCGGGTGGTTGCGGCCTTGCGGGACATGGGCTGTTACGAGGTTTCTCTGGGGGACACCATCGGGCGGGGGCGGCCGGAGGCGGTGGATGCCATGCTGTCCGTCGTGCTGGACGAGATGCCCGCGGCGCAGCTGGCAGGGCATTTCCACGATACATCCGGTCGGGCGCTGGAGAACATCGACGTGGCGCTGGCGCGAGGCTTGCGGGTCTTTGATGCTGCGGTCGGCGGGTTGGGGGGATGCCCCTATGCGCCGGGTGCGGCGGGCAACGTGGCAACGGAGGCGGTGCACGATCACCTGGTTGCTCGGGGCTATGTCACCGGGCTGGATCGTGTCGTCCTGGACAAGGCCGCCCAGATGGCGGGCGCCATGCGTGGGACGTGACTGGTTCGCTGGGCAACGGATTGAAAGGGACGAGATGGAGTTGATCGGGGTATCGCGCGACACGCGGGGCGTGGCGGAGATCAGCCTGCGCCGGGCCGACAAGCACAATGCGCTGTCCGCGCAGATGATGACCGAGCTGGAGGCCACGGCGCACAGCCTGGCGGCAGACCCGGAGGTGAAAGTGGTTGTCCTGTCGGCAGAGGGCAAGTCCTTTTGCGCCGGCGGTGACCTGGCCTGGATGCGCGAACAGTTCGAGATGGACCGGGCGACGCGGCGCGAGGAATCCTCGCGCATCGCCAAGGCATTGGGCGCGCTTTATGCGCTGCCGCAACCCCTGATCGGCAAGGTGCAGGGCAATGCCTTTGGCGGCGGGCTGGGGCTGATCTGCGTGTGTGACATTGCACTGGCCGCCGAGGGGGTGAAGTTCGGTCTGACCGAGGTCAAGCTGGGGCTGATACCGGCCAATATCGGGCCCTATGTCATGGCCCGGATGGGTGCCGTGAAGGCGCAGGAAATCTTCATGAACGGACGTATCTTTGGCACTGACGAGGCCGTGGCGCTGGGACTGCTGAACCGGTCGGTTCCGGCGGATCAATTGGACGAGGCCGTCGCGGCAGAGGTCGCTTTGCCGTTGGCCTGTGCGCCGGGGGCGGTTCGGGATGCCAAGGCGTTGTTGCGGCGCCTGGGGGGGGAAGTCACCGAGGCCGAGGTCGACGGGGCCATCGACGCCCTGGCCGCCCGCTGGGAGACATCGGAGGCGCAGGAAGGGATCGCCGCCTTTTTCGACAAGCGGCCCGCGCCCTGGGCATGAAGGACCGGCGGCCATGCTGATCCAGGTTGCCCATCTCTATGCCACTGTCTGCCTTGCCATCGTCTTCTTCCAACTGGCGTTGATCGGGGGCGCGCCGCTTGGTCGCTGGACGCAGGGTGGGCGGCACGAAGGCGCCTTGCCGCTGACCGGGCGGGTGGTGGCGGCGGTCTCTGTTCCGGTGGTCTTGTTCCAGGCAGTGGCGATCCTGTCGGCGGCGGGCTTTCCCGGCCTCGGTTGGCCGCGCTGGAGCGGCTGGGTCGCCCTTGGCGTGAGTGGGCTGAGCGCCGTCCTGAACGGAATCACCCCGTCGCAGAAAGAACGCGCCGTCTGGTTCCCGGTGATGCTGGTGATGAGCGGATTGGCGGGCTACGTGATGATTTCAACGATCCGGTGAAGGGCGACACGCTGGTTCCTGGCACCGAAACCTGGCCACAGGGTCATGCGGCCAGTTCCGCCCAGCGGGTCGCGATCAGTCTTGCGTAGCGGATTGGCGACAGCCCGTAGGCGCCAACCGCATAGGCATCGTTGACCTCGACCACCAGCGTCCGCCCGTCAGAGGTGACCCCGAAATCCAGCGCATAGGCCGCAGGAGCACCCGCCGTCGATTGGGCGGCCAGCGCAGCGCGGATCACCTCGGGGTCAGGGAAGCACAGCGGATCGCCCCGGTAGGGTCGCAGGTCGATCAGGTCGCCATGCAGGACAAAGCCACGGTATTCGGTCACGAAATCCACCGGATCGGCACAGATTACCGCTTCCTCGTCGGGGATATGCGCCGTTGGGATCAGGTCGGCGAAGCTGCATAGCAGCGTTCCGGTAAAGAGCTTGAGCCGGTCGGGCAGGGGCTTGACGAAGATTGCCGTGCCATTGCCTGCCAGCTGTCGCGCCTCGGCCATCGTCGACTGCCAGATGCGCCGCCCGGCAAAGGGCATCAGCGCCTCGGGTATGCTGTCGAGATCCAGCACGGGAATGCCCAGCCGTTCCATGCCCTTCCGGGCATAGCGGATGCCGCCCACGACGATGTCCCCCGCGGCAAACGTGAGGTCGTCGAAGTCCTCGGGCGCGAAAATCCGGACCTCTTCGCCGAGCTGCGCAAAACCCACGCGCGCAATGTCTCGGTTCACGCTGAAAATCGTGTCGTCGGGAGCAAGGATGTGAACGGTCATGGGATTGTCTTTCCTGTCTGCTCCCGGCTGCTAACGCAAGTGGCGGCACTTGAACATGGCGGGATTCCCGTCCTCTCGGCCCGTGATCACAAAGTCGGGCGCGACGCTTGCGCGCGGCGCGTGCTGCCATGCAGCATCGCCTGTTCCGGCATCCCTTTGTCAACAAAGGAAAAACCGCCAATTTCAGGGAAAGCCTTTTGTTCGCAGGGATTTGAATGCACGCGCCTCGTGTTGACCCTGCCAGATGGCAGCGATAAGGGACAATAAGCCAAGCGCCACAGCGCCCGATCCTTGAAGGAGCCACGTCTTGGAAGAGATGCTGCGGGAATATCTTCCCATCCTCGTCTTTCTGGCCATTGCCATCGGTCTCGGCCTTGTCCTGATCCTTGCCGCGGTGATCCTCGCCGTGCGCAACCCGGACCCGGAAAAGGTTTCCGCCTACGAATGCGGGTTCAACGCCTTCGACGATGCCCGGATGAAATTCGACGTCCGGTTCTACCTGGTCTCGATCCTGTTCATCATCTTCGACCTTGAAATCGCCTTCCTGTTTCCCTGGGCGGTGGCCTTCAAGGACGTCTCGATGGTGGGCTTCTGGTCGATGATGGTGTTCCTGGGCGTTCTGACCATCGGCTTTGCCTACGAATGGAAGAAGGGGGCATTGGAATGGGAATGACCGACGACAAGGCCCATGTGACCGATGTACAGGGCGACGGCCAACAAGGCGCGCGCGTGAAATCGGGTCCATCCGCGCTGTCCCCCTACGGCTCGAACACCTCTGGTGGCGACCGCGAGGTGGCCACGCAGACCCTGAACCGCGAGCTTCAGGACAAGGGTTTTCTGCTGACCTCGACCGAGGACATCATCAACTGGGCGCGTACCGGTTCGCTGCACTGGATGACCTTCGGCCTGGCCTGTTGCGCCGTCGAGATGATGCATTCCTCGATGCCGCGCTATGACCTCGAACGGTTCGGGACCGCGCCGCGCGCCAGCCCGCGCCAGTCGGACCTGATGATCGTCGCCGGCACGCTGACCAACAAGATGGCTCCGGCCCTGCGCAAGGTCTACGACCAGATGCCGGAGCCGCGCTATGTCATCTCGATGGGCTCCTGCGCCAACGGTGGCGGCTATTACCACTACTCCTACAGCGTGGTGCGTGGCTGTGACCGCGTGGTGCCCGTGGATGTCTATGTGCCGGGCTGCCCGCCGACGGCAGAGGCGCTGGTCTACGGCATCATGGCGCTGCAGAAGAAAATCCGCCGGACGGGGACATTGGTGCGATGAGCGAATTGCTGAACGAACTGGGCGGCCATATCGAGGCCAAGCGCCCCGACTGCGTGATCGGCTGGGACGTCACCCATGGCGAGCTGAACGTCGATGTGGCGCCTTCGAACATCCGCGGGTTCGTGGAGTTCCTGAAGACGGACGCGACCTGCCGGTTTTCCTCGCTGGTGGACATCACCGCCGTTGACTACCCGGAGCGGCCCAAGCGGTTCGACGTGGTTTATCATTTCCTGTCGATGTACCAGAACCACCGCATCCGCCTGCGCGTGGCGATCCGCGAGGATGAGATGGTGCCATCGATCGTGTCGGTTCACCCCTCGGCCAACTGGTTCGAGCGCGAGGTTTTCGACATGTTCGGCATCCTCTTTGCCGGCCATCCGGACCTGCGCCGCATCCTGACGGATTACGGGTTCCGCGGCTTCCCGCTGCGCAAGGATTTCCCGACCACGGGCTATACCGAAGTGCGTTACGACGAAGAGCAAAAGCGCGTCGTCTACGAGCCGGTGAGCCTGGTGCAGGAATACCGCCAGTTCGATTTCATGTCCCCCTGGGAAGGCGCGCAATACGTGCTGCCCGGTGACGAAAAGACGGAAGAGGCGAAGTGATGGACGGCTCCAAAGGTTTCGAAGACGCCCTGACGGGCGAGCAGAAGATCCGCAACTTCAACATCAACTTCGGCCCCCAACACCCGGCGGCGCACGGTGTGCTGCGTCTTGTGCTGGAGCTTGACGGCGAGATCGTCGAGCGTTGCGACCCGCATATCGGTCTGCTGCATCGCGGCACCGAAAAGCTGATGGAGACGCGGACCTACCTGCAGAACCTGCCCTATTTCGACCGTCTCGACTATGTGGCGCCGATGAACCAGGAGCACGCCTGGTGCCTGGCCATCGAAAAGCTGACCGGTGTCGAGGTGCCACGGCGGGGGTCGTTGATTCGGGTGCTCTATTCGGAAATCGGCCGTGTCCTGAACCACCTGCTGAACGTGACCACGCAGGCGATGGACGTGGGCGCCCTGACGCCGCCGCTCTGGGGCTTCGAAGAACGCGAAAAGCTGATGGTCTTCTACGAACGGGCCTGCGGCGCGCGCCTGCACTCGGCCTATTTCCGGCCCGGTGGCGTGCACCAGGACCTGCCGCCGGCCCTGATCGACGATATCGAGGCCTGGGCCAAAGAATTCCCCAATGTGCTGGATGATATCGACGGCCTGCTGACGGAAAACCGCATCTTCAAGCAGCGTAACGCCGATATCGGCGTCGTGACCGAGGAAGAGATCAACGAATGGGGCTTTTCCGGCGTCATGGTGCGTGGGTCGGGCCTTGCCTGGGACCTGCGCCGCGCGCAGCCCTATGAATGCTACGACGAGTTCGACTTCAAGATCCCGGTCGGCAAGAACGGCGATTGTTATGACCGCTATCTCTGCCGCATGGCCGAGATGCGCGAGAGCGTGAAGATCATCCTGCAGGCCATCGAGAAGCTGCGCGCGCCCGAAGGGCAGGGCGACGTCCTGGCGCGCGGCAAGATCACCCCGCCGAAACGCGGCGAGATGAAACGCTCGATGGAAGCCCTGATCCATCACTTCAAGCTGTACACCGAGGGCTTTCACGTTCCCGAGGGCGAGGTTTATGCCGCCGTCGAGGCGCCCAAGGGCGAATTCGGCGTCTACCTCGTGGCCGATGGGTCGAACCGGCCCTACCGGTCCAAGATCCGCGCGCCGGGCTACCTGCATCTGCAGGCGATGGATCACGTTGCCAAGGGCCACCAGCTGGCCGACGTCGCGGCGATCATCGGTACGATGGACGTCGTCTTCGGGGAGATCGACAGGTGATCCGACCGCTCTTGGCGCTTTGTCCGCAGGCAGGAGGCGCCGTGGCGCAGAGCCTGCCCGCAGGGTTCGGGGACAATGGCGCACTGTCCGACGATGCAATCGGGGACAACCGCTTCATCCCAAAGGATACCGCCCGGGATCTGGTTGCCTCCGGGGCGATCGAGTTTGGCGTGGCCGCCGGAGCGGTGCGGCTGGTGAATTGCCCCTGAGGGGGAAAGATGGGCCGCCGCCGCGCGGCCTTTTGCGAGGGACGACACGATGAAAAGATACGCTTTTGCCCTGGTCGCGACTGGACTGGTTTCGGGCTGTTTCCTGCCCGAGGGCGTCACCGAAGAGGACCTTGCGGCCTTTGATGCCGCTGTGGCCTCGATCGGATGTGACCTCGTGAACGAAAGCGATTATCTGCCCGTGGAACTGCAGACCGGGATGCCGCGCGAGAAGGTGGTGACCATCTCGCAGTACAAGGTCGAACAGAAACAGGCGGTGCCGCTGTCGAACGGCGGTGTGCGTCTTCAGACCGGCGCCTGCGCCCCCAAGACCGAGCCCGCGCCTGAGGCGGCAACCTGACGTGACCGGCCCAGCGGGCCGGACCGGATGCAAGATTGAAACCCGAGGCGCCGCGCCCTGGCGCCGGACGTAAGACGGAAAGCCGAAAGCCATGCTGCGCCGACTGCACCCCGAACAGCCCGAGAGTTTTGCCTTCACGCCCGCCAACCTGGCCTGGGCGCGCGAGCAGATCACCAAGTACCCCGAAGGCCGTCAGGCCAGCGCCATCATCCCGCTGCTGTGGCGGGCACAGGAGCAGGAAGGCTGGCTCAGCCGTCCGGCGATCGAAGCCGTGGCCGACATGCTGGACATGGCTTATATCCGCGCGCTCGAGGTGGCCAGCTTCTACTTCATGTTCCAGTTGCAGCCGGTCGGCTCGCTGGCGCATATCCAGATTTGCGGCACGACCTCCTGCATGATCTGCGGCGCCGAGGACCTTATCGCCGTCTGCCGCGAAAAAATCGCCGACAAACCGCACGCGCTGTCTGAGGACGGCAAGTTCAGCTGGGAAGAGGTCGAATGCCTGGGCGCCTGCACCAATGCGCCGATGGCGCAGATCGGCAAGGACTATTACGAGGACCTGACCGCCGAGAAACTGCGCGATCTGCTCGACGCACTGGCGCGGGGCGAGGTGCCGCAGGTCGGGCCGCAGAACGGTCGTTTCGCTTCGGAGCCGAAGCCGGGCATCACGTCGCTGACCGAATTTGTGAACGGTTCGATCAAGCTGAACGCCAGCGCGCAACTGGCCGATGACATCGGCGACACGATCAAGCGCATCGACGGCACCGAGGTGCCGCTGTCGGCGCCCTGGAACGACCAGTCGGGAACCCGTGGCAGCCACCAGCCGCATGCCCCCGAGGCAGAGGTTCCCGCAGAGGAAACCCCGCAACCGGCCAAACCCGCGCCGAAGCCGGAAAAGGTTGCCGAGGCACCTGCCGAGGTCGAGCAGGCCCTGGTCCAGCCCAGCACACCGCTGCCCGGCCAGGCCGAGCTGTCCAGCCGCAAGGGCAGCTGGCGCTACGAGGCCCCGGCCTCCGAGGACAAGCCCGCGGAAGAGCCGGCTGCGCCTGCGGCAGAGGACAAGCCTGTCGGCCTTGACGCGCCGCGTGACGGCAAGCCGGACGACCTGAAGGAAATCAAGGGCGTCGGACCCAAGCTGGAAGAGCTGCTGCACTCGCTGGGCTTCTACCACTTCGACCAGGTCGCGGCCTGGACAGACAAGGAGCTGGCCTGGGTCGACGAGAACCTCGAGGGTTTCAAGGGCCGGGCGACCCGCGACGAATGGGTGGCGCAGGCCAAGGAGCTGGCGGCGCGGTCCTAAAGTCTGATAGCCGCGGCCTCCCTTTTTCGTGATACTCCGGTCCAGACAGGACCGGATATCGGCGACAGGGAGGAACGTCATGGAGGATCAGGCTGGGCAGGGGAACTGCAGCAGGTTGAGTTGGGGATTGGCGGCCGTGGCCGCCTTTCTCGTTTTCGTATTGTTGCTGACGCTGGGCGACTGGATGGGGATTCAGGCGGCCATTGCGGCGGGCGTGACGCTCGTCGTTCTCGGGCTGCTGTTCTCCAGGCTGTTCTGTGCCAGCGCGGCAAAGGCCCCGACCCCCACCACGCGGCCTGCGCCACAGCCCAAGGCCCCCCCGGCACCGCAGCCGGAGAGGATCCCCGAGGCAGAGCCTGCGCCCGCAGCGCACGAGAGCGCCGACAACGGGCCACTTGTCAAACCCAGCGGCGCCTTGCCGGGAGAGGAAGACCTTGCCAGCCGCAAGGGCAATTGGACCTATGGTGGCGACAGCGTGGCAGAGGCGGACCCGGCCCCGACCAAAGAGGCCGCGGAACCAAGTCCCCAACCAGCGCCTGCCGCGGCCCGCTCCGATGCCACCGAGGCACCGCTGGTCAAGACCGGCACGGTGCTGGCAGGCGAGGCGGAACTGGCCTCGCGCCGGGGCAGCTGGACCTATACGCCAAGCGGCTGATCGCCCGGGGCCGAAGGCGCCGCATGCGCGACGGATTGCTGGTTACAGAGTGGTCAAACCCGCTGTCGCGGCGCCTGAAACGGGGATGCGACAAAGCCATACCTTGCGTGCCGCGGCGCAGTATGTCAGGCGTGGCACCGGCACTGTTGGGGAGGAACGGCGCTAAGACACGCGCAGGATGCTGCGCCCGTTTAGTGGAGCGAGAACGTGACCATGACGACCCCGATCTATTCTATGACACCTGACTTTATGCCGCTGATGCGCATGATGCAGCTTCAGACGCGCTTTGCGTTGGAAGCCAGCCAGGGAATGATGAAACTGGCCATGATGCCCTGGACCGGAATGCCGGCGGGTTTCGGCTCGATCTGCACGCCGATGGGCGGCGTGACGGTTGCGGCTTCGGTGACGACCACCGAAGAGGCAGCCCCGGTCGAGGACGTGGCCGAGACCACCGTGGTCGAGGCCACGGCAGAGCCGGTGGCCGAACCGGAAGTGACCGTCGAGGAAACCGTGGCTGAGACCGTTGCGGACGTTGCGGAACCTGTGGCGGAACCGGCACCGGCCCCCGTGGCCACCCCCGAAAAGGTTGAGACGGCGCCTGTCGCGGAACCCGCCGCGCCTGCGGCCGCACCGGCGTCCGAAGCGGAGGTTGAAGCCGTCCCCGCGATGGTCAAGCCCGCCGCGCTGAAGGCGCCCAAGGGCGAAGCAGACGACCTGACCGTTCTGAACGGTGTCGGCCCGAAACTGGCGGAGGCGCTGAACGCCGAGGGGATCTACCATTTCTCGCAGATCGCGGCCTGGACCGGGGAAAACGTCGCCTGGGTCGACGAGAACCTGGCCGGTGTACGCGGCCGGGCCTCGCGCAACGGCTGGGTGGCGCAGGCCGCCGAACTTGTGAAATAAGGCTCAGGCGGCAATGGCCGGGAAGCAGGACCACAACCGGAGAGGCCGCGTCATTGCGCTGGTGATCGTCGGGACGGCTCTCGGCTGGGTCGCGGCAAATGTGATCGGCGCAGCGGTGGACCTGAGCCACCGCTGGCGCGCGCTTTTCGACCTTGCTGCAATTGGTGGCTTTGTCTGGGCGCTGTGGATGTTATACGGGCTCTGGCGGGAGCGCCAGGAACACAAGGATTGAGAGATGCTAGCTGACCAGGACCGGATCTTTACCAACCTCTACGGCATGCATGACCGCACCCTCGACGGCGCGAAAAAGCGTGGCCACTGGGACGGGACAAAGGATCTGATCGCCAAGGGGCGTGACTGGATCATCGAGGAAATGAAGGCGTCGGGCCTGCGTGGTCGTGGCGGCGCCGGTTTCCCAACCGGCCTGAAGTGGTCCTTCATGCCCAAGGAATCGGACGGGCGTCCGGCCTACCTGGTGGTCAATGCCGACGAATCCGAGCCGGGCACCTGCAAGGACCGCGAGATCATGCGTCACGATCCGCATACGCTGATCGAAGGCTGCCTGATCGCCAGCTTCGCGATGCAGGCCCATGCCTGCTACATCTATATCCGCGGCGAATACATCCGCGAGCGTGAGGCCCTGCAAGCCGCCATCGACGAGGCCTATGACGCGGGCCTGCTGGGCAAGAACGCCGCCGGCTCGGGCTGGGATTTCGAGCTGTTCCTGCACCACGGTGCGGGCGCCTATATCTGCGGTGAGGAAACCGCCCTGCTGGAAAGCCTCGAAGGCAAGAAGGGCATGCCCCGGATGAAACCGCCGTTCCCGGCGGGCGCGGGCCTTTATGGCTGCCCGACCACGGTGAACAACGTCGAATCCATCGCCGTCGTGCCGACGATCCTGCGTCGGGGGGCCGAGTGGTTCTCGTCCTTCGGACGCGACAACAACAAAGGCACCAAGCTGTTCGCGGTCTCGGGCCATGTGAACACCCCCTGCGTCGTCGAAGAGGCGATGTCGATCACCTTCGAAGAGTTGATCGACAAGCATTGTGGCGGCATCCGTGGCGGCTGGGACAACCTCAAGGCCGTGATCCCCGGCGGGTCCTCGGTGCCTTGCGTGCGCGGCGAAAAGATGCGCGACGCGATCATGGATTTCGATTACCTGCGCGGCGAGCTCGGCTCGGGGCTTGGCACGGCGGCGGTGATCGTGATGGACAAGGACACCGACATCATCAAGGCGATCTGGCGTCTGGCCAAGTTCTACAAGCACGAAAGCTGTGGCCAGTGCACCCCGTGCCGCGAAGGCACCGGCTGGATGATGCGGGTGATGGAACGGCTGGTGAAGGGTGAGGCCGACGAAGAAGAGATCGACATGCTCTGGGACGTGACCAAGCAGGTCGAGGGCCACACGATCTGTGCGCTCGGCGACGCCGCGGCCTGGCCGATCCAGGGCCTGATCCGCAATTTCCGCGACGAGATCGAGGACCGCATCAAGGCGCAGAAGACCGGACGTCTCAGCGCCGTCGCCGCGGAATAAACGTGGCACCCTCCGATGTTGTCAGGGCCTCCTGCCGATCGGCGGGGGGCCTTTTTCGTTTGGCGCCGACCGCGCTGGCACAGGACAAATTCCCGAATGAACCCACCGAAGAGGTGATCCACTTGGGACCGCCTTTCGACGTCTTTTCCGTCCGCCACCGGCTATGGGATGCGCATGAGCGACCGGGCGCGTGGTCCTGTTCCGATCTGTGTCGGAAAGACGGCCGATGATCGGCTGGCACCTGGCCGAGTTCAACATCGGCATTCTGAGACACGATTGGGACGATCCGCGCATCGCCGATTTCCGCGATAACCTAGATCGGGTCTTTGCGGTTGCGGAGCGCAGCCCGGGCTATGTCTGGCACATGCCGGAGGACCAGATGGACGCGGCGCAAACGGATGTGGGCGGACCCTTGGGCGGTAATCCCCGGACCGCGTCGACCCTGTCGGTCTGGCGCGATCTGCCGTGCCTCGAACATTTCGTCTGGCAGACCGTACACCGGCGGTTCTACGATCGGCGCGCGGAATGGTTCGATGCCGCAGGGCAGGGGCTGCGGCTGGTGATGTGGTGGGTGCCCGAGGGTCACCGTCCCGGAATCGCTGAGGCGGCGGGCAAGCTGCACCACCTGGCAAGGGCAGGCGAGAGCGACGCGGCCTTCGGCTGGACCCATGCCCGCAAGCGATGGGCTGCATCCGCATAATTCATTGGGCGTGGCGGGGGCCGCGCGCTACAGCTTCGGGACCTTTGGTCGACTGGGTTTCAGAAAGGACATCACATGCACTTGGCGGAATTGAATGTCGGGCGACTACTGGCCCCAACTGATGACCCGCGCGTGGCCGAGTTCATGGCAAACCTCGACCGGATCAACGGGCTGGGCAAACGGATGCCGGGCTTTGTCTGGATGATGGAAGGCTCGGGCGAACCGGGCACCGGCAACACCGAGGCCAAGATCGATGGCGATCCGCAGTTCGTGTCCAACCTGACGGTCTGGGAGGACGTGGAAAGCCTGGAACGCTTTGTCTGGGGCACCATCCACAAGCAGTTCTATGACCGTCGCGCCGAGTGGTTCGAGATCATGGGAGAACAGCATTTCGTCATGTGGTGGGTGCCGAAGGGACACCGGCCGACGCTGGACGAAGCTCTGGAACGTCTGGAGATGCGCAAGACACAGGGCGATACGGAGGCGGCCTTTGGCTGGTCGTACCTGCCGGAGGCCCAGTTGTGGCGGGCAAGACACTGCACGCCCGAGGCCGTCTGAGCCTTGATCCGTTTTGGCCGGGAGGGGCGGTTCGATCCAAGGCGCGGGGCGCCCGCTCCTTGACCTCTTGCCCGGCAGGCGCGACAGTGCGCGCGACGCGCGGCCCCTGTTTGGCATGCGCACGAGGCGAGCAGGAAAGACACGGATTGGAATGATGAAATCGATTTTGGGAGCGGCTGTGCCGATCGCGCCGCTGGCGCCCGTGGCGCAAACGGAAATCGTCCTGTCCAAGAGTTCCGTGTCTGACGGCCAGCTCTGTCAATTCGAGGTACTGTGCCGGGGAGGCCAATAAGATGATGACTCGGGTGGTGTGCATTCTGGCCCTCGCGGCCACGATTGGTGGTTGCGGGCGCGTCGGGATCTTCAAGTCGGACGAACCGGTGTTCGACGGTCAGCGTTTTCGCGCCGTCGTGAAGGCCGAACGCAAGAACCGGCAGGTCTTTACCGTGACCGTGCACCAAGTATCGAAATCGGTCGAGGGCGCGCGCGCTGCGGCCAATTACAAGGCCAAGCAGCACTGCATTCAGTATTTCGGCACGTCCGAGATCGACTGGACCGTGGCGCCGGATGCCGATGCGCAGACATTGCGCGTGGTGGACGACACCCTGACCTTCCGGGGCAGCTGTCGCGACGAGGCGGCCTGAGGGGCGCAAAGGCGCGCCGGATGCGTGGATCCTTGCCGAAACGAAGGTCGGCAGACCGTCGATATTGAATATCGGGCGCGTCTGCCCCCACCTGAAGGGCAACAGCCTGATAACGGAGGGCCGCGTATGCGCCTGATTCTCATTTCCATCGTCAGCATGACCCTGGCGCTTCCCGCCGTGGCCAAGCCGCCCCTGCGCGAGGTCAGAGAAATCGACGACGGGCTGATGGCGATCGCGATCGCGGATGAGATCCGCAGGAATTGCGATGACCTGCAGCCGCGCATGGTTCGTGCCTATCGCCAGATCAAGGCATTGGAGAAACGCGCCAAGGCCCTGGGCTATTCCGACACCGAGATCGACGACTACGTGAATTCCGACAAAGAAAAGAAACGGATGCGCAGCAAGGCCGAGACCTGGCTGAACTCGCAGGGGGTGAATCCCAAGGACACCCGCGCCCTGTGCAAGTTCGGGCGGGACGACATTTCACGCAGCGGGCCGGTCGGTTACTTCCTGCGATGAGTCGGATGCAGACTGCCATCGGGCGGTACATATTCAACTTTTGTGATCACGATGACGCGGTGCACGGAGAAAACTCGTGCGCCGCGTCGTTTTTTCCTGCCTTTTCGCTGCACCTGCATCTGGTATCGTCCGGCGGACCACGATAGAACCCCGAGGACTGCGGCCTGCCTGCCAGCGGGCGCTGCCAGCCGAAGAACGGGAGAGGCACGGGCATGTCCGATACGCGAAAGATCATCATCGACGGGCAGGAGATCGAGGTGGACGGGGCCATGACCCTGATCCAGGCCTGTGAAGAGGCCGGGATCGAAGTTCCACGCTTCTGCTATCACGAACGGCTGTCGATCGCCGGCAACTGCCGCATGTGCCTTGTCGAGGTCGTGGGCGGTCCGCCCAAGCCGGCCGCCTCCTGCGCCATGCAGGTGCGCGACATGCGCCCGGGGCGCAACGGCGAGCCGCCGGAAATCAGGACCAACTCGCCGATGGTCAAGAAGGCCCGCGAGGGGGTGATGGAGTTCCTGCTCATCAACCACCCGCTGGATTGCCCGATCTGCGACCAGGGCGGCGAATGCGACCTGCAGGACCAGGCGATGGCCTACGGCGTCGATTTCAGCCGGTTCCGCGAGGCCAAGCGCGCGGTGGACGACCTGGACCTGGGTCCTCTGGTCGAAACCCACATGACTCGCTGCATCTCCTGCACCCGCTGCGTGCGCTTCACCACAGAGGTCGCGGGCATCACCCAGATGGGCCAGACCGGCCGCGGTGAGGATGCCGAGATCACCTCGTACCTGAACGAGACGCTCGATTCGAACCTGCAGGGCAACATCATCGACCTGTGCCCGGTGGGCGCGCTGGTGTCGAAGCCCTACGCCTTTACCGCGCGTCCCTGGGAACTGACCAAGACCGAGACCATCGACGTGATGGACGCGCTCGGGTCCAATATCCGGGTCGATACCAAGGGCCGCGAAGTCATGCGGATCCTGCCGCGCAACCATGACGGCGTGAACGAGGAATGGATTTCTGACAAGACGCGCTTTGTCTGGGATGGGCTGCGCCGCCAGCGTCTGGATCGGCCCTATGTTCGCGAAAACGGCAAGCTGCGTCCCGCAAGCTGGCCCGAGGCGCTGGGGGTTGCCGCCAAGGCGATCAAGGGTGCCGAGAAACTGGCCGGCCTCGTGGGCGATCTTGCCCCGGTCGAGGCGATCTATTCGCTGAAAACGCTGGTCGAAGGGCAAGGCGGTGCCGTCGAAAGCCGGACCGACGGAGCCAAACTGCCAGCGGGCAACCGTTCGGGCTATGTCGGCAATGTCGCCATCGAGGATATCGACACCGCAAGTGAGATCATCCTTGTCGGCACCAACCCGCGCGACGAGGCGCCGGTGCTGAACGCGCGTATCCGCAAGGCATGGGCCAATGGCGCCAAGGTCAAGCGCGTCGGCCCCGCCGTCGACCTGACCTATGACGTCGAGGACTGTGGCGCGGGCCGCGATGCACTGTCCAATCTGACCGCCGGTGACGATGCCATCGTGATCGTCGGGCAGGGTGCCCTGAACGAAGCGGACGGCGCCGCGGTTTTGGGCGCCTGCATGGCGCTGTCGGGCCGGATGCTGGTGCTGCACACCGCAGCCAGCCGCGTTGGCGCGCTGGACGTGGGGGCTGTGAACGAGCGCGGCATGGAGGCCGTGCAAGAGGCCGACGTGATCTACAACCTCGGCGCCGACGAAGTCGAGATCGGCGAAGGCGCCTTCGTGATCTACCAGGGCAGCCACGGCGACCGTGGCGCGCACCGCGCCGACGTGATCCTGCCTGCCGCCGCCTACACTGAGGAGCAGGGACTTTTCGTCAATACCGAGGGCCGTCCGCAGATCGCTCTGCGCAGTGGGTTCGCCCCGGGCGAGGCCAAGGAAAACTGGGCCATTCTTCGGGCGCTTTCGGCCGAGGTCGGGGCGCAGCTCCCTTGGGACAGCCTTGCGCAACTGCGTCAGGCGCTGGTCAAGGACGTGCCGCACCTGCAGCAGATCGACGAAGTGCCCGAGAACGACTGGCAACCGCTGGAGGCGGGCAAGTTGGGAGATGCGGAGTTCCGCTACGCCGTGCGCGATTTCTACCTGACCAACCCGATCGCCCGTGCCTCCGAACTGATGGCGGAACTGTCGAAACAGGCGCGCGATCGCGCCGCTGCGCCGCTGGCGGCGCAGTAACTTGCGCGGCTTGGCGATCATAACGCTACTGGTGATTGCCACCGGGCTGTCGGCCTGCACCGAAGAGGCCGTCTCCGACGCGCCTTTCACGCCGACCTATGCCGGGATCGAGACCCGGCTTCTGGACGGCGATCTGGTGCAGTTCGAGGTCGAGATGCGCGGCGCCCGGGACGAGGGCGACGTCAAGGATTACGCCGAATGCGCAGCCGCGCAATACGCGCTGATCCGGGGTTACGGTTTTGCGCGTCATTTGCGCACGACCGTTTACGAAGAGGGTGGCCTATGGCGTGGAGATGCGGTTTACACCATCTCGGCAGCGCTGCCCCGCGGGCTCAAGACCATCGACGCCGAAGTGGCGGCGCTGGCCTGTGCCGAGAACGGAATACCGATGGTGTGAGGACCTGATGGAAAACTTCTTCGCCACGCCTCTGGGCACCTTTGTCATCATCTTCGCGCAATGCCTTGCGGTGCTGGGCTTCGTGATGGTGTCGCTACTTTTCCTCGTCTACGGCGACCGCAAGATCTGGGCGGCCGTCCAGATGCGGCGCGGCCCGAACGTGGTCGGCATCTACGGCCTGCTGCAGACCGTGGCAGACGCGTTGAAATACGTCGTCAAGGAAGTGGTGATCCCGGCAGGGTCGGACCGCACGGTCTTCATGCTGGCGCCGCTGACCAGTTTCGTGCTGGCGATGATCGCCTGGGCTGTCATCCCCTTCGGTGATACCTGGGTCCTGTCCGACATCAACGTGGCGATCCTCTATGTCTTCGCGGTCTCCTCGCTTGAGGTCTACGGCGTGATCATGGGCGGCTGGGCCTCGAACTCGAAATACCCCTTCCTGGGTTCGCTGCGCTCTGCGGCGCAGATGATCTCTTACGAGGTCTCCATCGGTCTGATCATCATCGGCGTCATCATCTCGACCGGTTCGATGAACTTCGGCGACATCGTCGATGCGCAGGACGGTGCTTACGGCTTCTTCAGCTGGTACTGGTTGCCGCATTTCCCGATGGTCTTCCTGTTCTTCATCTCGGCCCTGGCCGAGACCAACCGCCCGCCCTTCGACCTGCCGGAGGCGGAATCGGAACTGGTGGCCGGCTACCAGGTGGAATATTCGGCAACGCCCTTCCTGCTGTTCATGGCCGGTGAATACATCGCCATCTTCCTGATGTGCGCGCTGACCTCGCTGCTGTTCTTCGGTGGCTGGCTGTCGCCGATCCCGGGGCTGCCGGACGGGGCTCTGTGGATGGTCGGCAAGATGGCCTTCTTCTTCTTCATCTTCGCGATGGTGAAGGCGATCACGCCGCGTTACCGCTATGACCAGCTGATGCGCCTGGGCTGGAAGGTCTTCCTGCCGTTCTCGCTGGTCTGGGTGGTCTTTGTTGCCTTCGCGGCGAAATTCGGCTGGTTCTTTGACGGCTATGCCCGCTGGGTTACGGGGGGCTGAGATGCTGCGCGAGCCCATGAAACTGCGATCGCTGCAGGGCACGTGCCCCGGCGGCAAACCAACGGCACAGGAGCAAGGATAGAATGGCGACCATCGACTACGGCCGGGCCGCGAAATACTTTCTGCTCGCGGATTTCGTGAAGGGATTTCAGCTGGGCCTGAAATATTTCTTCGCGCCCAAGGCCACGGTGAACTACCCGCACGAGAAGGGTCCGCTGAGCCCCAGGTTCCGCGGCGAACACGCGCTGCGGCGGTATCCCAACGGTGAAGAGCGCTGCATCGCCTGCAAACTGTGCGAGGCGATCTGCCCGGCGCAGGCCATCACCATCGACGCGGAACCCCGCGACGACGGCAGCCGACGCACCACGCGCTACGACATCGACATGACGAAATGCATCTACTGCGGCTTCTGCCAGGAAGCCTGCCCGGTGGATGCCATCGTCGAAGGCCCGAACTTCGAGTTCTCGACCGAAACACGCGAGGAACTCTACTACGACAAGGCCAAGCTGCTGGAAAACGGCGAACGCTGGGAAGCCGAGATCGCCCGCAACCTGGAACTTGACGCGCCGTATCGCTGACCCACGACAGGACCCGCACGCCCCATGTCTCGCCGACTGAACTCCCTGATCGCTCTCAGCGCGCTTGCCCTTGCGGCGGGCGGCGGAGTTGCGCAGGAGCCGGGCAGCGACGCCTGGAACGAGCGGCGTGCGGCACTGTTCTCGAAGGTCTGCATGGGGACGGCGCCGGGATATGCCGATTTCGCGGCCACCGCGCGCGAGGCCGGTTTGACCCGACAGGATGGTGTCTGGGTGGCCGAGCCGGAAATCGTGGTGAACCTGGTCGAACACGACGGGTTCTGCGACTGTATAATGAGCGTGTCGGCCCCGGATCAGGCGGGAATGGTGGATGCGATCTTTGCCCGGCTGATCGCCGATCACGGAGAGCAATTCACCGGTTTGCCCGATGGCCTGGCCAGCGTGGCCCCGTTCCGGCGCGAAGGTGTCGAAGTGGTTTCGATCCTTGAGCCGCGAGAGTATGACGGCACCAAGTGGCTGTCGGCCCGCACAGCGGTTGTCGGCACATGCCCTGCGCTGGAGGCTGGCCAATGAGCGACAGTAACAAGACCCCTTTCGAGCTGATGATGGCCCAGGCCCAGGAAATGGCCAAGGCTTTCAATCCGGCCATGAGCAGTTTCGACCCCAAGGGTTTCGAAAAGCTCTGGCCGACCATGTCCAAGGACGCAATGGAGATGTGGTTCGGCAAGGGCATCTCCAAGCAGGGCCTGGACGCCAAGACGCGCCTGCTGCTGACCCTGTCGGGTCTGACCATGCAGGGCGCGCAGGCCGAAACACCGTTCCGCCTGACCGTGCGCCACGCGCTCGAAGCGGGCGCGACCGAAGAAGAAATCGCCGAGACCATCGGACATATGTCGATGTTCGCAGGCATTCCCGCGATGACCCGCGCAATGGAACTTGCGCGCGAAGTCATCAATGAACACAAGGATGACGAGACATGATGGTCTTTGCCTTCTACCTCTTCGCACTCGGCGCCATCGCGGGCGGCCTGTTCACCGTGGTCAGCCGCAACCCGGTGCACTCGGTGCTCTGGCTGATCCTGGCCTTCCTGTCGTCGGCGGGGCTTTTCGTGCTGATGGGCGCGGAATTCGTCGCCATGCTGCTCGTGATCGTCTACGTCGGCGCGGTCGCGGTGCTGTTCCTGTTTGTCGTCATGATGCTGGACGTGGATTTCGCCGAACTGAAGGCGGAAATGGCGCGCTACATGCCGCTGGCCCTGCTGATCGGCCTGGTGATCCTGATGCAGCTGGCAATGGCCTTTGGCGCATGGCAGGCCTCTGACATGGCGGCGGGCCAATTGGCGCAACCCATGCCCGAGGGGATGCACAACACCCAGGCGCTGGGGATGATCCTCTATGACGAATACTTTCTGCTGTTCCAGCTTGCCGGGCTGATCCTGCTGGTTGCCATGATCGGTGCCATCGTTCTGACCCTGCGCCATCGCCAAGACGTCAAGCGCCAGGACATCCTGGCGCAGATGTACCGCGATCCGGCCAAGGCGATGGAACTCAAGGACGTCAAGCCGGGGCAGGGGCTTTGAGCGGGTTCTGGGACGTGGTCCTGTCCCCGACGGGGCTGATGCTCTACGCCGGGTTCTGGGCCTTCAAGATCGTGGCGGGGGCCTGGATCCTGCGGCGGGCCATGCTGCTGCTGCCCGTCCGGGCCCAAGTCTGGACAGAGGACCGGCTGGCCAGGCTGAAACTGCGAGGGCGCCGTCGCCCCTTGGGGTGACCCGCGCGGCGCGTAGACTGACAAGAGGTCGCGGATCAGATCCGGGACAGGGGGCAGAGGACCCCACAGGGCCCGCATCCAGACGGGCCGCAAGAGCGAAAGAGGGCCCCGGCATCCGCGCGGGGCACGATTTGGAAGACCAAAAGCGGGCGACAGGCCCGGAGGGACGCACATGATCGGATTGGAACATTACCTGACGGTGGCGGCGGTGCTTTTCGTCATCGGCATCTTCGGGCTCTTCCTGAACCGCAAGAACGTCATCATCCTGCTCATGAGCATCGAGCTGATGCTGCTGGCGGTGAACATCAACCTCGTCGCCTTCTCGACCCACCTGGGCGATCTCGTGGGGCAGGTCTTTACCCTCTTCGTGCTGACCGTCGCCGCCGCCGAGGCCGCCATCGGCCTGGCGATCCTGGTCTGCTTCTTCCGCAACCGCGGCACCATCGCCGTGGAAGACGTCAACGTGATGAAAGGCTAAAGCCTCATGGAGAGCATCATCCTCTTTGCGCCCCTCGCGGGCGCCCTGATCGCGGGCTTTGGCTGGAAGCTGACCGGCATCCGCGGTGCCCAGTGGATCACCACCGGCCTGCTGTTCCTGGCCTGTGCCTTTTCCTGGATCATCTTCTTTACCCACGGTCCGGACACGCAGCACATCCAGGTCATGCGCTGGATCGAAAGCGGCACGCTGTCGACCGACTGGTCGATCCGGCTGGACCGGCTGACCTCGATCATGCTGATCGTCGTCACCACGGTTTCGGCGCTCGTGCACCTGTATTCCTTCGGCTACATGGCGCATGACGACAACTTCAAGGAAGGCGAGGAGAGCTACAAGCCGCGCTTCTTCGCCTACCTGTCGTTCTTCACCTTCGCCATGCTGATGCTGGTCACCTCGGACAACCTGGTGCAGATGTTCTTTGGCTGGGAAGGCGTGGGCGTCGCCTCCTACCTGCTGATCGGTTTCTACTACCGCAAGCCCTCGGCCAATGCCGCCGCCATCAAGGCCTTCGTGGTCAACCGGGTCGGCGACTTCGGCTTTGCGCTGGGGATCTTCGCGCTGTTCTTCCTGACCGACAGCATCAAGTTCGACGACATCTTTGCCGCCGCGCCCGAACTCGCGGAAACGCAGCTGACCTTCCTCTGGACCAGCTGGAACGCGGCCGAGCTGGTGGCCTTCCTGCTGTTCATCGGCGCGATGGGCAAATCGGCCCAGTTCATCCTGCACACCTGGTTGCCGGATGCGATGGAAGGCCCGACCCCCGTGTCGGCCCTGATCCACGCGGCAACCATGGTCACCGCGGGTGTCTTCCTGGTCTGCCGCATGTCGCCGGTCATGGAATTCGCCCCGAACGCGACCGCGTTCATCACCTTCCTCGGGGCGGTGACGGCCTTTTTTGCCGCGACCGTGGGCCTGGTGCAGAACGACATCAAGCGCGTGATCGCCTATTCGACCTGTTCGCAGCTGGGCTACATGTTCGTGGCGGCGGGCGTGGGCGTCTACTCGGTCGCCATGTTCCACCTCTTCACGCATGCCTTCTTCAAGGCGATGCTCTTCCTTGGGGCCGGGTCGGTGATCCACGGGATGCACCACGAACAGGACATGCGGAACTACGGCGGACTGCGGAAAAAGCTGCCCTATACCTTCTGGGCGATGATGATCGGGACGCTGGCCATCACCGGTGTCGGCATTCCGCTGACCACCATCGGCTTTGCCGGGTTCCTGTCCAAGGACGCCGTGATCGAGAGCGCCTATGCCGGCACCAACGGCGGCTTTGCCTTCTGGGCGCTGGTCATCGCGGCGCTGTTCACCAGCTTCTACAGCTGGCGCCTGATGTT
The DNA here is from genome assembly GCF_965277915.1 of Antarctobacter sp. Classification (NCBI taxonomy): domain Bacteria; kingdom Pseudomonadati; phylum Pseudomonadota; class Alphaproteobacteria; order Rhodobacterales; family Roseobacteraceae; genus Antarctobacter; species Antarctobacter sp. The sequence goes on from NZ_OZ255849.1 coordinate 1,707,320, forward strand.
CCTGACCTTCTACGGCAAGCCGCGCGGCGACAAGCATACGCATGAGCATGCCCACGAAAGCCCGACCGTCATGCTGGCCCCGCTGGCCGTGCTGGCGCTTGGCGCAGTCTTCTCGGGGATGATCTGGTACGCCTCGTTCTTCGGCAAGGAGGACTACGTCAACAAGTTCTTCGGCATTCCGGTGGCAGAGGCGGCAGAGCATGGCGAAGCCGCCGATGCGGGCCACGGGGCCGCGGATGATCATGCCGCACCGGCGGCCGATCACGGGGACGATCACGCCGCGCCGGCGGGCGATCATGCGGCGGTCGCCGCGCCCGGCGCTGGGGCCATCTACATGGCGCCGGACAACCACGTCCTGCACGACGCGCACTATGTCCCGAAATGGGTCAAGATCTCTCCGTTCATCGCCATGGTGCTCGGCTTTGTGGTGGCCTTCTGGTTCTACATCGTGAACCCGAAACTGCCCGCGACCCTGGCCGAGAACCAGCGCCCGCTGTACCTCTTCCTGCTGAACAAGTGGTACATCGACGAGATCTATAACTTTCTCTTCGTCCGGCCTGCCTTTGCGCTGGGGCGCATCCTGTGGAAGGGCGGTGACGAGTCGATCATCAAGGGCGGCATCAACGGCCTTGCCATGGGGATCATCCCCTTCTTCACCCGGCTCGCCGGCAGGGCACAGTCCGGTTACATCTTTACCTATGCCTTCTGGATGGTGATCGGGATCGCGGTCTTCATCACCTGGATGACGCTCAGCGGAGGGGCGCACTAATGGCGCTTGTTTTTCTACTGTTCGTGCTGGGCGTGATTGCGTCCGCATTGGGCGCTTGGCTTGATCGTGGCACCGACCAATCCCGGCGGTGGGGATTGACGCGGATGATCGGTGGGATCGTCATGGTTCTGGCGCTTTTTCTGGGATTGGGCGTTGTTGGTTTGATCGTGTCGATCAAATTCTCTTGGTTGCCAATCGTCGTGTACTGTGTGTGTCTTGCTCTATGTGTGGCGGTCTTGAGCCTGGACAAAAGGGAGAAAGCCAATGGATAACCTGCTTTCCATCGTCACCTTCCTGCCCGCGCTGGCGGCCCTGATCCTGGGCCTTTTCCTGCGCGGCGACGACGCGGCGGCACAACGCAATGCCAAGTGGCTTGCGCTGATTGCGACGACGGCGACCTTCGTCATCTCGCTCTTCATCCTGTTCCAGTTCGACGCCGGCAACACCGGCTTCCAGATGCTGGAAGAGCGCGAATGGCTCTTGGGCCTCAGCTACCGCATGGGCGTTGACGGGATCAGCGTGCTGTTTGTCATGCTGACCACCTTCATGATGCCGCTGGTCATCGCGGCCAGCTGGGACGTCAGCCACCGGGTCAAGGAATACATGATCGCCTTCCTTGTGCTGGAAACGCTGATGCTGGGCGTCTTCATGGCGCTGGACCTGGTCCTGTTCTACCTCTTCTTCGAGGCGGGCCTGATCCCGATGTTCCTGATCATCGGCATCTGGGGCGGCAAGGACCGGATCTACGCCAGCTTCAAGTTCTTTCTCTACACCTTCCTCGGCTCGGTGCTGATGCTGGTTGCCATGGTGGCGATGTATTCCGACGCGGGCACCACCTGCATCGGCGGTTGTGATGTCTCGCTGTTGAAACACAACTTCGCCTCCGAGAGCTTCAGCATCCTGGGTGTGCAGATCATCGGTGGTATGCAGACGATGCTGTTCATCGCCTTCTTCGCCAGCTTCGCGGTCAAGATGCCGATGTGGCCGGTTCACACCTGGCTGCCCGAGGCGCACGTTCAGGCCCCGACGGCGGGCTCGGTCGTGCTGGCGGCGATCCTGCTGAAGATGGGCGGCTATGGCTTCCTGCGCTTCTCGCTGGCCATGTTCCCGGTCGGCAGTGACGTGATGGCGAATTTCGTCTTCACCCTGTCGGTGATCGCGATCATCTACACCTCGCTGGTGGCGCTGGTGCAGGAGGACATGAAGAAGCTGATCGCCTACTCGTCCGTCGCGCACATGGGCTATGTCACCATGGGCATCTTCGCCGCCAACCAGCAGGGCGTTGATGGCGCGATCTTCCAGATGATCAGCCACGGTTTCATCTCGGGCGCGCTCTTCCTTTGCGTCGGCGTGATCTATGACCGGATGCATACCCGCGAAATCGAGGCCTACGGCGGTCTGGTGAACCGGATGCCGGCCTATGCGCTGATCTTCATGCTGTTCACCATGGCGAACGTCGGCCTGCCGGGGACCTCTGGTTTCATCGGGGAATTCCTGACGCTGATGGGCATCTTCCAGGTCAACACCTGGGTGGCGGCAGGCGCCGCGACCGGCGTGATCCTGTCGGCGGCCTACGCGCTGTGGCTGTACCGCCGCGTTGTCATGGGCGATCTGATCAAGGAAAGCCTGAAGACCATCAAGGACATGACCACGCGCGAAAAGGCGATCTTTGCGCCGCTGGTGGTCATGACGATCTGGATGGGTGTCTACCCGGCACCGATCCTCGACCGGACCGGCCCCGCGGTAGAGGCGCTGGTGACGAAATACGACACGGCGCTTGCCGCTGCCGGCCGCACAGAGGCCGACACGCAAGTGGCCGTCGCGGAACACTGAGGGAGAGCGGGACATGATCTCGGCCGATCTGAACATCATCCTGCCGGAAATCCTGCTGTCGGTCTTTGCGATGGCAGCGCTGGTGGGCGCGGTCTACTCGGGCAAGGACAAGCTGGCGCCGCTGCTGGTCTGGATCACCTCGGCGCTGTTCCTGGCGCTGGCCTTCTGGATCGCGACCACAGGGGAGGGCACGCAGGTGGCCTTCAACGGCATGTTCGTGAACGACGGGTTTGCGCGCTTTGCCAAGGTGGTGATTCTGGTGTCCGCCGGTGCCGTGCTGCTGATGAGCGAAGGCTACATGCAGCGCCGCGGCCTGTTGCGGTTCGAATATCCGCTGCTCATCACGCTGGCCGCCGTCGGCATGATGATGATGGTCTCTGCCGGTGACCTGATGGCGCTTTACATGGGGCTGGAACTGCAGTCGCTGTCGCTTTACGTCGTGGCCTCGCTGCGCCGGGACAGCGCCAAGTCCACCGAGGCGGGCCTCAAGTACTTCGTACTGGGCGCGCTGTCCTCGGGTCTGCTGCTCTATGGTGCTTCGCTGACCTACGGCTTTGCCGGAACCACGCTGTTCTCGGGCATCATCCAGACCGCGACCGATGGCGACATGCCGGTTGGTCTGCTGATCGGCCTGACCATGCTGATCGCGGGCCTGGCCTTCAAGGTTTCGGCGGTGCCCTTTCACATGTGGACGCCGGATGTCTACGAAGGCTCGCCCACTCCGGTGACGGCCTTCTTTGCAACCGCGCCCAAGGTGGCGGCGATGGCGCTGTTCGCACGCCTGATGCACGACGCCTTCGGCGAAGCGACCAGCGACTGGGGGCAGGTCATTGCCCTGCTGTCGGTCCTGTCGATGTTCCTGGGCGCGATCGCCGCGATCGGCCAGCGCGACATCAAGCGCCTGATGGCCTATTCCTCGATCGCGCACATGGGCTATGCGCTGATGGGCCTGGCCGCGGGCACCGAGTTGGGTGTGCAGGCGATGCTGATCTACATGGCGATCTACGTCACCATGAACGTCGGCACCTTTGCCTTTATCCTGTCGATGGAACGGGACGGCCAGCCGGTGACGGATATCCAGAGCCTGGGCATGTATTCGACCAAGGAGCCGGGCAAGGCACTGGCGATGCTGGTGCTGCTGTTCAGCCTTGCGGGCGTGCCGCCGCTGGTGGGTTTCTTCGGCAAGCTCTACGTGCTGCGGGCGGCTTACGATGCCGGGCTGGCCTGGCTGGCGGTTGCCGGTGTCGTCGCCTCGGTGATCGGCGCCTTCTACTACCTGCGGATCGTCTACTACATGTACTTTGGCCAGGACCGCGAGGATGCGCTGGACGGGGGCAAATCTCCGGTTCTCTGGGGGTTCCTGATGGTGTCGGCGGTGATCATGGTCGCCGGTGTGGTCAATCTCTTCGGTATCGAGGGCGCGGCGCAGGCCGCGGCTGCGACGCTGGTCAACTGATCCCGCAGCAGCGCGCCCATTCGGGCGCGCTGCGCTTTGGGGGGCGTCATGCATCTGGCATGCCCCCGTCTGTCCCCGACAGACAGTCCCCGAGGTCTTTTCGAAACCTGAGAAACAGGGGTGCGCGCCATGAACTGGCCCGAGGGCTACGGCCGACGTGTGCTGGCCGAAGTGGACAGCACCAATGCCGAAGCGGCACGGATCGCCGCCGGGCTGAGCGGCCCGGAATGGATCCTCGGGCTGCGCCAGACCGCCGCGCGCGGCAGGCGAGGGCGGCCCTGGGTCAACCCGGCAGGCAATTTCGCGGCGACACTGGTCATCCGTCCCAAGGACACGCCTGAGAAGATGGCCCTGCGGTCCTTCGTGGCCGCGCTCGCGCTTTACGATGCCCTGACCTCTGTCACCGGGACGGAAACCGGGCTGGCGCTGAAATGGCCCAATGACGTGCTGTTGAACGGCGGCAAGCTGGCCGGGATCCTGCTGGAAGGGATCGGGGGCCCGGGGGGGCACCTGGCCATCGGGATCGGGGTCAACCTCTTGGCCGCACCGGGGCGGGAGGCCGTGGAACCGGGCGCGGTGCCGCCGGTATCGCTCTTGGGGGAAACCGGGATTCGGGTCCTGCCGGAGACCTTTCTGGAGGCGCTGGCAGCCGCCTATGCCACCCATGAGGACCGGCTGACCAGCTACGGGTTCGAACCGATCAGGACGCTCTGGCTGGCGCGGGCGGCACGACTGGGAGAGGTGATCACCGCACGCACGACCCGCGACAGTGTCACTGGCGTCTTCGAGACAGTGGACGGCACCGGCCAACTTGTCCTAAAGACGCCCAAAGGCCGCGTCAGCGTGGCTGCGGCAGAGATCTTTTTCGAATAGGCGGGCCTCATGCTCTTGGCCATCGACTGTGGCAACACCAATACCGTCTTCTCGATCTGGGACGGACAGGACTTCGTCGCCACCTGGCGGACCGCGACAGAGCATCAGCGGACGGCGGACCAGTATTATGTCTGGCTGTCGACCCTGATGGAATTCCAGGGCATCGAGGCGGACATCACCGATGTCATCGTTTCGACCACGGTGCCGCGGGTTGTCTTCAACCTACGGGTTCTGGCGGACCGTTATTTCAACACGCGGCCCATCGTCGTCGGCAAACCCGACTGCGCCTTGCCTGTGGCGGTGCGCGTCGACGAAGGCACGCAGGTCGGCCCCGACCGGTTGGTGAACACCGTGGCGGGCTATGACCTTTTCGGGGGCGACCTGATCGTGGTGGATTTCGGCACGGCCACGACCTTTGACGTGGTCGACGTGGACGGGGCCTATGTCGGCGGGGTGATCGCGCCCGGCGTCAATCTCAGCCTGGAGGCGTTGCACCTGGCGGCCGCCGCCCTGCCGCATGTGGACATCACCAAGCCGCAGCGCGTGGTGGGTACCAACACGGTGACCTGCATGCAGTCCGGCGTCTTCTGGGGGTATGTCGGACTGGTGCGCGAGATCTGCTCGCGCATCAAGGCCGAGCGCGAACGCCCCATGAAGGTGATCGCCACTGGCGGCCTGGCGCCGCTGTTCCAGCAGGCGGACCCCCTGTTCGACGCTTTCGAGGAATTCCTGACCATGCATGGCCTGGTCCGCATCTACAATCACAACAAGAACAAAGAGGCCCACGCATGAGCGAGTCCCGACTGATCTACCTGCCCTTGGGCGGCGCCGGTGAAATCGGCATGAACTGCTATGTCTACGGCTATGGCAAACCCGGCGAAGAGCGGCTGATCGTCGTGGACATGGGGGTGACCTTTCCCGACATGGACACGACCCCCGGCGTCGACCTGATCCTGCCGGACATCACCTGGCTGAAAGAGAACAAGAACCGGATCGAGGCGCTCTTTGTCACCCATGCGCATGAGGACCATGTCGGCGCCGTGGGCCACACCTTTGACGCGCTGGGGGTGCCGATTTACGCCCGGGCCTTCACCGCCAATATCGCGCGCGGCAAGCTGGCCGAATACGGCGTCGAGGGGCAGGCCGTGCGGACCGTCTCGGCCTGGCCGGAGACCGTCACAGTCGGCCCGTTCAGAGTGGGATTCCTGCCGATCTCGCATTCCATTCCGGAAAGCAGCGCGCTGGTGATCGACACGCCCGCGGGCCGGGTGATCCATACCGGAGACTTCAAGCTGGACCCGACGCCGCTGGTGGGCGAAGCATGGGATCCCGCACTGTGGGAGTCCGTGTCCAAGGACGGGGTCAAGGCACTGGTCTGCGATTCCACAAACGTGTTTTCGCAACACGCGGGACGCTCCGAGGCGACGGTTGGCCCGGCGGTCGAAAAGCTGGTGAGCGAGGCGCGGAACATGGTCGTCGCGACGACCTTTGCCTCCAACGTGGCGCGGGTCAAGACGCTGGCAGAGGCGGGCGACCGCGCCGGGCGTTCGATCTGCCTGCTGGGCCGGGCCATGCGGCGGATGATCGAAGCGGCGGTGGAAACCGGTGTCCTGTCAGGCTTTCCCAAGGTCATCGGACCCGAGGATGCCGCGCAACTCCCGCGTGAGAACGTCATGCTGCTTGTCACCGGCAGCCAGGGGGAACGGCGCGCGGCCAGTGCCCAGCTGGCGCGGGGCAAGTACAACGGGATCGAACTGAAAGAAGGCGATCTGTTCCTGTTCTCCTCCAAGACGATTCCGGGCAACGAACGCGACGTGATCCGCATCATGAACCAGCTCAGCGAAAAGGGCGTGGACGTGGTGGACGACGCGATGGGCGATTACCACGTTTCCGGCCACGCCAATCGGCCTGACCTTGAAACCGTGCAGAACCTGGTCAAGCCGCAGATGGTCGTGCCGATGCACGGCGAACACCGCCACCTGCGGGAACACGTCAAGCTGGCAGGTCAGAACGGCCGCGCGGGCGTTCTGGCGGTCAATGGCATGATGATCGAATTGAGCGGCAACGAGCCGCGCGTCGTGGAATACATCGAAACCGGGCGCACCTACCTGGACGGAAGCGTGCAGATCGGCGCCCTGGACGGCATCGTGCGCGACCGTATCCGCATGGCGCTGAATGGCCATGTGGTCGTGACCGTGATCCTGGACGAGGACGACGAACCGCTGGGAGAGCCCTGGTGCGACCTGATGGGCCTGCCCGAGCAGGGCCGCAGCCACGCGCCGCTGGTCGATATCCTCGAAGAGGACCTGGCGCAGTTCATGGGCCGTGCCGGTGGCAAGACGCTGACCGACGATGACAAGCTGGAAGAAGGCCTGCGGCGGGTCGCGCGACAGACCTCGATGAACGAGATCGGCAAGAAACCCGAGGTGACGGTGGTCGTCAGCCGTCTCAGCTGATCCGGGCAGGCGGGTTGCAGGCAAGGAAAGGCTTGGGCAGGTTGCGGATGTAACCTGTCCAGGAGTCCATTATGCCGTTTCGACCCACTTTGATTGCTTTCTCTCTTGTTGCCGCCACCAGTACTGGCGCGGAACCTGCGCCGGGCACCGTTCTGGTCTATGATACGTTGAGCGCCGTGATCGGCGACACTCCGGACCAGGAGGAGATGCGGCTGACGCTGTTGCGCGCGCCCGAGGGTCTGAACGCGTTTTCGGAATGTCGCGGGCCGACGTTCTGCATGGTCTCTCTGCGTCGTGGGCTGTTTCAATACGTCCGCGCGGCCTATCCCGATGCGGGCAATTTCGATCCCTCTCGGACTTACGATCCCGATGCGTTTGACGACATGGAGATGGTGCAGAAGATCACCGTTTCCGACCAGACGGGCGGTTCCATTTTTCCCCTGGTCGACGGCAAGCGCGTCACCTGGACCGAGACCTGGGCTTCGGACGATTTCAACGCGGTCTATCACATGTCGGTCGAGCAGAACTGTTGCGTGCCCGCGGACAACCCGCTTGCACACTCCGACGAGGTATGGACGCTGACATACAAGTTTGAGGAGGTACAGTCGAACCGCGTGGCCGGCGGTGATTTCACCTATTTCTACGATCCGGAGCTTGGATGGTGGACCGGATCCAAGAGCGTGAACCGCAGCGCGCCCAGCAAGGATGCCCCATTGCGCACCTCGCTGATCGAACATCGATTGAAAGCGATCGAGGCGCCCGAGTGAGGCGCGATCCGGGCTTCGGCTGTTGCCGTAGCCCGGTTTCAGGGATCAGCTGGCGCGGCGCTCTTCAAAGCTCAGCGCGATGAATTCGGGCATGTGATCGCCCATGCCGACCACGGTCTTGTCGCGGCCACTGCCGCTGCGACGGTCCGAAGACCGACCGCTATCCTTGGAACGCGTCGGCGCCGGGCGCGAGTCGCCCTTGTCACTCTCCGAACGCCGGCTGCGGCTGCTCTTGCGTGTGCTGTCCTTGGGGGTGTCTTCCTTGACCTCGACAGGGGCCGCCGGAGCGGGCGCGCCGGCCACCGGATTGTCGATGCGCGGAATGTCCTTCTGCAGCAGTTTTTCCACCGCCTCAAAGTATTTCTCGTCCCGCGGGGTGCAGATGGTAAAGGCCTTGCCCGAGCGTCCGGCGCGACCGGTACGGCCGATGCGGTGGACGTAGTCCTCGGCGTGGCTGGGCACGTCGAAGTTGAACACATGGCTGACGGCGGGAATGTCCAGCCCGCGCGCGGCCACGTCAGAGGCGATCAGCAGGCGAACGTCTCCGCTGCGGAAACCGTCCAGAGTCTTCGTACGCTGCGACTGGTCCAGGTCACCGTGGATCGGCGAGGCATTGTAGCCGTATTTCTTGAGCGACTTCGCCACCACGTCCACGTCGATCTTGCGATTGCAGAAGATGATGGCGTTGGTGCAGGCCTCGCCCTCGGCGTCGATCAGCGCGCGCAGAACCTTGCGCTTTTCGCTGCCCTCGCGGTCCTTTCGGCTGGGTTTGAAGACAACGGCGGCCTGTTCGATGGTTTCCGAGGCGGTGGCCTGACGGGCAACCTCGATCCGCTGGGGGGCGGAGAGGAAGGTGTTGGTGATGCGCTCGATCTCGGGCGCCATCGTCGCCGAGAAGAACAGCGTCTGGCGGGTGAAGGGGGTCAGGCTGAAGATGCGCTCGATATCCGGGATGAACCCCATGTCGAGCATCCGGTCGGCCTCGTCCACTACCATGATCTCGATGCCGGTCAGCAACAGCTTGCCGCGTTCGAAATGATCCAGCAGGCGGCCCGGTGTGGCGATCAGAACGTCGACGCCCTTGTCGATCAACTGGTCCTGTTCCTTGAAGGAAACGCCGCCGATCAACAGCGCCTTGGTCAGCTTGACGTATTTGGAATAGGTGTCGAAGTTTTCCGCCACCTGTGCCGCCAGTTCCCGGGTCGGGCACAGGACAAGGCTGCGCGGCATCCGGGCGCGGGCGCGCCCACGGGCCAGCTTGCAGATCATCGGGAGGGTGAAGCTGGCGGTCTTGCCGGTGCCGGTCTGGGCGATGCCGAGGACATCCTTGCCTTCGAGCGCGTGCGGAATGGCGCCTTCCTGGATCGGCGTGGGTGTCTCGTAGCCGGCCTCTTCGACGGCTTTCAGGACTTTCGGGCTGAGGTTCAGATCAGAGAATTTGGTCATTTATGTCCGATTGGTTTGCGGACACTTTGCCTGGCCCGCGCGTCTGATGGGGAGCGGACCCGTGTGGCCCGGTGGCAGTGCATTCTTCCCCTTGGTGGCGCATCCCTTAGTGAAAACACACAGAAACGTCAATCAAAGCTTGCACCGATGGGGCGAAGGCAGGCGTTTTCCGGCCTTTATTCGGGTCAATCCGCGCCGTCAGCCTGCATTGACCCCGGGAAAGTGCCGCGCGCGCAGCTGGCCAAGGTTCATCGTCCGGCGCCGCAGCAGTCCCTCAGCCTCCAGCCGGTCGCACAGGGCGCGGTCCGCCACGCAGACCTCGTCGAAGAAAGCGCGCAGCGCGGTCTCGCCGCCCGCCGCCTCGATGCCTCGGAACAACGCGTGGAGGTTGACCACATCGGCCTGCCGGACCTGGGGTTTCAGGTCCGCGCGGTAGGATCCCCGGGACAGGCGGAACCGGAAGGAGGCCAGGAAATGCTCCCAGCTGTGCGCGTGGAAATGGCCCAGTTCGATCCCGGTCAGGGGGACCTGTCCGGGGTTCTGTATCCCGTTCAGGATCACGTTGTGAATCCTGACCTGCAGACCCTTGGTGCCGGCGCGAAAGAACAGCTTGCCCGCAACATGGCTGAGGAAGCCGCCTGACAACTGCGGTCCCCAAGTTGGAAAACAGACCCGTGCGGCCCGCTGGCGGGCGCCCTGGTCGAGGTGGAAGGCCTTGAATGCGGTCTCACCCGGGGCGGTGCCGCTCCCCGGCGCCAGCGCCTCTACAGGGCGGATCCGGGCGCAAAGCGCGTCTGCGGGCAGCGCTGACAACTGCTCGCTCACCGGCGAGTCCGGCAGCAGGAATTCGTCGACGTCGATATGCGCGAGCCAGTCGACCTCTGGTTTGCGGTTGTTGGCGTGGCGCGCGTTGGCGGTCTGGCGCGCCTGGTGTTTATCGGGTCGGCCATTGCGTTTCGCCCACCAGGCGTCGTCGGTCTGAATCACGCGAATCTTCGGGTGCGCCTTGAGCACCGCAAAGGTCCGGGGCGCGTCGTCATCAAGGTAAAGATACACCCGATGTGCGCCGAGCTCGAGATGCCACGCGGCGAAATCCAGGATCGCGCGCATAGGTGCCTTGACCGTCGTGACGGTGCCCCAGCGGGTCACGGCAGCGTCCCGAAGACGCGCCGCACGCTGGCGTCAAAATCGAACTCATGCGCCAGAAGCATCCCGTGCCGCGACAGGCGGTCGCGCAGTTCCGGCGTATCGGCGCAGATCTCATCGAAGAAGGCGCGCAGGCCTGCTTCGCCTTCTTCGGCTTGCAGGTAAGACAGCAATTCGCCCTGTCCCATTTCGGGACGCGCGTCATTGGCCCGGTACGACCCTTTTTCGCGGCGAAAATCGAGGTGGTCTCGGAAATGGGCCCAATCGGGGGCGTGGAAATGCGCCAGGTAGATGCCGTCCGGTTTGATCCGGTTGGTGGCGTCCTCGCCCTTGTATTTCAGCGTGTGGATGCCCAGCCGCGTGTCGGGAATGCCGGGGCGGGCAAAGATTTTGCCGCCGGTATGGCTGAGGAAGCCGCCAAAGAGATGCAGCCCGAAGGTGGGGTAGATTTCCTGCAGCAGGGATTTCTTGATGCCCGCCTGCTTGTGCGTCAGCTTGAAATGTCGCGGCGGTCCGTCCTCGCGGGCCAGTGCCTCGGCCGGGGGGACGCGGGCGATGGCCTTGTCCTGCCCGACTCTGGCCAGGATCTCGGCCATGGGGCGGTTGGTGATCAGGAATTCGTCGTGGTCGATGTGCCCCAGCCAATCCAGTGTCTCGGACGTGTCGCGCAGGGTGCGGGTGGCATTGAAGGCCTGCCGCAACTGGTGCTGGGCCATACGGTCCCGACCGGAGGCTTGCCAATAGGCAGCGTCGCATTGCGTAACATGGATGCGGGGATGGCGGCCCAGGAATGCCGCCGCCTCCGCATCGGGTGCATCAAGATAGAGGTGCAGGGCCTGGGCGCCCATGTCGATGTGATGGGCGGCAAAGCGCGCGATCTGTGGCAGCGGCGCCTTGACGGTGCTGACAAGCCCCCAGCGCAGCGTCTCTGCGGTCTTGCGGGGACGCGCGGGCACGGGGGCGTCGTTGTTCCGTGGGCCGGCCTGGCGGTTGCGCCTCTCCTTGCGGGCGGCCATGACCGCGAGCCGGCGAAAGACGCCTGCGGGGTCGTGGATCAGCAGGTCCAGCAGGTGATGGGCGAGGGGGCGGATGACCGCGTCGCCCTCGGCCTCCTGCCAGAGACGGGCGATCAGGTTCACGTCCAGCCCGCCGCCCACCAGCGCATAGCTGTCCATCTGCAGCGGCAACTTGGCCTTGATGCGATCCGTGACCGGAAAGGGCTTTTCCGGAGGTCTGCCGCTGTAGAGGCGTTCGCTCTCGTAGAGTTTCATCATCCCGAACAGAGCCGTCAGGGCCAACCCTGTGCTGCGCTGGACCGGCGTCTCCCCGTGATCGCCGAATGTCGTCACGGCAGAGACCAGCCAGCGTGCGTCGAGCTGCGCCAGCAGGTGATCGCCCTGTTCCGCCCACATGCGTTGGAACAGGTGCGGCGCCTGTCCGGGAAAGGCCCGCTTGCGCAGGTGCGAGATGGTCAGACCGTGCAATACGGTCAATTCGCTTTGTCCCTGCAACTCTTCGCGCAGTTGAAAGATCTTGCGCTGCAGGTTGTCGGCAAAAGGTGGCGCAAACGGTCCCGGCGCCGGATCGGGCACCGGCGTCGCGGCCAGCGCGGCCAGATCGACATCGGAACCCGGCAAGCCGCCATTTCCCGGCAAGGGCGCGCGCCGGGCTTCGTACTGGTCCAGAACGGCCTTGATGCCGCCTTTGTAGGTGGGTGTCCTGCTCATGCCGCTACAGTGGCTTTGGGCGCGTGTCTGGGCAAGTGTCGGACCGGCGAAATCCGCGCACGGGCGGCGGCGATTGCATCTTTGTTCCGGCAGGCGAAGCGTGTAGAGGAGCGCGCATGGCACAGACATCCTTCGAGTTGACAGCCCGCGACGGGCGCGCGCGGCGTGGTGTGATCCGCACTCCGCGCGGCGAAATCCGCACCCCCGCCTTCATGCCCGTGGGCACGGCGGCCACCGTCAAGGGCATGATGCCCGAAAGCGTGGCCGCAACCGGGGCGGACATCCTTTTGGGCAATACCTATCACCTGATGCTGCGCCCGGGGGCGGAACGGGTGGCGCGCCTTGGCGGGCTGCACAAGTTCATGAACTGGGACAAACCGATCCTGACGGATTCAGGGGGCTTTCAGGTGATGAGCCTGGCGGACCTGCGCAAGCTGACTGAGGAAGGCGTGAGTTTTCGCAGCCATATCGACGGCTCGAAACACATGCTGACGCCGGAACGGTCGATGGAGATCCAGAAACTGCTGGGCTCGGACATCGTCATGGCCTTTGACGAATGCCCGGCCCTGCCGGCGGATCGCGACCGGATAACCCAGTCGATGCGCCTGTCGATGCGGTGGGCGCAACGCTCGCGCGATGCCTTCGGCGACCGACCGGAACATATGCTGTTCGGTATCCAGCAGGGCGGGTTGGAAGAGGACCTGCGCGGCGAAAGCGCCGAGGCGCTGAAGGCGATCGGTTTTGACGGCTACGCGGTGGGCGGCCTTGCCGTGGGCGAGGGGCAGGAGGCCATGTTCGGCTGTCTGGACTATGCGCCGGACATGCTGCCAGAGGACAAGCCGCGTTACCTGATGGGCGTGGGCAAGCCGGATGATATCGTCGGCGCCGTCAAGCGGGGCATCGACATGATGGACTGCGTGCTGCCCTCGCGTTCCGGCCGGACGGGGCAGGCCTGGACGCGGCGCGGGCAGGTCAACATCAAGAACGCGCGGCACGCGGACGATCCCCGGCCCCTGGATGAGCATTGCACATGCCCGGCCTGCCGGGGCTATTCACGCGCCTACCTGCACCATGTCTTCCGCTCGGGCGAGATGATCTCGGGGATGCTGCTGACCTGGCACAACCTGCACTATTACCAGGAGTTGATGCAGGGCATGCGCAGCGCCATCGAAGCGGGCGATTTCGCCGCGTTCGAGGCGGATTTCCATGCAAAGCGCGCCCAAGGCGACATCGAACCGGTCTGATCCAGCCTTCAAAACTTGAAGCGCGCGTCCCGCGTGCCATCCTTTTCCGAGTGATCGAGGGAGGGGATGATGCGTGTCTTGGGTCTGGTCCTGACGATATTTCTGGCAGGCAGTGCCAGTGCTGACCTGCGCCACCTCGAGACCTTTCCGGGTGTGCGGGCGGTAAGCCTTGCCTATGACGCGCAGGTCTGCGGTGTCTGGGTGGCAAGCGAAAGCTCGGACCTGGTGCTGCTCTCTCCAGCCGGGCGCGAGATCCTGCGGTTCGAGACCGACATGGGCTATGTCCGGTCGGTGACGGTGACCGATGAGGGCGTGCTGATCGCCAATGGCTGGGGGGATTTCCAGTGGGTCGACCGGACGGGGCGCGCATTGGAGGCGCCGTTTTCCCTGAGTGCGACGGTGCGCGACACCGAAGGCATGCATCGAGATGCGGATGGCACCTTCCTCGTGGTCGAGGACGACCCGTCGCGGCTGTTGCGTGTGGCGCCGGACGGGACGGTCCTGATGGAACTCTGGGGCGATGGCTTCGATCCGCCGATGATCGAGCCGCAGGGCGTCGCGCGGGATCCCTACTCGGGCAATATCCTGGTGGTGGACGACAACGAGGGGCTGAACGCCCTGTTCGAACTGGCGCCGGACGGGCGGGTGATTTCGGTCACGCCGCTGTCGCCCTGGGGTTATGACGCCGAAGGGGTGGCTTTGCAGCCGGAGACAGGGACGCTCTTCATCGGGTTCGATGCGGGGCAGGCGCTGGCGATCTTTGACTGGACCCCAACGGAGGTAACCATCGAGCACCCGCTGGAACGCGGGCCGCCTTGTTCCTTCATGTAAGGGGCCTGTCAGTCCCGGGGCAGCATCGCTGGCAGATCGGCGCGCAACCGGGCCATGCCGCCGGGGCTCCAGCCCAGCATGGGCAGGCGTTGGCAGACAAGCGGATTGACCGGCCGGTCGCTTGGCGGCGGCGGCGCGTGTGGGCAACCAGTGAGGTTTTGAACCGCGGTCAGCAGGTCGTGACGATCGAGCAGCAGGTCCGAAAGGTGGAAGGCCCCGCGCTCGGCGCTGCCTTGCAGCAGGTGTGCGGCGGCGACCAGATCGGCGCCGTGAACCTCGGTTCCGCGGCGGGGGGCGATGGGACGGCCGGCGAGGTAGTCGGCAAAGAGGTCCCGCCACTTGTGGTCCGGGCCGGGGCCGTAGACGCCCGTTGCGCGCAGGCTTTGCCCGATGAGGGGCATAGCAAAGAGATGTGCCTCCGCCACCGCCTTGACCTGCCCGTAAAGCGAGGCGGCATCGGGCGGTCTGTCCTCGGTAAGGGGCGTGGCATCCGGCGCGCCGTCAAAGACCGCCCGGGACGACAGGAACTGGATGCGGGTGACACCGGCCTCGGCCGCGGCATCGAAGAGGTGCCTCGTGCCGTCCAGGTTCGCCTGCAGGAAACCGCGCGGGTCGTCGCCCTCGCCGCCGCGATAGCGGCCCGGAACGTGGGAAAACGCGGCATGGATCAGGGTATCGACACCTGCCAAATCCGGTGCCGGGCCGGTCAGATCCCACGGCCGAAACCCATGGCCGGGCAGGGCGCGGCGCCCCAGAACCGTGACCGGGCCGGGAAGGCCCGCCAAGAGAAAGCGGCCCACAAGGCCCGAGGCACCGGTCAGCGCGATCATGATGGGTTTGGCAGAGCGTCGAGGTCGGGAGTCTCGCCCGCCGCATAGGCGCGCCAGAGCTCGATCAGCGGGCGCAGTCGATCAACCTTGGCGTGGTCCTGCCAGGGCTTTTCATACTGGAAATGCAGAACCTTGATCGACCCCCAGTTCCAGAGTTCAGGCATGTTGAACCAGGCATATTGCAGCGTGTTGAAGGTAACGGGCAACCCATGCCAGTCGGGGAAGAACGCTTGCAGAAAGGTCTGGTCCGTGCGGCGCCAGAAGGCGCCGGGGGTGTCGAGCCGGGCCAACATGGCGTCGAAGGTCGCCTGCGACGGGCGGGCCGTGAAAACGCCGGAGTTCAAGCGGTGCAAATCGGCCAGGGTCTGGTACAGGTTTGGCGCGGCGCAGAACTCGGGGTAGTCAAAAAGCTTGTCGATGTTCCGCAGGACCAGCGTATCGGCGTCGAGAAAGACCACCCGATCATAGTCCAACTGCCAGACGCGCAGCTTGCAGAAATTGTCGAGCGGCGTGTGAAAGGCCGGCTTTTCGCCCTTGGTAAAGGGGGCGGCGCCGTGCAGGGCCTCGCGGGCGTGGGCGGCGTTGAGAGCCTCCGATGTGGGCAGAAGTTCAGTTTCCACCAGCCGCGCGCCAAGGGCGGTGAGCGGTGCAAGCGACTCGGCAGGCACGCCGCCAGTGTACAGGACGACGCGGTCCGCCGCTGTCCCGCTGGCATTAAGAGAGTGGAGCAAGGCCTTGGCGCCCAACGCGAAATCCGCGTTGGTCACCAGTGTCACATACGCGCGCTTCACGATACGGACCGCAGTGCCTTGCCTTCGGGGTCATGATCGACCTTGGCCGCGATGTCCTTGGTCCAGGCGGATACGGCGGCAACGCGAGAGCGGTCGATGCGGTGGGCGTATTTCTTGGCCACGTCCACGACCTCGGACAGAAGGCCCTCGGCCAGTGTCGTCGGGTTCAGACCCAGGTCCAGGAACTGGTCGTTCTTGACGATCAGGTCGTTCTCCGGCGCTTCCTTGCGCGGGTTGGGCACGTATTTCACCTCTGCCCCGGTCAGCCCCGCCACCTTCTCTGCCAGGTCTCGGACGCGGTGCGTTTCGGTCATCTGGTTGAAGATCTTGACGCGGTCGCCCCGGTCCGGTGCGTCCTTCAGCGCCAGTTCGATACAGCGCACCGAGTCCTGGATATGGATGAAGGCGCGCGTTTGCCCACCCGTGCCATGCACCGTCAGCGGATAGCCGATCGCGGCCTGGATCAGGAAACGGTTGAGCACCGTGCCATAGTCGCCGTCATAGTCGAAGCGGTTGATCAGCTGTTCGTGGCGCCGGGTCTGGTCGGTATGGGTGCCCCAGACGATGCCTTGGTGCAGGTCGGTGATACGCAGACCGTCGTTCTGGGCGTAGAACTGGAACAGGATCTGATCCAGGCTCTTTGTCATGTGATAGACCGAGCCGGGGCGCGTCGGGTAGAGGATTTCCTGTTCTTTCGGACCCGTGGGTGTGTCGATGGTCACGTCCAGGTAACCCTCGGGGATCGGCGCGCCGACCGAGGAATAGCCGTAGACCCCCATCGTGCCGAGGTGCACCAGATGCGCGTCTATTCCGGATTCGACCATCGCGGCCAAAAGGTTATGGGTCGCATTGGTGTTGTTGTTGACGGTGTAGACCTTGTGGCGGTCGGTCTTCATCGAATAGGGCGCGGCGCGCTGCTCGGCGAAATGGATCACCGCCTCGGGGCGGGTTTCGCCAAGCCACTGTTTCAGGCGCTCATACTCCTTGGCGAGGTCGAGCAGGTGGAAATGGATCGTCTCTCCGGTGACCTCTTTCCAGATGCGGCAACGCTCCTGGATCGAATCCATCGGTGTCAGTGACTGGACGCCCAGTTCTGTGTCGATCCAGCGCCGGGACAGGTTGTCGAGGATGTGCACTTCGTGCCCCTGGGCCGAAAGATGCAGACAGGTGGGCCAGCCGACGAAGCCGTCGCCGCCAAGGATCGCGATACGCATCTGGGGTCTCCTCATGGATGTTTTCGCGCGTTCAAAGCCGCATTAACGGTTGGCCCTAGGGTGCACAACCGGGGAAGTAAAATGAAGCTTTCTTGACAATTGCTGTCATAAGAAGACCTTTCTGCCCTTGAAAGTCATTTGTTTTCAAGGGTGGCAGGCGAAATTGATACAGGTGTGATATCGGCGGATCACCGCCGTCCGTCAGATCGGGCGGGGTAGGCGGCCATTCGGCGGAACGCCCTGAACAGCAGGTTCGCGACACTCGTGTCCGGTGATCGTCGCCCGCGGCGACGAGAGGCAGGCTCATGGACACCAATCTTTGCCCCCAGCCGCAGGGTGGATGTTTGCCAGGTCGTTGAACGCGCCCTACAAGGATCACGAGCGGCCTTAGCGATCCCTAGAGCGGGGGGCAGGGCATTGTCCGGAATCCCGTCCGTGTTCGTCGAGACCTCGCGGCGCAACTTTCTCCCCGATGGTGGTTGCTGTGGCCTTCCGGGCACGGGCAGAGTTTCCTGGATTGGGAAAGGCCGGCGTTTTTCCGGGAATTCTCCGCAGATAGCAGCCGTGGCACGGGGCGAGGTCGCGATGGGCGCTTGCACACC
This sequence comes from Antarctobacter sp., assembly GCF_965277915.1. Taxonomy (NCBI): domain Bacteria; kingdom Pseudomonadati; phylum Pseudomonadota; class Alphaproteobacteria; order Rhodobacterales; family Roseobacteraceae; genus Antarctobacter; species Antarctobacter sp. Next base: position 1,725,305 of record NZ_OZ255849.1, read on the forward strand.
GGGGGGCGTAGGGCCATGCTGCCGATCCAGGGTCAGGGGTGTGCGTGCTTGAATTCCGGTGCAGCGACCCCATCTTTGACCCTCATGACCGGAGGCGACCTCAAGCTGCCGCGAAGCGGGGCAGGGACGTCTTGCCAAGAACAGGACACGAGCATGAAACAACCCCTCAATCCTTCCTACCCGGTGCTGCCGCTGCGCGACATTGTCGTGTTCCCGCATATGATCGTGCCGCTCTTCGTGGGGCGCGAGAAATCCGTGCGTGCGCTGGAAGAGGTGATGAACGACGACAAGCAGATCCTGCTTGCCAGCCAGATCGACCCGTCCGATGACGATCCGGACACCAGCGGTATCTACAAGGCCGGTGTGCTGGCCAACGTCTTGCAACTGCTGAAACTGCCCGACGGCACCGTCAAGGTGCTGGTCGAAGGCCAGAGCCGTGTGCGCATCGACGAATACATCGAAAACGAGAAGTTCTTCGAAGCCAAGGCCGAGCACCTGACCGAGATGCCGGGCGACACCGCTTCGATCGAGGCGCTGGTGCACACGGTTGCCGAAGAGTTCGAACGGTACGCCAAGATCAAGAAGAACATCCCCGAAGAGGCCCTGTCCGCCGTGGGCGAGGCCAATGACGCCGCGCAACTGGCCGATCTGGTTGCCGGCCATCTGGGTGTCGAGGTCGAGCAGAAACAGGAACTGCTGGAAACGCTTTCGATCAGCGAGCGGCTGGAGAAGGTATACGGCCTGATGCAGGGCGAACTGTCGGTCCTGCAGGTCGAGAAGAAGATCAAGACCCGCGTCAAGTCGCAGATGGAGAAGACCCAGCGCGAATATTACCTGAATGAGCAGATGAAGGCCATTCAGAAGGAGCTGGGCGACGGCGAGGACGGCGAAGGCGAAATCGCCGAGCTGGAAGAGAAGATCGAAGCCACCAAGCTGTCGAAGGAAGCCCGGGAAAAGGCCGACGCCGAGCTGAAGAAGCTCAAGAACATGTCGCCGATGTCGGCCGAAGCGACCGTGGTCCGCAACTACCTCGACTGGATGCTGAGCATTCCGTGGGGCGTGAAGAGCCGTGTGAAGAAAGACCTGAACAAGGCGCAGGAGATCCTCGATCACGACCACTACAGCCTGGAAAAGGTCAAGGAGCGGATCGTCGAGTATCTCGCCGTTCAGGCACGCTCGAAAAAGCTCAAGGGGCCGATCCTCTGCCTCGTCGGGCCTCCGGGTGTCGGCAAGACCTCGCTTGGCAAATCGGTTGCCAAGGCCACGGGACGCGAGTTCATCCGCATCTCGCTGGGTGGCGTGCGGGATGAATCCGAGATCCGCGGCCACCGCCGGACCTACATCGGTTCGATGCCGGGCAAGATCATCCAGGCGCTGAAGAAAGCCAAGACCACCAACCCGCTCATCCTGCTCGACGAGATCGACAAGATGGGTCAGGATTTCCGTGGCGATCCGGCCAGCGCCATGCTGGAGGTTCTGGACCCCGAGCAGAACGGGACATTCGTGGACCACTATCTCGAGGTGGAATACGACCTGTCGAACGTGATGTTCGTGACCACGGCCAACAGCTACAACATGCCGGGGCCGCTTCTGGACCGGATGGAGATCATCCCGCTTTCGGGCTACACCGAGGACGAGAAGATCGAGATCGCGCGGCGGCACCTGCTGGACAAGCAGGTCAAGAACCACGGGTTGAAGGCCAAGGAATTTTCGATCACCGACGGCGCGCTGACCGACATGGTGCGGTACTATACCCGCGAGGCCGGTGTGCGGAACCTCGAACGCGAGATCGCCAAATGCGCGCGGAAGGCCGTGACCAAGATCGTCAAGAAAGAGACCGAAGTGGTCGAAGTGACCTCTGACAACCTCGACGATTTCCTGGGCGTGCGGAAATTCCGCTATGGCCTGGCCGAAGAGGAAAACCAGGTCGGTGTCGTCACCGGGTTGGCCTATACCTCGGTCGGTGGGGATCTCCTGCACATCGAGGCGCTGAAATTGCCGGGCAAGGGCCGGATGAAGACCACCGGCAAGCTGGGCGACGTGATGAAGGAGTCGATCGACGCGGCTTCGTCCTATGTACGCTCGATCGCGCCGGAAATCGGGATCAAGCCGCCGCGGTTCGACAAGATGGACATCCACGTCCACGTTCCCGACGGCGCCACGCCCAAGGATGGTCCCTCGGCTGGTCTGGCTATGGTGACCTCCATCGTCTCGGTCCTGACCGGGATTCCGATCCGCAAGGACATCGCCATGACCGGCGAGGTTTCCCTGCGCGGCAACGCCATGCCCATCGGCGGATTGAAGGAAAAGCTGCTGGCGGCCCTGCGCGGCGGGATCAAGACAGTTCTCATCCCCGAGGAGAACGAGAAGGATCTGGCTGAACTGCCGGACAACGTGAAAGACGGGCTGGAGATCATCCCGGTCAAGCACGTCTCCGAGGTGCTGGACATTGCGCTGGTCGGCAAGCCCGAGCCGGTGGAATGGGACGAAGCGGCCGAGGAAGCGGCAGCCGCGGCATCCGCGAAGAAAGCCGAAGATTCGGTGGCGGGCGCAACCGCGCACTGATCACATCGGCCACAATGCCTGAAAATGGGAACGCGCGGTGGACCTCCACCGCGCGTTTTCTTTTTCCCAATAGGGGCTGAAGAGCCCGTCGTTATTCAGGGTAGTAATAGCTGTGTCCGCCCCCGCCGGAATGAACCGCCGTCGCGATGATGATCAAGAGCATCAGCGGTATCAGCAGTGCCGCGCCAGAGGACGTGGTGCTTAGTTCGGCGCTTTGCGACGAAACGATCATGTCGTTGCGCAGTTGCTCAGGGCTCATCTTGGGTGCGGGCTTGCCTTCGGCCACGGCGGCATTGGCCACCGACAGGCACAGCGCGGTGGTGAGTACGAGTTTTTTCATCTTTTTCCCCGTGATTGGTTCAATAAACAGTCAACCGCATATGCAACCAATGCACCCGAAGGCGCTGTGTTTAGTCTGCGCCTTACTGACGTTGGGGCAAGACGAAAATTCATGCGAGGCAGTCCGACGCGGCCAAGATGCAACATCTCCGGACAGCCAAAAGAAAAGGGCCCCGCAGCCATGCTGCGAGGCCCTTGTCCCCGGTTGGTCCCGTATTGGGTTCGGTATCGTCCCCGCGTCCCCCGGCCAAGCCCTCACGAAAATTCCGTGAGAGCGCGGCGCCCCGGGCTATGGGTACCTTACTGTGTGGCGGCCACGCCAAAGACCACGATGGTCATCAGCGCAAGCAGCATGCCGGCGCTGCTGCTGGTCTGTTGCGTCTCTTCGACGACGACCGGCGGTGCGACATAGGGGGTTTCATAGCTTCCGGCGATCGACGTGGTGGTCGTTGCAGCGATCAGAAGACTTGCGGCAGCAATTGTCTTTTTCATGTGAGTCTCCAAACCCAAGTGGCAGATTGGGAAACCCTGCCTTGGAGATTCGCTGCAAGTCAAGCAACCCACGGGCATCCTGTTGTTTTCGCGCATCGACTGTGCTGATGCTGCCTCGGTGGGCGTCCGGCCCGGGACGGTGGCAAGAGGGGTATTTTTTGCGTGCCAAGCCTCTTGCGCAGGGCTGCGCTTGTCGGTAATAGGTCCGCCACCGGGTGATTAGCTCAGTGGTAGAGCGCTTCGTTCACATCGAAGATGTCGGGAGTTCAAATCTCTCATCACCCACCAGGTTTCTTGGAAAGCGCGCCGTGAATGGCGCGCTTTCCTGCTTTTCGGGCCACCTTCGTTCACCCGGCTTTCTGCCGGTCGGACAGGGTTTGCAGGTTGTCGGTCAGGCGCATCGCGGCCAGTTCTTCCTGCACTTGTTGGCAAAGTGGTCCGCACCGCGGGGCAGGGGCCGTGAGGCGGGCAAGGAAACCCCTCATGACGGGCCTCCTTGCTCAAGATCCTCCGGGCGCAGGCCGACATCCCGCAACAGGCGCGGATCGGCGCGCAGACGCGCCTGTCTGCGGCGGTCTGCGCCGCGGCGGAAAAGGCGGGCCATCCGGTCGCGCCAGCGGGTGGGGTGCCTGCGGGACTGGCGCCTTTCATCGATTTCTCTGAGGGCTTGGGCGGTCATTGCGGTTCTCCTTGCAGATTCGGTTTGTTTCCCTAGGCTGCTTCCTCAAGTAAACTTGAGGTCAAGAAAAATGTCCGCAAACAGTGGCCCGCGCCGCGTGCGCAGCAACGACCTGACCGTCGGGGAAATGGCGCGCCGAGCCGGCGTGGCGGTTTCGACCCTGCATTACTACGAGTCCGAGGGGTTGATCCAAAGCTGGCGGACGGAGGCCAACCACCGCCGCTACGATCGCCGAGAACTGCGCCGCGTGGCGGTGATCCGGATTGCCCAGACCCTTGGCATTCCGCTCGCCCAGGTGCGCGAGGTGCTGGCGCAGGTGCCCTCGGACAGCACGGTACGCAAGGCCGACTGGCAGGGGGTGTCCGAGATCTGGCGCGAAGAGATCGACCGCCGGATGGAGCTTCTGGCGCGGTTGCGGGGGCAGTTGGATCATTGCATGGGCTGCGGCTGTCTGTCGTTGGAAAACTGCCCGCTCTACAATGCGCAGGATCGCCTGGGTGACAACGGCGCGGGCCCGCGTCGCTGGCTCGGAGAAGAGGAAGAACGCGAAGCGCCACCAGACCCACTTGCGCCCTGAGCGTTCCTTCGCTAAATCGCCTTCTGCCGGGTGATTAGCTCAGTTGGTAGAGCGCTTCGTTTACACCGAAGATGTCGGGAGTTCGAGTCTCTCATCACCCACCATGTTTTCAACTACTTACGCGGCTTTTGCGAAGTGCGTGCCGGTTCGATGAACTCAAGGACCTCGGCGGCGCCCGCAAGGTGTTCTGGCATAAACCGCGCGTAAGTCTTGTGCGTGATCGCGATGTTGGAATGCCCAAGGTATTGAGAAACTTCCTCAATTGGCCGACCAGCCGTCAACATCCGGACGGCGACGGTGTGTCTGATCTGGTGGATGTGGATCTCGCCCAGGCCCGCGCGTTCCAGCGCTGCGGCATAGCCGGTCCGGATGGACTTGATGCGCTTCCCCGCCCACTCGACGACATGATCGGTCAGCCGGGCAGGGTAGGCAGATTCCAGTGCGGCGCGCGCCATGCGATTCATTGGTACGACAGCCCGTCCTTTCCTGGTGACGCCATCCGGCAGGCGCAGGTCGATCACGCCACGGTCGAAGTCGATCCGTGACCATTCCAGATCGAGGACGGCGCCGACACGCGCGCCTGTCGTCAGCAGGAGGACCACCGCAAGCCGCACATGGGGAGAGCCACAGCCATCCAGCAGCGCGCGGATCTGGGCGTCTGTCAGGGGTCGCACGTCGCTGTCCGGTTTGGGCGGCAGTTCGATATGGGGCGCGCGGTCGATCACGCGGACCTTGGCGGCCCAGCGGAGCGCAGATCGCAGGTGTCCCAGCTCGGTATGCGCGGACCCGATCTTGCGGCCGGCGGCCAGGCGGTCCCGCAGGTAGGCCCGGCAATCCTCGACGGTGATCTGATCGGGGCGTAGCGCGCCGAACGCAGGCAGGATCGCCTTGCCGGTGTAGCCCATCGTCTCGGCGGTTTTCTTGGACCCGAGGTGAATGCGATAAGCTTCCCAGATCTCTGCCACTGTCATGCCGCCGGGTGTGGCAGTCTCCTTCAGGTATCTGTCCCTGCCTTCCGCTTCGGCTTGCGCTCGGGTGCGTGCCGCAAGCTGATAACGCCGCCGCTTTCCGGTGTCGGGGTCGTCCCAGTAGACGCAGAATCCGCCACGCAGGCGTCCGATGCTGATGTCTGGCATTCGTGTTCCTCTACCGCGGCCAACGGGATTCGGATCATGCGCCCGACTCGAAAGCCGCGCAACTCCCCCCGCTTGACCATCATCCGCACGGTTTCTGCCGAACACTGCCAGCGTTCGGCCAGCATGTCCGGTGTCAGGGGGCGCGGCGTGGTCATCCTTTCCTCCTGTCCTGGCACTTCATCGCCAGTTCGCGCATCGTTATTTCGACGGCGCCGTGCTGGACCGCGAGGGCGCGTTTGCTGCTGACAATGTCGAAATGCTCGTTGGCCGTGCCGCGTTTCTGGATCCACCGTCGGGCCACGCCGATCTTGTCGGCCATCGCCAGCAGTTCTTCGGATGTGTCCGCGATCATGTGGCACATCTTCATCCGTCCGTACTGGCCCAGCGGTGTGCGGTGCATGTCGTCGACGAAGACGGTCATGCTGCGGTCTCCTGATCGTCCAGCACAGCGTCGATCATTCCGTCTTCGACCACGGTTTCTACCAAGCGGCGGCACAGCTCATTCACCGAGATGCCGCGCCCGGTGGCGTGGGGCACGAGGCGGTCGAGGATGTCTTTCGGGAAAAGCACGGTGCGACCGTTGACCTCCGCGGGACGGATCGCACGTTTGGCCGTTTTCTGACGTTCCGCCGATGCAAAAAGGCCGGACAGGGCGTTGAGTGAGATCCCGAGCCTCTTGGCGATCTGCGGATCGCTCTGGCCATCGGCCCTGAGTGCCAGCGCGGCGGCCGTGCGGCTGGGAAAGCCCAGAGTCGGTTTTGGCGCCCCCATCAGTCCGCCCCTCCCTTGCGTGCCGTGCGCACGGCCTGTTCCAATTCTGCCGTGGCCATTATTGTCGGCTTCAACTCGTCGGGCGCGTCGTCGTAGCCGGTGGTCCAGCGACCGGAGAGACGGGGGAGCATCGATCGGGGGATGCATTTCCAGTTTGTCGGGTCGGTATTGGCACGGTCTCCGTCCAGGCATTTCAGGGCGTGGCCCTCCGGCACGGGGCCGTGTGCTTCTTCCCAGCGGATCAGGTGGACGGCGCGCCAGCGTGACTGCAGCGGCATCCCGTCGTGGATCTTGCGTTCTAGGTAGCCATCCTTGCTCAGGCGTTCTGTGCCGATCGGCTTGTAGAGGTCGACCGCAACACCGCGGCGCTCCCCTTTCTTGAACCGACCCTTTTCACTGCCGGGCGGATTGAAAGGTTTGCCCTTGTTGTGCGGTGCCTGACCTTTCTGGAAGCGCCCCGTGCGACCGGTCAGCCAACCCTTGCGTTTGCAGAGGGCGGTCAGGTTGGACTGGCTGACGTCCGGGCGGCTCCAGATGTCGACAAATTCGCGGTGCAGCTCACGGCGGGGCAGGTGGCAATTGTCCCCGATCCAGAAGAGCTCGGCGTCGGAATAGGTGATCGCCCGGCCTTTCATTCGCTCTTGCTCCTGATCTGGGGCAGCATTGGTAGGACCGCTTGACCATGCTCGGCAAAGAGTTTCGCCGCCTTGAGCTGCAACTCGGCGTTGGCCGTGATCTGATCTGCGACCTGAACGATGGACTCCGCGCGCTTGCACTCGGTCTCGATTTTGTCTGCGTCCAGTTTCTCGTCACTGAGGCGTTCGAGCTGGGCGAAGAGGTGGTTGTTCAGGTCAGTCAGTTTGTTCTTCATGTCCTGTCCTCCAGAAAGCGGATCAGCGCGCCATGCAATTGGTTGGCGTCGTCTCTGACAACCGGGTTGGCCTCCATAAGCAGTCGCATGGCGTCTGCCAGTTCAGTCAGTGTTTCGCCGCTGCCGACGCGGCCCACGGGCGAGATTTCCTTGTCGCGGGCGGCCTCGATCATGTCAGTGGTGGCAGCGCTTGACGCGCTGGCGGCAGCCAGGAGTTTGCCCTTTGTCGCTGCCATCACCCCATCCCCAGCGCGGCTTTGTACATGTCCAGCACCGCCTCTTCCTCGGCGATGTCGTCGGGGTCGCGCTTGCGCAGGGCGATCACCTTGCGCAGGATCTTGGTGTCGTAGCCGCGCCCCTTGGCCTCGGCCATGACCTCCTTGATCTGCTCGGCGACCTCGCGCTTTTCCTCTTCCAGGTTTTCGACGCGCTCGATGAACTGCTTCAGCTCGCCCGCCGCGATGCCGTAGGCATTGTCGGCCACGGCGCGGTCTGCCTCCGTTTCCTTCATCGGGGTGCGACCGGGCAGGTTGGCGGTAGCCTCTGCCATTGCGCGGGTGATCTGACCCTGAGCATGATAGGCGACGGTGACGGCCTTGCGCAGATCCTCGGGTGCTACGACGTCACGCTTGCCGATCTGGCTGGCGGGACTGACGATGCCGCGTTCCTCCATCGTCTCGACCATGCGGGCGGCACGGTTGTAGCCGATCCCCAGCTCGCGCTGGACATAGGAGGTGCTGCACTTCCCTTCGCGGATCACCAGTGCGGCAGCCTTGATGTAGTGCGGGTCGTTGCTTTCCTTCGCGACGTCAATGGCCCCGATCATGTCCTTGTGCGTAAAGGGTTCCGAGGTCTGCCCGTCTGGCCCGGTGATCGTCATCGTCGCGTCGGTCATTGCGCTGTCCCTTTCTGATGGCGCAGGCCGAAGCTGACGAACCTGCGGGCTTTCTGGGTGTCCTCGGGGTCGCCGGCGTCGATCAGCAGGCAGGCGGCGTCGCGGATCGTGGCGTCGTCGTGGTCCGCGGGGGCTGCGAGGATTTTGCGGGCCTCGGCGGTGGTCATGTCAGTTGCTCCCTTCGCGTTCTCTGCGCTTGCTGTGAAACAGAGGCGGCGGGGTGGTGCCGGGTTCCAGCCGGTCTCGCAGGGCGCGGGCGTCGTTGCGTTCGGCATTGTCGGTGCTGTGCCGCTCGATCTGGCGGCAGGCCTCGATCACGGTGGCCGTGTCCTGGGCAGCGATGTCGGCCAGGACGGCGCGGGCGTACCAGAGCGGGTCGGCGTCTTGCCGGGTGAGGGCGCTCATGTCAGGGCCCTCGCGGCGGCTATCAGCAGCAGACAGATCGTCCAGAGCGCGCCGTTGAAGATCCCGCCCGCCCAGCGTTCGGGGGCCGACAGTGCGGGCCAGTCGGCCAGGATGCGCCAGGTGATGACCCGCGTGGTGATCAGGACGGTGGCGGCGACGAGGGAGAAGATCGTGCCCATCACGCGATCCCCGGGCCGCAGCCATGCGTCGATGGCGGTGATGCGGTGGACCTTGCCCGAGGGCGGCACGATCAGGTCGGCGGTGAAGTCGCGGGGGATGCGTTGCATGTGGGCTGCCTCACTGCGTGATGTGGCGGACGGCGCGCATGACAGCGTCCTCGATGTGCGTGTTTGCCAGCGACAGGTCGCGGGAGGCGAAGCGGTCTAGGGTGGGGTCGGTGCCGCCGATCACATGCAGTTCGGTGATGAGCGCCGCGCCCATGTCCTTGATGCGCTGCATCTGCGCTTTCTCGGCCTCAGAGAGCTTGCGGTACTGGTGCCTGACTGCGTTGTTCGCCGTGCGGTTGTCGCCGGTGCTGGAAACTGTTTCTGCCATGTGGGCCTCCATCCAAGGGCACGCCGTGAAGCGCGCGGGGTGTCCCGGCGGGTGCATCACGGGGGATGTGGCCGGGGTGGGATAGGGCAGAGTTAGCTGACAGCGAATATTCGCGTCAAGAGAAATGTTCGCCACAAGAGAATATCGCGCGAGCTTGGGGCGAATCGTTGAGCGGTGACAGGTGCCTCGCTACCGTCGCCCATGTGATTTTCAGGAGGGTCTCATGTTTGAGGGGTTGCGGAAATTGTCCGCGTTGATCGAGCTTGCTGGATGGCTGACGGTCGCCGGTGGCGGCGTGTTGATCGCGCTGAGCCTGGGCGAGCGCGAGCCGTTGCCGGGCATCATGGCGGCCGTTCCGTCGTTGGTGGGTGGTCTGATGTTGGCGTTGGTGGCGCACGTCGCGCGCGCGGTCGCCTTTATCGCGGAAACCGTCGATGCAGAGCGCAGGGCCGTCCCCGCGCCTGGTGGCGGTAAGGCGCCGGGTCGGATTGTCGAGGTGCGCTATGGGCGTGAGCTGCGCGACATCGGCGATGGTCGCTACTGGGTCGAGGGAGGGGTCTTTGACAGCATGTCGGCTGCGCGAAAGGCGCTTAGCGGGACGTCGGAGACGCACTCCTGAAGACGGCTGAAACCCGGCCCATAACGGTTATAGTTGCGGCGCCGTTTGACTTTAGAGGCGCGTCCTGCGGATCGGGCAGAACAAAGGTTTCCGCGATCTTCCGCGCCAGGAAGGTCTCGGCGGCGCCTTGGTCATCAACACGGGTCGCTATCACCAGATCGCCGGACTGGCCGCTTTTTCCGAGTTCCAGGATGATGATGTCGCCCGCCAGTATCCCGAACGGCAACGCTGCACGGTTCACGCGGTAGGAGGCATGGCCCGGTTGTTCCATCAGGGCCTTGCGCAGGTCCGCCGGTGTCTCCTTTACGGGTGACACAAAGCTCTCTGTCGGTTCCTGGAAACCCGACGAGGGTGTCGGCGCGCCATGCAGTTCGGCAGTCGAGATCTCCAGCGCCTCGGCGATCGCGCTGAGCGTCGACATGGAGGGCTGTTTCTTGCCCGAAATCAGTTCGCTGAGATAGCCAGCGCTGATCCCGACCTTTTCGGCCAGCGCGGTCTGCGTCATGCGCAGCGTTTTCAACTGCTTGAGGATAATCGGGCCCATGCGCGCCTTGTCCTTTGGCTGGGCGCTCCGAGCAATACGCTGGGAGAGAATATTCGCTGACAAAGAATTCCCTCCTTGACGGGTCAATCTTCTCTGTGTGAGAAGTTTCGCAAGATGTTCGCTGACTTCATCAAAAACTCCGGAGATAGCCAGGCCGCCTGGGCGCGCCGGCTCGAAATCTCCCCCGGTTACCTGTGTGACCTGCTGGGCGGCAAGAAAGTGCCCGGACTGGTTCTGGCCGTTCGTATTCATCGGCTGACCGGCGGGGCCGTTCCGGCCGAGTCTTGGGTTCCTGATCCGGACAATGAGCAGGAGACTGCCGCATGACCGCCGCCTTCGCTGCTTTCCTCTTCCTTGCCGTTCTGGTCGGCGCGCTCGCCGGGTTCGGTGCTGCTTGGCTTGCGGCGCGCGTGATCCGGTACCGATCCGAGGTTGCGCGGCGCAAGGCGCGGCTGAAATGGGAGCGCGCGATTGCGGCTGCAGAGTCGCGGTCGCGGGAAGCGGCGCGGGGTGTCGAAATAACGTGCGTCAGGCGTAATGGGGGCCGGGATGTGTGATCTAGCTTGTCGAACTCTCTTCGAGGAAGTCCGCGAGGTCGCAAAGGGCGTTCGTGATGTGAGTTGCGGCGGGATCGTCCGGCTGAGCCGCGTCCGCCAGTCCCCTCAGCGGGGAAGTGACCGACGTGGCAAAGCGGGTCGGGTCTTCGTAGTCCTGGGCCACCTGTGCAATCAGCTTCGAGAGGACCAGCTTCATGCCCAGCATTTCGGCGGTCAGTTTGGCGACCGTTGGATCGATGTCTTCGTCTCTTTCCATGTGACGTTTTCCTTGTGGCGTCATGTGGTTGGGCGTGTCCGGGGGGCATCCCGGCGCGCCCGTAGTCTTCGCCCCGTGGTTTGGTTTCGTCAACACGATGTCGGTCTGTCTGTCCCATGCAAGCAGCCTGACTGCATTGCGCACGCCTGCACAGGAAACGAGGTTTCCGGATGAGTGACGCGCGGGCCATCAATGCCGCCATGTCGGCGCTGATCGACGGTACGTTCGGCTGCCTCGACGCGGCCGCCGAGACGATCAATGCCCGTCTTGGCGGTCAGGTCGGCAAGGGCACCCTGTCCAAGTACCTGAGCGGGCAGTTGCAGTGGCCCCTGGCCTATGTCTGGGCGCTGGAGGATGCGGCCGGGCGCTATCCGGTCACGCGGATGATGGCGCGGCGGCTGAACCCGGACAGGGACCGGGCCTCGGGCCATCTGTTCGAACATGCCGGGGTCATCAGCAAGGAATCCGGCGAGGCCGTGGCGGCCATTCTTGCCGCCCAGCAATCGGACTCTGCCCGCGACACGGGGCAGGCGATTGTCGAGGTCGACGAGGCGATCGAGGCGCTGACGGCGGCGCGGTCCAAGCTGGCGGGATGCCCATGATCTGCCCGCCCATCACTCACGGAATACCGGCGCTTGGGCATGGCGCCGGTCAGCAGGCCGGGGGCGTGCAGACTCCTCCCAAGGATGCTTCCGGCCTGCGCCTTGGTTTCACGGTCACTTCCCCGCGCGCTTCTGCCTCGTCTTGCGCGCGGCACTTGCCCCGGCGGTGCCTCATGGCCGCCGGGGCCTTTCTGTTGCTGGCTTCCGGCGTGCAGGCACAGGCGGTGCAGGGCTGCGAGGCGCGTGACCGGATCAAACGCGACCTGGCGGAAAGGTTCGGCCAGCGCCGGGTGGCGGTGATGTTGTCGCAGGGCTCTGTCGTGGAAATCTACGCGCATCCGGAACTGGGCGAATGGACGGCGCTGCGGGTCGGGCCGGATGGCATGGCCTGCGTCGTCGACTTTGGCGAGGCGTTCTTTGCGGTCGATGACCGCCCGCCGCAGGGGGATCCGCTGTGATGCCCCGATTGAACAGGAGGGACTGATGGGACAAGCCATTGTGAACCGGGACCGGCTGCGCCTGCTGCACGCGCGCGGACGCAGCGACCGCGAGATCGCCGAGGCGCTGGGGCTGGCGGTGAACACCGTCTGGCGCAACCGCCGGGCGATGAAATTGGCCGCGAATACGCCGACGGACCGTTTGGGCACGTCGGACATCGACCTGATCCGCCAGCGGGCCGGGGAAGGGTGTACCTCTGCCGCTGTCGCGCGCGAAATCGGAGCGACGGAAAGCGCCGTGGTCTCGGCCGCGTCGCGGGCGGGGATCAAGTTCGGCGCAGAGCGGCGCGAGGAAATCCGGCGCCGGGCGGAGGCGATTGTCGCAAAGACGCGGGCGGGCTGTACGCAATCCGAAATCGCCCAGGCGCTGGGGATTTCGGTGGCGACGGTGCGCAACTGGCAGGTGCGGCTGCGCAAGCGCGGCGCCCTGCCGCCGCTGGACGCGACGCCGCGGGTGGCGGCTGTGCCGGACGCGCCGCGGGTGGCGGCGGTGCCGTCCAAGCCTGTCGTCCAGGCAGAACCCGACCCGCTGGATCACCTGCGTGCGCGGTTCGGTGTCGAGGTTGTCCAGGCGGTGGCCCGGATCGGGCGCAAGGGCAGCTATCGGCGCCTGTCCGAGGTGGCGGCGACGCATGCCTTGCCGATCCGGTCCGTCGAGGGGATCTGGCATCGGGTGCGGGCGTCATGAGCGCGCCGGGTACTCTGCGGCTCGTGGTGCCGCTGGCGCATCTGCGCGTCAAGCTGGTGCTGGCGGGCGGGCAGGGGACGTTCGGCGTCTTTTCCGCGCCCGACAGCCCCGCGCCGGACAAGGTGCTGCTGAGCGGCATGGTCGGCGGGGATGAAGGGCTGACCTCTGCCGGGCTGTTCGAGCTGGCGGCGCAGGTGGCGGTTTTCGAGAAGGCAATGGCGGAGGATGCGGGATGAGTGGAGGGGCGGACACTTACTGGCGGCTTATGCCGTTGCGCGGTGCACGGAAGGACGTTCTTCACGGGATCATCGACGACATGCCTCGCAAGTACGGTGGCAATGCCGGACGATCTGAGGGAGAGTGGGCAGTTTACCCCGTTACAAATGCTGGGTGCCGGGCTCTGATCGAAGAGGCTCGCGAAAAGTATCGGGAGGAAGAATGCCGAGGATCGTGGCCGGGGCGTGAACCTGGCCATTGCGTCCTCCCTGCCAGCGAAGTCAACGCTTGGCTGGCCACGCTGCCAGAGAAGGTGGACGCATGACCCCGCGGGCGCGGTTCGTCATCTGCGCCGCCGCGCTGGCGGCCAACCGGGGCGGAATGACCTGGGACTCGCACCTGCTGTCGCCGCTGGCCTCGGCCTGCGAGGCACTGCCGGGCTTGCTTGCGGGTGACGCGCTCGGCCCGGTGCGGGCGGCCTGCGAGGCCCTGCTGGACGCGCGGCTTGCCGGGGATGCGCTGGCCTATGGCGATGCCAAGGATGCGCTGCAGCTGCGGCTGGCGGCTTACTGGGCCTTGAAGCTGCGCGAGGTGGCGGCGTGAGAGAGCATCTGCGGCCGATCGAGGTGGAGGACATGCCGGAGTATCCGCAGGAGTTGTGCGACCCGTCCGGCGCGACCGACTATTTCACCAAGTTCTGGCACGACCGCTGGTTGTCGTCGCGGCTGCACCTGACGGCCTCGTTGGAGGTGCAGGCGGCGGCGCTCAACCTGTTCTTCTACGCGCGCAAGCAGAACCCGATCGGGTCGCTGCCGGTGGATCACCGGATGCTGGCGCGGCTCTTGCGGATCTCTGACGGGCAGTGGCACGAGCTGATGAACCAGGAGATCACGCCGCTGCATGGGTGGCGCGAGTACAGCCACGACGGCGGTGTTGTCCTGGGGCACCCGGTGGTGATCGAGGTGGCGCAGGATGCGCTGGACCGGCGCGAGGCGCGCAAGCTGGCCAATGACGACAAGGCCGTGCAGGAGCGGCGGCGGCGGCTGGTGGGCACGCTGCGCCAATGCGGGTGCAGCGAGCCGATGACCAAGGACTGGGCGCTGGTCTGCTGGATCGACGACTGGCTTGCGGCCAACCATCACGGCCAGCGGCGCTTTCCCCAGATCCAGCATTCGGTGGAACGGGCGTTGCGCGCGGCGGCGGCTGAGGGACGTCTGAACAAGGGGCGCTGAAAACAAACGGAAAATCCGGCCATCTGTGGCGAACACAGATTTCCACATGGCGCCACAAGTCCGCACGAAATGGAACTGTGCTGCATAGAGGAGAGAAGAACAGAACACAGAAGAAAAGAACAGAATGGCGTGGCGCCACGGATCGGGCGCCAGTTGCTGTGGATAAGTCGGGACAAGGGCTGAGAAAGGGGGCGATATGGACGCCGCAGAGCAGAAGGACGGCGAGGCGCGTGTGAAGCGGGTGCTGGTCGATGGATTGAAGCGGCTGGGGCTGGCCAAGCCGTCCAGCCTGACCAAGGCGGAGTTCGACGACATGGTCGAGGATCTGTGCGAGCGCCTGGCCTACATGACCGAGGCCAGCCTGGAAGCGCTGGCGGAACAGGTGGCGGCGCATCCGGGCGGCAAGGGCAAGGACCGGTTCCCGATTGCCAAGGTGATCCTGGACTGGGCCGCAGAGATCCAGCCGCCGGAGGACAGCGCCTCGCCGCTGGTGCGGGCGGTCTTTGCACATGCGCTGGGTCAGAACGCGATTGCCGAGGGCTGGGCGCCGGAGCTGCTGGCGGCGGTCAAGCGGACGCGGCGTTGGCCGGCGGCCTATGCCTGCAAGATGCTGAAGGATGAGGCGGAGGACCCGATCCGCCATCTGCGGGATCTGGAGCGCAAGCTGTCGCGCGGGGATGATCTGCCGCCCGACCAGGTGGCCTGGCGCCAGCGGCGGCTGGCCGTGGTGGACCGGTGCCGGGCCATCGCGGCGATGAGCGCGGGGGTGTCGGCATGATGGCCTATCGCGGGATCGGGGCGCGCGCGGCGGTGCGGGCGGAAGGTGTCGGGCGCTGTGGGCAGCCGATTGGACCGGACGGGCGCGAGCGGGTCAGCGTGCGGCTGCTGCTGGAATGGGCCTTTGCGCGCGAGAAAGCGGCGCTGGAGTTCGACGAGGTCGGCGGCGGTGCCTCTGTCGGCTGCGACTCGACCCGGCGGATCATGGAAGCGATGGCGCTGTCGACGGGTGAGCCGGGGTCGTGCCTGCGGGTCGATCAGTCGGGCGGGCGCAGCCTGCCGCACCATGACGCCGAGGTCGTGGTCAGCGTGCTGCGGCGGTCGGTGCCGTGGTCGGTGGCGGTGCAGGTTGCCGAACTGGCGCGCTGCTGTGCCTGTCCGCGCTGGGACATCGGGCCTCAGCGGATGGTGCCCTGTGGCTGGCGCGGCGCGAACCAGAACCAGAGGCTGGCCAAGACCGAGGTCATCGGCGAGGTGCGATATCGGACGCGGCGCGGCGAGGTGCGCAAGGCGGTGACGGTCTGTCCCGTGACGGTGGAGCCTTCGGCCTCTCAGATGGCGGCGGCGCGGCGGCGGTATCTGGATTGGCGCGGGGCGCTGATGGACGTGCAGGCCGGGTTGCGCGGGGTGACGTTCGACCTCTTCGAGTTGACCGATGCGCTGCCTGCGGTGGCGCCGTGGGACAAAGGGGGTTGACTGAGATCCGCTCATGTTGACATAGTGCCGCTGAACAGAAGTGCGCCCGGGGCAGAGATGCCGCCGGGCGCTTCTCGTTTCGGGATACCCCGAGCGCGCCAGCCGACAGGCGCGAGCAGAGCCGGGGCGCTGCAGCGGCTGGGCGGCGCCCCATCCCTTGGATACGTGCAGCAGGAGATCGGATGGCGCGGCTGAAACCGATGGCAGGCAGGCTGACCGGCCTTGCCCCGCGCTTGTCGACGATGGATCGGACAAGGGACCAGGCCCGCGCTGCGGTGAAGCGTTCTCGCGCCTGGTACAGTTCGAAGCGGTGGCAGGACCTGCGCTGGCAGGTGCTGCTGGAAGCTGGGTTCACCTGCGCACGGTGTGGCTTTGCCTCGTTGGAGAAACGGGCATTGGTCGCGGACCACGTCGAGCCGCACCGGGAGGATGAGGTGCGGTTCTGGGATCGGAGCAACCTGCAGTGCCTCTGCTGGACGTGCCACAGCCGGGACAAGCAGCGGGAAGAGATCGACTCGGGGCGGTGAGAAAAATACGGGCGCCGGGTCGAATTCCATTGACGGCGGTGCCGGAGGGTAGGGGGGGTCGGATCGCTGATTCGGGCCGAAAGGGGAAACCCGCTCCCTACCCATGCGGAGATTTTTTTGTGGAAGACGAAAATCTGACCAGGGACCTGTTTGGGGACCTCACCACGCTGCCGTCAGGGCGTCGTGGGAGGCCTGCCCATCGTTGGTCGCAAGGAAACGCCGACAGGGTGATCATGGGCCTGGCGATGGGCTACAGCGACCAGGAGATCGCCGAAGGACTGGGGGTCAGTCTGCCGACCCTGCGGAAGTATTATTTTTCGGAGCTGAAACGCCGAGACATGCAGCGTTCGCGGTTCGAGTTGTGGCGGGCAGAGACGCTGGCCAAGAAAGCGCGCGATGGTGACGTCGGGGCCATGAAAGAACTGACCAGGATCGTGGATCGGCGGGACCGCCAGCTGCTGCACGAAAAGATGCAGGCGGCGGGCGACGACAGCCCGCCCGAGGGCAAGAAAGAGGCCCGGCGGCGGGCAGCGGCGGAAACCATCGACGAAAACGATCTGTTGAAACCGGGTTTCGGTCCGCACTGAGATGAACGCCCAGCCAAGCGAATGGTCGACGGCCTGCCCTGACTGGCAGGACCGGCTGATGGCCGGCGAGTCGATTTTTCCGGACCTGCCCCTGAATGAGCGTTCTGCCGCGAAGGCGCTGGCGCTGTTCAAGCGGTTCCGGATGCCGGACATGCCGGAGAAACCGCGCTTTGCGGAGATCTGCAGTTCCTGGCAGTTCGAGCTGGTCGAGGCCCTGTTCGGATCCTACGATCCGGCCACGCGGAGCCGCGCGATCAGCGAGTTCTTCGTGCTGGTGCCCAAGAAGAACGGCAAGACGCCAACGGCGGCGGCGATCATGCTGGTGGCGATCCTGCTGAACGACCGCCCGGATGCCGAGTTCTACCTGATCTCGGCCTCGCATCAGATCGCCAGTTATTCGTTTCGGGCGGTCAAGGGGATCATCAAGTCCGACCCCGAGATCGAGCGGCTGTTCCATATCCGCGATCACCTGAAACGGATCGAGCATATCGAGACCGGGGCGGTGCTGGCCATCGTCTCGGCCGACGGGGACGTGGTCACGGGGTCCAAGGCCAGCGGCATCCTGATCGACGAGATGCACGTCCTGGGCGCCAAGCCCCGGGCGGCGGAAATCCTGGCCGAATTGCGCGGCGGGTTCGCGGCGCGGCCCGAGGGGTTCCTGCTGACGATCACGACACAGTCGAAGGAACCGCCGGCGGGCGAGTTCAAGAAAGAACTCTCCTGGGCGCGCCGGGTGCGCGACGGCGAGGAACAGGCGCCGCTGCTGCCGGTGCTGTACGAGTTCCCGCCCAAGCTGATGAAAAACAAGGCCTGGGAAAACCCGGACATCTGGGGCGCGGTCAATCCGAACCTCGGCGTTTCGGTCTCCACCGCCTTCCTCGAGGAACAGTTCCGCAAAGCCAAGAAGGACGGGCCCGCGGCACTGGCGCTGTTTGCAAGCCTGCACCTGAATGTCGAGATCGGCGTCGGGCTGGGCGGCGAATGGATGGCGGCGCGGTTCTGGGAAAAGGCCGGGGATCAGACCCTGACGCTGGACGAGATCATCGCGCGCAGCGACGTGGCGGTGATGGGCGTCGACGGCGGCGGGCTGGATGACCTGTTGGGCGCTGCGGTGATCGGGCGCTGTGCCGAGACGCGGCAGTGGTTGGGCTGGGTGCATGCCTGGGCGCATCCGGAGGTCCTGCGCCAACGCAAGGAAATCGCGCCGCGCCTGCAGGATTTCGCGGAGGCGGCAGACCTCACGATCCTCGAAGAAGACGACCCGACCGGCGACGTGATCGGTGTGGCCGATGTCGCAGAGCGGTTGAAGGACGCTCAGTTGCTGCCGGATGCCGGGGCCATTGGCCTCGACCCTTGGGGTGTGTCGGCCATCGTCGATGAACTGGCGCTGCGCGAGATCGAGGACGGGCAGGTCGTCGCCGTGGGGCAGGGCGCCAGGCTGTCACCAGCGATCTGGGGCATGGAACGGAAACTGAAGGACGGGACACTGCGCCATTGCGGCCAGCCGATCATGGGCTGGTGCATGGGCAACGTGAAGATCGAACAGAGGGGATCGGCGGTGACGGTGACGAAACAGGCGGCAGGGCGGGCCAAGATCGACCCGGTGATCGCCATGCTGAACGCCTTCATGCTGATCAGCCGCAACCCGGTGGCGGGCGGGTCGGACAAGGAAATCGTGATTCCGGCGGGGTACAAAGTGGCATGATGGGCTGGCTTTGGGGCAATCGGGGCGGCCTGTCCGCCAGCGACATGACACAGCGGGACGCGGGCGACGACCGCTGGTTCACCGGCATGTCCGGGGCCCGATCGGAAATCGACGTGACCGTGACGGTTAAGCGGGCCCGGCAAATCCCGGTGGTGCGCAGCGCGCTGAAATGCCTAGCGGACTCGGTGGCCGGGTTGGAACACGGGGCATTCCGCAAGATCAGCGCAACCAAGGTCGAGCGGATTGACGATCACCCTGCGGCAATGTTGCTGCAGGACCCGAACGAAGATCGCACCGGGTTCGAATTTGTCTACCAGATCGTCGATGACCTGGCGGCGCACGGAGATTTCCTGGCCGAGCGGATCTTTGACAACATGGGGCAGACGGTCGGCCTGCGGCGGCTGGACCCGTCGCCCGAGCGGATGACGGTCGAGGAACTGCCGGATGGATCTGTCCGTTTCGCCGTGCGCGACCGCTGGGGGCGCGAGCGAAAGCTGCTGCGCGACGAGGTCTGGCACATTCCGTTGCCGCCACTGCTGGACGGGATCCGCGGCACCTCGCCGATTCTTGAGGACGGGCGCGAGGCCGTGGCCGTTGGGATCGCGCTGCAGCGCTACGCCAACATCCTGTTCACCAACGATGCAACGCCGCCATACGCCCTGTCGACCGACAGCCATTTCCGCGACGAAGCAAGCCGGGAGAACATGCTGGACGCCATCCGGAAATGGGCGACAGGCAGGAACCGGCATACGCCGTCGCTTCTTGAATATGGCTTGAAACCGCACCGCATGGGGCTGACGGCGGAAGAGGCTCAGTTCCTGGAAACCCGCAAGGAATTGTGGATCGACCTTGCGCGCATCTGGCGCGTGCCTCCGCACAAGGTGGGCCTGCTGGACAAGGCAACGTTTTCGAACATCGAGCACCAGAGCCTTGAGTTCGTCACCGACACCCTGCGCCCAATCCTGGAACTGATCGAGCGCAGCGTGACCAAGCACCTGATCGGCGTGCCGGGCGTGTACTTCGAATTCAACGTCGAGACGCTTCTGCGTGGCGATCTGGAGGCACGCTACAAGGCCTATGCCCTGGGGCGGCAATGGGGCTGGCTGAGCGTCAACGACGTGCTGGCGCTGGAAAAGCGCAACAGCATCGGCCCGGCGGGCGACCGGTATGTCGAGCCGTTGAACATGGTGCCCGTGGGCACGGGGACCAGCGAACGCGAGCGGGATTCGCAGGAGTCGATCAACCGGTCGATTTCCTTCCTGCGGGCGTCGGCCGGGGGATCGCGCGGGCGTCCGCGCCTGGAGCTGGTGAAAGACGCCGCCTGACCAACCGGAACAGAGAAAAGGGCAAGAGAGATGAAGAACATCAAGCAGGCCTTCAAGGTCGAGAGCGGCACCAGGCCGGGCCTGGCAGAACACGACGTGATCCACGGGATCGCGGTCGGCAATTTCTGAGGCGCGCGATGGCACATGAGATTTCGCGTGTGCTGGCGGCTGTGGCTGCCAGCACCTGGGCCATCGACGAAGCCAAGGCGGCAGAGATCGCGCATATGCTGGCGCTGCGTGCCGAAGGCCAAGGTGGTTGGGACGAAGAGCCCCGCAAGGCCAGCTATGCGGGTGAGCCGGTCAGGGGGCGCGGCGGGACGGTGCACGTCCTGCGCCTTCACGGCACCATCGTGCCACGGGGCGGGATGATGTCGCGCATGTCCGGCGCCGCGTCGCTGGAGGGGTTCCGGGCGGCCTTTGCGCAGGCGGCGGGAGATCCGAATGCCACGGCCATCGTCATGGACGTGGACAGCCCGGGCGGCATCGTCGACATGGTGTCGGAGACCGCAGACATGGTCTATGCCGCGCGCCGTCCCGGACGCCCGATCGTGGCGGTGGCCAATACGATGATGGCCTCGGCTGCCTACTGGATCGGTAGTGCCGCAGACGAGATCGTGGTCTCGCCGTCGGGCACTGTCGGGTCGATCGGCGTGCTGGGACAGCACAACGATATTTCCAAGGCGCTGGAAAAGGCCGGGGTCACAAGGACCATCATTTCCGAGGGCGCGCGGAAGGCGGAAGGCGCATTTGGCCCCCTGACGGATGAGGCGCGCCGCCATCGTCAGGAGGGCGCGCGCTACGCCTATGACATGTTCGTCAATGCCGTTGCCCGCCATCGCGGTGTCGGCAAGGACGTGGTCCGGGCGGACCCCGAAGAGGCGGAGGCGCATTTCGGCGGCGGGCGGGCCTATCACGCGCGCGTCGCGGTGCGCCTGGGCATGGCCGACCGTGTCGAGACCTTCGACGCTGCCGTGAAGCGGCTGGCAGAGGCCCGGCGTCCGCGCCGCGCCTCTGTCGCCCGCGCGCGGCTTTCCCTGATCGACTGACCTGCCCGGCGGGGCTGGCAGCAGCGACCTGTGGCGCGCCGGGCGCCACGGGGCGGACACACTATTCCCGGCGAAAAAGGAGTGGCCAACATGACACTGGCACAACTGAAGAAGCGCCTCGCCGAGCTGAAGGCGGAGGGCGCAGAGATCGTCAAGGCGGCCGAGGCCGCAGGCGGTGATTTCACCGAGGACCAGGATGCGCGGTTCGCCGCGATCGAGGACGAGATCGAGGGCCTGCGCGCCGACATCGACAAGGCCGAAAAGCTGGCGGAGCGACGCCGGTCCATGCAGGGTCTGCCGGCAGGCGCACCCACGCCCGCGCCCGCGGGGCACAACACCGTCAACGACACCAACCCGGCGCTGACCGCCGGTTTCGCCGACCTGGGTGAATTCGCCACGGCGGTGCACGGTGCCGTGCAGGCGGGCCGTGTCGGCGGTGTGGTCGACGAACGGCTTGGCGCTCTGGCCAATTCGCACGAGGGCGGCGGATCGTCCGGAGAGGGCTACAGCCTGCCGCCGGCCTTCCGCGACGAGGTTTGGGAGTTGGTCACCGAGTTCGACGAATTCGGGTCAATGATCGACGAAGAGCCGACCAGCGCGCGCGAGGTCAAGCTGGCTGCAGACGAAACCACGCCCTGGGGGACGGCAGGGATCAAGGCCTACTGGCGCGCCGAAGGCAACCAGATGACCGCCAGCCAGCTGAGTGACGAAGGCCGCAACGTGCCGCTGCACCAGCTCTACTGCATGGCGACGGCGTCCGAGGAACTGCTGGAAGACGCGGCCCGCCTGCGCAACCGCCTGACCCGCAAGGCCGCAATGGCGATTGCCTGGAAAAAGAACCTGGCCATCGTCGAAGGTTCCGGTGCCGGTCAGCCTTTGGGCTGGTTCAATTCCGATGCATTGGTCACCGTGGCCAAGGAGAGCGGGCAGTCGGCGGATACGATCAATGCCACCAACGTGGTCAAGATGTACTCTCGCCTGATGACGGTGCCGGGGGACAGCCCGTTCTGGCTGACCAACCAGGACTGCATCCCGGAGCTGATGACCATGACCATCGGCGACAAGCCGATCTGGATCCCGCCGAACGGGTTCGCGGGCGCGCCGGGCGGGTTCCTGCTGGGCCGCCCGGTCCGGTTCTCGGAATTCGCCAAGACCGTCGGTGACAAGGGTGACCTCCAGCTGATCTCGCCCAAGGGCTATTACGGCGTGCGCCGGTCGGAGGGGGTGAAGTTCGCATCGTCGATCCACCTCTACTTCGACTACAACACCGAGGCGTTCCGCTGGACCTTCCGCTATGGCGGTCAGCCGCACCTGTCGGCGCCGGTCAGCCCCAAGAACGGCAACGCGACCAAGTCGCATTTCGTCACCCTGGCCGCCCGCGCCTGATCCGGCGGCCCCGCGTCCGCGCAGGCCGCGGGGCTTCCTTCATTCCTGACCGAGGACAGAACCATGAAAATGCTGAACCCCTCCGATCTGGCCGCCGTTGTCGGCGTGATCGACCCCGACGCCAACACCGCCGCGACCTACACCACAGACTGGATCGACATGAGCACGTTCCAGATGCTGATGGGGGTCGTGATGGCAGGCACGCTGGGCGCCTCTGCGACACTGGACGCGAAATTCGAACAGGCGACCGATTCCAGTGGCACCGGCGCCAAGGATGTCAGCGGAACCGACATCACGCAGCTGACCAAGGCGGGCAGCGACGACGACAAGCAGGTGGTGATCAACCTGCATTCCGACGACCTCGACCTGGCGAACGATTTCACGCACGCGCGCCTGTCGATGACCGTGGGCACGGCCACGTCCGATGTCGCGGCCCTGGTGTTGGGCATGTCGCCTCGCTATGCGCCCGCGTCGGACAGCGATGCCGCGACCGTCGCCGCGATCGTGACGCCCTGATCGGGCGATGCGGGCCGTGGTGACGCGGCCCGCTGAAAGATGGCAGAATGATCACCACGATTTCCAAGCCTGCAGTCCTTCTGGATGCACTGGACGACAAGTTGCGCCAGCAGCTGCGACTGGAGCCGGATGAGGACGACCAGAACAGCCTGATCGACGGATTGTGCCTTGCCGCCGTGAGCTTGGCCGAAGGCTATACAAAGCGGCGGTTCATCACGCAGACCGTGCGGCTCACGCGCGACTGTTTCGGATTTGGCGGGATACCGTTGCCGGTCGACCCGATCCAGAGTGTCGACCAGGTCGTCTACACGGATGGCGCAGGCGTGGACCAGACGCTGGCACCCAGTGCGTACCGCCTGATCCCGGCGGGGCTGCCGGTCGAACTGCATCCGCCGTATGGTGAGTCCTGGCCCGTCCCGCGTCCGGACAAGGGGGCAGTGCGTATCGACCTGGTGGTCGGCTTCGGTGACACGGCATATGACGTGCCAGAGGACATCGTGCAGGCCATCCGGCTGATGGTGAACTGGTGGTTCCTGGCCGGACGCGATGCCGGCCATGACATTCCAGGGCAGGTCAAGGCCATGCTGAACCCGTGGCGGCTATGGCTGTGAAGGGGCGCGGCGTGGGGCCGCTGCGAGAGCGCGTCGCCTTTGACAAGCCGGTGACCGCGCCGAAAGACTCGGGCGGGATGACGCGGACATTCGTCGAGCAATTCAGTCGTTCGGCGCAGTTCATCTACCAGCGCGGTGACGAGGAAGTCCTGGCCGGTGCCAACGAGGGCACCCGGCGGTTCAAGGTTCGCGTCGCCTCATCCACGGGAACGCGGGGCATCAGGGCCGACTGGCGGATGCGTCACCCGTTGCGGGAAGAGCGCGACCCGGACACCGGCAAGCTGATCGCCGGCGTCTACAACGTGGTCGAGGTCGACACGATCACCAGCCGTGCGTGGGTCTACCTGGTTGTCGAAAGCGGGGTGGCGGTGTGAGCGCGTCTCGCGCCCTTCAGGTGGCGGTTGTCGCCGCCCTGCGCGGAGATCCGGGCGTTGCCGCGATCGTTGGTCAGAAAGTGCTCGACCGGCCCGAGCCGCGAACACCGAAACCCTACATCTCGATGGGGCCCGAGAGTTTCGAGCCCCTCCGACAAGACTGTTTCAAGCGGCGGGTGGCCGTCCTGCAGATCGACGCATGGACCCGCGACGCATACGACCGCGTGCCCTGCAAGGACCTGGTCGATGCGATCGTGGGCGCCCTCGACCAGGCGAAACTCGATCTTGCGCATCCGCACGACCTGTCGCGCTGCGACGTGATCCTGGCGCGGGTGATCGACGATCCGGACGGGATCACCACGCACGGGATCGTGCAGATCGAAACGGAAATCACCGGGTAATTCACCCGTCAGACAGGAGACAGACAGATGACCGTGAAAGCAACCGTGACGGCCCGGATGGACATCGTCCAGCGCGGCGGAAATGACTTTGGCACAGACAAGTTCTCGCCCGTGGTCGAGGCGGTTCTGAACACCGCCAACGGGACCGGCGCGAACCAGGCCGACATCGTTTTCGTGGATGAGCGCGAAGTCTCGGAATCGTCGAATGACGATCTCGACCTTGCGGGTGCCCTGTCCGATGCGTTCGGCGCGACCGTCGCCGCGGCAGAGGTCGTCGCGATCCTGATCATCAACGCGCCGCGCACGGGGACGGCGAATGCCTCGGACCTGACCATCGGCGGCGCCACCAATGCCTTCGAGGGGTTCCTTGGCGGCACGTCGCCGACCATCGGGCCGATCAAGCCCGGCGGGTTCGTCATGATCGGGGCGGGGGACGCCGCAGGCATCGGGACCGTGACCGGCGGCAGCGCCGACGAGTTGCGGATCGCGAACGGTTCGGGCGGCGCGGCCACCTACCAGGTCGCGATCCTGGCGCGCAGCGCCTAGTCGGCCCGGCAGACCGTTTCCATGACCGTGGCTGTGGCGTTTCTGCCCTTGTCGATCGCGCCGTTGATCGTGTTCAGGTTGTCGGACATCGCGCTGGCAAGCTTCTTGCCGGGGTTTCCGGTGCTGATGTTGTCGAGGGCCACGATCATCTCGCCGTTCTTCTGCGCGACCGTGGCCAGCATCAGGCGGTCGGCCTGCCATCCCGCGCAGGCCACGGCCAGCTTGTCCTCGGGCGTGGATTGCGCCGCAGCGCTCGAAGCGAAGGCAAGGCAGGTCAGGGCGGTTCGGAACATGGCGGTCTCCATCGGTCGGGCGCGGCGTGGTCGATAGCGCGCGGTTCACCCGCAAGATGCGGGCGATGGAAACCGAAGTCCACGACAAGCTGACCCGCGCGATCGAACGTTGGGCGGACCGTGTCGTGGCAGAAATGCGCGCCATGCTGGCGCTATCCTACCCGGCGGTGGCCGCGAAGGTCGACATCGCCTGGACCTGGGGGCAGGCCCCGGCGGGGTCGATCACGGTCGGTCAGGTGGGCCGCAACGAGTTCGACCAGATGGTCGTCACCGTCTACGCCAAGGCAAAATCCGGCAGCGGCATCAGCGCGGCCTGGTTCGAATTCGGCACAGCCCCGCGCGTCCAGAAAAAGACCGGTCGGCCCACGGGCCGGATCTCGGGCGCATCGTTTTTCTTCGGCACCTACCGGTCCAACCGGCGCCGCATCCTGTCGGGGCTGCGCAGCACGCTGCGCCGCGCCGTTCGCAACATCAACGCCCTGTAGGCCCTTGGGCAAGGCATAGGATTAAGGGAGCAAGCCATGGCAAATGCACCGACGGCCGATTTTGACGAACTGGTGTTCGAAGTCGAGTTCACCGCTGGGAGCGGGGTCTACACCAAGGTGTGCGGGATGGTCGACTATACCATCAGCAGGACAAACCAGACCGAGACGTCCGAGGTCCCGGATTGCTCCGACGAAAGCCTGCCGCACAGCATCAAGCGGTCGGTTCGCTCGCAGGACGCGACGATCAGCGGAACCGGCGTCTGGGCGCGCACCAATCACCAGCAGATGATCAACTGGTTCGATAGTGGGGCAACGAAGAATGTCCGGGTGACCCACTTGGTGATCACGGCAGACGGCACTTCGGGTGACACCGAAACCGAGACCTACCCGATGATCTTGGCCGGCATGAACAACGCGCGCACCAAGGGGCAGGTCGTGTCGGCCGAAATCTCGCTGGAGCGTAACGGCGCAGTTGTCTACGGGACCTTGGCCTGATGCAGCCTATCACGCTGACTTGGCCGGGCGGATCGCATCCGTTCCGCCTGCGATTGGGCGAGCTGCGCGCGTTGCAGTCTGCGCGTAAGGCCGGCCCCGAGGAAATCTATCTGCGCTTTCACTCTGGCCGCTGGGAGGCCGACGACCTGGTGCAGGTAATTCGTTGGGGCCTTGTCGGCGGAGGTATGGCGCCCGACGTCGCCGCCACGCTGGTAACGCCGCTGATCGACCTTCATCCGCTCGTACAGTTCAAACTGACCGCGCAGGCGGTTCTGGCGCACGCGCTCTTCCAGGTTGAGGACGATCAGGTGGGGGAGGACAAAGGGGCGACGGAGACGCCCCAGGAAAATGGAGCTTCTCCGAATTCTACGGTGGCGGCGCCGTGATGGGATTCACGCCCGCGCAAGTGGATGAAATGAGCGCTTGGGAGTTTGCGGCCTGCGCCAGGGGCTACGCCCGCGCGCATGGCGCCAAGGACACCGGGACAGGCGCGGTCATGAGCGAAACGCGGATGCGTGACTTGGGGATTCTGTGAGTGGCTGACGAAGACCTCTTGGTCCGAATTGGACTGACCGAAAAGGAATACCTCGCGGCGCTGAAGCGGATGGAATCCCAGTCGCTGAAATCGGCAAAGCAAGCTGAGACCGCATGGAAAAAGCAGAACGCAGGGTTCGTGCGCGGTGCCAACCGGGCCAACAAGGCGGTCAGCGGCTTTTCCAATGGTGGTCTGCGGATGATGGGCCAGCAGCTGAGCCAGGTGGCGCAGCAGGGGGCCGCAACAGGCGACTGGCTGCGGGCGTTCTCGATCCAGGCGGCAGACGTGGGCATGGCCTTTGGTGGCATCGGCATCGCCGCAGGTATCGCCTTGACGGTGCTGGGGCCGATGGTCGGCGATCTGATTTCGATCGGGGACAGTGCCGAGGATGTCGAGCGCAAGGTCAAGGCGCTGTCCGCCGCCATGCAGCGGCTGGACGATGCGCGAGGACAAAGCGGGCGTGGCCGGTCATCGCTGATCGACGAATACGGTGGCATGGCGGATCGCGCGCGCGAGTTGATCGCCATCGAGCGCGAGATCGCCGAGATCCGAGCGCGTGAGGCCCAGCAGGCCGCGACGCGGGCCGTGGGGCAGGGGCTCGGCCTTGGCGGTGTGCTGGGATTGGAGCCGGAAGAAATCCGGGCGGCAGAGGCCACGCTGGAAGCGCTGCGGACCGAAATCGACCGTTTGCAAACCTCGGGCGGCAAGCTGTCAGACGAGGCGTTCCTGCGGCTGAACAACAGGATCTTGGAACTGCAGGAGCGAGCCGGAAACCTGCGGTCTGTGACCCGGAACTTCGACGATCTGGCGGCCATGCTGGGCATCACGGAACGCGAGGCGCGCGAAGTCGCAGCCCGTTTCGCCGAGATCGAACAGACCGACGACGCGCGCGCCCGGGCCGACGCGATGATCGCGCTGGCCGGGTACATCAGCGATGTCAGCGGGAACCTGGGCGATGCCGATGAAGAGGGGCAGGCACTTTACGATCAGCTTTTGGCGGCCGTCCGAGCTGCTCTTGATCTTGCTGCCGTGGACATTGCCACCAACATCGCCAATGGAACGGAAGAATCCGGCAAGTTGCTCAGCAACCTGGCCGCCGCTGCTGCGCTGTTCAACCAGATCTCTGCAGCCGAGTCCAAGACCTACAGCGGGCGCGGGCAGGACCCCCGCTTGTTCATGGAGGGCGGTCGTGGGTCACGCGACCATTACAGCGCCAGCGTTGATTACATCCCGATCGAGGACACGATCGAGCGCTACAACAAGCAACTTGTCAGCGGCAAGGGCGGCAGCGGTGGCGGAACGTCGAAGACGTCGAAGGAGACCCAGGACTACGCCCGGGCTGCAGAACGCTATATCGAGCAGACGCGTACTGCCCTCGAAAAATACAACGCGGAATTGGCCTTGCTGGAAAAGCTGAACGCCAACGGCTTTTTCAAGGACCACCCAGAAGCTTATGCCCGCGCCGTGGCCAACGTGAAGGAAGAGTTCGAGCGCGCGCGTTTCGAAGATTTTGTCCGCGGCATCGACAGCGTGTCCGACGCCATGGCGAACGCCATCGTACAAGGCGAAGACATGGGCGAGGCGCTGCGCAACGTATTCCGCCAGTTGGCGGCAGATCTCCTGTCCAGCGGCATTCGCAGCCTGCTCATGTCGATGTTCGGATTTGGGGGCGGTGGCGGTGGCGGTTTCTTCGGCAGTTTGTTTGCAGGGCTATTCGACAGCGGCGGAAGCATCCCGCGTGGACAATTCGGGATCGTGGGCGAGCGCGGTCCCGAGATCGTGCATGGCCCTGCCAAGGTCATCAGCCGTCAGGACACGGCAGCCATGATGCAGGGAGGTCAGACCGACGTGCGCGTCTATTTCGACGACAACGGCAACCTGCAGGCGCAGATCGAGCGTCGAACGACCGCGGCTGTAAGCCGCGCCGCGCCGGGCATCGTGCAGCAATCGGTGCGGGCCACCTACAGCGCCGCGCAAGAGGAGCCGATAGGATGACCAACGTCTATGCCTGGCCGCCGGTGGGGGCATTGGGGCATGAGTGGACGCGCGTCGATCCGGTGGATGTCAGCCGCTCCCTGATCACTGGGGCGGATTATCGCTCTGCCGCGCAGCGCAGCCGGCGGATGGCCACGCTGGTCGTTTCGGGGATCGACAATACCGAGGCCGGTGCAGGTTACATGGAATCGCTGAAACGACTGCTGGCTGGCAGGCACGCTGTCCGTCTGTATTCGAAGCCGGTCAACTGGGGTGGCCGGGGCGACAACGCCCTACGCAACAAGGCGCCGCTAACATGGGAAGACAGTGAGGGTTCGGTCACGTGGGAGGACAGCGAGGGTTCGGTCACGTGGGAATACAGGCCGCTGACCGTGACCGCCACGGGGACCGATAGCCTCGGCTTTGCAACAGTCACCATCTCCGGCGGGCCTGCAAACTACCTGATTGCGCGCCCGGGCGAGTTCCTGACCATCTACAGCGATCCAGCCCAGACCGCAGAGATCGTGACCGCCGCGCAGACGGATGGAACGGGCGCCGCGACGATCCCGGTGTTTGGCAGTCTGGCCAGCGCAATCGGCGCAGCCGTCAGTATCGGTACATCCGACACGGGCGTATTCCTTCCTGTCGGACCCTATCCTCGCGCGGTGCGGCCCTCGGCTGGCGATTGGTCATACACATGGAATTTCCGCGAATTGTTCGAGGATGAGGTAGATGGCTCTTTCGTGGAGATTGACCCGTGGTGAGCCGCAACGTGGACAGCACGCTGCTGACGGAAATCAGCAAGCCGTTCTTTTTCCCGGTGTTCCTCGTCTTTGTCGATTGGCCGGGGGACCCGGTCTATGCGCATTCCGGCGTGGGAAATATCACCTTCGACAGCCAGACGTGGGCCGGTGTCGGGGACTTTGCCCGCATCGCGCTTCCGGCGGAACAGCGCGGCACCGCTGCGGACTCGGCGGCCTTCTCGCTGGTGGGCGTGCCGGATGATCTGGCGTCGCTTGTCACCGAGGACGCACGGGATATCACCTGTGCCGTCTGGTTTGGCGCCGTCACGGAGCGGGCCGGGACAACGCTCGTCGGGACGCCGCAAGAGGTCTTTCGCGGGCGCGGGGACCAGATGCGCGAAAGCATCGCGGCCTCGGATCTTGGGCGCACGCGGTCATTGCAACTCGGGGCGACGACAGGGCCATCACAGCGCTTGCGCAGCGGGCTGTTTCACACCTCGGAGCAACATCAGCGCAGCTATCCGGGCGATACGCTGCTGCGCCACGCGGCGGGCGTCGAGGCGGCCTTTGTGCTGGGCGTGGAAAACCAGGAAAACTGATGCAGGACATTGCGGACATATACGCGCGACCCTTCGAGTGGGGTGTCTCTGACTGCTGCACTGCGGCCTGTGACGCCTTCGAGCGGTGGCACGGCATCGACCCAATGCGCCACCTGCGCGGGGCCTGTGCGGATCTGGACGGCGCGCGCGAGGTCGTCGCCAGCGGCGGCGGGCTGTTGCAGTTGGCCCGCGACTGCGCCACGCGGGCGGGTTTGATCGCTGGCGTTGGCGGTGTCGGGGAGTTCGGCGTTGTCCGGATGCCGGTCGGCCGCCATCACAGAGGGTTGATGCAGAGCCTTGCCGTGCGGTTTTCGCGCGGCTGGTGGGTCAAGACGGAGGGCGGCGTGCTGATCCTGCCGCCCGCTTCGGCTGTGGAGTCGTGGAATGCGTAGGGTCGCGGTGATTGCCATGCTGGTGCTGGCCGCTTGGCCGAATGTTGCGGACGCTGGCGGGATCGCAATTCAGGTCGCCATGTGGGCCTCGGCTGCGGGGCTTGGCGGCGTGGCGGCGAACGTCCTTGGCGTCCTGGCGGCGGGTGCCGTGATCGCGCTTGGCGCTTCGGCGTTGCGCATCCCGACAGCCAGCCAATCACGGCAGCGGCAGGTCCTGAAACAGCCGACCAGCCAGCCGGAAATCCGATACGCCTATGGCCGCACGATGGCGTCGGGGACGCCTCTGAAATTCTTTCGACCTGCGGTGGAGCCGAACAAGAAAGCTGTCTACGGGTGCGTGATCCTGTCGTCGCGCCCGTCCGAGGGCGGGGAGATGGAGTTCTTCGTGGATAGTCGCCCGGTCACGATCCCGGCGGAGATTGGCGAGACTTTCGGCCTCGGTGACCCCGGTGATCCAGTTTACACGCAGGGCGATCCGCTCGACTTCGACAGCGACGGATACAGCATCAAGCCAAGAAACTTTGCTTCGTTCAATACGGGTGATTTCTTGCGGGTCTGGGTCGGTCTTGGTGACCAGACAAAACCACCGCAGCGCATTCTTGACGAGTGCAACGGGTTTTTCACCGAGTCGGACGCGGGCACGGGGCTGACGGTGCTTTGGTATCGGTGGAATACCGGCGGCAGCGGCTCCGATGGTCTGCAGAAGCGCGCCAACCGCTGGCCGAACTATCCCCGCTCGCCCGCCTTCGACGTGGTCATGGATTACAGCAAGGTGTGGGACCCGCGCGATCCGGCGCAGGACAAGGACGATCCAGACACCTGGGAATTCAGCAAGAACCACGCGCTTTGCCTGCTGGACGCAATCCGGCAGAACCCGGTGCAGCCCTGGCCGGACGCGCAGATCCTTCTGGACCTGTTCGAGGACGCCGCCGACGTGGCGGATGAGAGCGTCGACTTGCTGAACGGCGGGACCGAAGCGCGCTACGAGGTCTCCGGAACCATCAACTGGTCCGAGAGCGAGCTTTACAACCAGTTGCGCCCGCTGGAACGGGCCGGGGCGGGGCGCCTGTTCTATTCGGGCGGCAAGATCGGCTACTACCCCGGCGAATACACGACGCCCGGCTACACGCTCAGCGACGTGCTGGATGACAACCCGATCGAGTTCACCACCATGCAGCGAGGCCGCGACATTCCCCGGCGGCTGGTGGCATCCTACACCCGCCCGCAGCGGCTTTGGGAAACGGCGGAACTACCCTCGGTCGAGGTGCGGGACGGCGCGGGTGAGGAACGGTCGCTTGAGCTTGGCATGGTCACAAGCGCCTCGCAGGCCCGCCGCATCCAGTTGATCGAGGCGCGGCGGCTGGAAGCGCAGAAAATGCTGTCCTGCACCGCGCCGCCTTCGGCCTTCGACCTGCTGCCCGGCAGCACGATCACGGTGGACCTTGACGGGCTTTCGCACATGGACGGGGTGTATCGCGTCACCAACGCGGATCCGGGGATCTGGCTGTCCGGCACCGGCGAGGACGAAAGCAGCGGCGTTGCGATGCGCGTGCCGATCACCGCCAGCGAGGAAGCATCGACCTTCTACGATTGGGACGAAACCACGGACGAATTGGAAATTGTCGATCCGCTGGACCCGCTGGAGGACGTGGTGCTGAGCCTCGGGGCCAGCACCGGCGAAGTGGATGCGGACGGCGACGTGCCAAACGATGCCGATTACACGCAAGTCCGGCTCTACCGGGCGACCACCGGCGCGGGCTTCACATCGGCCAGCCCGACAGGCGCGGCGCAGACGGTCACCGCAGGCTCGTCTTTCTCTCTCACATTCACCGGCGTCACGACCGGCACGGCGGATTTCTGGCTTGTGCCCTGGTCATCCGACAGCCTTGGCCCGCCGGACGGGCCGCACGCACTCACAGTGACTTAAAAGGAGCCTGCAAATGGCTGTAGATGGAGCGGTCGACCTTACGGGTCGCGTGGCGGATTTTGACGACCTGAACGCAGAACTTGCGGCGATTGCTGGCAAGCAACCCGATTGGGTTTATGCCGACCCGGCGGCGGTCCTGGCCAGCACGGACAGCCTCGCGGAGGGTGAGGGTGTTCAGACGCTGGACGGCTTTCGCTATGTCGTCGCGGCTTCGGGGGCATCGGACCATCACCTGACCACGGCGGGCGGTGACAAGCTGTATGTCATCCCTGGCGTCTCGGGTCGCTACAACGTCAAGGCATTTGGCGCCAAGGGCGATGGCACCACGGACGACAGCGCGGCCATTCAGGCCGCCGTGGACTTCGGCAAGTCCAAGCCCGGCGTCACCATCTATTTCCCGAAAGGCGCCTTCCGCGTCGTCACCTCCATCGACTGCACCTATGCGGGGTCGGCCGCAGGGATTTCCTCGGGCTACTACGGCTTCGTGATCGAGGGGTCCGACCAGATCAACAGCCTGATCAAGTGCGAGACGGCGGGGGCGCCGACGTGGGACCTGACCGGCAAGCCGCGCATGACCTTCCGCAACATCAGCTTCGCCAACTACTCGGACGGGGCGCACAACCCGTCCTGCATGTTGCTCCTGGCCCGGAACACGACCAACGGCTACGCGGGCGGGCATGTGTTCGACCGATTGACCTTCCGGGGCTATGTCGATGTGACCAGCGTGCAATGCGCGTCGTCGGAGGTCAACAAGTGGATCAACGTCGATTTCGAGACCTACAAGGCCGGCGCCTCGGGGCTTGAGCTGACCGAACAGATCGAGACCACCGTCAATTCGGAATACATCGACCTGTCGTCGCACACTTTTGTTGGTGGCAACACGCGGCACATGTTCATCGGCTGCGCCTTCAACGGATCGTCCGTGCCGAGCGGCACGCATTACATCCGCTGCTCCGGCATCGACAACTCGCAGTTCATCGCGCCCTATTTCAACTTCCAGAACGGCGAGGCCGCCGTGCATTTCTCGGACACCTGCTCGAACGTGACCATGAGCGATTTGCGTGTGGAAGGGTCCGGCGACTATTTCATCCGCGTGGCAGACGGCGCCTCTGTGGAGGCCCTGGTTCTGACGGGCCGTTCGTCCGCGCCGATCTATGGCGAGGACAACTCGACCATCACCAAGTCGCGGATCGACATGAACTTCCTGGCGACCGGCTCCGGTGTGCTGTCCAATAGCATCGACGCCTACGACCTGACGGACAGCGATATTCATTTCCTGCCCAACGGGGCGCAGGTGCGCAACAGCGCGCGCGGCTCGCGCTTCCATCACTACAACGGCGCGGGTGCGCTGTCGTTTCCCACCGGCGATACGACCTCCCCGGAGTTCTACGGCCTGTCGTACAGTGGCGGGGCGTCGGACTATCGTCGCCGGGTCCACAGCAAGAGTGCGCGGGACCGGGTTGAGCATGGCCGCGTCGAGATTGATACGTTGGTGACGCCCCTTGTGCTGACCGAGGGCGCCAGCGGGACGGTCACGCCGGATCTCGATGATGGGTGTTTCTTCCAGTACTCGGTCGACGGCAACATCACCATCGAGCAGCCGAGCAACGCGAACCTTGGCGCCGACGATCCCAGCTATGGCCAGATGATCACCATTGCGATCCTGATGGACGGGACGGGCGGCCATTCGGTGACGTTCAACAGCGGCTACGACCTGCAAGGCAAGACCGTGGACACCACGGCCAACGCGCAGACGATCCTGAAGTTCATGCGCATCAAGTCGGGTGCAGGCTACGGCGCGAGCAAGGGCTGGATCGCCGTCTGAGACACCGCCCTCCGGCGCGCGCACTGGCGGATCCGGGGACTTCCATCACACCACAGAAAGGGTAGCGCGATGGTTCACATGACATGTGGGCAGCCGGGCGCGTGAAACATCTGGCTGACTGGCTGATCGACAACGTGTGGATGGTGGCGGCCGTGCTGGGCGGCATCGTCGTGTCCATCCTCACCAGCGAGGAACACACCATCCGGATGGCGGCGGCGCGGGTGGCCTCGGGGCTGTTCTGCGCGACGATGTTCCCGGGGCCCTTGCTGGACCTGCTGGGGCGTGACCCGGAGGTCTACGGCAACGCGGTGGCCGGCCTTCTGGCCATGACCGGTTACGCGATCGCCAAGAACCTGGTGGGGCTGACCGGCGGGCAGATCGCCGAATGGGTGGCGGTCATCCTGGGGAGGGGCAAATGACCACGCGCGACGTGTCGAACAAGACCCTCGGTGTCCTCCTGGTGGTCGGCTGGCTGGTCCTGCTGCTGTTGCAGCCCCTGCTGGACGCCTGGGACGACAGGCCATCTCAGCGCCCGTGGATCGACGTGTCCCTGCAGCTGATCGGTGACCAGGTCGACTACACACGCGAGATCAAACGCGTCCTGCGCGGCGAGTGGACCGTGAGCGTGCAGGTCGCGACCCCGGGCGGGTGGCGGACGATCTGCGACGGCGATGGCAAATGGACGTACCGGCCCGAAACCTCGGGCACGATCCGCATGCCCTTTGCCCGGTTCACGGAGGGATGCCCGCAACCGGTGCGGCCCCACCGGGTCTGCGTCGATTACGTCATGGACGACATGCGCGGCCGGCGGCGGATCTTCGGACCGTTCTGCTCGGGCGACTGAAGCACAGGAATGATCCGGGCGCTCGCGCTTCATCTCTGGGGCCTCTGGCGCCGGGGGCCCCTGCTGCCGCGCGCGCTGGTGCGCGACGACACATCCGAAAATGGAAAGGACTCGGCATGACCGACAAGACCATCGCGGCGGTGGAGCCGCTGCTGGCGGTCCTGCGCCTGCACGAAAGCGCCGACGATTACGGCGCCGTCTGGGGCGGGATCAAATCGCGGGACCACCCGCCGCGCCCGCTGGTCGAGATGACCGTGGGGCAAGTGCTGGACTGGCAGGACAGCATCGACCGTCTGTACCAGAGCGAGGCGGCCGGCGCCTACCAGATCCTCGAGGACACGCTGCGCGGGCTCTACCGCGAGGCGGGCG
The DNA here is from genome assembly GCF_965277915.1 of Antarctobacter sp. Classification (NCBI taxonomy): domain Bacteria; kingdom Pseudomonadati; phylum Pseudomonadota; class Alphaproteobacteria; order Rhodobacterales; family Roseobacteraceae; genus Antarctobacter; species Antarctobacter sp. The sequence goes on from NZ_OZ255849.1 coordinate 1,760,779, forward strand.
TGCCCCTGACCGCGCGCTATGATCGGGCCACGCAGGACCGGCTGGCGCTGGGGCTGCTGCGGCGGCGCGGGCTGGACGATTTCCTGGCCGGGCGGATCTCGGACGCGGCCTTTGCGCTGTCGCTGGCGAAAGAGTGGGCATCGCTGCCGGTGCCGCATGACATCCAGCGGCTCGGGCGCACCGTGCGTGCCGGGCAGAGCTATTACGCGGGTGACGGGCTCAACAAGGCGCACGCCAACATCGACGAGGTCATGACCGCTCTGCGCCAGATCCGCGCCGCGCCGCAGCCGGATCCCAAGGACCCGGTGACCGCGCGGATCGACAAGGCGCTGGCCGAAGGAGCCAAGGCGGCGCCGGGCCTCGGGGCAGGGGGCACGGCGGGCTACCTGCTGCGCGACGCGCCGCCCTGGGCGCTCGATGCGGCCTGGGGGCTGGGCCTGTTCCTGGTCGGTGCGGTCGGCCTGCTGGTCCTGGCGCGCATCTGGAAGGCGGTGCGGAAGTGACCCGCCTTGCCGTTGCGCTGGCGCTGGCCGCCAGCCTCGCCGCGGGGATCTACGCGCTGGGGCGGCGCGATCACGCCCGAGACATCCAACAGGAGAATGACGATGCCACGAAAGCCGCGATCTGGGCGGAGTTGGGCCGCCGCGACTGTGTTGCTGCTGGGGGCCTGTGGGATTTCGCAGCCGGAGTCTGTGCCGGGCCTGACAGCCGCCCTCGGTGATGCACTGCCCGGCGCGCAGGGCCTGACGACCGAGGACCAGGAGCGCATCGACGAAACCGTCGCCCGCGGCTGTGCGGCCGGTGTCTGGACCCGCGCCCGCTGTGCCGATCACACGTCGGCGAGTGCGGAACGCCGCGCCGTCCTCAGCTGCGCGGCATCGGCGTCTGAAATGCGAACGAAACCAACCTGCACCAAAGGAGTAGACTGATGGCTGCAAACCCCTTCGCCATGTACGGCGCCGCATACGAGGCCGTCTGGGACGGCACGGTTGACCTGTCGAATGACAGCTTCCGGATGGTCCTGGTCGGCACCGGCTACACCCCGAACCAGAGCGCCGATGATGCGTGGTCGGACATTTCCGCAAATGAGATCAGCGGCACCGGCTACACCACAAACGGCAAGCCGGTCACTTTGACGGTCTCTCGCTCGGGGCTGGCCGTCACCGTAGATTGCGACGACCAGTCGTGGACCGGCTCCACCTTGTCAAACGTCGCTTACGCCGTGATTGTTCGTGATGCCGATGCCAACGGGGCGCTGGCAGGGACCGACATTCCGATGTGGTTTTGTGAGCTGGAGGATGGCGGAAGCCTGTCGACGACCAACGGACCGCTGACGGTCACGATCAACGCCTCCGGGCTCTATGTGGCGACGGCTGGCACGGCGGCCTGATGCGCCAAGCGGTGCACCTCCTTTGCCCCTCCTGCGGCCAGCCTTTCGAGGCTGACCGTGTGGACGCGGTGGAGGACATTCTGTCTCCGACCGAGTGGCGGATTTTCGAGGTGGTGCAAAATCGGCCCGGCATCGGCATGGATGCATTGGTGCAGGCGGTATGGGGCAACACGCCCGGCGGCGGGCCCCTGACGGCCCCTCGCGTGGCCTCCGTCCTGATCTTCCGCGCGAATAAGCGGCTTGAGCCGCTCGGGCTGCGCATCGCCGCGTCCCATCGCGGGATCGGTGCGACCTACAGCATTCGGGTGACCTGATGGCAGCACCTACCTTTGAAGCCTCGTCAGAGGTCGAGTCCAACAGCAATACCGCCAGTCTGTCACTTCCTGAGCCATCGGGCGCGACAAGCGGCGACCTTTTGCTTGTGCTCATCGCCCCCGGCACGACGACCGGCCAGCCTGTCACGGCGCCGTCCGTCGATTGGACCGCAGTTGACAACGCCGCGAACGACTCGTCGCTGTGCTGGAACATGTTTTTGTGCCCGTATGACGTCGCGGGTTCAGGACCGTACGTGTTCACGTTTGACGCCTCGGTCCGCGGCACGGCACAGTGTATCCTGATCCGGGGCGCGGACACGACAGACCCGATCGACGTCCAGAACAAGATCAGCTTTGACGCACTACGGTTTGAGGGCGGGCAGGCCACCACGTTCGAGGACGATGGCCTGTCGACGAGCGTTGATGACTGCCTCGTGATCGGCGGTTGGGTGAGTTTCATCGGCCAGCGGTCGGTGACGGTCGGAAGCCCGATGACGCTGATCGACAACACGTTCAATCCTAACACGGCCACCTCGCGCGCAGCACAGGCGACGGCTTACCTCACCCAAGCCACAGCGGGCGCGACCGGCACATGGCTCTGGACGCTCGATGCAAATAGCACCTATGCGGATCTCTGCGCCGTCGCGATCAAGCCGGCGGCAGGCGGTGGCGGCGGCGCGACGGCAACACCCGGCGCGGGGTCCAGCACCGCCACAGGTCAGGCGCCGACACCATCAGCGGGGGCGATGGCAGCGCCCGGTGCTGGGTCAGCCTCGGCGGCAGGGCTTGCCCCGACAGTAGTGACAGCCACCGGCGCCGCGGCTGAACCCGGGGCCGGTGCGGCATCGGCGATCGGACTGGCGCCTGCGGTCGCTGCAGGATCGTCGGGCGCGCCGGACGCGGGTGCATCGACGGCACTGGGCCAGGGGCCGATTGTATCCGCCGGGTCAGCTGCCCAGCCCGGTGCCGGTCTGGCCGGCGCTATGGGCCAGGCGCCTACCGCATCGGCGGGCGCAGTCGCGGAGCCGCCTAGCGGATCCAGCGCCGCCGCAGGGCGCGCGCCGACGGTCTCGGGCGGGGGCAGCGCCGGTGCAGATCCGGGGGCGGGCGTGTCATCGGGAACCGGGCTTGCGCCCTCGGTCTCTGCTGGATCAGTAGCGGAGCCCGGGGCAGGGGCCGCGACGGCGATTGGCCTGGTGCCAAGCGTCAGCACCGGTCAGGGCGCGGTCGTCACGGTCCCGGCCGGCACGGCCAGCGCCACAGGCCTGTCCCCCAGCGTCATCGCAGGCCAAGGGGACGAAGCGCAGCCGGGCGTCGGCGCCTCGATTGCGTCCGGTCTCGCCCCCATCGCGTCGGCTGGCGCCATCATCCTGCCGGACTCGGGCGCATCGTCGGCCATCGGGCTGGCACCTGTCGTGACCCTGGTGGCTGCATCCAATGCCGGACAGTCCATCACCGCGGTCTGGCGCACGCGGGCCGTCACGGCGACATTTCACACGCGCACGGCCACCGGAGCTTGGCGCACGCGCAGCGCAACAGGAACATGGAGAGGCGAGGCATGACGATAGCGGCCATCTGGGAAAATGACGACCTTGTCCTAGCGGTGACCGTCGAGGACGAGGCAGGCGACGCTATCGACCTCACCGGCGCCACCGTCGAGGCGATTGCCAGCATGTACAGCGGGACAACCGTCGAGCCGACCGTCACGGTCACTGATGCGGCTGCCGGTGCAGTGAAGGTGCAGTTTGACGACGGGGCGCTGTCATCGACCGTTTGGCGCATCCAGGTGCGGGTGACGATTGCAGACGTCACCCAGACGGTTCTGGAGGAATCGGTGACGGTCAAACCGTCGTTTTTCTAGCCTCATTGATACGTGGGGCGCGGATCCGGTCGATGACCGGCTGGACGCGGGAACTATTGGGGTGCGACAATAGGTCATGGAAAAATGGCGCCGCCGAAGCGCCGCCATAGAAGGATACAGTGTTTGTCTTAGGCCGCTTTTTTCTGCTTCAAGCGAACAGAGCGACGTTGATTCGTGCCAAAAAACTCGCCGGACTTGATTCTCCGCACGCCTGTTTTGTGCACAGCGCGCAGCATCGCCATCCTGATAGCTGCTTCGTAACGCTCTACTTTGGGCATGGGCATCTCCTTGGGTCTACATATGGTATTCATGCTAATCAAAGCACGCGGGCAGTTGTCTGCACGTGTACTTGATTCCCACCATTGTACAAGATCTAGGCTTTTGAAAGGTAAATCCAAGAACCCTGCATGGCCACATCTTTGAAGGCGGCGTTGCCAGAGATTGCCTTTGTGAAGTGCTCACCAAGTTCACGCTCGATCGGGCTGCGAAGATGAAACTTTACATGCGAGGAAGGCATCTCCTCCATAGTGAGCGCGATTGCCCCAACGAAAACTCCCACCAAGACGTCTGTATAGTCGTCAACTGTTGGTGTGTCTGAGAAGTCAAAATCTGGTGAAAGAACAATATGTCGGACGCGTAGGACTTTGCCGTCATATTTGGGAAGAAACGTTGAGTTGACGTGACACACCGCCTTGTAGTTGCCATCGTCAGAGTATGCGTAGGCGCCTGCGTAGTGCTGCTGTGCCCCGGTTGCCAGACCCTCGATAACGGGCAGTGATGCAACCGCAAAATCGTCAAGCGACTCGCCGTAGATTTCGCACTGCTTTTCCCATTGGCTAATGAGGTCCGGCCAGGATCCGTCCTGGCCGTTTACTCGTTTAAGCATCACACTTTCCTTTTGGCCTATGTCGATCTGACGTCAATAAACGTCAGCCAATGAGCATTTCAAGAGCAGCGGTTGTGCAGTTGGTTGGAAGGGGGGGGCGGGTTACAGGCCTCCCCATTATTTACCTCTGGTTCACCTGCATCGCCTTGGCCTTGACGGCCTGCAGCCCGCCGCGGACTGAAACCGTTTTCGTCGTGCCGGATGAACCCGAGGATCTGCTGACACCGGTCGAAGTGCCGGCGCGTTGATCGACATGGGATTCGACCGGGTCGACCTGCGCGGCGTGCAGATGGACGACCGGTCGCATTACTGGGACGACGTCCGCCAGCCCTGGAAGGCCTGTGAGACCTTTCGGTCCGCCTGGCAGGCACTGTGGCCCCCGAGTATCGCGCACGGATGCGGTCTATGTCCGGTTGGACGCGCGATCTGGTGGGTGGGGTGGATTGCCCGCAATTCAATGTCGGATAGAGCATTTGAGCTGTTTGCTATCAACGTTCGCAAATGTTGCGGCTACGTCAGCAAGACCTTCACCGTAAAACTAAACAAAGATAGAGTTTAGGCGGAAGTTGGTAGGCAAGTCCCGGCAAGGCGCGTCAACGACGCTGTGTCTGCCATCCCAAACAACACAAGGGGGCGCGAACGCCCCCTTGGCAACCTCTTCAGAGGTTTGGCAGTTCAAGCTGTAGCGGGGGGCTATCCCGCTTCACCTTGATACGGAACGCTTTAAGTCCGTACTGCCAAGCATAGATCCGTTTCCCGTTACGGAGTCGGATCGAGGCGCGGTAGATGTACCGCTCTTCTAGATTGTCCATGTGGATCTCCAACTGGACATGTACCCGCCGCCCACACCTCTAGCTTTCCACGACTTGGGTGTGGGTGGCGGCCTTCTTCACCAATCGCCTACGACGACTGGCCAGAAGTCCTCAGGGGCCGTACGACATCCGCACCTGGCAACGGGGCTGGCATAGTCGGTCCTGGCCGTTTTTCCTTGAATTTCGGGAGGTAGTATTTTGCACCGTCATGAATGACGGTTCCGTCACTCTTGAACCTGCTCAGTAGGCTCGAGACAGATTTGGGCTGCAGTTCAATACCTTCGGTTTGTGCCATTGCGCATGCGATGTTGGCGTTAAGGCCGTTGTGGCCCACCTTCTCCAACAGGTCGAGGATTGTGGTCTTGACCGGCACGCCGGTCCTCTTTCTACCTTCTTCCGAGAGGCCAGCCTCTTGATTGTAGACCTCTCTCAGGGCATCAACTTGGGCTTGCAGGCGCAAGATCTCGGCCTCCTTGCCCTCGATGGATGCAAGTAGGGCCTTCATTGTTTTATCCTTCGCCATAGAAATCTCCTATGGAAGTTTTGAGACCATGTAACCCCTGCGGGATTCGAACCCGCACCGCCCGGCAAGGCTGCCGATTTAAAGTCGGCCGTGTCTACCATTCCACCAAGGGGTCACATCGCCTACTATATCTTGCGTCGCCTTTTGCGCCGAGATGTTTTTTGCGCGGGCGTACTGAAAATATCGCTTGACCTCACATGACGTGAACTTCGAATCGTGTAAGTCATTGATTTTTAGTGTTTCGGAAAAATTGACAACATGTCAAATCGCCATTAGCAAACGCCATTGGAGCTGTTTTCTCCACAGCTTTGGGGCGTTTGCGGTGGATAAATGGGGGGGAGGCGCACGATTGGACTACGCAAGACTTGCGGTTCGCCACCTTCAAAAAGGCATCCTTCCGGCTCTTCTGGTCCTCGTCGCTGGTGGCTGGGCGTTGGATCGCGCCAGCGATCAACCCACAAAACAGCCCGTTGACCCAAACCTGGTCACTGGCCGCGTCACCCACATCCGCGATGGCGACACGATCGAGGTCGCGGGCATTCCGATCCGCCTCAATGGGTTGAATTGCGAGGAACGCGGCTCTGACCTCGGGCGGCTCGCGACCGCTGCCATGCGCGACCTGGTTGCTGGTCAGGACCTAACCTGCCGTCTCAATGGCGACCGGACATACGATCGAGAGGTCGGGCGCTGCGTCCTGGGCGATGGTCGGGACATCGGGGCGGTGCTGATCGGGCAGGGGGTATGTGGTCGATGCGCGCGGTTCGATCCGCAGGGTGGGTACATCGACGTGCAGCGCCAAGCGGGGCCGTTTGCGGGTGAAGTGCCGGGGTACTGCGCGCCGCGCTGATCGACTGGATGGCGGCAAGGCGCCGAAGCATTTTCGACGGCATGGGCGGAAAGTGGTCATTCGCTGCGGCTTGAACCAATGTCGGCTCTATTGAGCCTCACACGCCGGGGGGAAAACGCGCTCGGTCAGAACCTTCGCCAGATCACGATCGTGTCGGCGCGTCGCCACCGACACGTTCATTTCTTTACGACCAATGCCGGATGTCTACCTCGCCAACATCGTGTTACATTGACGCTGGAACCACGAGGAGGAGCGGGGTTTTGCTGGAACATGCTCTAGTCCTGGATTCGGTGGGCGCGCCGATCCGGCATCAACAAAAGACCCATTCGGCGGACTGGGACGAGGTGGAGGACTTCTGCCGGTCGGTCTATATGCGCTATCGTGTGCAACCATTGGATCGTCTGTCCCGACCCGACGCGACCATGATTTCGGCGAAGGCAGGCTGTGTGACCATGACCCGGTTTGCCTACGGCACGGGTATCCATCTTGACCGGTTCGATCCTGATGCCGGCAACATCCTCGTGCTCAACACCCTGCGCGGGGCATTGGATCACCAGACCGATGGCGGCTCTGTCGATACCGGTGCCGGGGAAAGCTTTGTCGTCGATTGTTCCCGCGCTGAATACTGGCTTGAGGGTGATCCCGACCATATGCAGCTGAACCTCACGATCCCGCATCAGGCGATGGCGGACACGGCCGAGCGTTGGTTCGGTTTCGTGCCCGATGACCGCCTGTGGACCAGCCGCGTCAAGATCGGCGGCCCCAACTCGGCCTGGCCCGCGCTGCTCGACTTTGCCAGCCGTGCCCTGACGCGAGGGGGCGAAGTCTCCTCGGACGCGGTGCTGGCGCGCCATATCGAAGAGATGCTCTGCGTCGAACTGCTGCGCCAATGGGCATCGGCGACCGGGTTGAGCCTTGAGACGGGGGCCCGCTGTGCCGCTCCCGCGTATGTTCGCGCGGCCGAGGAGATCATGGAAGCCGAAGCGCGTGAAGCACCTTCAATCGGCGATGTGGCCAAGCGTGTCGGCGTTTCTGCAAGGACACTGTCCGGCGGATTTCAGAAGTTTCGAGGTATTTCGCCTCGGGCATTCCTCGTGGCGCGGCGGCTTGAGGGCTTTCGGCGGGATCTTGAAACGTTGCCAGACAATGTGACCGTCACCGCGATTGCGGCCGACTGGGGCTTTTCGAACTTCGGCGCTCTGGCCGGTCGGTATCGCGACAGGTTCGGAGAAACGCCTTCGCAGACGCGTGGCCGTTCAGCGCGACGCATCCGCCCGCACTGACTTTGTTTCCGAAAATGGACAGGCAGTGCCGGTCGCGGACAGCGCGCCCGATCGGTGTCCCGCATTCTTCCCTTCACGTCTTCAAGGGAGGAACCAATGAAGGACATCAATACAAACGATCTGAAAGCCCGGTGTGACGCCGTTCTGAACGGGCTGGTCACCGGTCCGTCGCGTGTGCCCGGTGTTGTCGCAATGGCGACGGACCGCAATGGCGATATCTACTCCGGCGCGGTCGGAGAGCGGCGGCTGGACGGCGACGCGATGACGGAGGACACGGTCTTTGCCATCTTCTCGACCACCAAGGCCATCGCGGGCACGACCGCTCTGCAATGTGTCGAGGAGGGTCTGCTGGACCTCGATGCCCCCGCCAGAGACTACGCCCCGGCCATCGGTGAGCTGAAGGTGATCGACGGATTCGACGCTGATGGCACTCCCCGCCTGCGCGCCCCGAAAAGCGACGTCACGACCCGACAGCTGCTGCTGCACACCGCCGGCTTTGGCTATGATTTCTTCAACGAGGTCTACAGGCGCCTTGCCGAAGAGCAGGGCCAGCCCTCTGTCGTCACCGGAAGCCGCGCCTGTATCGAGACGCCGTTGCTGTTCGATCCAGGCACCAAGTGGGAATACGGCTCGAACATCGACTGGGTCGGACAGGTCGTCGAAGGCATCCGCGGCAAACGCCTGGGCGAGGTCATGAAAGAGAGGATCTTCGACCAGCTCGGCATGCAGGATATCGCCTTTACCCGGACGCCCGACATGAAGGAGCGGACCGCGACCATCCACGCGCGGGGCGAGGATGGCGGGCTGACCCCGATGGACGACTTCGCACTACCTGATGAACCCGAGGTCCACATGGGCGGCCACGGGCTTTACGCGACTGTGCCGGAATACATGAAGTTCATCCGCATGTGGTTGAACGACGGTGCCGGTCCGAACGGGCGGGTCCTGAAGCCCGAAACAGTCGAATGGGCCGTGCAGGGCGCACTTGTCCCGCCGCAGAAAGTCACCATGCTGCCCGGCGTCATTCCCTCGCTCTCGAATGATGCAGAGTTCTTTCCGGGCATGCCCAAGGACTGGTCCTACACCTTCATGGTCAACACCGAAGACGCGCCGACCGGTCGCCCGGCCGGCGCTATCGGCTGGGCCGGGCTGGCGAACAGCTACTATTGGATAGATCGGAAGAACGGGATCGGTGGCTACTGGGCAACGCAGATCCTTCCGTTCGCAGATGGGGTCTCCTTTCCAGGGTATATGGATTTCGAGAGCGCGGTCTACGCGCCCCTTTCGAGGCAATAACGGCATTTACCTGCTATGCCGAAGGACAGGGCGCACGCGCGCCCCGTCCGACTTGCCGGTTTTAGCGCCTTAGATAAGTTATGACTCAAAGAAGCAATTGGATGAGTTTGGACCGAACGTCCGCTAAGGGCCGACCTTGGGGTGGACTTCCAAGCCTGTCCAGGATTGTCTCGCACAGTGATCAGTGCAACCAAGCCCCATGATCTACCTCTGGTTCACCTGCGCAGCATGCGGATTCGAGAATACGATCCCCGCCCCGCAAGAGAGTCACGGCCTGCTGCGTGACCAGGTCCTGCGCCGCTGCCAGTGTCGTCGTTGCCGCCATGTCGGCGCCTCTGACATGCATCGGTTCTACAATCCCGGCGGCGACGCGCTGTGGGGAACGCGGACGGATTGAGCGCTTTTTACGAAGTGCATGGAAGTTCAGTGAACCTGTGTGAACCTGAAAACTTTGGACAAACCGTGAAACACGCCTGTTTACGAACGGTTTGGCTGGCCAAAAATCAATACCTTGGCGAGCATCCGCTTCGTTTACACCGAAGATGTCGGGAGTTCGAGTCTCTCATCACCCACCATTCCCCGTGAAGCGTCGCAACGGCCCCGACCCGGTTCGGGTGTTTCCGAATGGCCTACAATGTGCCCATCGCGGCAAGATTGCCCGCGGTCCGACTGCCCCTGTGGCGCCTCTGCATTACATGCACGAGACCTGTGCCGCGAGGGTTGCTTTCGCACACGCAAAATTGTCATTTGTAACTTTGACTGTCCGCGTCCGCTTGGCGCTGCCGGATAATTTTCCAGCCAGGCGGGGTACGGAGAAAATTGTTCATTTCCTTTGAAGGCGGCAGGCCGCTTTCGCGGGACAACGCGAGAGGATAATCGTGCGACCCAAGAGCTTTATCAGCGCCATCGCGGTGGCGGCCATTTCCGCCGCCTCCCTGCAGACCGCGCCCGCACTTGCAGAGGCGGGCGGGGTGCTGGATCCGCAGACGCGCGCGCTTCAGATGCAGCAGTACAACGAGGACCGCACCAAGAGCATTCTCGAACTGCAACCCTTCCGGACCACCCAGACCGCCCAGGGCGCCGACGGCACCAGCTATGAACTGGTGTCGCTGAACCCGGGCATCAATTCCTGGTATGTCCTGACCGTCAGTTCCGAAGGCTTCTGGTCCAGCACGCGCCGGTTCCACCTGGAACTGGCCGACCCGGAACATTCGGTCATGGCGCTGGCTGGCGGCGCCGAGCCTGAACTGGTGATCACCGGCGAGGCCACGGAATACCGATGTGCCCCTTGGTCGGGCCGCAGCCCAGAACTGGACGAGGCCCAGTATCGCGGACTGCCCTTCGCGCCGATCTGCGAGGAACGGGTGTTCCTGCGCAACGAGGTGCGTGGCAACTCCACCAACCGAGAGGCTGTGGCGGAATTCCTGCGCGACAACGTCGTCTTCGGCGAAAGCATCGTGAACATGATCAAGGGTTCCTTCTACGAGGACGCTTTCATGAACTCCGGCCCCGTGGTCGAGGGCGCCGATGCGGGCGAGACGGTCAAGGCGCTTGGCAAGGCCAGGCTGGACAATGCGCCGGTCTTCCGGGCCAGCTTCAATTTCGACCTCGAGGGCGCCGAAGGCGGCCGTGTCGAGGCGGGCAGCTGGTATGCCATCAAGGACATCCCCGGCGTCTATGCCAGCGCGATGAAGCCCGGCATGATCTCGCGCGAGATCCTGTCGCGGCCCGGCGAAACCCACGGGCTGGACGGTGTGGAGCGCGGCGCCGACGTCTACATGATCGCCTTCGACCTAGAACAGTTCGAACTGGGTTATGAGCTGGGCACGGAACACCCGCGTGTGGGCTGGTCGCCGCGGCCTTCCGGGGCGGGGCGCAACTATCGCATTCCCGGCCCCGACGGGATCGACGACTCGGCGCCGCTGGTGCGCTCGGGCATGCTGTCCCCGGCCAAGACCGACCGTGTCGTGGGCACCTTTGCCGCCGGGTTCAAGCGCAGCCACGGCGCATGGCGGCTGACGGAGAAGGCCTATACCAACTATGGTCACCACTACGGCTTCATCAGCGAGGGGGTGATCTTCTCCAAGCTGCAGCCCGACCTGGCGACGATCCTGGTGCTGGATGATGGCACCATCGACATGCGTGCCTGGACCGAAGAAGACAACAAGCTCTTGCCGCGGATCCGTTTTGCCCGTCAGAACGGCGTGCCCCTGGTCAAGCCTGATCCCGCCACCGGCGAGGGTGTTCCGGGCAGCCAGGTCCGCAGCTGGATGGGTGGCAACTGGTCCGGCAATGCGGACGCCAAGCTGCGCACCCTGCGTGGCGGTGCCTGCATGAAGACCGCCGCCGGGCGCAAGTTCCTGATCTACGCCTATTTCTCGACCGCAACGCCGTCGGCGATGGCGCGTACCTTCCAGGCCTATGGCTGTGATTACGCGATGCTTCTGGACATGAACTCGCAGGAACACACCTACGCCGCCGTCTATACCCAGGAGGACGGCACCGTGGTGCCGCATCACCTGGTCAGCGGCATGGCCTCGATCGACGATCGCCGCCGTGACGGCACGCCGATCCCGCGTTTCGTGGGTTTCGCGGACAACCGTGACTTCATCTACCTGCTGAGGAAGTGAGCGACATGAAGACAAGGCGCAACGTGATCGGCGCGGCCCTCGGGCTCGTGCTTGCGGGGGTGATGGGGGCGTCCGAAGGCGCTGCCCAGACCCTGCAACAGAACAACGAGGCGATGTTCCGGCAAATGCAGGCGGCGCGTGGCGTCACCAATGCCGAGATCGGACGCATTCGCCAGATCTTTGCCGGCTCTCGCTGGATCGGGCAGGGCAATCCTGCGGTGACGCGGCACCCGCTGACCCCGGAACAGGCCCAGGCGCGCTTGCCGGCCCCGGCGCTGGAGTTCTACCGCAACAAGCGGTTCGAGAAGATCTGCGGCGAGAAATACATGGCGCCGCTCTACGACCCGGCGACACAACAGCCCGAGGATGCCAAGGTTTGCGCCGACATGTTCGAATGGCCGAACGTGCCCCTGGCCTACCCCGTGACGTGGGTGCGCGCCCGTGAGGCGGCCGAACTGTGTTGGGCCGAGGGCAAGCGAATCGGCGACGCCCATGAATGGGAAGGGGCCTCTCACGGGGCGCTGACCCCGCCGGACTATTTCTTTGGGATGAGCGTGCAGGCGGCGCGGGCGGCCCATAACCGCAAGTACCAGTCCAGCGCGCGCTACAGCATCGGCCCGACCTGGAAAAGGGGCGTCTGCGCCACCGGCAGCTTCAAGTCCGGCAGCTGCAACGGCGGCAGCTTTACCGGCTGCGGCTCCAACACCTACCCGGCGGGCAGTTTCCCGAACTGCAAAAGCCCGCTCGGTGTCTATGACATCGACGGCAACGCAGCCGAGCACATGAACCTGCCGCTCGCGGCAGACCAGATGGCCAGCCGTGGCAGCCGCAAGCTGGGCGTGACCGAGATGAAGGGCAGCTGGTTCATCTGGGACACCATCCGCGCCCACACCCATTGGAGCCGCTGGCGCGCCCCGTACTGGCATGGCTCGCGCGTGCTGGCCAAGGGCAGCCATCACAACTACCACCTCGGGTTCCGCTGCTTCAAGGACGTCAACTAGACGCGTCTTGTGCCACGCGAAAGGGAAATGCCGCCGGGCCCAGGGCCGGCGGCATTTTTCATGTGCTCATCGTAGTCGGCCTGACGCCGCGCCAGTGTCACCCGGAGGTATACGATCCGTACCTCTTTGGGCCGAAAAACCACCAGGGGTGAATTGGCTGCAAAGCAAAGAGGGGGCAACGCCCCCTCTCAACCGTGCCAGTCTGGCGATATGTGCGGTTATTCGTGCCTTCAGTTGGCGCTAGCGACCCGCAGCTGCGCGGCGCGGATCGGGCCTTCGTCGCTGATCAGCGACGCATAGTCGGGGTCGGCCATCAGGTCGGCCAGGCGCACGGGGCGCCCGTTCAGGTAGGCGGTCTGGCTGATCAGGCGAACGCCGTGGCTATAGTCGGCGTAGGTGGCGCCGTGAACGGTGCTCAGCGGTTGGATCGCCTTGCCGTTCGTCCGGTGCCAGCCATAGATCGCCACACGGCCGCGGTTGCTGTTCAGCCGATTGGTCAGCACCAGGTCCTTCTTGTGGCCAGAGGTCAGGTGCCCGGCGACCGAGGCACCGCGCAACTGCCCTTCGACGGTGCGGTTGTGGCGCACGAGGTAGTCAGTCGAGGACATCTGCGGACCCGGGGTCATGGGTTTCGGAGCCACGCGTGTGTCGGCGGCGCGATAGATCTGGTCCACCATGCGGCGTGTCGGCAGCATCATGTCAAAGCGCGCGGCGATCTGCATCGCGGCGGGCAGGCCCATCGGCACGCGCACGAAATCCCGGTCGCTGCCGACGGCAAGGTAATCGGGCGTCGCGCAAAAGGTGATCCGGATCGGCGAGCCGTCGCGTGCGCGGCCCGAGACTTGGACAGGCACAAGGTCCTGAAGGAACGAGGGCATGTTGCCGGCAAGGATCTCACGCGCGACACGGCGATCACGCTCGGTGCCGCTGGTGCGCATCAGGCCGGCCATGACCGCGTCGCCGCCCTTGGCCGAACCACGACGGTTCGGCATGGCGCGGGTCAGGCGGGAGTTGCAGGTCGCGCCGGAGACCGGGCGCTCGATCGCGCGCGGCAGGGCGGCAAGCGTGGCTGTCGGCGCCGCAGCGTCAGGCGCGCGGTCGATGCTGGGGGCAGGCAGTTTCAGACCCTCCGGACGCAGTTTCGGACGCAGTGAGACCGCAACCTGGATGGTTTCCGGTGTCTCGGGAATGTCCAGTTCGGGACGGGCGCGAGGGCGGACCGCGCCCAATGTCGCGATCTGCGGAACCAGCGAAGAGTTCAGAACTTCCTTGTCCGGTTCCGGCGTGACGTCGCGCGGAAAAGAGGCTAGAGCCAGCGGCATGCTATCCAGTTCCGGCGTCGGCAGACCGTCTGCGCGCGGGGCGGCAAGGCCAACGGGAGCGCTGCGTGCAATGTCGGGGGCCACGGAATGATCGCGACCGCCAGGCAACTGGTGCGGCGGATGCCAGGTCTGTGCGCGCGGCAGGCGGTGGACCACCTCGCTCAGGGCGGCGTGCCTGGGCTCTGCGGCCGGGGCCGGCTTGCCGGTCGGGGCCAGCTTGCTGACCGTAACCGGTGTCGCGGGTGCGGCAGTCGGCCCCTGATCGTCGGGCATCATGACAAGAACGGTCACGGCGGCGGCCGCGTTCAGGGCAGCAAACCCCAGCGCGGCGGCAACGAGGCCGGGACGGCGAGCGGCGGAATCAAGTCTGGATATCCAGCCCTTGCGTTCGGCGGTGATTTCAAGATCGGAGGAGTGTGCCTTCATCATGACGCTGCCTCCTAGTCGCGAAGCGTTAAGCGAACAATGACGATGCGCACGGCATACCCCGCATTGGGCGGGAACTCGCCAACCCGGCCCGCAACCATCCTGTGGCTGCAAGGCCGCAAAGCGGATCATGCACCGATGTGTCCGTTGATAGGGTTTGATCTCATCCGATTGGAATGAAAGAGTATCTCTGGATTTTAGTCAAACTGCTTCGGCAACCGGTGGCGGATTTCCGCGAAGACTTGCATCCGGGCAACAGCCCACAGGTCATTTGCGAAAATATCACCGAAAAGTTGAAAGGAACGCGCGGATGATCCGTTCGACACGAGACCTTACCAAAGTGATTCTTGCTGCGGCGCTGATGCCGCTGGCCGTTCCGGCCCAGGCCGCCGGGGCAGAAGAGGCCGCCCGGCTTTGCCGTGAATTGGCCGGTCCGGCCACGGCCGAGGCGCCGGTCAGCAAGCAGGCGGTCAGCGATTATTTCCGCGCACTGCGCTCTGCTCGGGCGGCCTGCGAACGTGCGGTGATCGGGGCAAATCCGGATCCCGAAGCCCTGTTCCAGGTGGCGGTACTGATGCAGGCGGACGGCGAACATGCACTGGCGCTGGAAACTTTTGAGCTTGCTGCCGAGGCCGGGGTGGCCGCCGCGCGGACCAAGTTGGGCGATTACTTCAACTTCGGGACTGGCGACGTGCAGGAGGATCTGGACCGGGCCATCACCGAATATCGTGCGGCAGCGGACGCCGGCGATCTGCCCGCCAAGGCGACGCTGGCGATTATGAGCGGGCTGGGCCGTGGCACCTCGCGCGACTCTCGCCAGATGGTCAGCCTACTGCAGGAGTCCGCGGATGCAGGCTATCACTTTGCGCAACTGCGTCTCGCCTCGATCTACATGAACCCGCGCAGCCTATCGCGCAGCCTGGCCGAGGAACTGGGCCTGCCGGACGTGGTCAAGGCGGCCGAAATGCTCGAGCGGGCCTCGAAACAGGGCAACGAGGATGCGGCGCGAGCCCTGTCGCAGCTCTATTCCGAGGATGGCCCGGTCACCGATCCGGCACAGCGCGCGGCACTGATCCGACGGTCCGCCCAGGGCGGGGATCCGGCAGCGATCAACGCGCTTGGATTTCTCTACGAACGTGGAGAGGGGGTCGACTATGATCCGGAACAGGCGGCCTCTCTCTATATCCAGGCGCTGGAGTCGGGTCAGATTTCGGTCAACGAGATCCGGGGCCGGGTGGATGGCCGTGCCGTTGCCTGGGACCGCGACACGGCGCTGGCCTTCCAGCGCATCCTGCAGGAACGTGGCCTTTACGACGGCGCGCTGGATGCCAAGGTCGGCCCGGGCACGCTGGGTGCGGCACGGGGTCTGGTGCAGCAATGATCTGATATTGCCCCTGGGTCTTCGGCGCGGCTAGTAGGAGGTCCCGGGCCAGGGTCGGGACCGTTCGTTGATGGTCTCAGCCCAGCATGCGAACGCCCCGGTCGATCCCTTCCAACGTCATCGGTACCATGCGGTCCTCGAAGATGTCGCGGATCATGGCGATCGACTGAGTATATTGCCAGTGCTTCTCTGGCACCGGGTTGATCCAGAGGTGATCATGCCATTGGTCGCGCGCGCGTTGCAGCCAGACCTGGCCCGCCTCGGCGTTCCAGTGTTCGTTGGCGCCGCCGGGATAGGCGATTTCATAAGGCGACATCGAGGCATCGCCGACAAAGATGCACTTGTAATCGGGCCCGTAGGTGTTCAGCACCTCCCATGTCGGGGTCTGCTGGTCATAGCGGCGTGCGTTGTCGCGCCAGACATCTTCGTACAGGCAATTGTGGAAATAGTAGTGTTCGAGGTGCTTGAACTCGGACCGCGCGGCCGAGAACAGTTCTTCGACCACCTTGATGAAGGGATCCATCGAGCCGCCCACGTCGAGAAAGAGCAGCACCTTGACCGCATTGTGCCGTTCCGGCCGGGTGACCACGTCCAGGTAGCCATGCTCTGCCGTGGCGCGGATGGTCCCGTTCAGGTCCAGCTCTTCTTCGGCGCCTTGGCGCACCCAGCGGCGCAGCCGTTTCAACGCCACCTTGATGTTGCGCGTACCAAGCTCGACGCTGTCGTCGAGATTTCGGAACTCGCGCTTGTCCCAGACCTTGACCGCCCGTTGGTGCCGGCTTTCGTCCTGGCCGATGCGCACGCCTTCGGGGTTGTAGCCATAGGCGCCAAATGGCGAGGTGCCGGCGGTGCCGATCCACTTGTTGCCGCCCTGGTGCCGGCCTTGCTGTTCCTTCAGCCGCTCCTTGAGCGTTTCCATCAGCTTGTCAAAGCCGCCGAGCGCCTCGATCTTTGCACGCTCTTCCTCGGTGAGGTGTTTCTCGGCCTGTTTCTTCAGCCAGTCGGCGGGAAGATTGACGGCCTCGAAAACCTCTTCGGCGCTGATCTGCTCCAATCCCTTGAAGGCGGTGGCAAAGGCGCGGTCGAAACGGTCGAGGTGACGCTCATCCTTGACCATCGCGCTGCGCGCCAGAAAGTAGAAGGCCTCGACGTCATAGGTGGCCAGGCCCGCGCGCAGCCCTTCGAGAAAGGTCAGGTATTCACGCAGCGTGACGGGAACGCCGGATTTCCGCAGGGTTTCGAAAAAGGGTACGAACATGGGCGCGACGCTATCGCGTTTCGACGGCGGTGGAAATGGGGCCTCAGCCCAGCAGGGTCTTTTCCAGCGCGATCGTCACGACCAGCCCAAGCAGGGCGAAGGCGATGGCATAGATCACCGCGTACTGCGCGATATCGGCCCAGTTGCCCTTGCGCCGTTTGGCGGTTGTGCCGCCGATGATAGCGCCCAGAAGCGCCCCGAGGATCACGATCATAACGTACCTTGTCCCTGCCTCGCTGGATTGAGCGACCCGATCTCGCGCAGTTTCGCGCGCACCGCCCAATCAGAGCCAAACCCGTAGCGCGCCCAGCCGAGCGAGTCCACCCGGACGCTGCGGCCCTCGGCGACGCGGCCCGACAGTTCCAGCGCCTCGGCGCGCAGCAACAAGAGCGTGGCCAGAAGGGCCGCGTTTTCATGCCGCGCAGCCGTGTCCAGGTGCGGGCCGATGAGGGCCAGCGCATTTTCCGCATTGCCGGAGGCGATGGCATAGGCCCCCAGTTGCGAGGCGACATAGGCGCGATGCAGCGCCGTGTCCGGGCGTCGGCCAAAGTAGCGTTGCGCCAGAACGAATTGATCCTGCGCCGCCTGCGGGTCGGTGGCCTGCAGCAGCCGACCCATCGCGTAATGCGAAAAGGCGCGGCGATGATCGGTCCAGCCCATTGCCGAGGCAACTTTCAGCGCTTCGATGGCGGCGGCGCGCCGTTGCGCCGGGTTGGCGCCGGGGCCGAGGGCCGTCTGCACCGCGTCGATCCAGACCCGCGGGGTTTTCGCCAGCCTCTGCGGGACGATGCCCTGGCCGCGCGGGTTGACGCGGGCCAGGATGGCGGGCAGCCGGTCGGCAACCTGGCGCCGTGTCATGCCGGTGCGCAGTGCCGGGTCGTAGTAGACCCGCAGGATCATCATGTCGTAGCCGGTCAGGACCGTGTGCACGTTGTCGTCGTTGAACACGCTGTCGGGCAGGCGATAAAGGTCGTTCAGTGGTCCGATGGCCTGGGCCAATTCCTCGTGCAGGCAGTCGCGAACCTCTTGGGGAGAGGCGTCGTTGGGCAGGAAGATCGCCAGCCGCTCGCGCTGTTTCAGCGTGGACCAGCTGACGGACCGGGACCGCCGCTTGCTTCGGTATTCCGCCAGGGAAGAGACATTGGGCACCACGAAGCAGGCGGCCTGGGGCAGGGCGGCGCGGATATCGGCCCGGCTGACGGCCTGGACGGTGATATTGGCCTGCGGGTCGCCACTGAGCGCGATGTCGATCCCGGCCTCTGTGCGCAGCCGGTGCAGCAACCGGCGCAAGTCCGGTGCCAGCGAGGCAGGCGGCGCGCCAGTGACACGAACGGTGATCGGCGTGTCAAAGCGGGTGAAGCTTTGCAGCGGGCGGCCTGATTCCAGCGTGAAGGCCAGGTCCAGGAAATCCCGGGCCACATCCTGGTTCGAGGCCAGGGGCGCCTGCGGACGCGGTGCGGCAAAGCTCTTCATCGGGGGCAGGCCGCTGGTTCCGTCGACCGATGCCGCGCGTGTCGCCGCGGTATCGGTTGGCGTGACCGGCATACAGGCGCCCAGCACAAGGAACAGCGGCAGCATCAGGCGGCAGGACCTTCGCATCACGTCCTCTGGTACTTGATGAAAGGCGTCAACGTACCGATCCGGTCGTATAGCTGGCGGGCCGTGGTGTTGAAGTCCTGCGTGAGCCAATAGACCGTTGCGGCGCCATGGGCATCGGCCTTGTCGTACACGCCTTGTATCAGCGCACGCCCGATACCCTGACCGCGCACGTCGGGAACCGCATAGAGATCCTGCAGGTAGCAGACCTCCTCGATCTTCCAGGCGTGGCGGTGAAACAGGTAGTGCGTCAGGCCGACCAGCCGGCCGTCAAGCTCTGCGACCAATGCGTTGAAGTCGCGCGGATCATCGCCCAGAAGGCGTGCGAAGGTGGACGCATAGACCGGGTCGGGAACGGAGCTTTCGTAGAAGGCCAAGTAGGCCGTCCAGAGCTCACGCCACGCCGGTTCGTCCGCGGCGGCCAGCGGGCGCACCGTGAGAGCCGTTTTTGGGGACACTTTCGAAGCCTGCCTGCTTTGTGTTCCGTGTGGATGCTCTAAGACATCCTTGGATTTTCTGTCCTCTATGGGATCACTATAGGGCAAAACCTTGGTTTCTGCCCAGCACTATGCCCGCCTGTGGATGATTTTTTCCCGAGATCGGGAAACGGGTTTGGAAAACGTTAATTTTAAGGGGCATTCTCGGATTGGGTGAGTCCGAATTGCCACTGTTCGCCTGTGTCGATACCAACTCTGCCCGGTCAAGGATGGCGTTTTCTGGGCAATTCAGGCGAGCCAGGCCAGCGAAATCAGCGACAGAAGGCTGGTCCAGATGATGACCGGGGCAATGGCATCCGTTCGGACACGGTAAAGCAGCGCCAGCGCAAAGGCCATCGCACCCGACGGCCCGGCCGCGTTGAGCAGGAAAAGCTGATCCCAGTTTGGCGCGACCTCGACCAGGTTCAGCGCTGCCCAGACCAGCGCCGGAAACCCCAACAGCTTGAGCGCCGTGAACCCGGCGACCGTCGGTGTCGGAACCAGCTTTTGCCCGGACAGGATCACGCCGAGTGCAAAGAGCGTCAGCGGAGCCGCGCCGCCACCGGCGAAATCCATTGCCGTCAGCAAAGGCTCTGGCGCTGAAATCCCGGCGAGATTGACGGCCGCCCCCAGCGCGATGGCGACCAGCACCGGGTTGGAAATGACCCGCCGCGCAGCCGCATGTCCGCCGGCGCCCCTGTTGGCGATCAGGTCGGCGGAGATGATGAAAAAGGCAAAGCTGACAGCAGAGTCCCAGGCAACGATCGCCGTGATCGGAAGTGCGGCTGCCTCGCCGTAAATCAGGTAGGAAATCGGCCAGATATAGAGCAACGAATTCACAAAAACGACGGCCATTGCCAACAACCAAGCCTCGGCGACCTCGCGGCGAAAGACAAGGCGGGCGAGGGCAAAGGAAAGCGCGAAAGCCAGTACCTCGCAGCCGGCATAAACCGCCAGCGCGCTGAATTCGAAGGCTCGGAAATCGACGCCGGCGATCAGCGGGAAAATCAGTGCCGGCTGGAGAATCAGGAAGGCGACCTTGTTGATCGCGGTTGCCTCGTCCCGGCTGATCTTGCCGAACCTTCCCAGCAGGAATCCCAGCGCCAGCATCGAGAAGACGGGCAGGATGTCATGAGTGAGGATGTTCAGCATGGTGCGCGTCGTCTCTTGTGGCGGTGCCGGTCAAAGCACGCACCGACCGGAGCCGCAAGGGCCCGAGGGGAACCGGCCAGTATCCACCGGAGTTAAGGGCGCAAGGGAGCGATCTGCAATGTGGAACTGGCTGGCATCCAATTCGGCGATGGTGAATGTGGTCCTGAACTCGGCAATGCTGGTTGTCTGGATCACCTATCTGCAACTGATCTACGTCAGTTTCCGCCGTTCGACGCGCGCGGTGATCCATATCGACATGGCGGCGGGCGCTGACCAGCAGGCGCGCTGCATCGTGACAAACATGGGCGCGGACACGGTCTATATCCTTGGGATCAAGGTCGACCTTTCCTGCGAAGGCGGCTATCGCGAGGCGCTAGTCACGGATCACTTGGAACAGGAAAATGCCTTGGGCGGCGATTTTCGCGAAAGGACGGCCAAGGGACCGCTGGCCGGTGGCGAGGCGGTTGATCTGGGGACTTTCGCCAACATCCTCAAGCGCGCGGCGCAGCAAAAAGGGGAGAGCATCACCGCCGAAACCTGTCATTCGATCGAGATCACGGTCGTCGTGGCCGCGCAACAGGCTCACCGCCTGATGGGCGGATACAAACGTTTCGACGTCTTGCGCGAAGGTGACTCCCTCCGATTCCGGTCCCCGGACGTTCTGACACGCCAGGTTACCGGATGGTTGCGGCGCAAGCGGCTGCTCAACGAAATCGGAAACTGAGCGACCGCGGTCTGCGCGCCCTCACCGCTGCCGTCGCGCCATGAATGCCAGCCGCTCGAACAGATGCACGTCCTGCTCGTTCTTGAGCAGGGCGCCGTGCAGTTTCGGCAGGGCACTGGCGCCGTCGCGCTTCAGATCCTCGGCGTCCAGATCCTCGGCCAGCAGCAGCTTGAGCCAGTCCAGCACCTCGGAGGTCGAGGGCTTCTTCTTCAGCCCCGGCTGTTCGCGCAGCTCGTAGAACTGGGTCAGGGCCGTCGTCAGCAGCGCAGGTTTGATGCCCGGATGGTGCACCTCGACGATCTTGCGCAAGGTCTCGGTGTCCGGGAACTTGATGTAATGGAAAAAGCAGCGGCGCAGAAACGCGTCGGGCAGCTCTTTTTCGTTGTTCGAGGTGATGATGACGATGGGGCGCTGTTTGGCCCGGATCGTTTCGCCGGTCTCGTAGACGTGGAACTCCATCTTGTCGAGTTCCTGCAGAAGGTCGTTCGGGAACTCGATGTCGGCCTTGTCGATCTCGTCGATCAGCAGGACAACCTTGCCTTCGGCCTCGAAGGCCTGCCAGAGCTTGCCCTTGCGGATGTAGTTCGCCACGTCGTTGACACGCTCGTCACCCAGCTGACTGTCGCGCAGCCGGCTGACGGCGTCGTATTCATAGAGCCCCTGCTGTGCCTTCGTGGTGGATTTTACCGCCCATTCCAGCATCGGCAGGCCCAGGGCCTTGGACACCTGGCGCGCCAGTTCCGTCTTGCCGGTGCCCGGCTCTCCCTTGACCAGAAGGGGGCGTTCCAGTGTCACCGCGGCGTTCACCGCCATCGTCAGATCGTCGGTAGAGACGTATTCCTCGGTGCCTTCGAAACGCATGTCGCGACCTTCTTGCTGTAACCTGTCGCCAGAGGGGTAGTGCGCGGCGGGCACCTTTGCAAGTGCAGCACCCGGACCCCGCCCAGTGCGTCACGCTGTCGGTATCGCCTGAGGGGTTCGGCAAGGTGGCTGACAAGACCTGCGCGTTCCTGTCGCATTCCGCTTCTCAACCCTGCGGGGAGCGCAATGGACGGACCTGCAACCATGCCTAGACGGGGCTGTTTCCGGCCGGAAATCCAGTCGCGAGAAGGGCTTGGCCGGGACGCCCCAAGCTTGTCACAAAGATACCAAGGGCCAGCCGTAAATCGGCCGGGGAAAGACACTAATGTGACGTGACAACCGTCGCGGCTTGCTTTAATGCCTGCCCGCAGGGGTGCCAGATATCTGAGGAATTTCAACATGGCGGATATTGGCGTTGATGAGGGAGCGGATATGAAGCCTGAGACATTTCTGCCCGATGATTACCGTCCGGCCGAAGACGAACCGTTCATGAACGAGCGGCAAACAGAATACTTTCGCCGCAAGCTGCTGGCCTGGAAGGCCGAGCTGCTGTCCGACAGCCGCGACACCATCGAAGCGCTGCAGGAAGGCACGCGGAACATCCCTGATGTGACCGACCGTGCCAGCGAGGAAACCGACCGCGCGATCGAATTGCGCACGCGCGACCGTCAGCGCAAGCTGGTCAGCAAGATCGACCAGGCGCTGCGTCGGATCGACGAGGGCGAATACGGCTACTGCGAGGTGACCGGCGAACCGATCAGCCTGAAGCGGCTGGATGCGCGTCCGATCGCCACCATGAGCCTCGAGGCGCAGGAACGCCACGAGCGCCGTGAGAAGGTGCACCGCGACGACTGAGCCGCGACCACATGGACACGACATGGTAAACGCCGGGGCCTTGCCTCGGCGTTTTTCCTTTGCCAATGGAAGGGCATGGAACTGACGGGCCGCGACATCACCATCATCGGCGCCGGGATCGGCGGACTGACCGCGGCACTTGCGCTGCGGGCACGAGGGGCGGAGGTGCGCATTCTCGAACAGGCCGAGGCCATCCGCGAGGTGGGCGCCGGGATCCAGGTCAGTCCCAACGGCCTGCGCGTGATCGAGGCGATTGGACTTGCCGAGGGGTTTCGATCCATTTCGGTCGCCGGGCGCGCGGTCTCGCTGCGCGATGCGGGTGGGCGAGAGGTGCTGCGGCTGGATCTGACCCGGCTGCCCGCCGAGCAAAGTTATCGCTTCGTGCACCGGGCCGACCTGGTTGATCTTTTGGCCGCGCGGGCACGGGCGGCGGGTATTCGGGTACGGCTGTTGCAAAAGGTGCTAAAGGTCGTGCCGGGCACGCCCGCGCGAATTCTGCTTTGCAATGGCGATACCACCAAGGCCGACCTGGTGATCGGCGCGGACGGGCTGCATTCCGTGCTCCGCCCGGAACTGAACGGAGACGCGGACCCTTTCTTTACCAACCAGGTGGCCTGGCGCGCGGTTGTGCCCAACACCGTCGATCATCCGCCCGAGGCGCGCGTGCACATGGGGCCGGGGCGCCATATGGTCAGCTACCCGCTTCGCGGTGGCGCGCAGGTGAACCTCGTTGCGGTCGAAGAGCGGCGTGGCTGGGTCGAGGAAAGCTGGAGCCACCGGGACACGGGCGACAACCTGCGCGCGGCCTTCGCGGGTTTCGGCGGGCTGGTGCCCGGGCTTTTGGCAGGGGCGGATCGGCCTGGTCTCTGGGGATTGTTCCGCCATCCGGTTGCCCGGGTCTGGCATGGCGAGGGCGCGGTGCTGCTGGGGGATGCGGCCCATCCGACGCTGCCCTTTCTGGCCCAGGGCGCCAACATGGCGATGGAAGACGCCTGGGTGCTGGCGGATGCCTTGTCAGAGGCGCCGGACATGGCCTCGGCGCTGGCCACCTACCAGCAACGGCGCCGCGATCGGGTGGCCCGGGTGATCGAGGCCGCCAATGGCAATGCCTGGAAATATCATCTGCGTAACCCTCTGGTGCGCGGCGTGGCGCACCTGGGCCTGGGCGTGGTCGGACGCCTCGCACCGGGAAGGATGCTGCACCAGTTCGACTGGCTTTACGGCCATGACGTGACGCGCGGCGCCTGATCCGTCCGACCATTGAAGGGGGAGACACCGCGTCCCTACATGATAGACATGGCCCGTCACAGGGGAGAGGCATTCATGGACAGGGTAGACGCGATTCCCGAACAGGCATTGGCCTGGCATCAGGCGGGTGATGGCGCCGTGCTGGCCACGGTGGTCGAGACATGGGGCTCTGCCCCGCGTCGCGTCGGCAGCCAGCTGGCGATTTCCGGCAAGGGTCAGATCGAAGGCTCGGTCTCCGGCGGGTGCGTCGAGGGCGCGGTGATCGTCGAGGCGTTGGAGGCGCTGGAATCGGGGGAGCTGCGCGAGCTGGAATTCGGAGTTTCGGATCAGGATGCCTTTGCCGTGGGTCTGGCCTGCGGCGGTACGATCCGCGTGCTGGTGGAGCCGGTGGGGGATGTCCTGCCCGAACTCCTGCTCGAGGATCTGGTCAAGGCCCGCGCTGCGCGCGAGCCGGTCGCCTACGTCGTCGATTTGGACCGCAGCGACCGCTGGCTGGACCGGCAGAGGTTTCCCGACCGCTTTCGGATGGACCGATCCGGGTTCGAGCCGGACAGCCGTGTCTTTGTCGGCATCCACAACCCGCCGCTGCGCTTGATCGTGGTGGGGGCAGTGCATATCGCCCAGGCTCTGCTGCCCATGGCGCGTATCGCGGGCTATGACCCGGCGGTGATCGACCCGCGCGAGACCTTTGCCTCGACCGAGCGGTTTCCCGACACGCGGCTGTTGCATGACTGGCCGGACGAGGCGGTGGAACAGTTGGGGCTGGATACGCGCACCGCGCTGGTCCTTCTGACCCATGATCCCAAGCTGGACGATCCGGCGCTGGAAAAGGCGCTGCGCTCTGGCTGTTTCTATATCGGTGCGCTGGGATCGACACGCACCCATGCCAAGCGCGTGACCCGGCTGACGGAGGCGGGGTTCTCCGAAGATGAGGTCGCGCGCATCCACGCGCCCATCGGGCTGGACATCGGTGCCGCGGGTCCTTCGGAAATTGCCGTCTCAATCATCGCCCAGATGACGCAGGTGCTGCGCCGCGGGGACCTGCGATGAAGTTCGGCGCCGTTCCGCTGGACGAGGCCGAAGGCGCGGTGCTGGCGCATAGCGTCGCCCTGGAAAAGGGGCGCCTGCGCAAGGGGCGGGTGCTGTGTCCCGAGGATCTGGACAAGCTGCGCGGCGCGGGCATGGACGAGGTCATCGCCGCGCGCCTGGAACCCGGCGACATCGGCGAGGATGCCGCCGCGGCGCGTCTGGCACAGGCGCTGGTCCCTGATCCCCACCGCGCAGGGCTCAAGATCGGCAAGGCCGCGACGGGGCGTGTCAACCTGCATGCCGAGGCGCCCGGTGTTGTCGAGGTCCTGGCGGGCCGCATCCACGCGCTGAACGCGCTGCACCCGATGATCACCGTGGCGACAGTGCCCGAGTGGCAGCGCGTTGCCAAAGGCGGCATGGTGGCGACGGTCAAGATCATCTCTTACGCGGTGCCCGAAGCGGCGCTGGAGGCGGCGTGTCTCGCGGGGCAATCCGGCCTGCGCCTGCGGCCCGTTGTCTGCAGGACGGCGCAATTGATCCAGACAACGGTCGACGGGTCGGAAACCGGCGACAAGGGGCAGAAGGTCACGCAGGACCGGCTGGACCGGTTGGGGGTCCAAATCGGCCCGCAACAGGTGGTGCCGCACAAGGTTGGCCCGCTGGCAGAGGCGGTCACGGCGACCGACGCGGATGCGGTTCTGATCCTGACGGGGTCTGCCACCTCTGACTTCCACGATGTGGCGCCAGAGGCGGTGCGACAGGCCGGCGGCTCTGTCACGCATTTCGGAATGCCGGTGGATCCCGGCAACCTGCTGTTCTACGGCGAACAGGCCGGGCGCCCGGTGATCGGCCTGCCGGGCTGTGCCCGTGCCCCGGCGCTCAATGGCGCGGACTGGGTGCTGGAGCGGCTGCTTTGCGGCGTTTCCGTCACACCGCAGGACATCGCGGGCATGGGTGTCGGCGGTCTGCTGAAGGAAATCCCGGCGCGCGGCCGTCTGCGCGAGGCCTGAGCCGCAGGTGGGGGGCTCTGCGGTACTGCTGTTCAGATTAGATTCAGCGTCGTGGCGGAATAGCGGGCAGGGCGCCCGTTGGTTCAGCGGGGTGCGTCCCCGATCAGGTCGATCAGGGCCGAACGGCCCTTGTGACCCGCGCCCTCTTGCAGGTCCTGTTCGTATTCCGCAAGCCGCAACAGGGTCAGGTCCGGGAAGGACTGACGCAGCATCCCTGCGGTGTACATATTGGCGGGGTCGCCCGGGCCGCCAGTGCCGTATTCCACCTGTTTCGGCGTGTAGCCATGCAGCATCAGGCGCCCGCCCGGAGCCAGCGCGCGGCGCAGCCCGGCAAAGACCGGCGCCCGTTCCTCTGGCGAGAGGAACTGGAAAAACACAGCGACAACCAAGTCATAGGTCCGGCTCCAGTCCCAGTCCTCGATCGTAGAGACATTGAAATCCGGGGCCACGCCTGCCTTTTCCGCCAGCTTCTCGGCCTTGGCGATGGCATTTGGCGACAGGTCGAAGGCGGTGACATCACATCCTTGCTGTGCCAGCCAGACCGAATTGCGCCCTTCGCCATCGGCAATGCACAGCGTGCGGGCGCCCTGTGGAATCAGCCCTGCATGCGCAGTCAGAAAGCCCGAGGGGGAAGTGCCGAAAACATACTCTTCGGTGGCGAAACGATTGTCCCAGTTCATGCGGATGAGCTCCTCTGACAGGTTTTCTCGCTTGGGCGGCAGAAACGAAAAGCCCGCCTTGGCGGCGGGCTCATGTGCGGCTGATGCACTTTCAGGCGGCGATGTGCCGGTCCCTCACTTGGCAGAGGGGCCGATCATCATGACCATCTGGCGGCCTTCCATCTTCGGCATGTTCTCGACCTTGCCGATTTCCTTGACGTCTTCCGCCACCCGTTGCAGCAGTTCGCGGCCAAGGTTCTGGTGCGCCATCTCGCGTCCGCGGAACCGCAAGGTGACCTTCACCTTGTCGCCGTTCTCGAGGAACTTGAACACGTTGCGCATCTTGACCTCGTAGTCATGGGTGTCGGTGTTCGGGCGGAACTTGACCTCCTTGACCTCGATGATCTTCTGCTTCTTGCGCGCCTCGGATTCTCGCTTCTGCTGTTCGTACTTGAACTTGCCGTAGTCCATGATCTTGCAGACCGGCGGCGTTGCATTGGGCGAGATTTCAACGAGATCCAACCCGGCTTGTTCGGCCAGGTCCATCGCACGGGCAGGCGTGACGACACCGACGTTTTCGCCTTCGGCGCCAATGAGCCGGATTTCAGGGGCCCGGATACGGTCGTTCACTCGGGGGCCTGTGTCGCGCGTGGGCGGCGCGTTATGTGGTCTGCGGGCTATCGGAATGCTCCATTTGCGGTTTTCATCAGGGTGGCAAGGTAAACTTGGCCGCATAGGCTTTCAAGCGGCAATTCCACGCCTGTGCACCACTTGCAATCGGATTCCGCTTGAAGCTGGCGGGGGAGCGTCGCACACCGCTTCCTAGGAACCCTGCGCACCGGCGCGCGGGGCGGAACGTGATGGAGGTTCTCATGAGAAACCTGATCTTCGTCCTGGTGGCGGTTGCAGCGGGCGTGGGTGGCTATCTGTGGTACACAGACCAGCAGGCCAAGGAAGAAGCGGCGCGCGCCGCGGCCGAGGCGGCCCGGGCTGCCGAACTGGCGGCGGCCGAAGCGGCTGAAAAGGCCGAAGAGGCGGCCAAGGACGCGGCAGA
This sequence comes from Antarctobacter sp., assembly GCF_965277915.1. Classification (NCBI taxonomy): domain Bacteria; kingdom Pseudomonadati; phylum Pseudomonadota; class Alphaproteobacteria; order Rhodobacterales; family Roseobacteraceae; genus Antarctobacter; species Antarctobacter sp. The sequence goes on from NZ_OZ255849.1 coordinate 1,788,673, forward strand.
GGATGCCGTGGACGTGGCCAAGGACGCAGCGGACACGACCGTCGACACCGCCAAGGATGTGGCCGACAGCGCCAAGGACGCAGCGGATGCCACGTTGGACGCGGCCAAGGACGCCGCCGACAAGACCGTGGATGCCGCCGAAACCGCGCTGGCGGATGCCGCCAAGGACGTCGCAGAGGGCAAGGCAGCGCTTGGCGATGCACTGGCCGGTGCCGCGGACAAGACGGTGGATGCAGCCAAGGATGCCGCGGATGCGACCGTGGACGCGGCCAGGGATGCGGCTGACGTGACCGTGGATGCCGCCAAGGATGCCGCCGACGCGACGATGGACGTGGCCAAGGACGCCGAGGATGTGGTGGACACCGCCCTTGTCGACGCCGATGCGCCCGAGGCCGTCGATCCGGCCCCCGCAGCAGAGCCTGCCGAGACCGCCGAGCCGGCCGCAGACCCCGCCGCCGAGCCTGTCGAGACGGCTGACCCGGCTTCGGAGCCGGTGCTGGAGCCCTCGGCAACCGCCGATCCGGTGGTCGAACCCGTCGAAACCGCGGATCCGGCGGTCGACCCTGTCGAAACTGCGGAACCGACCGCAGAGCCCGCCGCCGATCCGGCAGCCGAGCCCGTCGAAACGGCGGACCCCGCCGCCGAACCCGCGGCTGATCCTGCCGCCGAGCCTGTCGAAACGGCCGAGGCTCCGTCGATCCAGGAGCTGCTGACCGTTGAAGGCTTCGACTATGACAAGGTGATCGACTACATCGACAACTCCGAGCTGGGCGAGTTGAAAAAGGCCAGCGCCAAGGCCGCGCTGGAATCTGTCCGGGACAATCCCGAGATCACCCAGACCGCGCTGGACCAGGTCAAGGCGCTTCTGGGGCTCGAAGAATAGGACCCGTCCACACCGCGACGCAGAAGGGCCGCCCGATCGGGTGGCCCTTTTGTTTTGTCGCCTGGCATCAAGACGGTATCTTCGTCGGCAGGATACGATGTCGGGCAACAGAACCGGGAATGGCGGGCGGTCTTGTCTGCCCCGGTACGATCTGGCGGACTTGGCGACTGCCCGGCTCGGAAAGAGGCCGCACCGAAAAGAGGTCGTGCGCCCTGTGGATCTTGGATGCCTGTTCCGCGTGGTCTATCGTGACGTCAACGCGGTTGCCGAGGCTTTGAGAACAATCCCGCGTTCAGGGTCGCATCAAGGATAGACAGATGAAGTTTCGCTTTCCCATCGTCATCATCGACGAGGACTTCCGGTCCGAAAACACCTCGGGCTTTGGAATTCGCGCGCTTGCAGGGGCGTTGGAAAACGAGGGGTTCGAAGTCCTGGGCGCAACCAGCTACGGCGACCTGTCACAGTTCGCGCAACAGCAAAGCCGGGCCTCTGCGTTCGTCCTGTCCATCGACGACGAGGAGTTCAGCCCCGGCCCGGACCTCGATCCGGCGGTTCTCAACCTCCGGCATTTCATCGAGGAAGTGCGTTCCAAGAACGAGGACGTGCCGATCTACATCTACGGCGAGACGAAGACATCGCGGCACCTGCCGAATGACGTCCTGCGAGAGTTGCACGGATTCATCCACGCCTTCGAGGACACGCCCGAATTCGTCGCCCGCCACATCATCCGTGAAGCGAAGAACTATCTCGAATATATCCAGCCGCCGTTCTTCAAGGCGCTTCTCGACTACGCCGAGGACGGCTCGTACTCGTGGCACTGCCCCGGGCATTCCGGCGGGGTCGCTTTCCTGAAATCGCCCATCGGGCAGATGTATCACCAGTTTTACGGCGAAAACATGCTGCGAGCCGATGTCTGCAACTCGGTCGAGGAACTGGGGCAACTGCTGGATCACAATGGGGCCATCGGGGCGTCGGAACGGAATGCGGCGCGGATCTTCAATGCCGATCACTGCTTTTTCGTGACCAACGGCACCTCGACGTCGAACAAGATGGTCTGGCATCACAGCGTCGCCCGGGACGATGTCGTGCTGGTGGACCGCAATTGCCACAAGTCGGTATTGCACGCGATCATAATGACCGGAGCGATCCCGATCTTCCTCAAGCCGACGCGCAACCACTGGGGCATCATCGGCCCCATTCAGCGGTCCGAGTTCGAGCCGGAGGCGATCCGCGCCAAGATCCGGGCAAATCCGCAATTGGAAGGGCTTGATGCCGATCAGGTAAAACCCCGCATCCTGACGCTGACGCAATCCACCTATGACGGTGTTCTCTACAATACCGAAGTGGTGAAGGACCTGCTGGACGGTTATGTCGAAACGCTGCACTTCGACGAGGCCTGGCTGCCTCATGCCGCCTTTCACCCGTTCTATGGCACCTACCACGCGATGGGGCGCCGGAGGCCGCGCACGAAACATTCCGTGACCTACGCCACCCAATCGGTTCACAAGCTCCTGGCCGGAATCAGCTAGGCCAGCCATATTCTCGTGCAGGACTCCGAGGAGACGAAGCTCGACCGTCACCTGTTCAATGAATCCTATCTGATGCACACGTCGACGAGTCCGCAGTATTCGATCATCGCCAGCTGCGATGTCGCGGCGGCCATGATGGAGCCACCGGGTGGCACCGCCCTTGTCGAAGAAAGCTTGCTGGAGGCGCTCGATTTCAGGCGGGCCATGCGCAAGGTCGACGCAGAGTACGGCAATGACTGGTGGTTCCAGGTCTGGGGACCGGACGAGCTTGCCGAAGACGGGATTGGCAGAGCCAAGGACTGGGAACTGAAGAAGACCGACAGCGAAGCGGTCGAAAGCTCGGGCGAAGACGCCTGGCACGGCTTTGGCGACATGGCCCGCAACTTCAACATGCTGGACCCGATCAAGGCGACGATCATAACGCCCGGGCTCAACATCGATGGCCGGTTCGAAGAAACCGGCATCCCGGCCTCGATTGTCTCGAAGTACTTGGCCGAACATGGCGTCGTTGTCGAAAAGACCGGCCTCTACAGTTTCTTCATCATGTTCACCATCGGCATCACCAAAGGCCGGTGGAACACGCTTCTCGCCGCGCTCCAGCAGTGCAAGGACGATTATGACCGGAACCAGCCGCTTTGGCGCGTCATGCCGGAATTCTGCGCCAAGCAGTCCCGCTACGAACACATGGGGCTCAAGGATCTGTCCCAGCATGTGCATGAACTCTATGCGAAATATGACGTGGCCCGTTTGACAACCAAGATCTACACCAGCGATCATTACCCGGCCATGTCGCCATCAGAAGCCTTTTCACACATCGCGCGGAGGAAGACCGAGAGGGTCGGAATCGACGATCTCGAAGGTCGTGTGACCACAAGCCTAGTTACCCCGTATCCACCGGGTATTCCGCTTCTTGTTCCGGGCGAGATCTTCAGCAAGGAGATCGTGGACTACCTGCGTTTCAACCGCGAATTTTCCCGCGAATGTCCCGGGTTCGAGACCGATATCCATGGCCTGCTGCAAGAGACCGGCAAGACCGGCGAGGTCAGCTACTTCGCCGACTGCGTCGCGGATTGACCAGCGCAACGGTGCGCGCCGAGCGCGACCAATCGCGTGGTGCCATTCATGCCTGCCACGGTCCCCGACCGTGGTCGCGGCGCCGCGCGTGATTGAGACCTTGTATGCGGACCGGGTATTGGTCTTGTGCCCCGGTGCCGCATGTCTCTCCCCGCAATGCAAAAGGGCCGCCTGATCGGACGGCCCTTTCGCTTGCCAGAGATTGGAGGCTTTCTCAGTCGAGAAAGGCCTTTTCGACAACGTAATGCTTCGGGTCGGAATTCGCGCCTTCTTCCAGCCCGTATTCCTCCAGCATCTCTTTCAGTTCAAGGTTGAAGGCCAGGTTGCCGCAGATCATGGCCCGGTCGGTGTCGGGGTTGAGCGGGGCAACGCCCAGGTCCTCGAAGGCCTCGCCCGAGCGCATCAGGTCGGTGATGCGGCCCATCTTGGCGCTCTCTTCGCGGGTCGTGGTCGGGTAATACTTGATCTTCTTCCAGAAGCCTTCGCCGATAACCTCGGCCAGCAGTTCGTCGGTCTTCAGGCTCTCGATGATCTCGCGGCCGTAGGTCAGTTCGCCGGCCTCGCGGCAGGTGTGGGTGATGATGATCTCATCGTAGTCCTCATAGGTCTGCGGTTCGCGCAACAGCGACGAGAAGGGCGCAAAGCCGGTGCCGGTGGCGAAGAACCACAGCCGCTTGCCGGGCAGCAGGGCGTCGTGCACCAGCGTGCCCACGGGCTTGGGCCGCAGGATGATCTGGTCGCCCGGCTTGATGTGCTGCAGCTTCGAGGTCAGAGGGCCGTCCTGCACCTTGATCGAGTAGAACTCCAGCTCTTCGTCCCATGAGGGCGAGGCGATGGAATAAGCGCGCAAGAGCGGTTTTTGCTTGCCGGTCTTGGGATCGGGATCGCCCATCAGGCCGATCATGACGAACTCGCCCGAGCGGAAGCGCAGCGATGCGGGGCGCGTGCAGCGGAAGGAAAACAGCCGGTCGGTATAGTGTTTGACCTCGGTCACGGTCTGGGCGTCCGGCACGGCAAGGGTGCGGGGCGCGCGGGCGGTCTCGGTTGCGGTGGCGTCGGTCACGGGGCTCATCTCTGTCATGTCGTCCTGCCGGTTAGGTAAACCGGCACCTCATATCTAGCTTTGATCTGCATCAGGTGAAAGGCGGCGCAAGGGCGCGGGCCGGGATTGCCCCGGCCTGCGCCCGTCAACGTCGCGAAATGCGTCAGGCGGTGCCGCGCATCCGTGCCTGGTAGTCATGGGCGCGCCAGTCGGCGCGGAATACCCATTGATCCTCCGGCTGGCGTTCGGCCAATGCCTCGTCGATCTCGACCTCGTCGAAACCGGCGCGGCGGGCCATTGCATATTGATCCGCGATCACGTGCCCGCGCGCCCGCAGTCGGCCGGTGTACCCGCGCAGGCGCAGAAGCCGCGCCAGGGTAAAGCCGCGCCCGTCCGCAAAGCTGGGAAAGTCGATGCGGATCATGCCGGTGTCGTCGTCAAAGGCGAGGCTGTCCGGGGCGGTGTCGGACGGCAGGTCCTGGGCTGCCGGACCGTCGAAGTCGCCGTTCCAATCCTCGGCGTGAAAGCCGTCGTCGCGCACGATGATCGTCATGCCTTTTCTCCTTGTGTCTCGCCGCCACCGGGGGCGTTTCTGACGGGGCGGCCATTCACGAAATGGATGCCGCATTCTTCCTTGTCCTGCCCGCGCCAGCGGCCCGAGCGGGGATCTTCTCCGGGTGCCACCTTGGACGTGCAGGGCTGGCAGCCGATGGATGGATACCCCTGTGCCACCAGCGGATGCTTGGGAAGGCGGTTCTCCTCCATGTAGGCACGTACGTCCTCGGGCGTCCAATGGGCCAGCGGGTTCAGCTTGATCCGGCCGGTGCCGTCCTCGAGTTCAAAGAACTCCAATGCGGCGCGGGTGCCGGACTGATAGCGCTTGCGCCCGGTGATCCAGCCGTCGAACCCGTCCAGCGCGGCGTTCAGCGGCTCTGTCTTGCGCAGGGCGCAGCAGGCATCGGTGTCCGTCATCCGCAACGCGCCATAGGGGTCGCGCTTCTCCAGTGTCTCGCGGTCGGTGCGGATGATCCGAAGGTTCTCCAGCCGCAACCTTTCCGCCACCTCCTGCTGGTAGGCCAGGGTTTCCGCGAACAACAGCCGCGTGTCGATGAACAGTACCGGCGTCTTGCGGTCCACCATCGCCACAAGGTGCAGCAGCGCCACCGATTCAGCCCCGAAGGAGGACACCAACGCCAGTTGCCCGGCGTCGGGATCGCGCAACGCGCCTTCCAGGACCGAGGTGGCGCTGTGATGGCGATAACGCGCGTTCAGCGCCGCGACCCGTTCGGCGCGGTCGGTCATGTCCTGCCGCGTGTCCTGCGCGGCAGGTCTGGGCGGGGTGAAGGCATTCATCGGATCAGGCCGCCTCGGACCGCTTGTCGGCCTTTTCACCGTAGAGTGCCGTCTTGAAGGGTGTCATGCCCAGGCGGCGATAGGTTTGCAAGAAGGTCTCATCGGCGCTGTCGCGGTTGTCGAGGTAGGCGTCCACGATGCGTTCGATGGCCGGCACGATTTCTTCGGCCGAAAATCCGGGGCCGGTGCGGGTGCCAAGGGCCGCGGTTTCGGTGTGATCGCCGCCAAGGGTGATCTGGTAGTTCTCCACCCCAGCGCGGTCCAGGCCAAGAATGCCGATATGGCCGACGTGGTGATGCCCGCACGCATTGATGCAGCCCGAGATCTTGATCTTCAGGTCGCCGATCTCGTGCTCGATCTTCAACTCGTCGAACCGCGTGGCGATCTCCTGCGCGATCGGGATCGAACGCGCGGTGGCAAGGGCGCAATAGTCCATGCCGGGGCAGGCGATGATGTCGGACACCAGCCCGATATTGGCAGTGGCCAGCCCGTGCGCCTTCAGCCGGGCGTGGATCTCCGGCAGATCGTCCTTGTGGACATGCGGCAGGATTACGTTCTGCTCGTGGCTGATGCGCAACTCGTCATGGCCGAATTCCTGCGCGATATCCGCCATGACGCGCATCTGGTCCGCCGTGGCGTCGCCCGGCGTTTCGCCATGCGCCTTGAGGCTGATCTGCGCGATGGCATAGCCCTCGGCCTGGTGGTCGGACAGGTTGGTGTCCGCCCAGGCGCGAAAGACCGGATCGTTGTCATAGGCACGGTCAAAGGCCGAAACGGGGCGTTTCGCGAACGAAGGCGCCGCGAAATGGCCCTTGATCGTCTCGAACAGCTCGAGGTCGGCGCCGTTGAACGCGGCCTTGGTCTCGGCGAACCGCGCTTCGACCAGACGGCGGATTTCTTCGATGCCGTGCTCGTGCACGGTGATCTTGATGCGCGCCTTGTACTTGTTGTCGCGGCGACCCAGCAGGTTCCAGACCGAGACGACGGCCTCGACGTAAGGCAGCAGGTCTTCTTGCGGGACAAACTCGTTGATGATCTTGCCGATCATCGGTGTTCGACCCAACCCGCCACCGACCAGAACGGCATATCCGATCCGCCCGTCCTTCTCGACGATCCGGATGGCCAGGTCATGGGCGGCAGTCACGGCGCGGTCATTGGGCGAGCCGGTGACTGCGATCTTGAACTTGCGCGGCAGGAACTGGAATTCCGGGTGATCGGTCGACCACTGGCGCAGGAGTTCGGCCACCGGGCGCGGATCTGCGATCTCGTCGGCTGCGGCCCCGGCAAAGTGATCGGCGGTCACGTTGCGGATCGTGTTGCCCGATGTCTGGATGGCGTGCATCTCGACCTCGGCCAGCGCGTCCAGCATGTCCGGCACGTCCTTGAGCTTGGGCCAGTTGTACTGGATGTTCTGCCGCGTGGTGAAATGGCCATATCCCTTGTCCCAGCGCTCGGCGATATAGGCCAGCTGCCGCATCTGGGCGCTGTTCAGGGTGCCATAGGGGATGGCGACGCGCAGCATGTAGGCGTGCAATTGCAGATACAGGCCGTTCATCAGGCGCAGCGGCTTGAACTCGTCCTCGGTCAGCGAACCGTCGATGCGGCGCTCCACCTGGGCGCGGAACTGGCGGTTGCGTTCCGCCACGAAAGCGGCGTCGAAGTCATTGTATGCGTACATCTGTCGTCTCCTTTGCGCCTTGGCGCGTGGGGTCGGAAAATCTTACAGCTCGGCCTGTTTGCCGTGCGCGTAGTTCGAAGGGCCGGTGCGGCGGAAAGCCTCGCGGAAGTGCGTGGGTTCGGGGCCGTCGGCGCCAGGTGCCATGTCGGCGAGGTAGACGCCGACCACCTCGGAATGCCGCGCGCTGGCCTCGACCAGCCGCAACTGGGCGTGGGCCTCGTCGGTCAGCAGTTCCGCCTCGCGCAGGTCCGGGCTCCACCGGTCGTCGGCGGTCAGATAGACGACGTCGCCAGCGAGGAGGGCGTTTGCTGTGACGACTTTGGGAGTGAATTTGCGGGCCAAGGGTGAGCCTCCTGATCGAATGTCGTGACGGGAAGGCCATCGCGCGGGGCGAGGCCGTAAAGCATGAGGGCAGGGCCGTCGAAACCGGCGGTGCCAAGATCGGCGGCCAAACGGTCCAGCGTGGTTTCCAGCACCTGCTGGTCGGGACGCGAGGCGTTCTCGACCACGGTGACGGGGGTGTCGGGCGCGGCGCCGTGCATCATCAGCCGACCCTGCAGGAAATGCGCGGCGCGCTTGCCCATGTAGATCGCGGCGACCTCGCCGGGACGGGCCAGGCTGCGCCAGTCGTGATCGGCAAAACCCTGCATGTCGTGGCCGGTCATCACCCGCGCCGCGGCATTGCGCCCGCGCTTCGTGATCGACTGGCCGATCGAGGCGACGGCGGCAGAGGCGGCGGTGATACCGGGCACCACGTCATAGGACAGGCCTGCGGCCAGGACCGCCTCGATTTCCTCGTCCAGGCGGCCGAAGACGGTGCAGTCCCCGCCCTTGAGCCGCACCACCTGTGCGCCTTCGAGACCGTGCTTGACGATCAGCGCGTCGATGTCTTCCTGTGCGGTCGAGGGGCCGAACCCGGTCTTGCCCACATCAATCATGGTGGCCTCGCGGCGGGCCAGCTCCAGGATCGGTTGCGGCACCAGCCGGTCGTGGATCACCACGTCGGCGGCATCCAGCGCCTTGCGCGCCTTCAGGGTCAGCAGGTCGGGATCGCCGGGGCCGGCGCCGACAAAGGAGATGTGCCCGGGGCGTTGATCGCGCTCAAGATGACGGGCCAGCAGGTCGTCCAGCGCCTCGTCGACGGCCTCTTCTCCCTGCGTGATGGCGCGGGGACCGGCGTAGAAGTAGTAGTCCTGCCAAAAGTCGCGACGTGCGCGGCCAAAGGGCAGTGCCTCGGCCATCTTGCGGAACGTCTTGCCGATGCGCGCCAGCGTGCCCAGCGTGGCGGGCAGGCGCTCTTCGAGGTCGGCCTTGATCGCCCGGGCCAGAACCGGGGCGGCGCCCTCGGTGCCGATGGCCACGGTCACCGGGTCGCGGTCGACGATGGCAGGCGTGATGAACTGGCTGTCCTGCAGGTTGTCGACGACATTGACCAGCGCGCCCTCTGCGCGGGCCAGCGCGGCCGTGCGGGCATCCTCGTCGGCGTCCTCGTTGGCGCCGTAGAACAGCACGGCGCAAAGCGTGTCGCCCGGTTCCAGGGCGCGACGCACCAGCGTCAAGGCGCCTTCGGCGGCCCAGGCGATGATCTGGCTGTCGGGATGGGCGGCAAAGACGGTGATCTGCGCCTCTGTCTTGAGGAGCAGGCGCAGCTTGGCCAAAGCGGCATCGCCGCCGCCGGAAACAATCACCCGCCGCCCGGCGAGATCGAGAAAGATCGGGAAGTGCTGCACTTCGGAACTCCTTGCGTCTGCCCTTGATAATAGGAAATCGTCCCCCGTTTTGCCTATGGGGCTGGAAAACTAAGAACATTTGTTCTACCAGTCGTGCCTGTGCGGAGGAATGTTCCAATACCGGCCGAGAGGAAGAACAGCGGTGAAGATCGACGAGACAGATCGGAAAATTCTTGCGGAACTGCAGCGTGATGCCGGGCAGTCGCTGGACGAGATCGCCAGGAAAGTGGGGTCCTCCAAGACCCCGGTCTGGAACCGGATTCGCAAGCTGCGCGAGGGCGGTGTGCTGGGTCAGCAGACCGTTGTCCTCGATGCCGAGAAGCTGGGCTTCGAGGCGACGTTCTTTGTCCTCATCCGCACGTCAGAGCATGAGGCGGACTGGCAGGCGAAGTTCCTCAAGGCGTTGAAGGAACGCCCCGAAGTGCAGGAAGCGCATCGGCTGGCGGGCGATATCGACTATATCCTGAAGGTGCGGGTGAAGAACGCCCGCGCCTATGACGTGTTCTACCAAGCGCTGATTTCAGAGGTGAAAGTGCACAACGTCACCGCGCTCTTGTCGATGGAAGAGATCAAGGCGACGACGGCACTGCCCTTGTGACCGCAAGCGCTTGGCCCGCGTCAGGGTGTGCTGACCAGGAGCCGCTCCAGTCCGTGAAAATGATACAAGTTGGCGTAGCGCGGAGGTTCGGCCAATCGCAAGGTCGGCAGGCGTTCGAACAGGATCGGCAGCGCCGTTTGCAGTTCCAGCCGCGCCAGCGGCGCACCGACGCAGAAGTGCAGACCGGCGCCGAAACTGGTGTTGGCGCTGATCGGGCGTGCCGGATCAAAACGCGCCGGGTCGGGCCAGACGGCGGGATCGCGGTTGGCGGCCCCCAGCAACAGTGCCACCTGGTCTCCGCGCCGGAAGGGATGCCCGAAAACCTCCACCTCTTCATAGGCGTAACGGGTGAACATGTGCAGGGGCGGGTCAAAACGCAGGATCTCCTCGACCGTGGTGTCGGCCGAATCCGACGTGATGCCATGCCCTCGTTCCAACAGGCATTTGATACCGTTGCCCAGCGTGTGCACGGTCGCCTCGTGGCCCGCGTTCAACAGCAGGATGCAGGTGGTGATCAGTTCGTCGGTCGAGAGCTTCTCGCCATCCTCTTCGGCGGCAATTAGATGCGTTATGAGGTCATCGCCGGGCTGGCCGCGTCGGGATTCGACATAGCCCTTGAGGAAATCGGAAAACTCCTGCGCTGCGCGCGCTGCACTGTCCTCGATCGCGCGGTCACGGCGGGCCTGGTACATCGCGACCATCGCGTTCGACCAGGCCAGCAGTTGTTCTGCCTGGGCCTCCGGCACTCCCAGCAGGCGACAGATCACGATCACTGGCAGCGGTTGGCAAAAGCCGGTCAACAGGTCACAGTCGCCTTCGGGCAGGCGGTCGATCAGGTCATGCGAGAGCTGCGCGATCTCGGGCCCCAACGCCTTGATCCGGCGCGAGGTGAACGCGCGCAGAACAAGCCCTCGCAGGCGGGTGTGGCGCGGCGGTTCCAGCTCCAGCATGGAATGCGCCTCGACCGCGTAGAAAGGGGCCATGTGGGGCGGGACAGTCGGTGCCAGTTCCGGCGGGATTTCCCGCCCGAAACGGCGGTCGCGCAAGAGTGCGCTGACCGCCCGGTGAGAAACCGCGCAGGGCATCGCGTAGTCCTCCCACCAGGCCAGGTCGCCGGCGGCGCGCATACGATCGTAGAACGGGTAGGGGTCCTGGACGAATCCGGCTTCGGTCGGGTCTTGGGAAAAGCGCTGCATGGCGGATGCTTGGCGTGTCTTGGCAGCACAGGCAAGAGGGGTCTATGATCGCTGGTCATGAGAGACGGACCCACAGCACGCGCCCCCATCGTCGGGCTGTTCCTGGCCGCGGTCGCGGGGCTGGGCTGGATCGTCTGGACCACCAGCTATGCCGAGGCGCTGCGCCAGGTCGAGGCACAGGGCCGGTCGGACCTGAGGCTGGCCGCCGACAGGCTGGTGACAGGGTTGCAGCGCTATCGCTCTCTGGCGGTGTCACTTGCCGATCACCCGGCCTTCGCGGCCTTGCACACAGGTGGCGACCGAGGCGCGGCGGAGGCGGTGCTGTTGCGCAACCTTGACCATACGGGCGCGCTGAACGCTTTTTACGCGGATCGCGACGGGCGCGTCCTGGCCTCTGCCCGGGGCGAGGTCCCTGTCGATCTGTCGGCACAGCCCTGGTTTCTTCGGGCGGTCAACGGGGCTCTCGGGGCCGATCGCGGGATCAGCGCGGGCGCTGCCCGGCGTGCCTATTTCCACGGTGCGCCGGATTTCGGACCCGATGGCAAGGTGCGCGGCGTGTTGGTGCTGGTGGCCGACATCGAGGCGCTGGAATGGGAGTGGAGCGGGTCGCGCCCTTCGGTCTTCTTTACCGACGCGATGAACCAGGTCTTCGTCACCAACCGGTCGGAACTGCTGTTCTGGCAGCGCACCGACAACGCGATGATCGGCCCCGGCGGGGCGGTTGTCGATGTCGACAGGCGGATGGTCGGCGAACATGAGGTCTGGCACCAGCGTCTCAGCCCCTATGTCCCGCCTGCGGCGCTGCACCTGGTTCAACCGCTTCCGGTGATCGGCCTGACCGGAGAGGCGCTGGTGGACGTGGGGCCGGCGCGCAGGCTTGCCTGGTTGCAGACTGCCGTTGTGGTCGTGCTCTGCCTCTTCTTCGGTTCGTTATTGTTCCTGGCGACCGAACGGCGGCGCGCGCTCAGCATCGCCAACGCGCGACTGGAAGGGCGGGTCAGGGACCGCACGCAGGATCTGGAACAGGCGAACCTGGCGCTGCGGCGCGAGGTGTCGGAACGCGAAGAAGCCGAGGCCGCGTTGCGACGGGCGCAGGCAGAGCTGGTGGAGGCTGGCAAGCTGAGCGCGTTGGGGCAGATGTCGGCGGGCATAAGTCACGAGTTGAACCAGCCGCTGATGGCCATCGGCCAGTTCGCCGAGAACGGCGCGGCCTTTCTGGACAAGGGCAAGCCGGAGAAGGCGCGCGCCAACCTGGACCGGATCGCAGGGCTGGCAGCGCGGGCGGCGCGGATCATCAAGAACCTGCGCGCCTTTGCCCGAAACGAGGCCGAGCCGATGGGCAAGGTCGATGTGGTGGCGGTGCTGACTTCGGCGGTGGAGATGACGGAGGCCCGGTTGAAATCCGATGGCGTGACACTGCACTGGAACCCGGCATCCTGGCCCGCGCCGATCTGGGTCATGGGCGGCGAGGTGCGTCTGGGGCAGGTTTTCGTCAACCTCATCAACAATGCGGCCGACGCCATGTCGGGACAGGAGGTCAAGGTGATCGAGGTCTCGCTGGTGCTGGGCGACCGGCTGGAGGTGCGGGTGCAGGACAGCGGACCTGGCATCGCCGATCCGGAGAAGGTGTTCGAACCCTTCTATTCGACCAAGCAGGTAGGGGACGGGATGGGATTGGGCCTGTCGATTTCCTATGGTCTGGTGCAAAGCTTTGGCGGCCGCATTCGTGGCACCAACACGGAAACCGGGGCGCTGTTCTCGGTCGAACTGGATTACTGGCGGGCGGAGATGGCCGCGTGAGGACAAACGACGACGCATGTCCCGCCCTGCGGACGAAACCTCGCCCCGCCCACCGTCCCTGGGGAGGCCCAGCATGATGGTCAGCCGGGTGCTGCTGGTCGATGACGACGCCTCGGTGCGAGAGGCGCTGGGGCAGTCGTTGGAACTGGCGGATTTCGATACTCTGACGGCGGGGTCCTTCGTCGAGGCCAAGGATCGGATCCGCCCGGATTTCGAGGGCGTGATCGTCTCGGATATCAGGATGCCCGGGCGCGATGGCTTTCACCTGTTGGATTATGCGCACCAGCAGGACCCGGAACTGCCGGTGATCCTGTTGACCGGAGAAGGCGACATCCCGATGGCTGTACGGGCCATGTCGCAAGGCGCCTTCGATTTCCTGGAAAAGCCCTGCAGCCCTGCGGATTTCACCGCTGTCGTGCGCCGCGCGCTCAAGACGCGTGGCCTGGTGCTGGAAAACCGCCGGCTGAAGGCGCAACTGGAAACCGGCGACCCGGCGGCGCGGCTGATCTTCGGAATCTCTCCCGCGGCGGAACGGCTGCGGGCCCGCGTGCGCATCGCCGCGCGTGCCGGGACAGAGGCGCTGGTGACGGGCGCGCCGGGCACCGGCATTTCCAAGGTGGCCGAGGTCATCCACCTGGCGTCACCCCGGGCCAAGGCGCCGTTCCAGAAACGCGCGGCGGCGGGGCTGGACCGGGCCGAACTGCAGGCGCTCTGGCAAAGCTGCGCAGGCGGGTCGCTGTTTCTCGACGGGATCGGCGCGCTCAGCCAGGACACGCAATTGGCATTGATCGACCTCATGGAACAGGGCGACGCGGTCTTGATCGGGGGCAGCACGCAGGATCTGGCGGTTGCCGCGGAAAAGGGCGAGATGTCCAGTGATCTCTATTACCGCCTCGAGGTTTGCCAAGTGCGTATCCCGTCGCTGGCGGAACGGCCCGAGGACATCCCGGTTCTGTTCCGGCATTACGTCGCCCAGGCCGCGGAACAGGCCGGGCTTGCGCCACCCGAGATCACCGAGGACCTGATCTCCAGCCTTATGGCACAGGATTGGCCGGGCAACGCCCGTGCATTGATGAGCACGGCCATGCGCTTTGTGCTGGGTCTGGGCGACGTGGCCGCGCCGGAGGGCAGTCTCGGCCTGGCCGAGCGAATGGCGCAGGTCGAACGATCCCTGCTGATCGAGGCGCTGCGCAAGAACGAGGGACAGGCACGGCTTGCCGCCGAGGCGCTGAAACTGCCGCGCAAGACCTTTTATGACAAACTGGCCAAATACGGCCTGAAACCCGAGACCTACCGGGGCTGATGCTGCATCCCGCCTGTGGGTACAGGGATTCGCGACCATTGCACGATCTGTGCGGATTTCCGCACAGCGAGCGGAAATAGCTGTGCGGAGAATCGCACGACCTGCGGTGCCAAGACGCCGGTCGCGCGAGGAGTTCCATCGTAACGATATGATTTTGTTTCAGGAAAGCGACGCGAGGGAGTTTCCGATCACGCGCTCTTGATCCGATTCGGAACAGGCGGCTTTCTATTCGGCATCCGGTGCCTCGAGGAGGGGTGCCGCGAAACTGAAAACCGTATCTGGGAGGATACCCATGAAAAAGTTTCTGATGACCGCCGCGGCGGCGGCCCTTGTCGTGACCGGTGCCACCGGTGCCCAGGCCGCCTGCGACGAGGGTGAGCTTGTCATCAAGTTCAGCCATGTCACCAACACCGACCGTCACCCCAAGGGCATCGCTGCCACCCTGCTGGCCGAGCGCGTGAACGCCGAGATGGATGGCAAGGCCTGCATGGAGGTCTTCCCGAACTCGACCCTCTACAACGACGATCAGGTGCTTGAGGCGATGCTGCAGGGCGACGTCCAACTGGCCGCGCCCTCGCTGTCGAAGTTCGAGCAGTTCACCAAGCAGTTCCGTATCTTCGACCTGCCGTTCATGTTCAAGGACATCGATGCGGTCAACGCCTTCCAGCAGTCCGACACCGGGCAGGAGATGAAGGAATCCATGACTCGCCGCGGCCTGCTGGGCCTGGCCTTCTGGCACAACGGCATGAAACAGATGTCGGCCAACAAGCCGCTGGTCGATCCCGGTGATGCCGAAGGTCTGAAATTCCGCGTGCAGAACTCCGAGGTGCTCAAGGCGCAGATGGCAGCCCTGGGCGGCAGCCCGCAGCCGATGGCCTTTTCCGAGGTCTACGGCGCATTGCAGACCGGCGTTGTCGACGGGCAGGAAAACACCTGGTCCAACATCTACGGCCAGAAGTTCTTCGAGGTGCAGGACGGCATCACCGAGACCAACCACGGCGTGATCGACTATCTTGTCGTGACCAACGTGGATTGGTGGGAAGGCCTGGACGCGGACGTGCGCGACCAGCTGGGGACCATCATCGGCGAGGTGACCGAAACCCGCAACGCGGAGAGCTTCAAGGTCAACCAGGAAGCCAGGCAGGCGATCATCGACGCCGGCGGCACGGTGCGCGAACTGACCGCCGAGCAGCGCGCGGCCTGGGTCGCCACGATGAAGCCGGTCTGGGACCAGTTCGTCGACGACGTGGGCCAGGACAAGATCGACGCCGCACAGGCGATCAACAGCAACATGTAATGGCCTGAGCGCCGAACGCCCGGCCCCCGTGACGGTATGGGGGCCGGGTTTTTTGTACCCGAACCGGGGCAAGGAGGGGGACCATGTCAGCTCACAATCCACCGAACGGTATGTTCGGACGTTTCATCGACGAACTGGAAGAGACGGTGATCGCGCTCATCCTTGGCGCGATGACGATCATCACTTTCATCAACGTCGTGTTGCGTTATGGCGTGAACAGCCAATTCGGCCGCTGGCTGGAGGGCCTGCTGGGCGTGGACCTGCCCGGTGGCCTGATCTGGGGGCTGGAGGCGACCTCGTTCCTCTTTGCCTGGCTGGTTCTGTTCGGGGTCAGCTACGCGGTCAAGAAGACCGCGAACCTGGGCGTCGACGCGGTGCTGAACGTTGTCTCCGCCCCGACCCGCAAGGTCATGACCCTGATCGCGGCGGCGGTCTGCATCGGCTATGCCTTCCTGTTGCTGAAAGGCGCCTGGGATTACTGGGCCAACTTCGCCAATCTGCCGCAGACCACGGGCCGCTGGTTCCCCACCGGGTTCGAGGAAATGGGCCGCACCTCCTACCGTTCCTGGTACGAGGTGATCGACATTCCGATGCCCGAGTGGCTGCGCTTCATCGAGCCCTGGATCAACGAGGGCGAAGCCTATGAAAAGATACCCCGTTTCATCCCTTACGTCATCCTGCCATTCGGCGCGCTCTTGCTGCTCGTCCGCTTCATCCAGGCCACCGTCCGCATCTGGCGCGGCAAAGCCGAGAGCCTGATCGTCAGCCACGAAGCCGAAGACGCGGTCGAAGACGTCGCGCACATGAACAAGGACTGATCCGATGGATGTTGTCATTCTCTTTGGGATGGTGATCGGCCTGATGCTGATCGGTGTGCCGATTGCCGTCTCGCTCGGGTTCTCCTCGATCGTTTTCCTGCTGGTCCTCAGCGACACCTCGCTGGCCTCCATCGCGCAGAGCTTTTTCCAGGCGATGGCCGGGCACTACACGCTGCTGGCTATTCCCTTCTTCATCCTGGCGTCCAGCTTCATGTCGACGGGCGGCGTGGCGCAGCGGATTATCCGCTTTTCGATCGCCTGCGTCGGGCACCTGCCGGGCGGTCTTGCCATCGCCGGTGTCTTTGCCTGCATGTTGTTCGCGGCGCTTTCCGGGTCCTCGCCTGCAACCGTGGTCGCAATCGGGTCCATCGTGATCGCCGGTATGCGCCAGGTGGGGTATTCCAAGGATTTCGCCGCCGGTGTCATCGCCAATGCGGGCACCCTTGGCATCCTGATCCCGCCGTCGATCGTGATGGTTGTCTATGCCTCGGCCACCGACGTTTCCGTTGGCCGCATGTTCCTGGCCGGTGTCATCCCTGGCCTGATGGCGGGCACCATGCTGATGGCCACGATCCTGATCATCGCCATCATGCGCGACCTGCCCAAGGGCGAATGGAAAGGCTGGGGCGAAGTGGCCGAGGCTGGGGGCGACGCGCTCTGGGGGCTCTTGCTGATCGTCATCATCCTGGGCGGCATCTACGGCGGTATCTTTACCCCGACAGAGGCGGCCGCGGTCGCGGCGGTCTATGCCTTCGTGATCGCGACCTTCGTCTATCGCGACATGGGGCCGCTGGCCGGTAAGGACGGGGCGCCGAACACGCCGCTGATCCGCAAACCCATCGCCCTGATCACCGCCTTTTTCCACAAGGACACCAAGAACACGCTGTTCGAGGCGGGCAAGCTGACGGTCACGCTGATGTTCATCATCGCCAACGCGCTGATCCTGAAGCACGTGCTGACCGACGAGCAGATCCCGCAGCAGATCGCGGCTGCGATGCTTGACGCCGGGTTCGGTCCGATCATGTTCCTGGTGATCGTCAACGTGATCCTGCTGATCGGCGGTCAGTTCATGGAGCCTTCGGGTCTTCTGGTGATCGTCGCGCCGCTGGTCTTTCCGATTGCGCTGCAACTGGGCATCGACCCGATCCACCTGGGCATCATCATGGTGGTGAACATGGAAATCGGGATGATCACGCCGCCGGTGGGGCTCAACCTCTTCGTCACCTCCGGTGTCGCGGGCATGCCCATGATGCGGGTCGTCAAGGCGGCGCTGCCTTTCCTGGCCGTGCTTTTCGTCTTCCTGATCCTGGTAACCTACATCCCGGTCATCTCGACGGTCTTGCCAGACAACGTCATGGGGCCGCAGATCAACTGCGAGGGCGCACCGCCCACCAACCAGCTCGAGGCCGCCTTCTGCGAGGCGCGCGCTGCGGAATAAGGAAAAGGGCCGGGAAACCGGCCCTTTTTTCTTGTCACGATAAGGATCGGCGCGCCTTGCGCTTCAGGCTTCCATCGGGGCGGCGTTCAGGGCCTCGATGATCGGCAGGAAATCCGCGGCCTTGAGGCTGGCGCCGCCGACAAGGGCGCCGTCGACGTTCGGGACGGCAAAGATCTCGCCGGCATTGCCGGGTTTGACCGAGCCGCCATAAAGCAGCCGGGTCGACCGCCCGACACCGGCGCCGAAACGGCGTTCCAGGCGGGCGCGAATGAACCCGTGAACCTCGCCGATCTGTTCCATCGTCGGCACCTTGCCGGTGCCGATGGCCCAGACCGGCTCGTATGCCACCACAAGCCGGTGCGCGGTGGCCCCGTCGGGGATCGAGGCGGCCAGTTGTCCGCCGATGATGTCCAGCGTGTTGTTGGCCTCGCGCTGGTCCAGGGTTTCGCCGACGCAGACGACCGCCGTCAGGTTGGCGTCCCAGGCGGCGCGGGTCTTTTCCCGGATCAGGGTATCATCCTCGCCGTGGTTGGCCCGGCGCTCGGAGTGGCCAAGGATGACATAGCTTGCCCCTGCATCCGCCAGCATCGGCGCCGAAAGATCGCCGGTATGGGCGCCCGACGCCGCGGCGTGGCAATCTTGGCCGCCGATGGCGATGCCCTTCGCGGACTGGGCCGCCGCCGCGATCAGGGTGGCAGGCGGGCACAGCAGGATTTCGGCCGCGCCGTCCGCAGCGGCACCCATCGCCGCCAGTTCGTCCAGCGCAGCGCGCGTTCCGTTCATCTTCCAGTTGCCCGCGGCCAGTTTGCGTCGCATGTGCCCTCTCCTTTTTGCGGGGCCAAGTGTCACCGGGCGCGGCGCGACGTCAAGCCCGGTTGCGGTGCACGCGACCTCGTGACAAGGGGCTGTCAGAAGGAGAGGCTCATGATCCCCAGACTTGATGCGGCAAAGATCGCGGCGCGCGATCCCGAGGCCCTGACGGCGTTGAAGTCGGGTGCGGAACAGAGCGGGTTCCTGACTGTCTACAACACCGGGATCACCCAGGCGCGCATGCGTTTCGTCCTGGCGGCTTACCGGGCGTTCTTCGACTTGCCGGAGGCCGAGAAGCGCGCCGTCGACATGGCGGCGACGGGATCGAACCGTGGCTGGGGCGCGTCACTCAGCGAACAGGTCGATCCCGAGGCCAACCCGGACTACAAGCAGGTCTTTGATTGCGGATTCGAGGCGCCGGACACGGGGCTGGCGGTTTATGCCGCCAACCTCTGGCCAGAGCGCCCCGAGGGGTTCCGGCAGGTGATCGAAGCCTATTACCGCGATGCTATGGCGGTGGCGATGGACCTGCTGCGGGGAATTGCCGAGGCAATTGGCGAGGACCGGGGCTTTTTCGACGACAAGTTCGCGCGGCCGATGGCCTTGCTTCGCGGCAATTATTACCCGCCGCGCCCGGGCTGGGCGGGCGACAAGGATTTCGGCATCGGAGCGCATACCGACTATGGGTGTCTGACATTTCTGGGGACAGACGGGGTGCCGGGCCTGGAGGTGCTGACGCCCGAGGACGACTGGCTGCCGGTGCGCGCCGATCCGGGCGAGTTCATCATCAACTTTGGCGAGATGCTGGAGATCTGGACCGGCGGACGGGTCAAGGCGACGCTGCACCGGGTGCGGGGATCGGCGGATGAACGGATCTCTGTGCCGTTGTTCTTCAACCCCGACTGGGACACCAACGTGGCGCCAATCGGGTCTGGAGAGAGGGTCTCGGCCGGGGCACACCTCGAACGGCGGTTCAACGAGACCTACCTGCACCTGAAGGCCGGGTGACGTGGGCATCGTCAGGGCCGGGGCGCGCGGCGGTCAAAAGTGCCGCAGGGCCTCACGGGCCAGGGCAACGGCCTCTTCGGGATCGTCTAGCGCGGCGCCGGGCAGGGTCCAGTAAGGCATGGCTGCGCTCTGGCCCGTCTTGCGGGTATAGGTCCATCGCGTGCAGCCCATGTCTTCCAGCCGGCCGATGAAAGCGCCCGCACCCTTGAGGTATATGCCGCCTTCCGGGTGCAGGATCGCGAAAATCGTGCCTTCGTGATATAGGCACAGACCGCCCATCATGCGACGGGTGGTGATGTCTCCGAGGCCCGAAAAGAGATCGCGGGCAAAGGCGATCTCTTCGGCGGAGACGCTCACCCTTGGCTGCCCTGCTCGGCCGAGAGTTCCTCGACATCCTTGAACTTGATGGACTCGCCGCACCCGCAGGCGTCCACCACGTTGGGGTTGCGGAACTTGAAACCGGATTCAAGCAGCGATGTCTCGTAGTCGATTTCCGTGCCAAAAAGGAACATCTGCGCCATCGGCGCGATCAGGACGCGCGCGCCGTCCTGTTCCACCACTTCGTCGTTGGCTTCGGAACCGTCGACGTAATCCATCGTGTATTCCATGCCCGCACAGCCGCCTTTCTTGACGCCGATGCGCAGGGCGTAGCGTCCGTCCCGCTCCATCAATTTGCGGATCTGGGCCACGGCGGTGGGGGTGATCGTCACGGGGGACTGACCGGGTATGCCAAACATGTGTGAAACCTCACTTTCATACCAAGATTTAAGGGAGCGGGTGCCTCTACTCAAGAGGCAGGCGGCGCGCGCTGTTGTCGCCGGGTATTTCAGACTGCGGATCGGGGTTGAGGTGAACCAATTTTTCGGGGCGCTTGCAACTGTCATGACCGTGATTTCAGGCACTGCAGCGCGGGGCGGAGGGCCGTTCCTTAACCTGTCGAGAGGCAATGGATCCCACAGCCGTGCCGGAAATTTGTCGGTTCGGATGACCGGCTGTGCGAAACGGAACTGATCCTTATCGAGGCCGCTCGCGAGGCCGTGCGCCGGGGCCATTGGGGGCGTCTGGAAATTCAGATGTCGCCGGGATGAAGGCCGCGCGAGCATAGGAGATTTTGGGTTGCTATAAGGCCTTCGTCGGCGCACGGCCACGGCTCTTGTCGCCCCACTGTATGCGCCGTGTCACTGCGCGGGTCGTGGCCGGTCCGGCCGACTGCTTGCGCAACATGGTTCTTGCGGAAACGGCCAGGGATTCGGGCGCTGCGTTGACAGGGTGCGCTGTGTTGCCACCAACCCGTGTCGGACGCGTCGTTGAACAGGTGGGCAGTCGCGAATGAGGGGACCGTAGCCAATCGCTCTCGTCCGGGCTGAAAGCCTAGCCCACGGGTTTTGGCCGGTGGTCCGGGCGCAAGGCGGGCAGGGCGGCCAGAGCCGAGAGCAGCGCCAATCCCCAGAGCAACCAGATCAGGCGCGTCGGATCCGGTGTCGCGCCCAGAATGGCACCGGACACCGAGGTCATGGCCGCGCCGCAACCGATGGTGACGGCACCGGACAGCCCAGCCGCGCTGCCGGCAAGATCCGGACGCACCGACATGGCACCGGCCATACCCGCAGGCGTGCTGAGACCGTTGGCCACGCCGATCACCGGCATCAGCAGGAAAAAGCTCCAGGCGCTGCCGGGACCAAGCATCCAGAGCAGCAGCGCGACACCCAGGCCCAGGACCGAGACCAGCCGCCCGGCCAGGACCATCAGCGGCGGCGCCACGCGGGCGCCCAGGCGCCGCGAGAAATACGAGCCGATGACGAAACCTACCGGTGGCAGGCCGATCAGCGCGCCGACCGTGCTTTCCGAAACGTGGAAATGAGCCGTTCCCAACAGGGGCGTTCCGGCAAGGAAGGCAAAGAAGATGCCGATGCCCAGCCCCATCGAGATCGTGTAGGACCAAAAGCGCAGGTTGGTCAGCAGCGCGGGATAGGCGCGGAAATGCGCGGCAAAGCCCCGGCCGCGGCGTGGATTGGTTTCGCCCACGTCCATCCAGCAGAGCCAGAGCAGCCCGGCGCCCAGCCCGGTGAAGGCCCAGAGCGTCGACCGCCAGCCAAAGGCCTGGTCCATGACGCCTCCGATCACCGGGGCAATCATCGGCCCCAGGGCGATGGCCATGCCGATCGTGCCCAGCCGGCTGGTGGCCTCGCTGGGGGCCGAGGTGTCGCGCACGATGGCCCGCGACAGGACGTTGCCCGCGATCACCGCGCTCTGCAGCACGCGGAAGGCCATGAAGCTGTAGAAATCCGGCGCAAGTGCCGTGCCGAGAGAGGCGCAGGTGAACAGCGCCAGAGACCACAGCAACACTGGGCGCCGCCCATACAGGTCCGACAGTGGGCCGATTACCAGTTGCAGCCCGGCGGTAAGCAGCATGAAGAGCGAGATCGCAAGGCTGGCCGTGGCGTAGGAGATGGAAAAGCTGCGGGCCATGTTCGCCAGCGAGGGCAGGAACATGTTGACCGAGACGATGCCCAGCACCGTCATCAGGACAAGCGTGACCAGGCTGGGTGGAGAGGCAGGAGGCTGTCGCATTGGGTTCAATCAAAAGTTGTCCATGCGGTACCCGTTTTTTCGCCCGGGCGACAGCAGAGAATTGGCGCCAACGTGAAAGGGCCGCCCGAAGGCGGCCCCGAACAAGGTTGAATTGCCGAAGCAGGAGGCTCAGAGGCCCATGCAGTTGGCGTAGAAGGTGGTCGTGGCGGGCCAGTCCGAAAAGACGCCCTTGACGCCGACCTGCTGGGCCAGAACGTCGAGGATCTCGAAATAGTCGCCGTCGGTGTCGGTGGCGTCCTTGACCGACTGGAAATACCAGCCACCGCCCGAGCCGAGCGGGCCGGAGCGTTCAAGCGACCAGGTGATGATGTTCAGGCCGGCGGCGTTTGCCTCTTCGGCATAGACCGAAGGCACCATTGCGCCACTGTCGTCCAGCGTGACCAGCATCCACAGCGGCGGAGCGATATAGTTGACGCCCATCTCCTTCAGTTCGGCCATCGTCGGCTTGAAGGTGCTTGCATCCATCGGATCGATCAGGCCCTCGTCCTCGTCCGAGGCCTCGTAGCGATCATCCAGATAGACCGCCTGGGCGCCGAATTCGGGCTCGTTCTCGATCCAGTAGAGCACGTCCGACAGGTCGAACGACTGGGCCCAGACGCGCGACGGGTCGATGCCGGCAGCCTTGTACTCGTCGATCAGCTTTTGCGCGTAGTCGGCCTGGCTGAAACCGTTGAAGGGCATCTCGACCGACGGAGCTTTCAGTTCCGGGGTGAAGTCTGCGCCGAGGCTGTCGAACAGGGCGATCGATTCCGCATGGGTCATCAGGGTCGCGCCGCTGACGAAAAGGTCGGTGCGCCAGTTGGCGGTGCCGCCGAGGTAGGCCTCTGCCGTGGTGGCCGAGGCATCGGAGGAATCCATCTTGGGCGTCAGGGTCTTGAACTCGGCCAGGGTCAGGTCCGAGGTGCGGCATTCCGCGCTGGCCTTGGCATCGCCCGAGGCCGGGGTGAAGGGCGTGGTGCATTTCGAAGCAAGCGGGCCCGCCACGATGTCGGTGGTGGTGTGCAGGTCGTTCTGGGCGTGGCGGCAGACCAGTTCCAGATCGGCGGTGAAGGTCACGTCACATTCCAGGATGCCTGCGCCCATGCCCGCTGCGGCGCGGTTCGATTCGACCGTATGTTCGGGGAACATCAGCGGTGCGCCGCGGTGCCCGACCGAGAAATGCGTGCGCGCGGGCGTGTTGCCAAGGCAGGACTGCAGCTTGTCCTTGAGCGCGCCGTCTTCCATCCGCGACACTAGGTAGGCGGGGCGGACACCATAGGTGAGACCGGCGTCATAGGCATTGGCGTGGGTTTCGGCCAGCACGGGGCCAGCCAGAGTGGCGCAGGCCAGGGCGAGTGTGAACGTCTTCATGAATTGGAGCCTCCTGTTGAGAGGCCCTTCTCATCGGGGCGTTGGGTAACGGGCGCGTGACGGCTTTGACAAACTTCGGTAACGCTTTGTCAGGGCTGGGCGATCTGCATCAGGGCCTGGGTGCCGTAGCTGGCGCCAAGCGCCCAGGCAAAGGAGGCAAGCGTGCCGATGATGACGTATTCGCTGGCGCGGTGATCCTCCTTGGCGGTGTCGAAGCGCAGCACCGACTTAGCGGCGATCAGGAAGCCTATGCCGGTAGGCTCCCCGATGGTGACAAAGAGAAAGATCAGGGCGCGTTCAAGCTGTCCGATCAGGCGACCGGCCTCTGGCAAACCCTTCAGCGGAACCTCGAACCGGGCGGTGAGCATCCCCACGACGTAACCGCCCGCCAGCACCGTGGTGATCAGTCCGGCCGTGAAGAGCGCAGGCGCCACCAGATGCGGCAGCCAGGGTGACCATAGCCCCTGGGACGCGGCAGCGGGCCACCACAGGGCGGCAGCCAGCAGCGTGACCATGTGAGCGCTCTGGTCCAGCAGGAACGCACCCAGCGTGTCCCGCCAGCGGGCAGGGGACCAGGCCTTGACCGCGTCGATGCCGAAATGTGCCAGCGCCACGATCAGCGCCACAACCCAGGCGCCGCCTAGGGCCGCCCATGTCAGCACAAAGACCACGCCGACATGCAACAGCAGGACCCCGAGGTTGCGCTTGCGGTCGACCATCCAGCCGGTCTGAAACACGAAATCCGCCAGGACGTGCGCGAGGAACAGCGCGGCAAAGCTCTGCGCGGCCAGCGGATCAAGAACGGGCAGTGTCGTGGGCATCACAGGTTGTCCCGGATCATCTCTACGCGGTCTTCGTAGACCCTCAGTGTTTCCTGCAGCGCGTCAAGAGCGGTGCCGGACAGCCGGCTTTGGACCGCCTGTCGGGTCACACCAGCTTTCTGCGCGATCTCTTCCTGTGTCGGAGCCTGGACGCGCAGTGCCTCGAACAGGGCTTGCCCCTGGGTCCGGTTCCAGCCTTGCGCTTCGCGATCCACGAAGAGCATGAGCGCGCCGAGCGCCTCGCCGAGGGCACTGGGAATGCGGGGCAGGGCCAGTTGCGTGCCGCGTCCCATCCCGGCCAGCACGTCACCTGCCATGTGAAAGGCCCCGCCAGAGGCGGCGGCCAGGTTGCCGTCATCGGGGATTTGAGCGGGGCCGACGCCGATACCAATTCGAGTGGACAGGGATCCGGCGGCGACAAGCGCGGCCTGGATGCGCAGGGCCGCGCGCAGACCGGTCTGCGCCATAGGCAGGAAGATCTGCCAACCGTCGCCGCGATGGCGCTGAAAGAGGGGGGGGGCGCCAGTGTCCTCGCCGATGTCATGGCTGGCGCGTTCCAGCACCTGCATCGCCTCATCCAGGGCGTCGGGCCCATGCCGGCGTGAGGCGACAAGATCGCCGGTCAGGACGCTGGCAAAGTCATGTGCGGAGGTTTCGACCATATGCAAAACTAAACCCTTGCATTGCGAAAATGCAAGGGTTTTGATTTGCTTTGAGGTTTTGCAAAAGTAACGTCTTGCTCTACATGAAGCCCAGTTCCAGCCGTGCTTCATCGGACATCATCTCCATCCCCCAGGGCGGCTCCCAGGTCAGATCGACGTCGACCTGCTTCACGCCGGGCAGCGGTTCGACCGCTTCGGCGACCCATCCGGGCATTTCGCCCGCGACGGGACAGCCCGGCGCGGTGAGGGTCATGATGATGTTGACTTCGTTCTGGTCGTTGATGTCGACGGTGTAGACCAGCCCCAGATCGTAGATATTGACCGGGATTTCAGGGTCGTAGACCGTGCGGCAGGCCTCGACCACCGTATCGTAAAGCGGGTGATCGGTGCTTGAGGGCGCGATCAGCGGGGCGCCCTCCATCTGCGTATTCTGCTCGGTCATTGCGGTCCTCGTGTCCGAATAGCTGAGCAATTATATAGGAAAAGTGCGGGGCGCGGTAAAGAGCATGGAGGGCATTCCCTCGAAAGATCGTCAGGCGATTAAAGCAGGTCGCCTGCCGGCGGGTCATGCTTGGGACAGAAGACAGCCGCCGTCCGGATTGGTTCTGATGACCAGACAAAAAGGTAATCTTCGATACATCTATCGTGACATGTCCAGAGTCCGGCTATATACAACTTTAGAGTGAGTTGTGGTCGGTTCGGCGGGCAGATTGCCCGACATCTGCGTCCCTCTGCAACGAAGCGATGACCCGGGATCGGCCAGAACTGGAGAGGACAATCATTATGCTCTCAACATTGGTGTCAGTGCTTGGCGGTGTTCCAAAGACGGACGCGTTTCCGCGAGCGGATCAGAGGGACCACGACCAATCCGAGCAGATCCAGTGGTCGTTGGGTCACGGCTGGTGGATTCTGCCAGTGGCCCTGCTTGGCCTGCATTTCTGGATCGTGGTCATCAGATGGTTCGTGGGGCTTATGTTCCCGAACTGAACGGACCGGGCCCGAACCGCTTGCCGGTTCAGTTGTCCTCTGCCTTGCTGATGCGCTTGACCGGGGCCGGGCGCACCTTGGATTCGAGATGCTCGTACAGTTTTTCGGCCACGTTTTTCTTGGTCGCCGTCTCGATCCCCTCGAGCCCGGGGCTGGAATTGACCTCCAGCACCTTGGGGCCCGACTCGGACCGCAGCAGGTCCACGCCCGCCAGGTTCAATCGAAAGGCGCGGGCGGCGCGCAGGGCAGTCTCGCGTTCTTCCTTGGTGATGCGCACGACCTGTGCCTGGCCACCACGATGAAGATTTGAACGGAAATCGCCTTCGGCCCCGGTGCGTTTCATCGCCGCCACGACCTTGCCGCCGACGACGAGACAGCGGATGTCTTCGCCGGCCGCCTCCTTGACGAAATCCTGGACCAGGAAATTGGCTTTGAGCCCGCGGAAGGCGTCGATCACCGATTCCGCGGCCTTCTTGGTTTCGGCAAGGACGACCCCCTTGCCCTGCGTGGACTCCAGCAGCTTGACGATCAGGGGCGCAGTGCCCACCAGCCGCATCAGGCTTTGCGTGTCCTTGGGAGAGGCCGCAAAGGCGGTATTGGGCATGCCGATCTTGTGCCGCGCCATCAATTGATGTGCGTACAGCTTGTCGCGCGAGGCGGTGATCCCCTCGGATCCGTTGACGCAAAAGGTGCCGATGGTCTCGAACTGGCGGATCACGGCGGTCCCGTAAGAGGTGACGCTGGCGCCGATGCGCGGGATCACCGCGTCGTAGCGGGGCAGGCGCTTACCGTCGTAATGCACCTCTGGCGAGAGTGCGTTGATCGCCATGTAACAGCGCGTTGTGTCGATCACCTCGACGGTGTGGCCGCGCTTTTCGCCTTCCTCGACCAGTCGGCGGGTCGAATAATTGTCCTCGCGGCTGAGGACGGCAATGCGCAGCGCCCGGTTCGGCGCCGCCTGCCGCACACGGGCGGTGGTGTAGACGTCATAGCTGAGCTTGGGCTGCTGGAAACGGTCGGTGGCCACGATGGTGATATGATCCTTGAGCGCCTCGCGGCCCAGCAGCATGCGCGACGCCATGGTCGAGCGGTCGGTCAGTGTCATCTCGATGCGCCAGCTTTCATCGCCCACGCGGATGGTGGAGGCGATGACATAGCGGGATTCAGACTCGCCGTTCGAGGAGGTGACGGTGCGACGATCGACGATCCGGGCCGAACAGGGGATCACCAGGTCATCCCGTCCGGGCACCGGGTGAACGGTGAACCGCACCTTGGGCGCCGAGGCCGGGCCAAACGTCTCGATGTCGAATGCATGCAGGGCCGAGGTTCGGGCGCCGGTATCGACCTTGGCGCGCAGGGCAGGCAGGCCAAGGTCGGGCAATGAGACCCATTCCTCCCAGCCAAAACGGATCATGCCGGGCAGTGGTTCAAGGCTGTCGTCCATGCGGCCCTCCCTTCAGAGCCATTACAGCCCTAGCAAGGCCAACGCCGCACAGCAAGGCACTGCCTCGGGGCGCGCACCGAACGCGCATTTTGGTATTAATGTGCAAAAATGCACATATGGACGGTGTTTGTCGGCGTATCGTTCGAGATTTCAGGGGCTATATTGAAACCAACACATCAGGAGGACCCGAGATGAGCTGGAACCCCGCACTTGATCCCCATTGCCCCACCGGCGATGCCGTGGACAGTATCGACACCGTCATCATCCCCCGCGCCCGCGATCTGGGCGGATTCGAGGTGCGCCGCGCCTTGCCTGCGCCGCGCCGGCAGATGGTGGGCCCCTTCATCTTTTTCGACCAGATGGGCCCGGCAGAGTTCCTGCCTACCCGTGGACTGGACGTGCGCCCGCATCCCCATATCGGGCTGGCGACGATCAGCTACCTTTATCGCGGCCGGATGCATCACCGCGACTCGCTTGGCACGGACAAGTGGATCGAGCCCGGGGCCGTCAACTGGATGGTGGCAGGACAGGGCATCACCCACTCGGAACGCACCGATGATGCCACCCAGGCTGGGCCGATGCCCTTTTTCGGAATTCAGACCTGGGTCGCCTTGCCCAAGGATCAGGAGGATAGCGCGCCGGACTTCATCCATGCGCCGGCGGATGCGCTGCCTGTGCTGGATGGCGAGGGCAAGCAGGTGCGGCTGATCCTTGGCAATGCCTGGGGTGAACGCGCGCCCGTCCGGACCCCTTCAGAGATGTTCTACGCCGATGCGGTGCTGCAGCCGGGGGCGTCCCTGCCGCTGCCGGACGAGCATGAGGACAGGGGTGTCTATGTCGTAGAGGGGGCCGTCGAAGTGGCCGGTACGCGCTATGAGGCGGGGCAGATGATGGTCTTTCGTCCCGGCGACCGGGTGTCCTTGCGGGCCGGTGCTACAGGTGCCCGTCTGATGTTGTTGGGCGGAGCCACGTTGGAAGGCAGCCGTTACATCTGGTGGAACTTCGTCGCCTCCTCGAAAGAGCGCATCGAAGAGGCAAAGGAGGCCTGGCGACGCGGCGATTGGGAGCACGGCCGTTTTCAACTGCCGCCGGGCGATGATGACGAGTTCATTCCCTTGCCGGATTGAGGGACGCGCGTGGTCCTCGGAAGGAACGCTTTGACGTGAAGGATAGTACGGTGGCGAAGAATGTCTGTTGTTGGGGCGATTGGTTTGGTCCGCTGATCGATCGAACCATCTAGGGGCAATTTTCGTCGCCGTCTCTGCCGATGGGCGTGGCGATGGTCCGGGTGCACATGCTCCCGGCTGACCCCGCCCTCGCACCGGATCATGTCCGCCGGTGACCGACCGGTTCAACCGGCCGAGGCGGTCCGGACGAAGTTCCGGTTCTGCCAGAGCGGCCAGCCCATCATCTGGCTCATCGTACCCAGCTTGATTCCGCGCGCTGTCAGCCCGTCCAGCGTCCGCGGCATGGCACGAACAGTGCCGTATTGAATGTCGTGGGTCAGGATGATGGCGCCCGGACGCGAATGCGACAGGATGCGGCTGGCCACCACGCTGGCACCGGGACGGCGCCAGTCCTGCGGATCCACCGACCACAGGATCGTCGGCAGCTTGCGCGAATTGTGCAGCATCACGCGCTGGCGCTGGGTAAAGGCGCCGTAGGGCGGACGGAAAGTGACCGGCGGCCGGCCCGTGACCTTGAAGATCGCATCCGAGGTGCGGTCGATCTGGCTAAGAACGCCCGCATTGGAATAGCCCGCCAGGTTGGGATGCGACCAGCTGTGGTTCCCGATCTCATGTCCTTCGTCTGCAATACGCTTGACAATATCCGGCCATGTCACCACTCTTCTACCTATAAGGTAAAACGTGGCACGCAGACCACGGGCTTTGAGGATATCAAGGAGCAGTGGGGTCAGGGTCGGATGCGGCCCGTCATCGAACGTCATTGCAACAACTGGTGAGGATGTGTTCACGGCAGTGACCGTGACCGGATCCGTTCGCGTCACATCCCCCGGCAGGGCAATGTCGGGGGCCGCCCAGAGTGTGTCCGGGCGAAGCAGGGTGACGGCAGCTGTGCCGGCGGACAGGAATGTCCGGCGAGAAAATTCAGACATGATGCGACCTTGGCTAGGCTTGGGGCGTGCAGACCTGTTGAGAAAAGCCGGGCGACCCGTGGAGTCGCAAGGCGAATTGACATTTCCGTGAAACACGACCTTCAACCCGTGACCTATGCGCCACTTTAGATTCTTTGGCGCGGATGAAAAAATGCACGAAATTGGGGGTCGAAAGCGCTTGACGGGGCAGGGGGCTACGCATAGAAGGCCTCTCACGCCACGGCCAAGCGGTCACGGCGGCAGTCAAGCGGTTGTAGCTCAGTTGGTTAGAGTACCGGCCTGTCACGCCGGGGGTCGCGGGTTCGAGCCCCGTCAACCGCGCCAACACTGCCCCGAAACGCAACGGCCCGACGCGAAAGCGCGGTTGTAGCTCAGTTGGTTAGAGTACCGGCCTGTCACGCCGGGGGTCGCGGGTTCGAGCCCCGTCAACCGCGCCACTTCTTCCTTACCTGTGGAAGTTTGGGCGCCAACGCTTCATCCAAAAAACCTTGGTGGACATTGGAACCAACGGCGTCCACGCGTGTTCCTCCCTTAGACATCGATACACGACTGGTTAACCGCGTCGGGATTTCCTGACTATGCCGTTCGCTGTTTTCGAGGCAAAATGACAAGGTGCGAAACAAAAGGCGCCCCGAAACGGGACGCCTGAAGAAGAGAACCAGAGACTGTAAGGAGGGGGAAGAAGATCAGCTGCCCCAGGAACGGACCGGACCGCAGTCCATGTGCACAAAGTTCGACCGGGTGTATCGGCCCACGCCGCCTGCATTACAGGCCTTGGCCGCACGATACATCTGGCTGACAGAGCGCGACGCGAGCCGAAGGTCCGCTGCCTGCCCGACTAGATGGCGCGAATTCTTGGCCACGCCGGAAGAGCGTGCCCGCAACATCGCGTTCGTTTCCGGGCTGCGGTAGCCAGAAATCAACATGTAAGGCTCAGACACATCCAGCAGGTTGTGCGAAGCAGCCATGATGTCGATCGTCCTGATGTCGATTGATTTGACTTGGTTGTTGCGCCAGTCGCGCATGAAGTAATTGATCTCCTTGATCGCGTCGGCGAGATAGTCGCCTTCGATCCAGTAGATCATGTCCACCCGTTCGCCCGTGCGGCCGGAATACATCCGGATGCGCCGGACATCGCCCGCGCCGCGCAAGAAACCCGCTGCGTTGGAGTAAGTCGGCGCGGCTGCGACAGCTGTCGCTGCGAACGCGCCAAGAAGTGCCCGGCGGGTGAAGCCGCCGCAATTCGTCTCTGTCATGATGACCGCCTGTCCCGTGGTCGCCGTATTACCTGATTCCTGGCGCATCGTTGTGCGCCACCTGCCATCTATCCCCAGATGCCAAGGCCTATATGACACGAATCGTATGGCGCAAAAAGGGCGATTTGTGATGATTTGTAATGATCAAGGGGTAATTGGCGAGATTTTGCCCACATTGGTCCTGTTATCTCGTGAATTCTCGGCGCTGCCTCATTTCGGTCACAGTTCGCCTTGGCGACCCTGTGGTCGACAACTTGGCACAAATGTGAATAGACAGACCTATGACCCTGTCGGCAATGTGTTTTCGGGGATAGCTGGTCGATGAAGGATTTGAGTATGAATAAGAGTGAAACCCGGGCCGTGTTCCAGGCGGCCCTCGCGGCAGGGGCCCTTTGGCTGGGAGCCGCGCTGCCAGCGGCGGCCGAGGATGGGCTTACGCTCAAGGTGACGGCCTTCAAGCAGGCCGTGGCCGAGAACGTCGCCGACGATGACAGCATTGCCGCCTTCTACCGGGCACGGGATTTCGCGCCGATCTGGACCGGCGCCGGTGAGGGTGACCGCGCCCGCCGCCTGGCCTTGATGGAGGCCTTTTCGCTGGCGGATGACCACGGGCTGCCCGCCGGGCGCTATGATCCCGACCGCCTGTTGCAACTGATGAGCCAGGTGACAGATGGCCGGTCGCGCGGGATGCTGGAAATCGAGCTGACCCGCACCTTCCTGCAATTCGCCAACGATCTTCAGTCCGGCATCCTGGAACCGGGCGATGTTATCGATGGGATCAAGCGCGAAGCGCCGCGTCGGGATCCGGAAATGCTTTTGACCCGGTTGACCAGCGAGGATCCGACCGCCGTCTTCTTGAGCCTCGTGCCGAGCAGCCCAGAATATACGCGTCTCATGCGCGCAAAGCTGCGTCTGGAACACAAGATCCGCAGTGGTGGCTGGGGTCAGACAGTCCCCGTGGGCAGCCTGCGTCCGGGCAACAGCGGCAATGCTGTCGTCGCCCTGCGCAACCGGCTGACCGCGATGGGTTACATGGCGCCTTCGCTCAGCATGACCTATGATGCCGAGATGGAAGCCGCCGTGCGCGCGTTTCAGGAAGACCACGCCATAAAGGTCGACGGCGTCGCCGGCGGCAACACCATGCGGGCCATCAATGTATCGCCCGAGGAACGGCTGCAGTCGATCATGGTCTCGATGGAGCGTGAACGCTGGCTGAACCTGCCCGAGGGGCGCGGCAAGCGGCATGTGCTCGTCAACCTGACGGATTTCCATGCCCAGATCATCGACGACGACAAGGTGACTTTTGAAACCCGGTCCGTGATCGGCGCTCAGGGGCACGACCGCCGGACGCCCGAGTTCTCGGACGTGATGGAACTGCTGGTCATCAATCCCTACTGGTTCATTCCGCAGTCGATCATCCGCGGCGAATACCTGCCCGCGATCCGGGCCAATCCCTATGCGGCAGGCCACCTGGAAATCGTCGACTACCGCGGGCGTAGGGTCAGCCGGGAAACCGCGTCGGCCTACGCCAATTCGGGCAACTTTCCCTTCACCATGCGCCAGCCCCCGGGGCCGAGCAACGCGCTGGGGTCGGTCAAGTTCCTGTTCCCGAACAAGTACAACATCTACCTGCACGACACCCCGTCGCAGCACCTGTTCAAGCGCGAGGTGCGTACGTTCAGCCACGGCTGCATCCGCCTGGATGATCCGCACGAATTCGCCTACGAAATCCTCAGCCGCCAGGTCGACGACCCCGAGGCCTACTTCAAGCGGATCCATGCGTCGGGGGAAAATACGCGCATCCCGCTGGAAACGCCGGTCCCCGTGCACCTGATCTACCGGACCGCCTTTACCAAGGCGAAGGGTAAGATGAATTATCGCAACGACATCTACGGGCGTGATGCGATCCTCTGGCGGGCGCTGGCCAACGAAGGGGTGGCCCTGCGCGCAGGTCGCAGCTAAACCTCTCCCGGACCGCGCCCTGCAACGTCCGGGAGACACTATGCCTTTCACCATCGAAGAGCTCGCAAGCGCCCTCGGCCTGAGTGCCGAGGGCGATTTGTCTTTGACCGTCACCGGTCTGGCCGAACCGGCAGATGCGCGACCGGATCAGCTGGCGATGGCGGCCAGGCCCGAGTTCGTCGAGGCCCTTAGCCGGGGGCAGGCCCGTGCGGCGATGTTGGCCGCCGGAACGGACTGGCAGGGGCTGGGGCTGCAGGCGGCGCTTCTGTCTGATCGCCCGCGTTTCGCCATGTCCGGGCTGACCGCCATGATGGACAGGGGGCCGGGATATGCATCTGGCATCCATCCGCAAACGGTGATCGACCCGACCGCCGAACTGGGCGAGGGCGTGTCGGTGGGGCCATACGCGGTGATCGAGGCGGGCGCCCGG
This sequence comes from Antarctobacter sp., assembly GCF_965277915.1. Taxonomy (NCBI): domain Bacteria; kingdom Pseudomonadati; phylum Pseudomonadota; class Alphaproteobacteria; order Rhodobacterales; family Roseobacteraceae; genus Antarctobacter; species Antarctobacter sp. The sequence goes on from NZ_OZ255849.1 coordinate 1,821,850, forward strand.
ATCGGGGCGGGTTCGGTGATCGGTCCACAGTCATATGTCGGACGCGACGTGCACATTGGCGCGGGGGCCCTGCTGCATGCCGGGGTCCGGATCATGTCCGAGGTCGTCATCGGCGACCGTTTCATCGCCCAGCCCGGCGCGATCATCGGGGGCGACGGGTTTTCCTTTGTCACGCCAGAGCGTTCGGGCGTCGAAAAGGCGCGCGCCTCGCTGGGGGGCGAAGGCACGGATGTGACGCAGTCCTGGGCTCGCATCGCCAGCGTGGGCGCCGTGAGTATCGGCGACGATGTCGAAGTCGGCGCCGGGTCGACCATCGACAAGGGCACGATCCGCGACACCCGCGTCGGCAATGGCACCAAGATCGACAACCTCGTGCAGATCGGCCACAATGTCGTGATCGGGCGCGACTGCCTGCTGTGCGCGAACGTCGGCATCGCCGGGTCAACCGTGGTGGGGGACAACGTGGTTCTGGGCGGCAAGGTCGGTGTGTCGGACAATCTGCGGATCGGGGATCGTGCGATCCTAGGCGGGGCGACCGTTGCCTTGGCCAACGTGCCCGCGGGCCGCGTCATGCTGGGCTATCCGGCGATGAAAATGGAGACCCACGTAGAGGCCTACAAGGGCCTGCGCCGCCTGCCGCGTCTGTTCCGCGACGTCGCAGAGCTCAAGAAAGCAGTTTCAAAGCTGGTGGGAAATGACTAAGTGTCCGGCAATTCTGGACAAGCGCGGGGCTGAGGTCATGGACGTCAAGGAACAGGTCATTCAGATCATCGCGGAGCAGGCGATGCTCGATGTCTCGGACGTGTCGATGGAAAGCACGCCCGAAGAGCTGGGGATCGACTCTCTCGGGCTGGTGGAATCGATCTTCGCGATCGAGGAACAGTTCGACATTTCGGTGCCCTTCAATGCAAACGACCCGTCGGAATCGGATTTCGACATCTCTTCGGTGGCCAAGATCGTCGAGGGGATCGAAAAACTGATCGCCGAGCAGAAATCGTGAAGCGCGTCGTCATAACCGGGGCGGGAACGATCAATGCCCTGGGCCAGGATGTCGCCGCGACGCTGGAGGCCATGCGCGAGGGGCGCTGTGGGATCGGCGAGCTGGAGTTCCGCGACGTGGAGCGTCTGGCCATCCGCATCGGCGGACAGGTCAAGGGATTCGAACCCGAGACGGTGTTCAACCGCCAGCAACTTGCGCTTTATGACCGGTTCACGCAGTTTACCCTGCTGGCGGCCCGACAGGCGGTCGCCCAGGCCGGGCTGGAATTCGTGGGAGACCTGGCCAACAACTCGGGCGTGGTGCTGGGCACTTCCGGCGGCGGGCTGAGCACACAGGACGACAATTATCGTGCCGTCTACGAAGAGGGAAAGAACCGCGTTCATCCCTTTGTCGTCCCGAAGCTGATGAACAATGCGGCCACCTGCCACGTCAGCATGGAATTCAACGTCAAGGGACCGAGTTTCACCGTCGCCACGGCCTGCGCCAGTTCGAACCACGCCATGGGGCAGGCGTTCCAGATGATCCGCTCGGGCATGTGCACGGCGATGATCACCGGCGGGTCGGAGTCGATGCTGTGTTTTGGCGGCGTGAAGGCCTGGGAAGGTCTGCGCGTGATGTCCAAGGACGCATGCCGCCCCTTCAGCGCCACCCGCAACGGCATGGTGCAGGGCGAGGGCGCGGGTGTCTTCGTCTTCGAAGAATATGAGCACGCAAAGGCCCGCGGCGCCGAGATCCTCGGCGAGGTGCTGGGCTTTGCCATGACATCGGATGCGGCGGATATCGTCATGCCCTCCAAGCATGGCGCGGCGCGGGCCATCTCCGGCGCGCTGCGCGATGCGCGGGTCAGCAAGGAACGGGTGAGCTACATCAACGCGCATGGCACCGGGACGGCGGCCAATGACAAAACCGAATGCGCGGCGGTGGCGGATGTCTTCGGCACCCATGCGGACGACCTGATGATCTCGTCGACCAAGTCGATGCATGGCCACCTGATCGGCGGCACCGGCGCGGTCGAACTGCTGGCCTGTCTCATGGCGCTGAAGGACGGCGTGATCGCGCCGACCATCGGCTACGAGGAGGCTGACCCGGAATGTGCGCTGGACGTTGTCCCGAACGTGGCGCGCGAGGCAGAGGTCGACGTGGTGTTGTCGAATGCCTTTGCTTTTGGCGGGTTGAACGCCGTGCTGGTGCTGGGGCGCGCCTGACCAAGGCGTTGGCGCAGCCCATCTGGTTGGATACCTCGGACCGGGCGCGCTGCCCCGCCCCCAGGGTCCCTTTCCCAAGTAGACGCCCATGCGGGCGGAAGGGCCGACGCCGGTCCGGAGCCCATTGACGAATGGCGCGGGCGGGATTAGCGCTGCGCGCATGGCTCCTCCTCCCTTGCTTCAGCTCACCTCTGTTTCTCTCACCTTTGGCGGCGATCCGGTCTTTGACGATCTGTCGCTGACCGTCCACCAGGGCGACCGCGTGGCGCTTGTCGGGCGCAACGGTTCGGGCAAATCGACCCTGATGAAGGTCATGGCCGGGCTTGTCGAGCCGGATCGGGGCGACCGCGTGGTCCCGGCGGGGATTTCCGTGGGCTACATGGAACAGGAACCGGACCTGACCGGTTTTGCCACGCTGGGCGAGTTCGCCGCCTCGCAGCTCGCCGCCTCGGAGATGTACCGGGTCGAGCGCGCGTCCGAAGGGTTGAAGTTCGATCCCGACCGTCCGGTCGAGACGGCATCCGGCGGTGAGCGCCGTCGCGCCGCGCTGGCCAAGCTGATGGCCGAGGCCCCGGACCTGATGCTGCTGGACGAGCCGACCAACCACCTGGATATCGAGGCGATTTCCTGGCTCGAGGACGAGTTGAAGACCACGCGCAAAGGCTTTGTCCTGATCTCGCACGACCGGCGATTCCTGAGCGAGCTGACCCGTGCGACGCTCTGGATCGACCGCGGGCAGGTGGCGCGGCAGGAGCGCGGTTTCGAAGCTTTCGAGGCTTGGCGCGACAAGGCCTGGGAGGAAGAGGACCAGCAGCGCCACAAGCTGGATCGCAAGATCAAGGCCGAGGCCCGTTGGGCCGTCGAGGGCATCAGCGCCCGCCGCAAGCGCAACCAGGGCCGGTTGAGGGCGTTGCAGGACATGCGCAAGGAACGCGCCTCGCAGATCCGGCGGCAGGGGGCGGCGGCGATGGAGATGGCCTCCGGCCCGAAATCCGGCAAGAAGGTGATCGAGGCGCAGGGCGTCACCCATGCTTTCGATGACAAGCAGATCGTGCGCAATTTCGACCTGACGGTGCAGCGGGGGGACCGCGTGGCGTTTGTCGGGCCGAATGGCGTGGGCAAGACCACCTTGATCAAGATCCTGACCGGGGAAATCGCCCCCGACGCTGGTGGTGTGAAACTGGGCACGAACCTTGTGCCGGCGATCTTTGACCAGAGCCGGGCGCAGCTGGATCCCGACGCCTCTCTCTGGGACAGCCTGACCAATGACCGCGACATGCGCGTGTCGGGCCAGTCCGACCAGGTCATGGTGCGGGGACAACCGAAGCATGTTGTTGGCTATCTCAAGGATTTCCTGTTCGACGAACGCCAGGTACGTGCGCCGGTGCGGTCTCTGTCCGGGGGCGAGAAGGCGCGGCTCTTGCTGGCGAAACTGCTGGCGCGGGAATCGAACCTGTTGGTGCTGGACGAACCGACCAACGATCTGGATGTCGAGACGCTGGACCTGTTGCAGGAACTGCTGGACGATTACGACGGCACCGTGATGCTGATCAGCCACGACCGGGATTTCCTTGACCGCGTCGCCACCACGACCGTCGCGATGGAAGGCGGCGGACGCGCCACCGTCTATGCCGGGGGCTGGTCCGACTACCAGGCTCAGAAGCGCGAGGAGGCGGGGCCGGCGAAAAAGGCGAAGCCTGCGGCCAAGTCCGGGACTGCGCCGAAGCCGGCCGCGGCGGCGCCGGCGAAGCCTGTGCTCAGTTTTACCGAGAAGCACCGGCTGGAGGAATTGCCGGGTGAGATCGACCGGCTGGGCGCCGAGATCGCCAAGCTGGAAGATTTCCTTGCCCAGCCCGATCTTTTCACCAAGGAACCGCTGAAATTCCAGAAAGCCACCGATGCGCTGGTCGAGCGCCAGGAGGCGCTAAGCGCGGCCGAGGAAGAATGGCTTGAACTGATGGAGAAGTCCGAGGAGGCCTGAGCAGGGGGTCAGGCCCCTGGTCGCCCCTTGGACGCAAGGATCAGCGCATGCCCAGAAGGCGCGCGGCGAGGCTCAGTTCGACCACCGTCATCAGGATGCGGGCGACGTGATGCAGGCTGACCAGCGCCGGATTGGCGGCAAGGCTCAGCGCCACCACCGACATCTCGGCGACGCCACCGGGCGCGAAGCTGATCAGCAGGTGCAGCCATTCGATGCCGGTGATCTGCCAGAGCAGGGCGGACAGGACACCGCCAAGCACCAGCATGTAAGCCACAGAGGTCAGCGCGAGCCAGGCGCAGCGGCGCAGGAGCGCCATGTTCACCCCCTTGAACCGCATCCCGAGGCTGACACCGATCACCAGCTGGGCCGCGGCGATAAGCCAGATCGGCAGGTGCAGGTCCAGCACTCCGGTCACCGTGGCCAAGGCGGCCAGGATCATTGGGCCGCTCAACTGGGCGGCGGGCAGACGCACCAGTCGGGCAAGGTACAGTCCCAGACCTGCCGCCAGCGCGATCGTCGCCAGAGCCAGAGGTGTTACCTGGGTTTGTCCCATCGCCGATTGCAGCCCTGCCGCGCTGCCCACCGGCGCGCCAATCCAGAGCGACAGCCCCAACGGCAAAAGCGTGATCACCACGATGATGCGCAGGAACTGCTGGGCGGTCAGGATGCGGATGTCTGCACCCGCGCCTTCGCCCATGACGATGCTTTCCATCAGCCCGCCCGGCGTGCCCGAGTAGAAGGCCGTGGCGCGGTCATATCCGCCAAGGTAGCGAAAGATCGCCATGTTCCCGAAATGGGCCAGCACCACAAAGACGACCAGACCCGCCATCGTCCAAGGCAGCTTGCCCGCCAGCGCCACCAGCTCTGCCGTGACCTGGGTGCCGATCATCACCCCGATCAAGGCAACGAAACCGGTCCGGAACGGCATCGGGAAACTGTAGTCTTCGAGGATCGGCGGCGCCCAGAGAAGGACGACCAGGGCCGAGGAAAACAATCCACCCAGCATCCAGGGCATGGGCAGATGCACCAGGTTTGCCAAGGCCCCGCCAAGGGCACCGAAACACAACATGAGGGCGGTCTGCCAGACCAGGCGCAAAGAAGGCACTTGTGACATGTCGGTTTGAATAGGCCGGTCCCGGAAAAGGTGCAATGCAGGCCGGATTTCCTTTGACGCCCGAAGGCTCTAATTCTGGGGGCATGTCCAGTCCCGTTTTCATCGGCTCGCGTATCTACCGCGGTTCGGTCTATGGCCCGCGTCATCCGCTGTCGATCCAGCGGGTGCCCGCTGTCACAGACCTTGCGCGTGCATTGGGGTGGTTGCCACAGGCGCGCTATCGGACCTCGCCCCGCGCCAAGCCGGTGGCGCTGACAGGGTTCCACAGCCGCGCCTATGTCGAGGCCCTCAAGACCGCTGAGGCCGCGCAGGAGGTCAATGAAGAGGTGCGGGTGCGTCATGGGTTGGGCACCCTGTCGAACCCGGTTTTCCCCGAGATGTACCGCAGGCCCGCGACAGCGGTTGGCGGCGGGTTGTTGGCGGCGGAACTGGTCCGCGATGGCGGGATCGTTCACAACCCCGGCGGCGGTCAGCACCATGGCTTGCCCGATGCTGCGGCGGGCTTTTGTTTTCTGAACGAGCCGGTACTGACCATGCGTCGCCTGCTGGACATGGGGCTGCAGCGGGTGGCCTATGTCGATATAGACGCGCATCATTGCGACGGGGTGGAACTGGCTTTTGACGGCAGCGAACGGGTTCGCATGATCTCTGTCCACGAGGCGCGGCGCTGGCCATTTACCGGCGCGCTGGAGGACAGGGCGGGAGGCGCGTCCTTCAACCTGCCCGTGGCGCGCGGGTTCAACGACACGGAATTCGACTTCGTGCTGCGGGACATGATCCTGCCGGCGGTCGCGGCGTTTCGGCCCGATGCGATCTTTCTGCAATGCGGGGCAGATGCGCTGGCCGAGGATCCGCTGGCCCGCCTGGGCCTGTCCAACCGGAGCCATGTTGCGGCGGTCCGGGCGCTGCGGCCGCTGGCGCCAAGGATGATCGTCTCGGGCGGAGGTGGCTACAATCCCTGGACGGTCGCCCGGTGCTGGACCGCGGTCTGGGGGGAAATCGCGGGTGAGGAGGCCCCGGATCGCCTGCCGCCCGAGGCCGAAACCGTGCTGCGCGCGCTTGTCTGGCACCGCAAGGGACAGCCGGAGGAGGCGCTGTTCACGACGCTTCTGGACACCCCGCGCGCGGGCGCGATTTCAGGCGACCTAAGGGCGGACGTCTCCCGTTTGCAGGACCGGCTGAAACAGGTCGTGTGACAGGTGCAAGGCAAAGGGGAATGGAGCGGGTGAAGGGAATCGAACCCTCGTATGCAGCTTGGGAAGCTGCCGTTCTACCATTGAACTACACCCGCAGCGTCCGACTGGATACCGCAGGACCAGAGGTGGTTCAAGGTCAAACCGATCCCACCGGGGATGGTTCCGCGCCGGCAACATTTCCTCTAGACCCGTCAGCAAGAACGAAGATCCCGGGAGGACCGAACCATGACACTTGCATTGCCCCAGACTGGCACCTTTGTCGGCCGCGCCTGGCGGCCGGATCGTAACGGCCCCGCGCTGATTGCCCGGCGCGGCGCCGAGGCGGTCGATATCACCTGCCGCGAAGTGCCGACCATGCAGGCGCTTTTGGACCTCGACGATCCGGTGAGCTTTGCGCAGAATGCGCCGGGTGACAGCCTTGGCCCGATCGAGGCCCTGGCGGAGGCATCCACCGAAGATCCACAGGGTCCGCACTTGCAGGCGCCCTGCGATCTGCAGCCGGTCAAGGCCTGCGGTGTCACCTTTGTCTCGTCGATGCTGGAACGGGTGATCGAGGAACAGGCCAAGGGCGATCCGGCCCGGGCACTGGCGATCCGCGAACGCTGTACCGCCATCCTGGGCGAGAGCCTGCGCGCGGTGGAACCGGGATCGGACAAGGCCGGGCAACTCAAGGAGGTGCTGATTGCCGATGGCGTCTGGTCACAGTACCTGGAGGTGGGTATCGGCCCCTTTGCCGAGGTCTTCTCCAAGGCACAGCCCATGTCCGCCGTGGGGTTCGGTGCCAGTGTCGGTTTGCATCCGGTATCGACCTGGAACAACCCGGAGCCCGAGATCGTGCTGGCCTGCGACGGGCAGGGTCGTATCCGCGGCGCCACGCTGGGCAATGACGTGAACCTGCGCGATGTCGAGGGGCGGTCCGCGCTGCTTCTGGGCAAGGCCAAGGACAACAACGCGTCCTGTGCCGTGGGTCCGATGCTGCGACTCTTCGACGACAGCTATGGTCTGGACGAGGTGCGCCGTGCGGAACTGACGCTGACCGTGACCGGGACCGATGGTTTTGTCCTGAACGGACGCAGCAGCATGTCCGAAATCAGCCGCGATCCCGAGGACCTTGTGGCGCAGACCTGCGGTGCGCACCACCAGTATCCTGACGGGTTTTTCCTGATGCTCGGCACGCTCTTTGCCCCCACCGAGGATCGCGACATCCCCGGCGAAGGGTTCACGCACAAGCTGGGCGACGTCGTCGAGATCTCCGAGCCGCAACTGGGCAGCCTGCGCAACACCGTGCGTCTGTCCACCGAATGCGCGCCCTGGACCTTTGGAACTTCGGCTCTGATGCGCAACCTGGCAGGGCGCGGCCTGTTGTAAGGGCTGCGTGGCGCGGAATCAGCCGCGCCGCCGCCTGCGCCGCCCGCCACCATCCTCTCCGCCGGTGTTGAAACTGACGTTCGGCAGGCTGACGATCTTGTGGAGTTCCGGGAAGGCGTCGGTGGCATGCGGGATCGCGTTGGCGTTGACGAAATGCTCCTGGAACTTCGGCTCGATCGCGGTTTCGACCTTGGTGATCTCGCGCACCACGCGCTCGATCTCGCGCCGGGCGGCCAGGTTGCACAGCGCGATCCGCGCACCTGTCCCGGCGGCGTTGCCCGCGCTGGTCACCTTGTCCAGCGGCACATCCGGGATCATGCCCAGCACCATCGCGTGCTGGGGCGAGATATGGGCGCCAAAGGCCCCTGCCAGCACCACGCGGTCCACCTTGTCGACGCCGCGCGTGTCCATCAGCAGGCGCGCCCCGGCATAAAGCGCCGACTTGGCAAGCTGGATGGCACGGATGTCGCTTTGGGTGACGGTGATGCGCGGCCCGCCGTCTGCGCTGGCGTCGTGGATCAGGTAGCTGTGGGTCCGGCCCTCGGCAAAGCAGCGCTGTGTGCCGGTCTGTGCGGGGCCGCCGATCAGGCCGGAGGGATCCAGCAGCCCGGCGGTGCGCAGTTCCGCCACCGCTTCGATGATGCCGGATCCGCAGATGCCGGTGATGCCGGTTGCGGCGGTGTCCTCCCAGAACCCTTCTTCGTCCGACCATTTGTCACAACCGATGACGCGAAAGCGCGGTTCCTTGGTCTTGGGGTCGATGCGGATGGCCTCGATGGCGCCGGGGGCGGCCCGCTGTCCGGAACTGATCTGTGCCCCTTCGAAGGCGGGGCCGGTGGGCGAGGAACAGGCCAGCACGCGGGTCTTGTCGCCAAGGAGAATCTCGGCGTTGGTGCCCACGTCCACGACCAGCACCAGGTCCTCGGACTTGCCCGGTTCCTCGGACAGGGCGACGGCGGCGGCGTCGGCGCCGACGTGGCCTGCGATGCAGGGCAGCACATAGACCTGCGCCGAGGCGGGCAGGGAGGTCAGGTCGAGATCGCGCGCCGTCAGGGTCAACGAGTTGGATGTGGCCAGCGCAAAGGGCGCCTGTCCCAGCTCCACCGGGTCGATGCCCAGCAGCAAGTGATGCATCACCGGGTTACAAACGAAGACCGTCTCCAGGATCAGCGAGGGCACGATCCCGGCGTCCTTGGCGATCTCCACCGACAGAGTGTCGATGGCCTCACGCACGGCGCGGGTCATTTCGACATCCCCGCCGGGGTTCATCATCGCGTAGGACACCCGGCTCATCAGGTCTTCGCCAAAGCGGATCTGGGGGTTCATGATCCCTGAGGAGGCCACGACTTCGCCTGTGTCGAGGTTCGTCAGATGGGCCGCGATGGTGGTGGATCCAAGGTCGATGGCCAGGCCGTAAATCCCGTCCTCGTGCAGTCCCGGCCAGGCGGCGATCAGGCGCGGGGTGGCCTCGGCCGAGGATTTATGCAGGGCCACAGTGATCTTCCAGCCGCCCTTGCGCAGGATCGGCTGCAACTGGCCCAGAAGAGAAAACTCTGCCGTGATCTCGGGGATGTCCCATTGCGCCTTGAGCGCACGGGCCAGGCGTTCCAGATCGCCCGTGGGTTCGTGCATGTCGGGTTCTTCGACCTCGACGTAGAAGATCCGCGTGGCCGGGTCCATCTCGATCACGCGGGCAGTGGCGGCCTTGCGCACGACCTGGCGGTGGACCTGGCTTTCGGCGGGCACGTCGATCACCACGTCGCGCTGCACCGTGGCCTGGCAGCCAAGACGGCGCCCAGTCTTCAGCCCACGTTTCTGGTCATAGCGTTCTTCGACCTTGTTCCACTCCGACAGGGCGTCCTGCGCGACATGCACACCGTGTTTCGGGAAATCGCCGTAGGACGGCGTGATCTGGCATTTCGAACAGATGCCGCGTCCGCCGCAGACGGAATCGAGGTCGACGCCCAGCTGGCGGGCGGCGGTCAGGACGGGCGTGCCGACGGGAAAGCGGCCGCGCTTTCCGGACGGGGTGAAGACGACAAGCGGATCTTTGGTCATGAAGCGAACCTCCGGGTTGGGCGGACCATAGCGGCTGCACCGGCGAGGGAAAGACACAAGGCGTCAGGATCAGGGCGGAAAACGGCACGGCGCACCGGGCGTCGGCCCGGCGTGGCAATAGACGGCAGGGCGGAGGTCAGCCCTGTTCGAGCCAGCGCAGGATCTCGCCCCGGTTGCCGTCAAGGTCGGGCGCGGGGGCGCGCGACTTGGGGTCCGGCGCGTCGGTCATCTTGATCGGGTTTCCGGCGGCCTTGTAGGCCTGCCGCCCATTCTTGTCGAGCACGTCCACCACCATGTTGCGGGCCAGGATCTGCGGGTCCTTCAGGACCTGTCCGACATCCTGGATCGGCCCCGTGGGGACGCCCGCCGCGGTCAGGCGCGAGATCCAGTAGGCGCGGGTGTTCTCCAGCGTCACCGCCTCGATCAGCCGTTTCAGCAGGCGGGCATTGTCGCAGCGCGCCGGGTTGGTGGCAAAGCGCGGGTCGTCCGAGATCGGCAGGTCCAGCGCGATGCAGAGCTTTTCGAACAGGCGGTCGTTTCCGGCGGCGATCACGAACAGCCCGTCCGAGGCATGGAAGGTTTCGAAGGGCGTGATCGAGGGATGGCGGGCCCCGGACGGTCCCGGCGCCTTGCCGGTCACCGTGGTCAGAGCCACCGCGTGCTCAAGGATCGCCAACTGGCTGTCCAGCATGGCCACGTCGATCTTGCGCCCCAGGCCGGACCGGTCGCGGTCCAGCAGCGCGGCAAGGATGCCCTGCGACAGGAACATGCCCGCCACGATATCCCCGATCGAGGCGCCCACGCGCACCGGGTCGCGGTCTTTTTCGCCGGTGATCGACATCACGCCGCCGCGCGCCTGGACCACCATGTCATAGGCCGGGCGCCGCGCGTCCGGGCCGGAATGGCCAAAGCCGGATACCGCGCCATAGACCAGTCGGGGAAAGGCCGCGTGGAGGTCGTCCCAGCCATAGCCCAGACGTTCCATCACCCCGGGGCGAAAATTCTCGACGATGACGTCGGCGCGGGCCAGCAGGCGTTCGAAGATCAGCCGATCCTCGTCGGCCTTGAGGTTCAGTGCGATGCTTTTCTTGCCGTGGTTGATGGCTGCGAAATAGGCGGATTTCCCATCCTTGAAGGGGGGGAAAGCACGGGTATCATCGCCGCCCTTGGGGGGTTCCACCTTGATCACCTGCGCCCCCATGTCCGCCAGCGTCATCGTGCAGAAAGGGCCGGCAAGGACATGCGTCAGGTCAAGAATGACGTATCCGGCAAGGGGGGCGGTCATGGGCGGGTCCTGTTCTGGGTCGGGTGCTCTACACCAGAGAAACGCGACAAGGCGGTGACGGCAAGGCCTGTGATGGGGGCTGCGCGATCCTTCGCGGGTGCGCAGCATATTTGATGCGGAATTCAGCCTAGGGTCTTGGCAACCCGGCGTGAAAGACGAAACCCAGCAGGTTCATCAGAAGTTGTGCGGCCAGGATCGAGGTGCTGCCGGTCGGGTCGTAGTCCGGCGCGACCTCGACCAGGTCAATTCCGACGACCGGATGAGAGCGGACCGCTTGTTGCAGGATCTCCAGCACCTCGTAGTAGAGGAATCCGCCGTGGCTGGGTGTGCCGGTGCCCGGCGCGATCGACGGGCAGAAGGCGTCGATGTCGATGGTGATGTAGATCGGCACGCCTTCGGGCAGGCGGGCGGCGGTGGCCTCGGGGCCCAGCCTGCGCACCTGCCGGACCGACAGGATGTCGGAGCCACGGGCGCGCGCATCCTCGTAACCCTCGCGCGCCGTGGACGAAACGTTGCGGATGCCCAGTTGCGTCAGCCCGGTGACCCAGGATTTCTCCGCCGCCCTACGCATCGGATTGCCATGTCCGCGGGTGACGCCGTGCCGTTCATCGACGAAATCCAGGTGCGCGTCGATCTGCAGGACATGGAAGGGCGCGCGGCCTTCGTAGGCCTCGATGCAGGGAATGTTGACCGAATGATCTCCGCCAATGGTTACGGGCAGGGCGCGCGCAGCCAGCGCCGCCTCGACGCCGCGGCGGATGTTGGCATGGCTGCTTGCGGTGTCGGTATGGATGATGTCGGCGTCGCCCATGTCGACCAGTTGCACGCCGTCCAGATAGGTCACGTCGTCCTCGTGATCGTAGGCACCTGCATGACCAAAGCTGAACAGGGTCGAGGCCTCGCGCACGCCGCGCGGGCCGAACCGTGCCCCCGCGCGCCATTGGGTTCCCGCGTCGAAAGGCGCACCAAGGATTGCCGCGTCGGCCTGCAAATTGGACCAATCGGGCTGATAGGGGGCCTTGGCAAAGGTGCAGATGCCGGTGAACGGAAGGTTCAGCCGACCGGATTCGTAACCGTGACTCATAGGGGTCTCCTTGATTGGCGCCAGCCTAGTCGGAGGGGCGCGCGCAACAAGGGGCATTGCGCGTCAGGATAAAATTAATCGTTAAGGTTGAAAGGTTGTTCTTGTGTACACGCGGTGAGGGGTTACCGTGCGTCACATGAATACAATCTTTGATTGCAATGGGGGACTGGAATGAACCTTTTGAACAAGAACGGGCCGTTGTTGGCCATCGCGCTGGCGGGGCTGCCGCTGACAGTCTTGGCACAGGACTTTGGCGTCGACATGCCAGCGGAACCTGCGCCTGGCGTCCGCTTTCCGACGCCCGAGGCCGAGATCGACGCCTGGATTCGGGCCGAACCGCAGAATACGGGCGCCATCCATGCCCATGCCTGGGGGATCTGGGCCGGCCTGACGAAACCGGTCGAGGGTGAGGGCGCCTATGCCCGACTGACCTATCAGACCTGGTTGACCAAGGCGGATGTGATCGACGTCTTTACCGGCGAGGCCCCGGAAGACCGGTTCCGGCTGGGCGAGTCCAATCAGATGTTCAAACACGGGCTGGTCGATGGTTTCCTCGCGAACGCGGCGCAGGAAAAGAAGGACGGCACCGAGCCGGCGAAAAATGCCGCCGGGATTATCGTGAATACAGACGTGCTGGAAAACGTGGCCTACAGCCCGCCCTCGGCGCAGTACCTGCTGGACACCGGCACCGGCAAACCAGAGGTGCTGGACCGGTTGTTGGAGCAGGGAGACAAGGTGCGCTTTCCCGACGCGGCGGTGAACGTCAAACCGGTCTACAAGTTGATCACCGACGATCGCATCACCGAATGGACGGGCGAAGACGGCCGGACCCGCAGGCTATACGCCTTTACGGCCTGGCCCGGAGAGCCGGACCTGGCGAACTGGACACCGGACATGAAACAAGGCGGCTATCCCGAAACGCTCTGGCAGCAATGCGTCTATGTCGATCTTGACCTTGATGGCCCGACAAAATCGACCGGCGTCGACGTCAACTGCAAAAGCCCGTCCGAGGGGAACATCTATTCCGTCGACGATTTCATCGCGGTCAACCTCAAGGATGAGGATGCGGCTTTCGTCAACAAGTCGACGGGCGACAGCAGCGACCTGACCGACGGCGAAACCTCCATCGCCCTGCTGGTGGCCATGCATGTCACGTCTCGGGAAACGACCCAGTGGACATGGCAGACCTTCTGGTGGGAGGCGGATGCCGCGCGGCCCAACACGCCCTCCAGTGCCGCCATCGCCTCGGCGCGGCCTGACACGCTGACCACGCAGGCGGCGCATTACGCGATGGCGCCGGCCTACTCGATGTTGGTGCCGGCGCAACCCCTTGTCGGGGGCAAGAACGTCGGTGCGCTGGTGACGGCCTTCAACCCCTACCTGGAGGCCGGGTTCGGCACGCCGGTCATCGGCATCACCGAGACCGTACAGATCCCCGATGGCGCCGGCGGCTGGACAACGACGACGACGGACATGGGCATCCAGACCAACTGCATGACCTGTCACGGTCTTGCGGCCTGGGGCGGACGTGGCTCGGGCTATGCGGCGAATTTCTATGTCCCGCGCGACTACTGGGTCTTCGATACGGCGCTGGACGTGGATTTCGCCTGGTCGGTCCAGTCCATTGGCGAGGCGGTCGAGAAGGCGGACAAGAAAAAGGCCGACGCAGCCTCTGACTGAAACCCGCAATTGCCGGATCCGTGCAGGCGCCTCTTGGGGCGCCTGTTGCGCCTGGATGGTTGCCCCTGCGGATGGACTGACGCACTCTGGCGCTGTCAGGTGCCCCGATATGGGGAGAATCGGGAAGCCGGTGCAAGTCCGGCGCGGGCCCGCCGCTGTAAGGGGGATGGAGCGGACAGATGCCACTGGGGCCAGCCCCGGGAAGGCGTCCGCCCCGGCAGACCCCAAGCCAGAAGACCGGCCTGACGACACGGACCGGCGCCTTGGACAGCGTCCGGTCATTGTCATTTGCGGAGCCGAAGAATGCCCGATCCCCAAGCTGCGCCCGAGAAAGCGCGCAAATTCTCCGCCTGCGAGCGTCAGGCACTTTACGATGTGATCTGCGCGCGGCGGGATGTGCGCAACGAATTCCTGCCCGACCCGATTGATCCCGCCATGCTGCGCCGCGTGCTGGAGGCGGCCCATGCGGCGCCTTCGGTCGGCTTCATGCAGCCCTGGAACTTTATCCTGATCCGCGATGCGGCCCGGCGGCGGGCGGTCCATGCCGCCTTCGAGACCGCCAATGCCGAGGCCGAAGCCATGTTCGAAGGTGAAAAGCGGAGCCGATACGCCGCGCTGAAACTGGAAGGCATCCTGAAGGCGCCGCTGAACATCGCGGTGACCTGCGACCGGACCCGCGGCGGCAAGGTGGTGCTGGGGCGGACGCATAACCGGGATATGGACCTCTATTCCACGGTCTGCGCGGTGCAGAACCTCTGGCTTGCGGCGAGGGCCGAGGGGCTGGGCGTCGGCTGGGTCAGCATCTTTCGGCAAGAGGATCTGCGCGCGCTGCTGGGCTTGCCCGACCATGTTGAGGTCGTCGCCTACCTTTGCGTCGGTCATATCGATGAGGCCTTTGGCCAGCCGGAACTGCAGGCGCGGGGCTGGCGCAAGCGGCTGGACCTGGACAGCCTGATCATGGAAGACCATTGGCAAGACGTGTCGCCCGAGTGAGCACAAGAGGTCAGACGTGGTAGATCAGGAAACGATGAAGCGCATCAACCTGTTGCACGGCGCGCCCCGCTTTGTCCTGCGCAGTGATCCGCAGACCGGGCAGCACGCGGTTCGCAACCCGTCGCAGGTGTCAAGGGCCGACGGCGATTACTGGATGCACGGCACCTCGATCCTCTCGAACGGGGCAGAACTGGCCTCGGTCTTTGTCGTGGATACCGACAGCGGCGGCACGCTGCGCGCGATCTTCTGGCTCAGCGACAGTGGCTGGATCGATAGTCAGGACCCGCAGGCCCCGGATACGCTGGACCTGCCGCGCGACCGGGTCTTTCCGTTTGACTGGCGGTTCGACGTGCCGCTGGAAGAGGATATCTTTCACCCCGATCCGGGCACGACGCCGCGACGCACCGCGCGCTCTTTCCTTTCCCGTCTCCGCATGCGATAGGGACGCGCCAACCGATCCCTCCCAAGGAGTGCCCCAATGGAGATTCGCGAGGCCCTGACCTTCGATGACGTCCTGCTTGTTCCCGCGGCCTCGAACGTGTTGCCGTCGACGGCGGACACCCGGACGCAAGTGACCAAGTCGATTGCGTTGAATATTCCGCTTTTGAGTTCCGCGATGGACACCGTCACCGAAAGCCGGATGGCGATCACCATGGCGCAGGCCGGTGGTATCGGGGTGATCCACAAGAACCTCGGGATCGAGGAACAGGCGCGCGAAGTGCGGCGGGTCAAGCGCTTTGAAAGCGGCATCGTCTACAACCCCGTCACCCTGCGCCCGGATCAGACCCTGGGCGATGCCCGGATGCTGACGGAGCGCTACGGCTTTACCGGCTTTCCCGTGATCGACGAGGCGCATCGCGTCGTGGGGATCGTCACCAACCGCGACATGCGCTTTGCCGAGAACGACGGCACGCCGGTTCACGCCATGATGACCCGCGACAACCTCGCGATCCTGACCGAACCGGCGGACCGCGAGGAAGCCATCAACCTGATGAAGGCCCGCCGGATCGAAAAGCTGCTGGTGACCGACAAGGACGGCAAGCTGACGGGGCTTCTGACGCTGAAGGACACGGAAAAGGCGGTGGTGAACCCGACCGCCTGCAAGGACGACCTCGGGCGTCTGCGCGTCGCGGCGGCCACGGGCGTTGGCGACTCGGGCTATGAACGCTCTCAGGCCCTCGCGGATGCGCAGGTCGACATCATCGTGGTCGACACGGCGCATGGCCATTCCGCCGGTGTGCTGGAAGCGGTCGAACGCGCCAAGCTGTTGTCGAACGAGGTGCAGGTGATCGCAGGCAACGTGGCGACGGCGGATGCCGCGCGGGCCCTCATCGACGCGGGCGCCGATGCGATCAAGGTGGGGATCGGACCCGGGTCGATCTGCACCACGCGGATGGTGGCCGGTGTCGGCGTGCCCCAGCTGACCGCGATCATGGAATGTGCGACGGCGGCCGGTGACGTGCCGGTGATTGCGGATGGCGGCATCAAGTTCTCGGGCGATTTCGCCAAGGCCATCGCGGCGGGGGCTTCCTGCGCGATGGTCGGGTCCATGATCGCCGGGACAGACGAAAGCCCGGGCGAGGTGATTTTGTACCAGGGGCGGTCGTTCAAGGCCTATCGCGGCATGGGTAGCCTGGGCGCCATGGCGCGCGGCTCGGCTGACCGCTATTTCCAGAAGGACGCGGCCAGCGACAAGCTGGTCCCCGAAGGGATCGAGGGGCAGGTTCCCTACAAGGGGCCGGCGGGCGTGGTCCTGCACCAGCTGGTCGGCGGACTTCGGGCCGCGATGGGCTATACCGGCTGCGCCACGGTCGAGGAGATGCGCCGCAACTGCACCTTCGTGAAGATCACCGGGGCAGGGCTGAAGGAAAGCCATGTGCACGACGTTCAGATCACCCGCGAAAGCCCCAATTACCGGATTGGATGAGTTCTGTCCGGACTGTTTCCGGTAAACTTTGAAACAATGCCCCGGCGCGGAACATGCGCCGGGGCATCGTCAAACCTGTGTCTCTGGTCTAGGCAGAGGCGATTGCCGCCGTTGGAGAACAGCCCATGACCCCCGCCGCCCGCGTGCAGGCCGCCATTGAATTGCTGGACCGGATCGCCGCCGGGCAGGCGGCGGAACAGGCCCTGACCAGCTGGGGACGCTCTGCCCGCTATGCCGGATCCAAGGACCGGGCCGCAGTACGCGACCTTGTGTTCGACGCGCTGCGCTGCTGGCGGTCGACCGCGGCCCTGGGCGGGGGCGAAACCGGCCGGGCGCGTTTGTTGGGGCTGCTCCGCCTCAGGGAAGAAGATCCCGCCCAGGTATTCTCGGGGCAGGGCCATGCCCCGGCCCCGCTTGATGCAGATGAACTGGCCGCCGGGCAGGCGCCGCACGGGGCGGCGGCGCTGGACCTGCCGGACTGGCTGGCGCCGCGTTTCCGGGACAGCCTGGGGGCAGAGGCAGATGCGACGGCGCTGGCCCTTCGATCCCGGGCCGATGTCTTTCTCCGTGTCAATCTTTTGCGGGCCACGCCTGAAACCGCAATGGCGCGTCTGGGACAAGACGGGATTCTGGCCGAACCTCATGAGCTTTCGGCGACCGCTTTGCGTGTGACGGAGGGTGCCCGGAGGATCATGCGCAGCGGCGCATATCTCGACGGCCTCGTGGAATTGCAGGATGCGGCCAGCCAGGCGGTGGTCGACCTGCTGCCGCTGGAACCGGGCATGCGGGTTCTGGACTATTGCGCCGGCGGTGGCGGCAAGGCGCTGGCGATGGCGGCACAGATGCGGGGCGGGCCGGTTGTGGCCCATGATGCGGCTCCGAAACGGATGATCGACCTGCCGGCACGCGCGTCCCGCGCCGGGGCGGATGTCCGTATCGCGGCCAGGCCCAAGGGGGACTTCGACCTTGTACTCTGTGATGTGCCCTGTTCGGGCAGCGGTGCCTGGCGCCGTGCGCCCGAAGGCAAGTGGCGCCTGACGGAAGAAAGGCTGGACGAACTCTGCGCCATCCAGGCCGATATTCTCGATCGGGCGGTAGGTTACGTGGTCAAGGGCGGTGTGCTGGCCTATGCGACCTGCTCGGTGCTGGCCGAGGAAAACGCCACGCAGGTCAGCGCCTTTCTGGAACGCAGGCCCGGCTGGTCGGTCGAAGAGCAGCGGCAATTCCTCCCCGGGTCTGGCGGGGATGGCTTTTTTGCCGCGGTTCTTCGCCGGACCGCGACCTGAAAGCCACAACTCTGGCGCGAGCATTTGCGACAGTTAACGTCCCCTTAACGGTCTACGCCGGCATTATGGCAGGAAGAGAATCGTGACCCGGGGGGACAAGGTGGAAGCTGCGATCGACATCGCACAGAAACGACAGAGCGGCATGACGCCGATCATCGGCGCGGCAGCGCTGGTCGTCCTGGCGACGCTCTCCCTGCTGATTTCCCAGGTGGCTGCGGTGCGCTCGGTCCAGGTGGTTGCGCTGGCGGCCACGGGCGCGTTCGGCTGTCTGGCGGTGGTGTGGCTGCTGGTCGACCGGGTGTCCGGCGGGCGCCGTAAAAGACGGCTCGCCCTTCTCGCGGATTTCATCGAGACAGAGCCTGCCTTCTGTTTCCTCACCGATGCAGAGGGGGCGGTGCTGACAAGCAACCGTACCGCGCGTGAACGCTTTGCCAGCGAGGGCATCAGCCAGTTGTCCACCTTGCTGCGCGACGTCTTTGCCAGTTCCGAGGGCATCATCTACCGGTTGCAGCAAAAGGCCCTGACCGAGGGCGCCGCGGTCGAGGATGTCACCAGCCATTCCGAAGGCTACAGGATCTACGTCCGTGCCTTCCGGCCCGACATGATGCTCTGGCGTCTGGAGAATGAATCGCAACGCGCGGGCGGGCGGACGCGGGCCGACCTCGCGGTGATCTCGCTGGGGCGCAATGGGGCGGTGCTCTACATGAACCCGGTGGCGCGTGACCTCGTGGGCCAGCGTGTGAAGCGGCTGGATGACATCTTTGCCGACTTGCCGTTGCGGACCGACGGGGTGCATTGCCTGAAAGGCGCCCATGCCGGGCAGAGCGTTCTTGTCCACAGTGCCGATATCGGCGGCGGGCGCCAGGAACTGGTGCTGTCGCCCATAGCCGAGGATTCCGGGCGCCAGGACCTGATGGGCAGCTTCGACGGCCTTCCGGTGCCGCTGCTCAAGGTGGCACCCGACGGTCGTGTCCTGCGCGCAAACCCCGAGGCCCGCCGCCTGCTGAACCTGGGCCAGGTCGATCCCGGTTACCTTGCCGAGCACATGGAAGGGCTGGGCCGTGCGATCAAGGACTGGTTGCAGGAGGCTGCCGATGGCCGTGGGCTGCACCGCTCCGAGTTCCTGCGCCTGACCCGTGCCGACCGCGAGGTCTTTGTGCAGGTCACGCTGAACCGCGTGATCGACGACGGCGAGACGGCGCTCGTCGCTGTTCTCAATGACGCGACCGAGCTCAAGACGCTCGAGGCGCAATTCGTCCAGAGCCAGAAGATGCAGGCCATCGGCCAGCTTGCGGGCGGGGTCGCGCATGATTTCAACAACCTGCTGACGGCGATCTCGGGGCATTGCGACCTGCTGTTGCTTCGGCATGACCAGGGCGATCCGGATTACGGCGACCTTGTCCAGATCAACCAGAACGCCAACCGGGCGGCGGCGCTTGTCGGGCAGCTCCTCGCATTTTCGCGCAAGCAGACCATGCAGCCCGAGGTCATGGACCTGCGCGATACTCTCTCGGACCTTGCGCATCTTCTGAACAGGCTGGTGGGTGAAAAGGTGCGGCTGACGCTGAAACATGATCCCGTGCTGCCAACGGTGCGCGGTGACCGGCGGCAACTCGAACAGGTGATGATGAACCTGGTGGTCAACGCCCGCGACGCCATGCCCGAGGGTGGCGAGATCGTGGTCGAGACCGAGCGCCGCGAACTGGCCGAACCGATGACGCGCGACCGCGCGGTGGTCGCGCCCGGGCTCTATGTTTCGGTCCGGGTGACGGACAAGGGGATGGGAATCCCCCAGGACAAGCTGCAAAAGGTCTTTGAGCCCTTTTTCACCACCAAGCGCACCGGTGAGGGAACGGGGCTTGGCTTGTCCACCGTCTATGGCATCGTCAAGCAGACCGGCGGTTTCATCTTCGTGGACAGCGTGGTCGGGCAGGGGACCTGTTTCACCCTGCTTTTCCCGGCCTTCGAGGCGCCCCGGCAAGAAGCTGTGGCCACCGAGGAGAAGGCCGAGCGGAAGCTGCCCGAGCAAGGATCGGGCGTGGTCCTGCTGGTCGAGGACGAGGCCCCGGTCCGGGCCTTCGCGGCCCGCGCGCTGCGCCTGCGTGGCTACACGGTAATCGAGGCAGAGACCGCCGAGGATGCGCTCGCGACGCTGGATGATGACGATTTGGCCGTGGACATCTTCGTGACCGATGTCGTCATGCCCGGGATGGACGGCCCGACCTGGGTGCGCAAGGCGCGGGAACGCCGCCCCGATACGCGGGTGGTCTTTGTATCGGGCTATGCCGAAGACGCCTTTGGCGAAGGCAGCGAGGAAATTCCAAATTCCGTCTTCCTGCCGAAACCCTTCTCTCTATCGGACCTGACCGAGACGGTGCACCAGCAACTCAACTGACGGTCGGGCGCTAGGTCGCGCCTTCCCAGGTCTCGAAATCCGCCGCACATTTGCGCCGCAGCTTGGCGTCGATCTCCGGGGACAGCGACAGGTCCCGCCGCGGAGAGACGTTTTCGCGCGGCAGGTCGATCTTCGTCTCAAGCCGCTCTTCGAGAAAGGCCAGCAAGCCGGCCTGGTTTTCGTAGCGGAACAAATGGTTGACCGAGACACCGTTGGGGCGCGGCTCCACGAACTTGGCCTGGCTGCCGACGTTCGCGAATGGCGGACGATCGCCGCGGGCATAGGCATCGCAGAACTGGTCAAAACTGAGCCCGCGCGTCGAGGTCGGCTTGCCATCCAGGAAATCACGCTGCCGATACCTGTACCAGGAGCCAAGCCAGTCCACCGGTTCGCGGATCACTGCCAAAAGCTCCATCTCGCCGCCGACCTTCTCGAACATCGGGCGGAAGAAACGGTTGTAACGATAGACCGGCGCATGTTTCAACTCGGGCGGGTCGGAGACCGCCATCGAAGCCTTGGGAGCCAGCGCCCGCGTATAGGCAGAGGTGCCGGTCTTGGGGACCGCCAGCATGACCAGGCGCGCTTTCCAGAAAACGAGCATTCGATTTGTTCCTGTTTCGGTAACCTTGCCTTAACCCTCGCGCGCCAAGCTGGAAAGAGAAAGAATTCACTTGAACTGTTCATGGTTTGGTCTCATAGCTATTGGGAACAAGGGGTGAACGAAAGCAGCGATTGCCGCGCTCGCCGGCATATGGAATAAGGATCGAAACGCATGGCAACGGCAGATCTTCTGAGCATGGATAACAAGCGTAAGGCCGAGAAACAGAAGGCCCTGGACAGCGCACTCGCCCAGATCGAGCGACAGTTCGGCAAGGGCTCGATCATGAAACTGGGTGGCGACAATGCCATCAAGGATATCGAGGCCACCTCGACCGGCTCGCTGGGGCTGGATATCGCCTTGGGAATCGGCGGGTTGCCCAAGGGCCGGATCATCGAGATCTACGGCCCCGAAAGCTCGGGCAAGACGACGCTGACGCTGCACTGCGTGGCTGAAGAGCAGAAAAAGGGCGGCGTCTGCGCCTTTGTCGATGCCGAACACGCGTTGGACCCGCAATACGCCAAGAAACTTGGCGTCGATCTGGACGAGTTGCTGATCTCGCAGCCCGACACCGGTGAACAGGCGCTGGAGATCACCGATACGCTGGTGCGCTCGGGCGCGGTCAGCATGGTGGTGGTCGACTCGGTCGCCGCGCTGACGCCGAAATCGGAACTCGAAGGGGACATGGGCGACTCGAACGTCGGCGTGCAGGCCCGCCTGATGAGCCAGGCGATGCGCAAGCTGACCGGCTCGATCAGCCGGTCCAATTGCATGGTGATCTTCATCAACCAGATCCGCATGAAGATCGGCGTCATGTTCGGCTCGCCCGAAACGACCACCGGCGGCAACGCGCTGAAATTTTACTCGTCCGTGCGCCTCGACATCCGCCGCATCGGCTCGATCAAGGACCGCGACGAAGTTGTCGGCAACCAGACGCGCGTCAAGGTGGTCAAGAACAAGGTGGCGCCGCCGTTCAAGCAGGTCGAATTCGACATCATGTACGGCGAGGGCATCTCGAAGATGGGCGAACTGCTGGACTTGGGCGTCAAGGCCGGTGTCGTCGACAAGTCCGGCTCCTGGTTCAGCTACGGCGACGAGCGGATCGGGCAGGGGCGCGAAAATGCGAAAACCTACCTGCGTGAGAATACGCGGGTCTCGCTGGAGATCGAGGACAAGATCCGCGCGGCACACGGCCTGGATTTCGACATGCCCGAGGGTGACCCGGAACTGACCGAGGATTGATCCGGCGATATGACGGACATGAAAGAGGCGCTCTTCGGAGCGCCTTTTTTGTTGTCCCGTGCGGGGTGACAGGCGACTGTGGACACTTGCGGATGGCGCCGCTACATCTGCGCCGATCACTCGCCCGCAAAGAGGCCCGCAATGGCAAGTCTGAACGACATCCGCTCGACCTTTCTGACCTATTTCGAAAAGCAGGGGCACGAGGTCGTTGCCTCCAGCCCGCTGGTGCCCCGCAACGACCCGACGCTGATGTTCGTCAACTCGGGCATGGTGCAGTTCAAGAACCTTTTTACCGGGGTGGAAAAACGCGACTACAACCGAGCGACCACCTCGCAGAAATGCGTGCGGGCGGGCGGCAAGCACAATGACCTCGACAATGTCGGTTACACCGCGCGTCACCATACCTTCTTCGAGATGTTGGGGAATTTCTCCTTCGGGGATTACTTCAAACCCGAGGCGATCCCCTTTGCCTGGGAATTGGTGACCAAGGAATTCGGAATCGACCCGAAGCGGCTGCTGACCACCGTCTATCACACCGATGACGAGGCCTTCGAGATCTGGAAGAAGGTCGGCGTGCCCGAGGACCGGATCATCCGCATCGATACCTCGGACAACTTCTGGCAGATGGGGCCGACCGGCCCCTGCGGCCCCTGCACCGAGATCTTCTACGACCACGGCGATCACATCTGGGGCGGCCCGCCGGGAACGCCCGAGGAAGACGGCGACCGCTTCATCGAGATCTGGAACGTCGTCTTCATGCAGAACGAGCAGTTCGAAGACGGCTCGATGAAGGCGCTCGACATGCAGTCGATCGACACCGGCATGGGGCTGGAACGGATTGGTGCGCTGCTGCAGGGCAAGCACGACAACTACGACACCGACCTGATGCGCAGCCTGATCGAGGCCAGCGCAGATGCGACCAGCGCCGATCCGGACGGGCCGGGCAAGATGCATCACCGGGTGATTGCCGACCACCTGCGCTCGACCTCGTTCCTGATCGCGGACGGCGTGATGCCGTCGAACGACGGGCGCGGCTACGTCCTGCGCCGGATCATGCGCCGCGCCATGCGTCACGCGCATCTCTTGGGCGCACAGGACCCGTTGATGTACCGCCTCGTCCCGGCGCTGGTGCGCCAGATGGGGCAGGCCTATCCGGAACTCACTCGCGCGCAGGCACTGATCGAGGAAACGCTGAAATCCGAGGAAACGCGGTTCAAGGCGACACTGGATCGCGGGCTGAAGCTTCTCGATGACGAATTGGCCGGGCTTGACGGTGACGCGCCGCTGCCGGGCGCTGCGGCCTTCAAGCTGTATGACACCTATGGTTTCCCGCTGGACCTGACGCAGGATGCGCTGCGCGAGAAGAACCGGGAAGTGGACGTCGAAGGCTTTGACGCCGCGATGGCCGAGCAGAAAGCACGCGCCCGCGCGGCATGGAGCGGATCCGGCGAAGCGGCGGATGCGACCATCTGGTTCGATATTGCCGATACGCATGGTGCGACCGATTTCCTGGGCTACGACACGGAAACGGCCGAAGGCCAGGTGTTGGCGCTTGTGGCGGACGGCAAGCCGGTCGACAGCCTGTCGGCGGGTCAAAGCGGGTGGATCGTATTGAACCAGACGCCGTTCTACGGCGAAGCCGGCGGGCAGGTCGGTGATACCGGCTGGTTGCGCCGGCTGGAGAACGAGGATGACAGCGCCACCGTCAGCGATACGCAGAAAATGGCGGGGGGCGCGGTCTACGCGCATCACGTCACCGTGGATCGCGGCACCTTCGCCAAGGGCGATGCGCTGCAACTCGAGGTGGATCATGGCCGTCGCTCGGCGATCCGGGCCAACCACTCGGCCACGCACCTGCTGCACGAGGCACTGCGCGAACGGCTGGGCGATCACGTCGCGCAGCGCGGGTCGCTGAATGCGCCGGACCGGTTGCGGTTCGACTTCAGCCATGGCCAGGCGCTGAGCCTGGAGGACCTGCAAGAGGTCGAACGCGACGTGAACGCCTTTATCCGGCAGAACGCGCCGGTGAGCACGCGGATCATGACGCCGGACGACGCGCGCGAGATCGGCGCGCAGGCGCTCTTCGGTGAGAAATACGGCGAGGAGGTGCGCGTCGTCTCGATGGGGACAAAGCCCGGCTCGGGCAAGGGCACCGACGGCCAGACCTATTCGATCGAACTGTGCGGTGGCACCCATGTGCGCCAGACCGGCGACATCGGTCTCTTCGTGACGCTGGGCGACAGCGCATCCAGCGCGGGAGTCCGGCGGATCGAGGCACTGACCGGGGCCGCTGCCTTCGACTATCTCACGCAGCAGGATCACCGACTGGCAGAGGTGGCAGGCGTTCTGAAGGCCAGCGCCTCTGACGTTCCGGGTCGGGTCAAGGCGCTGATGGATGAGCGCAAGAAGCTGGAATCCGAGGTGGCACAGTTGCGCCGCGAACTGGCAATGGCCGGTGGCGCGGGGCAGGGCGCAGGCTCGGAAGAGACCAGCGTGAGCGGGATTGCATTCTCCGGAAACGTCATGGCTGGCGTTTCTGGTAAGGATCTCCCGCCGATGATTGATGACTTGAAGGCTCAAGGCAACGCGGGTGTTACTGTTCTGGCGACAGAAAACGGTGGCAAGGTGGCGGTTGCAGTAGGCGTTGGGGATGAAGTTTCCAAAGTCGTTTCCGCCGTCGATATTCTTCGGGCTGTAGTAGGGGCACTGGGAGGTAAGGGCGGAGGTGGACGTCCCACGCTGGCTCAAGGCGGTGCGCCATCGCTTGAGAACTGGAGTGGCGCCATGGAAGCGGCCCAATCCGTCATTCAAACCGCTGTAGGGAGAGCTTGAGATGCCCGCACTCTGGATTGCCCATGTCACCGTGAGTGACGCCGAGGCCTACGGGAAATACGCGGAATTGGCCGGACCGGCCATCGCCGCGCATGGCGGAACCTTCATCGCCCGGGGCGGGCGTTTCGTGCAGCTTGAAGGCAAGGAACGTCCGCGCAACGTCGTGGCACGGTTCCCCTCGGTCGAGGCGGCGGTGGACTGCTACCATTCCGACGCCTACCAGGAAGCCCTGAGCCACGCGCGCGGCGCCTCTGAGCGCGAATTGATGGTCGTCGAGACCAGCGAGTGAAACCGCTCGCCGAGTTGCGCCGGTCCTTCAACGGGCCGGGGCGGCTCGACTGGATCGGGCTGCGGCCCGCGCGCAAGGCAGGTCTGACCCCGGTCGAGAATGTCCGGATCACCGCCGATGGTCTGGATGGAGATCATGGCCGGTCCGGCAAACGGGCCGTCACATTGATCCAGGCGGAACATCTGCCTGTGATCGCCGCACTTGTCGGGCGGGACGACCTTCCGCCCGAATTGCTGAGGCGCAACCTTGTCATCTCTGGGCTCAACCTGACCGCGACACGGGAATTCGGCCTGCGGATCGGTTCGGTCCGGCTGTCGATCGAGGTCCCTTGCGCGCCCTGTTCCCGGATGGAGCAGGTTCTTGGCACGGGCGGCTACACGGCCTTGCGCGGGCATGGAGGTTGGTGCTGTTCGGTGCTTGAACCGGGAGTGATTGCCCTCGGCGATCCGGTCTGCCCCGACTTCTGACGGATATATCGGCGCTCTTCCGTATATCGGCGCTTTTTCGCCCGGCTGGCGCGTATATTGAGCGGGCTCCTGCCGCAGGTCAGAGCGGGCGTTGGGAAGATGAGTGATTCGTGCGACATTCTCGGCTACGCTTGCCAGAGTGGCCAATTTTTTCGCTTTCGGTAATTGTTCCCGAAACGGAAAAAAATACATGCGGTCCTTCTTGCTGGACCGTTGCAAAACTATGGCACCTCAACCACAGAATCCGTGAATTGGGCAGAAAATTGGGGGGTTAGCCCTTTTTTGCCGCGCCAAGTCAGGAATTCCTGTCGCGCGGGCGCGATTTTCTTGGCTAGAGTTTGGATACCTTCAATTTCTTGGGAGAAAGATCATGAAAAAAGTTCTTGCTGGCGCACTTCTCGCGGCCGCATTCGCCGCCCCCGCAATGGCCTGGGAAGGCAAGGTCGTTGCGTGCTACGACAAGGTCTGGGTTCCGGCCAAATACGCCTACAAGCAGCATCTGATCATGGCTGCCCACACCGAGTGGGAGTACAAGCACGGTCAGATGGTCAAGGTCCACTATCCGGCGGTCTACAAGGAGTCCAAGCACCTCGTGAAGGCGGGCTACTACGTGGCGAAGAAGTCGGCCTGCAAGCACTGAGCTGCAGCCCAATGAATCGGAAAGGCGCGGGGACTGCCACCCCGCGCCTTTTTTGGTTTTGGGGGCGTTTATCCCCTTTTGTCAGGCCCTTATCTGGCGAACTTCATGCGCAACGTGAACCGGCCCCGCCTGAAATGAGGCGGAGCCAGAACAGGTTCAGGCGCCGCGCGCGGCGCGCTTGCGCTCATGCGGGTCAAGGTGGCGCTTGCGCAGGCGGATCGCGTTGGGCGTGACCTCGACCAGTTCGTCGTCGTTGATGTAGGCAATCGCCTCTTCGAGGCTCAGCGTGATCGGGGTGGTCAGGCGCACCGCTTCGTCGGTGCCGGAGGCCCGCACGTTGGTCAGTTTCTTGCCCTTGAGCGGGTTCACCTCGAGGTCGTTCTCACGCGAGTGCTCGCCAATGATCATGCCGGTATATACCGGGGCCTGAGCTCCGATCATCATCTTGCCGCGTTCTTCGAGGTTCCACAGCGCGTAGGCCACCGCCTCGCCGTTTTCCATCGAGATCAGGACACCTGCACGACGGCCCGGGATCGGACCCTTGTGCGGAGTCCAGCCATGAAAGACGCGGTTCAGCACGCCGGTGCCGCGGGTATCGGTGAGGAATTCGCCGTGATAGCCGATAAGCCCGCGCGAGGGGACATGCGCGATGATGCGCGTCTTGCCGGCGCCGGCGGGTTTCATCTCGACCAGGTCACCCTTTCGGGCGCCGGTCAGCTTTTCGATCACTGCGCCCGTGTATTCGTCGTCGACGTCGATGGTGGCCTCTTCGACCGGTTCCATCGTCACGCCGTCTTCTTCGCGCATGATGACCTGCGGGCGCGAGATCGAAAGCTCAAAGCCTTCGCGGCGCATGTTCTCGATCAGGACGCCCATCTGCAGTTCGCCGCGGCCAGACACCTCGAAGGCCTCGCCGCCGGGCGTGTCCTTGATGCGGATCGCGACGTTAGTTTCCGCCTCCTTGTGCAGACGCTCGCGGATGACGCGAGACTGGACCTTCTTGCCGTCACGGCCAGCCAGAGGGCTGTCGTTGATGCCAAAGGTCACCGTGATGGTCGGCGGGTCGATCGGTTGCGCCTCGAGCGGTTCATCGACGGCCAGGGCACAGATCGTATCGGCAACGGTGGTCTTCGTCATGCCCGCGATCGAGACGATGTCGCCGGCCTCGGCCTCTTCGATGTCCTGTTGCTGCAACCCGCGGAAGGCCTGGATCTTGGTGACGCGGAACTGTTCGATCTTCTGGCCGATGCGCGAGATCGACTGGACGGTCTGGCCCACCTTCAACTTGCCGGACTCGACGCGGCCGGTCAGCATCCGGCCGACAAAGGGGTCGGCCCCCAGCGTCACGGCCAGCATGGTGAAATCCTCGTCGCGCTTCTTGATCTGTTTGGGTTCCGGGACGTGGTTCACGATCAGGTTGAACAGCGCGTCCAGGTTCTTGCGCGGACCGTCAAGCTCGGCGTCGCACCACCCCGACCGGCCCGAGGCGTAAAGGTGTGGAAAGTCCAGCTGGTCTTCGTCGGCATCAAGGGCCGAGAACAGGTCAAAGACCTCGTCCAGCGCGCGATCCGGTTCGGCGTCGGGCTTGTCGACCTTGTTCAGCACAACGATAGGCCGTAGGCTCAGGGCCAGTGCCTTGGAGGTCACGAATTTCGTCTGCGGCATCGGGCCTTCGGCGGCATCGACCAGCAGCACGACGCCATCGACCATCGACAGGATGCGTTCCACCTCGGCGCCGAAATCGGCGTGGCCGGGGGTATCGACGATGTTGATCCGTGTGCCTTTCCACTCGACGCTTGTCGCCTTGGCAAGGATGGTGATGCCGCGTTCGCGTTCCAGATCGTTCGAATCCATCGCCCGTTCGGCGACGGCCTGGTTGGCGCGGAAGGCGCCGGATTGTTTCAGCAATTCGTCCACCAGCGTCGTCTTGCCGTGGTCAACGTGTGCAATGATCGCGACGTTGCGCAAATCCATGAGATGGTTCCTTTGTCCGGAGTTGGCGCGGGACTAGCCGGGTAGGGACAAAAAGACCAGTGCCGATTTGCCGCAAGCGCGTTGCAAGGGGATCACGGATCACGCTTGCGAGAGCGCCAAGGGGAACCGGCGGAGGTTTGCCGGCCCGTCGGGGTCCCTCAGCGGGCTTTGGCCGGTGACGCGGGGGCAGGGTGCGCAACGCGGAACAACTGGGCATCCGACCCGTTGAAAGAACATCACGAGCCGTTACTTGCGGCTCAGCATGACGCGCTGCGAGTCCGCAGCGTAACGGAACCAGAAAAGGAGACAGTCATGAAATCGAGCATCTTTGCAGTGATCGCAGCGACCGCATCGCTTGGCGCAGCACCCGTGCTGGCCGGCAGCATCGACCGCACACCGGTCGAAGTCGAACCGGCGGCTCCCGTTGTGCCCGCTGCCCCGGTTGGCGTGGACTGGACCGGCCCTTATGCGGGCTTCAGCTTTGGCAACCTGAACGCTCAGGGTGGCGGCACCTCCGACAACGGCAGCATCTATGGCGTCTTCGGCGGTTACGATTATGACTTCGGCGATTACGTCGTCGGTGGTGAGTTCGAATACCAGGACGGCAACGGCTACAGCCTTGGTGGCGTCGACGTGGACAACGTAATGCGGCTCAAGGGCCGGGTCGGTGCCGACTTTGGCCGGACCCTGGTTTACGGGACCGCGGGCGTGGCACGCATCGACACGTCGCTGGGCGATGCGACTGGACCCGTCGGCGGTGTTGGCCTCGACTACAAGGTGACCGACCGGTTCTCGATTGGTGGCGAAGCGCTGGCACACAGCTTTGAAGACGTCGGCGGTTCGGGCGCGGACGTGGACGCGCAGACTTATTCGCTGCGGGCAACCTTCCGCTTCTGATCGTCCCCCTCATGTGAGCGGAAGGCGCGGGCCCCCCGGAGAGTTCTCCGGGGGGCTTTTCCGTTCGGTCGTGCCTAGTGCGGCGAAGTGTTGGAAAAGAGGTGGATCACTAGGATCCCGGCCAGGATCATGCCCATCCCCAGGATCGCCGGCAGGTCCAGTTTCTGGCCAAAGACCGCCAGGCCGATCACGGCGATGAAAACGATGCCAAGCCCCGACCAGATCGCGTAGGCGATGCCCACGGGAAAATACTTCAGCGCAATCCCCAGCAGGTAAAAGGCGGCCGCATAGGCCACCACGGTGATCGCCGTGGGCACCACCCGCGTGAACTGCTGGCTCGCCTGCAGGGCGGTGGTTCCGATGGTCTCGGCCAGCACGGCAAAGGCAAGAAAGAGGTAGGGCATGGCGGTCTCCGGAAATTCGCAGGCAAAGGGCTAGCGCGGGCGCGCCCCGGGCACAAGCCGCGGCACGCCCGTGCTCTTGACCTGAATCAGGCGGGCAGGTGGATCGGGAACCGTGCGCGGATCGCCTTGTCGGTGGCGGCATCGAAGCGGGCCGGGCTGCGCATGGCCAGGATGGCTTCCTTGCGTACCGTGGCCTTGGCCACGAGGTCCGGCTTGTCCAGTTCTTCCCATTCGCGGGGCGATGTGCGGTCGCCAAACTGCGGGTAAAGGTGGTCCCGGTGCATCCTGTCCAGGGTTTCCGGCGTGCCGAGGTAATGGCCCGGCCCACCCAGGCAGACAGCGCGCATCTGGTCCAGGGCCAGGGTGGTATCGTCCACTTCGATCCCGCGCACGCAGCGCAGCGCCTGACCGATCAGGTCATCGCCGAGGATCAGGCTCTCATGGCAGAACCCCAGCAAAGAGGCATGCATCCCCGCCGCCTCGTAGACCATGTTTGCCCCGGCCACCCCGGCAAGCACGTTGGAACACATCTGTTCCCAGCCCGCCTGCATGTCCGGCAATTTCGAATCCGCCGCGCCGCCGGCAGTGCCTCCTGGGAGGCCGTAATGCGCGTGCATCTGGGCACAGCCCGCGCTGAGCAGCGCCTGCTCTCCGGATCCCAGGCACATGGCCCCGGTCCGCAGATCCAGCCCGAAAGGCCAGGTGCCGAAGATCGCGGGGTGGCCCGGGGCAATGGCGTTGACGTAGACAAGCCCGGCCAGGCATTCCGCCACCGATTGCACGATGGCCCCCGCGATGGTCGAGGGCGCGGTCGCCCCTGACATGCCCGCCGACAGCAGCAGCACCGGCATGCCGCCCCGAATGCAGGCCTCCATCGTCTCGCAGCTTTCCGTGGCGAATTTCATTGGTGGCACGACAAAGCAGTTCGAATTCGACACGAAAGGCCGCGCGCGCCAGGCGGCCTCGCCCCCGGCAATCATGTGCAGCAGGTCCAGCGAAGCCGACACGTTGGCGGGGTCGGAGAACGAGGTGCCCACCTGCTTGGTCGTCCCGGCGCAGCAGGCGTAGAGCGTGTTCAGATCGAGTTCGAGGTTGTTCGTGATGTCACGGGCGACCATCGGGCGCTGGAGAAAGTGGATATTGTCCAGCTGATGCGCAATCCGCGCCGCGTCGTGCAGATCCTGCAGCGTGCTTTCGCGGTAGGATTTCCCGTCGATCTCGACCAGGTGCACCGCCGCACCGGCGGTACCGTAGTGGACACTCTGCCCCGACAGGTCGAGGTCGAAACGGGGATCGCGGGCGGGCAGGGTGATGTCGCGCGCGGCCTTGGCCAGCATGTCTTCTACCAGGGCTGGCGGAAAGCGCAGGCGTCCGTCTTCGCCCAGTCGCGCGCCCGCGCCGGTCAGGATCTCGACCCCGGAGGCAGGCGCTCCGGACAGGCCGATTTCGTCCAGCGCGATCAGTGCGCTTGCGTGGATGCGTGCGACCTCTGCCTCTGTCAGCGGGCGATAGCCTCCGCCGATAAGGCCGGCGCGGACCGGTCGCTGGTCGTCGGACAGGGCGGCGGTGCGGGCGGCAACGCGGGCGGCTCGACCGCCGCCGCGGCGGGAAAGAGGGGCTGTCATCTGTCGTGTCTCCGAGGGATTGGGGCAGGGATCAGGGGGCCTACTGCCTGCTCGGACGTCCCCGGGCGGCGCGCCCGCGCCGTGCCCCAATCTGGCGCAGGATCAAGGAGATAACCGCGACATGCATCTTCATGAAAGCCAGTCTGCAGGGGCGGGTCTGCTCTGTCTCCGCAGAAAGCGACGTCATGTCGTTTTTGACCCGGTGATCTAAATAGTTTCAATTTTACAGCCGGTTAAACAGCCGTAAACCGCGGGCTGCATAGTGTGCCGTCATCTTGAACCCACACCGGAGACTTATGGATGAAACGTGCATTGCTACTGTCCGCAGCGCTTTTCGGGGCGGCGCCCGCTGCTTTTGCGGTCGAACCTCACGCGGCCATGCAGGCCTATGTCGACAGTGAAATCATGGCCTGGGCCCATGAAACCGCGATCGTCGAGGCGATCGAGGCCCAGAATGTCCGGACCGGCGGCTATGACGCCACGCGGATCACCCAGTTGGACGGAACCTGGCGGGCCGAGGTGGGCACGGGGTCGGCCCTGGTCGACGGTGTCCTGATGAACGCCGCCGCCGACTTCCTGCGCTCGCGGGTGGAGGCCAGTGGCGGAATGATTACCGAGGTGATCGTGATGGACGCAAAGGGGCTGAACGTGGCGGCCTCGGGCGCGACTTCGGACTATTGGCAGGGGGACGAGGCCAAGTACCTGGAAACCTATCCCAAGGGCGCCGGCGCTGTACATTTCGGCGAGGTGGAATTCGACGAATCCAGCCAGTCCTACCAGGTGCAGATCTCGATCACGATCACGGACCCTGACACCGGCAAGCCGATCGGTGCCATGACCGTCGGGGTCGATGCCGAAGTGCTGCTGTAAGGCCGCGGCGCCCCCCATCTTCAGGCAAGGAAAATGAGCATGACACAGGACGGCGGCAAGACGAGGTCAGGCGCGGGCCTGCACTCGGTTTTCATCAGGTGCGCGGGCATCATGGCTGTGACCACGATCGTGGTGGCAGCCGTGCTGTCGGTACAATCCCTGCGGCTGGTCGACGACCTCGCCGTCAAGGGCGTGGTCGACCAGGCCGCGCGGACGGTCGAACTCAGCGCCAGCGCGCTGAACAAGCCGATCCGGTTCAAGGCTCTGCCGAAGGTAGAAGAAGAAGTCTCGGCCGCGATGACCGCGGCCGGGGCCAACGGGCGCGTGGCGATGGTACTGGGGGCCGAGGGCGAGCGCCTCGCCGCGGTCGGTGAGGATACATCGCTGCTGGACAGTGTTGCCGACCTTGCCGCACGGGCCCTGGCCGATGGCACCCGGATCAGTACCGAAGGCGGGCTTTGGGTTGCGGAACCTGTTCTCGCCGGACCCGAAGGGCCGGTAATCGGCGTGATTGCGATGGCCTGGAATGCGGATTCGGCCCTTGCCGACGTAAGGCCCGAGAAGATGAGCATCCTGCTGACGGCGGCGGCAGTCTTCATCGTGCTGCTGGGGGCGACGCTGCTCCTGTTGCAGCGCAGCCTTGGCCGTCCGCTGCGCCAGGTCACGGAGGCGGTCGAGCGTATTTCCGATGGCGACTACGACAGCGAAATCGGGATGAGCGGTCGGCGCGACGAATTCGGCAGCATCGCCGCCCGCATGCAGGACATGACCCGGGCCCTGAGCGTTGCGCGAGACGCCGAGAAAGAGCGCGCCCGCAACATGGAACGCCAGGTCGAGATGGTGTCTCACCTGGGCCAGGCGCTGGACGTGCTGGCGGAGGGCGTTCTGAACCGCGAGATCGTGGCCGAATTCCCCGAGGAATACGCCGCTCTCCGGACCAACTACAACCGTGCCATTGCCAGCCTGCGCCGGGTGGTCGACGAAGTTTCGGCCAGCGCCGACAGCCTCCTGGACAATGCCAACCAGATCGCCTCGGCCTCGGATGATCTATCCCGGCGGACAGAAACACAGGCCGCCACGCTCGAGGAATCTGCGGCGGCGCTGGAAGAACTGCTCAGCAGCGTCAGCGCGGCGGCGGAAAATGCCCGCAACGCGGATGACCAGGTACGCCAGACCCGCGAGATCGCGGAACGCAACGGCGAGGTGATGCGCTCTGCCATCGAGGCAATGAGCGTGATCGAGAAATCCTCGGAGCAGATCGGGGAAATCACCAGCGTCATCGACGACATTGCCTTCCAGACCAACCTGCTGGCCCTGAACGCCGGGGTCGAGGCGGCGCGCGCGGGCGAAAGCGGCAAGGGCTTTGCCGTGGTGGCGACAGAGGTGCGCGGACTGGCCCAGCGCAGCGCGGCTGCGGCCCAGCAGATCAAGGAGTTGATCACCGGTGCGGGCGAACAGGTGGCCAGCGGCGTCAGGCTGGTCGAAGAGGCTGGCGGCGCGCTGGACGACGTATTGAGCCGCGTGGCCGAGGTGTCGAACATGATGACGGGCATCGCCAGCAGTGCCGGGGAACAGGCCCAGGGCCTGCAGGAGATCAACGTCGGGATTTCCAACCTCGACCGGGTCACCCAGCAGAATGCCGCGATGGTCGAGGAATCCACCGCCTCGGCGCATATGATGCGCAGCGATGCAGGCGCGCTCAGCGAAACCGTGGGCCGTTTCGTCACCGGCTCTGATACCCGGACCCCAGGTGTTGCCGGACCGGAGGCCGCGGCGGGACGAATTCGGGCCGCCTGACACGGCACAGGCGCGGGGCGGGCCGACATTTGACGACGCCAAATGCGGCAATCGCCATCCGCCCCGCCGCAAACTGCACAAGAAGCGTGCAAAAGCCGCGCTCTGTCACCTGCTTGCGGCAATGATCGGCGGATTGGGCCCTGTCTTCATCTGCGGGTTTACATCGTCTCTCCGGAGGGCTTCTCTGGTTTGAGGACATTCAGACCCTGGGACAGACGGAAACATCATGGCGATTACTGCGAGCATCCGGCATCTTACCCATTACAAGTACGACCGCCCGGTGAACCTGTCACCGCAGATCATCCGGCTCCGACCGGCGCCGCACAGCCGGACCCGGGTGATCAGCCATTCGCTGAAGGTCTCGCCCGAAGGGCACTTCGTCAACCACCAGCAGGACATCTACGGAAACTGGCTGGCCCGGTTCGTCTTTCCCGAACCGGTGACCGAATTCCGGATCGAGGTCGACCTGGTGGCCGACATGACGGTCTACAACCCCTTCGATTTCTTCGTCGATGATGTCGCCCGGGAATGGCCCTTCGAATACCCCGAGGAAATCGCCCCCGATCTCGCCGTCTATCGCAAGACCGAACCGCTGACGCCCTTGCTGAAGAAATGGGTCGAAAGCGTCCCGCGCAAGAAACAGGTCACGATCGACATGCTGGTGGAACTGAACCGCCAGCTGGAACAGGAGACCGAGTACCTGATCCGGATGGAACCCGGTGTGCAAACACCGGAGGAAACGCTGGAAAAGAAATCCGGCTCCTGCCGCGACACCAGCTGGCTGCTCATCAACATCCTGCGCCACCTGGGTTTTGCCACGCGCTTCGTCTCCGGCTACCTGATCCAGTTGAAACCGGACCTCGAGGCGCTGGACGGTCCCTCGGGCACCGACCACGATTTCACCGACCTGCACGCCTGGTGCGAAGTCTATCTTCCTGGCGCCGGCTGGGTCGGGCTGGATCCGACCAGTGGTCTTCTCACCGGGGAAAGCCACATCCCCCTGGCGGCCACACCGCACTACAGCAACGCCGCCCCCATCGTGGGTGGCTTCAGCGGCCACAAGGACACCAAGACCGATTTCGATTTCGAGATGGAGGTGCACCGCGTCGCCGAACATCCGCGCATCACCAAACCCTTTTCCGAGGAAAGCTGGGACGCGCTGGACGCGCTTGGGAAAAAGGTGGATGCCGAGATCGAAGCGCAGGACATGCGCCTGACGATGGGCGGTGAGCCGACATTCGTCTCGATCGACGATTTCGAAAGCGCCGAGTGGAACACCGCCGCCGTCGGCCCGCAGAAACGCGCCCTGGCCGATGACCTGATCCGGCGCCTGCGCGATCGGTTCGCGCCGGGCGGCTTCCTGCATTTCGGGCAGGGCAAGTGGTATCCGGGTGAAACCCTGCCGCGCTGGACCTTCTCGCTGTATTGGCGGCGGGACGGAAAACCCGTCTGGAAGAACCTAGACCTGGTGGCCAAGGAAACCTCCAAGGACGCGACCGCGGCCGACGCCGAGGCTTTCATGGCCGGTTTCGCCAAGGCGCTGGAGATCGGTACCGAATATGTTCAGCCCGCGTTCGAGGACCCGGCGGTCTGGATCCTGAAAGAGGCGGAACTGCCGGAAAACGTCACCCCCGAGGATTCGCGCCTCAAGGATCCCGAGGCGCGCGCGCGCATCGCCCGCGTTTTTGAACGCGGGCTGGACAAGCCGGCCGGCTTCATCCTGCCGATCCAGCGCTGGCAATCCCGCGCATTCGGCCGTGGCTGGCGCTCGGAACGCTGGCAGACGCGACGTGGCCACCTGTTCCTGATCCCCGGCGACAGCCCGGTGGGCTTTCGCCTGCCGCTGGGGGCGCTGCCGCATGTCAGCGCCTCGGCCTATCCCTATGTCTATCCGGCGGACCCGACCGTGCCGGTCGAGGACCTTCCCGACTTCCACGAGATGGATGACAAGCGCCAGGCGCTGTTCGAGGAACTGCGCAAGATCGCCGCCGAAGAGCGGGACACGCTGCCCCGGACGACTCCGGGCCGCGAACAGCCCGTCTCGCGCCTGCGGGCCGATGAACCGGCGGCGGTGCAGCGCGAACAGGCGGTCACGCCAGAGGGCGGTGTCGTCCGGACCGCCATCGCGGTCGAGCCGCGCGACGGCAAGCTGTGCATCTTCATGCCGCCGGTCGAAATGCTGGAGGACTACCTCGAGCTGATCTCCACAGCCGAACAGACCGCGGAGGCCCTGGGCCTGCCCCTGCATATCGAGGGGTATACGCCGCCGCATGACTCGCGCCTGAACGTCATCAAGGTGGCGCCGGACCCTGGCGTGATCGAGGTCAACGTGCATCCGGCCGGCAGCTGGGAGGAATGCGTGGACATCACCAGCGCGGTCTACGAGGAGGCGCGCAACAGCCGTCTCGGCGCCGACAAGTTCATGATCGACGGCAAGCATACCGGGACCGGCGGCGGCAATCATGTTGTCGTCGGCGGGGCCACGACGATGGATTCGCCTTTCCTGCGCCGCCCGGACCTCTTGCGCTCGCTGATCCTCTATATGCAGCGGCACCCCTCGCTCAGCTACCTTTTCTCGGGCACCTTCATCGGTCCGACCAGCCAGGCGCCCCGCATCGACGAGGCGCGGCACGACACGCTGTATGAACTGGAAATCGCGCTGAGCCAGATCCCGGATCCGTCCGAAGGGGAGCAGCCGCAACCCTGGCTGGTGGACCGTCTGTTGCGCAACATCCTGATCGACGTGACCGGCAACACGCACCGGGCAGAGATCTGCATCGACAAACTCTATTCCCCGGACGGACCGACGGGGCGGCTTGGCCTGGTGGAATTCCGCGGCTTCGAGATGCCGCCGGATGCGCGGATGAGCCTTGCGCAACAGGTGCTCTTGCGCGCGCTTCTGGTGCGGCTGTGGAAATCTCCGGTCAAGGGCAAGCCGGTGCGCTGGGGTACGACGCTGCATGACCGGTTCATGCTGCCGGAGTTCGTCTGGCAGGACTTCATGGACGTGCTGCGCGACCTCAAGGAACACGGGTTCGACCTGCGCCCGGAATGGTACGAGGCACAGCGCGAATTCCGCTTTCCCTTTGCGGGCGAAATCGAGGCCGAGGACGTCCACCTGGAAGTGCGGCAGGCGTTGGAGCCCTGGCACGTCCTGGGTGAACGCGGCGCCATCGGTGGCACCGTACGCTATACCGACAGTTCCGTGGAACGGATGCAGGTGCAGCTGACCGCGCTGGATCCCAGCCGCTATGTCGTCTGCTGCAACCAGCGGCAGGTGCCTTTGCACGGCACCCGCACCAGCGGGCGCAAGGTGGGCGGCGTGCGCTTCAAGGCCTGGCAACCAGCCGAGGCGCTGCACCCGGTGCTGCCGGTCAACGCGCCGCTGGTCTTCGACATCTTCGACACCTGGTCGGGCAGGGCCATCGGGGGCTGCACCTATCATGTGGCACATCCCGGCGGGCGCAGCTATGATACTTTCCCGGTCAATACGAACGAGGCCGATGCCCGCCGCCTGGCACGTTTCCAGAAGTGGGGGCATACGCCCGGAACCTATTGGCCGGCGACTGAAAACCCGCACCCGGAGTTCCCGATGACCCTGGACCTGCGGCGCGCGCCCTGGATCTGACATGGGCGAAACCGGCGCCGTTACGCCGGCGCGAAAGGCGCCGCTGGACAGTTATCTGCCACCCAAGGGGGTGGCAGATGAGCTTTTGCGCCCTGACGGTACATTGCGCCCGGTCTGGCAGCCGATGATCGACCACCTGGCCGGGCGCAGACCCGACCAGGTGAACCAGGACTTTGCCCGCGGTGACCTCTACCTGCAGGATGCGGGCGTCTACTACCGCCAGTACACTGGCGACGAATCCACCGAGCGCGACTGGCCGCTGAGCCATATCCCCGTCATCATCGGTGAGGCGGAGTGGACCAGGCTCGCCGCGGGCATTGCCCAGCGGGCCGAGCTTCTGGAACGCACGATGGCCGATCTCTACGGCCCGGCGACCCTGGTCAAGCGCGGGATCCTGCCGCCGCAGCTGGTGGCGCGCAACCCGGAATGGCTGCGCCCGATGGTGGGGGTCAAACCGCGCTCGGAACATTACCTGCATTTCCTCGCGTTCGAGATCGGGCGCTCTCCGGATGGCAGCTGGCTGGTGCTGGGGGACCGGACGCAGGCCCCTTCTGGCGCCGGCTTTGCGCTGGAGAACCGCATGGCGACGCTGCGGGTTTTCAACGATCTCTACCAGGAGACGAATGTTCACCGGCTGGCCGCCTTCTTTCGAACCTTCCGCGACCGGTTGACCCAGTTGCGCGGTCCCGAACAGGGGCAGGTGGCGATCCTGACGCCGGGCCAGAACACCGACACCTATTTCGAACATGCCTACATCGCGCGCTACCTGGGCTTCCTGCTGCTGGAGTCCGAGGACCTGGTGAGCGTCGACGGCAAGCTGATGGTGCGCACGATCAGCGGGCTGGAACCGGTCAGTGTGCTGTGGCGGCGGCTGGACTCGCGCTTTGCAGACCCGCTGGAACTGGACGAAAGCTCGGCGCTCGGGACGCCGGGCATGGTCGGTACGCTGCGCTCGGGCGCGGTGACGATGCTCAATTGCCTGGGGTCCGGCGTGCTGGAGGCGCGGGCGCTCATGGCTTTCATGCCGCGCATCTCCGAGGCGCTGATGGGTGAGCGGCTGAAGCTGCCCAACATCGCGACATGGTGGTGCGGGCAGGCCAGCGAACGGGCCTATGTGCGCGAAAACCTGGAACGCATGATGATCGGGCCGGCGCTCTCGACACAGCTGCCGTTCGAGATCGACAGTTCCACCGCGCTTGGCGGACGGTTCCGCGACAATGCGCGCGGCCCGGTGCGCGACTGGCTGGACAAGAACGGCGGTTCCCTGGTCGGGCAACAGGCGGTGACACTGTCGACCACGCCGGCGATGATCGATGGCAAGCTGTTGCCGCGGCCGATGGTTGTCCGCGTGTTCGCGGTCCGCACAAGGGACGGCTGGACGGTGATGCCCGGCGGCTATGCCCGCATCGGCCGGACAGAGGACCCAACCGCTCTGGCGATGCAAAGCGGCGGTTCGGTGGCCGATGTCTGGGTGGTCAGCGACGCGCCGGTGTCCACCGAAACGCTGTCTGGTCAGCAGCCCGGGCCGTTCATCCGTCGGATGCCCGGGCGGTTGCCCGCGCGGGCGGCGGACAACCTGTTCTGGTTGGGCCGCTACGTCGAAAGGGCTGATTTCACCGCGCGGACCCTGCGGGCCTACCACCTGCGGCTCGAGGACAACGGCGGCACGCCGATGCCCGTTTTCGACCAGCTTGGTCGCTATCTCGAGGGGCGGGGGCTGTACCTGGCGGAACCCTTGCCGGATCTTTTCCTGAACCTGCTGCAACGGGCCCGAGGCTGTGCCAGCAAGGTGCGCGACCGGTTTTCCGATGACGGCTGGTACGCGCTGGATGAACTGGAAGGAGCGGCGCGCGATCTGGCGGGGGCGGTGGACCACGGCGATGCGACGGGCCGCGCCCTGAGCCAGCTTCTGCGCAAGCTGGCGGGATTTGCGGGGCTCGTGAACGACAACATGTTCCGCTTTTCCGGCTGGCGCTTCATGTCGATGGGGCGCGCGCTGGAACGCGGGGTGCAGATCTCGGACCTGCTGGCGGTCTTTTCCGCCAGCGGCGCGGCGCAGGGCAGCCTGGACGCGGCGTTGGAAATCGGCGACAGCGTCATGACCCACCGCCGGCGCTACTCGGTCGAGACAAACCGGAACACGGTGGTCGACTTGCTGGCGCTGGACCCGGAAAACCCGCGATCAGTGATCTACCAGGCCGGGGTCCTGCTGGATCAACAGGCCAAACTGCCCCGGCAGGGCAAGTCCAGCCAGCTGACGGAGGTCGGGCGTCGGATCCTGAGAGTGCATACCGATCTCTCGGTCGCCACGCCCGAGGTGCTGGACAGCGCCGCGCTGGCAAAGCTGGCCGACGATCTGCAGGCGGTGTCGGATGCGATCCACACCCAGTACATGGGGTAGGGGATGCTCTACGACGTCACGCTTTCCGTTCGCTACGCCTACGCGCTTTCCGCCGCGGCGGCGCGGATGCACTTGCGCATGATGCCGGGGAACGGACCGGCGCAACGCCTTGTTTCGGGCCTCCTGCAGGCCGATCCAGCGCCCGCGTTTCGCCGCGACAGGGTGGACTTCTTTGGCAATGCGCTGACCGAGATGGCCTATGACACACCGCTGGACACGGTCGATTTTCGGTTCACCGGTCGCATCCGGCGCGACGACTTGCCCAAGGAACTGGACCTGTCCTGTGCGCTGGCCGACATGCGGCGCGAATTGGCCGAGGTGCCCTCGCTGGCGCCCGATGCGCCGCATCATTTCTTGGGGGCGTCGGACCGGGTGGTGCCGGTACCCGCGATCACCACGTTCTCGCGGGGGATCACCCGGATGGACCAGCCCGTGCTCACCGTGGTGGAGGCGATTTCGCGGGCCCTGCACAAGGAAATCACCTTTGATGCCACTGCAACCGACGTGACCACCGACCCGGCCACGGCTTTTGCGAACCGGCGCGGGGTTTGCCAGGACATCAGTCACATCATGATCGCCGCGCTGCGTGGGATCGGCATTCCGGCGGGCTATGTCTCGGGCTTCCTGCGGACGGAACCGCCCGAGGGTCAGCCGCGTCTGGCGGGGGCGGATGCAATGCACGCCTGGGTTCGTGCCTGGTGCGGCAACGAAGTCGGATGGATCGAGATCGACCCGACGAACGACATGCGCGTCGGCGCCGACCATATCAGCGTGGCCGTCGGGCGCGATTATGCGGATGTTGCGCCGGTCAAGGGATCGCTGCGCAGTTCGGGATTTCACAGCACCCATCACAGCGTCGACGTGGTTCCGGTGGACGGACGCCCGCCAGTCGAGGCGGTCGGGCGCAGCAATACCGACTAGGCCGCGCCCGAAAGAGGATCAGACCGCCGGGCTGTCTCCGTAGGTGACCACATCCTGACTGCCATCGTCCCAGGTCGTCACCCTCTCGATCAGCGTACTGCTGGCGTCGTAGGTTTCCGACGTGGTGGTCCAGGCATAGACATCCTGCGTGTCGGTCAGAACGGAACTGCTGCGGATACCGTCGGTATAGCCGATCTCCTCCACGCGTCCGTCATCGTAGGTATTCGTCTGGCTGGCAAGATTGCCCCCGCTGTCCCAGGTGCGTGCGATCGACGACCAGAGGAATTCATCCGCGCCATCGGTCAGGAGGTGCGTGACCACTTGTCCGCCGTCAAAGCCGATTTCCACCGTGCGCCCGTCGTCATAGGTCATCTCTCGCGCGGTGCGGGCGCCGGTGACGGTGTCGTAGCTGTCGGTATAACTGGTCCAGAGCGCGATATTGCCGGCGTCCTCGACCTGGATCGTGGTCTTCTGACCGTCGACATAGGTGATCTGCATCACGCGCCCGTCGTCATAGAGGTTTGTCTGCCCGGTCTGGGATCCCGTGGCATCGAAAATCCGTTCGATCGTGTGCCAGCCCTGATCGTCGCCGCCATCGGTCATCAGGGAACTGGTGCGAGCACCCGTGCCGTCAAAGAAGGTCTCGACCACCATGCCGTTGTCCCAGGCGATTTCGTGGTAGATCCGCACGTTGCTGGTATCGTAACCGCTCGTGTAGCTGTCCCAGGCATAGACGTCGGCGCCGTCCGTCATGGTCGAGGTGGTGCGCAGCCCGTCCGAGTAGAAGATCTCCAGCACCCGGCCGTTGTCGTAGATGTTGGTCTGCTTCGCCCATTGTCCGGTCGCGGTGAAATCCCGGGCAATCGTCTCCCAGTCCTTGGTGTTGTCGACGTCGATTTCCAGCGTGGCGGCAGTCAGGTTGCTGCCCGTCTTGTAAAGCCGGACAAGGGTTGTAGTGCCGTTGTCCTGCACCGTCCCGAAGGCGCCGTCGGTAAAGCTGAGCGTCTCGACCCCCAGAAGCGTGTCGGTGCCATCGTCGCCGCCATTGATCGGGTCGATGTCGGTGACGGTCAGCGCGCCGTTCCAAGCCAGGGCAAAGCCCTCGGAGGCGCCTTCAAAGACCACCACGTCCTCTCCTGCGCCGGCGTCGATGGTGTCGTCGCCTTCGCCGCCCTTGATGGTATCCGCGCCGGCCCCGCTCTGGATGTCGTTCGCGGCGGCGTTGCCGGTGATATGGTCGTCACCGCTGCCGGTGATGGCGTTCTCGATTACCGCGCCGCGCGCGATTGCAAAATTGCCCGCATAGCCGTCGATGTCCGACCAGGTTTCATCCACCAGGCTGAGGCGCTGGTCATGCCCGCGCGAGCCGAGGTCGATCACGTCGATGCCGGAACTGTCGAAGATCGCGACCGCCCGGCCCGGTGCCAGGTCCATGCCCGTGGCGGTCAGGTTGGTGTTGTCGCCGTAGACGGTGTTGCCCGTGTGGACGTTGTCGGGCGTGCCGTAAAGCGTGTGCATCGCCAGGATGTCGGCCATCTGAGGCGTCGCCAGGTACAGGCCCGATGCGTCGACGTTGGGATTCTCCCACTGGGCAAAGTAGGACATGATCGACATCTGCCAGCTGTCATTGGCGTAATGTGCGTCACTGCCGAAACTTGCGGCCCCGTTGTAGTTGCCGCCGTGGCCCAGCCCCAGCGCGTGGCCGATCTCGTGGATGTAGGTCTGGTAGTAATAGTCGCCGTAGCCTTGCCAACTGGGGTGCACGTTGACGAAGGACCGGTCGATTTCGTTCCAGCTCGTGTAGATGTAGGAATAGGCGTAGGCGCCGTTTTCGGTGTCGTCGAAGGTGATGTCGGCGTTATCCGGGACCAGGGTGAACTGGATTCCGGAAACGGCGGTCCACGCGTCCAGCGCGGCAAGGGCGGCGGCCTTGCCCGCCTCGTCCAGCGCGTCGATGTTGACGCTGATCGCGCCGCCGGCCTGCACGTCGAAGGCCCGCCAGTCACCGCCGCCGTTCTGCCAGTAGCCATGCGTCAGTTGATAGGCCACCTGGTCCAGCGTGAAGACCGGCAAGGCGGCGCCCGTTGTTGCGCTGTCACCGCCCGAGGGCGCCGCCGTCGGGCCGGTCAGACCGTGGCTGTCGTAGATTTCGATCGAGGGGTCGAGGCTTTGGCAGAGAAAGCACATGGGTCAGGTCCTGTTTGTCAGGTGCGTCGGGACGCGGGGCAGCGGTCGAGAAGGGCTTTGGCGAAGACGTCGAGCAGGTCGCCGGTAATCGTGGCATCACTGACCGAGAATTCCAGTCTGGGACCGGAAAGCAAGGTCCCGTCGGAGATTTCGCGCATAAGTTGTGCCCGTACGATTGATCGGCCATGCGCGGTTATCCATGAGTGGGGGCAGGCCAGCCCCCGTTCCGCCGCGTTGTGGCGCAAGCGTTCACGCAGCAACGCGGCGAGGTTGCATTCATCCGAGGAGGGCGTATCGCCGGAGGACAGCGAATGCCTTGCTCCGACAGGGACCGGAGGCAGGGCGCGAAGGTGCCTTGGGCGGGCGTTCATCGGGGTTTCCTTTGGCGGTCTACGGCGCAGCGGACCAAGAGCAGATCGGTCACAAGACCACTTGGAAGCGGGGAATTTGGGGCCCGCAGGGCTGGAAAATGTTAATTCCGCGTCATTGGTGCAGGTTAAGAAACCGTAAACACTTGTGGCGGCGACTGTTTCCGAGAACAGGGCGAGAGGGCGATGCTGCGCCTCGGGGTTCTTTTTAGTGTTGTGTCGCGAGGCGGCGCGTGACTCCCCCATGCTTGCACCGCCGCAGGGCATGTGCCTAAATCCCGCGCATTGTAAGGAGCGGTGGTGTGCTTGAATTCTCGCATCACCCGGCGTTTGTGGCCGCCTCGCTGGCGGTGGCGCTGATGGCCGGGTTCAG
Organism: Antarctobacter sp.; assembly: GCF_965277915.1. NCBI lineage: Bacteria > Pseudomonadati > Pseudomonadota > Alphaproteobacteria > Rhodobacterales > Roseobacteraceae > Antarctobacter > Antarctobacter sp. The sequence goes on from NZ_OZ255849.1 coordinate 1,865,935, forward strand.
CGGGCTATCCCTGACGCGTGGGGCCTCGGCGTTGCCGCTGACCCGGCGCAAGCTGGTGGTGGCGATCTCGGCGGTGGCTCTGGGCGGCGGAATCTGGTCGATGCATTTCGTGGCCATGCTGGGGCTGCAACTGCCGATCCTCTTCTTCTACGACGGGCTGGTGACGCTGATCTCGGCGTTGATCGCGATCCTCATGGTCGGGCTGGCGCTGCTGATCCTGCATTTCCGCGATCGCGGTCCGTTGACGCTGACCCTGTCTGGCGGGATCGTCGGCTGCGGGATCGTGGCCATGCACTACGTCGGCATGAGCGGGATGGAACTGTGCCGCCCGGTCTACAACTTCGGGGGACTGGCGGTGGCGCTGGTCGCGGCGCTGGCGCTGTCGGTTACGGCGATCTGGATTGCTTATGGCGAACGCACGCGGGGCAGTATCATGCTGGGTACCCTGGTCTTTGGCCTATCGGTTTTCGCGGTGCATTTCATCGCGATGGCGGGCACCGGTTTCGTCGGGTTGGACGGGGGCGACACCGTCGGTCCCGCCTTGTCGAACGAGACATTGGCGATGGGCGTGGCGCTCAGCTCATTCGTCATCTGCGGCGCATTCCTGCTGAGCAGCGTGACCTTTTTTGCCGTTCCGGCGGAGCAGGTCCCGGACACCGAAGAACCCGTGGAACGCGCGGCGCCGGGAAGGGTGCCAGTCCCCTATGAGAAAGAGGGCCGTACGCAATTCGTCGATGCGGGTGCCATCGCGGCGGTCCGGGCAGAGGGACATTACACGGTGCTCTACTCCGGTGCGGAGCGACTGTTCTGCCCCTGGTCGATTTCCGAGGCGGCGAAGCGGCTGGCACCGGCGGGGCTGATCCGGGCGCATCGCAGCTATCTGCTCAATCCCGCCCTCGTGACCGAGTTCCGGCGCACCAAGGATACCGGCGTCTGTCATTTCGACGGGGTCGAGGCCCTGGGCAAGGTGCCGGTCAGCCGGTCACGCCTGGCCGAGGTTCGCCGCGTGCTGGGCGTCTGAGGCGCGGACGCCGGGGCGGCGCTGGTGCCGGCCTTGCGGCCGTCACCTCGCCCCGCCCACCGTCCTCGGCCATAAAGGGTTCTCCATTCGTGCAGCCATTTCGCATTTCGTGCGCGAATGCCTGTCTTTTATGGCTCTGACGTTGGTTCCGGCGCGGTCTGGCGGAACCCTCCCCGAAGCGGCGCAAGATCGCGGGGGAGGATGATCACAGATGATACCGGCAGGGTTTGATTATCACAGGCCAGCAGAGCTGAGCGCTGCCATTAGCCTGTTGCAGGAACATGGCGACGAGGCGCGGGTGATCGCGGGCGGTCACAGTCTGGTGCCGATGATGAAACTGCGCATGGCAGTGCTGTCACATCTGGTGGACCTGCGCGACATCCCGGACCTGCAGGGGATTGAGATCGGCGCCGACAGCATCTCTCTTGGCGCGATGGTCACGCAGCATGAGTTGATCGCACACGCGGGCCTGGCAGAGGCCGTGCCGCTGTTGCGCGAGGCCGCGTTGCAGATCGCCGACCCCCAGGTGCGTTACCTTGGGACCCTCGGGGGCAATGTGGCCAACGGCGATCCGGGCAACGACATGCCGGGGCTCATGCAATGCCTGGACGCGACCTACCAGGTCACGGGACCGGACGGCTCACGGCAGATCCGGGCACGGGATTTCTACGAAAGCGCCTATTTCACGGCCCGGGCGGATGACGAGATCCTGACCCGTATCACGGTGCCGATCCCTGCCGCGGGCACGGGCTACGCCTATGAAAAACAGAAACGCAAGATCGGCGACTATGCCACCGCGGCGGCGGCGGTTCTGGTCGGCGAGGGTTCTGCCTCGATTGCCATGACCAACCTGGCCGACGTGCCGGTCTGGTCGGCGGAGGCGGGTGCGGCGCTGGCGGCTGGAGACAGGGAGGGGGCCGTAAGCGCCGCACTCGCAGCCATTGACCCGCAGGAAGACATGCGCGGGCCTGTGGAATTCAAGCGGCATGTGGCGGGCGTGGTGCTGCGCCGCGCCATCGCTCGCGCACTCTCGCGCGTTGCGGGCTGAGGGGGGCGTCATGAGCAAGATGCACGTAAAGCTGACGGTGAACGGCACGGCCGTCGAGGGGCTGGCCGAACCACGCACCCTGTTGATCCACTTCCTGCGGGAAAGCCTCGGCGTGACCGGGCCGCATGTGGGCTGCGAGACCTCGCATTGCGGGGCCTGCACGGTCGACATGGACGGGCGGTCCGTCAAATCCTGCACGGTCTTTGTGGCGCAGGCACAGGGCGCGGATGTGACCACGGTCGAGGGGTTGGTGAATGCCGACGGGTCCCTGTCGGTGCTGCAAGAGATGTTCCGCGAGCATCACGGGCTGCAATGCGGGTTCTGCACGCCAGGGATGATCACCCGTGCGCACCGCTTCCTGCAGGAGAATCCGACGCCCACCGAGGAGGAGGTGCGCTTTGGCATGGCCGGGAACCTCTGCCGCTGCACGGGGTATCAGAACATCGTCAAGGCGATCCTGGCGGCGGCGGACGTGATGAATGCCCAGAAGGAGGCCGCGGAATGAAAGACGAGGTGCAATCGCCCGAGGAACGTTCCGCCGGCCTGAAGGGCATGGGCTGTTCGCGCAAGCGGGTGGAGGATGTGCGGTTCACCCAGGGCAAGGGGAATTACGTCGACGATATCAAGCTGGACGGGATGCTGTTTGGTGATTTCGTTCGATCGCCCTATGCCCATGCCAAGGTGGTTTCGATCAACACCGGGGAGGCCCTGAAGGTGCCCGGGGTTCTGGCGGTGCTGACCGCCAAGGACCTGGAACCTCTGGGCCTGCACTGGATGCCGACGCTGGCGGGCGACAAGCAGATGGTGCTGGCAGACGGCAAGGTCCTGTTCCAGGGGCAGGAAGTGGCCTTTGTGGTCGCAACCGACCGCTATGCCGCCGCCGATGGCGTCGAGGCGGTCGAGGTCGAATACGAGGAATTGCCCGTCCTGACCGACCCGTTCGAGGCGCTGAAATCCGACGTCGTGCTGCGCGAGGATCTGGCGGGCCAGAGTGAGGGCGCGCATGGCCCGCGCAAGCATCACAACCATATCTTCACATGGGAGCAGGGCGACAAGGACGCGACGGAGGCGGTGATGGCCGAGGCCGACATGGTGGCCGAGGAGATGGTCTATTACCACCGCACGCACCCCTGTCCGCTAGAAACCTGCGGCTGTGTCGCCAGCATGGACAAGGTGACGGGCAAGCTGACGCTCCATGGCACGTTCCAGGCGCCGCACGCCATCCGCACCGTGGTCTCGCTGATCTCGGGCATCGCCGAGCACAACATCCGGGTGATCTCTCCGGACATTGGCGGGGGCTTTGGCAACAAGGTCGGGGCCTACTCGGGTTATGTCTGTTCAGTCGTGGCCTCGATCGTGACCGGCAAGCCGGTGAAATGGGTCGAGGACCGGATGGACAACCTGATGTCCACTGCCTTTGCGCGCGATTACTGGATGCAGGGCAAGATCGCCGCCACCAAGGAGGGCAAGATCACGGGCCTATGGTGTCACACCACGGCTGATCACGGCGGCTTTGATGCCTGTGCCGACCCCACTAAGTTCCCGGCGGGATTCATGAATATTTGCACCGGGTCCTATGACATTCCCACGGCTTACCTGGCGGTGGACGGGGTCTATACCAACAAGGCGCCGGGCGGCGTGGCGTACCGCTGCTCCTTCCGCGTGACCGAGGCCGCCTATTTCATCGAACGCATGATCGAGGTGTTGGCGATCAAGTTGAACATGGACGCGGCCGAGCTGCGGCGCATCAACTTCATCCGCAAGGACCAGTTTCCGTACCAGTCGGCGCTGGGGTGGGAATATGACTCGGGCGACTACCACACCGCCTGGGACAAGGCGCTGGCGGCGGTGGGATATGACGATCTGCGCAGGGAACAGGCCCAGAGGCTGGAGGATTTCAAGGCCGGCAAGACGCGCAAGCTGATGGGCATCGGCCTGACCCATTTTACCGAGATCGTCGGCGCCGGGCCGGTCAAGAACTGCGATATCCTTGGCCTTGGCATGTTCGACAGTTGCGAAATCCGCATCCATCCGACCGGGTCCGCCATCGCGCGGCTGGGCACGATCAGCCAGGGGCAGGGGCATGCGACGACCTTTGCCCAGATCATCGCCTCCGAGATTGGTTTGCCCGCGGATGACATCACGCTGGAAGAGGGCGATACGGATACGGCGCCCTACGGGCTTGGTACCTATGGATCGCGTTCGACGCCCGTCGCCGGCGCAGCAACGGCCATGGCCGCGCGCAAGATCCGCGCCAAGGCGCAGATGATCGCCGCCTACCTGCTGGAGGTGCACGATGGCGACGTCGAGTGGGACGTCGACCGTTTCGTGGTCAAGGGCGACGAGAGCCGTTTCAAGACCATGAAAGAGATCGCCTTTGCCAGCTACAACCAGGCCATTCCCGGACTGGAACCGGGGCTTGAGGCGGTCAGCTACTACGACCCGCCCAACATGACCTATCCCTTCGGCGCCTACATCTGCGTGATGGAAATCGACGTGGACACGGGCGAACACGAGGTGCGCCAGTTCTACGCGCTGGATGACTGCGGCACCCGGATCAATCCGATGATCATCGAGGGACAGGTACATGGCGGCGCGACCGAAGGCTACGCAATCGCGATGGGACAGGAGATCGCCTACGACGACATGGGCAACCACAAGACCGCGACGCTGATGGATTTCTTCCTGCCGACCTCGTGGGAGACACCGACCTATCAGACCGACCACACGGTCACGCCGAGCCCTCACCATCCCATCGGTGCCAAGGGCGTGGGCGAAAGCCCCAACGTGGGATCCGTGCCCTGTTTCTCGAATGCCGTTCACGATGCGTTTCGGCCCTTCGGCCTGACGCAAAGCCACATGCCGCACGATCACTGGCGGGTGTGGAAGATTGCGCGGGACATGGGGCTGCACGGGTGACCAAGGGGGGCGGGGCGCCCTGCATTCACCCGGTCCGGGTGGCGGGCGCCCCGCAGTTTTCTGCCAGTCGTGGGGCGATGCCGGATGACACCTGAAGACAGGCTCGCAGAGCTGGGATTGTCCCTGCCGGCGCCGGTCAAATTGCCGGACGGGGTGCACCTGCCGTTCTCGCTGATCACGGTGCGCGGTGACAGGGTGCTTATCTCGGGGCATCCGGCGCAGGACAGGACGGGGCGGTTGATCGGTCCCTATGGTCAACTGGGCCGCGACCTGACCACCGAACAGGGATACGAAGCCGCCCGGGCGGTGGCATTGTCGGTCATGGCCAACCTGCGCGACAGAACCGGCCCGCTGGACCAGGTGGCCGGTTGGACGCGGGTTCTTGGCATGGTGAACTCTGTTCCGGGCTACACCGAACAGCACCTTGTGATGAACGGGTTCAGCGACCTCGTGCTGGATGTCTTCGGCCCGGAGGTCGGACAGCATTCCCGCTCGGCGATGGGGGCGTCGGGCATGCCGATGAACTTTGCCATCGAGGTCGAGGCGGAGGTCTTGTTGCGATGAGCACACCGCAGGACAAGCTGCGCGCAGATCTGGCCGCGACCGGCTATGTCGCGGACGACACGTTGGTCATGGCGCTGCACCTTGCGCAGACCTTGGGCCGACCGCTGTTGCTGGAGGGCCCGGCCGGCGTCGGCAAGACCGAGATCGCAAGGGCGCTTTCCGAGGTTCTGACTACCCGCCTGATCCGGCTGCAATGCTACGAGGGGCTGGACGCGGGCCATGCCATCTACGAATGGAACTACCAGCGGCAATTGCTTGCGATCCGGGCCGAGGGCACGGGCGAAGAGGCGTTGTTCTCCGAGAAATACCTGCTGCAACGCCCCTTGCTGGAGGCGATCCGCCAGGAGGTGCCGCCTGTCCTTCTGATTGACGAGATCGACCGCGCGGACGAGGAGTTCGAGGCCTACCTGCTGGAAATCCTGTCGGAATTTCAGATCACGATCCCCGAATTGGGCACGATCTCTGCCCGGTCGCGGCCGTTTGTCATCCTGACCGCCAACGGCACGCGCGACCTGTCGGACGCGCTGCGGCGGCGCTGCCTTTATGCCTATGTCGACTATCCCGACCGGGACACGGAACTGGCGATCCTGTCGCGTCGGGCACCGGAGATCGAGGCCCGACTGGCGCGGCAGGTCATCGCCGCCGTACAGGCCCTGCGCCAAGAAGACCTGGAAAAGAAACCGGGCATCGCTGAGATGCTGGACTGGGCCGCGGCATTGTCCGGCCTGGGGATCAACGACCTCGCCGCCGATCCGGCGCAGGTGCAGGCGACGCTGGTCTGCCTGCTCAAGACCGCCGCCGACCGTGATGCGCTGCCGCCCGAGGCGCTGGCGCGCCTGTTGGGCAAGGTCGCATGAGCGGGGTCACGCGCTTTCCCGCCCGCGCCGAGGGGCTGGCCGACCGCATGGCCGGGTTCATCGCGCATCTGCGCATGAACGGGCTGGCTCTGGGGCCGGCAGAAACGGCGGCGGCGCTGGCAGCACTGGCGCAGGTGCGGGCCACCGACACGGCAGAGGCCCGGCGCGCGCTCAAGGTCGTTCTGGTTCCGGATGCCGACGGATGGCGTCGCTTCGACGATCTGTTTGACGGCTATTGGTTCAACACCGGGCGCACGACGCGGCACGACACCCCGACCCACGTCCGGGTGCAAAGCGCGAAACCCGCGTTGTGGCAGGCTCATCTGGGCGAAGACGGACCAGAGGGCGGACAAGGCGGTGACAGCAGGCCTGACGATGACGGCACCGAAGAGGCCGAGGGTGCCGAAGGGCGGCTGATCGCCACCCGGACGGAGGCGCTGAGCCGACGCGACCTGCGCGAACTGATGGATGGGGACAGCCTGCGCGCCGCCGAGCGTGTGGCGCGCGACCTGGCCCGGGCGATCCGCGACCGCCGCTCACGTCGTCGCAAACGGGCGCTTCGGGGGCAGGAACCTGACATGCGGCGACTGATGCGCGCCAGCCTTGCGCGCGGGGGCGAACCGCTGGACCTGCCGCGGCGGGCCCGTCCGGACCGGCCTGTGCGGATCGTGGCGCTGTGCGATGTCAGCGGGTCGATGACGGTGGTGTCCCGAGTGTTCCTCGCCTTTCTCAAGGGTCTGATCAGCGCGGATCTGCAAGCGGATGCCTACCTGTTCCACACCCGACTGATGCGGATCACCGATGCGCTGCGCGACCGGGACACGCTGCGCGCGGCCGAGCGGCTCAGCCTCATGGCCGAGGGCTTTGGCGGCGGCACCGACATCGGCGGCGCGCTGCGCGCCTTCAATCGGGGATACGGGGCGCGGGCGCTGAACGGACGGACCGTCGTGCTGATCCTCAGCGACGGCTATTGCACCGGTCCACCCGAAGCGGTGGCCGAAGGGCTGGCACGATTGCGGCGGCGGGCGCGGCGGATCGTCTGGCTGACGCCGCTGCCGGGCTGGCGCGATCACGCGCCCGTGGCCCGTGCGATGGCGGCGGCGCGCCCGCACCTCGATGCGTTGCTGCCCGCAAATACCATCGCGGCGCTGGCGGCGCTTGAACAGGACCTTGCAAGACTTTGAGGGAGCAGGAGATGGACGGTTTCGACATTTTCGACAGGATTGCGGACCTGCGGGCCACGGGCCGTCCCTTCTGCGTGGCGACCGTCGTGCGCACGGCAGAGGTGACCTCGGCCCGGCCCGGCGGCAAGGCCGCCGTGACCGAGGCGGGCGAGGTGATCGGCCACCTGGGCGGTGCCTGCGTGACGCGGGCGGTGCAAAAGGCCGCGCGCGAGGCTCTGGCCCAGGGCTGTCCCAAGGTGATCCGGGTCAAGCCAAAGGACAAGGTCGTCGCGTTGCGCGACGCGGACGGCACGCAGGTTTACAAGAGCGGGTGCCCCTCGGGCGGGACCGTGGAACTGTTGATCGAACCCTATTCCCGGGCGCCGATGCTCTGCATCCTTGGCGATACGCCCATCGCGCGGGCCGTGGCAGCGCATGGGGCGCTGGCGGGCTACCGGATCGCCCTGCGGGACGAGGTGCCGTTCGACGGCAACTGCCTTCGGTTCGAGGGGACCGAACTGGAGGCCTTGGACCTGGCAGAGCGGGACGTGATCGTGGTGGCCACACAGGGGCAGGGCGATCTTGCCTGCCTCAAGGCCGCCTTGCAGAGCGGCGCGGGCAACGTGACGATGGTGGCCTCGCGTCGCAAGACGGCGGTGCTGTGCAAACGCCTGCTGGAGGACGGCATGTCGGGCGAACGGGCCGGGCGGCTCAAGGCTCCGGCGGGGCTGGACATCGGCGCGGTGGAACCCGGCGAGATCGCGCTTTCGATCCTGGCCGAGATCGTCATGTGGCGAAACCGTCACCGCCTGACGGGGGCCGCTCGGACTGGACAGGCCTGACCTCAGCCGGAAAAACGGTGCGGGCCGGACCAGTCGCCCAGCGGCAAGAGATGACTTCGGATGCCCTCCGTTCCCGCCTCGTGGATCAGCACGCCGCCCGGTTCCATGTCGAAGGTTGCCGACCGTGCGGCGCGCAGATCCAGCGTGACGGCGTGCGAGGTGCCGGGGCCGGTGACCACCGGGACCGTCCCAAGGCTGCCCATGACCAGCCGATGCACATGGCCCGCGATGATTCGAACGGGACCGGGGTGCCGTTCCAGGACTGCCTGCAAGGCCTCGGGCGCCGCGAGGCCCTGCCGATCCATCTGCACGATGCCGGTGGGGATTGGCGGGTGGTGCATGGCGACGATCAGAGGCACGGGGCCCGTCTGCGCCATTTCGTCGGCCAGCCAATCCAGCGTCTCGGACCGCAGAGCACCATGCGGCGCGCCCGGCACCAGCGTGTCCAACCCGATCACGCAGGTGCCGTCGAGATCCTGCCGCCAACGGATAGCGCCGGTCCGTGGCAGCCAGCCGGTGCCGGCGAAGGCCTCTCGCATCGGTTCCCGCGCGTCGTGATTGCCGGGCACGGCGCAAAGCGGCAGGCTAAGCGGGGTCATGATCTCGATGAAACGGGCGTATTCCTCGGCCGTCCCGTGGTCCACCAGGTCGCCGGTGACGACGACAAGGTCGATGGGGCCGATGCGGGGCAGGGCGGAGCGGATGCCCGCCACCGTGCGTTCCAGCGCCGCGCCCGTGTCGACGACACCATAGGCCAGTGATCCGGCGGCAAGGACATGGGGATCGGTGATCTGAAGGATGCGAGGCATGAGGCTTTCCTGTTGCTCCGGTCAGTCTTTCTGCCGGGCGCGACCGTCGCAAGGGGCTGCGGCCCTCTCTTGCAAGGGCGCGGTGCGACGCGCTAGCCATTTGGGCAGAAGCGCGGAGCAGACCCTATGCTGGACATTCTCACGGACCGAACCTACCGGCACCTTTTCCTGGCGCAGGTCGTCGCGCTGCTGGGGACGGGGCTGGCGACCGTGGCGCTGGGACTCTTGGCCTTTGACCTGGCGGGCGACAGTGCGGGCATGGTGCTGGGCACGATCTTTACCATCAAGATGGTGGCCTATGTCGGGATCGCGCCTGTGGCCGGTGCCTTTGCCGACCGGGTGAACCGGCGGGCGCTGCTGGTCGGACTGGACGTGGTACGCGCGGCTGTGGCGCTGTGCCTGCCATTCGTGACCGAGACCTGGCAGGTCTATGCGCTGGTCTTTGTCCTGCAATCGGCCTCGGCGGGTTTTACGCCGACCTTCCAGGCGACGATCCCGGACGTCTTGCCTGACGAGGCGCGCTATACCCGTGCGCTGTCCCTTTCGCGGCTGGCCTACGACCTGGAAAACATCGTTTCTCCTACGCTGGCGGCGCTGTTGCTGGCGGTCATGAGCTACAACCTGCTGTTCCTTGGCACGGTCGCGGGCTTTGTCGCCTCGGCTTTGTTGGTGGTCTCGGTCCTGTTGCCCAGTCCGTCGGCAGGGGCGCGGCGCGGGATCTACGACCGGACGACACGGGGCATCCGGATCTACCTTGCCACGCCGCGCCTGCGCGGTTTGCTTGCCCTGAACCTCGCGGCCTCCTCGGCAGGAGCGATGGTGCTGGTGAACACGGTTGTGCTTGTACGCGGGCAACTGGGGCTGAATGAAAGCGCGCTGGCCTGGACCATGTTCGCCTTTGGCGCGGGCTCCATGCTGGCGGCCTTGGCGCTGCCACGGGTTCTGGACCGGCGCGTGGACCGTCCGGTGATGCTGGCCGGGGCCGGGCTGATGATCGGAGCGCTGGTGGCGCTGGCCTTCGGGATCAGGCTGGCAGGGCTCAACTGGCCGCTGCTGGCGGCGGTCTGGCTGGGCGTCGGGCTGGGTTATTCGGCGGTGCTGACGCCTTCGGGGCGGCTGTTGAAACGCTCCGCCCATCCCGAGGATCGACCGGCGGTCTTTGCCGCGCAATTCGCGCTCAGCCACGCCTGTTGGCTGCTGACCTATCCGCTGTCGGGGTGGCTGATGACCGCGCTTGGGACGGTGCCCGCGCTGCTTGGACTTGCGGCGCTGGGGTCGGTCGGGCTGGTGCTGGCGCTGCGGCTCTGGCCCGTCGGCGACCCGGTGGAGGTGCCGCACCGGCACGACAACCTGCCGCTGGATCATCCGCATCTCCAGGGCCACCGGGAACATTCCCACCCGCTGGTGATCGACGATCAGCACCCGCGCTGGGGCGCCAAGTTCTGATCCGCGCGCGTCTGGCGCGCTATAGCAAGAATTCATGACTTCCGCGCCTTTCGAATTGGCCGTTTCCCGTCATCGGGGGCAGACTGTCGGTCGCAAGCGGAGGAGGAACAGGCGGCATGAGCGGGAGCAAGACTGCGCTGGTGATTTCGGCCCATGCGGCGGATTTCGTCTGGCGCTGCGGCGGCGCAATCGCCCTGCATGCAGAGATGGGCTACGAGGTGACGGTGGCCTGCCTGTCCTTCGGCGAAAGGGGCGAAAGCGCGCGTCTCTGGAAGGAAGGCAAGAGCCTGCAGGAGGTCAAGGACATCCGCCGGGGCGAGGCCGAGGCGGCTGCCGAGGCGCTGGGAGCGCATGACCTGGTCTGCTACGATCTGGGCGATTATCCCCTGCATCTGGAGCGGGAGGACAAGTTCGCGCTGGTGGACCTGATCCGCGAGGTTCAGCCGAACTTCATGATGAGCCATAGCCAGTACGACCCCTACAACACCGACCATATGTACATGACCCAGATCGCGCTGGAGGCGCGCATTGTCGCGCAGGCCTGGGGGCACAATCCGGGCGAAAAGGTGCTGGGGGCGCCGCAGCTATACCTGTTCGAGCCGCACCAGACAGAGCAGATGGGATGGAAACCGGATGTCTTCCTCGACATCACGCCGGTCTGGCAAAAGAAGCGCGCGGCGATGGAATGCATGCAGGGGCAGGTCCACCTGTGGGACTATTACACCCGCGTCGCACAGCAGCGCGCCAACCATTTCAAGCGCAACTCGGGCGGCCAGTCCGGCGGGCGCGATTGCCAGTACGCGGAAGGCTATCAGTCGATCTTTCCGCGTACCGTTGATGAACTGGGAGGCCCGCAATGATCCAACCGACAAATCCGAACTTCGACATCGCGCACCTGGGCCATGTCGAGATCTACTCCGACAAGTTCGAAGAGAGCCTGGATTTCTTCACGCGGGTCTTCGGGCTGAAACTCTCTGGGCGCGAAGGGAACAGCGCCTACCTGCGCGCCTGGGATGACTACGAGTTCCACTCGATGAAGCTGACGGCGCATGAGACGACGGGCGTCGGCCATGTCGCCTATCGCTGCTCCTCGCCCGAGGCGCTGGAGCGCCGGGTCGCGGCCATCGAGGCCTCTGACTACAAGGTGTTGGGCTGGACCGGGGATGACATGGGCCACGGGCCCGCCTTCCGGTTCGAGGATCCCTTTGGCCATGTCTTCGAGCTCTACTGGGAGACGGTGAAGTACCAGGCCCCGCCCGAGGATGCCTCGGCGCTCAAGAACCTGTCCAGCCGGTTTCACGCGCAGGGGATCTCGCCCCGGCGGATCGACCATGTGAACCTCCTCGGCGAAGACGTGTCCGAGTTCCGCCGTTTCGTGGACACCTGCCTGGGGCACCGGGTGACCGAACTGATCCAGCTGGACAACGGGCGCCTGGGCGGGTGCTGGTTCACCTGCAACAACAAGACCTACGATCTTGTCTGTTCCGAGGAGCGCGGTGGCGGGCAGAAGCGCCTGCACCATGTCACCTATGCCACCGACCAGCGCGAGGACATCCTGCGCGCCGCCGACATCTACCTTGAAAACGGCGTCCACATCGAGACGGGCCCGCACAAACATGCGATCCAGGGATCCTTTTTCCTCTATGCCTGGGAGCCTGCGGGCAACCGGATCGAACTGGCGAACGCCGGTGCCCGTCTGATGCTGGCGCCCGACTGGGACCCGGTGGTCTGGACCGAGGCCGACCGCAAGAAAGGCCAGGCCTGGGGATTGAAGACCATCGAGAGCTTCCACACGCATGGCACGCCGCCTGTCAGGCACTGAGCCGGGGCTGCGCGCCGTTTTGAGTATTTTTAGAGAGAAGAAACAGGGAGGCGCGCGTCATGGGCGTCGTTGTGCAGAACGTGGTTCGGGCAGAGGCGGCGCTGACCGCGAAGCTGGGGGCGGCTGGTGTCGCCACGGTGCACGAGGCGATGGGGCGGCGTGGGCTGATGTCCTCGGCGATGCGGCCTATCCAGCAGGACGTGGGGATCGCCGGGTCGGCGGTGACGATCAGCGCGCCGCCGGGAGACAACTGGATGGTGCATGTGGCGATCGAGCAGTTGCGGGAGGGCGACGTTCTGGTGCTGGCGCCCACGGCCCCCTGCGACATGGGGTATTTCGGTGACCTCCTGGCGACAAGCGCGATGGCGCGGGGCTGCCGGGCGCTGGTGATCGACGCCGGCGTTCGGGACACGCGCGACCTGCGGGCGATGGGATTTCACGTCTGGTCCACGGCGGTCTCTGCGCAGGGCACGGTGAAGGAGACCCCGGGCAGCGTGAACGTGCCGGTGGTCTGTGCCGGTGCGTTGGTCAATCCCGGCGACGTCGTGGTGGCCGATGACGATGGTGTCTGCGTGGTGCCGCGCGTGGAGGCGTCGGCGGTCACGGAAAAGGCGCAGGCGCGGTTGGATGCCGAAGAGTCCAAGCGGCAGCGGTTGGCTTCGGGCGAGCTGGGGCTGGATATCTACGACATGCGTGGCCGGCTGGCCGAGAAGGGGCTGAAATATGTCTGAAGGGCTGCCGGTCATGTGGATGCGCGGCGGCACGTCGAAGGGCGGGTATTTCCTGGCCTCGGACCTGCCCCGGGACGTGCCGACGCGGGACGCTGTTCTGCTCGGGGTCATGGGTTCGCCCGATCCGCGCCAGATCGACGGGATGGGCGGGGCCGATCCGCTGACTTCGAAGGTCGCGGTGGTGGCGCCTTCGGCCCGTGAGGGGATCGACGTGGACTACCTGTTTCTGCAGGTCTTCGTGGATCGGCCGCTGGTCACGGATGCGCAGAACTGCGGCAATATCCTGGCCGGTGTCGGACCTTTCGCCATCGAGCGCGGGCTGGTGCAGATACGCGGCGAGGAAACCCCGGTGACGATCTGGATGGAGAACAGCGGCCAGGTGGCGGTGGCGCGCGTGGCGACTCCGGACGGGCGTGTCGTCTATTCCGGTGACGCGCGGATCGACGGGGTTCCGCGGACGGCGGCGCCGGTGCCGATTGCCTTTCGTGATACTGCCGGATCCAGTTGCGGTGCGCTGTTCCCCAGTGGTCGGGTGGCGGACGTCATCGACGGTGTCGAGGTGACACTGATTGACAACGGCATGCCCTGTGTCGTGCTGCGGGCGCCGGACCTTGGCATCGCGGGCGACGAGGTGCCGGAGGTGCTTGAGGCGGATGGGACCCTGCGTGCCCGGCTGGAGGCGATCCGGCTTGCGGCGGGGCCGCTGATGAATCTCTGCGAGTTGGCAGAGAAATCGGTGCCCAAGATGACCATCGTCAGCGTGCCGCGCGCGGGTGGTGCGATTGCCACGCGCAGCTTCATTCCGCACCGCTGTCACAAGGCGATCGGGGTACTGGGCGCCGTCAGCGTGGCCACGGCCTGCCTGACCGAGGGCGCCGTGGGCCATGACCTGGCTGTCTTGCCAGCGGGCAATCCAAAGGCGCTGTCGGTGGAACACCCGAGCGGCGAGATGACGGTGGTTGCTCACCTGAAGGGTGGTGAGGTGACGCGCGCCGAGGTGCTGCGGACCGCGCGCAAGCTGATGGATGGAATTGTCTTTCCCAAGGAGGCCGAGGCATGGGCGAGATGACACCGGGCCATCTGCCCGTTCGCCCGTCGCCGTAGCGACCGGACCACCATCTGCCCGACGGGGCGGTGGATGCACCCGAGTACCAGCTGTTCGGCCCGCGCGACCACCTTGGCTTTGCGCGCAACGTGAACGTACACGGCAGTTATTACGGCACGGACAACGCCGCCATTGTCGATGCGACGCCGCAGGTGGTCTTTGAATGGATCGCGGCCAAGATTGCGCGGTTGGGCTGGCATATCGTCGTCCATTTCGAAGGGCAGGACCTAGGAGAGGCGGCGCCGCTGGTGCGACGGATGGCGGGGATCGTCGTTGTCATTCGCATGAGGCGCGCCGATGTCACAGAGGGCGTCGAGGACGCGGCCCCTCGCGCCATCTTGTATGTTTTTCAGGAATTACTGTCCACCAAAGTCCGGTGCGGCGCGGCTGGCGAAGTCGCCTCCAGCACCCGCGGCCGGGGCGTTCTGGTGAGCAGGACACTGAACAACAACACGCAAAGGCAGGACGGACACGCGTAACCTCACATTCGAAGACCAAAAGGCGAAGCGCGTCTCCGGCCGCATCGTCGACGTAGCCGGAAACCCGAGCGAAGGCGCTGCGGGTGGGTTGCTCTGTTGCATGGGCATCACTCGATGCGGACCGGTCAGATCCATTTCAGGATCTCGAAAGACGACCACCAGCCATCCATCAGCCAGATTTACGACAGCCAGACCGAACACCACGACATTGATGCGGGGTGCGCATTGAAGGAAAGCCTAATCGGAGACATGACCCCGGCCCAGGTGGCGCTGACACAGACCTCGTCATGCAGTTCCTTTTCCGCCTGAAACCTGCGGCGTCTGAAATGGGGGGGGGCGGCCGAATGATCCTTCGCAACGCGGGCGGCCTAAGGTGCGACGTCTTCTTACCGATAGAAGGATTCTGACATGGCTAAATCCGTTGCCCAGATCGTCGAAACTCTTGCCGCGGGGCGTGACCGGCTCCGCGAGAGGGCGATCCGCGGGATCGTGGCCCTGTCAAAGATCCGCACGCGCAGGTTGTCCGGTGCCGCGTTCTCGACGCGGGAATTTGTGCTGGTTCGGGTGTGGCTGGAAAACGGCATCATTGCGCCGGACAAACCGCCAGGGTCTTGGCGCTGGGTCCGGGGGAACGGGCCCTTGGCGAATGTCAGGCAATATTCACCCGGTCTATCTCCATCAGGACGGTTTCCCGGAACGGCGCGCCCAGACGCAAGAGGTCGGGATGCGCGGCCAGTACTTGTCGCATGTGTTCCGGATTGAACTGTAAGGTGACTCTCCTCTGCCGTTAGCGCCATTGTCGGATCTTGGCAGCGTCAAGGCGATGTTGGCCACGGTATGTCGCGAAAAAGGAGGTCGCCACGGCGCCTTGTCCGCGCTGCGAAGGGCGTTGACCTTCCTGGCGCATGCGGACGGCCGAAAGTCTGCCCGGAAGAGGAAATTGCACATCCGATGCCACGTCGGACGCCGCCACCAACGTCTTTTGGCGGTATTCATGCGCTGGCCTCGGGGGCGGGAAATGACAGGATCGACCTAACTCGATAGGTCGACGCAGACCATCCGCTCAAAGACCGCAGGCGATCCGTTCTTCGTCTGTCAGGATATCCCCCAGTGCCTCTGCCAAGGGGCGCAGGTGTGCTCCGTAGCGGCGCCAGCGGGCGACGGAGGTGCCATAGACCGGCTCGCGGACCTGCGCCACCGAGGCCGTGTTGACCTGCCGCGACGAGGCCGTGTGATCCAGCACGTCGGGCGACCAATTCAGCCCGAGAAAGCCCAGCACGTCGCGCGCCATGCCCTCGGGATCGGCCACCAGCGCCTCGTAGGGAACCTCGCGGACGCGGTCGGGCAACAAGGTGGTCCAGTGTTTCGTGTTCAGGTCGAACTGGCGATAGGCCTCGGCCAGGTCCGCCAGGTCGGTCGACCCCGGCTGGTTCCGGCCAAAGTTCTGCACCCAGTTCGACAGAAGGCAATCCAGTGGATGCCGCCGCATCACCAGGAATTTCGCCTTTGGCAGCGCCAGCGCCAGCAATCCGATATAAAGCTGGTTGCCCGGCATCTTGTCGGTCACGCGGGCACTGCGCAGGCCTTCGCGATGCAGGAAAGCCTGGTATTCTTCGCCCAGCTTGGTGAAATCGTCGTCCTGCAGGCTGTCGTCCGGCGCGCGTTCTTCCATCACCGCACGGATGCGTGGGCTGGCGTGAAAGGCCCGCAGCGCGGCCGGGAGTTCCCCGCCGGCCTGTACCTCTGGGTGACGTGAGAGCATCTGCTCCATCAGCGTGGTGCCCGAGCGCGGCATTCCGCAAACGAAGATCGGTTCGACGCCCGCCAGCCCGGCCGTCTCGTGGCGCTGCAAAAGCGCGGGCGTTACCAGCGCGCGCATGCGTTCGGCACGCTCTGTATTGGCCTGCCGGTCATAGGGATACAGCTTACGGCTCAGCCGGTTGGCTTCGGCGTAGTGGCCAAAGGCCCTGTCATGGTCGCCCAGGTCATCGCAGCCCTTGCCAAGCGCGAATTCCAGCGTGGCACCTGCCTCGTCCGGCAAGGTGTCCACCCGGTTGGCCAGTTGCTGCAACCCCTGCCATTCCGGGCTGTCGGCCCGGGTCTTGCGCAGGGTCACCAGCCGCGCCAGCGCCGAAAGCGCCATGCCCGGCATCCGTGCGGCGGTCAGGAGCGCCTCGGCGGCCTCGTCCATGCGGCCCGCGGCGGCAAGGATATTGCCAAGGTGCAGCCAGGCCTCCCCGGCCTTCGGCGCGAGTTCAATGGCCCGGCGGGCATGGTGTTCGGCGGCTTCGTGGCGCTCGCGGCGATACAATGCATGGGCAAGGTTGACATGCACCGCAACCGATTGCGGATCCACCGAAAGCGCGCGGAACAGAGCATCCACCGACTGCTGGAAATTGCCGGTGCGCAAGTGGGCCTGGGCCAGGTTCAGGTGCAGATCCAGGACCGAGCCATCCAGCGCGATGGCGCGTTCCAACCGCGGAATGGCCCGGGCGTATTCCTGCGCCATCACCAGCGCCGCCCCCAGGTTGGCATGGGCCAGGGCATAGTTCGGCGCCGCCTCGGTGGCGGTTTCGAAATGCGCGCGAGCCTCTTCCATGCGACCGGACTGTGCCAGCAAGGTGCCGAGATCGACCAGTGCCGCCGCGTCATCGGGCTGATGGGCGACCACGTCTTCCAGCAGCTTCATCCCCGCTTCGGCATCGCCGCTGCGGGCCAGGTTCAGCCCTTTGAGATGCGTCAGTCTCGGGTGGCCGGGGTACTGTTCCAGCAGGCGCTCCAATGCCTCGCCCGCCTCCTTGAACCGGCCGGCGTTCTGGTGGCGGGTGATGCGGGCGATTTCCTCGTTGACGGCCTCCAGGGCGGCGGCGTCGGTCGGCGCGGTGGTCGCTGTCATGGCTGGCATTCCTGTTGGGGCGCGGAAATGGGCAAGACGGCCCGGGATGTCACTCCGCGGGCCGCCTGTTTCATGCACGTCGAAAAGTGCGCCGATCAGGCGGCGCGAACGGTGAGGCCAAGCGCCTCGGCGCGCTGTGCCAGCGTTTCGCGGATCGCCGGTGGCAGGTGACGCGTGGCAGAGATCCGGGGGGCGGCCATTTCCGGGATCGCCGGCGCGGCAAGGCGTTCAGCGCCGTTGGCGAACCCCTCGCGACCGATGAAATCGACATAGCTTTCCGCGGCGCAGCCCTCGGCCAGCAGGAGTTCATGGGTGCCGGTCTCGACGTGGAAATAGGTGAAACCCTCGCTCGGCATACGCGCTTCGCGTGTCACGGTGGTGCCGTTGATCAGGGCAGAGGCATTCACGAGGTAGCCGTCGATGCCGATGGCGTGGTCGGGCGAGACCAGCAGGTCGCGCGCGGGCACATTGTCGGCCAGCGCACCGGCGCGGATGCGGATCGGGTTTGTCTTTGCCGGGTTCGAAAGGGTCGTATCGATGGGCTGACGGCCCAGCCATTCCACGGTGGTGGTGCCACCATCGGCGGTCCGCAACACGTCCCCGGCCTGCAGCTCCTCGACCGCCTTTTCGCCCTCGGTCGTGGCGATTTTTGTCCCCTCGAGGAAGCACAGCAGCGTGGCGTCCAGCCGATCGATGGTCAGGATGCCCCCCGCGGAGTTCGGGGTAAACCGGATCTCGTTAAAGACGGTGGACGTGGAGCCAAGATCGATGACCTGCCCTGTGGTCACATTGGTGAACTGCGCATTATCGGCGGCGTTCGAGGCGACAAAGGTGACATCCCAGTTGCCAAGCACGAAGGTCCCGATTTCCAACTGCAAGCCGTTGCCCGCGAAGAAGGAGCCGCTGGGATTCCCGGCAGTCACATCAAGGGTAAAGGGCTGTGCAAGGTTGTTCCCGGTAAGCGAGATGTAACCGTCCGCGCCCAGGTTCGGAAATTGGATGATACTCGTGTCTGCCCCGTTGCCCGAGGTACTGAGCGTGAAATTCACGCCCTCGTCGGTCAGGCTGAGTGTCGCGGTTGCGCCCGTAGCGGCCCCTGTCGCCCCGAAGTCGAATTCGAATTCCGCCATGATTTCCGCCCTTTGTTTCGCGCCAAATTTTCAAGAGTTTTTAGAATACCTGTCAGTTGAGTCATATGCGGTCCCACATCACTTGAAAAGCCCCCATAAGGTTGCAAGAACGGTGACGAAGTCGCCTGTTGCCCGGAGTCTGTGCCGAATGGACATTGCCACGCTGTCGCCCGAGAGTTTCGAGCCGCTGATCGGAGAGCCGATCACCGTGACCACCTCCGAAGGTCCGCTGCCGCTGCGCATCACGCGGGTCCAATCCACGGGAGATGCCCCCGAAGAGGGAATGCGCGCGCCGTTCACGCTGACCCTTGTCGGGCCGCTGTCGCCGATCCTCGAGCAGGGAACTTGGCCGATGTCGCTGCCGGGGCTCGGAGAGACGGCCCTGTTCCTGTCTCCCTTCGCGCAGGTCGGAGACGAGACGCGCTATCAGATCAGCTTCAGCTAGGGTCCGGCCGTAGGAGGCCAGCACATCGCGAGGTGCGCCCCGAGGTCTTTGACCGCGACAAAGCCCAATCTGTCGTACAGCGCCCGGGCGCGGGTGTTTCTGTGTTCGACGCTCAATTTCAGCGGCAGGCCAGCGGTTCGGGCCTCCTGCTGGAGGTTGCGCAAGAGGTGGCTGCCGATGCCCCGGCCTCGGGACGCGGCCAAAAGCGACAGGTCGATGGCGACGAATTCGTCCGTGCCGCGCAGAACCCGAATTTGTCCGACGGGTGTATCGCGGTGCAAAATGATGTCCCAGTGGTGACCGTGAAAGCCCCGTTCGTAGGATTGCGCCTGTGCGTCGAACTGCATTTCCAGCATCTGGGTCAATGCCGCGGGCGGCAAGGGCAGGGCGGCGAGGTCGTCGCGTGTTTCCCTGTAGAGGCTGATGAGAAAGGCCCGGTCCGCCTCGCGGACCGGGCGCAATCCCGGACGTTGCGAAACCACGCTCAGTTCAGCACGATCTCGATGTCGGCACCGCCAGAGCGGCGCGGCACGGCGGTCATGTAGAGGTCGGCCGCGCCCATACGCGGATGCCAGACCCGGTGCAGCCCGTCACCATCGGCCACCAGGGGGGCGCTGTCGGGACTGTCGAAGACCGCCGTCACGCTTTCGCGGCGGGGCAGGTGGGCGGGGCGATCCATGCCCGAATGACCGGCTTCGACCGCCTTGAGCCGCAGCACCATGTCTCCATGCCGGGGCGTCGAGACCCGGAACCTGTCACCGACCAGCGGCCTCAGCTCCTCGGCGGTGGCGTCGTGCCAGCGCGGTGGGCGCAGCGCGTCGGCGGCCCGTTCTGCCGGTCCGCCATGCAAGGCGTCGGGCGCGGCTGCGTCCCCGCGTGCAAGCGCCGCCCCCGGCAGGGCAGCCAGCCCCGCAAGCGCGGCCTTGCCCGCAAGCACGGCCCGGCGCGACACTGTCAACAGAACACTCATGGCGTTCTCCTTTCTGGTCCGGCCGGGTATCAGCTACGCGACGGGAAGATGCCCTGCAGCGCGATGATGTAGTTGATCGCGAGATAGGGGTTCATGATGTCAAAGGACTGCTGGCCGCCGGTGTTCTGCACTTCGACCGCCACGGCGGCGGGATCCATGGTGACGTCTTCGACCGGCGAATTCGGTCGGAAGATGTTCGAGCCTGCGGCGAGGATGTTGCCGGACGGATCTGGAAGCGATCCGTTGCGGCTCTCGGCGCGCATCTGGGCCGTGGCCGTGTGGTTGTGCGAGGGCAAGTTGTTGATGGTCAGCGTCCGACTCTCGGCGCCGCCTCTCTCTCCCTCGCGATAGAAGGAAAGCCCGGCCCCCTGACGCGGCCCGATCGGCATCCGGCCACGCAGGTCGGGCAGGGCGAATGTCGTCCGGCCGTCACCGCCGTAGATGGTTCCCAAGAGGGAGAAAAGCGCGCTGTACTGGCTGATCGGCAGCAACTGCCCGTCGCAGAATGCCCATCCGCGCGGCGCGAAGTTCCCCGCGAAAATCGTGACCTGTCCGAGAAATGGGTCTGCCATGAGATGTCTTCCTGTTTCCGATTTTGATTACAATTGGTTGAAACACTAGGGGTGATTGCAACCGCGTGTAAAGAACTAACCAAGCGCGGTCCGGCGGTCCTACCAGTGCGCAGTGTTCCGGAAACTTGCGTGTCGCGGAACCTGACAAAGCTCCGACAGTCGCCAGACCCAAGCCGGCGGGTTTTCTTCCGGCCTTTCGACAATCGCTTGACCTTCGATACGCCAGAGTGATCACCGCGCAATCTGAAGGCAGCCGGTGGCGTCTGCGCGCCGACCGCCGTTGCGCTGGCTTGCTGCCGCGAGATCGAGGCATGAGAAGCAGCCGCCGGCGCCATCTTCGATCAAGCCGTTGATGCCTGGGGATCAAGCGATCACTCTCGGGTGGTCTGTTCCCGATTGACCAGCGCCTTCAGGCCCCAGATTGCCACGCCCGCAAGAACACCCCAGAACGCGCCGCTGATCCCCAGCAGGGACATCCCGCTTCCGGCGATCAGGAAGGTCAGGGCAGGGGCCTCCAGCTGGTCCGCGCGGGCAAACGCGGCGGTTGTCGCGGCGACAAAGGCCGGGATCAGCGCCAGCCCGGCAACGGCCGTGATGACCTCTGTCGGGGCCAGGCTGGCCAGCGCGGTGATCGCTGTCGCGGCAAAGGCAAGGGCGACATAGCAGACGCCCGAGACGATGGCGGACCAGTACCGACCCGCCGGGTCGTGTCCGGCGTCCTCTCCGGCCATCATCGAGGCGGTGATCGCGGACATGTTGACCGGGATCGCGCCGAAGGGGGCGATGAGCAGGCTGACGATGCCGGTGCTCCGCAGCAGGAAGGGGCGATTGACGCCATAGCCGTTCAGCTCGAGCACCGCGAACCCCGGAATGTTCTGCCCGGCCATCGTGATCAGATAGAGCGGCAAGGCCACCGAGATCGCCGATTGCAGAGAGAAGCTGGGCGGAACGATATCGAGGACGGGACCCCAGCTGACAGGCGCTGCGTCGGGACGCGCCGATGGGTCGACCGACAGCAAGAGTACCAGAACGAAGACGACCACAGCCAGGGGCATCGCGGCCATGCGGTTCCAGGCCAGGCCCGCGACCCAGGCCACGACGATCGGCAGGACCAGAAGAGGCATGTTCCCGATCGCAAGCGCGGGGGCAAGGCAGAGCTTCAGGAGAACCCCGGCCAGCAGCGCGCTCGCGATCGGCTTGGGGATCGCGGCGACAGCGCGGCCCAGGCTGGGAACGATACCTGTCAGCACGATCAGCGCGGCGCAGATGATCAGGGCGCCCACCGCCTCGCCGAAGCCTCCGGCGAGCATGGTCGTGGCGGCCAGGAATGCGGCCCCGGGCGTCGACCATGCCACGGCGGCGGGGGTGCGGGTGACAATCGGCAACCAGATGCTGCAGATCCCCATGCCGATGGTGGCAAAGAACAGGCCCGTGGCCGCCTGGGTGTCCGAGGCGCCCATCGCCGTCAGCCCGGCCAGAACGATCGCAAAAGAGGCCGCGTAGCCGACGAAGGCAGCCAACACGCCCATGTTGAGTGCCGAAAACGAAAAGTCCTTGATCATGAAACGGTCCACTGCTGCCTGACTCGGTCCCTTACTTGACGGAGGACGAAGCGATCCGCCAGATCAGTCCTATCCGGATGCATGTCGTTTCCGCGCCGAACTGCCTTCGTGCCAATGGAAATGGCCCTTATTGGTGCGGGCGACTCACTCCATGTTGGTGCGTGTCTTTCAGGGCCGGATGGTCGGGTCCTCGATTCCGCAGCGTCTCTCCGCCGAGGTGCCGGTCCCTTGGCCTTCGATCCGGCGGGCCTTTGTTGGAGGCGGTTTGTCTCAGCGGCGAGGCCCTTCCCTGCGCTACTCCGGCACGCGTTTCCCGGCAGGGACTGCATTGCACTGGAAGATCTGGTCGCTGCGAAATTGGGCTTGCGATTGTGATGTTATAACGTATTAAAAGCCGCAATCAGCGAGGCGGGAAGCTGACGCCTTTGCCCTTCGCCAGTTCCGGGTCTTGCGGTGTCGATATCCCGGGACCTCAGTCAATCAACAGGAGACGTCAATGTTCCGAACTCTCTCCCTTGCCTTGTTCATGTCCGGCGCCGTCTTGCCCGCCCTTGCGACCGAAGGGGTGCTCGACGTGGTCGCACCCTTTGAGCTGAAAGGGCCGGATCCGGTGCAATCGGGCAATATCCTCATCAAGATGGACGTGACCGAAACACTGGTGGATGCCGATGCCACCGGGGCGCTGTTGCCCGGTTTGGCGACGTCCTGGACCGTGGCCGAGGATGGGCTGTCCTGGCGCTTTGTCCTGCGGGACGGGGTGTCCTTTCATGACGGCAGCAAGATGGATGCAGCGGCGGTCGCGCAGTCGCTGGAACGGTCGCGTGGCAATGGCGGCTTGCTTGCCAAGGCGCCGATCCACGAGATCGCGCCGCTCGACGACATGACCGTCCAGATCACGCTGAGCGAACCTTTTGCAATGCTGCCGTCCATGCTGGCCGAGTATCGTTCGGCCATCATCGCGCCCGCCGCGATCGCCGAGGATGGCAGCGTGACCGGCGCCATCGGCACCGGGCCTTATCGCGTGACGGACTATGCTCCGCCGAACAAGATGACGGTGGCGGCTTTTGCCGATTATTGGGGGCAGGCGCCGGTGATCGCCGATGCGGTCTACCACGGGATCAGCCGGTCCGAGACCCGCGCCCTGATGGCCGAAAGCGGGGATGCCGACATCACGCTGACACTTGATCCGGCCTCTGTCACCCGCCTGAACCGTGCCGCCGGCCTGTCCGTGATCTCTGTTCCGATCCCGCGGGTTCTGATGCTGAAGGTCAATGGCGCTGTCTTTGACGTGGAAACACGCAAAGGTCTGAGCCTGGCGATCGACCGGGCCGGCATTGCCCGCGCGGTGCTGCGGTTCCCCGAAGGGGCCACGCAGATGTTTCCGCCGGGCATGGCCGATTGGCATGATCCTGAACTGCCCCCGCTGGCCTATGATCCCGAGGCCGCAAGGACGGTCCTGGCCGAGGCCGGTTGGACCCCGGATGCCGACGGCATCCTGCAAAGGGACGGCAAACGAATGGAAATCGAGATCCTGACCTATCCCGACCGTCCCGAACTGCCGCTTGTCGCCGCCGTCCTGGAACAGCAGTTCGCCGCGATCGGCGCCCGGCCTGTGATCAACTCCACCAACTTCTCGGAAATCCCGGCGAAACATGGGGATGGTTCCCTGTCGACGGCCCTATTCGCGCGCAACTTTGCCTTGGTGCCCGATCCGGTCGGAACGCTGTTGCAGGACTATGCGCCGGGCGGCGACTGGGGTGCGATGGGCTGGTCGAACGAGGCATTTACCGCAGGGGTCAAGGCGCTTGCCGCCGGATCGGCAGACGAAGGGACACGCGACCGGCTGGTCGCGACGCTGCATGCCGAACTGCCGGTCTTGCCGATTGCCTGGTACCAGTTGACCATGACCGTCTCGGACAAGGTGACCGGCGTGGTGGTCGATCCGTTCGAACGCACCCTTGGCCTGTCGCAAGTCGGTTGGTCGCAATGATCGCGACACTTGCAAGGCCTTTGGGCTGGCGTCTGGCCCAGGCGGGGCTGGTGGCCATCCTTGTCGGTGTCCTGAGTTTCCTGATGATGCGCGCCTTGCCCGGAGACATGATCTTTCGCATCGCCGCGGCCCGGTTCGGCTATGACAATGTCACCGCTGAAAACGCCGAACTGGTGCGGGCGCAGATCGGCGATCCTTCGGGCCTGTCGGCCTTCTTCGATTGGATCGCGGGCCTGTTCCGCGGCGATCTGGGCCGGTCGCTTGTGACCGGAGAGGCCGTCAGTGCCGAGATCGCGCATCAGTTCGGGGCCACGGCACAGCTTGCGGGGATCGCGATTGTCCTGTCGCTGGTGATCGGCCCGCCCCTGGGCCTGCTCGCCGGCCTGCGCCCCGGCAGCGTCCTGGACCGGGCCACGGTATTGATGGCCTCGGTCTTCAAGGCGACGCCGCAATTCCTGCTGGGTCTGGTGCTGATCGTCGCGGTTTCCATCGGCATGGGTCTCTTGCCCGCCGCCGGACACGGAGAGTTGCGCCACATGATCCTGCCCGGACTGACGCTTGCGCTGGGACTGGCGGCCAATACCACGCGGATCACCCGCGAGGCGGTGGTTCAGGCGCGCGGCTCTGACTGGTGGCGGTTTGCCCGCTGGAAAGGCCTGACCGAGGCCCAGGTGGTCCGACGCCACGGCCTGCGCCATGTCGCGGTTCCGGTGCTGACGCTGATCGCCGCGCAATTCGTCGCCCTGATGGAAGGCGTTGTCGTGGTCGAGACGATCTTTGGCTGGCCGGGGATCGGACACGCGCTTGTGCACGCGGTGTTTCACCGCGACGTGCCGATGGTGCAGGGCACTGCGTTGGTCATGGGGCTGGCATTTGTCCTGGTCAATGCATTGGCCGATGTCGCCGCACGGCTGCTGGACCCAAGGGAGGCGACGCGATGACGGGGCGCCTTGCGGGGACGGTCATTTTTGCTGCCGTTCTGAGCTTTGCCTTTGGTCTGCCCCTGATCAGCGGTGCGGATCCGGTCAGCCAGAGCCTGATGAAATCGCTACAGCCACCTTCGGCGGACGGATGGCTGGGCTACGACCACCTGGGGCGGTCCATGTCGGCGCGGATGGCTGCGGCGCTGCGGCTGTCCTTGTCGATTGCCCTGGTGACGTTGGTCACGACGGCGCTGATCGGTGTTGCCCTTGGCGCTCTGGCAAGCTGGCGCGGAGGCTGGATCGACAGGGCGCTGGTGCTCTTCGCGGATTCCGTGGTGGCCTTGCCGGCGCTTCTGATTGTGCTGATCGCGGGGCTGATCCTGCCGAACCAGCCGCTGGCGTTCTGGGCAGGTCTGTCGGCAACGCTATGGGTCGAGATCTTTCGCCTGACCCGTGCCACGATCCGGTCGCAGATCGCCTCGCCGGCGGTCGAGGCGGCGCAATTGTTGGGCTTTGGTCCCCTCTACATTTTCCGCACGCACCTCTGGCCCGAACTGGCCCCGGTCCTGCGCGCGACCTTTGCGCTGACCTTTGCCGCCGTCGTCATGGGCATTGCCGCGCTTGGCTTCGTCTCTGTCGGCGTCCGTGCGCCGACCCCTGAACTGGGGTTGATGATGGTCGAACTGCTGCCCTACTGGCGCGAGGCGCCCTGGGCGTTGCTGCAGCCTGTGATTGCGACCCTGGCCACCTTGCTGGCCCTGACCCTGATAGCCGGAGGAGCAAAAGCATGACAGTGCTGCATGCAGAGGCCCTGACCGTCACCTCGGGGCAGGGGACAATGGTTGCGCCGATCTCGCTGGCGATCGAACCGGGGCAATGCGTGACCCTGATCGGGGAAACAGGATCGGGCAAAAGCCTGTTTGCGCAGGCAATCCTGGGCACCTTGCCCAAAGACTTGAGCGCCTCGGGAGGGCTGCGCATTGCCGGGCAGGACGTGGCCCTCGACGATCCGCAGGCGCTGGCCGGTCTCTGGGGCAAGGTGATTTCCGTCCTGCCACAGGAACCCTGGCGCGCGCTCGATCCCCTGATGCGGGCGCGGCAGCAGGTGGCAGAGGTCCATGCCCTTGTCACCGGACAGGAGAACCCGGAGGCTGCGGCGCAGGCGGATCTGGCGGCGCTGGATCTCGGCGAGGCGGCAGACTGCTACCCCTTTGAACTGTCGGGCGGCATGGCGCAGCGCCTGGCCATTGCCGCCGCGCGGGCCGGTGGCGCAAGGATCGTCGTGGCCGATGAACCGACCAAGGGTCTCGACATCGCCCGCCGGGACGAGGTTGCCCGGCGGTTGAAAAGCGTGACGCGGGATGGCGGGGCGCTGCTGACGATCACCCATGACCTTGACCTGGCCGAGGCGCTTGGCGGCGAGATCCTGGTGTTGCGCAACGGGCGCCTCGTGGAACGCGGCCCGGCCGCACAGGTGCTGCGGTGCCCCTCGGAGTCCTACACCGCCGAACTTGTCGCGGCCCAGCCGCGCAACTGGCCGGACAAACCCGCGGCACAGGCCGGTGCGCCGGTTCTGACGGCACGGGGGCTGTCGGTGGCGCGCGGCGGACGCCGATTGATCGACGGGCTGGACCTGTCGCTGCGTGCCGGCGAAGTCGTCGGTCTCTGTGGCCCGTCCGGCGTCGGGAAATCGTCGCTTGGGGACACGTTGCTTGGCATCACGGCGCCTGCGGCGGGCACTGTCCTGCGCGGAGCCGGCCTGGCGCGCGAGAGGTTTCAGAAGCTGTGGCAGGATCCTCCGGCGGCCTTTGCGCCCAAGCTCTCGCTTGGCAGGGCGCTGAAAGATCTCATTTCCTTGCACCGGATCCCTGGCGACCGGCTGACCCCCTTGCTGGAACAGCTGCGGCTTGAACCGGCCCTGCTGGATCGCCGCCCCGATGCGGTCTCGGGCGGTGAGCTGCAACGCCTGTCCATCGTTCGCGCGCTGTTGCTGGATCCGGTGTTGCTCTTCGCAGACGAGCCGACCTCTCGCCTCGATCCTCTGACGCAACAGCAGGTCATGCGCCTCTTGACCGATCTTGCAAGGACCAAGGGGATTGCGGTGCTGCTGGTCAGTCACGACCCTGGGCTGATCGCCAAGGCAACCGACCGTCAGATCGCCTTGTCGCTGGAAACCGCGCCGGACGAAGTGGCCAGCGCAACTGGCATTGGGGCGGGCCGCCGCGCGCGATCCTAGGCCGGGGAGGGAGAGGACGGGTCATGCCGGCCCCTCTCTCTTCTCTGTTCCAAAGTAATTATCCCGGCGGTGTTGACCGCGCCGGGGCTTGTTCTCAGTTCAACTTTGGCCTGTTCAAAGCCGCGCAACCTGCACCAGGGCGGTATGGGCGCTGCATCCCTGGCCAAGCCGAGAGGTGCCCTTGTCCAAGGTCAGGACATTGGGGTTGCCATCGGGGTCGATGTTGCCGCCCGGGTCGCCGAACCATGCCCCTGTCGGCAGGGCCACGACGCCCGGATTGATGTCGCGCGATACCGACGCCCGGGCGCGGCAGGCGCCCCGCGCGTTGTAGACCCGCAGCAGGTCGCCGGTGCTGATTTCGCGAGTCGCTGCGTCGTCGGGATGGATGACGAGGGTCTCGGGCCGTGCTTCTTCGACATCGGCAAGCGCGGACTCAAGCTGGCTGTGAAGCTTGTCGCCCGGCTGGGGAGAAACCAGGTGCAGGGGCGTCGCCGCGGTGGCGCTGCCCAGCCATTCCGACGGCGGCAACCAGACCGGATGTCCGGGGCAATCGTCGTAGCCGAAGCTGTCTATGGCGTCCGAGAATATCTCGATCCGCCCGGACGGAGTGCCCAGACGGAACGCCTCGGGGTCCTCGCGGAAAGGCGCAAAGAACGTGCGGTTCGGTCCTTCGGCTTTGATTGGCAGCTTTATCCAGTTGCGCTCTCGCAGGGTATCCAGCTCGGGCACGTCGATACCGACATGCGCCGCCGCTTCCCGGTATCCCGCGTAGAGCTTTTCGATCCATTCTTCGGCACTGCGACCTTCGGTGAACTGGTCACCCACGCCACAGCGTTCCGCGAGGCCGCTGAAGATGTCGTAGTCGTCGCGGGCCTGACCCACGGGCGGGATCAGCCGGGGCATATGAAACAGGTAGTCGTCCAAGTTGGTGCGACCGATATCCTCGCGTTCGTAGGGGGTCGTGGCGGGAAAGACGATGTCGGCGCGCTTGGCGGTCGCCGTCCACCACGGATCGTTGACGATGATCGTCTCGGGCCGCTGCCATGCCTCGTGCAAGGCGTTGAGATCCTGGTGATGATGGTAGGGATTGCCCCCGGCCCAGTAGATCAGCCGGACATCGGGGTATGTCCTGCGTTGGCCGTCGAACTCGTAGGGGCGCCCGGGATTGCGGAGCATGTCGCCGATACGCGCCACCGGGATCGTTTCCTCGACCGGGTTCGACAGTTGCGGGAAGGTCATGCCGCGCAGCCCAACGAGCGATTTGCCCACGCCGCCGATTGCTCCGTAGCCATAGCCGACGCCACCGCCCGGCAGGCCGATCTGGCCAAGCATCGCCGCAAGGACAACCGACATCCAGTAGGGCTGCTCGCCATGTTCGGCGCGCTGCAGCGACCAGGCCACGGTGATCAGCGTCCGGGTCGAGGCCATGCGGCGCGCGAGCGCGCGGATCGTGTCGGCGCCCACGCCACACAGGGGCGACGCCCAGTCAGGCGTCTTGGGCACGCTGTCAGTTTCGCCCAACAGGTAGGGCCGGAACCTGTTGTAGCCAACCGTGTGGCTTGCCAGGAAGCCGCGATCGACCAGGCCGTCTGCTTCGAGCACATAGGCCAGCGCCAGCATCAGTGCGGTATCCGACCCGGGCCGGACGGGCATCCATTCACAGCCATCCGGCGCGTCCGTGCGTTGCGGGCCAATGTTGATGCATCGCGTGCCCTTGGCCGCAATACGATCGAACCAGCCGGCAGTCTCGTGCTCGGTGATGCCGCCCATGCTGACCTGAGAATTCTTCGGGTTGATGCCGCCGAACATCACCAGGGTCTCGGTGTTGTCGTGGATCGTCTGCCATCCGTCCTGGTGCTCGTAAAGCAACTGAAGGAAGTTCACGCCCAGCACATGCGGCATGATGGATTGTGCACATCCGGTCGAGTAACTGCCAAAGGAGGCGACATACCCTCCGATGCAATTCAGGAACCTGTGCACCTGGCTTTGGGCATGGTGAAAGCGACCGGCCGATCCCCACCCGTAGGAGCCACCGAAAATTGCCTCGTTGCCGTGGTGGTGGCGCACGCGGTCGATCTCTGCTGCCGCGATGTCCAGCGCTTCGTCCCAGGGCAGTTCGACAAACTCCTGTTCGCCCCGTCCGCCACGTTCCCGCGCCGCCAACCATCCACGCCGGATCGAGGGGCGCGCGACGCGGGTCTTGTGATGGACAGCCGACGGGAGAATGTCGGGGATGCGCGAGGGGTGCGGATCCTTGGCAAACCCTCTGGTCGCGACGATCCGGTCGCCCTCCACGTCCACCTCGAACGCGCCCCAATGGCTGGAGGTCACCTTTGTCGATGAGGGGGATTTATCGGCCATGTGCCTTCTCCATACGGGTGCAAGCTCTCTGCCCGCGCTGCCTGTAGACATGACGCGGGTGAGGATTCCCGGCATCTTGCCACATCCGCGGGGACGTCTGCACCCGGTCTCGTGACGCTCTTGTCGCAGTCACCTTTTTCAGCTTCCGGTACCGCTCATTGCGTTGGGCAATTCGCGGCGAAGAAAGGCGGCGAGTGCGTCCACCTGTGGCGGGTTGCCCCGCCGTTCGTGCATCAGCAGGCTGATCTCCGGCAACCCGGCGGTCCAGTCCGGAAGAAGGCGGCTCAACCGTCCTGCCGAAACATCCTCGGCGCAGACATAGGCCGGCAGGGCCACCACGCCGAGCCCCGCCGCGGCCGCCTGCTTCAACGAGACCATGTCATCGCTGCGCATCCGCGCGGCGTATGGAATCGAGGCGGTGCTGCCGCCCGGTCCTTGCAGCGACCATGAGTTGCCACCGGGGCGCCACCCCAGCGCAAGACCCGGCTGACCCTGCAAGTCTGTCGGCGCTGCTCCGGTTCCGATCTCGTGAGCAAGATCCGGGGCGCCGAACAGGTGCCAGGGGACATCCGTGATACGTCGCTGGATCAGGCCGGAGTCCGGCAGCAGCGTGACATGGCCGCGAATGGCGAGGTCGATGCCATCGCCGATCATGTCGGCATAGTCGTTCGAGGCCTGGAGCCGCAGAACGACGCGCGGATTCTCGGCCAGGAAACGCGGCAGGATGTGACTGAGCGCGAACTGCGCGACACCGACCGAACAGGACAGGGTGACGGTGCCTTCGAGGGCGTCCTTGCCCTTGCGCACCGCCGCTTCGGCGGCTGCCATGCAGTCCAGCGCCATCCTGGCATGCCGGTAATAAGCCTCTCCCGCTTCCGTGAGGGACATGTGCCGTGAATCCCGGTTCAACAGGCGCGTGCCAAGAGCCTCTTCGAGGGTCTTAACCTGTCGGCTGATCCGTGACTTGGGAATGCCGAGCGTCCGTGCCGCGGCTGAGAAGCCCTGTTTCTCGACGACATGCACAAGGTAGTAGGCTTGGTTGAGATCCATTGCCCGACCTTCTCCGCAGTTATTCTCGTTCCAAATACAGAACGAAGGGTTCCGAAATCAACGGATTTTCGGGTTCGTGTCCCGTTTGTAGGTTCATGTTCAGCAAAGGAGGCAAACATGACCTTGCAACACAAAGTTCACGACAAGGACCCCGGCACCGCGATCACCGCGGTTCAGCATGGGGAGAAGATGACCCGGGGCACGGGGTTCGAG
This sequence comes from Antarctobacter sp., assembly GCF_965277915.1. Taxonomy (NCBI): domain Bacteria; kingdom Pseudomonadati; phylum Pseudomonadota; class Alphaproteobacteria; order Rhodobacterales; family Roseobacteraceae; genus Antarctobacter; species Antarctobacter sp. The sequence goes on from NZ_OZ255849.1 coordinate 1,897,089, forward strand.
GCACTCAGCTTCATTCACCGCCAGCTCGACGGGCTGATGGATCCGATGATCATGGTCGATCATTTCACCATGACCCAGCCAACATTTGCGGCGCATGCCCATGCCGGGCTGTCCGCGGTCAGCGTGCTGTTCGAGGACAGCACCGGCAGCTTTCGCAACCGGGACTCGCTGGGCAACGACATCGACCTGGCGCCGGGCGATCTCTACTGGCTGAAGGCGGCCAGAGGTGCGGTGCATGACGAGGCGCCGACGCCGGGATCGCGGACACATGCGTTGCAGATCTTCGTCAACCTGCCGGCCGCGCAAAAGCTGCAGGCGCCTGACGCGCGCCATGTGCCCGCGACCCAGATGCCGCTGATCGAAGGACCGGACCACCGGGTGCGGGTGATGACCGGCCAGAGCAACGGCGTCACTGGGGCCATCCCGCCCGCCTTGCCCCTGACCATCCTCGATATCGTCTTGCCGGCGGGCGGTAATTTCACCCATCGCGCCGATCCCGGAGAGGCCACTTGGCTGCATCTCATCCGCGGCGAGGTCGAGGTCGAGCTTGACGGCACCCGTCATCGGTTGAGCGGCGATACGGCGCTGGCCAGCCATGGTGCCGAGGAGATCCTCCTGCTGAGCGACAAAGGCGGCCAGGCCGTGTTGCTTGGAGGGACACCCTTGCGCGAACCCTTCGTTCAAAAGGGGCCTTTCGCGATGCGCGATGCCGAGCAGCTGGACGCGGTGATCGCCGCCCACGCGGCCGGAAAGCTTGGCTCCATCGACTGAACCGCAGCGTCCTGCGGAACAGAACTCCCATCCACCACCCCTAAGAAAAGGAAATTCCAATGACCTATTCCAACCCCGAACCGATGACGCAGCACAACACCGCGCTCGTTCTTGTTGACCACCTGGTAGGACTGATGACTGGCGTCCGCGACTATTCGGTCGCCGAGCTCAAGCACAATGTCGTCGGGCTGACCCTTGCCAAGGTCCCTGACCAATACCGGCAAGTCCGGGGAGGCGGTGTTTGCCCTGTGCTGGAAACGCAGGGCGGATGCCGCCTCGACCGAGCCAAACATTGGAACCTTTGAATACAGACGGGAGACCACCCATGAAAATCATCGCATTCGGTGCCAGCAACTCCAAAGAGTCCATCAACAAGGCGCTGGCGCATTTCACCGCAACACTTGTCCCGGGGGCCGAGGTCGAAGTCCTGGATCTGAGAGAGTACGAGCTGCCGATCTTCAGCGCAGATCTGGAGAAAGAGATCGGCCATCCCCCGGCCGCCAAGGCGTTCTTCGACAAGATCGGGTCCGCTGACGGCGTGATTGTTTCCTTTGCCGAACACAATGGATCCTATTCCGCCGCCTACAAGAACCTCTTCGACTGGGCCAGTCGGATCGATCAGAAAGTATTTCAGGACAAGCCCACCGTCTTCCTTTCGACCTCTCCGGGGCCCGGTGGCGCGGCCAGCGTGCTGGCCTCGGCCAAGGGCTCTGCCCGGTTCTTTGGTGTGGACCTGAAGGCGGCCGTTTCCGTGCCCAGTTTCCATGAGTTGTTTGATACCGCGACAGGGCGCGTCACTGAGCGGAACGCTTTGAACGAGCTGACCGCCGCGGCAAAGGCCCTCGCTGTGCTGGAGGTTGCCTGACATGCGAAATCCTGAGCGCCTTCAACGGATCGTCGGATCGCTGGTCATGTCGTTGTTCATGTCCGCGGCGCTATCGGGGGTCTTCAGCTGGCTGGAGTTCGGCCTCTCCTGGAAATGGCTGCAAGTCTGGGGATCGAGCATCCTGATTGCCCTGCCAATCGCCTTTTCGCTGGACATGCTGTTTGGAGGCGGACTGCGCGTCCTGGCGAGCACACTGGCAGACAAGGCCGCGGGTACATGGCCATGACAATGAAGGTCGGAGGGGGCGGGGATCCCTTCCGACCTTGTGTTCCGGCCCCATTCGGGCTGCGAACACTTGATTGGCCCTGTGGTCAAAGTTCAGGTGGGGTACAGAACCACAGACAGCAGGGTTGCGTCTCCGGTGAGGAGCGTTTTCGCCGCAATGTCCCTGGCCAGGGTCTTGGCATTGATCGAGAACCTTGGTGATGTGGCGATTGCACATCTTCCTGCGACACAGAAAATCGCACTGGGCGCATTCTCTGACCTCACGCTGCCATTCAGCCGAATGACCGAGACCTGTCCCCCAAGACGCGCAGGGTCAAAGAACAGGTTCAGGTAACGGACCGGGCCGTTCACCAGGCGCCCGTCGATTGGCCGGTTTCCGTCGATGCGGGTCGGGACGAGGGGGGCAATCTCGTGCCAATCATCCGTGCCAGCTTTCGCGATCCTCGTGCCCTGGCCTTCGATTACTGTGCTGATGCGTGTCAGACCGGGAAAGACCGAATAAGGTCCATCCCGATCGACGATGGCTGTACTCAGTCGCCAGAGCAGAGTGCCATCGCGCATCTCCGCGCAAATCTCGGAGGTGGTGCCGCCTCCGTTGCGCCATGCCATGTCCGTCCAATCCTCGGGACCGATGAACCGACATGCGTGGTTCATGTGACAGGTCCGAAACTCTCGTCGTAGAAACGGAGCCAGTTTCCGCCTATGATACCGGATACGTCTTCTTCCGAGAAACCGACGCGGCGCAGGCCCGATTCAAGGTTGGAAAAGTCCCGGTTGTCCCGGAACCAGTCCGGTTGCGGCGGGAAGCCGGCGGCAGAGGCCGATCCTTCGCCATAGTCCATTTCGCGGGTCCAGCGACCCACGCGCATCCATTCCACCACGCTGTCCGGTTGATCCTGGCAGAGGTCACTGCCGATTCCGATGCGGTCAGGGCCCATCAGGTCTGCTGTGCGCGCCACCATTTCGCAGAAGTCGTCCAGCTTGCAGTCGCTGCCGTCCTTCAGGTGATGGGGATAGAGCGAAAAGCCCAGCATGCCGCCGCTTTGCGCCAACGCGCGCAGCACATCGTCGGACTTATTGCGCTTGGCGGGGTGCCAGGCCGAGGGGTTGGCATGGGTGATCGCAATGGGCCGGTCCGAGATCTCGATTGCCTCCAGTGTCGAGCGGTCGGCGGAATGCGACATGTCCACCACCAGCCCGGTCCTGTTCATTTCCTTGATGACCTGCCGCCCCATCCGCGTGATGCCGGGGTCGTCGGCTTCGTAGCAACCCGTCGCAAGCAGTGACTGGTTGTTGTAGCTGAGCTGCATGAACCGCACGCCCAGGTCATGGAGGACCTCGACAAGTCCGATGTCGGCCTCGATGGGGGCAGGGGTCTGAAGGCCAAGGAAGATCGCGGTGCGTCCGGTTTCCCGGGCCCGTCGTACATCATCCCCGGTCCGTCCCTTGAAAATCATGTCCTTGTGCCGCTGAAAACGCAGGTTCCAGTCCGCGACATTCGCGGCCGTGGCGCGGAAATCCTCGTGGTAGGCAATGGTGACATGCACTGCGTCCAGACCGCCTTTTCGCATCTGGTCGAAGATTTTCGGAGACCAATTGGCGTATTGGAGGCAGTCGATCCGGTAAGTCTGGGGCATGGAACTCTCTAGTCTGCAAAGGTCATGCAACTATGGCGCGCCAGGGTGACTTCAGTCACACTCAAATATTTGAACCCAACTTAAGAATCGTTGAATCACTATGGCCATCAAGATCGAAATGCTCCGCTGTTTTGTCGCCGTCGCGGAGCATGGCAACCTGAATGACGCGGCGAACCGGTTGGGGCGCACGCCCTCGGCGGTGTCCATGTCGCTCAAGCAACTGACGGATCATCTGGGAGCGCCGCTGTTCGAAAGCGACCGCAAGAACCGCCTCACGACGCTGGGACAATTGGTCCTGACAGAGGCGCGCGCCGGGACAGCGCAATTCGACCGATGCATCGAGTCCATCGTGCAGATGACGCAGGCCCGCAGTGGAATTGTCAGGGTTGGAGCGGTTCCTTCGGTGACGACGGCGATCCTGCCGGACGTGGTGCAAAGTTTCGTGCACGATCGGCCGGACGTGGTGATCCAGGTGCGCGACATGGATTCCGGCACCGTTCAGCGAGAGGTCGAACTTGGCCGCATCGACATCGGCATCGGATCCGGCCGGGGCCCGACCGGTGCGCTGAGACGCGTCGTCCTGTTTTCGGAACCGTTCGGCGTGATCTGCGCGGTCGATCATCCTCTGGCCGCCTCCACGGCGCCATTGTCCTGGGAGGATCTGGCCAGGGTCCCCGTCATCTCGAACGCTTCCGGGGACGTGATCGAAAATGCCGCCTTCCGGGCCATAGACGAGGCGGCAAACCTGCGAATCCGCAATACGGCTTCTGTTCTGGGCATGGTCCGGGCAGGTGTCGGCGTGACGGTTCTGCCACGTCTCGCGATCGAAGGGCTGGGTCCCGGTTTGGTCTTTGTCCCCTTGGCCGATCCGACAGCACGCCGACACGTCGAAATCATGACCCGTGCCCAGTCTGAAATGGTCCCGGTCGCCAGCGCCTTTGAAAAGGCGGTGATCGAAGGTATCGACCGCGCGAAGCGCGAAGAGAGGATCATTCCGAACTGACTTCAATGAATCTGAAGTTTGAGACATAAGTTTTTAATTGATTGAAACTGCGCCTCCGCGTCTCCTGTGGCCAATACCTACGGCCGCACGGACGATGCCGTGCTTGTGATGATGGAGACCAAAATGACCGACACACTCACCCGCCGCAGATTGCTTGCCACGGCTGCCGCCGCGCTGCCTGTTGCCGCGATGCCGCGACTGTCTGTTGCCCAGGCGCCGGACTTCCTGACCATCGGGGGCGGTCCTTCGGGCGGTGTGTTTGGCATCGTCGGCACAGGTGTGGCCGACATCCTGTCCCGGGTCTTCCCCTCGTCGATCATCGATGTGCAGCCCGGCGGCTCTGGCCCGAACCTCCTGCGGGTGCGGGATGGCAAGGCGGATCTTGGCATCACCTCGGCAAACAATGCCCTGGACGCCTGGGAAGGCCGCGATCCGGCCACTCCGGACCGTCCGGTGCAAAACGCACGCGGGCTGATGAACATCATGCAGAGTGCCATCCAGATCTGGGTGGATGCCGACAGCGACATCCGCTCGCTCGACGATCTGCGTGGCAAGCAGGTCAGCGCCGGCCAGCCGGGACAGACCTCGTGGCTGGCCTTCGAAAACCTGCTGGCTGCCGCCGGCATGACCACGGACGATATCGAGGCAGATGGTGGCAAGCTGCACCCGCTCAGCTGGAGCGAGTCGCACGAGGCGCTGCGCAATGGCCAGCTGGACGCGGTGATGTGGCTTTCGCTCTGGCCGCATCCGACGGTCATGCAGAACGAAACCGTGCGCAAGATGCGTGCGCTGTCCTTCGACTCGGCGGTTCTGGACAAGTTCATGGCGGACAGCGGCGCCGGGTTCGAGCGCGTAACCTTGCCCGCAGGACTGTTCGAAGGGCAGGATGTTCCGGCCGATACGGTGGGGACCAACACCATCCTCTTCGCGTCTGCGGACATGCCGGACGACACGGCCTATGCCATCGTCAAGCAGCTTTGGGAAAACCTCGACGACTTCAAGGCAGTGCATTCGCTGCTTGGCAATATCTCCGAGGAGACGGTGGGCCGCGGCATGATCATCCCGCTGCATCCCGGCGCCAAGGCCTATTTCGAAGAGATGGGTATCCCTTACTCTGAATCGTCGCTGGGAGCCTGACACATGACGGAGGTCGCGGCAGAGCAGATTCAGGGGAAAGGCTACAGGAACGGTGCAGTCACCGCCCTGGCCCTGATCATGATTGCATTTCACCTTGCCGCGGCCTCGCCGTTCTGGCTGGCGCCGAACCTGGTATTGCGGGCCGCCCATGCCTTGATGGCGGTCATCGTGATACTGCTGCTGATGCCCGCTGCCCGACACAGGGCAGGGGTCATTGTCGATGTGATCCTCGGTGTGTTGGCAGTGGTTTCGCTTGGCTACGCGGTCCTGTTCGAACCGTCGATCGTGGTCCGGCCACCTTGGACACAAGAGGCCACGCCAGTAGAGTTGTTCGTCGCATTGGGCGCCTTGGTCGTTGTCCTCGAAGCGACGCGTCGCGCCCTTGGCATGGCCATTGTCTGGCTCTGCCTGATCTTCATTGCTTACGCCTTTGTCGGGCCAGAGTTGAGGTTCGTGAGCTGGCTGCGTCCGCTGGCGCATGGCGGCGTCGGGCTGAGCGAATTCGTCGACCAGATGTACTTCAGCTTCGAGGGCATCTTCGGCACGGCCCTTGGCGTGTCGGCGGAATACATCTTTCTTTTCGTGATGTTCGGTGCCGTTCTTCAAGTCGCGGGGGGCGGTGACTTTTTCATCACCATCACCCGGGCCATGACCGGACAGACCCGGGGCGGCCCGGCCAAGATCGCCGTGGTGGCCAGTGGCCTCATGGGCATGATGTCCGGCAGTTCCGTGGCCAACGTCGCCACGACGGGGTCTATGACGATCCCCATGATGCTCAAGCTGGGGTATCCACGTCGCTTCGCAGGCGCGGTCGAGGCCATCGCCTCGACTGGGGGTCAGATAACGCCGCCGATCATGGGGGCCGCTGCTTTCCTCATGGCTGCGATCCTGGGCATTCCCTATCTCGAAGTGGTTGCCGCCGCTCTCTTGCCTGCCGTGCTGTTCTACGTCGCCTTGTTGCTGGCCGTGCACCTGGCGTCTCTCAAGCTGGACCTGCAGCCGCTGGCCAAGGCAGAGGCAGGGTCGACCCGTCGCGTGCTGGCCTCTGGCTGGACCTTCCTGATCCCGGTCGTCCTGCTGGTCACCCTGATGCTGCAGGGGTACTCGCCGGGGTACAGCGCCTTTTTCGGGGTCTTGGCAGCGATCGCCGTTCCCTATTTGCGGCCCTCAACCTTTATCGGCTGGCGGCAGTTGGTCGCCGGTGTGCGACTGGGTGTCGAAGGTGCGGCCGTGGTCGCCGTCGCCTGCGCCTCGGCGGGGATCATTGTCGGGATCGTCCAGATCTCGGGACTTGGGTTCAAGTTCAGCTCGGTGGTCACCGGCTTTGCCGGCGGGTCGCTGGATGTGGCGCTGGTCCTGGCGATGATCGCGGCCTTCATCTTTGGCATGGGGATGCCGACGACCGCGGCCTACATCGTGCAGGCCACGCTGGTCGCGCCCGCCCTGACGAAACTGGGGGCCGATCCTCTGGCCGCGCATATGTTCGTCTTCTATTACGCCGTTCTTGGCCAGATCACGCCACCGCTGGCCGTGGCCGCCTATGCGGCGGCGCCGATTGCCGGCGAAAAGGCCAGCCGGGTGGGCTGGACCGCCTTCCTGATCGGCCTGCCGATCTACATCGTGCCGTTCATGTTTGTCTCGAACACCGTCCTCCTGACGCCTGAGGGGTCGTTGGACCTGCTCTACACCCTGGGCCGCTCGGTTCTGGCGGTCGGCGCCCTGTCGGCGGTCGTGATCGGCTGGCTGTTCGGCGCGCGGCTGTCACTGGTGGGACGGGCGGGGCTGGTCGGCACGGCGATCCTGATGGTGCACCCGGGCGGATGGACCTCGCTCACGGGGCTTGTTCTGCTGGCCGGTGTCTATGGCCTCCAGCGTCGCAGCCTGCATATGAAAGAAAGCGTTGCCCAATGAGTCAAGACCTCGTCCTGCCGGACCCAATCGGGACCGAGTACCAATATGTCATGGCGGCGCGGCACGGTCGCGTCATCCTGCTGGCCAGTCAGATCCCCAAGACCGACCCTCGGACAATCCATGCGTCAGGCCGGTGTGGAGAAGCGATCGACATGGAGACCGCCTGCGAGAGTGCGCGTCTTGCGGCAGGACAGGTTCTTGCCTGGCTGGCGCAGGAGCGTCTTCCCGACGAGGAGGTCGACCGCGTCCTACGCTTGCAGGTCTATGTTGCTGTCGGGGATGACGGTTTCGACATCTCCACCGTGGCCGATGCCGCATCCGAGAGGATCATTGCATCGCTGGGCCCCGCGGGGCGGCACCCGAGGACCGTGCTCGGCGTGAGCCGCCTGCCGCGAAACGCGCCGGTGATGCTGGAGGCGACAGTTGCTCTCAAATCTGCCGAGCCGAGCGCCTAATAGTCGATTTTCCAGTGGCAGCCGCCTGCACTTGATGGGTTGACGGGATCACGCGCCGAAAGCGCGCCTGCGAACTTCGACGACGGCCGCAATGGTACTGACGCTGACGTTTCGACCCTTCGTGCATGGGCGGCGTGATTTCGGGGTGTCTGGCGGCAGGCCGGTTTCCAGAGCCGGGCTACCTCCAGGGCCAACCGCGCCGCTTGGTCAAACCCGACACCCGTTTTCCGGCACAGCTGTTGTCCAGTCGCAGGACGCCTTCGCCTCGGTCGCACTATAGGAAAACAGGAGCCATACGTTGCACAATCGGCGGATTTCCGGATGGAAGGAAAGCACAGCCAGCGACGTGCCGTCACGGCCTGCGATCTCAACCGCATCAATGTCGAGCACGCCATGGAAGAAGCCGGGCCATGCTGCGTCGGCCGCGCAATCGATCGTGAAAACGCCTTCGCGGCAGGTGTCCGGCTTGATCGTCTCGACAGCTTCGCCGGCAAAGAAAATCACGTCGTGATGCCGGCTTGGGTTGGCGCCCGGCGCTTCGAACAGGACCTGGATGCGATTGACGAGGGGGCGGCGATTGCCGGTCAGGAACGGGAACATGCCGCGATCGAGACGCAGGCCAAGATATTCGCCGTCGCGGCTGGCCGGAATCCCGTGGCGCATCGGTGCCGGCATGGTGCGCCACAGGCCCGGCAGCTCACGCTTGGCGTCTATGAAACGCGTGCCCGATCCCGGCAGATGACGTTCTGCGCATGCCGCCGCCGCAGCCCGCAGCCGGTCACCGCCTTCATGTGCGGTGTACTGCATGTGGAGAACAAGATCGCTCAGGGTGTCAATGTCGAACCGGTTCGTTTCCGCTGGGAGTTCGATGCATAGCTTGCAGGCCGCGCCCTGGTACTCGAACGGCAGGTAACGCAGATCGTTGAGATCCAGGGTAAAAAGCCCGGCGTCGCTTTGTCCGGACGACGTGGCTATGGCCTCGGCGGCGCCGTAAAGGTGGACGATGCGCGGGTCGTCGGGCAGGGCTTCGTAGCCGGAGTTGCAGCCCGTGTCGTCGCAGCAGCGGTGGTCGGGGGCAAAGACTTCGGGGCTGACCCGGATACTCGACGCCAGTAGCGTTACCTTGCAATTGACGCCCTGATACGGCCCAACGATGCAGGGGAGGGTAACTGAAAGGCTGCGGATGCGGCGCAGGAAATGCCCGGGATTGTCGCAATCGAAAAGCCATTCGGGAAGCTCGATCACACAGCGACCGGTGGAGATCAGTTGCAGGAAGGCGGATGGAAAATGCTCCCGAAGGGAAATGTGCTTCATCAACTCGTAGGGGCGCCGGTCGCGATCCTCATAGGCTTTCTGCATGCGCGCCAAGGCAAGCGACAGGCGCTCGCCGTCCAGTAGTCGTTCATGCAGGGTGTCCGGCATGTCCATCGCGATGAAGCGGTCGGCAGACAGTTCACGCTCGAAATTGAAGGCGCGTTCCGCGTCCCATGCGCATTGAAGCGCGAGGTCGTGGCACTGGGCATAAAGTGCCGCGGTTTCCTTCTGAAGCCACAGGAACAGCTCGTGGCTCGTGAACTTGTCGCGCAGGTAATCCTCGACTTCGGCCGTGTTTGCCATGTTCTGGCGATGATTGTTCAGCTCGCGTAGCGCCGCGTCGCGACGGCGCTCGGCGGCCAGGATTTCCCGTTCGATCCGTGCGACGTCGATTTCGCTGAGAGCCCTGTTGTGTTCCCATTGGTCGGCGCGCCGCTCCCATCCGTCCTTGGTCAGACCCAGCGATGCGACGGTATTGACGATGTCGGCGGCCACGTTCACCACCGTTCCTGCGGAAGAGAAGATCATCGCCAGTTTCTTTCCCGGCGGCAGCGTCACGAAACTCATCAGTCCGACATTCGGATCGGGGATGAGGTTCATTGCCTGACCGATTGCCTCGACGACGTTCCCGGCTGAACGAAGACCTGTGGAGGTGCCGATCAAGGGTTCGTATTGCGCTTCGCCCGAAAGCAATCCGGCGGCCAGGAGGCCCTGGTAGAATGCCAGGTTGGTAATCGCGTGTTCCTTGGCCAGAACCAACGCCTGCCGGTTCCAATCCGCGTCGCGATACTGGTTCTTGCGAATGTCGAGAGTGAGATCGGCAACCTGGCGCTGGTGCTTGGTGTTCAGGGACGACAGGTATTCCGCGTCACCCTGCTGATAGGCCTGCAAGAGCTGGCGACCCATGGTGGCGCATTCGGACGCGGCGCGGCGGGCCCTTTCGACAAGAACGCTGAAGCGGTGCGGGCTGCGTCGGCGGCACCAGAAAGCGGCGTCAAGACAGGCATCGCCCGAAACCTGCCAGCATTCCCGGCGCGGGTCATCGCCGAAGAAGGGCTGTTCGTCGTTCGGCCGGCCGGACTTGTGGCGACGTGAATCCAGGCACGCGTGGATTTGACCTTCGATATCCGCGGCCCGATTGTACAGACACATCAACCGAGGATTGAGTGGCGCACAGGCAAGCGTCACATCCCGGATCGGAGCGGCCGGAATGTCGTCCGGCTCCGTCACCACGGTCTTGGGCAAGTCGCCAAGGATGCGGCGCGCGGTATCGGTCAGCGTCCGAGCCCTTTGATACGCCTCGGGCGCGTCTTTGCGGATGAGCGCCTGGGCCCAATCGAGCAGGATTTCTCCGTAGGTCATCATGATAAGCCGCCGTTCGGCACGCTGGTCCGATACGGGATCGCTTGCACAGCAACATTCGCCCGGATGGCTGGAGCGACGTGGCGGCAACACCGCCGGCACTGGAACAGGCGTATTCGGGGTGTCGTCGGGAGTATCATCCGGGATCGTCGGATCGGGATCGATCGGATCTGGCCGGTCGCATTCGGCCCAGGTATTGTCTCCTTGGAGTGGCGGGAACTCTTGCTCGAGCCACTTCAGCGCTTCCTCGTAGCGGCAGTGCGTGGACAGGTGCTGGGCTACCGCCAGAACCGTTGCGAAGGTGCGGTTGGGCAGGATCGGATCCCCGGGGCAGGTAAAGGCGAACCACGGGAAGGCGGGCAGGCCGCCCGGGATCGGGGGCACGTCGGTCTGGGTCAGTTCGGGGAGGGGGATCGCCTCGTCCGGAGCGAGATCGTACCGGAACCCCGGCGAGGGTGGCCCGGGAACTCCTACACGCTCGACCCCGCCGACCACGTCAAAAAAGAGCGAGTCGGCGATGCGTCCCCGGAAGGTCAGATCGGGTTGTCCCGCCGGAAGGTCCTGTTGCAACAGGACCCCTTCGCTTGATCGCCGAGGCGTTTGGAATTCGCCGTTGTGGACGCGGCACCAGTTGAGGCGCGCGATCTGGCGCGGCGCCCAGGCAAGGGCGGAGGGCAGGGCTTGCGGATCGTGCCAGACGGTATCGACAATCGGTGCTCCGGTGCCATCGACCGGCAGGCTGTCCCGATCGACATCGTCGCCGTCACCATCTGTGGCAGAGACCCATTCTGCGACTTGCTCGACGGGAAGGAACTCTTCTGAAACGTCTAACCAGAAATAGTATTCTTCCATGACGGGTGGATGGTTGCGGCCACAGTCTTTGCAACAGATCGTCGGGTCGGGTGTGGTACACTTCGGCGTGTAAGTGGCTGATGCATATGGCAGTCCGGCCGCGGCGATGCGCAGGAAGCGCGTGCCAAGGCGGACCGGGGCTTCGAACCACATGGGCAGGTCAGGCGTCCTTTCGGAACTGGCACCTTGGCCGCCCGCCGCGGCAGCGGCAGAGGTGTCGGAAAGAATGACGCCGTCATCTCTGCGAGAGGTGCCCGGAATGGGCGACAACCAATCAGGTCGGGCGTTACGATCGGGTGTTCCTTTCAGACCGATGCCCTGCCGCGGGGCTTCCAGCCGCTGCATGGTCGCCGGTTCGCGCTTTTGCAACAAGGTCAGCGCAGTTGCCGGAGGCACATCCGGCCCGGACCAGTGGACGCCACCACCGGGTATGGGCAGTGTCAGATCGTTCCGGCGCAATTCGCTTTTCAGGAACCGGAAGGCCTCGGACCCTTTGACGACCGCCTCTTCACTCCAGCCGATCCAGTTCTCACGATAGATCTCACGGCGCTTGCAGGCTTGCCAGGTGCGGAAATCGGCAAAGTGGCGGTCCCAGGCGGATGCAAAAGCGGGGCCGGGTGTAAAGCCTGCTTCCAGCCCCAGTCGCGCCCTGTCGACAAACTGCTGCACCGCGCTGATCGCCTCTTCCACGCGGGAAAGTTTCTGGCAAAGACCGGCGTCGACGTCCTGAAGAAACAGATCGGAGAGATCGCGCGCCCGCGTTGCAAAGCCACCCCAGGGAAGGGGCAGGCGGTTCATCGCCGTGAGATAGGCGACCAATGCGTCGCGACCACGTTCACGGAGGCCATCATTCAGCGTTTCGATTTCCTTGTAGCGGCGCGGATCGCCGTTTTCGATCAGGCCGTCACGATAGAATTGGGCTAGGTTGGACAGGCCGCCCATATCGACCGGGTGCGCGGCCCAGAGATGGGGCTTGGCGACGTCGATATCCGCTTCGAGGAAGTCGTCGCGCAGGCGGTCGATCCACTTGTCGGCGCGCCAGACACGGATGGCCCAGCGGTCGTCGATCAGATCGCCGCTGTCGATTTCGAAGGTCAGTCCCGCCGCGAATGGATCGAAATAGTCGAGGACAAGAGGAACTTGGCGAATGCCGACCCTGATATGGCGCAGCAATTGCGCCGGTTCGTCCACATGTGCTTCCGCCGCCTCGTGGAAGAGAAGGACCGGATGTGTTTCGTCGCCACCGGCGACATCGGCGCGCATGACACTGTAGTCGAACAATCGCTCCCACCAGTCGAAGAGCGCCGAACTGCGCTGGACGGTGGGTGCAGCGCGCTGGTCGTCAGCCGGGAGTGGCGGAAAGTAGTTGTCGAGCACCGGAAACAGGTTGAAGTCGAAATTGGCCCGGTGTGGCTGAAAACCGCCGCCCGGATCGAAATAGGACTGCCCGGCGAAGGCCTCGGGTTGTGACAGCATGTATCCCAACTCGGACTGTCCACTGTCGGCCACCGGGACGGCGCCCAGGGCAAACCGATCGGCAAAGAGCAGTGCCTTGAACGCGCGCTGGTAGGTCCGCCGCATCGAGCGCACGCTGACCACATGTCGCGCCGCAAGCACGCCGAAAACGCCCGGTTGGGTCGTTCCGGTATCGAGACCGGCATCCAGCCGCTCGCCGGTTCCGATGAAAAGCTTGTCATGCGGGATAACCTGCCAGTCGCCGCCAGAGTCCGGGCCGTCATATTTCAACTGAAAGCCGGTTTCCTGCGCGCAAATGTCTTCCGGACCGTCGAAGACAAGCGGTAACCGCTCGAACTCGATCTCGATTTCATAGAACCCGCGCTCCAGATAAATGGCCTTTGCACAATCCGGCGGCGCTTCTTCTTCCTCATGGCCGTGCGCAAGGAGGACCAGGGTTTTCTGACCCTGGCGCAGCATCACACGCCAGCGATGGAAGCGCTCTAGCGCCTCGAAATCGGGGAATTCGTTGCCCGGGCGTGGCGCGCCGGCACGGAAGCCGTATTTCCCGCCTTCCTCGATCAAGAGCAGGCCGCGCCATGTCAGCGCGAACGGTTCGGCGCCGCCGACCGGCGTGCCGTCCTCATTGCCCATCGCATAGCCGTTTCGGATCGAAACGTAATCCAGTTGTTCCTGTGTCAACGCCGTGTTCATGGCCGGCAGGACGGTCGGAATGGGACCGTTGGTGGCATTTTCGGCTGAGCCGAACGCTTCGATGCCGCCCCGGGTTTCGCGCCACCGGATCAAAGGGGTGTCGCCGCGATATTCCGCGATTAGCCCGGTGCCGACGACACCGTGAAGGGCGTGAAAGGCGCCCCCGTTCGGTCGTGGCGTCCACTGCACTCCGGGAACCGCGCCGCTATCGTTCTCCCATGGGCCTGTTGCCGCGTTTTCGTCGGCCCAGAGATGCCGGAGGACAAGCAGGGCTGTTTCCGCGCCGTCCTTCTTGCGATCACCCGTCACACGCGAAATATGCGCGGCCAGATGATCGGCCAGGGCCAGGCTGCGCTCGTGGAAGCGTGCGAACGTGTTCTGGAACCATGCCCAGCGATCTGCCGGGCTGGTGGTCTCTAGCAGCGAGAATTCTGCGTCAGTTTGGTTTTCAAAAAGAAAACCGAAGAACGCAAGAAGTGCGCGCGGCGCCATGTAGAGGGTGCTCACGACGGCTTGTTCCGCTGCGGTCAATTGCCGGATACGGGCCAGCTTGGCGATTACTTCTGCATCGACAAGCGGGACGCGCGTCTCCAGTTCCTGCGATCCGGCGAGGTATCGAAAGGGACCTTCCGGCGTGTTCCACATGGCCTCGGATGTGGACCCGGCCGGCAGGTTGGCGCGCCATACGCGGTCGGCGGGGGCAACCGTCAGGCCTTCAGCTTCTAGGATGTCCGGAAAGAAGTGCGTCCCCAAAGCTGTCCATTCCGGCGTCCCGTCGGGCATGCCATAGGTCTCGCGCAGGGTCTTGCCCATTCTCGCCCATGTCCAGGTCGAGGCCTCCTGCGGATCGATTGTCACATGGCGCAGGACGTCGCGCAGGGCAAAGAGCGTATTTTCGTCCTCGTTGTCGGGAAGGTCGAAGGGCAGGTCGCGGGCTTCGTTGCGGGTTTGGGCAGGAAAGGGGTCACCGCCTTGAAGCTGCGGGTCGGCCGTGAACAGGAACAGCAGATCCCCGACCTCGAATTTCGAGGCATAGATCTTGGCAAGGATCTCTGCCATGCGCAGGGTGTGACGAGGCGAGGCGTCCCATTCCCGCCCGGCGGTATCCGGGTCAAACCCGGCGAGTCTCGACACTGGGTCCATGTTGCTGCGCAGCAGCTTGATGAATTCCGGCGGGCGGCACGGGCAATGATAGGTGCCGATCGCATATTGCTGGATACGGTTCAGCAAGTGATCGAGCGCCCACTGCGCCTTGGTTGCACCGGGCGCCCAGAACGCAAGAAGATGAGTGCGGTTCGCGCCGACGGACCCCGCACCTGGCGGATCGTTTTTATCGACCAGGGCCAACCCAAAATCGTCGCGGAGCATTTGGAACGCAGCCAGTTGAGGGATGAACATCGCATTGGCGGTGTTTCCGTTGAAAAGCGTCAATACAGTCGCGATGTCGGCAAGTTCGGCGAACGAGTAGCGAGCGTTCGGCATCTGGTTCAGACGCCGCCATAGCCGGATGAAGACGATCAGGCGCTTCAATGGACCGAAGAGGCCGGGATCGGAGGGGAATTCCAACCGATATTCGTCCAGACAGCAGGGCTCGCACTCTGGCAGGTCGTCTTGCCGACGATGTCGGACAACAATATCGACGAATCCCGATTGAACGAGTTCCCGGAACTCGCAGTAGCTGAGGCAAGTGCGTTCGAGGAAGACCGAGAGGATGACGACCTCTTCCATCCAGGTATCGGGATCGACACCGGGGAGGCCGGGAAAACCGTAGTGTTCGGGAAGAGCGGCAGGCCCAAGCTGTCCCGGACTATACAGGACGTCGTATTCTTCCTGTGTGATGCACAGATAGTCGAGCGCCAGTGGCAGTGGCACGGGATAGCGCCAGAGGTGGTTCTGAAAATCAGCAGGCACCGACCCCGGTGCATGTACAAACGAGTGTATCTCACGCGAGAAGGCCCGCATCGTTGCATATCGGCTGGTGCCCAGGGCCTTGAGCGTGCTGCGAGTCACGTCCAACGGTTGGTTGTAGAGAAGGGTGCAGGCTGAAAAATCCTCTGCCAGCGTTTCCCAGGCGGCTTGTTCCGCGGTCGGAATGGCGGGCGTCGAATGCTCGGGCAGGGCACAGAACAGCGTTTGTGCCGCGTGCGGTGTCGCACCTGCGGGCGGATTGGGATGCGTGTCCAGCGTATGACCGCCGAGTGTGTCCCGCTGTGTGTCGCAGATCGTACCCGGCGGAGATCCGGTAA
The DNA here is from genome assembly GCF_965277915.1 of Antarctobacter sp. Taxonomy (NCBI): domain Bacteria; kingdom Pseudomonadati; phylum Pseudomonadota; class Alphaproteobacteria; order Rhodobacterales; family Roseobacteraceae; genus Antarctobacter; species Antarctobacter sp. The sequence continues at coordinate 1,913,057 of NZ_OZ255849.1, forward strand.
CCACGACATGTTCCAGCGTTTCGTTGACCATGTCGATCTGAGGAAGCGGAATGCAGGCATTGGAATGGCTCGCCGCTAGCTGGCCTATCGGACCGCGCCGCCCCGAAAGCGCCGCGCCAAGTGTGTTCGCGCCATCCGTAGCCGCCAGCGGATCATCGCATGTTGCAGCTTCGGTAACCTGGAGCATTTCCTTGAGGTAGGCGACCGGACCGAGCGGCGAGACATGCTTGGGGGGTATGCAATTCGTCAATGCACCCCAGGGATTTACAGGTGCAAACGGACCGATCGGATCAAGCGGTTCGGCCCCCGCTGCAGTCGCGTTCGCCAGGATGGTCGAGGCATGCGCGTGTGCTACGGTTCCGATCAATGCAGTGGTCAAAGCGTCCAGGTCGAAACCCGCGAAGTGGTCAGGCGTCACGAAACCTCGCGCCCAAAGGGCCTCGGCCACGGAAAAACGAAGCTCTTCCGGAGCGATGCCCGCCGTAAGCGCAAGCACCGATTGCAGGCATTCCAGCCAGGCGATGAACTCTGTGCGACCGGCGGGATCATCGGGAAAGAGACTGTCGAGCAGGGCACCGTTCGCCGCGGGATCGAAATTTTCGATATCACCGCCGAGGTTGGACAGAATATCGTCCCAGTTTTCACCGAGAAGCGGCAGGGTCCCCGGTTGCGCCGGGGTCGGCGCGGAAAGGGCAAGTGCCGCGTCAAAGAACTTTCGGAGGTTGCGCAGAAACGTGCGTGTCTGTTCGGCAATTGAACCGGGGTGGGTAAATGGCGGCAGCAGCGACGGATCGCCTTGAAACAGGGCGAGCCACTGTTCGTCCGTGACGGCACGTAGCGCCGAAATCGTCGTGACGCCTCCATCCAGATCGTTGCGGATGGCAGCTACGAGGTTCGTGTGGTCGTGCGTGATCGCGCAGAGGACCATCAGGAAATGACCTCTCGTTCCGGCAGGATCCAGCGCCGACCAGAATGTCGAAATTTCTTCATCCTGCTCGGCCAGCCAGCCGGCGATCAAAGCCGTTACATCCGCTTCGTCCCCGGCGGGGCATTCCGGCAACCCGTTCTCTCGTGCGCCCCCCAAGGCTGATAGGCGCCGTGCGGCCTGGTGCAGGTTTGTGCCGGGATCGAGCGCGACAATGCCGTTGTGCACGGCTTCTTGCAGTGTCGAGATCGTTCCGGTTTCGTTGCCGAAGATCACCATGCGGAAGCGCTGCTCGACCGTGACCTGCAAGGGCAGCGTCGCGGTCAGGGCATAAATGTAGCCGGCGGGCACCACGAAGGGCGCCGTTCCGGTGAGCCCGGTGAGCTTGATACGCGTTGACGCTGTCTCCGCATCACCCGGTTCGGCCGGGATGGTCAGTGCCGCGCGGTCTCCTTCGGGACCTGTCAGGATGCTGTCGGCGATGGAAAGCGCCGCCGACATCGTGAAGACGAAATTGGCCAGACGCTCTGCCGTGGCATCGTTCCCGACCTGATAGGTCTTGAGATCGCCCTCGAACATGGCACGCGTGCGTTCGGGTCCATCCCCCTCGGCAAAAGGAAGGGTGTAGAGCTGGTTGAGGTGGGCATCCGGCACGGGCAGTGGGCGGGCGGCACGGTCCCAGACGATTTCGGAGGCGATGTGCCGGGCCTGGATCGGGCTCAGGTTGTCGATTGCGATGGTGTCGCCGGGGTCGTCGTCCATTACGTTCGTAACCGCGGCGAAAAGCTGATCGAAGTTTGGCGCGGTCCCGTCCTCGGGCACGTTCAGCGTGCCGCCGGTCTCCACTCCCGGGGCGGGCAGAAAGAGGTAAAGGCTGGCAGGGATAAGCTGAAAACCAAGCGGATCGCCGGGCAGATTTCCATTCGTCGTCGGGACGTTGAAATAGCGCCGCTTGTGGGTGATCGTCGCGCCGTTCCGCTCCATCGTGATCCTGAGGTCGACGGTTTCGTGCTCGGCGGCAGGCACACCGTCCGGCACTTCAATGACGGCGGTGCCGACCGCGAACATCGTGGGAACGGGGGCCAGTGGAAGACTGTCGGGATTGACACCGTCATGCTGGACAATGGTCGTGTTCGGGTCGTGCTCGAGAACGTCCGTATCGACGGGCGGGGTGGAAAGCGGCGTTGCCGGTGCGATGTATTCTGCCGTCCCCAGTTCCGACGCCGGGTTCTCGGCCGCGGGGTCGTCGAAAGAGGCGTCGAAGACCGTGATCTCGAGGTCTTCGAGGTAGTTGGTGAACGTCCCCGGCGTCACAGGCGTTTCGGAAAGAAGGCGAATTGCGATTATTCGGGGCATAGTGTCAATCCAATATGTCGTGCGCAATCAAATGATCCGGACCCAAAATTTGGAGTTGTATTGTCCAACTTGTCTCTTTGATATGGGCGCATTGTATCTGGTCTAGCCAAGGGGGTGGTTTTCACTTCGATCACTTCTCCTTTCGGTCTTTAGCGATTTGATTTTGGGAGAAAGTGATCCCAAGCGCGGCCATCATGATATTGAATTCGGCCCGCCACCCAGGTATCGTATAGGCGGTGATTACATTACCCGCCTTATCTGTCTGAACTCGAACTGCATTGGTTAGTCTGCCGCCATCTGCATGTCGGGTGCGTCCTATCGCTGTAGGCAGGTCCTGCTGGCGGACATAGCTAACGTCATCCCCGAGCGGCAGAGGGCGCGGTTCTGATTTTACAACAGATTTATTTGCAAGAACCTTTTCTGGAGGTGCCGTGAATTGAGATTGCTTATTGTTTCCGCCAGTGTGCCCCTTGCGTACATGATCCATTCCGTTCTGAACGGGCCTCTTCACACCGTCCTTCCCAGTCTTCTTTGGCATGAACCTTAGACCGGCTTTCGGCTTATTGCCTGGTTTCGGCGACGTCAGGCCTTTCGATTGGTTGATTCTGGTCCTCGCCACACCTCTGACCGGCCCTTTGGGTGGTAATTTGGGTCCCGTAGGACGACCAGCGCCCAGAAAGATCAAACCGACAGATGCGCCTGCGCCTAGCCCCTCCAAGATACCTTGAATTCCCTCCAATTTTCCTTCTGTGGTGTTCGAAGTTGCAAGCTTGCCAATGCCTTCGCCAATAGATGTTCCGCCGTATTCCAGTCCCAAGACTGCGTTGGGGCCTATGGCCAGGGTCTGACCACCAACCTCGCCAACTGTTTTCGTCAGGGTTGCCGCAAGAATTGTCGTGCCCTTCACAAAAGACGCAGTCCTTGAAAAACCGGCGTCGTCAATAGCCGCAGCCAAGTCGTTCCCTTTGTCAGAGACCCAATCTCCGGCTGCATCGGTGCCTTCGCTGATTGCGCCCGTAATGACCTGCGAACCCTCCACGGCATTTGACCAGACAGCACCGACCGCTTCCACGGGTTCAAATGAGACATCGTCTGAAAACGGATTGCAGAGTATGCACCACTCGGAATCCGTCCCGCCGGTGTCCACTCTGTTCCGTGGGTCGTTCCGGCAGTACCGATACAAATTCAATCCATCCACTATCCCCGCCGGATCGGCGCTGGTCCAACGCCCCAGCCAGGGCGCGTAGTACCTCAGCCCGTGCCTTTGCATCCCGGTTTCCGTGTCGCGCTCTTGGCCGGTATAGGCGCGGCGGGGGGCTTCGCGGTCGTTCGCCACCGACAGGAAAGTGCGTGCCCCGTAGGGCGAGAATTCCTGGATCGAGATCACTCGCGCGTTGTCATCGACCTCCAGCGCGACGCTGCCCTGGTGGTTCGCCAACTGAACGCGGATCTGCCGGAGCTCCTGTCCCGGTTCGTCGCCGGCAAGGCGTGTCTCGACTTCGGCAAAGCGCGCCGAACCATCGCTTACATGCAGGGTTTCGCGTACCAGCGGGTGTGTCCCGTAACGGCGGAAGATCTCGACACCGCCGGGCAGGTAAAGCCGCTCGTGTCTGCGGCGCCCCTCGGCATCGACGGTGACCTTGCGGATGCGCACGCCGGAGCCGTCATAGACATACCATGTCCGGTCGCCATTCAAGGTGCGTTCGGTCATCCTCAGCATGTCGGCATGGTCCCACTCCATTGCCGCCAGGTGCGGCAGGCCCAGCATGTTGCCATGTGCGTCGTAGCCGCCGATGCGCTCGGCCGTGTCCGCCGACAGATGTGTCGCGGTGAGGCGGTTGGAGGGAAACTCGGGATCGAGCTGCCCGGATTCGTCATAATCGTAGCGCCGGGTCCAGCTCGCCTCGGGCCGCGCCGGAACGCGGCGCCGCATCTGCAGGATATTGCCCGCTGCGTTGTATGTGTAGGTCTCGACATAGCGGGCCAGCGCCAGCCCGTCATTCGGGTGTGGCAGGGGCCGTCCCGGCGCGTCGGGTCCCGCACCGGCCTCTCCGCCGGTCTGGCCCAGATGCAAACGCCCGCTGGCGCGGACAAGTTGCCCCTTGGCGTCATGTTCGAAACTCTGATCGGCCCCGACGACGGTCCCGTCGAAAAAGCCCGTCCGTGCCGCGGCATCGACGATGTGCGAGAGGTGACCGACGGCGTCGTGCGTGTAGCGCATATCCTGCAGGACGCCGTCGGCGCGTTCGGATGTAAGCCGCACCAGCCGAAAGGTTTCCGGGTCGTACTCGTAGCGGCGGCGCACACCGTTGGCGTGGAGGACTGCGGTTCTCGCGCCACGCGCATCGTAGGTGATATCGCTCACCCCGACTGCGGAGGGCGGATCTCTGTCCGGATCGAGGGGCTCTTCGGGTTTGTCGTGCCGATCGTGCCAGACGTGGATGGCGCGGACTTGTCCCAGTTGGTCAAAGCGCGGTTGGATCACATGATGAGGGCCACGACCTTCGGCATGTGGAGGGATGCTCAATATCGGTCGTGCGAGCGCGTCGAAGACGGCCTCGGTGACAAAGCGCGTGGGCTCCAGAGGGACGTCGCCTGACCAGTCCAGGAGGGTATCGAACGACTGCGCGATGCGTCTGACAGAACGCATCAGATTACCGTTGAAATCGAAGCGGTCCGCCGCGGTCACGCCGGACTGGTCGCGGGTCTCCACGACCTGCCCTCGGAGGTTCCGCGCTTCGGCATCGGCGATTTTCTCGCCGTGTGTCGTGGCGGCGATCTGCACCTCGGGTTCGCCACCTTTCGACATCCAGATCGCGACCGGACGACGCAACTGATCGAACTCGGTGCGCATTCGTCGGCCCATGTCGTCCCAGGTCAGGACCGGTTGGGCGGATGCATCGACGAGCACCCAGCGTCTGCCTGCCTCGTTCGATGCCTGTGCGATCTGCTGCCCGGCCATGTCGTAGGCATAGGTCATGGCGCGGCGCCCGAGGGTGTCACTGACGGTCAGCGGATGACCGGCAATATCCAGGGTTGCCGATGACCTTTCCTGCGTTTCGGTGACGATACCGTTCTCGTCACGCACCCGGTTGAGGGTCTGGCTGACAATGACCCGGCCCAGACTGTCGGTATGAGATATGACCGCCGTGCCGGAACAAATTTCCGAGCGGCGCGCCGCCTCCTCTGCCTCCGGTCCCTTGGCGCCATCGATGCGTGCGCCATACCATGTTGGCAGGTAGTCGGCGGGTGGCAATCGTTCGATGAACGGGCCGATATCGTTGTCTCGGGACGGGTCGGAGGTAAGGATGTTATCCCCTGCGTCCCATGCCTCCGCGCGCCAGGGTGTGGTGCGCACTTTGGTGAAAGTATGGTCGGGAAGGATCGTTGCGACCGCCCGCCCGAGAGGATCATACAGCATGATCGGACTGACGCCGTTGCGCGCGTCGAACTGATACTCGTGCGTGTCGGCAAAAAACGGTTCGAACTTGCGGACCGGAAAGCCCTTGTTGTTCTGCACGACCCAGCCGGAGCAGGTCCAGCGCCGGGTTTCCGTATTGTCACGAAGTGACTTGGTCTGGATCGCAGTCCCGAGGCCATCGAAGTGAACAAGCGTGGTTGTGATCCGACCGGGATCGGCGCCGTGATGTTCCCGGGCCAGCAAAAGCGCCGCTGACGGACGCGGAGCATCGCCGCCGGGAACCGGCCGCGGGTCGACGATCGAGCGCGTTGTCGCCGTGCCCAGCAACTCGGTCGCCATTGGGCCGTCCGGGGCATCGAACAGTGCCGAAAACTCGGCCTCCGTGAGATCAAGCTTGAGCGTTGTGTCCAGACGCTCACCCTCGTTATCCTCGGGTTTGCCGCCCGTTGCCGCCGCGACGGGCGAACCAAGCGCGTCGAATGCCACCATCGAGACATTCCGGTTCTCATCGGAAAGGATGCCGGGTTGCAGGACACGATAGTCATGACCGCGTTCCATAATCGTGCCATCGGGCGCCCGTATGCCCACGGTTGCGCGGTTCCCAAGGGCGTCCTCGGCTTCTTCCGGCAAGAGATCGTAGCGGCAATAGCGCAAATGGCTTTCGGTCTCATGCGTCGCGCTGTGATGTGCGTCGCGGAGCCTGTGCGGCAGGAAGAAATGGCGTTCCGCGTAGGCCAATTCCTCCGCCGGGGGCTTGATCCCCTTCGGTGCGAGGAACATGCGGCCAGATGGCGTCCACCAGCCATCCTCCGGATCGCCGGGTAAACGTGTCAGCCTGATCAAGTCCGTCGCGTCACCAATCGACGAGGCATCGATCCGTTTGCCATAGGCGGCCCGGGCGATGCTGTCGGTTGTCGTGAGGTCAAAGGCTTCGTGGACCAGGCCGCGCGTGCCTTGCACGCCGACAGGAAGCGGACCGTCCAGATCGTCGCGCCGGAACAGGGTCCGCTGGCGCGAAAGAAGGCGGCGCGTGCGTCCCTCCGCCGGAGCCATGTCAAAAGAAACATCGGCATCGCGGATGATTTCGAACCTGTCACCCGATCCTCGCCGCACGAAGTCGCTGGGCCGGAAGAAGCCCAAATCGCCGCTTGGCCGGTATCCTGTCAATTCGTAGGTCGTTGATTGCCACGTCGTCGGTAGGCGCCGCGTGTCGCTATCATCAATCTCGTTCGTTACGTCGATCTCGTTCAGGACGATTTTTGTTTCGGCCTGTGCAAGGCGCACATCCTGAGGCGAGGCCGGATCGGTGAAACGCCTTGGGTAACCGATCTGGACCGATTTCAGTGCCGTCCCGAAACGGTCGTGTTCCAGCGCGATGGAATGTGAAATCCGGGGGTCGAGCCGGGCGATCGCCCCGGGCCGGTCTGCATCCACAAGACGGTGGTCTTGGACATGGACGACCTGGCGATCATAGGCAAACGCAAGGGATTCTACGTCGAATACCAGGAATACGGCGCTAGGGTTCCTGCCCATCGGTTGCAGGCGCCGGACCTCCTGTCGGCGTTCGGCTACGGAGTAGGGCAGGGGTTCCCTGTCCGAGTCATCGAGTGCATAGACCTCCTCTCGCAGCACTGCTCCCCGCAGGGCGCGGCTGGCTTGCCGGGCCTCGTCATCGGTCAGATCGTCCGGAAGCGTGCCATCGGGCAGAAGTTGCGCCCTGATCTCTGTTTCGGTCAGCCCCGGTTCCCGGAAGTACGCGCCCCGGTCTCGACCGAACCGTCCGGCGAAATAGGCAGATAGCGGCCCGGCCTCCAGATGCGCGCCGGTGTGATGCCAACGCCGCGTCAGTACCGGCGGTGAGTGCGAGGAAGCATCGATATTGGCCGCAGGCAATTCACTGTCGGATGTGAGGGCGCCAAGGCTTTCGGTATCGATCTGGTCGACCTGGGCGAAACCGCCGAACTCTCGTTCGTGTCCGTCGAAGTGGCCGTCGTGATAGGTGAAGCGCGTGCTAAACCGAGTGCGTGCCACGCGGTCGGTGACGGTCGAGCGGACCACGACATGAACCGGAAAGGGCAACTGCGTCTGCCAGGGGCGTCCATTGGCGCGATCTTCAAGGAAGAACCGTGTCGAAGGGGCGTACTCGACTTGGGTTTCTAGGCCGCGGTTGTTGCGAGAGGCGACCATCAGGTGCGGCTTGCCCGCGGCCATCAGGTCGATGTAGCGGATCGGGCCAAGTGCACCGCCTGTCAACGGGCTGGACCAGACAAGCGACGCGGTCCCCTTGCCCAGAACATCCGTCAGAGTAACGATAGCGGTCCGGTCGATCGGAAGGTCTTCGATGACCGCGGGCTTGCTGAGGCTGTTGCCCAACAGATTGAAATGGATGCGGACGGCGTCTGGCGATAGATAGAGGATATCCGTCGTGCCCGACCCATCGATATCGCCCAACAGAACGCGGCGGCTTTCGAAACGGTCCGGGCGATCGAACCAGGGTGTATTGGCAAGACGGATCTTCCGCCCGAACCGCCCGTAGCCAAGGTTCGGCCAGTAGACCACATCACCGTTTCGGATCCGCACAAGGTCCGAAAGCCCGTCGCCCGACATGTCGGCCAGGTGAAAACTTGCTTCGCCATCATTGAACACGAGGCGCGGGCCATCATTATCGTCGTACGGCTGGTGCGTTCGTCGCGCGTCGGCGTAACCCCTTTCGCCTTCTGACGCGTACCAGACAAAGGCATCGTCCTCCGTAATCAGTATGTCGGCCAAACCGTCGCCGGTCAGGTCGATGAAACGCAAGTTGGGGTCGTTGAAATCGATGTTCGGTATCCGGGCAAAAGGCCGGAAAGGCGCCCAGTTTTCCGTCTTCGTCCGCTCGTAGAAGCCGCGAACCGGGCCGTCCATCACAGCGACATCGAGTTGGCCGTCGCCCGAAAAGTCGACAAATGATGTCCGCGCCCTGCCGCCCTGGGCAAGTAAGGGCGCTGGCGAGACCTGTTTCACGGGCCCGAAATCGCCATCGCCCAAATTGGGTTTGAAGTACCAGATGCCACCAGAGCGGCTGAGGATGCCCGGCAGACCGTCGCCGTTCAGATCGAGCCACTGGTAATTTGTTCCCTCCACACCGCGTGGCAGGTTCTCCATTGCTCCGGGCGAAAGCCGTTCCACGGTCTTGGAGACAATCGCGCGTGAGTAGTCGAACTCCATTGGAGGGACTGCTCGTCTGAGGTACGTCGAGCCTGTGCTGCGCACGAAACCGTGCCGCGTGACCGAACGCAGGAAACTGCCATATCGCGAACTGCCCTGATGGGCGCGCGCTGCGGCACCGGTTTCGTCGGCATGCTCAAGGTCTGCGAAGTCGAATTCGGTCGAGGAAACAAGGCAAGGCGTTTCGCCCAATTCCTCGAAGTGGTGAAACATCAGTACGCGATGACAGCGTCGACGGGTCCGGATTTCAAAGCCCGATCGATAGGTGGAGTATGGATCCGGCCGGGCCGGCCATGGCTTTCGTGCCGCCCATGAAGCGTCGGCGTAGCGATGCTGTTCTTCTGCGGGACGGTCCGGGTCCGGGGGCAGGTCACGCAGGTGGTCTTCTCCATAGTCGAAGATGGCGCTGAAGAGCCAATCCCTCCGAGCGGAATCGGGATCGACGAGATTGGATACCCGGTTGCCCCACTGAATTGTCTTCAGGTATCGGCCCGCGCTGACACTCCGCCCGTTTTCGCCGGGTGCCTCGGTATCGACTCCGTTGTCGTCTTCGGGAACATAGGAATAGACGATGAGGTTGCCCTTGTCGTCGTAGCTTTCGGCGATCAACCATTCGAACGTGCGCCTGGGATCGGCGGGGTCGCTGATCCGGCTGGAGCTATCGACACCGAAGAGCGAGGTGACGTTGTTGCCGGTGATCGTGCGCCAATGCATCTCTCCGGTACCGCGGTGGATCCATGCCTCAATACGTGCAAAAGCGGCTTCGATGCGGGGGCGAAAGCGGACGACGTGATACGCGCCACGCATTGCATCGGCATCGTCCACCGGTACCAGATCTTCCGCGCCCGCCAGCACGAACACATCGTCGGTATTGTACTTGGGCAAGCCCCGGGACGTCTTCCGCCGGATCGATCCAGACGAGAGCGACCATCCGAAACCAAGAATGCCGTTGCCGGTCGAGGTCGAATAGGACGCGGACAGGTTCGGCCCGAAACCGCCGCGCCCCGGCGTGAGATCAAGCGGAATGGAGAGCGATCCCGCTCCCGTGGCCGGATTGGTAGAGAAAGCTTCGCCTAGCGGGCGAATGGCACCGCCACCTTTCGGCAATTCTATACCTGGCAGCTGAAGGCCTGAATTGCCCTGAGCCTGAGACCGATTACTGTTTTCTTCGCCGAAGGGACTGGACGGTACGCTGCCAAACTCTGGCGCGTCATCCATAATTCAATTTCCCATCAAGAGCTTTTCTAGAACAAACGACACATACGGTATCACCTCTCATACAATCATAGCACGAAATTTCGATTCGAGGCACCCTTCGCCAAATGCTGTTCTCCAGCATCCGAATGGGCCACGAAGGGATAGGAGTGCGCCAACGCGACTTGCCGGGCTGTGCGGCAGAGGGCCTGACCAGCAGAGACTCCCTGCTTGGGCAGTGACGCGTTGTAGCTGGACCGGTTTGTAGTTCAGTCGCGGGCGGCTTGTTTATGTAAGTCGTGAAGCGGCTTGGGTTCGCGTGGCGAGTCTTTTGTCGCCAGAGATGTGTTACACCGCCATACTGATCGACGCGTTGCCTGCGATCACAACCCGGTTCTGAAGAGCTTTGCTAAACGGTTTCGTATCGCCGGAGAAACGCACAAGGTGGTCATCACAGATGATCGCACGCAATCGCTACACGCATAACTGAGCAACCTTGGCTCCTAACATCTGCTTGAGAAATGCCGGTGCTAGTCGGATGGCCGACACAAAAACTCGTCCAGTGCGTCAATGGCCGCTTGGACCCCGAGCTCGCTGGCGTCGGGCCCCAGAACTTGGGCCAATGCCTGGCGTGTTTTCCGACCGGGCAGGCCGTCGATTGGACCGGGGTCAGCACCTGCCTCGACCAAGAGAAGCTGAAGCGTTGTACCGTCATCCTCGCCTGAGACGGCAGCCAGACCGCATTGCACAGCAGCAGGATCTGGATCGGGGCCAGGTTCCGGCGCTGGTCCAGTTGCGGGATTGGATGCAGGTGTCGGATCGGGATCGGTCGGCTCCACAATGGGCGTTCCGCCTGTCGGGGCCAAGGCCCAGCCATCCGTCTGCGGGGCAATCAGCGGTGGCGCGGGAGGAACGACCTCTGCCATTGTCACCCGATCCGGATTGACGAAACACTGTCCCAGCACCTCGGCGAGTTGCAGTGCCGCCTCTGGTGGCGATCCGTCAACTGTCTCGGTGCAGGTCGCGGCCTCAAGATCGCATTGCACAAAGATCGACCATTCCGGTTCCGCTGCACCATCCTGCAGGCTCGCCTCGCCATTGGCGTAGAGGACATATCGATCCCCATTGATCCGACCTTCTTGCCAAAGCCCGGGAAACCGCGGCGACGGAACATCGGCGTGTCGGGTTTGAACACCTGTCGCCCCGGGGAATTGCCTATCGAATGCGGCGCCAACGCAGGGTTCGGCAATCGCTTGCCCGGCCCAGACGGGAGCGGCCACCACGCAGACGGCCCGGAGGTTTCGACCGAGTTGCATCATTGATCCGCTCGGGCCAGCGGGCCGTGCACCCGGAACGCCAGAGCCGCCAGCACGACGGCATTGGTGTTCGTGGTATACGACCCGTTTGTAGACCCATCAGCTTCGTACAGGCCTTCGGGCCAGCCGCGTTCCGGATCCCCAAGGGGGGCCAGCGCCGTGACCAGTTCGCGTGTGTATTCGGTACCGAACAGAGCGTCCCAGGCGAAGGCGGTCTTCACGGTGACCGTGCGCTTGCTGTCCAGTCTTTCGCCGCTGAATGTCATGACCGCCCAGGGCGCTCCGCCCCCCCAGATTGTCGAGTAGATGAAATAGGGCGCCTCATCGAGATGCGACTCGCTCACCGCCGTCAGTTGTCCGGTTTCCCGCCAGCGTGCTTCTTGGGCCATGTAGATGGCGCTGGCAAAACGGTGCGACCGTGCGTCGAACCCGAATTCCAACCCGTCAAAGACGTAGGGTTCGGACACCGTGAAGGCCGGGGTCACGTTCCGGTGAAGGCGATCGTCCACCGGAATGGGCTGTCCGGCCACTTCTTTCACCATCAGGTTCGCCTCGGCGTCATAGGCGTTTATGGCGTCGAACCCGTAGAGCATCATCGCCTTGGCCGCGTACTGACCATAGCCGACCCGCCCCTCCTGATCCCGGCGCAAGCCGTTCTCACCTATGTTGCCGCCAATGAGTTGCCCATTTTCGACCATCTGATCGAGGTCCCAGTGATCCATGACGGCGGCCACTTTCGGGGCCAGAGCCGGGTAACTGTTTTCCGCATGGCTCATGGCAGCGACCATGCGGGCGATGTCCAGCGCCGACCAGCCAAGGCCGCGTTCGACCGGTTTATTGGTGTAATCCACCAGTTCGGCGGTCTGCACGTTGTAGGCCTTGTTCGGCAGGATGTCGTCGAACAGCCGGATCGTTGCCAGGGTGTTCAGCGCGCGGCCAAGGCGCATTTCGGCCTCGGACGAGTCGATCAAACCCAGCAGATCGGCCGAAATGACCGCCACGAAATAAGAGCCTGTCTCCCACATGGTGGTCGATGGGTATTGATCGGCAGAGTTGACCAGCCCGGTTTCGGGGTTGGTGTTGTTCTCGAAATAGGTCCAGGCGATGCGCGCATGCGACAGATCCCCGGTTCTGCTGGCCCCTGTCACCGCCAGTGGCAGGGGGTCGATCTTGTCGAATGCCTCGATCGGGTCTGGCGCATCAAGCGGCACCGAGAATTCCGCAGGTTGCGCCCGCGGGGAAGACGGCTTGGCGACGACGGGTGGGTCAGAGGGCATGTGCTCTTCCAAGGAAATGACAAGGGCAAGGCCACACCCCAGCGCCACCAGAAAGATGATATGGCTGCGAGCGTTTATCAGGTTCTCACGAAAACTCATACCGCTTGATCCTTATCGGGTTCGGGTGGTTGCCACATGGCCGCCGCTATTATGCCTGCCATGGCAAAACAATTGTTCAATCCCCAAAGCATGTTTGCAACGACGCCGCTTGCCGAATGGTTGGTCGTACCCAACCAGAGCGCGCCAGCGCCCCAAACCATCCCGGCCAGTGTCAGGACGACGACGGCGATCTGCGGACGGACAAGGCCGAGAAAGTTCCCGGCCTGGCGGACCTTTGGCGTTACCTTGAAAGAGATCTTCTCGCCACGCGCTACGGTCATGATGGCCTTCAGGCCCAAGGGGAAAAACGAAAGGTAGCTGGACTTGGCCGCGTATCCGGCGATACCCCAAGTGCCAACCATGATCGCCAGTTCCAATGTCACAAGAAACGGGATCAAGTGCAGGAAGAACTCTGCCGAATAGGCCGACACCGGCGATATGCCGGTGAACAGGTAGACCACCGGTGCAAACAGAAAGACGATGTTCCACAACGGAGCGAGGTAGGAATAGAAGGTCGTGCCATACATCAACCGCTGGCCCAGGGTCAGGCCCTTGCGGAAGATCGGATTGTCGTTGACCAGGATGTCTAGGCTGCCGCCCGCGTATTTAAACCGCTGGACCGTCCATGTTACGAGATCCTGAGGCGACAGCATTTTGCTTTCGACAATCGGATGCATCTTGGACTTCCACCCGCGCTCCCGGTCAGAGTGCAAGACGATGGAAGTGTAGATGTCTTCGGAGACGTGAAACCGGTACGGCGTCAGCACTTCGTCGGCGGCGGCTTCGGTCTTGATTGCCTCCATGAGTTCGGGGGCGATGTCGCGCTCCTTGGACGACACCGTGACGACCTCTTCGACGGCCCAGGTGCGTTCCTCGACCTTCTTGCCGAAACTGCGCAGGGCTGCCTCCATCACCGCCTCTCGACGGTGAATGGATCCGGCGCCGCAGCAGAAAGAAGCGTTCACCCAGTTCCGCCTGCGCTGGATGATATCATAGAACATCTTGGGATCGTTGACGAAGGGATCATCGCCATAGGTCACCGGCCCGATCACCTTTTCGATGCCGCGCCCCAACAGACGCCCCGGTGCGCCCAGAAAATTGGCCAGCCGCGCGGGCAGGCGCTCGCCCTCGGGAAGGTCATAGAACCATTGCGGCGTCTGCACCCAAGCCATTTTCGGGTCGCGGAAGTAGCCCAGTGTATGTTCCAGCAGTGTGGGGAAGGGGCGCGTGTCGGCGTCACAGATCACCAGGAAATCGCCGTGCGTTTCCTCCATCGCGTTGCGAAGGTTGCCGGCCTTGAAGCCTTCGTTCGTGGTGCGGGTGATATAGTTGGCGCCTTCGGATTCGGTGACGGCGCGCATTTCGGGCCGCCGGCCGTCGTCCAGAATGTGGATGCGCACGTCGATGGGATGCGGATAGGTCATCCGCTTGGCGTCCTGTATGCCTAAGCGCACCAATTCGGGGTCTTCGTTGTAGGTGGCAAACATCACGTCGACGACGATCAACCGGTCGCCTTCGGGATGGTTCGGGTCCACGTCCCGCAGCAGGGCAGGCGGCTCTTCGAGCTTGACCGGTTCATCCTTCCATAGGTTGAACGCAAACAGCAACATCCCGAAGTAAGCGCAGGTTTCAGCCAGGGCCAGGGGCACGGCAAACCACATCGCATCGGGGTTCAACGATCCTGTCCATCGCCACCAGATGTACCAGCCCCCCACGACAAGCGCGACGGTGACGAGGAATTGCCACAACGCCTCTCTCCACGGGTCATAAACCAGCGGGGGCGGCGGAGTCCGGTGCTCGAACTTCAGGAAATAGTCGTCTTCGATCATGCGCCCGCTTTCGCCTTGCGCGCCTCCCACGGGGTCGGACCCAGCCCGATGGTCCACGCAAGAAGGCCGATTTTGGAGATGCCCAGTGCAACGAGGAAAGACCCCGGCAGCGCCACTGCGTATCGCAGGACGACGATGGCCGTCGGCGACATGGCGTCGGACAGGCCCGATGTGAACAGGGCGATGTCATAGAGGTCGATCACGGCAGGGTGCACCAGGTAGACCCCGAAGGTGTATTTCGCCAGCTTTGACCATCGCGACGACCAATCAAGATACTGCCCGCCGATAAAGATCAGGAAGATACAGATCGGCATCAGGAAGTGTCCGTAGAAATCCCAGCCGGTGCGGATACCCCAGTTTCCAGTCTCATAGGCCACTGCGAAGAACGGTATCGTCGCGACATAGGCGAGTGCCGCAAAGTAGAACCCGCCCCTCCGCAAGAGGCGGCTTTCTCCGCGCGGGATTCCGTCTTTCCACAGACCGTAGATGGCAAAGGCCGCGAGCCCGTATCCGACATAGCCGAAAATCTTCAGCGCTCTCAGGATGTAATCGCGGATCTCGGGCTCCAGCCCCAGGCCCCAGACCCAGCCCTGGGTGTTGTTCATGATGCCCAGCGTCAGGAACAGCGTCATGCCCAGCACCGGATACCGCGTGGCGCCGCGCATCAGAGGATAGAACAGGAACAGCGCAAACAGCGTCGGCAGGAAGTGCATGTGATACTGCACCTTGCCCAGCAGGAAATAGCCGAACCAGTTCTGAACCTCGGTCACCTGCGTCCAGATGTAATCGGTGTAGTTGAACGCCTCGGCCTTTAGCAGGCGGAAGAAGGCGTAGAACACAACCCAGAACGCAAAGGGAACCAGAAGGCGCTTTGCCTGCGTCCCGATGGCCGCGCTATAACTTGGCAGTTTTCGATCCACCCGCATTGCCATCAGGAACAGCGAGAAGAAGAAGAACATCTCCGAGCCGGAAAATTCGCCGATAGAGCGCAGGAATACGGGAATCAAACGTTCCGACGGTTCGGCATCGGCAAAGGGTTTGCCGGCGAAGTCCGTCGTCGAGTGAATGAGCACGACGCCCATCGCAGCGAAAACGCGATTGGCGTCGAACCAGACGAGACGAGACTTTACACTCATGGGTTGGTCGCTGCTGCAGGGGCGACACAGGACTTCGGCAAGACGCGGCGCGGCTTTGGTGCCGGCAGGTTGTGTTTCTCGGGCCGGCAGTCGGTTGCGGCGGTTTCTCCTGCCGTCGCGACCGGACGGCAATACAGGAATTCGTCCAGCGGGATCACGGGGGCGATCTCCACGCCTTCGCAATTGCAGCAGTTCACGACTTCTTCCATCAGGCGCGGATGACACTTGTTGTCGCGCAAGTCGGTGCCGGCGAAGGATGTGTTCCAGAATTGGGTGTTGGTCGAAACCTGCTGCAGGATCGGGCCTTGGACCTTGTACAGAAGGGCTGCCAGGATGATCCCGTTGTTGTTGGCCGACTGAAGAGGGATAAACCCGTTTCCGTTTTCGTACAGGCCCTCGTAGAAACCGACATCCGGTTCGTACAGATCGGCGACGCTTTCGAACAGCAGGTCGGTGTAATCCGTATCCCACAGCGCCCACATCCCGATCGCCGCTTTGGCGGCAATCGCCGCACGATCTGGCTGATACTCGCCCGTTGGATCCAGGGTGTTCCAGGCATAGCCATCGGCAAAGATCGAATCGTAGACGAAGTAGGGTTTGCCGTTCACCTGGTGTTCGGAACGCGCTGTAATGATGCCGGTCTGCTCGTAACGGCGCTGCTGCACTAGATAGATCCGGTTGGCGAATTCCGCCCGCCATCCATGTGAGGCGGTCAGGCCGTCGTTGCTGCGATCTGTGGGCATATCCCACCCAAGTTCCAACCCATCAAGGATATAACCCTCAGTCAGGACATAGTTCTGGTTCTTGAAGACACGCGGATCGCGACCGTCGTGGGGGACCTTGACGTCGTAGATCGTCGTATAGGCCAGAGGTTCGGGCGACAAGGCGCGCGACACGTCAAAGCCCCAAAGCGCAAAGCCCTTGGCGGCGTATTCCTCGTATCCCAGCCGGCCTTCCTGCACGTAGCGGGTCTTGCCGTCGCCCTGGGTGAACGAACCGAACATGCGGCCATCCTCGTTCACCAGGTTGCAGAAATTCCAGCGCATCGGGACGTTGTCGACACTGTTGGCAAGATGTGGGTGGCGCTCTTTGAGGATGCGCAGCCAGACCAGCATTCGACCGATGTCCAGCGCCGACATGCCAACCTCTCCCGGTTCGTTGGCATAGTTCACCTTGGCCCCGGTCTTGGTGTTGTACACCTTGTTCGGGGCCTCGCCCCGGTACAGGTCAAGATTTCGCAGCGTGTTGATCAGCTTTGTGGCGCGGGTATCGAATTCGCGCTTGTCGATGACACAAAGCTCGTAGGCGGCAACCAGTGCACTGATGTAAGACGCCGTGTCCCAAAGGGTTGTCGAGGGATAGGATCCTACCGCGTTCACCAGGCCGGTTTCAGGCTGAAACCGCTTTTCAAAGTAGGACCAGGCCGTGCGTGCCATCTTGGCTTCGCGCTCTGTCAAAGGCCCGCTACGGCCAAAGTGCGCCTTGGACATGTTGCCCGGACCACGATTGCATTCCGCCGCGGGCTCGGCACCGTCGAAATTGATGATCAGCGGAGATTCCGAGGTGATCGTGACGCTGTTGTACTTGGCGCCGTTGACCGTCACGTTGTCGATCGTCACGGTTTTCGATCCCGAAGGCTTGGGGTCATCCTGCGCATGGACACCGTTGGGTGCGAGCAGGGCAAAACAGACCGATACGCCGGCTGCGGCAGTCATGGTGAGGGTCTTGATCTTCATCAGCGTGCTCCGATCTCGATCTGCGGATACTCGATACGTTCTAGCGGTCATGTTCCCACCTGAAAGCCAAGCAATAGACGGTTTTTTCGCGCGACCGGCCCATAGTCCACCCGATCTGCACATTCCATGATCAGGCCCAGACCGCGACCGGACTCGGCCCATGCGTCGACCTGCGACAAGACATTCCCGTGCTGACGCAGGTCAAACGCCGGGGCGCCTACCGGATCGAACACCTCGACCACGACCTCATGCTGGGTAGTGGTCAAGTGTATCTGGATCGGAATGTCCTTGTTGGAGGTCTCTGCATGCAGGACCAGATTGGTCAGGGCCTCGCTCAGGCAGATGCCGAAACGGGATTGCGCGACACCTTCAAGCCGTCCTTCCACCTGTCGACCGAGGGCGACAACCATGGGGTCGACCGCCTCCAGATCATTGGACATATGGAAGGTCTGCACGGTCATGACTTTTCGTTGAGTCCTTGGATGGCCGCTGCTTCGTCCCTGTACAAGGTAAACACCCGGTCCATCCGGCAGATCCTGAACATCTGCTCGACGTCCGAGGACAAGCCGCAGACGACCAGATCGCCGCGATGACCGATCTTTTTCAGGACCCCGGTCAGTGCCCCAAGACCGGAAGAGTCGATGAAATTCGTGGCGCTGAAGTCGATCACGATCCGGTTTGCCCCCGCATCCACGAGCGCGACGACTTCTTCCTTGAAGGTCTTGGCATGTATGGCCGTCAGGCGTTCTACACCCGGTCTGATAACGGTGACATCGTTCTTGCCATGGGTATTGGAGTGGATCATCTGTTCATTTCCTCGTCAGAACCAGCACGGTCAAATCGTCTTCGAGCGCTGCGCCTCCGCGCCAGTCATGCAATGCCTCTACTATACGTTCCGGCAATTCGTGCGTATCCGCATTGCGGTTTTGGTGGATGGTCTGCCGGAGGCGTTCAACTCCGAACGGGTTTTGCTGGGGATTGTCCGCCTCTTGCGCAGCATCGGAACAGATCACCAAGGTTCCACCCTGTTCAAAGCTCATCGTGTTGTTTTCATATTCGACATCAGGAAACATTCCCACCGGAAACCCCCCGTCTCCGACGGCTTGCGCGATTTCATTCGATGCGATGTAAAAGGGTGACGGATAAGCGGCCTGGCAAAAGTCCAAGCGACCCGTGTCGTTGTCGAGAACGCCGCAGAACATGGTGAAGTAATCATCGTTTTCCGAAACACTGAAGCGTTTGTTCAGATCAAAAACCAAAGCCGCGGGATTTGGCGAATTGCCGTCCGCCATCACCATATTCGTGAAATACTCGCGCGTGATCAGGTGGCCGATCGCGACCGACAGCAACGAGGCATGGATCCCGTGTCCGGAAACATCCACGGCGTAGAAACCGACCCGCTTGCCGTCGAGCGGAAAACAACCGAACATGTCGCCCGAAACCACGGCGGAGGGCACGAAAGCCGATGCGATATGCGTTCCGAATATGTCCTCGTGCAGCTCGGGCAGCAGCTGCCGCTGCGCATTGGCCGCGGTCTTGAGATCGGTCTGAATCCGGTCGTTGGCTTCTTTCAGGATCCTGTGCTGTTCCGCCAGTTCACGCGCGTGATGGATAAGGCGCGATGCCGCGCGCAACCGTGCCTGGAGCGCGGCCGTGTCGCGGCCCTTGCTTAGAAAATCGTCGGCCCCGGCCTCAAGCGCATCAGAGCGTACCTTTTCGTCAGCACTGCCGGTGATCAGGATGATATGCACATAGTGGCCAAGGTCGAGTTCCCGCAACCGTTTGGTAAGTTCGATGCCGTCTATGACCGGCATTCGGAAATCGCTGATGACGATCTGTGCGCCCGTCTGCTGGACCAACTCCAAAGCGACCTTTCCGTTTTCGGCAGTAGAGCATTTGTAGCCAAGATTTTCGATGACCTTGGCGAGGAAAGCCCGCTGGATCAGGTTGTCTTCGGCAACTATGACTTCGAGTGGTTGGGTCATCGGAGCAAGGTTGGGCATTCAAGGGCTGTTCGGATTGAAGGTGCCGGACAGTGGCGCGCGTGGCGTCGGCAAATCCCCGCACAGGAAGGCGTGAGCGTTGGAGAAGCGTTGTGCTACCACGATTCGACTGACCTTGTTTGACGGTAAGATTGCTATGCCGTGTATTGATATCATTTTGATAACGTGCTCCGGTCGATCCGAGAATGCCCCCGGATGGGTCTTCAGCGGCGCAAGTGTCCCGACGCCTTCTCATTCGGATAGATGACCAATCCCGATGCCCCGTGCAACGGGGAAAGGGAAGTCGACTTCGCCATTTGGAGCCTTGGGCCAACTCGCTATATTGGCGTCGGCGTGGCGCGCTGATATGTTCGGCTTTGCCCCGCGGCACGACTGAGGCTGCAGACAGGCCATCATCGCGCTGCACGACTGCGCGGCGACGGGACAGAACTCAGGCCGCCTTTGCGATCTGAACACTAAGGAAAGGTCATCGCTGATGAAGGGCGTGATTTTCGTTGAGTTGGTCAAGATGGCCGAACAGGCTTTTGGCGAAGACACAGTGGACATGGTCATAGAAAAGGCCGATCTTGAGAACGGCGGCGCCTTTACGACCGTGGGCAACTACCCCTGTTCCGAGCTGGTCAAGATGGTCGTGGCGTTCAGCAACCACTCTGGCCTCAGCGCCGAGGCCCTGCAAATCCAGTTCGGGCACTGGATGATGGATTTCTTTGCCGAGCATTATCCCGAGTTCTTCGTGGACCGGACATCCGCGTTTTCGCTGCTGGAGGCGGTGGATCGGGAAATCCACGTCGAGGTGAAAAAATTGTACCCGGATGCTGAACTGCCGCGGTTCGAAACGGAACGTCATGGCGAGAACCGCATGGAAATGGTGTACTCATCGCCCAGGCCGTTGGACGCCTTCTGCCAAGGGTTGATCGAGGCGTGCCTGAAACGTTTCGGCGAAGAAGGGGAGATTCAGCGCGTTGCGCACCCCGGCAATCCCAACGTCATGACTTTCGATATCAAGTTGCACGCCTGAACAGATGACGGATACCCCTGACGATCGCGTTTCGCGCGCCCGCTACGAGCGGGCTTTGAAAGCCCAGGCCGAGGCCGAGGCCCTGCTGGAGCAGAAAAGCCGAGACCTGTTTCTGGCAAACCAGAAGCTGTCCGAATATTCCGCCGACCTTGAACAGGCGGTGCTGGAACGCACGGCGGAACTGCGCAGCGCCCTTGAGAGGGCCGAGGCCGCCTCGACGGCACGCAGCCGGTTCCTTGCGACCATGAGCCATGAGATCCGGACGCCGTTGGGTGGTCTGCTGGGGATGATCGACCTGTTGTCGATGGATGAGGAAGATCCGAAAAAGCTCGAACTGCTGAATTTCGCCAAGACCGCGGGCGTGGGTCTGGGCCGGATCGTCAACGATGTGCTCGATTTCTCCAAGATGGAGGCCGGTGTATTCCTGTTCGAGGAAGAGAACGTGGACATCCGGGCGCTGATCGAAAGCATCCGGATACTGGTGGCGTCGCATGAGCATGGCGCGAACCGCAGGATCTTTGCGCGGATCGACGACAGCGTGCCCACGCTTTTCCTGGGGGACGCGACACGTATCCGGCAGGTGATCTCGAACCTGGTAAACAATGCGCTGCGCTTTTCGACGGATGGGCCGATCATCGTACGGGCAACCGCGCGCGATCACCCCGAGGGTGCCTTGCTGCGGGTCGAAGTCGAAGATTTCGGCGTCGGCATTCCCGAGTCCGAGGTCGAAAACCTGTTCAAGGACTTCACCCAGATTTCCAACCCGCTGACCGCCGCGGCGCAGGGCACCGGCTTGGGCCTCGCGATTTGCAAAAGGATCATCAAGGGCATCGGTGGCACGATTTCGGTGACCACGACCGAAGGCGAAGGATCGACATTCTGGTTCGAGATCCCGGTGCGGGTAGTCGTAAGACCCGAAGCCCGGGGGCAGAACGATCCTCTGCCGGAAGCCTACGACCAGACCGGGGACATCACCGGCAAGAAGGTCCTCATTGCCGAGGACAATATCATCAACCAGAAACTCCTGCTCACCTATCTCGACCGCATGGGACTGAAGGCGGATCTTGCCGAGAACGGGCGGATCGCGCTCGAGAAATTCGCCCCGGGCAAATACGATCTGGTGCTGATGGACGTGGCGATGCCGGAAATGGACGGGCTGGAAGCAACCCGCCGGATCCGCGACAAGTGGTCGGACGCGCAGATCCCGCCGATCATGGCGCTGACCGCGCATGTCATGGACGCGATCGAGGAAGAGGCCAAGTTGGTCGGTATCGACAGGATCCTTTCCAAGCCAATTCCTTTCGAGGATCTGAAAAGCGCGATCGAAGTCGCCATGTTCCCCGGGGTTCCGAATGCGTCCTTGACCAATGCGCCCGTCACGCAGCCCAAGAGCCGACCAGAAGCAGACACCAGGGAAGCGCGGAGCCTTGTCGACCTGTTGTCGCCCGACGTGCATGAACGGCTGGTCGATGTTTTTGGCCTGGAGGGGCTGTCGGATTTCGCAGGTAAATTCGTCAAGGATTCAAGCTCGCGGATCGAGGCCCTGCTTGCCGCCGAACGGGCTGGCGACCACGAAGAGGTCAGCGAACAGGCGCATTCGCTCAAGGGCGCCGCGATGGCTTTCGGGTTCAGTGACATGGTCGAATGGGCGAGGCAGATCGAAACCGGGGAAACCCACCTGAACGATGAAACGGTCGAGCAGACCGCAGCCAAGTTCAAAGCGAAGCTGGACGACCTGGACGCTTTGTTGAGCGGGTAAGGGGCGGTCAGGCATAGGCCTTTCGATCCAAGCGCGGATCGAACGGGAGCCCGGTTTCAGAACTTGAACTTGTAGGTGAGCGACAGGCTGCCGCCGGTTATTCCCGGTCCCGGCGCGTCGCCCTTGTTCCACGGCCACCGGTTGTTGCTGTAGTTGTTGTACGACAGAATCCAGTCATCATTGAAACGATAGCTGGCCGTATAGCTGTAGTCCGGTTGATAAGTGCCTTGCTCTCCCGGTTTGTAGAAATATGCCGTGCCACTGACGCGCAGCTTGTCCGTGACGGCATATCCGCAGGACAGGTTCAGGCTTTCCTTGAGCGGTTGCGGCAGACCAAGGCTGGCAGTACAGGGGATTTTCTTGTCGTTCGGCAGTGTCAACGCGGGCAACTTGTAACTGGCCCGGAGCTTGCCGCGGAACAGGTCGGCCACCGGACTGCCACCGCTCGTGAACCGGGCGGAATAATTGCTGTACCCAAGGCTCAATTTCTCGGTCACGCGATAGGTGAACGCATATGTATAGTCCGGATCCCAGGGCTTCTGATCCTTGGGGTTCGTGTAGGCGAGCAGTGCGCCCCGGAACGACAGTTTGTCGGTCAGTCGGGCACTGCAGCCCAGGCTGACACGCGGTTTTGCGTTCCCACGACTATCCTCGTCCGGGTTGAGATGCGCCAGAGACGTCGAGCCGGTCAGCGAGCAGTTGATGTTGAATCGCTCGATGAAGTCCTTCGGTTTTGTCAGGGCGGCAGGTGTCGGAGGAGGTGCCGGTGATGCAGCCCTGCTGGCGCCCGGCGCAACGGACTGTGGCGCCGCTGCGGTCAACGGTGTTGCCGGTTGTGCCCTTGGCACGTCCTCGGCGGGTTGCAGCGGGCCGGTAGGTTCGGCGCATGCAAAGGGAACAAAAGGCTCCTGCTCTGCGCAGACCGGGGCCACTTCCGGCAACGGTCCGCCCGAAGGCGCCGCTGTCGAGGCGGGGGCAACAAGATCGCCGGTGTCCGCTCCTCCAGCCGGGTCGACCGGTTGCACCCCTTCCGGAAGATCGGCGGGCCCCTCGGGAATAGGCGGTGCCTTGGCCGTGGTTTCCAAAACCGTTTCATCGACAACCGCTTCGAGATCTGGTTCCGGCGATGGTGGCGGCGGTGGTGGTGCCGTCCCGGCAAGGATCCACGCTGCCAGGTAGCGCGCGACCGTATCCAAATTGAGGTCGGAGGGCATCGCAGGGCGTTCACCGGCGCCGACATCCACGGTGAGAACCCGACCATCCTCAAATCGCACGTCACAACCAACAGCGGCCTCGCAATCCAGCTGGGCAACAAGCCTGCGTTTTTCGCCCTGGCTCAGGATCTTGGCCGATCCGTCGGGGAATATGACATATGTCCATTGACCGATTTCGCCCCGCTGGTGACGCGGCCAATACAGGGCGCTCGGCAAGTCCAGCACGATTTCCCGAGCGCCGGGGGTTGCTGGCTCTGCGGTATTCACAAACGCCGGGCGCGACGAGAAAGGCATTTGCGATGGTTCCAAGTCATCCCCACCGCTGGGCGATGCGTGGAGACAGGCAATCAGGGTTGCAATGACACGTGGGGGCAGGTTGCCAAGGCGTTTCACCTGCATGCGCCTTGCCCGATCGCGCGTGTCTGTCCGGGGCGGTCTTGTCATCATGTCCGTGCCCGCAGAAAACTCGCTAAATTTTGGTTTGTGCTCTTGCTTCGGGTCTGACTCGGCGCGCCCTGTTCTAAGCGGGTAACATACCGCACGCGGAATCGCCGTCCAAGTCTCCGCGATCACGTTTTTCCCGGTCAGATGCAGGCGCGCCGCCATCACGAACACAGGTTGGCAAATCTCGCCGGTACCCAGGGCAGGGAAAACGCAAAAACGGTCCGACAACCACCAACCGTCTGAAATCAAAAATCTGGCAAACCCCGACACTGGCTTGGTACCCGCTCCTTGGTATGGCCGAACAGGTCATGGCGGCAGATTCCAAGTGTGCCGCATAGCCCATTTTGGCGATCCGAGGATACGAGGCGAGGACACCTATCCTTTTGTCCCTTTTTTGATCCGCCCGCGAAATGGCGGCAGTTCCGGGCCTGTGACATCAGGAGGGAAGCAAACGTCACCCATATTTCGTGCGACGCACCAAGCAGTTCGCGCCAAGGCCTGAAGAGGATAATCCATTGTCGACCATACTGAGCCAGACGGTTTTTGAGACCCTGGGCACCGTGCATGACGACCAGATCGCAAACGCAATTGGCGCCGCAACGTCGAGCGAGGCCGTAGACCGTGTGAACGGTCTGCAAGGCGATGACGTCATCGCGACAGGTGGCGGCAGCGATCTTGCAGCCGGTGACATGGTCGGCGACGAATGGCAGTTCATCGACGGGCGCTGGGTCTATGACGCGGCGGCCGTGGTGGTCAGTGCCTGGGGCTCCATACACAGTTTTGACGACCTGATCGAAACCGGCGCAGGAGACGACGTCCTGCTGGGCAACTGGGGCAATGACACCCTGCGTGCCGGTCTTGGCAATGACCTTTTGAACGCGGGTTGGGGCGCGGACGACCTGTTTGGTGGGCTGGGTGACGACACCCTGAACCTTGAAGAGGGCAACGACTACGCAGAGGGCGGCCTTGGTGCCGACCTCATCAATGGCGGTGTGGGAGACGACACGATCCTTGGCGATGACCACGGCCTGAACCTGCTGGACAATGGTGCTGCGCCGGTGGCGCTGGAAGCTCTTGCCGGCCAGGGCGGTTGGAGCTTTTCCGACGATGAGGGGACAGACCGGATCGCGCAGTCTGCGGCGACCGTCGCCGGTGAAACCTACACCATTTCCTTTGAGCTTGCGACAAACCTGGCTGGCGGTTTTTCCGCGGCCGAGGTCGAGGTGCTTTGGAATGGCGAAGTCGTCGAAACGGTCCGGACCAGTTCGGCGGCCTATACCACTTATGAAATCGACGTCGTCAGCTCTGGGGCCGAGGGCGAACTGAGCTTTCGCGCGGTCGAACCGGTTGACGCCGTGACCTACGACCATTCAGGCGCGATCGTTTCCTACGACAAGTCCATGACGATCGCGGGCGCCGAGACCACGGTTGCGGCCTTTGCCCCGGGCCAGAGTGCCCTTTACCAGGTGATTGACGGTCATCTCCACGTCTTCGATACTCAGACGGGCGCGTACACGGCCGTGGGCAACGCACCGGGCTTCAAGATCAATGCCGTCGGCTTCAACATCGAGGACGACCTGATCTATGGGGTGGCCAAGTCCGCCGGGACGGACACGCTCGGCCAGGCGGTGAGCAGTTCTGACATCGTGATGATCGACGCGGACGGGGCGACCTATCGCATCGGTGCAGGGTTCTACGGCGATTATGTCGGCGACTTTGATGACCAGGGCAACCTCTGGACCTTCCACACCTCACTGGATCGCATCAGCGTTGTCGATGTCGACAACCTGGACGCCAATGGCAATCCGCAGATCACCTATTACCATTTTGACGCCTCCATGTTCACTGACCGGACCTATGACCTGGCCTTCAACGCGGCCGAGCAGGCGTTCTATGCGGTGATTTCCCCAAAAGCGAACGGCGCCGACGGCAAGGTCGTCAAGATCGACATGTCCGAGGTTGCTGATGGTGGAACGCCGATTGTCAGCGAAATCGCCATCACCGGCACGCTTTATGGCGAGGACATGGTGTCCAGCATGGCCCGCGGTGCCTATGGCGCGGTCTTCTTCGATGGCGACGGCAACCTGTACTACGGCTTGAACCGCGGTGACCACGATCTGGTCAGCAGCACTGCCAACACCGGCGCCATCTTCCGCGTGAACATGGATTGGGACCGGGGGCAGGCCTATGCCGAGTTCATGTCCAAGGCACCCGCGACCGGGTCCAACGACGGTGCGGTTGATCCCCGGTCTTCGGACGCCTTCGTGACGGTCGATGCCGACTCTGCGGTTCTCCTGCGAGAGCCCAGCCTGACCTTGGTCGAAGGGAGCAACGACACCCTGAACGGAGGCGAAGGCGATGACATCATCTCTGGCAACGCGGGTGACGACCAAATCAATGGTGGTGTGGGCAACGACCGGCTTTTCGGTGACGAAGGCAACGACAACATGCACGGCGCCGATGGAAACGATGTCATGGCCGGTGGAGAGGGCAACGACAGCCTGCAAGGCCAGTCCGGAAGCGACGTGCTTTCGGGCGAAGAAGGCAAGGATTACCTGAATGGCGGCTCCGGCTCGGACGCATTGAACGGGGGCATCGGCACTGACAAGTTGGTGGGGGGCACCGGCGCCGACACCATCGAAGGCGGCGCAGGCAACGATCACTTGTGGGGCGGCAACTGGTCCGTGGACGGCGAAGCGGACACTTTTGTCTTTGCCAACGGCTCCGGCAAGGATTTCGTCCACGACTTCGAAGCCGAGCATGACGTTCTGGACCTATCGGGATACGACACCGATCTGGCGACGGTTCTTGGGGCGGCGCAGGATCAGGGCTGGGCGACCATCATCGATTTGTCCAAGCTGGATGGTGGTGAAGCTGGCGACAAGCTGATCTTGAAGTCGGTCGACTTGGCTGACCTCGGGGAAGATAACTTCATATTCTGATTTGTCCGCGGAAATTGTGCGGGGCCGCCATTCGCGGCCTCGTCTCCTTATGCAAATCTCTTGCGTTCCCTATTGGTGTGTTGACACCATCGGTGGCCCATGCCGTCCTTCAGTCGTGACCAGGCCGCGACCTCCGTTCGAGGGGCCAAGGTAATGGCGCGCCGGGCGTTTGTGCGCAGCTTCGACGGCGGTCTTTTTTGCGGAATGGCGGAACAGGTCGCGATGGAGCGCCCGACCTTCCTCGTAGACCTCTTATGCGACGAGGGCGTGGTGGCCGTTGAGGTCAGGCCTCATCCTGTCTTCAAGGAAGTTCCGGCGCAATTTGCGATAAATCGTCGAAGGCGCGCACGCCCAACCGATCCGCGAGTTCCGGGGTCGGCATCTTTGCATCATGCCATTTAGGCGTTCTTCGAAGGTCAGATTAGGCGAGCAGCGTTCCTTTCACGACCTTCACGCAAGCTGCTGACTCCATAAAGGGTTTTCACTGAGTTTGTGACTTCTCCATTTCGGGCGAAGGCGCATGGCGGCAGGAGGCGTCGCTCTTGCTGGCCAAGGCCTGGTTTGGGCAACTGCCGGATATGGTGCATGAGGTCGGGCGCGTGACGCTGGCCGCGCCGTCGTGATTCGTGGCCGATGACGTCCGCACACATTTCCTGCCGCAGCTACTCAGGGCCTATGCCGAGATCGACCCCGGTGTGCGGCGGGTCGAGGTGGGGCCAGTGGCGTAGGGGGCCAGCCGGTCATAGAGAGCGGCGGCATGGGGGCCATGGTCCGCAATCAGTTGGTTGCGGGGCTGGCCGGCGCAGATCGCGCGCCAGAAGGCCGCGGCGGGGATCTGGCCGAACCATCCGACGCCTTCGGTTTCCTGCGGGGTATACAGCAGGTCCATTTCCGCGATCAGGCCGTTGCGCAGCGCCATGCCGGGGCGGATTTCCGGGCGCTCTACAGGGGTATGAGCGGGGAGATCATCGGGAAAGCCTGCGCGGGCAGTCCAGAACGGCTGATCGGCAAAGCGCGTCTCCAGCCGCAGGAAATCGCGCCCGATGCGGGCGTTGCGCAAATAGGTGTCGCGCGCACGTTTTTGCAGGTAGCGGCGGCAGAGCGCGTCGGACCCCGGTTGCGCCGTCAGTGTGCGCCGCGCGGCGGCGGCGGACAGCGCGCTGGACACTGCCCAGAACAGCCCGTGGCCGGACAGCGGATCCATCGCGGCCAGCGCATCGCCCACGGGCAGGCAGGTCAGATCCGCGATCGGCGCGGGCAGCAGCGGGGCAGAGGCGCGGGCCAATAGCGGCGTTTGTAGGGTGAACCCCGTTGTTCCCGCGCGGGTCAGGGCCTGTGACAGCCGGTCCTCCATCGGGTCGGGGCTGCGGGCGTCGGTGGTCAGCTGCGCCCAGGTGCGGCCATCGGGCAGCGCCGCCCGCCAGAGCCAGCCTTGGGGCAGGGCGGTGATGTCGAAACCGGGCGGGCCGGGGGTGTCCTGCCGATACCAGCCGCAGATCGACAGGGTGGAAATGGGCAGGGGGGTGCGGTCGGCCCGTCGCGCCTGCCGTCCGCGCGCGTCGATGATCCAGCGCGCGGTCAGGGTTTGGCCGTCCTGCAATGTCACCTGTCGGTCGGACAGCTGCGCCGCGCCGGTCAGTACCTGCGCACCCGCGTCGACCGCCGCTGCGCGCAGATGCGCGTCAAAGCGGTCCCGGTTTACGGCATGTTCTGTGTTCACCGATTGCGGCTGGTTGGCCCAGTCGACGCGGCGCGGAAACGGCCCCAGCGTGGTGCCGCCGTCGCCGATCCCGGTGGCGCGCAGCCAGTGGTGCAGCCGTGGGCTCAGCCCCTCGATCCGGCCTGAGGGTTTTTCGGGGTCGATCAGCAGAACGCGCAAGCCCTCGCGCGCGGCCAGCCATGCCGAAACCGCGCCCGCCGGGCCACCGCCCAGCACGATCATATCGGGGTTGCCTGTCATGTGATCACTCAACCGGCGCGGCCTGCGCCTCGTCCTGACATTTCCGGCCAAAAACGCGCGGTGGCCGGAAATGTCAGGACGGGTCGCCCGGTCTTTCGTCAGCCTGTCCAGATCACAGCCACATCGACGGCACACGGCCTGTCGATCCGCCGGAGGACCACACCAATGACATCCAGATCGCGTTTTTCCCTGTCCGTCTCGACCGCCTGTGTCGTGCTGGGGACCGGGGCAGCCACGCCCGCCTTTGCCCAAACCGGCGCGGAGATACTAGAGAACGTATGTTCCGCCTGCCACGTGACAAGAGAGGACGGGACGATCGAGCGCATCGACGCGGTGCGCAAGACGCCAGAGGCCTGGGACATGACGGTGGTGCGAATGATGCGCAATCACGGCGTCGCGCTCAGCGCGGACGAACGCCGCAGTATCGTGGCCTACCTGTCCGACACGCGGGGGCTGTCCATCGCGGAAACCGAGGGCTGGCGCTATATCCTTGAGAAAGAGCCGGTGGCCAGCGATGCCGGGCCGGACCAGTTGATGACCGAAACCTGCGGGCGCTGCCACTCTTACGCGCGGGTCGCGTTGCAACGGCGCACGGCAGAGGATTGGGACCACCTGATCCACTTCCACCTGGGTCAGTTCCCCTCGCTGGAGTATCAGGCGCTGGCGCGGGACCGCGATTGGTGGGGCATCGCCAATGAGCAGATCATTCCCTACCTCGCCGAGGCCTATCCCCTGGGCGACACGCCCGAAGCCTTTGCCGGCGATCTGTCGGGCAGCTACGTCGTGGCG
Source organism: Antarctobacter sp. (assembly GCF_965277915.1). NCBI lineage: Bacteria > Pseudomonadati > Pseudomonadota > Alphaproteobacteria > Rhodobacterales > Roseobacteraceae > Antarctobacter > Antarctobacter sp. The sequence continues at coordinate 1,942,682 of NZ_OZ255849.1, forward strand.
GGGCATGAGCCGGGGCGCGGGGATTACTCCGGGACGCTGGATCTGACCGCCGCCGAGGGTGGCTATGATGTCAGCATGACCTTGGATTATGCCGATGGATCAGAGATCTATACCGGCAGCGGCATCATCTACGGTGCCGGTGAATGGCGCGCGACGCTGACATCCGGGGACGTGATGATCCGGCAGGTGATGGCGCTGAAGGATGGTGCGCTGTCGGGGCGCTGGTTCGTGGCGGATCAGGACACGGTGGGCGGACGGCTGACCGCGCTGCCCACCGAGGCCGCGCCGCAGATCCTGTCCATGAGCCCGGCCTCAGTCCCCGTGGGTCAGGCCACGGAGGTCACGCTGATCGGCAGCGGGCTGGGTGGCGATCCGGTGCTGCCCGAGGGCGTGACGGCGGAGGTGGTCGAGAGCGGCCCGAACAAGGTGGTGCTGTCGGTAACGGCGCAGGCCGAGGGCGCGCTGACCCTCGGGCTGGGCGATCTGACGGCGCCTGCCGACCTGGTGGCGCATGATGGCGTGGACCGCATCACCATCGTGCCAGAGGAGGCGATGGCGCGCATCGGTGGCAACGGCGGCCCGATCCCCAAGGTCCCGGCGCAGTTCGAGGCGATGGGATGGGCCGATGGCCCGGACGGAGAGCCGGGTACCGACGACGACCTGCCGCTTGGCGTGGTCAAGGTCAGCTGGGTCGTCGACAACTGGGACGAGGCCGCCGCCGCCATCGAGGATGCGAAATACGCAGGCAGCATCGACCAGACGGGCCTGTTCATGCCCGCGGGCGCGGGGCCGAACCCCGAGCGTTTCATGGGCACCAACAACACCGGCAACCTGAAGGTCATCGCCACCTATGACGCCGGTGCCACCCCCCTGACCGCCGAGGCGCATCTGTACGCAACCGTGCAGCGCTTTGTCGACACCCCGATCCGCTGAGGAGGCATCATGGGAGAACTGACCCTTATCAAGCACAATGCGCATCGGGTCGACGTGGATGGCCACGCGATGCTGATGCATGTGCCCAGCTCGTCGCTGTTCGAACTCGATCCCGTGTCGCAGGACGTCTACGACCTGTTTCAGCGGACCCCGGCGGTGGACGCCGAGGCGATGCGCACGTCGCTGGGCGCGCGGCACACCCCGTCCGACCTGTCGGACTGCGTCCAAAGCTTTCTGGATCTCGACATCCTGCGCGACGCGGCAGAACCGGAAGTGCCGCGCCAGATCGTCAAGGTCGAGGAAATTCCCCTGTCCACGATCATCCTGAACGTGAACACCGGCTGCAACCTGGCCTGTACCTATTGCTACAAGGAGGATCTGACCGTTCCGTCCAAGGGCGAGAAGATGGGGTTCGAAACCGCGCGACAGAGTTTCGAAATGCTGCTGAAGCAAGCGCATGACCGGGACCGCGTGAACGTAGTGTTCTTTGGCGGTGAGCCGCTGTCCAACATGCCGCTGATCCGCGCGGTGGTGGACTATGCGGTGCCGCGCGCCGCCGAAGAGGGCAAGGTGGTGGATTTCAGCCTGACCACCAACGCGACCCTGCTGACCGAGGAACTGGTGGACTGGTTCAACGCGCACCGCTTTGCCCTGACCGTGTCGATGGACGGGCCCAAGGCGCTCCACGACAAGAACCGCAAGACCGTGGGCGGCAAGGGCACCTATGACGTGGTCGAACGCAAGGTGCGGATGCTGCTGGAGCGCTACACCGCGCGGCCCGTGGGCGTGCGCGTGACGCTGACGCGCGGCGTGACGGATGTGATCGGCATCCATGACCACCTGAAGAATGACCTTGGCTTTGCCGAGGTCGGTTTCGGCCCCGCCACCTCCGGCCCGATCGCGGTGTTCAACCTGGATGACGGTGCGCTGAAACGCGTGTTCGACGATATGAAGGAACTTGGCCGCCGCTATACCGACGCCGCCTGCCGGGGCGAGAATATCGGCTTTTCCAACATGCACCAGCTGCTGACAGACATTGCCCAAGGCACGAAAAAGGCGGTGCCCTGCGGCGCGGGGCTGGGAATGCTGGCCGTGGACAAGGAGGGCGACCTGCACCTGTGTCACCGATTTGTCGGGTCGGATGAGCCGACCTATGGCAATGTGGACAGCGGCATCGATGTGCCGAAGCTGGCCGGGTTCATCGAAAAGGCGCAGGACCGGTCGGCCTTTGGCTGCAAGACCTGCCGCATCCGGTCGATCTGTGCGGGCGGCTGTTACCACGAAAGCTATGCCCGGCAGGGCGATGCCTTTGCCCCGGTCTATCACTACTGCGATCTGATGCGCGATTGGGTGGATTTCGGCATCGAATCCTATGTCCGCATCATGCAGGCCAACCCGGATTTCTTCCGCTCGCAACTGGAGCCGCGCCTATCGAAACCGGGATTGTCGAAACCCGGCCCCGCGCGCGCCCAAGCCACTGATACCGTTCAGGAGATTGCCCAATGAAACATCTCACCCCCGCAAATTCCAAGGCCAAGGCCTTTGTCGAGGCGCAGGCCGAGGGTCGCGAAGAGGAAGTCGTGGCGATGAACAGCCTTGTGGGCTGCACCACCTCGTTCGATCCCGGTTGGGAGGTAGACGCCTTTGGCGCGGTGTCCAACCTGTGCCAGCCGATGGAGGCGGACCTGTACGGTTGCGCCGATCCCTGCTGGTGGCCCGCGCAGGTGGCCGACACGCTGAACACCTACCCGGACTGGAGCGCGGGCGCCGACAACGTCGGCGAGGACTGGCGCAACCTGCAATCCGTCTTCCCCGAGCCGAAAGGATGAGCCCGATGCTGACGAAACTCCCCCTGTTGTGTGTTGCGGCCAGCCTGCTGATGTCGGCGCCGGTCGTGGCCAAGGATTACATCCTTGCGCCCGCGCGGCCTGACAAGCTGGTGATCGTGGATGCCGAGGCGATGGCCGTCGACAAGGTGATCACGCTGGAAAACGCCGGGCCGACGCCGATGATCCCGGTCATCGATGCGGTGGGCGAATTTGCCTATGTCACGGTGAACAAGTCCGAAAGCATCGTGAAGGTGAACCTGCAAACCGGTGAGACCGTGGCGCGGCGCGACCTCAGCACACCGACCGAACAGGTCAAGACCATGTTCGGGATGGACCTGTCGCCGGATGGGTCGATGTTGGCGGTGTTCGAGACGCCGATGAAAAAGCACCTGTCGCATTTCGAGGTGCTGCCGACGCGCATGTCGCTGATCGACACCGGCACGCTGGAGACGCTGAAGACCTTCGAGGTGCCGCGCCAGATCACGGTGGTGATGTTCTCGACCGATGGCAGCAAGGTCTATGGGCTGGGCCGGTCGATGCATGTCTTCGACGTGGCCACGGGTGAACACGTGGACGACTACCCGATCCAGGACTGGAGGACTGACGCCGGCTATTACCCCTCGGATGTGCTGGACGCGTGGAGCCAGTTCGAAACCTCGGACATGCTGGTGACGCCGTTCTACACCGCGCGCAGCGACATGAGCCTTGACGATCCCGAGGCCTATCGCACCGGGTTGCTGACCATGGACCTGCGCAGCGGCGAGATGGAAATGCGGGACGTGCGCACGCTGGACGTGTTCTATTTCTCGACCGCCGCGAACCCGGACCGGACCCGCGCCTATGGGGCCTATAACGTGCTGGAAAGCTTCGACCTTGTCAGTGGAGAGCCAATCAAGCGGGTGCCGCTGCCGCACAGCTATTACTCGGTCAACGTGTCGTCCGATGGGCAGACCGTCTGGCTGGGCGGGGCGCTGTCGGACCTTGCGGCCTATGACGCCGAGACGCTGGAGAAGAAGGGGCAGGTGGACATGCCGGGCGGTGCCGCCATGTCGCTGGCCAGCATCCGTATCTTCCAGCGCGACGAGTGATGGTGCGGGTTGGCATCATCGACAGTGGCCCCGCCGATCTGCGCGGGGCCGACGCAATGGCGTTTGACGGTGACGGTCGGGCGGTGGCCGCCCGGCCGGATCGTCTGGGCCACGGAACGGCGGTGGAACGCATGATCGCGCGGGCCTGCCCGCAGGCGGCGCTGCGCCATGCGCAGGTGTTCGATGATCGCGCCGTGACCTCGGCGCTGCGGGTGGCGGCGGCTTTGGACTGGCTGTGCGGGGCTGGGGACGTGCAGGTCGTGGGCCTCAGCCTTGGGCTGGCCGCGGACCGCGCGGTGCTGGCGCAGGCGGTGTCGCGGGCCGTCGCAGCGGGCGTGGTGCTGGTGGCCGCGCATCCGGCGCAGGGCCAATCGCCCTTTCCCGCCGGTTATCCCGGTGTCATCGCCGCGACGGGCGATGCGCGCTGTACCTGGGATCAGGTGTCGCATCTGCGCGGCAGGCTGTTTGGGGCCTGGTGCAATTCGCCGGAACATGGCGGGCAGGGGATGGCGGGGGCCAGCCTTGGCGCTGCGCGGCTGACCGGCCATGTGGCGGCGCTATTGTCAGCGGGGCACGCTAGGGACGCGGCCGCGATCATGGTGACATTGACGGAGCGGGCGGCTTACGCGGGCCGCGAAAGGCGTTGCGCATGAGCCTCCGCACTCGCCTCGCCCGGATGATGATCGTCCGCGTCTTTCACGGCGCCGACTGGTTGCAGCCGGTCATGGCGCGCGCCTTGCCGGGGGCGGGCTTTGTGCTGGTCCTGTCGCTGGTGGCGGCGGCGGCGGGGCTGGCCGCGCCGATGATCACCAAGTCGGTGATCGATCAGGGCATCATGGGCGGCGACATGGGTGCGCTGCTGTTCTGGGCGGCGGTCAGTTTCGCGGTGGGGTTGGCGGTGGTCGGGCTGGGCATCTTCAACGGCATGCAGCACCTGCGCGCCTCGATGCGGATGCTGGGCGATCTGCGGATGACGGTGCTGGGTGCTGCGCTGCACCGCAACCCGGCGATGCCGCCGGTGACGGTGGGCGAAATCCAGACCCGGATCGACGGCGACACCGCCGAGATCCAGAAATTCCTGTTCGATTCCTTGCTGGTCGCGGTCACGGCGCTGTTTCGGCTGGCCGGGGGCACGGTGCTTATGCTGCTGCTGGATTGGCGGCTGGCGCTGTTGCCGCTGCTGGCCGCGCCGTTCGAGCTGTGGTTCCTGACATGGGCGCGCCCCGGCACGCAGGCGCGGGCCGAGGCGGTGCGCGCCGAACGCGGCGGGCTGAACGGGCAGTTGGCGGAAACCTTCATGCAACTCGGCGGCTTGCGCGCACTGGGGGCGCTGAGCACCCGGGCCGAGGTCTTTGGTCGCCAACAGGGCGCGCTGTTCGACGCGCAAGCGCGGCAAAGGCTGTGGACCGAAGGCGTGGGCGCGGTCAGCCAGCTGCTGACGGCGGTGATGCGGTCGGCGGTGCTGTTGGTGGGCGGCTGGCTGGTCATTCGCGGCGACTGGCAGATCGGGTCGTTGGTGGCGTTTCTGGCCTATGCGACGATGATGTCGGGGCCGCTGCGCAACCTGCTGGGCCTGTACCACGCGCAGGCGCGGGCGCGGGTGGCGCTGAAGCGGCTGGAAGATGTCGTGGGCGACGGTATGGACCCCGAGGCGGGCGCACAATGTCCGGCCCGCTTTGACCGGCTGGCGTTCGAGGGCGCGCGCGGGCAGGGGGGGCAACATGCGCCGTTGAGTGCCGATCTGGAGGCCGGGCAATGGGTGCTGGTCGACGGGCGCTCGGGCATCGGAAAATCTCGCCTTCTGTCCGCCCTGATCGGGGAAACGCCGCTGGCCGAGGGGCGGATCCTGATCGACGGCACGGAGGTCGCCGGGTTCAGCCTGACCAGCCGCCGCCGGGCGGTGTCCTTCGTGCCGCAAAGGCCCTGCCTGATCCAGGGCACGCTGCGCGACAACCTGTTGTTGGGCAATAACACCCCGGAGGAGGCCGCGCTGTGGCCGGTGCTGGATCTGGTCGATCTGGCCGGTTGGGCGCGGGGGTTGAATGGGCTGGACACGGATTTGCAGGAAACCGGGGCCAACCTGTCAGGCGGGATGCAACAGCGGATCACGCTGGCCCGTGCGCTGCTGCGACCTGCGCAGGTTTATGTCTTTGACGAAAGCTTTTCCGAGATCGACGCCCCAACCTGCACCCGCATCTTGTCCGGCCTGCGGGTGCATCTGCCCGGCGCGCTGTGCCTGTTCACCGCCCACGCGGGGCCGGTGCGCGCGCAGCACTTTGACCGAATCATCGCGCTGGAGGGCGAGACGACGCAGGCACCAGGCCCAGAATCGCGGGCGCGGCTGGTGCGGGCAGGGTGATCCGCCGCTTGCCGCTTAATTGGGCAGGTCCACTTGACCCTGCACTTTCAGGGGGTTGCCCGATGGATCGGACGACGATGCAGAGCGCGGGCAATTTCCGTGCCGATTGGCAAAATGTGATAGTGTGAAAGTTCTATGAACGGCGCAGCAACACTTGGAGCCACGTCATGGAGACGTCAGTCATATCCTCGACCATTGCCCGGTCTGTCTTTGACGGGCTGACCCCGGCTGTCGGGGCGGATGTGCCGCTGTCGTTCTTTGTCACCGGGCTGGAACGGCAACGCGCGCAGCCGGGGGCGGGGCAATCGGCCTGGAGCCTGGGTGAGCAACTGCCTCTGGAGGCGCTAGGGGTGCTGGGCGATGCCATCCTGCGGGCGCCCACGCTGGGATCGGCGTTGCGCTGTTTCGTGCATGGCATCCCGCTGGTGCAAAGCAACACGGCGCTGTCGATGGAAGTTGCCGAGGACCGGGTGCGCGTGGGCTATCGCATCCTCGACCCCGATATCTGGCCCCGGCGGGCGGATGCGGAACTGACTTTGGCGATGATCCACGGGGTTTGCATGCGGTTCGGCATGGACCGTCATGCGCTGCTGGACGTCGGGTTCGAGCATGGGGCGGATGACGGCACGCAGTCGATCTCACGTTACAACCGTACCGATACCCTCTGTGACGAGAGCGAGAATTACCTCGTCTTTCCGGTGCGTTGCCTGTCACTGACGCGGCCCGATGCATTGGGAGACGGGGGGGCGCCGGACCAGCAGCTGAGCAGCCATTTGCGCCACCTGCCGGTGTCGCGCCGGGTGCGCCAGCAGATCCTGCAACGGATAGGGCAGGGCTCCATCGGGCAGGCGGAGATCGCCTGCGAACTGGGCATGTCCGAACGCAGCCTGCGACGCACGCTGGCAGCCGAGGAAACCTGTTACCACGACATCCGCGACGAATGCCGTCGGTCGATGGCGCTGGCGCTGTTGAAACGGTCCGAACTGTCGCTCAGCGATGTGGCCTTTTCGCTGGGCTATTCCGACCAGACGGCCTTTTCCCGCGCCTTTTCGCGCTGGTTCGGCGAACCGCCCAGCCGCCATTCCGTCGCCGGTTAGGCGACGCGGCTGCTTCGTCACGTCATCAAGGGTCAGCACAACCGGGGGCGCCTTGGTCGGTAACACATTGGGCGCGCCCTGTCTGGTGTCGGCTTACTGGTCAGGGCAGATAGCCAAGCGCGGTCAGCATCGCCAGTTCATCAGCGCGGCACCCGGTGACCAGTGCGAGGCGCAAGCGGTCACCTTCGCGTGTCCCCCTTTGTACATGGGCAAAGAGCTGGCCAATCTCTTCGGCGTCGAACGAGGATCAGGTGGGCAGATCAGGCTCCGGGGCGCGTGGCGTGCTAGACTTGAAGATCCTCGGCGACATGTACCGGCGTTGACCGAAAGCCCATGTCACCTGTCTGTGAGGTGGGGCACGTTCTTGGCGACGACCTTGTACCATGTGTCCGGTGATCCACGATTGGAGGTCTGTGAGGGGAGGTGGTCAATTATGAACTTGAGGGCGGGGGCAGGCGTCACATGCTCAAGACACGCGATCACAGAGTCATCTTGCAGGAACCCGCGCAGATGCCGGATCGCGGTGTCGAGATTGTTGACCGTGGTCGTCTGCAGCGGCCTGAAGCCTCGCACGTTTCCCGGTACCCGTTCGTCGATGGATTGTGAGACCGTCATGGTGATCAGGCAGCCTTTGCCTGGCGCGACGCGGTTGAAGTTAGTGTCAGGACCCATTGATTTCAGGTCCGTTGAGTGATTCACGGCTCTGAAAACGGAGCGGTGACATGTCTGATCTCTTCTGGTTGACCGAGGCGCAGATGGCGCGCCTTGAACCTTTCTTTCCCAAGGCCCACGGCAAGCCTCGTGTCGATGATCGGCGCGTCCTTAGCGGCATTATCTTCATCAATCGCAATGGATTACGCTGGCGAGATGCCCCTGCTGCCCATGGGCCTCACAAGACGTTATACAACCGTTGGAAACGGTGGAGTGACAAGGGTGTCTTCGCCCGGATGATGGCCGGTCTGGCCGCCGAGAACGGCGAAAAGAAGACCGTGATGATCGACGTGAGCAGGCGAACGCCATGCGTTCGAGTGAGCCTGCGCAAGTATCTCAAGGCCCACCGAACAGCGACCAGCATGGGCGTGAAAAAGGAGGGCGTGGACGCCTGATCGGCCGCACCAAGGGCGGCATAATACGAAGCTGCACGCCATCTGCGACAGCCAAGGACGGCCGCTGAACCTGTTCGTCACGGCGGGTCAGGTCAGCGACTATATCGGCGCATGAGCGCTGCTGGGCAGCCTGCCGGATGTCGACTGGCTGCTCGGGGACCGCGGATATGATGCCGACTGGTTCCGGGAAGCATTGAAAGACAAAGGGATACGCGCCTGCGTCCCTGGTCGGAAGCCACGGAAGAAGACCGTCAAATACGACAAGCGCCGATACAAGCGACGCAACCGCCCCTCTCGTGACATTGCCATGCAATGCACTGCCGGGCAGCGATGCGAGATCATGTTCGGCAAGCTCAAGGATTGGCGGCGTGTAGCAACACGATACGACCGTTGTCCGAAGGTCTTCCTCTCAGCCATCGCTCTCGACGCAACCGTCATCTATTGGCTATGAGTCCTGCCCCTAACGTCCGTCCATCGCAGCTTTGCCACTGCGGACCTTCGAGCATCGCGCAACTCACCCTCACGTCAGTTGACCGACTCGCGGACAAAGTGCCAATTCGCTGGACTTTCGTGGATGTCTTTTGAGGCCAGACCACGAAACCGGTTTCTTTTAAGGCATGCGCGTCTGACGGTCAGATCTGCCCGACTTCCGTTCTGAACCAATCGCCGAAAGCCAGTAGCCTCGGGTCGGGGAACTCCGTGTCCGGATAGACCAGCCAGATGCCCCTGCCGGTCGAGACGGGCGTTTCGTTCAGACGCACCAGGTGTCCCGCCGCGACATCGGCGGCAGTCAAGCGCCTGTCGGCGAGCGCCACGCCATGGCCGGAAAAGGCCAGATCGACGACCCGAGCACGGCTGCCGTAGCCGATCATCTGCTTGGGCGCCGCGCCTTCGTACCCCATCATCTCGAACCAGGAGGACCAATCGTCTTTCTGCCCATCTATGTAGCCAAGCGTCAGCTGCGCGATCTCGGCGGCTGAAAGCGGCAAGTCGCGGCCCGACACCACGGTTGGAGCCGCCACCGGCAGCAGTTGGTCGTCCTGCATGCTGATTGTCGTCAGACCCGGCCAGTTGCCCTCACCATAACGCAACCCGCCGTCCAGGTCGCTCTTGGCAAAGTCGTTCGGGGAGACGCTTATTTCCGGCTCGACCCGGATCTCGGGGTAGAGCGCATGGAATCGCGAAAGGCGCGGCAGGACGATCCTGTTGCCGTAAAACGGGGTGACGCCGATGCGCAGGGTGCCGGACATCGGATTGCCCTGAAGGTCCATCGCCGCGTTCTCGATGGTATCGAAGGCCTGAGCGAGACGTGCGGCAAACCGCTTAGCGGCATCGGTCGGTTGCACCGTCCGGCCCCGGCGGCGGAAGAGGCTCAGTCCCAAATTGTCTTCCAAGGTCTTGATCTGATGACTCACGGCCGCATTGGTCACATGCAATTCCTCGGCGGCGCGCTTGAAACTTTCGTGGCGGGCCGCCGCCTCGAAGGTGCGCAGGGCAGTCATGGGGGGCAGTCGGCGAGTCATAGATACTTGGGTAAATGAAACTCATCCACAGAGAAAGATCGTTTCATTTTTCTTTACGCCGCTGAGCCCCTAATTGTTCTTCAGACCGACAAACAACGACTGGATACCAGCGATGGCACAGGAAAAGACTCGGGCACCAGGCGAGTTGGAGCTTTGCATGATGGCGCAAGGTTGGGCCCCCGCCGATCTGCAGCGCGAGATCGCGGATGTCCGGCTGAGGGCCTCTTTCGCTTGGCCATCGCCCGCGCCCCTGATCCGGCGTCTCTACGCCTGCCTGGTCTATCCCCGTACGCGCCACACTCCGCAACCGTCGAGCGTGTAACGCCAGATTTCGAAAGGATTTCCCATGTGCGGTTTCGTCTGCCTTTGGAACATTGATGACAAAGCGCTTGCCAAGCGGATGATCGAAAAGATCGCGCATCGCGGACCTGACGAAGTCCAAGTCTCCGCCTTGCCCGGTGCGCCCGTGACAATGGCGCATTGCCGTTTGTCGATCATCGGCCCGGAGGATGGCGCGCAACCGATACGCCAGACGGGCGACATGTTGGTTGCCAATGGCGAGATCTATAATCATGCGGACCTGCGCGCGATCCTCGGAGAGGCGGCGTTTGAAACGGCCTCTGACAGCGAGACGATCCTGCACCTTTTCCGCTCTGGCAAGACCCGCTGGATTGACCGCCTGGACGGTATGTTTGCCTTTGTGCTGGCCACCAAAGACCGGATCATCGCCGCCCGCGACCCGCTTGGCATCAAGCCGCTATACGTTGCGCATCTGAAGAACGGAGTCATCTTTGCGTCAGAACTGAAGGCTTTCGACGGCATTCCGGTGGCCGGCATCGAGGCCATTCCGCCGGGTCATCTTTTCGACAGCCGCGACGGCTGGCGGCAATGGTACCGCACTCCTCAGGGCGCCGCGACGGCGGAACCCGGCTTCGACATCGGACGCGCCTCGCGTGAACTGCGTCTGGTTCTGGAGGCCGCGGTCGCCAAGTGGATGGTGGCCGATGTCGAGGTCGGCAGCTTTCTGTCTGGCGGTCTGGACAGTTCGATCATTGCGGCCATCGCGCAGAAGGTTCGGATCGCGCAGGGGCTTGGTCCGCTCAAGACCTTTGCCGTCGGCACCGAAGGCAGCCCGGACCTGCTTGCCGCGCGTGCTGTTGCCGATCATATCGGTGCCGATCACCAAGAGGCGGTCTTTACCGCGCAGGACGTGATCGATGCCCTGCCGCATGTCATCTATCATCTTGAGTCCGCGGACGTGGACCTGGTGCGCTCGGCGCTGCCCACTCTGTTTGCCGCGCGGCTTGCAAGGGCGCAGGTCAAGGCTGTACTGACCGGCGAAGGCGCGGACGAACTGTTCGCGGGTTATACCTATCACCATGCCTACGCCGACGCTCCCCGCGCGCTCGCCGATGAACTCACGCGCAGCCTTTGCACCATGCACAACATCAACCTTCAACGCGTTGACAGAGTGACCATGTCCGAAAGCCTGGAAGCACGCACGCCGTTCCTCGACCGCGACCTCATCGACTTCGCACAGTCCATCCCGGCGGAGTTGAAGATGCGGCATACGGACCCCGATGCCAGCGACGCGACTGGCCCGACGACCGAGAAATGGATCCTGCGCAAGGCCTGCGAAGATCTTTTGCCCGCCGGTCTCGTCTGGCGAAAGAAGGCGCAGTTCGACGAAGGCTCGGGCACCGTGGACGCATTGGGCGCCGCGCTGGAAAGCCTGATCGTCGGTCCGGTGACGCGGCAATCGGAGGGGGGCCTCTACGAACGTATCCTGCGCGACGCCTATGCTGACCCCGAACGCATCCTCGCCGCCGCTGGCACATGGGAGGCCGACAGGGTTCACGCAGAATAGCTGACGGTGCACTTGCGACAGAGGCAGCGCGACGTCAAATTCATGGAAATCTCTGCCTGAAACTGAGCGTGACAATAGCTCATGCCTCGCTCCGAACCGAAATTGGACATTAGATCAACGCGCAGAGATCACACCTTTGGCTCAGAGCGGACTTTTCGCAGCACAGAGGCTAGGACGAGCCGCCATGGCAAGATGGACCGCCGCTTCCAGCGCACAGCGGACCATCGCCAAGATAATCATCTCTGTGGCGCAACTTTCCCCGAACCGGCCTTTCGCAACTGGCGCGGATGTGTGGCGGTCTCACCGATGGTCGTGCCGTCCTAGGCGATTGCGCAGCAAAGCGATGGATTGGAACAGGTATTCCGACATTTTCCGGTGACTTTCCCCGGGGCGCGCTGCATTCGTTGGAGGTCAGAGCTGTGTCGGGTTGGGTGCATCTCCGTAGACACTCTCAGGATCAAAGGTCTTTTGGTCTTCGAGAAAAGCCAAGGGTTGGCCAGCATAGGGACCGACGGACACCTCTCGGTAGAAACAGGACCGGTAGCCCACGTGGCAGGACGCGCCCGACCCAGCGACCGCGACCCGAAGCCAAATGGCATCCTGATCATCATCGATCCTTGCCTCGACAACTTTTTGAATGAGACCGGACGTGGCGCCCTTGTGCCAAAGCACCTGCCTTGCCCGGCTGAAATAGTGTGCCTCGCCGGTCTGGAGGGTCAGCCGTAGTGCCTCATCGGTCATCCAGCCCAGCATCAGAACCTCACCGGTTTCGGCGTCCGAGGTGATGCAGGGCAATAGACCGTTCTCATCGAATTTCGGCGCGAGATCCGTTCCCTCCTCAACCTGCTCGACCGAGATTCGTGGTTTGAATTCGAGTTGTGTCATCGTCGCCTCTTGCGTTTAGTTATGTTATAACATAACGACCTGTCGCGCAGTACCCCGGAAATGTAAAGAAGGAGGAGATGATGGAATTTGAGGACACCCGCGTTCCGGTGACTCTCCTCACCGGTTTTCTTGGTGCGGGCAAGACAACCCTTCTGAACCGCCTGATCCGCGATCCCGAGGCCGGGCGCGTTGCCGTGATCATGAACGAATTCGGGGATGTGGGGCTGGATCACGACCTGATCGAAGAAGCCACCGAAGAAACCATCCTGATGCAGTCGGGGTGCCTGTGCTGCACGATCCGGGGGGATCTGCTGAAAACCCTCGGCAAGCTGATTGCGCGGCGCGACCGGGGCGATCTGGCTTTCGACCGCGTGGTCATCGAAACAACGGGAATCGCCGATCCGGGCCCGATCCTGCACAGTCTGATCGTGGATAGGATCGTCGGGCCCTATTTTCGAATGGATGGCGTCGTGACGCTGGCGGATGCCGCCATGGGACCGCGCACGCTCGATACCCAGTTCGAGGCCGTGCACCAGATCGCGATGGCCGACGTGATCATCCTGTCCAAGACCGATTTGGTCGCACCGGCGGAGGTCCAGAGGTTCGAAGCCCGGCTGGCCAGCATCAATCGCTCGGCCCGTCGCGTGCACGGCGATCATGGGCGGGTACCCACCGGCACCTTGTTCGGTCTCTCGGCCATGCGCGGCGGCGTGACGTCGTCCGACGTATCTAGCTGGCTGGGGATGGCCGAGGAAACGCCCGACCCCTTGGCGGGCCTGTCCGGGTTTCCGACCAAGCCCACCCCATCGGCCACCATGCCAATCTCCGGCGCCAGCGCGCATGGGGCCCATGATCACCGGATCTGCTCCGCCTCGATCGAGGTGAATGATCCAATCCCCTCCAGTATTTTCGATTTCTGGCTCGACACGCTGATTGCGCTCAAGGGCCCCGATATCCTGCGGATGAAAGGCATCGCGCATGTAGAGGGCATGAACTGGCCTTTTGTCTTTCATGGGGTTCAGCACATCTTCGACGCACCGGTGCCTCTGAAATCCTGGTCTGGCAAAGATACGACCAGCCGGGTCGTCGTGATTGCGCGGGACATCGACGAAAGCGACCTCAAGGCCAATCTCGAAACACTGCGCGTGCACCCCACACGGGCCAACGAGCAAGAAGGCGGCGAGTCTCACCAGACAGCAGATATGCCGTTCTGAGGAATGTTGCGCCATTTTGACACCTCTGAACCGCAGGTCGGTCCTGTCGTCGCGGTTGGGCCAGCCCTGTCGGTTTCAACCAAACGACTTCACCAATTCCACCGAAGCGCTGAAGACCCACGCCCCGCTGCGCGGCCTTTGGCTGACCCTCCGGCGCCTTGTCCGCTGCACTCCTTTGGGCGGCACTGGATATGATCTGGTGTCCCCTCTCTCGAATCGAAAGAACACGAAATGATCCACGTCCGCCTACCTGACGGGGCGTCCCGCGCCTTGCCTAAGTCCAGCACCGCCGCCGACCTTGCCGCGGCCATCAGCCCGAGCCTTGCGAAACGCGCCGTGGCGGTGGTGGTCGAAGGGGAGATACGAGATCTGTCAGCACCGTTGCCTGATGGTGCCGAGGTGGAGTTGATGTCGCGCGACGATCCCCGCGCGCCGGACCTGATCCGCCACGACCTCGCCCATGTGCTGGCCGAGGCGGTGCAGGCGCTTTGGCCCGGCACGAAAGCCGCCATCGGACCGGCCATCGCGCATGGGTTCTACTATGACTTCGACCGCGAAACGCCCTTCACGCCCGAGGATTTGCCCGTCATCGAAAAGAAGATGCGCGAGATCATCAAGGCGCGCAGGCCCTTCACCTGCGAAGAATGGACCCGCGATCAGGCGCAGGCGCATTTCGAGGCCGCGGGTGAGACTTACAAGCTGGCCCTGCTCGATGCGATCCCAGAGGGTGAGCCGGTCACCATCTACCGCCAGGGCGACTGGCTCGACCTGTGTCGCGGCCCGCACATGCGCCACACCGGCGACGCAGGCAGTGCCTTCAAACTGACGCATGTGGCCGGCGCCTACTGGCGCGGCGACAGCAACAACAAGATGCTGAGCCGCATTTACGGCGTGGCCTTCGCCGACAAGGCAGCGCTTGACGCGCACATGACCATGATGGCCGAGGCCGAGAAACGCGATCACCGCCGTCTCGGGCGCGAGATGAACCTGTTTCACTTCGAAGAGGTCGCGCCCGGGTCGGTGTTCTGGCACCCCAACGGCTGGCGGCTGTTCCAGACCCTGATCGGCTATATGCGCACCCGGCAGGAAGCGGCGGGCTATGTCGAGGTCAATTCGCCCGACATCATGGACCGTGCTCTGTGGGAAACCTCGGGTCACTGGCAGAACTACCGCGAGAACATGTTCCTCGCCACCACCGAGGACGACCGCGACTATGCGCTGAAACCGATGAACTGCCCCGGGCACATGCTGATCTATGGTCAGGGGGTCAAAAGCTATCGTGATCTGCCGCTGAAGATCGCCGAGTTCGGCAAGGTGCACCGGTATGAACCGTCGGGCGCGCTTCACGGGCTTCTCAGGGTGCGCAGCTTTACCCAGGACGACGCGCATATCTATTGCACGCCCGAACAACTGACCGAGGAATGTCTGAAGGTCAACGATCTGGTTCTGTCCATCTATCGCGATTTCGGGTTCGAGGACGTGCGCATCAAGCTTTCGACCCGCCCCGAAAACCGGATCGGCAGCGACGAAAGCTGGGACCGGTCCGAAGAGGCGTTGCGCACGGCGCTCGACAAGGCCGGGCATCCCTATACGATTTTCGAAGGCGAGGGTGCCTTTTACGGGCCGAAACTGGAACACGTGCTGCGCGACGCCATCGGGCGGGATTGGCAATGCGGCACCCTTCAGGTCGATTTCAACCTGCCGGAACGCTTTGGCACCACCTATGTCGCGGCCTCGGGCGAAAAACTGCCCCCCGTCATGCTGCACCGCGCGCTCTTCGGCTCGCTCGAACGCTTCACCGGCATCCTGATCGAACATCACGCCGGCCACCTGCCGCTCTGGCTCGCGCCGGTGCAGGCGGTGGTGGCGACCGTGACTGGCGCGGCGGACGATTGGGCGGTCGAGGTGGCCGAAACGATGCGCAAGGCGGGCCTGCGGGTAGAGCGTGACACGCGTAACGAAAAGATTGGCTACAAGGTGCGCGAACATGCGCTGAAGAAAGTGCCGGTTCAGATCGCCCTCGGCGCACGCGAGGCCGAGGACCGGACCGTCACGCTGCGCCGGCACGGCACCGATGAAACGCAGACGCTTGCCCTGACCGAGGTCGTGTCCCGTTTGGTGGCCGAGGCGCAGGCGCCGTGCAGCGACAGTTGAGCCCCCCGACACCCAATCTGACACGACACGGAAGGAAAGACCCTTGATTACATCACGAGATCTTCTGGCTGCACGCACCACGTGGGGCGCGCAGAAAATCGCCATCTCCAAGGCCTTCGAGGATGGCGGAATCGAGGCGGCGCGCGCAGCCGCAACGGCGCACCTGGACGCGAATTACGGCTACAACCTCGGCCCGGTGCTGTTCAAACCCACCATGGCTAGCGGCGAACAGACCTTTCGCCCGACCAAAGAGGGCGCACTGGCCTATTTCTGCGGCCATTCCGACGATTACCCGCGCGATGCCGGGTTTGCGATCCGCGGCTGGCGCGCGATGGACAGCGTGACCTCGGCCGAATTCATCGAGGGCGATGTCGCGATGTGGATGGGCTGGGTCACCCTGACCGACCGCGACGGCAACGACACCACGGTCGACAAGAGCTTTGGCTACAAGCGGGACGCCAACGGTGTGTTGCGCATCGTGCTGCACCATTCGTCCCTGCCGTTTCAGCCATAGGCCCGGGATCAAGGCAGGACACTCACGCGACGGGACAGCACTTCAGGAGGCGAGATGACGTATTATCAGGACATATTCGAAGACGCGGGCAATGCTATCTTCCGTGCGGAAACGCCGGATGCAATCGCGGCCATTCGCCGGCCCTCCTGCGCCGCAACGATCTGGCAGCGCAAGCCAACGACGCGGTTTCAGTCCTGGATCGATGCTCTCCCGCCCGAGCAGTTGCCAAGCGCGCGGATTGTCCTGCGCGCCGAAATGGTGGGCGCGGCCTTGCTCAATATGGCAGAGGCGCATGGCACGCCCGAGGGGCCGGAACGCGACCTGCTGATCGAAGATGTCTCGGCCCTTGCGGCGATCTTTGCCGATGTCATGCGGGTGAAGTACGTGCGCCTGCGGCTGGAAACCGTTACCGGCAACGCCTGCCGCAAGTTTCATCTGGATGCCGTGACCGGACGGCTGATCTGCACCTACCGCGGCCCCGGCACGCAATATGGCACCGCCGTCACGGGCACCGCGCCGCATCGGATCCACGCGGTGCCAACCGGCGCGCCCATTGTGCTGCGCGGCACCCATTGGCCCGAAAAGCCGCTGTCCGGACTTCTGCACAGGTCTCCGCCGATCGAGGGCACAGGCAGGGTTCGGTTCGTCCTCGTGCTCGACCCTGTCGATGACCCGGCACAAGCAACCAACACCGGATTCATGCACTGAAATCAACACAGGGGGCACAATCATGAAGACTCGCGCTGCCATCGCCTGGGCGCCGAACCAGCCGCTGGAAATCGAAGAAATCGACCTCGAAGGCCCGAAGGAGGGCGAGGTCCTCGTCCGGATCGTCACCACCAGCCTGTGCCACACAGACGTGTTCACCCTGTCGGGCGAAGACCCCGAGGGGCTCTTTCCCTGTGTTCTCGGCCATGAAGGCTGCGGTGTCGTCGAGGAAATCGGCCCCGGTGTGACCTCGGTCAAACCGGGCGATCACGTGATCCCGCTTTACATTCCCGAGGATCCGAACTGCCGATACATCCAGTCCGGCAAGACCAACCTTTGCCAGACAATTCGCAAGACCCAAGGCGCCGGCGTCATGCCCGACGGCACCTCGCGCTTTTCCTACAAGGGACGGGAAATCAAGCATTACATGGGCACCAGCACATTCAGCGAATACACCGTGCTGCCTGAAATCTCGGTCGCCAAGATATCCAAGGACGCGCCATTGTCGAAGGCATCCGTGATGGGCTGCGCCGTGCCCACCGGCATGGGCGCTGTGCGCAACACCGCCAAGGTCGAGGCCGGTGCAACCGTTGCAGTCTTTGGCCTTGGCGCGGTCGGCATGGCGGTAATCCAAGGCGCAGTCATGAGCGGTGCGTCAAGGATCATGGGCATCGACATCAATCCGTCGAAGTTCCTGCTGGCCAAGGCACTCGGTGCGACCGAGTGCATCAATCCCAAGGATTACGACGCCCCGATCCAGGATGTGCTGGTGGAATTGACGGATGGCGGGCTGGATTACACCTTCGAAGCGGTCGGGAACGTGGACCTGATGCGCGCTGCGCTTGAGTCCTGTCACAAGGGGTGGGGAGAGTGCACGGTGATTGGTGTTGCGGGCGCGGGCCAAGAGATTTCGACCCGTCCCTTCCAATTGGTCACCGGCCGTGTCTGGCGCGGCACTGCCTTTGGCGGGGTCAAGGGCCGAAGCGAACTGCCGGGCATGGTCGACGAATGGCTGCGCGGCGAATTCAGCGTCGATCCCTACATCACGCACCACATGACCCATGACCAGATCAATACTGCCTTCGATTTGCTTAAAGCAGGGGACTCTATTCGCTCCGTGATCCACTTCCGGCCGGACGAAACCATGACTGTGAACTCGCTGCCCGGGGTACTGGTGCCCGAGTAAGTGCGTCTCGAAGAACAGGTTTTCGGGGGCGGGAGCGCCCCCGCTCTTGTGGTGAAATGCGTCGCGCCTGTGTGCTGATCGCTCTTGCGTAATGTAATGTTATAACGTAGCAACCGTCTCGGGCATTTCAGGAGGCATGTCTGTGAACACGCGGGGACAACAGGTGCAGAGAGACGTCTTGGCCATTCTGCGCCGCGAGGGTGCGCCCCTGTCCGCCTACAAGGTTCTGGCAGAGATGCGGCGCGCGACGCCAAAGATGGCACCGACAACGATCTATCGGGCGCTGGCGGCGCTGATCAAAGCGGGCCGAGTGCATAAGCTCGAATCCCTGAACGCGTTTATCGCCTGCCGTTCGGGGCAACAGGATCACAGCGCGGTTCTGTCGATCTGCGACGAGTGCGGACAGGTTGAGGAAGCCGCGGCGCCAGAAGTTCTTGAGGCACTGTCGACGCTGGCGGGGCGCTCGGGCTTCAGACCCGTGCGCCATGTGATTGAACTCCGTGGCCAATGTGCCTCCTGCGAAAACGAAGAGGTATCCCCATGATCGATCAATGGCCGATCCTGCGCCTGCTTCTTCTGGGCGCCGGGCCGCGACTGGGCTGTGCGGCGCTGGTTGTGGCGCTTCTTTGGGCCGGATTCTTCTGGGCCACAGCCACGCCGGGGCCAACATGACCACTGCAATTGCGTTTCGGGATCTGACGCTGGGGTATGACCGGCATCCAGCCGTGCACCACCTGCAGACCGAGATCGGTGCAGGCAGCCTGACCGCTGTTGTCGGGCCGAACGGGGCTGGCAAATCGACCCTGCTCAAGGGGGTGATGGGCACCTTGTCACCGCTCGGCGGCAGCGTGACCCTTGGCGGGCTGAACCGCGACGACATCGCTTACCTGCCACAGCAAGCCGACATCGACCGCAGCTTCCCGCTTACGGTTCTGGACTTGGTATCGATGGGATTGTGGCGCGAAATCGGTGCCTTTGGCGGGCTGGGCCGGAAACAGAAGCCCCGCGTCGAAACCGCAGTCGCCGCCGTCGGGCTGACCGGCTTTGAAACCCGGCCCATCGGATCGCTGTCTGGTGGTCAGATGCAGCGGGCGCTCTTTGCCCGGCTGCTGTTGCAGGATGCACAGCTGGTCTTGCTTGATGAACCCTTTGCGGCGATCGACGCACGCACCATGGCCGACCTGATCGCCGTGATCGAAGGCTGGCACGAAGAGGGGCGCACGGTCCTGACCGTGCTGCACGATTACGATATGGTCCGGGCCCATTTTCCACGCACGCTCTTGTTGGCGCGGGAACTGGTGGCCCATGGGCCGACGCATGAGGTGCTGACGGCCGAGAACCAGTTCCGCGCGCGCCAGATGTGCGAGGCCTGCGACGGCCCGCCCCATGTCTGCGGACGGAGCGCGGCATGATCTGGGACGCGGTTTTTCAACCCTTCGCCGATTTCGGTTTCATGCGTCGGGCGCTGCTTGGCTGCATCGCGATCTCGGTCGGCGCCACACCGGTGGGTGTGTTCCTGATGTTGCGCCGGATGAGCCTGACCGGAGACGCCATGGCACATGCGATCCTGCCTGGCGCGGCGGTTGGCTACTTGGTGTCGGGCCTGTCGCTGGGCGCGATGACCATTGGCGGGTTGATCGCCGGGATGGCGGTGGCGCTGCTGTCGGGTTTTGTGACCCGCGTGACCGCCCTGCGCGAAGATGCCAGCCTGGCTGCTTTCTACCTGATCAGTCTCGCGCTTGGCGTTCTGATCGTGTCCACACGCGGCAGCAACGTGGACCTGATGCATGTCCTCTTTGGCACGGTTCTGGCGCTGGATGATGCGGCGCTGATCCTGTTGTGCGCGTTTGCCAGCCTGTCGGTTCTGGTCCTCGGGCTGCTGTTCCGGCCACTGGTGCTGGAATGTGCCGATCCGCAATTCCTGCGCTCTGTCAGCGGGCTGAGCGCGGTCACGCATTTCACCTTCCTCGCGCTGGTTGTCATGAACCTCGTCGGCGGCTTTCACGCGCTTGGCACGCTGATGGCGGTGGGCATCATGATCCTGCCCGCCGCGGCCGCGCGGTTCTGGGCGGCCGGCATCGGCGGTCTGGTCCTGATCGCGATCATCATCGCCATCGCGTCAAGCCTGATCGGCCTTCTCTTGTCTTACCATTACAGCCTGCCATCCGGGCCGGCGATCATCCTCGTGGCGGGCATTGCCTACGGGGTGTCGCTGGTCTTCGGACCGGTGGGCGGCCTAATCGCGCAGGCTCTGCCGCGCCGTCACTTCGAAGTCTGAAAGGAAAAATTCATGACCACTCGCAGAAGCTTTCTGAAATCCGCCGCCGCGATGGTCGCGTTGTCACTGGGCGGTCCCGTTGCCGCGCAGACGGCCGAGCCGACCCGCGTCGTCGCGACTTTTTCGATCCTCGGCGACATGGTCGAGCGTATTGGCGGTGAGTTCGTCAACGTGACCACCCTGGTCGGTCCGGATGGTGACGCCCATGTCTATCAACCGACCCCCGCAGCGGCACGCTCGGTCAGCGAAGCGCAGGTGCTTGTTGTCAACGGGCTGGAGTTCGAGGGGTGGCTGGATCGTCTGGTCGACGCCTCGGATTTTGATGGGGCGCGGGTTGTGGCAACTACCGGGATCGAGCCGATCGCCTTTGAGGACGATCACCATGACGATCATGATGACCATGATCACCATGATGACCACGGCGACGAGCACGCGAAAGATGCTCATCATGACGACCACGACGATCATGACGATCACCACCATGGCGCCTTCGACCCGCACGCCTGGCAGAGTTTGCGCAACGCTGTGATCTACGTGGACAATATCACCGCGGCGCTGGCGCAAGCCGATCCGGAAAATGCAGCGACCTTCTATCAGAACCGCGCGGCCTATGTCGCGGAGATCGAGGCGCTGGATGCCGAAATTCGCGCCATCGTCGCCGAACTGCCCGCGGATCGCCGGACCGTTGTCACCAGCCACGACGCCTTTCAGTATTTCGGTCGCGACTACGGGCTGACCTTCCTTGCACCTCAGGGCCTCAGCACGGAATCCGAAGCCTCGGCCCAAGATGTCGCCCACCTCATCGAGCAGATGCGCGACCAAGGCATTTCGGCGGTCTTCATCGAAAACATCGCGGACAGCCGTCTGCTGCAGCAGATCGCAAACGAGACCGGCGCGACCATCGGCGGCACGCTCTACCCCGGCGCGCTCTCCGGCCCTGACGGACCGGCACCGACGTACCTCGACATGATGCGCCACAATGCAAAGACATTGGCGCAGGCGCTGGGGTCGTAAGCGGACCGGTCGTCGCGGCGGCGCATGCCTCGGCGTGCGCCGCGCACCTGGTCACAATCGGTTGGCCGCAGCCGACCTGAAAATCCCCGTAGAGGTATCCATCCCATGACAGACACCCGCCTTCCCGTCACCGTCCTCTCCGGTTTTCTTGGTGCGGGCAAGACAACGCTACTGAACCGGGTCCTGAACAACCGCGAAGGCCGCCGCGTCGCCGTGATCGTCAACGACATGTCCGAGGTCAACATCGACGCCGACCTCGTGCGCGCCGACACCGAACTGTCGCGCACCGACGAGACCTTGGTTGAGATGTCCAACGGCTGCATCTGCTGTACCCTGCGTGACGACTTGCTGGATGAGGTCCGCAAGCTGGCTGCCGAGGGTCGTTTTGACTACCTTCTGATCGAATCCACCGGCATTTCCGAGCCGCTGCCTGTTGCTGCCACCTTTGATTTCCGCGACGAGTACGGCGACAGCCTGTCCGACGTGGCGCGGCTCGACACCATGGTGACGGTGGTCGACGCTGTGAACCTGCTGAATGACTATTCCAGCCACGACTTCCTGCGGGATCGGGGCGAAACCCTGGGCGAGGACGACGAGCGCACGCTGGTCAACCTGCTGGTCGAACAGATCGAATTCGCCGACGTGGTGATCCTCAACAAGGTGGCCGATGCCGGGCCGGAACGCACCGACGCGGCGCGCAAGATCATCCGCAGCCTGAACGCCGACGCGCAGATCATCGAAACCAACCATTCCGAAGTGGCGAGCGAAGCGATCCTCGACACGGGGCTCTTTGATTTTGAAAAGGCGCATGAGCACCCGATGTGGGCCAAGGAGCTTTATGGCTTTGCCGACCACGTGCCCGAGACCGAGGAATACGGCGTCACCAGCTTTGTCTACCGTGCGCGGCGGCCCTTTGTGCCAGAAAAGATCATGGCGGTCCTGAATGGCGACATGCCCGGTGTGATCCGGGCCAAAGGGCATTTCTGGATCGCCACGAGGCCCGACTGGGTGGCCGAGTTCTCGCTTGCCGGGGCGCTGTCCTCGGTCAAGCCGCTGGGCACATGGTGGGCGACCGTCCCGAAGGAACGCTGGCCTGATCACGACAGCGCCCGCGCCTATTTGCAGGCGCATTGGCAGGAGCCTTGGGGCGACCGACGGCAGGAGATCGTCTTTATCGGGGCCGGCATCGACTGGCCCGCGCTGAAGTCCGCGCTCGACGCAGCGCTGTTGCCCGAAGTTGCCGCCGCCGGGCCGGACAGCCTGCCGAACCTGCCTGATCCCTTCCCGCTTTGGCGTCTCGCCGAGGCTGCGGCATGAATCTGGTCCGCACAACGGTCAAGGATGCCGCGATTGGCGTTGCGGTCGCGGATACACCCGAAGGGCTTGCAGCGATCCACCGTCCGGGTTGCGCCGCGGCGATCTGGCGACGACAGCCCATGCCGACGTTTCAGGCATGGATTGACGCGCTCGACCCTTCGCAGCTTCCGCGCGCCCGTGTCTTCCTTCGGCCCGAAGCCGTTCGCGACGCAGCCTCTCAGATCTGCGCAGCGTCCGGGATGCCGGAAGATGTCGAACGGGACCGCCTGGTGGACGACGTGGCGGCGCTTGCCGACACCTTTTCGGATCTCATGCGCGCCAGGTGGTTGCGTTTGCGGTTTGACGTTGTCACGACGAACGCCTGCCGCAAGTTCCATATCGACGCTGTGACGGCGCGGCTGGTCTGCACCTACCGCGGCACCGGCACGCAATACGCCATCTCGCCGGACGGTGCGGATCCGCAAAAGGTTTTTACTGTCCCGACCGGGTCTCCGATCGTCTTGCGCGGCACATTGTGGCCCGAGCATCCGCGCTCTGGACTGTTGCATCGTTCTCCCCCGATCGAAGGCACGGGCGAGACACGCGCCGTGCTCGTGCTCGATCCGGTCGATGATCCGGAGGAAGAGGTGTGATGCAAGGCAACCTGAGATCGCAACCTGCCGAAAGAACCTGAACCTTGCGCATTGCACGCAGATCATGGGCACTGTTTGGTCTCGCGGCCCTTGCGGTCGCGGGGCCGGTCGTGGCCCATCCTCATGTGTGGATCGACGGGGGCGTCGATTTTGCCATGCGGGACGGGGACATCCTCGAGGCGCTGCAGGTCACCTGGCTCTACGATGAATTCGAAACCCTCTACATGATCGCCGAGGCAGGTTTGAGACTAGACAGCTCGGGCGGCTTGGACAACTCCGACCGCCAAGCGTTGATCCGGCACCTCAGCAACTGGCCAGAGGATTTCGATGGTTCGGCCCATTTGTCCGTTGACGGCTTGCCGGTGCCGCTTGACTGGCCCCAGGGCCTCGACGCGCAGGTGATCGACGGACGCCTGCAGATGACGTTCACCCGCCCCTTGTCCACTCCGGTGTCATTGGCCGGCCGGTCGGTCGACGTGGGCTTCTACGAAAGCACCTATTTCTTTGCCTTCTCCATCACCAACGCCCCAAGGATTTTGCCCGCACAATCGGCCTGCGCCGCCAAGGTCATTCGCTTCGATCCCGAGACTGCGCCCGACGGCCTGTTGGCAGACCTGGCGGCGCTGGACCGGGAAGAAACCCCGAAAATCGCCAACGTGGGCGCGCTCTTTGCTGACCGGATTTCATTGACATGCGGCTGATCCTTGCCTGTGTCGCGATCGTGGCCAGCTTGGCCATCGTGACGATGCTGATCGACACCTCCAGCCTTGCGGCCTGGGCGTCCCAACGGCAGCGCGCCTTCCAGACGGATTTGGCACGCGCGGTTCGCGCCCTGCAAACCGGACAACCCGGGGCCTGGATCGCCCTGATGACGGCGGCGGGATCCTACGGTTTCGTCCATGCAGTAGGACCCGGTCATGGCAAGTACCTGATCGGGGGTGTCGGCTTGGGAACCTCTGTACCAACCGCCCGGCTTTTGGGACTGGCACTTGCATCAAGCCTGGCCCAGGCGATTTGGGCTATTGTGCTGGTGTATGGCGGGTTTTCCCTGTTTGAGCTGTCGGCCCGTCGCATGACTGCATTGGCCGAGGATATTCTGGCCCCCGCCAGCTATCTCGCCATCGGTTCGGTCGGTCTGGTGCTGGTCTGGCGCGGAGTGCGTGGCCTTGCCCGTCGACAGGCGGGCCGCCGCCACGAAAACCGGCAGGCGCATCATGGGCATGAGGAGAACCGGCAACATGAGCATGTCCACGAAGGTCACGGGGCCTGCGGCTGTTATGCTCATGGGCCAACGCCGCAAGAGGTCTCTGAACTGACATCGTTCCGCGAAGCGCTGGCGCTTGTCGGAAGCATTGCGGTACGGCCCTGTACCGGCGCGATCTTCCTCTTGGTGATTGCCTGGCAGATGGAGATCCGCACCGCAGGCGCCGCCGCTGTCATGGTGATGGGCATGGGCACCGCGGCACTCACCAGCCTGGTGGCGGTTTCCAGTACCTTCGCACGCGGCATGACCTGGGCAACCGCGGATCGGGCCGGCGCGATGGCGCTTGCATTCCCCATGCTACAGGCCTTTGCCGGGGGGCTTATTGTCTGGATCAGCTTGCTTCTGTTTGGGTTGAGGTAGCCCTGATTCTGCGTTCGTTTTCTACAGCTTGCTTTGCGGTGGTCGGGCTTCGATATGTGCGGTCTTGCTGTGTGACGGAAAACGGGCGGTATTTTCGACCGTCATTCCGTAAAGGCAGCAACCGGCGATGATCTCCGGGCCAGCGTAGCTTCTTCGAAACCGTAGTGAGGCTGCCGCTCGATCAAACAGGCGACTTGCGCGACCTCGGCTGGCAACGTGAAGACCACGTCGAAACACTCGACCGGCAGCAATTCGTCCGCGCGCGCCGCCATCCAGTCGGGCACCGCCGGTCCCTGACACTTCGGGCAATGCCTCCCTTTCGGGACATTGCCTCGCAATACACCTGTCGGGCATCGGTATCTTGCAAGAGCCATAGGCGATGTGATGGTGGCCACATGGCATAACGCGCAGTGGTTCGTCAGCTTGGCGTGGCCGAGCTGCACCTGGATCACCCGCACCTCCGAATTCGCCTCCAGCAGATGGGTCGCGAAGCTGTGGTGAAGCGTGGGCAGCGTTGCCGCTTTCTTTATCCTCGCCATGTGCTTGGCCGAGGTGAACGCCCGTTCAACCGGCGCGGCGATAGCGGGTTGATTTTGGGCTTGCCCTGGATCTTGCCCCGGTCACCGCCTCAATCCGTTCCGAAGTGCGCACTTCTCGCCGGGCCATTGCGGAGCAATTCAATGCCCGAGGCAGTAGTAAACGTACGTCAAGGGCAGGGGGGGCTGGCTTTTATCCACCGTCAGGAGCCTGCTGCGGAAACTCGAAATCTGCATAGGATCTACGATGCTACCGGGATCGCCGACCAACTGCGGCCGTCGCGGCTTTTAGAAGTGCGAACGTGCCATCCTTTTGTGACATTTTCTGGAGTTGTGAACGAATAACCTCAAAAACAACTATAAATCGAAACGATCTCTCGCCTTGTTCGTAGGACCGCGCAGGTTTTGGACGGCCGTACCTATGACCCTGGCTAGGGGTATCCGTGCAGGCGGGTCCTGTGGCCAGAGCGCGGCCCCTGCCTTCGCATCGCGCAGGGTCTCGGCAAAGGCACGCCCAAGCACCGCGGTGGTCGGAACACCCCGCCCGCAGTAGCCCAGAAGCCCCCAGAGCCCATCATCCAGTTCGAAGATTGCCGGGCGCTGTTTTGCAGAGACGCCAACCTGTCCGGTCCAGTGGTACTCCCATTGCAAGCCTTCCAAAACGGGATAGTGCCGAGCCAACCTGCGCGTGGCCTGTTCGACCGTCGGTCCGCTCTTGCGGCCCCGACGCAGTTCGACAAGACCCCCGGTGACGATGCGACCAGAGGTATCGACGCGAAAGAACATCGGGTCGCGCCGTGTGTCGCTGAAGGTGACGCCGGAAGGGAGCACGGCGTCTTTCTGATCCGCCCCAAGCGGTGCGCTGACCACAGCATAGGAGGTCAGTGGCACCAGGCTGTGCCGCATCCGGGCGGGGACCGCGTCCGTCCCGTAGGCATTGGTCGTCAAGCCGACCTTGCGGGCGGAAATCTCGCCTTCAGGCGTCTCCACGATCCACTTCCCCGAGCGGGCCTTTCGCAGCCCTGTCATCGGTGTGCCGGTATGAATCGCACAGCCCGCCTTTTGTGCAGCCCGTGCAAGGCCGCGCACATAGGCCAAGGGATTGAGGTGTCCGCCGTCTTTGTGGACCCAGCCGCCAAGGTACCCGGGCGCGCCGCTCAGCCGGGTGACCTCATCGGGGCCCAGAAACGGTCCGGCTTTTCCCAATGCGGCATATTTTGCATGGGCCGCCTTCGCACGTTCGAGGCCCGCAGAACTGTGGGCGGCATTCAGCCAGCCGCCCTGAACCGCGTCGCATTCTATGCCCAGATCGGCGATCTGATCGAATACGATCTGTGCTGAGTCGCGCAAGAGCCCGAAGCCCGCCTGGGGCAAGGTCTCGGCGTCAAGGTATCCGAAGACAGGGATGCATTGACCATGGTTGCGACCAGAGCCACCGCTGCCGATCCCGCCCGCCTCTATCAGAGCTACTGACAGTCCCTTTCGGCAAAGTTCCAGTGCCGAGATCGTTCCGCTGAACCCGCCACCGACGATGGCGACATCCACCTGGATATGCTCGGTCAGCGGGGCTGTCGGAGGCGCGGGCGGTGCAGTTTCGGCATAATGCGGAGCCTTGATTAGGGTCATGGGGCCATTCCTTCGCTCACCAGCGCCGTCAACGCAGAACCAAGCCGACCCGACCAGGCTGCGCGGTCTGCAGAGCTTTCCAAAAGGTCATTGGAGATTTCCAGGCCGCAGGCCAAGTGGCCCGTGCCATGTGTGTGCCGGTCGATGGTGTAGACGCCATTGCGCCCGGAATACGGCTGGTTGTCTCCAAGGTTCAGATCGCTATCGCGCCCCAATTGGCGCAAAAGGGCGTTCGAGAACCGTGGGGTGTCGTTCCAGATCGTCCCGCAGTCCCAGGGGCGATGCTGGCCGTCGAAGACGCGAGTGCAACTGTGCAGCGCAAGAAAGACCGGATCTGGATGCCGGTCGGCAATTCCTGTCCACAGATCGGTCAGTCGCCGGTGATACGGCCAGAAGATCGCGTCGTGACGGGCCTGCCGTTCGGCCTCGCTCATGGCGATGTTGCCGGTTACAGGAATGCCCTCGATCTGCATCGGAATCGACCGAGGATCTTCCAGCCAGCGGTTCAGATCGATCACCAGCCGGCTGACTGTGCCCAGGATGACCGGCGCGTCGAGAACCTCTGCGAGGCGGCGCGCAACATCGTCGATCCACAGATCGCAGAAATGATGCGTTCTCTGCCAGTGCGGATCAAGACCGAGGTTGCCGAACCGTTCCGGCAGATCCGTGCCGGCATGGTCAACCACGATCAATCCCGGGAAACGGCCTTCCGGGTTCAAAACGACGGGATGCTCAATCATTGGCAACCTCTGTGTCATCTTTTCCCGGCCGGGCACGGAGCGCCTCCATGCGGGACAGTCGCGCGCGGGCGGCGTCACGGTCACGTTCGACCACGGCCGCAACAAGGGCTTCTATCTGAGCGGTCGGAACGACCCGGGAGCCGAACGGGGACAATGTGTCATCGGGGGCGGTCAAAACCGCCTGTGCATGTTGCGCAATCGGCGAACGCCAGGGATCGGTCATCAAAACGATACGAGCCCCAGCATCCGAGGCGCCTCTGGCGAATTGCAGCAATTCTTTTTGGTAGCGCCGATAGTCGAAGATGATCAGAAGGTCGCGCGTGCCGATATCTGCCAAAGCGTCATAGGCAAAGCCAACCTCCTGCCGAAGCAGGACAACGCCTTCACGCACCTGGCTCATCTGCATGACCAGCCGTTCCGCCAGGTTCCGGCTGTAGCGGCCGCCAAGCGCCTTGATGCGCAACTTCGGATTGGCCAGAAGTTCGACAATCGAGTCGAATTCAGCCGGGACAACTTGGTTGGCGGCTTTCCTGAGTGCCTCTGATTGCATCAAGAGGGTGTTGCGGTAGATGTGCCCACCTTCCGTTTCGCGGCCGGCCTCTTCGTTCAGTTGCTGCAGCGGCGACCCAAGTTGCCGTTCGATTTCTTCCAAGACCGCGGCCTGGAACGCAGCAAACCGCGGGAAACCCAGCTTGGCCAGGTATCGCAAGACCGTAGGACCGCTGACGCCCGCGCGGGTGGCAAGGGTCTCAACGGTCCCCACTGCGCTCGATGGAAAATTCTCGGCAAGGGCGGCGGCCACTTTGCGCTCGGCGGTCGAAACCGCGGTCTCGCGCAGCCGTGTGGCGAGATCTGGTGAAGACGACATCATACTCGGCGGAATCTGGATTGTTTGTTACATCTTGACTAGCAAAGGGGTCGTTTGCAACATTTAATACAAATCGACAAAGACCTGCAGCAACTGCAAGCGGTGGGCGCAAACGAACAAGAGACCCCCAACAGGAGACTAGGATCATGAAGATTTTCACAATACTGGCCGGAGCGGCTTTGGCCCTCGCGCCGGTCTCTGTCGGCGCCGAACGCGGCAGCGATGGACATCTCCGGATCCTCTACTGGCAGGCTGCCTCAACCATGAATCCCTACCTGTCCGGGATCGCAAAGGAGGTGGAGGCGGCCTCGCTCGTTCTGGAACCGCTTGCTCGGTTCGACGAAAAGGGGGCCCTTGTACCGATCCTCGCCGCCAGGATACCGACCGTCGAGAACGGTGACGTGAGTGCGGACCTGACAAGCATTACATGGACCCTGAAAGAAGACCTCAAGTGGTCGGATGGCACAGCGGTTACACCCGAAGACGTTATCTTTACCTGGAAATACTGTACCGACGAGGCCAGCGGATGCGCGGCCCTGTCGATGTTCGACAATGTCGCCGACGTCGTCGCGTTGGATGATCGAAAGGTCAAGATCAGCTTTACTGAGCCGAAACCTTATCCCTACACGGCCTTTGTCAGTTCAGAAGCCCCGATCCTGCAAAAGGCGCAATTCGCCGAATGCACAGGTGCGCGCGTGGCCCAGTGCACCCGCGAAAACACCTTCCCCATCGGGACGGGCCCCTATGTGGTCGATGACTTTCAGGCCAATGACGTCATCTCCTACTCGGCCAATCCCAATTTCCGTCATCCTGACAAGCCCGCCTTCGGCACTGTGACGATCAAGGGCGGCGGCGATCCGGCGTCTTCGGCGCGGGCAGTGCTGCAAACCGGCGAGGTGGACTACGCCTGGAACTTGCAACTGCCGCCGGACGTGCTGGACCAGATGAAAGGCGGACCGGGTGAGGTCATTGCAGGCAACGGTTCGGCCGTTGAGTTTCTCTTCCTCAACCAGACGGATCCCGATCCCGACCTTGGCGAACAGCGATCCACCGTTGACGGCGGGGCGCATCCTTTCCTGACGGATCCCCGGGTCGGGAAGGCGTTGTCGCTGGCCATCGACCGATCCCTGATCGCCGAAGTTCTGTACGGTGAAGCCGGTCGGCCCGGCTGCGCTGTCGTGCCTGCCCCCGCGCTCTACAAATCGTCGACGTTTGATGGCTGCGAAACCCAGGACCTCGAAGAGGCCGCCGCTCTGCTGGACGAGGCCGGCTGGGTCGACAGCGATGGCGACGGTATCCGGGACAAGGACGGCGTGAAACTGTCCATCCTTTACCAGACCTCGACGAATGGCGTCCGCCAGGACACCCAGGCGCTTATCAAGCAATGGTGGGGTGAAATCGGCGTCGAGACGGAACTTCGCAACATCAACGCCTCGGTCTTCTTCGGAGGTGATCCCGGTTCGCCTGATACCCGGCAGAAGTTCTATGCCGACGTGCAAATGTACACAGACAACTCCAAGGGCCAAGACCCCGAGAGCTTTCTGGCGAATTGGAGTTGCAACGACATTCCGGGCCCGACAACCCAGTGGCAGGGCAACAACATCCAGCGTTTCTGTTCGGAACCCTACCAAGCGTTGATCGCGGAATTCCGGACTGCAGCCACATTGGAGGAGCGCGGGCGCATCGCACGCGAAATGAACGACCTGCTCGTCGGTTCCTACTCCATCATTCCCTTGGTCCATCGCCGGATCCTATCCGGCAAAGCGAAATCGCTGGAGGGTGTGCGGATGAACAGCTGGGACAGCCAGATCTGGAACATTGCGGACTGGCATCGCGCAGACTGATAACAGCAAACAAGCGGGTGGGCGCATGAGAGCCCGCTCGCTTTTACTGACAAAGAAACTTGGCTGTCGGCCAGCACAGGGAGAATTCGCGCGAAGATGCCTATCTCTCTCCCGCGCTTTCATCGGTTGTAGAGCGTGCTCTGATTGCGGCTTTGTCAAGCGGGTGAGCGGTTTGTCCGTCCGGGGCCATGGTTCTCTGCGAGGTCGCATTGAGCGCCTCATGATGGTTTCCGGTGGCGGATCGTCTCAAATGCGTTGCGCGGGGTGTGGGGGGTGGCGGTTATCCCCCCGTGTCGCAACACTTCGCGTTCAAGCGCAAATGGGATAACGGGCGCGTTGGCATGTGTGACCGCCGTGGGCGGCTTTTTCTTATTAAATTCAAGCATGTGTGGCGGAGAGACAGGGATACTACGCCGTCCCAACTAAGTGCTTGATCCTGAAAGAGTATTCCGCCTGATGATGTCCATTTTTGGTGTTGTCCGTGATGTACCACGCAAAATGACATAGGCGTAGCAGGGACGCAAGGGTTGCGGTCATGGGCGGTGGAAGGCATTGGGGGCCACCATCACAGAGGCGGAAACGCCGCCCTGAGCCGCGTCCTGAGGCCTCCTAACGTTCCTCTCAGGCTGCCCCTCCTGCCGTCCTGTGGCTGCCCTGTGGCAGTGCTGTCCATGGTGGTGGCATGGTGGAGGAGCGCGGCTAAAGGCGGCTGAGGTGCGGCCCAAGCGGGCGGCTACAGGGGGGCTATGGGGGCACCTTGGGTATGCAGCCTCAGGGCGTGCATTCTGCATAGGCAGATCAAGCCTCTTTCGACCCCTGCCAACCACATCAACTCAAGGAATAACCATGCCGAATCAACAGCATGGCAAGACCGTTCGGCGGAATGCCCGCATGAGCGAGATCACTTGC
The DNA here is from genome assembly GCF_965277915.1 of Antarctobacter sp. Classification (NCBI taxonomy): domain Bacteria; kingdom Pseudomonadati; phylum Pseudomonadota; class Alphaproteobacteria; order Rhodobacterales; family Roseobacteraceae; genus Antarctobacter; species Antarctobacter sp. The sequence continues at coordinate 1,974,533 of NZ_OZ255849.1, forward strand.
CGCCCCGAGGTCTTCCAGTATCGGCACTGCGAGACCGACGACTACCACGTGCGCTCTCTTTCGGAGATCCCGGCGAGCGGGCAAGCGCTCGACCCCATCGCGGTTTGGCCCGACCCGGATACGGGGGAGCTGATCGTCATCGACGGGCACCACAGGCGAGTGGCGTACATGCGGGCGCGATGGACACGCAAGATCCCTGTCATCGTCCACCATTGCAGCCTTGAGGAAGCGCGACTGCTGGCGCTCAAGGAGAACGGCAAGACCCGGCTGCCCCTGACGCAACAGGAGCGCAGCGATGCGGCTTGGCGGTTGGTATGTTGTGGACCGGGTACGTACAGCAAGCGCGACACGGCGCAGGTTACGGGCATCTCGGAGCGCACGGTCGCCACGATGAGGAGGGTCTACCGCGACTTGCTCACTGTCCATGAGACGGGCGACCTCCTCCCGTCAAACTGGCAAGCCGCTTTGATGGCAGCCAACGGGCGCGAGGGGGTCGGGCAGCGTGAGTACACACAGGAGGATCGGGAGGCCATGATTGAAGAGAAGACACGGCAACTGGATGACCAGATCGGGAAGGCGTTGGGCTTCATGGCACAGCACCAGATCGAAGCGGCGGCGCAGGTCGTCGCCAAGCGGCTGGGCAGGCAGGGTCTCCGCTTCCTCATTGAGGAGCACCTGGGCGAGCTTGGGCTGGCCGATGAGTACCCAGAACTGGACGGAAGCCCCTTCTAGGGCAGGCACCGGACCAGTTTTGCAGCGCACATTTGAGGCGGTAACCGATGGGGGCCGCGCGAGCGGTTCCCCCCGTGCCCTAGCGACGGGGGGTGCCCCCACCGGTCAACATCAGGTCAGACGCGGGGCATCCTCCCTCCTGTGATGAGGAGCGAGACCTTGCCGCAGTAGATCTCTGCCTCCGGCTTGGGGGCGTCAAGGACCATGCTCGCCTTTGGGGGCAGCCACCTCAAGCACGGGCAGATGACCAAGGTCAGGTGGAACAGGCGGAAGGGAAGAGTGTAGGTGCGCAATGCAGTCTCCTTGCGTGTCAACTGGTGCAAGGTGTTGATTGCAATGCCACTTTGCATCGCTCGCCTTGCCTTGATCCGTAGCATGGGGGCTTGATGCCCGCAACCAAGAGGTCCTCCTCGGTCGCCACCTTCTCCTCGCCCATGACGTAGCCGCCGTCCTTGCGGATCGCGGGCAGGACGACGTGGCGGACCCAGCGGTCGAACGCACGGGCTTCGGGCTTCTTGCTGCGGGCGATCAGCTTGTAGAGACCGGCCTCGCTCACCACCGTCATGACCCTACCCTCAATCGGGGTAGGTTGGCGTTCGTCATCGTCCAGCCTGCGGAAGTGATTGGCGAAGGACCCGTTGGTCTTGTGCGGTTTCAGGCTGAGAGAACGACAAGCGTCAGCGCCGACGAACCACGGCTCACCGTCGATCTCGATGACACGGATGTCGGAGCCGTTGAAGTCGAAGAGGGACGCCGTCCCGCCCTGTTCCGCATGGGTATACCGTAGCGGAACACTGCGACGGAACACTTCGAGTGTCCTTTTAGGGTTGCTTCCTGCATTTCGGGACGATACGCAATCAGGGTCTAGAGGCAAAAAGGACAGTCCGCCATGGCAACCTACGGCTACGCAAGGGTATCGACCACCGACCAAGACCTCGGCTTGCAGCGTGACGCGCTGAGGGCGTCGGGGTGCGAGATCATCCGCGAGGAGAAGGTCAGCGGGGCGAAGCGCGAGGGGCGGCGAGAGCTGGAGACCCTGCTCCAGTTCCTCAGGGAGGGCGACACGCTGGTGGTCACGCGGCTCGACCGCTTGGCCCGGTCCATGGAGGACCTTTCCAGCATCGCCAGAGAACTGCAGGAGAAGGGTGTGGCGTTGAAGGCCACGGAGCAGCCTGTAGACACGAGCACAGCCGCAGGGAAGGCCTTCTTCCAGATGCTGGGGGTGTTCGCTGAGTTCGAGACGAACCTCCGCAAGGAACGCCAGATGGAGGGCATCTCGAGGGCCAAGGCGGAAGGGGTCTACAAAGGCCGGAAGCCGTCCATCGACGTGGAGGAAGTGCAACGTCTGCGGGATGTCGAGGGGCTGGGTGCGACCGAAATTGCGCGGAGGCTGGGGATCGCCCGGACCTCCGTCTACAGGGTCCTACAAGAAAGATTACCAAGCAATCGCCAAAGGCTAAACCCTTGAAAAACGGGTTCTTGGAATGCGCCCATTCTAGGTTGTGTTGACAATAGGGATTCACATCTCGGTGCGGGCATGAAATTCAGGCGGAACAGCAGCCACAGCTACCTCTGTCGGATGACTCAAAATGATGGTTCAAACTACTTACCCTCGAAGAGCCGCACAATTCTGGCAACGATTAATGGCGAACTTACAAGCCCCCATAACACAAAGAGAATTTCGAATGCTCTCCCCAACGCCCTCACGTGGTTGGACGCGCTGCTCGACAAGGTGATAGCAATCCAAGCTAAAACAATGTACGAAGCGAACACGAATGCAAACGAAAAAAATGGCCTTCGATCAAGAACCCGAAGGACAAACGGCTTTGCCCTCATCGCACCCCTCAACAGATTTCTCAAAAATGACCGGATGAACCGACATTCCCCAAGTGGCCAGCCCTTTGGACCTGATGATCGCCTGACCCTGCTTGCCGAACAAGCATTTTCTGACAAGGGGTGCGTCTTCGCTCGCGCCAGCGGCTGGAAATGGGTGGATTGGGCCGCCTTGAGTAGGAGGTGTGTCTCTGCGATACCGCTTGGAAACCGGCTTCTAGAAGCAAGCTAGATAGCCGGAGCGCTCAAGCTCTGCCCATATTTGTTCCTGCACCTGCGCTAGCTGCTCCTCAAGCAGGCCGTGGTCATAGACTGAGTTGGAGGACCGGACACCGGCCCAGCCGCCAAGGTCGTTGATGTCCGCTTCGTTGATCCCGGCACGGCGGGCGACTGTCCGCCATGTGTGGCGCAGGGAGTGCAGCACCAGCTTGTCATTGGTCTCCTCTCCAAGGTGTTTCCTGCGGTAACGGGTGAACCACTGGGGTAGCGCATAGACCTTGCCCACAGAGGGCCGGAGGGGCCACTCTGGGAACAACCTCGGCCCACCTTGGGATGGGGCTAGTCGCGCCCTGAGGAGGCCTTGTGCGCCCTCTGGGACGGGCACAAAGCGGGAGGCGTTGGTGGTCTTGCCGTCAGACAGCGTGAAGGACGAGCCGTCTGGAGCGACCTGCTCCCTCAGCAGCGTTGCGATCTCATCCGCCCGACACCCCGTCACCACAGCGAGGCGCAGCAGGTCCCCCTCACGAGTGCCTGGCGCGGCGTGCTCCAGCAACGTGGATACCTGGGCGGCGGTGAAGTAGTCCCGAGAGGCTGGCGCTTTGCTGGCCTTGCGCAGGCCTCCCTTCTTGATCACCCAAGGCTGCGCATAGCCTCGCCGCGTGAGGTGTTTCTCTTCGACTGCCCACACCCACAGCGACCGGAGGAGGGTGACATTCTTGGCGACGGTCTTGTGAGTCATGCCCTTCGGTGAGCGTGGACCGGTGAGGTTGGGCAGGTAGTCGATGCGGAACTCTTCGGCTAGGGCAGGGGTCACATCTTCGAGGCAGGCAAGCTCGTCGTCGTCATTGAGGAAAGTCCGGAGGTGCTTCACTGCAGTATGGAGGTTGTTGACCGTGGTAGGCTTGAGAGTTGTGAAGCCCTTCCGGCTGCCGTCAGCGCGGTCCGCAAGGTACATCGGCAGCGCCTTGCTCAGCAGATAGCCCTTGCCCAGCGCTACCTTGTTGAAGCTCCGCAGTTGGGCTGTGGGCGTGCCCTGCCGGGAGGCGCGTTCGAGCTTGTCTTCGAGGACCATCGCCACGCCCTGTTCGCGGCTGGTGTCCTCAGCGATCATCTGCCGCCACTCTAGCGCCGACTCAAGGCTGAGGTCGTTGGCTCCCGTGGCCTCGGCGACCAACTCACGGACGCGGCCAAGGACGATGTCACGTTGCTTGCGTGCCTCGACCGGGTGGCGTGTTCCCAGCCCGCGCTTGATCTCTTTCCCGAACGGCTTCCCGGTCCATGGGTTTGGCAGCCCCACCAGCTCCTTGGGCGTGATCATGCGGAAAACCCAGCCGGTGCCGGGTCCGCGTGGTTGAATGAGATAGTCCATGTCCGCAGCCACCTTTGTGTGGTCCATTATGGACAACGACTTGCTGGACATCGTGCGATTTTCTCCTTTACCATCAGCGGCTTGGAGAAAGTGGCGGAGAGACAGGGATTCGAACCCTGGGTCCCCGTGAAGGGACAACGGTTTTCGAGACCGCCCCGTTCGACCACTCCGGCACCTCTCCGCGGGGGTCTGGGTAGAGGGGCGTTTAGACAATTCCCCAGCGGGGCGCAACCGCCAAATCACAAGTTTTTCGCGTGCCGGTGAAAGAGCCCGCAGTTGTCGTGATCGTGACGGCGTCCACCCGCCTGCACACTCCGTGACAGTTGTTGTAGGCGCGGCTCTGCTCTACCACTAACAGGGCCCAGATCCGCGCGAGGACAAAATGATCAAAAACGCCCCGACACCCAAGGCCCTGACGGCCCGGCACCTGATCCCGGCGCTGTTGGCATGGCTTACCTGCCTCTGTCTTGCGTTGCCGCTGCGGGCCGAGCCCATAGACGAGTTGGCCGAGGCGCTGCAGATCGATTCCATGATCGAGGTGATGCGCGTCGAGGGCATGGCCTACGGCGCCGAACTGGCCGATGAGATGATCCCGGGCGGCAGCAATCCTGCCTGGCAGGAGTTGCTGGACACGATCTATGACCCGGACAAGATGCGCGCCATCGTTCGCGAGGGCTTTGCGGAGGCCATCGAGGACAGCGACCCGGCGCCTTTGATTGCCTTTTTCTCGTCCGACCTCGGGCAGAAGATCATCACCCTGGAACTCGAAGCGCGGCGTGCCATGATCGATGACGAGGTCGAACAGGCCGCGCGTCAGGCCTATCTGGACATCAAGGGCAGCGAGGACCCGCGCCTGGATCAGCTGCGCCGCTTCGTCGAAGTAAACGACCTTCTCGAAACCAACGTGACCGGTGCGTTGAATGCGTCGTTCCGCTTCTACTCCGGCCTGGTCGACGGGGGCGGCTTGCAGATGGCCGAGGGCGATATCCTCTCCGATGTCTGGAGCCAGGAGGAGGACACGCGCGAGGACACCCGCGAATGGCTTTTCGCCTACCTCCTTCTCGCCTACGAACCGCTGGAGGACGAGGAACTGGAAGCCTATATCGCCCTGTCCGAAACCACCCAGGGGCGGGCATTGAACCGGGCGCTGTTTGCCGGATTCAACGCCATGTACGACGAGATTTCCTATGCCCTCGGGCTGGCGGCCTCGCGGCAGATGCAGCAGCAGGAACTCTGAGGCCGGCTCTTGCAACAATGGCTTGACAACCACGGGCTTCGCGGATCATAAGCCGCGCACGAATAGACGGGGCTTTTGGCCCCGCCTTTTGTTTTCGTTCAACGATCGTCCGAATGGACGCGCTGTTCGAGGCGGGGCAAGGACCCTGTAAACTCCGGATGACGGGGCCACAGAACGCGGCAGAAAAGGAATGACGCACCATGTTCGCGGTGATGAAAACCGGCGGCAAACAGTACAAGGTCCAGTCGGGCGATACGCTCCGGGTGGAAAAGCTGGCCGCAGACGCGGGTGAAACCGTACAGTTCAATGACGTTCTGATGCTGGGTGGCGACACCACCGTCGTCGGCGCGCCCTTCGTGGCCGGCGCCGCCGTGCAGGCCGAGGTCATCGACCAGGTCAAGGGTGACAAGCTGATCCATTTCGTCAAGCGCCGCCGCAAGCACAGCTCGCAGCGCACCAAGGGCCACCGCCAGCAACTGACGCTGGTTCGCGTGACCGAGATTCTCGCCGAAGGCGCAGATGCGACCGGCGTCAAGGCCGCACAGGGCGCAGGTTCGGCCCCGAAGGCAGCCGCGCCGGCCGCCGCCCCCAAGGCAGCAGCCCCCGCAGCGGTTGAATCCGGCGACGACCTGACCCAGATTACTGGTGTTGGCCCCGCCGCCGCCAAGAAGCTGGCCGAGGCCGGTATCACCACTTTTGCCCAGCTGGCGACCGTGGACCCCGAAACCTTCGAGGCCGCCAAGGTCAAGCCCGAGTGGGTCGAACAGGCCAAGACTCTGGTCTGAGACAGTTAAGGAGAGAAACGAATGGCACATAAAAAAGCAGGCGGTTCCTCCCGCAACGGTCGCGACTCAGCCGGACGCCGTCTTGGCGTCAAGCTGTACGGCGGGCAGGCCGCGATCCCCGGCAATATCATCGTGCGTCAGCGCGGCACCAAGTTCTGGCCGGGCGAAGGCGTTGGCATGGGCAAGGATCACACCATCTTTGCAACTGCCGAAGGCGCCGTGACCTTCCGCAAGGGCCTCAAGGGTCGCACGTTCATTTCGGTCCTGCCGGTGGCGGAAGCCGCGGAATAACGCCGAGATCAGTGTCACGGAAACGGACAGGGGATCGGCGGCACCGCCGGTCCCCTTCGCTGTTTCCTGGTGCTGTTTTTCTGGCCCGGTCACGGGCCTCCGGTCGGTCATGCCAATGACAAAATGACCTGTCACAGAACAGGCAGAGCCGATCTCGTCCGATGCACGAGAGGAGAGTGCACATGGGCCTTGATGCAACCCAGGATCAGCCGGTCGTCAAGACCGAGCGGTTCGATCTGCGCCCCGTGCGCCGGTCCGACATTGGACTGATGGAGCTATACACCGGCGACGAACGCGTGGCCCGGATGACGACATCCATTCCGCACCCGCTGCCGCCGGGCGCGGCAGAGGCATTTGTCGCGCGCGTCACCGCACCTGACCGGCACGAAGACGTCTGGGCGATGGATGCCACCAAGGTCGGCGGCTCCGAGCTGATGGGCGTGATCGCGCTGGAGCGGATGGACCGCAACCAGTCCGAGGTCGGGTACTGGGTCGCGCCGGCCTTCTGGAATACCGGGCTGGCCTCCGAAGCCGTGCGCGCGCTGGTCGAGGCCAACCCGATGGGCAATGCCACGATGTTCGCCAGCGTCTTCCAGGACAACGCCGCCTCGGCGCGGGTGCTGGTGAACTGCGGGTTCGAATACATCGGCGATGCCGAGGCCTATTCCGTGGCCCGCCAGGCCAAGGTCCCAACCTGGACATATATCTGCAAGCTGGCCTGAGGCGTCGCGCAAGGCCCGCTTGAGCGCCGGGGGAAACCCCGGTAAACCGCCGCCTGTCTCTCGCCGAAAGCCCCAATCATGAAATTCCTCGATCTCTGCAAGGTCTACATCCGTTCCGGTTCCGGCGGGAACGGCTGTGTCAGTTTCCGCCGCGAAAAGTTCATCGAATACGGCGGGCCGGACGGGGGCGATGGAGGCCGCGGCGGCACTGTCTGGGCCGAGGCGGTGGACGGGCTGAACACGCTCATCGATTTCCGCTATCAGCAGCACTGGTTTGCCCAGAACGGGCAGGCGGGCAAGGGGCAGAACCGCACCGGCGCCGACGGCAGCGACATCGTCCTGCGCGTGCCCGTGGGCACCGAGATCCTCGAGGAAGACGAGGAAACCGTGATTGCCGATCTGACGGAACTGGGTCAGCGGGTGCAGCTTGCCAAGGGCGGCAATGGCGGCTGGGGCAACCTGCGCTTCAAGACCGCCACCAACCAGGCGCCGCGCAATGCCAACCCCGGGCAGGACGGGGTCGAACGGACGCTGTGGCTGCGTCTGAAACTGATTGCGGACGTGGGTCTCTTGGGGCTGCCCAATGCCGGCAAGAGCACCTTCCTGGCCGCGACCTCGAACGCCCGGCCAAAGATCGCGGATTACCCCTTTACCACCCTGCACCCGAACCTTGGTGTCGTCTCTGTCGACAACACCGAGTTTGTCGTGGCCGATATTCCCGGCCTGATCGAGGGCGCGCACGAGGGGCGGGGCCTGGGGGACATCTTCCTGGGCCATGTCGAACGGTCGGCGGTCTTGCTGCATCTGGTCGATGGCACGTCCGGCAGCCTGATCGAGGACTACCAGACCATCTGCAACGAGCTGGACGCCTATGGCGCCGGCTTGTCCGAAAAGCCCCGCGTGACCGTTCTGAACAAGATCGACGCGCTGGACGCCGAGGAGCGAGAATTTCTGAAGGAGGAACTCGAGGCGGCAGGGGCCGAGAACGTCATGCTCATGTCCGGGGCTTCCGGCGAGGGTGTGACCGAGGTGCTGCGCGCGCTGCGTCCGCATGTGGAGGCCCGCCGCGCGGCGGACCGTCCTGCGGACCCCGAGGAGGACGGGACATGGCAGCCCTGACAGAGGCGCGTCGGGTTGTCATAAAGATCGGCTCGGCCCTGCTGGTGGACCGCGCAAGTGGCGATTTGCGCCGCAGCTGGCTGGATGCAATTGCCGAGGACATCGCGCACCTGAAAGCGCGTGGCGCCGACGTTGTGCTGGTCTCGTCCGGCTCGATCGCGCTTGGCCGCGGAATCCTGCAACTGCCGCCCTCCGTCCTGCCACTGGAACAATCGCAGGCGGCCGCCGCTGTCGGTCAGATCCACCTGGCCCGCGCCTGGCAAGAGGCGCTGGCACCGCACGGGCTGACGACCGCGCAGGTTCTGGTGACGCTGGAAGACAGTTCCGACCGTCGTCGCTACCTGAACTCGCGCGCCACGCTGGAAACCCTGCTGGGGTTCGGCGCCGTGCCCATCGTGAACGAGAACGACACCGTGGCCACGGATGAGATCCGCTATGGCGACAACGACCGGCTGGCGGCACAGGTCGCGGTGACTGTTGGCGCGGACCTTCTGGTGCTCTTGTCGGATGTGGATGGCCTTTATACCGGCAATCCGAACAGCGATCCGGGCGCGCAACGGATTGATACCGTGGACGAAATCACGCCCCAGATCGAGGCGATGGCAGGTGATGCAGGCTCGGGCCTGTCCAAGGGCGGGATGAAGACCAAGGTCATGGCGGCCAAGACGGCCACCGCCTCGGGCTGTGCCATGATCATCATGCACGGCGCCGAACTGCATCCGCTGAAACGCCTGACCAACGGCGCGCCATCGACCTTGTTCACCCCGCATCTCGACCCGCATGCGGCGCGCAAACGCTGGATCGCGGCGATGAAACCGCAAGGCACGCTGCAGGTGGACGAGGGAGCGGCGCAGGCGCTGGCCTCGGGGAAGTCGCTTTTGCCCGCCGGCTTGCGTGCGGTCGAGGGCGATTTCGGGCGCGGTGAGCCGGTGACGATCCGGACGATGAACGGCCTGACACTGGGGCAGGGTCTGACACGCTATACCGCCTCGGAAGCCACGGCCATCGCCGGGCATCACAGCCGCGACTTCGAGCGCATCCTGGGCTATCCAGGTCGCGCCGTCCTGATCCACCGCGACGACATGGCGGTGTGACGGCTTTCTTTGACCCGTCCCACCGATCCCACTACTAAAGACGCAGTCACTTCTGGCCAGAGGGTTCGTCCCATGAAAGATCTCGAGAACATCCCCGCCCTGATGCAGGACATCGGAGAAAAGGCGCGTGCCGCCGCAGCGGAACTGGCCTTTGCCCCAGCCGAGGCCAAGCGCAAGGCGCTGGAGGTCGCGGCGGACAAGCTGTGGGAGGCCCGAACACAGGTCATCGAGGCCAATGCCCGCGACCTCGATTTCGGTCAGCAAAAGGGCCTGAGCAAGGCCATGATGGACCGCCTCATGCTGGACGAGGCGCGCATCCAGGGGATCTGCGACAGCCTGCGATCGGTCGCGGCGCAGAACGATCCGGTGGGTAAGGTCATCGAGGAATGGGACCGTCCCACAGGCCTGCACATCCAGCGCGTGCGCACGCCGCTTGGCGTGGTCGGGGTGATCTATGAATCCCGCCCCAACGTGACGGCGGATGCCGGTGCGCTCTGTCTCAAGGCGGGCAACGCGGTGATCCTGCGCGGTGGGTCCGAGAGCTTTCATTCCTCCGGCGCGATCCATGCCTGCCTGGTCGAGGGGCTGCGCGCCGCCGGCCTGCCGGAAACCGCTATCCAGTTGGTGCCGACCCGCGATCGCGCCGCCGTCAGCGAGATGCTGAAGATGACCGACTTCATCGACGTGATCGTGCCGCGCGGAGGCAAGGGGCTGGTCGGCCTCGTTCAGCGCGAAGCGCGGGTGCCCGTTTTTGCCCACCTCGAGGGCATCGTGCATATCTACATCGACAAGGAGGCCGACCCGGTCAAGGCGTTGTCCGTGGTCCGCAATGCCAAGACCCGGCGCACCGGTATCTGCGGTGCGGCCGAATGTCTGCTGATCCATCGCGACGTGGTCGAGACCGTCGGCCAGGGCGTGATCCGCGCGCTGTTGGATGCAGGAGTGGAAGTGCGTGCCGATGCCGGGTTGCAGACCATTCCGGGCACCGTGCCCGCCAAAGCCGAGGACTGGGGCCAAGAATACCTGGATAGCATCATAGCGGCGCGGGTCGTCGACGACATCGACGAGGCCATCGGGCACATCCGAAAGTACGGCTCGAACCACACCGACGCGATCCTGACAGAGGATGACGCAGCGGCGGCGCGTTTTTTCGAACGACTGGATTCCGCGATCCTGATGCGCAATGCCTCGACCCAATTCGCCGATGGCGGAGAGTTCGGCATGGGTGCGGAAATCGGGATCGCCACAGGCAAGATGCACGCCCGGGGCCCCGTGGGCGCCGAGCAGTTGACCAGCTTCAAGTACCTGGTGACCGGTGACGGGACGGTGCGGGCCTGAGGCCTGCACCGTCCGGGCCGGTCAGGCGATCTTGATCGTAATGGCATCGTCGGTCGGGGTGGCATAGATCCTCTGGCCCGACGCCTCGGCCTGGATCGGCAAGAGCACGAAATGCACGCGGTCCGCCCCGGGCCAGTCAGACGGGGCACTGCCATCGAGGTGTTTCCAGTGCTGCGGGTCTGCGGCAATGCGCGGTCCCGTGGCGTGGAGCGTCCAACCCGCCGCATCCCGATCGACACGCAGCGTGCCGCCATGCGGCAGCGCGCTTTCGCAGCAAAGGTAGGCGAGGAAGGCCAGCTGCACCTGAAGGCGGGGCAGGTCCTCTTGCGGGGTCCAGTCCACCTGCAGCTTGCCACCCTTGCCCAGGGCCGTCAGGGTGGACGCGATCTCTCGTCGGCCCATCATCTGTTGTTCACCGGCCTGGCCGAAGGCGACACGAAAAAAGCGGATGCGCGCGGCGGCGCTTTCGCAACTGTCCTGGATCAGCGCCATTTCGGGGCTCAGATCGGTGGGCCCGGCAAGGGCGATCAACTCCAGCCCGTTCTGGATGGCGCCGATAGGACTGATAAGGTCGTGGCACAGCCGCGAACCGACGAGGGCGGCGAGCTGAGCTTGGGACTGGGACATGGCAATCTCCGATCTGGAGGGTACAGGAATGAAAGAACTCAACTCGTTACTCGAACCAGGAATGCTGGTGCGGCATCCCGAACAGCCCGATTGGGGTACTGGGCAGGTGCAGTCCAACATCGGGGGCCGGATCACCGTAAACTTTCGGGAAGAGGGCAAGGTCGTCCTGGACAGTGCCCGGGTCACGTTACTCCCCGTTCATGATGGTTAACCTAGTCGGCCACAGGTTGATGAAGGGTTAACCAAGGTTAGGACGGAACCGCAAGCGTTGCACTCGCAGGCCCGCTTGCCTATGACCGTCCGACAGGTCCGACCGCAGCGCTTGGGAGAGATGACAGTGACAGAGGCCTTCTCGGTCCGGCTGGCGAGAGATGCCGAGGATATCGCCGCGGCGCAGCGTCTGCGGTATGATGTCTTCGTGACCGAACTGGGGGGCGACGGCGCGCTGGTCGATCACGATGCAGGGCTGGAACGCGACCGGTTCGATCCCTTCTTCGATCATCTTCTTGTCTGCGATGACAGCAAGGGCGGTGCCGTGGTCGGTGTATACCGCCTGCTGCGCGACGACCAGGCTGCCCTGGCGGGCCAGTTTTACTCCGAGGACGAGTATGATCTTGGCGCGTTGCGCAACAGTGGTCGCCGCCTGATGGAACTGGGCCGCTCCTGCCTGCATCGCGACTACCGGGGCGGTGCGGCCATGTTCCACCTCTGGCAGGGATTGGCGGGTTACGTTCTGGACCACGGGATAGAGGTTCTCTTCGGCGTCGCCAGTTTCCACGGTACGGATGTGGACAGGCTGGCCGGTCCGCTCTCGCTCTTGCATCATCGTCACCTGGCGCCGCGCGAACTGCGCCCGAGGGCGCGTGAATTCCTGTCGATGAACCTGTTGCCCGAAGACCAGATCGACAGGCGCCGAGCGATGTTGCAGGTGCCGGCGCTGATCAAGGCCTACCTGCGGTTGGGGGGGTGCGTGGGGGACGGCGCCTTTGTCGATCACTCCTTCAACACCGTGGATGTCTGCCTGGTGATGGACACCGCGCGCATGACCGACCGGCAGCGCGCGCTCTATACCCAGGAACGCGCCACATGAGGCGGGCATGAGCCAGACCTGGAACGGCGCCGAGGAGCCGGACTGGCCCCCGATCGGTGCGCGGGGCTGGCTGCGTATCGCCTGGCGCGCACCGCTCATGGCGTTGGTGATCTTCGGATGCCTGGGGCTGCTTTTGCTGGTGCGTCTGGTGGAACGGCCGCTTTGCGGGGCCGGGCGACCCGTGACGCCGCACATCACCCGCTTTGTCTGCCGCACCGTGCTGGTGATCATGGGGTTGCCCGTCGAAATGCGCGGGCAACGCATGAAGGGGCCGGGTGCCATCGTTGCCAACCATACCTCGTGGCTAGATATTTTCGTGCTGAACAGCCGAAAGACGATCTATTTCGTTTCCAAGGCCGAGGTGGCGGGATGGCCCGGAATCGGATGGCTGGCGCGGGCTACGGGCACTCTGTTCATCAACCGCGACCGGCGCGAGGCGCAGGCCCAGGCGCAGGCCTTCGAGGATCGTTTGCTGAACGGACACCGACTGCTGTTCTTTCCCGAAGGCACCTCGACCGACGGGCTGAGGGTTCTGCCGTTCAAGACGACGCTTTTCGCCGCCTTCTATTCCGAATGCCTGCATCACCGGTTGCAGGTGCAGCCGGTGAGCGTGGTCTATCATCCGCCCCGGGGCGCGCACCCGCGGTTTTATGGATGGTGGGGCGATATGGATTTCGGTGCCTCCCTGCTGCGGATCCTCGCGGCACCGCGACAGGGCAGGGTGGTGCTGAACTATCATCCGCCGGTCCGGGTGGATGATTTCGCCAACCGCAAGAGCCTGGCGCACGCGCTGGAAATCCGGGTCCGGGAGGGGCACGCAGCGGAACTTGGCCCCGTGGCACCGGAGCTGCTGGGCGGAGCGTAGCCCGGCGTACGGTGGCTTTCGGGGCGCGGCCCCGAATTTCGGGACCTCCCCCGCCTCCTTTCGATTTGCGCGATAAAGCTGTGGTCGGCCGATATGGCACCACATGTCACCACGAAACAGGGGCCTTGGCCGCGACAGCCGGTCCGTATCAGCCGCGCATGGCGTCGCGCAGGGACTGCAGGGCTGCCAGCGGATCTTCCTCGCGCCAGATTTCCTCGCCGACGGCAAAGAAATCCGTGACCGGGGCCAGGCTGCGGACGAGTTTAGGCGTCAACCCGCCTTCGGCGACGACAGGGACCTCGATCATCTCGGTCCACCAGGCAAAGAGCTCATGCTCGGCCACTTCGCCATCGCCCAAGGCGCCAGAGACGGGGCCGAAGGCAACGTAGTCGGCGCCGTGTTCGCCGGCGGTCATGCCGTCATGGCGCGACTGGGTGCACCAGGCGCCGACGATGGCATCGGGGCCAAGTGTCTTGCGTGCCGTGCGCACGGACCGAGCGCCGTCGACAAGGTGGACACCGTCCAGGCCAAGCCGGTCGGCCAGCATCACATGCGTGTCGATCACCAGCGCCACGTCGACCCGGTGCGCGATCTCACGCACGGCATCGGCGGCGCGCATCAGCCGGTCTTCGTCGCGGGTGGCCAGGCTCAGGCGCAGGCAGGCGGTCTCGACCCCGTCCAACACGCGGGCCAACCGGTCGGGAAATGTGCCCAGGTCGAATTCTGGTGGCGTGACCAGATAGATCTGCGGGGCATCGGGGTCTTGGGTCGTCATGGTGTTCTCCTGAACCGAAGGTTCTCATAACGCGGCTTTGCAGCCTTTGCACCCGGGTTTTTCATCTCTCGCCAAGGCTTGCCCCCGGGGCGGAGGGGCATTACCCCTCCGCCGATCGAACGGAGAGAGCGAGATGGCGACAGGCACCCCCCAACCGGCCTTTGTGCTGGTTCGGCCCCAGATGGGCGAGAATATCGGCGCGGCGGCGCGGGCGATGTGGAATTTCGGTCTCGACCGGATGCGGATCGTCGATCCGCGCGATGGCTGGCCCAACTCCAAGGCTGTGGCCATGTCGAGCGGCGCCGGGCGCCTGCTGGACGAGGCGCAGTTGTCCGAGGATGTGCCGGGGGCGATCGGGGATTGTTCGTTCGTTCTGGCCACCACCGCCCGGCCCCGCGATTTGACCAAGACGATCTGGACGCCCGAAGCGGCGATGACCGAATGCGCGCGCCGAATCGCGGGGGGAGAGAAGGTGGCGGTGATCTTCGGCCCGGAACGCGCCGGACTGGAAAACGAGGACATCGCACCCTGCAACGGCATCATCTCGGTCCCGGTCAACCCCGAGTTTGCCTCGCTGAACCTCGCGCAATGCGTTTTGCTCTGTGCCTACGAATGGCGCAGGGCAAGCGCAGAGATGCCCGAGGTCGCCGAGTCCCTGGCCGGAACGGAACTGGCTTTGCAGCACGAGGTCGATCATCTGGCGCGCCACTACGAGGAACGCATGGAAGAGGCCGGCTTCTTCTTTCCGGCGCACAAGGCCGAGAGCATGAAGGTCAACCTGCGCAACATGTGGTCCCGCCTGCCGCTGACCCGGGCCGAGGTGCAGATGCTGCACGGTATGATGCGCCAGATGGTGCGTTGGAGAAACAAGAAAGCGGACTGATCCGTGGGGGATCAGTCCGCCAGAAGGCCGGGCCGGCCAGGGAGAAGATCCGGCGCCGGGTTGGGCCGCGGTCAGTAGTTGCCGCCGCCCGAATAGCCGCCGGAATACCCACCCGAATAACCCTTCTTCTTGGGCGGCGTGTAGGTGTTCTTCGGCGGAGTGTAGGTGCAGGCGTAGTTCAGGATGTAGTCGCCATGGACCCAGTAGTACTGGCCCTGGTACTGGATCTGCACCCAGCCGTATTGCGTGTCGTAGGTGTCGAGCGCCGTGCAGGGGCTGAAGGTGCCCACCACCGGGTAGTTCTGGCCCGGACCGGTGCGGTAGTTCAGGTGGCTCTGGCCGACCCAGGCCTGCCCGGCCGAAGCGGCGGAGGCGGCGAGCGTTGCGGCGGCGACGGCGGCGGAGATGAGGAAAGTCTTCATGGGATAGGTCCTTTAGGGGCTATAATCGTCTGACAAGAGCCGGTGATCGGATATTCGTTAACCTGTGGACCCAAGGTAAACCTCGGCTGCCCCGTGCATAAGTCAGACATTCCTGACCGCCCTGGCGGTCTGCTTCGGGTAGGCATTGTCCAACTGGAAACAAAAAAGACCGATCCGCGCAGGGATCGGTCCGGGAGGAGGGGCGCCGGTCCGGGAGGAGAAGACCGGCGCCGAAGGGAGGAAAGGATCAGTAGTTGTAGTGGTGGTTCTTCTTGTGGCCCCAGGACTTCTTCTTCTTGGGGGCCCAGTGGCAGGAATGCTTGCTCAGGTACTTGGCCGAAACCCAGTAGTAGTTGTGCTGGAATTTCACCTTGGCCCAGCCGTGCTTGTAAGCGACGATGTGGACCGGGGTGCAGGGATTGAAGACACCAAGCACCTGGTAATGCGTGCTGGGGCCCGAACGCGCGTTCAGGGGGGTCTTGCCAACCCAGGCCTGCGTGGCCGAAGCGGCCGAGGCGGTCATGGCGGTTGCAGCGACGATGGCGGAGAGAATGAGCTTTTTCATCGGTCTGGTCCTTTGAACTAAGTCTTTGATCTGTAGTGCTTGCTGGTCTGGGTGGTCGTCTTGTTCCGTGACACCAACCTATGACTTTCGAGGCCCGCGCATAAGTCAGGCATTCCTGACGGAGGTATTCCCGACCCTGCGGCGTGACATGAGCCTGGTTTCAGGCCCCGAGCTCTGTCGGTGATCCGGACAAGAAAAAACGGACCGATCCGTGGGGGATCGGTCCGCGAGGGGAGGTGCGCCGGACAGGGAGGAGGATCCGGCGCCCCAGGGGAAGAGATCAGTAATTGTAGTAGTGGTTCTTGTGGCCCCAGTGCTGCTTCTTGTGGCCCCAGTGATGCTTTTTCGGGGTCCAGTGGCAGGCGTGGCCCTGCACGTAGTCGGCCTTCACCCAGTAGTATTTGTGGTTGAAGTAGACTTTGTACCAAGTCGGGTTGCCATAGTAGTCGCGGGTGAACTTGACCACGTGCACCGGGGTGCAGGGCTTGAACACGCCCAGCTTGTGATACTGGACACCGGGTCCGGAACGGGCATTCAGGTGGTTGTGGCCGATCCAGGCCTGGGTGGCCGAGGCGGCCGAGGCGGTCATGGCGGTTGCTGCGACGATGGCGGAAAGAATGAGCTTTTTCATGGGTCTGGTCCTTTGGGTCGATGATCTGGCGGGGTCTGTCGTCTTCGTTAACCTGTGCCCATAATTTACGGTTTGCCCCCCGATTTCATAAGTCAGGCATTCCTGACGGAGGTATTCCGGACCCCGCGACATGCCGCAGGGGCGCCGCTTGAAGGCCCCCGTCGGGCGCTCTACTGTCCGTTCAAAATGCGGAGGCTGGGATGGCAGAGAAACGCAAGCTGTTCGAGGAAGTGGGCGAGGGCGCGCCGAAACCGGCGGCCCCGGCAGGCGGCATGATCGACGCGGGAAAACGAGGCGCGCGCGGAGCGGTGCGCCTGTGGCTGATGGTGCTTTTCCTGCTGGTTGTGGTGATGATCGCGGTCGGCGGGCTGACACGGCTGACGGATTCCGGACTGTCGATCACCGAGTGGAAACCGATCACCGGGGCGCTGCCGCCGATGAATGCGGCCGACTGGGATACCGAGTTCGAGAAATACAAGCAGATCCCCGAGTACCAGTTGCAGAACAAGGGCATGTCGCTGTCCGAGTTCAAGACGATCTACTGGTGGGAATGGGGGCATCGCCAGCTGGGCAGGGTGATCGGCCTGGTCTGGGCCTTGGGTTTCTTCGGGTTCCTGCTGGCCAAGGCAATTCCGCCGGGCTGGACCGGGCGGCTGCTGGGCCTGGGGGCCCTTGGCGGCCTTCAGGGGGCCATCGGCTGGTGGATGGTCTCCTCGGGTCTTGGTGGCGAGATGCTGGACGTGGCGTCCTATCGCTTGGCCACGCACCTTGGACTGGCCTTTGTCATCCTGGGGCTGATCGCGTGGTATGTGTATCACCTGACCTATGAGGAACGCGCCCTGATGCAGGCCCGGCGCAGCGCCGAGCCCAAGCTTTTTTCCATGTCCACGGGGCTGATGCACTTCGCCTTCCTGCAGATCCTGCTGGGCGCACTGGTGGCCGGCATCGACGCGGGCCGGAGCTACAACGACTGGCCGCTGATGGGCGGAGAGGTCTTTCCCTCCAACGCGTTCGATTTTGAGCCGCTCTGGCGGAACTTCTTTGAAAACGCGGGCCTTGTGCAATTCATGCACCGAGTGACCGGCTACCTGCTGTTTGCATTCGGCGTCGTGGTCTGGCTGCGCGCGCGGCGGTCAGCCAACAGCGACACGCGCTTTCGGTTCAACGCCGTCTTTGCCGTCTTGTTGCTGCAGATTGTGCTGGGTATCGTCACGGTTGTTTATGCCGCGCCCTGGCACATTGCCATCGTGCACCAACTGGGGGCGGTTGCACTTTTGGCACTGATATTGCGGGCGCGGTTTGCCGCGCGCTATCCCGCACCACAAAGCATAAGAGGCACGAGTTGAATGAGTGCATATGACGAATTGATGGCGTTCCAGCGTGACACAGAGGCGCTGGCGCAGGTTGCAGGCCGGTTGAGTTGGGATCAGGAAACCATGATGCCGCGTGGCGCGGCGGACCAGCGCAGCGATGAACGCGCCGCCATGGAGGCGATCCTGCACCAGCGCCGCACCGACCCGCGCGTCGGAGACTGGCTGGCGGCCATAGCAGACAAGGACCTTGATCCGGTCGCCCGCGCCCAACTGCGCCACATCCGCCGCAGCCATGACCGCAGCGTGCGCGTGCCTGAACGGCTTGCTTCGGAAATCGCCCGCATGGTCAGCCGCAGCCACGTTATCTGGGCCGAGGCGCGTGCGGACGACGATTTCGCGGCCTTCGCCCCGGTGCTGAAAGAGCTCATCGCGCTCCGGCAGGAAGAGGGGGCTGCGCTGGCGGCGGGTGGCGATGTCTATGACGCATTGCTGGACGACTACGAACCCGGCGCCAAGGCGGCGGACCTCGAGGCGATGTTCGGTGCCCTGCGGCCGCGACTGGTGGCGCTGCGCGAAGCGGTGCTGTCAAAGCCCGCGCCACAGGGCCTGACGGGCACCTTTGACGAGGCGGGGCAGATGAAACTGGCGCGCCTTCTGGCCAAGACCTTCGGCTACGACATGAGACGGGGCAGGGTGGACAAGGCAGTGCACCCCTTCAGTTCCGGCTCGGGCGACGATGTGCGCATCACCACGCGCACCATGCCGCTGGAACCGTTCAACTGTTTCTACTCGACCATCCACGAGGTTGGCCACGGCAGCTATGAACAGAACATCGACCCGACGTACCGGTTGACGCCTTTGGGGGCGGGCGCGTCGATGGGTGTGCACGAAAGCCAGAGCCGGATCTACGAGAACCAGATCGGGCGCTCGCGGGCCTTCACCGGCTGGCTCTATGGCCAGATGCGCGACACTTTCGGCGACATCGGCATCGCGGACGGGGACGGGTTCTACGCGGCGGTGAACAAGGTCCGCAACGGCTATATCCGGACGGAGGCGGACGAACTCCAGTACAACCTTCACGTCCTGCTGCGCTTTGACCTGGAACGCGCGCTGATTTCCGGCGACCTGCAGGTCGATGACCTTGAAACCGCCTGGAATGACCGGTTCCTGGCGGATTTCGGTTTTGCGGTCGACAAGCCCTCGGACGGGGTCCTACAGGATGTGCACTGGTCAGCCGGCCTGTTTGGCTATTTCCCGACCTATTCTCTGGGCAATGTCTATGCGGGTTGCCTTTACAAGGCCCTGCGCGATGCGGTGCCGGAGCTGGACGGGCAGCTGGCGCAGGGCGATACCTCGGGCGCGACGGGCTGGCTGCGCGACAACCTCCAGCAGCACGGCGGCCTCTACACACCGCGTGAGGTGATCGAGAAGGCCAGTGGAACGGCGCCGTCAGAGGCACCGCTGCTGGACTACCTCGAAGAGAAGTTCGGCGCGATCTACGGGTTGTAAATCAGAGTCGGATCCGGCCGCGTGGGTGTGAGCAGACGCCCGCGCGTCATGATGCAAGTCCGGCGGTTTTCCCGTTTCGGCCGCTGCGGGGGCTTTGGTAGCACCGTGACTGATGATCCAGCGAGCGGAGAGCAATCATGAAGCAAATTCTCTTGGCCACCGGCCTTTGCGCCGGGCTTGCGCAACCCGCCCTTGCTCAGACCACGACAGAGGCACGGGTGATCGGCCCGTCGGGCTTGCCCGTCTATTCGTTGCAGGTTCTGGGGACCAACGGCGTCACCTACAATTGCCGCCCCGACACCGAAGAGCGCGACGGACACGTCATGCGCTATTGCCGGCGGGTCAAGGGCGCGGCAGTTGCCGACGGGGACCCGTTTGCGCTGGCTCCGATGGTCCTGACGGGCGCGGTCCTGGCCGTGGTTGCCGTTGGATCTGCCTCTGGCACGGATTGACCACCCGCATCGAAAAAAAAGTGCGGCGCCGCAATCGCGGCCCCGCCCCCGTGCATTCGATATGAACGCGGATCAGCTGTTGGGGTAGATGAATGCCTTGCGCGCGGATTCGAGGTTGCCCAGGCCGCGGTTGATCGCGGGGATGGCCCGGTTGACCAGTTGGGCCACCTGCGGGCGCAGGGCCGATCGCGCGTCCTGGTCCGGCGCCGCATTCAGGATCCTGTAAGCCTGCGCGAAATCGTCGGACTGGCTGCGATAGGCTTCGATCAGGGCGCGTGCTTCGGTCAGGAACTCCGTCCGACCCGGTTGCGTCTCTTCCTTGGCCGCAAGCCTGTTGACCAGGTCGCTGGCCTCATCGGCACGTTCGACCATGCTCTCGCCGCAGGATTCGCTGAACATGAGCGCGTTTCTGGGCGTGGTCGTCGGCAGATCGAAGCTCCCGCTGGCCAGACCGACAAACCAATCGGTGCACTCACGCGACCGACCGTCGAAAGAGTTGATCAGCTTGATGACCCGGTTGGCGTCATTCTTGCGGTGGTTCTGAGCCTCGATCCGCTGGTTCTGCTGGTAGCGTTCGTAGCGCCCGTACATGAAAAACACACCCACGCCGAAAGCGACGAGCGTAATCAGAAGTGAAATGATGCGCATGGCGCCGGAAATCCTCAGTCTGTCCTAGTCTTGGTCGGTCTCGTTGTCTGCCTCGCCCTGATCGGCGATCCAGGCCACGGAAACCACGGTCTCACCCGCGCCGGTGTTGAAGACCTTGACGCCGCCCGCGCTGCGCGACCGGAAGGAAATGCCATCCACCGGTACGCGGATCGACTGCCCGGTCGAGGTGGCCAGCATGATCTGGTCGTCAAGTTCGACGGGGAAGGAAGCGACAATTTCGCCGCCGCGCATGGACTTCTCCCAGGCGGTGACGCCCATGCCGCCACGACCCCGAACCGGGTAGTCATGGCTGGACGACAGCTTGCCCAGGCCCTTGGCGGTGATGGTCAGGATCAGGTTTTCCGCCGCCGACATCTGTGCATAGCGTTCCTGCGTGATGGCGCTGTCGGCATTCCCCTCTTCTTCCTCCGGTGTCTCACCTTCGTCGATCAGCCCGGCCATGGCGCGGCGCATCTTCAGGTACGAGGCGCGTTCGTCCGAGCTGGCCTCGAAGTGACGGATCACCGACATCGAAACGACCTCGTCACCGTTTGACAGGCGCACTCCGCGCACCCCGGTGGAATTGCGCGAGTTGAAGACACGCACCTCTGGCACGGGGAAGCGGATCGCACGGCCGGAATCCGTCACCAGCATGACATCGTCGTCCTCGGAGCAGATGCGCGCATTGATCAGGCGCATGTCCTCATCTTCGAACTTCATCGCGATCTTGCCGTTCGACTTCACGTTGGTGAAATCCGACAGCTTATTGCGCCGCACACTGCCCTTGTTGGTCGCAAACACGATCTGGAGGTCGTCCCAGTCCGCCTCTGGCCGGTCGACCGGCATGATTGCGGCGATCGAGACGCCCGAAGGGATCGGCAGGATGTTGACGATGGCCTTGCCCTTGGAGGTCCGCCCGCCCAGCGGCAGGCGCCAGGTCTTGAGCTTGTAGGCCATGCCGTCGGTGGTGAAGAACAGAAGCTGCGTATGCGTGTTTGCGACAAACAGCGTGGTGACGACGTCGTCATCCTTGGTCGCCATGCCGGACAGGCCCTTGCCGCCCCGTTTCTGGGCGCGGAAATCGGCCAGGGCGGTGCGCTTGATATAGCCGGACTGGGTCACGGTCACGACCATGTCCTCACGCTCGATCAGGTCCTCGTCCTCGAGGTCGCCGGCCCATTCGGTGATCTCGGTCCGGCGCGGCACGGCGAATTCATCGCGGATGGCAATCATCTCGTCCTTGATGATGCCCATGATGCGTTCGCGCGACGAAAGGATGTCGAGGTAGTCCTTGATCTTGGCGGCCAGATCTTCGAGTTCGTCGGTGACTTCCTTGACCCCCAGCTGGGTCAGGCGCTGCAGGCGCAGTTCAAGGATGGCACGGGCCTGGGTTTCGGACAGGTTGTAGGTGCCGTCCTCGTTGGCCTTGTGGGTCGGATCGTCGATCAACGCGATATAGGGCAGGATCTCTTCCGCCGGCCAGCGACGCTCCATCAGGCGTTGCCGCGCCTCGGGGGCGTCGGCGCTGGAGCGGATGGTGGCCACCACCTCGTCGACATTCGAAACCGCCACGGCCAGACCGCACAGGATGTGCGACCGTTCGCGTGCCTTGCGCAGCAGGTAGGCCGTGCGCCGCGCCACCACGTCCTCGCGGAAGTCGATGAAGGCCGAGAGGAAACCATACAGCGTCAGCTGCTCCGGCTTGCCGCCGTTCAGCGCCAGCATGTTGCAGCCGAAACTGACCTGCATCGGGGTAAAGCGGAAAAGCTGGTTCAACACCACCTCGGCGGTGGCGTCGCGTTTGAGTTCGACCACCACCCGCACGCCGTCGCGGTCGGATTCGTCCTGGACGTGGGCGATGCCCTCGATCTTCTTGTCGCGCGCGGCCTCGGCGATGCGCTCGATCATCGTCGCCTTGTTCACCTGGTAGGGGATCTCGTCGATGACGATGGCATAGCGGTCCTTGCGCAACTCCTCGATCCGGGTCTTGGCGCGGATGATGACGCTGCCACGGCATTCCAGGTAGGCCTTGCGCGCGCCCGAGCGGCCAAGGATCACGCCCCCGGTGGGAAAGTCAGGCCCGGGGATGTATTCGATCAGTTCCTCGGTCGACATGTCCGGGTTCTCGATCAACGCCAGCGTGGCTTCGATCACCTCGCCCAGGTTGTGGGGCGGAATCCGGGTTGCCATGCCGACGGCGATGCCTTCGGCACCGTTGACCAGCACGTTGGGATAGCGCGCGGGCAGGACCGTGGGCTCGCTTTCCTTGCCGTCGTAGTTGTCCTGGAAATCGACGGTTTCCTTGTCGATGTCGGTCAACAGAGCAAGGGCGGATTTCGCCAGCCGGCTTTCCGTGTATCGCATGGCGGCGGGCGGGTCGCCGTCCATCGAGCCGAAGTTGCCCTGACCGTCGATCAGCGGCAGCGACATCGAGAAGTCTTGCGCCATCCGCACAAGCGCGTCGTAGATCGCGGAATCGCCGTGCGGGTGATAGTTGCCCATCACCTCGCCGACGGATTTCGCCGACTTCCGATAGGCCTTGTCGGGCGTGTAATTGCCCTCGTACATGGCGTAGAGGATGCGCCGGTGCACAGGTTTTAGGCCGTCGCGCAGATCCGGAATCGCGCGGCTGACGATGACCGACATGGCGTAGTCGAGGTAGCTCGACTTCATCTCGTTTTCGATCGAGATCGAGGGGCCGCGCGGTGCCGGACGATTTTCGTCTTCGTTTTCAGGGGGTTCGGGCGTATCGCTCACGTCAGGGGCCTGTCAGTTGATCTGCCATATCTTGTTGGAGAGGGTATATCAGAGACTATCTGTGGGGTGCAATGGCAGCCCGGGGCAGCATTTTGGCAGCCAGCGGGCCTGTCTGCTAACACATTGTTTTTATTGATAAGTAAAGATTTGCTTGGCAGCATTTACCTACGAGTTGTCAATCGAGGTAAAAACGATGCAGGAGTCCGAGACCGAGCTGATGCTCAAGGGGTATGGCCTGACCACGGCCGAGTTCTTTTATCACATGCCCGATTATGCCCATGTCCTGAACACCTTTATCTGGCAGGAGTACGACCTGGCGCCGGATCATCCCCGGCTGTTCGAGTTCATCGAGTTCTGGCACGACGAGATCGAAGGGCCGTTGCACTCTGTGCGGTTCACCCATCGCAAGATGATCTCGCCCGGGGAATGGCGCAACGTGGTGGGCGAATTCCGCTACCATTGAGCCGCCGCCGGAGGCCGTGAACTTTGTACAAAACGTACGTTTTGTACGTTGATTCCGGCAAAACGTACAAAGCGTTAGGATCTAGGAAAGAAATGTGAAAATGGGCGG
The DNA here is from genome assembly GCF_965277915.1 of Antarctobacter sp. NCBI lineage: Bacteria > Pseudomonadati > Pseudomonadota > Alphaproteobacteria > Rhodobacterales > Roseobacteraceae > Antarctobacter > Antarctobacter sp. Next base: position 1,998,380 of record NZ_OZ255849.1, read on the forward strand.
TCCGGGTCTGGGCCGCCCCTGTCCCCGGGCGTCAGGGAATGATCCGGGTGTATTTCACGCCTTCCAGTGTCGCGCCCACACGCAGACCGGCCTGGCCAAAGATCACCGCGATCACCGGCGCCAGCGAGGTGGTGGTTTCCGCCGCCAGCGTCTCGCCCCGTTCCAGCACCGCGTATTCCAGGTTCGCGCCAGCCGCGAAGCCCGGCGAACGGCGGAAGGTTTCCAGCGCGCTGTTGGTCATGAAGAAGAGAACGTGCGAATACTGTTGCGCGCCGATCTGAAGACCGCCCGAGGCCTTGGCCACCGAATAGTAGTCCACCGAAGCGCCGTTGATCCGCAGCGCGCCGCGGCCATAGCCGCCGCCGAAGCCGAGGCCCGCCTCGGTCACCACCGGCATCACCAGCATGCCGACGGATTTCGCCGCAAGATCGCGGGTGGCCGGGTAGTCGCTGTAGAGGCGCGACAGGGTCTGGTCGACGCGCGCGTCGATGCGCGCATCGCCGCCGCTGCCGACGCCGTTGCACGCGCCCAGTGCCAGGGTAGCACCAAGCCCGAAGGTCACATTACGTCTGTTGAGTGTCATGGGTCCGCCTGTTCCTCGATTGGCCTCAATTCCGGCTGTTTCGCCGGTTGCGGCGCAATATAGGCATAGGGGCAAGAGATGTCACGACATGTTGTGGCAAATCGGCAAGAGACCGCACGCAAGGCTTTGGCCGACATGGGCGGGATCACCCGTTCAGCAGCCGGGCCGCCGCCGGGGCGAAGTAGGTCAGCACGCCGTCGCAGCCGGCGCGCTTGAAGCTCACCAGGCTTTCCATCATGACCTTTTCGCCATCGACCCAGCCGCGTTCGCCGGCGCCCGCGATCATCGCGTATTCGCCGGACACCTGGTAGGCGAAGGTGGGCGCGCCGAACATCTCGTGCGCGCGGCGGCAGATGTCGAGGTAGGGCATGCCCGGTTTCACCATGATCATGTCCGCGCCCTCGGCCAGGTCGCGGGCGATCAGGCGCATCGCCTCGTCCGAATTGCCGGGGTCCTGCTGGTAGGTCTTCTTGTCGCCTTTCAGCGCGCCGGAGGCGCCGACCGCGTCGCGGAACGGCCCGTAAAAGGCGCTGGCGTATTTCGCGGCATAGCTCAGCAGCAGCACGTTCTGGTGTCCCGCTCCTTCGAGCGCGCCGCGCAATGCGCCGATGCGCCCGTCCATCATGTCGGAGGGCCCGATGATGTCGGCACCGGCGTCCGCCTGGCTGAGCGCCTGTTTCACCAGTGCCTCGACCGTGCGGTCGTTGACGATCTCGCCACCCTCGACAAAACCGTCATGGCCGTTGATGTTGTAGGGGTCCAGCGCCACGTCGGTCATCACGGCGATGTCCGGTGCCGCCGCCTTGATCGCCCGCGTGGCGCGGTTGCTGAGGTTTTCCGGGTTCCAGGCCTCGGCGCAATCCTCGGTCTTGAGCGCGGGATCGGTGTAGGGAAACAGGCAGATTGCCGGGATCCCCAGCGCCTGCGCCTCGACGGCGGCCTCTGCCACCTTGTCCACCGACAGCCGGTTGACCCCGGGCATCGAGTGGATCGGTTCCACCACGCCCTCGCCGTCGCGCACGAAGACCGGCCAGATGAAATCCGCCGGGGAAAGCGTGGTTTCCTGCACCAATGCGCGGATCGCGGGGGTGCGGCGCAGGCGGCGCAGGCGGGTGGCGGGGAAGGGGGCAAAGGTCGGCTGCATCGGGCGCTCCGTCATTGGTCGGGACAAGGGATGCACCCGCGCGCGCGGGCTTGTCCAGCCCCCTCTGGGCATTTGGATTTGCCCGCGCTATGAGGCGGGTCACAGGCAAGGACAGGGCATATGGACTGGCACGACACCGTATTCGAGCTGATTGACCTTCGCAGCTTTTCCAACCTGTGGTTCTGGATCGTGCTTGCCGTTCTTTGGTCCTCGACCAGCCATTGGGTCATGGGCGTGCCCTATGACATGGTCGCGCGCGCCCGGCGCAACGGCGGGCAGGCGGCGCAGGACCTGGAGGACCTGGTGCGGATCAACACCAACCGCCTGCTGTTCATCGCCGAGGAATCGGGGCTGTGGATCGTGGCCATCGGCTCGGCCTTCCTGTCGGGTGTGGCGATCCTGGGCTTCTACCCGGGCTACTGGATCGAGTTCGCCCAGGCCGTGTTCCTGCTGGCCTTTCCGATGACGCTGGTGGGGCTGCTCAGCGTGCGGTCGGCCCGCCTGATCCGCGAAGGCGAGGGCGAGGGAGAGGCGCTGTGGCGGCGGCTGCGCATCCACCGGATGCTGACGCAGCTGATCGGGATGGTGTCGATCTTTGTCACCGCGTTGTGGGGGATGTACATGAACCTGACGGTCTTGCCTTTCTGATCCGGGCAAAGCGCAGGTTGACGGCGCCCGCGCAGCGCGCCATTTGAGCCTCCATGACAGAGCAGCGGATCATCATGGGCGGCGCGCCCGAGGGTTACGACGCCCGGCTGGTGCTGCGCGAAGTGGAGCGGGCCAAGGGGCCGGTCATCCACATCGCGCGCGACGACAAGCGGCTGGCGGCCATGCGCGATGCGCTGGCCTTCTTTGCGCCGGAGATGCCGGCGGTACACTTTCCGGCCTGGGATTGCCTGCCATATGACCGGGTGTCGCCCAATGCCGATATTTCCGCCGCCCGCATGGCGACGCTGGCGGGACTGGTGCATGGCGGGCCGTCGCGATTTGTCCTGCTGACGACGCTTTCCGCAGCGATGCAGTACTTGCCAGCGCGAGAGGTCCTGCGCGAGGCGGCCTTTGCCGCCCGTGTCGGTGACCGCGTGGACGAGGTCGCGTTGCGGGCTTTCCTTGTCCGCATGGGGTTCAGCCAGGCGCCCACGGTGACAGAGCCGGGCGATTATGCGGTCCGCGGCGGCATCATCGACATCTACCCGCCGGGCGAAGGCGGGCCGGTGCGGCTGGATTTTTTCGGTGACGTTCTGGACGGCGCGCGGCGTTTCGATCCGGTCAGCCAGCGCACGACCGAGAAGCTGGACGTGGTCGAACTGGCGCCCGTGTCGGAGGTGATCCTCGACGAGGCGGCGATCACGCGGTTCCGGCAGAACTACCGGATCGAGTTCGGCGCGGCGGGGACGGACGATCCGCTCTACGAGGCGGTCAGCGCGGGGCGCAAGCACGCGGGCGTCGAGCACTGGTTGCCCTTCTTCCATGCGCGGCTGGAAACCCTGTTCGACTACCTGCCCGATGCGCCGGTGCTGATGGACGATCAACTGACGCCCTCGCGCCTGTCGCGATGGGACAGTATCGCGGACCAGTACGAGACGCGTCGCCACGCCCTGAGCCAGAAAAAGACACTGGGCAGCACGGTTTACAAGCCGATCCCGCCCGAGACCCTGTACCTGGACGATGGCGCCTGGGAAGCGGCGTTGGAAGGCAAGCGTCAGGTGCAGTTCCACCCGCTGCCGCAGGCCAGCGGGCCGGGTGTCGTGGATGCGGGCGGGCGCATCGGGCGCAACTTCTCGCCCGAGCGCCAGCAGGAAAACATCAGCCTCTTCAAGACGCTGGCGGATCATGTTCAGACCTGCCTTCAGGATGGGCCGGTGGTCATCGCCTCCTACTCGGAGGGGGCGCGGGAACGCCTGACCGGGCTGATCGAGGACGAGGGGCTGGCCGAGGTGATCCCGATCACCAATGGCACCCGGATCGACAAGCGCGGCCTGCATCTTGCGGTCTGGTCGCTGGAGGCGGGCTTTGCCGCGCCGTGGGAAAAGGCGGGGGACAAGGGCCGCCTGACGGTCATCTCGGAACAGGACGTTCTGGGCGACCGGCTGATCCGACAGCCAAAAAAGCGCCGCAAGGCCGAGAATTTCATCACCGAGCACCAGTCGCTTTCGCCCGGTGACCTGGTGGTTCACGTCGATCACGGCATCGGGCGGTATCTCGGGCTGGAGGTGGTCACCGCCGCGGGCGCGGCGCATGAATGCCTGACGCTGGAATATGCCGAGGGCGCCAAGCTTTACCTGCCGGTCGAGAATATCGAGCTGCTGTCCAAGTACGGCCACGAGGAAGGCCTGCTGGACAAGCTGGGCGGCGGTGCATGGCAGGCCAAGAAGGCCAAGCTGAAACAGCGCATCCGCGAGATGGCCGACCGCCTGATCCGGATTGCCGCCGAACGCGCCCTGCGCAAGGCGCCGATCATGGACCCGCCCGCGGGGGCCTATGAGTCCTTTGCCGCGCGCTTCCCCTACCAGGAAACCGACGACCAGCTGCGCGCCATCGAGGACGTGATGGAGGACATGCACTCCGGTCAGCCGATGGATCGGCTGATTTGCGGCGACGTGGGGTTCGGCAAGACCGAGGTTGCGATGCGCGCGGCCTTTGTCGCGGCCATGTCCGGCGTTCAGGTTGCGGTGATCGCGCCGACGACGCTGCTGGCCCGCCAGCACTACAACAGCTTTGCCGAGAGGTTCCGGGGCTTTCCGCTGGAGGTCAATCCACTGTCGCGTTTCGTGTCCTCCCGGCAGGCCGCGCTGACCCGCGACGGGATTTCCAAGGGCACCGTCGACATTGCCGTGGGCACCCATGCGCTGCTGGCCAAGGGCATCCGGTTCAATAACCTGGGCCTGCTGATCATCGACGAGGAACAGCGGTTCGGCGTCCAGCACAAGGAACGGCTGAAACAGCTGCGCTCGGACATCCATGTCTTGACGCTGACCGCCACGCCGATCCCGCGCACGCTGCAATTGTCTCTGACCGGCGTGCGGGACCTGTCGGTCATCGGGACGCCGCCGGTCGACCGTCTGTCGATCCGCACCTATGTGTCCGAATTCGACCCGGTGACGATCCGCGAGGCGCTGTTGCGCGAGCATTACCGGGGCGGGCAGAGCTTTTTCGTCGTCCCACGCCTGAGCGATCTGCCGGAGGTCGAGGAGTTCCTGAAGGAACAGGTGCCCGAGGTGTCCTATGTCGTGGCGCATGGCCAGATGGCGGCGGGAGAGTTGGACGACCGCATGAACGCCTTTTACGACGGGCGCTACGACGTGCTGCTGGCCACGACCATCGTGGAATCCGGGCTCGACATTCCCACCGCCAACACGATGGTGGTGCACCGTGCCGACATGTTCGGCCTCAGCCAGCTCTACCAGATCCGGGGGCGCGTTGGCCGGTCCAAGACGCGTGCCTATTGCTACCTGACCACGAAACCCCGCGTGAAGCTGACCCAGACGGCGGAAAAGCGGCTGCGGGTGCTGGGCAGCATCGACACGCTGGGCGCGGGGTTCAGCTTGGCGTCGCAGGACCTCGACATTCGCGGGGCAGGCAACCTGCTGGGCGAGGAACAGTCGGGACAGATGCGCGACGTGGGATACGAGTTGTACCAGTCGATGCTGGAAGAGGCGATCGCCAAGATCCGCGCCGGAGAGATGGACGGTCTGGCCGAGGCGGACGATCAATGGGCGCCGCAGATCAACCTGGGCGTCCCGGTGCTGATCCCCGAGGATTATGTGCCCGATCTGGACGTACGCCTGGGCCTGTACCGGCGCCTGTCGGGGCTGACCACCAAGGTGGAATTGGAAGGGTTCGCCGCCGAGCTGATCGACCGTTTCGGCAAGCTGCCGCGCGAAGTGAACACCCTGCTTTTGGTGGTGCGGATCAAGGCCATGTGCAAGAAGGCGGGCATCGCCAAGCTGGATGGCGGCCCCAAGGGCGCCACGATCCAGTTCCACAACGACAAGTTCGCCTCGCCGCAGGGGCTGGTGGAATTCATCAAGGCGCAGGATGGACTTGCCAAGGTGCGCGAGAACAAGATCGTGGTGCGCCGCGACTGGAAGCGCGACAAGGACAAGATCCAGGGCGCCTTTGCCATTGCCCGTGACCTGGCCGAAAAGGTGGTTGCCGAAAAGAAGAAGGCCAAGGCCTGAAACCGGGGCCGGGCTTTACGTCTCCCCGCGGGGATTGAGGACGCTGAGCGGTGAGGGCTGAACGACTGTCATGGCCTTTCCCGGCCGTGCGGCGGGCCTATTGTCCGGTCGCGTCAATGGGGCAGCCGGTCAAGGCGCATCTCCGGATCCTCGGCATCGACGATCGAGAAATATCCGTATTGCACCTGCGAGACGGGTACGCGCTTGCTGCGTGAGGCGCCCTTGGGGACCGGAAACTCGCAGCCCTCGCCGGTCATGTCATTGGTGATGACCTCGACGGTATCGCCCCATTGATCCGTCTTCCAGTTGACGAAATTCTGTTGCCAGTAGGTGTTCGCCGTGGCGCTTTCATCCGCCTCCCAGGCTTTCTGGTTGGCACAGGCGCGCCGGAAATCCATCTCTGTCATGGTTCGGGACGTGGGGCGCAACGGCCCGATCCGAATGCCCCAGCGGCCGGCCTGATCCACCGTTTCAACGTGGAACATGCGGTCGGGCGGCGTGCGCAGCATCGTGGCAATCAGCGAGGGTTTCAGGTGCTCGCCGTCCTGGAACCCACGGTTCTGCATCAGGTCCTCGATGGTGCGGGCCAGCGTTTCCATCGCGAGGGCGTAGGCGCGGGTCACGGTTGCCGCGTCGTAATCGCCGCGCCCGACCTGCAGCGAGGGCGCGTGAAATCCCAGCCGCGCGGTCGGATGCATCACCCGCCATTTGTAGTATCCGCTTTCGTGGGCGTGGAAACTGCCCGCCATGAACAGCAGGGCGCAAGCGCTTTCACAGCGCGCGCCCGCCTCCAGCCGGGTTCCGATGGCCATCTCGCGCAGCACCGCGCCCAGTTTCAGCGCTTCGGAAATGGCGCCTCCGGGACTGTCAAGGCAGATGACGGAGACGCCGTATTGGCCCTGATCCCGCCAGCCTTCGATCGAGCTGCGCAGGCCGTGGGCCATGCGGTCGGCATCGCCCGGCGCGAACTGGCCGGTGATCCGGTGGGTGCAGGCTATGTTCGGGTCAGGCCTCTGGATGTCGAAGGCATCGTTCGTCATGCCGATCACCCGCAGCTCGGCCGCATGTGCGGGCAGGGCGAACAGACCGAAAAGTGCCAGGACAAGGTGTTTCATGGGCATGCTCCGAAATTGCATCTTCAGTATTCCGTCGCAGGCGATTCCGGTCAAACGCGCAGGCGCGGGCGGGCTTGACCGTGGTGGCGGGGCGGTCTGACACTGTGTCATGCGGATCGCGACCCTGAACATGCAGAACCTGCGGCTTATGCCGGATGGCACGGTTTTCGGGGCGCGCGACCGCGACGATGACGAAAGCCCGGCGCTGGATCAGGCAGACCGGCGGTTGACGGCGGCACTGCTTGCGCAGGCGGATGCGGATGTCCTGGCCTTGCAAGAGGTCTTTGACCGGGCCAGCCTGGATGCCTTTCACGACCGTTACCTGGTGCCTGTCTGTCGGGCCTATCCCTGGCGGCTGTGCCTGCCGGGCAATGATGGCCGTGGGCTGGACGTGGCGATCATGTCGCGCGTCCCCTGGGATCACGCTGCCAGCCATGCGGCGCTGACGGCCGATGACCTGGGGCTTGCTCCGCCCCAAGACATGGCCGCCGACGCACCGATCTTTCGACGCGACGCGCTGGAGGTGCATTTTGGCGAACTGACGCTCTTCGTGGTGCATTTCAAGGCGCCATATCCGGATGCGGCACGGGCCTGGGCGGTGCGGCGGCTGGAGGCGCAGGCGCTTGCCCGACTGGTGGCCGGGGCCGGGTCCTTGTGGCTGGTGGCGGGGGATCTGAATGAACCGGGCGGTTCGACGGAAAGGGCGGTGGCGCCGCTTGAGGTGCTTGGCGAAAACCTGATGCGGCGGCTGCCTGCGGCAGAGCGGTGGACCTATTTCCAACCCGATGAGCAGAGATACGGCGCGCCGGATGCCTTGATCGCCTCTCCCAGGCTCGCCGCGCGGCTCGATGGGGTTGTGCCACGGATTCTGCGGGCCGGCATGGGGCGCGAGGCTGGACCGGAAGGCGCCAGGCGTCTGCCGGAAACCGGCCATCACCGGCCACATGCCAGCGATCACGCGGGGGTTGTGTTGGACCTGGCAAGGGCCCGACTTTAGACCAACGTCCGGACAATTGGCCGTTTGCTGCGCAGCACCGGGCGCGTGTGGGCGGGATCCCGCCACTGGCCGGGTCAGGGCTGCGGCCCCCTGATTCGGTTTGGACCTAAATGGTGAAATGTCTTTCGATACATGGATTAATGCTTTGAAGTCATTGTTTTTAGTTAACTCGTCGCGTTTCAGAATATGCCTGGTGGATGCTTGTTTTCCGGATTCGGTCTGCTTACTAAGCCTCAAGTGATGTGGAACCGCACGCGGGCGATAGGCGGAAACTAGCCTTCCGGATAGTCTAAAGCTTGACCGCGAAGGTCAGCTTTGGGATCGTTTCCACACCACTAAGTTGAAAGAAGGCGACAGCCTGCATAGACGAAATAACGGGCTTTGGCCCGCAGGGAGAGGTTTTGCCGGTGGGAATCAATTCCAAAGAGCTCTGGACGGAAAGTGCAGAAGTTCATTTCCTTCGGACCCGCAGAGGAACGGCCGCCCAGGCGGACCAGGCATTCGCCACCTATGACACGCTGACCGATCTCTCCGTAGATGAGCGGGCACTGGATATCTGGGATCTGGATCTGTTCATTTTGCAGGCGCCCCGGGACGGCATTGCGGACCAGCTTGGCGAACTTGGAGAGTGGGTAGCCTCGGTGACGGTCTTTGGCCAGGTGCGCGATGCGTTGCGGATCGCGGAACGCGTGGACGGCGACAGCGCCGCCTTTCTGGTGAACATCGACGTCTTCGGGCCCCTGGAACAGGCGGTGGATGTCCTGCTGTCCTTGCGCCGCACGAACCCCAAGCTGACCATCCTTGTGATGTCGTCCGAGTTCGTGCGCGACGATACCTCGCTGGAGCGCAGTGCCATCGCGGACGCCTCTTTGCGACTGCCCTTGACGCCGGATCGGCTGCGGGACGGGCTTTACTGTGCGGCGGAAAACACCAAGCTGCGCCAGTTGGGGCTGGCTCTCTGACCGATTTTTTCGGCTGGCCGCCGGACGAACGGGCAACGGTTCGGAGATATTTCCCGTTGCCTAGCTGCGCGTGCCGCGTCAAAAGTTAACAATTCGTTAACGATTGATGGTGGTATTATGGGCCGATTGCTCTTTATGTCGATGGTCTTTGCCGCAGGTTCCAGCCTTGCCGATCCAAGCAAACCAACCCCGACAGAGCGCATTGAACAGTTTCGGACAGCGCAGGCTTTTGATTGCAGAAACGTGAGCTGCAAGCGCCTGCGCTCTTGCGAAGAAGCGTGTTTCAAGCTGGTTCAATGCGGGCAAAAGGTGCGCGACGGGGACAACGACGGGATCCCCTGCGAGAACCTCTGTTCACGACGTTGCTAGAAAAAAGGCCCGGCGGCCAGCCGGGCCCTTGATCCGTGGGCTCAGGCCCGCCGACGACGTCCGCCGGTGCGGCCGGCGCGGCCGCGGCCTTCCTGGCCGGCCTTGGGGGCCTGGCGGTTGAACTCGATCCATGCGGCGCCGCCGTCGTCGTTGTTCGTCAGGAAGTTGGCGGCGCGGATGGCCTCCATCTCCTTGCCGGCGCGCGGCTTGGTCGAGCCCATGCCGAAGAGGGTGACAAAGGTCTCGTCGTCGATGTCCTCGGGCAGGATGATCCCGGCGGCGGCCACCTCGGCCTTTTTCTCGGCGATTTTGGTGGCGTTCACCGGCAGGGCAACCGGGTTCATGATGGCCGAGGTCATGCCGGCGCCCATCGCCATCGGCAGGAAGGCGTTGTTGATGCCGTGACGGTTCGGCAGGCCGAAAGAGATGTTCGACGCGCCGCAGGTGGTGTTGACGCCCAGTTCCTCGCGCAGGCGACGGACCAGCGTAAAGACCTGCAGGCCGGCGGTGGCCATCGCGCCGATCGGCATCACCAGCGGGTCGACCACGATGTCATGCGCGGGGATGCCGTAATCGGCGGCGCGCTCGACGATCTTTTTCGCAACGGCGAACCGCACCTCGGGGTCTTCGGAGATGCCCGTGTCGTCGTTCGAGATCGCCACGACCGGCACGTTGTATTTCTTGACCAGCGGCAGTACCAGTTCCAGCCGCTCTTCCTCGCCGGTGACCGAGTTCAGCAGCGGGCGGCCTTCGGCTGCGGCCAGGCCGTTCTCCAGCGCGCCAGGCACCGAACTGTCGATGCAGAGCGGGATGTCGACGACGTTCTGGACGACTTCGACCAGCTGTTTCATTAGGGTCGGCTCGACGAAGTTGTTGTCGGCGTAACGCGGATCCTCTGCCATCTTGTTGGAAAAGACGGCGCCCGAGTTGATGTCCAGAACGGTGGCGCCGGCGGCGACCTGGGCGATGGCGTCGGCCTCGACGCGGCTGAAATCGCCGGCTTCCAGCTCTACGTTCAGGATCTTGCGGCCCGTGGGGTTGATCCGCTCGCCGATCACGCAGAACGGTTCGTCAAAGCCGATGACGGCGGTTTTTGTTTTCGACTCGACGATGGTGCGGGTCATTGAGCTGGCTCTCCTGTCAGGCGCCCGAGGATCAGCTCGAGCGCGGGGTCGTTGAAATCTTGTATCGTCTCCTGTGCGCCGTGGGCACGCAGGTCTGCATCCGCAAGCCCCGACCGGAGCCCCACGGTATAGGCCCCCGAGGCGGCGGCGGCGCGCAGCCCCGATGGGCTGTCCTCGAAGGCGACGGCGTGGTCGGGCGCGATGTCCAGCGCACGCATCGCCGCCAGGTAGGGCTCGGGGTCGGGTTTGCCCCGGGTGCATTCCTCGCCGATCACCACGACCTCGAAGGCGTCGCGCAGGCCCACGGCCTCGAGCATGGCCTCGGCGTTGAGGCGGTTGGCATTGGTCACCACCGCCAGCGCCCAGCCTTCGGCGCGCGCCCGGTCGATCAGTGTTTCGGCCCCGGGCATGGCCGGGTAGGGACGCGGCAGGCGGTCGCGGAACCGCGCCTCCTTGAGGTCCGACAGGCCCTGCGGGTCTTCGAGATCCGGCAGGAACTCGGCAAAGAAATCCGTGTTCAGCCGGCCGTGCACATGGCTCATGTAGAACTCTTCGTTCACCTCGATGCCATAGGGCACCATCAGGTCGACGAAGACCTCCCGATGAATGTCATCGGTCATCAGCATTGTGCCGTCCAGGTCGAACAGCAGGGCGGGTCGTGTCATGCCTCAGCCGTGTGCCGCTGCGGGACGGGTCGCGGCGCCGCCATTGGCGATGGCCCATTCGGCGTTCGTCTTGATGCCGCCCAGCGGGAAAAAGTGGACCTGTTCGATGTTGAAGTCCGGATTGGCCGCCTTGTGGGCCGCAAGCTGCGACAGGACCTCGGTCGGCTCGTAAGGCAGCAGCAGCTTGGACACGTCCATCGCGCGCTTTTGCAGAACCTTGAGAGAGGGGCCGACACCGCAGGCGATGGCGAACTTGATCAGTGTCTGTAGCTTGGCCGGGCCCGCGATGCCGATGTGCACGGGCAGGTCGATGCCTTCGGATTTCAGGCGGTTGGCCCAGGTGATGATCGGACCGGCGTCAAAGGCGAACTGGGTGGCCAGGGCCATTTGCGCGTCGGTGCGTTCGCTGAACGACTGTTTCCAGCGCAGCGCCTCCATTACGGTGGCATCGCCGCCGTCCGGGTCGATGTCCTTGTTGCCTTCGGGGTGGCCTGCGACGTGAAGGCGTTTGAATCCCGCCTTGTCAAAGAGACCTGTCTCCATCAGCTGCATCGAGCTGTGGAAGTCGCCGTGCGGCTCTGCCACGCCACCGGCCAGCAGCAGCGCCTGTTCGACGCCCGCCTCGCCCTGGTACATGGCGATCCAGTTTTCCAGCGTCGCGGCATCCTTGATGATGCGGGCCGGGAAATGCGGCATGACGTTGTAGCCCTCGCCGGACAGGCGCTTGGCCGTGGCGACCATTTCCTCGATCGGCGTGCCCTCGATGTGGGCGATGTAGACGCGGGTACCCTCGGGCAGGAGCGCGCGGAAATCCTCGACCTTGGAGGCCGTGCGCGGCATGACCTCGATCGAGTAATTCTGCAGGAAGGCCTCCATGTCGGGGTTTGCGGTCCTGGGGGGCTCGTCGCGCTTGCGGAAGTTCAAGAGGGCCATGAGCGTCTCCTTAAGGGTCATGTCGTGAACCGGGCCTCAGGCCCAGCCGTCGTTGGCGATAAGCGCCTTGATGCGCTCTTGATCGAACTCCGCCTCGAGCCGAGCGGCTTCGGCGTTTGCGGCTTCCTGCGGGTCGCCCTCGACCGTGCCGGAGGCCACCTTGCGCCACTCTGCAAGATAGGCATCCGTCTCTGCGGCGCCAGTTTTCATGGCAGCGCGGTCGATGGCCTGCTCGAACCGTTCGGGCAGTTGGACCTTGGCGCCACGGCGGCCCTTGCCCACGATGACCTGGGCGGGGATGTCGCGCCAGTAGACGATGGTCAGCTCTGCCATAGGTCCGATTCCCTTGCTTCTTCTTGCTTCTTTACGCGCGGTACGACATGGGCACGGGTCGATTTTCGACTTGTCCCGCACCATGCGCGACAGCTTATGCCGGGTGCGTCCGGGTTCCAACCGCAACAAAGGTCAGAAGTTCTCACCATCTAGATGAGGAAAATTAAGGTTTGTCGCCGATTCTTGCCGCATGCCCCTGTTGCCCGCAGGGCAGGCAAGGGAGGGGACGCGCCTTGGTCATCGCAATCGACGCCTGGAAACTGGCCTATGCCGCCCTGCCAAAGGCGGGGTGTTCATCGGTGAAAATGGCGCTGGCGATGCTGGACCCCTGCGTGGCCGTTCCGGACAAGCCCGATTTCCAGACCTGGCATCGGATCTACCAGACACGGCGGTTTCATCCCGGTCGCTGGTCCGAGCACGCCGATTTCTTTCGGTTCTGCGTGGTGCGGGACCCGGCGGGGCGGCTGATGTCCTGCTATACGGACATCGTGGTCAAACGGCGGGCGCTCAAGGACAGCCCCAGGGTGCGCGCGGCAGGCGGCCTGCCGGTGGCCCCGGATCCCGACACTTTCTTTTGCCGCTTGCCGCGCTACCGGCGCAAGTCATCCATCGTAAAGCACCACGTCCTTGGGGCCGAGCTGTTCCTGGGGCCCGACCTGCGCAGCGATTACGACCGGGTCTACCGCACCGGTGAGCTGGACGACCTGGCGGCGGACCTGAGCCGGCGCACCGGCGAGACGGTCCGGATGCCGCATGCCAATTCCAGCGGCGCAAAGCTGTCGATTTTCGACCTGGAGGGGCGCACGATCGACCGGCTGCGCCCGCTGTTGGACGCCCAGTACGACTACCTGCGCGATTACTTTGTCAATCCGCTGGGACCCCGGATACATGATGCTTGCGCGATAGGGGATCGGCGCGTATCGTGAGGGCAAGTTGATCTCGGAAAAGGCGCGACGTCATGGCGCCAAAGCGTCCCAAGGCTGCGGGCGCTTTCCCGAAACCGGTCGAGAGCCCCGCGCCGTCACGGCCAGATCCCAACGCACTTTACGCGGCGCTGGATCTGGGTACAAACAGTTGCCGCATGCTGATTGCCCAGCCAAAGGGCAGCCAGTTTCATGTGGTCGACAGCTTCTCGAAGTCCGTCCAGCTTGGATACGGGCTCGAAAAGACTGGGCGGCTCAGCCGCGCCTCGATGGGGCGTACGGTGTCGGCGCTGCACGTCTGCCGTCAGAAAATCGAACGCCACAAGGTGACGCGGATGCGGCTGGTCGCGACAGAGGCCTGTCGGCGGGCACGCAACGCGCGGGAGTTCATCCGTCACATCCAGCGGGAAACCGGGCTGAAGATGGAAATCATCCAGCCCGAGGAAGAGGCGCGGCTTGCGGTAATTTCCTGCGCGCCGCTGGTCTCGACCAAGACCGAACAGCTTTTGGTGGTGGATATCGGCGGCGGATCGACGGAACTTGTCTGGATCGACCTCAGCAAGGTTGCGCCCCGCGAAAGGCCGCGCGCGATCATGCGCCTGCACGCGGGATTTCATCCGCCCGACAGCCCGTTCCCCTCGGCCAAGGTCGTGGACTGGATCAGCGTGCCTCTGGGCGTGGCGACGCTGCGTGACCAGTTTTCCGACGTCATGGACGACGCCGCGCGATATGCGCTGATGAGCTGGTATTTCGAGGAGAACCTGGCCGAATTCGCGCCCTACCAGGATGAACAGGCCCGCGAGGGGTTCCAGATCGTCGGCACCTCTGGCACGGTCACGACCGTCGCCGCCTCTCACCTGGGACTGCGCCGTTACGACCGGACCAAGGTGGACGGGCTGCGCATGTCCTCGGACCAGATCGAGGCGGTGATCCAGCGGTACCTTGCGATGGGACCGGCGGGCCGCCGCAAGGACCCGCGCATCGGCCCGGACCGTCATGCGCTGATCATGAGCGGGTCGGCGATCCTGCAGGCGCTGCTCCGGCTCTGGCCGACCGACCGGCTGTCGGTGGCCGACCGGGGCCTGCGCGAGGGGCTGCTATACGCCCAGATGTCCGCCGATGGCGTGCTGGAGGACGGCCCGCTCTGACGGGCGCACCGCTCAGGCGGTGGTGCGCAACAGCTCTTCGAACCCGCCAAAGATCATGCGCTTGCCGTCGAAGGGCATGTCGAAGGGGTCCTCGTCGCTCATCATCTTGCCCCAGCCGGCATCGCGGACCTCTTTCGACGGCCAGACGATGTATCCGGCGGCGACGCTTTCGCCCTCTTGCAGCTTGACCGCCAGCGGAAGCGACGTGACTTCGCCATCGGGCACATCGCTGGGCCAGAGATCGACGACATCCGTCGCGCCGAGACCGATGAACATGTCCTGGGTGAATTTGACGAAATCGCCGTAGGCGGCTTTCTTGGCATCCGGGATCGGGGCAAGGAAAATGTCGTAATAGGGCATGGGGCTCTCCTGTCGCGGTATCGCACCGTCATTTGGTCGCGTTCGCCTTGAAAAGGCAACAGGCCTGTCGCGGATGGGAACGGTCTTTCGAGTGGCGCCACATTGGCGTATGCAAGGGGTTCCCAAAGCAAGGTCGCGGTGAGATGGCGAAGAAACCCACAGGCAGTAATTCCGGCGGCAAGAACAGCTCGGGGCGCGGGCAGCGTGACCTCAAGGTCAAGGTCAAGACCGCGCGGGGGCGCAAGCTTTCCTCGACGCGCTGGCTGCAACGGCAGCTGAACGATCCTTACGTCAAACGCGCCAAGGACGAGGGGTTCCGCGGCCGCGCGGCCTTCAAGATCCTGGAAATCGACGACAAGTACCGGTTCCTCGTGCCCGGCGCGCGGGTGGTCGACCTGGGCTGTGCGCCCGGCGGCTGGTGCCAGGTGGCGGTGCCTCGGGTCAATGCATTGGGGGAAAAGCAGGGCAAGGCGCAAGGCTTTGTCCTGGGTGTCGACCTGCAAGAGGTCGAGCCGATCCCGGGCGCCGAGATCCATCAGCTGGACTTCATGGAGGACGGTGCCGACGACAAGGTCAAGGCCTGGCTGGGCGGCAAGGCCGATGTGGTCATGTCGGACATGGCCGCGGCCTCTTCGGGGCACAAGCAGACCGACCATTTGCGGATCATCGCCCTGTGCGAAGCGGCGGCCTACCTGGCCTTCGACGTGCTGGAGGAGGGCGGCACCTTTGTCGCCAAGGTGCTGCAGGGCGGGGCCGAAGGCAGCCTTCAGGCCGAACTCAAGCGCCGGTTCGGGAAAGTCGCGAATTTCAAGCCGCCGGCGAGCCGGTCCGATTCAAGCGAAAAATTCGTTGTCGCCACGGGGTTCCGCGGCTGAGAGAGGCAATGGCCGTCTCTTGCAGGCGGCGCGCCTCTTCAGGCGTGAGGGCCGGTTCCCGCGCGACAGGGGCAGGCACGTCGTCATCCGGCAGGTGTTCCTGCTGGTACAACGCGAACAGCCGCGCGTGCCGCGCCCCGCGCAAGGACGCATTTGGGTCATCGCTGTCGCGCATGGGCCTCTCGTGTGGCAGCGGGCCTTGGGGTGCGGACGCAGGGTCAACATCAGGTCTTGTGCCGTGTCGTGGCGCAAGAAACAAGCTGAAACCCTGCATTTGAGGGATTGACGCCCCCTTGCGATGCCGTCTGGATGGGCGCAAAGCGGGGAGGGCGGCATGAAGACGATCCTGTGTTACGGCGACAGCAACACCCACGGCACGGCGCCGCTTCCGGCGCCCGGGGTCGACCTGCGCCATCCGCCCGGCGATCGCTGGCCCGATGTTCTGGCCGCCGAGCTGGGGGCCGGTTTTCGCGTCATCGACGAGGGGCTGCCCGGACGCACCACCGTGCATGACGACGTGGTCGAGGGCGGGATGCGCAACGGTGCCACGGTGCTGCCTGCCATCCTGCACAGTCACAAGCCGATCGACCTGATGGTGCTGATGCTGGGCACCAACGACCTGAAGATCCGCTTTTCCGTCAGTGCCTGGGAAATCGCACGCTCTGTCGAGCGGCTGACGCTCATGGCACGGGCCGAAGGTGTGGTGGGCGATATTGTCCTTGTCTCACCTGCTCCGGTGCAGGAAACCGGCGCTCTGCGCGAGGTCTTTGCCGGGGCGGAAGCGCGGCAGGACGGGATCGAAGCGTTCATCGCGGCAGCGGCCGAGCGGCAGGGGTGCGGCTTCCTGCGCGCCGGAGATCACGTCACCGTATCGCCCAAGGACGGTGTCCACTGGGAGCCGGAGGCGCATCACCGCTTTGGCAAGACGTTGGCCGGGGTGCTCGCGGAGCGTTTGGCGTGAGGGCCTTGTGCCTTGTCCTCGCGCTGGCCGGATGCGCTGCTGCCCCGCCCAGAGGAGACCTGCCCCTGCGCAATCCCACGGCGCCCGTGGCCTCGCAGGCGGATGCGGCTTTGGGGCGTCTCAGCGGGGAATGGCTGGTTGTGCAGGGCGCGGAGCTGCGACCCGGCACTCGGGTGCGGTTCGATAAACGACAAGCGGTGATTGGCGGGCGCGCGATGCCGGTCAGGGATGAGGGGCAGGGACGGCTGACACTCGATAGTGCGCCGGTCTGGGTCTACTGGATCGACGCCGACAACAGGACGGCGGCGCTTGGCGATCCCGACGGACGGCGGGTCTGGATCATGGACCGCAGCGGCCAGCCTGGTGAGCGATTGCGCGCCGCGCGAGAAATCCTGGCCTGGTATGGCTATGACCTGGAACGGTTGGAGCAGGGATGAAGCGGGTTCTGATCACCGCAGGGGCCGCCGGGCTGGGCCGGGCGATGGCCGAGGGCTTTCTGGCCCGGGGCGACCGGGTGGCGGTCTGCGACATCGATCCATCCGCGGTCAGCGAGTTTCGCGCCGCGCATCCAAAGGCCCTGGCAGAGGTCGTCGATGTGACCGATGAGGTCGCCATGACCGCCTTCCTTGCCCGGGTCGAAGAGAGCTTCGGCGGAGTGGACGTGGTCTGTGCCAACGCCGGAACCGGCGGGCAGGCGGGCCGGATCGAAACGCTGGACCTGGACGCCTGGCGGGCTTGTATCGACGTCAACCTGACGGGCGCTTTCCTGACCTGCCGCTGGGCGGCGCGGGTCATGCGCACGCAGGGCGACGGGCTGATCGTGTTGACCAGTTCGACAGCCGGCCTGCATGGCTACCCCTTGCGCGCGCCCTATGCCTCGGCCAAATGGGCCGTCGTCGGGCTGACCAAGACGCTTGCGATGGAACTGGGCCCGGCGGGCGTGCGCGTGAACGCGATCTGCCCCGGCGCGGTCGAGGGCGACCGGATGGACAGGGTTGTCGCGATGGAAAGCGCGGCGTCGGGCCTCAGCCCCGAGGAGGTGCGCGCGCTCTATGTGCGCGGCGTCTCTTTGCGCAGCTGGGTCACCGCAGATGAAGTCGCCGAGACGGTTCTCTGGCTCTCTTCGCCCGCGGCCCGCAAGATTTCCGGGCAGATCCTGGCGATCGACGGGCATACGGAAACACTGGCGCCTTGAGAGCGCGCAGAGGGCGCGGGGCACTTTCGGTCAGATAAAGGGCCGCTTAGGGTGGAAACGAAATCAAACAGGGAGTGTGACGTGGCAAGACGGGCAGCGATCATCGGCGGTGGTGTCATCGGCGGCGGCTGGGCGGCGCGTTTCGCGCTGATGGGCTGGGAGGTGCGGGTCTACGACCCCGACCCCGAGGCCGCGCGCAAGATCGACGAGGTCATGGCCGGGGCCGCGCGCGCCCTGCCCATGCTGTTCGAGGCGCCGATGCCGGCGCCGGGCCCGATCAGTTTCCACGACAGCCTTGCCGAGGCCGTCGAAGGCGCCGAGTTCATTCAGGAAAGCGTCCCGGAACGGCTGGACCTGAAACACAGGGTCTATGCCGAGATCCAGGCCGCCTGCGCACCCGGCGCGGTGCTGGCCTCTTCGACCAGCGGGTTCAAACCCTCGCAGTTGCAGGAGGGGGCGGCGCGCCCCGGCCAGATCATCGTCGCGCATCCCTTCAACCCGGTCTACCTCTTGCCGCTTGTGGAACTGGTCCCGGGTGAGGGGGCAGCGCCTGATATCGTCGAAAAGGCGCGCGAGATCCTGACCGGAATCGGCATGTACCCGCTGCATGTCCGGGCCGAGATCGACGCCCATATCGCGGACCGTTTCCTCGAGGCGGTCTGGCGCGAGGCGCTGTGGCTGGTCAAGGACGGGATCGCCACCACCGAAGAGATCGACAACGCAATCCGCTATGGCTTTGGCCTGCGTTGGGCGCAGATGGGTCTGTTCGAGACCTACCGCGTGGCCGGTGGCGAGGCCGGGATGCGGCATTTCATGGCCCAGTTCGGGCCGTGCCTGTCCTGGCCCTGGACCAAGTTGATGGATGTGCCCGAATTCACCGACGAGCTGGTCGACCTGATCGCCGAGCAGTCGGACGCGCAATCCGGGCATCTGTCGATCCGTGAACTGGAACGACTGCGGGACGACAACCTCGTGGCGATCCTGCGGGCGCTCAAGATGCAGGGCGCTGCGGCGGGCAGGCTGATCCGGGCGCAGGACGACCGGATGCGCGGCCCGCTGGAGGAAACCGTGCCAATGGTGACCGTGCGGCGGATCGTGCCGGTGGACTGGACCGATCTGAACGGTCACATGAACGAAGGGCGCTATGGGCAGGTCTTCTCGGACGCCTCCGAGGAACTGATGACGCATGTCGGCGCCGACCAGGCCTATATCGACGCGGGCAACAGCTATTTCACCGCGGAAACCAACATCAAGTACCTGGCGGAAACTCTTGCCGGAGAAGAGATTTTCGTCGAGACGCGCGTGACATTGGGTGAAGGCAAGAAGCTGCGCCTCTGGCACGAGATGAAACGTGCGTCGGACGGAGAAGTGCTGGCCACCGGTGATCAGTTCATGTTGCATGTCTCGCTGGAGACGCGCCGCAGTTGCCCGCCGCTGGATCATGTGCGTGAAAACGTCGACCGTCTGGCGCGGATGCACGCCGACGGCTGACGGCCAACCCCTTGACGCGACAGGAAAGAAACAAGGACAGAACATGGACGAACGACGCTTTCTGACCGAACTGTTCGAGGTCGCGGTGGCTGCGGCGGATCCCAAGCGGGCTCTTGCCGGGGTGCTGCCGGGCAAGCCAAAAGGACGGACCGTGGTCGTTGCCCTGGGCAAGGGGGCTGCGCAGCTGGCGGCCGCCTTCGAGGAGCTCTGGCAGGATCCGGTCGAGGGCGTCGTGGTCACGCGCTATGGCTATGCCACCCCCTGCCGCCACTTGCCGGTTATGGAGGCCGCGCACCCGGTGCCGGACGAGGCCGGCCTGAATGCGACAGAGGCGGTCTTTCGCGCGGTCGAGGGGCTGACAGAGCATGATCTTGTGGTCGCATTGGTCTGTGGTGGTGGTTCGGCTCTGCTGCCCGCGCCACCTGCGGGGCTGTCCCTGGACGATGAGCAGGCGCTGAACCGGGCGTTGCTGGCATCCGGTGCGCCGATTGGCGTGATGAATGCAATCCGCAAGCATGTCAGCGGCATCAAGGGAGGGCGGCTGGCCGCCGCTGCGCATCCGGCAAGAGTGGTCTCTCTGGTGGTGTCGGATGTTCCTGGCGACGATCCTGCACAGGTCGCATCCGGGCCGACCGTACCGGATGCGGTGACCCGGCAGGATACGCTTGCCATGATAAAGGCGCGAAACATTGTTTTGCCAGAAAATGTTATGAAGCACATCTCAAGTGAAGCAAGCGCCGCGCCAAGGCCGGGTGACGCCTGTTTCGACGGGAATGCCGTGCACGTCATCGCTTCGGCGCGCCTGTCGCTTGAGGCGGCGGCGGAGCAGGTCGAAGCCGCGGGTTTGACGGTCGCGATCCTGTCTGACGCGATCGAGGGAGAGGCCTATGACGTGGGGCGCGTGCACGCGGCAATGGCCCGCGAAATCGCCTTGCGCAATCGCCCGTTCCGCGCGCCGGTGGTTCTGTTGTCAGGGGGCGAGACCACCGTGACCTTGGGGCAAAACCCCGGGCGCGGTGGGCGGAACACGGCCTTTCTGATGGGGTTCGCCGAGGGCATCGAGGGGCTCACCGGGATCACCGCCCTGGCGGCGGACAGCGACGGCATCGACGGGACCGAGGACAACGCAGGGGCCTTTGTCGATGGCGGCAGCTTTGACCGGCTTCGGGCGCAGGGCAAGGATCCGATGGGCTATATCCAGGGGCAGGATCCCTACAGCGCCTTCGAGGCTCTTTGTGATCTCTTTTCCCCCGGGCCCACGGGGACAAACGTCAATGATTTCAGGGCCGTACTGATCTTTCCTCAGGTATAGTCATACCCAAGGGCGGTTTCGGTGGCGAGGTCCAGTTCCGCCCGCAGGAAGGCAAGATCTGCCTCGGGAAACCGGCGCGGGGTTTCGGGGCGCTCGGGCACGACGGGCAGGAACTTCGATCCCAGGCGTTTGACCACCGGCCGGAATGGCTGCGCATGGACCGGCAAGTCAAAGCTCACTGACAGCGCGGTGACAAAATGCTCCGGGTCCGCTTGCACGGCCTCGAGCCGGCAGAAAACGACCGAACACTCCCGCTCGAAAAAGGACAACAGGCCCGTCAGTTTCGCCTGTCTCAGGGCGAGAAGATTGGCAAAGGGCCGTCCCGTGAGTGGATGCCTGTCATGCTGAAGGGGTTGCCCGATCCCGCCGTGTTCGGCCACCTTGGGGAAATAGCGTTTGCGGTCTGCGATCGTGCCCCATTCGGCGCGCAGGAACTCGGCAAAGGGCATAAGCTGCATTGCGGGCGGGCAATGCCAGGGTTTCGCATGCATCGACAGCGACCAGGCGCGTGCGTCGCGGACGCAGCAGATCACCAGCATGTCGCCGGGGATTGCCGTCATGTGGGGAAACCCGTGTTTCCAGCCCATGTATTCGGTCGGGGTCAGAGCGCTGTTGCGTGCCATCAGCCGCTTGACGAAATTCGTTCCGGAAGAGCGTTCGCCGAACACCTGGAACCGTCGGGGCTGGCTCGGTCCCTTTGCCATCTGCCACCCGGTGTTCGCGACTGCCTGTCCGATCATGTCCGCCTCGTGCTGATCCCGAGGCAAACCTAGCCGCCCATTTCTGAGAATGCGATTCTCATATCGTCGTCATTGCGGTAGTCTGCGCGGCAAAACAACGACAAAGAGGCCAGGGCAGATGCAATCGGTGGCGGCGGCGCTGACTATGGTGCGCGGAGATGCCTTTTTCCTGAAAGCCTGGTTGCGACACTACGGCGAGACCTTCGGGCGCGAGAATTGCTACATCGTCAATCACGGTCGCGGCGCGGATGTGGAGGAGCTTGCAGAAGGTTGCAATATCATTGGGATACCCGGCGACCCTCATCCAAATTTCGACATGAAGCGCTGGCGACTTCTCAACAATCTTGTCCAGGGGTTGCGTTGCTACTACACGCATGTGGTCGTGGGCGACGTGGATGAGCTGGTGGTGGTGGATCCCGCACATGGCGGTTCGTTGCTGGACTACCTTCGGACCCAGAAACCCCGGCGCGTGCTGACGCCGCTGGGTTTGGAAATCATCCACCGGGTCGACGTCGAACGCGACGAAATCACCGGCCCAATTTTAGGCCCGCGCCGCCATGTGCGGCTGGCCCCGCATTATTCCAAGCCCTGCATCATCAGCCGGGGCGTCAAGATCGCGCGCGGCGGGCATTTCACCCAGTATGACAAGCTGATCACGCCGGATGAGCTGTATCTCTTTCACCTGAAGTTCTGCGATTTCGGCACTTACGTGCAGACGATGAACGCCCGGAATTCCGTCACGCAGGAGATCGGGACCGACGTGCAGGAGACCGCCATCGGGCGTCACTGGTTCGCCGAGGCACGGGGAGAGGACAGGGCTCTGTTCGTGACTTTCACCGAGTTGCCGATGGAGAACGGCTTTGACCTTGGCTGGGTGCGCAAGCGCATGGCGCGGACCTGGGGACCGCGTGGCGAGACGGGATTCCATGCCTTCAAGCGTCCGGAATACGCGCAGCAGTACCTGCTGCCCGACCGGTTCATGGGGCTGATCTGACCTAGAAGGCGCGTGAGGAGGTAAAGCTGATCTGGTCGATGTTCAGGCCGGGAAACTTGTCTTCGAAGAAGGATCCGGCACTGGCAAGGACATTTTGCGACCGCCCGTCCATCAGGTCAAAACCGAACTGCCAGACAAAGTCGGGCGTATAGAACATGCCAAAGGCAGCCACGGCCCCGAGGAAAAAGGCACGTCCATTCTTGCGCGCCACGCCGGCGGTCAGGGCCGCGCGCAAGACCTGGAAGGTCAGCATGACCAGCGTGGCCGCCAATGCCGCAGTCAGGGCGGCAAGGACGAGGTGCTGGGTGTCCGCCGCCAGACCTTCCTGTCTGAGGGCCAATTCGATCCGGTCGCGGTTGGTGGCGATGGCCGCGGTCGCATAGGCGGCGCCGAACCCGGTCAGACCGGCTGTCAGCATCTTGGGCTGTGCTCGGGCTCGCCCGGCGATGCCGCGGGCCTGTGCCTCTGGGTCGATACGGCGGACGCGGCGGCTGAAGTCGCTGTGATCCTGCTTGCGGAAGACGGTGGGGCGATAAGGCATGGTCATGCATTTATCGTTAACGGAACTTTCGGGCAGGATTGGCGTCGGAATGTGGCGAGAACCGGGCTTTCGCTTTCAATTCGCGAGGTTCGCAAGAAGTCCGCCGGTTCGCGCCCCCGGTCGACCGGGGGCGCGGCGCGCCGTCAGCGGATCGCGTCCAGGATACGGGCCCAGCTGCGGATGCCCTTGTGAAAGCTCTCGACGTCGTATTTCTCGTTCGGGGAATGGATCTGGTCGTCGTCCTTGCCCCAGCCGACCAGCATCGTGTCCATGTCGAGGATCGACTTGAAATACCCTGCCACGGGTATCGAGCCGCCACAGCCGGTAAAGGCCGCATCGTGCCCCCATTCGGCTCCCAAGACGCTGCGCGCGGATTCGAAAGCGGGATGCGTCGTCTGCATCTGGCTGGCGGGCGAGGCGCCGTGGCCATGGAATTCGACCGTGACATCCTCGGGCAACTGCGCGCGGACCCAGGCCCGGAAATGTTCGCGCAGGGCGTGGGGATCCTGTTGGCCGACCAGCCGGAAGCTGACCTTGGCCGAGGCCTGTGACGGCAGCACCGTCTTGAAACCGTCGCCGGTATAGCCGCCGATGATGCCGTTGATCTCGGCCGTGGGGCGCGACCAGATCATTTCCAGAGCGCTGCGATCCTGTTCCCCGGCCGGTTTCGACAGGCCGACGTCGCCCAGAAATGTGCCGTGGTCGAATTTCAGTGCCTCCCACTGCGCCTTCATCTCGTCCGAGAGTTCCGGCACCCCGTCGTAGAAATGTGGCACCTGGATGTGGCCGTTGTCGTCGTGCAGGTTGGCCAGAATGCGCGACAGCACGCGGATCGGGTTGCGCGCAACGCCGCCGTACATCCCGGAATGAAGGTCCTTGTCCGGGCCGGTAAGGGTGATTTCCTCGCCCAGCAGCCCGCGCAACTGCGTCATGATCGCGGGCACGCGGCTTTCGAACAGGCCGGTGTCGCAGATCAGGGCGATGTCGGCTTTCAGCTCTTCCTTGTTTTCCTTCAGGAACGGGATCAGCGACGGGGAGCCGCTTTCTTCCTCGCCCTCGAAGAAGAAGGTGATGCGGCAAGGCATCGAACCATGTTCCGCCTTCCACGCCCGGCAGGCCTCGACAAAGGTCATCAGTTGGCCCTTGTCGTCCGAGGAGCCGCGTCCGCGGATGACCTTGCCCTTGGCCGTCTCTTCGATCGCCGGATCAAAGGGATCGCGGTCCCAAAGGTCCAGCGGGTCGACCGGCTGGACGTCGTAATGGCCGTAGAACAGGACGTGCGGGCCATCGCCCTCGACATGGCCCACGACCATCGGGTGACCTGGCGTGGTCCGGGTTTCGGCGGCGATGCCCAGGCTTTTCAGGTCCTCGACCAGCCACTCCGCCGCCTGCCGACACTTGTCGGCATAGGCCGGGTCGGTCGAGATGGAGGGGATCCGCAAGAGCGCCATGAGGCGGTCCAGGGCAGCGGGAAGATCGGCGTCGATGCGCGCAAGCGTGGCGTCGAGAGACATGGGAACTCCTGATTTTTCGGCGAGGCTAACAGACCGCTTGGGACTGTCCAGCCGGATCAGAGTTCGACAAGCGGCGCGGCGGCCAGAACCTCTCCGGTGGGGGCTCCGGTGGGCGAACCGCCGGGCGGTTCGTCCGAAACGGCAAGTGTGCCGCCGGCCATCCGGGCTGCCAACGCCGGCGTCAGCGCGACCTCGGCCACATCCGCATCCGGCAGCACACCCAGCGAAACCGGTGCCGGATCGTCCTCGGCGATCAGCCAGAGTTCCAACGCCCGGCCTTCGCGCGGGCCACCTTCGAGCCGGGCCAGCACCAGTTCGTCACCGGTCACCTGCGCCTCATAGCGCAAGGTGCCGTCGGCAGAGGCCAGTTCAGCGCCAAGATCCGGACCGCGGGTCATGAAGGGCAGGGGAGCGACATAGGCCAGCGCGGCCAGCGTTGCGACGCCCAGCCCTGCGCCCAGCCACCAGCGACGGGCCCGCGATTCCGGCGCCCCGCCAACAGAGGCCAGCAGCGCACGCCGCACCCGGGGCGAGGGCCTCACCTCGTCCAGTTCATCGGCCAGGTCCGCAAGGCGGGATTCCCAATGGTGGACACGGGCGGCAAATTCCGGATCCTCGGCCACGCGGCGCGCGGCCACGCCTTCGAGATCCGCCGAGAGCAGGCGCAGGACATATTCCGCGGCCAGCAGATCGTCGTCGTCTTCGGGCATTTCGGGCAGATCAGAGCTCATCGGGACATGCACTCCCTGAGGCTCTGCAGACTCCGGCGCAGCCAGGTCCGCATGGTGTTGAGTGGCACTTCGAACCGCGCCGCGAGATCGGCATAGCTGGCCCCTTCGAGGTAGGCCCCGCGCACCGCTCTTGCGCGCTGGTCCGGCAGTTCATCAAGGCAGCTGACGATGCGCTGGCTTTCGGAGGCGGCAATGGTCGAGGCCTCGGGCCCGGGGCGGGAATCGGGCAGCGCGTCTGTTTCCGTCCTGTCCTGGCCGGATTGCGAGCGCTGGCGCGCACGCAGGCGGTCGATGGCGATGTTGCGGGCGATGGTGATCAGCCAGGTCATCGGGCTGTGGCCGGTGACGGCATAGCGGTCAGCCTTGTTCCAGATGCGCAGAAAGACCTCTTGCAGGGTATCCTCGGCCTCTTCGCGGTCTTTCAGGACCGACAGGCAAATCGCCAGTAGCTTGCCGCTGGTGGCATCATAGAGGGCCCCAAAGGCGCCGCGGTCACGCAATGCGACGCGCGCGATCAGGGCCTCGATGTCGCTTCGGGTTGTCATGCCTGCTCCGGTTCTGCCAAGACGTCTTGCAGGTTAGGACGTGGCCGGGTCAAGGCAATGAATCATGTTTCCGATACGCGACATTATGTAACTACGATCAAAGTTGTAATGGTCAGTCCGTTGATTCAGATCAAGGATGCGACGGATGGTCCGGTTCTAAACGGTGGACACATCACCTCGCGTTCGTTAGTTATTCATGAAATTGAATAGGGTGTGACTGCAGCACCGGCCCGTTGGCGAGGGTCGAAAGTAGAAGGAGGAGCCCGGTGGACTACACCGCGAAACTGGATGACGCCCTGAACCGTCTGCACGAAGAAGGCCGTTACCGCACCTTCATCGACATCGAGCGCAAGAACGGCCAGTTCCCGCATGCCACCTGGCGCAAGCCGGACGGCAGCGAGACTCCGATCACCGTCTGGTGCGGCAACGACTACCTTGGCATGGGGCAGCATCCGGTTGTCCTGGAGGCCATGCACGAGGCCATCGACGCCACCGGTGCTGGTTCGGGCGGGACGCGCAATATCTCGGGCACCACGGTCTATCACAAGGCTCTGGAGGCAGAACTTGCCGATCTGCACGGCAAGGAAGCTGCCTTGCTGTTCACCTCCGCCTATGTCGCCAACGACGCGACCCTGAGCACGCTGCCGAAACTCTTTCCGGGCCTGATCATCTATTCGGACGAGCTGAACCACGCCTCGATGATCGAAGGCGTGCGCCGCAACGGTGGCGCCAAGCGCATCTTCAAGCACAACGACCTGGACGATCTGCGCGCCAAGCTGGAAGCGGACGATCCCGCGGCCCCCAAGCTGATCGCCTTTGAATCCGTCTACTCGATGGATGGCGATTTCGGGCCGATCGAGGCGATCTGCGACCTGGCGGACGAATTCGGCGCGCTGACGTATATCGACGAGGTGCACGCGGTCGGCATGTACGGTCCGCGCGGCGCCGGTGTATGCGAGCGTGACCGCCTGATGCACCGTATCGACATTATCAACGCGACGCTGGCCAAGGCCTATGGCGTGATGGGCGGCTATATCGCTGCCTCGGCGAAAATGTGTGACGCGGTGCGGTCTTACGCGCCGGGGTTCATTTTTTCGACCTCTCTGGCGCCGGCGCTGGCGGCGGGCGCGCGGGCCTCTGTCGCTTTCCTCAAGACCTCCGAGGGTCAGAAACTGCGCGACCTGCACCAGGAACGTGCGAAGATCCTCAAGACCCGGCTCAAGGGCATGGGGCTGCCGATCATCGATCACGGCAGTCATATCGTGCCGGTGATCGTCGGCGATCCGGTCCACACCAAGCAGCTGAGCGACATGCTGCTCGAGGGCTACGGCATCTACGTCCAGCCGATCAACTTCCCCACCGTGCCGCGTGGCACCGAACGTCTGCGCTTTACGCCTTCGCCGGTGCACGGCCCGAACGAAATGGATCGTTTGGTGGGCGCGATGGACGAATTGTGGAGCCATTGTGCGCTGAATCGCGCTGAACTCGCCGGCTAAACCCCGCCAATACCTGTCAAATGGCTTGAGATGTGTTAGCCTTATCGCAATAACCGGGTTGCACGAATCGTGTAGCCCGGACCGGGCAGGCACATAAATGATGGGTAGAATGGGGCAGTCTCGCAATGATCGGGCGCAAATCCCAGCACCGTGACGACAGTGGCGATGACCAGTCGCCACAGAGCTTTGATGACTACACCCTGAAGCTGGGTGATGTCATGCGCGGTGAACGGGCGACAATGGGCAAGTCGCTGCTGGATGTTCAGCGAGAGCTGCGCATCAAGGCAAGCTACATTGCAGCAATCGAGAATTGCGATCCTTCCGCCTTTGATACGCCGGGGTTCATCGCCGGCTACGTCCGCTCTTATGCTCGATACCTCGGGATGGACCCGGACGAGGCATTTGCGCATTTCTGCGCGGAAAGCGGCTTTTCCGTTGCGCACGGCATGTCGCAAGAGGCCTCTGTCATCCGCAAGCCCAAGAATGACAAGGCACGCGCGCGCAACCGCGATTCCATCGCGGAACCGCGCATGCCCTTCGCCCCTGCAAATGACAGCATCCTGTCGCGGGTCGAACCGGGTGCGCTTGGGTCGTCGCTGGTGCTCTTGGCCCTGATCGGTGGCATCGGTTACGGCGGTTACCGCGTGCTGCAAGAGGTGCAGCGCGTTCAGGTGACGCCTGTCGACCAGACCCCTATCGTGCTCAGCGAACTGGACCCGCTGCAAGCGGCCATCGCCCCCAGTGCGCGCGAAGAGGGTGACGAAACCACGCAGGCCGGCGTCTTTACCCCGCCGACGACCGAGGCATTTGATCGTCTTTATCGACCGCAGGCACTGGATGTTCCGGTTCTGGTGGCGCGCGATGCCCCGATTTCCACCCTGGACCCCGAACGTGTCGGCGTCTTTGCCGGTGGTGGAGGTCCGCGCGGTTTGCCGAATGTGCAGGACAGTTCGCTGGCCGCCGCGGCGTTGGCGGATCGTCTCGTTGCCGAAGGCGTCATCCCGGACTCCTCTGATGGTCCGTCGCCTGCCAGCCCGCTTGCCGTGGCCAGCGGCGTGACGGTTGTCGCCGTGCGTCCCGCCTGGGTCGAGGTCCGTTCCGAGAACGATGGCGTTCTGGTCTCTCGCGTCTTGAACGCGGGCGAGACCTTTGCCGTGCCGCGTGAGGCCTCCAGCCCGCGTATCCGGGTCGGCGAATCCGGTGCCGTCTACTTCAACGTCGACGGTCGGACCTACGGCCCCGCCGGTCGACCGGGGCGTGTGACCAGCAACATCTCTCTTGCCGGGGCGGACGTGGTGGATCGCTACGATATCGCGGATTCGGCACAGGACCGGGATCTGGCCTCCGTTCTTGGAGATCTGAACCTGGCCGCGCCGCAGGTGGCCCGGGCAGAGCCGGTGCAGCCTGCTGCTCAGAAACCGATCCCTACCGACCTGGCGCGGAACGTGCCGAACGTCCCGCCGGTCGCACGGCCCGAAAGCATCGCGCTGGCAGCCGCCATTGCCGCGGCGCCCGCTCCTTCGGTTCCTGCGCCGCAACCGGTCGCGCCTGCGCCCGACCCCGTCGAAGTGGCGGAACCGGCGCCCGCGCCGGAACTCGTGCAGCCCAACGTACCGCGCGTCACCGCCGAACCCGCGCCCGGCATCACCGTCGTGGCCGTGGCGGAAACCTGGGTCGAGATCACCTCGCCCTCGGGCAAGAAACTGCTGGCGCGACTGCTGAAGCCGGGCGACACCTACAAGGTGCCGCAGACCGACCAGGCGCCGACGATCTTCTCGGGCAATGCGGGCGGCGTCTTCTTTGCCGTCAATGGCGAGACCTACGGCCCCTATGGGCCCAGCGGTCAGTTCGGGCGTGATCTTGCCCTGTCGGCCGGCGACATCCAGCGCGAGATGCAGGTCGCCGATCTGACCCGGAACCAGACACTGGCCAAGGTCGTCGCGGAACTGCAACTGCAGGACCAGTAACGACACGCGGCGCGATGGCGCACGGGCTGGTCTGTGGCGCGCGCAACGACTAGTGTCCGCCTCGAGACCAACGCAAACACAGGACAGAGCGCATGAGCCTCAATCACGTCCGCCCGTGGCGCAACATCTATCGTCGCACATCCCGGCAGATCATGGTCGGCAATGTCCCCGTCGGGGGGGATGCGCCGATCAGCGTCCAGACGATGACCAACACGGTCACCACGGATATTCCCGGTACGATCAAGCAGGTGCAGGCCGCAGCTGAAGCGGGGGCTGACATTGTCCGGGTGTCGGTTCCCGATGAGGATTCCTCGCGCGCGCTGAAGGAAATCGTGCGCGAAAGCCCGGTGCCGATCGTCGCCGACATCCATTTTCACTACAAGCGCGGGATCGAGGCCGCCGAGGCCGGCGCCGCCTGCCTGCGCATCAACCCGGGCAACATCGGCAGCCAGGACCGCGTGCGGGAGGTGATCCAGGCCGCGCGGGATCACAATTGCTCGATCCGGATCGGCGTGAATGCCGGCAGCCTCGAAAAACACCTGCTGGAGAAATACGGCGAACCGTGCCCCGACGCGATGGTCGAAAGCGGGCTGGATCACATCAAGATCCTGCAGGACAACGATTTCCACGAGTTCAAGATCAGCTGCAAGGCCTCGGATGTCTTCATGGCCGCGGCCGCCTACCAGCAGCTTGCCGAACAGACCGATGCGCCGATTCACCTTGGCATCACCGAGGCCGGGGGCCTGATGTCCGGCACGATCAAATCCGCCATCGGGCTGGGAAACCTGCTGTGGATGGGGATCGGCGACACGATCCGCGTGTCCCTGTCGGCGGATCCGGTCGAAGAGGTCAAAGTCGGCTACGAGATCCTGAAATCGCTTGGCCTGCGCCATCGCGGTGTCAATATCATCTCTTGCCCCTCCTGCGCACGGCAGGGATTCGACGTGATCAAGACCGTGGAAGTGCTTGAAAAAAGACTGGAACACATCAAGACGCCGATGAGCCTGTCGATCATCGGCTGCGTCGTGAACGGCCCCGGCGAGGCGTTGATGACGGACGTCGGTTTTACCGGCGGCGGTGCGGGCAGCGGCATGGTCTACCTTGCCGGCAAGGCCAGCCACAAGATGTCCAACGACCAGATGATCGACCATATCGTCGAAGAGGTCGAAAAGCGGGCAGAGGTCATCGAGGCCGGACAGACCGAGGCGGCGGAGTAACCCGCCTCATTCCGTCAGGTACCGGCCCAGGACAAAGGCCGGCATCTCACCCCGGATCAGCCTGTCGCGCATGACGTAAGAAGGCAAGGTGTCCAGCGTGAGCACCTGCATCAGCGCGGCGTTTTCTGGCTCGGCCGTGTCCAGCAATCTTGCAGAGACGCCCTGCGCCCGGGCCATGTCCTGCAGATCGGCCCAAGCGGCGGCACAACTGTCGCAGTCCGGCCCGCTGAACATGGCGATCACGGCGCCCTGCTTGCCGAATAGCGCCGGTGCATGGCGGGCGATCAGGTCGAGATCGCCTTGGCGTTCGTCTGCATAGAAGTCTGTTGGCGCCGGCGCGCTGAGCGCCCTGAGACGCTCCGACAGCGACATCTCCTGCGCCAGCGAAGGGCCGGCGCAGAAGGCAATGATGACGAGTGCGGCCCGGATCACTCGGCGGCGCGCTGGTCTTCGATGATCTGGCGCATGGTGGGCAGCGGCGCATAGCCGCGCACCATTTCCTCGCCGAAGACAAAGCTGGGGGTGCCGTTGATGTTCATGGCCAGCGCCAGTTCACGGGTTTCCGCGATGCGGCGGGCGACTTCGTCGCTGTCCATCTCTGCCATGATCGCATCGGCATCCAGGCCCAGCGTCTGCGCGATCCGGCGCAGAGGTCCGTTGCCCGGGTTGCCTTCCAGCGTGATCAGCGCGTCATGCACGGCCTTGTAGGCCTCGTCTCCGGCCACGATATGCGTGGCGACGGCGAATTTCGATGACACCATCGACGCCTCGCCCAGGATCGGGAATTCCTTGAGGATGTAGCGGATGTTGCCGTCGCTGGCGATCAGCTCTTCGACCTCGGGATGGGCGCGGCGGCAATAGCCACAGCGGTAATCCATGAATTCGATCACCGTAACGTCGCCGTCGGGATTGCCGCCGACCCAGGAGAACCCGTCGTCCAGCAGGCGGGCCATGTTGTCCGACACAAGGGCGTCGTCCTGCGCGGCCTGTGCCTGTTTTTCACGGTCTTCAAGAACGGCGACGGCCTCCATGATGACCTGCGGGTTTTCCAGCAGGTACTCGCGCACCTGTGCGCCGAAGGCGGCGCGCTGGTCGGGCGACATGGACGAGAAATCAAAGCCGTCGTCGTCCTGCGCCTGCACCATCGGGGCCGCAAGCAGACAGAGGGCAGCGGCACTGCCGCGAAGGAATTTGGTCGAGGTGAACATATGGGGACTCCCAATGGTGTTGTTTGTTATTTGGCCCGTTTCGCCGCACTTAGCACATCCTGTGCCCGTTGCCACGGGGCAGAGCCGCGGGGCAGGGTGGCAACCGCGCGTTCCGCGTGCAGCCTTGCGTCCTTGAGGCGCCCCTGCAGGGCGTAACGTTCCGCCGTCACGACCGAGGCCATGCCCGGCTGGCCGGTCTTGGCATAGGCCACGGCAAGGTCGCGCAGCACGCGGGCATCGGTGAAGTCGCGCCCGCGGGCGGCCTCCAACGCCTTCAACGCCTGCCGATGGTTGCCGGTGGCAAGCAGCGATCGACCCAAGCCCCCCAGGATCAGCGGTTCGCGCGGGGCGCGATTGGCGGCCGCCTGGTAAACCTGCACGGCGGCACCGAACTGGCGCGACTCCAGCAGGATCTGGCCCTTGAGCTCCAGCAAGTAAGGATCGCTGGGGCGCAGCGCGATGGCGCGGTCGATCGCGGCGAGGGATTTCTTGAGGTTCGACTGGCGGTGCCAGGCCACGGCCTCGCGCATGTGGGCGATGTCCTGGCTTCCGCTGTCCTTGAGCCGTCGCAGCGTCCACGAAGGCGCGCGCTTGAAGGCGGTCAGTTTGCCCTGTGCCCGCTTGAACCAGTATTGCGCGGTGGCATCCCGGCCGGGGCTTTTCTGTCCGGCCACCAGCGCCTTGAGCGCGCGGAGCCGGTCACGGGTCATCGGGTGGGTGCGCATGTAGGGGTCCTGACGACCGACCGACAGCGCCTCTTGGCCGCGAAAGAGCTCTTGCACCTCCAGCGCGCCGCGCGGATCGACGCCGGCGCGCATCATGAACCGGACAGAGGATATGTCGGCGGCGGATTCCTCGGCCCGGGTATGCGACATGAACAGCCGCATGGCCGAGGATTGCGACCCTATGGCGGCGGCGGCCGCTGCCTGGCTGTTGGCACCTGCGGCGGCGGCAGCGGCGGCCAGAGCCATGCCGATCCCGGCGGCGGTGCGCGCAGCCCGCAGGTTGCCAAGGCGGCGCGCGATATGGCCGTTGGCGATATGTGCGGCCTCGTGCGCGATCACGGCCTGCAAGGCCTCGGCGCTGTCCAGCCGCATGATCAGGCCGGAATGCAGAAAGATATGCCGCGTATCAGTGACAAAGGCGTTCAGTGACCCGTCGTCGATCACGATGATCTTGACCTGCTGCGGGCTGAGGCCGGCGGCGGAAAGGATGGGCGAGGCAAGCTGGCGCAGCGCATATTCCATGTCCGCGTCGCGCAGCAGCGTGGTGGCCGCTTGGGCCGGAGCTGCTGCCAGAATGGACAGAGACATCACCAAGGCGGTCAGACGGGACAGGATCGTGTGGCGGATCATTGACGGGCTGCTCCTTGTGCTCGTAAGCCTCACTGGCGACACAGTAGAGAGGCGGGCATGCGGAATTCAAGGCGGGGTGCGGTTGATCCCTTTATCGTGATGGACGTGATGGAAGCCGCTCGGCAGGCCGAGGCGAACGGACGCAGCATCGTCCACATGGAACTGGGCCAGCCCGGCACCCCCGCGCCCGCCGCTGCCCGTGCCGCATTGACGCGCGACATGGAAAGCGATCCGCTGGGGTACACCGTTGCACTTGGGCTGCCGGAACTGCGTGCGCGCATCGCGAAACTCTATGATGAGTGGTACGGGATCGACCTGGACCCGGGCCGGGTGGTGGTGACGCCGGGGTCCTCCGGCGGCTTCATTCTTGCCTTCACCGCGCTGTTCGATGCGGGCGACCGCATGGCCCTGGGCGCGCCCGGTTATCCGTCGTACCGGCAAATCCTCAAGGCGCTGGACGTGACCACGGTCGAGGTGCAGTGCTCGGCGGAAAACCGCTATCAGCCCACGCCCGACGACCTCGCGGACATCGACTACGAGGGGCTCCTGGTTGCCAGCCCGGCGAATCCCAGCGGCACGATGCTGGAAAAGCCGGAACTTGCGGCGCTTATCGCGGACGCGCAGGCGCGCGGTGCAGCCTTCCTGTCGGACGAGATCTATCACGGGATCGAGTACGAAAAGGGCGCGGTCTCGGCGCTGGAAATCAGCGACGATGTCGTGGTGATCAACTCCTTCTCCAAGTATTTCTCGATGACCGGCTGGCGGATCGGCTGGCTGGTGGTGCCCGAGGACATGGTCCGCCAGTTCGAACGCCTGGCCCAGAACCTGTTTATCTGTCCGACACATGCCGCCCAGGTCGCGGCCCTTGCGG
Source organism: Antarctobacter sp. (assembly GCF_965277915.1). NCBI lineage: Bacteria > Pseudomonadati > Pseudomonadota > Alphaproteobacteria > Rhodobacterales > Roseobacteraceae > Antarctobacter > Antarctobacter sp. The sequence continues at coordinate 2,032,230 of NZ_OZ255849.1, forward strand.
CGCTGGATGCACAGGACGAACTGGAAGGAAGCCTTGCCGTCTATGCGCGCAATCGGCAGTTGATGCTGGACGGGTTGCCACGGATTGGATTCGACCGGATCGCGCCGCCGGACGGGGCCTTTTACGTCTATGCCGACGTGAGCCACCTGACCAATGACAGCCGGGCCTTTGCCCGCGAGATCCTGGACCATGCGGGGGTCGCGGTGACGCCGGGACTGGATTTCGACCCGGTGCGGGGCGGCGGCACGCTGCGCTTTGCCTATGCCCAGTCGACAGACGAGATCAAGGAAGGCCTGGCACGGCTCGGCGCCTTCATGGCCGCGCGCGGGAAGGGCGCCGCCTGAGCCGGTCTGTCCGGGATTGAACGACCTTGCCGGATTCCCATAGAGTGCAGCAAACACCGGAACCGGGGCACATGAGCAGATTATTTACTTTCCTGTTGGCGCTGAGCCTCTGGGCTGGCAGTGCAGCCGCCCAGGATGCCGGGCTGGCGCGGCTGATCGACGGACGGATCGAGGATCGTCGTTTCGGCGGAACTGAACTGACCCTGACCCTGTCGCAGGGCGTGCCTTGGCGGATGTTCACCCTGACCGCGCCGGACCGCCTGGTGCTGGATTTCGCCGAGGTCGACTGGCAGGGCGCCGATCCTGCCGAACTGGACCAGAGTGACCGGATCAGCGCCTTGCGCATTGGGCTGTTTCGTCCGGGATGGTCCCGGCTGGTGGCCGAACTGGCGGAGCCGATGCTGGTGCAAAGCGCCGGGATGCGTGTTCTGCCCGATGGCGCAGGGGCAGAGCTGACCCTGCAACTGGAACAGGGCGATGCCGAGCGTTTCGCCAGCACCGCCGGGCCGCCGGCAGATCCGTCCTGGGTCCAGACCCGCCCCCGGGCGCGCCGCACCGATCCTGACCCGGATCGCCCCCTGACCATCGTGCTGGATCCGGGGCATGGCGGCATCGACCCGGGCGCACAGAGAGATGGCGTGACCGAGGCGGACCTTGTTCTGACCTTCGCGCTGGAACTGCGAGAGGTTCTGTTGCGGTCCGGTGACTACGATGTGCGGCTGACCCGGCAGGAGGATCGCTTTGTCTCGCTCGAAGGGCGGGTGAAATACGCCCATGAGGTTGGTGCGGACCTGTTCATTTCCTTGCACGCGGATGCGCTGGAAGAGGGGGTGGCGCATGGGGCTGCGGTCTATACCCTTGCCGAAGAGGCCTCCGACGCGGCCTCGGCGGCGCTGGCCGAACGGCATGACCGGGACGACCTGCTGGCGGGGCTGGACCTGACCGGCACCGATGACAGGGTCGCCCAGATCCTGATGGATCTGGCGCGGCTGGACAACACGCCGCGCAGCCAGGCGCTGGCCGAACACATCGTCGCCGGCATCGACGGTGCTTTGGGACATGTCCACAAGGACCCGCTGCGGCAGGCGGCCTTTTCGGTTCTTAAATCTGCCGACATCCCGTCCGTCCTCGTCGAACTGGGGTTCCTGTCCACGGAGCAGGATCTGCGCAACCTGCAGGATCCGGTCTGGCGCGCGGGCATGGCGCGCGGGCTCCGGGACGGGATCGCGGCCTGGGCGCTGGAGGACGAAGCCCTGTCGCGCCTGCGCCGGCAATAGGCGCCGTTTCGGCAAACCGCCGCCCGACGCGCGTCGATGTGTTTTGACCCATGCCCTTATGCGCTATAAACACGGCCTCATTCGGGTAGCGGGAGCCGCATGTGCTGCGTTTCATCTTTTCCTTCTTCGGGGCGATCTTCTCGGTCGTGACAATGGGCGCCATGATGGTGGCGCTGACCATCGGGGCCGTCTTCTGGATGTACGGGCGCGATCTGCCCAGCCATGAACACCTGGCACAGTATTCGCCGCCCACGATCAGCCGGATCTATTCCGCCGAGGGCCGCGTGATCGACGAATTCGCGCAGGAACGGCGCCTGTTCACGCCCGCCCGGGAAATTCCGGACATGGTAAAAAACGCTTTCATCAGCGCCGAGGACAAGTCGTTCTATACCCACAATGGCTATGATCCGCGCGCCATCGTGTCGGCGGCCATCGACACGGCCCGCGGCAACACGCGCGGCGCCTCGACGATCACCCAGCAGGTGATGAAAAACTTTCTGCTGTCGGGCGATCGTCGCGTCGAACGCAAGATCAAGGAAATCATCCTGGCCAGCCGCGTCGAAGGTGCGCTGGACAAGGAAAAGATCCTCGAACTGTACCTGAACGAGATCTTCCTTGGTCAGAACGCCTATGGCGTCACCGCTGCGGCACAGGTCTATTTCAACAAGACCCTGTCGGAACTGGCCCCGCACGAAGCGGCCACTCTGGCCTCGCTGCCCAAGGCACCGTCCGACTATCACCCGGTCCGCCGCAAGGACCGCCTGCGGGAACGCCGCGATTTCGTTCTGAAGGAGATGTTCGAAAACGGCTACATCGATGAGGCCACGTACCAGGCCGAGGTCGCAATGCCGCTGAAATCCGTCCAGAACGGCGATTTCGAACCCTACCAGCGTTCTTTGCCGCCGCGCGACTATTTCACCGACGAGATCCGCCGCCAGCTGAGCCGGGACTTCGGCGAGGAACAGTTCTTCTCCGGCGGGTATTCCGTTCGCGCGACCCTCGACCCGGAAATGCAGGGCCAGGCGGCCCTGGCGTTGCGCAGCGCGCTGGAAAAATACGACCGTTCGCGCGGGGAATGGCGTGGCACCGGCAAGACGATACCCGCCGACACGCTGGGCGACGAGGCCAAGTGGCGCGAGGCGCTGGCGGATCTGCGCGTGGCCCGCGACATCGTTCTGGAACACCCCTGGCATGTGGCCGTGGTGCGCGAGGTGCGCGACAACTCGCTGCTTCTGGGGATCGAGGACGTGGCGCTGGACGATCCGCGCGGCATGACCGTGCCGCGATCCGATACCGATTGGTTCAAGGGCAGCCTCTTTGACAATTTCGAACCCGGCGACGTGATCCACGTCCGCCAGATGACCCAGGACAGCGATGGCGCCTTCATCCGCTGGACCCTGCGGCAGGTGCCCGAAGTGCAGGGCGGCTTCATGGCGATGGACGCCCACACCGGGCGCGTCATCGCCCTGCAGGGCGGGTTCTCGTACCAGAACTCGGTCTTCAACCGGGCGACGCAGGCGATGCGCCAGCCGGGGTCGAGCTTCAAGCCCTTCGTCTATGCCTCGGCGCTGGATTCCGGTTATTCGCCCGCGACCATCGTTGTCGACGCGCCGATCGAGGTGGACACCGGCGCCGGCGTCTGGCGGCCCAAGAACGCTTCGCACCAGTATTACGGCCCGACGCCGCTGCGCACCGGGATCGAACGCTCTCGGAACCTGATGACCATTCGCCTGGCGCAGGAAGTGGGCATGGATATCGTCGCTAGCTATGCGGAGAAATTCGGCGTCTACGACCGGATGGGGCTTTCCATCGCGAACTCGCTGGGCGCGGACGAAACGACGCTGTTCCGCATGGTCGCCGCCTACGCCATGTTCGCCAATGGCGGCGAACGGGTCGAACCGACGCTGGTGGACCGGGTGCAGGATCGCTATGGCAGCACCGTCTATTCGCATGAGTCCGTCTTTGGCAACAAACGGGTCTGCGTGGATTGTGACAACCCGGACCTGCCGCAGGGACAGGCGCCCCGGATTGCCGACGAACGCGAAAGGGTGATGAACGCGGTCACCGCCTACCAGCTGACCTCGATGATGCGTGGCGTCGTGGACCGCGGCACCGCATCGCGCACGGTCAACCTCAGCGTGCCGACCGCCGGCAAGACCGGCACTACGAACGATGCCAAGGACGTCTGGTTCGTGGGCTTCACCTCGAACATCGTGGCGGGCTGTTACATCGGGTATGACACGCCGCGTTCCTTGGGCCGTGGCGCCTCGGGCGGCGGCATGTGCGGACCGGTGTTCAACCAGTTCATGCAGGAAGCGGTCAAGAAATACGGCGGGGGCAACTTCAAGGTTCCCGAAGAATGCCAGTTCATCAAGATCGACCGTTTCTCGGGTGCGCGCCTGCCGGCCGATGCCAGCGGTCCCAACGTCGTGTCCGAGTGCTTCCGTCTTGGCGAAGAGCCGATCTTTGGCGTGATGTTCGACGGCGGCTTTGCGATCTCGGGCACCTTCGACGTGATCCAGCCGGACGGATCGACCGTCGCGCAGGAGGTCACGACCTCGACCGGCGACAAGGCCATCGTGGGCCCCAAGGCCGGCTTTGGCACGCTCAGCTCGGGCGGTCTTTACTGACGCCTTTGGCCGGTCCGACGGGCAGGGCGGTTCCCCGGCTTGCCCGTCCGCCTGCCCCTTGCTATCACGCATCACCCGAGAGGACCGAGACAGGACCATAAGACATGCGCGCAGAGACCCAGAACCACGTGGAAAAGATCGAGAAATCACTCGACCTGCTGGCCCAGCGCATGGACTGGGACACGGCCCAGCACCGGCTGGAGGAATTCAACGCCCGCGTCGAGGACCCGAACCTGTGGGATGATCCGGCGGCGGCGCAGAAACTGATGCGCGAGCGTCAGCAGCTGGTCGACGCGATGGAAACCTACACGGCCATGAAACAGGACCTCGCCGACCAGATCGAACTGATCGAGCTGGGCGAGATGGAGGATGACCAGGAGGTCGTCGCCGAGGCAGAGGCGGCGATCGCTTCGTTGGTGGACAAGGCGGCCAAGAAAGAGCTCGAGGCGCTCTTGAACGGAGAGACCGACGGCAACGATGCCTTCCTGGAAATCAAGGCGGGCGCCGGCGGCACCGAGGCCTGCGACTGGGCGCAGATGCTGGCGCGGATGTACGTCCGCTGGGCCGAGAAACGCGGTTTCGAGGTCGATCTTCAGGAAGAACAGGCGGGCGCCGAGGCGGGCATCAAATCCGCCACCTACCAGATCAAGGGGCCGAACGCCTATGGCTGGCTGAAATCCGAAAGCGGCACGCATCGCCTTGTGCGGATTTCGCCCTTTGGCAAGGGCACGCGCGAGACGAGCTTTGCCGCCGTGGGCGCCTATCCGGTGATCGACGACAATATCGAGATCGAGGTGAACCCGGCCGACATCCGCATCGACACCTTCCGGTCCTCTGGCGCGGGCGGTCAGCACGTCAACACCACCGACTCTGCTGTGCGGATCACGCACGCGCCGACGGGGATCGTCGTGACCTCTTCGGAAAAGTCGCAGCACCAGAACCGTGATATCGCCATGAAGGCGCTGAAATCGCGGCTGTACCAGCTGGAGTTGGACAAGCGGAACGCCGAGGTCAACGCCCTGCACGAGGCCAAGGGCGACGCGGGCTGGGGCAACCAGATCCGGTCCTACGTCCTGCAGCCCTACCAGATGGTCAAGGACCTGCGGACCAACTACGAGACCGCCGATACCTCGGGCGTTCTGGACGGCGATCTTGATCCCTTCATGGCCGCGACACTGGCGATGAACGTGGCAGGCAAGAGCCGCGCGGACGCCCAGGCCGAGGACTGACCCTCAGCGAAGGTGCGCGGCCCCGTGCCGTCGCCGCCTCCGTGTTGTTTTCAAACCAAGAACATGCGCCGCGCCCCTGGCGCGACGAAGGCGTGCCCGAGGGAGGGGGTGTCGGCCTAAACGTCTGCTGGCGCGTTTTGCAATGGCCCCGGCGCCAAACCTGTTCTTGCCTGCGCGGGTCATATCTCGTTTACTGAATGCCGGAGGAGACGATCGGCAGGAGGAAAGCGATGCCCGATACACCCAAGCCAGGTGTTCCGGACCTTGGCCCGGTCGATGCCGAGATGCTGCGCGAGGCGCTGCGGCGCGGCTGGAGCGACCTGCGGCGCGCGCCGGGATTTGCCGTGCTCTTCGCCTCTGTCTACGTCCTGGGCGGCTGGTTCATGGCCTGGGTCACCTGGATCACCGGGCATAGTTACTGGCTGGTCTTCGCGGCCATCGGTTTTCCGCTGATCGCGCCCTTTGCGGCGGTGGGATTCTACGATGTCAGCCGCAGGATCGAGCAGGACAGGCCGTTGGACTGGATTGAGATCCTGAGCGTGGTGAAACGCTCTGGCGGCGGGCAGCTGCCCTGGCTGGGGGCCGTGGTGCTGGTGATCTTCCTGTTCTGGTTCTTTCTCGCGCATATGATCTTTGCGCTGTTCCTTGGCCTGTCGACAATGACCAATGTCTCCAGCTCGCTGGACATCTATTTTACCGCCAATGGGCTGATGATGCTGGCCGTGGGAACGGGGGTTGGCGCGGTCTTTTCGGTCGTGCTCTACATGATCTCGGTTCTGTCGCTGCCCATGCTGCTGGACCGGGACATCGATTTCGTGACCGGGATGATCACCTCGTTCAGCTACGTCCAGAGGCACCCGGTGCCGATGTTAGCCTGGGCCGTCTTCGTGGCGGCGGTCACCTTGCTGTCGATGCTGCCGGGGTTCCTGGGGCTGTTCATCTCGCTGCCGCTCCTGGGGCATGCGACCTGGCACCTGTATGACATGATCGCCTATGGCGCCGAGCACGAGGCCGGGGCGCATGTGGTGGCCTGAGAGGCACCTTACAGCGCCTCTCGGCGATGTTGTCAGGTCTCCCGCCCCTCGGCCTTGAGACGCGCGTGCAGTGCCGTGGCGCGCGTGTCACCCAGCTCCAGCGCAAAGACATAGGCATGGGTCAGGTAGAAGCAGGCGGCATCCAGATCGTTCACCGTCTCCGCTGCCTGCGCATACAGGCCCACCAGCGCGGGGCGGTCGTCCGCCGCGTGCGCTGCGAGCAGCCTGTCGTCCAGCGCCTTCATTCGGCCGCCTCCGACAGGCTGCGATGGGTCTGGATCTTGCTGGCGACCCAGTCGTGGAAACAATGCGTGGGGCTGTCCATCGCGGGCGAGAAGCGGCCGCCGTCAAAGCCCGAGGCGTAGCGCCCGCGCTGCATGCCCTCGACGACAAAGATGTCTTCCTCGAAGACCGTCTTCCAGAGTTGCGTGTTGCGCTGTCGCAGCCCGCTGTCGGTCTTGGGCTGGGAATAATAGAGATGGACGCTCTCGATCGTCTTGCCCGGACCCTCGGGCAAGAGGACGATGGCAAAGGCATGGTCGCGGTGCACGCCAAGAAGGACGTTGGGATAGACGGCGATGTATTCGGCGGCGGTATCCCACTTGTCCGAGATACCTTCGAAATCGGGGAAGGGCTCTCCGTTCTCGTTCGTGACCTGCCGGTAGACCAGCGTGCCCTGACCCGAATAGGCGCCGGGCTGTTCGATGTTGTAGTGATCCTCGAGCCGGGAATAGGAGTTCAGTCCGGGGTGCACCCACGGCAGGTGGTAGCTTTCGCAGTAGTTCTCGACCGCGAGTTTCCAGTTGGTCTGGACCTCCAGCGTGATCGTGCTGTCGGCGCCCCCGTGGTAGACCGGCTGTTCGAATTCCGCCCAGCGGGTCATGACGTCGCTCATGGCCTCTTCAAAGGCGGGCGCGTCGCCCGAGACGTTGATCCAGACGATGTCGCGCCAGATGTGGCTGCGGACCTCGATCAGGCCAAGGGTGCTCCGGTCGATCGCCTCGTGGGTGTTGTGGCCGGGGCCGCCCACATGTGGCGTGCTGACCAGGCGGCCATCGGACCCGTAGCACCAGGAGTGATAGGGGCAACGGATCGCGCCCTCGATCTTGCGGGCCTCGTCGACCAGGATCATGCCGCGGTGGCGGCAGATGTTCTGGAACACGCGTACGGTGCCGTCACGGCCCCGCAGCAGCAAGAGCGGCATTCCGAGAAAGGTGATCGGCTTGGCATCGCCATTTTCCGGCACGTCGGCAGCCACGGCCAGGCCGGCCCACTGGGAAAAGAGCAGCGCGTCGCGCTCTTCGGCAAAGACGCCCGGGTCGATGTAATGTGCGTTCGGCAGGCCATTGGCCTGGGCGACGGGACGGCGGACGCTGTCAAGATCGGTCTGGGCAATGGTCATGGGGAAGGGCCTTCTGCTGACGTGGAATGGACTCCGCGTTAGTTGCAGAATGTGCACTTGTCCCGAACAAACCCGACACGGATTGTATCAAAGCGACCTTGGATGGCGCCGAGCGCGTTCAGACGAAGGGTTCGCCCGGTTTCAGCAGGTTGCGCTGATAGGTCAGCAGGTCGGATTCAAGGCAGAATCCGGAACTGCGCGCAGCGGGCAGGACGTCCTTCATCCGGCTTCCGAGGTATTCGTAGACCAGGCGCTCAACCCGCCGCCCGGCAACGTTTTCCCGGACCGTTCGGGTGACGTAGCCGGCCCAGAAGTTGTTCTCAAACGAAGGAATGCGCGCCAGATAGTTGAAGGACGAGGTGATCGAGCCGTGACGGCTGACCAGGGCAGCAATGCCGTCCTCCTGTGGAATTACCGCACCACGGAACTCTCGCGTGGCGGGATCTGTATTCAGGCCCTGCTGGCGCATGGCATCCTTTGCTTCGAACCCCTTGAGGAAGGTGCCCTGGCGGTTGCGAAAGACATAGATCAGACCGCGCACAAACATGTTCTCGTCCAGAAAACTGCGCCGTGCAAAGCGATAAAACCCGCTGGGGAAGTCCTCTTCGGCGACGGGCCGGGTTGCCCCGCCAAGGAAATCCGAGATCGCGGGATTGTTGAAGATGCTGCTATTGCCGCTGGAGATGTCGCCGACCGGTTCCAGCAAGATGCGCGCATCCACGTTGAAATAGGTACAGATCCGATGCAGCACGTCCGGCCGCGGGAAACTCTCACCGGCCAGGTAGCGGTTGTACTGCGTGCGATTGATCCCCAATTCACGGCACAGGGCCGAGATCGAGGGTGCGCGTTGTGACAGCTGTCTCAGGTTGGCGCCAAGCATGCTGCGGAGTTCGGACGGAGTCGGGCCTTGTTTGGTCGCATTTGTGGCACGTTTCTCCGCCATGATGTTCCGATCCTGTCTCATAGTGCCTTTGAAGTGCAGCATTTTTGTCTTTTGACCTCAACCAGCGATGGTATTTGATGCTAAGTGGCGTCACCGCTGATGCGCATTGGCGCCAAAAGTGCCGCCTTGCGCCACAAAAATCAAGGAGGCGACACGGAAAATAATCTGTCGGCTCGGCAAGGATTCATTCACCCTGATCATGCGACCATCAGTGGGTGTACTTATGCAAGATCAGATGTTTGGCGTTGTATTGTGGGCGGATGCCAGTGACAGCAAAGCTGTGATCTGGTGCGAAGACCATGGAAATCTCGCCTATTACACGGCAGCGGAGCAAAACCTGCACGACGGTCTGGACCTCGACGCAGGAGACCTGATCCAGTTCGACCTGCGTGAAGAGCGGGACGTTCGCAGGGCGCGTAACCTGCGCCGGGTGGACGCGGGGTTCGCACCGGCGATCGTTCACGAATTGAAAACCCGCGGACCGGGCAAAACCTCGACCGCGGGCAATGTGGTCCGCTTTCCGGAAGCGCGTCGCGCCAGCTGAAACGGCTGGTCGGGACCCTGCGGATCCTGACCACGCCTTCAATACCTGTCAGACCCCGCGGGCCAGGGCGGCGACACCTGTCCGAGCAACCTCGATCAGGCCGAGAGGACGCATGAGATCGGCAAAAGCGTCGATCTTGTCCGGTGTGCCGGTCAACTGAAAGACAAAGCTTTCCAGGGTCGAGTCGACGACATTGGCGCGGAAGATATCCGCCAGCCGCAGTGCCTCGACCCGCTTGTCCCCAGATCCGGCGACCTTCAGCAGTGCCAGTTCGCGTTCGACGGACTTGCCTTCGACCGTCAGGTCGTGCACGTCGCGCACCGACACGATCCGACCCAGCTGTGCCTTGATCTGTTCGATGACCTGCGGCGTGCCGCTGGTGACGATCGTGATCCGGCTCAGGTGGCCTTCATGGTCGACCTCGGCCACGGTCAGGCTGTCGATGTTGTAGCCACGTCCCGAGAACAGCCCGATCACACGCGCCAGCACGCCCGGCTCGTTCTCTACAAGCACGGCGACGGTATGGGTCTCCTGCACGTCCGAGAAGTTCGGGCGGAGGTTGTAGGCGGAGTGCTTGCTCGAGCCTTTCTTGATCTTGAGTGCTGACATCTCTGGGCCTTTCTGAGGAGTGCCGGCCCGCCGGGCGACGGGCCGCGGAAGGTTTAGCCAAGATCGGCAGCTTTGACCAGAAGCGAGCGGTGCAAAACGCCGCCCTCACGGCATTTAATGGCCCGGCAATCGGTTTGCGCTATGCCTGTTCCGCAGTGCTGGCCTGGCCCGGACGTCACTGCTCGAGGACCTTCGGCACCTGTTGCTGCGGCTGACCGGGCAGAAGGGGCGGGCTCCAACGCGCGATCATTGCGCTGACGGGCAATGCCTTCGAAAAGGACGGTGAATAGACCCGGGTGGTCGACATGGACGAGTTGCTGAGCAAGCCCGTACGCAGTTCCACCCGGACGCGGGCCATCGCCAGGCAGCTAGCGGTGGGCCACGGGACTCGGTTTGCGCCGCTCAGAACCCCAGGAGCTTTGGGGAAGCAACGCGGCGCGCCGCATAGTACAGTACGACAGGGCCAATCAGACCGGCCACGGTGCCCAGCACGAGATGGACCATCACATCGGTCGTGAGCTTGAACAGGACGATCCGAGTGGCAGCCGTGAACAGCGTGTGCGCCAGGTAGATCGGCATCGAGAGCTGTCCCAACCGCTCCAGCATGCGGCCCAGGCGCCCGCCATCTCCCTGCGGGGCGTTCATCATCACGATGAAACAGAGCGAGAGCAGCGCCGCGACCACCTGAAAGCCCAACACGGTTTGAGGCAGGGCAAAGCTGACCAGTTGCACGACGCCGAAGACGGTCAACGCCCTCAGCGCCATCGGTACGCCCGAGGGCAGTGGTGGTTGTCGCGCCAGCCAGATGCCCAGGAGGAAGATCCCCAGGTGCAGCGCGGCATTCACCGTCAGGGGGCCCAGCGGCAGGCCGGGCACAGAGACCAGCCCGCCGGCAGCAAGCGCAAGGACAAGCCACAGCCAGGCGGGACGCGGCCTTTCCCCGGGCACCGCCACGAGTAGCCCCAGCAACTGGATCAGGAAAAGCGCCCAGAGGAACCACAGGTGATCGCGCGGCGGAAGGGGCCAGCCGATGAGATCCGACAGGCCCCCGGGAGTGTTCGCCGCGCCTCCGGCCAGAAAACGGAAACCGGCAAAGACATAGGTCCACAGCAGCAGCGGCCAAAGCAGGCGGATCGCCTTGTCCTTCATGCCGCGAACCAGCGGGCGTCGACGGGCCGAAGCCTCGAAGGTGACGCCGGACAGCAAGAAGAACAATGGCATGTGAAAGTTGTAGATCAGCGCCTCGACGGTGCGAAACAGCGGGCCAGGGGCCATCAGACCTGCCGCTTGCGCGCTGATCCAGGCATGGCCGAAGACTACGAGGATGATGCCCGCGCCCTTGGCTCGGTCCAGCCAACGCAGTCGCGCCGCCGCGCCCTTCATCGTGCCGCCCATACGCATGTCTTCGGTCCCGCCCGTCGAACGCGGCGGCTTCGGCTGGCAATTCCTGCGGGCCACAGCGCGCAGTATGATGACAGGGACGGGGCCATGGGGGTTCGGCTATTCCGGAACTTGGGCGAAATTGCGCCGCGTCACCTGCGGTGCGGTCAGGGGGCAAAGAAAAACGCGTCGACCACCGGGGCCGACGCGTACCTGTTGGTTCAGAGCTTGCCGGATCAGACCAGCACCGCGCCCTTGCCGGCGATGGCATTGGTCGCCTTGGCGTCGCCCAGCAGCATCTTGTTGTGCGGCTCGCCCGAGGGGATCATCGGGAAGCAGTTCTCGTGCTTCTCGACAAGGCAATCCATGATCACCGGCCCGTCGTGCTCGATCATCTCCATGATCGCGTCGTCCAAGTCCGCCGGGTCCTTGCAGATGATGCCCTTGGCGCCAAAGGCCTCGGCCAGTTTGACGAAATCGGGCAGCGCCTCGCTCCAGGAATGCGAATACCGCTCGCCGTGCAGCAACTGTTGCCACTGGCGCACCATGCCCAGGCGTTCGTTGTTCAGGATGAACTGCTTGACCGGCAGGCGGTATTGAACCGCGGTTCCCATCTCCTGCATGTTCATCAGCCAGGACGCCTCGCCCGCGACGTTGATGACCAGTGCATCGGGATGCGCCACCTGCACACCGACAGAGGCCGGGAAGCCATAGCCCATCGTGCCCAGGCCACCGGAGGTCATCCAGCGGTTGGGATCCTCGAATCCAAGATACTGCGCTGCCCACATCTGGTGCTGACCGACCTCGGTGCAGATGTAGCGGTCATGGCCCTTGGTCAGCGCCTCAAGCCGGGCAAGCGCGTGCTGCGGCTTGATGGTGTTTTCCGCAGGCTTGAACTTGAGGCAGTCGACCTTGCGCCATTCCTCGATCTGCGACCACCATTTCGACAGCGCCTCGCGATTGACCTTGCGGCCGCGCGATTTCCAGACCTTCAGCACGTCTTCCAGGACATGGCCGACGTCACCGATGATCGGGATGTCCGTCTTGATCACCTTGTTGATCGACGACGGGTCGATGTCGATATGCGCCTTGTGCGAGTTCGGGCTGAAGGCGTCGATGCGGCCGGTGATCCGGTCATCGAAACGCGCGCCCACGTTGATCATCAGGTCGCAGCCGTGCATCGCAAGATTGGCCTCGTAGAGACCGTGCATTCCCAGCATTCCCAGCCAATGACGGCCCGAGGCCGGGTAGGCGCCCAATCCCATCAGGGTCGAGGTGATCGGAAAGCCCGTGGCATCCACCAGTTCCCGCAACAGTTGGCTGGCCGCGGGGCCCGAGTTGATGACGCCGCCGCCTGTGTAGAAGACCGGGCGCTCGGCCATCTCGATCGCTTCGACCAGCGCCTCGATCATCTCCATGTCGCCCTTGACCTGCGGCTGGTAGTGGCTGACCGAGGTTTTCGGGATCGGCTGGTACTCTGCGCTGGCGAACTGCACGTCCTTGGGAATGTCGATCAGAACCGGACCGGGACGGCCCGAGGTGGCGACGTGAAAGGCCTCGTGGATGGTCGACGACAGCCGCGCGGTGTCCTTCACCAGCCAGTTGTGCTTGGTGCAGGGGCGGGTGATGCCGACGGTATCGGCCTCCTGGAAGGCGTCCGAGCCGATCATGAAGGTCGGCACCTGACCGGTCAGGACGACGATCGGGATCGAGTCCATCAAGGCATCCGTCAGGCCGGTGACGGCATTGGTCGCCCCGGGGCCAGACGTCACGAGAACCACGCCCGGCTTGCCGGTCGCGCGGGCATAGCCCTCGGCGGCATGAACCGCGCCCTGTTCGTGACGGACCAGGATGTGGCGAATGTCGTTCTGCTGAAAGACCTCATCATAGATGGGTAGTACAGCGCCGCCGGGATAGCCGAATACCGTGTCCACGCCCTGGTCCTTGAGGGCCTGAACCACCATTTTCGCTCCGGTCATCTGACGTGTCATCGCATTGTTCTCCGTTCACGACACTGTACGTTTGCGCACAAAAAAGCCCCCGAGGGTCAGTTCGGGGGCGCATGGGGTCCTGGAAGGGTTCCGGATTACCGGCCCATGCGCCTTGTTCCTACGATTACCACTAGCGTGGACATGCCCGAGGCTCCTTTGTATCGCGCGGGGAGACTATGGCGCGCGGCACGAAGCGTCAACCGTTGAAGTGGAAGAAAGCAAATTTCATTCAGGACGGCGTGGCCTTTCCAAAAATTGCCCAAACCAGCCCCGCGCACACAAGTCAACCCATGCAGAAACGCTGTGCGGATATGCGCAAATCAGGAATTGCCGTCAGGGCAGGGTATCTGGCAAACCGAACCCGACAGTTCACTTCGGACGGGAAAAGCCATGATGCGCTCTCGGAAAGTCAGGAATTTCACCGCGTTCAAGGCGCTGTGTCTTGCGCTATGCATTGCCCTGGGGCTTGGCCTGCAGGCGGGGCACCACGACAGCGGCACCAGCCTGACAAAGGCGCGCATGATCTCGTACGGGACCGGTTGATTGAATTGCAACAATCGCGCGCGGCAACGTGAGTTGTGCGAAGCAAGGGCATCGGCGATGCTGAGGATGCATCTAGAGGAGACGAGGGTCTCGACATGAAAAAGAACATTTTCTACCGCGATTTCACGATCTGCAAAGCCGTGGCCCTTGTGGTCCTCATGGGGCTGGCGGCGGCTCTTGGCGGCGTGCCCTCCAAACGCGTTGCGGAAACCCAACCCGAGTTGTCGGAGGCGAGGATCGTCCCGGCGATGGTCTACAAGTTCTGGGACGAATGCGATCGCGAACAGGTCGGCGTCGATCTCTGACCTGACGGACCGAGGCGACTTGCGGAAATGACGGGCGCGGTCAGAGGTTCGCGCCGGTCCCCTGCAATACCCCGTGTTCCAGCGCATAACGCATCAGCGCGGCGGTGCTGCTGACTCCCAGCTTGCGGCGGATGTTCTTGCGGTGCGTTTCCACGGTGCGCACGGAAATATCCAGCGCGCCAGCCACTTCCTTGTTCGACTTTCCTTGCGCCAGTTGCAGCAGAACCATCTGTTCGCGATTGGTCAGCTGTTCACGTTCCTGCCCGTGCGGCGCGAGTGCGCCCTCTGCCCCGGGGCAGAGATATTTCTCTCCCACCATCACGACGTCTATGGCGCGCTTGATCTCATCGGTCGGCACGTCCTTGAGTACATAGCCGCGAGCGCCATGGCTGAGCGCGGTCGAGATGTACTCGGGCGAGTCGTGCATGGAGAGGATCAGGATGCGCGTCGCCGGTCGGCGTTCCAGGATCATCTCGGTCGCCGACAACCCGCCAAGGCCCGGCATGTTGAGATCCATAAGGATGACATCCGGAGACAGGCTGTCGAGCCGGTCGATCATGGTCTGACCGTCCGAGAGCGTGGCGATCACGTCGATATCGTCGTAGCTTTCCAGGATCGCCTCGATGCCTTCGGCTACCATCGGATGATCATCGACAACAACGACTCGGGTGGGGGCAGGGGTCATGCGCGGGCTTTCGGTTGCGGGTCGGCGCTTTCTTCGGGCGGAAGCAGGTGGGTCAAGGGCACTTGTGCCTCGATAACTGTGCCATCGCGGGACGACAAGACGCGCAGGGTTCCGTTCAGCTGGTCCATGCGTTCCTGCATGTTGCGCAACCCAATCCCGCGGGCGGCGCCCGGTGTGTCACGCATCCCCGTTCCGTTGTCGGCGACACGCAGGGTCGCCCCGGCGCGGTGGCCGCGAATGTCGATGCTGACCTGGCTGGCGCCGGAATGGCGCTCGATGTTCGTCAGGGCCTCCTGCGCGATGCGGAACAGGGCGATCTTGGCCTCCTGATCCAGCCGGTTGCGGAAGACAACCGTTGTGAATTCGGTCTCGATGCCGGTGCGCTGCCGGAACTCCTCGGCCAGCGCCTTGATGGCGGGGCCAAGGCCCAGGTCATCCAGCACGCCCGGTCGCAGGTCGCGGCTGATACGGCGCACCTCGTTGATGGCCTGACCGAGGTGGTCGGCGCCCTTGGCGAGGGTCTCTTCGGCGCGGGGATCGCCCGACATCACGCGGCGCCGAGCGATGTCGAGCGCATATTTCACCCCGACGAGGATCTGGCTGATGCCGTCGTGCAGCTCGCGCGCCACGCGACCGCGTTCCTCTTCCTGGGCGTCCAGCACCCTTTGCGTCAGCTGTTTAAGCTTGGCATCCGCCAGCCGCCTTTCACGCAGGTTCAGGATCAGACCGGACAAAAAGACCAGCAGCAGCGCACCCAGGGTAATGGCCCCGATATAGATGAAATTGCGCTGAACGCGCGCCTCGACCTCGGCCCGCGAGGCGGCGACGCTGCCCAGAACGTCGTCGATGAAGACCCCCGTGCCCACGGCCCAACGCCAGTCCTGCAGGCCCAGCACATAGGTCACCATGCGCCCCTCTTCGCCGGTCGAGGGTTTGGGCCAGAGGTGATCGACATAGCCTGCCCCCTGGCGCGCCGTCTCGATGAATTCCTGCACCACAAAGGTGCCCTCGCTGTCGGTCAGGTTCCACTGATTGGTGTTGATCAGATCGGTCTGGCGGGGTGAGACGAGGTTCTGGCCGTCGTAGTCGTAGACGAAGAAAAAGCCCTCTTCGCCGTAGATCATGGCGGCCAGGATCTGCAGGACCTGCGTCTTGGCGACCGCGTCGTCCGGTGCGGCAGAACCATAGACAAAGTAGAACCCGTTGCGGGCCTGCGTGACGTAATTGCGCAATTCGCGTTTCTTGGCCGCCAGCAGCTGCGTTTCCAGCCCCTGGATCTCGCGTTCGGCCAGGCTGCGGGCCTGCTGGGCAACCAGCAGCGCAATGGCCGAGACCGCCAGGACCAGCGGCACACTGGCCAGCAGAAAGAGCTTTTGCCCGTAGCTAAGGCGGAACCGCGCGAACATGCCCTTAGAAAACCACAAGCCCGCGGCGATGGGAACGCCCCGGAGGCGCCTCCGGGGCAAAACCCGGGGCAGGGCGCGTTTGGATCCCGCCCGCATTCCGCAAGGGCAAGCCGTTTTTCCGGCTTTTCTCCGTAGCACTGGGTATTCCCAACGTCGGAATCAATCCCTAGGGTGCCCGCACTCAAACCGATCCGCGCGAGGTGGGGAGCCCCGTGCAGAAACAGAATCTGGGAGGATTTCAATGGATCGTCGTTCTTTCCTTCGCAACTCGACCGTGGGTGCCGGTGCTGCGGCCGCCTCGACGCTGGCCGCTCCGGCCTACGCTCAGGGCAAGCGCACGCTGACAATGGTCACCACCTGGAGCCGTGGTCTGGCCGGTGTGCATGACGCCGCCGAGCGTGTTGCGACCATCATCACCGAGATGACCGACGGCCAGCTGACCGTCGATCTCAAGGCCGCGGGCGAACTCGTGGGCGCATTCGAGGTCTTCGACGCCGTGACCGCCGGTCAGGCCGACATGTACCACGGTGCGGACTACTACTTTGTCGGTCAGCACCCGGGCTATGCCTTCTTCACCGCCGTTCCCTTTGGCCTGACCGCTCAGGAACAGGTGAACTGGTACTACTTCGACGGCGGCATGGAGCTGCACGACGAACTGGGCCAGATCTTCGGTCTCAAATCCTTCCTCGGCGGCAACACCGGCGCGCAGGCGGGCGGCTGGTACCGCAACGAGATCACCGGCCCCGAGGACTTCAACGGCCTCAAGTTCCGTATGCCGGGCCTTGGCGGCCAGGCCCTGGGCAAGCTGGGTGCATCGGTCCAGAACATCCCCGGCGGCGAGGTCTACCAGGCACTGTCCTCAGGCGCGATCGACGGCACCGAATGGATCGGCCCCTGGGCCGACGAAAAGGCCGGTTTCCAGGAGATCACCAAGATCTACTACACCGCCGGTTTCCACGAGCCGGGCGCAAGCCTCTCTGTCGCAACCAACCGCGACGTCTTTGAAAGCCTGTCGCCGGCGCACCAGAAGATCATCGAGATCGCCTCTGCCGAAGCGCACCAGTGGAACCTGGGCCAGTTCCTGTCCGCCAACGGTGCCGCCCTGCAGCGTCTGCAGTCCGCCGGCGTGACCATCCGCGAATTCCCCGACAGCGTCTGGGAAGCTTTCGGAAAGGCATCCGCAGAGGTCCATGCCGAGAACATGGGCGACGACCTGTACAAGCGCATCCACGACAGCGCGATGGCCTCGATGAAGTCGTCCTCGGCCTGGATCCAGACATCCTCGGGCACCTACGTCGCACAGCGCGACCGCGTGCTGGGCTGATCCCGCTCCGATCACTGGAAAGGCCCTTGCAGCGCGGGGGCCTTTTCGGCATTGGCGGGCGGCGTTTTTGCCAGCCCGCCGTTGCGCCACGCGGGACTGGCGTGGCGACTCGTGATGCCGGCCAGGGTGCCGGACCGATATTTTGGGGGACATGATGGAAGCAGAGGCCGCGACGGGCTCGTTCTTCGGCGCCATCGGCGGGTTCCTGGTCTGGGTGGTGCAAAACATCGCCCTTGCCTTCTGGAACCTTGGCTATGCGATTTCGCATCCGATGGCCTGGCTGGACTGGCTGAGCTGGGAGAACACGACGGAAGACAAGGAAGCGGTCATGCGCTTCGTCTACTACGGAGCCTCGGTCGAGTTCTTCTTTGTGGTATTCACCTTCTTCCTGGTGATCTTTCTGGCCGGGCTCTACAGCAACCGGTTCCTCTGGGGGACCGTGCGCGTGCTGGAGGGCATGGCCAATACCGTCGGGCGCTTCTTCGCCTGGGCGGGTCTGATCATGGTGTTGCAGCAGGTGATGATCGTCTTCATGCAACGGATCTTTGCCCGGCCCGACATCTCGATCGGCTTCGGTATCCCGGTGCAGTTCGATATTTCCTGGTTCGCCGAGGAACTGAAGCTTTACAACGCGATGGTTGTCGCTCTTTGCCTGACCTACACCTTCGTGCAGGGCGGGCACGTCCGCGTCGATCTGGTCTATTCGGCGGTCAGCCACCGGGTAAAGCGCATGATCGACATGTTCGGCGCGCTGTTCTTCATGATCCCGGTTGCGACGCTGATCTGGTTGTATGCCTGGTTCTTCATGTGGCGTCACCTGATCGTGCCGAAACCCTCGGCCTCGGACGGGTTGGACCGGCTGCTGCTCAAGGCGCGCGCGGTGCGATGGAACGTCGAGACGATCGGGTTCAGCCCCAACGGGTTCAACGCCTACTTCCTGTTCAAGATCCTGGTCGCGATCATGCTGGCGCTGATCTTCATCCAGGCCTGGGCCTTCTTCTACCGCTCGTTCCTCGAGTGGAAGGAAGGCGAGGAGTCGGCGGGCAAATACCTCGACCGAGACCAGCTTGAAGCGGGCGAAGAGCCCTACGACCACGCGGAATTCTGAGAGGCAGGCGCATGTTGTTTGGATTGGATGGCGTCGAGATCGGCCTGATCATCGTCTTTCTGACGCTCTTTTCGGCGATCCTGTCGGGGTTTCCGGTGGCCTTTGCCATCGGCGGCGCGGGGATCATTTCCTTCGGGATCATCGCGGCCCTCGATAGCGCGGGCCTGCTGATACACCAGGCCATCGACACCGGGTCGGAGGCCTACAATGCCCTGCTGGCAAGCGGGGCCAACGAGAAGGCGATTTCGATCTTCCGATACCCGGAATTGCCAAGGGTCGAGGTTCCGGTCTTCCCGCAAGGCTGGGAAACCGCGATGGACCGCAACATCTCGTTCATCGTCAACCGGATCAACGAACGGGTGATCGCGGGGCAGTCGATCGAGACGCTGCTGGCGGTTCTGATGTTCGTCCTGATGGGCATCGTTCTGGAACGCTCGAAGATCGCCAACGACCTGTTGACCACCATGGCGCGCGTCTTTGGCCCGCTGCCGGGCGGTCTGGCTGTGAGCATCGTCGTCGTCGGCGCCTTTCTGGCCGCTTCGACGGGGATCGTCGGCGCGACCGTGGTGACGATGGGCCTGCTGGCTTTGCCCACCATGTTGCGCAACAACTATGCGCCGGAACTGGCCACCGGGGTCATCGCGGCCTCCGGCACGCTGGGGCAGATCATCCCGCCCTCGATCGTGATCGTTCTGCTGGGTACTCTGGCCGGGGATCTCTATTCCGCGGCACAAGAAGACCGGGCCCAATTGGCGGGCTGTTCGGATGCGCTGACCTTCCTTGGTGAACCTGCTGTGGTTTCGGTCGGCACGCTGTTCCAGGCGGCGCTGCTGCCGGGCATCCTGCTGGCGCTGCTCTATGCGCTCTATGCCTTCGGCTACGCGATGCTGAACCCCTCCAAGGCGCCGGCGGTCACGCTGGACGGCGGCGAGGGAGAGCCCGTCACCCGCGGTGAAGCCTTCACCTGGTTCCTCGGCGTGCCGATCGCGTTGATCGCGGGCACGATCCTGTTGGCAGAGGTCGGCATGGTCGGCAGTCAGTCGGTCCAGGTCGACAGCTTTTCGGAATCCGGCGATGCCGCGTCTCTGCGGACCAATGTGTCCGACCAGTGCAAGGCCTCGATGATCGACCTGCACGGGCAGGCGGCCTGGGACAGGGCGGTGGCCGAACAGGCCGAGATCGACGCCCAGGGCGGTGCCCAGCAGAGCACCCGCCTGAGCGACGAACGCATCGCCGAACTGCAGGCTGAAAAGATCGCCAACGCGGCGCCCATCGGCACGGGCATCGCGACCCTGGCGGTGATCTTCGGCCTGATCCTGGCCGTGGCGCGGGGCGTTTCACCCTCGTCGAACCCGCTGCCTCTGCAGATCGGCGCGGTGGGGATCATCCTGGGCCTCGTGGTGGACATCCTGCTGATCGGACCGACGAGTTCGGCCATGCTTACCGTCGTGCTGATGATCCTGCCCTGGGCCATCACGATCTACGGCTGCGTCTACGCGATGAAGCTCTTGTCCAAGAACGAGTTGCTGCGCGTGGTCTTTCCGCCGCTGGTCCTGATCGTTGCGGTGCTGGGCTCGATCCTGGGCGGCATCACCAATCCGACGCCCGCCGCGGCGCTTGGGGCGGCCGGGGCCATCATGCTGGCCGCCTACCGCAAGCTGTCCGAAGAAGAACGCAGCCCGCGCATCATCATCTGGTCGACCCTCGCGGTCATCCTGATGATCCTGACCGGCATCAACTTTGACCTCCGGGTCAATGTCGAAGAGGTCAGCGGCGCAACTTGGCTTGCCTTCCTTTTTGCCTATGCCTGCTGGCTCTATGCCTTCTTCGGGCTGCTGTTCAGCTGCTGGGTCCTGTTCCGGTCCGGGGTTCTGACCCCGGCGGTGCGGGAAACGGCCAAGGTGACGTCGATGGTCTTTACCATTCTCGTGGCTTCGCAGCTTCTGAACCTGGTGGTCATCTCCTTCGGGGGCGAGGAATACATCCAGGACTTCCTGCGCAGCT
Organism: Antarctobacter sp.; assembly: GCF_965277915.1. Lineage (NCBI taxonomy): Bacteria > Pseudomonadati > Pseudomonadota > Alphaproteobacteria > Rhodobacterales > Roseobacteraceae > Antarctobacter > Antarctobacter sp. Next base: position 2,052,988 of record NZ_OZ255849.1, read on the forward strand.
ACGACGATCCGCGCACGGCCTTCATCATCGTGATGATCATCCTGTTCATCCTGGGCTTCGTGCTCGACTTTCTCGAGATCATCTACATCGTGATCCCGATTGTCGGGCCGGTGATCTACGGCGCGCATTTCGATCCGAAATGGGTGACGATCATGATCGCGGTCAACCTGCAGACCTCTTTCCTGACACCGCCGTTCGGCTTTGCGTTGTTCTATCTGCGCGGGGTTGCCCCCAAGGAAGTCACGACCGGCCACATCTATCGCGGGGTGATGCCCTTCGTGCTGATCCAGGTGGTCGGGCTGGCGATCCTGGCGCTGTTCCCAGGGATCGTGACCATCGTTCCGTCGATCCTGGGACACTGACCCGGCGGCGACACCGGAAAGACAAAGGGCGGGCCAACAGGCCCGCCCTTTTGCTGTCGGGAAAAAACGCGGGCGCTAGTGACCGTTGTCCGACACCATGAACCCGATCTTGGCCAGTCGTTTCTCAAGGTCCGCCGCCATGATGAAAGCGGAGGAGGCCGCCGTCGCCGCAGCATCGCGTGCCAGAGAATAGCCCAGGTGTTCCAGCAGGGGCACGGTCACCTCTCGCACGACTTCGATCCTGGTTTCCAGGTCGCAGGAATCCAGCCCGTTCAGGATAGAGCGCAACTGATCTTCGTGAGAGGGCATCCGATCGGTCCTTCGGTGGCTGGTTCCGGATAAATTTTTACCAACTGATCAAAATTCAGGGATGCACGCAACATGCCCTCTATGCAACCGGGAATTGCGTGGGGCTACGAGATTTTCGGTCCAGCAACGAAACGGACCGGTCAGTTCTCAAAAAACTGCCCGTTCTTTAACCACGCGTGTCTGGGAAAGAGATGTTCGCGACCTGCTCGGCGATGGGGTCGGTCGACAGCGGATGCGTGTCCGACGAAAAGTCGCTGGCGTTCTCCAGTCGCTCCCAGACCCCGCGGCGGTAGATCTCGAGCGCGTCGAACTGGGCCTTGTATCCCATCTTGTCGCTGCCCGGCACCCAATAGCCGAGGTAGACGTAGGGCAGGCCCGCCTCGCGTGCGATCTCGATATGATCGAGGATCATCCACTTTCCCAGCGAGCGGCGCGCCATGTCCGGCTCGTAGAAGGAATAGACCATCGATAGCCCGTCATCGAGCATGTCGGTCAGGCAGGTTGCAACCAGCTTGTCGCTCTCGGGGTCGAGATACTCGATCACGCGGCTGCGGATCGGTGTTTCCTCGATCATCGCGGCAAATTCGAACACGTCCATGTCGGCCATGCCGCCATCGGCGTGACGGGCATCCAGATAGCGACGGAACAGGTCGTACTGCTCCTCTGTTGCCCAGGGGCTGGTCGCCCGGCGTTCCAGGCCCGCGTTGCGCTTGATGACCTTGCGCTGGTTGCGCGTGGGCTGAAAGCGCCTGACGTCGATCCGGGCAGACAGGCAGGCCGCGCAATCGGCACAGGACGGCCGGTACAGCACATTCTGCGACCTGCGGAATCCCTGCTTGGACAGGGAATCGTTCAGCTTTTGCGCAGAATCGCCTTGCAGGGCGGTAAACAGCTTCCGTTCCATCCTGTCCGCAAGGTACGGGCAAGGCTGGGGAGCAGTGACGTAGAACTGCGGTGCAAGCGGAAGCGAATGACGCATCGAGCAGAAACCTTCGGCAAATTTAACGAAACGGTAACAACGATCCCGCCGCGCGCCAAGCCTTTCGACTCGTCAAGGCCCCGCGACGGCGGGGCCTTTCTGATTTCTTGGTAAACCGCCCACATACAGGGATAAATCCCAAGAATTGAGCGTCTCTGTTGCCTCAGGCGCGACGGTTCAGGGCGACGGTGCCCAGCACCATGTCGTGCAGGCCCTGGCCGCGTTCGCTGACAAACATCAGCACGATCGAGGCAATCTGCAGAATCACCGTGGTGGCGATCAGCGTATAGCCCAGCGTGTGCAAAAAGGCCTCTCCACCGTCAAAGCGTTCCCCCCAGGCATTGCGGAACTCGATGTTCATAAGGCGCATCCCCGGGGTCGAGGATTTTCCGGCAATGGTCATCCACCGGTAGATGAACCCGATCACCAGGAACATCAGCGGCAACATGAAAAGCCCGACGATGGAAAACACGGCAATGGGCAGGGTAATCAGGGAAATCAGCACGGTGTCCATCACCCAGGCCATGCCGCGCTTGACGGTCACGCCATCGTAGAAAGCCGCCTGGCGGTCAGGATCGGGCAGGTGAGACATGGTGTCGGAATACATCGTCAACTCCAGCGAGGTAAAGTGCAGGGCGCCCCCGAATTGGGGGCGCCCGGTCGTTCAGGCGTTTTCGGCTTCGTCGGTTTCGGCCTTGGCCCGGCGCTCGCGATCTTCCATGAACTGGTCGAACTCGGACTTGTCCTTGGCTTCGCGCAGGCGTTCCAGGAACTGCTCAAAGGCCTCTTGTTCCGCTTCGAGGCGGCGCAGCGTATCTGCCTTGTAGGCGTCGAAGGCGCTGTTGCCCGACGGTTTCATCGCGGCCCAGGCGGCCTTGCGGCCCTCATGATGACGCGAGGCGTAGCGGCAGGACTTACTGAACATTCGTTTGCTCCAGATCATGTAGGCGAGAAAGGCGAGGCCGACGGGCCAGAAGAAGATGAAGCCCAGGACCATTGCCGCGATCCATGCGCCTTTCCCCTTGTGATCCAGCCATGCCTCTGCCCGTGCGAACCAGCCGGCATTGGCGGGCAGGTGGCTCGTATAAGCGGCGGTGGTCATGTCTCTCTCCGTTTGTTCGCTATGTGAATGCTTTTCACATTACATCAGATCGGAATTTGGGGGTGACCTTTCAAGGGTCGATGTGAATGTTTTTTACATTATTGAAAATCGCATGATTTATCAGATGGTTGCTGCAAAAATATGAGGTCCTCCCTACGCCCGGCAGGCGCCTTTCCCGCGGGTTCTTTTGCTCAAAGAGAGGCCGGGGTCGTTTATCCGGGGGCTTTCAGAGGGTGAAATCGGCCTCGGTCGCCCCGGTCAGGCGCGGCAACTCTCGCGGGTCCATCGCCACGACATGCCGGGGTGTTCCGGCGGCAGCCCAGACGGAATTGAATTCCATAAGCCGCGGGTCGATCCAGGCCCGGATCGGGTTCAGGTGGCCGACAGGCGAGACCCCGCCTATGGCGAATCCGGTTTGTGCTCGGATCAGCGCAGCGTCCGCCTTGCCCAGGGGTTCGCCCGCAAGGACCGTGGCCTTTTCCGCGCAGACCCTGTTGCCACCGGCGGTCAGGAACAGCACCGCCTCGCCGCTGTCTTCTGCGCGAAAGATGATGGACTTGGCAATCTGGTCGAGTGCGCAGCCGACGCTGTCGGCGGCCTCCTGCGCGGTGCGGGCATGGCCGACCTCGCGGATGTCGTGCGGAAGTCCTGCGTCCTCAAGGGACTTTTGGACCCGTTTCAAACTCTTGCTCATCACTCTGGTCCATGTTGGTTCCGGGTGCAGATTGGGGCAGGGGCGGGACGGCTGCAAGGGAGTTGCGCTCGGTCGCGTTTGGTGGCCATCTGCCGCCATGATGCTGGAACGACGCATGACCCGCACGCCGCACGCCTTCGAACCCGACCGGGGCGCGGAGGCATTGGAAGACTGCCCCTGGGCCACAGGGGCTATGGCCGACCTGATCAAGGGAACGGGCGGGTCCAGCCCCTACCTGAGGGGCCTCATGGGCAAGGAGGGCGGCTGGCTGGAAGGCGCGGTCCAGGACCCGGAGAGCGCGGTCAGGGGGCTCTATGCCGATCTCGACGAGGTCGCGCCGACGCAGGTCGGGGCGGCCCTGCGGCAGGCCAAGCGTCGGATGGCGCTGTTGATCGCGCTGTGCGACCTGTCGGGCGCTTGGGATCTGGAACAGGTCACGGGAACGCTCACCGATTTCGCGGACCTGTCGGCCTCGCTGGCTCTTCGTGCGGCGATCACACCCGAGATCACCCGTGGCAAGCTGCCCGGCAAGACAGAGGAAGACATTGCCACGGCCGGCGGCATGGTGGCCCTGGCGATGGGCAAGATGGGGGCCGGAGAGCTGAACTACTCTTCGGACATCGATCTGATCTGTCTTTTCGATGAACAGCAGTACGATCCGGCTGACTATCATGAGGCGCGCGCCAGCCTGGTGCGCGCCACGCGCAAGATGGCCGCGACACTGAACGACCTGACCGGGGAGGGCTATGTCTTTCGCACCGATCTGCGCCTGCGTCCCGATCCGGCGGTGACGCCCGTCTGCATGGCGATGGAAGCGGCTGAGCGCTATTACGAAAGCGTCGGTCGCACTTGGGAACGCGCCGCCTACATCAAGGCGCGCCCATCGGCGGGTGACCTGGAGGCTGGAGCGCGGTTCCTGGAGGTGCTGACACCCTTCGTATGGCGCAAGCACCTGGATTTCGCGGCCATTCAGGACGCGCATGACATGCGTCTGCGCATCCGCGAGCACAAGGGCCTGGGCGGCGGGATCACCCTGCCGGGCCACAACATGAAGCTGGGTCGCGGCGGCATCCGAGAGATCGAGTTCTTTACCCAGACCCGGCAATTGATCGCCGGCGGGCGCGACCCGGAATTGCGCGTGCGCGGGACGGTCGAAGGTCTGGAACGGCTGGCGGACAAGGGCTGGATTCCCGGCGACGTGGCCAAGGTTCTGAGCGGTCACTACCGGGCCCACCGTGAAGTCGAACACCGCATCCAGATGATTGGCGACGCGCAGACACACGACTTGCCGAAATCTCCGGAGGGAATGGAGCGTCTGGCCTGCCTGATGGGCCGCGACCTGAAGGAGATCGAGCGCGAACTGACCGACCGCCTGACCGAGGTGCACGACCTGACGGAAGGTTTCTTCGCTCCCGGAACGGGCACGGACCAGGAGGTGCCCGAGGTCTTTGCCGACAGTCCGGTGCCGGGCCGCTGGCTCAGTTATCCCTGCCTGCGGTCACAGCGGGCGGTCACCATATTCGAACGACTGCGTCCAGAGATCCTGCGCCGGCTGGGCCAGACAGACCGCCCCGAAGAGGCGTTGAAGGCCTTTGACAATTTCCTTGCGGGTCTGCCTGCCGGAGTACAGCTTTTCTCGCTCTTCGAGGCAAACCACCAGCTGATCGACCTTCTAGTCGATATCGTCGGGACCTCGCCGGACCTGGCCCGTTACCTGTCTCGCAATGCCAGCGTCTTCGACGCGGTGATCGCGGGCGATTTCTTCAGCGACTGGCCGGGGGCGGACGCGTTGCGTGCGGCGCTGGTCAAGCAACTGCAAGACGCCGGGGATTACGAGCGCAAGCTGGACGCCGCCCGCCGTTGGGCCAAGGACTGGCATTTCCGCATCGGCGTGCATCTTCTGCGAGGTCTGATGGGACCCGAGGAAGCCGGCAAGGCCTATGCCGACCTCGCAGGCGCTTCGCTGGCCGCCGTCTGGCCCGAGGTTCAAAAGATGTTTGCCGAGAAGCACGGCCCCCCGCCAGGACGCGGGGCCGTCGTGCTGGGCATGGGATCGCTGGGTGCGCGGCGCCAGCATGCGCGGTCCGATCTCGACGTGATCGTGATCTACGATGCCCAGGGCGTCGACTCCTCGGACGGGCGCAAACCGCTGGCCAGCCGCACCTATTACGCGCGGCTGACGCAGGCGTTGATCACCGCCATGACCGCGCCGATGGCCGAGGGCAAGCTGTACGAGATCGACATGCGCCTGCGGCCCTCGGGCAACCAGGGACCGGTGGCGACGTCATGGGCCTCGTTCCAGAGCTACCAACGCGAAGAGGCCTGGGTCTGGGAGCATTTGGCGCTGACCCGGGCGCGCGTGGTCGCCGGGCCGACAGAACTGGCCGAGGACGTCGAGGCGCTGCGCAAGGAGGTCATCGGCAAGGCGCGCGACGTTAAGGAAATCCGGCGCGGCGTGGCCGAGATGCGCGCGCGGATCGCGGCGGCCAAGGGGCCGGGCGGGCCTTTGGACGCCAAGATCGGGCCGGGAAGGCTTCAGGACATCGAACTGTTCGCCCAGCTTTGCGCGCTGGAGGCCGGGCGCCCCGTTCGCGAGGCGCCGCGTGCGCTGCGATTGGCGAAGTGGCTGGATGAGGCCGACCGCACCGCGTTGATCGCCGCCTACGAACTGTTCTGGTCCTTGCAGATCGGCGCGCGGCTGGTCAGCGAAGACGCGATCGACCCGGAAAAGCTGGGCCAGGGCGGGTGCGCCTTCCTGTTGCGCCTCGCCGAGGCCCCCGACATGGAGGCCATGCGATCGGACCTTGAGACCCGGGCAGGCCGCGCCGCAGAGATTATCGGCAAAGTGCTGCCGGAACCGGAGAGCGAGACATGAGCAAGGGCGATTCAAGCGACCCCAAGGGCCTGATGGTGGATGCCTATGCGATGGAGGGGCTGAGCACCGAGGAATGCCGGTCGATCTTCCTCGACTGGGCGCTGTCGGCGCCGGATGGCGTCGACATGCAAACGCAGATCGCGGCCTTGCTGGCGCGCTACGCTGAAAACGCTGACCACCCGATGACGCAGGTGCTGCGCGAGGGGCTGGAACAGGCGCAAAAGCCGCGCCGCCGGGGCGGGTGGAAGTCAAGGCCGCGCTCGTAAGCGCGGCCCGCCAAAGGGTCAGCTTCGGGGCAGGGCGGCCGCTTCGCGGGCCAAGTCCTCGATCCGGGCCCAGTCACCCTTGGCCACGGCATCCTTGGGCGCGACCCAGCTGCCGCCAACGCAGAGCGTGTTGGACAGGGCCAGGTAATCGGGCGCATTGGACGGGCTGACACCGCCGGTGGGGCAGAACCGCACCTGCGGGATGGGCGCGCCGATGGACTTCAGCGCGGGGACGCCGCCGTTGGCCTCGGCCGGAAAGAACTTTTGCACCGAATAGCCGCGTTCCAGCAGGCGCATCGCCTCCGAAGACGTGGCGGCACCGGGAAGCAACGGCAGGTCGGCGTCCTCGCAGGCCTGCAGCAGGCGGTCGGTCGCGCCGGGCGAGACGCCGAATTTCGCGCCGGCCTCCTTGGCGGCTGCCACGTCCTGCGGTGTCAGCAAGGTGCCCGCGCCGACGATGCCGCCCTCGACCTTTGCCATCTCGCGGATCGCGTCCAGCGCAACCGGTGTGCGCAATGTCACCTCCAGCACCGGCAGGCCGCCGGCCACCAGCGCCTCGGCCAGCGGGCGGGCGGTTGCGACGTCATCGACCACCAGAACGGGGATCACGGGGGCAAGACGGCAGAGCGCTTCGTTGCTCTGGCTGGCGTCCTGGGGGGTCATGGGCAAAGCTCCCTTGGGTGTTTGGGCTTGAGTGTTCTCTATAACGAGGTGCAGTCGGTCACACCACCACGGCGGCACCATTGGAGGCAAGGCCGACATTCTGGCGGAAGGCCTCGAACAATTCGCGTCCGACGCCATGGCCATTGCCGGACAGATCCGCCAGTACCGGCTCGCGACTGTCGAAATCCTCGGCCAGTGTCTCGATCGTCCCCTTGACCGCATCCACGCGCACCACGTCACCGTCACGCAGTCGCGCGAGCGGACCGCCGTTCGCCGCCTCGGGCGAGACATGGATGGCGGCGGGCACCTTGCCGCTTGCACCGGACATCCGGCCATCGGTAACAAGCGCCACCTTCAGGCCCCGATCCTGAAGGACCGCCAGCGTCGGCGTCAGCCCGTGCAGTTCCGGCATCCCGTTCGAGGACGGGCCCTGGAAGCGGACGACAACCACGGTGTCGGACGTGAACTCTCCGGCCTTGAAGGCGGTTTTGACGCTTTCCTGGTCGTGGAAGATGCGCGCCGGCGCTTCGATCACGTGCCGTTCCGGTGCGACGGCAGAAACCTTGATCATGCCGTGGCCGAGGTTGCCGTAAAGCTGTTTCAGCCCGCCGGTGGCCTGGAATGGGTCGCGCGCGGGGCGCAGGATCTTGTCATTCTGCGTTTCGCTGGGGCCGTCCCGGTAAGAGACTGCGCCGTTTTCCAGCACCGGCTCACGCGTGTAGAGCGACAGCCCGTCGCCCGCCACGGTCTTGACGTCATCCTGCAGCAGGCCCGCGTCCAGGAGTTCGCCGATCATGTACTGCAGCCCGCCTGCGGCGTGGAAATGGTTCACGTCGGCAAGACCGTTGGGATAGACCTTGGCCATCAGCGGCGTAACCGAGCTGATCTCGTCGAAATCCTCCAACTCCAGGGCGATCCCGGCGGCACGGGCCATCGCGGGCAGGTGCAGCACGAGGTTGGTCGACCCACCTGTCGCCATCAGCCCGACGATACCGTTCACAAAGGCCTTGGCGTCCAACACGTCGCAGACCGGGCGATAGGCATTGCCCAGCTTGGTGAGCGACAGCGCCTGCTTCGCGGCCTCGACGGTCAGCGCCTCGCGCAGCGGCGTGCCCGGGTTGATGAAACTGGTGCCCGGCATGTGCAGCCCCATGAATTCCATCAGCATCTGGTTGGAATTGGCGGTGCCGTAGAAGGTGCAGGTGCCCGGCCCGTGGTACGAGGCCATCTCGGCCTCCATCAGCTTGTCCCGGCCAACCTCGCCCGTGGCGAACTGCTGGCGGATCTTGGCCTTTTCGTCGTTGGGCAAACCGCTGGTCATCGGACCGGCGGGGATGAACAACCCGGGGATATAGCCGAAGGTCGCCGCCGCAATCACCAGCCCCGGCACGATCTTGTCGCAAACCCCGAGGTAGACGGCAGCGTCAAAGGTGTTGTGGCTCAGCGCGACACCCGTCGCCAGAGCGATCACATCGCGCGAGAACAGAGAAAGCTCCATGCCGACCTGGCCCTGGGTGACGCCGTCACACATGGCGGGCACGCCGCCTGCGACCTGCGCGGTCCCGCCTGCCTCACGCGCGGCGGCGCGGATCACGTTGGGATAGGTCTCGAACGGTTGGTGCGCCGAGAGCATGTCGTTGTAGGCGGTCACGATCCCGAGGTTCGGGGCGCGGCCCGCCGCCAGCGTATCCTTGTCGCCGGTCATGGCGGCATAGGCATGGGCCTGGTTGCCGCAAGTCAGGTGCGCGCGGCGCGGGCCTTCGTCGGCGGCGCGGCGCATACGGTCAAGATAAGTGCTGCGCATCTGCTCGGAACGGGCTTCGATACGGGCGGTGACACGCGCGATGGTGGCATCAAGCGGCATTCGGGTCTCCCTCCTGGGATCGTCTCTGGCTTGGCTATGCGCCTCACATACGACAGTTAGCGCTAACGGTAAAGGCCGGATCGTGTGGCAACCCCGATGGGTTGGGCAATTGCCTGCACGGCGGCGCTTTCCCAGGCGCGCAAATGCAGTTAAGCGAAGCGCATGACGGATTCCAAGACCATACCCGACCGCCCGGTCCTGCGGCTGAAACCCAAGGCCAACGCGCGCGCCATTCGACGTGGTGCGCCCTGGGTCTTTGATAACGAGCTGGTCATGGACCGGCGCAGCAAGGCGCTGGCCCCCGGCAGCATCGCGACGCTGGAAGATGGCGACCGCAAGCCGTTGGCCACGGTCGCCGTGAATCCCGGCTCGCGGATCGTGGCCCGGGTGCTGGACCGCGACGCGACGGCGGTTGTCGATCGGGAATGGCTGGCCGAGCGCCTGCGCAAAGCCTTGTCGCTGCGCGAAGCGGTTTACGACGCGCCCTTCTACCGGTTGGTCCATGCCGAGGGCGACGGGTTGCCGGGTCTGGTGATCGACCGTTTTGGCGACACCTGCGTGATGCAGCCGAATGCCGCCTGGGCCGAGACACACCTGGATGCCCTGACCGAGGCCTTGGTCGACGTCACCGGGGTGACCAACGTGCTGAAGAACGCCGCCGGGCGCGGCCGTGCGCTGGAGGGGCTGGACGACGTGGATGCGGTGCTGCGGGGCACGGCACCCAAGGCGTCGGTTCCGGTCGAGATGAACGGCGCGACCTACATGGCGGACCTGACCGGTGGACAGAAAACCGGCCTGTTCTATGACCAGCGCGAGAACCAGGGGTTTGCGGCCCGGCTTGCGCGGGGCCATTCGGTCCTGGATGTCTTTTCCCATGTTGGCGGCTTTGCGCTTTCGGCGCTTGCGGGCGGTGCCAGCAGGGCCCTCGCGGTCGATGGATCCGCGGCCGCGTTGGCCCTGGCCGAAGAAGGCGCGCGGCGCATGGAGGCCTCTGACCGCTTTGCCACCCGACAAGGTGACGCCTTTGCCACGCTCGAGGCATTGGCGGACGAAGATGCGCGCTTTGACCTGGTGATCTGCGATCCGCCTGCTTTTGCGCCCAACAAGCCCGCGCTGGAAAAGGGCCTGCGCGCCTATGAGCGCGTGGCGCGCCTGGCCGCGCCGTTGGTAGCAAAGGACGGCTACCTGATGCTGTGCTCCTGTTCCCATGCGGCGGACCTGACCGCCTTTACCGGCGCTTGCCTGCGGGGGATCGGCCGGTCCGGGCGTCGGGCGCAGCTGTTGCACACCGGCTTTGCCGGACCGGATCACCCGCTGCTGCCTCAACTGGCCGAATCCGGCTATCTCAAGGCCTTGGTCTTCCGCCTGTGAAGGTCCTGCTGGACACCTGCGTTCTGTATCCGACGGTGATGCGCGAGGTCCTTCTGGGCGCCGCGCGGGCGGGGTTCTACACGCCGCTCTGGTCGGAGCGCATTCTCGAGGAATGGGCCCGTGCCGCACGCAAGCTGGGCCCGGACGGCGAGGCGCAGGCACGGGCCGAGATCGCCCTTGTCCGCGCCGCCTGGCCCAAGGCCGAAGTGACCTACCCGCCGTCGCTGGAAAAGCGCCTGTGGCTGCCCGATGCCAATGATACCCATGTTTTGGCTGCGGGTATTGCGGGGCATGCGGATGTCATCGTCACCATGAATGCCAGCGACTTCCCGCGGAACGTCCTGGCCGAGGAGGGGCTGAGTCGTGCCGATCCGGATGGCTTCCTTCTGGGATTTCACCGGGCGCAGCCGGACGTCATGGCGCAGGTCGGTGAATACGTGCGGGCCGAGGCGGAACGGCTCTCGGGCGAGGCCTGGACCATGCGGGCCCTGATGAAAAAGGCGCGGTTGCCGCGCCTGGGCAAGGCTCTGGGCGGCTGACCTTGCGGGGCGGGGCCGTGCGCTTTATCTGTCGCTAAAATCCCGATGCTTTCCGTCGGAGACGACAAAGGACACCCCGTGCAGGCACCCCGACTGGAGATCCGAAACATCATCCGCCGCTATGACGGCAAGGCGGTGGTGAACAATGTTTCGCTGACGATTCAACCGGGCAAGGTGACTTGCCTTCTGGGGCCCTCCGGCTGCGGAAAATCGACGACCTTGCGGATCATCGCCGGGGTCGAGATGCAGGATTCCGGTTCGATCTTCATCGATGGCAACTTGATCTGCGACACGGTTTTCCGGGTGCCGCCAGAGCGCCGCTCCGTCGGGCTGATGTTCCAGGATTTCGCGCTTTTTCCGCACCTTAGCGTGGGCGAGAACGTGGCTTTCGGGCTCAAGACATCGGCCTCCGAGAAACGCGCACGGGCCAAGGAATACCTCGAACGGGTTGGCTTGGCCGGCTACATCGACGACTATCCGCATCAGCTTTCGGGCGGCGAACAACAGCGTGTGGCCCTGGCCCGCGCCTTGGCGCCGAAGCCGCGCCTGATGCTGATGGACGAGCCGTTCTCCGGCCTCGACAACCGGCTGCGCGATGGCATCCGGGATGAGACGCTGGAACTGCTCAAGGAAGAGGGGACCTCGGTTCTCTTGGTCACGCATGAACCCGAAGAGGCGATGCGCATGGCCGACGAGATCGCCCTGATGCGGCAGGGGCATATCGTCCAGCAGGGCGCACCCTACAATATCTACAACGCCCCGGCTGACCGTGAGGCAGTCGCTTTCTTCAGCGATATCAATACGATCAGGGGTGAAGTTAAAGGTGCTCTCGTGGCCACGCCCTTTGGCCAGTTCCTGGCCCCGGGCTATGCCGATGGCAGCCACGTCGAGATCGTCTTTCGGCCCCAGCACGTCGGCATCGACTTTGACCGTGCGGGCAAGGGGCCCAGTCCTTCGGCCAAGACCGGCGCGCCGGCGCGCGGCGTGGTGAAGCGGGCGCGGTTCATGGGGTCGGAAAGCCTGGTGGAGTTCCGCATGGACCATGACGGCGAGAAACTGCGTGCCACGGTGCCCAACGTCTTTCTGCCGAAACCGGGCACACCGATGTGGCTGAGCATCCGCCGCGACCGCTGCTTTGTCTTCCCGGCCTCCTGACGTGTTCACAGGCTCTTGTGGATAACTCCTCACGCATCGCGTGAGGCAAGCGCCCTTTGCAGGACGTACACACGGATCGAGGATGCAAGCCCGACCTCGGGGTCGCGGCTTACATCAATATTGGCCGCCAAGGCATTGATTGTAAGGCCATCTTCTCGGGCGATGCGGCGGAACTCCTGCCAGAATTCCTCTTCCAGCGAGACCGATGTCCGGTGTCCCTTGAGGGTCAGGGAATGCTTGACCGGGCGGCCGCTCATTCCTTTTCGTGTCCGTCCAGATCGCGTTCGGCCTTTGACCGCCGGGCCTCGGCCAGGTCTTTTTCCGACTTGCTAATCCCGTGGCGCGCGGCATTCCGGTCGCCAACGCGGCGCTTGTCCTCGCGCGCTTTCTGCTTCTTGAAGCGGTTGAGATTGACCACCTTGGACATGACCTGTGCTCCGCCGGGAATTGTACGTTTTGTACAAAACGTACGCGGTTTCCAACGTTTTGTACAAGCCGGGGCATCAACGGAAAAGGCGCCGGACAATTTTGCCCGGCGCCCCTGTCTGGGTTCTTGTCATGTCTCTGTCAGGGGCGGGGCGTCGTGCCCGCGCCGACGGGTGACATCAGGCCTTCGGGCCGATCATCTGCTCAGGGCGCACCACCGCGTCAAAGGTCGCCTCGTCGACAAAGCCCAAAGCGATGGCCTCTTCCTTGAGGGTCGTGCCGTTCTTGTGCGCGGTCTTGGCGACCTTGGTGGCGTTGTCATAGCCGATGGTCGGCGCCAGCGCGGTGACCAGCATCAACGATTCCTTCATCAGCTTGTCGATGCGGGGCTCGTTGGCCTCGATGCCCAGAAGCATCCGCTCGGTGAAGCTGTCCGCTGCGTCGCCCAACAGCTGGATCGACTGCAGCAGGTTGTAGCTCATCATCGGGTTGTAGACGTTCAGTTCGAAGTGGCCCTGAGAGCCAGCGAACTTGATCGCCGCGTCGTTGCCCATGACATGCGCGGCGACCTGGGTCAGCGCCTCGGCCTGGGTCGGGTTCACCTTGCCCGGCATGATCGAGGAGCCCGGTTCGTTTTCCGGCAGGATCAGTTCACCCAGGCCCGAACGCGGGCCAGAGCCGAGGAAGCGGATGTCATTGGCGATCTTGTAGCAGCTGCCCGCAATCGTCGCCAAGGCGCCCGAGAGGAAGACCATCGCGTCATGCGCGGCCAGTGCCTCGAACTTGTTGGGGGCAGTGACGAAGGGCAGGCCGGTGATCTTGGCCATGTGGCCGGCGACCGCCTCCCCCCAGCCGGGGACGGTGTTCAGGCCGGTGCCGACGGCGGTGCCGCCCTGGGCCAGTTCGTAAATGCCGGGCATCGCGGCCTCGACCCGCTTCAGGCCCTGGCGGATCTGATGCGCATAGCCCGAGAATTCCTGGCCCAGCGTCAGCGGCGTCGCATCCTGCGTGTGGGTGCGGCCGATCTTGATGATGTCCTTGAATTCCTCGGCCTTCTGTTCCAGCCCTTCGGCCAGCTTGGTCAGGCCGGGGATCAGCACGTCCCGCACGCTCATCGCGGTGGCGATATGCATGGCGGTGGGGAAGGTGTCGTTGGACGACTGGCCCATGTTGCAGTGGTCGTTCGGGTGCACCGGGTCCTTGCTGCCGATGGTCCCGCCGAGGATCTCGATCGCGCGGTTGGCAATGACCTCGTTGGAGTTCATGTTCGACTGGGTGCCCGACCCCGTCTGCCAGACCACCAGCGGGAAGTTGTCGTCGAACTTGCCCGCGACGACCTCACTGGCGGCCTGGATGATGGCGTCGGCCAGTTTCGCGTCCAGCTTGCCGGTGGCCTTGTTCTGCATCGCGCAGGCCTGCTTGATCACGCCCAGCGCGCGCACGATGGCCACGGGCTGTTTTTCCCAACCGATGGGAAAGTTCATGATCGAACGCTGGGTCTGTGCACCCCAGTACTTGTCTGCGGGAACTTCGAGCGGGCCAAAGCTGTCGGATTCGGTGCGGGTCGCGGTCATGGACATGCCTCCTTCGTGCGGTTGCCTTCCTCTTACCCCAGAAGTGCGGAAAGACAAGGCGGCATACCACGGGATACCGTTAACATGCGTCAGAATGCCGGTGCCACGTGACCCGTCTGGGCGCGGCACCGGGATATTGTCAGGCTGTTCCGGGGTTCACTTACGGAAACGATCGAGGCTGACCACCTCTGCGTCGTGGTGTTCCTCTTGCGGCTCGCCGCCGGGACCGTCGTCATCGGGGGGCGTCGGATCGTCGTCGCCGTCTTCCTCGTCCTCCTGGCTTTCAAAGCGGAGGCCGAATTCCACCGAGGGATCGACGAAGGTCTTTATCGCATCATAGGGGATGTACAGCCGTTCCGGGGCATCGCCAAAGTTCAGCGTGACCGCGAATCCGTCATCGCCCACATCCAGCCCGTCATACCAGTGCTGCATCACCACGGTCATTTCCTCGGGATAGCGATCGGCCAGCCAATCGGCCAGCTCGGCATCCGGGTGACCGGTGTCGAAGGTGATGAAGAAATGGTGATCCCCGGGCAGTCCGTTTTCCTGAACATCCTCGAGAACCTGCTGAATCAACCCGCGCATGGCGCGGTGCATGAGTTTGCCGTAATCGATGCCTTCGGACATTTGGGGACCTTTCTGAACGTGCCCTCACCATATTGTTTTTGACGTGAAGGAAAAGGGGCGATTGTCACACAAGCGCAAGCGCCCATCCCAGCGCCGCCGAGAGGGCGAGTGTGACAGGGACACCGCGTTTTGCCCAGACAAGCAGCAGCGTGGCAAGGGATGTCAGGGGCAGGACTTCCCAGCGCAGCGAGTCCAGCCGGGGCAGGTCCAGCGTGACCGGGCCCAGCCCGACGGGCGTGAGCGTTGCAAAGACGACATGCAGCGCAAACCAGAGCGAAAGATTGAGGATCACGCCGACGACCGCGGCGGTGATGGCCGCCAGCGCCGATTGCAGTCGGGGCCGCGCCAGCAGGTTTTCGATGTAGGGGGCGCCCGCGAAAATCCACAGGAAACAGGGCACGAAGGTCATCCAGAGCGTCAGTCCACCCGCCGCCAGTGCCAGCCAGGGGCCTCCGTGGGCGTGCCCGGTCAACTGTCCCACGAATTGCGTCACCAGGATCAGCGGGCCGGGCGTGGTCTCGGCCAGGCCCAGGGCGTCGACCATCTGCGTGGCGTCCAGCCAGGCGCGGGTCTCGACCACTTCCTGCGCCATGTAGGCCAGAACCGCGTAGGCCCCGCCAAAGGTGACGACGGCCAGCTTGGCAAAAAACAGGGCCAGGTCGAACAGCAGATCCTGCCCGGTCAGCCAGAGGATCGGCAGGGGCATGAGCCAGAGCGCAGCCCAGAGCAGGATCGTTGCGGGGCGTGTCCGACGCGCGGCGGGGTCCGGAGGTGTCTCTGACGGTGCGGCGGCCCGGCAGGCGCCCCAGAGCGCGGCCAGCGCGATGATCAGCGGAAAGGGCAGGCCAAGCAGGAAGATCGCAAGAAAGGACAGCGCGGCGACCAGGTAGTCCGCTGTTCCCTTGAGTGCCTTATGCGACAGCCGTACCAGCGCCTGTGCCACGATCACCACGACGCAGGCCTTGACGCCCAATAGCAGCGCCTCGGTCTCGGGGCGCGCACCATACTGCGCATAGAGCAGCGCCAGCAGGGCGATCACCACGGCGCCGGGCAGCACAAAGAGCCCGCCCGCGATCAGCCCCCCGGGAATGCCGCGCAGGCGCCAGCCGGCATAGGTGGCAAGTTGCATCGCCTCGGGTCCGGGCAGCAACATGCAGAAACTCAGGGAGCGCAGGAATTGCTGTTCCGTCAGCCAGGGCCGTTCCTCGACCAGTTCGCGGTGCATCAGGGCGATTTGCGCCGCCGGGCCGCCAAAGGACAGAACCCCGATACGGCCAAAGACTTGAATCAGCGTGGAATAGGCGGTCATGACCTCGGGGCCTAGCAACGGGGGACGACGCCGGTGTGACAGGTCGGCGCCCGGGGTCAAGACCCGCAGCAGGCGATCAACAGCCTCCGATCCAGTATTTAACCTCCGGCCCGCGCAGGATCCGCACCGCCTCGACCCCCTCGAAATAGTCGCCTTGGTAGCGGATGCCATAGTCGCCCTTGGCCCGTTTGCGCCCGTCGACCGTCTCGTAGAAGACATATAGCCTGGCATTGTCGCGGTGGCGCAGGCGTTTGCCGTCGCTAAGCGGGTTGATGCGGGACTTTGGCCCCGGTTCCCACCAGCCATTCTTGACCCAACATCGTCGCGCGGCGATTGTTTGACCATGCTTTGCCAGGTCCGGCTTTCGCAGGGATTGACGATCACGAGGTCCCGACTGCGGTCCGCGACCGCGGCGGACCCGGCGAGGACAAGCAGACAGACGGCGCGCCGGGTGTCCTGTCGGGAATTCTTTTTGGGGAAAGTGCAGGCTTCTGTTGCCAGGTGCCTGCGAACCCCGCCTTACGCGGCTAGGCGCAAGGACTTAGATTTCGGTCTTTCGGACTGCTTACGCAGCCAGAGCAACCGGAGCACGATTGTTGTTGGCAATTGTACTTAGCGAACCGATAACGGTGGTATCTCACCGGGACAAAGCTACATCTTTACGCGTTCGTCGATCCTATTTCGGCCCCATGATCCCCCAACAAAGGATGTATGGTGGAGCCGCCGGGTACCGCCCCCGGGTCCGATCCGTTTATTACATGCGCGTTTATGCCCATAGTCCCCGAAGGGACAGGGTGAATATAGGGATGCCTGCCGCGATTGCAAAGGGGATTCGTCTGCGTCGGAGGCCGCAACCCCGCTTTCTTTCAATGATTTCGGGTCGCGGGCGGCGCGCTCATCTTTCCAGCAGGCTGTCGGGCGCCGGATCCATGGCGCGGATCTGCAACTGCTGCCCGCCGAGGTCGCGGAAAGCGCGCTGGCGACAGGTCAGGACAAGGATCTGCACGTCCGAGGCCTGGCGGTGCAGGGCGTCGAACATGCGTTCGATCCGGTCATCGTCGGTATAGACCAGCGCATCGTCCAGGATCACCGGAGCCGCGCGTCCGTCCTCGGCCAGCAGACGGGCAAAAGCCAGCCGCACCAGGAGCGCCAGCTGTTCCTGCGTTCCGCCGGACAGGATGTCGATCGGCTCCTCGGTGCCGTTGCGGATCAGGTTCCGGGGCAACAGGTCGGTGTCGTCCCAATCCAGCTGCGCCTCTGGCCACAGAAGGTGAAGCAGGGGGCGCAAGGCATTGGCAACCGGTGTGAAATAGCGATCCCTTGCGGCGATGCGCGCGGTCTCGAGGGCGGTTTCGAGGCGGCGCAGGACGGCCACGTCCCGGGTGATCCGGGCCAGATCGGCCCGCGCGGTTTCCAGATCCTGTGCCAGATCGGCCAGCCGTTCCTCGACCGCTCCTTCGGCGCTGCGGCGAACACGTTCGTCCAGGCGGGCAAGATCGAGGTTCAGACGCGCGATGGCCTCTTGCGCGGAGGTCTCGGCGGATTGCGCACGCGACAGCGCGGCCCGGGTGCTTTCGAGATCGGGCGCCTCGGTTGCGGCCCTGGCGCGGGCTTCTTCGGCCTGCGCCAGGGCCGCCTGCGCGGCGTCGTGCTCTGCTTCGGGTGTCTCGGGCGCCTGCGCGAGGGCGGTTTCCGCCCGGGTCTGACGGTCAGCCGCCGCCTGCGCGCCGGCAAGGGCGTGGGCGGTCTCGGTACGCGTGGCCTCGAGTTGGTCACGCGCCGTTTCCGCCTGGATCTCGGCCTCTTGCCGGGCGTTCTCGGCCTGACGGAGCGCGGTTTCCGCCGCCTCAACTGTGGGCGGTTCGGGCGCATCCGCCGGCAGGGGCGCGGGCAGGGAGGTCAGCCGTTGACGCAGGGCCTCGGCCCCGTCGGGCGCGAGGGCGCGCAGGGTGGCGGTGATCTCGGACAGGCGGCGCTCGGCCTCGCCGCGCGCGCGGGCGGATTGCCGGGCAGCGTCGATGTCGGGCAGATCAAGTTTCCGCAAGGCGGCCGACAGAGCCTCGCTTGCGCTGTCGACCGCGGTATCGTCGCCGGTATCGCCGGGGGTGAGGGTCAGCTTGCCGAGGCCGGGCAGGTCCAGCGTCGTGACCCGCAAGAGCGGCATCGCCCTGTCGCCTGGCAGTGGCTGGCCATCCAGCGTGATCGCCCCGTCGCGCCCCGCCGCGTAAGAGACTTCCAATCGCGCGGCGCTGGCGGCCTGCAGGGCGCGGGCCTGCTCCAAGGCACGGGCCAGGCTTTCCAGCCGGTCGATCGCCTTGGCATCGGGGCCTTGAGACGCCTCGCGGCGGGCGGCGTCGGCCTGTTGCCGAAGATCCTCGGCCTCGGCGATGCGCCGGGTCAGTTCCTTTCGCTGATGCTCGGCCTCGCGGGCGTGCCGCGCCTGTTGCGCGAGGCGCAGTTCGGTTTCCGCCTCGGCCAGCCGGGCACGGGCGTTTTTCAACGCCTCTCTGGCCTGCAACGCGGCGCGTTCGGCCCCGGTCTGCGCGGCCTCGGCATGGGCCTTGCGTGTTCCGGCCGCCTCGGTGGCCCGCGCCGCCTCGTCGCGTTCGGCCAGCGCCACGGCGCGCGCCTTGCGGCGGCTTTCCAGCCCGTCCAGCCGCAGGCGCGCGGTCTCGGCGGCCCGGGTGAGCGTATCGAGCTGCGCCGCATGGCGTTCGGCACGGGCATGGGCGGCCTCGGCCTCTGCCAGCCGGGACTGCCGGCGCGCGGCGGCCTCCGGCTCGGTCAGCTCTGCCAGTTCTGACCGGGCGCGGGTGCGGGCGGTAAGGTCATGGCGCAGTTCGGCCACTAGCTGATCCAGCCGGTCGTGTTCCGCCTGCAACTCGTCGACGCGGTCCTGGGCCGCCTTCCAGGGGCCGGTCTTCAGCGGGCGCCCGGTGGCGGTGGCAAAGCGGCCCAGTTCCTCGCGGCAGCGTTTCAGCGCGGCGTCCATGCGGGCGCCACCGGTCATCGTGTCGACCTCTCCGGCGATCGACGACAGCAGGTCGCGCCGCGCCTCACGGGCCGTGTCCTGCGCCTTTTTGCCGTTTTCGTCGAAACCGGTCAGCCCCTGCCGCACCCACAGAAGCCCGGCGGGCCCGCCGGCATCGGCGGCGGCCAGTTGCGAAATCCAGGCTTCGGCGGCATCGGCCTGGGCAATGAGGCGCCCGTCCTGCCAGACATGAGCGCGCGGCTTTGACAGCCAGCGTTTGGCCAGCGTGAAACGCCCCTCGGCCGTCTCGATCTCCGCCAGCACCTCGGGCGCGCCCTTGGCATGGGGCTGGAGGGCCTTGATCTCCTTGCCGCTGCCGCCGTGCGCGGTGAAGAACAGCGCCTGCAACCCGTCGAAAAGCGTGGACTTCCCCTGTTCGTTCGGGGCGCTGAGCACGTTCAGCCCGTCGGCCAGGCCCTCGATCTGGACGGGCGCGGTGAAGCGGCGCAGGTTCTGGACGGCGATACGGCGAAGTTTCACGCGGGCTGCTCCGTCACATAGGCATAAAGCCGGGCCAGCGCCTCGGCGGCGATGCCGCGATCCTCGGCGGAGAGGTCGGGGTTCTCGGCTTCGGTCTTGAGCGTCTCGGCGGCCTGGCGCAGGGCGCCCGCGTGGTCGATCGTGTCGAGATCCACGTCGTCCAGCAGCGCGCCAAGGCCTTCGGTGTTCAACGTCAGCCAGGCAAAGTCAGGTGCGGCGTCATTGGCCGCACGCGACAGGTCAGCGCGCTGCGCGAGGCTGGCCCAGCCGGTGGCCCGGACCCGCATCAGCACATCGCGGCGTCCGGTGGCGGGCAACAGCGCCTCCAGCGCCGCAGCGGTGTCCAGCCCGGCCTGTACCGGCAATTCCGTTTCGGTCCACCAGAACTGGCCGGTCTCGACCTCTGCGACCTGCGGTATCGCGCCGGGCGCGTCTATGGTCACGGCCAGGCACAGCCCGCGCCGCCCGTGCTTGAACCTGTCCTGTTCCGGCGTGCCCGGGTAGTGCGTGCGGGCGTCGATCTGCAACCGTCCGTGCCAGTCGCCCAGCGCGAGGTAGTCCAGGTTGGCGCGGGCCGCACGGTCGGGCGGGATATGCGCGCCCGTATCCTCGAAATCGGTGACGCCGCCGTGGGCAAGCGCGATCCGCAGCGCGCCCTCGGGCGTTGGTACGGCGCCAAGCCCCTCGGTCAGATCGCGGCCCGGGGCGCGGTGAGTGACCGGGACCGGCAGCAGGCTGGCGCCATCGGCCATCATCCGGGGCGCGGCGTCCAACAGTGGCCGCACGTTTTCCGGCGCTACGGCCAGCATCCGTTCCCAGAGCGGTTCGGCATTGGCCATGTTGTCGTGGTTGCCGGGCAGCAGCCACCAGGTCAGGCTTACATCCTCTGCCATCGCGGTCAGCGCCTGGCGCAACACGGTCGGAGAAGGCGTGGCCGTGTCGAATGTATCGCCTGCCAGCACGATATGCGCCGCGCCGGTATCGCGGGCGGCCTGCGCCAGCCGCGCGATGACGCCGTGGCGCGCCTCCATCAGGCGCCCGCGGATGTTGCCATCCTCGGGCTGGGGGATATTGGCGAAGCGGCGCCCCAGGTGCAGGTCCGAGGCATGGATGAAACGGAAGGCGGTCATGGCACTCTCTTTGGGCGGCACTCTTTCAGGGAGGTCGGCAGAGTGCAATCCGATCAGGGGCGCAGGGCGGTGACTTCGACCTCGACCAGGAATTCGGGCCGGGTAAAGCCCGAGACGATCATAAGCGTCGAGGCCGGCAGCACGCGCGCGTCCGCGAGCCAGGCATCCCGCGCGGCCATGTAGCCCTGCATGTGATCGCGGTGCGTGACATAGGCATTGATGCGCAGGGCGTGATGTTTCGACGTTCCGCCCTCTGCCAGGATGGCGTCGATATTGGCGAAACAGAGCGCGGCCTGCGCCTCGGGGCCTTCGGGCACGCTGCCATCCATGGCCAACGGCAACTGCCCCGATGTCAGGACAAGGTTTTCGGTTGCGACGCCGTGGGCATAGCGGGCGAAGGGGGCGGCGATCGTGTCGGGGATCAGGCTGTCGATTGGCATGTCTGGGGCTCCGTTGTGCGGGGGCACATTGGCGCCAGAGCGCCAAATTGACCAGATCTCTTGCGAAACGCGCTTTCCGGGCGCTGCTTAATTCAGCGGGCGCGCCGTAACTGCATGAATTCTGTGCGTCTTCCCGGAAAAGCGGACCATCCGGTCAGAGATGCCGATTGCCCGGACTGCGGCGCGCTCTCAGGGTCGGCGCAAAGACGCAAAACCGCGACAGAGAGGTCCTCCATGAAGTTCACTGCCCTTGCATGTGCCGCGGCCGGCACACTTGCCGCGCCCGCCTTTGCGGAATCGCATCTGACCGAGGTCGCCTTTGGCACAAACTGGCTGGCCCAGGCCGAACATGGCGGGTTCTACCAGGCCGTGGCCGATGGCACCTACGAGGCCTGCGGGCTCAAGGTCTCGATCCTGCCGGGCGGTCCGCAGGTGAACAACCGCGCGCTGCTGCTGGCGGGGCGGATCGACTACCACATGGGCGGCGACCTGCTGCAGGCCTTCAACGCCGTGCAGGAGGGCATCCCGGTGGTCTCGGTCGCGGCGATCTTTCAGAAACACCCGCAGGTCATCGTGACCCACCCGGGCAAGGCCGAGAGCTTCGAGGATCTCAAGGCGCTGGACCTGCTTATCGGCGACAACGGCTATCAGTCCTACTACCAGTGGATGATCGCGGCATATGGTTTCACCGCCGAACAGCGCCAGCCCTATACCTTCAACCCCGGGCCTTTCCTTGCCAACGAGGATACCGGGATGCAGGGCTACCTGTCGTCCGAACCCTACCTGGTGGAAAAGGAAGGCGGCTTTACCCCGGATGTCTTCCTGATCGCCGACGCGGGCTATTCCACCTATGCCTCGACGATCGAGGTCATGGCCGACACGATCGCCGAGAAGCCGGACGAGGTCAGCTGTTTCGTCGATGCCTCGATCAAGGGCTGGTACACCTATCTCTATGGCGACAACGCGGCCGCCAACGAGATGATCAAGGCCGACAACCCCGAGATGACCGACGACAAGATCGCCTTTGCCATCGAGAAGATGAAGGAACACGGCATCGTGGACTCCGGCGATACGCTTGAGGCGGGGATCGGCGTCATCACCGACGCGCAGGTCGGCGATTTCTACGCCAAGATGGTCGAGGCCGGCGTGATCGGCGAGGTCGATTGGCAGTCCGCCTATACCACGGAGTTCGTGGGCAAGGGCGTAGGAATGGACCTGAAGTAAGGAAAGGCCCGGTTCGCGGCTCGACGCAATCCGGGACAGCGATGCGATGATACCGTCCCGCCAACCCTTGGGCCAACGCCCTGAACTGCTCAAGATGGCGCAGGTGGAAAAGACATTCCACGGCGGCGTCATCGCCTTGCGCAACATGAACCTGACCGTCAACGAAGGAGATTTCATCTCGCTGCTGGGGCCATCGGGCTGCGGCAAATCGACGGCGCTGAAACTGGTCACGGGGCTGATGCAGCCGACATCGGGCCGCATCACCTGGACCGGTGAGGAGGCTGCCGGGGACAAGGGGGCAGGGGATCTGGGAGTTGTTTTCCAGGAACCGACGCTGATGCCCTGGGCGCGGGTGATGGACAATGTCTACCTGCCGTTCCGAATCCGGGGCGTGCCCTTTGCCGAGGTCCGCGACGACGTGCTGGAGGTTCTGCGCCTTGTGGGATTGGAGAAATTCCAGCGCGCCTTTCCGCGCGAACTGTCGGGCGGCATGAAGATGCGCGTGTCCATCGCGCGGGCCCTGGTCACGAAACCCCGGCTGATCCTCATGGACGAACCTTTTGCCGCGCTGGACGAGATCACGCGCTTCAAGCTGAACAACGACCTGTTGTCGTTGCGCGAAAAGATCGGCTGCACGGTGATCTTCGTCACCCATTCGGTCTTTGAAAGCGTCTTTCTCTCCGACCGCGTGGTTGTCATGGCGGCCCGGCCCGGGCGGGTGATCGAGGAACTGACTGTCGACGCGCCTTATCCGCGCAGCGAGGCGTTCCGCACCTCGGCGGAATATGCACGGTATTGCCGCCTGGCATCCGATGCGCTGCACCGCGCCACGGGAGAGGCGGCATGAGCATGACGGACACCAAGACGCCCCTGGTCGATCACGAGGAAGCGGCGCGTGCACGGCGCGAACAGGTGCTGCGGATCGCGAAATGGACGCTGCCCTCGCTGGTCATGGTCCTGACGCTGCTGGGTTGGCACCTCTATGTCACGCTCTCGGAGGTGCCGCATTACATCCTGCCGGGGCCGCTCTTGGTGCTGGACAAGCTGATCGAGGACTGGGACCTGCTGTGGGCCGCCACGCTGACAACTGGGCGGCTGACGCTGCTGGCGCTGGGGTTCGCGATCCTGGGCGGGGCGCTGCTGGCGGTGGCCTTCACCCAGTCGAAATGGATCGAGATGTCCTTCTTTCCCTACGCGGTGATCCTGCAGGTGACGCCGGTGGTGGCGATTGCGCCGCTGTTGCAGATCTACCTCGACAGTCCCTTTGTCGCGGCCTTGCTCTGTGCCTGGATCGTGGCGTTTTTCCCGATCCTCTCGAACACGACCGTCGGGTTGAAAAGCACCGACCGCAACCTCGAGGACCTCTTTACCATCTACGGGGCCAGCCGCTGGCAGCGGCTGCGCCATCTCGCGGCGCCCTCGGCCTTGCCCTACTTTCTCTCGGGTCTCAAGATCGCGGGCGGGCTGGCGCTGATCGGGGCGGTGGTGGCGGAATTCGTGATCGGCCGGGCCGGGACCGGGCTGGGGCTTGCCTCGACGCTGCTCGAGGCGTCCTACCGGTTCAACTTCGGCAGGCTCTACGCGGCGCTGATCCTGATTTCCCTGATGGGCGTGACGATCTTTGCGGTCATGAGCCTGATCAGTCACCTCGCGCTGTTCCGCTGGCACGAAAGCGCGCTGAAAAAGGACGGTTGATGGATTTCACTTCTCTGCCGCACGGGGCCTTCACCCTGGCCAATGTCACCGTGCCCGCCTGTCTTGTCGGGCAGGAGGGCGACCTTGTCCGGACCGACATGGGGATCGAGGCGGGCCGCATCGCCGCGCCGGGGGGCGTGGCCGTGGACATGCGCGGTGCGATGGTCCTGCCGTGCTTTACCGACATGCACACGCATCTGGACAAGGGCCACATCTGGCCCCGCGCGTCCAACCCCGATGGCACCTTCATGGGCGCGCTGACCACCGTGCGCGCCGATCACGTCAACTGGACCGAGGACGACCTGAAAACCCGCATGGGCTTTTCCCTGCGGAGCGCCTGGGCCCATGGCACCAAGCAGATCCGGACGCACCTCGATTCGATGAACGGGCAATACCTGCGCAGCTGGCCCGTCTTTGCTGACCTGCGCGAGGCATGGGTCGGACGGATGGAACTGCAGGCCGCCAGCCTGGTCTCCTGCGAGGCCTACGGCACCGAGGAATACCCCGAAATCACCCGCACGGTTGCGGAATACGGCGGCGTTCTGGGCATGGTCACCTACCCGGTGCCGGATCTCAAGGAGCGTCTGCTGGGGCATTTCGCGGCTGCCGACACGCATGGGCTGGACGTGGATTTCCACACCGACGAGACGATGGATGCCTCATCCGAAACCCTGCGCATGATTGCCGAGACGGTGCTGGAAACCGGCTATCAGGGCCGCGTCGTGGTGGGGCATTGCTGTTCGCTGTCGACGCAGGACGAGGCGCGGGCGCTGGACACGCTGGACCTTTGCGCCCGGGCCGGACTGCATGTGGTCAGCCTGCCGATGTGCAACCTTTACCTGCAGGACCGGGGCACCGGCACGCCGCGGCGCCGGGGCGTGACGCTGGTCCACGAGATGCGGGCGCGGGGCATCCCGGTCAGCTTCGCCTCCGACAACACGCGCGATCCGTTCTATGCCTATGGCGACATGGACATGGTCGAGGTCCTGCGCGAGACCACCCGTATCGCCCACCTGGACCACTGCGAAACCGACTGGATCAAGAGCTTTACGCTCACGCCCGAGGCGACCTGCGGTTTCGGTATCAGCGCGCTGGAAGAGGGTGCGCCAGCCGACCTGGTGATCTTTCGCGCCCGCGACTGGACCGAGTTCTTTGCCCGTCCCCAAAGCGACCGCATCGTGTTGCGCGGGGGCGAGGCCATCGACCGCAAGCTGCCCGACTACTCCGACCTCGACAACCTCTGGAAGACCTCATGACCGCAGACATCACCGCCGCCAAGGCCGCATTGGCGCACCTGGACCTCGTAGATGCCGAAACCCCGGTGCGCGCCGCCTCTCGCGATTTCTTCTGGTATTCGCCGGTGCTGAAAGCGCGGCTGGATCACGTCACAGCGGATTTCGTCGTTCGCCCCCGGACAGAGGCCGAGGTGATCGAGGTTCTGAAAACCTGCTATCAGCACAACGTGCCGGTGACGACACGGGGCGCGGGCACCGGCAATTACGGACAGGCCATGCCCTTCGAGGGTGGCTGTGTCCTGCACCTGAGCCGGATGACAGAGGTCAAGGAAATCGTGCCGGGCCGCGTGGTGGTGGAGCCCGGCTGCCTGCTCAAGGATCTGGATGCCGCCTGCCGTGAAACCGGGCAGGAAATCCGCATGTTCTCCTCTACCTGGGCGACGGCGACGATCGGCGGATTCATTGCGGGCGGTTCCGGCGGGGTCGGGTCGGTCACATGGGGCAGTCTGCGCGACCTGGGAAACATCATCCGCCTTCGCGTGGTGACGATGGAGGCCGAGCCGCGGGTGCTGGAGTTCACCGGCGAGGAACTGGCCCGCGTCAGCCACGCCTATGGCACCAACGGCATCATCACCGAGATCGAGATGCCGCTGGCGCCGGCCTATGACTGGATCGACATCTTTGTCGCCTCCGAGGACTTCGGCGCCGCGATGGCATTTGCCGACGATCTGGCGAATGAGGATGGCATCCTGATCAAGCTGGCCAGCGTCTACGAGGCGCCCACGGCGCACGCTTATTTCCAACGTGTACGCCCACATGTGACCGAGGGCGATCACCTCGTCGGGTTGATGGTGGCACCACATGGCATGGACGGTTTCCTGACCTTCCTCGCGCGACGGCCCGGAGTGCGGATGATCTATCGTTCCGACGATCACGACTGGCCGCGCCGGCCGGGGCCGGTGTTCGAATACGGCTGGAACCACACGACGCTGCGCGCGCTCAAGGTCGATCCGTCGATCACCTATCTCCAGGTGCGCTATGGGTTCCCGGATCACCGGGCGCTGGTCGAGGAAATCCGCCAGACCTTTCCGGGGGAATGCATCCAGCATCTCGAGTCGATCCGGGCGAATGGAAAGGTTGGCTTTGCCGGGCTGACGCTGGTCAAGTTCAGCACCGAGGAGCGTCTGGACGAGATCGTACGCATCCACGAGGAAAAGGGCGCGCTGGTCTTCAACCCGCATCGCTACACGCTGGAGGAAGGCGGGCGGCAGTCGGTGGACGACAGGCAACTGGCCTTCAAGCGCGAAGCGGACCCCAAGGGCCTGCTGAACCCCGGCAAGATGATCGCCTGGGACGATCCCGACTGGGGGTATGAGCGCATGTATTCCTATCCGCGCATGCAGGCCGCGGAATGAACCTGGCTGTCGGGAGGGCGCGCTGAGATGCGGGCGCTTGTTCTGTTTGCCCATCCCTGTCCGGAAAGCCTGTCGTCGGCGCTGCATGCCCGTGTGGTCGAGACGCTGGAGGCGCGCGGCTGGGACGTGGATGACTGCGACCTCAATGCCGAAGGCTTCGATCCGGTACTGAGCGAGGCCGAACGTCGGGGCTATCACGAGGTGCCGGCAAACCTTGGCCCCGTGGCAGAGCACGTCGAGCGTCTGCGCGCGGCGCAGGCGCTGGTGCTGGTCTTTCCGGTCTGGAACTTCGGCTTTCCGGCGATCCTGAAGGGATATTTCGACCGGGTCTTTCTGCCCGGGGTCTCCTTTCGGCTGGAAGCCGGGCGGGTCAAGCCGAACCTGACGCATATCACCCGGCTGGCGGCGGTCACGACCTACGGCGGGACGCGCTGGCGTGCCTTCATGGCGGGTGACCCGCCGCGAAAGATCGTGCGCCGGGCGGTGTGGCACGTCACCCGGCCCGAGAAGATGCGGTACCTGTCTCTGTACGGCATGAACCGGGCGACGGAGGCGCAGCACGCGGGGTTCCTGGACCGCGTGGAACGCGAAATGGCGAGGTTCTGACATGCGGGCCCTGGTGGTTTACTGTCATCCCTCACCCGAGAGCTTTACCGCCGCGGTGCGGGGCATGGTGCTGTCGCGGCTGGAGGCCCGAAGCGCCGAGGTACGCGAGCATGATCTTTATGCGCGCGGCTTCGACCCGGTGTTGTCGCCCGGGGAATGGGCCGGCTACCTGGAGGAGCCGGGCAACCGCACCACGGTGGCCGCGGAGGTGGAAGACCTGCAATGGTGCGACACGCTGATCTTTGTCTACCCAACCTGGTGGTACGGGTTGCCGGCCTTGCTGAAAGGTTGGCTGGACAGGGTGATGCTGCCGGGCGTGGCCTTTGAAATGCCCAAGGCAGAGGGGGACAACATCGCGCCGGGACTGACGCAGATCACGCGGCTGGGGGTCTTTACCACCTGCGGGGCAAGCTGGTGGTTGACGCGCTGGATCGGCGCGCCGGGACGCAGGACGCTCTTGCGCGGGGTGCGCCTGCTTTGCGCTCGGCGCTGCCGTACCGCCTTTGCCGCGCATTACCTGATGGACAGTTCCAGCCCGGCCAGCCGCGCCCGGCACCTGGCCCGGTTGCACCGGGTGCTGGACAGGTTCCTGGCATGACAACGGAGGCAGACATGATCCCAGTACTGGACTGGTCGCTGTATCAGAACGATCCCGAAGGGGTCAGCGCGCGCCTAGGGGCGGCCTGCCGTGGCACCGGATTCTTTTGCCTGACGGGGCACGGGGTGCCAGAGGCGGAGATCACGCAGGTCTTTGAGCAGGTCGACCGGTTCTTTGCCCTGCCCGAGGCGGAGAAGGCGGTGTTGGACATCGCGCATACACCGCACAACCGGGGCTGGGCCAGGATGGGCAGCGAGCGGCTTGACGAGGCATCGGGGCATGTGGATCGCAAGGAAGCCTTCAACATCGGGCTGGACCTGGCCGAAGACGATGCGCGTGTGCTGCGCGGCGAGCCGTTCCGGGGCGTGAATGTCTGGCCCGACCTTCCCGGGTTTCGTGAGACCCTGCTGGGCTACTATGACCGGGCGTGGCAGCTTGGCGTGGCGCTGCACGGTGCCTTCGCGCGGGACTTCGGGCTGGACCCCGGCTATTTCGCACCGCATTTCACCGCGCCGATGGCGACGCTGCGGCTGTTGTCCTATCCGCCCGCCAGCGGCGCAGCCGGAGAGATCGGCGCCGGGGCGCATAGCGACTACGGGTCGATCACCCTGCTGATGACCGATGGCGAGCCGGGCCTTCAGGTGCAGGCCCTGTCCGGGGACTGGATCGATGTGCCGCATGTGCCCGGCGCCTTTGTCGTCAACATCGGCGATTGCCTGATGCGCTGGTCGAACGACCTGTACCGATCCACGCCGCATCGCGTCCTGCCCCCGGCGCGGGCGCGCAGGTCGGTCGCGTTCTTCCTGGATCCGAACCCTGACAGCGTGATTGCGGCCCTGCCGGGCACGGGCAGGCCACGCTACGCGCCGATCACCGGGGCCGATTACCTGCGGTCGCGGCTGGACGCCACATACAAAGGAGATTGAGGCTTGAGACGACTGGACTGGACCGAACGGCGCGCGCCGGAATTCGAGGCCGTAGACCCGATGAAGACCATCGCCGTGCTGCCCACGGCGGCGGTGGAGCAACACGGGCCGCATCTGCCGGTCGGCACCGACACGATGATCGCCGACTACATGCTGGATCTGCTGCGCGAGACCTGTCCCGAGGACCTGGACCTGGCGATCCTGCCGGTCATGGCGGTGGGCAAGTCGAACGAACATCTCTGGGCGCGGGGCACCTTGACGCTCGGCGCGGCGACCGCCCTGGCCGCCTGGACAGAGATCGGCCTGTCCGTGGCGCGTGCGGGGGTGCGCAAGATCGTCATCGCCAATTCGCACGGCGGCAACCTGGACCTGATCTCGATCCTGTCGCGCGAGTTGCGGGTACAGGCGGGGATGCTGGCGGTGAAATGCCAATGGGGAAACTTCGGCCATCCCGAGGGGATGTATTCCGACCACGAGCGGCGCTATGGCATTCATGGCGGCGATGTCGAAACCTCGATCATGCTGGCCTGCCAGCCGCACTGCGTGGACATGGGCCGGGCCGAGAATTTCCGGTCGGCCGCCGAAGAGGCCGCGATTCCACCGACGGGCCCGATCAGCCGGGGGTGGATCGCCTCGGACCTGAACCCGGCGGGGACGGTGGGCGATGCTTCGATTGCGACCGCAGAGAAAGGCGAGGCGACCGCGCGGCACCAGGTGGCTGGCTTTGTCGAGATGCTGCGCGAGGTCGAGGCGATGGAACTGCCTTCTGCACCGGCGATCCTTTGATAGTTATCAAAGGCTTGGGCGGCGAACTTCGACAATCATCAGAGCCGGTAGAACCGCTCAGCGGTTCCGCTGAACACCTGCGCGCGGTCCGCCTCTGACAAGGAGGCGGTCAGCCGAAGGGCCTGCGCGTGCCAGTCGGTATAGTCGCAGCGCAGGCGGGCAACGGGCCAGTCCGATCCCCACATCACGCGCTGCGGTCCGAAGACGGACAGGACGTGATCGACATAGGGCTGCAGCAGATCGTCCGACGGCAGGTCATCGGCCTCGGTCACAAGGCCAGACAGCTTGCAGAAAGCACCGGTTTCTTCCGCCAGGCGGGTCATGCCCTCGGCCCAGGTGCGGAAGCTCTCCTCGGAATGGCTGCGCAGTTGCGGTTTCAGGCAATGGTCCAGCACCACCCGCATGTCGGGATAGCGGTTCAGCAGTTCGAGAAAGGGTGCCTGGTGACGGGGAAAGCCCAGCGCGTCGAAAGTCAGGTCCTGGTCGATCAGGGCCTCATAGGCCCATTGCACCTCTGGCTTCAGCATCCAGCGATCGTCGGGAATATCCTGGATCATCGGGCGGACGCCGGCGAATTTGGGATGTTTGGCAAGGCGTTGCAGTGGCTTCTTCTGGGCGGGATCCTCGAAGTCGATCCAGCCGACGACCTTGGCCACATGCGGCGTGCTATCGGCGATCCCCAGAAGGTATTCGGTTTCGGCGAGAGTGGGCGCCGCCTGCACAAGCACCGTTCGCGCGACACCGCTCGCCTGCAGGCCCTCGCCAAGGTCCGCGGGGTGATAGGGGCGGCTCAAGACCGGGTCATCGGCGGGCATCCAGCCGTAATCGCCGCGCGCCGGGTGCCAGAAATGGTGGTGGGAATCGATATGGTCCATGCCTGCCTCCGTCATAGAACCAGCCGGTGATCGGTGCGCGGGACGCGGCGCAGCGTGTCCGGCCCGGGGTGGGACGGACGCGGGGGCAGGGCGACGGATTGTGCCTTGCCCGTTCGCATGGCCTCTTCGATGGCACGCATGATCGTCACGTCGGCCAGCCCCTCGGCGCCGTCGTCCTCGGGCGGTTGACCCGTCCGGATGCAATCCGAGAAATAGGCGGTCTGGGCACCGAAATGATCGCATTCGGGCGCAACGACGTGGTCTTGCGGCACCCCGGCGGCGCGCTGGGTCAGGGCGACGTCGGTTTCGAACCTGAAGGCCGGAGAGACATCCAGCGTGCCCCTGGTGCCCAGCACCGTATAGCTGTCCTGCTCATCCGTGCCGAAACTTGCGATGAATTGCGCCAGCCTTCCGCTCGGGAACCGCAGGGTGACGGCGACGCTTTCCTCGACCTCGGCAAAGCGTGGATCGCCGTCGCCGTTTGAGCCCATCGCGGCAACCTCTGTCGGTTCATCGCCAAAGATGTGACGGGCCGCATTCAGGCAATAGACGCCGATGTCCTGCAGAGGGCCGCCCCAGTGTTCTGGGCGCAGGCGATGGTTGTCCGCCGCCGACTGGAAGCCGAAGACCGAGGTAAAGACGCGCGGGTCGCCGATTTCTCCGCGGCGGATGCGGTCCAGAACTTTGACGGTGCCGGGTTCGTGGTGCAGGCGGTAGGCGGTCATCAGATAGGCGCCAGAGGCGTCTGCGGCCTCGATCATCGCACGGCATTCGGCCACCGTGGGGGCCAGCGGCTTTTCGACCAGCGCGTGCTTGCCGGCCTTGAGCGCACGGATGGCGTAATCGGCATGCAAGGAGTTGGGCAGGGCGATGTAGACCGCGTCGATCCGGTCCGAGGCGAGCAGGGCGTCGTAGTCCTCATAGGTCAGCACCTCGGGGATACCGTGGAACTCGGCCAGTTTTCGCGCCGCATCCGTGCTGCCGCTGACGATGGCCGTGACCTCGGAATTGCCGGTCTGGGCCACTGCCGGCAGAAAGGCGATCTGCGAAATCCAGCCAACGCCGACGACCGCGTAACGTACCCGTTGCAATCACTTTCTCCTTTAATCCTCACGAGGCAATCCCCGCGAAAACGGCGGCGCAGGGCTGCGCCGCCGTCCAGTTTCGTCACCCGGAGATCACTTTACACAGGTGTCGATGTTGTCGTTGTTGCAAACGTCCAGCCCGGTAAAGATCGGGTCATCCACGTCCTTGCCCTCGGCGATGTCCTTGAGGATGTACATCGCCTTGTAGCCCATTTCGTAGGGACGCTGGCCGACAAGGCCATTGCCCAGACCGTCCTTGGTCTGCGCGATCTGCATCGGCAGCGTGTCGGCCACGACAATGGTCAGCTCGCCGCTGTCCATCTCTGCCTTGTAGGGCTCGGCCGCATTGCGGTAGGCGTTGTCGAACCACTGGGTAAAGGCGCCGGTCGACAGGAAGGCCGTCAGGTCAGGATTGGCGGCAAGGATGTCGGTCAGACCCTGCACGGCGACGTTGCCGTCGTCGTTGGTGATCAGCGGGCAGCCCGCGATTTCGGTCCAGCCGTTGTCGCCGTCCAGCGGGCGGCCCGGAGGATCGCCCAGCTCGGCCCCGGCCAGGGTTTCGCGCGCGCCCAAGAGGCGTTCGTTGTGGTTGGCCGCTGCGGCGCCGCCGGTCTGCAGGCAGATGGTGCCGCCATCGGGGTGCCGTTCCATGACTAGTTCCGCAAGGTGCACGCCGATGTTGTAGTTGTTGGTGCCGACATAGGTGGTGCGCAGGTCTTGATCCTCCGGCAGAAGGTCCGAGTCCCAGGTCATCACCGGGATGCCCGCATCGGCCGCAGCGCGCAGAACCTTGGCCATCGCGGGGGCGTTGGAAGGCGCCACCGCGATCCCGTCGACCCCCTTGGTGATGAGGTCCTGGACGATCTGGATCTGCTCCAGTTCCGTGTGCTCACCGGGGCCGATGTATTCGCAGGTCACGTCGTCCAGTTCCTCCTGTGCGGCATAGCAGCCGTCACGGGCGAGGTCGAAGAACGGGTTGTTCATCGCCTTGGGGACAAGGGCAAAGGTGTAATCGGCCGAGGCCATCACCGGTGCCAGCGCGCAGAGCGCGGTTGCGGTCAGCAGTTTCTTCATGTCTTTCTCCTCCCTGAGTTTCATGAAGTGTGGGGCTTATTTGCCCCCTCGATTGCGAAGCTGTTCCAGCAAGACTGCTAGAATGAGGAACAACCCGACAAAGAATTGCTGCCAGAGCGCCGGAATCCCGGCGAGCAGCAGCGAGTTCCGGATCAGTTCGACCAGCGCGGCACCGATTGGCGCACCAAGGGCGTAGACGATACCGCCCATCAGGTTGGCGCCGCCGATCACGCTGGCCGCGATCACGTTCAGCTCATAGGTCGCGCCCATGCCATTTGTCGCCGACCCGGTGTAGCCGATGAACATGAAGGCTGCGATGCCGGTACAAATCGAGCAGACCATGTAGACAGAGACGATCACCCGTTCGACCGGGATGCCCGAGAGTTTCGCCGCATGGGCGTTGCCGCCGATGGCGATGACCCAGCGGCCCCATTCCGAGTAGCGCCAGATCCAGAGGAAAAACAGCGTCATGATGGTCAGCACCCAGACGACATTGGGGACGCCCAGCACGCTGCCGCCGCCGATCCACTCAAAGATCTCCTGGTCGGGGCCGAACTCGTAGACCATCTTGTTGTTGGAAATCACCATCGCGATGGACCGCGCCATCGCCAACATCCCCAATGTCACCACGAAAGGCGCAAGCCGGACATAGGCAATCAGCACGCCGTTGATGAACCCCACCAACGCGGCCGTGCCGATGCAGGCGAGAAATCCGATCTCGACTCCCCAGCCGGCCTGCAAGACCAGTGCAAGGTTGATGCCGCAGAGGCCCAGCAGCGAGCCCACGGACAGGTCGATACCCGCCGTACAGATCACCGCCGACATGCCCAGCGCCATGATGCCGAAAAAGGCCATGTTGCGGGTGATGTTGAAGAGGTTGCGTTCGGTCAGGAACGCATCGGAAACGAAGGTCATCACCACGCCGATGGTGAGGATGGCGATGAAGACCCAGAAAGGCTGGGTGCGGATGATGGCACCGATGCCAGAGACCTCTCGGCGCGAGGTGATGCTGTCGTCGATGGCGGCGTGATCGACCGGTGTCTGCGCGGTCTTGTCATGGGCGTCTTGCGGGGTGTTCGTGTTGTCGGTCATGCTGCCTCGATGGCTCCGATAATCAGGCCTGTGACTTCCTCGGGGCTGGTGTCGTCGATGCGCTTGTCCGCCACCTTTGTCCCGCGCCGCAGGACGGCCACCCGGTCGCAGACTTCGAAAACGTCGGGCATCCGGTGGCTGACGAGGATCACCGCGTGGCCGGTGGATTTCAGCCGCTTGATGAGATTCAGAACCTCGGCGACCTGGCGGACGGAAATCGCGGCAGTGGGTTCGTCCATCAACACCAGTTTCGGATCGGACAGGCGTGTGCGCGCGATGGCCACCGCCTGCCGCTGGCCGCCGGACATCTGCTTGACCAGGTCGCGGGGGCGAGTTTCCGATTTCAGTTCGGAAAACAGTTCTCCGGCCTTCTGGTACATGGCGTTGTAGTTGAGGCTGCGGAACGGCCAGATGCCCGACTTGATCTCACGGCCCAGAAAGACGTTCGCCGCCGCTGTCAGGTTGTCGCACAGCGCAAGGTCCTGGTAGACGATCTCGATCCCGTTTTCCCGTGCGTCGAGGGGACGGGTGAAATGCACCGGGCTGCCGTCGATGCGGATTTCGCCGGACGTCGGGGGAAAGTTTCCAGCGATGATCTTCATCAGCGTGGATTTCCCGGCCCCGTTGTCGCCCATCAGGCCGATGGCCTCGCCGGGGGCAATGCTCAGATCCACCCCGTTCAGCGCGTGGATGGCGCCGAAACTCTTGGTGACCTGTCTGAGCTCCATCAGGCTCATGCGCAGCTTCCTCCCTTGTTCGCACGACTGTTGATCCGCCACCAGAGATGGCCGGCAACACCCTGTCCGGGCCGGAAAACCCGCCCGTCGGATGACGCCCGTGGCGGGCGTGTCGATGTCTGTGCGTATGTGCCGCCTTTCCGGCGGCATCCTCCCGTTTATGTACGAGAGTATGCCCAGTTACCGCTAATGCCGAAACCCTCTAGTCAGAAAAAAATGATGGGAAACCCATCAGGACTGCGGCGATCTCGAAAGTCGGAGGGGGGCAGGTGTGATCAGTGCCACCGTGAGCCGGATGCTGAACAAGCGGACTGGTATACGCTGAAACGTGTGCTGGTGTTGCCAAATGGCCTTGAGGCGGAACTGTCCGAGGCGGTGCGCTCGTTCACGCCGTGATGGCGTCAAGAGGCCGTACCGGTCTTCGCGGATGATGCTGCACACGCGGGTCAGCTGCGCATCTTCAGGATCTTCGGCGGTCCGACAATCACCCCTGGGTTCGTTTTTCCCGAAACATGCAAGATTTGAAATTTGTTGATTCATATCAATGCCACGGTCGGAATCCTCAAGATACATAGCGAAGCACGTATATATAGTTAGTGGAATGTGTCCCGGTAGTTCTCGCCCCGCAACCGTATCAAGAGACAATGATCATGGCCGACAGCCCGACAATCACGACCCCGACCTACACCGCAACTCATACCTTCAGCACGGCTGACGTCACCGGAACCTATGACGGTCTGACCCAGGGCGATATCCTGCCTGGAGACGCGCCGATCGTCGATTTCACGGCCGCGCCGATGGTGACCAAGGACGGGATCATGCTGTACCCCGTCGACAGCGAGTTCGGGTTCTACGTCACCGATTTCGTCGGAGCCGAGGACAAGATACGCGACTTCGACTATGGCGAAGGCTGGGTCGGCGACCTGACGGGACCAGCCGGTGAACAGCTGGGCATCGTCGTCTCGGACGCGGCAACCGACACTTTCCGCACGCCTGCCGTGCTGGGCACCTGGTTGTCCGGCCTGGGCTTCAATTCGGTGAAGGCCTCGACCGAGCACTACTCGGTCATGCAGAACATCCTGTCCGACCAGAAATACCCGGGCGATCCCGACGCGGTCTACCAGTTGGACGATAACCTGATCCTGCTCAGCCAGAATCCCGCATGGGACGGACAGTACGTCTCTGACTTGCTGGCGGACCCGGCGACCTACGGTGTCACCGACCGGAACAACGACGGGGTCCTGGACATTCGCGACCTGCTCAACCCCAATGAATCCACGATCGAATACGACATCGCCTACAGCAGCGACTATTCGGTGACCCTCAAGGACGACGGCAAGCTGCTTTATCGCTGGGGGAACATGGTCAAGCGTCCCAACGACATCCGGCTTGAGGCAACGATGGAACTGCCGGACGAGTGGAGCGAGACGGATCCGGCAAGCGGCCTGCAACCGCTTTACAAGGTCACGGGCGCGGAACTGGTGACCAACCACACCATCACCAACAACCCCAACGATCAGATCCGCCCCGAGGACTACGAGAACGAGGCCGCAATCGGCAAATTGCCGACCTATGCCATCGTCCCGGACTACAACCTTGACGGCAACGGCCCGCGCGAGGTCTGGGTAACGACCGACGACTACTACGCCGGCGACGGCACGCTGTACCCGGCGGGCACGATCCTCAAGGACGCATGGCTGGCCCAGCAGGCGGCGGTTTCCGCCCTTGCGGCGGGCGGGCTTGCCTCGGAGGACTTGCTGGAAGGGTATACCAACGCCTGGTACACGACGATGGACCGTGAGCCCTTCGAGGCGGACTTCGACACGAACGGCGAATACATCTCTGGTCCGCGCTGGCGCCTGCAACCGGACAAGTACGGCCAGGACCTGCCCGGCGTCGTGATCCCGACCGATCCCAGCGACCCGCTGCCGATCACCAGCAGCGAGGTCAAATACGAAGTGGGCGCGGATGACACGACCGTCATCAACCTGCTGGACTGGGAATTCCCTGTCTCGCCGCTGTCTATCAGCGCCGGCTGGCAGAACAACTCGGGCCTGGTATCCGAGAACGGTTTGAACATGACCGACGGCTTCGACGTGGCTTTCTACGTCAAGGGCGACATCAAGCCGGCAATGCTCTACGACACCACGCTGCTGATGGAGTACGAGGAAATCGCGATCCACGACGAGGCCGTCGCAATCAACGGCACCGCCGAGGCGGATCACCTCGTAGGGCAGGGTGGCAACACGTTCACCGGCGGTGAAGGCGATGATCTTTTCGTCCTGTCCTACGGCAAGGACGGAAACACGATCTTTGCCACCAGCACGATCAACGATTTCACCGACGGGGAGGACGTGATCGGCCTGATCGACCTGGGCGTGAATGACGTCAACTTCGACACCAAGATCACCCAGACGGTCGTTGCCGGCAACCTCGAGATCGCGATTGACGGCAACCGCATCGCGGTGCTCGCGGGCGTCACCGAAGAGCTGACGATCGAGGACTTCCTGCTGATCAACCGCGCGCCGGCCGTGCCCGTGGACGGGACCAGCGGCGACGATCTGCTGGTCGGCACGCCGGGGGACAACGTCATCGACGGCATGGAAGGCAACGACACCATCCTGGGCGAGGGCGGCGAGGATGTCCTGCTGGGCGGAGCCGGCGATGACGATCTGATGGCAGAGCCGGTTGATCCGGTCTTTGACGCCGCGGCCGAACAGGTGTTCCGGATGTACCAGACCGCCTTTGACCGCCTGCCGGACCGTCCCGGCCACTTTGGCTGGACCTCGGCCATCGTTGCAGGGAACATGGACCTTGTGGACATGGCGCAGACCTTCCTCAACTCGGCAGAGGGTGTCGCGGCCTACGGCGCACTGACCAATACCGAGTTCGTGACCGCCATGTATGAAAACGCGCTTGACCGTGCACCCGACGGCGGGCTGACCGGTTGGGTCGCGCTGCTGGACGCCGACACGTGGTCCCGTGCGGACGTCATGGCCTTTTTCGCGGACAGCCCTGAGGCGATCGCCAAGACCAGCCCCGTGGCGCTGGAATTCTCGCAGGCGGGCTATCAGCAGGACTACACCGATGAGGCTTATCAGCTTTATGTCGGGGTCACCGGCGAGGAACCCTCGGTATCGGTCATCGAGACGCTGACGATGGATCTGGCAGAAGGGGTCACGATGCTGGAGGTGGCGACCGAGCTCTTTGCCTCGGATGCGGCGACCGCCCTCTACGGTGGAACGACGAATGTCGAGTTCGTCGAAATCCTCTACCAGACGCTGCTTGAGCGGGGCGCTGATCCGATGGCACTCAGCCTCTGGCCGGCGCAGCTGGATGCGGGCACCATGACCCGTCCGCAGGTCATCTCGATCCTTGCCAAGGGGGCGGGGGCGGTCAATGCGCAGGCGGACGACCTGCTCGACCACATGCGTTCGCTCGGCCAGGACGACCTGTTGGTTGGTGGTGCGGACGACGACCTCCTGTTCGGTGGCGTCCTCTCCGACACCTTCCAGTTCGACGCGGCGGCAGCGGGCAACGACCAGGTGGTCGGCGTCGAGGCTTGGGACATGATCGAGTTCGTCGGCTTCGGCTATGGCACTGCCGCAGAGGCGCGCGCCAACATGAGCCAGGTGGGCAACGACGTCGTGTTCACCGATCAGGGTGAAACCATCGTCTACCTGAACACCGCCTTGGGCGAGATCACAGAGGATATGATCCTGGTCTGAGGAGCATTGGCCGAACGATTCAAGGTGCCGCGCGCTTGCGCGGCACTTTTTCTGTCCGGCGCTTGGCCCGGCCCCTCTCTCGCGCGCCGAGTGGCGTTTGACCGCGCGCAAAGCGAACCAGCTGACCTGACACCTGTCAGGTTCGGTCGAAGCGTTGCCGCGCGGCGACGATTTCGGGCATGCCCTTTTCGGCCCAGTCCACCAGTGCCAGCAGGTGCGGCAGGAACCCCTCTCCGAGGTCCGTAAGACTGTAGGTCACGCTCGGCGGCTTGGTGTCAAAGACCTCGCGGCGCAGGATGCCATCACGTTCGAGGTTGCGCAGGGACTGGGTCAGCATCCGCTTGGAAATATCGGGTAGGGCACGCAACAACTCGTTGAACCGCATCGGTTTTAGGCCAAGCTCCAGAAGGATCAGGACGGGCCACTTGGCCGACACATGGTCCAGCACCTGGCGCACGGGGCAATTGCCCGGTTCGAACCCCTGTTCCGTCCAGTCCTGCAATTTCCTCGCACTCACTTCGGGCATCTCCGGGTTCCCTTTTTGTGACCTTGTTCCAAAAACCTGCCTCCTTACGCGGCGGCGGTTAGGTCTCTAAATGAGACCTGTATTCGATTCGAGACGTGAAAGGAACGGCAATGACGACTTACCTGGTCACCGGTGCATCGGGGCAGCTTGGGCAACGCGTGGTGGACCACCTGCGCAAGCTTGTCCCCGCGGAAAACATCATCGCAATGGTGCGCTCCGACTCGGCGCAAGAGGCCTTCCACGCCACGGGTGTCACTACCTGCAAGGGCGACTATGATGACCTCGACAGTCTGCGCAGAGCTTTCGACGGAGGCGACCGGCTGTTGTTGATTTCCTCGTCCGAGGTCGGAAAGCGTGCGGAGCAGCACCGAAACGTGCTGGAAGCGGCCAAGGATGCCGGCGTGGGCTTCGTGGCCTATACTTCGATCCTAAACGCCGATACCGGCGGCATGGCGCTGGCGAAGGAACACAACGCCACCGAGGCGGCGTTGCGCGAGAGCGGTCTGCCCCACGCGATCCTGCGCAACGGCTGGTACTCCGAAAATATCGCCGGGAGCGCGCCGCAGGCATTGGAGATGGGGCAGCATTTCGGGGCGGCAAGAAAGGGACGCTTTGCCACCGCGTCGCGCGAGGATTTCGCAGAGGCCGCGGCGGTCGTGCTGGCCGGTGACGGGCATGAGGGAAAGACCTATGAACTGGGCGGCGACACCGACTTCAGCTTGTCCGATTACGCGGCGCTCCTGAGCGAGGTGTCCGGCAAGCCGGTGACTTATGTGGATCTCGACGAGGCCAGCTATACTGCGGCACTGGTCGGCGCCGGCCTTCCCGAGGACTTTGCCGCGATCCTGGCCGACAGCGACGCGCGCGCTGCGACCGGGGCCCTGTCCACGCAGAGCCGCGACCTGTCGCGCTTGATCGGGCGTCCGACGACGCCGATGCGCGACACGCTGAAGACCATGTTGGGATAACAATCGGCAACCTTGGAGTGGCCGCGTTCTGCGGCCATCGCATGGGCTACAGATTGCCGTTGCGGCGAATGTCCTCGGCGGCAAACTCGATCAGGGCCCGGATCTTGCGCGGCAAGGCGCGACCTTCGAGGTAGATGGCGCTGACAGGGGCAGT
The DNA here is from genome assembly GCF_965277915.1 of Antarctobacter sp. Lineage (NCBI taxonomy): Bacteria > Pseudomonadati > Pseudomonadota > Alphaproteobacteria > Rhodobacterales > Roseobacteraceae > Antarctobacter > Antarctobacter sp. The sequence continues at coordinate 2,092,908 of NZ_OZ255849.1, forward strand.
TTCGCTCGGCACTTCCTGCAGAACCGGCACAAGGCGACCGGCGTCCAGTGCGTCGCGCAAGGCAAACCGTGGCCCATAACAGACGCCAAGCCCCTCGGCGGCCAATTGCACCGCCGCGCTGGCAGAGTTCACCTGAAACCTTCCTTGCACCTCGACCATCTCCTCGACCCCATCTGGGCGAAACATCCAACGACGCGGCGCGCGGCGGTTGGTGTCCAGGATACAGGCGTGCTGCCGTAGGTCTTCCAGGGTCTCGGGCGTTCCATGCCGGGCCAGGTAGTCCGGGCTTGCCGCCGCAACAGAGCGGATCTCTCCCAACTTGCGGGACTTGAGCGACAGCATGTCCGACCGCCCGATGCGAAAGGCAAGGTCGATCCCCTCGCTGGCAAGGTCGACGTAGTCATCGCCCAGACGAAGATCGAAACGCAGCCCCGGGTTGCCATCACCGAAGCGCGACAGGAGGCCCGCGACATAGATCTCACCGAATGTCACAGGGGCCGAGATCCGGATCATCCCGGTAAACCCGCGCGAGTCTTCGGACACTTCGGCCAGGAGGTCGTCGAGGTCATCCAATAGTGCAGGCGCGCGGGCCAGCAGATCTTCGCCCGCTGGCGTCAGCCCGACCCTGCGCGTCGTGCGCTGAAGCAGCCTGACCCCCAGCCTGCTTTCCAGTTCGGCGACGTATTTCGACGTCAGCCGGTTCGAGACCCCGAGTTGATCGGCAGCGGCCGTGAACGACCCGGTCTTGGCCGTGGCCACGAAGGCCCTGATTTCGTCGACAACGTCCATGGGATACTCATTCGGAACATTTACGAGATAGTCATTCCACAATGTCGCCATTTTATTGGAAAGCTGCAAGGCCTAGGTGTCGGTAAGAGCAACGGCCCGACCCGATAGACAGACGCCGGGGCAGGGCACCTGAATGGAGAGATGACATGACCACGTCGACCGACTATGCCGCCACGCTGCTGCGCGTTTCCAGCGGTGTTCTTTTCCTGGCCCACGGGCTGCTCAAGGTGAACGTCTTCACCATCGCGGGCACCGTCGGCTATTTCGAAAGCCTGGGTCTTCCGGGTTTCCTGGCCTACCTGACCATCGCCGCCGAACTGGGTGGCGGCCTCGCGTTGATCCTTGGTGTTGCCGTGCGGCTTGTGTCGCTGGCCCTGATCCCGGTCCTGCTGGGCGCCACTTGGGTGCACATCGGCAACGGCTGGCTGTTCTCGGGTGAAGGCGGCGGCTGGGAATTCCCGCTGTTCTGGGCCGTCGCGCAACTGGCCGTGGCGCTTCTTGGCGCCGGCGCCTTCGCGCTGCGCATCCCGGCGCTGCAACGTAGCCTGGGACAGTTTGCCTGACGCAATGCCCTCCCTGTCCCGATGACGTCACTTGGCGCACATTAGGTCAAAGGCCGCATGACGCGCCGGCACAAATGCTTGGCGCGTCAAATCTTCATTTCGCCGATGAAAGGCCACGAGATGCTTGCCACACGCACTCTTGACGATCTGAAAGCCCGTTTTTCGCTCTCCGACCGGATGCCGCTGGTCTTTCTCGGCCACGGCAGTCCGATGAACGCCATCGAGGACACGGCCTACAGCCGTGCATGGTCGGATCTCGGCAAGTCGCTGCCTCGCCCCAAGGCAATCCTGGTGGTGTCTGCGCACTGGATGACCCGGGGCACAACCTTGGTTGATGTCTCGGTCGTGCCAAGGACCATCCACGACTTCTACGGCTTCCCGGATGAACTTTTTGCCCAGAGGTACCCGGCACGCGGCGCTCCGGAACTGGCCCGCGAGGTGACCAGCCTTCTAGCCAGCCACCACGCCGAAGAGGACGACAGTTGGGGCCTCGACCACGGCGCGTGGACAGTTCTGAAATTCCTATATCCCGACGCCGATGTTCCGGTTTTCCAGGTTTCCATCGACATGAGCCGCGGCCTTGGTCACCAACTGGAGATCGGGCGGTCTCTTTCGGCACTGCGCAACCGTGGCGTGTTGATCCTTGGCTCCGGCAACGTGGTGCACAACCTGCGCGCCGTCGAATGGGGCAGGGAGATCCAACCACATGATTTCGCATTGGAGTTCGACCAGCTCTTTGCCGACAAGTTGACCGATCGGGATTTTGCCGCACTGGCTGACCGAGAGGGGCTTGGGTCGCTGTTCCAGATGGCGCATCCGTCGGTGGATCACTATTTGCCCGCGCTCACCATCTCCGGCGCCTCGGATGCGCGCGACGACCTGACCTTCATGACGGACGCCATCGATCTCGCAGCGGTTTCGATGCGGTCCTTCGTGTTCCACGCAAGACAGGGTACGGTCTGACGCCTGTGGACGCATGGGGACGGTTCTTCGACCGGTGTGGCTCTTGCAACTGGAACACGCCGGAAGGCACAGGCGGACCGATTGGCGTAGGTGGGGCCGAGGCGGGACACTATCGGCGCAAGGTCCGGCCGATCTGCCCCCATGACCGAGGTCGACCCAGCCCTGTCAGATCAGCTTTGGCACTCTGGCTGAAATGACGGCGCGTAGCCGCGTGACCAAAGGCCCGACGTGATCACATGCAAGCACGCCCTGGACGACGGCGCACCGAGGGTCAGCCAGAAGCCGGGCAACGGCGCTCTTCGGCTGGACAGGAGCGGGACGGTCCTCCGCATCGAACACCACGACGACCTCGCCCGTGGAATGCAGGAGGCCGTAGTTCACGGCGCGCGGCTTCGTGCACGGCTTGCCATCCGGGACGACGAGGACGCGATACGGCCAGAAGTCGAGCGCCGCGCGCGTCTCCTGGTCGTCTTCCTCGACGAGCAGCACGATCTCGGGCGACGGGTAGTCGAGCGCGCGCATCGCGCGGGCGAGTTCTGCAATCACCGACGGCTCGCGGTAGACGGGTAGCAGGATTGTCAGGTGCGGCCAGCGGTCAGGTTCTGGGTCGTCGCGATCCCTCCACCCAACGAGGGCGGCTGCGCGCAACATGAGGACCGCGAGGAAGCAGCGCAAGAGCGCCCAAGCAAGGGGCGGGTATATCAGCGGCAACGCCGCCACGACGATCAGCAGCGTGCCAACCCAAGGTTCTTTGATCGACCGAGCAGACAGGTGCTCCGAGACGGAAGAAGCCGCCCAGTGGGCGGCTTCGTCGATCTGTTCGATTCTCTGGTGTTTCACCCTGTCCACACCTCACCAAGGTCGGACAGGTCGCGGATGGTACGCTGATCGCCGGGGCGCATCCGGCGCGGGCGGGAGGACACAGCAACGCGCTTCATGTCTGGGTGCGGTCGTCGTCTCCGAGTTGCTTCGCGCGGGGATCAACACCGCGACGGATTTCCGGCAGCAGAATGTCGCGCGCAACGGCGCCGGCCTCGTTCGCCTTGGTCAAGTCAGCGCACCCGATTTTCACGCGGATGAAGCGCCCTCCTGCTTCGCCGGCGGCATTGTATGTCTTGGTGCGTCGCCCGACTGACAGGTTGAACCCTGCAAGGTCGGTGTCGTGGACCCAGTGCGTCCCGGAATCCTGAAAAGACAGGCCGTCAACGAGGGCCTGGGTGATCTTCTGGTGCGGCATGGCCGTCTCCATCGCTTTGACCGAATTTTGACCGGCTGGTCAGCAATGTTGTCGGTGGTTGTCGGTAGACAACTCAACCGGAAGTATCAGGTAGTGTTTTGATTTTATGAGGATATAACCAACATCTTGCCCATTGCGATGGTGGCAAGGGCAACATTTTTGGCTCCGGCGGTAGGGATCGAACCTACGACCAATTGATTAACAGGCCTTTCTAGCGCAGCTACCAGAATATACCGCCATCTCTCAAAACATACTAACTTACTGTTTTATTTCACTCTTTTCTGACTTGAGGGTGGAGATTACTGTTGTGGGATAACGAAACCTACCAGACTTTTGTGCCCTATATGCGTCCTAAGAAAATCAAAAGGCCCAGAGCCGTGAAGCTGCGTTACTCGTTCAACGTCAGGGACTTGCAACGTATCGAACCCAATGGAACTGACCAGTGGATACATGATCCCGCTACGCGCGGTCTGTCGTTGAAGGTAACAGCAAGTGGCCGAAAAGTCTTTGTGCTCAGATACCGCACAGAGTCCAACCGGCAACGGAAACTGACCCTTGGTTCGTTCCCAGAAATGACGGTAGCCGTTGCACGGGAAGCCGCAGTCAGACATTGGTCACAGATCTTCTCTGGTGGCGATCCCGCACAGGGGCGGGCCGACAAAAAGACAATCAAGGTAGCGGAACTGGTGGAAATCTATCTGAAAGATGATGCAAAGCCAAAGCTGTCACCTGCCACGTATAAGCGGTACGAGGCGGTTCTACGAAAGAAGGTCGTGCCAAGCCTCGGCGCGGTGCCATTGGCCGACCTGACCAGAAGCGACATCGAGTGTTTGCATCGATCTATGGCGGCAACCCCGGTGAACGCCAATCGAATGCTCGCCGTATTCAAAGCCATGCTGAACAAGGCCGAAGACTGGGATCTTCTACCCAAGCGAAGCAATCCGGCTGCCCGCATCAAGATGAACAAGGAAAAGCGACGCATCCGCTATTTCACCGATGACGAGCAGGCCAAGATTTTTTCTGCCATCGAACACTTGCGTCCGAAGATGCCTAAGAGCGAAAACGGTTTCGATGCTATCATGCTGCTGTTCTACACGGGCTGTAGACCCGGCGAGGTTCTCCGTCTTCGCTGGGAAGACATCGACTTGTCGGGTCGGACCGCTGCATTGCATATGACCAAGACCGGAGAAGCAAGGCTTCCACTCTCCAACTCAGCGGTCAATCTCCTGCAATCGATTGCAGCACAACGTACCGGGGCGTGGGTATTTCCCGGAGCCGATCCGGATAGACATCTAACCTCGCTTGTCAGACCTTGGAAACGAATTTGCGAGGTCGCTCAGCTGAGCAACGCGCGCCTTCACGACATCCGCCACACGGTAGCAACATACATCGCGGCTTCCGGCAACTTGTACTCTGCCCAAGTGATCTTACGCCATACTACGCCCGCCATGACGACGAGATACGCGCACCCGTTCGATGTTGCCGTGCGCCACGATCTGAACGAAGCTATCAATAAAATTGAGCACAATCATCAGCATGCGACCGGGCGGAAATCAACGCCCAAGCGGACGATACGCAGGCGCAAAACGAGGACGTCCAAGTGAGCCAACCAGAAAAGTTAAGGAAGCGACGCTTAAAACCAGAATTCCGCCGAACTGGTATGAAACAAAGGGCTGAGATTGCACGCCTGAAACGTCGGGTTGCGGAGCTTGAGAAGAAGCTGGAGGGAGGCTGGGTCTCGGATGACGGCGTTTGGTGCGATATTGTTTACGCAGCTCGCAGGGTTGGGCGTTCCGAGCAACGTCTTAGGAACATGAAGTCCGAAGGAACCGGGCCTATGGTCTACGACAAAAGTGGTGCGGTCCGCTACAAGATTGCAGAGCTAGACCGTTGGCTTGAAAACGGATGGGGCCTGAGAAATGCGCGGGAAGATGATGCGTAAATTTCTTTCACGAACGGCATTTCATGACCCCCCCATCACACACAAAGTCGAAAAAATTCCATCAAAAAATCAAAATGCATATAACACTTTCCTTTGATGCCGACATAACATGATTACAGTAAACGCTCACAAAGGTGTCTGCACACTTCGGAAGTGGAGAAATCTGCTTTCTGTGCATAACGGAATCTACCATTTTCTCCCGTATGCACCTGAATCTGTTGTGTAATTTCGAAAAATCTTCGCTACACTGGTGAAGCGGCACTAGAATCATATCGCGTCATGTTGGCAAGTATCTGGTTTTGCGGGAAAAATGTCGATTTTTCGTCCGCCGGGAAAATAATGTTGCCGCGCATCGTAAATTGTCATGCCGAACCTAAAAATCTTCGCGTTGGTGACCAGATCTGTTCCAAGCAAACCAACGATTACTTGTGAAGGAACAAGAAATGACCTCCAATCAATTCATCGCTTATTACCGGGTCTCAACGACCCGTCAGGGCGAGAGCGGACTAGGCTTGGAAGCGCAGCGCAGCGCGACTGCGAAATTCGTTATGTCCTCCGGTGGACAGTTGATTCAAACCTTCACGGAAGTCGAGAGCGGCAAAAAGAAGAACCGTCCCGAACTTGAGGCCGCACTTGCTGCCTGCCGAAAATCCGGCGCAACTTTGCTTATAGCCAAGCTTGACCGACTCGCTCGCAATGTCGCTGTCATCGCGAACTTGCTCGAAAGCGGGGTTCGGTTCGTTGCAATCGATATGCCGAACGCTGATCGCTTCATGTTGCACGTCTATGCTGCAATCGCGGAGGAAGAAGGCCGGAAGATCAGCGAACGTACCAAGGCGGCGCTGGCAGCGGCAAAATCACGCGGAACGAAGCTAGGCGAGAACGGAAAGTATTTAGCGTTACAAAACAAGAGGGAAGCTGTGGTTTTTGCCAAGTCTATCGAAACTTCGTTGCGGCAGATGATCGTTGATCAACAACTTACTTTCCGCGCGGCAGCCGACCGCCTCAACGAGTTGAACGTTCCCACCGCGCGCGGGGGCCAGTGGCACCCGTCGAGTGTGTTTCGCGCTTGGCAGCGCCTCAGTAACCAAGCGGCATAGTATAACCCATGCAGTGTAGAGTTAATCTGTTAGGTCCCTGAAATGCGCGATGTTCTAGTCCCGGAGTTGTCGTGGCCGCTTTCCCTCGACCCACGGCAAATGTTCCTCGATCTTGTAGAGGTCTCGGTAGAGGGGCTGCGTGTGTGTGGCGACACCGCGCCTACGATGGTTGCGTTGGAAACGCTCAATACGATTAGAGTCCTGTCCGCAAACGGTTCGGTGCGCTTGTTTAATCAACCACGGCGACGCAGAGGCACACGCCCTTTGACCGCGAAGGTACGGGCGGAACATGTGATTGTGCGTGGAACGAAGACCGCACCCGTATTCTCTGGTCGCGTGGTCGCAAAACCTGTCAGACTGAATGAGTTTTTGTACGGTTCCAACGAGGCCGTAGACATTAAATTGGACTTGAACCTAAACGTCGCCCGTTTCGTTGCTGCACAGATTTTTAATGGAGCGGGGTTGTTTGATCCGGTAGCGGCACAGCAACCCTTGAAAATGGCAGGACCTAGGGAGGCTATTCAGACTGACGATGAAACAATGTTTGGCGGAGACGGCAATGTCTTGATGGGTGACGAGCGGGTCTATGCTTACGCAAGTTTTGGTGGTCCGATTACGCACCTCAACCGCCTGATGAATGAGATTGTGGGATTAGTTTTGACCTTTTTGAGCGATAGCCCTCATATCGAAAATGACCGAATAGAGTTTGTTCCGCGCTTCGCCCTGAATAAAGCGGAGTGGTATGTAGAATTTTTGACTCTTGATCCTCGAAGGCAGGTGAAGCACCTTATGCCGTCTTTGTCTAGGCAAGGGCGAAGTGGCAACATCTACAAACGCAAGCTGACGGGGCAAGTTAGAACATTCGGACCGCACAGCCTTGCGATGCAGATCGATCTTGCAGAGGGCATCAAACAAACCACTTACGCAAAAACGAACCGCCGTATTCGGTTCGAGGTGAAGTATTCCCGCAAGTGCCTTGGTCGGCTTGTCGGTCGCCGAACGCAGTTGTCCTCAAGTCAATTCTCGGACGCATTGGACCGGCTGCGCGAATATGCTACGCGGCAGCTACAACAAACCTTTGCCGAATTGAATAAAACAGTAGAACCTCTGGGCGAACAAAACACCCGCGACGATCTGTGCATCGCGATTGCGTTCCTATCTGAGGACAGTCACGTCGCCGAGGAAATCATCCGCTCGCTACGCGACATCGGGCGTGTGACGGTACGCAATGGCTCAGAGCTTCGCCCTACGATAACCCGTTTGTGCAACGCATGCGTGCTGCGGTTCGTTAGGCATTCAGTGTATAGCGTGACAGCTAGCTACGAGTTCGCGCTTCGAGAACTGATGACTCAGCCGGGGGCCGCGATGGCGCGAGAGGTGCATGCCCTTCAAGCGAGCGCAGCGAGCCGGAGCGCAGCGACCTAAAAAATCTGCGCTGGCAGGCGTCAGCCGAAGCGCAGCCGTCGAGCTACGCGAGACGGCATGTTGTCCGACGAAATCCACGAGGTTGTAGTTGCGTCCCAAGCGGACGCGTCGGAGTGTCGCAGCAAGGTTAGCTCGAACACTTGATGTTCTTACAATCGATTGCAACCAGTCGCTAAAGCGTTAACGTTGGGATAATACGGAAGATAACTTCTTGACGATAGGTAAATAGAAGAACGTGTCTACATCTCCATACTCCAGAGACGCACTTAAGGGTCATTTTCGCGTTGGCGACGGCGGACGATGGAAAGTGGACCTTGATACGCAGCTGGAGACAATCGCCAATTCAGCGGCGGAACGGGCTGAACAGAGGCCGGTTGTACTAGGTCTGTCGTCGCGAACTGATGCTTCTGGCGTAGTTCACCGGTTTGCCGCTGACATCGAAACAGATTTGATACTTCGCGCGACCTATCGTCGTTTGGTAAAGCAATACAACATCTTGCTGCCAAACAGAGAATCAATAATATCTGGAATTATAGAAGCCGTTAGCGAAGGCAGCCCTTACGCCATAACTCGATGCGACATCCGTTCCTTCTATGAGAGTATTGATGCGAAGCCAATAATCAAGAAGATCATTTCAGACACTCGCACAGATGGTAGTCTCCGTGCAGTAATTGAATGGCTCTATGACCCAGGTGGTGGCGCTGTTCCTCCTTCTGTGGCGCCCCGTGGTCTGGCCATCAGTACAGTGCTGGCCGAGCTGACCTTGAGAAATTTCGATGAATATGTACGTAAAATGCCGGGAGTCCACAGATACTTCCGGTTTGCGGACGATATGATTATCTTCCATCTGCCGCGGTACGACATATTGAGCGAGATTCAATCACTATTAAGTGATTTGGGGTTGGAGGTTAACGAAAAAACGACAGTAACCCATGTTAAATCGGAAAAGCCAAGTGCGGCCAAGCCCGATACCAAAGAAGATTTTGATTTTTTGGGCTACAAGTTCTCTGCAAACAATAGTGTTAGAAGTTTTGAGAGCCGCGAGTTTAATTTATCAATTGCAGAAGTTAAACTGAAGAAGAGGCAAACAAGAGTCTATCTTGCGCTGAAATCATTCCAGCGGCACAAGGATGCGCCGCTGCTGATTGATCGGCTTCGATACATAACGTCAAATCACTCGATATATCGAACAAAACACTCGCGTGGGAAGCCTAAGCAAAAAGTGCGAACAGGTATATACTATAACTACAGCCGGTGCGGATTTTACCCTGCATCGAAGCGAGGGCGTAAGAAACAAGACCACCCCGCAACAGAACTCGTTGCGCTTGATGGCTACCTAAAGACGCTGCTTTTCGGTCCTACTAGCGAATTCTCTGCCGATATTTTGGCCCTAGCTCCTCATTTCCTGACGGAGTTGAGGAAACTCTCGTTTGCTCAGGGCTATCGAGCACGCATCATACGCCGCCATTCGCGCGCGCGGGTTTCCGAAATATTCAAGGTTTGGAACAATGAGTAGTATCGACGACCGTATGCGTGAAGTTCGTGCGGTTCTCACGGAAACACTTCCGTTCGAGTTACCTCTTGGCTTTACAAACGAAAATCTATTCCTCTCTGAGTTGAGGTTAGATCAGATGACTGACATTCAGAAACACTATCTTAATAGGTTAAGGCGACCTCATCACAACTATACTAAGCCCTATCTTTACAGTATCAACCGATCACGCCGGTCTAGGAACACGTTGGCAATAATTCATCCGGCTGTTCAGCTTAGGATTGCAAACTTCTATTCTGAGTTTGAGCAGACCATCATTCAGTCTTGCAGTAGGAGTACTTTCTCGATCCGCTATCCTTATGAGTCTTTGCGAATATACTCTAAAGACAGCACGAAAGACGTGCGAAAGAGATGGGAGTTGGGGCTCCCTGAGGAGAATGTCGGGGATTCAATGAAGACACCCTATACCTCTTCCTACTTTGCTTATCGCAAATATCTTTTGCTCGACAAGTTCTTCTCCTCAAATGAAATAATAAGGCTGGAAGCCAAGTATTCCAAACTGCGGATGCTGGATATTTCCAAGTGTTTTTTTAATATTTACACTCATTCGATAAGCTGGTCGATCAAGGAAAAGGACTTTTCAAAAAGAAATGCGAAAAATTACTCCTTTGAGCAACAGTTCGATAGCTTGATGCAGCATTCCAACTACAACGAGACCGCTGGTATTCTTGTTGGGCCTGAAGTGTCTCGTATATTCGCGGAGATTATTCTTCAAAGGGTTGATGTTGAACTTGAGCGACTGGTTGCCAAGCGACTGAATTTGAAGTGCGGTCGCGATTATGACGTAAGGAGGTACGTTGACGATTTTCATTTGTTTTCTAATGATGAAGACGTTCTGGATAAAGTGGAGTACGTACTTGCTGAAATTCTCGAGGGTTACAAACTGTTCCTGAATACGGGAAAGAGTGAGGATGTCGAGCGGCCGTTTGTGACGGGTATTTCACGGTTGAAATTCGAAGTTAGTAGTATTTGCGCAAAGCTTTATGACGAGCTGACGTTTGATCTAAGCGCGGATGACGGCAGTTCGACCGAGACTCATGATACATTGCGCAAAGCTAGGGTTTCTCTTGATGCGTTACGACACATTGGAGGAACTGAGAGAACGCTTCTACCAAGTGCCATGTCCGAGGTTTTTACAACTCTCAGTCGGATTGTCCGAGCTTTAGAAAAGATGGCGGATTTCGATCTAAGCGACGTCCAGTCTGAAGATTTGGTCGCAAGAGTCAAAGCTGTTGTCCGTATCCTCTTTTATCTCGCGGCGATAGATTTTCGGGTTCCTCCAATCATTCGTTTGTCTCTGATATTAAAGGAAGTTATGAAGCTTTCCAAGAAGTTTTCCCAGCCGTATCGCGAAGCGATCACCGGATACCTGGTATATGAACTAAGCGAATTGATGGCGTCGCACTACGTCGAAGAGGACGAGACAGTAAGCCTAGAAGTGGCAAATACTTTTATTCTTGGTTTGGTTGTCGAGCCAAACCTTTTTGGAATGCAGGACTGCTCATCAAAACTCCTGAGAAACATCTTAACGGGAAAACATCGATGCTATTTTTCGGTCCTGTGTGCACTCCATGCGCTTAACTCAGTGCAGCACATCGACGCGGAGAGCAAAACGTTCTTCGTAGATAATCTGATTGAAAGAATACTAACAAGCGAGTTCGACATCGAGGTAAGTTGCGAAGATTACCTTATATTTTGCGATACCTTATCGTGCCCGGCAATAGACAGAGATGTTCGTTGGAAAGCATTCCAAGACAAACTTGGCGGCGACGGATTGAGCAAACCGGCTTTCGATGAGCTAGCTCGATGCGTCCGCCACACCAACTGGGACTTGAGCGGGCCGGGTTTTGAACTCGTCAAGCGTAGGTTGCCACCAGTGTATTTTTCCGGCTAAGTACTCTTCGGCGGCAAGGTTCTTGTGCTAGATCGCCGAGGCTGCTTCGGCAGCTAAGGTTGACGTTTGCTGACGCTGACGTTCGTCGGCTTAGGTAGGCGGTCACACACACATTAGCGCGTTCCTTGTCGTCATTCCTACCTTTGAAAAGCAATCGGAAGTGCTCGCATGCAACCAGCGCGCGTCAATGCGTGCGTGCAGCTTTTCTTCGAATAAGGGCACGGTGCCTTACATCACGTCATCAAGCATGTTCAGCAAGATGCTGCGGGGCTACAGCGATGTTCTTGCGCGTGATAGTAGATACATCACACAGGTATATTCCAGACGTCTAATGTGACGGCAGCTTTGGGGTCAAACTGCAGGACTACACCATACGTTCCTCAGCTGCTCCGCTGAAACCTTGCGGCTGATTGTATACAGCTTGATACCGGACGTCCCATCCGGGATTTTCGCTTCTTCCTGAAGTGTTAGGCGTGCGAAAAATAGCAAGCGAGTGGTAGTCCGTAGGTACCATTCACACCCAGATGTTACGAAATCATCCCACAGCTAGCCGTGTCCTATCTGCGTCCAAGCCTCCAGTTCGACAAAGAAAAAAGGCTTAGCAAAACATGCTAAGCCTTTGAATTCTTTGGCTCCGGCGGTAGGGATCGAACCTACGACCAATTGATTAACAGTCAACTGCTCTACCGCTGAGCTACGCCGGAACATGCGGCGGTCTATAACAATGTGGAATCCGGGCGTCCAGAGGGTTTCGTCACAAAAATGAGGTTTTTTGTTTGCCGCATCAGATTGGACGGAAAACGGCATCGACGGACAGTTCTCCGACCGGGGCAACACGTGATTTCGACGTCAGATCAATGAGGTGAGCCAGGACGTTCCGGCTGGCTGCCGGAAGAAGGGCGGGCGGGACGTCGGTATAGATCCGCTCGGCCAGGTCGCGAGCGGTGGCGGGGGCATGGGCCAGCGCCAAGAGGATGGCGGATTCGCGGCCGCGACGGTGCGTCAGAAGCGCCGCAAGCCTCTCGGCGGGCGCGGGCACCGGCGCGCCGTGGCCGGCATGGAACAGGGACCACGACCGCTCTTGCAGGCGTTCCAGCGAAGACATGAAGGCGGTCAGATCCCCGTCGGGAGGCGACACCAGCGAGGTCGCCCAGCCCATCACTAGATCCCCGGAGAACAGGATATCACCCCAGGCAAAGGACAGATGATTGGCCATGTGTCCCGGCGTATACAGGGCTTCGACGGTCCAGCCGTCCCCGGCAATCCTGTCGCCATCGGACAGCGCTATGTCCGGAACAAAGCCCGTGTCGACGCCTTCACCGCCCCCGACCAGCCCCTCGGCGGCGAGTTTCTGCATGACCGCGCTGCGACCGGCCTCGGCCGGGCCGAAACCCAGAACCGGCGCCCCTGTGCGGCGCGAGAGTTCTCGGGCGAGGGGGGAATGGTCCAGGTGAGCATGGGTCACCAGGATATGCGTGATTTCCTGCCCCGGGCTCAGCGCGTCCAACAAGGCCTGCAGGTGGGCCGGATCCTCCGGCCCCGGATCGATCACCGCGATGCCGCCGGTCCCAAGCAGGTAGGTATTGGTACCGCGAAAGGTCATCGGCGAGGGGTTCGGCGCCACTACACGGCGCAGGCCCGGCGAAAGCTCTTCGGCAACGCCCGGCCGGGGCTGGAAATCGGGTTGCGGGTCCTGCATCGGATGGTCCTTTTGGCGATGGCGGGCCGGGGCGGCGCGGGCTAGGCTTAGCGCATGTTCTTCCGCTGGCTCAAACGATATATGCCCCGCAGCCTGTATGGCCGTGCCGCACTGATCCTCGTGCTGCCGGTGGTGGCGCTGCAACTGGTCGTGTCGGTCGTCTTCATCCAGCGTCATTTCGAAGGCGTCACTGTCCAGATGAGCAAGGAACTGGCGCGCGAGGTCAATCTGGTGGTCGCAGACTTGCCGGACCAGTCCAACGGGATACGGCTGAGCATTCGCCCAAGAGCCGTGCCGGACGACGCGATGCCGGACGGCAATTATCGACGCTGGTACGATTTCACCGGGCTTGTGGTGATCCGCGAACTGGACATGCGGATCCCGGCGCTGGAACGCATATTGCTACCCAGCGACCGAGAAGTGGTTCTGTTCCTGCGACGTGACGACCAACTTTACCGGGCCAGCCTCGAACGATCCCGTGTCTCTGCCTCGAACCCGCACCAGTTGTTCGTGAATATGGCCTTCTTCGGTGCGCTGATGACGCTCATCGCCTTTCTCTACATGCGCAACCAGCTAAGGCCGATCACCCGGCTGGCGGCCGCGGCAGAGGCTTTTGGCAAGGGGCGTCACATGCGCTACTCGCCGGCCGGCGCTACGGAGGTGCGGGCCGCCGGTCATGCCTTTCTGGAAATGCGGGACCGGATCGAACGACATATCGAACAACGCACCATGATGTTGTCGGGGGTCAGTCACGACCTGCGTACCCCCATGACACGGCTCCGGCTGGGCCTCTCGCTGCTGGACGACGAAGATCGCGAACCGCTGGAACGTGATGTCGAAGAGATGCAGCAGTTGATCGACGCTTTCCTCGACTTCGCACGCGGGGATGCCGAGACCGATACCTCGGAACAGACCGACCCCTTTGCGCTGATCCAGAGGATCGTCGAGGATGCGCAGCGTGGCGGGCAAAAGGTCGAGCTTGGCGAAATGCAGGGCGAGGGGAGGGCGATGCTGCGTCCGCGCGCCTTGCGCCGTGCGGTGGAGAACCTCATGGCGAATGCACGCCGCTACGCCTCGGCCTGTCGCGTGTCGGTGCAGTTGACCGACGGGTCTTTGCGCATTCGGGTAGAAGATGACGGCCCGGGTATTCCGGCCGACCGGCGCGAGGATGCGTTGCGGCCCTTCGTCCGGCTGGACCCGGCACGCAACCAGGATCGTGGCTCTGGTGTCGGGCTGGGCCTGGCGATCGCGGCGGACATCGCGCGGGCGCACGGGGGCGTTCTGCGCCTGGGCGAAAGCAAGAGCCTGGGTGGCCTGCGTGCCGATATCGTCATCGCGCTGTGAACCGCGGCCCGCCAGAACCTCTGTCAGCGCAATATTTGTAAAATCCTCTGGATATGCCACGGTTTCGCCGAGCCGCGGTCATCTGGCTGAAAGGACTCTGGGTCAGCTTGCCCGCAGACCAAACTCAGGAGTTCCCAGATGGCCATCTTGCCGCTTGTCGCCGCCGCAACCATTGAGCTTGCCACGTTCAGCACCACCGATGCCGAGACGCCCAAGACGATGGTCTTTGCGCAGGCTCAGCCGTTTGTCGGCACGCAGGGGTACGCGGTGCCGCTGGGTGACTCCATGACAACGCCCGATGGCTGCACCTATCGCCGAACGCAGGCACCGGGCCAGCCCGTGCGCTGGATCATCGTCCTGAATCCTCACCACCTGGGCAAGGATGGATCGCCCAGCAGGTGCAAGGGCATGTTGTAACGACGCCCAACAGCAATAGGCGCGCGGGGGCCACCAGCGCGCCTTCGTTGATGCCAAAGGACAGTGCCTCTGGTCAGAACCAGCTCTGTACCGTCCGTGCCCCGGCGGAAATATCCTGCCCGAATCCGTCGACGGTGCCACATCCTGCCAGCCCCGCGGCCAGCGCGATCACGAAAACCACTCTCATATCTGCCTCTTGTCCGGTCTTGTCGCCGTCAGGTGAGGGACGAGATCACTCGTCCTCCCACCACCATACATCAGGCTGAAAGCCCAGCCAATCACCATAGATCGGCAAGTCATCCTTGGGAAAGGTCAGTTCCTTGGCGTGGGCAATGCGGCTGACGGCGTATTTGTCCTGCACCGGGATCACGTAGCGACCGCTGATCAACACACGGTCCAGCGCGCGGGCAGCGGCGAGGAAGTCGTCGCGGCTTTGCGCACTCAACAGGGCATTGATCATGGCATCCGCCGCGGCCGACTTCATCCCCATCCAGTTGCGGGAGCCTTCCTGGTCGGCACCCTCGCTGCCCCAGTAGAGGAACTGCTCATTGCCGGGGCTGAGCGAGAGACCGCGCCGAAAGCTGGTCATGTCGAAATCGAACTGGTTGGTGCGTTCCTTGTATTGTGCCGGGTCGATCATCGTCACTTCGGCGGTGATGCCGATACGCTCGAGCGCGCGAATGAAGATCTCGGCCATGGCGACGTTTTCGCCCTGGCCCTGCTGCAACAGGATGTCGAAGGTGAAGGGCTCGCCCGCGGCGTTCTTCATCACCCCGTCCTGCACCGTCCAGCCGGCCTCCGCCATGAGGTCGATGGCCTTCGCCAAGTTTTCGCGATTGCGTGGGCTGCCATCGGAAACCGGCAGGGTGTAGCCTTCCAGCGCTCCGGGCAGCAGCTCGTCCGCAAAGGGTGTCAGCAACTCCCGGACCCGCCCTTCGGCGGGGCCGTCACGCATACCCAGCAAAGAGTTGCCGTAATAGGAGGTGATGCGCGGCTGCGCACCGCCGGTCAGCGTGTCGTTGATGTATTCGAAGTTGAACGCGTGGATCAGCGCGTCGCGCACATGCCAGTCGGCGAACTTGGGGCGCCGCGTATTCATGACGAAACCGGTGATCCCGGTGGGGCGCTGATGCGCGATCTCGGACTTGACGATGTCGCCGTTGCGGACTGCCGGGAAATCGTACTGGGTCTTCCATTTCTCGGCGTTGGTCTCGCGGATGGTGTTGATGATCCCGGCCTTGAAGGCTTCGAACAACGCGGTATCGTCCGCAAAGAATTCCAGCCGAATGGTATCCAGGTTGTTGGTGCCCCGGCGAAAGTTGACGTCCTTGCCCCAATAATCCGGGTTACGGTTCAACTCGACATAGCGGCCGGCCTCGTAATCCCCAATGACATAGGGCGCCGAGGTGATCGGCACGAGGTCGAGGCTGGAATTTTCGAAATCCAACGCTTCCCACTGGGCCTTTTTCAGGATCGGGCGCATGCCGATGATCAGGGCCAGTTCCGGGTTTTCTTCGTTGAAGGTGAAACGCACGGAGCGCTCGCCGGTCTGCTCCATGCTCTCGACCTTGCCCCAGAGACCGAGGTAGCGCGGGTGTCCCTTGGTGCCCAACGTCTCGTAGGACCACATGACATCCTCGACCGTCACCGGGGAGCCGTCGGAGAATTCGGCCTCGGGACGGAGGGTGACTTCAACCCATTCGCGATTCGGCCCGACCTCTATCGATTCGGCCAGAAGACCGTAAAGAGAGAATGGTTCGTCGTAGTTCCGGCCCATCAGGCTTTCGTAAACCAGAAAGCGCAACTGCCAGGGTGCAGAGCCTTTCAGGATGAGTGGATTGAGGCTGTCGTAGCTACCAAGCTCTCCGGTGACGATCCGGCCACCTGTCGGCGCCTCCGGATTGGCGTAGGGGAGCGACACAAAATCGGGTGGAAGCTGCGGGTCCCCATACATAGCTATGCCATGCTGCGGGTCCGCCCACAGGCTGCCTGCGGAAAGAATCGCTCCGGCTGCGACGATTTTTGCGACCCGATTTCGGAAAAAATTTACGCGCATTTTGGCAACGATCCCTGTCTGCCCTTGTTTTCTTGGAGGGGAACGTATCGCTCCTTTTACGCCTTTTCAAACTTTTAGCTTGGACTCACGCGGCGAAAAGCTTATACAGAGGGCACTGCTCGATAGGTTTCTTGCCTGTATGAAACCTGCCTCAATGACTGAACCCCGGCCTTGCGCCGGGGTTTTTTTTTGGCCATTCGACAGGCATGGTGTCACAGGTTTCTGAGCCCGGTCAGCGGGGGGCTTGCGCGGCATTTCGACCTGCGCAAGTTCCCGCCGGTGCCTTCCCGAATTTCCCCCGGACCTCGGTGATTGAGCGGGTGCATACCGCCGCATCCAGGACTATGCTGCATCTGCGAACACAACCAGCATCGGGGAGCCTACATGTCGCTTCAGGGAAAGACCGCCATCATCACCGGATCGAACTCGGGCATCGGCCTTGGCATCGCGCACGAGATGGCAAAGGCAGGGGCTTCGGTGGTGATCAATTCCTTCACCGATTCCGACGAAGATCACGCCCTGGCGAAATCCATCGCCGAGGAACACGGCGTCGAGGCGCGCTATATCAAGGCCGACATGTCCAAGCCGGATGAATGCCGCGCGCTGGTCGAAACGGCAGGCGCCTGCGATATCCTGATCAACAACGCGGGCATCCAGCACGTTGCCCCAATCGACCAGTTCCCGGCGGAAAAATGGGACGCGATCATCGCGATCAACCTGTCCTCGGCCTTTCACACGACGGCTGCCGCGCTGCCGAAAATGCGCGCCGCCGGATGGGGACGCATCGTCAACATCGCCTCGGCGCATGGTCTGACCGCCTCGCCCTACAAGAGCGCCTATATCGCCGCCAAACACGGTATCGTCGGCCTGACCAAGACCGCGGCGCTGGAAACCGCCGAGGAACCGATCACCGCCAACGCGATCTGCCCGGGCTACGTGCTGACACCGCTGGTCGAGGCGCAGATCCCCGACACCATGAAGGAATACGACATGGACCGGGAAACCGTGATCAAGGAGGTGATGCTGAAGCGCCAGCCGTCCAAGGAATTCGCCACGGTCGAACAACTGGGCGGTACTGCGGTCTTCCTCTGTTCCGACGCGGCGGCGCAGATCACCGGCACGACGATCAGCGTCGACGGCGGCTGGACCGCACTTTGACCTAGCAGGGCAGGAGGGGGCTCACCCCCTCCGGGCCTTCGGCACATACACCCCAAGGCATTTCCGAAACCAAGCAAGCACGGGAGCGCGGCGCATGGCGAAGTCCGTTCGCATCAATCTGGCCCTGCAAGGCGGCGGCGCGCACGGCGCCTTTACCTGGGGCGTGCTGGATCGCCTTCTGGAAGAGCCCGAGATCGAGATCTCGGCCATCACCGGCACATCGGCCGGGGCACTGAACGGTGCGGCGCTGAAATCGGGCATGTTGGTGGGCGGCCACGAGGGCGCGCGCGAGATGCTGGACTGGCTTTGGTCCCAGATCGGCGCCCTGCGCGACGAGGCCATGCCCGACTGGCTGCAAGGCTGGATGCCGCACCCGGAGGTGGTCAGCAAGAGCCTGGAGTATTCGCTTCCCTATAGCTGGGGTGAGGCTGTCGGGCGGATGGTTTCGCCCTACGCCTGGGGGCCCCTCTACCGGAACCCACTGGAAAAGATCGTCGAACGGTTCGACTTTGACCGGGTCTGTGCCCATGAGGGGCCGGAATTCTATGTCTGCGCGACCCAGGTGCGCGACGGCAAGATCCGGGTGTTCTCCGGCGACCAGCTCAACACGCGGGTGATCATGGCGTCGGCCTGCCTGCCGACAATTTTCCAGGCGGTCGAACTGGAGGACCCGCAGACCGGCACCATGGAACCCTTCTGGGACGGGGGGTATACCGGTAATCCGGCGCTGTTTCCGCTGTTCGAAAAGCACCTGCCCGACGACGTGATCGTGGTGAACATCAACCCGCTTCTGCGCGACAAGACCCCGGTCAGCCCGCCAGAGATCCAGAACCGGATCAACGAGATCAGTTTCAACGCCTCGCTTCTGCGCGAACTGCGGGCGATCGATTTCGTGCAAAGGCTTTTGCAAACCGGCGCGCTGACGCCGGGAACGATGAAGGACCTGCGCATTCACATGATCGCCGACGACGCGCTGATGAACGCGCTTTCGGTGGCGACAAAGATGGTGCCCGTGCCCACCGTGATCGCCCAGTTGAAAGAGGCCGGACGCCGCGCGGCCGGCAGGTTCCTGGACAGCCACAAGGGCGATCTGGGGCACCGTCAGACGGCGGATTTGCGGGCGATGTTCAGCTGACGTCGACGCCTCAGGACGCTTTGCGGAACTGTGCCTCGAGCGCCTGTTTGGCGTCCTGCCCGTTGGGATAGACAAGCCCTGCCGAAATCACCAGCTTGGCTGCGTCCTCAAGGCTCATGTCCAGCTCGATCACATCTTCCTTGGGAAAGAACAGCAGGAACCCCGAGGTCGGGTTGGGCGTGGTCGGAACGAAGACCGACACCAGCTCCCCGCTTGTGATGGCTCGACGGGCGACCTCCCCCTTGGCCACGGTCGAAATGAACCCGATCGCCCAGATGCCCTTGCGCGGGTATTCGATCAGGCAGGCCTTTTCAAAGCTGCGCTCGCTCTGGGCAAAGATGGTTTCGGCCAACTGCTTGATGCCCGAGTAGATCGACCGCACCACCGGCGTGCGCTCCACCAGGCTTTCGGCGAAATTGATCATCGATCGACCAATCAGCCCCTTGGCGATCCAGCCGACGACGATTGTGAAGAACAGGAAGACAAAGACGCCGAGGCCGCGCACGTTGACCTCGATCCGGCCATCGTCATCCGCGTCAAGCAGGTCGAACAACCACGGAAGACGCGGACCGTCGGGGCCGGTCATCCAGCGATTGAGCAGCGCATTGGGTTGGTAGGCATCCGGCACGAAAGGCCAGACGAACCCGTCAACCCAGCCGACAACGGTCCAGATCAGCCAGACGGTCAGACCGACCGGCGCGATCACCACGATACCGGTCAGGAAAGACGTGCGCAGCCGCGTGAAAAGACCCGGCCGCTTGCGGGTTGTAGGCTCGAATGGTGTGGTCATCGCAGGTCCCGGGACGATTGAGACGAAAGTAGGTGCATCGCGCGGGCTCTACAATGGGCTTTGCATTCGAAAGACGATCAGGCGGGCAAGGCGCTCAATTCCTGCGCAATTCCGGCGGCCAGCCGGGCGTTGTTGAGAACCAGCGCGATGTTGGCCTCGAGCGTGCGCCCCCCGGACAGTTCGTAGATGCGTTGCAGCAGGTAGGGTGTCAGGTCCTTGCCTGCGATTCCGTGGGTTTCCGCGTCGCGTGTTGCCTCGGCGATGATCGGGGCCAGGGTTTCGCGCGGGATCTCGGCCTCGGCGGGAATCGGGTTGGCGACAAGCTGCCCGCCAGGCAGACCCAACCGAGCGCGCATACGGTGCGCCGCGGCGATCTCTGCCGGACTGTCGGCGCGCTGCGGCGCCCGCAGGCCCGCCTCGCGCGACCAGAAGGCGGGAAGCTGGTCCTGGCCATAGGCCATGACAGGGACGCCAAGGGTTTCCAGCCTCTCAAGGGTCTTGGGCAGGTCGAGAATGGCCTTGGCACCCGCCGCAACAACGGTCACGCGGGTCTCTGCCAGTTCCTGCAGATCCGCGGAGATGTCAAAACTGGTCTCGGCGCCGCGATGCACGCCGCCGATGCCGCCGGTGGCAAAGACCTCGATCCCTGCGAGTTGCGCGGCGATCATCGTGGCCGCAACGGTGGTCGCCCCGGTGCCACCGCGCGCCATGCAGACGGCCATGTCCGCACGCGACAGTTTGGCCACCTTCTTCGACTGCGCCAGAGACTCCAGCTGGGCATCTTCCAGCCCGACATAGAGCGTGCCGTCGATCACCGCGATTGTGGCCGGCACTGCGCCGTTTTCGCGCACCGTCGCCTCAACCCGGCGCGCCACCTCGAGGTTTTGCGGCCAGGGCATGCCGTGGGTGACGATGGTGCTTTCCAGCGCCACCACGGGGCGGCCATCGGCCAAGGCCTCGGCCACGGCGTGAGAGCATTTGAACGGGCTCATCGTTAGGTTCCTCCGGAAACATGGGTCGCGGCGGCGGCCAGCGCGCGGCGCAGGGCTTCGGGCCGGTCAAAGCCGTCGCGTTCAGCGGCGATATGCGCCGCCATGAAGGTATCGCCCGCGCCGGTAACGCGGGTCACGGTGACGGGCGGCGGGGTCTCCGTATGGCTGGCATCCGCCGTCGCATCGCAACAGGGCGCGCCACCATGCGTGACGAGCGCCCGCGCGGCCCCCCGTTCGACCAAGGCCCGCGCGGCTTCGGCGGCATTGGTCAGCGGCGCCTCGCAGAGCAGGCACGCTTCTTCGAGATTGACATAAAGCGTCCCGCGTCCCGCGCGCAGAAAGGCGGAGAGCCGCGTTGCCTTGCCGGGGCTGGCGGGGGCGATGCGCAGATCGGCACGGGCAAAGGCCGGGTGCGCCGCGATCTCGGCCAGCAGGGCCTCTGTCAGGTTGCCGTCCAACGCGATACGGCCTTCGTAGGGGGCCTGAGGTGTCCCCAGTGGCCCATCGATCAACGGCGACAGGATGCGGGCGCCGGCCTGTTCCAGGGAATGCGCATCGGCAATGGCAGCCAGCAGCCCCTCCGGCGTTTCGATCGCCATGTAGCGATCCGTGGGCAGGTCCGCCGCGCGCGTCAGATGCGTCGTATCCAGCCCCAAGCGCGTGCATTCCGCCGCCAGCGCCGTGCCTTCGGCATCCTGTCCGACCACCGAAAGCAGCGCCGGCCGCATCCCAAGTCCGGCCAGTGTCATGGCGATGTTCAGCGCCACACCACCGGGGATCAGACGGATGCGGCCCGGCTTGTCATTGCCGGCCTGCATGGTCTGGTCACAGCGGCCGATCATGTCCCACAGGACGGAACCGATGCAGAGAATATCCGGGTCACGCGTTTTCATTGCCGCGTTTTTGGCGCGAAGGGCAGGGCGGTGCAAGCCGCAACCGTCCCTTATCGTGGCAGCATGTCCTCTTCGTCGGCGCAAAGCGCCAGCCAGTCCCGAAAGGCAACAAGTGCGGGCGGCGCCGGACGGTCGGCCGGCCAGACGAGGTAATAGGCTCCCAGACTGACCGGCGCGGCCTCATGCGCGGGTTGCAACGTGCCCGCCGCGCGCTCCGCAGTGCTGAGGTAATCGGGCAAGAGTGCCACACCCAACCCGTGCAGTGCGGCCTGCAGAATGGCGGTGAACTGGTCGAAGGTCGGCCCGGGCAAGGGCCCGGGTGACAGCCCCTGCGTCGTGAACCAATCTGCCCAGGCATCCGGCCGGGTCTGTATATGCAACAGCGGCAAGCGCCGCAGCGCCTCCAGCGGCAGCGGCCCTTCCGGCATTAGCGCCGGTGCCGCAAGCGGTTGCACGGTCTCGGTCATCAGGCGCAGGTGATGCGTGTCCGGCCAGTCAGGTGCGCCGAAATGCAATGCAGCATCAAGGGGTTCGGTGGCAAAGTTGAACGGGCGCAATCGTGTGGTCAGGTTTACCGTCACCTCTGGATGGCGTCGGGTGAAATCCGGAAGGCGGGGCACAAGCCAGCGCATCCCGAAACTCGGCAGGATCGCAAGGTTCAGAGCTCCACCCGAAGGGTCGAGACGCAGCGCCATTGCCGCCTCTGTGAGCCGATCAAGCGTCTCGCGCACCGTGCCGGCAAAGCTGCGCGCCTGAGGAGTGAGGCGCAACGCCCTGTTTCCACGCAGGAAAAGCGTGACGCCCAATTGGTCTTCAAGGGTCTTGAGCTGGCGCGAGACGGCGCTTTGCGTCAGGTTGAGTTCTTGTGCGACCGCAGTGGCGCTGCCAAGGCGATCCAGCGCTTCGAGCGCGCGCAAGGCGGGCAGGGGTGGCAGATGCATTCCCATTCCTCATGAATACCTGCAATATTGTCGTTTTTCCATGCGACAGGTGCAAGCTATACTGCGCCCAACCAAGAACAGGAGCCTGCCATGAACGAGATGACCAAACCCGAACTGAAACCAAAGGATGCCCCGGACCTGGGTGGTTTCACCTGGGAAGATCCGTTCCGCCTTGCAGACCAGTTGAGCGAAGAAGAACGGATGCTCGCCGAGGGCGCGCGCGCCTTTGCCCAGGAAAAGCTCGCGCCGCGTATCGTCGAAGCCTTCGAGGAAGAAACCGTCGAACCGTCGATCTTTGCAGAGATGGGTGAAATGGGCCTGCTCGGCATCACCGTACCCGAGCAATATGGCGGCCTCGGCGGATCTTATGTCTCATACGGCCTTGTCGCGCGGGAAATCGAGCGCGTGGACTCGGGCTATCGCTCGATGATGTCGGTGCAGTCCAGCCTCGTGATGTATCCGATCTATGCCTACGGCTCGGAAGAGCAGCGCAAGAAATACCTTCCGAAACTGGCCAGCGGCGAATGGATCGGTTGTTTCGGCCTGACCGAACCCGACGCAGGCAGCGATCCGGGCAGCATGAAAACCCGCGCCGAGAAGATCGACGGCGGATACCGCCTGACCGGATCGAAGATGTGGATCTCCAACGCGCCGGTGGCGGATGTCTTTGTTGTCTGGGCCAAGTCCGACGCCCATGACGGCAAGATCCGTGGCTTCGTCCTGGACAAGGGTGCCAAGGGCCTGTCAGCGCCCAAGGTGGCCAACAAGCTGAGCCTGCGCGCCAGCGTGACCGGTGAGGTCGTTCTGGAAGGCGTCGAAGTTGGAGAAGAGGCGTTGTTGCCTCATGTTCAAGGGCTTAAAGGGCCATTTGGATGTTTGAACCGCGCACGCTACGGCATCGCATGGGGCGCGCTTGGCGCGGCAGAGTTCTGCTGGCACGCCGCGCGGCAGTACGGGTTGGACCGAAAGCAGTTCGGAAAGCCCATCGCACAGACCCAGCTGTTCCAAAAGAAACTTGCCGACATGCAGACCGAAATTGCGCTTGGGCTGCAGGGCTGCCTGCGCGTGGGACGCCTGATGGACGAGGCGCAGGGCGCACCCGAGATGATCTCGATCCTCAAGCGCAACAACTGCGGCAAGGCGCTGGAGATCGCGCGGATGGCGCGCGACATGCACGGCGGCAACGGCATCTCGGCCGAATTCCAGGTGATCCGCCACATGCTGAACCTCGAGACGGTGAACACCTACGAAGGCACGCATGATGTTCATGCCCTGATCCTGGGCCGCGCGCAGACCGGACTGCAGGCGTTTTTCTGATCCGAACCCGTGGCCGGACGGATCGCCGTCCGGCTACCGTTGCTCAGAACACGTCGGTCGGAACGACGCTAGATCTGTGCATCCGTCAATCTGATAATCTGTATTATGTAAATAACAGAGCGTGCCGAGCCGCACCCCAAGCGTCCGCAGCGCAACGATTATCCGATAATCCAACCCGAAACCGATGCCGCGCTGGACAGAGACGCCGCAAATCTCATACCCGGACGTAAAGCTTCCGGAGTTGCGTATGACCTCGATCCTCGTCCTGAACGGACCGAACCTGAACCTGCTGGGCACCCGTCAGCCCGAAATTTACGGCCACACGACCTTGGCCGATGTCGAGGCGATGTGCGTCGAACACGGCAAGGCGCGCGGGATCGACGTGATCTGCGCCCAGTCGAACCATGAAGGCGCGCTCGTGACCCACATCCAGGAGGCCCGCGGCACCCATGCGGGCATTGTCCTGAACGCGGGTGCCTACACGCATACCTCGATCGCGATGATGGATGCCATCAAGGGCGCCGAGATGCCGACCATCGAATTGCACCTCTCCAATGTCCATGCGCGCGAGGAATTCCGGCACAAGTCATTCATCGCGCCTGTTGCAATTGGAGTGATAGCGGGTTTCGGCGCAAACGGGTATAAACTGGCTATAGACGCGCTGCTCGGCTTTCTGGAGACCCGGTAATGACACCTGAACTAAGAGACTACCTGATCGAGGTCACGAATGCCGAAGAGGTCCAGGACCTCTGGGAAAAGCACTGTGCCAAGATGGACAGCTACGGCTTCGACAGGCTGCTCTACGGGTTCACGCGGTTCCTGACGGCGACCAGTTTCGGCGATCCCAATGACTTCATCGTCCTGACCAACCACACCCCTGCCTACCGCAAGGGCTTCGTCGAAGACGGACTTTACCGTCACGCCCCAATGGTTCGCTGGGCGCTGGAAAACGAAGGCCACTGCAGCTGGCGCGTCATGGCCGAACAGATCAACAAGGGCACGCTGGACGACAAGGCCGCCAAGGTGGTGGCCTTCAACCTGCAGCACAAGGTGCATGCTGGGTACACGATCAGCTTTCAGTCGGTCTCGCACCGGGCCAAGGGGGCGATCTCTCTGACCACGCGCGCCGAGATGAACCAGGATGAAGCAGACGCGGTCTGGGCCGAGCACGGTCAGGATATCGTTCTGCTGAACAACCTCGTACACCTCAAGATCCTCACCCTGCCCCTGCCCCTCGCTGGCCAGAACCTGACACCACGTCAGCGCGAGGCTCTGGAATGGGTTGGGGATGGCAAGACCATGCAGGACATCGCGCAGATCATGGGACTCACGCAGGCAACGGTGGAAAAGCACCTGCGTCTGGCGAGAGAGACCCTGAATGTGGAAACAACCGCCCAAGCCGTCGCCAAGGCCGCGTTTCACAACCAAATGTACATTCTTGAGGCACAGTAGCCACAAATGTCGGGAAATGGTGCACGGGCAAGACGTTAGCGACGTCTGTCCGCGTGATTCCCGCGTGAATTTTTCGCCTTTACCCTTTGGTCAGGAAATCCGTACTTCCCTAACCCAAGGTAAATTGCGATTGTTCACATGTTCCGTGAGTGGTGGCTTTGGCCATGGAACGAAGGGACCGTAACCCGCGTATTACCGGGCCCTGCGGAACCTCCGGTGTAAACCGGGCGCTGGTACGACGGAGGCAATTAGCGCTTTCCGTCGGCCAGCATCCTTTCGGGGTCCCTGGATCTCATCCCCAATGCCTCAACCGGGGACCCCGAATTCATCTCAAACTCAACCTATGCGGGATCTGACTCGGGCGCAAGCACGACACCAGTCCGATATTGAACACCGGCAAAGTCCCGCCTATCTCGCCCTGAAATCCCAGAAAACAAACAAGAAAAAGGCGCCGACCTTCGGTCCGGCGCCTTTCTCGATTCGCAACCGGCAGGGAGCCCCTGCCCTTTCAGGACCGACTTAGCCCTGGGCGGCCTTGGCCACTTCGGCTGCGAAATCCTCTTCTTTCTTCTCGATGCCTTCACCGACCTGCAGGCGAACAAAGCCGACGATCTCTGCGCCGGCGTCCTTGGCGGCCTGCTCGACGGTCTTGTCGGTGTCCAGAGCGAAAGCCTGGCCCAGCAGCGTCACTTCGGCCATGAACTTCTTCATGCGGCCGACGATCATCTTTTCGATCACGGCGTCGGGCTTGCCCGATTCCTTGGCGATATCGATCTGGACCTGCTTTTCCTTCTCGACCACGGCCGGATCCAGCGAGGCTTCGTTCAGAGCGGCGGGGTTCATGGCCGCGATGTGCATGCCAACCTGCTTGCCGAACTCTTCCGAGCCGCCCTTCATGGCGACCAGAACGCCGATCTGGCCCATGCCGTCAGCGGCCGCGTTGTGGACATAGGCGGCCACGACGTCGCCTTCGACGGATGCCATGCGGCGCAGCGACATGTTCTCGCCGATCTTGGCGACAGCGTCGGTGATGCGTTCGTTGACGGCCTTGCCGCCCATGTCCGCGTCTTTCAGCGCCTCGACGTCCGCCACGTTCAGCGCGGTTTCGGCGATGCCGGCAACCATCTGCTGGAACTCGGCGTTCTTGGCAACGAAGTCGGTTTCCGAGTTGACCTCGACGGCCACGCCCTTGCCGCCGTCGACCTTGACGGCGACGAGGCCCTCTGCCGCGGTGCGGCCGGATTTCTTGGCCGCCTTGGCCAGGCCCTTGGTGCGGAGCCAGTCGATGGCCGCGTCAAAGTCGCCGTCCGTTTCGGTCAGCGCCTTCTTGGCGTCCATCATGCCTGCGCCGGTCATTTCGCGCAGTTCTTTCACCTGTTTTGCAGTGATCGCCATGTCTTGGCTCTCCTCATCGTCTCTTTGCAGGAGGTCGGGTGGCCCCGGCCGCCGGGGATCCCCCGGGCCTTGGCCACCCCTCATGTCACGGACCTGTATCGTTTTTGCGACACAGGCCCCGGGGATCAGCCCTCGGCGTTCTCGCCCGCGTCGGCCAGCAGTTCCTCGGCCGGTGCTTCCTCGAGCGCGCCCAGATCGACGCCTGCCGCTTCCATCTGGCCGGTCATGCCGTCCAGCGCAGCGCGGCTGACGAGATCACAGTACAGCGCGATGGCGCGGGCCGCGTCGTCGTTGCCGGGGATGATGTAGTCGACGCCCTCGGGCGAGCAGTTGGTGTCGACGACGGCCACAACCGGGATGCCCAGCTTGTTGGCTTCGGCAACGGCCAGTTGCTCTTTCTTGACGTCGATGACGAAAAGCATGTCCGGCACGCCGCCCATTTCGCGGATCCCGCCCAGCGATGCCTGCAGCTTGGCCTGGTCACGCTCCATGTTGAGGCGCTCTTTCTTGGTGAGGCCTTCGGCGCCACCTTCCATCTGCTCGTCGATCTCGCGCAGGCGGTTGATCGACTGCGACACGGTCTGCCAGTTGGTCAGCGTGCCGCCCAGCCAGCGGTGGTTCATGTAGTACTGTGCACATTTCTCGGCGGCTTCGGCGATCGGCTGGGCAGCCTGACGCTTGGTGCCGACGAACAGCACGCGGCCGTTCTTGGCCACACATTCGCGAATGGCGTTCAGGGCAGCGTCCAGCATCGGGACGGTCTGCGTCAGGTCCATGATGTGGATGCCGTTGCGCGCACCGTAGATGAACTCGCCCATGCGGGGGTTCCAGCGCTGCGTCTGGTGGCCAAAATGAACGCCAGCTTCCAGCAACTGACGCATGGTGAACTCGGGAAGAGCCATGCCTTCTATCCTTTCCGGTTTCAATCCTCGGCGGGGGATCAAGGCAACTGCCTCAACCGGTGGACCTTTGGGGATGTCTGTCCAATAGGCCCGCCCCCGCCTGCGGGGTTCGTGCCGCGCGCATTACAGCGGTTTCACAAGGGGCGCAAGGGGCAAAGGGCCCGGGTGGCCAAGGTCAGCGAAAGATCCCGTCCAGAAAGCCCCAACCGCTGTCATCCTCGATGGCGATGGGATCGGAATATCCGCCCGTCAGGTAGCCGGTAAACCCGTCGTCCACATCCATCTGGCGCAGGATCAGCGTGCCATATTCGGACGGCCAGCCGACGCTCAGGGCCCGTGCGCCGTCAGGCAAAGTGCCGGCAAGGAACAGCCGCGTTTCCCGAGGCAAAGAGACGTCCGCGACCTCGTCCACCTGGATCTCTGTCACGCGGAGGGGCACCGTTTTTCCGTCGACCCGGATCGTCACCCTGTCCAGAACGTCCCCGGTTTCCGCCTCGATCCGTTCCTTGAATTCCTCTGCGGGCAGCGCGCGCAACTGGTCGACGGCATCGGAACGGTCGGTCTCGTTGGTATCCTCGACACCTTCGAGGTCGATCCCGGCCAGGACCGGTTCCATGCTCATGCGCAGGACAAGCGTGATCCGGCCATCCGGTGTCTCAAGATCGGCGATTGCCGGACGCACCTCATGCGCCTCTACCGCGCCAAGCGGAACCACGAAGGCCAGAACTGTCAGAAAGCCGCGTATCACGGAATGCATCCTCACCTGCTGCACAGCAGATAAGATGACGCGTTCACTTCGCAGATCAAGCGGTCAGTGGCGAGGACGGAGAAAAGGACACCGCCCTGCCCTTTTGCATCACCCCAAAGCATAACCGGCGCCGCGCACCGTGCGCAGCGGATCGTTTCCGCCATGCTGGCACAACGCCTTGCGAAGGCGCCCGATATGAACATCCACGGTGCGGGTGTCGACATAGATGTCGCGCCCCCAGACCCGGTCAAGCAACTGTTCGCGCGACCAGACCCGGCCGGGCTTTTCCATGAATGTCGTCAGCAGACGGAATTCCGTCGGCCCCAGTTTCAGCGCCTTGTTGTCGCGCGTCACGCGGTGGGTTTCGCTGTCGAGCACGATGTCCTCGTATTCAAGGCGCAACCCGGCAGCGGCCGGACGCGCGCGCCGCAGCTGTGCGCGCACCCGAGCCATCAGTTCGATCACCGAGTAGGGTTTGACCACGTAGTCATCCGCCCCGGTTTCAAGCCCGCGCACCCGGTCCACTTCTTCGGACCGGGCCGAAAGCATGATGATCGGCACGCTGCGGGTGTCGGGACGGGTCTTGATCTGGCGACAGACCTCGATCCCCGAGACGTTGGGCAGCATCCAGTCCAGCACGATGATGTCCGGGCTTTCCTCGTCGATCAGCACCAGCGCTTCTTCACCGTTCTCGGCCCGCGCGACGCGGAACCCCTCGGCTTCGAGATTGTAGGTCAGGACCTCCCGTTGCGCGGCTTCGTCCTCGACCACCAGGACTGTCGGCTGATCTGCGGCCATGTGATCAATCTCCGTTCTAATCCGCATCCGGCGCCAGGGCGGCGTCGGTCGATGTGCGGTCCGCCTTTTCCCGAGGCTCTTCCGGCTTGCGGCCGGTGGTCAGGAAAACGACCTGCTCGGCGATCGAGGTCACATGGTCGCCCATGCGTTCGATGTTCTTGGCGATGAAATGCAGGTGCATGCAGGCGGTGATGTTGCGCGGATCTTCCAGCATGAACGTCAGGAATTCGCGGAACAGCGTGTTGTACATCTGGTCCACGTCCCGGTCGCGCTCGATCACGTCCTCGGCCAGGGCTACGTCGCGCTGGATATAGGCGTCGAGCGCGTCCTTGAGCATCAGTTCGACCTCGCGCGCCATGCGGCGCAACGAGGGCGCCGTGCCGCCGATGGCCTGCATCTGCACCAGCACGCCGGTCCGCTTGGCGATATTCTTGCTGAGGTCACCCATGCGTTCCAGGTTGGCCGACATGCGCATGACCGACAGGACGATGCGCAGGTCCGATGCGGTCGGCGCCCGCAAGGCGATCACCCGGGCCGCCTCTTCGTTCAGGCTTTCCTCCAGCGCGTCGATGGCGGCATCGTTGCGGCGCACCAGATCGGCCAGTTCCTCGTCGCGGGTCTCCAGCGACTTGGCGGATTGCATGATGGCGGCCTCGACAAGCCCCCCCATCTTCATGATCTGGGCCTGGATGCCTTCCAGATCGCGGTCGAAGGCGCTGGCGATATGTTGATTGAGGTCTGACATTAGCCGATCCGTCCCGTGATGTAGCTTTCCGTCCGGCTGTCCACCGGGTTGGTGAAAATCTTGCCGGTGTCGCCAAATTCCACGAGGTTCCCCAGGTGGAAGAAGGCGGTCTTCTGGCTGACGCGCGCGGCCTGCTGCATCGAGTGGGTCACGATGACGACCGAGTAGTCCTGCCGCAACTCGTCGATCAGTTCCTCGACCTGGCTGGTCGCGATCGGGTCAAGCGCCGAACAGGGTTCGTCCATCAGCAGGACCTCGGGTTCGGTGGCCACGGCGCGGGCGATGCACAGGCGCTGTTGCTGGCCGCCCGACAGGCCGGTGCCCGGCGCGTCCAGACGGTCCTTGACCTCGTCCCAGATGGCGCCGCGGCGCAGGCTTTTCTCGACGATCTCGTCGAGATCCGCCTTGGACTTGGCCAGCCCGTGAATGCGCGGGCCGTAGGCGATGTTGTCATAGATCGACTTCGGGAACGGGTTCGGCTTCTGGAAGACCATGCCGACCTTGGCGCGCAGTTGCACCGGGTCGACCCGTTTGTCGTAGATGTCCTCGCCGTCGATCATGATGTCACCTTCGACGCGGCAGACGTCGATGGTGTCGTTCATCCGGTTCAGGCAGCGCAGGAAGGTGGACTTGCCACAGCCAGACGGGCCGATGAAGGCTGTGACGGTCTTGTCCTCGATGTCACAGTCCACGTCTTTGATGGCATGGGTGGTGCCGTAATAGACCTGCACCTTGCGGGCGCTGATCTTGATGTCCTGCTGGTCCACGTCTCTCTCCGTATGCGGTGCGTCGTACATTGTTACTCTCCTAGATCCGCTGCCCGGGCCTTACCAGCGGCGCTCGAAACGGCGGCGCAGAATGATTGCGATGATGTTCATGGTCAGCAGGAAGATGAGCAGGATGATGATACCGCCCCAGGCCTTTTCGTAAAACGCCTGATCCGCGCGCGCAGCCCAGGTGTAGATCTGCGCGGGCATGGCCGAGTTCGGGTCGGTGAAGCCGCTGATGAACCCATCCGGATAACCGCGGGCGACAAAGCCCACCATGCCGATCAGCAAGAGCGGCGCGGTCTCTCCCAGCGCCTGCGCCAGGCCGATAATCGTGCCGGTCAGGATGCCGGGCATGGCCAGGGGCAGAACGTGGTGGAACACCGCCTGCATCTTGGAGGCGCCCACACCCAGCGCCGCGTCGCGGATCGAGGGCGGCACCGCCTTGAGCGAGGCGCGTGTCGAGATGATGATCGTCGGCAGGGTCATCAGCGTCAGGACCAGGCCACCGACCAGAGGTGCCGATTGCGGCAGGTGCATGAACTGGATGAAGACGGCCAGACCCAGGATGCCGAAGACGATCGACGGGACGGCTGCAAGGTTCGAGATGTTCACCTCGATCATGTCGGTCCAGCGGTTCTGCGGCGCGAATTCCTCGAGGTAGATCGAGGCCGCGACACCGATGGGCAGCGACAGCAACAGCACCACCAGCATCATGAAGAACGAGCCCACCACAGACGCCCCGATGCCTGCGCCCCCGGGGTTGTCCACGCCGGAATCCGCCCCGGTGATGAACCCCCAGTCGAACGCGGTGTGGATGATGCCGGCCTCGGCGAGAGCGTCCACGAGATCGAGATCGGCCAGCGTCAGGAAGCGGCTGTCCTGCAGGGTCTCGCGCTGCACGCGGCCCTTGAAATAGCCGTCCACGCGCGAGGCGGCGTTCAGCTTGAAAGCCACTTCCTCGCCCAGCTGATCGGGGTTTGCGGTGTAGTATTCCCGCAGCGTGCTGCCGATCTTGCCCATGATCCGTTCGATGGCCGCCTCGTCAAAGGCCACCTGCACATTCTCCGTCTCCAGCTTTTTCTGCAGGGCAGAGATGAAGTAGCCGGAATAGGCCTTGGTCTTGAACAGCTGGCCCTCGGCCTCGTCGAACTCTTCCTGCGTCAGGGTGAAATTGACGTCGACAACGGTCGTGGTGAAGGCCGGCAGGCCCGAGCGGACGATCGAGAATGCCAGAACGGCAAGAAAGAACAGGCCGGTGGCAATGGCGAGGATCCCGTAGGCCTGGAACCGTTTTTCCGCCGCGTTGCGCTTTTTCGTGCGCGCGTCTTCGCTCACCAGAGAGGTCTTGGCCCGGCGCGGCCGGGGCGTATCCATGCTTGCGTCGGTCATTAGTCGTACTGCTCCCGGTATTTGCGCACGATGTAGAGGGCGAAGACGTTCAGCCCCAGCGTCATGATGAAGAGGGTCATCCCCAGGGCGAAAGCCACCAGAGCCTCGGGCGAGGCAAAGTCGCTGTCGCCGGTCAGCTGGCTGACGATCTTGGCGGTCACGGTGGTCATTGCCTCGAAGGGGTTGAGGCTGAGCCGGGCGGCGGCCCCTGCCCCCAGAACCACGATCATGGTTTCACCGATGGCGCGCGAGGTTGCCAGAAGCACGGCCCCCACGATGCCCGGCAAGGCGGCGGGCAGGATCACCTGCTTGATGGTCTCGGACTTGGTTGCGCCCAACCCGTAAGAACCGTCACGCATCGCTTGCGGAACCGCGTTGATGATGTCGTCGCTGAGCGAACTGACGAAGGGGATCAGCATGATGCCCATGGCCAGGCCCGCAGTGATCACCGCACGCTGGCCACCCATCCAGCCGGTCCCGTCGGGGCCGAAGACGCTCAGCAGCATCGGGCCGATGGTCAGCAGAGCAAAAAGACCGTAGACGATGGTCGGGATTCCGGCCAGCACCTCGAGCATCGGTTTGGCAAAGCTGCGCACCGGCTTCGAAGCGTATTCCGACAGGTAGACGGCTGCAAAAAGGCCGATCGGCACCGCCACGATCAGCGCGACCAGCGAAATGTACAAGGTCCCCCAGAGCAGCGGCAGAACCCCCAGGCTGGACGCGCCGCCCCGGCCGGAAAAGCTGGGCGCCCATTCCAGTAAGGTGAAGAACTCGCTGGCGGGATAAAGGCGGAAGAACTCGATGGTATTGCCGATCAGCGAAAACAGGATGCCGACTGTGGTCAAGACCGCGATCGAGGCGGCCGCGATCAGCAGCGCCATGACACCTTTTTCGACCGAGTTGCGGGCGCGGAACGCCTTGTGCGTCTCCTTGAGACCCCAGAACGCGCCCAGAAGCGCGACCAGGATCACCGCGCCGGTCATGACCATGTTGCCGGTGCCGTTGACGATGCGGTATTTCTGCGCGGCGCGCAGGACCGGCTGCGTGATCTGGTTGGTCACGACTTGGTTGGCGTCTTTCAGACGCTGCGTGACATCGGTGAAATCGGCACGCGCGTTGCGCGCGAATTCCTCTGTCATCACACCGGCTGCCACCGCGTTGTCGAGCCCCTCGGCGGTGCGGCGCACCTCGGACAGTACCAGTCCGCGGCTCGAACCCTCGGGGATGTCGCTGGCCGGGATCATGCCGGAAATCACGTTGGTGACGTAGAATGGCTGGGCCACGAGCCAGACGACCAACAGCAAGCAGGCCGGAACGACGGCCTTCAGCGCCACGTTCGACCCGTAGTAGGTCGGCAGCGAATGCAGGTGACGGCGGTCGCCCCCGGCGCTTTGCAACGCGCGGCCACGGCCGAGGAAATACCCCGCCGCCGCCAGCGCGAGCACGATCACGATGAGCCAGAAAACAGGCATGTGCCCCCCGAAGTCAGGTATGATTGAAAAGGTCCTAAAAGCAGTGGGGGCGGCGGAATATGCCGCCCCCGCAGGCGTCAGGTGAAATCGACCCTCGAAGGGGTGATTACATGCCTTCGCCCATCACGACTTCGTCGGCGACCATCTGCTGGGTCTTGGCCAGTTCGGGGTCGGACACCAGGCCGTAGTTGGCGAGCGGGCCGGAGGGGCCTGCCAGCTCGTCAGCGACGAAGAACTGGGCGTATTCCTTGAGGCCGGGGATCACGCCGATGTGGGCCTTCTTGACGTAGAAGTACAGCGGGCGCGACACCGGGTACTCGCCCGACGCGATGGTCTCGGTCGAGGGCATGACGCCGGCCATGGTGGCGACTTTCAGCTTGTCGGTGTTGTTCTCGTAGAACGCCAGGCCGAACACGCCGATGCCGTGTGCGTTGGCGTCGATCGAGGCGAGGGTCTCGGTGTAGTCACCGTCGATGTCGACCGAACGGCCGTCGGTGCGAACCTCGAGGCAAGCG
Source organism: Antarctobacter sp. (assembly GCF_965277915.1). NCBI lineage: Bacteria > Pseudomonadati > Pseudomonadota > Alphaproteobacteria > Rhodobacterales > Roseobacteraceae > Antarctobacter > Antarctobacter sp. Next base: position 2,127,301 of record NZ_OZ255849.1, read on the forward strand.
TCTTCGGCGTCGTCCTCGGACATGCCGGCCGCGATCATCGCGTCGTGGGCGCCGGTCATCTCGCAGCCAACCGCGATCACCTTCTCTTCGAACACTTCACGGGTGCCGTGCTTGGTGCCCGGGATGAAGGCCAGAATCTCGGCGTCCGGCAGATCGGCGTTGAAGTCCGACCACTTGGTGTAGGGGTTGTCGACCAGCTCGCCGTCGACCATGACCTTCGGCGCCAGGGCGTTGAAGATGTCTGCCTGGGTGAAGGCGTTGTAGGCCGGGCCGTCCTGCTGCGAGGCAAAGACGATGCCGTCATAGCCGATGCGGACTTCGATGATGTCGGTCACACCGTTTTCGGCGCAGGCCTTGATTTCCTTTTCGCGGATCTTGCGCGACGCGTTGGCCACGTCGGTGTGCTCGGTGCCGACACCCTGGCAGAAACGCTTCAGGCCAGCCGAGGAGCCGCCGGATTCAACAACCGGGGTCGGGAAGTCAGTGTTGGCACCAAAGGCTTCGGCCACGATCGAGGCGTAGGGCAGAACGGTCGAGGAACCGGCCACCTGGATGTTGTCACGGGCAGCAGCGGCGGTTGCCGAGACAGCTGCGATCGCCATGGCGGAGGCGGTCAGTTTAGCGAATTTCATGGATAGCTCCCTGAACTTAGGAATCAGTCATCCCCACGATGACCTTGGCCCGGACCGCTAAAGGCCCCGCGCTATGGTTTTGTGACGCTTCGGTAACAGTTTTATGACACCCGCCATTTGAGGCCGATCAACCCCCTGTCAGGGCTGACGAATCGAACCCACCCGGCGGATCGGCAGCAAAGGCAACAGGCCGGACCCGACGTCAGCAAGGACCAAGCGACGCAAGCTACTGTTACATTCGGCGCCATCGAAAAGGCCCCCCGAATCGAAACGGAGGGCCGTATGGGCGGGAACTGTCGGGCCAGGTCAGCCCACGGGCAGGATGATCGTAAAGCGGGTGCCTTGCCACTTTTTGCTGTCGATCCGGAGCCGTCCGCGGTGTCGGTTGACGATATGCTTGACGATCGCCAGCCCCAGGCCCGTGCCGCCCATCTCGCGTGAGCGGTGGTTGTCGACCCGGTAAAACCGTTCGGTCAGCCGCGGCAGATGGATAGGATCGATCCCCGGGCCGCTGTCCTCGACGACCAGCGTCACGCCCTGCCCCTGCAGGCGCGAAACATAGTCAGCGGCCGACAGGCGCACCGTGACCGTCGTGCCTTCCCCGCTGTACTTGATGCCGTTTTCGATCAGGTTGGTCAGGACCTGGCGCAACTGGTCCTCATCCCCGGGCACCATCACTCGCCGCCCCTCTGGCAGATCATGGGCCAGGGTCACACCGTTGTCCTCTGCCATCGGCGTCAGCCCCTGGATGGTCGAAATCACCAGTTCCGCCAGGTCCAGCCGAGAGGTCGGGCGCACGCGCTCTTCGGCCTCGACCCGGCTCAGGGACAGCAGATCGCCGACAAGGCGGTTCATCCGGTGGGCCTCGGCCTCCATGATGTCGAGGAATCTCTGCTGCCCGGCAGGATCGTTGCGAGCCGGTCCCTTCAGGGTTTCGATGAACCCGATCAGAGCGGTCAGCGGCGTGCGCAGTTCATGGCTGACGTTGGCGACGAAATCGCGCCGCATCTGCACCAGTTGATGCGCATGGGTCACGTCCTCGAACGAGACCATGACACCGCCGCCGGTGGGCAGGTTCACCGCACGCACGGACACGCGAAAGGTGGTGTCCTGACGACCGTCGTTGCCAAGGTAGTCGGTGGCACGCGGCGCCCCGTCGCGCAGGCAGTTCTCGATGGCGTCCAGCAATTGCGGCTGGCGCAGCGCCGTCAGGAAATGCCGCCCGCCGATGCCCGCGCCCAACAAGGCGCGGGCCGGTTCGTTCGCCGCCTCGATACGTTCGTCGCTGCGGATCACCAGGGCGGGCATCGGCACCGCGTCGACAAAACCGGCGACGAAGTCGGACATCAGGCGGCGCCCCGTGCCGCGGCAAGCCCGTCAGCGAAACAGGCGATCAGGGCGTCAGGGTCTTCAAGGCCAACGGAGACGCGGAAGAACCCTTCGGACACACCCATCTTTGCGCGCGCCTCGGGTGTCAGGGCCCGGTGCGAGGACGATGCGGGATGCGACAGCGTGGTGCCCACGTCGCCCAGCGTGGGCGCAAAGGCGATGCCGCTGGCGGCTTCGGCAAAGGCATTGGCCGCTGCACGCCCGCCGTCGATTTCAAAGCTGACCATGTGACCGCCCTGCCCCTTGAGCAGCGATTGCGCACGCGCTGCCTCGGGGTGATCGGGCCGGGTGGGATACAACACGCGCGTCACGCCCTCGGCGCCGGAAAGGTAATCCGCCAGGCGTTGCGATGTGTCCTGCGCGCGTGCATAGCGCAGCGCAAAGGTCGCAAGACCCCGTTCGGCCAGCCAGCAATCAAAGGGGCTGGGCGTCATGCCCGTGGTGACGGCAAAGATGCGCATCCGCTCGGCCAGTTCCGGGTCTTTTGCCGCGACCCACCCAAGGGTGGCGTCGGAGTGGCCGGCCAGCAGCTTGGTCACCGAATGCAGAACGATGTCGGCGCCATGCTCGAAGGGCCGGATGCCCAGAGGCGTGGTGAAGGTATTGTCCACCACCAGCAGCACGCCATGTTCCGCGCAGACCTCTGCCACGGCGTCCAGGTCCGCAATGCGGATGGTCGGGTTTGAGACCACTTCGATCAGCACCATTCGGGTTTCCGGGCGGATCGCCTCGGCCACTGCGGTCGCGTCGGTGGCATCCACCAGCGTGGTCGCGATCCCAAGGCGCGGCAGATCCTCGGCCATCATGCGCAACGACCGGCCATACAGTTGATCTGCACCGATCACATGGTCGCCGGTCTTGCACAGGCCCAGCAGGACCGCGCTGACCGCCGCCATGCCAGAGCCGACCACAAGCCCCCCGCTGGCCCCTTCGAGCGCATCGATACGCTGCGCCAGGATATCCGCATTCGGGTGCCCCTCACGCGCGTAGGTATAGCCGGTTTCGCGGCCCTCGTACTGGGAGTCGAGTTCATCCGGAGAGGTCGATGCATAAACCACCGAAGGTGCAATCGGAGAAATCACCGGCGTCGAGAGAGATGCGGGCCAACCGGCCGGACGTTGCAGGGTTTTTTTCATGTGTGGTGGTTCCTTTTGTCTGCGCCGACGCTGCTTAGCCCATCGTCCCGGCGTCGTCGATAGTCCCGGAGAGCCATCTCCGTTCGACGCAGCGACAAGAATGCAGTCCAGATTTCATCCGCGCTGTCCCGAGCCGGAACAGACCGTTGCGTCGAAGGCGTGTCAGGACCGCCGGACGGGCCGTCGTGCGGATGGCCCCCGCACACCGATCGACCCCGTCTTTGCGCCGACCGCTCTTCAGACCGGTTTCAGGCCCGCGGCGAAACGTACCGCGTTGGCCTGGTAGCCAAGGGCGGATTTCTTCAGACCCTCGATGGCTGCCTCGTCCAGTTGACGAACAACCTTGCCCGGCATCCCCATCACCAGGCTGCCGTCGGGGATTTCCTTGCCTTCGGTCACGAGAGCGCCGGCACCGATCAGGCAATTCCGCCCGATCTTGGCGCCGTTGAGGATCGTCGCCCCCATGCCGATCAGCGTGTTGTCCCCGATGGTACAGCCGTGCAGCATGACCTTGTGCCCGATGGTGCAGCCCTTCCCGATCACCAGCGGATACCCCATGTCGGTGTGACAGACAGTGTTCTCCTGCAGGTTCGATCCTTCGCCGACACGGATTTCCTCGTTGTCGCCGCGCAGCGTGCAGCCGAACCAGACCGAGGATTTCGCCTCCATCACCACCTTGCCGATCAGGTTGGCATCCGGCGCGACCCAAGCGTCCGAGGCCAGTTCCGGGGCGATCCCGTCCAATGCGTACAGCGTCATGACAGTTCCTCGAATTCGGTTTGCAGGTGGCGGACGTGTTCAACCAGCGCAGGCTGTTGCGAGCGCCGCAGGCGGGTTGCGGTGACGATTGTCTTCAGACGGTCGAAGGTGGCGTCCAGATCATCGTTGACCAACACGAAGTCATAGCCATCCCAATGGCTGATCTCGTCCCAGCTTTTCTGCATCCGCTTGGCGATCACATCCGGCGCATCCTGTCCCCGGCTGACCAGCCGGCGGTGCAGTTCCTCGATCGACGGCGGCAGGATGAAGACCGACAGCGTATGCTGGCCAAGCGCAGAGTTGCGGATCTGCTGCGCCCCCTGCCAGTCGATATCGAACAGCACGTCGCAGCCCTGTCCGATCGCCTCTTCGACGGGTGCGCGGGGGCTGCCGTAGAAATTGCCGAACACATGCGCGTGTTCCAGCATGCCCTGCTCGGCGACCGACCGCTTGAAGCTTTCCTCGGTCATGAAATGGTAATGCTCGCCATCCACCTCGCCGGGGCGCGGCTTGCGCGTTGTGGCAGAGACCGAAAACCGCAACGACGGGTCCCAGTCCAGCAGGCGCCGCGAGAGCGTGGATTTCCCCGCCCCCGAGGGCGAGGAGAGGATGATGAGCAAACCGCGGCGGTTCGTGTCGGGGGTCATGGTCAGGATCACTCTACGTTCTGGACCTGCTCGCGCATCTGGTCGATCACGGTCTTCAGCGCCAGGCCCGCGCGCGTCAACTGCGTGTCGCCGGATTTCGAACAGAGCGTGTTGGCCTCGCGGTTGAACTCCTGCATCAGGAAATCGAACTTGCGTCCCACGGCCCCCTTGACCTCCAGCAGTTCGCGGGCGGCGGCGATATGGGCACGCAGCCGGTCGATTTCCTCGGTTATGTCGGATTTCACCGCGATCAGGGCCAGTTCCTGTGCCAGGCGCGCCTCGTCGACGCCATCGGCATTTTCGGTCACGCGACGCAACTGTTCTCTCAGGCGCTCGGTCTGATGCGGCTGGCGTTCGGCCACGGCTGTCTCGGCCTCGTCCACCAGTTCCGCGATCTCGTCCAATTGCTGGGTCAGGATACGGGCAAGCGCGCTGCCTTCCGACCGGCGCATGGCGACAAAGCTGTTCAGCGCCAGGTCGAAGTCCGCCAGCAGCTCGGTGCACAGCGCCTTCGGGTCCGCCTCGGGCACCTCGGCAGTCAGCACGCCGCGCAGGGCCACGATCTCTGCCGCGGTTGACGGCGCCAGTGACAGCCCCTTGTCCATCGCGTCGCTTTCGATCCGCTGCATCGCGGCCAGGACGGCGGCCAACTGCGCCTCGTCGACGCGCAGCCCGCCCTCGGTCTCTTCTGCGGCCAGCTTCAGCGAGATCTGCACGTTCCCGCGTTTCAGCCGTTCCGCGCAGCGTGCCCGAACGCCGGCCTCCAGCCCTTCGATCCCGTCCGGAATGCGCAGTCGCAGGTCCAGCCCCTTGCCGTTGACCCCGCGCAATTCCCATGTCCAGCTGCGGCCAAAACCCTGGCCATTCTGGCTGGCGAAGCCCGTCATGGATTGCCGCATCTCGCCTCTCCCCTCGTATTGCCAAAGGGGGTATCGGCAGACGCGTCCGGGCGCAAGCACCCTGCCGGTTCGTTAACCTTCGGTTTGGAAATAGGACGAATTTGAGGCGAACCTCTGCTAGTAATGATTTCGTAACCTTGATTAAGCAGGCTTGGTGGCAGGGGGCCCGCCATGCTGCACCGGACGACAGGAAATTTGGCATGTTGGGCAAAGGCGGAAGTGGCGAGGACGTCGTTTCAATGACGGATCGGGAAAAGATGCGGCGGCTGGCGCCACTGCGGCAGGTCGAGGCCTATTGGCACGGCCTTTGCGCCCGCGATGCCGTGCCGCTGCGCAGCCAGATCGACCCGCGCGGCATGGAGGACGCGCTGGAAAGCGCATTCCTGATGGAACGTATCGCGCCCACGATGGCAAAGATCCGCGTGGCAGGCACGCATCTCAACGACCTGATGGGCATGCAGATCGCCGGGATGCCCCTGTCCAGCCTGATCGCGCCCTCGGACCGCGAACGTTTTGGCCAGGCGGTGGCAGAGCTTTTCGCCGGCCCCTGTATCGTCCGTATCGACCTCACCGCCGAAGGCGGGTTCGGCAAGCCGGACATGGAGGCCAACATGGTGCTTCTTCCGCTGCGCTCGGATTTCGGCGACCAGACCCGCGCGCTGGGCGCACTTGTCAGCCACGGCCGGATCGGGCGTACGCCGCGTCGCTTCGTGCTGCGCCATGTCGAGGTGACACCGGCCCTGACCGGAAAGGATGTCGTCCCGGCGCAGCGCCCCAAGGAAATCGAGCCGAGCTTGCGCGAGGACCCCGCACGTTTTGCCCCCCGGGCCAGCGAACCGAATGAAAGCACGCGCGCACCGATCACGGAACGCGGCCACCTCAAGCTGATAGTCAAGAACGACTGAGACGGGCCGTCATCGCCCGCGGGACGCCCCGAAACACGAAGTGGCCCAAGTGAAAACGCCCCCGCAGTTTCCTGCGGGGGCGTTCCTCATTGCGGGGCCATCAGCCTTCTCAGGCGCTGGCCGCTTCCTTTGCCTTTTCGCGACGCGCGACCAGTTCCTCGGCCACGAGGAAGGCAAGTTCCAGCGACTGCGAGGCGTTCAGGCGCGGGTCGCAGGCGGTGTGGTAGCGATCCGACAGGTCCTCTTCGGTCACTTCGCGGACACCGCCGGTGCATTCGGTCACGTCGAGACCGGTCATTTCGAAATGCACACCGCCCGGGGTCGTGCCCTCGGCCTCGTGAATCGAGAAGAACTCGCGCACTTCGCGCAGGATCGAGTCGAAGGGCCGCGTCTTGTAGCCGGTGGCCGACTTGATGACATTGCCGTGCATCGGGTCGCAGACCCAGGTCACGTTGGCGCCTTCTTCCTGGACCGCCTTGATGAGGCGCGGCAGGTTCTCGCCGACCTTGCCTGCACCGAAACGCGCGATCAGGGTCAGCTTGCCTTCCTCGTTCGTCGGGTTCAGGCGTTGCATCAACACCTTGAGATCCTCGGCAGTGGTCGTCGGGCCGCACTTGAGTCCCACGGGGTTCAGCACGCCGCGAGCAAATTCCACATGCGCGCCATCCGGCTGCCGCGTGCGGTCGCCGATCCAGATCATGTGGCCGGACCCAGCCAGCCAGTTGCCCGAGGTCGAATCTCGGCGGCAAAGCGCCTCTTCGTATTCCAGCAGCAATGCCTCGTGCGAGGTGTAGAACTCTACCATCGACAGGGTGTGCGCCTGGGCCCCGGTCACGCCGGCCGCCTTGATGAAGTCCAGCGTGTCGGAAATCCGACCGGCCATCTCGCGGTACTTGGAGGCCTTCTCACCCTCGGTAAAGCCGAGCGTCCACTGGTGCACCTGGTGCACATCGGCGTAACCGCCGGTCGAGAAAGCCCGCAGCAGGTTCAGCGTGGCGGCCGCCTGGGTGTAGGCCCGCAGCATCTTAGACGGATCGGGGATCCGGGCCTCGGGCGTGAAGTCCAGTTCGTTGATGATGTCGCCGCGGTAGCTGGGCAGTTCGACGCCATCCTTGACCTCGGTGGGCGCGGAGCGCGGCTTGGCGAACTGACCCGCCATGCGACCCACCTTCACCACCGGGACCTTGGCGCCATAGGTCAGGACCATCGCCATCTGCAGCATCACCTTGAAGGTGTCGCGGATCGCATCGGCAGAGAACTGGTCAAAGCTCTCGGCGCAATCGCCGCCCTGCAGCAGGAAGGCCTCGCCACGGCCGGCGGCGGCCAGGTGGCTCTTGAGCGTGCGCGCCTCACCGGCAAAGACCAGCGGCGGATACTTGGCCAACTGCGCCTCTACGGCATGCAGGGCCTCGGCGTCCGTATACTCGGGCATCTGAACCCGCGGCTTGGCACGCCAGTTCGTTTTCTGCCACTCGGTCATCTGTTTTCTCCGGTTGATCGTTTTCGAGCGCTAACGGAGAGGCTGTATACTCTGCGGCACTTCGCGTGACCAGCCGTGTTTTTCGCGACATGTCTTGACGCTGCTGATCACATCTGCCCATGTGCTTCGACAGATCTGCGGTCCGGCTGCCGCAGCACGATCAAGAAGGTGGCATCTCATGTTTCCCCCGCCTCAGCGCCAGGTCATCGAACTTGATACGGTTCCGGCCAAGCCTCGCCGTTTCGTCTTCGTCCTCCTCGACAATTTCACTCTGCTGTCCTTTGCCGCGGCGCTGGATTGCCTGCGCCTTGCCAACCGCATGTCGCAGAAGAACCTGTATGAATGGCGCGTCGTCAGCGAAGGCGGTGAAACGGCCAGCTGCTCCACCGATACGGTCTTTCAGCTCGACGGCGGCCTTGACGAGTTGCACCGCGAAGACACCATCGTGATCTGCGGAGGCTCGGACGTGCAGAAGGCGACCTCGAAACGCCTTCTCAGCTGGTTGCGCCGCGAGGCCCGCAAGGGGCTGGTGATCGGAGGGCTTTGCACCGCTGCCTATACCCTGGCGAAGGCCGGGCTGCTGGATGGCAAGCGGGCGACGATTCACTGGGAGAACCAGGACAGTTTCGCGGAAGAGTTCGACGAGGTGGAGCTGACCAAGTCGGTCTTTACCATCGACGGCAACCGGCTCACCACGGCGGGCGGCACGTCGTCCATCGACCTTTTCCTGCAGATCATCGCCAATGACCACGGCGAAGAACTGGCCACGGCAGTGGCAGACCAACAGATCTATTCCTCGATCCGCACCGACCAGGACACCCAGCGGCTGAGCGTGCCGACCCGCATCGGCGTTCGGCACCCCAAGCTGAGCCAGGTCATCCAGATGATGGAAAGCAACATCGAGGAACCAATCAGCCCATCGGTGCTGGCCAAGGAAGTCGGCATGTCCACGCGCCAGCTTGAACGGCTGTTCCGGCGCTACCTCAACCGCTCGCCCAAGCGCTACTACATGGAATTGCGCCTGCAGAAGGCCCGGAACCTGCTGATGCAGACGGAAATGAGCGTGATCAACGTGGCGCTGGCCTGCGGCTTTGCCTCGCCTTCGCATTTCTCGAAATGCTACCGCGCGCATTACAAGACGACCCCGTACCGGGAACGCGGCGCCCAGTCCTCGCGCCTGTCGGTGTGATCCGGACCGCGCGCCTGCTGTTGCGGCGTGCGCGGCCAACGGACCTGGAGCCGTTGCACGCCGTGCTGTCGTATCCGCGCGCCATGCGGTATTGGGCGCACCCCGCACATGACGACATCACGCAAACGCTGGGCTATCTGCAAGGCCTCATGCACGACCGTCCCGACAACTTTGACCTGGTGATCGAATATCAGGGCCGATGCATCGGCAAGGCGGGCATGTGGCAGGCGCCGGACTTTGGCTACATCCTGCATCCCGACCACTGGGGCAAAGGGCTGGCCTTCGAGGCCCTCTCGGTGCTCTTGCCGGAACTGGTCCGGCAACGGCCGGATCTGTCAAAGCTGACCGCCGAGATCGACCCGCGCAATGCCGCTTCTGCCCGGTTGCTGGAGAAACTCGGATTCACCCACCTGAGAACCGAGGAAAAGAACTTTCTCTACGGTGGATGGGAATGGTGCGACAGCGCCTACTACGAACGCGACCTGACCTGATTCACATTTGTTTCTCAAAGAAAACATCCGGATACGGATCGTCATTGAAGCGCGGAATTTCGCTCCACCCGGAATTTCGGTAAAAGCGCACCGCCTCCGGCAGCGCGCTGTTGGTGTCCAGTCGCAGCGTCCTGATCCCCAGCCCTCGCGCCTCGTCCTCGATGGCCTGCATCAGAAGGCCGGCCAGTCCCATGCGCCTCGCCGAAGGCGCGACCCAGACACGTTTGACCTCGGCATACCCCTTGTCCGTGCCCTTCAACCCGGCACAGCCGATTGCCAGGCCGTCCAGAACCGCCAGCAGGAAGGCGCCGCGCGGTGGTTCCATGTCCCGCGCTTCGGGATCGGCGGATAAGTTGACGTCAAACCCGCCTGAAAACCGCTCGGCAAGCTCTGCGTAGTAGGTGGCAAGACAATGCTGCGCGCGCGGGTCCGAAGGCGGCACGCGCTGGATTGCGGTCCGATCGAATCCCAACGCCGTGGCGACAAGATCCATCGCCTGCAAGAGCGCCTCGGGATGGGGATGTCGGGACAGGATCGCCCCCGCCTGCGCGTCAGAGAGTGCCTCGTATGCCGCGAATTCCGTCTTCCCGGCAGGGGTCAGTTGGGCTTGTCGACGGCGTGCATCACTGACTGACGCCGTGACCGTGACCAGCCCCTCGTCCTCCAGCCCCCGCAGAAGGCGGCTCATCAGGCCGGAATCGAGCTTGAGGTGCGCCCGGATCTCTGCCACGTCCGACACCCCGTTGCCGATTGCATGCAGAACCCGTGCAGGACCAAGCGGACGCCCTCGGCCCAGGAAAGAGGAATCAAGCGCCCCGACCTCGGAGGTCACGGCGCGATGAAAACGGCGGGTGCGGGCGATGGCGTCGATGGTCATGCAGGCCTCGATATTTTTTCTGACTTTTGTCAGTCAAATGACCCACCGTCCAGACGAAAAACAGCCCCGAAGGTCATCCGGGGCCGTCTCTTCTTGGACTATCGCGAAGAACTTCAGCCGTCCGAGGACGGCACCATCCGGTAAAGTGCCCCGTTTCCGACGCTGAGGAACCAAAGCGCACCGTCCGGCCCTTGGTCCACGTCACGGACCCGCAGGGTTTCATCGCTCTCGATCCGTTCGACTTCGGCCAGAGGGTCGCCGGACAAGCGCGAGATGTAGTCGAACTTCAACGATCCGATGAACGCGTTTCCGGACCAGTCCGGCACGTTCCCGTCGTAAAAGGTCATACCCGAGGGCGCGATAGACGGATCCCAGTAGTAGACCGGCTGCGCCATCCCCTCTTTCTGCGTACCCTCGCCGATCTTGCTGCCATTGTAATTGACGCCGTAAGATATCACCGGCCAGCCATAGTTCGTACCGGCCGCGATCCGGTTCACTTCGTCGCCGCCGCGGGCCCCATGTTCCACGGCCCAAAGCTGGCCCGAGCCATCCAAGGCCGCGCCCTGCGGGTTGCGATGGCCAAAGGACCAGATCTCGGGCAGTGCCCCCTCCGCATCCACGAACGGATTGCCCGGCGCCGGGGCCCCGTCGCGTGTAATGCGCAACACCGAGCCATTGTGCATCGAGAGGTCCTGCGCCTTGGGGCCATCGCCCCGATCGCCCACGGTCACAAAGAGATGCCCGTCCTCGGCCTCGACAAGGCGCGAGCCGAAATGGCGTCCGCCGCGCGTGCCCTCGGCGATCTCGAAGATCGTCTCACCCTCCTCCAGCCGGGCGCCGTCCTCGGACAGGCGGGCTTTGAACACGGCTGTTCCGGCGCCCTGACCCTGCTTGCGCGCGTAGGTAAAGAAGACCTCGCGGCTGGTCTCGAAATCACGAGGGACCATGACGTCCAGGAGGCCACCCTGACCGCTGTCCACGACGTCCGGCGTCCCATCGACCACCGTCGAGCTGCCATCTTTGATCCGCAGGAGTCGCCCCCCGCGCTCGGTGACGAGGATGGTGCCGTCCGGCAGAAAATCGAAGGCCCAGGGAATGTCCAGCCCCTCGACCACGGGAAGGATTTCCATCGGCCCGGCCTCTGTCTGGATCGGCGAGGCCGGAAGGACACCCCCCAAGCCGATCACGCCACCCGCCAGGATTGCCACCAGTGAATTCCGTTTCATTGCGCTACTCCGTTTGCCCAAGGCGTGAACCCCCGGACAGGCTTTTGGTTCCGGGGGGCGGCAGAGCCAGACTGACTTGGCGTCCGCCTCCCGGCGTTCGGCGCGTGGGGCCTTTTCTTTTCGGAAAACGATGCTTAGGCTTCCGCCAGGACATCAAGATCCAACATGGGAGTTATCAAATGAAGAAATTGCTGATGGCCACGACGGCTGCCGCTCTGACCGCTTCGGCCGCCTATGCCGAAAGCCACGCGAGCGAAGCCAAGATCGGTATCATCCTCGGTTTCACTGGTCCGATCGAATCCATCACGCCGGCGATGGCCGATGCAGCCGAACTGGCGCTTTCCGAAGTCAACGACTCGGGCAAGTTCCTGGACGGTGTCATGCTGGCCCCTGCCCGCGCGGACTCCACCTGCATCGATGCCGCAGCGGCCACCGCAGCGGCTGAACGCCTTGTCTCCGAAGGCGTCGTGGGCATCATGGGCGCCGACTGTTCCGGTGTGACCGGCGCGATCCTGTCGAACGTGGCCGTGCCGAACGGCATCCCGATGGTCTCGCCCTCGGCGACCTCGCCGGCACTCTCGACCGCCGAAGACAACGGCCTGTTCTTCCGCACCGCCCCGTCGGACGCACGCCAGGGCGCCGTTATCGCGGAAATCCTTGCTGAAAAGGGCATCACCGAAGTCGCGGTGACCTACACCAACAACGACTACGGCAAGGGCCTGGCAGATGCCTTCGCATCGGCCTTTGACGGAACCGTGACGCTTTCCGCGCCGCATGACGACGGCAAGGCAGACTATTCGGCCGAGATCGGCGCGCTGGCCTCGGCCGGTGGCGAGGCCCTCATGGTCTTCGGCTACACCGACCAGGGTGGCAAAGGGATCATCCAGGCTTCCTACGACACCGGTGCATTTGACACCTATGTCATGGCCGACGGCATGTTCGGGTCCAACCTGTTCTCGGAGCTATCCGACGCACTGGAAGGCTCCTACGGTACCGTGCCCTGGGCGACCGGCGCGGGCGCAGAAGCCTTCGAGACGATCACCGCAGCTGCCGGTGTCGACCCAACCAGTTCCTTCACCCGCGAGTCCTATGACGCCGCGGCGCTGATGGCGCTGGCGATGATGAAGGGCGGCGCCGCCACCTCCGACGCCATCGCAGCCAACCTGCTGGACGTGGCCAACGCCCCGGGCGAGCCGATCCTGCCGGGTGAACTGGCCAAGGCGCTGGAGATCCTCGCCGAAGGTGGCGAGGTCGACTATGTCGGCGCCTCGGGTGTCGAACTGATCGGCCCGGGTGAAGCCGCCGGGACCTACCGCCATTACACCATCACCGGTGGTGCCGCGGAAACCGTCGAGTTCAAGTAACCGACACCATGCAAAAGAGCAGCTGGGCCAGTCCCAGCTGCTCTTCCTGCTTTACGGGGGTGCCGTTCGCGGCACCGCCTTTCGGGGGCTATCCAATTGATAAAGGTGGACAACCTGCACCGGCATTTCGGTGCGTTCCGGGCCGTTGACGGTGCCTCGCTCGAGATTGCCACGGGATCGATCACCGGGCTTGTGGGACCGAACGGCGCGGGCAAGACGACGCTCTTCAACGTGATCGCGGGCGCCCTGCCGCCGACCAGCGGCACCGTCACGATGGACGGTGAGGACATCACCGGCCTGCCGCCGCACGAACTGTTCCACAAGGGCTTGCTGCGCACCTTCCAGATCGCACATGAATTCCACTCGATGACCTGCCGCGAGAACCTGATGATGGTGCCGGGCGGACAATCGGGCGAGACGTTGTGGAACACCTGGTTCGGGCGCAAACGCATCGCCGACGAGGAACGCGCCCTGCGGGCGAAGGCCGACGAGGTGCTCGACTTCCTGACCATCTCGCACCTCGCCGATCACCCGGCAGGCGCGGTCTCCGGTGGCCAGAAAAAGCTGCTGGAACTTGGCCGAACCATGATGGTCGACGCCAAGATCGTCTTCCTCGACGAGGTTGGCGCCGGGGTGAACCGGACCCTCCTGAACACAATCGCGGACACCATCGTTCGGCTCAACAAGGAGCGAGATTACACCTTCTGCGTGATCGAGCACGACATGGATTTCATCGGACGCATCTGCGACCCGGTCATCGTCATGGCCGAAGGCAAGAAGCTGGCCGAGGGCACGCTGGACGAGATCAAGGCCAACGAGCATGTGATCGAGGCCTATCTGGGCACCGGGCTCAAGAACAAGGACCAGGTGGCAACCGTATGAGCGACAACCCATACCAGAACGACCGCGGCAACAAGGACGCCTCGATCACCCGGCCCGGCAAACCCAGCGAGATCGACTCGACCAAGCGTTCGGGGCCCATGACGGAAGCGCCCGGCGGGCCATACCTTATCGGCGACACGATGACCGGCGGCTATGGCAAGGGCCCCGATATCCTGCACGATTGCACCATTGCCGTGGACAAGGGCGAGATCGCGGTCATCGTCGGCCCCAACGGCGCGGGCAAATCGACCGCGATGAAGGCCGTTTTCGGCATGCTGGACGTGCGTTCGGGCGCGGTTCGGCTGGACGGGCACGACATCACCCAGTTGACCCCGCAGGACCGTGTGGCGCAGGGCATGGGGTTTGTGCCTCAGACCTCCAACATCTTCACCTCGATGACCGTCGAGGAAAACCTGGAGATGGGCGCCTTCATCCGTCTGGATGATTTCACCAGCACGATGGAACAGGTCTACGAACTGTTTCCCATCCTCAAGGAAAAGCGCCGCCAGCCGGCGGGCGAACTGTCGGGCGGTCAGCGTCAGCAAGTGGCCGTGGGCCGTGCTCTGATGACCCAACCCAAGGTGCTGATGCTGGACGAACCCACCGCCGGTGTCTCGCCCATCGTGATGGACGAACTGTTCGACCGGATCATCGAGGTGGCCCGCACCGGCATTTCGATCCTCATGGTGGAGCAGAACGCACGCCAGGCACTGGAGATCGCCGACAAGGGCTATGTCCTCGTGCAGGGGCGCAACGCCTATACCGGGACAGGCAAGGAACTGCTGGCCGATCCCGAGGTGCGCAAGAGCTTTCTGGGGGGCTGAGGCGATGCGGCCCCTCACCCAGGCGGCCTTGTGGTCCCTCGCCCTGCCTGCGGTCCACGCACCCGCCCACGCTGCGGTGGATACCTTCGACTGCACTCTCAGCCGGGACAGCACCCGCATGAAGCTGCGGTTCGACCTCGACCCGGCGAGTTTCGCGCCGCCTGTCGATCCGGCCGATCCTCCGCGCCGGCGCGTCAGCCGCGTCCGCATGGGAGAAGCTGAGTTCGAGGCCGAGGCAATCCTGGGCCAGGACGGCTCTCACGGGTTCTGGGCCGCGACGCGGGGCGCGTTGATGACGGTGGCGCCGGACGGCACGGCCCGCATGAGCGATCACGGGGAACGCCCCTGGCAGGGGCAATGCAAGGAGATCGGGTAATGCAGAAACTGGTACTGGCCCTCGCGCTGGCAGGATGCGCGGGCGCGTCCCTGGCCGATATCATCGAAACCCCGGGCGCCTCCCTAATGTCCTGCAACTACACCGTGGAATGTTTCGACGAAGAGGCCTGCACCTTTGCGCAGTTCGGACATGACGTCGACCTGCCCAAGCAAATGCCTGGCGAGGCCGAACTGGTCCTGGGCACGGGCCCGGCGATGGGCACGGCCCAGGTGGTGAACGACGTGCTGGTGATCTTTGCGCACGATGGCTACGGCAGCTACCTGCTCAGCCAAACGCCCGAAGGACTGGCCAAGCTGAGCGTGCAGTTCGCCGATCCGCTGACCGTCGTCACCTATCACGGCGAATGCGTGGTGACCGAGTGACCGCTCGCAATCCCATCAAGACCATGACAAGAGCCGCCGGGCCAACCGCGCGGCCGACCAACGAGGGCAACGACTGATGGATTTTCTCAACGCCATCGTGGCGCTATCCAACTTCGTGATCATCCCGGCGATGGCCTATGGCAGCCAGCTGGCGCTTGGCGCGCTGGGGGTCACGCTGATCTATGGCATCCTGCGGTTTTCGAATTTCGCGCACGGCGACACGATGGCCTTCGGCACGATGGTGGTGATCCTGTTCACCTGGCTTTTCCAGTCCTGGGGCATCAGCCTCGGCCCACTGCCGACCGCGCTCTTGGCGATCCCTTTCGGCATCGCGGGCACCGCCGCGCTGGTACTGATCACCGACCGGGGCATTTATCGGTTCTACCGGGGGCAAAAGGCGAAACCCGTGGTCTTCGTGATCGTCTCGATCGGCGTGATGTTCATCTACAACGGGCTGACCCGATTTATCCTGGGCGCCGACGACCAGCGTTTTGCCGATGGTGAACGGTTCATCATCAATGCCCGCGAATTCAAGCAGATGACCGGGCTCGACGAAGGTCTGGGCATCAAGACCACGCAGGGTCTGACCGTGGTGACGGCCATCATCGTCGTGGCGCTGCTGTTCTGGTTCCTGAACCGCACGCGCACCGGCAAATCCATGCGCGCCTATTCCGACAACGAGGACCTGGCGCTGTTGTCGGGGATCAACCCGGAACGTGTCGTCATGGTGACATGGCTGATCGTGGCGGCACTGATCACCGTGGCGGGCACGCTTTACGGGCTCGACAAGTCATACAAGCCCTTCACCTACTTCCAGCTTCTGCTGCCGATCTTTGCCTCGGCCATCGTCGGCGGTCTGGGCAGCCCGCTGGGCGCCATTGCCGGCGGTTTCGTCATCGCCTTTTCCGAGGTGGCGATCACATATGCCTGGAAAAAGGTGCTGGTCTACCTGATGCCCGAGGCGCTGGAGCCCTCCGGGCTCGTCCAACTCATGGCCACGGAGTACAAGTTCGCGGTCAGCTTCATGATCCTCGTGGTGGTGCTGCTCTTCAAGCCCACGGGCCTGTTCAAGGGGAAATCGGTATGAGCCAGTCGATCCGCACATATGCGCTGTTCGCGCTCGTCGCGCTGCTGATCATCGGCACGGGCCTTCTGCAAGGTTGGGACCTTGCCCTCGTGATCCTGAACATGGGGCTGGTCAGCGCCATCATGTCGCTTGGGGTGAACCTGCAATGGGGCATCGCCGGGCTGTTCAACGTCGGTGTCATGGGCTTTGTCGCGCTTGGCGGCATGGCCGTCGTGCTAGCCTCCGTGGATCCGGTGGCAGAGGCATGGGCCGCAGGCGGCGCCCGCGCGATCCTTGCTCTGGTCCTTGGGGCCGCCACCATCGTCGCCACGGTCCTCGCCTGGAAAAAGACCAAGAACCGCTGGCTGACCGCCGCCATCCTGATCGCGGGTTTCGTGATCTACCGCATGGTGCGGGACCCAGGCGTCGACGCCATCGAGGCGGTCAACCCGGCAGGCACCGGTTTCCTTGGCGGCCTTGGCCTGCCGGTGGTGATCGGCTGGATGGTCGGCGGGCTGCTGGCGGCAGGCGCGGCCTGGATCATCGGCAAGACGGCCCTCGGCCTGCGTTCGGACTACCTGGCCATCGCGACGCTGGGGATCTCCGAGATCATCATTGCCATCATGAAGAACGAGGAATGGCTGACCCGCGGCGTCAAGAACGTCACCGGCCTGCCGCGCCCGGTGCCCGATGCCATCGACCTGCAGAACGATCCCGGCTTCGTCGAACGGGCCGCGAACCTTGGCTTTGACCCGACCGCCGCCTCGACGCTCTACATCAAGATCGGCTACGGGCTGATGTTCGCCGCGGTGCTGATCATCCTTCTCGTGCTGGCGCAACTTGCGCTGAACTCACCCTGGGGCCGGATGATGCGCGCGATCCGCGACAACGAAACCTCGGCCCGCGCGATGGGCAAGGACGTCACCTTCCGCCATCTGCAGGTCTTCATCCTTGGCTCGGCGATCTGCGGCATCGCCGGCGCGATGATGACCACGCTGGACGGTCAGTTGATCCCGACGTCTTATCAGCCGCTGCGCTATACCTTCCTGATCTGGGTGATGGTGATCGTCGGCGGTTCGGGCAACAACCTGGGCGCGGTCCTGGGCGGATTCCTGATCTGGTTCCTCTGGGTTCAGGTCGAGGTACTTGGCCCCGGCTTCATGACCTGGATCACCGGCGCGCTGCCGGACGACTCGGGCCTCAAGGCGCACCTTCTCGACAGCGTGCAACACATGCGTCTGCTGACGATGGGAGTGATCTTGCTGTTGGTGCTGCGCTTCTCGCCCCGGGGATTGCTGCCGGAACGCTGAGGCACCTTGCCTGACCCGACAAAGGCCCGCGCCGCGTGGTGCGGGCCTTTTTCTTGGCCCCCCGCGACAACGATCCCATGCTAAAGTCGTAGGGCCTGCGGCAGCCTGACCACTATCGCCACGTCACGAAAAAGATACATTTGATATTTGGCGGACACGAAGGAGTGACCAAGATGGACTGGCACGAGCTTTCAGCCAACTGGGATAGCATGTTCGGCAAACTCAAACGCCGTTTTCCCGCGATCGACCGGAACAGCCTGTCCAGGGCGCCCCGGGATCGCCGGGAGCTGACCCATCATATCGCGGACATGCACGAACTGACCCTGCACGAGGCACATGATGCCCTGGAGGAATTCATGGACCGCGAAGCGCTGGCACGGCGGGCGAGCGAACTCGAAAGCCGTTGAGGCAGATCAGGCCAGCGACGTCACCCAGAGGATCGTCGCATCCTCTGGTGAGACCGAAACGACGTTGTGCCCCATCGTGGCGTCGTAGTAGGCGCTGTCGCCGCGCTTCATCTCGATGGGTTCATAGAACTCGGTGTAGAGCGTGATGACCCCGGTGAGGACAAAGAGAAATTCCTCGCCGTCGTGACGCACCCAACCGTCGAACTCCTCCATCCGCCGCGCACGCACACGGGCACGGTAAGGCAGCATCTTTTTCCGGGTCAGGGTCTCGGCCAGCAGGTCGTGTTCGTAGGTGGCTGTCGCGTGGCGCTGGCCCTCGCCCGAGCGGGTCACGACCATGCGGCCATTGACCTTGTCCTGCTGTGGCGGCGTGAATAGCTGAGGCACAGTGATCTCAAGCCCGACCGCCAGTTTCTTGAGCGCGTCATAGGTGGGCGACATCTGCCCGTTCTCGATCTTGGACAAGGTGGATCGTGCGAGGCCGGCCTGTCGCGCTGCCTGTTCCAGCGTCCAGTTGCGTTCCTTGCGCAGATCGCGCACGCGCTGACCCAGATCGAGCGGTTCGGCCTGGGGTGTCTCGCCGCTGTCACGGGCGATGCTGATGAGGGTCTTTGGATCACGCGACATGGGCTCTTGCTATAGGCCGCGCCCCCTCCTTGTGCAAGCGCCCCTCTTGCAGGTCCCCGCGCCGCGGTCTAGGCGATGGGCATGACCCTGGATGCCTCGCTTTTCGACGAGGGGCGCTTTGACCCCTGCCCCGCTCCGTTCAACCTGGCTAAGCATGTGTTGACGGCAGGGGCCGCCACCCCCGACAAGATCGCCCTGTCGGTGGTCAAACCCTCGGGCGCTCAGCGTTGGTCCTATGGAAAACTGATTGCGGCAGTGCGTGGGACGGCGACCGGCCTCTTGCGGGCGGGGCTGGAACCGGGGGACATCCTGTTGATGCGGTTGGGGAACACGGTGGACTTCCCGATCGCCTACCTTGGCGCGATCGCGGCCGGCGTGGTGCCGGTGCCGACATCGTCACAGCTGACCGCGCCGGAAGTGACCCGGATCATCGAGCATCTTGCGCCAAAGGCCATTCTTCGTGCCGAAAACATCCCCTGCCCGGAGACCGATCTTCCGGTCTTCGGACCTGGCGACTACGAGTCCTGGCACGATCTGCCGCCGGCGGACTACCAGATGGGGAATCCGGACCGGCTGGCCTATATCATTTACACTTCGGGTACGTCCGGCACGCCCCGTGCGGTGGGTCATGCCCACCGCGCCATCTGGGCGCGGCAGATGATGATGGAGGGTTGGTATGGCCTGCGCGCCGAAGACCGCCTGCTGCATGCCGGCGCCTTCAACTGGACCTATACACTTGGCACCGGGTTGATGGATCCTTGGACACTGGGCGCCACGGCGCTGATCCCGGCGGCAGGCACCGATCCGGCGCAACTGGCGCTCTTGATGAAACGGTTCGAGGCGACGATCTTTGCCGCCGCGCCGGGTGTCTTTCGACAGGTGCTGAAATTCCCGGTGCCCGAGATGCCCGCCTTGCGCCATACGCTGGCCGCAGGCGAAAAACTGTCCGAGGCGTTGAGGGACCGCTGGCGCGAGGCCACGGGAACGGAAATCTACGAGGCCTACGGCATGTCGGAGTGCTCCACTTTCATCTCATCGGCCCCCGGTCGGCCTGCCCTGCCCGGCACGCTGGGCCGGCCACAACCGGGCCGCCGCGTCGCGATCCTGGGCGAGGACGCCGCGCCAGTCCCCCTGGGGACCGAAGGCACGATCGCCATCGACCGTCATGACCCCGGCCTGATGCTGCGCTATGTCGGCGCGCCCGAGGCAACGGCCGAGAAATTTCGCGGCGACTGGTATCTGACCGGCGACCGGGGCGCGATGGATTCCGAGGGAAACATCACCTATCTTGGCCGTGACGACGACATGATGAATGCGGGCGGCTACCGCGTCTCGCCGCTGGAGGTGGAGGCGGCGCTTGCGGATCTTCCAGGGGTCACCGAACTGGCGGTGACGGATATCGCGGTCAAGGAGGACGTGCGCATCGTTGCCGCTTTCTATACAGCCGATGCGGAATTGGACGAAGGGGCCCTGAAAGCCGCAGCCGCTGAACGGTTGGCCCGCTACAAGTGCCCGCGCGCCTTCATCCGCATAGACACGCTGCCACGCAATCCGAACGGGAAACTGCAACGCAAGGCGCTCAAGGATCACGTGCTGGACGGTTAAGGGCAATCGCCCTGGCCGGACAAGCCGTGTAATCAGTAGCTCAGGGAGGCTATCATGATCCAGCTCGACATCTTCTCCGACCCGATCTGCCCCTGGTGCTACATCGGCAAGGCCTACCTTGACCGCGCACTGGAGGCGAACCCGGACCATCCGTTCCAGGTCCGCTGGCTGCCCTTCATGCTGAACCCGGAGATGCCCGCCGCCGGCATGGACCGGCGCGCCTATCTCGAAGGCAAGTTCGGTGGTCGGGAGGGCGCGGTGCAGGCCTATCTGCCGGTCGAGGAGCACGCGGCCAATGCCGGTTTGACCATGCACCTGGACCGGATCGAAAAGACACCGAACACCGTCGACGCCCACCGTTTGATCCACTGGGCAGGGATCGAGGGGCGGCAGACACCCATCGTCTCGGCGCTGTTCCGAGCGTATTTCGTCGAGGGGCGTGACATCGGCGAGGCAGAGGTGCTGGCCGATGTGGCCGACAGCCTCGGCATGGATGCCAGCCTGGTGCTGCGTCTGCTGGCCTCGGACGAAGACCGGCGCGAGATCGTGGAACGCGATGCGGCGGCGCGCGGCATGGGCATCAACTCGGTCCCGACCTTCATCGTCGCGGGGCAGCACGCGGTCCCGGGTGCCCAGCCGCCGGAGCTGTGGAACCGGGTCATCGAAGAATTGCGCACCGGCGTCGATCCGGAAGCATGACGCGGCTGCGCTTTCTGACGCTTGCGCTGACGCTGGCGGCGATCATCGCCGCCGGCACGGTCTTTTTCCGCCTGGTCGAGGGGTGGTCCTGGCTGGACTCCTATTTCTTTTCTGTCGTGACCCTGTCGACCGTGGGTTACGGTGAACTGGTGCCGCAGACACCTGCGGGCAAGATCGGCACGACGGTCTTCATCCTGCTGGGGTTGGGCATCTTCGCCGTGGCGATCCAGCAATTCGGGGTCTTTGCCATGCGCAAGCGTGAGGAACATACCGAATGGCTCATCGCGCGCCTGGGCAGCGACACGGATGCCGCCAACAGGGATGACTCGCCCGAAAGCATCGAAAAGGCGTCAAGAGAGCAATAGTTTCCCGCTCCGAGTGCACGAACGGCCTTCGGTCTGTGCGTCAGATCACCGAACTTGGCCTTTCAATCGCGGAATGTTCGGATATAGCTGGGATTTCGAGGAAGGGCGGATTGGCCCTTTTTCCCGAGTCCCGAGGTTTCCATGTCAAGTCTTCCCAGTAGAGGCGAGTTCATCGCCATTGTTGCGATGCTTTTTGCCAGCATTGCCTTTTCCATCGACGCCATGCTGCCCGCATTCCCCGAGCTGACGGCGCAATTCTCGCCTAACGATCCGAATCGGGTGCCGCTTATCGTCACGATCTTCATGCTGGGCATGGGAATGGGCACCTTCTTTACCGGTCCGTTGTCGGATGCGTTTGGACGCAAGGCCGTGGTGCTGGGCACCGCCGCCCTGTATATCCTGTCCGCCCTCGGCGCGCTGCTGGCGCAGAGCCTGGAAATGCTGCTGTTCGCACGCTTCATGCAGGGGCTTGGCGCCGCCGGGCCCCGTGTCGTGGCGCTGGCCATCGTGCGTGACCTTTATTCCGGGCGGGCAATGGCGCGGATCATGTCCTTTGTCATGGTGATCTTCACCATCGTTCCGGCGCTTGCCCCGACGCTGGGGGCCGGACTGATCTGGTTTGGCGGTTGGCAATCGGTGTTCTGGGCCTTTGCGATCTTCGCGACGCTGTCCAGCGGCTGGTTGGCGCTGCGCCTGCCAGAGACCCTGGCCGTCGAAGACCGGCGCCCTTTCCGCTTTGGCGCACTGAACGAGGCGCTGCGCGAAATGGTGTCACATCAGGTCGTCCGGCAATCCATGATCGCCCAGATGCTGTGCTTTGGCGCGCTGGTGGTGATGATCTCGAACATCCAGCCGATCTATGACACCTTCTTTGACCGCGCGGGCAGTTTTCCCCTGTGGTTCGGCGGGATCGCCATCCTTTCAGCCTCGGCCAGCCTGTTGAACGCGGCTCTCGTGATGAAGATCGGCATGCGCAGGATGGTGACGATCGTCCTGACGGTCGAGGTCATTCTGAGCGCATCGATGACCTTGGTCCTGCTTGCCGGCATCGAGGGAACCGCGCTGTTTGCCTGTTTCGTGATCTGGCAGACCTCGATCTTCTTCATGATCGGCCTGACGATGGGCAATCTCAATGCCCTGGGGATGGAGCCGATGGGCCATATCGCGGGGCTGGCCGCCTCGGTCATGGGGGCGCTTGGCACGGTCGGGGCGGTCATCCTTGCGGTGCCGGTCGGTCTTGCCTTTGACGGGACACCGCTGCCCGTGGTCGCCGGGATCCTGGTTTTTCTGGTCGGTGCGCTCTGGATCATGGCCCGAATGGCCAGCCGCGAAGAGATGCAACAACCGGCCGAGTAAGCCGCCGCATCCAGACATCGCCGCCCGATTGGGCGGCGATCCTGTTTCGTCACAGGCTCACAAGACGAATTCCCGTTTCCGCCCCCTACCGCCATTGGTCCCCCGGGCAGTGATCGGCTAGAGAGGCAGGGAACTGCCGCCAGCCAACATGGGAATCGTAGGATGACGAAGATCAAGGTCGACAACCCGATCGTCGAGATGGACGGGGATGAGATGACCCGCATCATGTGGGACTTCATCAAGCAAAAGCTGATCCTGCCCTACCTGGACCTCGACCTGCTGTACTACGATCTGGGGATCGAAGAACGCGATCGGACCGAGGACCAGATCACCATCGACGCCGCCGAAAAGACCAAAGAGGTCGGCGTGGCTGTCAAATGCGCCACGATCACCCCGGACGAACAGCGCGTCGAGGAATTCGGCCTGAAAAAGATGTGGAAATCGCCCAACGGGACGATCCGAAACATCCTGGGCGGTGTGGTGTTCCGCCAGCCGATCATTTGCCGCAACGTGCCGCGCCTCGTGCCCGGCTGGACCTCTCCGATCGTCGTCGGACGCCATGCATTCGGCGATCAGTACAAGGCCACGGATTTCCATTTCCCCGGCGCCGGCAAGCTGACGATGAAATGGGAAGGCGCCGACGGCGAGGTGATCGAGCGCGAGGTCTATGACGCGCCGGATGCGGGCGTCTACATGGGCATGTACAATCAGGACGCCTCGATCCGCGACTTTGCGCGCGCCTCGCTGAACTATGGTCTGAACCTTGGCTGGCCAGTCTACCTGTCGACCAAGAACACCATCCTCAAGGCCTATGACGGCCGTTTCAAGGATCTCTTCCAAGAGGTCTACGAGGCCGAGTTCGAGGAGAAGTTCAAAGAGGCCGGTATCTGGTACGAACATCGCCTGATCGACGACATGGTCGCCTGTGCCCTGAAATGGAACGGGAAATTTGTTTGGGCCTGCAAGAACTACGATGGGGATGTCCAATCCGATACCGTGGCCCAGGGGTTCGGCAGCCTTGGCATGATGACCAGCCAGTTGATGACACCCGACGGCAAGATCGTCGAGGCCGAGGCGGCACATGGCACCGTCACTCGTCACTACCGTCAGCACCAGGCCGGACAGTCGACCTCGACCAATTCTATCGCCTCGATCTATGCTTGGACCGGCGGTCTGAAGCACCGCGCCAAGCTGGATCAGAACGTCGCCCTGCGGGCCTTTGCCGAAACGCTGGAACGCGTCATCGTCGAGACCGTCGAAGCCGGCCACATGACCAAGGACCTGGCGCTGCTTGTCGGCCCAGACCAGGGCTGGCTGACCACGATGGGCTTTCTCGAAAAGATCGACGAGAACCTCAACAAGGCTCTGGCCGGTTGATGCCCGTTTCACGGGCAAGTGGTGCGGGCGCAGAAATATCTGCGCCCGTTTGACTTGCCAAAGGCGATGCCGACGGGCATCGGACCTGCATGACCATTCTGTCTCAGCCCCCTGCCGACCGTCACAGCCTCTGGGAAGATGCCCTGGGCTTGATCGTTGGCACCTGCATGATGGCGCTGGCGATCATGTTCCTGACATCCAGCGCGCTGATCACCGGACAGATCGCGGGCCTTTCGCTGATCGTCAGCTATGCGGCGGGATGGTCCTTTGGGGCGGTTTTCTTCGTTCTGAACCTGCCTTTCTACATTCTTGCCGTCCGGCAGATGGGGTGGCGCTTTACCCTGCGCACCTTTGCCGCCGTCGGTCTCTTGTCGCTGCAGACCGAGTATCTGCCCACGGTCCTGCGGCTGGAGCCAGTTCATCCGTTGGTCAGCGCCGTGCTCTTTGGCCTGCTGGCCGGGTTGGGCCTGATCGTGCTGTTCCGGCACGGTGCAACGCTGGGCGGCGTGGGAATCGTGGCACTGTGGTTGCAGGATACGCGCGGCATTCCCGCAGGAAACGTACAGTTGGGATTTGACCTCTGTGTCTTTGCCCTGGCGCTGGCGATCTTCGACTGGATGACCGTGGCAGTGTCGCTGACGGGCGCGGTGATCCTGAACCTGATGGTGACGATCAACCACCGCCGCGACCGCTACGTGGCCCGTTCCTGATCATGGCTCAAGGAGCGTGTGAAGACGCGCTTTTTCAACAGGTTACCTGCACCTCCTCACCCATCGCCTGCACCCTGAAACGCCCCCGGCCTTCAGCCCCGGTGGAAAAAGGGTTGCACCGCTGCTGCACCGTCACCTGCCAAACCCATCGTTGGCTTGGAAGAATCCGCCCCAAGGGGCTATGACTTGGGTTGCTGCCACGCGACAGGCCCCGGAGTCCCTCATGAAATCTGCTCTTCTTTCCCGTTTCCTCCTGCCCGCGCTTCTTGCCTCCGCCTCGCTTGCGCCGCAGACCGGCCAGGCGGGCGAGATCACAACCGCGCCCGGCGCGCATTTCGACTGTGCGGCGACGCTGACAGGCACGATCCAACCCGGCGATCTTGGGCGAATCCAGTCACTTGACATGCGCGCTT
Source organism: Antarctobacter sp. (assembly GCF_965277915.1). Classification (NCBI taxonomy): domain Bacteria; kingdom Pseudomonadati; phylum Pseudomonadota; class Alphaproteobacteria; order Rhodobacterales; family Roseobacteraceae; genus Antarctobacter; species Antarctobacter sp. The sequence goes on from NZ_OZ255849.1 coordinate 2,152,695, forward strand.
TTGCCAATGGGGACCGACCGCTCTGCCTGGACAGCCCCGGCGGTTCCTTTGGTGAGAGCCTCAGGATCGCGGATTTCCTGCAAGAACGCGGTATCCCCACCGCTGTCGATGACGGTGCGGAATGCCTGAACGCCTGTGCGCTTGTCCTGCTGGGTGGCAGCCGCCTGACGCGCGACGCCGGGCCGGTGCCGAACAAACGGATGCATCTGAACGCAAATGTGGCATTTGGGGGCCTGCACCTGCCCATCGCACAGCAGACCTATACCCCCGATCAGGTGGCCGAGGTCTATGGCGCCGCAATGCAGGCAGCGAGCGCATTCACCGCGCGGCTCGACACGCTCGACATTCCCACCGATCTTGCCGCCCAGATCCTTGCCCTGACCAGCAACGAACAATTGGCAGTCGACCGCGTGGACGAGGCCCGCGCCCTTGGTCTGCAACTCGAAGGATTCGAGGCCCCCAGCAGCCTGAGCGACACGATGGTGACGCGCTCCTGCATCCAGTCCAACCGGGATTTCGACCCGGATCACACCAGCCCGGGGCGGTCCGTCTACGATCACCGTGTTCTGCGCGAACAGGGTGCGACGGCGCATCGCAAGGCCACATACATCGTCGAGGCGATCATCGACGGCGTTCCGTCCTGGCTTGGTTGCCAGGTGGAACTGAACACTTCCCCGCCCGCCGAAGGACAGACTGCCGCCGCGCTGCGTCTGCGCACCAGTCCGGACTGGACCTCGGGCGGCAATCCGACGCTCTTTCAGGTGCACAAGGCCCTTCTGCCGCAAGACTGGACCGGCGTGCCTTTTCGCGATTTCTGGAAGCTGATTCCAGAGAACCAGACCCTGGCCGAGGCGCGCAAGATGACCGCGCCGGATGCCAGTTCTTCGATCATCGTGTCACCCGTTCGCGACCTGCCGGCCACCACGCTGGGCACAGAAGCCGCGCTTGGCCTGCTGTTCGACGACCGGCAGGAAATACAGAACCGCCTCACGCTCTTGGGGTTTGACACCCGCGGCGCCGACGGGATCTTTGGCCCCGGAACCCGTGACGCGATGCGCGAATGGCAGCGCAGCAACGGGCTGGAGCCGACCGGGTTCCTGGATCGTACGCAACTGGACATGCTGAACCGGCAGAGCGCCTCGCTCTACGGCGTCTTTGCCGAGGAACAACGGCGCGAGGAAGAAGAACAGGAACGGCTGCGCAACGCCCCTGCCCCGGTCTTCAACCCGCCGGCCTCGGCCGATGCGCCCGCGCCGGAACCAGAGGGACAGCGCGTCCGGGTCTGCCAGCGGACGATCTTTGGCGAACTGGTGAACTGCCGGATCGAATTCCGCTGACCTCCTGACCCGCTGATCTGCAAAGAAAAACGCGCGGCGACCAGAGGCCGCCGCGCGCCGATGTCATGCCCCGGGGACAGGGGCATGGTCCAAGCCGATCAGGCGTCGTTTGCCGGGATCAACCCGTCGGCGCGGGCCGTGTCCAGCTCTTCGGCGCTCAGCAGGCCGTCGCCATCGGCATCCGCCTGGGCATAGTCGTCCTGCGAGACGTCCGGGTACATGACCTGCACCTCTTCCAGCGACACCATGCCGTCACCGTCGGTGTCGAGCGCCACGTCGCCCTCCATGTCCTGCGCAAAGGCGGGAAGGGTGAACAGGGCCAGTGCGGCGCCGGTCAGGATCTGCGTTTTCATAGTCTTTCCTCCATGAGTGGTTGGTTGGAAGTGAGCCAAACATGGGACGAGTTTTTCCCCGCTTCGAGGTCTTGCGGCCAGCCGCTTGAAAACACGCGGCAAACTGCCGGAAATGCTGCTTCGCGCAAGCGGACCTTGGCCGGCGCCAAGCCGCACGCGGGACCCCGCATACAGGGCACGCGCATTCCGGCATGACACCGCCGAAGACGCTCTCCGGGGGTCGTTGGCGGGAACCTGCCCGCGCCGATGTCAGGGAAAAGAAAGGGGGCGTCCCTTTGGGGAAAGGACGCCCCGAGTTTCGCGTACAAGGCTCATCTGATTCACCGCCCGTGTCTTTTCTGCCTGCGGCCTTGTCAGCGTCTGGGGCCAGCGCACCGGCCCCTGGAACGGATGGCGGGACGGGACTCCCGGACCACCCTAACCACGCGGGGTCACTGGCAACGTGTCCCCGCATCACCCCCCCAGGGGTGTCTCTTCAGGCGCTCCGCCGGTCCTCGACCGGCAGGGCGCCAAGCGTCCGGAAATAGGCAATGCCCGTGGTCATGTCGAAGCGGTGGACCGTCAGGTCGAACCCGCTGCCGTCATGCGCGACGGCCCTCAGGGGCGCCTCGCTGCGCATTGCCGTCCCGATGAAGCGCGTGGGCATTGCAAAGGACCCGGCGCCGCGGTGATCCGGACCATCCGGGATCACGTTGACCGTGAGGGTCATGGGATCGCTGAGTATGCCATCCCATTCAAGCACGCAGTCCATCCGGAAGGACGCCATTCTCTCGCTCCTCAGCTGCAGCCCGAGGTCGCGCCGCAGGTGTTGCACTTCATGCAGGTGCCGTTGCGCACCAGCGTGTAGTTGCCGCACTCGCCGCAGGCTTCGCCCTCGTAGCCCTGCATCTTGGCCTTGGTGACCGCCGTCATGGCCATCGCCGAAGAGGCAGAGCCGCCGGACTTCGGTCCCGCCGCGGTGGCGGGCACCAGGGTCCGCAGCACTTGATCGGGGTCTGTCCCAGCTTCCAGCGCGACAGTCGCCTGGCCACCCTGCAGCACCACCAGTTCCTGCGGCAGACGCTTGCGAAGGTAGCCGGTCGAGCTGATCTGCTTCAGCACTTCCAGGCTGCGGCTGGCGGCGGTTTCCGACAGTTCCTGGACGTTCGACACGCCCTCTTCCTCGCCCCGGCCAAGGTCGTCAAAGCTGGCGCCCTCGGGTTTGACATGGGCCAGGTCAGTACGGTCCAGGTAGGACACGGCCAGTTCGCGGAAGATGTAATCAAGGATCGACGTGGCGTTCTTGATCGAGTCGTTGCCCTGTACCATGCCCGCCGGTTCGAACTTGGTGAAGGTGAAGGCGTCGACGAATTCCTCCAGCGGCACGCCATATTGCAGGCCGACCGACACGGCGATGGCGAAGTTGTTCATCATTGCACGGAAGCCGGCGCCTTCCTTGTGCATGTCGATGAAGATCTCGCCAAGGTTGCCGTCCTCGTATTCGCCGGTCCGCAGGTAGACCTTGTGCCCACCGACGATCGCCTTTTGCGTATAACCTTTGCGACGTTCGGGCATCTTGGTGCGGCCGGCACGGGCCACTTCCTTGATCACGACCTTTTCGACGATCTTCTCGGCCAGGACCTGTGCCTTTTCGTGCTGCGAGCCGCTTTCCAGCACTTCCGCCGCCTCGTCGTCATCCTCGACCAGCGCGGCCGCCAGAGGCTGCGACAGTTTCGAACCGTCACGGTAAAGCGCGTTCGCCTTGACCCCCAGCGACCAGCTGAGTTCATAGGCCTTCTGGCAATCCTCGATGGTCGCATCGTTGGGCATGTTGATCGTCTTCGAGATCGCGCCCGAGATGAAGCTTTGCGCCGCCGCCATCATGGTGATGTGGCTGTCGACCGAGAGGAAGCGCTTGCCCTTCTTGCCGCAGGGGTTGGCGCAGTCGAAGACCTTGAGGTGTTCCTCTTTCAGGTGCGGCGCCCCTTCCAAGGTCATGGTGCCGCAGACATGGTCGTTCGCCGCCTCGATGTCGGCCTTGGAAAAGCCCAGGTGCCGCAGCAGGTCAAAGCTGGGATCGACCAGTTTCTCCGCCGGAATGCCCAAGACGTCGCAGCAGAACTCCTCGCCCAGTGTCCACTGGTTGAAGACAAAGCGGATGTCAAAGGCCGAGGCCAGCGCGCTTTCCACCTTTTCGATCTGCGCCGGGCCGAAGCCGTGGCCGATCAGGGCGGTGTGGTTGATGCCCGGCGCGTTGCCCAGCGTCTGGTGGCCCACCGCATAAGAGATGATCTCTTCGATCTGGCTGGAGGTGTAGCCGAGGTTCTCCAGGGCGCCGGGGACAGACCGGTTGATGATCTTGAAGTAACCGCCGCCGGCCAGCTTCTTGAACTTCACCAGGGCGAAATCGGGCTCGATGCCGGTGGTGTCGCAGTCCATCACCAGGCCGATGGTGCCGGTCGGCGCGATGACCGAAACCTGAGCGTTGCGGTATCCGTGCTTCTCGCCAAGGCTATAGGCCTCGTCCCAGGACGACATGGCCAGGTGCACCAGGGCCTCGTCCGGGCAGTTCACAAGATCCAGCGGCACCGGCTTGACCGCCAGCTTGTCATAGCCTTCCGACGCGCCGTAGGCAGCGTTGCGGTGGTTCTTGATGACACGCAGCATGTGCTCGCGGTTGCGCTCGTAGCCCGGGAAGGCGCCCAGCTCACCGGCGATCTCTGCCGAGGTCGCATAGGACGTTCCGGTCATGATCGCGGTGAGCGCACCGCAGAGCGCACGGCCCTCGTCCGAGTCGTAGCCGTACCCCATGTTCATCAGCAGGCCGCCGATGTTGGCATAGCCCAGACCCAGCGTCCGGAAATCATACGACAGCTGCGCGATTTCCTTCGACGGGAACTGTGCCATCAGAACCGAAATTTCCAGCGTCAGGGTCCACAGGCGGGTGGCGTGGATATAGCCCTCGGCTTCGAAACGGCCGTCCTTGAGGAAGGTCAGCAGGTTCATCGAGGCCAGGTTGCAGGCCGTATCGTCGAGGAACATGTACTCGGAACAGGGGTTCGAACCGCGGATCGCGCCGTCTTCCGGGCAGGTGTGCCAGGCGTTGACGGTGTCGTGGAACTGGATGCCCGGATCGGCACAGGCCCAGGCCGCGTGGCCCACCTGCTCCCAGAGGTCGCGCGCCTTGACAGTCTTGGCGACCTTGCCGTCGGTGCGACGGATCAGTTCCCAGTCGGCGTCGTCCTTGACCGCCTTGAGGAAGGCATCCGTGACGCGGATCGAGTTGTTGGAATTCTGGCCCGAGACCGAGGCGTAGGCTTCGGAGTCCCAATCCGTGTCGTAGGTCGGGAACTCGATCGAGGCATAGCCCTGCCGTGCGTAGTCGAGCACGCGCTTGATGTAGGTCTCGGGGATCATGGCGCCCTTGGCCGCACGGATGGCCGCCTTCAGGGTCTCGTTGCTCTTGGGATCATATGCGTCGGCTTCATCGCCGTCCCAGACACGGATGGCCTCGAAGATGCCGTTCAACATCTTCTCGTGCATCTTCGAGCCGGCGACGATGGACGCCACCTTCTGCTCTTCCTTCACCTTCCAGTTGATGAATTCTTCGATGTCCGGGTGATCGGCGTCGCAAATCACCATCTTCGCTGCTCGACGGGTCGTTCCGCCGGACTTGATCGAACCCGCGGCGCGGTCGCCGATCTTGAGGAACCCCATCAGGCCGGAGGACTTGCCTCCGCCTGACAGCGCCTCGCCCTCGGCACGCAGGGAGGAGAAGTTCGTGCCGGTGCCAGAACCGTATTTGAACAGGCGCGCCTCGCGCACCCACAGATCCATGATACCACCTTCGTTCACCAGGTCGTCCTGAACCGACTGGATAAAGCAGGCATGCGGCTGCGGATGCTCATAAGCCGACTTGGATTTCACCAGCTTGCCGGTTTTGTAATCGACATAGAAATGCCCCTGGCTGGGACCATCGATGCCATAGGCCCAGTGCAGGCCGGTGTTGAACCACTGCGGGCTGTTCGGCGCGGCCATCTGGGTGGCCAGCATGTAGCGCATCTCGTCGAAATAGGCCTGGGCGTCTTCCTCGGTCGTGAAATAGCCGCCTTTCCAGCCCCAGTAGGCCCAGGCGCCTGCCAAGCGATCAAAGACCTGGCGCGCGCTGGTTTCTCCGGTGCGCGGCGTGTCCTTCGACGCCGGGACAGAGCGCCACAGGAATTCCGGCACGCCTTCTTCCTTGACGCGCTTCAGCTCGGTCGGAACCCCGGCCTTGCGGAAATATTTCTGTGCGATCACGTCGCTGGCCACCTGGCTCCAGCCCGCGGGCACTTCCAGCTGATCGAGCGCAAAGACAGTGGTGCCGTCAGGGTTACGGATTTCCGACTTGGTGGTGACAAAGTCGATTTCGGCGTAAGCGTCCTGACCGGCCTTGGTGAATTTGCGTTCGATTTTCATCCCGGATGCCCTTAAAGTGTGTCCCGTTTTTTCGTGCCGGTCGGCAAGGCAAAGGACAAAGGCACCCTCCCGCGGTTGCCACGCGGGCCGAGGTCCACGCCCCGTTCAGATCCATGTTGTGCTTGTCTGTCCCTTGCCGCCGCCCACTACATCTAGTGGCTGTCGCGATCGGCCTACACAAAATGGCCCTGACGGACCGGAGTCGTCAACGCGTTTTTTTAAGATATCTACATATATTTTGTGTTGACCAAACGGCACTCTACTAGGGGCGGTAGGGGGTCTCCGATTCATCCCGGATCTGTTAATAATTTCCGAATTCCCGCAAACCGTGGAAATACAAAGAGAGACGGCAGTTTATGCACAAATGCTTGTGGATAACTTCGCGGATGACGGCTTAAATGGTTAATCTTTGTTAACTTCTCGGATGACCACCGATGTTGCAGTTCGAACACGCACAACACGCCAATTCGCGGAACAGCGCCCCAGCCCCACCACATCTAGTGTGGTGACCGATTCTTTGGCAGGCGGCAAAGAAAGGCGCCCGGGCCGCTGGCCCGGACGCTTGTGGTCGTGGCAGAACGCTGTGCTCAGACCAAGATCATCTCGCCCGAGACCTGCGCCAGTTGCGTATCTTGCAGCGTGACGGTCACATCCTGGTCCATGAAAACCACATCGTCACCCTGCTGCATCATCTGTCCGATGGCCGCATCCGCATCCACGTACCCAAAGGCGGTGAAGTCCAGCATGTCCCAGGATTCCAGGTCGGTCACAATGTGGCTGCTGCCCGTGTCGGTGCCAAAGACGAAGGTGTCCGACAGGTAGCCGCCCGACAGGATGTTGGTACCCCCGTTGCCCGCAATCACGTCATTGGTGCCCTGGGCATCGACCCAGTCTTCCAGGTCCGAAGCGCTGCGCATCTGCATTTCTGGGCTTTCCGAAAAGCCCAGAAGGACATCGGCCCGGGATGCACCTGCCTCCAGCTGGCCGACCCAATGCGCCAGACCACCGGGATCCGCGCCGCGATCAAGGGTGTTCTGGTACATCGCCCGAACGAAGTCCTCGTTTGTGCCGCCGCCAAAGACGGCGTTGAACTCGGGCGAATTGGCGAAACCGTTTGCCGCCGCGCTCAGGCCGAAAGAGCCCGATCCGATTCCGGTCGCCCAGGATTCAAAGCCGGGACCATCCGGGTTGCGGTCAAACGCGGTGACATACAGGCGATAGATCTGGCCTGTAATCCCTTCGATATCGCCGGAAAACATGCCATCGCCGAAGATCATGTCATCGCCGCCACCACCGCCGATGTTGTCCGCGCCCATGTTGCCGAACAGCATGTCGTCGCCCCCTGCCCCGCGCAGGATGTCATCGCCGCCGTCACCATAGGCCACGTCGGCCATGATCCCGGTCTGGGCATTGGGCAAACCCTGGTCGCTGTCCGACCAGGACCCGGTGTGGATCTCGTCGTTGCCCGCGCCACCGTGGATCGTGTCCATTCCGTCGGCCATCGCGTCAAAGGTCGATCCGGTCGCCTCTGCGGTGCGGCTGTCGTCGTCACCGGTCAGGATCTCGTCGCCCGCGCCGCCCATGATCATGTCGTTTCCGGCACCACCCGCGATGCCGCCGTCATAGTCGGCCAGCGTCAGCCCCCCCGAGGCGCCCGCATCGGCGGTGTTGGGACCATTGACGTCCATCTGGCCCGAATCCAGCATGTCGTCGCCGGCATTGCCCTCGAGGATGTCGGCGCCAAGGCCGCCCATCAGCGAGTCATTGTCCGCGCCGCCGGTGATCGTGTCGTTGCCCGCCAGACCGTCGACCATGTCATCCCCGGGCCCGGCGTCAAACATGTCGGGGTTGGGGGTCAGGACAACCGTGTCACTTGCGGTGTCGCGGTGCTCTGCCAAGACGGCAAGGGCCTCTGCCCGGGTGGCGACCTCGATGTCCCCGGCTGCGGCCGGTAGGATGCCGATATAGCCGTTCGTGCCGCCGGCGACCTCACCGCCCGTGCCCATGCCGATACCATCTGGAATCTCGACTCCGTGCAGCACGATCTCACGCAGTTCCAGCGGCATCAGGTCGGAAGCAAGGTAATCGGTCATCGTGACCGGGCTGAAGAAGTTGCTGTTGTCGCCGAGGTCATAGCTCTGGACGAAGGAGATTCGGCCCGAGGCGTCCGCCATCGGCATCATGCCGTCCATCGACAGCGGCAGGATCACGTCGCCATACTTGCCTACCCCTTCGAGTACCTCGACCATGCCATCACGGTCCAGGTCGTCCGCGATGGTTGGTGCCACGGAATCGATCGGCGCGCCCGTCTCGTCGAAAAGACCGTGAATGTGTTGTGCATGGGTCTGCGACGGTGTCAGCCCGGTGGCCGAGATCGCGACATTCAGATAGGCCGAGCCATCGTCGTCGGTGACCATCGCCAGCACTGCGGTGCCCTCCACACCCGAACTGTTCAGCGCGCCCAGATCTACGGTCCAGAAGGCATCCGCCTGATCCAGAAACGTTTCGAATGAATCGTAATTTGAAGCCAAGTGGGCCATGAAAACTTCCTCCTGTCGCTTTTCGCGTGATCGAAGTCACGATTCAGGAATCAGAAAGTTTCATTGAGCCGAGGAATTTCAGCTCAGCCGAAGCGCCAGAGACCTTGATCGCGTCGGGATCGATAGCGCCGCGCGGAAATAGTTCATTTAGAACCAGCGATTACAGGAAGTGGTCGGGGCGGCGAGATTCGAACTCACGACCTTCTGTACCCAAAACAGACGCGCTACCAGGCTGCGCTACGCCCCGACGGTCCGTGCGGTCTAGCCGCACGGAACGGGCTTGAAAAGCCCCTTTTGCAGATCAGCAGGGCCAGGCGGCGCGGCGGATCGCCGGGTGACGCATTTGCGCCCCTTCCTGGATCCCTAGCATCCGGGCGTAGCCGCCGTTGATCTCCAGGACAAACTGGATCTGTTCCCCTCCGGGGATCGACGTCTCGTCATGCGGCTTGGCGTTCTCATGCACATGGACGACCACCCCCCGGCTATCCGCAAAGATGATGTCGAGCGGGATGAAGGTGTTCTTCATCCAGAAGGCCACCGGCTGCGGCGCCGGGTAGATGAACAGCATGCCCTTGCTTGCCGGCATGGACTTGACGTTCATCAGCCCCTGCGCCCGGCTGTCGGGCGTATCGGCCACATCCACGTTGAAACGGGCCAAGGCGTGACCGCCGCGCACATAAAGCGTGTCCTCACGGCACGCGCCGACGCGGTTGTCCGGGTCCTTTACCTTGGTCGGCTCCGGCGCGGCATCGGCCAGCGGTTCGTCGCCGATGGGCAGGATCGGGTCGATCAGTGGCGGCTTTTCATCGGAGGGTTCCTGTGCCGGTTCGGGCTCGCGGGCCTCTTCTGCGGGGGCCGAGGGATCGGGGGTCACCCGCGCGACGGGTTCGCCTTCGTCCGGAGCACCCGGAACGGGATCCGGCACGGGCGCCTCGGCGACGGGATCTGCCGGCGCCGGGCCGTCCCCGACCGGCGCGGCGTCCGGTTCCGTGTCCGGAGCCGCTTGGGCCGACGGTGGCGGCGGCGCGGTTTCCTGTTCCAGAATGACAGAGCCTTCGTCCTGGCTCCAGGCGGGCCACGCAACCAGCGTGGCGACCATACTCAACGCGACAAGGCGCTTTCCCATGCGTTCACTTCCATCGCCATGCGTCCGCGCTTGCCCTCGACCACGCGAATTGCCAGGGCCTCGCCCGGTTGCAGATCCGCGAGGCCCGAGCGGCGCAAGACCTCGATATGAATGAACACATCTTCCGGTTTTCCGAAGACATTTGCAAACCCGAAACCCTTGGCCTTGTCGAACCACTTGACGCGTGCCGGTTCCAGCGGCGCCTGGGCCATGATCTCGGGATCGAGTTGTTCGAAATCCGCAAGCGGCGCGCTTTCCGGGGCTTCGGGCGGTTCCACCTTCAGCACCTGTGTCGCCTGAACACCCCGTTCCGTGCGCTGGACCGTGATTTCTATGCGGGCGCCGTCCGCGACCGAACTCTGTCCGAAATTTCGCAGGACATTGGCGTGCAGAAGAATGTCCGGACCCCCCGTGTCCGAAATCACAAATCCGAAGCCTTTGACCGGGTCAAACCATTTCACCCGTCCAGAGATCGCCTCGTTTTCAGTATCCTCTCGTGTCAACGTCGTTCCCGATTGTACAAACTTATCCCCATTAGAATTCTTGAAACAAAGCCCTCTCGCAGCGCAAGCCCGGAGAATTGTCCTTTTTTGTGTCAGATAGGTGGGCGATGCCCTAAAAATCCCGGTGAACAGGCCAGCTATTTGCCTGATTCCAATATGGTTCACGGATTGAGACGGTCAACAGTCCAGGGGGAGGACATATCCTTTCGCGCCCAGCGAAACCTGTCGTGAAGGCGGAACGCCCCGTCTGCCCAGAACTCGATTTCTACCGGACGGATTCGATAACCGCCCCAGAAAGGCGGGCGCGGCGGGTTGGCCCCATGCCGGGCGGTGACACGAGCCACCTCGGCCATGAGGGCGGCGCGGCTGTCCAGCGGATGGCTCTGGCGGCTGGCCCAGGCGCCAAGTCGGCTCTTGATGGAGCGCGAAGCATAGTAATCGTCGGCCTGCGGCCCCTCTTCCTTTTCGACAAGACCGCGCACACGCACCTGCCGGCGCAGGGATTTCCAGTGCATGACGAAGGCCGCCTTGCCCGCCTGGTCGATCTCGGAAGCCTTGGCGCTTTCGTAGTTGGTATAGAAAACGAAGGCATCCGCCTCGATATCCTTGAGAAGGACCATCCGCGCATTGGGCAGACCGTCTGCGTCTACCGTCGACAGCGCGATGGCGTTGGGATCGTTGATCTCCTTGTCCTCGGCCTCTTCCAGCCAGTTGCGGGCGATCTGAAAGGGGTCGTCGCCTGCGAAAATCCCGCTGCGGTCGCTCATCGTCGTGCTCTCCTTCTGTCCGTTCCGGGCCGGACGCGCCGGAAATGTGACCTGTGTCGTGCCGGATGCAAGCCCCGTTTTGGGTACACGGCAGGCTTGATGGTCCCGGACCGATCGCCTAAAGGTCGCTCCATCGACGATCTGGCGGAAAGGGCGCTCATGTCAAACCAGTTGATGGCGGGAAAACGCGGTCTGATCATGGGCCTGGCCAATGACAAGTCAATTGCCTGGGGCATCGCGAAGGCCTGTGCCGACGCCGGCGCCGAACTGGCCTTTTCCTACCAGGGCGAGGCGTTGAAGAAACGCGTCGATCCACTGGCCGGGCAATTGGGATCGGATTTTGTCCTGCCCTGCGACGTCAGCGACGAGGACTCGATCGACGGGCTGTTCGACGGACTTAAGGAACGCTGGGACAGTCTGGATTTCATCGTCCACGCCATCGGCTTTTCGGACAAGTCCGAACTGCGCGGTCGGTATGTCGATACGTCCAAGGACAACTTCGCGATGACGATGGACATCTCGGTCTACAGCTTCACCTCCGTGATGCAGCGGGCCGAGAAGATGATGACCAAGGGCGGCAGCGCGGTCACGCTGACCTACTACGGCGCCGAACGGATCATGCCGCACTATAACGTCATGGGTGTTGCCAAGGCCGCGCTGGAAGCATCGGTCCGCTACCTGGCCGAGGACCTGGGCAAGGACGGCATTCGCGTCAATGCCATCAGCGCCGGGCCGATCAAGACGCTCGCCGCCAGCGGCATCGGCGATTTCCGCTACATCATGAAGTGGAACGAATACAACTCGCCCTTGCGCCGCAACGTGACGATCCAGGACGTCGGCAATTCCGCGCTCTACCTGCTGTCCGATCTGGGCGCGGGCGTGACCGGAGAGACGCATCACGTCGACGCGGGCTATCACGTCGTCGGCATGAAAGCGGTCGACGCGCCGGACATCACCAAGGGCTGAGCGCCCTGCCCGTCTGACAGACAGGACGGGACAGAAACCCGGCCCCGGCCCCCGTGCCGGGGCTTCTTCGTTTGACATCGCGGCAGTGCTCTGACGTTCTGATCCCGTGATGCGAAGGAGCCGCCATGACCTGGACACATCTGCTGGCCTTCAACCTGACCCTTTTGGCCGCGATGGCGGCTCCGGGACCTGCCCTGCTCTATGCGCTGCGCCAGTCGATCGCGGGCGGGTTCCGCACCGGGGTTGCGACGGGCACGGGCCTGGGCCTGATGGCCGCCTGCTGGACCGGTGCCGCGCTCCTGGGGTTGGAGGTGATCTTTGCGCTCTTTCCCTTTGCCTACGGCGCCATGAAACTGGCCGGCGCGCTGTATCTCATGTGGATTGCCTGGGGCCTTTGGCGCGATGCGCGCAAGCCGGTGGCAGACAGTGCGCTGCCCGGCGCCAATGCCTTTCTGGGCGGGCTTCTGGTGAACCTGCTGAACCCGAAATCGGTGCTGTTTGCCGCCTCCGTCCTGGTCGTGATCTTTCCCGCCGACATGGGTCTTGGGGGCAAGGCACTGATCGTGGCCAATCATTTCCTGGTCGAGGTGACGGTCTACGGGCTGTTCGCCGCGCTCCTGTCCACCGCGCCCGCCCGTACCGGTTACCTGCGGGCCAAGCCGGTGATCGACCGGGTGGCGGCGGCCCTGCTTGGGGCTTTGGGGCTGCGGCTGTTGCTGTCGCGGTAACGAGCGCTTGCCCCGTGCTGTGCCGCTGACGTATAGGCTCTGTCCACAGCGCTTGCCGAGGAGAATGCCATGACCGACCGCCTGCCCCACGAAAAAGGGTTCCACGTCAGCTGGGACCAGTTGCACAGGGATGCGCGGGCGCTGGCCTGGCGGCTGCAGGGACAGGGGCCGGACAACGGTTACTGGAAGGCGGTGGTGGCCATCACCCGCGGCGGCATGGCGCCGGCGATGATCGTGGCGCGGGAACTGGACATTCGCACCGTCGATACGATCAGCGTCAAGAGCTACCACTCGGGCGGCGGAAAGGCCGATCAGCGGCGCGAGGCACAGGTGCTGAAATCCCCGGATTCCGAGCTGGTCGGCGAAGGCGAAGGCGTTCTGATCATCGACGACCTGGTGGACAGCGGCAAGACGCTGGAACTGGTTCGCAGCATGTACCCAAAGGCACATGTGGCGACGGTCTATGCCAAGCCGCAGGGCCGCCCGCAGGTCGACACCTTCATCACCGAGGTCAGCCAGGACACCTGGATCTTCTTCCCGTGGGACATGGCTCTGCAATACGTCAAACCCTATCGCGGCGACGATTGAGCGCGTGATCCAAAGGCGCGCCTGACGGCGCCCTCTCACTCTTGGGGGCAAGGCCCCCAAACCCCGGCGAGGGCGCTGCCCTCGCGCTCCCGAAGTATTTCCGGCCCAAAGAACCACATGGATGGAGCACGCGGATGGTCACGCGCACCGAGGCAACCTTTTTCCCGCCCATCCCCGAGGCACAGCGCTGGCTGAAAGGGGTGGACTTTCCGCCGGAGCGCCCGCTGATCAACCTCAGCCAGGCGGCACCCGCGGATCCGCCTCCCGCGCCCATGCGTGCCGCGATGGCCGAGATGCTGGAGGATCCGGCCAGCCACCTGTACGGACCGGTGTTGGGTCTGCCCGCGCTGCGCGAGGCCTTGGCGGAGGATTGGGCGCGCCAATATGGCGGCACGGTCGCGGCGGCCCAGACCGGCATCACGGCGGGCTGCAACCAGGCCTTTGCTGCCACCATCGCAGCCAACTGCGGCGAGGGCGACGAGGTGATCCTGCCGGTGCCCTGGTACTTCAATCACAAGATGTGGCTGGACATGAGCGGGGTGCACGCAGTGCCCCTGACCTGCGGCAAAGACCTCGTGCCTGACCCGGAGGCCGCGCGCGCGCTCATCACGCCGCGCACCCGGGCCATCGCGCTTGTCACCCCCAACAACCCTTGCGGCGTGGAATACCCGGCGGAGGTGCTGGAGAGGTTCTACGACCTCTGTGCAGAGGCCGGTATCCGCCTGATCGTCGATGAAACCTATCGCGATTTCGACTCGCGCAGCGGGGCACCGCACGGATTGCTGACGCGCAAGGGTTGGGACAGCGTCCTGGTGCAGCTCTACAGCTTCTCCAAGGCCTACCGGCTGACCGGCCACCGTGTCGGCGCCGTCATCGGCCAGCCCGAGTTGCTGCACCAGATCGAGAAGTTTCAGGACACCGTGGCGATCTGCGCCCCCTCTCTGGGCCAGCGCGCCGCTCTCTGGGGGCTTGAAAACCTTGGCCAGTGGAAGGCCGAACAGCGCGCCGAGATCCTGGATCGCCGTGCCGCGATCGAGGAATGTTTCGCACCGCTGGCCGCGCGCGGCTGGCGGCTCTTGGGCTGCGGCGCCTATTTCGCCTATATCGAACATCCCTTTGCCGAAGGCTCTGCCACGTTGGCGCCGCGGCTGGTGCGCGAGGCGGGCGTGCTGATCCTGCCGGCCACGATGTTCACGCCCGAGGGCGACCCCAGCGGCGACCGGCAGTTCCGGGTCGCCTTCGCCAATACGGACCGCGCCGGGATCGCCGAGTTCGCGCGCAGGCTGGCGCAGGTCGACGGGCCTCTTGCAGCCCCCGGGGGAGCCGCATAGACAGGGGCAAACCGACAGCGGGAGGTCGAGATGGCGGACAAGAAGAGCGGCGTGGGAAAGTACCTGGTCTGGGGTCTGCTGGGCCTTTTGCTACTGGGTCTCGGCGGCTTTGGCGCCACCAATTTCTCGGGCACGGTGCGGTCGATAGGCAAGGTCGGCGAGGCCGAGATCTCGACCAATGACTATTTCCGGGCGCTGCAGAACGAGATCCGCAACATCCAGCAGCAGAGCGGACAGGCGCTCTCCTTCCAGCAGGCGCAAAGCCTTGGCCTGACACAGCAGGTGCTGAGCCAGCTGGTCGTCACCGCCGCTCTGGAGAACGAGGCCGACACGCTGGGCCTGTCCATCGGCGACACCCGCCTTGCCGAGGATCTGCGCCAGATCCGCGCCTTTCAGGCGGTTGACGGCAGCTTCAACCGTGAGGCGTACAGGCTGACCCTGGAAAACGCGGGCCTCACGGAACGCGAGTTCGAGGAAAAGCTGCGCAATGAAAGCGCCAGCTCGCTGCTGCAGAGCGCCGTTCTGGCCGGTATCCGACTGCCCGACTCCTATGTCGACACGCTGATCGGCTATACCGCCGAACGTCGCAGCATCACCTGGGCCGTGGTCGGGGAAAGCCAGCTGGACCTCGACATCGCCGCGCCGACCGAAGAGGACCTGCGCACGCACTACGATGACAACATCGACAAGTTCACCCGCCCCGAGACCAAGCGCCTGACCTATGCCTGGGTGACGCCCGAGATGCTGGTCGACAGCGTCGAAGTGGACGAAGACAGCCTGCGCGCTGCCTATGATGAGCGCAAGGACGAGTTCGACCTGCCCGAGCGGCGGCTCGTGGAACGGCTCGTCTTCAACGACACCGCCGCCGCCGAGGCCGCGCTGGCGCGCATCACCTCGGGAGAGATCGGCTTTGGCGACCTTGTCGACGAACGTGGGCTGGCGCTTGAAGACACCGACATGGGCGATGTCACCCGCGCCGACCTGCGCGATGCGGCGGACGCGGTCTTTGACGGCGAGGTTGGCCAGGTGGTCGGCCCCGCGCCGACACCGCTTGGTCCGGCCCTTTTCCGGATCAACGCCGTCCTTCCGGCGCAGCTGACCCCGTTCGAGGATGCGATCCCCGGCCTGCGCGGCGAACTTGCGCTGGACCGCGCGCGTCGGGTGATCGACGCCCAGGCCCAGGGGTACGACGACGAGCTTGCCGCGGGTCTCACGCTGGAGGAACTGGCAGAGACAACCGATCTTGACCTGGGAGAGATCGGATGGACCGGCGACAACGATGAGGGCATCGCGGGCTACCCCGCCTTCCGCGACGCGGCTGAAGCCGCGAAAGACGGTGATTACCCGGCCATCGCCACCCTTGGTGACGGCGGTGTCTTTGCCTTGCGGCTGGACGAAGTCGAGCCCCCCGCGCCCTTCCCCTTCGACGAGGTGCGCGAGCAGGTCGAGGCCGACTGGCGCGAGGTGCAGAAGGCGGACGCGTTGTTGAAACAGGCGCAGGCATTGGCGGGTCAACTGGGCGAAGGCGCAACCTTCGAGGGCCTGAACCTGACCGCCCAGACCGAAGAGGCGCTGACCCGGACCTCTTTCGGCGCGGTGCCGCGTGCCGTGCTGGAAGCGGTCTTTGACATGGAGCCCAACCAGGTCCGCGCCGTCAGTACCGGCGCATCGGCTGTCGTGGTCCGGCTGGATGAGATCCTGGACGTCGATCCCGAAGACGAACAGGCCAAACAACTGGCACAATTGTTCCGCGACCAGGCGGCACAGGCCGTGGCTCAGGACCTGTTCCGCGCCCTCGCCTCGGACATCCAGGACCGCGCCGGCGTGGACCTCGACCAGGCGGCGATCAACGCCGTTCACGCCAACTTCCAGTAGAGACGATGGTACAGCTTATTCCTTCCTTCGACGGCTTCGCCGCGGCCTACGAGGCGGGCCGCAACCAGGTTGTCTATGCCCGCCTGGCTGCCGATCTCGACACGCCTGTGTCGCTGATGCTGAAACTGACCGGTGCAGCGCGCGATGCCTTCATGCTGGAATCCGTGACCGGCGGAGAGGTGCGCGGGCGGTATTCGATCATCGGGATGAAGCCGGACCTGATCTGGCAATGCCACGGTGACCAGAGCCGCCTCAACCGCATGGCACGCTTCGATCCCGACGCCTTCGAGCCGCAGCAGGACGACCCACTGACCGCACTGCGCGCGCTGCTGGCCGAAAGCCGCATCGACCTGCCCGACGACTTGCCACAGGCTGCGGCCGGCCTGTTCGGCTACCTAGGCTACGACATGATCCGGCTGGTCGAACACCTGCCGAATGTGAACCCTGATCCGCTGGGCCTGCCCGACGCGCTACTCATGCGGCCCTCGGTCGTGGCGGTGCTGGACGGGGTCAAGGGCGAGGTGACGGTGGTCTCACCCGCTTGGGTGCAGGACGGGCTGTCGGCGCGCGCCGCCTATGCGCA
Source organism: Antarctobacter sp. (assembly GCF_965277915.1). Classification (NCBI taxonomy): domain Bacteria; kingdom Pseudomonadati; phylum Pseudomonadota; class Alphaproteobacteria; order Rhodobacterales; family Roseobacteraceae; genus Antarctobacter; species Antarctobacter sp. The sequence goes on from NZ_OZ255849.1 coordinate 2,169,829, forward strand.
GGCCGCCGAACGAGTCATGGACGCAGTACGGGATCTGGAACGCGCCCTGCCTCAGGCCTCGCGCGATCTGGGCGACGCGGCGGACCTGGGTGAACCGGTCTCCAACTTTGCCCATGACGCCTATCTGTCAGCCGTGGACAAGGCCAAGGAGTACATCCGCGCGGGCGACATCTTTCAAGTTGTGCCCTCGCAACGTTGGACGCAGGACTTCCCCCTGCCCCCATTCGCGCTCTACCGCTCGCTGAGGCGCACGAACCCCTCGCCGTTCATGTTCTACTTCAACTTTGGCGGGTTCCAGGTCATCGGCGCCTCTCCCGAGATCCTCGTACGGGTCTTCGGCAACGAAGTGACGATCCGCCCGATTGCGGGCACGCGTCCGCGCGGCGCCACGCCCGCCGAGGACAAGGCGCTGGAAGAGGATCTGCTGGCGGACCAGAAGGAACTGGCCGAACACCTGATGCTGCTGGACCTTGGCCGCAACGACACCGGCAAGGTGTCGAAAATCGGCACCGTCCGACCGACCGAGAAATTCATCATCGAGCGCTACAGCCACGTCATGCACATCGTGTCGAACGTGGTCGGCGAACTTTCCGAGGATCAGGACGCGCTCTCCGCCCTGCTGGCGGGGCTTCCTGCGGGCACCGTCAGCGGCGCCCCGAAGGTCCGTGCGATGGAAATCATCGACGAGCTGGAACCGGAAAAGCGCGGCGTCTATGGCGGTGGCGTCGGTTACTTCAGCGCCGGCGGCGACATGGACATGTGCATCGCCCTGCGCACGGCATTGGTGAAGGACCGCAAACTATACATCCAGGCGGGCGGCGGCGTGGTCTACGACAGCGACCCCGAGGCCGAGTACCAGGAGACGGTGCACAAATCCAATGCGATCCGGCGCGCCGCGGCAGATGCGGCGCGTTTCACCGGCGACGGCAACGGTTGAACCGGGGCAGCGGGCTTCCTCGGTTTGCGGCAATCGCCGCCGCAGCCTAAGCCGCCGCCTCCTGGCGAATCCTCTCGATCATGGCGCGCAGCCCGTTTGATCGCTGCGCCGACAGGTGCTCGTGCAGCCCCAGCCGGCCCAGTTCCGCGCGCGCGTCGACGCCGGGCACCTCGGACAGTGGCAAACCGTCGTACAGACGGTGCAAGAGCGCGATCAGCCCCTTGACGATCAGCGCGTCGCTGTCGCCCTGGAACCGGAAAACTTCGTCCTCGGGCGTCATGTGCAGCCAGACCTGGCTGGCGCAACCTTCGACCTTGGTGGCGGGCACTTTCAGTGCTTCGGGCATCGGCTCCATGTCCTTGCCCATTTCGATCACCATGCGGTAGCGGTCCTCCCAGTCCTCCAGGAACTCGAAATCCTCGACCACGTCTTCGAATGCTGCCTGTGCCATTCTGACCTCCGTTTGCCGCAGACCTAGGCAGAGCCGCGACAAAGGTCCAGCCCCCAACCGGCGCGAGGTTCTTTTCAACGGCGCAGTTCTGCGCTAACCCTCCGTGAAATCTGCTTGGGGGCGTAACATGTTCAAACCGGTATCCACCCTCGTACTTGCGGCGATCCTGCTGACAAGCTGCGGTGTAGTACGCGACAGCCGCCTGAACCCGGTGAACTGGTTCGGGCGCAGCGAGTCGCGCCCAGTGGCCACGGTCAACGACGAGGTGAACACCCTGATCCCCCGCGCGCGCGAGTCGATCTTTCGCGAGGAAAAGGACACCACCTATCGCGGAACCGACATGGGCGAAATCACCGAACTGGTGATCGAACGTCGCCCCGGCGGCGCCATTGTCCGCGCGACCACCGTTGCCGATTACCAGGGCGCCTTCGACGTCAAGCTGGTCAAGATCGACGAGGAAAGCGGCGAAGGCACGCTGACCTACGCCTTTCGCGGATTGCAGCCGCGCGGCGCCAAGGGACCCGCCCAGTCGCGGACCCATACGGCGGCCGTCTGGCTGACCGACAACGAACTGCTGGACGTGCGCCTGATCCAGGTCAAGGGCCGCCACAACGTGCGAAGCGCGCGCCGCTGAGCGGCGCAGCCCTCTCGCTTAGCGGCGGTCAGAGGTCGATGACCTTGACCGCCTTGCCCCTGGCCCCCAGAGCGATCTCACCGTCACAGAGACGCAGGGCATCCTCTCCGAAAACTTCTCGGCGCCAGCCGGTCAGCGCAGCCACGTCGCGCTGGCCTGCCGCGATGGCATCCAGGTCCGAGGCCGGCGCGATGAGCTTGGACGCGACGCCGTAGCTCTCGGTCTTGGCCTTCAGGAGAACACGCAGAAGATCAGAGAGCGCTGGGTTCACCTGCAATTTCTCGCGGTCGTTCACGACATTGGGCAGGTTCTCCTTGGGGCATTCCTGCCCGGCGGCGACGGCCGCAAGGATTCCGTCGGCGATGGCGCCCTTGCGCGCCTCACGCAGCAGCAGACGCGACCGGCCCAGATCATTCATGTTCTGCGGCTTTGTCGAGGCCAGCTCGACCAGAGCATCGTCCTTGAAAACCCGGTTGCGCGGGATGTTGCGTTCCTGCGCATAGGCCTCTCGGAAGGCCGCAAGCTCGCGCACGATGGCAAGGAAGCGCGGCGAGTTCGACCGCGTCTTGACGCGTTTCCAGGCATCCTCTGGATGCGTCACATAGGTCTGAGGATCGGTCAACACCGCCAGTTCCTCGGCCACCCAGCGGGCGCGGCCGGTCTCTTCCAGCTTTGCGTTCAGGAATTCGTAGATCTGGCGCAGGTGCGTGACATCCGCCAGCGCATAGGTCTTTTGCGCGTCGGTCAGCGGGCGTCGCGACCAGTCGGTGAACCGCGAACTCTTGTCGAGCTGCTGCTTGGCGATCCGCTTGACCAGCGTTTCATAGCCGACCTGTTCCCCGAAACCGCAGACCATCGCGGCCACCTGCGTGTCGAACAGCGGCTCGGGGATCACGCCATGATCGACGTGGAAGATTTCCAGATCCTGCCGCGCCGCATGGAAGACCTTGACCACGTCCTTGTTCTGGAACAGCGCCATCAGCGGGTCCAGCGAAAGATCCCCTTCCAGCGGATCGACCAGCACCGCATCCGCGTCATCCCGGCCCGGCAAGGCCAGCTGGATCAGGCAGAGTTTGGAGTAATAGGTCCGCTCCCGCAGGAACTCCGTATCCACGGTCACGTAAGGAACAGAGGCAGCTGCCTCGCAGAAGGCCGCCAGCTCTTCCGTCGTCGTCAAGGTTTTCATGCGGGCTCCGGCTGGATTCACGGGCCAGGTAAGGCCCGCTCCGTGAAAGGTCAGGCAAGGTCATGGCGCCGATGGGCCCCTTGCGTCCGGCCACCATAGAACAATACCCGGGGACATTCAAAGCCCGTCTGGCAAGCCGCACGCCGGATGGCGGCCCATCATGAACCGTGATCCGATGCGATCCAAACATTCATTTAAAGAATGAAGGCGGCGCGCCTATCTGCTTGTCATCGCAAACAGGAGACCGCCGATATGACAACCGTAGACCATCACATTCACCAGGCCGCCCCGCGGTCCGAGAACGCCGAAACCCCGCGCCTGATCGCCATGATCGTCACCTTGGCGGCGCTGGCCTTCATCGGGCTGGCAGCGCTGAGTGCCCCTGCTTCTGCGCCTGACCCGGAGGGCTGGCACGGCAACTCCGCGTCGATGCAGCGGCTCGACGGCTAGGTGGGCTCAAGGCAAGTCCACGCGCGTCCGGTCCCCGGCGGCAAAGCGGCGCAGGACCGCCGGGTACAGCTGGTGCTCCATCCTGAGCACCCGCTCCGCCAGCGCCTCGGCCCTGTCTCCCGGCAGGATCGGCACCCTTGCCTGTCCAAGGATCGGGCCGTCGTCCAGTTCCGGCGTCACCTCGTGCACGGTACAGCCGGCCTCCGTGTCGCCCGCCTCGATCGCCCGGGCATGGGTGTTCAGCCCCCGGTACTTGGGCAAGAGCGAAGGGTGGATGTTGAGCATGCGCCCTTCCCAGGGCGTCACAAATCCCGCTGTCAGGACGCGCATGAACCCGGCAAGACACAGGATGTCCGGATCGTGCGGAGCCAGCGCCTGTTGCAACGCCTCTTCAAAGGCTGAGCGGTCGCCGCCAAAGGGGCGATGATCGACGACAGCGGTCGGCACGCCGCGCTCCGCCGCCTTCTGCAACCCGCCCGCATCGGCATTGTTCGACAGGACAAGGATCGGTCGCGCCGGATGGTCTCCGGTCATGCTGTCGACCAGCGTGACCATGTTGGACCCTCCGCCGGAGATGAAGATGGCGACCCGTTTCACCCCAGCGACCCGCTGTAGGTGACGCCGTCACCGGAGGTGAGGCGGCCCAGCCGGTACACCTTCTCGCCATGTTCGGCCAGCAGCGCGTCGATGGCATGTTCGCTTTCGGGGTCGACAACAAGGATCATGCCGATGCCGCAGTTGAAGGTCTTGAGCATTTCACCCTCTTCGATGCCGCCGATGCCGCGCATCCACTTGAAGAGATCCGGCAGACCCCAGGCATTCAGGTCGATCTCGGCGCCAAGCCCCTCGGGCAGCACCCGCGGCAGGTTCTCGGTCAGGCCGCCGCCGGTGATATGGGCCAGCGCGTGCACGCCGCCCACGCCGATGGCCCCCAAGGCCGGCTTGACGTAGAGCCGGGTCGGGGCCAGCAGCGCCTCACCCAGCGTCGCGCCGCCCCAGGGGCAGGCCGCGTCCCAGCCCAGTCCCGACATTTCGACCAGCTTGCGCACGAGGCTGTAGCCATTGGAATGCACCCCGTCCGAGGCCAGGCCCAGCAGGACGTCGCCGTCCTTGACCCCATCGGGCAGCGCCGCGCCGCGCTCCATCGCACCCACGGCAAAGCCAGCAAGGTCGAAATCCCCTGCGGGGTACATGCCCGGCATCTCGGCCGTCTCGCCGCCGATCAGGGCACAGCCCGAGCGCACGCATCCCTCGGCGATGCCTTCGACCACCCGCGCGGCGGTCTCTGTCTCCAGCTTGCCGGTGGCAAAGTAGTCGAGGAAAAAGAGCGGCTCTGCCCCCTGGCAGACCAGATCGTTGACGCACATGGCGACGAGGTCGATGCCGACGCCGTCCACATGGCCGGTGTCGATCGCGATGCGCAGCTTGGTTCCCACGCCATCGGTGGCCGCCACGAGCACCGGATCGTCGTAGCCCGCGGCCTTGAGATCGAAGAGCGCGCCGAAGCCGCCCAGCCCGCTCATCACGCCCGGACGCGTGGTCCGTTTCGCGGCCGGCTTGATCCGTTCGACCAGCGCGTTGCCTGCGTCGATATCCACGCCCGCCTGGGCATAGGTCAGCCCGTTCTTGCCATCGCTCATTGGGATCTCCTTCAGGCCCGTGCCCGATTTTCGCTCGCGCTTAGCGCATCGCAGGGCGCCCTGCAACGTGGACGCTTGACGCGGCAGGGCGCCGTGGTAGTGAGAACGTCACGGTGGGCCTGTAGCTCAATTGGTTAGAGCAGGGCGCTCATAACGCCTTGGTTGGGGGTTCGAGTCCCTCCGGGCCTACCACTCCCCCCGCTCTTCGATTCGCGGACGCCTCCGTGGTCTGATCGTTGTGATCCGGCCGCTCCGCATCGGCTCTGGCCGCGGGGCCATGCGGGCTGGCTCATGCCTTGTTGATGACGGCCAGACATTGTTACGCTCCATCCGCCTTTCCTTTCCACAATTTCCAAGGATACCGATCCATGGCGATCACAACGCTTTCGACAATCGTTAACACCACGCAATCCATCGTGTCCGATGACGATCTGCTGATCCTGTCGACCGGAGGCATAGTCTTGTCGGCTGGGGCCGTTTCGGCCCCATCCGGGAACGCCAAGTTGACAAACTACGGACTCATATACACCGAGGGCAACGCGTTCTCGGACCCCGTCGGCTTCAGCACCATCACCAACTTCGGGACAATGGAAACCAGCAACTTCCCGGCCGTCATCGACGCTGGCTCAAACGCCGCGCTGACCGGCCTGAGGCTGTTGAACTACGGGGACATCATCGGAAGCGGCGCATTGTCCGATGGTCTTCTGCTGGCTTCCGGCGGGAACTTTCTCTACAATTACGGGACGATAACGTCCAACTCCGACAATGCGATACAGATCGATTCGACGTTCGAAGGCGGATCGCATGCAAACTACATTTTCAACGCCGGACTGCTTCAGTCGAATTCACTAGCAACAATCACCACGGGCGCTGACGTCGAGACGATCCGGAACGACGGCACCATCGATTCCGCCAATGCCGCAGCGATCGTTACCGCTGGCGGGGACGACAAAGTCTCCAACAGCGGCAAGATCTTCGGCGACGTCCTCCTTGGCGACGGAGCCGATCTTTACCGCGGTCTGATAAACGGGTTCGTCGATGGCGAGGTTTTTGGCTCAAACGGCAATGACACTCTGATCGGCAGCGCAGCAGACGATAACCTTTCCGGCAGCAATGACGATGACCTGCTCGTGGGCCACGACGGCGATGACACCTTGGATGGGGGCACTGGTTTTGACACGCTCATCGGCGGGGATGGAAACGACTCGATGATCGGTGGAAGCTCCGACGACACGGTGAACGGTGGCGCCGGATCCGATACCATCACCGGCGATGCGGGCAATGACTTGCTGGTTGGCGGCGACGGCTCCGACCTTATCGAAGGCGGTTCCCAAAACGACACGATGGAAGGCGGCAACGGGGACGACAGCCTGGAAGGCGACGACGGCAACGACATCCTGCGCGGCCGCGCTGGAGAAGACGAATTGGTGGGCGGTCTTGGACGGGATTTCCTGACCGGCGGCCAGGATGCGGATATTTTCGTCTTCCGTTCGCTGGCAGAAACGGTCGTGGGCGCCAACCGGGACCAGATCCTGGACTTCGAGCAGGGCGTCGACCTGATCGTGGTCGCCGGGCTGTCGCCGGGTGTCTTCGAGTTCCGCGGCACCGGTGGATTTGCCCCTTCGGGCAACCCCGAACTGCGCCTGCTGGAAACCGCCACGGGCTCGACGCTTGTCCTTCTCGATGCCGATGGCGATGGCATACAGGATGCGGAAATCCGCGTCGCAGGCGTGACCGGCCTGACGGCGGATGACTTCACGCTGTAACGAAAGGGGCGCGCCCTGCCCGTCCGGGCGCGCCCGGATCACCGGCCCTTAAACAAGCTGCCTAGGACGCCGCGCACGATGCGGCGTCCGGTTGTGCCGGTCAGTTCCTTCATGACCATGTCGCCCATCGCCTGGCCAAAGCTCTTGCCCCGCCGTACCGGGCGAGAGGTCGACCGGCTGACTCGCACGCCCGAATACCGACGGGCTGCGCGGAATTCACGCGCCGCGGCCTCTTCCTCTTCGCGCTCTGCGGCCTCGGCGGCCTTTGCCGCGGCCTCGGCCCGGGCGCGCAGGATCTCGTGGGCGGAGTCCCGGTCGATGGCAGTGTCGTATTTCCCGGCCATCTCCGACCCGGCCATAACGGCGCGTCGCTCAGCCTCGGTGATTGGCCCCAGCTGCGAGGACGGCGGACGGATCAACGTACGCTGCGCGATTCCGGGCGCGCCTTTCGCCTCGAGAAACGATGTCACGGCCTCGCCCACGCCGACCGTACGGATCGCCACTTCGATGTCGAAGGCAGGGTTTTCGCGGTAGGTCTCGGCGGCCAGTCGCAGTGCCCGCTTGTCGCGTGCGGTGAAGGCCCGCAAGGCATGCTGGACCCGGTTGCCAAGCTGGCCCAGCACATCCTCTGGGATATCGTCCGGCGACTGGGTGACGAAATAGACGCCGACCCCCTTGGACCGGATCAGGCGCGCCACCTGTTCCACCTTGTCCACCAGTGCCTTGGGGGCGTCGTCGAACAGCAAGTGCGCCTCGTCGAAGAAAAAGACAAGCCGCGGCTTCTCGGGGTCGCCCACCTCTGGCAGTTCCTCGAAAAGTTCGGACAAGAGCCACAGCAGGAAGGTCGCGTAGAGGCGCGGTCGCGCCATCAGCTTGTCGGCGGCTAATACGTTGACCATGCCCCGTCCATCCGCCGCAACCTGCATCAGGTCCGCCAAGTCCAGCGCCGGTTCGCCAAAGAACGCTGCGCCACCTTCGTTTTCCAGCACCAGCAGACGCCGCTGGATCGCGCCAATGGAGACGACGGAGATATTGCCATAGCGTAGCGACAGGTCCTTGCGGTTCTCCCCCAGCCAGACCAGCATCGCCCGCAGGTCATCGAGGTCCAGCAGCGCCAACCCCTCCTCGTCACTGAGCCGGAAGGCGATGTTCAGGATGCCCTCCTGCGCCTCGCTGAGATCCAGCAGGCGCGACAGCATCAGCGGCCCCATCTCCGTCACCGTGGTGCGCACCGGGTGGCCCTGGGCACCGAAGAGGTCCCAGAACCTGACCGGAAAGGCATCATAGGCGAAATCGTCGAACCCCATCTTGGCGCAGCGATCCATGAAAGCGCCGTGCAGCTTGTGCGTCTCGTTGCCCGCAACCGCCAGACCCGACAGGTCGCCTTTCACGTCGGACAGAAACACCGGCACACCGGCGGCGGAAAACCCCTCGGCCAGGATCTGAAGCGTGACGGTCTTGCCGGTGCCCGTCGCCCCCGCCACCAGCCCGTGCCGGTTGGCATAGCCAAGGTCCAGAAACTGCCTGACGTCATGACTCTCGCCCGCGCCACCCACGAAAACCGCCTTGTTCATGATTGATCCCCCAGCTCGCACGGCATGAACATACAACGTTAACCATTTGATGCCAGTATGTTTCTGGTCCGGGACGACATGTCCTCTCCTGTCCCGGGCAGACTTCCTCCCTGTCAGACTGGCCGCGCCCTAGGGCGCGGCTTTTTTGTTCCGGCAGAATTGCACCTACTGACGTGAAAAGAAGGTGGAAATCCCTGTTGACCAAGCGCAAGTCTTCTCGTAGCGTCACGACCAATGACAAAGTCGGCCGGTCCGACAGGGAGTGAAATGGAAAGGGGCCCTCGGGCCCCTTTCCTTTTGATCGCAGACGCCCGTCCCCGGGGATACCGGCGCCGAGGCTCTGCCAGATGTCCGCGGCATGTCGCGCATTGCCGCTGCGGCACGGCGGAATTCTTCCCTGACAGTCCGTCCGACGCGTGCTAATCGACAGGTCAGGCAAATGACCGGATTTTAGAGGACATCATGAAGAAACCGCTTATCCTACTGTCGTTGATCGCCTCGTTGGGCGCAGGCACGGGCTATGCCCAATCCGCCGACGGCGGCGATCCGGCGGCCCAACCGGCCGATCCGGGAATCGAACTCGGGCAGCCTGTTCGCAACGAACCCTATATCAAAGAGGTCTACGACGACTGGACGCTCGAATGCATCAAGGATCAAGCTGACAACGAAGCCTGCACGATGGTTCAGCTCCTGAAAGATCCCCAGAACAACCAGGACATCGCACAGGTCGAAGTCAAAAGGGTCGAGAACGCTGGTCAGATCGCGGCACTTGTGACCGTTATCGTTCCCCTTGAAAGCTCACTGAAACATGGCCTCAAGGTGTCCATCGACGGGCGCGAAGGCAAGCAATACCCCTATGACGTCTGCTCGCGTATCGGCTGCATGTCGCGATATGGACTCGTCGCTGAGGACGTCGAGGCCTACAAGGCCGGGAATGTCGCGACGATCACCATTGTGCCGTTTCTTGCGATGAACCAGCCGATTCCTCTTTCCCTCTCGCTCAAGGGCTTTACCGCCGCCTTGGCGGAGGTCAGCGTCGTCAGGCCCTGAGGCTCTGACCGAATTTGGTCGGCGCTCCGGAAACCGGGGCGCCGTTTTCGTTTCCGGTCCATTGCCGGGCACTCAATGCGCCTTGGCGTCACCCTCTCCGAAGAAACGCGCCCAGACCGGCGCGACCAGCTTGGTCCCGATGGGAATAAGGACCAGCCCGGCCAGGAACCCGATCACAAAGTCGATCCCCGCCGTCACGCCCCATTCCAGCAGCGCATCTCCATTGCCGATGGAATGCGCGATGTCATGCACCGCCTGGTACGGCACGCCCCATCCCATTTCCTTCAGCGAATTGGTGAGGATGTGCCCACCAACCCAAAGCATGGCTGCCGTCCCGATGATCGCCAGCGCCTTCAGCAGCCAAGGCATGAACTTGACGATGGCACGACCAAAGCCGCGCGTCGCGCCCAGGCGACCGCGTTGGCTCAACCACAGGCCCACGTCGTCCATTTTCACGATGATGGCCACGGCGCCGTAGACGGCAAAGGTGATCAGCACCGCAACCACGGCCAGCGTCGCGGCCTGCATGGCGAAATTCGGCGCCTCAATGGCCGAGAGCGAGATCACCATGATCTCTGCCGAAAGGATGAAATCCGTCTTGATCGCGCCCTTGACCTTGGCCTCTTCAAGGTGCGTGGGATCGCCGACGTCATGGCTGCCGTCCGGACCACCGGAATGATCGTCATGGGGCATCAGCACATGGACGATCTTCTCTGCCCCCTCGAAACACAGGTAGCACCCGCCCAGGATCAGCAAGGGCCAGACCAGCCAGGGCGCAAAAGCCGCCATCAACAGGGCCGCCGGCATCAGGAAAACCAGCTTGTTGATCAGGGACCCCCGCGCAATCCGCCAGATGATCGGCAATTCGCGGGCCGGTTCAAAACCCTGCACGTATTTCGGTGTCACCGCTGCGTCGTCGATGATGACGCCCGCGGTCTTGGACCCGGCTTTCATTGCCGCCGCGCCAATATCGTCGACCGAGGCCGCCGCCACCTTGGCGATCGCAGAAACGTCATCAAGAAGTGCCAGAAGTCCGCTCATACCGCGCCCCCACTCAACCTGTTCATCGCGAACCTACCCCTTGGGACGCAAACCGCAAGCGCCACGCCCCGCCGCCCTGCCCGGCCAGCACCAGGCAGCCACCGGCGATGGCCCAGTTCTTGACGAAGATGCTCATTTGCCAGGGATCGTCCGGAACCAGGTGAAAGAAGGACGTCCCCATGCAATACAGCGCCAGCGACAGGGCCACCGGACGCAGCGCGATTCCCAGGATCAGCGCCACCGCCGCCCCGAGGTTGTAGGCCATCGCCACCCAGACCAACCCGAATGGCAGCCCCCAACCTTCCAGCATCTCTCCGGCCGGGGTCGAATCGATGGCCTTCTGCACCGCCCCGGCAAGGAACAGCGCCGCGATAAGGATGCGCCCGGCAAGGCTGACAAGGTTGTTCCATCTCTGCATGGCGAAGATCCCCTGTGGTTCCCACCACGTTACCGCAAACGCGATCGGAGGGTTAGCGCCACCACGCGAATCCTTGTCACGTTTACCGCTAACATATTGTTCCACAATGGTTATTGGACTTTGCAGATGCAGAAGGGCTCCTTATACGGAAGCCGACAGAATTTTCAGGAGGCGAGCATGACCGTCACGATCGGGATCAACGGATTTGGCCGCATCGGCCGCTGCACTCTGGCGCATATCGCGGAATCCGCACGCAACGATGTCCAGGTCGTCAGGATCAATGCACCCGGTCCGATCGAGACCCATGCTCACCTGCTGCGCTACGACAGCATCCACGGTCGCTTTCCCGGCGATGTCACAGTCAAGGACCAGGCGCTGGATCTGGGCCGTGGCCCCATCGACGTGATGTCCTCCTACGAGATGGGTGACCTCGACTGGAGCGGCTGCGACGTGGTCCTGGAATGCACCGGCAAGTTCAACGATGGCGAAAAGGCCAGCGCCCACATGAACCGGGGCGCAAAGTCGGTGCTGATCTCGGCGCCCGCCAAGAACGTGCAGCGCACCGTGGTCTACGGCGTGAATCACCGTGACCTGGTCAAGGGCGAGACCATGATCTCGAACGGGTCCTGCACGACCAACTGCCTCGCCCCGCTGGCCAAGGTGCTGGACGAGGGCATCGGCATCGAATCCGGCATCATGACGACGATCCACAGCTACACCGGCGACCAGCCGACGCTGGATCGGCGCCATGCCGATCTCTACCGCGCCCGGGCCGCCGCAATGGCGATGATCCCGACCTCGACCGGCGCCGCCAAGGCGCTGGGTGAGGTGTTGCCGAACCTCCAGGGCAAGCTCGACGGCTCTGCCGTCCGGGTGCCCACACCGAATGTCTCTGCCGTGGACCTGACCTTCTATGCCTCGCGCGACGTGACCGTCGAGGACGTCAACGAAGTGGTGGCAGAGGCCGCGGCGGGCCGCATGGGCGCCGTGCTCTCCTACGATCCGGAACAGAAGGTCTCGATCGACTTCAACCACACCACGCATTCGTCGGTCTTTGCCCCCGACCAGACCAAGGTCGTCGGCAAGCGCATGGTCCGCGTGCTGGCATGGTATGACAACGAATGGGGCTTTTCCGCCCGCATGGCCGATGTTGCCGCCGCGATGGGCCGCCTGCTGCATTGATCGGAGCATCAGAACCTTGCTCTCGCCGCGTCCCTTTGTGAGGGTCGCGGTAATGTTGCTTCTCCAGGTAGACGATGGATTGGCTAAAGAAGCTCTTGGGGATCCGCAGTCACGATGACGGACCGCCGCCGCAAGACCCGAGACCCTCCGACGGGAATTTGACAGTTTTCTGCGCGCCCGCCTGGACAGTTTGGTCCCAAAGCTGGCCCCGATCTTTGATGGGTTCGAGCCGGCCACTCTGCCTGCCGAGATGACGCATCTGCATATAGAAGTGTCCGACGATGTCGGCTATGAGCTGCGCCTGATTGGTCTTGGCGCCGACGGGATCGAGTTCTTCGAAACCGCCCCCAAAGACCGATCCCAACAGCCCGCTAGCGGTCATGCATTCCTTTGCCCGCCAGGATCCGCGGCGCATGCCTGTCGATGCGGGCGCTGCGCGTGGCCGATTGTTTTGCCTCCGAAAAATGCAGCAGGTAGCCGCGCCTGCGTCCTGGCGTCAGCGCCTCGAATGCCGCGCGCAGGGCCTCGTCCTCTTCCAGCCGTGCCGTCAGTTCCTCTGGGTAGTCCAGATCGTCCTTGGCGAAATCGACCTTTGCGCCGCTCTTCTCAACGGCGATGGCCCGCGCGACATAGTCGCGGACCTGCCCCGCCCGGGCAGCGACCTCCTCTGATGTCTGGAACCGAAGATATTTCGACGCACGCGAGCGCGGACCGGTCAGGATCAAGGCGCCTTCCGGGTCGTCGATCAGGGTACCCTTGAAAAAGGCCAGCCGGCAGCCGTCAGAAAACCCACCCAAGATCGCCACGTTGGATCCCCCAAAGGTGTAGCAGGCAGCCCCCCATTTCAGCGTCTCGCCCAGCTCGGTCCCCGCGAGTACCGCGCGCAAAGCGGACAGAACCCCGCCCCAGGTCTCGTCGGCAAAAAAACTGTCGAGATCGGGGGCGCGGTCCATCACGGGCCTCAGAGATAGTCGGCGCGGGCCAGTCCGTACTTGGCCATCTTCTCGTTCAGCGTCCGGCGCGGCAGGCATAACTCGTCCATCACCGCCGAGATCGAGCCCTTGTGTCGCCGCATGGTGTTGTCGATCAGCATGCGTTCGAATGCCTCGACGTATTCCTTGAGCGGTTTGCCCTCCGTCGTCATGACCGGCTGCATGTCGTCATGGTCGCTCATCAGCAGAGAGGCGATGGTCCCCTGCCCGCGCCGCGATTGCAGCACCGCACGTTCGGCAAGGTTGATCAGCTGTCGCACGTTGCCCGGCCAGGGCGCCTGCAAGAGCTGCGCGGCCTCCTGTGCGCTGACCTTGGGGGCATCGCAGCCGTATTCCTCGGCAAAGCTTTCCGACAGCCGGGTAAAGAGCGTCAGGATATCCTCACCGCGCGACCGCAGCGGCGGAACGACGATCTTGAGAGCGGCCAGCCTGTAGTAGAGATCCGGACGCAGCGCCTGCTCGCAGGTGCGGCCCTCTTCCTGCAGGTTGGAAATGGCAACGATGCGTGTTTCGGGCGGCGTGCCCTCGTCGTTGATCGCGTTCAGCAGGCGAGCCTGCGCCGCATCCGATAGGACCTCGATATCTTCCAGAACCAGCGTGCCGCCGCGCGCCTCCTCCATGGCCGGCAGGCGCGTGTCCTCAGGCTGCATCGGGCCGAACAGGCGCCGGGTCAGCGCATCCTCGTCCATTGCCGCGCAGCGCACGAGGGTAAATTTCTTGCCCGCCCGCGCGCCGACCGCGTGCAGCGCATGGGCCACCAGTGTCTTGCCGGTGCCGGTCTCCCCCTCGATCAGGACGTGCCCGTCCGCCTGGCCCAGGTCCAGAATGTCCTCGCGCAGGCGTTCCATCGCGGGGCTGGCGCCGATCAGCTTGGACATGATCTGGCTGCCATCCGCCAGTTCCCGGCGCAGCGCGCGCGTATCCAGCGTCAGGCGTCGCGCGTTGGTGGCCTTTTTCGCCAGTTCCGACATGCGATCCGGGTTGAACGGCTTTTCAAGGAAATCGAAGGCCCCGATGCGCATCGCCTCCACCGCCATCGGCACGTCGCCGTGCCCAGTAATCATAATGACCGGTAGCGCGCTGTCCGTGCCCATCAGCTTTTTTAGGAACTGGATCCCGTCCATGCCCGGCATCTTGATGTCCGAGATGACGATGCCCGGGAAATCCGCATTGAGCCGCCCCAGCGCTTCTTCGGCACTGGAAAAGGTTTCGGTGTCGTAACCGGACAAGGCCAGCCATTGGCTGATCGACTGGCGCATGTCCTGTTCGTCATCCACGATGGCGATTTTCATTGCGTTGGCCATTGGCAGTTTACTCCGCTGCTTCTGTGGATTCGTTCAAGACGGGCAGTTGCATCTCGAAGACTGCACCGCCGCCCTCTCCGTTGCGGGCGGTCAGGCGCCCCCCTAGTTCGGACACGATGCCCGAGGAGATCGCGAGGCCAAGACCCACGCCATCGCCCGGCTGCTTGGTTGTGTAAAAGGGCTCGAAGAGCGCATCGAGGTTTTCGATCCCGGTTCCGTTGTCGCGCACGGTCAGTGTCGCGGTTTCGCCCGCGGCCAGGATGATGTCCACCTGCGGGTCATCAACCGACTTGGTGGCGTCAAGCGCGTTGCGCAAGAGGTTGACCAGAACCTGCTCGATCCGCATCCGGTCCCCCATGACGCGCACGGGCGTCTCTGGAAGGATCTTGGTGATCTTCACGCGGCGCGATTTCAGCTGCGGTTCCATCATCGCCAGCGACGAGGCCAGCGCCTCTCCCATGTCCACCGGGCTGAGTTGTTCCTGCCCCTTGCGGGCAAAACTCTTCAGCTGGCGCGTGATCGCGCCCATGCGTTCGATCAGGTCGTCGATGCGGTGAAAGGCGCTGAGCGCCTCGTCGGGGCGGTTGCGGCGCAGCAGAAGGCGCGCGCCGGCCAGATAGGTCTTCATTGCGGCCAGAGGCTGGTTCAACTCGTGGCTGACGGCGGCGGACATCTCCCCAAGGGCGGCCAGTTTCGACGACTGCGCCAGCGACTGTTCCGCAACGGCCAGGTTCTTCTGCAACCGCTCACGTTCCGCGATTTCGCGTTGCAGACGGGCATTCAGCGCGCGCAATTCCGTGGCGTCCCGCTGGAACAGCGCCATCCGGATCGCCGTCTTGCGCGAGAGCGCGTAGAAGACCAGCGCCGCCAATAGCGCAAACCCCATGATTTCCAGCGCCAGAACCGCGTTCACCCGCTCGCGCACGCTGGCATAGGTGGTGAAGGTCACCAGCGTCCAGCCGCGAAAGGGAATACGCCCGTCTATCCGCATGACGGCCTCGCCCCGCAGGTAGGCGTCCGCCTGTTGCGCGGTCCAATCGGCGGTGGCGCGGATGGCGCGTTCGATCGCACCTTCGGCGGGTTGGCGCTGCAAGGCGTCCGTGGGTGTCAGCCCGCGCCAGCGGGGTTCCGTCGCCAGGATGATCGTGCCCTCGGAATTCGTCACCATGACCGCATCGGTGATCCCCGCCCAGGCCCGTTCGAACTTGGCCAGGTCGACCTCGACCATGATGACGCCGACCGTATCGCCGCCACTTTCCATGCGCCGGGCATAGGTAAAGCTGAAGTTGCCCGTCTCTAGCGGGAGAGCGGTAAAGACGGTGGTGTTCGAGCGCAGCGCATCGACGAAATAGGCCGCTTCGCGGTGCGACTGGCCCAGCCGGTTACGGTCGGTTGCGGCCACGGTACGTCCGTCCCGGTCCAGCAGCATCAGCGAGGCGGCGCCGATCTCGTCAACGAAGGAAATCAGGCGCTGAGAGCTCTGGCTGTAGTCCTGCGCGTTCAGCGCGGCGATCAGGGCCGGGTCGCGGGCCAGCAGTTGCGGCACGATGGCATTGCGGCGCAACTCCGAGATCAGGTTGCCGGAATAAAGCGCCAGGCGCAGTTCGGCCCGGTTGCGCACGGTCTCGGTGAAACGGTCGGTCAGCAGCCAGTTGGTGACCCAGACGGTGCCGACGGCGGCCAGCAGCAGCAGGACTAGCGCGATGCGCGCACGGCCCGAGAACGGGCCGGCGCGACGCAGTCCAGTTCTGGTGCCATCCGATGCCATGGCGCCCAGAATAGGCTGCGCGGGCCGCACCCTCAAGTCAGGCGGCGGTCAGGGCCCCTGCCAGATGGGCGAAAAGGCGCGCACCATCCTCGTTGCCGTGCGCCGCTTCGCTTGCGCGTTCGGGGTGCGGCATCATGCCCAGCACGCGCCGGTTGGCCGACAGCACCCCGGCGATGTCGCGCGCCGATCCGTTCGGATTGTCCGTATAGCGGAAGGCCACCCGGTCGTCTGCTTCCAGCATGTCCAGCGTCGCCTCGTCGGCGAAATAGTTGCCGTCATGGTGCGCGATGGGCAGCGCGATCTCGGTATCGCGGCCATAACCCTCGGTGAACACGCTGGCGCCCTCGGCGCGCAGACCCACGGTGCGGCAGATGTATTTCAACCCCGCGTTCCGCAGCAGCGCCCCGGGCAGCAGACCGGTTTCGGTCAGCACCTGGAAGCCGTTGCAGATCCCCAGGGCATAGCCGCCGCGTTCGGCATGCGCCTTGACCGCGTTCACGATGGGCGCGTTGGCCGCGATGGCGCCGCAGCGCAGGTAGTCGCCAAAGGAGAACCCGCCGGGAATACCGACCAGGTCGATACCTGCGGGCAGGTCCGTGTCCTTGTGCCAGACCATCTGCACCTGCAGGCCGGCCTGCTCGAAGGCAACGGCAAGATCACGGTCGCAGTTGGACCCGGGAAAGACGATGACGGCAGCTTTCATCAGCACGCTCCTTGTCAGGCGGTGAGTGTCAGGCGGTGAAATCGGTGACGACGGCCACGCCCGGCGGCGTCGGCCCGTTGAAGGCGGCAAGTTCGTCCGAGACCTGACCAAGGCCGATCTCGCGCCCGATCATCGGCGCCATGTCGACGGCTCCGGACTGGATCAGGCTGAACAGTTGTTCGTAACGCCAGGGCGGCATTCCGCGCGACCCGTAGACGGCGAGGTTCTTCATGAAAATTCCGTTCATGTCGATCTCCATCCTGGCCGTATGGCCGATGGGCATCCCGACCTGGACGTGGCGCCCCAGCGGGCGCAGGCATTTGATCGAGGCATTGGCCGTGGCCGCGATGCCCACCGCCTCGATCGAGACATGGGCGCCGCCGCCGGTCAGGTCCTTGATCGCGCGGTGCGCCTTGCCGTCGGAGGCATCGACCACCGC
The DNA here is from genome assembly GCF_965277915.1 of Antarctobacter sp. Lineage (NCBI taxonomy): Bacteria > Pseudomonadati > Pseudomonadota > Alphaproteobacteria > Rhodobacterales > Roseobacteraceae > Antarctobacter > Antarctobacter sp. Next base: position 2,187,364 of record NZ_OZ255849.1, read on the forward strand.
GTCGGCGCCATGTGCAAGCGCGTGGTCCAGCTTTTCACGCACAACGTCCACGGCAATGACCCGCGCGCCCATCGCCTTGCCGATCAGAAGCGCCGCAAGACCGATCCCGCCGGTTCCATGCACAGCCAGCCATTCGCCCGGCTGCAGCCCCGCGCGGTCGGTCAGCGCGTGCCACGATGTCATCACCCGGCAACCCAGACCGGCAGCGGTTGTCGGCGTCATGAACTCGGGCAGGCGCGACAGGTTGAAGTCGCGCGGCACGGCGACGTATTCGGCAAAGGCCCCGTCCGAGCCGATGCCCGGATAGACCATGTCGCTGCAGGTGTGCTGGGCCCCTGCCCGGCAGTCGTTGCAGGTGCCGCACCCCAGCAGGAAGGGCGCGACCAGCACGTCGCCGACAGCGAATTGCGCGCGCGGGCCGGCCTCGACCACCTCGCCGCAGAATTCATGCCCGCCAATGGCGCCCGGTTTCACCCGGGGGTGTTCGCCCATCCAGCCATGCCAGTCCGAGCGGCACACACCGCAGGCCAGAACCTTGAGCACGACGCCGTCCTCGGGACAGGCCGGATCGGGACGGGTCTCGATGGTCAGCGGCGCCTGGTACTCGCTCAGGACGGCCGCGTGCATCACAGGACCTCGATGCGGTAACTCTCGATTACCGTATTGGCGAGCAGCTTTTCACACATCTCGGCCACGGTCTCATCGGAGGTGCCATCGGCGAGGTCCATCTCGATCACCTTGCCCTGGCGCACCGATCCGACCCCGTCAAAGCCCAGGGCGCCAAGCGCATGGCGCACCGCCTCGCCCTGCGGATCCAGAACACCGTCCTTGAGCATCACATGCACGCGCACTTTCATGATCATCCCCTTGCTTGTCTTGTTGGGCAGGAACCGCATCACGCGCTGGAATGCAAGGGCAAAGAAAAACGCCGCCCCCGAAGGGGCGGCGCCGTGGCAGTCCGTCAGGACCGCTTATTCCTTGTTGCCGCGGCGGATGACGTTGCCGGCGTCCGCCTCGATCCGGAAGGTGCCGGCGGTGTTGCCGGTCAGATCGTTGTTCTCGTAGGTGCCGCCACCGCCTTCGCGGACGCGGATCGCCTCGTAGACATTGCCGAAGATCTTGTTGCCACGCACCAGCGGGGTGGACTTGCCCTTGACGGACACGCCGTAGAAGCCGTTGCGGAAGATCTCGTTGTTCTCGATCACGCCGCGGCCGCCGTCATGGACGTAGATCGCGGACTGCTGACCATCACGCAGGATGTTGTCAAAGATCGAGGGGTTGGCATTGGTCTTGATCTCGATCCCGGCATAGGCGTTGCCGTAGATCTCGTTCTTGGTGATCCGGGCGATGGTGCCTTCCGACGCCATGATGCCGCCCTGTTGACCGTCACGGATGGTGTTGCCCGTGATCAGCGGATCGTCCGCGGCCTTCACCTCGATGCCCGACAGCGAGTTATTGAAGATCGTGTTGCCCTCGAACCGGCCCTTGCCACCTTCGTTGATGAAGATGCCCGAACCGCCGCCGTCACGGAAGGTATTGCCCTTGACGATCGGATCGGCGCCTTCCTTCAGCTCCAGGCCTGCCAGCGAGTTGCCGAAGATCGTGTTGCCTTCGATCGTCGCCTTGCCGGCCTCGAACATGAAGATACCGCCCTGTGCACCGTCGCGGATAGTGTTGCGACGCACGGTGGCATCCTTGTTGTCACGGATCGCCAGAACCGCCAGGCCCTTCGAGGTCATGTCGTTGTCCTCGATGATGACGGACCCCGCCGCGACGTGGAAGTTGAAGAACTTGCCGCCGTTCTGGTGGATCGAGAGACGTGCCACGCGGCCCGATTCTGCGGTCCAGCGGATCGCGTTGTCATCGGCCACCCGCAGGACGATGTCCTTGACCGGGCCGACCCCGACGATTTCCAGCGGCTTCGACACGTCGATGCCCTGGGTGTAGACGCCGGGATAGACCTCGATGCGGGCGTTCGGCTCTGCCGCGCGGACAGCATCCGCCAGGCTGGAGTAGTCACCGCCCCCCGAGGCCTTGACCGTCACGACATTGGTGCTGACCGGATCCGGGGTCCGGGTAACCTGGCCCGGGCCCTCGATGTTGCCGATCCGGATGACCTTGCCGGCATCGGGTTCGATGCGGAAGGTGCCGGCGGTGTTGCCCGACAGGTCGTTGCGCTCATAGGTGCCGCCGCCGCCTTCGCGGATGCGGATCGCCTCGTAGATGTTGCCGAAGATCTTGTTGTCACGGACCGTCGGGTTGGAGTCACCCTTGACCGAGACACCGTAGAAACCGTTGCGGAAGATCTCGTTGTTCTCGATCACACCGCGGCCACCGTCGTGGATGTAGATCCCCGACTGCTGACCGTCGCGCAGCTTGTTGTTGTAGATCTGCGGATTGGCATCGGTCTTGATCTCGATCCCGGCGTAGGCGTTGCCGTAGATCTCGTTGCCAGTGATCCGTGCCACGGCACCGTTGGACGTCATGATGCCGCCCTGCTGACCGTCCCGGATCGTGTTGCCCGAGATCATCGGATTATCCGCGGCCTTCACCTCGATGCCCGACAGCGAGTTGTTGAAGATCGTATTGCCTTCGAACCGCCCCTTGCCACCTTCGTTGATGAAGATGCCCGAGCCGCCGCCATCGCGGAAGGTGTTGCCCTTGACGACCGGATCGGCGCCTTCCTTCAGTTCCAGGCCTGCCAGCGAGTTGCCGAAGATGGTGTTGCCTTCGATCGTCGCCCTGCCGGCCTCGAACATGAAGATACCGCCCTGAGCACCGTCACGGATGGTGTTGTTGCGGACAGTCGCACCGTCGTTGGCCCGGATCGCCAGAACCGCCAGGCCCTTCGAGGTCATGTCGTTGTTCTCGATGATGACGGACCCCGCCGCGACGTGGAAGTTGAAGAACTTGCCGCCGTCCTGGTGGATCGAGAGGTTCGAGACCAGACCGGATTCCGCGGTCCAGCGGATCGCATTGTCGTCGGCGACCTTCAGGACGATGTCTCGCTTGTTGCCGACACCGACGATTTCCAGCGGCTTCGAAACGTCGATGCCACGGGTGTAGGTGCCCGGGTAGACCTCGATGCGTGTGCCGGGCTCTGCCGCGGCCACGGCTGCGGACAAGTCGGAATAGTCACCACCCGAGGGACGGACCGTCAGAACCGGGCCACCGTGTTCGGTGGGTTTCTTGGTATTGTCGACCGTCCGATCGGGGATCGAACACTCACGTTCGATGATGCGCTGAGCCATCGGCGCAAAGGTGTGGTCGCCACATTGCGCGGCGTAGACTTCGTAGCCGGCACAGCCCAGGATCTTGGCCTCGGCCCACATGGCCGAACATGCCTGCGCGCGACCCCGGTTCGGGTCGACGACGGGATCCGGATCGGGGCCGGGACCGGGATCGACGGCAATGCCCGCGGTCGCCTTGAGCACGCGGCTCTGCGGCAGGATGCGGGTCATCGGGATCGCCATGTTGAAGCCGGTGCGGCTGTCGCCCGCGTGGTGCAGGCCGATCACGGCATGGTCGCTCAGGCGGATCACCGGCGAGCCGGAGTTGCCGCCCAACGTGTCACAGCTGTGCATCAGCTTGCCCTCGGCCGAGATCGCCGGGATCGCGGCGGCACAGCCTTCGCGGCTGATGTGCTGGGCCTGACCCTGCGGGTGGCCGATGATCCAGAGGAATTCGCTGTCCTGCGGGTCGGCCTCGGCCAGCTTCAGCTTGCCGTATTTGGTCGACGGGTTCCCGAAGACGCGCAGCACCGTGTAGTCCAACTCGCGGTTGGTCTCGATGATCTGCGGGCTGACGGTATAGCGATCCACCCCTTCCGAGCTGCCGGGCTTGATGAAACCGGCCACGAACTGCGCCGCTTGCACGCCGCTGTCACGGCCGGTGGGATCACCGTCCATGCCCGGAATGCAGTGGTGGTTGGTCAGGATGTGCTGATCGTCGACGATGAAGGCGGTGCAAAAGCCCGTCTTGCCATTCTTGAACAGCATGTCCAGGCGGCCGATCGGCCGGCCCAGCTTGATGATCGGGCTGCTTTCACCGTACTTGATGATCGGTTCGTTCTGGTAATCGCCGAAGGCCTGCTCGAAGACAAGCCCGTCACCGCCCGCCGCCTGGCGCGGCTGGATGACGATCTTGCCAAAGTCTGCGGGATCGAATTCGGCGGGAGCCTGCTGCGCTACGGCTGGGCCGAATGCGGCCACCGCCCCGGCACAAAGTGCGAGTGCTGACATGAGTTGACGCATGATAATGTCCCCGTTGGAAAGAATACTCTTTGAAACTACTTTGAGCGCCGCCTTGCCGCCAAGTAAAGAATTCCTTGCCTGACGTCGCGCCAGCGCCCGTTGTGCGGTGGATTCGGGCAACGATCACTGTGTTTCAAAAGACGAAACAGCGACGCAACGCGCCGCTGTTGCCGCCCCGTTCACGCCTGCGTGATCACCCGCGCCCGGAAGCCTGCTGAAGCCGTTCCAGCGCGCCGCGCGTGGTCGGGCCAAAGGCGCCGTCCACCTGCCCTGCCCCCAGGTAGCCGCGCCGCACAAGCTCTCGCTGGATCTCGCGCGTGGTGGCATTGGGCAGCTTGTGCAGCTGGGTGATCGGATGGGCATAGCCATCGGCGATGGACTCGACCAGGTAGCGCGCCGCCTGGACGTGATCGGCACGCACCGCACGGCCGAGGCTGTAGTAGACCCCGAGCGAGAACTTGCCCTGTGGCAGTCCGGCCGACGCGGTCTCGCGGTAGATGGCCAGCGCCCGGTCATAATCCTTCCGCACGCCAAGACCGCTGTTATAAGCCACCCCCAGCGAATAGCGCGCGGGCATGAAACCGGACATGCGCGGGTTCCGCAGGATCGGCAAAGCCTCGTCATAGCGTTTCTTGGTGATCATGGCACGGGCATACCCGTAGTGCACCGCCGGGTCGTCACTGACCTTGCGCGCCGCGCTGCAGGCCAGTTCCGCCGCATCGGCATCGAAATCCGCGCGCGACACGCCGGTAATTCCCTCGACCGCGAACACGGGCATCGAAACCTCGAGACAGCGGATGACGATGGGCGGGCGCGCGGCGGTCTCTTCGGCCTCCAGCCGCAGCGCGGCAACACGGACCTCGGTCGTGGCATATTGTTCGCGGGCGTCCGCGAGATGCGCCTCGACCACCGAAAGCCAGTCATCCGCCAGCGCAGCCGTGCTTTCGACACGCTCCAGCGCCTGGCGGACCTCTGTTTCGGTTCCGGCCTTTCGGATGGTCTCCAGCCCGCTTCCGATGGCACGGCCAAAACGCTCCATGCCTTCGACGCGGGATTTCACCCGCAGGGTTTCGCCAGCCAGCCCGCGCCCAAGGCTTTCCCAGACATCGGCCGCCTCGGCGTCGCCGGGGCCACCGGACCGGCGGGCGGTGGCGGCCTGCGTCTTGGCCCGGTCCACCAGGGCCTCGTAGACGGCCAGCAGTTCCTTGGCTTTTTCATGATCCACGCTCATCGCCAGACGGGCATCGTTGGCCTTGATCAGCGCCCGGTCGATCGTGCGGCGCAACGCAGCGGAACGTTGATCCTGCACCGCGTCCTTCAGCATCGCCACGGCGCGCAGTTCTCCGTCCTTGAACAGGGTTTCGGCCTCGCTCTTGCGGGACGAGACAAAGGCAAGCCGCTCGCGGCTGGACTCCGCCAGCGTGGCGGTGCGCTTCAAGGCCGACTCGATCTCCGCCTCGGTCGTGGCGCCGCGCAGCACCTCCACTTCCCGGTCGAACGAACTGAGCAGCGTCGGCATCGCCCGGGCGCGCTCCTGCGCCTCGGTGAGCGGGGAGCGCAAGCGCTGCGTGATCCGGTCCCAGAGCGCCGACACCTCGGCGCTGCCCGGGTTGACCGAGGTTTCGGCATCCCCGGCGCGGGCACGGGCGCGGTTGACCGTGCCTTCCAGGCTCAGCACCGCGCGTTGTGCGGCGCTGACCTCGCGCGAAATCTCGGCCCGCTGCACCTCGGCGCTACGCAGGGCCTCGTCGATACGTGCTTTCAGGGCGTCGGCCTTGTCCGTGTCGACCGGGTCCGGATCGGTTTCCTCGGCCAGCTTGCAGGCCCGTTCCGCCAACCCCTGCGCCAACGGCGCAAGCGGGTGTTCCGCGCACTGGCCCAGGAAGGTCTGGTAGCCAAGGCACCCATGCTGTTCCGCCGCCGTCCAGAGAATCTCGCAAGCGTCCTGCCCCTTGGGCGGCTCCGGCGGACGGACCGGGGCGGCGGCCTTGAGGATCGCGCTTTCCTTGAGGATGCGCGCCATCGGGATGGCAAAGTTGAACCCGGTGCGGTTGTCGCCGGCGTGGTGCAATGCCACCACCTGCCGGTCGGAAATCCGGAACACCGGAGAGCCCGAGTTGCCGCCCAGGGTGTCGCAGGTATGCACGACCTTGCCCTCGGTCGAGACGGGGGGATCACCGGCGGCACAGCCCTCGCGGCTGATATGCTGGGCCTGCCCCTGTGGGTGACCGATGATCCAGAGGAATTCCGACGGATCAGGATCCGCATCGGCCAGTTCGACCGTGCCGTAACGTGTCGAGGGGTCGCCGAAAACGCGCAGCACCGAGTAATCCAGCGCGGCGCTGGTCTCCAGCGGTTCCAGACCCACCTGGAACTTCTCGGCCTGGTCGGGCTTGGCGGCATCGACATAGCCCACGACGAACTGCGCCGCCTGCACGCCCGTGCCGTCGATGCCCGGAATACAGTGATTGTTGGTCACCAGGTGCTGGCTGTCGACGATGAAGGCCGTGCAATAGCCGGTCTTGCCGTTCTTGTAGAGCACGTCCAGCCGCCCCACCGGGCGGCCCAGGCGGCGCGCGATGCTCTTTTCGCCGTATGAGATGACCGGCTCGTTCTGATAGTCGCCAAAGGCCTGTTCCAGAACCAGCCCGGTGCCCGCGGACTGGCGCTTGGCCACGACGATCTTGCCAAAGTCGGAGGGGTCGAATTCCACCGGCTGCGCGGCCAGCGGCGCGGCGAGCATGGCGGTCAGAAGGACACTCAGGACGGAATGGCGCATTTGTGGCCTCATCGGCAAATGGGTTGCGACAGGTTACGCCGCGTCGCCCCCTATCGCCAAGTCCGGAATCTCTGGCCCTAGTCCGGGCGGGAAACCACGTCCCTCAGGGTCTTGTTGATCGATCTGCCGGGTTCGTCCTTGTCCGATCCTGTCCGGACCTGTTCGCCTTTGGAACGAATAACCCAGCCCAGACCGGGATCGAACCAATCGAAATAGCTTGCCTGCAGGTTTCTGGTTTCAAAATTGAATTCGATCTCCCAGACCAGCCGCCGGCTCGAGTGTGCGGTGCGATAGACTTCGCAGCACCGCTGCACGAGGGTCATGCGATAGACGGCCTCCGGTTCGGGATCCGTGTCCCAGTCCCAGTTTTCGGTCCATGTCATTCGCTTGCCGTTGCGCATCGGATAGAACGGACCGCCCGTCTCATCCGTGATCTCAACTTTCGAGGCGGCGCGGTCTTTCAGGATGTCCGCGCCGGTCAAGCCCTTTCCCGGTTCCAGGACTCTGGCGGAATAGTCGGCGGCCACGAACTTGTACCCGTCGCGTTGAACGAAGCCCTGGCATTTGCTGTTGCCCTCCTCGCACCACAGGTAGGCCACATGCCCATCCGGCGCGGGCATGAAGTGCGCCGTGACATCCTGACGTTGCGAGTTGCTTAACGCGTCCTCGGTGAAATCGTAGCTGCGCTCGTAGAATACGATCTGCAGCCCGGCCAGCGGGCCGGGATCGGGTTCGATCAGGGTGGCGGACAAGGCTTTCATCGCCGCTTCGCGTTGCTTTTTCACGTCGGTCGCCAGCGGCACCAGCCGGTCTTTCTTTGTCGTGTAGCGTTGGAGTCTCGCCAGCAAGTCCGCTGCGGACTCGCGCGCGGCGGTCTCTGCACCTTCGCGAATGATGGCAAGGTCACCGCGCACCCGCGCCAGGATCCGCTTGTCCTCCAGGTCACGCGCCCCATAAATGGCCTCGACCTCGGCATGGATATCCAGGATCTTCGCTACATGAGGCGCGACAGCCTCACGCGCAGGCGCGGCCAGGGGATTTCCGTCCATCGCCTCGGCGAAGATTTCGGTCAGGATTTTTGCGTTGATCGCATCGGCCCGGGCCCAACGCGTATCGTCAAGCACCTCCTCGATCTCGCGCTCCGTCTCCCGCGCCCAGTCCTCCAGAGCCTCGCGCGACAGCGCGTCCAGATCGACGACGTTCTCTGCCGGGACATCGGGTTTGGTCGGCGGCAGTGAATCGGTCCGCGCGGTCTCCCCGGCGGGCAGCTTCTCGGGTGCGTCGGGCGCCTTTTCCTCGGGCACGGCGGCAAGACGGCGGGCGTCCTCTTCCGCCTCCAGCTCGCAGACCCGTTCCGCGTGGCGCGACACCATCGCCGCCAGCGGATGTGCCTCGCAGGTCTCCAGGAAGGTCTCGTAGCCCGCGCAGCCATAATCCGGCGCGGCCTCCAGCATCGCCTCGCAGCGAGCATCCACCTGCGGCAGTTGCGGAACCGGCGCCGCCGCCTTGAGCACCGCGCTTTCGGCCAGGATGCGCGCCATCGGGATGGCGAAATTGTAACCCGTCCGATTGTCGCCCGCGTGATGCAATGCCACGACCTTGCGATCGGTGATCCGAAAGACCGGCGAGCCTGAATTGCCGCCCAGCGTGTCACAGCTGTGCACCAGCTTGCCCTCGGGCGACACGGCGGGATCGTCGGCGGCACAGCCCTCGCGGCTGATATGCTGCGCCTGCCCCTGCGGGTGACCGATGATCCAGAGCAGTTCCGCATCCTCGGGCGCCTCTGACGCCAGTTCCGCCCTGCCGAAGCGCGCCGAGGGATCGCCAAAGACCCGCAACACGGAATAGTCCAGCGGAACGCTGGTTTCGACCGGCTTGGTCGAGACCTGGAACTTTTCCGCGCCACGCGCCTGGCCCCCGTCCACGAACCCGGCAACGAACTGCGCGGCTTCGACCCCTGCTCCTCCGGCTCCGGAAATGCAGTGGTTGTTGGTCAGGATATGTTGCGCATCGACGATAAAGGCGGTGCAGACCCCGGTCTTGCCGTTGTCATACAGCACATCCAACCGCCCCACGGGCCGGCCAAGACGGCGCGGCAGGCTGTTTTCGCCATAAGTCAGGATCGGCTCGTTCTGATAGGCGCCAAAGGCCTGTTCAAAGGCCAGCCCACCACCTCCGGCGGATTGTTTCGGTGCCAGAATGACCTTGCCGAAATCGGCCGGATCGAACTCGACCGGTTGGGCCACGACGGGCGCACCGCAGAACAGGGCAAAAACAAACGTGAAATATCGGATCATGGAGACCTGGCCTCGAATGAAGTTTCCCCCACGCTAGGACGTCACCGGACAAAGACCAAGGGCGGGTTTTGCCGACGCCGGGCCGCGGCGCTAAGGCAGGCAGTCGTCGTCCGGCCCCGGATGGCAGGTTTCGGCCTGTTTCCGCGCGATCCGCGCGATCCTCGGGCTGGCCGCGATGATCCGGTCGATGGGCACCGCGATTGCATTGCCTGCCAGCCCGTTACCCCACCGATGCAGCGCGGCCACCGCCAGTGGCCCCGAAACGTCGAACAGCGGCGCACCCGAAGCCCCCGGCAGGCTATCGCAGCCATGCCCCAGCCAGCCGTCTTCGGTCATGGCCGGGTCTGTCGCGGCACAGTCCCGGCGCGCGATCCGCATCTGGCCGGCCAATGGATGGCCGATCATCCATAACGGCTGCGCGTCCTGGACCCCGCGCGTTGCCAGCCGCGCGGTACCATAGCGCCGGGACGGGTCGCCAAGAACCTGCAAGAGCGCATAGCCCGCGTCACGGTCGATCTCGATCGGCAGGTGATGGACGGTAAAGGTCTGTGCCGCCGAAGGCTTGTCGCGATCGACAAATCCCATCACCAACGTCGCCATCACGATACCTCCCTCAGAGGGGAAGCAAAGGTCGGAGGTCAGGACAAGATCCTCATCCAGCACGACGGCGGTACAGTGGCGCACCTTGTTGCCTTGGCTGGAATAAAGCACGTCCAGCCGCCCGACGGACCGGGCGGCCATGCGCATCGGGGATGTCTCGGCAAAGATCGACAGCGCCGTATTGATGTTCCGCGTACCCGCGGCGCCAACCCGGACAGACCTCACAGGAACCGGCTGGAGAACCCGGCCAAACGCCAATGGGTCGCCATCGAACGGCTGCGCCTGCGATGCGGGCACCATCGGACCAAGGATCAAGATCGCTACGGCGAAGACACAAGCAACCGTTCTGAACATCATTGATCCGTAACACACTGACAAGAAAATGGTGTGACGTCACACCTCGGCCGTCAAGGCCCCGTTCACTCCTCCGTGCAGTTCCAGCCCTCGTACCGCCAGCGCCATTCGCCGAGAGCCTTTTCAAGCTCGGCTGTATGCGCGTCGAAATCTTCGCCCGCCACGGCGCATTCCTCGGCAAAGGCCAAGCCTCCGCCCTCTGTGCCGCAGAGCTCGAATCCCTTCATGGCCAGGAAATCCTGGACAACGGTGGCGTTGATATCCCCTGCCGGGCTGGGCGTCGTGCGATGCACCACGCGCCGCGCAACGGTGCCGTTGTCGCCTCGTTCCGCAAGCTCCGCCCTCAGCGCGTCGTTGCGCGCCCGGTGAGGGGCCTTTCGCTTGCGGAACAGGCCGAACATCAATTGATGAGCTTGGGCTTCGCCATGTGGGTTGCGGATTTCGGCATGACCCCCAGGCGGCGGGCCACCTCAGTGTAGGCGTCCGCAAGGTTGCCCAGATCCTGCCGGAACACGTCCTTGTCCAGCTTCTGGCCGGTCTCGATGTCCCACAGACGGCAACTGTCGGGCGAGATCTCATCCGCCACGATCAGGCGCTGGTAATCGCCATCGTAGACCCGGCCGACCTCGATCTTGAAGTCCACCAGCCGAATGCCGACGCCGTACATCAGGCCCGACAGATAGTCGTTCACCCGCAGCGCCAGGGCCACGATATCGTCCATGTCCTGCTGGCTGGCCCAGCCGAACGCCGCGATATGCTCCTCTGTCACCAGCGGATCGCCCAGCTTGTCGTCCTTGTAGCAGTATTCGACGATCGGACGCGGCAGCGCCGTGCCCTCTTCGATGCCAAGACGCTTGGACATCGACCCGGCGGCAAAGTTGCGCACGATGATTTCCAGCGGCACGATCTCGCAGGCACGGACAAGTTGTTCGCGCATGTTCAGCCGCTTGAGGAAATGGGTCGGGACGCCGATACCGTTCAGCCCGGTCATGAAGAACTCGGACAGCCGGTTGTTCAGCACCCCCTTGCCTTCGATCACGTCCTTCTTCTCGGCGTTGAAAGCAGTGGCGTCATCCTTGAAGTATTGCACGATGGTGCCCGGTTCGGGGCCTTCATACAGGATCTTCGCCTTGCCTTCGTAGATTTTCTTGCGCCGTGCCATCGGGGCCCTTTCCAAACGGATAGACCGCGCATGGAGAATCCGGGCGCGGTGGCGTTTTCCTTATATCAGGGGCCGGAATGCTGCAAGCCACGCGCGGCCTGCGGCGCTTCTACCTCTTGCACCGCGCGCCCCGGAGCGGCATATCCGAAGGGAAAGCCATGTTGCCGAGGGAGCCCTGCTCATGACCACCTTCGACGATCGCGAAAATGCGTTCGAGAACAAGTACGCCCACGACGAAGAGATGAAGTTCAAGGCCGAGGCGCGCGCCAACAAGCTTCTGGGCCTGTGGGCTGCCGAACTGCTGGGCAAGGCCGGCCCCGACGCCGACGCCTATGCGGTCGAGGTCATCAAGGCTGACTTCGAAGAAACCGGCCACGAGGACGTGGTGCGCAAGGTCGCGGCCGATCTGGGCGACAAGGCCACGGCAGACGAGATCCGCAACAAGCGCGCAGCCCTGCTGGTCATGGCCAAGGACCAGGTCATGAAAGAGGCCTGAAGGCGCCTCTCGTACGAGCGAAAAGCCGGCCGCCCTGGCCGGCTTTTTTTTGTGCCGTTTCCCCGTCACCGGAGCCCAACAGTGAAACGCCTGTTCAACCTGTTCCGCCCGCGTTTTGCCTCGCCTCATGTCATGGCCGAGCGCAACCACGAGGAAAACCTGGCCGCCCATCCCTATGTGCAGATCCGCCCGGTCGGAACCGTGGCAGAGCTTGACCTGCCGGTTTGGGTCGATATCGCCCCTGACATGCCCAGCGAGACCACCTACGAACAGCTGCTATGGGAGGTCGAACCCTGCGGCGAATACCTCTACCATCTGTCCGGGGACTTTCCCCGCAATGAAAAGGGCCTCTTGCGACATGGATCCGCCTCGCTGAGCGCAGAGGTCCATGTCAGCTTTGAATCCGATGCCATTGATGTCGCCCGGCATGACCAAGCCCGCTATGCGGACCTGGCCCGCAACGCGGCCTGCGACGACTCGGACCTTGCTGCGCTCACCGTTCCCGAGGCGCAGGCCATTCTGGCGCAAGGCACCGGATTTGCTCTGCTGCGGCACGCCCCGGACTGGAGCCATGTGGAAGGGCGGGCATGGGTCGGACCGCTGGACAAGGTCCACCGCCGGGCAATTGTCCTGACGACCTGCCTGATCGACAACGCCGCCCCCCGTCCACGCATGACGATGATCCGAACGGCCTGCTCGCGCGAGGATCAGCAGGTGGGGGCCCTGACCCGCCACCACATGACCCTCGTCGACCGCTATCGCGCGATTGCCCCGCACCGGCTCAGCGGCGCGATCCGCATGTGACTTTCCGTTTCCGGCGCCGGGTCTCCGGATGCCTCGCCTGCTGTCGGCTGGACATTTCCGCGCCGCTCTGCACAGATGCGCGGCAGATACGGAACGGGACCTCCCACATGCACGACACGTTGCGCGGCTGCCTCTGGATGACAGGGGCCATCGCCTCTTTCACTGTCATGGCCATCGCAGGGCGCGCGGTCAGCCTCGATCTCGATACCTTCGAGATCATGCTCTACCGTTCGCTCATCGGCATCCTGATCGTGCTGGCCGTGGCCGGGATGGCGGGCACCCTGTCCCACATCACGACGCGGAACATGCGCACCCACCTGTTGCGCAACGTCTTTCACTTTTCCGGCCAGAACCTCTGGTTCTTCTCGATCACCGCGATCCCCCTGGCGCAGGTCTTCGCGATCGAGTTCACCTCGCCCTTCTGGGTCATGCTGCTGAGCGCGCTGATCCTGGGCGAGCGGCTGACCCCGAACCGTGTGGGTGCGGCGATCCTCGGCTTCATCGGCATTCTCATCGTCACCCGCCCCTCTCCCGAGACCGCCCATATCGGCCAGCTGACCGCCGCGCTGGCCGCCGTCGGCTTTGCCGGATCGGCGGTCTTTACCCGCCTCCTGACCCGGACCGAGCGGATCACCTGCATCCTCTTCTGGTTGACCGTCATGCAGGCGGCCTTCGGCCTTGTCTGTGCAGGGATCGACGGCGACATCGCCGTGCCCGCCGCCAGCAGCCTGCACTGGGTGGTGCTGATCGCCATTGCCGGACTGGTGGCCCACTTCTGCCTGACCACGGCGCTTTCGCTGGCGCCGGCAACGGTTGTCATGCCCATCGACTTTGCCCGGCTGCCGGTGATCGCGCTGGTCGGCATGCTGATCTACGCCGAGGCGCTGGACCCCCTGGTCCTGCTGGGCGCGCTGGTCATTTTCGGCGCCAACTACGGCAACATCTGGTTCGAAACGCGCAAAACACGCTAAACAGGACCGTTTAGCGGACAATGGCGCCCGGATTCGAGGTGTTACAATTTCGTGACGTTGCGTTGCGGACACGGGTGATGACGTATCGTCACAGATTGACCGTTTCCTTACCCCCTCAATAGCCTATCCACAGGAGACTTCCCACACTCGGGGATAGAGGGACAAAATGAAAAAACGACTTATAGGGGTGGGCGCGCTTGCGCTGGCACCGCTGGCGGCGCAGGCCGGTGGCATCGACCGTTCGGGCCAATCGATCGGCGTGATCTTCGAAGAAGGCACCTATGCCGAATTCAGCTTCGGCTCGGTTTCGCCGGACGTGTCCGGCACGCAGCTCGTCACCTTTCCCGCCTCACTGGGCGGCTCGACGGCGGGCAGCAAGTCCGGCGACATGACGAACAGCTACCTGCAATTCGGCGCCGCGCTGAAACACGACTACAACGACAAGTTGTCGGTCGCCCTAATCTTTGAACAACCCTTCGGCGCCGACGTGGAATACGACACCGGCACCGGCTACTTCGCTTCCAGCGCCAGCGCCAAGCTGCAATCCGAAGGGCTGACAGCCGTCGCGCGGTACAAGTTCAACGAGAACTTCAGCGTGCATGGCGGCGTCCGCTACCAGCGCCTCACCGCCGAAGCCTTCATTCCCTACATCACGCTGCCCGCCGGGCCGCTGGCCGGCACGCCCTATAGCGCGGATACCGACCGTGACGGCGGTTGGGGCTACCTGCTGGGGGCCGCCTACGAACGCCCCGACATCGCCCTGCGCGTCGCGCTGACCTACAACTCGGGAATCCAGCATGATCTGCCGACGGTCGAAAGCTCGGCCATCGGCCTCGCCAACAGTTCGACCACCGGGATCAAGACGCCGCAATCGGTGAACCTGGAATTCCAGACCGGCATCGCCCAGGACACGCTGCTCTTCGGTTCGGTCCGCTGGGTCGACTGGAGCGAGTTCGAAATCCGTCCCACCGATTACGACGCCCTGACCGGCACCCTGGCCGGCGGCCCGGGCGTTGCTCTTGTCGCCTACGAGGATGACACGATCACCTACAACCTCGGCGTCGGCCGCCGCTTCAACGAGAACTGGGCCGGCTCCGTCTCGGTCGGCTATGAGCCCGCGAACAGCAATTTCGCCTCCAACCTCGGACCGACCAACGGCAACTGGAGCATCGGACTCGGCGCCGCCTATACCCAGGGCAAGTACGAGATTTCCGGCGGCGTGCGCTATGTCCGCATCGGCGACGCGGAAACCGAGGTCGGCCCCTTCTCGCCCGCGACCTCCTTTGACGACAACCACGCCATCGGCGTCGGCATGAAAATCGCGGTCAACTTCTGATCCCGCACCGCACCGAACGGAGTGACCCGGGGCTGCCAGCGGCCCCGGTTTTTTCGTCTGGCGCTGTCCAATGCGCAGGTTCCGGATCGCGCGGCGGGCCGTTCGCGACTAATCCGGTGACATGACACAGACCTCGCTATCCCCCCGCGCCTGGGCCGAACTGATCCTGCTGGGCCTGATCTGGGGCGGCTCCTTTCTGGCCATCCGCACCGCGCTGGACGAGATCGGGCCGCTGGCCTCCGTCCTCTTTCGCACCGGCATCGCGGCGCTCGTGCTCTGGCCGGTGATCCTCTGGCGCGGGATCGCCCTGCCGCGCGGCTGGCGGACATGGCGCGCTCTGCTGGTCATGGGCGTGCTCAACAACGTGATCCCCTTCACCCTGATGGCCTGGGGGCAATTGCACATTCCTTCCGGCCTGACCTCGATCCTCAACGCGACGACGGCAATCTTCGGGGTGCTGGTGGCCGCGGCGGTCTTTGCAGACGAGCGGCTGACCCCGCGCAAGGCACTGGGTGTCACGCTGGGTTTTGCCGGGGTCGTGACCGCGATCGGTCCGGCGGCGCTGCTGAGCCTCGACCTGACCTCGACCGCGCAACTGGCCGTGATCGCCGGGACGTTCTCCTACGCCTGTGCGGGGGCCTGGGCGCGCATCCACCTGCGCGGGCTGGCACCGCTGGCCGCCGCCGCCGGAATGCTGACCTCCTCGACGCTGGTCATGGCACCGCTGACCCTGATGACCGAAGGGATGCCCAGCCTCGCGCTGTCCCCGGCCACCTGGGTCGGCATCCTCTACTATGCGCTGATCGCCACCGCGCTGGCCTACCTGCTGTATTACCGCGTGCTGGCGATGGCGGGCGCGGGCAACCTGATGCTGGTCACGCTGCTGATCCCGCCCACGGCCATCGCGCTTGGCGCACTGGTGCGCGCCGAGGACCTGCACCCGGGCGCCTACGCGGGGCTGGCGCTGCTTGCCCTTGGCCTGTGCGTTCTGGACGGACGGCTGTTCCGGACGGCGGTCAGGGTTTGACGCGGGCGCATGGCCCGCGTAATCCATCCCAAACCGACGAAACGGGATGCGATCCACGATGCTCTACCCCACTGCCCAGGCCTGGCGCGATGCGCCCCGCAAACGCGTTGTGCTTTATGCCATGTCGGGCCTTGGCAAGACCCATGTGTCGAACCTGCTGCGCGAGGAAGGCGGCTGGTTCCACTATTCCATCGATTACCGCATCGGCACCCGCTACATGGGCGAATACATCGCCGACAATGCCAAGCGTCACGCCATGCAGGTGCCTTTCCTCCGCAAGCTGCTGCTGACGGATTCGATCTACATCGGCTCCAATATCTCCTTCGACAACCTCACGCCTGTCTCGACCTACCTCGGCAAGCCCGGCAACCCCGAGCTTGGCGGCCTGACGATGGACACCTACCGCCTGCGCCAGTCGCAATTCGAACGCGCCGAACGCCAGGCCCTGCTGGACACCGAGTATTTCATCTGGCGGGCCGAGGATCTCTACGGCTACCCGCATTTCATCTGCGACACCGGCGGCAGCATCTGCGAATGGGTCGACCCCGCGGACCCCGAGGACGAGATCCTGACCGCGCTCAGCCAGCAGGCCCTGATGGTCTGGATCAAGGGCAGCGAGGCCCATACCGAGGAACTGATCCGCCGGTTCGACCGCGCGCCCAAGCCGATGGCCTACCAGCCCGCCTTCCTCGAGGACGCCTGGGCCCGCTACCTGGATGAATTCGACCTGACCGAACAGCAGGTCGACCCCGACACCTTCATCCGCTGGACCTATGCCCAGGCCCTGGCCCACCGCCAGCCGCTGTACGAGGCGATGGCCGAGAACTGGGGCGTGACGGTCGAGGCCACGGATATGGCGCAGGTGCGCGACCAGGCCGATTTCATTGAACTGATCGCCGCCGCTCTGCCACGGAGCTGATGCGCGGCACCTGAACCGGTCGCTGCACAAGAATTGGACGCCCCCGGCAATATCTCTGCCGGAAACGCCGGGGAATGTTGCTCGGCATGATCCCGACACATAGTGTCGGGCGCATATGCGAACATCCTGGTTCACATTCGGAAAGACCGGCGGACAAACCGGGGCCCGGCCCCATCGGCGCGCCGGTGCCCGCGGAGGCGGACCGGCAATCCGGGCAGGGACGCATGTCTCCGGCACAAGGCCGCCCTGACGGTTCCCGTACCCCCGCCTCATCCCCGGTTTTCACCGCTGCCCCGGCTCCGCCCCGGCCATTTGGCCCGGATCCGTGCGGGCGGCCCGTTTCTCCCGCTTGCCCCATGACAGCCGATCCCCTATCTAGGCCTCCGCGCCGTGAAAGGACCCGACCGATGCCCATCAAGCTGCCCTCCGACCTGCCCGCCTTCGACGTGCTCACGCGTGAAGGTGTCATGGTCATGACCGAGGAACAGGCAGCCCGGCAGGACATCCGCCCGCTGCGCATCGGTCTGCTGAACCTGATGCCCAAGAAGATCCAGACGGAAAACCAGTTTGCCCGCCTGATCGGGGCCACGCCGCTGCAGATCGAATTCAGCCTGATCCGCATGTCGGAGCACCAGACCAAGAACACCGCCGCCGAGCACATGGAGACCTTCTATCGGCCCTTCGCCGAGGTTGCGGCCTCCGGCGAGAAGTTCGACGGGCTGATCATCACCGGCGCCCCGATCGAACATCTGCCCTTCGACGAGGTCACCTACTGGGACGAGTTGCGCCAGGTCTTCGACTGGACCCAGACCCATGTGCATTCCACCTTCGGCGTCTGCTGGGGCGGGATGGCGATGATCAACCATTTTCACGGCGTCAAGAAACACATGCTGGAGGCCAAGGCCTTTGGCGCCGTGCGGCACCGCAACCTGGAACCGGCCTCGCCCTACCTGCGCGGGTTCTCCGACGACATGGTGATCCCCGTGTCGCGCTGGACGGAAATCCACCGCGAAGAAGTGTCCGCCGCCGGTCTGCCGATCCTGATCGACTCCGAGGAAACCGGCCCCTGCCTGGTCGAGGATTCCTGCCACCGGGCGCTCTATATCTTCAACCACCTGGAATACGACAGCGGCACGCTGAAGGAAGAATACGATCGCGATGTCGCGGCGGGAAACCCGATCAACGTGCCCGCCAACTATTATCCGGACGACGACCCGTCGAAACCGCCGCAGAACCGCTGGCGCAGCCATGCGCATCTTCTTTACGGAAACTGGATCAACCAGATCTACCAGTCGACGCCGTTCGAACTATCCTTGATCGGAAAGGCCCCCGTCGACGCCTGACAGGGGCCCGGTTCGACACGGAGTAAAAGGTGTTGCGTATTCTGGGTGCTGTTCTTCTTCTTTCGCTGCTGGGCGGTTGCGCCGTCACGCAGATCCGCGCCGACCGCATGGAACGCGAGGCAGAGACACGCTGGCCCCCCGTGGGCCAGTTCGTCGAGGTCGATGGCCTCCGCGTCCATTACGTCCAGAAGGGCAGCGGCCCCGACGTTGTTCTGCTGCACGGGGCCAGCGGCAACCTGCGCGACTTCACCTTTCAACTGGTCGACCGGCTGGCGCGCGACTATCGCGTGACCGCCTTTGATCGTCCGGGACTGGGCTACACCACGCGCGAGGCGCGCTTTCAGGGCGCCTTCAACGCCCGCGCGGAAACCCCGCAGGACCAGGCTGCCGCGCTGGCGGCGGCAGCGGAAAAGCTGGGGATCCGGCGGCCCGTGGTGGTCGGCCATTCCTTTGGCGGCGCGGTGGCGATGGCCTGGGGGCTGGACCAGGACGCTGCCGCCGTTGTCAGCCTCGGCGGCGCGATCATGCCCTGGCCGGGGTCGCTCGACAGCCAGTACCAGGTGCTGGGCAATCCACTCGGCGGCGCCGTCGTGCCGCAATTCGTGACCGCCTACTACGGCAGCGACCGCGCCCGGCAGGCGGTGGCGGGCATCTTCGCGCCCCAGGACGTGCCCGAGGGTTACCTCGACCACATCGGCCCCGGCCTCAGCCTGCGGCGCGAGACGATCCGCGCCAATGGCCGGCAGGTCGCCGCCCTGCGCCCCGCGCTCGTCGAAATGTCGAAACGCTACCCGCAGATGACGATTCCCGTCGAACTGCTGCATGGCACCGCCGATACGACCGTGGGCTATGAAATCCACAGCGTTGCCGCCGACAAGCTCTTGCCCAACGCCCGCGTCACCCCTCTGGATGGCGTCGGCCACATGCCCCAGCACGCCCGCCCCGGCGCCGTGGTCGAGGCGATCCGACGGGCCGCAGAACGGGCGGGCCTGCGCTGATCCCCGCCCCCGCCCGGGCCGTCACGGGGGCGACAATGGTTTGCGTTAATCCTCTTAACATCCCATAGTGCCGGTCACTTAGACGCGCGAGGCCCTCCATGACGCTCCCCTTCGACGGCGCCATCTCCAGCTACTTCGAGCATGACGCCCCCAAGCCCGTGCGCGAGGCGATCAGCCGCGCCGACAAGGACGACATCCTCGACACCAGCTATCCCTATTCCGAGGAAATGAAGCGCAAGACCTACGACAAGGAAATGGAACGCCTGCAGATCGAACTGGTCAAGATGCAGGCCTGGGCCAAGGAAAGCGGCACCCGCCTTGCGCTGGTCTTCGAGGGACGCGACGCCGCCGGCAAGGGCGGCACGATCAAGCGTTTCCGGATGAACCTCAACCCGCGCGGCGCCCGTGTCGTGGCGCTTGGCAAACCCTCGGACACCGAGGCCACGCAATGGTATTTCCAGCGCTACATCGACCACCTGCCGGCAGCCGGGGAAATCGTCTTTTTCGACCGGTCCTGGTACAACCGGGGCGTGGTCGAACATGTCTTCGGCTTTTGCGACAACGCACAGCGCGAGCATTTCTTCAGCCAGGTCCCCGCCTTCGAAAAGATGCTGGTGGACGAGGGCATCCATGTCTTCAAGTTCTGGCTGAACGTCGGCCGCGCCGAACAGTTGCGTCGCTTTCTGAAGCGCGAGAACGACCCGCTGAAACAGTGGAAGCTCAGCCGTATCGACGTCGAGGGGCTGGCCCGCTGGGATGCCTATTCCGCCGCCATCCAGGAAACCCTGACCCGCACACACACCTCCCCCGCGCCCTGGACGGTGGTCCGGTCGGACGACAAGAAACGCGCCCGGCTGGCCGCAATCCGCCATGTGCTGACCCATCTCGATTACGCGCGCAAGAACAGCAAGGCCCTGGGCGCGCCCGATTCCAAGGTCCTGGGCGGGCCGGAGATCTGGGAGGCCTGACGGGCCGGACATGGTCAAGAAACGCGGATACCATCACGGCAACCTGCGCCAGGCCCTGGTCGAGGCCGCGCTGAAGCTGATCGAGCAGAAAGGCCCCTCGGGCTTTACCCTCTCGGAGGCGGCGAAACAGGCCGGCGTCACCCCGGCGGCGGTCTACCGGCATTTTTCCGGCCGCGAGGACCTGATCGCCGAAGCCGCGCGGCAGGGCTACGAGATTTTCGCCGATGTCATGCAATACGCCTATGACAAGGGCCAACCCTCGGCTCTGGCCGCCTTCGAGGCGACGGGCCGGGCCTACCTGGCGTTTGCGCGCAAATATCCCGGCCACTACATCGCGATGTTCGAATCCGGCGTTTCGGTCAACCATTCACCGGAACTGGCGATGGCCTCGTCCCGGGCGCGCGCGGTGCTGGAAACCGCGGCAGAGAAGCTCTCGCAGCATATCCCGCCCGAAAAACGCCCGCCCCCGGCAATGTTCTCGGCCCATGTCTGGGCCCTCAGTCACGGGGTGGTCGAGCTTTTCGCCCGCAACTCGCCCGGCACCCAGGCCCCCTTCCCGCCCGAGGACCTGCTGGAATCGGGCATCGGCGTCTACCTGCGCGGATTGGGCCTGATACCGCCGGATCAATAGAAGCGGCCGGGTGGCGGCTTGCCCCCGCTTGCCAGGGGCAAGCCGCCCGAGGTATTTCCGGCCCAGCGAAACGACAGGCGCGCGCCATGACCGCCGCCAGGGAGCCAGGATGACCAAGACCTTCTTTCTCGGCCTCGGGGGCCAGAAATGCGGATCCTCCTGGATCCAGGCCTACCTGGCACGCCAGCCGGGATCGGATTTCGGCCGCTTGGGGGAATACCAGTCCTGGGAACATCACCGCGGCGGCATCTTTGCCCGCTACCGCGCGCCCGAACCCTCAACTCTGGGCAAGCTGCGCGCCCGTGCCAAGGTCGCGCTCGGCGCGCCGGAGCCGGCGGCGCATCTGCGCTGGCGCCTGCAACAGGACGAAAACGCCTATTTCGACTATTTCGCCGGGCTCCTCGCACAGGACGGAATCACGCGCACGGGTGACATCACCCCCTCCTACGCGGCGCTTCCCGCCGATATTCTGGCCCGCATTCGCGACGGGTTCGCCAGCCGGGGCATCGCCGTCAAGCTGCTGTTCTCCATGCGCGACCCGGTCGACCGCCTGCGCTCTCACATGCGGATGGAAATGGAAAAGGGCCGCCTGCCAGAGGCCGCCGAGAACGAGGCTCCCCTGCGCGCCTTCTACGCCACCCCGGAGGCCGAGGCGCGCAGCCGATACGATCAGACCCTGTCGGCCATAGAGGCGGTCTTTGACCCCGGCGACGTCTTTCTGACCCCGTTCGAGACGCTGTTCACGGCCAATGGAATCGCCGACCTGTCGCGCTTTGCGGATGTGGCGGTGGATGCCCAGGCCGGGATGCGCGCGGTCAACAGCCGCGCCAAGGGATCGGGCCTTTCGGAAGAGCTGGAAGGCGAAATCGCCCGTCACTATGCCCCCGTCTACGAGGCAGCGGCCCTCCGCCTGCCCCAGGTCGCCGAGGCCTGGCCCTCAGCCCGTTTCGTGCTGCCGCCTACCAGCGCATGAGCCCGCAACGCAGCAGCTGCTCCGGTCCTTCGTAGGACACAGAGCTCTCATCGAGGAATCCATCCTCGACGTCCTGCATACGCTCCAGCAATTGGGCGTAATATCGATACTTGGCGGCAGCGTTGGCATGGGCGCCCCAGGCGGTCGCCCGGTCGATCTTGTCGGCAAACTGCGCCGTAAAGACGAAGTGCGCCACCGTCAGCAGCACCTCGGACGAGGGGGCCAAGTTGCCATAATGTGACCCGGTCAGCCGGCTTTGCGCATCGCGCAGCACCAGCGGCGTCTTGTGTCGGGGCGATTTCTGGAACTGCTGCGCCTTCTTGGCGCGCGACGACATCCAGACCCGCTGCCAGCCCCGGCGCACCACCTGCGGTTCGACCCCGTACCGTTTGAACAGCCGGGCCGTCTTGGACTTGCCCAGCAGCTCGGGCTGGGCGCCCGGCCGCAGGGCCACCAGCGGCTCGCACTGGAAATACGGATAGGCCTTGATCAGCGCGTCGAAATTCTGCGGCAGTTCCCCTTTCAACCCATTGGCCGAGGCCGGAAAGAACTCCACCACCGAGGCCACCGCCGAAGGCGCGCCTTCTGTCCGCAACCGGTCGACCACCTCACGGATCGAGGTGACACCCGGTGGCAGGATCAGGAATTCATCCGCGTCGACGTAACCGACAAAGGCACCATCGAAGAAAAGATGCGGCAGGGCGATCTTGAAATAGGTCCCCGCCCGCTCCTCGCGCACGGCCCCGTCCGGATCACGATAGCGCAGCAGATCCCCGAAAGAGAGGTCCGAGTGCATCACCACCACGTCCGGCTGCGCGCACAGATAATCGAACGATCCGTCGTCGCTGGCATCGTCCCAGATCAGGAACTGTTCGAACCCGATGGCGCGATGATGGTCCAGCCAGGCCGGCAGGAAACCCATCTCGTTCTTCATCGTGGAAAACAGCGTCAGCCGCTCGGCATCGACCGTCCCCGACACAACATGCGCCAGCCTTCCCGCATCCTCGATCCCGACCGTTTCCACCCGCGCCGCACCCCTTCTTTCCTGCGTCCCAAATACCTCCGGGGGCTTGCCACAGGCAAGCATCGGGCCGGAACCCCCACACCCAAAAAAGAAGGGGCCCCGAAGGGCCCCTGCAATCGCGATGTCGAAACGTTTAGCGCTTCGAGAACTGGAACGAACGACGCGCCTTGCGCTTACCGAACTTCTTACGCTCGACGACACGGCTGTCGCGGGTCAGGAAGCCGGCCGCCTTGAGCGGGCCGCGCAGCGAGGGATCGTACAGCTGCAGCGCCTTCGAGACACCGTGCTTGACCGCGCCGGCCTGACCGGTCAGACCGCCGCCCTTGACCGTGGCATAGACGTCGAATTCGCCTTCGACACCGGCCACCTGGAACGGCTGGCGCAGGATCAGCTGCAGAACCGGACGGGCAAAGTACTTGTCCATTTCCTTGCCGTTGACGGTGACCTTGCCGGAACCCGGCTTGATCCAGACGCGGGCCACCGCGTCCTTCCGCTTGCCGGTGGCATAGGAGCGGCCCAGCTCGTCACGGACCGGCTCACGCGGGGTTTCCTCGGCGACGACGACGTCCTCGACGCCGGCTGCTGCGCCCAGCTCTTCCAGAGAGTTGATCTGATCAGCCATTATTTCGCCACCCGGGTGTTCTTGGAGTTCTTCGATTTCACGTCCAGAACCTCGGGGTTCTGGGCTTCGTGCGGATGCTCGGCGCCGGCGTAGATGCGCAGGTTGGTCAGCACCTTGCGCGACAGGCGGTTGCCCGGCAGCATGCGCTTGACGGCCTGGAAGACGACGCGCTCGGGGTGGGCGCCTTCAAGGATCTGCGCCTTGGTGCGCGACTTGATGCCGCCCGGGTGGCCGGTGTGCCAGTAGAAGTGCTCGTCGCGCTTCTTGCCGGTCAGCTGCACCTTGTCCGCGTTCACGATGATGACGTTGTCACCACAGTCCATGTGCGGGGTGAAGGAAGGCTTGTGCTTGCCGCGCAGCCGCGTGGCGACGATCGAGGCAAGACGACCCAGAACGAGGCCTTCGGCGTCGATCACGATCCATTTCTTGTCGATGTCTGCCGGAGTTGCAGAGTAGGTTTTCATATGTATCGGTCCGTTTCGAGTGAGAAAGCCGAGGCGAAGCCCCGGCCCTGAATTCGATTGCGCCGTTATACGCAGGCGATTTCCCCAGTCAAGCGCACGACCACAGAATTAATGCAATAAAATCATTAACTTGCGATTACGGTATCATATTACCCCAAATTTTCGCACCTCTCGACCACCGCACAAGGTCAGGGAATACTGCCTTGCGATAGGTCTGGCCGCCATGCAGTCTGCGCCCGAACAACGACAAGACCCCCGATGCAACCATTTTCTCTTCTCGGTCCGCTTCTGTCCGGCCTCGCCCTGATGGCACTGTCGACCGCCATTGGCGCCGGGGCCATGCGCAAGCTGGTTCACGTCTACGAGGCCAAGCACGAGCTGAAACAGGGATCCGCCGGGTTTCTGCGAACCATCGCGGGATGGTCCTGGATCGCGATCTGGGCAATGGCCACCTGGTTCCTGGCCACGATCATCGGCGACTGGGGCGCTTCGGGCGATCTCGACGGGGCCATCGCGCGGTCCTGGCTGAGGCTTGAAATCCTGCTGCACATCGCCAGCGCGCTCTCGGACGCCGATTCATGAACATGATCGACACCGACCAGTCAGAGCTCCGCTGCCCGAACTGCGGCGGCCAGTGTCTCTACGATCCCGCGGTGCAGGCGCTGGCCTGCACCAGTTGCGGCGACACCCGGACGCTGGAAACGCCCTGGGACGGGGCCGCCAGCGCCGAAACGGACTATCACGTCGACACGCCCGAAACCCTGCCGCCCGACCTGCCCGACAGCCGCGCCCACCGTTGCGAAACCTGCGGCGGCGAAGTGGTCTTTACCGGCGCCGCCCTGTCGGACCGCTGCCCCTATTGCGATGGCGCCGTGGTGCTGTCCTCGGCGGACACGGGCTATCGCACCACCGCGCTGATCCCGTTTCGCGTCCCGGAAAAGGACGCGCAGAAACATGCGCTGGACTGGGTGCGCGGCCGGCTCGCGGCCCCCAAGGACCTGGCCGCGACCGTGGAAAAGGGCCGTGTCGCAGGGCTTTATGCCCCCTTCTGGACCTTCGACAGCACCGAGGCCGTGGACTACTGGGCCAGCTACACCACCGGCAGCGGCAAGAACCGCCGCACCCGGCGCACCAATGGCAGCATGACCGTGGATTTCGACGACCTTCTGATGCCCGCCAGCCCGCATGTCACGCCACTGATCCGCGACGGCATCCTGCATCATTTCGACCCCCGCCGCCTGCGCCCCTACCGCGCCGGATACCTCGCCGGTTTCGCCGCCGAACGCCATCACCAGAGCGTCGCCGAAGGCCTGGCCGCCAACGAGGCGGACAAGCGGCTGCTGATCCGCAACCGCATCAAGGGCCACATCAACAAGAGCCGCGTGTCCAACATCGGCTTCAACGCCGACACCTCGGGCATCCGCTATCGCCGCATCCTGCTGCCGGTCTGGATCCTGCACTATCGCTGGAACGACACGCCGATGAAGGTGGTGGTCTCCGGCCTCGACGGGCGCACCTTCGGCGAACGCCCCTTCTGCCGCTGGAAGCTGACGGGATACGCCGCCCTGGCCAGCCTGGCGGTGATGGGCTTCGGCCTGTTCTGGGGTATCGGCGCCGCGCCCTGACCGCCCTGTTCCGAACGCATGGCGGATTTTCTCGCGCTTGCAGAAATTTTCTCTTGAACGACTCAAGGCAGGCTCTTAGGTGGGCCTTACTTTCGGACCCGATCCCAACCCGGACGCCCAGCCATCGTGCTGGGCTCATGTGTCTTCGGGGGGCGCTAAGGGACCGACTGGAACGCACTGCTGGCTTGAAGGAGGCATGTCATGAAGGACATCAACCTCTTCCAACTGGGGTACGGTCTGGAGACAGGCGCCCAAGAGGAAGACACCACCCGGGGTCTGGCCCCCGCAAATGAATCCGTGATGCCGCGCGACGTCTTTGACGAAAACCGCGACGATCACTTCATCCGCCGCGACGGCAGCGTCTTTGCGGGCACCCACCTGATCATCGAAGTGGTCGACGGAGAGGGTCTCGACGACGAGGCACGCATCCAGCAGGCCTTCCGCGACTGCGTGGACACCTGCGGCGCGACCCTGCTGCACATCCACACGCACAAGTTCAGCCCCCAGGGCGTGAGCGGCGTGGCCGTGCTGGCCGAAAGCCATATCTCGGTCCACACATGGCCGGAAATCGGCTACGGCGCCTTCGACGTCTTCATGTGCGGCGATGCCGAACCGTGGAAGGCCGTCGACGTGCTGGGCCGCGCCTTCTCGACTGCCGACGTGCGCGTCAAGGAGCTCAAGCGCGGCGAAGGCGTGGTGGCCGAGGCCGGCGTCGCCGCCTGACCAATCCGCGCAGATCGCGTCAAAGGGCGGCCCCTGCCGCCCTTTTTTCATTGCCCCCGTCGAGGTGGCCGGACCGCCCGCTATCCTCGCGCCCGCATACCGCAAGGAGACCGACCCGATGACCGACAAGACCTGGATGCGCGAAGCCCTGCACGGCCATTACGCCCAGAGCTTTACCGTCGATGAATTGCTCTACGACAGCGAGACCGACCACCAGCGCCTGCGCGTCTTCCAGAATGGCACTTTTGGCCGGATGCTGACGCTGGACGACGTGGTGCAGACCACCGAGGGCGACAATTTCATCTACCACGAGATGCTGACCCATGTCCCGATCCTCGCTCACGGCGCGGCGAAACGGGTCTGCATCGTCGGCGGCGGCGATGGCGGCATGGCGCGCGAGGTGCTGAAACATGCGGGTGTCGAACAGGTCACGATGGTCGAGATCGACGCCGGCGTGGTCGAGTTTTCCAAGCAATACCTGCCGATGCTGTCCCAGGGCGCCTTCGACGACGACCGCCTTGACCTGATGATCGCCGACGGGGCCGAGTTCATGAAGGTCACCCAGGGCGGCTACGATGTCATCATCGTCGACAGCACCGATCCCATCGGCCCCGGCGAGGTCCTGTTCACCGACACTTTCTACGGCCATGCCAAGCGCGCGCTGGCCCCTGGCGGCATCCTGGTAACCCAGAACGGCGTGCCCTTCCTGCAGGGCGATGAACTGACCAACACCATGCGTGCCTTCCAGGCCCTGTTCACCGATGCCACCTGCTACATGGCCACCGTGCCGACCTACGCGGGCGGGCCAATGGCCTTCGGCTGGGGCACCGATGGCACGGCGCGCAGCGTGACGGTCAAGGACCTGACAGAGCGTTTCGCCACCGCCGGCATCGCCTGCGACTACTACACGCCCGAGGTGCACAAGGCCGCCTTTGCCCTGCCCGGCTACGTGTTGAAGCTGATGCCCTGACGGCGGAGCACGGGTGCAAGGCGGGGGTCACGCCGCCGCCCCCTCACCGCGCGGGCGGAATCGAATAGGTCAGCGAGGCATGGGCCAGCGGTTTGGCCTCGCCCTCGCTGAACAGAAGAACATCCGTCACCGACAGCGTACGTCCCAGTTTCAACACCCGCGCCTCGGCCAGCACATCGACCCCGGCGGCGGGTTTACGCATGAAGTCGATCGAACAATGCGTGGTGACGGTCAGCGCCTGCTTTCCGATTCGCGCCAGCGTCGCCACATAGGCCGCCACATCCGCCAGGCTGAACATCGCGGGACCGGACACCGTGCCCCCGGGCCGCAGGTGCCGCTCGTCGTTGAACAGGCGCATGACCAGCAGGTCCTCGTCCAGCCTGTCGATCCCGAACATGCCATCCACCTGCGGAAAAACCTCCTCCAGGTAGTCACTCACCTCTGCGGCATTCAGTTTCAGCGTCACCGTCTTTCCTCCCGATCTGGCGGCAGCTAATCTGCCCCAAACGAGGAGGACAAGATGCAAATCCTGGAACGTCACGACACGGACGGCATCGCGCATCTGCACATGAACGCCCCCGAACGGCTGAACGCCCTCTCGGACGAGATGCTGGCCGCGCTGCAATCCCAGATCGACGCCCTGGCCGAAGACCGCGAAACCCGCGTCGTCGTGATTTCGGGCGCGGGCAAGGCTTTTTGCGCCGGGCATGACCTGAAGCAGATGCAGGCCGGACGCCAGGCCAAGGATGGCGGCCGCGGTTACTTCGCCGATCTGTTCGCCCGCTGCACCAGCGTCATGACCGGGCTGACCCGCCTGCCCCAGCCGGTGATTGCCCAGGTGCATGGCATCGCCACCGCCGCTGGCTGCCAGTTGGTCGCCTCCTGCGACATGGCCGTGGCGGCCGAGGGCACGCGCTTTGGCGTCAACGGGGTGAACATCGGGTTGTTCTGCTCGACACCGATGGTGGCGCTGACGCGCAATGTCCACCGCAAGAAGGCCTTCGAGATGCTGACAACGGGACGTTTCCTGTCAGCCGATGAGGCCGAGGCCGCGGGCCTCGTGAACAAGGTCGTGCCGCCTGACCAGCTAGACACCGCGACGCGCGACCTGGCCGAGACCGTGGCCGCCAAGCTGACGGCGGCGGTGAAAATCGGCAAGGGCACCTTCTACGAACAGATCACGATGGACCTGGACGCGGCCTATGCCCACGCCGGTCAGGTCATGGTCGAGAACATGCTGTGGCGCGACACCGACGAGGGGATCTCGGCCTTTCTGGAAAAACGTCTGCCCGACTGGCAGAAGAGTTAAGGCTTTCTGACTCGTTTGTACAAAACGTCGGAATCGGCGTACGTTTCGTACAAAACGTACAAACTCCAAAGGGGTCTTGGCAGCGGCGCTGTCCTGGCCTAGATGCGCGCCATGACACAGGAATTGCATATCGTCGGCGGCGGAATGGCCGGATCCGAGGCGGCCTGGCAGGCCGCCAACATGGGCGTGAAAGTGGTGCTTCACGAGATGCGCCCCGAGGTGAAGACCTTCGCGCATCAGACTGGAAACCTTGGAGAAATGGTCTGCTCCAACTCCTTCCGGTCGGATGATCACGAACAGAATGCCGTGGGCCTTTTGCATTGGGAGATGCTGCAGGCCGGCGGATTGATCATGGCCACGGCCTATGACCGGCGCCTGCCCGCAGGCGGCGCCCTGGCCGTGGACCGCGACGGTTTTGCCGAGAGCGTCACCGCCGCCTTGCAAGACCACCCCAACATACTGATTTCATACGAAGAAATCGACAAACTTCCGGACGAGGGCCAGTGGATCTTTGCCACCGGGCCCTTGACCTCCCCCGCCTTGGGCGAAGCGATCCAGCGCGAGACCGGCTCTGACCGGTTGGCCTTCTTCGACGCGATCGCGCCGATTGTCTATGCAGAAAGCATAGACATGTCAGTGGCTTGGCGGCAATCCCGCTATGACAAGGGCGAGACGGAGGAAGAGCGCAAGGCCTACCTCAACTGCCCGATGACCAAGGATCAGTACGAAGCTTTCATCGACGCCCTTCTGGCGGCGGACAAGACCGAATTTCATGAAGGCGAAACAGCAGGTTACTTCGACGGCTGCCTGCCGATCGAGGTCATGGCCGAACGCGGGCGAGAGACCCTGCGCCATGGGCCGATGAAACCCATCGGCCTGACCAATGCGCACAAGCCCGAGGAAAAACCCTATGCCGTCGTGCAGTTGCGCCGCGACAATGCCCTGGGCACGCTCTACAATATCGTCGGCTTTCAAACGAAGATGAAGTATGGCGCGCAAGCCTCTGTTTTCAAAATGATTCCAGGGCTGGAGAATGCCAGTTTCGCGCGTCTCGGCGGGATCCACCGGAACACCTTCCTGAACAGCCCGACCCTGCTGGACGAACAGATGCGGCTGCGGTCCAAGCCGAACATCCGCTTCGCCGGCCAGGTCACCGGCGTCGAGGGTTACGTGGAATCGGCGGCCATGGGGCTGATCGCCGGGCGCATGGCGGCCTCGGAAATCCTTGGAAAGACAATGCCTTCCGTGCCGCAGGACAGCGCTCATGGCGCGCTGATCCACCACATCACGGGCGGCGCCGAGGCCAAGACCTTTCAGCCGATGAACGTCAACTTCGGTCTGTTCCGCCCCCTCGAAGGTCTGCGCGGTGGCCGCAAGGGACGTCGGGAACGCTACAAGGGCTACACCGACCGTGCCAAGGAGGTCTGGAGCGCATGGCTCGCCGAACAGGGGGTTGACGACCAGGCCGCAGAGTAGAACCCTGTCTGCATGAGCGATCCCTATTTCGACAAGGTCTACAAGGCCCGCACAGACGAAGAGACCCGGGAACTATATGACGCTTGGGCAAAGACTTACGACGCATCGGTCGAGGGCGAAGGCTATGCCACCCCACGCCGCTGCGCCGAGGCCCTGCACACGTTCATGCCGGATCTGACCGCCCCGATCCTTGATTTCGGCTGTGGCACCGGCCTGTCGGGACTGGCGTTGCGACTGGCCGGATTCTCGACCATCGACGGTGTCGACCTGTCGCCCGGCATGTTGGAACTGGCACAAGAGCGCCAGACGTACCGCAACCTGACCCCGATCGGCACGGACGATCCACTGCCCGGCGGCTATGCCGCAATCGCCGCCATCGGTGTCATCGGTGCCGGGGCCGCGCCCCTTGGCGCGCTTGAACGCATCTTCGACGCCCTGGATGCGGGTGCGAAATGCGTCTTTTCCTTCAACGATCATACGCTTGAGGATCCGGCTTTCGAAGCCCTGGTGGAACGCCGCGTGGCCGACGGGTGCCTGACGCAACTCTTCCGCGAGCACGGCCCTCACCTGCCCGGAAAGAACATTGAATCAACCGTATATGTTGTTGAAAAGAAGTGATATTCACTACACGCTTTGCGCCGTCCCCGACCGGTCCACTGCATCTGGGACATGCCTATTCGGCGCTTCTGGCGCATGATCTGGCGCGCGCAGCAGCCGGGCGTTTTCTGTTGCGGATTGAGGACATTGACCACACACGCTCTCGCCCAGAGTGGGAACGTCAAATCCTGGACGACCTGACATGGCTCGGGGTGACCTGGGATGCCCTGCCGATGCGCCAATCCGACCGCACGCAGGCCTATGAAGCCGCGCTGCAAGACCTGTGGTCGCGCGGCCTGCTCTACGGCTGCAGCTGTACGCGCCGCGACATCTCCGCCGCCGTTGCCGCTCCGCAGGAAGGCGCCGAAGTGCCTCATGGGCCGGATGGCGTGGTCTACCCCGGCACCTGCCGACACCGCTATCCGCGCGACACCGCGAAGCCACCCGACGGGATGGCGCTGAGATTGGACATGGCCGCCGCACTGGCGACCTTGAAAACACCGCTGGCGGACTTCGTTGAAACCGGTCCCGACGGCGGCACGCCGGGCCGCAGGATCACCCTCTCCGCTCCTGATTTGACATTAAGTGTGGGTGATATCGTATTATCTCGAAAAGATTTTCTTGGATCATACCATCTATCGGTGGTGCTGGATGACGCCGCACAGGACGTCACCCATGTGATCCGGGGTGAGGATCTTTACGACGCGACGCAGATCCACGTTCTATTGCAGGCGCTTCTGCGATTGGAGACACCTGTCTACCTGCATCACCGCCTGATCCGCGATGAAAACGGTCGACGCCTCGCCAAGCGCGACGACGCCCGCGCCATCGCCACTTATCGCGCCGAGGGCCGAACCCCTCGGGAACTCCGAGAAATGGTCGGCCTGACCGCGTAATCTCTTACCCGATCATCGGCTTCATCAGTTCCACTTCGTCGCCGTCGCGCAGCGCGGTGTAGAAACAACTGCGCCGGTTGGTATGGCAGGCCGGACCCGTCTGCCGCACCAGGGCCAAAAGGCAATCCCGGTCACAATCCACCCGCAGGTCGACCAGTTCCTGGATGTGCCCCGAACTTTCTCCCTTGATCCAGAAAGCCTGCCGCGACCGCGACCAATAGGTCACGCGGCCCGATTCCAGCGTTCTGGCCACGGCCTCGGCATTCATCCAGGCCATCATCAGCACCTCGCCCCCCTCGGCGTCCTGCGCAATGCAGGGGATCAGGCCGCGATCATCATACTTTAGTGTGGAGGTGTCGAAAGCCATTGGAAAAACCTTTTGCATCGGGGACCGTGCCGCCTATGTATGTGAGACCTGCAGCAGGAGAAAGCCATGAGCGGCGAAACCGACCTGATCAAGCTCTATTCCGGTCGCATCCTCGAACTGGCGGCGGAGATTCCGCATAATTCCCGGCTCGAGGATCCTCAGGTCAGCGTCAAGAAGCGCTCGCCGCTGTGCGGTTCGACCGTGACTGTCGACCTGACCATGAAGGACGGCAAGGTTGCCGACTTTGGCCAGGACGTGAAGGCCTGCGCGCTTGGCCAGGCAGCGGCTTCCGTCGTCGGCAGCGCCATCATCGGGCGCACACCGGAGGAAATTCAGGCCGCCCGCGATTCCCTGCGCGCCATGTTGAAAGAGGACGGCCCGACGCCACCCGCACCTTTCGACGGGCTGGAAGTGCTGCGCCCGGCAGCCGCCTACAAGAACCGGCATGCCTCGATCATGTTGGCGCTCGACGCGGCCAGCCAAGCAGTCGAGGAAGCGCGGGACTCGCAGTCCGCCTGACTGGCTCAATCCACTATCCCGAAAAGAAAAAAGCCGCCGCACTCCGGGACAAGGAGGCGGCGGCCAGGAGCGTGTTGATCCATAGGAAACCGTGGTCGTGACCGGTTACAGGCAGGCGAACCGATCTGGGGACAGGCGGCACATCCGGACAGGCATGTGCGTTTGACCAGGGCTACAGACACGCAGGCAGAAACTCAGAAAACGGACGGCAGGTGCAGCGCACCGATGAAGATCACCGCCAAGGCAACGGCGCCGAGGGCATCCTGCCAGAGCGTATCGTGCTGGCGGTTCAGGACGGTCTTGACGGTGTCGATCATGGCTCGGCTCCAGTGTTCCGTTTGTTGACCCTTTGTTCTCATATTCTTAACAACCTGTAAAGAACTTAATGAGAACATTTGGGAACAAATTGTGAGTTCCACTGGAAATGCGCTGTCCCCGGCGATCGGAGCCATGCAGGTCCGGGTCCCCCCGGGTTGGCCGCACGATGTCAGCCAACGCCGATAAGGCGGATGGCCTCGTCCTGCCGCATCAGCCAGAGAAGCAGGCGTGCCGCCTGTCCGCGCGGGCCGGTCAGATCCGGATCCTCTGCCAAAAGCCTGCGGGCATCGGACTGCGCAACGGACATCAGCGCCGCCTGCCGTTCAAGATCCGCAATTCTGAAACGTGGCAGCCCGGATTGCGCCACGCCGATCACATCCCCCGCGCCGCGCATCTCGAGGTCGACCTCGGCGATGCGGAACCCGTCTTCCGTCTCACGCAGCGTGGTCAGGCGCTTCATCCCCGTCTCTGACAACGGAGGTTGATACATCAGCAGGCAGGTCGAGGCCGACTCGCCCCGTCCCACACGTCCGCGCAACTGGTGCAACTGCGCCAGACCGAAACTCTCGGCCCGTTCGATCACCATGATCGAGGCATTGGGCACGTTCACCCCGACCTCGATCACCGTGGTCGCGACCAGGACGGCGGTCTCCCCGGCCACGAAACGCGCCATTGCCGCGTCCTTTTCCGCTGGCGGCAACTGGCCGTGCACGAGACCCACAACCCCTTCGCCAAGCGCCGCGCGCAGGTGCTGAAACCGCGCCTCGGCGGCCACCAGATCGGAGCTTTCGCTCTCTTCGACCAGCGGACAGACCCAGTAGGCCTGCCGTCCCTCGGCAATGGCGCGGCGCAGGTGGTCGACAACTTCGTCCATGCGTTCGTTGGAAATCAGCGCCGTCTTGACCGGTTTGCGGCCCGGCGGTTTCTCATCCAGAACCGAAACATCCATGTCGCCGTACTGCGCCAGCGCAAGGCTGCGCGGGATCGGCGTGGCGGTCATGACCAGCACATCCGCGCCCACGCCCTTTTTGCCCAGTTCCATCCGTTGACGCACGCCAAAGCGGTGCTGTTCGTCGATGATGGCCAGCCGAAGGTCGGCGAATTCCACATCCGCCTGAAACACCGCATGGGTGCCGACAAGGATCTGGATGTCGCCCTGCGCAAGCGCCGCCAGCTTGGCCTTGCGCTCCGCTCCCTTGTCGCGCCCGGTCAGCAGTTCCAGAACCACACCTGCGCTTTCGGCAAGCGGCTGCAAGCCCTCAAGGTGTTGACGGGCAAGAATTTCGGTCGGGGCCATCATGACCCCCTGCCCGCCCGCCTCGACCGCGGTCAGCAACGCCATGAAAGCGACCAGCGTCTTGCCCGCGCCCACGTCGCCCTGCAACAGCCGGTTCATCCGCTGCGGCTTGGCCATATCCTCGGCGATCTCCCGGATCGCAAGCGTCTGCGCCCCGGTCGGGCTATAGGGCAGCGCGGCCAGCACGCGGTCCCGCAAACGGCCCGTGCCCTGGCTGACGATCCCCGGGGCGCGCCGCCGTTTCGCCCGGGCCAGGGCCAGGGTCAGCTGGTGCGCCATCAGTTCGTCATAGGCCAGGCGCGCCCGTGCCGGCGCCATCGGCGACAGATCCTGCTGCCCCTCGGGCGCATGAGCCGCACGCAGCGCCGCGTCCCAATCGGGCCAGCCTTCAGAGGACTTCTGCACCGTGTCGATCCATTCCGGCAGGTCCGGCAATCGGGTCAGCGCGTCGGTCATCGCCCGGGTCATCAGTTTTTGCGTGATGTTCCCGGTGAGCGGGTAGACCGGCTCGAATCCCGGCAGTTGATCCACCTCTTCGGGGCGCAGCATATGCTCTGGGTGGACCATCTGCGGCACGCCGTCGAAAAGCTCGACCCGGCCAGAGAGGATACGCCTTTGCCCCGTGGGCAACATGCGTTTGATGTACTCGCCGCCGCCATGGAAAAAGACCACCTGAAAGCGCGTACGCGCATCGTCGGCCTCGACCCGGTAGGCACCACCGCGTCGCGCGGATGGACGATGATTCCCGATCATGGCCTCGACCGTCGCGACACCGGGCAGTTCTGCGGCGATCACGCTGTCCTTCAGGTGTCGGTCGATCCCGGAATAGGGCAAGGTAAACAGAAGGTCGCGCGGGGTCTCGATCCCCGCCGCTTCGAGGGCCTGCGCCGACTTCGGCCCGATCCCATCCAATCCAGTGAGATCGGCAAAGAGTGGCCAGAGCGGCTCGGGCCGTCCACTCATGCGCCGATCAGCTCCAGCCAGCTGTCCTCGTCCAGCACCATCAGCCCCAGTTCGCGCGCCTTCTTCTCCTTGCTGCCGGCGCCGGGGCCAGCAACCACGATATCCGTCTTTTTCGAGACCGAGCCCGAGACCTTCGCGCCCAGGGCCTCGGCGCGCGCCTTTGCCTCGGCCCGCGTCATCCGCTTGAGCGAACCGGTAAAGACCACGGTTTTCCCCGCGACGGCAGAGCCTTCGGTATCGGGGCGTTCGGCCTCCTGGATGGTCAGATGGTCGGTCAGCCGGTCGATCGAGGCGCGTTCGGCCTCTTGCGCGAAACTGGTGACAAGGGCGACGGCGACCGTGGCGCCGATGCCGTCGATGCCGGTGATCTCGTCCCAGGCGGCGCGTGCCTCTGCGGGCACATCGGCCCAGGCGGCGTCTCGGCTTTCCTTGATACGCGCGCGGCGCCCTTCTGTTGCGGCTGCACGGCGCTCGGCCTCTTCGGCGGCATCGGCATCGCGCTGGGCCTTCGCCGCAGGACCAGCCGCGTCGATGGCCGCAACCAGCGTATCCCAGGTGCCAAAGTGCCGGGCCAGATCACTGGCCGCCACCTCTCCGACGTGGCGGATGCCCAGGCCAAACAGCAGGCGCGCCAGCGGTATGTTGCGGCGTTCCGCGATCGCGGCAAAGAGATTGGCCGCGGATTTCTCGCCCCAGCCTTCCCGGTTCTTGAGTTGCTGCATGCCGCTGCCATAGCGGGCTTCCAAGGCGAAGATGTCCGCCGGTTCGGCGATCCAGCCGTCAGCGTGGAATTGCTCGACCTGTTTCGCCCCCAGCCCTTCGATGTCGAAAGCGGCGCGAGACACGAAGTGTTTCATCTTTTCGACCGCCTGGGCCGGGCAGACCAACCCGCCGGTACAGCGGCGCACGGCGTCGCCCTCTTCCCGGATCGCGTCGGATCCGCATTGCGGGCATGTGGTCGGGAACTGGTAAGGTTCGGCATCCGAGGGACGTTTGGACAGATCCACATCCGCCACCTTCGGGATCACGTCGCCGGCACGATAGACCTGCACCCAGTCACCGATACGGATGTCCTTGCCATCGCGGATCATATTGCCGCTGCTGTCGCGCCCGGCGATATAGTCCTCGTTGTGCAGGGTGGCGTTCGAGACGACGACACCGCCGACCGTCACCGGCGTCAACCGGGCCACCGGGCTGAGCGCGCCGGTACGACCGACCTGGATGTCAATTGCCTCGAGCCGGGTCCAGGCCAGCTCGGCGGGGAATTTATGCGCGATGGCCCAGCGGGGCGTTGTCGACCGGAACCCGAGCCGCGCCTGCAGGTCCAGATCGTTGACCTTGTAGACCACCCCGTCGATGTCATAGCCCAGCGTTGCGCGCTGTTCCTCGATCAGGGCGTAGTGTTCAAGCATGTCTGCCGGCCCGTTGCACAGGCGGGTCAGCGGGTTGGTCTGGAATCCCAGCTTGGCAAATCGCTCGATGGCCGCCATCTGGGTCTCGGCCAGCGGCTCTGAGAGCTCGCCCCAGGAATAGGCGAAGAATCTCAGGGGACGGCTGCGGGTGATTTCCGAATCCAGTTGCCGCAGCGATCCGGCGGCTGCGTTGCGCGGGTTGGCAAAGGTCTTTCCGCCCCGCTCTGCCTGCCGTGTATTCAACGCCTCGAAGTCGGCATGGCTCATGTAGACCTCGCCGCGCACCTCCAGCACATCGGGCGCCCCGGTCAAGGTTTCGGGAATATCGGCAATGGTTCGGGCATTGGCAGTGACGTTCTCGCCTTCGCTGCCGTCACCACGCGTGGCGGCCTGGACGAGTTTTCCCCCCTCGTAGCGCAGCGAGAGCGAGAGCCCGTCGATTTTGGGTTCGGCCGTGTAGCGCAGCGGAGCCTCCGGCCCCAGGCCGAGATAGCGGCGGATCGAGGAATCGAAATCCGAGATATCCGCATCCTCGAAGGCATTGGACAGCGACATCATGCGGATCGCGTGCCGGACCTTGGAAAACCCTTCGGCCGGCGCGGCGCCGACCTGTTCGCTGGGGCTGTCGGCACGTTTCAGGTCCGGGAAACGCGACTCGATCTCGAGATTGCGCTGCTTGAGCGCGTCGTATTCCGCATCGGAAATCTTCGGCGCATCCTCGGCGTGATAGGCTTGGTTCGCCTCGCCCAGAATATGCGAAAGAGACGCGAGTTCCTCTCGCGCCTCTGCCTCGGTCAGATCCCCGACCGTTTTCTCACTGAAGGCTGTCTTGGCCATCTCCGCCCCCGCGTCTCACCTGCCCGAAGTGATAGGCGGGGTCAGGGACAAGGTCCAGCCATCACCCGTTCGCGGCGATCGCCTTGGGTTCTTCCTGCGTGGGTTCAGGATCACGCAGGACGTAACCACGGCCCCAGACGGTCTCGATATAGTTGTCGTCGCCCGTAGCCTCGGACAGCTTTTTGCGCAATTTGCAGATGAACACGTCGATGATTTTCAGCTCCGGTTCATCCATGCCGCCATACAGGTGATTAAGGAACATCTCCTTGGTCAGCGTCGTCCCTTTGCGCAAGGAGAGCAGTTCCAGCATCTGGTATTCCTTGCCGGTCAGATGCACGGGCTTGCCCGCGACCTCGACCGTCTTTGCATCGAGGTTGACCGAAATCTTGCCGGTCCGGATGATCGACTGCGAGTGGCCCTTGGAGCGGCGGATGATCGCGTGGATACGCGCCACCAGTTCGTCCCGGTGGAAAGGCTTTGTCATGTAGTCGTCCGCGCCGAAACCGAAGCCCTTGATCTTGGACTGCGTATCGTCCTCGCCCGTCAGGATCAGGATCGGCGTGTCGATCCGCGCGACGCGCAGCTGGCGCAGAACCTCATGCCCGTTCATGTCCGGCAGGTTGAGGTCCAGCAGGATCAGGTCGTAGTCATAGAGCTTTGCCAGGTCGATCCCCTCTTCGCCCATGTCGGTCGAATAGACGTTGAGATTTGCATGGCTCAGCATCAGTTCGATACTTTTCGAGGTGGTGGGATCGTCTTCTACCAGCAAGATACGCATTTGGGTCTCCGGGCAATGTCTTAAGGTTGTACCCATGTTTCAGCGAAAAAGGTTAACGCCCTGTTACCATAACCAGAAGGATCCAGCTTTCAACTCACGGTTGACGATATTTCTGCACACGGGTGACTTTCAGGGCGTCCTCGCCGTGTTCGGTCGCGGCCTTCACCCACTCCATCAATTCCTCGTCGCTGAGATTGTAGTGATCCTTTGCCTGTTCCTGGCTGATCAGGCCGAAGGTCACTGCCTTGACCACCGCCGCCTTGCGAGAGGCGACCCAGCGGCGGGTTTCCTGGGGCGGAAGGTCGGCACGAGTCATCGTGCTGCCATCGGGAAGCTTCACTGCGCGCGGACCATCGATCTTTTTAAGGTACATGTTGCCTGCTCCAACATTTCGTTGGCGGCCATAAAGCCACGCGGCACTTAACGACGACTGAAACGCCCCCTTGAGAATAGGTCGGATTTTCCTATATTTCCCGCCATTCCAAGGAGAGACGTCATGCCCCTCGACACGCGCCCACTGAACTCGCTGGGCCTGCCCAAACCGCCGTCCGAAACCCGCGTGGTCGTCGCCATGTCCGGCGGCGTCGACAGTTCCGTCGTGGCCGCCATGCTCAAGGAAGAAGGCTATGACGTGGTCGGCGTGACGCTGCAGCTTTATGACCACGGCGCGGCCCTGGCCAAGAAGGGCGCATGTTGCGCCGGGATCGACATCCACGACGCGCGCCGCGTCGCCGAATCAATGGGCTTTCCGCACTATGTCCTCGACTACGAGAACATCTTTCGCGAGGCGGTCATCGACGAGTTCGCCGACAGCTATCTGGGCGGCGCAACCCCGGTCCCCTGCATTCGCTGCAACGAACGGGTGAAGTTCAAGGACCTGCTGGAAACGGCAAAGGACCTGGACGCCGATTGCATGGCGACAGGCCATTACATCCAGCGCAAGATGGGTGAACGCGGTGCGGAACTGCATTCCGCCGCCGATGCCTCGCGCGATCAGAGCTATTTCCTGTTTTCGACCACCCCCGAACAGCTGGATTACCTGCGCTTCCCGCTGGGCCACCTGCCCTCCAAGGACGAGACCCGCGCGCTTGCGGCGAAATACGGGCTGAGCGTCGCGATGAAGCCGGACAGCCAGGACATCTGTTTCGTACCCGACGGCAATTATGCCGCGGTGATCGAGAAATTGCGCCCCGGTGC
The DNA here is from genome assembly GCF_965277915.1 of Antarctobacter sp. NCBI lineage: Bacteria > Pseudomonadati > Pseudomonadota > Alphaproteobacteria > Rhodobacterales > Roseobacteraceae > Antarctobacter > Antarctobacter sp. The sequence continues at coordinate 2,226,669 of NZ_OZ255849.1, forward strand.
TGCCGAGCCCGGCCAGATCGTGCATGTGGATGGCCGCGTGCTGGGCGAACATGACGGTGTCATTCACTATACCATCGGCCAGCGCCGGGGCCTTGGCATCGGCGGCTTGTCGGAACCACTCTACGTCGTGAAACTGGACGTGGAGGCTCGACAGGTCATCGTCGGCCCCAAGGAGATGCTGGCGACCCGCAAGGTTCCCGTGCGTGAGATCAACTGGCTGGGTGACGAGCCGTTCACCAGCCGCGAGGAGTGGCACCTCATGGTCAAGGTCCGCTCGACCCGGCCCCCGCGCGAGGCGGTGGTGCGCCCGATCTCGGAGACGGAGGCCGAGGTGGAACTGGTGGTCGCCGAGGAAGGCGTCAGCCCGGGACAGGCCTGCGTCTTCTATGCGCCCGAAGGCTCTCGCATCTTTGGTGGTGGCTGGATCTGGCGCGGGTACTGACTGCAGCGTTGGCTCTCGGGACAGGAGCGAGAGGCCAGCCCCTCGTGCTCCCCGGAGTATTTTCAGCCCAAAGAAACACAGGTCAACAAAGCGAGGGCCGCACCCCGATCGAGGGTGCGGCCCTTTTGTCAGGAGCAGGCGGCTATCAAGCGCGCTCGGGGTCCAGCGTCACGGACCAGAGTTCGGTGTCCGCACGGTCCATCAGGCGCACGGTCAGCTGCTCGGTCGCGCCGTCGATGTCGACAAGGCCGAAGAACTGAAGACCGGCGGAGGGCGGCAGGTTCACTTGGCCTTCTTCCGGTGCTTTCACATAGCGGACCTCGGGGCCAAAGGTCATGTCCAGGTCGTTCGGGCCGAAGGTGCCGGCGTGCAGCGGGCCAGAGACGAACTCCCAGAAGGGGGCGAAATCCTGGAACTGGGCCCGGTCGGGCGAATAGTGGTGCGCGGCGGTATAGTGCACGTCCGCGGTCAGCCAGACCGTGTTGCGGATCTCTGCAGCCTTGATGAAGCGCAGAAGACCCGCGACCTCCAGCTCGCGCCCCTTGGCCTCGCCGTTGTCGCCATTGGCGATGGCTTCTTGTCCGCCACCGACCACCAGGCCGATCGGCATGTCGGAGGCGATCACCTTCCAGGTCGCCTTGGATTGCGTCAACTCGCGCTTGAGCCATTCGATCTGCTCGCGGCCAAGGATACGGCTCTCGTCCGTCAGCTCGCCCTGCAGGTTGTCCGTGTTCGGCCCGCGGTAGCTGCGCAGATCGAGGAAGAAGATGTCCAGCATCGGACCGTAGGAGATCTTGCGGTAGACACGGCCCGGTTCGGCCGGCGTGTAGCGGATCGGCGCCATCTCGTGGAAGGCGCGGCCGGCGCGGGCAGCCAGCACATGCACCGACTTCTCGGAATACCGGTCATCTTCCATCAGGCTGCGCGAGGAGGACCAGTTGTTGACCACCTCGTGATCGTCCCACTGGAAGAAGGTCGGCACGGCTGCGTTCATCGCCAGAACGTGCTCGTCCATCATGTTGTATTTCCACTGGCCGCGGAATTCGTCCAGCGTCTCGGCGACCTTGCGTTTCTCATCGGTCAGAACGGTGTTCTTCCAGATGACTTCGCCGTCCTTTTCAACCTCGTCCTGCATCGGGCCATCGGCATAGATGGTGTCGCCGGAATGCAGGAAGAAATCGGGCTGGTGCCCGGCCATCGTGGCATAGGTGCGCATGCCTTCATCGTCGATGCCCCAGCCCTGGCCGGCGGTATCGCCCGACCAGGCGAAACGCACCGAGCGGCGCGCGCCGGGCGCAGTGCGGAAACGACCGACGATGGGTTCGGACACCGCGTTGATGTCGCTCAGGTCGGCGGCCGTGAAGCGGTAAAAGACGTCCTGGTCCGAAGCGAGGTCGGTGAGCAGACGCTTCACCGCGAAATCGCTTTCGGGCAGCGCATCCAGCGGCGCAAGACGGCGGGCATCTGCAAAGCTCTCGGTGGTCGAGACCTCCATCATCACCCGGGCCGGACGGTCGGTGCGAGTCCAGATCATGCCCGAGGACATGTCGACGTCGCCGGACTGGACACCATGCGTAAAGACCGGGCGCGCCGAGGCGCGGCTGATCGCCGGCATCGCCAGCGATGCGGCGAAGGCGGTCGATCCGGCCAGAAAGGCGCGGCGATTGGGGCGGGGCAACAAGAGGTTGGCTTTGGACATGGCATGTCACCTTGAAGCTGTTGGAAAGACGTCCGATCCTTGGACTGCCGGACCTTTCCCCCGCGAAGACGACAGGACGATGGCACTCTTGCAAAGGTTTCGACACGGCTTTGTAACAGATCGCCCCGCCCTGCCCCTTCCAGGGTCGGTCGTCAGCCCGCCACCGCGCGCAGCAATTTCTTGCGGGCCGGCGGGATCGCTGCGATCTCGACGCCGGTAAAGACGTGAAGCGTGTTCATCCGGGCATCCACGACCGCATGATCCGACACCCACCCCCCCATCATCAGGTAGGTCCGCAACAGCGGCGGCATCCGCAACATCGCCATTTTCGCATCGGGCTTGCGCCGCAGCCGCGCGGCGAACCGGAAGACATCCGGCGCCTTGACCCGCGGCAGCCAGCGCCGCGGCGCCAGGTGACGCGCCTTGAGCATTGCGAAGGCATCATAATAGGCGCGCGCATCCGTCCCCGAGAAACTGGCACAGCCGAACAGCAATTCGACGCCCTGCGCATCGACATAGGCGGTCATCGCGCCCCAGGCGACGCGCAGGATGTCCGGGTCCTTAAGGTCCGGGTCGATGCAGAAGCGCCCCATCTCGACCATTGGGCCCTGAAAACTTTCCAGCGCCGAAAGCTCGTAATACTGGGCTGAATAGCTGCGCCCGATCTCACCGCCGCTGGCCAGCGGCAGAAAACGAAAACAGCAGACCAGAGCGCCGCTGCGGCTGTCCTCGACCAGAACGTGATCGCAGAGCGGATCGAAATCGTCCGCATCCATGCCGCCGCCGTGAAAGGCCCTGCCGCGCAAGCGCTGCGCTGCCTCGATGTCTGCCGCGCCCGCGGCCATCCGGGCCCGATAGCGCCCACGGCTCAGCTTTATCATCTCACGTTCTCCTGCCCGGACGCTCGATTCGAACGCCCGTCTTCGGCAGGGGATGCCAAAACCGCGTGACAATCGAATGACGCTTTCACGGCGCCGCTCGACCGGACGTTCAGCCGCCGAGCAGGTTGCTGGCCGAGATGCCGCCGATGTTGCCGAAGAGCTTGCGGATAAAGCTGATGTCGCCATCGGTGGTCTGGGTCACCCGACGGTTGATCGCCACGACGCGGCCATCCTCCAGCCCGTAGGTCGTGATGTTGGTGACGACATCGGCCTCGTCGAAGGTGATGGCGACGATGGTGCGTTCGACGACCCTGGGCTTCTGGTAGGCGAAATGGCGAACTTCGCTCTCGATGTAGTAGAAGCCCGATCCGTTCAGGACCCCCGTGGCATTGGGCACGCCGATCAGGTCCTCGACAGAGGCCTTGGTGTCGACGCCGGGCACGATCTGTTGCAGATCCGCCTCGGAGGGCAGATACCCGTGGGTGCGGTACTGCGCGGCACAGGCCGACAGCCCGAGGATCATCAGCATGGCAATCACAGCCTTGAGCTTGCCTGCAAATACGTTCATCTCACGCCCCTCTTGTCACGGGCCTTTTCGCCACCTATCCCGCTTACAGAAGGAACGCCCGCCATTCAAGCGCAGGAAAACCCGACACAATGACCACCGACAAACCCGATGGATCCCCGACACCTGCGCGGCTGCGCGTCTCCGGCCTGCGGCAGACGGGCCCGACCCCGTTCCGGCTGGAGCCGGGGCCAGAGGCACGCGCCACCCACGCCGCCGAACTGGGCGCGCAAAGCCTGAGAAAACTGCGGTTCACCGGCCAGCTGACCCCGCTCGGCAAATTCGGGTGGCGATTGGAAGGAGACCTGGGCGCGACGGCCGTCCAGTCCTGCATCGTCACGCTGGAACCGGTGACGACGCGGATCGACACGCAGGTCGTGCGCGAATTCTTGCCACCCGAGCGCATTGCCCAACCCGAGGCCGGTACAGAGACGGAGATGCCCGAAGACGACAGTGTCGAGGAACTCGGGGACGAAATCGACCTCGAGGCGGTGATGCTGGAGGCGCTCTCGTTGGCCTTGCCGACCTATCCGCGCAAGGACGGCGTGGAACTGGGCGAGGCACAGTTTGCCGCCGAAGGTGTGACCCCGATGACCGACGAGGACAGCAAACCGTTCGCAGGACTGGCAGACCTGCGCGAAAAAATGCAGAAGAAGGGCGAGGACGACTGAGAATCCGCTTGCCAAATCCTCGGCACTGCGTATTTTCGCGCGCTCATGAGTACGTCTGGCGCATGTCGCCGCGGGCACCTTCCGGGGGCAGCGCGGCATGGCCCATCCGAAACTTCCGGGAGGCCCCGCCCCCGACGACAAAACGAGGTTGAGACATGGCTGTCCAACAGAACAAGGTTTCCAAGTCGCGCCGCAACAACCGCCGCGCTCACGATGCACTGACCGCAGCGAACCCGAACGAGTGCGACAACTGCGGCGAGCTGAAGCGCCCGCACCATGTCTGCCCGTCCTGCGGCCACTATGCAGAGCGCGAAATCGTCGCGATGAACGACGACATCGACCTGGACGAAGACGCGGCCTGATAGCCCAACCGGGACGTTGCCTGCATGACCTCGCTGAAGGACAACAAGGACGCAGGCCCGTCCCGAATTGTGATATCGGTCGACGCTATGGGCGGCGACAGTGGGCCGGCGACAGTGGTCGCCGGCATCTACAAATCCGCCCGCAAGAATCCCCAGATTCATTTCATTCTGCACGGTCCGGCCGACGAGCTGGAGAAGCTGGTCGCGCGTCGCCGCGGCCTGTCAGACCGTTGCGAGATCCGCGATGCCCAAGGCGTCGTCAGCATGGAGGACAAGCCCAGCCAGGTGATGCGTCACGGCAAGGGCACCTCGATGTGGTCAGCGCTGGACTCCGTCCGCGAAGGCGAGGCGACCGTCGCGGTCAGCTGCGGCAACACCGGCGCGCTCATGGCGCTGTCGATGATCCGTCTGCGCAAGCTGCCGGGCGTCAACCGCCCCGCCATCGCGATTCTCTGGCCGTCGCGCAATCCGCAGGGCTTCAACGTCATGCTGGATGTCGGTGCGGACATTCGCGCCGATGCCGAGGACCTGCTGCAATACGCATTGATGGGCGCGGCCTATGCCCGCAACGGTCTTTCGCTGACACGCCCGCGCATCGGCCTGCTGAACGTCGGAACCGAGGAACACAAGGGCCGGGCCGAACTCAAAGAGGCGCATGATCGCATCGCCGCACATGAGACCGAAGGCAACTACACATTCGTGGGCTTCGTCGAGGGCGGCGACATCCCCGGCGATTCCTGTGACGTGATCGTCACCGACGGCTTTACCGGCAACGTCGCGCTCAAGACCGGCGAAGGCACGGCCAAGCTGATTGGCGACCTCCTGCGCGAGGCCTTTGCATATTCGCCCCTGTCCCGCATCGCCTCATTGCTGGCGCTGACCTCGCTCAAACGGCTGCAGAAACGGATCGACCCACGACGCGTGAACGGCGGCGTCTTTCTGGGGCTCAACGGGACCGTGGTGAAATCGCATGGCTCCGCGGATGCGACCGGGGTTTCGGCCGCCGTGAAACTGGCCTTCGAACTTGCGCGCGCCGGCTTTGCCGACCGTCTGGCGGCACGGGTTGCCTCTGCCGCCGAGGCGGCGCAGGATGGCGCCTCAGAAGAGGACCGCAATATATCATGACCACACGCGCCGTCGTCACCGGCGTCGGGCATTACCTGCCCGACCGAGTCGTCGAAAATGCCGAATTCGAAGCAACCCTGGATACATCGGACGCCTGGATCCGGTCCCGCTCGGGCATCGAGAGACGGCATTTCGCGGCCGAAGGACAGACCACATCCGATCTGGCCACCCGCGCCGCGCGCGCCGCGTTGCAGGATGCGGGGCTGGAACCGGACGACGTCGACGCGATCATCGTCGCCACTTCGACGGCGGATCTGACTTTCCCTTCAGCAGCGACGATGGTTCAGGCCGAACTCAAGATGATGCACGGTTTCGCGTTCGACGTTCAGGCCGTCTGTGCCGGGTTCATCTATGCCCTGACCACGGCGAACTCTATGATCATCTCGGGCCAGGCCAAACGTGTCCTCGTCATCGGGGCCGAGACGTTCTCGCGCATCATGGACTGGACCGACCGGTCGACCTGCGTCCTGTTCGGCGATGGCGCCGGTGCTCTGATCCTCGAAGCGCAGGAAGGCGACGGCACCGGGGCGGATCGCGGCATCCTTGCAACCGACCTCAACAGCGACGGCCGTTACCGTGACATCCTTTATGTCGACGGCGGCGTCAGCACGCAGTCCACGGGTTTCCTCCGGATGCAGGGCAAGGAGGTCTTCCGCCACGCCGTCGAAAAACTGGCCTCGACAGCCATGACGGCGCTCTCCAAGGCGGGGCTGAGCGCGGATCAGATCGACTGGGTCGTACCGCACCAGGCCAACATCCGCATCATTGCCGGAACCGCCAAGAAGCTGGGCCTGTCGATGGACCGGGTCGTTGTAACCGTCCAGGATCACGGGAACACCTCGGCAGCCTCGATTCCCCTTGCCTTGTCCGTCGGAAAGGCACGCGGCCAGATCAAGTCCGGCGATCTCATCGTCACCGAGGCAATCGGAGGCGGACTGGCCTGGGGGTCGGTGGTCCTGCGCTGGTAACAGGCGCGCATGCTTGCGTCTGTTGCATAACCGTCTTTCAGCTATGGATAAATTGCTCACCGCAAGTCGTTGATATTGACTTGTGATTTTTGACGTCGATAATCCCGTTAAAACACCGGGAGGGACCAAAATGGGTGACAAGACCCTGACGCGCATGGATCTGAGCGAAGCGGTATTTCGCGAGGTAGGCCTGTCGCGCAACGAAAGTGCCGAACTGGTCGAGGCGGTGCTGCAACATATGTCCGATGCGCTTGTCGAAGGCGAACAGGTCAAAATCTCGTCCTTCGGGACGTTTTCGGTGCGCGAAAAGGCGGCCCGGGTCGGGCGCAATCCCAAGACTGGCGAAGAGGTCCCAATTCAGCCGCGCCGAGTCCTGACTTTCCGCCCGTCGCACCTGATGAAAGACCGCGTCGCCGCGGGCAACAAGCACTGAGGCAATTTTCATGCCCAAGTCCCGCGATGCCTTCCGCACCATCTCGGAAGTTGCGGAATGGCTGGATACGCCAGCCCATGTCCTGCGTTTCTGGGAAAGCAAGTTCACCCAGGTGAAGCCGGTCAAGCGCGCTGGCGGGCGCCGATACTATCGGCCCGCCGACATGGAATTGCTGGGCGGAATCAAACGGTTGCTGCACGATGATGGAATGACCATCAAGGGCGTTCAGAAGGTGCTGCGCGAACAGGGCGTGCGCCATGTCGCCGCCCTTGCATCGCAACCGGTCGACGAGGACGCCACAAAGGATGACGGCGCATTGATCGAGGATGCGCCCTATGCCGAGGTCCCGTTGCAAGAGGAGGCGGATTCCGTCGTCGCCTTCCCGGGTGAACACCTGCAACAACAGTCCAATGGGATGCCAACGGCCGACGAGGATCTGGACGGCACCCCGGAAAACGATCCTGAACATGATCCGGACGACGCACAGGACACCGCGCCGGAAGCTGCTCCAGAGGCTCCGGATGACCCCGCCGCGAAAGAGCCCGACGAGAAAGAAGCGGCAACGCCCGAACTGGCCGATGTCGCACTTGCCGCAGACGACTTGGACGACAAAACCGAATCCCTTCCGGATACCGCCGTGGAGACCGGAGAATCGCCCACTGCACCCATCAACGCCGAGCATGCGCCGGCCGAAGAGGAGGCGATTGCCGGTGATGAGACCGAAGACGCGGAACCGGTGCCCCAAAGCGGCGAAAATACGCCTGACAGCGTGACAGCGACGGATACCGCACCGACCCCGAAGCTCTGGGGTGACAGCGACGCTCCGGAACTGCCGTTTGACCTGGCTCCGCCGGCACGCAAGCCTTCGCTGCCCGATGATCTGCTCGAAGCCCTGCACTCCGACACCGCGGAGGTTCTTGAGCCCCCCGACCCGGAGGACACGCCAGACATTCCGGCGGAAACCGCACCAGTCTCGGCCGGGCTCGACCTGCCGGATTTCGCGGCTGGTCCCGAAGTGGATCCCGTACCCTCGCCCCCTACCCCGGCCATCGGACCCTTGGGACAACTGGCACGAATCCGTTCGCTGACCCCCGATCAGAGGGCGGCCCTTTCGGCGCAGCTCCCCGCGCTGAAGGCGCGTCACGACCGGCTTTCGACACCTCTGTCCTGAAGCGCAAAAATTCGTCATTCGGGGGGTTGCTCTTGCCGAAAAATAGCGTAAGACACCCCGACAAGTCGGGCTATGGCGCAGCCTGGTAGCGCGTCCGTCTGGGGGACGGAAGGTCGCAGGTTCGAGTCCTGCTAGCCCGACCAAATCAAACCACCCCACAAAATTCTTATGACGACAAGTAGTTGTCCCCCCTATGGGGGTAACGCTGTGTGTTGGTCATATGGCAAACATTGACCAACGTGAAACTGCCTGGCGAAAGCTGGCAAACACGTCACCGCTGCGCCGTGAATTGATCGGTAACAGACACCTTCTATTGTGTACGCCGCCGCCCCGTGCCCCAAGGGGCAATCAGTCTCGGACCAGCGACAGGGACGGCAAGGATGCCCCAATCGGTTTCGCAGTACATCTTTGGCAATTCACTGGTGAACTACACCGACACCGGCGCAGTCCATGCCAATGTGCCGATCTGGATGGATCTTTTCGCGGATACTGCGGGGCTCGCCTATGCCGTCTCGGGCAGTTACGGATTTCTGCGGAATTTCGCGGATTGGCCAGAACCTTATGATCAGTGGGGATTTCCCGGGGTCGCGGGGGCATGGGGATCTGACCAGATCGCTTTTGCCGATGCCGTCTTCGACATGATCCTGATCACACCGGCGAATTTCATACAGGACCTTTCCCCGGATACGGACTATGGCGGCGACACCCGTTCCCCCTTCGACGCGGTGATCGACCTGGTCGACGGGATGCTTGCAGATCATCCCGCAGCACAGTTGCTGATCTACGAAGGCTGGGCCGACATGGGCCCTTATGCCCCGGAGTTCCCGATTTCGACCGACGCGCTGACTCAATATCACGCCTACAACATGGGCGCCTATCACGACTGGTTTCTCGATCTCGTGGATATGGTGAACAGCGCACGGCCCACCGCCGATCTGGCGCTCTTGCCCGTGGGCTCGATCCTGTCGGACCTCATGACAGGCGTTCTGTCATCTGTGCCCGCAACGGCCTTTTATGTCGACAACGCGCCGCACGGGACGGACACCACCTATTTCCTTGCGGCGATGATCACTTTCCAGGCCAGCTATGGACAATTGCCGCTTTTGCCCGCGACGCTGCCTGTTGCTGTTCACCCCGATGTCCTTGCCAATTTCGACGCGATCAACGCGCAGATCGAATTGGCACTGGAAACAGCAGGTTTTGACGTGTTGGCCCCGGCCCCGGACTCCCCCGGGTACTACGACGCCGAGTACTTTGTTCTGGCCGAGGGCATCACCGACCTGGACGAGGTGGACTTCAACACGCCCGATGCCGTGGCCACACGGATCATGATCGATTTCCTTGACGAAACCGGCCCGATCTGGCCCGAAGGACCAGAGGATCACATGGCCGCACGCTATACACGCACCGTGGAAAACCCCTCTGGCGGGATTTATGGCCTGCGCCTGACGGCCGATGACACCGCCCGCGTCTACGTCGATGGCACACTGGTGCTGGACAGCGCCGACGCCGAACGCAACGATCCCATCATTGCCGAGGTCAACCTGACCCCAGGCACGCACTTGGTCGAGATTCGCTATATGGAAATCGCGCAAGAGGCCTCGCTCGAGGTCGCATGGGACTATCGCCGCCCCTTGCCAGAGGTCACGGATCCCCTGCCTCCGCAAGAGCCGATCCCGACGGACCGAGACAGCCTGGAACCCGGGTTGATCGATCCCGAACTGGTCCCACCGCCCGACAGCGGCACGCCGTACCTCTTTGCGCAAAGCTTTGACCCGCCTGACCCGGAGCCGGAACCGCTGGCGGCCGACGCCTTCGTCTTTGATCTGGCATATTGAGAGGCCACGCGGCAATTTGCTCTCCACCTTCGTCAACCCGCTTGATAAGACGACCGAAACGAGGGGGAAGCGATGACCGGTGTCCTGGCAAGCCAGCAGATCGAAAAGCTGATCGCAAGCGGTGCGATCCGAGCGGAGGCCCCCTTTGTTGACGGCCAGGTACAACCCGCCAGTCTTGACTTGCGGCTGGGCAACGTCGCCTACAGGGTGCGTGCGTCTTTTCTGGCTGGCGAGGGACGCAGCGTCGCCGCCCGCATCGACGAATTCGAGATGCACAGGATCGATCTGGCCCAAGGCGCGGTGCTCGAAAAAGGCTGTGTCTACCTCGTCCCCCTGATGGAAAGCGTGACCCTTCCGGACGATGTCCAGGCGATCGCCAATGCCAAGAGTTCGACCGGGCGGCTGGACCTTCTGACCCGCGTCATCACGGACGGCGGCATCGAATTCGACCGTATCGCCACCGGCTACGACGGCCCGCTTTTCGCCGAAATCTGCCCGCGCTCCTTTTCCGTCCTCGTGCGGCCCGGAATGCGCCTGAACCAGATCCGGTTCCGCCGGGGACGGTCGGTCCTGACGGATGCGGAACTGCAGACCTTGCACGTCGAACAAACACTTGTCGGTGGCGGGCCGGCGGTGATCTCCGAAGGTCTCGGCTTTTCGGTGGACCTGCAACCGGGGGAAAGCGGGCTGGTTGGCTATCGCGCGCGGCCTCATACCGGGGTGATCGACCTCGACCGGATCGGTGCCTATGACCCGATGGAATTCTGGGACGAATTGCGCAGCGACAGCGAACAACTGATCCTGGATCCCGGGGCCTTTTACATCCTCGTCAGCCGCGAAGCCGTCCACATTCCGCCCGGCTATGCCGCTGAAATGGCGCCCTACCTGGCGATGGTGGGCGAATTCCGCGTCCATTACGCGGGGTTCTTCGATCCGGGGTTTGGCCATGCGGCCGCCGGTGGCGCGGGTGCGCGCGGTGTCCTCGAGGTGCGCTGTCACGAGGCGCCCTTTGTTCTTGAACATGGGCAGATCGTCGGACGGCTGGTCTATGAGCGCATGTCAGAAGTGCCGGGTCAGCTCTACGGTGCGGGCATCGCCTCGAACTACCAGGGGCAGGGGTTGAAACTCAGCAAGCATTTCCGGGCGTGACGCGCACCATCTGGAACCGGCGGACCTGGCGCGTGGCGCGTTTCACCTGATTGCCCCTGAAGGCCGCCCCCTTCGGCGCGATCGATCCCCGCGTCATTGCCCTTGGTTACCAGATTGCGCAGCGCCTTGCGAAAGCACAATCTTGACCGGCTGATGCGCGGTCATGTCCTGGACCTGTCGGATTTCAGTCAACGCTAGCTTGGGATTGCGCCGATTTGCGGGCGTCAGTCCTCGAACAACTCGCTCTGGCCCTCCTCCATGCCTTCCTCTGCATCAACGTCGCCTTCGCCAGCCTGAGGGGCACCCAAGGGCGAGGGACGGCTTTCCAGCAGGCCGGCGGCGCGCAGATCGGCCAGACCCGGCAGGTCGCGGGCGGACTCCAGCCCGAAATGATCCAGGAACTCCTGCGTCACGACGAATGTCACCGGTCGCCCCGGCGTCATCCGACGACGACCGAACCGGATCCACTCCATCTCCAGCAGTTGGTCAACGGTGCCCCGGCTGACGGATACGCCACGGATCTCTTCGATCTCGGCACGGGTCACCGGCTGGTGATAGGCGATGATGGCCAGCGTCTCGATCGCGGCGCGGCTCAGCTTGCGGGTTTCAACCGTCTCGCGCTGCATCAAGAACCTCAGATCCGGCGCGGTGCGGATTGCCCAGGCATCGCCGACGCGAACCACGCGCACCCCCCGTCCCTCGTACCGCTTGCGCAGGTGAACCAGCGCCTCTGCGGCATCGCAACCATGCGGCATACGTTCATTCAACTCCCTGACGGTGACGGGTTCCGTGCTGGCAAAAAGGATCGCCTCGACCATGCGTTCCTGTTCGCCCATGACCGGGGCCTCGAACAGGCTTTCGCGCGGGGCGCCCTCTTCTCCGGGCGTGATCTCGGGCGTGTCACTCATCACGCGACTCCTTGCGGCGCAGCAGAATGGGCTCGAACGTCCCGGACTGTTTCAACTCTGCCTTGCCCTCTTTGACAAGCTCAAGCGACGCGGCAAAAGTCGCCGCCGTGGCCGAACGCCAACGCACCGGATCCTCTCCCCAGCCGTCGGGGAGGTAGCTCTGGATGTCGGTCCATTGCCCTGCAAAGCCGATCATCCCGCGCATGCGGTCCAGCGCCTGTTCCATCGTGAAAACCTTGTCCCGGTCCATGACGAAAGGGCGAAACTCGTCGCGGGTCCGGATCCGGGCATAGCCCTGCATCAGGTCCAGAAGCGTGGCCGTGTACTTCACCTGCCGCACCTGTTCCATCTTTTCCGGCAGGCCCCGGGCAAAGAAATCCCGCCCAAGCTGATCCCGCGCCATCAGCCGCGCAGCGGCATCCCGCATCGCCTGCAGGCGCTCCAGCTGGAACGCAAGGTGCGCGGCCAGGTCTTCGCCCGAGGGGCCTTCTTCGGTCGGGTCAGGCGGAAGCAGAAGACGCGATTTCAGGAAGGCCAGCCAGGCTGCCATGACCAGGTAATCCGCCGCCAGTTCGATCCTGAGCGCCTTGGCTTTTTCGACGAAGGACAGGTACTGCTGGGCCAGCTGAAGGATAGAGATCCTGCGCAGATCCACCTTTTGCGACCGCGCCATGTTCAACAGCAGGTCAAGCGGCCCCTCGAACCCGTCGACATCGACAACCAAAGCCTCGGCCGCAAGGCGTTCCGAGACGGACAGCTGGACAAGATCGGGAGTGTCGGGATCGCTCATGCGGGATCGGGGCGCAGGTCCTGGACAAAGAAGGCGTCAGCCTCGGCGCGCAGCCCGTCGATGTCAACCGGCTGGGGCGCCGTGCGCGCGGCCAGAGCGCGCTCTGCGCGCCTTTGCGCCAACCTATCCATGCTGCCGACGGCCGCACACAAGTCACGCATCTCTGACAAATCGCCGTTGCAGTGCAGGATCACGTCACAACCGGCCGCGCGCGCGGCACGCCCCCGTTCGGAGACGCTGCCCAAAAGGGCCTGCATCGAAATGTCATCGGTCATCAACAAGCCGTCAAAGCCGATTTCATCCCGGATCAGCCGGATCATGACAGGTGACTGCGTGGCCGGGCGCTTGTCGATATCCTCAAAGACAAGATGCGCGGTCATGCCCATCGGCAGGTCGGCAAAGGCCGAGAATGTGGCAAAGTCCTCGTCCGACAGCACGGGTTTCGGCGTGGACACGCGCGGCAGATCAAGATGACTGTCCAACGTGCCGCGCCCGTGTCCGGGCATGTGTTTCATCACGGGCAGCACACCACCCTGCCGGCACCCCTCCACCAACGCACGCCCGTTGCGGATCACGCTGTCACGGTCAGTGCCATAGCAGCGATTACGCAAGACGGCATGGGTGTCGGGACGGGCAATATCCAGTGTCGGAACACAGTTCCCGTCAATCCCCAGAGCCCGAAGCTCATGCGCAATCAAACGTCCCCGGACGAAGAACCGGCGCTCGGCATCCTCGGCTGCAGCATCCTCCAGCGGCGGCGCCCATGTCCGCGCCAGTGGCGGGCGCAGGCGCTGAACGCGGCCTCCCTCCTGGTCGATGAAAATCGGGGCGTCATGTCCTGCGGCGTCACGCAATCCATCGCACAATGCCCGGATCTGGTCGGCGTTCTGCAGGTTCCGGTCAAACAGGATAAAGCCGATGGGGCGCATCTCGGAAAAGAGAGCAATCTCTTCATCCGAGAGAACCGGACCGGCGCAGCCCAGGATGACCGCGCCGAAGCGGCTCATCTGGTGACCACCGGGATGCAATCCACTTTCTGCGCGACGAAGGCGGCGCAGAAACGGCGGGCATCCGAGAGGTCCTCGAACCCATGCGCGCGCAACCGGTAAAATGTACGCCCGCCGGACGAGGCTTTCTGGATCACGCGATCCTTGCCGGCAAGATAATCGCCAAAGCGACCATCCAGCCGCTCCCATTCGCTGCGCGCGGTTTCCGGGCTGTCAAAGGCACCGATCTGCACAAGGCGCGTGCCAGCCGACAGCGTGGCCGGGTCAATCTCGTTCACGGGTTTGGAGGTGTCCCATTCGACGGCAGCGCCGGGGGCCGCGGCCACCCGAACCGTCGCCGACAGCCCCGCGGGCCGCAGTCGCGGACGCAGGGACCGTGCAAGCCCCGGACCGCTATACCGCTCGGGCTTGGCCTGATCCGGCAAAGCCGTCGCCAGGGCCGTCACAACCTCGGCCTCCGTGCCCTCGGGCAGCGGGCTGAGCGGCTTGGACTTGGCGGCGATCTCGTCCGCAAGGGCGGCAAAAGGCCCGGTGTCCTTGGGGTCCGCGCTTTCGGGGATCGGTGCCCCCTCGGGCTGCAGTGCGATCACTTCGGCGTTGCGCGCCATTGCGGGTTTGGGATCGATGGGCTTGTCCGGCGTCAGCACGCCAAGAGCCACGTCATCGGCCTGCAGGCCGGCCGGACGCGGCGCAAGGGTCAGCCGATCCGCGGGGTCGGCAGCGGCGCCGCTGCCCGCAACGGCGTTGACCGCCAGCCCCTGGTGATCGGCCAGCAGACCGCCCGGATCCTTGGGGGCTTCGCGCATCGGGCCCGACATGGCTTGAACGATGGGGACACCGGAAACATCCCGCGCCACCACACGATAGCCCCAGACCGCGATCCCGGCGATCAGCGCAAGCGACACAGCCGCCCCGGCCCAATTCGCGACCGAGGCCATCTTTACCGTAGCCGGGGCCGCCGGGGCCCCATCGTATGTGAAATCCGCCATCTCTGCCTCTTGTCCCCGGGCGGTGCATTGCCGCCCGAATGCCTTGACTGCTCGAACAGCCCCGGCAGAGGCGCGTTTTGTCAGCGCATTTCTTCTACCGGGGTCACGCCCAAGATACCAAGACCGGCGGAAATCACAACCGCGGTCGCCCGTGCCAGCGCGATTTTCGACTGTGTTGCAGCCGGGTCATCCTGCAGGAAACGCAACTCGGGCGCGTCGTTGCCCCGGTTCCAAAGCCCGTGCAAGTCGGCGGCCAGTTCGCCCAGGTACGTGGCGATCCGGTGCGGTTCCTGCGTCCGGGCGGCGATTTCAACCAGCCGCGGCCATTCAGCCAGCTTGGTCGCCAGCCCCAGTTCCGATGCGTGGGTCATGCCCGACAGGTCGGCCCCGGCCAGTGCCGCATCGCTGACGTCAACGCCATCCTCTGTCGCCTTGCGCAGGACCGAACAGATCCGCGCATGGGCATACTGGACGTAAAATACCGGGTTTTCCTTGGACTGCTCGACCACCTTGTCGAAATCGAAATCCAGTGCCTGGTCGCTCTTGCGGGTCAGCATGTGGAACCGCGCCACGTCCGGACCCACCATTTCCACGAGGTCACGCAGGGTGATGAAGGTCCCTGCCCGCTTGGACATCTTGAAGGGCTCGCCGTTCTTGAACAGCTTGACCAGCTGGATCAGCTTGATCTCCAGCGGCACCTTGCCGTCGGACAGGGCCGAAACGGCGGCCTTCATCCGCTTGACGTAGCCACCGTGATCGGCGCCGAAGATGTCGATCAACAGGTCGAAACCCCGGCTCACCTTGTCATGGTGATAGGCGATGTCGGGCGCGAAATAGGTCCAGCTGCCGTCGGATTTCATGATCGGCCGGTCCACGTCGTCGCCGTGGTCGGTGGACTTGAACAGGGTCTGCTCGCGCGGCTCCCAGTCCTCGGGTTTCTTGCCCTTGGGCGGTTCCAGCACGCCGCGATAGATCAGCCCCTTGTCCTTCAGGCTGTCGATGGCCGCCTCGATCTTGCCCGTACCGTAGAGCGACTTCTCGGAAAAGAAGTGGTCCATCTGCACACCCAGCATGCCCAGATCAGCCTGGATCACCTGCATCATCGCGTCGGTGGCGAACTCGCGCACCTCGGCCAGCCAGACCTCTTCGGGTTGGTCGATATAGGCCTCGCCCACCTTGGATTTCAGCGCCTCGCCCACCTCGACGAGGTAATCGCCCGGATAGGTGCCATCGGGGAATTCGACCTCGTGGCCATGCGCCTCGAGGTAGCGCAGGTAGACGGACCGCGCGAGAACGTCGACCTGTGCGCCGCCGTCGTTGATGTAGTATTCGCGGGTCACGTCATAACCGGCATAGGCCAGCAGAGAGGCCAGCGCGTCGCCCACGATGGCGCCGCGCGCGTGGCCCACATGCATCGGTCCCGTCGGGTTGGCCGAGACATATTCGACGTTCACCTTCTTGCCCTGCCCGAAATCGGACCGGCCATAAGCGGTGCCCTCTTTCAGGATGCGGCCCGGCAGCGCCTGCCAGACAGAGGGGGCCAGCCGCAGGTTCAGGAACCCCGGCCCGGCCACCTCGGCGCTGGCGATCCGGTCGTCGATGCGCAGTTTCGCGGCCAGTGCCTCGGCGATGTCGCGCGGCTTGGCCTTGGCGGGTTTGGCCAGCACCATGGCGGCATTTGTCGCCATGTCGCCGTGCAGCGGATCGCGCGGCGGCTCGGTGGTCACGGGATCGGTGTTCAGCCCGTCGGGCAGCGTACCTTCGGACTGGCAGGCGGCGATGGCATCCAGCACGAGGCTGCGAATATCGGAAAACAGGTTCATGTCAGCGGCTCCAATGTTGGCCGGTCTCTATCACTTTGGAGGGTGGCGTCAAACGTCCTCGGCGGCGGCCTCGGGCGCCTGCCGTTCCGCGCGTTTCGGCAGTCGGGCCAGAAGGCGCGTGCCCGGTGCGCCGCGCAGTTCATCCTCGGGTCCCAGGAGGCGCAGCGTACCCCCCGGCCCCAGCTCGGCCATGGGTACTGCCTCGGGTTGGGCCGCGCGCCAGTCCGCTGCGGTGAACTCCTCGGTCAGCTTGGTGACGCGGAACTCGCACCCGCCCGCAATGGCGGCATTGGCCTCGAAATAGGTTTCGTTGGCGCCGAATGCCTGCCCCCCCAGCGTGGCCGGCAGGGAATGCCGGCTGGAGGTTTCGCGCACGCGCTTGACCTGAAAGACATTCTCGCGGCCGAATTCCGGCGCCAGGTCGGTCGCCACCAGCGTGTTATAGGCGTCATTGTCGCTGGCGCAGATCAGTTTTTCATAGGCCACCAGGTCGACCCGATCTTCTGCCGCCTCCGAGAGGATGTCTCCGTAGAAGGTGTCCAAACCTGCCTCACGCGCGCTGCGAAGATGGGCGTTGTTGGGATCGGCGATGATCACGGGCAGATCCATCTTCTTCAAAGCCGCGCCCAGTTCCACCGCCCATTTCGATCCGCCCATGATCAGCACACCCGGCAGACGCGATGCACTCAGCCCCAGCAGGCGCGCCATCGGGGCCAGGGTGAAGCCGTGCAGGACGACCGTTGCCGCCACCAGCGCAAAGGCCAACGGCGCGATCCGCTCTGCATCCGGCAGGCCAAGTTGCGCCAGCCGTTCCCCGAAAAGCCCGGCCACAGCCACCAACACCACACCGCGCGGCCCGGTGAACGCGACAAGCAGGCGTTCTCGCCAGGGCACATTGGTAAAGGCCAGCGCCGCAAGCACGGGCAAGGGACGCGCCAGCAGGATCACCGCCAGAACGAAGGCTCCGGCCCGCCAGTCGAGCACCGCCAGCCGATCAAAGCTCATCCCCGCCGCCAGCAGGATGAAGACCCCGGAGACTAGCAAAACGGTGGCATGTTCCTTGAAGCGGTAGATCTCCGCGAAACTGGGCAATTTCGCGTTGGCAATCCAGAGGCCCATGATCGTCACGGCCAGCAGGCCGGATTCATGCAGGACATGGTCGGCCAGTGCAAAGACCGCAAGCAGCACGACGAACAGAACCGGCACCTTCATGTACTCGGGAACCAAGGCCTGGCGAAACGCGCGCACCACGCTCCAGCCAGCGGCCAGGCCCAGCACCGTGGCGATGGCAACGCCCATGCCGATCTCGATCATCGCATGGCCTGCGCTGGTCGCAGTGCGCAGCACCATGACGACCTCGAAGGCAAGCACCGCGGCCAGCGCTCCGACGGGATCGTTGACGATGGCCTCCCACTGCATCAGCGCGGCGGGGCGGCGCTGCAACCGCGCCTGGCGCAACAGTGGCGCGATCACGGTCGGCCCCGTGACGATCATGATTCCGCCAAACACGGCCGAGGACTCCCAGCTGAGCCCGGCGACGAAATGCAGGGCCGCGGCAGACGCGATCCAGCCCAGCGGCGCGCCGATCAAAACCAGCCGCCGCACCCCCTTGGCCGCGTCCGACAGGCGGTGCAGGTCAAGCGTCAGACCGCCTTCGAACAGGATGATGGCGACGGCCACAGCGATCATCGGTTGCAACATGTCGCCGAACTGTGCCGCCGGATCCAATACACCGGTCACCGGACCGATGATCAGCCCCGCGACCAGCATCAGGACGATGGCGGGCAGGCGCAGCCGCCAGGCCAGCCACTGGCTGCCGACCCCAAGCGCCCCAACCAGCCCGAAGGCCAGGACGGGATCCAACCCGCCCGTTTCCGCAACTGCCATGAAACGCTCCCTGCCCTGCTGCCCGGCCCGATGCCCCGCGTCAAACTAGCAGGCGCCCGCGCCGCCGCAACCGCGCAGCATGCCGGCCCCGAGGAGGCGTGGCGTCAGCTGACCTCGTCGCCGGGCCACATTCCCTCGAGAACGTCGCGCCCGGTCAGCCGCGCGTGCTGTTGCAGCGCGAACCGGTCGGTCATTCCGGCGATGTAGTCCGCCACCAGCCGCGCCAGCGCCGCTTCGCCCTTGGCCGCGGCGACGTCGCCCTGCCAACGCTGAGGCAGCAGCGTCGGATCTCCCATGTAGATCGGGAACAACTCGTTGACCGCCAGCGTGACCCGGGCGCGCTGTTCCATGACTTTGGGCGCGCGATACATGTTGGCAAACAGAAAGGCGCGGATCTGCTTGAGGTCGGCCCACATCGCGTCTGAAAAGGCGATCACGGGACGGCCAAGGTCCCGCACCTCCTGCGCGGATTGCGCGCCCGACCCGATCAGTTTGGCACGCGAGGTGTCGATCAGGTCCGACACCATCGCCCCGAAGACCCGCCGCAGCGCCTCATGCCGGCGCCGGTAGGAATCCGTGCCGGGGTACTTGCGGTCGACTTCGGCGTAGGCGTCGCCCACGATGGGTAGCGCGGTGATCTCTTCTTCCGTGAACAACCCGGCGCGCAGACCGTCGTGCAGATCATGGTTGTTGTAGGCCACGTCGTCGGACAGTGCGGCCACCTGCGCCTCGGCGCTGGCATGGGTGTGCAGTTCCAGGTCATCCTGGGCATTGTATTCCGCCAGCGCATGCGGGATCTCGCCGACCAGCGTTCCATCCGGACCAAGCGGCGCCACGGGGCCGTTGTGCTTGGCGATGCCTTCCAGCGTGTCCCAGGTCAGGTTCAACCCGTCGAACTCGGCATAATGACGTTCCAGACGGGTGACGATGCGCAGGGTCTGCGCGTTGTGATCAAAGCCGCCGTAAGGCGCCATGAGCGCATGGAGCGCATCCTCGCCAGTGTGGCCAAAAGGCGTGTGTCCCAGGTCATGCGCCAGCGCCACTGCCTCTGTGAGGTCGGTGTTCAGGTCCAGCGCATTGGCGATGGTTCGTGCCACCTGCGCCACCTCGATCGAATGGGTCAGCCGGGTGCGATAGAAATCGCCCTCGTGCTCGACAAAAACCTGCGTCTTGTGTTTCAGCCGGCGGAAGGCAGAGCAGTGAATGATCCGGTCGCGGTCGCGCTGGAAACAGGACCGGTGAGCGCTTTCTTCTTCCGGGAAGTGGCGTCCCCGCGCACTGTCATGTGTCGAGGCAAAGCTGGCGCGCATGTGAAACAGTCCCAAGTTGCTTGTCCCGCGGCTCTCTTATCCGGCTGCTCTTGCAATAACAACGACTTGCGACATACCGCCCGGTCGGGCCCCGGCGCGGCCGCCAAATTCGGCGCCCAATCGCCGGTATACACCAGATGTAGAGAACCGATTTTATCCCCGCGTCCGGCATCGCAGCAACGGATTCGCGGACCTTGATGCCACGAGCGCCGGAAATGGCCGATTGAGCCTTTTCAGGCACTTGGAGAATTCCGCGCTCTCCCAAACGTCCGGGGTTCCTTACTTTGCCGGGTTCCGGCGAGAAGCTAGACTGGGGCCAAGATTTTTTTAGCGTTCAACCCTTGGAGAAAGCCATGTTCAGCCCCCTGCGCAGCGTCGCGTTTTGCTGCATCACCCTCGCCCTGCCGGCGCCCGCGCTGGCCGATCTTGTCCTCGACAAGGACAGTGACCCCAAGAAGCGGATAAACGAAACCCTTGTCCTTGATCCGACGGCCAAGCCGGACAAGGACGATGGCACGATCACGATCAAGTCCAAGAACCCCACCGCGATCAATCCGGGCGCACCGCCCGCCAAGGCCCCCAATCCCTCGACGCGCCCGCCGCGCCCGACCCCGCCGGGCGGCCCGATTGTCACCCAGCCGATCAAGAATCCAGGCGCTACGCCGCCGCCCGGCCCCAGCCCGGTAGAGCCGCAACAGGCACGCAGCCCGCTGCCCACCCCGGTGCCGCCCGCAGGCAGTCCGCCACCGCGCAACGCCGGTGCCCCGATCGATCCGACGCCCTCGGTCGATGTCACACCGGTCGAGGAAATGCCCTATATCTCCTTCGCGGCGCCGGCCTACAGCGACGGCTATGAGGTCTCGGTCATCAACAGTATGCGCGGCGCAGGCCGCATCCGCGTGACCACGGACTATGGCCCGGTCTATTGCTCTGGCTTCGTCTTTGGCCCCTCGGTGGTGGCGACCTCCTATGCCTGCGTGCCGGGCATCCTCGAAGATCCCCGCGTCAGCGCCAGCAAGATCGAGGAAATCCGCATCGTTTTCGACCACGTCTTTCCCGACCAGCGCCTGTGGACCGCGCAGGGCTATGTCCTGACTCTGGACAGCGAGCTGTCCAGCCGGGAAACCGGGCTGGCGATCCTGCACATCGCCGATCCCGACACGAAGTTCTCTGCCGACCGCATCCAGCGCGTGGGCCAGGCCACGCCCGATCCGCGCGCACCGCTCTACATGCTCAGCTTTCCGCGGGGCGGATCCATGCAGATGCAGCATTGCAGCGCGCTGCCAACCGATCCGGCCTACCTGCCCGCCAAGTCCTACGAGCACAATTGCCTGAGCGATTACGGCGACCTCGGCGCGCCGATCTACGATGCCGCGACCGGCGCGGTCGTCGGGTTGCACCTGAGCCACGAACTGTCGACTGGTCGCCGCTTTGCGCAGCACACGATCGACCTCGCGAACTGGATCGGCGACCAGCAATAAGCGCCAAAAACACGTAAACTGCCCACTGCGCCGCCCCTTCCCGAACCGGGAGGGGGCGGCTTGCTTGAAGGGGCCCATGTGATGCATATATTGAGCCGAACAGGTTGAGAGGACACAATGCAACTGCCGCCGAAAGTGACCGACCGTGCCTTTGCCCGCCTCGCCGAAATCGGCGCGGGCGCGGACGGCAAAGCCCTGCGCGTGGCCGTCGAGGGTGGCGGCTGTTCGGGGTTTCAATACGACATCAAGCTGGACGACCCCGCCGATGACGACATGATCATCGCCGAGGGCGAGGAGCGCGTGATTGTCGATCCCGTGTCCTTGCCCTTCCTGTCCGGTGCGGTCATCGACTTCACGGACGAACTGATCGGTGCGCGGTTCACCATCGAGAACCCCAATGCGACCAGTTCCTGCGGCTGCGGCACATCGTTTTCAATGTAGTCCGGGCCGGCCGGGAAGAATTGGAAAAGGGCGCCACATATGGGCGCCCTTTCTGGTTCAAGCTGACCGTCGGATCATTCGGCCGGGATGACACGGGGCCGCGACAGGTGTTCCTCGAAGACCAGCCAGAAGCCAGATCCGACCACCAGCATCACACCCGCCCAGGTGCCCAGCGTCGGAACTTCGCCAAAGACCAGGAACCCGATCACGACCATCCAGACGAACTGCAGGTTCATCAGGGGCGTGGCGACATAGGCCGGCAGCAGGCGCAGCGCCTCGGCGACAACATAGCGGGCTGCGAAAAGCGCGGCGGCATAGGCGCCGACCCAGCCAAGGTCGCTCAGGCTCATCGGTTTCCAGACGAAAGGCAGCGCCAGCGCCATCACCACCATGAGTGCGGCATTGGGCCAGAAGACCTGTGCCAGAGGCGCACGCTCGACCTTGGCAATGGCCCGCGCGGCCAACATCGAGCCACAGCCGGACACGGCGGCCAGCAAGGCCCAGGCATGACCGGCCTGCGCACCGGACAAGCCGCCCGGCATCAAAAAGAGGATACCGCCAACACCAAGTCCCAGGGCCGCCCAGGCCGCGGGACGCGGCGTCTCGCCCAGAACCGGGCCGGATAGGGCAGCCGCGATCAGCGGGATCAGACCGATGAACAGGAATACATCCGCGAAGGGAAGCAGGCGAAAGGCCTGAAAGAAGGCCAGCGATGCGATCACCGTCAGCACGGAGCGGATCGCCATCGCCTTTTTCGAGCGGACCCGCAGGCCGGGTCCATTTGTGTCGGCCCGTGCCCCCGCCAGGGAGAACAGCAGAACCAATGCCGAGGACAGGACGAAGAGCTGCGGCGCCGCATATCCGCCCGCGATGAACTTGGTGATCCCGTCCGCGGCGGCCATCATGCCGGTGTAGACGAGGATGAGCGCCGCGCCCAGCGTCGCCCCGGAAAGCGCCACCCGGGTCATGCGCGGCCTGCCCGGGCAAAGCCTTCGAAATAGGCGTCGAACAGATCGCTGGACTGGGAGGCGACGCTGAGCAGATCGCGCGCCTCGGGGGACAGAGACGGTTCCATCCGTGGCCGCATCCTGTCCCAGTCACCCGACCGGTGGTCCAGCCCGTAGATCGCCTGGCTCAGCTCGCGCAGGACGGTCTGGGCTCGGGCGCCGCGTTCGAACCGCAGCCGCTCATCGCAGACCGGCTTGCGGAACAGGGGCGCGCCGGTGACGGCCTGGTGCCAGTTGCACACGAGGTATTCGTGATAGTCGTCGTTGATCGAGGCATGAGCATCCGCGACGACACCGTAAGCTCCGGTTTCCTGTTGCAGCCAGGCCGTCCAGACGGCGGGCGGCATCTGTCCCGCATGGCGCAGGGCAATGCAGATTTCCGCCAGCAGGTCGGCGTTCTGGTCCAGGAAAGCGGTCAGCCCGGCGAAATGCAGGCTCTGGATGGCCTCAGGAGGCAGGTCCGGATCGCGGCGGCCATACTCGGACAGGTAGTAGACGATGTGGGTCAATTCATAGGCGGCCTTCTTGTTCGGCAGCGCAAAGGTCTTTGTGCGCGAGCAGAAGGCACGCAGCCGGTCGTTCAGGCCGGGATCGCGGATCGGATCGACGCCGCGACGGGTCATCAGGCGCCGCGCCTCGGCACGCTGCAAGTCCGAAAGTTCGGCCTCTGCCAGCCCTTCGCGGGCCGCGAAATCCACCATTTTCTGCGCCTCGTACCCCGGCATCCCGAGGTCCTCGAGATCCAGCGCCAGCGAGAGAATGAAACGGTAGTACTGCGGAAAGAACTCCAGCCGTTGCACCGCCTGGGCGTAGAACCCCGCGTGGCGGGCCAGCGCCTCTGGGGCGACGGCCTGACCTGTGCATTCAAGGATGTTCAGAAGCTCCGCGTTCTCCTTCAGCCAGAAAACGTCGTCGCCATGGCGGCGATGATCGGCGAAGGCTCCCAGAAGCGCGGTGATCCGCGCTTCCAGGGGGGCTATCCGGGTCGGGACGGTCAGTTGGACGACATTGTTCATCGCTTGGCTCTCCTCTGTCTTGGCAGAGCGCACTGCGCCCCGCCCGGGTATCAGTGACGTCGATCAGGCGCGCGCCGGGCCGGACCACGAGGTGAAGGCCTCGACGTTGTCGCCTGCGTCACGGTCGCCAGCTGCGGGACCGGACCAGCTGGTGAAAGCCTGGACGTTGTCGCCGCTCTCGATGTCGCCAGCCGCCGGGCCGGACCACGAGGTGAAGGCCTCGACGTTGTCGCCTGCTTCACGGTCGCCAGCTGCGGGACCGGACCAGCTGGTGAAAGCCTGGACGTTGTCGCCGCTCTCGATGTCGCCAGCCGCCGGGCCGGACCACGAGGTGAAGGCCTCAACGTTGTCGCCTGCGTCGCGGCTGCCGCGCGCCGGGCCGGACCAGCTGGTGAAGGCTTCGACATGGCCACCGTTTTCCATGTCACCCGCAGCGGGACCGGACCAAGAGGTGTAAGCTTCGACTGCATCACCAGATTCGCGGGTACCTGTCGCCGGACCGGACCAGGATGTGTAGGCTTCGACAGAGGCACCCGCGAACAGGTCGCCATCGGCCGGGCCCGACCACGAGGTAAAGGCCTCGACGGCGTCGCCGGCGAAGGCGCTCGTTTCCGCTTTGGAAACGGTTTCTTTAGAGGTGTGCAGCTTGATGAGGGCAGTCATGGGATCGCTCCTTTTTCAGGTTGAGCAGCTATGCCCTTGAAATCTGCACGCAAAAATAGTTTGCAAAAAAGTTAATTCTTGTTAAGGTTGTTTAAGGAAAAGTTTATCCACAGATGCGATTCGCGCAGGCGTTTCGGATCGCGCGACAATACGGGTTATCCACAGATACAAATTTTCTGTGGATAAATCCGGACTTTGCAGCGCAACGGCACTTTGCAAACTCCTAAATCCACGAATCATACCCGAATCGAGCGGGTTCCAGAGGGTGCTTTGTGCCAGGCTTTACGCCGATAGGTTGCAGGTACGTCACAAAGCTCAACCAAACTGATACAAAACAGGGCTTTACCTGACGCGCTTGACCGTCAGCCCCGCGCCTGCGATCCATGGCCCCCGGACAGGCAGGAGAAACGCGCCATGAAGATCGCCACCTTCAACATCAACGGCATCAAGGCCCGCCTGCCCGCGGTGCTCGACTGGCTGGACGAGGCTCAGCCGGATGTCGTTCTCTGCCAGGAGATCAAGTCGATCGACGAGAATTTCCCGCGCGAGCCCTTCGAGGACCGCGGCTACAACGTCGAGACGCACGGACAGAAAAGCTTCAACGGGGTGGCGATCCTGTCCAAGCGCCCGCTCGAGGATGTCCGCCGCGGCCTGCCCGGCGACGACGCGGACGAACAGGCCCGCTGGATCGAGGCAACCGTCATGGGAGACGAACAGGCCGTGCGCGTCTGCGGGTTGTACCTGCCCAACGGCAACCCGGCACCGGGCCCGAAATACGACTACAAGCTGGCATGGATGGAACGGCTGGAAGCCCGGGCCCGGGATCTGCTGGCCGAGGAAACGCCGGCGTTGATGGCGGGCGACTACAACGTGATCCCCCAGGCCGAGGATGCCGCCCGGCCCGAGACCTGGACCGAGGACGCCCTGTACTTGCCGCAGACCCGCGCGGCCTTTCGCAGGATCCTGAACCTCGGTTTCACCGAGGCGTTTCGGGCACGGACGCAGGCGCCGGGGCATTACAGTTTCTGGGATTACCAGGCTGGCGCCTGGCAGCGGAACAATGGTATCCGCATCGACCACCTGCTGCTGACGCCTGCGGCTGCGGACCTGATGACCGACTGCCAGATCGACTCTGCCATTCGCGGGCGCGAAAA
Source organism: Antarctobacter sp. (assembly GCF_965277915.1). NCBI lineage: Bacteria > Pseudomonadati > Pseudomonadota > Alphaproteobacteria > Rhodobacterales > Roseobacteraceae > Antarctobacter > Antarctobacter sp. The sequence continues at coordinate 2,252,449 of NZ_OZ255849.1, forward strand.
GCCCTCGGACCATGTCCCGGTGTGGATCGAGCTTGCCGCCTGACCACCGCTACCCCTGCCCGGCTTGATGCGCGTGCCTTGCACGCCGCTCGCTGGCACACTAATTCTGTATCAGACACCAGACGCGTGGAGACGCCTTATATGCCGATGTATGCCCAGGAAATCGAGGACCTGTTGCGCGAGTCCTTTCCAGACGCCACGATCACCGTCGATGGAGAAGACGGCGTGCACATGTCGGCGATGGTCATCGACGAGAGCTTTCGCGGCAAGAACCGGGTCCAGCAACAAAGAGCGGTCTACGCAGCCCTGAAGGGCAAGATGGATGGGCCCAGCGGCGCGCTTCATGCCCTCGCTCTCACAACAAAGGCTCCAGACTGATCCCATATGCCCCTAGGCGTCATCGTCCCCCTGCTGCTTCTGCCCTTTCTTGCCATTTTCGTCTATGCGGCGTGGCATGAATACCGACGCTTCAGAGCGGAAGGCAAATCGACCTATGGTTTGACCTATGACCCCGAGTCGAACACCACCTTCGTGGGCACGATCCCGGACAGCGAGGACAGCTACGGTCCGCAGGACTATGACCCCGAGAATACTGGATCGGACCGGGACCACGAGTGATCGGGCCGATGACACCAGCAAAGACCACACAGAACAGGACACCCCCAGATGACCGACGTTAAGACCCGTATCGACGACACCGTGAAATCCAACGATGTCGTGCTCTTCATGAAGGGCAACAAGACGATGCCGCAATGCGGTTTCTCCAGCCGCGTGGCCGGCGTGCTCAATTACATGGGCGTTGACTACCAGGACGTGAACGTGCTTGAGGACGACGGCCTGCGCCAGGGGATCAAGGATTTCTCCGACTGGCCGACCATCCCGCAGCTCTACGTCAAGGGAGAGTTCGTGGGCGGTTGCGACATCATCACCGAGATGACCCTCTCGGGCGAGCTGGACCAGCTTTTCGACGACAAGGGCGTTTCCTACAACAAGGAAGCCGCCGACAAGATCCGTGAAGCCAACGCCTGAGCCATGTGATTGCCTGATGATACCGAACGGGCGGGGCTTTCCCTGCCCGTTTTTCTTTGATCGGTTGGATTTGAGTACAGGAGTTTCACCGTGGAGTTTTTCGTAGCCGCCGTCCTGATATTGGCCTCTTTCGCCGGCACCGGGCTGATCGCCTATGCCATCCGGCACAGCCAGAAGCGCCGAGAGGCACTGAAGACCCTGTGCGCGGAACGAGGCTGGTCCTTCGACTACCAGCCGCAAACCGGCGGGCGCGGAAGCCGAACCGTGATTTCGGACCGGTCCGAAGGCTGGGAACTGGTCCTCTATTTCCGGTCCAATTCCTCTACCGGCGGCACCACAAGTCATTGGACGGAGTTCACCCAGCCACGGCTGGCGCTGCCGGACGGGATGGCCCTGCTGGGGCCCGACATTCCCGAAAAGACCGCCGCGATAGCCGACAAGATGCTGGACAAGATGGGCGGAGGCGGTTTCGGCCAGATGGTGCTGAACAAGTTGACCGGCGGGCTTGCCGCCGAAGCGGCTGATCTGCGGTCGGTGCCCGGGGATGGATCAGGGACATTGTTTGCGACACCCGGGCGCGAAACGGCGCTGGACGCCCTCCGAGAGGCACCGGAACTGCTCGAGGCACGCAGCGGGCGCAACGAGGCACAACAGCCCATCGTCGCGCTGAGCCGTCACGGCTTGCGGCTGAGATTGCGCCACATCCTGCGTCGCCCCGAAGAGGTGGCCGAGTTCGTGGAACTGGGCCGCGCTTTGACACGGCAGCTCGACGGCTGAAGCAGACGACACGCGCCTGCTACTCGGCCTTCGTCTCGTCGAACCTGTTGGCCAAGGCCTCTGCACGGGCAGCGATCTCGGCCAGCGCGTCGGTCACGTCCGCCGGGATTACCGGCACTTCACGTTGCTCGGGGGCTGGCGCGGGTTTGCTCCTGAGATCGGCCAACTCGGCCTCTACCGACTTCAGCTTGTCCTGCGCCTCGCGCAGCCGTTCTTCAAGGCCCGCGGTCTTGTCCGCCAGCATCAGCCCGGCCATCAGCAGCATCCGCGCCTCCGGCATCCGCCCGATCTGCGTCACAAGCACCTGCGCCTCGGTGTCCAGAAGCTGCGCGGCAGACAACAGGTATTGTTCCTCGCCCTGCTGGCAGGCCACTTCAAAGCTGCGGCCACCGATCTTGATCTCGACTTCGATCTGGCTCATTCCCGTGCCTCCCCGTCTGCGGCTTCGGCCAGAAGCGGGCCAAGCGCCTCGATCACCGCGCCAGTCTCCGCCGCATCGGTCGCCCGCATGGTGCGCATCGCGTCCAGTTCGGCCTGCAGACCCCGGTTGATCAGTTCCGGATCGCCCACACCCTGCGCATTCGCCTCGCGCAGCGCGGTGTTTGCAGCAATCAGCTCTTCATTGGCGGCGCGCAGGTCCTGCAATTGCTCATCCAGCGCGATCAGGGCCTCGGGCGACGGGGCTGTCTCGGGCTCGGGGGCCTCGGCGCTTTGGGCCTCGAGGTCTGCCAGACGCGCGCGCAACACGCGCAGCCGCTCTTCAAGCTGGGCATTGGCCATCTTTTCGTCTTCCAGCGCCTCTTCCAGCTCCGTGACCTCAAGGGCATCGGTCGGCGTTGCCTCAGGCCCAGTCTCGGGGGCTGCCTCCGGTGCCGGGTCGGTGTCGGCCTCTGCCCGGGCCTCGGCAAGGGCGCGTTCCAGTTGCGCTGCGGCCTCGGACTTGACGGCGGCAATCGCGGCATCGCGGTCGGCCTCTGCCTGTTCGCGGGCCGCGGCAACGGCAGCTTCGCGTGCCTCTTCGGCCTGGGCCAGGGCGTTGGCAACCGCCATGTCCCGCTCGGCCTCGGCGGCTTCTCGCGCGCTGGCCAAGGCCGAGTCACGGTCCACCTCGGCCTGCTCACGGGTGGCGGCCAGCGCCTCCTGTGCCTCCGCCAATGCCTGTTCCGCCGCTTCGGCGCGGCTGCGCAATGCTTCGAAATCCGCGGGTTCGGCGGCGCCGTGGTCCAGCCCGTCGATCCCCTGTCCTATACGATCCAGCGCGCGCGTGATGCGCGCCTGCAAGTCCTCGATCTGGCTCATCTGCCCTGCTTCGTCCTCTTGCCCGGCCGCGCGGCCTCAATCCCGCGCGGCCCATCGCGACACGGAACGAATCGTCCCGCATCCGGTCAATGAAAGTTTAACAAGCGAAAAAGGAAAATGCGCCCCCTTATCTTCCAAGGCCTTAGACGGCGCCCTTCATGCGACGTCAAGCGCTTGGCTTGCACTTCGGCGCGGGACTGCTATTCACGCCGCAAACCCCCAGCCAGAGGATCGAAACCCGGTGGATATCCAAGAGCTTCGCACCCGTAACCCTGATCATTGGATGCGCGCCACGGCGATCCGTGCGCTTGCGCTCGACGCCGTCGCCGCGGCCAATTCCGGCCATTCGGGCATGCCCATCGGCATGGCGGACGTGGCCACCGTTCTGTATTCCAAGCACCTCAAATTCGACGCCGCGCGCCCCGACTGGGCCGACCGCGACCGGTTCATCCTGTCTGCGGGGCACGGCTCGATGCTGCTGTATTCGCTGCTCTACCTTTGCGGCGATCCGGAAATCACCCTCGACGAGGTCAAGAACTTCCGCCAGCTGGGTGCCAAGACCGCCGGCCACCCGGAGAACTTCCTGGCCAAGGCAATCGAGACCACGACCGGCCCGCTGGGTCAGGGCATCGCCAACTCCGTCGGTTTCGCCATCGCCGAAGAGGCGCTACGCGCGCGCTTTGGCAAGAAGCTGGTCGACCACAACACCTATGTCATCGCCGGCGACGGCTGCCTGATGGAAGGTGTCAGCCAAGAGGCGCTGGGCCTTGCCGGCCGCTACGAGCTGGGCCACCTCATCGTCTTCTGGGACAACAACGACATCACCATCGACGGCAAGGTGTCGCTCTCTGACCGCACCGACCAGGTTGCGCGCTTCAAGGCGTCGGGCTGGCACGTTCAGGAAATCGACGGCCACGACCCCGAAGCCATCGACGCCGCCATCGTCGAAGCCAAGAAGACCGCGCAGCCTTCGATGATCGCCTGCAAGACCCATATCGCACTGGGCCATGCCGCACAGGACACCTCGAAGGGTCACGGCGCGCTGACCAACGCGGATCAGAACGAAGCCGCCAAGGCCGCCTGGGGCTGGACCTCCGCGCCCTTCGAGATCCCCGCCGAGATCAAGACATGGTGGGAAGAGGTCGGGTCCCGTGGGGCCGCCGAGCGCGAGGCCTGGGAAACCCGTTTCGCCGAGACCAGCGCGGCGCGGCAAAAGGAATTCACGCGCGTCATGGACGGCGAGGCGCCGAAAAAGCTGTCTGCCGTGGTCAAGGCGTTGAAAAAGCAGGTCTCGGAAACCACGCCCAAGGTCGCGACCCGCAAGGCCAGCGAAATGGCGCTTGAGGTCATCAACCCGATCATGCCGGAAACCATCGGCGGTTCCGCGGACCTGACCGGTTCCAACAACACGCTCACCGGCGATCTGGGCGTCTTCGACACCGACAACCGCAAGGGCCGTTACATCTATTTCGGCATCCGTGAACACGGCATGGCCTCGGCTATGAACGGCATGAGCCTTCATGGCGGCGTGCGCCCCTACGGCGGCACCTTCATGGCCTTCACCGATTATGCGCGTCCGGCGATGCGCCTGGCGGCATTGATGAAGACACCCACCGTCTTTGTCATGACCCATGACTCCATCGGCTTGGGCGAAGACGGCCCGACCCACCAGCCGGTGGAACATGTCGCCATCAGCCGCGCCACGCCGAACACGCTGGTCTTCCGCCCTGCGGACGCCGTCGAGACCGCTGAGGCTTGGGAAATCGCGCTGCGCCAAACCGGCACGCCCTCGGTCCTCTCGCTGACCCGCCAAGGCCTGCCGACCGTGCGGCTGGAACACAAGAACGCCAACCTTGTCGAGAAAGGCGCCTATGTGCTGGCCGAGGCCGAAGGCAAGCGTCAGGCGATCCTGATGGCGACCGGTTCGGAAGTCTCCATCGCGCTGGCCGCGCGGGACCTGTTGCAGGCCGAAGGCATTGGCACGCGCGTCGTGTCCATGCCCTGCTGGGAACTGTTCGAAGCCCAGGACGAAAGCTATCGCCGCCGGGTCCTGCCCCCCGCCGGTCCGGTGCGCGTTGCGGTCGAGGCCGGCGTGCGCATGGGCTGGGATCGTTGGCTGTGCGGCGAGCGTGGCAGCGCCAAGAAGGCCGGCTTTGTCGGCATGGAGAGCTTTGGCGCCTCGGCCCCGGCGGACGTCCTGTTCGACCACTTCGGCATCACCGCCGAGGGCGTCGCCGCCAAGGTCAAGTCGCTGCTCTGAGCGCGCAACGCACTACAAGAACAGGGCCGGAAACGCAGGTTTCCGGCCCTTTTTTCGTCACACGATCCGAACTCAGGTGAACGTATTGCCGTCACGCAGGCGGTCAAGAACCGCGCGCGCCGCCCGAAGACCCGGGCGTTCACCGCCCCGGCCAAGGCGTTCCATCGTCAGGTCCATCGCCTCGATCTGCGCCCCAGGAGCCTCCAACACCTGGCCCACCGCATCCGCGATTGGGCCAGGCTGACATTTCGCGCCGATGAATTCCGGCACCGTCCGGCTTTCGGCCACCAGGTTGACCAGCGTCACGCTGTCGACGCGCAACATCCGCCCGATGATCTGGCGGCTGAGCCAGCTCATGTCATAGGCGATGACCATCGGCGTACCCGCCGCGGCGAGTTCGAGCGAAACCGTCCCGGAGGCCGCAAGCGCCACATCGGCCGCCCTGAAGGCCGCGCGTTTCTGCGTCCCGCCCGGATCGTCCGAGGGGGCGATCACCAGCGGGTCGCCGGGCCAGTCGGCCACCGCCTCGCGCACCGCCCTTGCCACCGGCCCCGCCGCCGGAATCACCAGCCGCAGACCCGGCCGTGCGCCCAACAAGGAGCGTGCCGCCCGGGCAAAGACCGGCATCAGCCGCCCCACCTCGGACCGGCGCGAGCCGGGCAAAACCAGCAACATCTCGCCCTCGATACCGTGCGTCGTGCGAAAGGCCGCCGCATCCGCCTCGCTGGCCTGCGGCTCCATCACCACCGGATGGCCGACGAAATCGCAGGCGATCCCCGCCGCCTCCATGTAGGGCGGTTCAAACGGCAACAGCGCCAGCACCTGATCCACATGCGCGGCCATCTTCTGCGCCCGCTTGGGACGCCACGCCCAGACCGTCGGCGCAACGTAATGCACCACGCGTACGTCGGACACGGCCTTGACCAGCCGTGCAACACGCAGGGAAAACTCCGGCAGATCCACGGTGATCAGAACGTCTGGCTGTTCCGCCACAACCGCGTCGGCGGTCTGCCGGATACGGCCCTTCAGCGCGCGGTATTCGCGCAGGATCTCGGTGATCCCCATGATGCTGATCTCATCCATCGGGAACAGGCTGTCGAGGCCCTGTGCCTGCATCAGCGGCCCACCGATCCCGCGAAAGGTCACATCCGGCACCAGTTCCTTGAGCCCTGCCATGAGCGCCGCGCCCAATCGGTCGCCGGACGGTTCTCCTGCTGTGATGAAAACCCGCATCATGTTTCCCTTTCACGCACCCAGAGGAACAGGCCAGCGGCTTCCAGCCGCTCCAGCACCTGTGGCAGGTCCAGAACCATGACACCATCGGCCTCGATCACGATTCCCGACAGACCTGCCGCAACGGCACCCTCGGCAGTCTGAAGGCCGATCACCGGCAGGTCGGCGCGGCGCTCCTGCCCCGGTTTCGGCGCCTTGTAGAGCACGCCGCCCCGTGCCGCGGGGCCAAGCCCCTGCAACATGGCATCGGTGCCGCGGTCATCCTCGCGGGCGATGAGGGCGCCCTCCTTGACAACGCAGGCCTGTCCAAGATCGTGCCGCGCCTGATCCTGAGAGATCCGGTCCCCGAGGCGCGCCGCCGCGCCTGCCGCCTCATCGGGCTGGGCGCTTGTGGGCACACCCGCAGTCGGCAACAAGGACGGCGCCAGTTCATGCGCAGCCAGAACCGTGAACCCGGCGTCTTCGAGAATGTCGATGGCAATGCGCAACGCCCCGTCATCCCCGCGCCGCAGCGCCCGCATGACCCGGGGCAACAGAGGCAGGGTTCGCCATCCGATCCGGGACACCGCGACATCCGGTCGATCGACGGAGCCGCACATGCAGACCCGCGACACGCCCCGCCGCTTGAGCCAGGCCAGAAAGGCTCCCAACCGTTCGATGGCAAAGAGATGCTCGGCCACGACCTGGTCTGGCGGAGAATGCGCCATGCCGCAAATCACGACCGGTTCGCCGGCGGCGCCGGCAACGGCGGCAGGCAAGGCCCCGCGCCCGGCAATCAACGCCAGCATGGTCCGCTCAGCCCGGTGTCAGAAAGCTGCGGTCGCTGTCGCCGAGTACGAAATCGACGATCTCGCGGACGTAATCGCTCTGGGTTTCGTCACCCAGACGGCGGGCCCGGTCCTGAAAGGCACCCTCGCCCTGCGCCAGCATCTGGAACGCCGCGCGAAGCGCGGTGATGTCCGATCGTTTGACGCCGCGGCGTTTCAGCCCGACCAGGTTCAGCCCGTCCAGCTTGCCACGCGGTCCCTGAACAAGGCCGTAGGGGATCACGTCATTGGTGACCATCGTCACGGCGCCGATGATGGCGCCGCGCCCGATACGCACCCACTGGTGAACCCCGGAAAGGCCGCCGATGATCACGTCATCCTCGATCACGCAGTGCCCCGCCAGCGCGGCATTGTTCACCAGGATAACCCGGTCGCCCACCTGCGCGTCATGGGCCACATGACAGCCGGCCATGAACAGGCCGTCATCGCCCACCCGTGTCACGCCGCCACCGCCCTCGGTGCCGGTGTTCATGGTGACATGTTCGCGGATGCGGTTGCGGGCACCGATAATCAGCCGGGTCTTTTCCCCCCGGAACTTGAGATCCTGCGGGATTTCGCCGATCACGGAGAAGGGAAAGACCAGGGTTTCTTCGCCAATCTCGGTCGCGCCGTTCGCGACCACGTGGCTTTTGAGTTCGACCCGGTCGTGCAGCACCACCTCGGGCCCGACATGGCAGAACGGCCCGACCACGCAGCCTTGGCCGATAACCGCGCCTTCTTCGACCACTGCGGAAGGATGGATCACGGTTTCGGTCAAGACGGCAGATCCATCATCGCGGTGAACTCGGCCTCGGCGGCCATCTCGCCTTCGACCTCGGCAACGCCGCCAAATTTCCAGACCTTGCCGCCGGGTTTCCCGCGCAGGGTGGTCAGGCGCATCTTCAGTTGGTCGCCTGGCACGACCTTGCGCCGGAACTTGCACTTGTCGATGGACATGAAATAGACCTTCATCTCCTTGTCGGCCATGTCCAGCGCCGTACCCACCATGACGGCGGCGGTCTGGGCCATCGCCTCGACGATGGTCACCCCCGGCATGATCGGCAGACCGGGGAAATGGCCCTGGAAGTGCGGCTCGTTCATGGTGACGTTCTTGATCCCCAGGGCCGACTGCGTGCCGTCGATCTCTTCGACGCGGTCGACCAGAAGAAAGGGATAACGATGCGGCAGGATACGCTGGATCAGCTGGATATCCGCGCTCAGAAGCGTGTCGGTCATGACTGGCGGCCTTTCTTGTTTTGGCGCACCCCTAGCAACGGCGGCGCTCAGGGGCAAGCACGCCTTCAATCCTGTTCCGCGGGCGGCTCTGGCGTTTCCGGGTCCGGGGTGGGATCGGGGGCGGGCACCGGGTCGGGTACCTCAGGGGTTCCATCGCCGATCTGAGCGTCGATCAGGGCAATGGCCCGGTCGGTGACGTCGATGGCATCCGCCGCGACAAAAACCGTGCGCCGTTCGAGGATCAACATCGCCCCGGCCTCGCGCAACAATCCCTCCAGCACCGGTTGGGCCACGGTCAGGAAGCGGCGGCGCGCCTCCTCTGTGCGGGTTCCCAAAGCACGGGCCTTGGCGTCCTGCTCGTCTCTCAGACGTTGGACTTTCTCGTCAAAGGCATCGGCGAGGGCGCGGAACTCCTCCGGTGCAAGGGTCGGACGCAGGTCGGTCAGTTCGCGTTCTTCCTCGATCAGTTCAGCCTCGATCTTGCGGTTCTCCGCAGCGATCACCCGGCCCTGCTGTTCGATCTCGTCATTTACCCGACGACCAAACGCGCTTTCGGCAAAGACACGCTCAAAGTCGATGACAAGGATCGGGGCCTGTGGAACCCCGGAGAGCAAGGGACTGCCCTGCCCCTGCGCCCCTGCCGCGGCACCCCAGAGCACCAGCAGCAGGACGGCAAGACGGACGGCCAGACGCACGCTCGCCTCAGAACTGCGTCGAGATCGTCAGGTTGAAGTTCTGCGGCTCGTCCCACTTGTTCTTCTTCAGCGCCTCGGTGAAATTCAGGCGCAGCGGGCCGATGGCGCTGTTCCAGAAGATCGAGAAACCGACCACATGGCGCGCTTCGAAGCCTTCGGACACGATGGAACCCGTGGCACTGCTCTTGAAGCTGTCGCTCAACCCCCAGACAGAGCCGACATCGTAGAACAGACCGCCGGTGATCCCGTATTCTTCGGGCAGACCAAGCGGGAATTCGGCCTCGAAGCGGGCAACTGCGAAGAAGTTACCGCCGAGCGCGTCATCGACGCCACCACCCACCTCGCGCGGCCCGATGCCGCCGGAGGCAAAACCACGCATGATGTCCGGTCCCACCAGGAAGCGGTCGGTCACGCGGCTGGTGCCCTTGGTATAGTTCAGCGCCCCGCCTTCAAGCGTGGCACGCAGGGTCACTTCCTCGTTCCAGACCAAGGTCTGAGCAACGGCCTTCGCGCTCGTCTTGATGAAGGTCCGGTCGCCGCCCAAGCCGGCGAAGTCCTGACCAAACTCGAACCGGTAGCGGGTGTTCGGGTCCAGTCCCTTGCGTTGCGTGTCGAAGATGTAGGTATAGCCCACCGAACTGTCGAACCGCCCACCGTCGTTCAGCTCGGCATTGATGACGCCCCCCACGCTGGTATCAACAGCGGTGATTTCGCCGTAGTTCAGCTTGTAGCGCAGCTGCAGACGCGACTGTTCGGCCACGGGAAATTCCAGGAAAGGCTGGAATACGCCGGTCGCCGTATCGAAGTCAGCGTTGTCGTTGTCGGTCTCGGTATAGGCCAAGGTGAAGCCCAGCGAAAGATCGCGGCCAAAAAGCCCGGGTTCGACAAAGCGCAGACCGTATTGCTGGGTATCCGCGGCGGTGTTGATCCGGAAGCTGAAGGACTGACCACGGCCCAAGAAATTACGTTCGGAGAAGCTGAACGCCGCACCGAAGCCGTTCTGCGTGGAATAGGAGCCACCGAAGCTGATCGAGCCGGTCGGTTTTTCCTCAACGTCAACGTCGACGACCACCTGCTGCGGGCTGGAACCTTCGCGGGCCTCGACATCGGCCTTGTTGAAGAAGCCAAGCGCGCGGATGCGTTCAGCGCTTTCGCGAATTGCACGCGGGTTGAACGGATCACCCTCGACCACCTCGAACTGGCGACGGATGACACGATCCAGCGTGGTGGTGTTGCCCTCGATGTCGATGCGTTCGATGAAGATACGCTCGCCACGCACGAGGCGGAAATCGACGTCCAGCGTCAGATCGCGGTCGTTGCGCGTGACCCGCGGTTCGACCCGGACAAAGTTGAGGCCAAGGTTCACCGCAAGCTTTTCAAGACGCGCGATCTCGTTCTCGACCAGAGAAGGCGAATAGACCTTGCCTTGACGCATGCGCACCTTGCTGCGGAACAGATCGGCGTCGACGTCGGACAGGTCGGAAGTCACCGTCACTTCACCAACCCGGAACTGCTGGCCTTCCTCGACGTTGATCGTCACGAAATAGGCGTCGCGTTCTTGGCTGAGTTCCGCGTTCACGCCTGTGATGCGGAAATCGACATAGCCACGCGATGCATAGAAGTCGCGCAACAACTGCTGATCGAATTCCAGGCGATCCTCGATGAAGGTATCCTTGCGGATCACGGCACGCAGCAGGCCGGCCTGCTTGGTTTCGAGCACGCGGCGCAGGCGACGATCGGAAAACTTGCCGTTTCCGACAAAACCAATGCGCTCGACCTCGGCGACACCGCCCTCGAAGACCTCGAACACCAGGTCGACGCGGTTGTCGCTGCGGCGGATGACCTTCGGCGTGACACGCGCGGCAAGGCGGCCTTGCACCTCGTATGCACGGCTGACCGCAAGCGCGTCCGCCTCTGCGACACCGGGGCTGAAGACGCGGCGCGACTGCGACTGGATCGCCTGTGCCAGGTCTTCGTCCTTGATACGGCGATTGCCCTCGAAGGTGATGCGGTTGATCGTGGGATATTCGACGACGCGTATGGTCAGGCGCGAACCCTGAGGGACAATCTCGACGGTCTCGAACAGACCGGAGCCGAGGATCCGCTGGTAGGCATCGTTGAGTTCGGCCGCGGAAACCCGCTGGCCGCGTGCGATTCCGGCGTAGGACAGGATCGTGCCCGGTTCGACGCGGCGGTTGCCCTCGATATTGACCGAGTTGAAGACGTAGCTCTGGGCATAGGCGACTTGCGGGATCGTGGCGACCCCCGCACCCATTGCCACGGCGAAACTCAGGCACACCGCCCGAGTTGCGTTGGCAACCTGATAACCCCTTGCAAGACCCGGCGCTTTACGCGCGGAAATGCCTTTCGCCATGTTCGCAATCCACTTTGACATCCCAAGGTCGTGAGTATCGGGAATGCCGGTGCTTGTCAAAAGCTCGGGGGCGCGAATTTGAGTAACTGTAGCCTGTCAGCGACTAGTGCAGGACAGACCCCAGCCAGCCCCCGAAAAACAAGGCGAAGACAAGGGTGCAGATATACAGCAGGCGGTCCCAGTTTATGGTGACCAGCAAGCTCATGCTTCTGTATCCGGCTTGGATCGCGGTCATGGAATCGGTCCTCGGTTGCGTATGCGGACACAGCACTACCGGGTGATTCAGGCAGGAGTTGGGCAAACCCCTGCCGGGAATGTGTCAGCCCCACACCATCAGGGGCAGAAAAGGTCGTTCGACAAGGCAAAGACCATCAGCCCCAGAACCAGCGTCAGGCCGATCGACATCAGCACCTTGAGCGCACGGTCGCTTGGCGGGCGCCCCGTGACGGCCTCATAGGCAAAGAACACCAGGTGGCCACCATCCAGCACCGGCACCGGGAAGAGGTTCAACAGACCGACGGCGGTGCTGAGCACGGCGATGAACCAGATGAAGTTCGTGGTGCCCTGGCTGGCCATGTCCCCACTTGTCTCGGCGATTCCGATGGGGCCCGACAGGTTGCAGGTGCTGATCGCGCCGGTTGCCATGTGCCAAAGACCCGAGAGCGAGCCTTCGATGATCCGGCCCACCTGTGCCACGCCGCCGGTCACCGCGCTACCGAATCCGGCGGCCTCTGTCGCCGGTTCGAAGGCGACGCCGCCCACGATTCCGATGCGATAAAAGGTTTGGAAGCCGCCGTCAGGCTGCGGTTCATCCACCCGGCGCGGGGTCATTTCCTTGTTCAGGATCTCGCCATCCCGCCAGACCGTCAATTGCAGGGTCGCCCCTTCAGAGCCTTCGACCCGTTCCTTCAGCTCGGCAAATGCATGGATCGGCGTGCCGTCGACCTCGGTGATCACGTCCCCTGCCCTGAGGCCCGCATCGCTGGCGGCAGACCGCGGCGCGATCTGCGTGGCCAGCGGCGGATAGGTATAGGGACCGGTGACGGTCATCTCGCGCCCGTCGCGGCGCACGGTGTAATCCAGTTGCTGCTGATGTGGCAACGCGTCGAAATAGGCGCTCATCGTGCCATCCGCGGCATCGGGCAGCGCTGCACCCTCGATGGCAAGGATCGTGTCTCCGGGTTCCAGCTCTTGCTGAGCGGGCAGCGGGCGCAACTCGCCCACGGTCAAGGGTTCCATGACCTCGCCCCGGAACATCAGCACCCCGGCAAAGATGGCAATGGACAGGACGAAGTTGAAGATCGGACCGGCGGCGACCGTGGCAGCGCGCGCCCAGAGCGGCGCCCCGGACATGGTGCTGCGCATCTCGGCCTCGTCCAGTCCCTCGATCGCATCGGCGTCGACACCGCCCGACGCATTGGCATCCCCCCGGAACTTGACGTAGCCGCCAAAGGGAATCGCCGCCAGTTGCCACTTGGTGCCGTCACGATCGACGCGCGACCAGAGCACCGGACCAAAGCCGAGGCTGAAGACCTCGGGGAAAATCCCGGTCTTCTTGCCGACAATGAAGTGGCCGTATTCATGCACCGCGATGATCACCGAAAGCGCGACCACGAAAAAGATCACGGTCCAAAGCGCGCCGCCAAATTGCGGGATCAGGGTCGTCAGGTCCAAACTGCCACTCCACTCAATGTCTAGTTTTGCCGGGTTTAGTTTTGCATGATCGCAACGGCCTCTGCCCGTGCGAGATGGTCCGCTTCGCTGACCTTATCAAGAGTAATACCGGCAGCATTGTGTCCCGCCTGGGACGAAAGCCGGGTGAGCACCTCTTCGACAACGCCCGCCATGCGAGTGAAGGGAATACGTCCCGCGATGAACCCGTCCAGCGCCGTTTCCTTGGCCGCGTTAAAGACCGCGCCCATGAGGCCCCCAGCCTGCATCACCTCACGCGCCAGCCGAAGCGCCGGCCAGCGCGTCTCGCACGGGGCACGGAAGGTCAGCTGCCCCAACTTCACCAGGTCCAGCCGCTCCACCGGCAGCGCCTTGCGCGTAGGGTGATTCAGCGCAAATCCGATGGCATGGCGCATGTCCGGCGGTCCGACATGGGCCATCAGCGCCCCGTCGTTGAAGCCGACCAGCGCATGGATCATGGATTCCGGGTGAACGACGGCTTCGATCTTTTCAGGTTCCAGCCCGAAAAACTCGCGCGTTTCAATCAATTCCAGCGCCTTGTTGAACATCGACGCACTGTCGATGGTGATCCGTTGTCCCATCGTCCAGTTGGGATGGGTTGCCGCCTGTTCCGGCGTTGCGCGCGCCAGATCCTCCAGCGGCCAGTCCCGAAATGCGCCGCCCGAGGCGGTGATGATCACCCGTTCGACAGCCTCCAGGTCCTCTCCGATCAGGGCCTGGAAGACGGCGGAATGTTCGCTGTCCACCGGCAACAGCTGCGCCGCGTTCTCCTGCGCCGTGCGCAGCATCAAGGGACCGGCGCAGACCATGCTTTCCTTGTTGGCCAGCGCCAGCGTTGCGCCTTGTTCCAGCGCCCGCAATCCCGGCTCCAACCCGGCGGCGCCGACGATGGCAGACATGACCCAGTCGGCGGGCCGAGTCGCGGCCTCGACCAGGGCAGAGCGTCCCGCCGCCGCCTCGACGCCGGATCCTGCAAGTGCAGCGCGCAGATCCTCCAGCCGGTCCTCGTGCGCGGTGACAGCGACCTGGGCGCCCAGCATTCGGGCGTCGCGCGCCAGTTGCGCGACATTGGCCCCGCCGGTCAGCGCCACGATCTCGAAATCGTCCCTGTCACGCGCGATCAGGTCGATGGTGTTCTGCCCGATCGACCCGGTCGCGCCAAAGATGGAAACCCTGCGCCTGCCGCCCCCGGTCATACTGCCCCCGGAAACCCAGTGACCTGCCCCGCGATCACGATGAAGACCGCCGCGCCCAGCATCCCGTCGAACCGGTCCATCAGCCCGCCGTGCCCCGGCAGGAGGTTCGAGCTGTCCTTGACGCCCGCACGCCGTTTGATCGCGCTTTCGGCGATGTCTCCGATCTGCGAGGCCATGCTGACCGCGATGGAGACACCGACAAGACCCGGGCCGACCTGGGTCAGGCCGGCAAAGACCAACCCGACAACAGCCGCACCGAGCCAGCCCGCAACCGTGCCCGACCAGGTCTTGGACGGGCTGACGCGCGGCCAGAACTTGGGTCCGCCAAAGGTGCGGCCCGCGAAATAGCCGGCCACGTCCGTCACCACCACGACCACCATCAGCCAGAGCATCCAGATCAGGCCGAATTCATCGCGCAGATCCATCATGGCGTATCCAGCCAGCAGGATCAGCGCGGTAAAGACCGCGTAGGTCACCCCGCCATGTTTCATACGCGAAAAGCCCAGCATCGAGGGCAGCATCAGCAGGGGCAGCGCAAAGGCCGGCGGCAATTCGATGGCGACAAGGGCAACCACGAAGGCGGCGGCGGCCAGAATGTTCCGGCTGCGGACCCGCCCGCGATCACACAGGTGCACAAGTTCCCAGACCATGCCACCACAGATGACCGCGATCAGCAGGTGAAACCAGATCCCGCCCAGCCAGACAGCGGCGATCCCGATGGCAATCATCGCCGCGGCAGAGATCAGCCGCGGGGCAAGGTCCTCCCAACGCGGCTTGCTCATACCTTCACGGCACCGAAACGCCGGTCGCGCCCGCCGAAGGCGGCGCAAAGGCGACCCAGTTCCTCGGGGGTGAAATCCGGCCACAGGGTATCGATGAATTCATACTCGGCATAGGCCGACTGCCAGAGCAGAAAGTTCGAGATCCGCGCCTCTCCGCTGGTGCGTATCACCAAGTCGGGGTCGGGCAGCACATGGGTGTCCAGGTAACGCGGCAGAGTCTCGACATCGATTTCCTCCGGGTCCAGCTTGCCGTCCCGCACGTCCATCGCAAGGCGCTTCGCAGCGCGCGCAACCTCGTCCCGTCCGCCATAATTCAGCGCGATGGTCAGGTTGACGCCGGTGCAATGCTTGGTGAAATCCTCGGCCTCGTCCATCAGAGCACGCAGTTTGTCGTCCAACCGCGGCCTGTCCCCGATGAACCGGACGCGGACGTTTTCCTTCACGAAGGCCTGCATCTCTTTCATGATGTAGCGACGGAACAGGCTCATCAGGCCGGCCACCTCGACCTGGGTGCGCTTCCAGTTCTCCGTCGAAAAGGCGAAGATTGTCAGGTACTTCACGCCGTAATCCGGGCAGGCCTCGACCACCTCGCGGACGCGACGGGCGCCGGCATGATGCCCGAACAGGCGTGGACGGCCCCGCATCGTCGCCCAGCGGCCATTGCCATCCATGATGATGGCCACATGTTTCGGGCCGAGGGTCTCCAGCATCGGTCTGGCCATCAAATTCCCTTCCAAAGCGAAATGCGCGGTATCACTCATAGATCATACCGTCGGTCGATCCAACGCAAAGACATCCACGGTTGAGTAGTCCAGTTTTGCGCGATGGGAAAGGCGCCACTGTGGCAAGGTCTGGCCACAGGCGAGGCAATGCCGGGGTTCAGGGTGGTTCTCTGCAAGCCTGAGGACCCGATCAGCCCCGGCGGAACCTAGCACCGCCGGGAGGCTTGGTCGACCTAAGTCGCACGCTTGCGAAGTGCGGCACTTTTCCGGGAAAGGCCCCGGGACCGCCCGAAACCTTTATGGAAGGTTTCGACTCGCAGCGTGCGATAAGGTGTTAGACCTGCATGATTTCTTCTTGCTTGGTCTCCAGCGCCTCGTCGACCTTCTTGATGTAGGTATCGGTCAGATCCTGCACCTCGGTCTCCCAGAGTTTCTGGTCGTCCTCGGACATGCCGTCGGCCTTGGCCTTCTTGATCTGCTCCATGCCGTCACGACGGATGTTGCGGATCGCGACGCGGGCATGTTCGGCATACTGGCCGGCCACCTTGCCCAGCTCCTTGCGGCGTTCCTCGTTCAGTTCGGGGATCGGCAGCATGATGATGGTGCCGTTCAGCTGCGGGTTGATGCCAAGGCCCGACTCGCGGATCGCCTTTTCCACCTTGCCCACAAGGCCCTTGTCCCAGACGTTGATCGTCACCATGCGCGGCTCGGGGACGTTGACGGTGCCGACCTGGTTGATCGGGGTCATCTGGCCATAGGCCTCGACCTGCACCGGCTCCAGCATCGACGCCGAGGCGCGCCCGGTCCGCAACGAGGCGAATTCCGTGCGCAGGTTGGACATGGCGCCGTCCATGCGGCGCATAAGATCGTCGGTATCGAGTTCGAAGTCTTCGGACATTCGGAGGCCCCTCGTTGATGCATCTGTGCTCGGGAAACACTGGTTAGCCTGACCTTTAACGCAGATCAATCGGCCTTGACCAGAGAGGGCAGCGCGGGCCCGACGCCCACACCGGGGAATTCATCGCAGGTAGACGGGGCTTTCGGCGTCCAGCCGCCGCCGGATCGCGGCCCATTCCAGCGCGCCTTCATAGCCGTACCACTCGCTGACGGCCATGTCAGACAGGTGGCGCTCCTGCTCGGTCTCGGGGATGGTGCGGATCGTCGCGCCGCCCGCCGCCGATTTCTGGACCTCCAGTTGGACGGCACAGGCCTGGTCCAGGTAGAAGCTGCGGAAAAACGCCTCGCCCGCGTCGCGGCCAAAGACAAAGGCCCCGTGCCAGGCTTCGACGATCATCTTCTTGTCCCTGCCCGCCTTCAACAGTTCGGTCAGGAAGTCATCGGTGCATTCGAACTCGTAGTCGGTATAGCCGATCACGTCTCCGCCACCGATCATCAGGTAGGCCTGGCTGTAGGGACCGACCCCCTCGGTCTGCGCGCTGACCCCCATGACCGCCTTGGTATGAATATGCATGATGCAATTCATCGTCGGGTCGGCCTCGAAGAAAAGCTTGCCGATCTCGGTGGCCGAGGGGTTGGGTTCGCCGTTTTCGGGGGTGTGGTTCACCCGGTCGAACCCGACCTTGATGAGGTTCGATGCGGTGACCTCTTCGTGCATCCAGCCATAGTGATGGGTCAGCAGCGCGTCTTCGCCGGGCACCCGCATGGCGTGCCACTAGTTGGTGACATCGGTCAGCCGGTATTTCACCAGCGCGTGATAGATCGCCGCCAGCTCCTGGCGGGCTTCCCATTCCGCGTCCGAGCAATTGGCCGGGCGCATTCCGGTCGGGGTCGGGGTCTGGATGTTCATGGCGGGTCTCCTGGTCTGTGTTGACGGCAGGCTGCCACCCTTAGTCGGCATGTATCGGTCACAAAGTGACGTTTTTCGTGCGAAAATTACCCGCGATGATGTTAGGCCGAGACCCACGGCAACGCGCCGTTAAGATCCCCCGTGCCAGAACCGCAACAATGGCCCCAGCTCTGTTTCCCCCATGCATGTCTGCCTGATCCTCTTCCCCGGCTTCCAGATGCTCGCCTTTGTCTTTGCGCGCGAGGTGCTGCGCGTCGCCAACAAATGCGCCGGGCAAGATCTGTTTACCTGGCAGACGCGGACGGTCAGCGGCGCCCCTGTCGCCGCTTCCGACGGGACAGAAATCGCGGGCGACAAGCCGGACTGGTTCCGCGCGCAGGGCTTCGATCTCGTTCTGCTCTGCGCCGGTTACGACCCGCTGCGCAACCTGCCGATGGGGCTGCGGGCCTTCCTGCACCGCGCCGATTCCTCGGGGGCGACGCTGGGGGGGCTCGACACTGGCGGCATGATCCTGGCCAAGCTCGGCTTTCTCGACGGGCGCGAGGCGGTGCTGCACCACGAAGCCGTGCCCGCCGTGCTCGAGGAATTTCCAGATATCGTCCTCTCGGAAAATCTCTACGCCTTTGACCGCCAGCGCCTGACCACGGCGGGCGGCGTGGCCACGGGCGATGCGATCCTGGCCTGGATCGCGCGGGTTCACGGCCCGGCGCTGGCTGCGAAGACCGCCGATGCGCTGGCGCACGGGCGGATTCGCGATGCCGGAGAATGCCAGAAACTGGCGGTCAGCGCCGATCCGCTGCTGGAACGGATGATGGCCGTCATGGCCGCCCGGATCGAACACCCGATTCCCCTGGAACGGGTCGCGGCGGAATTGGGGCTCAGCCCCAAACAACTACGCCTGCGCTGCCGCAAGGGGCTGAACCAGACACCGGCGCAGGTCTACCTGGGCCTCAGGCTGGACCGCGCCGCCCAGTTGGTGGCAGAGACCGAAAGATCGGTTCTGGACATAGCGCAGGCCACCGGATTCGCATCGCCCTCGGCCTTCACCCGCAGTTATCACGCTCGCTTCGGCGCTCCCCCGCGCAAGCAGCGTCAGGACCGTTTTTCATTGACAAAGGGCAAAGAAACGTCCCTGTAACTCATTGATCTGGCATTCCGCCTCGCGGTCCACGCGTGGACAACCGCAAGGGGGGCGGCATTGAAAATCGGCGAACGCCTCAGGCCGGCGACGGGCCGGGGATGTCCGGTCGGGCCGAGGGTTTCTCGACAACCCGGGTGCAGGTCCCCTGCCCGGCCAGAATGCCGCGGAAGCCGCCCGGCTCGTCCAGCGAAAAGACGATGATCGGCATGTTGTTGTCCCGCGCAAGCGCGATCGCGGAGGCATCCATGACCTTGAGGTTCTTCGACAGCACCTCGTCAAAGGTCACCTCGTCATAGCGCTTGGCCTCGGGGTGTTGCCGCGGGTCCATGTCATAGACGCCGTCGGTGCCGTTCTTGCCCATGACAATCGCCTCACAAGCCATTTCATTGGCCCGCAGCGCGGCGGCGGTGTCAGTGGTGAAATAGGGGTTGCCGGTGCCGGCGGCAAAGATGCAGACCCGCTTCTTCTCCAAGTGGCGCACGGCGCGGCGGCGGATGTAGGGCTCGGCCACTTCGTCCATGCGGATCGCGCTGATGACCCGGGTGAAGACGCCAAGTCCCTCCAGCGCCGATTGCATCGCAAGGGCGTTCATCACCGTGGCCAGCATCCCCATGTAGTCGGCGGTCGTCCGTTCCATCCCCTGCGCGCTGCCCGCCAGCCCGCGAAAGATGTTGCCGCCCCCGATGACCATGCAGATCTCGACCCCCAGTTCCTGGACCGCCTGCACTTCCTTGGCGATGCGCTGAACGGTCGGCGGGTGCAGGCCAAAGCCCTGGTCTCCCATGAGTGCCTCCCCCGAAATCTTGAGCATCACGCGTTTGAAAGTTGTTTGCGGGGTGCCGGCTTCGGTCATGTTGCGCTCCGTCGTGGCGGGGATATGATCGCGCGCATATGTGGCGGAAAACCGGTCGGGCTGCAATGGCCCAGCGGCGCTGCCGGGCAGGACCGGGACAGGCAACCCAATGCGTGACAAATCGGCAATCGAGGAATGCCTTGCGGCCTGCGTGCCGGATCGCCCCGTACTGATCGCCGGCCCAACCGCTAGCGGCAAGTCCGCCCTGGCACTGGCCATCGCCGAACGACAGGGCGGAATCATCGTCAACGCCGACGCGATCCAGGTGTTCTCGGACTGGCGCGTGCTGACCGCACGCCCCTCGGCAGAGGACGAGGCCCGAGCGCCGCACGCGCTGTATGGCCACGTTCCCGGCCATCGTGCCTACAGCGTCGGTGAATGGCTGCGCGAGGCAGCGGTCTTTCTGAACGCCCCCGAACGCCCGATCTTTACCGGCGGCACCGGGCTGTACCTGACCGCGCTCACAGAAGGACTGGCAGACATCCCGCCGACCCCGCCTGACGTCAGGGTCGAGGGCGAGGCCCTGCTGGCAGACCGCGGCCTGCAGGCCATGATCGC
Organism: Antarctobacter sp.; assembly: GCF_965277915.1. Taxonomy (NCBI): domain Bacteria; kingdom Pseudomonadati; phylum Pseudomonadota; class Alphaproteobacteria; order Rhodobacterales; family Roseobacteraceae; genus Antarctobacter; species Antarctobacter sp. The sequence goes on from NZ_OZ255849.1 coordinate 2,272,909, forward strand.
AGACCTGGACGCGGGAACGGCCGGGCGGATCGACCTCAACAATCCTGCCCGCGTTGCCCGCGCCTGGGAGGTGCTGCGCGCGACCGGGCGCGGCCTCGCCGACTGGCAGGCGGACACACCGCCCCCCCTGCTGCCGCTCGACCAGGCCAGCGCATTCGTCGTCGATGCGCCCAAGGACTGGCTGACACCACGGATCGAGCGCCGCTTTGACCAGATGATCGCCCAAGGCGCCCTGGACGAAGCCCGCGCCAATCGACCCGGATGGACCCCGGACCGTCCTTCGGCCAAGGCCATCGGCGCGGCGGAACTCATGGCCCATCTCGATGGGGACATGACCCTGGCAGAAGCCACCCGGCGCGCCACCATCCTGACCCGGCAATTCGCCAAGCGGCAGCGCACCTGGTTCCGCGCCCGCATGCGCTGCTGGCACAGCCTGCCAGCCCGGGAACTGGCCTGATGTCGCGGCCCGGCTTCCTGAAAAGGCCAATGCCGCCCGCCCCGCCACGCCCCAAGGGCGAGGTCCGGAGCGGTTCCTACGCGCTGGAGGTTCAGGCCGCGCCCTGGAAATTCACCCTGTTGCACGACCGGCCGGAGGATATCCTGCTCTGGGTGACGCGTGGACAGGGTCGTGTCATCGTCAACGGCATTCGGCGCGGCATTTCGACCAACAACGCGTTGTTCCTGCCCGCGGGTACGCTGTTCTCGGTCGAGATGCAGCAAGGCACACAGGCGCTGTTCGTCCAGAGCCCGGCGGGGCTCAGCCCATACATGCCCCATGCGCCGCTGCTGCTGCGAGTGCGCGACAGCCTCTCGCAGGCGGAACTGACCGGCACCATCGACGCGATGAACCGCGAGACGACCCAGAAACGCCCCATGCTGCAAGAGGCGCTGGCCGCTCATGTCGGGCTGATCGCCGTCTGGCTGCACCGACAGGTGCAGGCCGGCGCGACCGATACCCCGCCCGAAAGCGCGGCGCAGCGGCTTGTCCGGCGCTATGCCGAGGCCGTCACACGAGAGTTCCGCCAACCCAAGGCCATGGGCCTGTATGCCGAGGCCCTGGACGTCACACCGACCCATCTCAGCCGGGTCTGCCGCGGCTGCTGCGGCAAGACCGCCGCGGACATCCTGACCGAGCGCAAGCTGCACGCCGCGCGGCTGGCGCTGGAAAGCCCGGCGCCCGCGGTCAAGGAGGTGGCAAGGTCCCTGGGCTTTGCCTCGCCGGCCTATTTTACCCGCTTCATCCAGAACCATACGGGGCACACGCCATCGGCCCTGCGGGCAGCAACACGGCGTTCACCTGCACGGGCCTGAACGGGGCGCTTTCTCCGCTGTATCGCGGGGTCGTGTCTTGCACTTGGGGCCGTGTCGCTTTTGAATAAGCCCCATGTCGGTTTTTGACCTCAAAAGGACGATAGCGGGCGTTGACTAGGCAAGCTTTCTCGTGCGCAATGACGTGCAGCGTGGGGCCACGACGCCGGGAACAACAAAGTTCCCCAACGAAAAAGGCCGACCAACCGGACCCCCGGCTGATCATAGGACTGTCACAGGGAGAAAAATATGACATCGATGGACAACCTGCAGCGGGTGCACCCGGCTGCGAAGATGTACGCCAAGGAATTCAAGCAGGGTCTGCTGGACCGGCGTGAATTCCTGGCGCGCACCACCGCGCTGGGCCTGACCTCTGCGGCGGCCTACGCTCTGGGCGGCCTGCACCAGCCCGCGCAGGCTGCGGCCCATGCACAGCAGGGTGGCACGATCCGCTACCAGATGGAGGTTCGCGCGCTCAAGGATCCGCGCACCTACGACTGGACGCAGATCGCGACCTTTACCGCCGGCTGGCTGGAGTATCTTGTCGAGTACAACAACGACGGTTCGTTCGAACCCATGCTTCTGGAAAGCTGGGAGGCCAACGAGGACGCCACCGAATACACCCTGAAGGTCCGCCAGGGCGTGAAATGGAACAACGGGGACGATTTCACCGCCGAGGACGTGGCCCGCAACATCACGATGTGGTGCGAAAGCGAAGTCGAGGGCAACTCGATGGCCGCGCGCATGGGGTCGCTGATCGATCCCGACACCAAGCAGGCCGCCGAAGGCGCCATCGAGGTGGTCGACAGCCACACGGTCAAGCTGCGCTGCTCGTCGCCCGACATCACCATCATTCCCGGCTTCGCCGACTACCCGGCGGCCGTCGTGCATTCGAGCCATGATCCCAACAACATGCTGGCCAACCCGATCGGCACCGGCTTCATGCTGCCGGAAAGCCACGAGGTCGGCGTCAAGGGCGTGTTGGTGCGCAACGAGGACCACGAATGGTGGGGCTATGCCGCCGGCAAGGGTGGCTTCATCGACCGCATCGAGTTCATCGACTACGGCCAGGACCCGGCGGCCTTCATCGCCGCCTTCGAGGCCGAAGAGATCGACATGAACTGGGAGTCGGTGGGCGAATTCGTCGACATCTTCGACAGCATCGGCCTGACGCGCTCCGAGATCCCCTCGGGCTTTACCATCGTGATCCGCCCGAACCAGCTGGCCGAGGATGCCGACGGCAACAAGATCTACGGCGACAAGCGTGTGCGTCAGGCCCTGGCCATGGCGGTCGACAACAATGTCTGCCTGGAGCTGGGCATGGCCGGCTACGGCATCCATGCCGACAACTGCCACGTCGGCCCGATGCACCCCGAGCACGATGCCTCCGTCACTCGCATTCCGCATGATCCGGCGCGCGCGCTGGAACTCATCAAGGAAGCGGGCATGGAAGACTTCGTGCACGAGGTCCAGTCCATCGACGACGACTGGCGCCGCAACACCACCGCCGCCGTGGTCGCCCAGCTGAACGACGCGGGCATCCAGGCCACGCACACGGTGTTGCCGGGATCGACCTTCTGGAACGACTGGACGAAATACCCGTTCTCGTCGACCAACTGGAACCACCGTCCGCTGGGCACGCAGGTTCTGGCCCTGGCCTATACCTCGGGCGCGGCCTGGAACGAGAGCGGCTTTGCCAACGCCGAATTCGACGCCCTGCTGGCCGAGGCGAACTCGATCGCCGATGCGGACGAACGCCGCGAGGTCATGGGCAAGCTGCAGGCGATCATGATCGAGGAAGGCGTGACCATCCAGCCGTACTGGCGGACCGCGATGCGCCACCACCGCGACAATCTGGTGGGTGTGGACAAGCACATCGCCGACCTGCCGCAGATCTACAAGTTCGGCATCAAGGCCTGACGCCTTTTGGCCAGGCGGGCCGCGTGAAAGGATCGCGCGGCCCATATTCGTCCCGGTCCGCGCGATACAAGCGGATCCATCAGCCAAAAGAGGCCGGAAGTCTACCGGTCCAAAGCCACCAACGGGGGCACTAATGGGTCTTTTCATCCTCAGGCGTGTGGGGGTCATGCTACTGACCGCTTTCTGCCTGACGTTCATCGTCTTCGTGATGACGAACCTCTATCCAAACCTGGAAAAACTCGCGAAGTCCGAAGGCAACTTCCGGATGACCGACATCGAGGTCGCCACCTGGTTATCGAACAACGGCTATCGGTCGCCGCTGGACGACCAACTGCTGGCAGACCTGAACGCAGGCCGCATCACCCAGGCTGAGGCCTCGGAACAGGTCAACACCGGCTTTGATCCCCGCATCTTCCGCAACTACGCGGAATGGCTGGGGGTTTACCCGGGATGGACGCGGGTCGACCGGGATGGGAACCAGCGTGGCCGCTGCATCCTGCCCGGCAGCGACCCGGCAGAGGCGCCGACCTTCTGCGGCGTCCTGCAGGGGCATTGGGGATGGTCCACCGTGTCCAAGGCCCCCGTGACAGAGGCGCTTGGCACACGGATGGGAAACACCGGCTTCCTGATGCTGTGCGTGATGCTTCTGATGATCCCGTCGGCCCTGATCGTCGGTGTGCTCGCAGGCATGCGCGAGGGATCCGCCCTGGACCGCACGCTCTCGACCTTCTCGATCACCACGACGGCGACGCCGGAATACGTCTCGGGCGTTCTGTTCATCGCGATCTTCACCTCCTCGGCGGTGGGCCTGAAGTGGTTCAAGGGCACGGCCACCAGCGCGATGGAGAACCCTAACTTCGAGAACTTCTTTCTTCCGGTGCTGACCATCGCGCTTTATGGCATGGGCTACATCGCGCGGATGACTCGCGCCTCGATGGCCGAGGTCATGACAGCGCAATACATCCGGACCGCGCGCCTCAAGGGTGTGAGTTTCGGCAATATCGTGATGAAGCACGCCCTGCGCAACGCGCTGATCGCGCCCTTTACCGTGATCATGCTGCAGTTCCCCTGGCTGCTGAACGGCGTCGTCATCGTCGAGACCCTGTTCCAGTACAAGGGCGTCGGCTGGGAACTGGTCCGTGCGGCGGGCAACAACGATATCGAGATGCTGCTGGCGATCTCGGTGGTTTCGGTCTTCGTGGTCCTGGTGACGCAGCTGATCTCTGACATCGGTTACGTGTACCTGAACCCGCGGATCAGCGTGACCTGAGGAGGCAAGAATGGATCCTTTGACCTGGACCGGCGGCCTCGGGCCCGTCCTTAACCCGATCTTGACCATCCTGGTGCCCGTGTTCGCGGTGGCCCTCGTTGCCAAGATCATCCTGTCCTTCTTCGAGCCGGACACCGGCATCCAGACCAACCCGGACGGCACCATCATCGCCACCGGCGGCATCTGGGGCCTGTCCGCGAAACTGGTGAACTGGCTGGGGCTGGCGCTGTTGCTGGTGGTCCTGGCCTATGTCGTGGTGGGCGCTGCCATGGGTACGGGCGCCGGGATCATCGGCGGCATCAGCCGTCAGTTCATCCCCGTCTGGATCGCCCTTGTCCTGACCTTCGTCGTCTCGATCAATTTCAAGCGCAGCCTCGGCCTCTATGGCAAGCTCTTCGACTCGATGATCGGGATGATCGGTTTTGGCCTGGTGATGTTCTGGGTCTTCACGGCCGTCTTCTACGGCGCGTTCGACATGATCGCGACGCATGATCCTCTGAGCCAGGTCTCCGGCATGAAGAACAAGGTGCCCGGTACACCCTTGCGCGGGGCCGAAGAGGGCGACTTCCAGTGGTATCTCTTTGGCGGTGACAACCTCGCACGCGACATCTTCAGCCGCGTCGTCGCGGGTTCGACCATCGTGATCGCCATTGCGCCGCTGGCGACGCTCTTTGCCTTCATGGTGGGGATCACGCTGGGCTTGCCGGCGGGTTACTACGGCGGCAAGCTGGACACGGCGCTGAGCTTTTTTGCCAACCTGATCCTGGCCTTTCCGGTGATCCTGCTGTTCTACCTGCTGGTGACGCCGGAAATCGTGGCGACGGGCCTGCCGCAGTTCATGGCGGTGGTGCTGTTTCTCTTCCCGCTGATCTTTGCGGGCGTGCTTGTCCACTCGCGCTACCGCACCCAGCCGCAAAAGGATTACATCTGGCTGGCGATCATCCTTGTCCCGATGTTCCTGGTCTACATGTCGGTGATCAACAACCCGGACCCCACCGCCTCCCGTATCACCTTCTGGCCGCTCGATTTCTTCGACGTGCCGGGGGGGGTACTGGTGGTCTTCGTCTCGGTGGTCTTCGTCAACTCTCCCACGGTGTTCCGCATCGTGCGGGGCCTGACGATGGACATCAAGACGCGTGACTACGTGGCGGCGGCGCAGACCCGCGGCGAGCGTCCCTGGTACATCATGCTGTGGGAGATCCTGCCCAACGCGCGCGGGCCGCTGATCGTCGATTTCTGCCTGCGGATCGGCTATACGACGATCCTGCTGGGAACACTGGGCTTCTTCGGACTGGGCCTGCCGCCGGAAAGCCCGGACTGGGGGTCGACGATCAACGAGGGGCGCAAGCTTTTGTCGATCTACCTGCACCCCGCCCTGCCGCCCGCGCTGGCCCTGCTGAGCCTGGTTCTTGGGTTGAACCTGCTGGCAGACGGGCTGCGCGAGGAATCCCTGCGGGATTGAGCACTCGACGGGCACCGGGGAACATCCCCGGTGCCCCCCGGTATTTTCGGCCCAGAGAAACCGCAAGCGTTTCGCGGGCTGCTCCGACAGGGAGAACTGATACATGAAAGACGACTACGACGGGCCGATCCTCGAGATCGAGGACCTTTCGATCTCCTTCTTCACCCGGCTGCGCGAGATCCCCGCAGTGATGGATTTCTCTGTCCGGGTCAGACCGGGCGAGGCGGTTGGCCTCGTGGGGGAATCCGGCTGCGGCAAGTCTACCGTGGCGCTGGGTGTGATGCAGGACCTTGGCAAGAACGGCCGAATTGTCGGCGGTTCGATCAAGTTCAAGGGCCGCAACCTGAACGAGATGAGCCAAGAAGAACTGCGCCACATCCGCGGCTCCGAGATCGCCATGATCTACCAGGAGCCAATGGCCAGCCTGAACCCGGCGATGAAGATCTCCAAACAGCTTATGGAAGTGCCCATGATCCACAAGGGCGTCAGCAAGGAAGAGGCCTACGAGCGCGCCCTGCAGGTGGTCACGGACGTCAAGCTGCCCGACCCCAAGCGCATCCTCGACAGCTATCCGCACCAGCTGTCGGGCGGCCAGCAGCAGCGGATCGTGATTGCGCTTGCGCTGATGGCAGAGCCCGCGCTCCTGATCCTCGACGAACCCACCACGGCATTGGACGTGACCGTCGAAGCGGCGGTGGTGCAACTGGTCAAGGAACTGGGCGAGAAATACGGCACATCGATGCTCTTCATCTCGCACAACCTTGGCCTTGTGCTGGAGACCTGCGACCGGATCTGCGTGATGTATTCCGGCGAAGCGGTCGAGACCGGCAGCATCGAGGATGTCTTTGACAAGATGCAGCACCCCTACACGCAGGCGCTGTTCCGCTCGATCCCCCTGCCCGGCGCGGACAAGAACGCGCGCCCGCTGGTGGCGATCCCGGGCAACTTTCCCCTGCCCCATGAGCGTCCTCCGGGGTGCAACTTTGGTCCCCGCTGTGACTACTTCGAGGAAGGCCGCTGCGACGCGATGGATCGAATTCCGATGGAGGAGGTCCCCGGGGACGACCGGCACCGCTCACGCTGCCTGAAGTTCAAGGAGATCGACTGGAACGCACCCCTGGTCAGCACCTCGACCAACGAGAAATCCGAGCCCGGCAAGGTCGTGCTCAAGATGGACAACCTCAAGAAATACTACGAGGTGGCCGCCAATGCGCTGTTCGGGTCCTCCGGCGAAAAGAAGGTGGTCAAGGCCAACGAGACGCTGAGCTTCGAAGCGCGCGAATCCGAGACGCTGGCCATCGTCGGCGAATCCGGCTGCGGCAAGTCGACCTTTGCCAAGGTTCTGATGGGCCTGGAAACCGCAACGGACGGGCAGATCCTGCTGGACAACCGCAACATCGAAAGCACGCCCATCGAAAAGCGCGACACGCAGACCGTGGCCGACGTTCAGATGGTGTTTCAGAACCCTTTCGACACGCTGAACCCCTCGATGACCGTGGGGCGGCAGATCATGCGGGCGCTGGAAATCTTCGAACACGGCAATTCCGACGAGGAGCGCCGGCAGGAAATGCTGCGCTTGCTGGACCTGGTCAAGCTGCCGCGGGCCTTTGCCGAACGCATGCCGCGACAGTTGTCGGGCGGTCAGAAGCAACGCGTGGGAATCGCGCGGGCCTTCGCCGGCGGTGCGCGGATCGTGGTGGCGGATGAGCCCGTCTCGGCGCTGGACGTGTCGGTCCAGGCGGCGGTCACGGATCTGTTGATGGAAATCCAGCGCGAGCAGAAGACCACCTTGCTGTTCATCAGCCACGACCTGTCGATCGTGCGCTACCTCAGCGACCGGGTGATGGTGATGTACCTGGGCCACGTTGTCGAACTGGGCACGACCGACCAGGTCTTTGCGCCGCCCTACCACCCCTACACCGAGGCGCTGCTTTCAGCGGTCCCAATCGCCGACACCCATGTCGAAAAGACCCATATCGTGCTGGAAGGCGATATACCCTCGGCCATGAACCCGCCCTCGGGCTGTCCGTTCCAGACGCGCTGCCGTTGGAAGGACAAGGTTCCGGGCGGTCTTTGCGACAAGGAAGTGCCTCCGGTGCGCGTGATGGCCGGTGGTCACCAGATCAAATGCCACCTCGCCGACACCGAATTCGACGCAATGGAACCGGTCATCAAGATCGCGGCAGAGTGAAACTGACCTTCCCCGGGCCCGGTGGCCCGGGGAAGGCAGTCTATGGCCTGAGCCGACCACGGCACTTGTTTCGTTCTAACCGACCAGGCGTTGTGCCTCGCGTTCGCCGCCGCCCCGCGACTTGCGGATGTGATAAGGCGAAATCGACGAGTGTCCGAGCAATGCGCGCTGCTGTTTCAGCGTGATCGGGCACGCGAAAAGGAAATCGGTATAAAGTTCGTGGATGCTGCTGCACTGAACAGGTAGGTTTTCCCCCTCAATCCAAAGCTCTAGCCTGCCGGTCGCCCGCAACTGGGGCAACAGCCTGTCGAATGCCTTGGTATCGAAGGGATGAAAGCGGCAACCGCCTTTGCCCAGCGTGATCACCAGCCCTTCGACCAATTTGCCGCCCACCTTCAGGTCCGCGGCGATGCGACAGGCCTTGCGGTTGTAGATCAGCGCCATGATCCAGCGATAGCAGGTGTCGATCAGCACCAGCAGAGAGATGAACCCGACCATCAGAACGACGACCGCCCCGGCGGCAAATAGCTTTTCCTCCTGCGCGCGCCGTTCGATCTCGGACCAGGCGCCGCTGGCCTTGGAAAAAACGCCGCCGTCGCGCCCGCTTTGCATGCGCTGAAAGATGGATGTACCGGAGGTTTCGCACGCCAATGTGCTTTGCTGGTCAAGGTCACGCAGCAGGGCCGTCAGGCGCGCCGGGTTGTAATCTCCCCCTTTGGCCAGCCTCTCGGCCTCGGCCAGGACGTTGACCGCAACGGGAGTCAGGCTGTCCAACCCGGTGTCGATCAGGGCATCAAGGATTCGCGCCTCTGACAGGTCGTCCAGTTGCGCCCCCAGCCGGGCCGTCATGGCCGGCGGCAGATCGGCGCGGTCCACAGGCAGAACCGCAAGCGTTCGCGCCACGCCCATAAGGTCACCGGGCACTTGGCATCCCTGTGCCATGACCGCCGAGGAACTGGCAAGTATCGACATGGCAAGACAAATCAGCGCGGCGCCCCCGCGCCCTGCCTTCCAGATCCACCAAAAGTGAAGATACCCCATTCCACCGTTCCCGCGATCGTATCGACGCCGGAATGCAGTCTGGCAGCAAAGACATAACCAAGGTTTAAGCCGCGCTGCGTTCAGCCCGGTTTGTGCCCGGATCAGCCCCCGAGGATGATTTTCACGTAGTTTCGCGTTTCGCGATAAGGCGGCACGCCCTTGTACTTGGTCACGGCGCCCGGACCGGCGTTATAGGCGGCCAAAGCCAGGCGCCAACTGCCAAATTTCTGGAACTGCTGCTTGAGGTAACGTGCGCCGCCCTCGAGATTCTGCGCCGGATCATGCGGATCGACACCGAGGCGCCGTGCGGTATCCGGCATCAGTTGCGCCAGCCCGATCGCTCCCTTGTGCGACTTCGCCTTGGGGTTGAACCGGGATTCCTGGTTCACCAGCCGCAGGAACAGGTCCTCGGGGATTCCGTGCTTGCGTGCCGCCACGCGCGCCATCTGGGCGAACTCGCCGTTGTAGCGCCCGCGGTAGACGGGCAAGTCGCCATCCGTGTCCGGCCCCCACTTGGTCGGAGTGACCACCTTGGGCGGCTGCAGGCGGACCGAGCTCTTGTACTGCTGCGCCGCGCGGTTATCGAGCACCTTGGTCTGACTGGAAAAGATGTGAGATCGGTTCTTGGTCGACAGGACGTCTGCCCATGCGCCCCCTGCAATGACCCCCAGGGCCAGCCCCAATCCGGCCGTGCGAAAACCCGCGCGCAGCATGCCACTATCCCCCTAAATCAAAACTTCACGGTTGCGACTATACGCATTTTCGGCGATTTCGCCAGTGCCGCCGGAGCGCACCTTTCGCGGGGTTCCATGATGGGTGTAGGCTCGGCGGATCAGTGCCGACGAGATTCGAAGGGGAAATACATGGCCGGTTCCGTGAACAAGGTGATCCTGGTGGGCAACCTCGGGAGGGATCCCGAAACGCGCACCTTCCAGAACGGCGGCAAGGTCTGCAACCTGCGCATCGCCACCTCGGAAAACTGGAAGGATCGCAACACCGGCGAGCGCCGCGAGCGGACCGAATGGCACTCGGTGGCCATTTTCTCCGAGCCCCTCGCACGCATCGCAGAGCAATACCTGCGCAAGGGTTCCAAGGTCTATATCGAAGGCCAGCTGGAAACCCGCAAATGGCAGGACCAGAACGGCCAGGACCGCTATTCGACAGAGGTCGTGCTGCGTCCCTACCGTGGCGAGCTGACGCTGCTCGACAGCCGCAGCGAAGGCGGCGGCGGTGGCGGCTATGGTGGTGGGTCCGGCGGCGGCTACAGCGGCGGCGGCGGTGGTTATGACGACCGCGGCGGCTACGACGATCCGGGATACGGCGGCGGATCGGGTGGCGGCTCCGGCCCGTCCCGGGCACCGGCGCGCGACATCGACGACGAAATTCCGTTCTGATGCACGGAACCGGCCTTTCGGTCGGTTCGGCCAGACCTTGGTATGGCGCCTGTCCCCGTGGCAGGCGCTATTTCTTTGAAAGGGTGACGCCGCGCGTGGTAGCGCCCCGGCGGAACAGGTCTTATCTGTGGGTTCACAGACTGTCCGACAGGAGACGACATGACCTGGACTTTCCGCCTTGGCCATCTACTCGGGTCCGAACTGCGCGTTCACGCGACCTTTTTCCTGCTGCTGGCCTGGGTGGCCGCAGCCGCCTGGGCGGAAAGCGGCCCCGCTGCCGCACTGGACAACACGCTTTTTGTCGTCGCACTGTTTGGCTGCGTGGTGGCGCATGAATACGGTCATGCGTTGATGGCACGGCGCTACGGGATCAAGACACCGGACATCACGCTTTTGCCCATCGGCGGCATGGCCCGGATGGAAAGGATGCCCGAAAACCCGATGCATGAAATCGCGGTGGCCCTCGCCGGCCCGGCGGTGAATGTGGTCATCTGGGGCGTGCTGATCGTCTTCGGCGCCTCGACGGAAATGGAGGCGCTGGCCGATCCGACGAACCCGCAGGACTTCATGGGCCGGTTGGCGGCGGTGAACCTCTTTCTCGCGGTCTTCAACCTTATTCCGGCCTTTCCGATGGATGGCGGGCGGGTGCTGCGGGCAGCACTGTCTTTTGGAATGGACCGGGTCCGCGCCACCCGCTTTGCCGCGACCGCGGGCCAGGTGGCGGCCTTTCTCTTCGGCTTTCTCGGCCTCACCTCTGGCAACCTGATTCTGCTGTTGATCGCGCTCTTTATCTTTGTCGCCGCCCAAGCCGAGGCACGCGACGTCGAAAGCCGCGGCCTGGCCGAGGGCCTGCACCTGCGCGATGCGGTGATCACCAGTTTCGAAAGCCTCACGCCCTCTGACCCGATGCATGTGGCCGCCCAGACGCTGATCCGCACGACACAGCATGAGTTTCCCGTGCTGCATGAGGACGGGCGGCTGGCCGGTTTCCTGACCCGCCAAGCCCTGTTCCGGGCGATGGCCGAAGGTCACAACACCCATCCGGTCGGCGAAGAAATGGAAGAGGTGCCCGCCCTGCCATTGTCCGCCCCGCTGGCAAAAGCCATGGACGCGCTGCAACAGTCCCCCGCCGTCGCGGCAACGGACGCGGCCGGGCACGTCGTGGGCTATGTTACCTCGGAAAACCTGGGCGAACTGATCATGCTGCGCAGCCGGCGGTGACTGCCGCACCTTTCAAGGTTTGAAGAGAACAAGGCCTCCGCCATAGCGACACCACGGGCGGCATACCCGCTTGTTGTCTTCCCGAAACGAGGATTGTTCGACTCAAGGGATGCGCAATCAAGACCAACTGCTTTTTCCCCGCCGAACCTTCCTCTCTACAGTGACCGCATTCACCGCCGAGGCCCGGTAATTGCCCAGCAGAGCTAACTGCCCAGGTTCGGCGATGCCTTGCGATCCTTCACGCTTCACCTCCGTACCGATGGTAACGGTCATACCATATCGGGTTCCGGCTTCCTCAGGCCACCCAAGGAAGTGGCTTCGAGGGGGGGTTATTCAATCTGATATGTGCGTGACGTGCCGAAGGCACAAACGGCTCTCATATTCGACGGCAAGCTCTGTATCAGCGTCCCGGATTGGGACATGTCACGCTTTGACGAACGCTGCTCGCAAAGCACGGAAGCTCCACAAGGCGCATAAGACCGCGGAGACAAAAAAGGCCGTTTCCGTCTCCGTCTCACATGAATTTCCGGGTCCGATCAGCGGTTAGAGAGCTGCTCTGCCAGTATCGTCCGAACCGTGTCGCGCGGTACGTCCGAGGTCACAAAGGCCTGTCCGATGCCGCGCGCGAGGATGAACCGCAGTTGGCCGTCCACCACCTTCTTGTCCTGTCCCATCAGCTCCAGCAGGGCGTCGGCATCCGGCAGATCGCCCGGGATATCGGTCAGGTCACAGCGCATCCCGCTGTCCTTCAACAGCGCGCGGACCCGGCTGGGCTCTTCCTGCGAGCAAAGTCCCAGGCGCGCGGACAGTTCAAAAGCCAGCGCACAGCCAATTGCCACGCCCTCGCCATGCAGCAAGCGGTCGGAATAACCGGTCGCGGCCTCCAGCGCGTGACAGAAGGTATGGCCGAGGTTCAACAGCGCCCGGTCGCCCTGTTCCGTCTCGTCGCGCAGGACGATCTCGGCCTTCATCTCGACCGAGCGTTTCACAGCATAGGCCCGCGCCTCACGATCCCCCCCGGCGACCATGGCGCCGTTCGTCTCCAGCCAGTCAAAAAAAGCCGCATCGCCCAACAGCCCGTATTTCACCACCTCGCCGTATCCGGCGAGAAAATCACGCGGTGTCAGGGTTTCCAACACACCGATGTCGGCCAGTACCAGCGCGGGCTGGTGAAAGGCACCGATCAGGTTCTTGCCCTGTGGCGCGTTGATCCCGGTCTTGCCCCCCACGGAACTGTCAACTTGTGCCAGCAGGCTGGTCGGGATCTGCACGAATCGCACCCCTCGGCGCAGCACGGCGGCGGCAAAGCCCACGAGGTCGCCGATCACGCCACCGCCCAGGGCCACGACGATGTCGCGCCGCTCGACCTTCTGCTCCAAAAGCCATTCCACGGTACGCGTGAATTGCGGCCAGCCTTTCGTCGACTCGCCCGGCGGCAAGGTCAAGGCCACGCTCTCGATGCCCTCGGCAGCCAGCGCAGCCTCAAGGGCGGCCAGATGCGCCGCGGCGACGTTCTCGTCGCTGACAATCGCCACGCGCGGGCGTTTCAGCAGAGGCGCGATCTCTGCCCCGGCCCGCGACAGCAGCCCAGCACCGATGCGCACCTCGTATTCGCGTCCCGGCAGCGGGACATTCACCGTCTCGATCATTCCACCTTCTCCAGCACGTCTGGCCGGCCTTCCAGCAGCGCGGTGGACACCCGTCGCGCCATCTGGTCCAACGACAGGCCCGGCGCAGAGGGCACCGCAACGTCCGCCTGCGCATAGACCGGCGCCCTTGCCTCGTACAGTTCCTGCAACGTGCCCTTGGGGTCGGGCGTGCGCAGCAGCGGCCTGGTATCCTTGTGGCGCACCCTTTCCCACAACAGGTCAAGGTCCGCGTCCAACCAGACAGAGACCCCCATGCGCGAGATCATCTGGCGATTGTCCGCCGACAGAAAGGCCCCTCCCCCGGTCGACAGAACTCCGGGCTTGCCTTCCAATAGGCGCTCGATCACCTGGCTTTCCTTGCGTCGAAAGAAGGGTTCGCCATCGCGGGCGAATATCTCTGCGATGGTCATGTTGGCGGCTTCTTCGATCTCGTGATCCGAATCGCGGAACATGACGCCAAGCTGCGCCGCCAGCGTCCGCCCCACCGCCGTCTTGCCTGCCCCCATCATGCCCACGAAGACAATTGTCTTGTGCAGGATCAATCCCTTGTGAACCGTGCCTTCGGCCATCCCTCGCCCATCGCTTAACCTGTTGCGTGAATGACGTGATCGCGACAAAAAGGCTAGGTATAAGTTGAAAAAAGACGAGGCAGGGGGCGCGACCTAATGGGGCGGTTGATCAAATGGCTATTCTATCTGCTGGTCCTGGGGGCACTGGCGCTTGTCGCCTATGCCTATGTCGGGCCTTTCTTCGGGGCGGATTTCAGCCCGCCACAGTCCGAGCGTAGGTTGCCGGTGCAACTCGATGACGGTTGAGCCGGGCCACCGCCTGACGCTGGCGCTGTGCACGGCGCTGTTTCTGGCCGGAACCGTCTCGGCCCAGAATGCCCCCGTCGCACAAAGCGCCACCCCGCCCCGGGTCGACGAGGCGCCGCTGTCGGCGCCCAATCCCGGGGCCGCGGGGCTGTTGTCCCCGCGCCTGACCGGCCTGACCACGGATATGTGGCGCGGGTCGGATCCCACGACGCTCGAAGCGTTGATCCGCGCGCTGGATCTGCCGGTACCCGCGCTGCGCGCCCACATGCGGGTGATGATGCTGGCCGAGGCCGATCCGCCGGCGGACGACAGGGACCTGGCCCATCTGACCGCGCGCCTCACCTGGCTCGAGGATCAGGGCCTTGTGGAAGAGGCGCTGGCGCTTCTGGACATCACCGGGGTGCAGGACCCGCACCTCTTCGCGATCTGGTCCGACCTTGCCCTGCTGTTGGGGCAATCCGCCCCGGTCTGCCGGGCGCTCGCGGCACAGCCGCGACTGAGTGACGACCTGTCCCTGCGGATCTTCTGCACCGCGCGCGACGGCGACTGGCGCCGCGCCGCGCTGATCCTGCAAAGCGCCCAGAGCCTGGGCGACATCCGCGGGCGGCGGGCCGAACTGCTGACACGCTTCCTGGACCCGGAACTGGCCAGCGATGCCCCGCTCTTGCCCCCCGTGCGTCCGTCACCGCTGGAATTCCGCCTGTTCGAGGCACTGGGAGAGCCGCTGCCCACCGCGCCCCTGCCCCTGCCCTTCGCCGTGCTTGACCTGGGCGGCGACAATGGCTGGCGCGCTCAGATTCAGGCCGCCGAAAGGCTGGCACGGGCCGGGAGCCTGCCCGCCAACCGCCTGCTGGGAATCTACACCTTGCGTCAACCCGCCGCCTCTGGCGGGGTTTGGGACCGGGTCGATGCGCTGCAGGATTTCGAACGGGCCTTGAACCGGGGCACCCCCGGCGCAATCGCGAAGGAACTGGAACGGGTCTGGCCACAGATGGCCTCGGGCCGCCTTCTGGTGCCTTTTTCGGAACTCTACGGCGAGCGTCTGTCGGATGTCGCGCTGGACGGACGCGCCGCCGGCATCGTGCGTCGCGCCGGTTTCCTGTCCCCTGCCTACGAGGCACTGGCGCTGGAACTGACCGACGGCAGTCGCGAAACCCGCTTTCTGACCGCCATCGCCCGGGGCCTTGCCCCGGCCGAAATGGCCGACCTACCCCATGCCAAGGCCGTGGCCGCCGGCTTTTCCGGCGCGGCCATGCCTCGCGCGCTCCGGGCGCAACTGGCCGAGGGTCGCCTGGGTGAGGTCATCCTGCGCGCGATGGTGCTCTTCTCCTCCGGCGCGGACGGCAACGGGCAGGACCTGACCGATGCCATTGCCGCCTTCCGCAGCCTGGGGCTGGAGGATCTCGCCCGGCGCTCGGCACTGGAACTGATGATCCTTGATGCCGAGAGGGCACGCCGATGACACCCGCGCGCTGGGTCCCGCTGTTCCTGGAGGCGATAGCCGCCGAACGCGGCGCGGCGGCCAATACCTTGGCAGCCTATGACCGCGACTTGGCCCATGTTCAGGACTGGCTGACCGATTCCGGCAAGGATTTCGCCAGCGCGTCAGAGGATGACATCACGGCATACCTCGTGCATTGCGACGCGCAGGGGCTCTCCAGGGCCACCCGCGCGCGCCGCTTGTCTGCCATGAAGCAGCTTTACCGTTTCGCCTTTGAAGAGGGCCTGCGCCAGGACAACCCGGCGCTGCAGATCGCAGGGCCCGGCCGTGACAAACGCCTGCCCAAGACCCTTTCGGTCGACGAGGTCGACCGCCTGCTGGAGGCGGCGCAGGCGCATGGGCGCAATGCCGCGGACCGCAGCCGGAACGCCTGCCTGATGCAGGTTCTTTATGCCACGGGCATGCGGGTCAGCGAGCTTGTCTCCCTGCCGCTGGCCGCGGCCCGGGGCGATCCCCGCATGCTGTTGATCCGGGGAAAGGGCGGCAAGGAACGCATGGTCCCGCTCTCTCCCCCCGCTCGGGAGGCACTGGCAGACTGGCTTGCCGCGCGCGAAGTGCAGGAGGACAGCGCGAGGAACCGCGGCAAACCCGCCTCGACCTTCCTCTTTCCTTCGCGCGGCAAGGCCGGGCACCTCACGCGGCACGCCTTTTACATGCTGATCAAGGAATTTGCGGTCGAGGCCGGTGTCTCGCCGGAAAAGGTGACGCCGCATACCCTGCGCCACGCCTTCGCCACGCACCTTCTGGCCAACGGCGCCGACCTTCGCGCCATCCAGACCCTGCTGGGCCACGCAGACGTGGCCACGACAGAGATCTACACCCATGTTCTCGAAGAACGGCTGCGCGACCTGGTGCTGGACCACCACCCGCTTGCAAAGGACGACTGACCCCGCGCCCAGCAACAACCGCGTTTTGTCCGGATAGTTCGCTGCCTATGGCGGACCGCCGCCCCCTTGATCCCGTCCTGTCGCGCCCCCATAACCGGTTCAAACCCAAAGGACCGCTTTCATGGACGCATCGACCGGCTCTTTCGACGCCGCTTTCTGGATCTCCTCCGCCGCGATTTTGGCCCTCATCATGCTGTCGGCCTTCTTTTCCGGCTCCGAAACCGCCCTCACGGCCGCTTCTCGGGGCAAGCTGCGCGCGGCCGCTGACAAGGGCAATTCCGGCGCCTTGCGTGCGCTCGGGATCACCGAGGACAACGAAAGGCTGATCGGCTCGGTCCTCCTGGGCAACAACCTGGTCAACATCCTCGCCACGGCGCTGGCCACCAGCATCTTTACCCAGGCCTTCGGCGAGGGCGGCGTCGTCTACGCGACGCTGGTCATGACCCTCCTCGTGCTGATCTTTGCCGAGGTTCTGCCCAAGACGTATGCCATCACCAATCCCGAAACTGCCGCGTCGCGCGTGTCTGCCCCCATCGCGCTGGTTGTGCGGCTTTTCGCGCCCGTTGTGTCGGCCGTACGCGTGCTGGTGCGTGCCCTTCTGCGCGTCGTCGGTGTACGCACCGATCCAGACAGCCACATCCTGGCCGTGCGCGAGGAAATCGCCGGAGCGCTGCAACTCGGCCATTCCGAAGGCGTCGTCGAAAAGGAGGACCGCGACCGCATTCTGGGTGCACTCGATCTCAGCGAACGCACGGTCGAGGAAATCATGCTGCACCGCTCCAAGATAGAGATGATCGATGCCAACGCGCGGCCGCAGGAAATCCTGGAACAATGCCTGGAAAGCAGCCACACCCGTCTGCCCGTCTTCCGCGATGACCCCGAGAACATCATCGGCGTAATCCACGCCAAGGACCTGCTGCGCGCCATGTACAGGTTGGTGGACGAGGACCAGACGATGGCGGGAGCCATCGCCGACTTCAACATCACCGACATCGCGATGAAGCCCTATTTCGTTCCCGACACCACGTCACTGGACGACCAGATGCGCCAGTTCCTGCGCCGTCGCACGCATTTCGCATTGGTCGTGGACGAATACGGCAGCCTGCAGGGGCTGATCACGCTCGAGGACATCCTCGAGGAAATCGTCGGCGAGATCACCGACGAATTCGACCCGGATGCAGAGCACCCGATCCGCCGTGCCGAGGACGGCCACTACTGGATCGACGGGGCCATGACCATTCGCGATTTCAACCGTGCCACCGACTGGTCGCTGCCCGACGACGAGGCCAATACCGTCGCGGGTCTCGTGATCCACGAGGCGCAGATGATCCCCACCGTGGGTCAGGTCTTCAGCTTCCACGGATTCCGCTTTGAGGTCATGGCGCGGGAAAACAACCGGATCACCAAGCTCAAGGTCCGCCCGCTGATCTCCGGCACGGCCTGAGCACCGCAGGGCCGGGCTTGATATGGCTCAAGGCCCGCCCTGTCCTGCCTGATAGGCTGTTCTCGTGGCCATCGTGCACGGGCCGTCCCGCTCGTGCCGGGCCGGGAGGACCGCCGCGATGCAGACACTTGGCCTTCGATACTTGGCAACATCGCTTGCCCTTGCCGCGACGGCCGGTGTGGCAGAGCCGGATGTTCCCAAGGCCCTTCGCCTTGCACAGGGGCTGGACATCAACAGCCTGCTCAAGGACGGCCCCGCCTCATCCACGCCAGAAACCAACCGCCCTGCCAATCCGACCGACCTGTTGCGCGGTGCCCCTGCCCCTGCCCCAGAGGCGGTGGAGGTGCCCTCGCCCCTTCCCGCCGCACGCCCTGTCAGCGCCTTTCCGGCCTCCGCCCTAGCGGGCAAGTGGGCGGGCCGAGGGATTGGATGCAACGGACTTTCCTTGACGTTCACGGCCAGAGACGACGGCTTTGACGGAAAGGGGATCTGGACTGATCCGGTCGATGGCTCCGCCTTCACCACCCGCGTAACGGCACGGGCCGCAAGCGAACGTGCAGGCAAGGCGCTGCCCGGCCAGCCTGCCGCCTACCTCGCCTATGCCCGGCAATATGCCGCCCGGATCACCCGCACCGGTGCCTCTGGCCAGGTGGCCGACATGCTTGACGATCACCCCGCGATCTTTCTGGTCGCCCGCGAACCGGCAACAGGCGGGCTGGTCCTGCGCTTCGTCGCACCGTTGACGCCCTGCATCTTCGTCCAAGCGGATCAATGAAGGAGCATCGCGGATGAAACGCCACTCCAAGATGTGTTTGCCGGGCCTTTTCCTTGTCTTTCTTTTCCTGGCCAGCGCAGCGCGGGCAGACACAGACACCGAGATCGAGGCAACCATCGCGCAGTTGCGCCAGCAGGTCGGACAAACGATCACCAGGACCGACAAGGCTGACAACGAACTGACCGCGATCCGCGCCTACAAATGGCGTGTCTGGAAGGCCTGGATCCAACCCTGGCAAGCCAATGAGACCGCGATCCGGGCTCTGACGGCAGAGATCGAGGCGCTCAAGGGCATGCGCGCCTTCAACCAGAACTCACGCGACCTGAACAACCAGATGCGGGCGCTGCTGGCCGAACGCGCCGCGCTGGAGCGATTGAGAGACGGCACGGTCGATGACTGCGCGCCACCCTGCGCCGACATACACCAGTTGATCCGACAATATCACGGCCGGGTGCGACGCGAAAATGAGCTGGTCGCCGAACTGGCGGACCTGAACCGGGCGTCCCGGCGGCTGGACGATCAGATCGAGGCGCAAAAAGCCCGACTGGCCGCCAACAAGGCAGCGCGTGACAAGCTGCTGGCGGTGGAAAAGGCCAAGTTGACGGCGGAACGGGACCGCCTTGCCCCGATGCTGAAGGATCCGGACCATTTTATCCTGCCTTCGCTGACGCCCGGCGGACCGCCCCGCGTGTTGACCAAGGAAGACCTTGCGCTGGAAGTCACGCTGACCCTCTTCGAGGTCGGCACCACCAGTGACATAGACAGCCCCGAATTCCGGGCCGAAGTCGAGACGCTTGTGCGCGGGCTCTTGCAGGGGTCACAGACGATGCGGACCCGGATCAAGGAGCGGATCGACTTCCTTGACACCCAACTCGACGCGCTGGACCGCCGTCTGACTGCCACGGGGGGTGGTGCCACTGCATCGCCGGACGGCCCCAATTGCCCCACCCGCAACCCGGACCTGACCGGACAGGTCCTGACCCATCGCATCCCGCCCGGGGACGACCAGAACCATCTCTCTTGCAGCTATTTCGCCGCCCCCGCCGACGGCCAGGGAGGCGGCCGGATCAGGTCACAGGTCCGCTACGCCGCAGGCAAGGAAACCGGGGTCTCGGCCTATTTCACGCAGGACGGTGAGCATCACCTCGACCAGATCCACAACATCCACGGCCCGCGAACAAGCGGCGCCGACTGCCGCTATCATTCCGCAAGTGCCATCGCCAGGTACCGCCTGCAGGGGCACGATGGCAGCGAGATGGTGGTCTTTTGCAAAGCGGACGGGACGCTGGGCAAATGCGATTTCTTCACACATGACGGTCGTGCGCGCCGGTGCAGCGCGGATTGCACCGACAAATGCGCCGACTTGCGAACCAGAATCGGCTGGCCGGCGATGCGATAGGCTCAGGCGCGCAGACGCTCTCCGGTCGGGTCAAATGGTGGCTGCGCCAGAATTTCCGCGCCGTGCGGACGGCCCAGCACCATGACCTCGACCCGGTCACCCGGCGTCGCCGAACCCGCCTTGACATAGCCAAGCGCGAGGCTTCGACCGACGGAGTAGCCATAGCCGCCCGAGGTGACACGTCCGACGCCCCGTCCATCGCGAAAGATCGGCTCTCCGCCCGTGGCATCGGCATTGGACGCGGTCACCGCATCCTCGTCCAGCGCCAGGATCACCAATTCCTCGCGCGCCGGTTTCTCGATCACCTTCAGGAGCGCCCGTTTGTTCAGGAACTCCTTGTCCAGCTTGCACAGCCGCGCCAGCCCCACCTCCTGCGGCCAGTACTCGGGCGAATACTCTCGGCTCCACGAGCCATAGCCTTTTTCGATCCTGAGGCTCATCAAGGCACGGCTGCCGACCGGGCCAATCCCCAAGGCGCCACCTTCTTTCAGAAGAGCCTCGTACAGCTGCGCCTGATCTTCCTCGGCGCAATGCAGTTCCCATCCAAGGTCCCCGGTGAAGGACACCCGCAGCGCCAACACCCGCACGCCAGCCAGTTCGATCCACTGCGAGGCCATGAAAGGCCAGTCGACGGTGGCCAGCGAGGCGTTGGTCAACCGCCCCAGCATCTCGCGCGAGCGCGGCCCAGCCACGTTGAACCCGCACATGGCATTGGTCATGGAGGTGTAGGTCGTCCCCTCGGGCAAGGGCACATCCGCGAAGAACCGCCGATGATAACGCTCGGCCATGCCGGATCCGATCACCCAGAATTCCTCGTTGCCCAGTCGGGTGACGGTGAAATCCCCGGCGATCCCGCCGCGCTTGCCGATCAACGGAGTCAGACAGGAACGCCCCACCTTGCGCGGCATCCGGTTGGCGAACAGCGAGTTCAGCCAATCCTCGGCACCTGCGCCGCTGACCCGGTACTTGGCAAAGTTCGAGATGTCGATGATGCCGCCCGTCTCGCGCAGCATACGCGCTTCGCGGCCCACGCTCTGCCACCAACCCTGCCGGGTGAAGCCGAGCGTATCGGGCTGGTCGGCGTCGAAATAGGTCGGGTGTTCCCAGCCATAGTTGAGGCCGAACTTGGCGCCCATTCTCTTTTGCATTTCGTAGACCGGGCGCACACGCACCGGACGGCCGGCGTCGCGTTCCTCGCCGGGGAAGTGGATGGCAAAGCGGTGCGCGTATTGGTTCATGACACGCGCCTTGGTAAATTTTTCATCCGCCCAGTCACCGAACCGCGCCATGTCCCAGGCGAACATGTCGTATTGCATCTCGCCTTCGACGATCCATTGCGCCGCCATCAAGCCCATGCCGCCGGACTGCGAGAACCCCGGAATGATCCCATTGCAGCAGAAATAGCCCTTCAGTTCCGGCACCGGCCCCATCAGCACGTTGGCATCGGGCGACCAGATCATCGGTCCGTTGATGACCCGCTTGATCCCCGCCGCGCCCACTGCCGGGACGCGGTCGATGGCGCGCATCATGTTGTCCTCGATGCGTTCCAGGTCATCGGGGAAAAGATCATGCGCGAAATCCAGCGGCGTGCCGTCTTCGGCCCAGAGCCGAACGTCACGTTCATAGGCGCCGATCAGCAGGCCCTTGCCTTCCTGGCGCAGGTAATATTCGCCGTCCCGGTCCGCGACCGACGGCAACCGCCGGTCCATCGTGTCGATCTCGGCAATGGTTTCGGTCACGAAATATTGGTGCTCGGTCGGCTGCAGAGGCAGTTTCAGCCCCGCCAGGGCCGCCACCTCACGCCCCCAGAGTCCGGCGGCGTTCACCACCCAGGGCGTCGCGATATCGCCCTTGGTCGTGCGCACGATCCATGTCCCGTCCGCCTGTGGCTCCGTCGCGGTCACCGGGGTAAAGCGATGGATCTCGGCCCCCCGTTGCCGTGCGCCGGCCGCGTAGGCCGCCGTCACACCCGAAGGATCGACGTTACCGCCGTCGGGCTCGAACATGATGCAGCGAATGCCGGTGAAATCGACCAGAGGATGCAGGCGCTCTGCCTCGTCCCGGGTGATCTCGTGGAAATTCATGCCATACAGCCTGGCCTTGGCGGCCTGCAGGCGGAGTTGGTGCTCACGCTCGACCGTCTGGGCCAAGTACAGGCTGCCGGGCTGGAAGACACCGCAACTTTGGCCTGTTTCCGCTTCCAGGTCCTTGTAAAGGCTCATCGTATAGTGCTGTAGGCGACTGATGTTGGTGCTGTCATGCAGGCCGTGGATATTTGCGGCAGCGTGCCAGGTGGAGCCCGACGTCAACTCGTCACGTTCGAGCAGGACAACATCGCTCCATCCGAGTTTTGTCAGGTGGTAAAGGATCGAACATCCGATCACGCCGCCTCCGATGACGACGGCTTGGGCTTGGCTGCGCATGGGTCACTCCGCAAATCTGCACGTCACCCTGCCCGGCAAACACGTACAAAAAATGCCCGTTTGCGACAGATTTCGTCGCCCCTTCACAACGCCCTTCGCTTCGACTTTCGTCAAATACGCGGGACAGGCAGCTGCTCTGGCGGCCCGTATCGAATGGAGGCACATCATGAAAACCACTACCCGAGTCGTCGTGATCGGAGGAGGAGTCGTCGGCTGTTCCGTGCTCTACCACCTGACCAAATTGGGCTGGTCGGACGTGATGCTGCTGGAACGATCCGAGCTGACGAGCGGCAGCACATGGCATGCGGCAGGCGGCTTTCACACGCTGAACGGCGACACAAACATGGCCGCGCTGCAGGGGTACACCATCCGCCTATACAAGGAGCTCGAAGAGCTGACAGGAATGTCCTGCGGATTGCACCACGTCGGCGGCATCACCCTGGCTGACAACCACGACCGCTTCGACATGCTGCTCGCGGAACGCGCCAAGCATCGCTACATGGGTCTGGAAACAGAGATCGTCGGACCGGAAGAAATCGCCAAACTCGCCCCCATCGTGAACCTCGACGGCGTGATCGGGGCGCTCTACGATCCGCTGGACGGACACCTCGATCCGTCCGGCACCACCCATGCCTATGCCAAGGCCGCGCGCATGGCTGGCGCAGAAATCCATCTGCATACCAAGGTGTTGGAAACCAATCCTCGTTCCGATGGCACATGGGACGTTGTCACGGACAAGGGCACCATTCACACCGAACATGTCGTCAATGCCGCCGGTCTCTGGGCGCGCGAAGTGGGCGCATTGGCCGATGTCTACCTGCCGCTGCACCCGATGGAACACCAGTACCTCGTGACCGAGGAAACCCCGGAAATCTATGAACGTGACGCCGAACACCCCCATGTCATGGACCCGGCCGGGGAAAGCTACTTGCGTCAGGAAGGGCGCGGACTGTGCATCGGTTTCTATGAACAACCTTGCCGCCCATGGGCTGTGGATGGCACGCTCTGGGCGTTTGGGCATGAACTCTTGCCAGACGACTTTGACAAGATCGAGCAAAGCATTGAATTCGCGTACAAACGCTTTCCAGTGCTAGAGCGTGCCGGCGTAAAATCCGTGATCCACGGACCTTTCACCTTTGCGCCTGACGGCAACCCGCTGGTGGGGCCGATCCCAGGTTTGCGCGGCTACTGGTCGGCCTGCGGTGTCATGGCTGGCTTCAGTCAGGGCGGGGGCGTGGGCCTCATGCTGGCACAGTGGATGGTCGAGGGGGAATGCGAACGCGACACCGGCGCGATGGACGTGGCGCGCTTTGGCGACTGGATCACGCCGGGCTACACCCTGCCGAAAGTCATTGAAAACTACCAAAAACGCTTTTCCGTCAGCTATCCCAATGAGGAACTGCCCGCTGCCCGCCCCAACCGCACGACGCCCATGTACGACATTTTTGACGGCATGGGCGCGGTCTGGGGCGCGCAATACGGTTTGGAGGTGGTGAACTACTTCGCCGCCGAAGGTGAGCCGCGCTACGAAACACCCTCCTTCCGCCGCTCCAACGCCTGGGACGCCACGGCGCGCGAGGTCCACGCAGTGCGCCAGGCGGCGGGCATCAACGAGGTCCAGAACTTCGGCAAGTACCGCGTCACCGGGCCCAATGCCCGCGCCTGGCTGGACCGGATGATGGCCGGCCGCATTCCCGAACCGGGCCGCATGTCCCTGACGCCCATGCTGTCGCCCGCCGGACGGATCATCGGCGATTTTACCGTCGCCTGCCTGTCGGAGACGGAATTCCGCCTGACCGCCTCTTACTCCGCACAGGCTTATCACATGCGTTGGTTTCTGAAACATCAGGAAGACAGCGTAAGCATCGAAAATATCAGCGACAAATCCACAGGCCTCCAGGTCGCAGGGCCGCTAGCGCGCGAGATCCTGCAAGCCTGCACGCGCGCCGATATCAGCGACATGCGCTTCATGGATGTGCGTCGCCTGGCGGTGGGCATGAACGACTGTCTCGTGCAACGTGTCTCCTACACCGGAGATCTGGGCTACGAGATCTACTGCGATCCGATGGCGCAGCGGCAACTATGGCAGACGCTCTGGAACGCCGGCGCGCCCAAGGGCATGAAACCGTTTGGCATGCGCGCGATGATGAGCCTGCGACTGGACAAGTTCTTTGGCTCCTGGGGGCGCGAGTTCTCACCTGATTACACCTGCGCGGAAACTGGCCTGGATCGATTCATCCAGTGGTCCAAGGGCGATTTCATCGGTCACGACGCCGCCGAGGCCGAGCGCGCCGCACCGCCGCATCGGACCCTCGCGATGTTCGAAGTCGATGCGCTGGATACGGATGTGAACGCCTATGAACCGGTCTGGATCGATGGCAAGGTTCAGGGGTTCTGCACCTCTGGCGGCTATTCACATTTCGCGGGAAAGTCTGTCGCCATGGCGTTGATTCCCAGAAATAAAGCCGACGCCAATCTGATCGCGGAAATCGAGATCCTTGGCCAGATGCGCCCGGCGCGGATCCTCACAGAACCACTCTTTGATCCGCAGGGGCAGCGCATGCGCGGTTGATGCCGCACATGCACTGCTGCGCCGCAGCATATAGCGGAGAGCTGACCGAACGACACAAAAAGTTGCGCACTTGGCACAAGACGCGCCACATTCTTGCTCAACCTGTGTTAGTGTCTCGACCATGCTGGATATTTCGATTCTCATCCCCGCCGCGGGCGCATCTTCACGGATGCGTGGCCGCGACAAGTTGACCGAAACAGTAGATGGTCTTCCGCTGCTGCGCCGTCAGGCGTTGCGGGCGATCGACACGGGCGCCCACGTGGCCGTGACCCTTCCTGATCCTGACCACCCGCGCGCCGCGGCTCTGCAGGGCCTGCCCGTTCAGGTGATCGTGGTTCCGGACTCGGAACTTGGCATGTCCGCCTCAATCCGCAGGGGCGTCGGGCATATCCCACGCGGCATCAAGGCGATGGTCATTTTGCCCGCCGATATGCCGGAGATCGAAACCGAGGATATTCAAAAGCTTATCAAGAGCTTTCAATCCGTTCCCTTCCCGATGCTGCAACAGGCCACGGCCGCGGACGGTACGCCAGGCCACCCGGTCCTGTTCCCGCAGGATTGCTTCATGGCCTTGCAAACACTGACCGGTGACCAGGGTGCACGGGACGTCCTGAAGGCAAACGCACACAGGCTCCGCCAGATCCCGCTGCCCGATCGTCGGGCATTGACGGATCTGGACACGCCAGAGGCCTGGCGCGCTTGGAGAGCCTCTCAGGACGACGCCTGCCTGACAGGTTGAGCCGCTTGTAATTTCAGACCTCTAGAAGGCGTTCCTCAACCGCCTCAGACGTTGTCAGACGGGTTCGACGGATCCATGACAGGAACAGAAAACGGGGCGGTCAAGGCCGCCCCGCTCCCGTGTTATCCGTTCCGGGCGAGAGGATTGTCACGCGCCGGAACAGGCTGCAAACTCCGTGTCGGCGAAACCCTTACTGGGTCAGCAGTGCCGCCTCGTGCTTTTTCAACGAGCGACGCGCCGATGCATAGGCCTTGAGACCCTCGGCCTTTTCCAACTCGGGGAAGAGTTCGAGAATTTCCTGCCGCTGCGCGTTGCCGATGCCCTTGAGGCTGTAATCGCCGGGTTGAAAGCTCTCGGTCCAGGCACCATTCGACAGGATGACCTCATGGCTGTCGAACATCACGTGGATGTAGGAGACACCGTTCGCCTCGACCTCGTCCACGCCGTCCAGACCCGTCAGATGCTTGGCCGCGACCAGAACCTCGCGCTCTTCGAAGTAAAGCGCGGCCTTGTCATTGGCCACCAGGACCCGATGGTTCGGCGAGACCAGCATGTCGTGCTCTGGCAGGTTGTTGCCCAAGGCCCCTTGCTGGATCAGGATCGGCTTGAAGTGCGGCTTGCGCGCCAGATCAAAGCCGGTCAGGTCCTTGCGGCCGACCCACTTGATTTCCTGGATGCCGTTGTCGCGGGTGATGACCCGATCACCGACCTTCAGCTCTTCGACCAGGCGTTCGCCCTGTGGCGTGGCAATCAGCGTACCGGGCGTAAAGCAGGGCACGATTTCCTCGATCTCGAAGAAGTCCATCGTGCCGGTCACGTCACCGGCCGCGTTCAGAAACTCGATGGTTCCGTCCAGGCCATTGCCGTTGCTGTCCGCCACGGTGTTGACAATGCGCCAGTCGACATCCTGCGCACCCGTGCCCGACAGGTCCAGGACGTCGTAGTCCTGGTTCGGCGGATCCTCGGGATTGACCTGGTCGACGAAACCGCCCGAGCCGCCATCGACCGTATCGCCGATGCCGTCCGCCGCACTGTCGACCACGATCACGTCCCGATCGCTGCCGCCCATGATGCTGTCGTCACCAGATCCACCGTTCAGCGTGTCGTTGCCCTGACCGCCGATCAGCGTGTCATTGTCGTTGCCACCCATCAGGATGTCGTCGTCGATGCCGCCGTCCAGCGTGTCCATCCCGGAGCCGCCCATCAACGTATCGTCATCATCCCCGCCGATCAGCGAGTCGTTGCCAACAAAGCCCTGCAGCAGGTCACGGTCGTTTTCTGTGTTGGGGTCGATGTCGTCGGTCAGTTCCAGCGCCGCAAGGTTCGACCCGTCCAGCGTATCGTTGCCCTGGCCGCCGTCCAGCGTGTCCGATCCGTGGCCACCGATCAGAGAGTCGTCGCCTTGGCCGCCCATGATGAGGTCGTCGTCGATGCCGCCATCCAGCGTATCGTTCTCGCCGCCGCCGTCGATGGTGTCGCTGTCGTCACCGGTGACGATGTAGTCGTTGCCGCGGTTGCCTTCGACGTAGTCGCGTCCGTCTTCCTGGTTCGGGTCCGAGGTAAAGCCGAGATCGTTGAGCGGCGTCCCCGGGAAAAACGCGGGATCGTCGCCTTCGTAGTCCGAGAAGGTATCCGTGCCCGCGATGATCGTGTCGTCACCGGCCCGGCCATAGATCGTATCAGCCCCCTGCACGTCGAAGAGCGAGTCATTGCCGCTTCCAAGATCGACAAGGTCGTCGTCGATGCCCGAATTCACCGTATCGTCGCCACCGCCGGCAGAGATCGTGTCGGCGTCGTCTCCCGTCTCGATCAGTTCGGCAGAGCCATCGCCCGCGATGTTGTCGAGGTCGTCCGACGGATCAGGGTCTTGGTCGAGGCCGTCCAGCGGATCCAGTGGCTGGTCACCGGGAGCGACCGGGAAGACGTCGGTGTCGATACGCGGCACGCCATCATCCGCCACGGTGAACGTGACAACGCCGGTATCGGACCCGCCGTTGCCATCGGAGATGGAGTAGGAAATCGTGTCATCGCCCACGAAGCCGGCGTCCGGCGTGTACGTAACGGTACCGTCGCCGTTCAGAACGGCGGACCCATTGGCCGCCGGGGTGATGCCGGTGACGGTCAGTATATCACCGTCGGGATCCGTGTCATTGGCCAACAGCGCGACGTCGACCGGCGTACCGCCTATCGTGGTCGCGCTGTCGTCGACTGCGTCTGGGTCCTGGTTTGCGTCAACCGCGTCCACGGTCGAAAATTCGATGTCCGAGACGGTGATGCCCTGCTGGCTGGCCGCACCGTTGGCGTATTCGATCCGGATGCTGGCCACGGGGCCGTCTATCTCGACAAGGACCGACGAGGTCGGATCCTCGAATCCTGTCTCTGCAAGGCCGCCGAGCAGACCGCCGGTGTTGGTCACGGCGGAACCAAGGGTCAGGGCCACGGGCACTTCAGTGCCATCGGGCGCAAAGGCCGTGACGCTTAGAACGTCCTCGAAGCCCGCCCCGATTTCAAAGAAGTCGCCGCCCGCTCCGGTGTCGATGTCGTTGATGCGGAACGAGACATTCTGTGCCGCATCGGTGTAGAGATCGGTGTTGGTGGCGCGAAAGTCCAGCACCGTGGTCGACGTCTCGGTTCCACCGACCTCGCCTTCACCGAAGAGCTTGAGGAATGACTGGTTCGAAAAGGATTCGTCCGGAGCGACGTAACCGGGAGAGTTGTATGTGTAGGCCGACGCACCTGCCTCGATCGCGTCGAACGAAATGTCGACGGCCACGCCGCCTGCGTCCACCGTTGCGGACACGCCCCCGTCCGCATCCGGCACGTTGGTGCCAAACGGACCAAGAGCCCCCCATTCCAATACCAAATCAGCCATGTCTTCCGACCTTCTTCCGTAACAGACGGAGGACATCGTCCCGCGTCGTTGAAAAGGCGATGCCCCCGGCACTGCCCTCAAATCCGAGTGCCCGCCAATCCAGTGTCTATGCGAAGTGGTCGCGCCCTTGGCCCGCGTCGTGACGCAGACAAAGGCACCTTTACGGCACGGATGGTTCTCCATCCTCGCTTCACCTCGCATCCTGGATGCAAGCGTTTCAGCGGCCGCCCCCGTGGCCAGCAGACTTCACCCTCCCCCAGTTGGGCTTGCGAAACTAATACGTTGCCCACCCAGTTCCGAGAAGCAGAAAATGGCATATGAGGGCCCAGTCCTGCCGCGAAATGGACAATTTTCTGGGGATTTTCAGTGAATTCGCCACGGATTGAGACAAAAACATTGGCGAAAAATGAAACAATGACATCCTACTGAAGGCGCCGACGTCAACATCACTCACTATATATAGTGCACACGGTCAATTTATGAGCAACCACTGTCATCAATTGGAGAACAGTTAAGGAAGCTCCCATTCCGGTCGGCCGCGCTCCCGGTTTTCGCCACAGTTCCGACTGGACTGTCGCGGACCGTGCATCAATCCTGCAACCGCTACGGGATTGAGCAATGGCGTCGACAGGCAATGGTGATGGAAACCCGAATCATTCGAAACAAATC
This sequence comes from Antarctobacter sp., assembly GCF_965277915.1. NCBI lineage: Bacteria > Pseudomonadati > Pseudomonadota > Alphaproteobacteria > Rhodobacterales > Roseobacteraceae > Antarctobacter > Antarctobacter sp. Next base: position 2,302,461 of record NZ_OZ255849.1, read on the forward strand.
GCAAATTTGCTCGTAGGGCGCCGCCAAACGGGCTGCGCCACAGCATTTCTTCGAAATTGCCTTGGTTTGGCACCGTAAGCGGCCCAACCTGCGATGATGCCTAGTTCCGCCCTGCCCCCTCAGGCGTTCTGGAAACCCAGCCGTGCCGCGGGGGTCTTCACCTGGCCGCGCTATACGCGCCCAAGTTTGCGCTGCGGCCCGGGATGCGCATCGCCACGGCAGGCAGTTGTTTCGCACAGAGCATCGCCACCTATATCCGCGCCTCGACGCTGAAACTGGTCGAGGCGGAACCTGCCCCGGCCCTTTTGCCGCCAGAGGTCGCCCGACGACACGGTTATGGCTTGGCCTCAGCCCGCTACGGCAACATCTACACGCCCGGCAACCGCGCCAGCTGCTCGAGGACGCAGGACTGCACGAAGAGGCATTTGCCGCCGTGCGGTTGCAGCAGGGTCATGCGGTGTCCGGCTGGCCTTCGGGCGCGCGGGCCTTGGCCCGGGCGATGGCCGACGGCCCCGGCGCCCCACGCCCTCCACAACGGTGGTCGTGGCACAACCATTGCCCTCGGACGCCTTGTTGCAGATCGACGGCAAGTACCCGGTTTTTCGCCGCTTCGTCAGGAGCAGCGACGGCACTGCCCTCTCCGAGGATCTGCACGCCGCATACAAACGCGTTTTCAGTAAGATAGATGGCGCCACCTGTCTTCGACACCCCATGGACACGCGCAGCCAAGGCTGCCTGACACGGTTCGACCTGATGCGGGCAGGCCCCCGACTTGCGGAAGGCGGGCGGCAGGAACGCGACGACATCCTGCACGGCAACGCGACGCTTGGCGCCATGCTCTGGAAAGAACTGCGCCAGCGGCTCGGAACATCCGTCGAAACCGCCTCAAATCCCTGAGATTAAGAGCCAAGTTTCAAAGGCTGCGTTAATTGCCAATTGCCAGTTTCGCGTGTGGGGCGACCGGAGGTGACGTGTGGGAACACCGATTGTCGTATTGGCGGGCCAAAGCAATGCAGGCCGCATCGCGGACGGGATCATCGACGCGCTGAACGAAACTTACGGGGCCGGAACCTACGTCCTGGTTCGCGCATATTCCTCGGTCGCACCGCTGACCAGCGCGCGGGACGGCAATTCTGGCGACAATGCGCTGAACGGCGCCTGGGGCAATGACCGGATCTTCGGTATGGCGGGTGACGACACGCTGCAGGACACCAAGGGCGATGACAAGCTTGTCGGCGGCACCGGCATTGACGTCTATCACATCGACAACCCGGACGACGTGGTGATCGAACTGGCAGGTAAGGGCTACGATCTGATCAATGCCGCCGCCTCCTTCCGCCTGTGGGCCGACGCGCCCGATGTCGAGGACCAGGTCCTGATCGATTCCGACGCCATTGACGGCATCGCCAATGGCCACGACAATCACATCGTTGGCAATGGCGCCGCCAATTGCCTCGACGGCGCCCGCGGGCGCGATCTGCTGGAGGGTGGCGGTGGCGCGGATACGCTCATTGGCCAATCCGGGGCCGATTGGCTGCTGGGACAGGCCGGAGACGACGTGCTGTATGGCGACCAGGTGATCGGCGCCTAAACCGCCTATGCCGGCATGACCTTTCGCCTGCACCAATCGACACTTGCGCGCGCGTCGGATGGCAACGACCATGGCTACTGGACACAGCAACTGGCCGATGCCGCCGCCTATTTCGATGCCGTCGCGGGCTTTGTCCGCAGCCCCGAGTTTCAGGCCACCTACGGCAATCTCACCGACGAGGCCTTTGTCGAGATGCTTTGCCAGAATGTCCTGAACCGAGCTTCCGATACAGGCGGCAAGGCGGTCTGGGTGCCGGGGACTCAACCCTGTCCGGGGGCGATCTGTCCGATACCTTCGTCTTCGCGCCTGCCTCGGTCGGCACCCATGTGGTCACCGATTTCGAAGGCTGGGACACGCTGGACCTGCGCGGCTTCGGCAATGCCGACACGGCGGACGCTCTGGACCACAGCCGACAGAAAGGTGACCACCTGGTGCTCCAGAACGCGGGCGTCACCGTGGTCTTGCAAGACACCTCGGTTGAGGACCTTGGACCCGACACGCTGCTTCTGTGACCGAAGACATGCTGGCCACCGATACGCTCAACAGTGATATGGTACCGGCCCGGTCAGCCCGGGACAAACCGGGCCGGCACCCTGGCCAGGTCAGTCCCCTTGCCCGGCCAGGCGTTCTCGCAGGAACTGGCGAATGTCCCAAAGGGACTTTTCGGTCATCGACACGTACACCAGGGCCATGTTGGTCCGCTCGCGCACCATTTCGCCCGGGAACGGCAGGTAACTCAATTCGCGCGACCCGAAGGACGGCGAGGCCGTGCCGACCTGCCATTCGGTCTTCAGCTCCACGTCCACGAGCTTCAGTGCCGTGCCACCCCCGGCGCCGGGCCGCTCGAAGGGCACGCCGGCCAGCCGCAGATAGGCGGTCTTGTCGGCGGCCTGCACGAAACCGTCGATGAATTGCGTCGCCAGAACCTGCAACTCCGCCGCCTCGTCCTCTGGCGGCAAGTGGCTGTGCAGGTGGTCGTGGTCGTGCGGGTGGTTGTGATCGTGCGGGTGATGATGGTGGCCGATATGGCCGTTCACGATATCATGCGGCATGGGTTCCTCCCGCCCCGATCAGGGCTTGTTGCTCCAGCGGTTGCCCTCGTATTCGCCATGCGGGATCGTCACCGGCTTGTCGATGTGCTGCTTGTGGGCCCCCATCTTGCCCGCTGCGACCATGCTGCCCAGAACGTCCACGATCACCCGCGTCCCCATCAACGCCGTGATGTCCGAGGTGTCGTAGGGCGGCGAAACCTCGACCAGTTCCATCCCGCAAAGTCCTTCGGCCGCGACCTTGGAGGCCAGCGCCAGCGCCTCGCGCGGTAGGAACCCGCCCGGCTCGGGCCATCCCGTGCCGGGGACGAACCCGCAGTCGATGCTGTCGATGTCGAAGGACATGTAGACCATGTCGACCCCGTCCCAGGCCATTTCCAGCGCCATCTCGGCGGTCTTGTCGACCCCCATCTTTTCCATGTCGGACATGGTGATGATGTTCGTCTCGCGCTCGCGCGCGACCTTCACCGCCTCGCGCGGAACCTGCCAGCCGCCGATGCCCACCTGCACAAGGTTCTTGGCCGGCACGTTCGGCAGCAGCGTCGAATGGAACCAGGGCGTCGTGTGCATCCGTTCGTCCAGGTCCTTTTCCTGGATGTCGGCATGGCGGTCGAAATGCACGATGCCGATCTTCTTCGAGGTGCATTCCGCGATCCCGCGCACGCAGGGAAAGCCGATAGAATGGTCACCGCCGATCATCACCGGGAAACTCCCGGACGAGAACACATGGCTCACCGCCCGGCTGATCTGGTCGAACGATTTCTCCAGGTTCGCCGGTATCGTGAACACGTCGCCCGCATCGCAGAGCGTCATCTGCTCGCGCAGATCCACCCCCATTTCGTAGTTGTAAGGCGTGTAGAGCGCGGAGATCTTGCGCACGCCCTGCGGCCCGAAACGCGTGCCGGGGCGATAGGTTGTACCGCCGTCGAAGGGGATTCCCAGCACGGTGGCGTCGTAGTGCTGCACCTCGGTCACGTCCTCGGCGTAGGGCGCCTTGAGAAAGGTATTGATGCCCGCGTAATGCGGCAGTTCCCCGCGCGCGAAGGTCGGGATCGACTTGTCCTCGATCGTATCCGCCCCGGTAAGCCCCATGCGCAGCGCCCAGCGGCGCTCCTCGTCCCAGCGGTTTTCGGGAATGTCGGCCTCGGCCTTCATCGACTTCCAGCCCTGCAGTTTGGTCAGGTCCGGATGGTGGGCGCGTCGCTCATCCCCGCGCATGTCGCTGGGATGGTGCGACCGGCTCCGGTCACGGGTGGAAAACATCATGCTCGATCTCCTTTCCGAGGTATCAGGCCGGAGCCGCTCAAGCGGTCTCCGGCAGGATGTAGTGAATGCGGTGGGCTTCGCAGGGGTCGGGCGGTTCCAGTTTTCGGATCTACCCGTCCAGGACCGACTGGGGCACCTCGTTCTCGCGGTCGCGGTTCTGGCGAGACAGGCGGGTGGGCGGCACCTCTAGGTAGACGATCTCGCCCCTCGCGCTGGAGGCCCGCGCCGATGACAGGGTCTTGGCCCGCACCTGCCGGCTGATGGTGGTGGCGTTCCAGAAGAAGTCGTGCCCCGCCGGTCAGACAATGCCCTCGGCATTGCAGCAGCAAATTGCCGCCATGGTCGAACGCGATGGCGCTATGCACACCGTCCAGCTTTGCCTCGACTACAAACGTCTCGCCCGCCCGATCCTTCCGGGGTTTGTCACCCGCCAGATCGCCCAGCTGAACGCGCGCGCATTCAAGGTGCCGCGTTCGCGGGAATTTCCCAATATCCGTTTGTCCATGTCCTGCCCGGGCACGAAGGCACAGCCCCCGCGCCGCTGCCCACATCGAACCGATGTCCACCGCGGCGGACGACATCGCGTTGGTCCCTGTGTGGCTGTCCATTACATGGCGAATATCCCTTGCGGCCATCATGCGCGCCTTTGCACCTCCGGCTCAGTGGGGGATACCCGCTCCGCCCCGTCCCTAGCGTGCCTGCAACACATTGGTACGCTCCTTCAGCGTCTGGAATGGGATACCGTCGTCGCGGGCGTCGAAATCATAGGTGATCGTGGCGGCGTTCTTCTCCGGGTCCTCCTCGTCCCACACGGGTTTGTCGAAGGCCCAGACGCGATCTCCCAGCTTGAAAGCCTCTTCGAGGTCGTGGGTGATCATGAAGACGGTCATGCCGGTCTCATCCCGCAGTTCCTGCAGGAAATCGTGCATGACGATCTTGGTCCCCGGGTCCAGCGCGCCAAAGGGTTCGTCCAGCAGCAGGATCTTGGGGTCGCTGGCAAGCGCCTGGGCGATGGCCAGCCGCTGCAACATCCCGCCCGAAAGGTCTGCCGGGTACTGCCCCGCCACATGGCCAAGCCCGATCCGATCCAGCGTCTTGCGCGCCCTGGCGCGTTCCTCGTTCCTGCGTGCACGCGACAGCCGGCCCCAGAAATTCGAGTCGAAGGCGATGGCGGCCACGAGGTTGTCGATCACCGTCATGTGCGGAAAGACCGAATAGCGCTGAAAGACGATGCCGTGATCGCGCCCCGGCTCCTGCGCCATCGGCGCGCCGTCGATGTGGATCTCGCCGTGCGTCGGCATTTCCTGCGCCAAGAGCAGCCGGAGGAAAGTGGACTTGCCACAGCCAGAGGCACCGACGATGGAAATGAACTGTCCCTTGGCGACCGAGACGTTGATGTTCTCGATGATGGTGCGCTTGCCATAGGCCTTGGCCACGCCTTTGACTTCGACATAGCTCATAGCGACTCTCCATCCCAGGGGAAGGCCCGTTTCGAGAGCTGGCGCAGCGCGAAATCCAGCAGGTAGGCCAGAAGCGTGATCCAGACGACGTAGGTCAGGATCACGTCCATCGCGAGGTAGCGCCGGACAAGGAAGATGCGGTAGCCCAATCCCTGGTCGGCGGCGATGGCCTCGGCGGCGATCAGGAACAGCCAGGCCGGACCAAGCGACAGGCGCACCGCAGCGATCAGGCGCGGCAGGACCTGTGGCAGGATCACGTGCAACCCGATCGCCATCGAGGACGCCCCCAGCGTCTGCGCCTTGATGAACTGTTCGCGTGGCAGGTCGATCACCCGCTGGCTCATGTCGCGGATCAGGAAAGGCGCGATGCCGATGACGATCAGAGCGACCTTGGACACCTCGCCCAGCCCCAGCATGATGAAAAGGATCGGCAGGACCGCCAGCGGCGGCACCATCGAGAAGACCGCCACGAAGGGCGCGAAAGGCGCCCGCATGTAGGGCAGCATCCCGATCAGGATGCCCATGATCAGCGCCAAAGAGGACGCGATCATCACGCCGATGAACAGCCGCCTGAGGCTGGCCCAGGTGTCCAGCCAGAACAGGATCTCTCCCGACCGCCGGTCCGGTTCGGTCAGAAGGCGTTCAGCCGTCGAAAGGATCGTGGTAGGCGCGGGCAAGAGCTTGTCCGACGGGTTCACCGCAAGCCGCATTTCCGACCCGATCATGTAGATGACCAGCACGGCGAGAAACGGCAAGGCGGCCAGCACCGTGGCCAGAACCGGGCCCGGTCTTCGATTGATCCAGCGCATGGGGTATCCTCTAGGCGGCAGCGGCCCCGGGACGGGGACCCGGGACAAGGTGGTCAGGGGTGCGCGGCCCGGCGCGATCGGCCGGGCCGCGGTTGGCCTACAGGGTCCCGTCCGCCGCCATCTGCATGTAGGTGGTGTCGAACCGGAACTTGACGTTGTTCGGGTCACCGGTGGTCGTGCCATCGGGATATTCCACGCCGACGAAATCCGGGCTGGGCGCGCCTTCGCCCAGGATCCCCTTGTCAAAGAGGAACTCGGCCACGTTGACCATGGTGGTCGGCAGCTCTGCGCCATTGGCAAAGGCCACGGCGGCGGCCGGGTCATAGAACATCTCGGTCGAATCCAGTTGTGCCTTGTAGCCAGCCAGATCCGTGCCGGAGGCTTCGGCCATCGCGGTCAGCACCTCTTCGTCTCCCGCCGCCATCAGGCCCATCACCTCGTACCAGGCGCCAACCAGCGCCTTGCCGAAATCCGGGTTGGCCGCCAGCGTGTCGGTGTTGACCACCATCAGATCGATGATCTCGCCGGGGATGTCGGAACTATCAAAGACCTTGGTCGCGTTCGGCTCCTCAAGGATGGTCGAGACCAGCGGGTTCCATGTGACCACCGCCTGCACGTCCGCCGTGGTAAAGGCGGCGATCATGTCCGCGTCCGAGGTGTTGATCACCCCGTCCAGATCCCGCTCTGCCAGGTCGACGCTGTCCAGCGCGCGGGCCAGCAGGTAATGCGAGACCGACAGTTCCACCAGGTTGACCGGTTTTCCCGCAAGCTCGGCCAGGCCGCCTTCCTTGACGATCACCGCATCGTTGCCGTTCGAGAAATCGCCGACGATCAGCGCGGTGGTATCCACCCCGCCGCCGGCCGGGATCGACAGCGTGTCCATGTTGGTCGCCGAAACACCGTCAAAGGCCCCGGCGGTGTACTGGTTGATGGATTCCACATAGTCGTTGATCTGCACGATCTCGACGGTGATGCCGTATTTCTCGGCCCATTTGTCCATGATCCCGGAGTCGTCCAGGTAGCCCCAGGGCATCCATCCGACGTAGATCGACCAGGCCACACGGAAATCGGTCTTCTCCTGAGCCAGCGCGGGTGCGCCGGTCAGCATGGCCAGCGCCGCGGTGGCGGCCATGAAATGGCGTCTTGCAAACATGGGTAGTCCCCTCGTGCAGCGTTCCGCCAATAGGTTCGCAAATCGGGGGACCGAGGCGGAACTCGAGAGAACGGTAGCCCCCAACGCGCAGTCTTCTCCCGGGATTTTGCCCCGCCGTGTCCCGCCGGGAATTTGCCCGACCGGTGGCGTCTCTCGGACCAGACCCTCAAGGGAGAGAGTGAGGCGGAACCCTAGACGCCCTGCACCGATCAGCATCTTGCGCATGGAAATTCTGTCACCTGAGGTGCTTCAATTCAGGGCGGATCAAAACGCATTCGCTGAAAATACGGGCGGCCTCACGGCGCTATGTCTGAAAAACGGGCAGGCTTGTTGCGCAACTCGTTCCGCCGGGCCAGGCTGCGGACATGCGCTATCCCGTTGCCTCGCCGTGGTACGGCACACATCAGATCGACGTACGCACCTGGGTTCTGAGCGAACCGCATGTGCATCCGATCTTTTCCGCCAACATCTTTCTGGTTCTGGGGTCAGAGGCCGATTTGGTTGTCGACAGCGGCATGGGCGTGGCGCCGCTGCGGCCTGCGGTCGACGCGCTGAGGCCCGATCCTGCAAGGCCGCTGATCCTGTTCACCACCCACACACATGTCGATCACATCGGTGCCGCGCATGAATTCGAAACGCGGTTGGTGCACCCGCTGGAGGCCGACGAACTGGCCGCGCCGGAAGCCTACAGCCTCGACACCTCCGGGATCCCGGACCGGATCCGCAAACTCTTTGTCGATGCGGGCTATCCGCCGCTCTGGCCACACCTGGTGGATGCGCTCCCGCACGCGGGGTTCGACCTGGATGCCTATACTCTAAAACCGGCGCCCGCGACCGGGACGGTAGAGGACGGCGCAATGGTGGATCTTGGCGACTGGAAAGCCGAGGTGCTGCATCTGCCCGGGCATTCACCCGGCCAGATCGGCCTTTGGCAGAGCGACAGCGGAACGTTTTTCGGGGCCGACGCGATCTACGACGGGCCACTGATCTACGAGGGGCCGGGCATGGACATCGCCGCCTATGCCGACACTCTGCGCCGCATCCGGGCGCTGCCGGTCAACCGGGTCTTAGGCGGCCACGATCCGTCCTTCGGGCGCGACCGCTGTCACCGGATCGTCGATCACTACCTCGAACTTTGGGGCGCCTGACACGCCCTCTCAGGCAACGTGGTTGAGCATCTCCACCGGGCGTGTCAGCGGCACGTCCCGAGACTGGCCAAGGAAATCCACCGCGTGCCAGATCAATTCGCCATCTCCGGTGCAGCTTAGCAAGCGTTGCCCCTCGATCAGGGGATTCGTGGACAGTTCCGCGATCCCGTGCGCCCCGTCCCAGCAGCCAAAGGCAAAGACATATCCGAATTGCTGTTGCATGGCCCAGGTCCGCTGCCCCGCCTCCAGCGCGGCGATCGTGTTGCGCGAGTTTTCCGCTTCTTGCAGGCCGATTCCAAAGACGAACCGCGTTCCGATGGTGACAAGAAAGGCGTCGGAACTGCCCGCCTTCAGGTGCACCGCGCTGGCAGGGTGGTCGCTGCGGCGGTTCCAGAGTTCGGCATAGTCGCCCAGAACGCCTGTCTCCATCAGTTGATCCGAGCCGCGGAATTCGAGATGACCGCTGTCCTCCTGCTCGGGGCGGCCATGCCAGTTGATCAGCCGCTGCCAAGTGCAGACATCCGCGTTCAGTTCGACAACGCCCGCAAAGCCTTCGGCCCGCAGCAGCGACAGCAGAGCCGCATCCGGAAGGTCCGCCAGCGCCGTGGCGCCGCGCGTATCGGGCCGGTTCGGCGGAATGCGGACATCGACGTAAAGCGGGCCGCACTGCATCCAGTGCACGGTCGTTTCCGTGTCGCAAAAGGCCTGAGACTTGAGCCATGCCCGGTGCCAATGGCCTTGGAGTGTCTGTGTCGTGATCATTCCGCGGCCATCCTCTGTTCGCTCATCGCCGTGATGATTTCCTCGGCGCTCAGAACCGCGCCTTCCTGCAGGTACTCCATCGCGTTCAACGCGGCCTGGTGCGCCTCGGGCGAGGTCCCGCCCACGCAATCCGCCACCACGCGGCAATGGTAATCGCCCTGGTGCCCGTCGACGAAACTGTAGTGGACGCAGACATCCGTCATACCGCCGACCAGGATCAGCGTCTGCGCCTTCAGGCCCTTCAGCAGGATCTCCATCTCGGTCCCGTAGAAACAGGAATAGCGCCGCTTGGGGACGTAGTAGTCGCCCGGCAGACGTCCCATTTCCTCGAAGGCGACCGGCGTACCCGGTTCCCCCTCCATGCAATGGATGTCCTCTGATCCGTCCAGCTCACGACCGTAATCCACCATGTCGCGGCGATGGATTTCCTGAACAAAGACCACGGGGATGCCCGCGTCATGGGCGGCATCCACGACGCTGCGGGCGCGCTGCATGTTCTCTCGGTATCCGGGCATCACGGGGATGCCGGCCTTGACCTCCATGAAGGCGCTCTTCTGGATGTCGATCACCAGAAGAACCGGGTTTCCGACGATGGTGGGCTGACGGGCCATGACGCTCTCCTTCAGTTGCGGGATTGATCCGCGCCCATCAGGCGCGGAAGGTCGCCCCATCGGGCGACGGCGGAAAAGACAAGGACGGACACACCGATGAAGGTGATCGCCGCGACGGCCATTGTCGGCGTGTAGCCGTTCCTCAGCGAGTTGAAGATCTGCAACGTCACGGTGGCAAACCCCGAGGCCGAGACGAAGAACATGACGATGAACTCGTTGAACGAAAGCACGAGCACGAAGAAGAAACCGGAGATCGTATAGGGGATCGTCTGCGGCAGGATCACGGTTCGGAAGGTCACGGATTCCGTGGCCCCCATCGTTGCGGCGGCGTCGAGGTGCGACCGGTCGATGCTTTGCAACCCGATCGAGATCGTGACCAGCGGCAGCGCCATCAGCAGGACCGCGTGGCTGACGACACCGGCCCAGATCGTGCCCAGCCCGCCCAGGAAACCCCAGAAGAACCCCAACCCCACGCCAAAGACGATGGGCGGCACGGCAAAGGGCATGGACCCAAGCGCCGCCAGCGTGCGCGACAGTTTCGAACCTGTCGACCACAGCAGGTAAGCCACCGGCCAGGCCAGCAGCACCGCCAAGGTGGCCGCCCCGACCGCGACGACGACAGAGTTCAGAAGGGCCTGCGTCCAGACTGGCTCGGAGACAAAGAACTCGCCGAACCGCGCCAGCGTGGGGTCGCGCGGAGGAAAGAACATGCTGCGACCACCGTTCAACGCGGCGCCGCAGACCACGGCAATCGGCAGCGCCAGCAGGACCGCGCAGAATGCCATGTAGAGAGGTCCCAGGACACGCATCACCGCGCCTCCGCCCATCGGTTCAACCGGTGGCCGAGGCCCAGGCAGACCCCGGCCGAGATCAACAGGATCACCGCCTGCGTCGCCCCGAAGGGCGCGTTGAGATTGGCACCGCGGATGTTGGTATAGATTGCCACCGCCGTCGTGTGCTGTGCCGGCGCGGCGAACACCGTCACGGCGACATAGGTGCCCAGCAGGAAGACAAACAGAAGCAAGGTCGAGCCGAAAAGCGGCAGCCGGATCGCCGGCAGGATCACCGTGCGCGCGACGGTCCATCCCCCTGCCCCCATCGTTCGCGCCGCTTCACTCTGCGACCGGTCGAGGCGCGACAGCGCCGGGAAGAGAAGGATGACCGCGTAGGGCCAGACGAGGTAGCTCATGGTCAGAATGGTCGCGAACTGCGAGGTCTTGAATTTGACGTTGCGCGGGCTGGCCAGGCCCCAGTCGCGCAAGGTCTGGAACCAGCCAACGTCCTTCAACCACTGGGTCAGCCCAGTGGACTTGAACAGCGCCGGCAGGCCCGAGTTGTTGGACAGCAGGATGTCCCAGCCCATGACGATGAAGACCTCGGAGAGCGAGAGCGACGACAGGATGAAGACCAGCCAGGCCGCCTGTGCCCTGCGCGACAGCCCTGTCAGAAGCAGCGTAAAGGGCAGTGCCGTCATCACCGCCAGCAGAGAGGCGACCACCGCGTACCAAAAGCTGAACCCAAGTTGTTGGAGGTAGAGAAACGTCACCTCGTCCGGCCAGAGCGCGCCGACGAAAAACCGCTCGTAGTTCTCGAGCGTGAAGTCCCAGACCCAGGCGGCCCCCTCGATCTTGCGGCCGAAACTAATCGCGATGACCAGCAGGAAGGGCACGACGCAAAGCACCCCGATCACCGCGCTTAGAAGCCAGGGCAGGATGCGGCGCGGCGTCAGACGCTCGCGCGCAGGGCGGTCTGCCGTATCGGCCGCGATCCGCTCTACCGCTGTCATTCGGCGGCCACCGCGGCCTGCGGATCGGGGAAGACATGCAGCGCCTCGGGCGGCAGGCGCACCTCGGTCCGGTCCCCGATGACTAGGGTCTTGCCGCCTTCGCCCAGGGCGTATTCGACCACCATGGGGCCGAAAGCCGTTTCAAGATGATATTCTCTCACCGGACCGAGATCGCGCACGAATGTCACCTTCGCGGGCATCCGGTTTTCGCCCGGATCATCGTCCAGGCATGCGCGTTCCGGACGGATCGCCACTCGCACCGGCGAACCATTGACGAAATTCGGCTTGGCGGAGAGATGCGTGGCCCCGATACGGATCCCCCCGGCCTCGGTCACGCCATCAAAGAAGTTGGCCTTGCCGATGAAATCCGCGACAAAGGCGTTTTCGGGGCGGTGATAGATGTCCTGCGGGCTGCCGACCTGTTCGACACGTCCATTCGACATGACGACGATGCTGTCGGCCATCGTCATCGCTTCGCGCTGGTCATGGGTGACGACGACGGTGGTGATGCCAAGGCGCTGTTGCAGCAGTCGCAGTTCAACCTGCATTTCCTCGCGCAGCTTGGCGTCGAGCGCAGACATCGGCTCGTCCAGAAGAAAGACCTCCGGTTCCTGCGCCAGCGCCCGCGCGATGGCCACGCGTTGCCGCTGGCCACCCGAAAGCGCCCCGATGCGCCGGTCGCCAAAGGCCGACAGCTGCACGAGATCCAGCAAACGGTTCGCCCGCTCAGCCGCCTCCGACCTGCCCACCCCGGAAATGCTGAGCGAGTAGGCCACGTTTTCGCGCACACTGAGGTGCGGAAACAGGGCAAAGTTCTGGAAAACCATGCCGAACTTGCGCCTGTGCGCCGGCAGGTCGGTGATATTCCGCGCCCCCAAGAGCAACGCGCCGGATGACGGCGCCTCGAGCCCCGCGATCATCCGCAAAAGCGTGGTCTTGCCGCAGCCGGACGGCCCCAACAGCGCCGTCAGCTGCCCTTCGGCGAAGGTGAGATTGACCTGCTCGACGGCACGGGTGCCGCCGAAGCTCTTCGAGATGCCCTTTAGAACAAGGCCGGACATGGGCGCCTATGCCCCTGCCAGCATCTTGTCCCAACTCTCCTTGATGAAGGTCTCCTTGTCCAGGTAGGCCTCGTAGGCGGGCCGGATCGACGGCGTGCCAGAGACAAAGGCGAACTCCTCGTCCGTCAGGTCGGTCTTGGACTGGTCCAGCAGGGGCGCAGTGCCGATCTTGCGGCTCATCAAGGCCTGTGTCGCCGGATCGGACGAGAAATTGATGAACTCCGCCGCCTCGTCCGCCTTGTCCGACAGCGACGACAGGCACCACGACCCATAGTCCTGCGGGTTGCCTTCCTTGGGAAAGACCGGCTTGATCGGGAAACCGTCGGCGGCCATCAGGTTGGCCACATCCAGGTAATACTGCCCGCCGATCACGTCGCCGTTCTTCATCGACTGTTCCATCTGGCTTTCCGCCGACCACCACAGCGCGACATTCGGCTTGATCTCGGCCGCCTTCTCGATCAGCGCGAGAATGCCCTCATCGGTCTTGAAGGTCGCTTCGCCGTCGAAGAAGGTCGCCGCGACGATGTCCAGGAACTGCGAATTGTAGTTGCGCGACAGGCCCAGCGATGCCTCGTAGATTGAGCTGTCCCAGAACTCGGCCCAGCTGGCAGGCGCCTCGACCTGGCCCGGGTTGATGACCATTGCCGTGAACCAGGACATTGCCCCGACCCCCAGCGCGCCCTCGGGGGACTCGAAGACGAAATAGGGATCGAGGTTGCCCGCCGCCGGCATGGCCGACAGGTTCAGCGGTTTCAGAAGCCCGCCGATGCGGCTGGCCTTGATCAGCGTGTCGCGGGCATAAAGCGAAAGGTCGGCGGGCACGCTGCCGGCGGCCGTTGCCTGCTGCATCGTCACCAGCCAGTCGGTCGAGTTGGGCTGGGTCACGCTTTCCACCGCGATGCCGGTGGCATCGGTAAAGGCGGGATAGACGAATTCCTTGAAGCTGTCCTCGAAGTAGCCGCCATAGCTGCCGATCTTCAGGCTGCGTGTCTGAGCGATCAGCGGCGTGCCCAGCACGCTGGAGGCGGCGAAACCTGCAACCCCGGTCTGGAGCAAGGTACGTCTGTTGAACTTGGTCATGGTGAACTTCCTCATTCCCCGGCCGCGCCTTCCGCCGCATCGACGCTGGCGGCCCCATCATGATCCCATGAGCGCGCGCAGACCGGTGAACGGTCAAAGAAAGCGACCGCGAAAGGACCAGCGGCCCCGGCAATTGATCAAATTGAAGGCAAAGGGCGCCAATCCGGCGGCATTCTTAATCGCCGCAGAGACCCGCTTCGTCGTTTCGAGCCAGCCTGAGAACAGGCAAACGACTCGGGAGACGACGCATGGCGCGCAGCACGATATCGGACGACCAGAAGGCCCTGACCGTTGAGGATGCGACGCTGCCCGTCGTCGATCTGTCGGGGTTGTTCACGGGGGACGCGGCGGACAAGGCAAAGGTCGCCGCCGAACTGGGGAATGCGGCACGCACCTCGGGCTTCTTCTACATCACCGGGCACGGGATCTCGCAGGACCTGATCGACGCGGTCTTTGCCGCATCGAAGGAATTTCACGAGAAGCCGCGAAATTTCAAGATGAAGTACTGGTCGGGCTTTACCACCCACCACCGCGGCTACGTCCCCTTCGAGGAAAACGGCGCCGACTTCCCCAAGTCGATCAACTTCAACGAAGCCTGGGACATGTCCTACGAGGCGCCCGCGGATCACCCCGATCATCTTGCCGGTTGGCGCATGACCGGTCCGAACGTCTGGCCTGACATTCCCGGTTGGAAAGACACGATTTCAACCTATTACGATCAGGCCTTCGGCCTTGGCCTGCGCCTGCTGGACGCGCTGGCGATGGAACTGGGGGTCGAGACCGAGGAACTGACCCGGCACATCACCTATCCCACCTCGCAGTTGCGTCTCCTGCGCTATGTGCCGAACGAGATGCCCGCGACCAAGGACCTGGTCGGCATCGCGGCCCATTCGGATTTCGAGTGTTTCACCATCCTGATGACCGGCGCCCCGGGCCTGCAGGTGATGAACGCCGAGGATGTCTGGATCGAAGCGCCGCCGATCCCGGGGTGTTTCGTGGTCAACATCGGCGACATCTTCGAGACATGGTCCGGCGGACAGTTCAAGTCCACCCAGCACCGCGTCGCCAACCTTGGCGAAGAAAGGTATTCCTTCCCGCTGTTCTTTGGTCTGGACTACCATGCGGTGGTCGAACCGCTGGAAAAGTTCCGCACCCCCGAGGTCATGGAGAAATATCCGCCGATGAAAGCCGGCGATCATCTGATGCGCATGTCCGTGAACGCGTTTCGCTACATGGCGGACGCACGCGAAAAGGGCGAGCTGGTACTGGATTTCGAGGTTCCGGACGAAAACCCTTTCATGCGAGAGGCGAAAGAGCCCGGCACATGAGCCCGGTATGAGACACCCGGATTTCGACGGCGGCCCCCTGCCCCGCAGCGCATAACTCCCCAACTTTGTCCTGACACCGCTGCCCCCGGCAGAGGTCGAGGAGGATTTCACAGCCGTCACCGGATCGGCACCTGTGCTGAAAGGCGTGTTCGGCGACTGACCCTACAGGAGAACCTGCACGACCGCGCCTCGCATGACCGGGAAATTTCCCAAGGGCGCTCCTTTGCATGGATCGTGCGCGATGCTCACCACGTTTCCACCGGATGTGCCTGCCCCTTCCCAAAGATCGACCGCCGGGCGCGGCCCACGGCTTCGTCTGGATCATCGATCGCCCCGACCGGGCCGCGTTGATGGATCAATTGCGCATGGAACTGGACGCCTGGTTTGCCGGTCTCTTGCCGCATCCGGTTGCAATCACCTGGCATCACCCCCCGGACTGAGTGTCGTACCGGAACACATCTGCCAGCGCATGTGTCTCTTCGCGCAGGAAATCGATCACCCTGCGAATGCGCGAGAATTCGCGATCGTCTTCGGCATGAAGCAACCAATACGCGCGGGTAAATCGGATCTGGTCCGGCAGGACCGGGACCAGCGCCGTCTCGCGCGCCATGAAACAGGGCAGCACGCCCAGCCCGACCCCGCTTTGCACTGCTTCAAGCTGGGCCTGGACGGTGGCGGCCTTGTAAACCGTCCGCGCGCCCGGATGCACCAGACGATTGAAATCCAGTGCCTCGGTATAGAGCAACTCGTCAATGTACCCGACCAGCGGCAATCGTCCGAGGGCATCGCGGTCTTGCGGGCAGCCATGCGCCTTCAGGAAAGCACGCGACGCATAGAGCCGCAGCTCGTAGTCGGTCAGTTTCTGCATCACAAGCCGCCCGGTTTGCGGGCGATCAAGACTGATGGCAATGTCGACCTCGCGGTTCCACAGCTTGTGCGCGGCGGGCACCGGGACCAGCTCAATCTCCAGTTCCGGTTCCAGCCGCAAGAGACCGGGCAGCATCCGCGACAGCACCGCGTTGCCGAATCCGTCGGGCGCCCCGATCCGGACCCGCCCGGTCAAGGCGCCGGGCCGCTGCAGGCGGTCGAGGATCTGCGCCGCTTGTGACTCCATCCGTTCCGCCAGCGGGATCAGGGCAGCGCCCGCCTCTGTCGGAACCAGACCGCCCGCTGCCGGCTCCAGCAGGCGGTTGCGCAGGGCCTCTTCCAGCCGCGCGACCCGGCGGGCGACCGTGGTATGACTGACGCCCAGCCGACGTGCGGCGCCGCTGAAGCGTCCGGCCCGGGCGGTTTCCAGGAAATAGCGAACATCGGCCCAGTCGAGGGGTGCGCTCATGCCGGGGCCCTCCTTTCGGAGCAAGATACCGAGCGAGACATTGAACGGAAACAGGCATTCACCGTTCGTTTTTGCAGATTGCGCCACCGTACCGCCAGAACCCATACTGCCCCGGACCGGAGGGAGGCGACTTTGCAGGAACTTGGAACCTATGACTATGTCATCGTCGGCGCGGGCAGCGCAGGCTGCGTGCTGGCAAACCGCCTTTCCGAGGACCCAGACACCCGCGTTCTGCTGCTGGAAGCGGGCGGCAGCGACAATTACCACTGGATCCACATCCCGGTCGGCTACCTGTACTGCATCGGCAATCCGCGCACCGACTGGGGGTACAAGACCGCCGCCTGCGACGGCCTGCACGGGCGAACGTTGCTCTATCCGCGCGGCAAGGTGCTGGGCGGCTGTTCCTCGATCAACGGGATGCTCTACCTGCGCGGACAGGCGGCGGATTACGACGGCTGGCGGCAGATGGGGCTGACCGGCTGGGGCTGGGACGACGTTCTGCCCTACTTTCTCAAGTCAGAGGACTATTACGGCGGCGCCGACGAGATGCACGGCACCGGCGGCGAATGGCGGGTCGAAGAGCCGCGCCTGCGCTGGGAGATCCTTGACGCCTGGAAGGCGGCGGCGGTCCAGGCGGGCTTGCCCGAGAGTGATGATTTCAACCGGGGCGACAATTTCGGCGTCGGTTACTTCAAGGTCAACCAGCGCAAGGGCTGGCGGTGGAGCACGGCCAAGGGGTTCCTGAAACCGGCACGGCAGCGGGCCAACCTGGATGTCATGACCCATGCCCAGGCAGAGCGGCTGCTCTTTGACGGGCGTCGGGCGACCGGCCTGCGGTTCCGGCGCCAGAATGCCCCGATGCAGGTACATGCAAGGCGCGAAGTCATCCTGTCTGCGGGGTCGATCGGGTCGGTGCAGATCCTGCAGCTCTCGGGGATCGGGGCCGGTTCCCTGTTGCAGGAACAGGGGATCGAGACCGTCCTGGATCAGCCCGCAGTCGGCGCCAACCTGCAGGACCACTTGCAGATCCGCTGTGCTTACAAGGTCTCTGGCGCAAAGACATTGAACAGCATGACTTCGTCGCTCTGGGGAAAGGCGAAAATCGGGTTGGAATACCTGGCGCGGCGCACTGGGCCAATGTCGATGGCGCCCAGCCAGCTTGGGGCCTTTGCCTATTCCTCGGACGAGGTTGCGACCCCCGACCTGGAATACCACGTCCAACCGGTGACGCTGGAGGCTTTCGGACAGCCTCCGCATGAGTTCGACGCGATCACTGCCAGCGTCTGCCACCTTCGGCCCGAAAGCCGGGGCCATGTGCGCATCACCTCACCGGATCCGATGGCGCATCCCGAGATCCAGCCGAATTACCTCTCGACCGAGGGCGACCGGATCGTGGCGGCGCGGGCGATCCGGCTGACGCGGCGGATCATGGAACAGGATGCGCTGGCAAAATACCGTCCCGAGGAATTCAAGCCGGGGCCCGGCTATCAGAGCGATGCAGACCTGGCCGCAGGCGCCGGGCAGATCGCCTCGACCATCTTTCACCCCGTGGGCACGGCGCGCATGGGCACCGACCCTGCAGCAGTGGTGGGACCCGACCTCAAGGTGAACGGCATCGGCGGGCTACGGGTGGTCGATGCCTCAGTCATGCCCCGCATTACCTCAGGCAACACCAACTCCCCCACGATCATGATTGCCGAGAAGGCGGCCGACATGATCCGGGCGGCGGCGCGGGAACATCTGATGGCCTGAGCCTCTTTCAATAGGTGTTTCGCCGCGCTGGCGCGCGGCGACCGCCGGGGGGCTTTGCCCCCCGCCCGCCCAGAGGTATTTTCGGCCCAAAGATAAAGGGCCTGTGCCAAGTCCGCATAAGGTTGCGCACAAATGGCGGCGGCAGGTTTCTCCAGGGGAAAAAGGAGAGGTTAGAACCCCGCCGAAAGTGCGGTTTGGGCCGGGTCCGTGCGGGCCACGACGCGGCCGTTCGAGATGACAGCGAGGCGCGCGGGGCGCAGGCGCAATGCCTCGATCGGGTCAGGCGCGTCCAGAACCACGAGGCTGGCGCGTTTTCCGGGCGCGAGGCCGAGGTCCAGACCCATGATCGTCGCCGGGTCTTCCGTCACCATTTGGAAAGCGGTGCGCATCTGCTCGGGTGCCGTCATCAGCGCTACGTGAAGCCCCATGTGCGCCACGTCCAGCATGTCGCCCGAGCCCAGCGGATACCAGGGGTCGCGCACGCAGTCCTGGCCAAAGGCCACCGTGACGCCCGCAGCGCGCAGTTCCGGCACACGGGTCAATCCTCGCCGTTTCGGATAGGTATCCATTCGTCCCTGCAGGGTGATGTTGATCAAGGGATTTGGGATGGCCGCCACCTGCGCCTCGGCGATCAGTGGCAGGAGTTTCGAGACGTAGTAATTGTCCATCGAATGCATCGAGGTCAGGTGAGAGCCCGCCACGCGGCCCTGCAGACCGCAGCGGATCGTCTCGGCGGCCAGGGTCTCGATGTGGCGGCTGAGGGGATCGTCGCTTTCGTCGCAGTGCAGGTCCACGCGCAGGCCCCGTTCCGCCGCCAGTTCACAGGCCGCACGGACCGCAGCCGCTCCATCCGCCATCGTTCGTTCGAAATGCGGGATGCCGCCGACCACGTCGACACCTGCATCCAGCGCGCGGATCACCTGCTTTTCGGCGCCCTGCGCCCTGTACCAGCCGTCCTGCGGGAAGGCGACAAGCTGGAGGTCAAGCACCTCCCGCAC
Organism: Antarctobacter sp.; assembly: GCF_965277915.1. NCBI lineage: Bacteria > Pseudomonadati > Pseudomonadota > Alphaproteobacteria > Rhodobacterales > Roseobacteraceae > Antarctobacter > Antarctobacter sp. Next base: position 2,321,651 of record NZ_OZ255849.1, read on the forward strand.
CGCCTCGCGCACTTCCAGCAGCGCCTCGACCGTGCGGAAATTCGGATCGGTCACGTCGACATGGCTGCGGATCGCCAAAACGCCCTTTCCCACCGCCTGGCGGCAATAGTTTAGCGCGCGTGCGACGATATCCTCGCGCCTTTGCTGCTGTTTCAACTCTCCCCAAAGCGCGATGCCTTCGAGCAGGGTGCCCGAGGCATTGACCCGCGGGCGCCCGTAGCTGAGCGTCGCGTCCATGTGAAAGTGACAGTCGATGAAAGGTTGCGAAACCAGCTTGCCGCCGGCGTCGATCACCTCGCCCGCCTCTGCGGTGATGCCCGGCTCCACCGCCGTGATGAGGCCGTCCGAAATGGCGATATCGGCCTGGGTCCCATCTGCGAGCAACCCGCCCTTCACCAGGATGTCGATGTTCATGCGCCCTGTCCCCTGTTCATGTTCCGGGTTCATGTCCTGGCCATCACATGCGCCGCGCCGGGCGCCCAGTTCAACCAGAACCGCTGGCCCGGTTCGGGGGAAAGGTCGGCAAGCTGGTCCTCGGTGACCTGCGCCTTGAGTTCCACGCCCTCCGGACCTTCGAAATAGCAGATGATCCCGGTGCCTGCGAATTCTTCCGACAGGAATTCCGCCGCCAGTGCGCCCTCTCCCGGATCGCTGGAGCTGACCTGCATCCGGTCTGCGGCCACCACCAGTTCCTGATCCGGCGTGCCACTGGGCAGGATATTGTTGCGACCGACGAATTCCGCGACAAAGCGGTTTCTTGGAGCGCGGAAGATCTCTTGCGGTTTTCCGATCTGGGCAATCTCTCCGTGCCCCATGATGACCACGCGATCCGCCATTGCGAATGCCTCGGACTGGGAATGCGTCACATAGACGAAGGTGATGCCCAGTTCCTTTTGCAACCGGGTCAGAACGCCCTGCATGCGGATCACCAGATGCGCGTCGAGCGCCGAGAGCGGCTCATCCAGCAGCAGCATCCGGGGTTCCGTCACCAGCGACCGCGCCAGGGCCACGCGCTGGCGCTGGCCGCCGGAAAGCTGGTCGATGCGGCGCGTTTCGAACCCCTTGAGCCCGAGGCGTTCGAGCCAGAGCATCGCCCGCCCGTGCCTGTCGGCCTTGGGCACGCCGCGCATCCTTAGCCCGAATTCGACGTTTTCCTTGACGTTCAGAAAGGGAAACAGCGCGAGAGACTGCCAGACCAGCGGGGTGTCGCGATCATGGGCAGAGACCTCGTTCATGACTCGGCCGTCGATGGTGATCGCACCCGCTGTCGGCTCTTCCAGCCCGGCCAGCATCCGCAGTGTCGTCGTCTTGCCGCAGCCCGAGGGCCCCATGATGGCGACGAATTCACCCCGCCCGATGTCGAGGTCGAGGTGCTTGACCGCCTCGAAGGTGCCATAGGTCTTGCGGACGCCCGAAAAGCGGACAAGCGGATCCGTGTCAGTCATGCATTGGTCTTTCGCAGGATCAGGAGCTGGGCGATGATCACCAGAGCCATCGAGGTCAGGAAGACGACCGTGCCGATGGCGTTTATCTGGGGATCGACGTTGCCCTGAAGGATTTCGAGGATCATCACCGGCACCGTCTTGTTCAGGCCCGAGACGAACCAGGCCACGATGAATTCGTCAAAGCTGACGGCGGCGGTCAGACAATAGGCCGAGATCAGCGCCGGCAGGCAGAAGGGAATGACCACGGCCCGCATGGCCCGCCACTGCGAGGCCCCAAGGTTCCAGGCAGCCGCCTCCAGCGCGGGGTCCATCTGGCTGAGCCTGAGCCGGAGGATCGCCATCGCAAAGGGCGCGCCCATGACCGTATGGGCCACGATGATGCCGGGCAACGTGCCGGAGATCCCCAACCGTCCCAGCCAGGCCAGCATCGCCAGTCCCATGATGACCAGCGGGATGGTCGGCGGCAGCAGGGCCAGTGCCAGGTAGGCGGGTTTGAACCGGAACCCGTAGCGGAAATCCGTGTAGGCGGTGACAAAGCCCAGCGTGGTGGACAGCGCGGCGGCGCAGACGGCCACGATCAGCGAGTTGCCGAAGGCGGTCCAGACCTCGGGCCGGGAAAAGGCGGTTTCGTACCAATGGGTCGTGACCTCGCCCAACGGAACAGTGGGAAAGCGATCGGAGTTCAGCGAAAAGACCATGCTGGTCAGGATCGGCAGGAAGACGAAGGTAAACAGTGCCACGAGGTAAAGGCGAAAGGCGATGTCCGAGGGACGCATCATTTCCTCCGTCCGTAGGCCGCGCCGACGGCAGCAAAGGCCGCAACGAACAGCGTCGCGATCATCATGATGGCAACGACGGCGGCGCGTGGCCACTGCTGGCCGGACTTGGTGGTGTCGATGATCAGGATCGAGAGTGTCGGTGGCTTTGACCCCCCAAGGTAAAACGGACTGACGAAATCGCCAAATGACAGGATGAAGGCAAAGGTGGCACCTAGGATGAGGCCAATCCGCGCCGCGGGCAGGATCACCTGGAACAAGGTTTCTCGCGGCGACGCGCCCAGGTTCCAGGCGGCCTCGATCAGGTTGCGGTCGATGGCGGCGAGGCTGAAGGTCTGCAGGATGACGACCAGCGGCAGGACAAGGGTCATGTAGCCCACCATCGCGCCAAAGCCGGAGTTCAGCATGGTGAAGGGCCCCAGCCCGCCAAAGCCCAGAACGGCGTTGATCGGCCCGCTTTCGGCCAGCAGCACCTGCCAAGCGTAGACCCGCACAAGGTAGGAGGTGAAGAAAGGCACGATGAGGAAGAAGATCGCCCAGCGGCGGGTGGTTTCAGACACGCGAAAGGCCAGCGCATAGGAGGCCGGGAAGGCGATCAGGCTGGCCAGCACACCGGCCAGCGTCGCGCGCCAGAGCGTGACCCAATAGGCGTTCCAGAAATAGTCGCGCCCCAGCATCCGGTCCCAGTTCTTGAGAACGAAGTCCGGCTCCATCCGGTAGTTGCGCACCAGCCAGAAGGACATGACAACCATCAGGATCAGCGGCCCGACAAAGAACAGCCCTTGCCAGATCAGCAGCGGCAGGCGCCAGACATAGGGATAGGCTTCAAAGCGTTTGGACATGATCGGGGAACCGGAGGGAAAGAGGCCCCGGCACAGGGCCGGGGCGCGATGCCTGCGCTCAGGCGGTCTTGTACTCGGACCAGAAATCGTTCCAGTCCTCGAGGTCCTGCTGCCGCGGGATGTCGCGGAAGAAGAGCCGGCCCTCGGACAGCAGCTTGATCGGCGACTGGTCATCCCCTTCGATCAGGCCCGAGCGTTTGGCCTCGGCCGGATCTGCCTTCTGGATGGCCTTCCAGCCGGATTTCAGCGGCGAAAGACCCGGGTAGGCGGCCATCTTGATCGACTTCACCTGGCCCTCGGGGCTCAGCATGTAGTTGATGAACTTGTTGATGATCTCGTGCTTGGTCGTGCCCTTGCCGATGGAATAGCTCTCGGTCCACTGGATGCCGCCCTCTTCGGGGATCACGCTCGCCACTGGCGCACCGTCCTTTTGCAGAACACCGGTGATCCAGTCGCCGATGCCCGCCATCGCCAGCATCTCGCCGTTCTTGAGGCTGGCAAAGGTGCCGCCGTAATCGAAGTAGCCGCCGACCTGCGGTTTCAGGCTCAGCGTCTTTTCCATGACCGCCTCCCAGGCGTCCTCGGAAATGTCGAAGGGCGACGGGTCGCGGTTGCCGTTCAACAGCGAGATCTGGCCGAGCGACGGCAAGTGCCAGTCGAAATGGCCCAGCTTGCCGGTGATCTTGGGATTCCAGAAGGCGTTGTAGCTCATCGCCTCTTCGCGGGTCATAACGTCCGAGTTGTAGGACACTCCCAGCAGGCCGAACCGCACCATCACCGACCAAAGCTGGTCGTCGGTCCAGTGGCCTGGGAACTTCTGGTATTCTGGCCAGAAATCGTCGAAAGGGTATAGGCTGGGGTCCATTTCCTCGATGTATCCGGCCATGTTCAACTGTTGCACGAACTCGGCATCCGACAGGATCAGGTCATATGTACCCGGAGGCGACTGGGCGATCAGGCCCAGCATATTGTCGCCACCCGCATAGTATTTCGGCACGAACTTGACGTTGTTGGCGGCCTCGAACTCGGCCACGATGTCCGGCTCGGCATGGCCGTACCAGGCCAGCATGTTGATCTGCACCGGGTCCGCGGCCCAGGCGCGGTTGATCATCGGCGTCGTCAGTGCGGCACCCGCTGCCCCGGCAAGGAGGCGCCGCCGCGAAAGGGTAAAGGTCGATCTGGTCATGGAACCTCCGTGTCGGTCTGGTCTGTTGTCCGCCGCCCGATCCGCGAAACTGCGGCCAAAGCGATCTGGTGCACAGCCTATGAGCAGATTGGACCAACTGGGAAATTTCCAGTTGGTATGGTCGCATTAGGAGTGCTTATGTTTTGGCCGCTGATCGCGATCCCTGGATATGTTCAAGCAGGTGCTGCGCCAGCCCGTGCCCGGCCCCGCTGAGCGCCGCATGTTTGTAGAACAGACCGATGCGCAGGGGCGCCAACTGGGGAAAACCCTCGTCCGGGCGGCCGACCCGCATCCCCGGCAGCAATGTCGCGGGGGTCAGTGCCGTAGCCCCCAGCCCGGCGCGCACCGCCGTCTGCAAACCGGCCACGTCCCGGGACAGCAGCACCGTGCGCCAGCTGCGCCCGGCAAGACGCAGCGCATCGCGCATCCGGCTGGCATATTCGCAGGGCTCCGGGTGACAGAGGATCGGCAAGGGCGCCCTGAGGTCCGGGTGGAAACTGTCCTTGACCGCCCAAAAGGGGTCGACCAGCGCGCTTTCGACGAGGTAGGACACATCGCCCTCGGGCACCACGGCCACGGTGATATCCAACGTATCGGCGGCAAGTGCCGTGCGCAGTCCGCTGGACAACAGGCTTTCGATCTCGATGTTGACCTCGGGATGTGTCACCGCAAAATCCGCAATCGCCTCCAACAGAAAGCTATGAGCGAAGTCCGTCGGCACGCCGACACGGATGCGCCCCGACAGCGACCGATCTCCGAAATGCGCCACGATATCGTCGTTCAGCCGCAGCATCTGGCGCGCATAGGGTCCCAGCGCCACGCCCGCATCCGTCAGCGCAAACTGCCGTCCGGCGGTACGGATCAACTTGGTCTGCAAAAGCTCCTCCAGCCGCCGGATCTGCAGGCTGATGGCGGGTTGAGTTCGCCCCAGCGCCTGCGCAGCCCGGGTAAAGCCGCCAAGGTCGACGACGGTGACGAAACTGCGAAGAAGGTCGGTCGGGATGTTGGTGGCCATGCGCACATAGGCCAACCTTATGCAGACATTAGGATTATAGATTTTTCATATGCCGGGCGGTTTCATAGCTTCTGTCTGAAATACGGGAGATGATGGCATGACCTGCCCAGATTTTAGACAGTTGCTAACCGGACCGGGCCCCATCGTGACCCCCGTCATCCACGTCCTGGACCGTGACCAGGCGCTGGCGAACATCGACATTGCACTGAACGCGGGCTGTCCCGGGGTCTTTCTGATCAACCATGATTTCCCGATGGCGCCCTTTCTGCCAATCCTCAGGCAGATCAGGGCCGCGCGCCCCGGGGCCTGGCTGGGCGTCAACTTCCTGGACCAACCCGGCGACCTGGCATTTCCAGCGCTGGCGCAACTCGCGCGCGAGGGTGCCGAGTTTCAGGCCTACTGGGCAGACGATGCGCGGATCGACGAAACCGCGCAGGATCAGGCAGCGGCCGCGCGCATCGCCCGCATCCGCGCCGACAGTGGCTGGAAAGGCCTGTATTTCGGCGGCGTCGCCTTCAAGAAACAGCGCCCGGTGCCACCGGAGATGCATGCCACCGCCGCCCGGATCGCCGCGCGCTACATGGACGTGGTGACCACCTCCGGCATCGCCACCGGGCAAGAGGCCGACCTGTCCAAGATCCAGACCTTCCGCAGCGTGCTGGGAACTGCCCCCTTGGCGCTGGCCTCCGGCATCACGCCGGACAACGCCCCTCGCTACCGCGCTGCGGTGAACTGCTTCCTTGTCGCCACCGGCATCAACCTGCCGGGCGATTTCTACAACATCGACCCGGCGCGCCTCGCGGCGCTGCTCTCTGTCACCCGCATCCACGGAGCAAGCTCATGACCCATTCCCAAGGCCCCCGCGACAACCGGTGGTATCTCTCGCTGATGTCCCCCAATACCAAGGGGCCACAGTTTGCCTGGCTGGACCCAACCTCGATCTACATCAACTCCAAGGCCTTCGGCGATCTTCTGGACGATCTCTGCGCCGACCTGGATCCGGGACAGATCGACGTGGTGGCAGGGCTGGACGCGATGGGCTTTGTGCTGGGCGCGGCGCTGGCGGCGCGGCTGGGGCGCGGCTTTCTTCCGATCCGAAAGGCGGGCAAGCTCTGCGTCGAAACCGACAGCGTCAGCTACGGCAACTATTCGGGCCGCACCCAGAACATGGAGATGCGTACCCCCGCATTCGCGCGTGGCACGCGGGTCCTGCTGGTCGATCAATGGATCGAGACCGGAGGCACGATGGACGGCGCGATCCGCCTGGTCGAACGGCAACAGGGCGTGATCGCTGGCCTTGTCGCCATTGCCGTCGAAGAAAACGACAGAACCGCCGGCTTCCGCGAGATCTACAGCGTGACCAGCGCGGTGCTGCCCGGCACCTCTTGGCAGGCGGACTGCAATGCGCAATCGCTGGGCAGTTTCGCCCGCTACGCCCCGCCACGCACCTTTCCCACCGCCGGGCGCAGCCCTGCCCCTTGATCCGCCGCCCGGGCCGGTCGCAGGCTGCGCGCAAAAAGGACCCGACATGTTGTTGCACCCCCTGCCCTGGCCCGATGGCAAGCGCCTTGCCGCGGCGATCACCTTTGACATCGACGCCGACAGCCTGATCCGCAACGCCCGCCCCGACGACGGGCACCTGCGGCTGGCGCCGGTCAGCATGGGTCGCTACGGGCCGACCGTTGCCGTGCCCCGCATCTTGGACACCTACCGGCGACTGGGTCTGCGGCAGACCTTCTTCATCCCGGCATGGGTGATGGAAACATACCCCGCAACAGTCGAAATGATCCTGAAGGACGGCCATGAGATCGGGCATCACTCTTGGCGGCACGAAGACCCGATGGGGCATTCCGACGCGCGCGAGGCCGAATTGTTCGGGCGCGCGATGGAGGTCCACCAGCGTCTGACAGGGATGAAACCGCGCGGCTATCGCGCCCCGGTCTACAACGCGACGCCCGGTGTGATCGCCCGGCTGATCGCCGAGGGGTTTCTCTACGACAGTTCGCTCATGGCGGACGAGATGCCCTACCTGCTGCGGGCGCCCGCAGGCGAGCTGATCGAATTGCCGCCGCATTGGGGCAACGATGACTGGCCGCCCTTTGCCCATTTCGAGGAGATCGGATATCTGATGCCGGTGCGCGCGCCCACGGACGGCATCCGCGCCTTTGTCGAAGAATACGAGGCCGCGCGCGAGGTTGGCGGATTCTGGATGCCGGTTCTGCACCCGTTCCTGACCGGACGGCTGGCCCGCTGGCAGGTCCTGGAACGCTGGCTGGAGGACGTGCTGACACAGGGCGAGGCTTGGTTTGCCCCGCTTGAAGAGATCGCGCGTCACGCCGCCCATCACCGGTCCGACCTCCGGGTTGACGAGGTGCCCGGCCCGGCTGATGACTAGCGGCTCACCAGCCTGCGCAGTTCCGTGTAGTCGACCTTGGACCGGTGCCGCCGATCCAGCGGGATGGCCTCAACCCGACGCGCATCGGCCAGACCCAGCGCGCGGGCCTTGGCGGCGCACTCCACAGGGTCCGCCGTGCCCTCGTAGACCAGCAGCGGCCCGCCATCGCCGGAAAGCAGGGCGGCGCGGGAAACGCCGGGCCAGCTTTCGGCGGCCAATTCGACCGCAAAGGGATAGAGCGGCCCGTCGCGCCCCTGCGCAACCCCATCGCTCCGCCCCAGAAGCCAGAGCCGCCCCTGCCCGTCCAGCCGCCCGGCATCGCCGGTCCGGTGCCAGACCGTCGCGCCCTCGCGGATCTTGGTGCCGGTTTCCTGCGACGGGTCCAGGTAGTGCGCGTTGACATGTGCGCCGGCCACCTGGATCTCATCCGCCACGATGCGCACCTGCGTCCCCGGGACCGGCGCCCCGGTCAGCAGCCCGGCGCCCTCGGCCATCGCGGCGCGATCCTCTGCGCCGACATCGGTCCAGTCCAGTTCGGCAATCGGCTCTGCCTCTGTCGAGCCGTAGACAGAAACCACCCGCAGCCCAGGAGCGGCGTTCTGCAAACGGTCCACAAGCGCAGGTTTGACCGGACCGCCGCCGGTAAAGACGCTGTGCAGCGCCTTGGGGATCTCCGCCCCCACCAATGTCGCGCACAGCGCGGGCGGCAGCAGGGCCCGGGTGGCTCCCGTCTGCCGGATCCAGCCCGACAGTGCCTTGGGGGTGACCTTTTCGGGACGGGTCAGTTTCCAGTCGGGCAGCACAGTTGGGCGCCCCTCGGCCAGGTTGACCAGCGCAAAGACGGGAAAGGCGACAAGATCGGTTTCCGCGTGATCGGTGGCCAGCACCTGACGCACCGCCTGAAACTGCGCAGTCAGAAAGCCGTGGCTGCGCGGGATCGCCTTGGGCGCGCCGGTAGACCCGGAGGTAAAGGATATCAGGGCTGGGTCGTCCGGGGTGAGGTCCACCGCCGGCACCTGCCCCCGGTCCGAGCGCGCGGGCGCCAGCCGCGGACAACCCCAAAGCGCAGGCAGCAGGCCGATCAGCCGATAGAGACCGCTGGCCAGAAGAACTTTCGGCGCTGTCACCGCCACGGCGTGGCGCAGCCCCCGAAGGCCCATCGCCGGTTCCGGAAAGACGGCCACCGCCCCCAGCCGCCAGCACCCGGCCAAAGCGACGTATAGATCGACGCCGACGGGCATGGCGATCAGCACCCGGTCGCCCTTGCCCAGACCGCGCGCGGCGCAGGTTGCGGCGAAACCGCTGGCGCGGCGCTCCAGTTCGGCAAAGCTGACGCGCTCTGCCGGAGTGATCAGCGCGGTACGGTCGCCCTGTTCCGCCGCGACCCGGGAAAAGCGCCGCGCGAGGTCAGTCATCCAGAACACGGCCCATCAGCGCGTAGCGGCGAAAGACCTCTCCGCCGTGACGGCGGCTGCGATCGGCCGAGGCGTTGTTCTCATGTATCAGCGCATGGATCACCTGCGCATAGCCCAGTTCGCGCGCCCCGACGTGAAAGGCATGCGCAAGGTGATGACCCAGCCCGTGTCGCAGGCTGGCATAGGTCTTCAGGATCACCGTGTCGGGATTGGCCCCATGTCCATAGTTCGGAATCCCGAACAGATAGCCTACTAGCGCCCCGGTATCCTCGTCGCGGGCGGTAAAGATCAGCTCGGGCTTCAGCAGCGGCACAAAGGGCGTATAGAGCGCCAGGAAGGCCTCCAGCCCGATCGGTTGATAAAAGGCGTTGCCGGCAAAGGCGCGGGTCGACAGCCCGTGAACCTCGGCGAAATGTGCCTCGGCCGCGCTGCCGTCCCAATTCGCAATCTTGATGCCGGGAATGGGAACGGGGGCCGGGCCGATGCCCGCCTCCGGCGCCACGCGGGCCGAGACATAGCGCGAGAGCGGGCTGAAACCGGCGGCCTCAAAGGCCGCGAGGTCATGCGGACCGCTCTGCGGTTCCATCAGGAAAGGCGGGGTGCCATCGCTTTCGGTCACAAGGCGGTAGCTGTGCCAGGTGTCCCCGCTCATCGGTCCCAGGACGCGGTTTTTGCCCTTGGCCCTGACCTCGTCGCAGATCGACCGCAGCAGCGCGGCGCCAGCCTCGGCACTGTCGCACCTGAACTCGCCGATGGTGGCGGTTGGCGCGCCCTCCCACTCCGGCCCTTCAGGATACAGGTTGGCGCGCGCACCGGCGCCCTCGCGCAGTTGTTTCGTCATGCCCCCGCTCCCCCGTTCAGCAGGCAGTTGCCGCCATAAAGACACAGCGCAGGCAGCGCCCCAAGCACGGTGATCCGGATTTCCGCGCCACGTTGGAACAGCCCGGGCCAGACTTGCGGCAAGAGACCCGCCAGCAGGATCAGTGCCGCCGCCTGCACCTCCTGCCCCGCGTGCCAGGCCATGCTGGCGGCGTTCAGGTCCCCAAGCAGGACCCAGAGCAGCCAGAGCGTGACGCAGGCCGCCAATGCCGCGCCCAGACGAATTGGACGCGTCATTTCCGGAAGGCCCTGTGACACCAGCCCGGCGGCAATCGCGGCGCAACCGATGCCATAAAAGCTGATCCCACTGGCGCCGCAGGGCACGTCGATGGCAAGAAAGGCAAAGCTGACCGCCGCAAGCCCTGTCACCACGTTCAGCGCGCCCCGATCGGTCCCGTCTTCTCTTTGCCGGGCAGAAAGCAGCGCGTGCCCCAGCAGCACCAGCCCCGGCAGGACCGCGTTCCAGACGTGCACGGCGCAAAGGATCATGAACAATGCCACCGCGTGGATCCGGGCGATCTGCCCCGAGGCTCCGGCAGCCCGGCTGATCCCGTAGGCCAGCGGCATGGCCAAGGCCGCCGCCACCAGCCGCGGCATCCCGCCCGTGTCCGGCCAGCCGTAGAAATTGACAAGAAACAGGTAGACGCCCATCGGCAGGAACAGGTTGTCCAGTCCGGCCCAACTGTCCGCCTCGATCACCGTGGCGAAGACCGCGATGCAGAAAGCGGCAAGGATCAGTTCACCGCGCCCCATGTCGGTCAGAAGCAGCAGGCAGAACATGGAAAGGATCAGCGTGACCAGCAGGAACATGGTGCTGCCCTCGACGCTCTTGCGGCCATCGGGCGTCAGGTAGAAGGTGCGGCCATAGGCGCTGCCCGCCAGCGCGGCGGCGGCATCGCCAAGCGCAACCACGGAGAGCGGCAGGACATAAAGCACCGGGTGCGCGCCTTGCAGCAGGAACAACAGACCCACCGAGACGACCAGCAGCACGTCGCCCCAGGACTTGCGCGCGACCGAATGCAGCGCCCGGCCCGGCCCCGCCAGCAGCGGGGTCCGCATGGCCACCATCGCCACCAGGGCCAGCCCCAGAACCAGCCAGACCGGCCAATCGTCCACGAACAGCCAGGGCAATGGAATGGCCAGCCCCGAGGCAAGGACATGCACGATCTTGCGCGCCAGCTCCGGGTGCCATTCGCCCCGGCGCGCCACGCGCGACAGGACCGACATGATGCCCAGAAGGCCCATGATCAGCCCCAACGCCAGTGCCAATTGCCAGAGGATACTCATCCGACCTCTTCGACCACGAAATCGGAATAGAAAAAGGCCATGTCCTGCGCCTTCAACCGGGATTCAAGATCGTTCAGCGGCGTGACGCGATTGGCCAGCGCGGGCGGCACGCGGCGCGGCGCCATCATGTTCCAGTAAACCAGGCGCGCCCCGGGCCGCGCCATGTCCAGAAAGGTGCCATAGACCTGCGCGGCCAGCTCGGGCGACATGTACTCAAAGATGTCGGACAGGTAGAACCCCGCAACGCCGTCAAGGTTCAACTCTTCTGCCGTGCCCTGCACCGGCTGGATCCGGTCCAGTCGTGACCGGATGACCTCATAGGCCTCTGCCCGCCAGGGCAAGGGCAGCGCGGTGCCGTGGCAGCGTTTCATGATCCAGTGCAGATAGGGATTCTGCGCCGGGTCCGTGTCGACGCCCGCGTGACGCAGGCGGGAAAAGACATGGTCTGCCACGCTGCCCCGGACATGTTCGAAAAAGGCCGGATCGCGGCCCAGCATCCCCATGGCCGCGCGCGAAAAGAACACGCGCACCAACAGCCGCCAGCGCCAGGTGTTGAACCGGCTGTCGAAAAAGACCTCGCGCGCGGCACGGTCACGGGGCTGGAAAATCGCGTCGATGGTCGCGCGACTGTGCACCAAAGGCAGCAGGTAGCGCGAAAACATGCGGAAATAGCCCTCGAACTTGCCCAAACCGCCCGCGCCATGAGCCTCGACCTGCGGTGTCAGCGCGGTCCAGAAGGCGCGCGTGTGGTCCGGCGCATCGGACAAGGCCCGGGCCAGCAACATGGCCCGCCGGGTGCTGTGGCGTGCGCCCATCAGTTCCAGGAATTCTGCGTGGGTCAGGGCCTTGTAGGCGCCCAGGCGCAGGTTCAGGCATTCGATCTGGGCCGGCGAAATATCGACGGCAAAGACCCGCGCCGGATCGTTCAGAAGCAGCGCCAGCGCATTGTCACCCGAGGAACAGACCGCCACCAGATCGCCTCCTGACACGTCCCCCATCGCCTGTGTCAGGACATCGGCGTCCTCCCAGGCCTGGGCATAACGGATGCCCTCGAACGAGGCGCGCTGGTCGATTCCCCTGTCATCCATCGCGTTTCCTGACCTCTCCGGTGCCGCCATCCACCTCGATCAGGTCACCGGTCCGCAACCATCGGGTTGCGTCACGGATGCCCACGACGCAGGGAATGCCCATCTCGCGCGAAACGATGGCCGAATGCGACAAGAGCGAACCACGTTCCACGACGATCGCCGCCGCGCCAGCGAACAGCGCGATCCATCCCGGATCCGTGTTCGACGCCACCAGGATCTCTCCCGGTTCCAGCATTTCGCGGCGCGGATCGCGCACGACACGGGCCCGCCCGGTGATCTTGCCCTTGGAACAGCCCGTCCCGGTGCGCCCATCGCCACCCTCGGTTTCCGGGGACGCCACCGGTGCAGGACGATAGGCGCCCACGGGTCCGCGCAGTTCGATCCGTTCGGGAGGTGCGGGCCGGTTCTCGCTGGCCTCTGCCTCACCCTTGCGCATGACGGCGAGGGCACGCAGGTCGTCGCCCGGCGCATTGCCCTCGATGGTGCCCATGACCTCGGGCACGGTCAGGAACAGCACGTCGCGCGGTGCGTCCAGCAGACCTCGGGCGTGGAACTCGCGCCCCATCGCCAGGAAACAGCGCCGCGCCAAGGCAAAGATGCGCGTGCGTTCAAACCGCAGGTTCTCGCGGTCGCGCACGCGGGCGGCAGACCAGCTTGTCAGGGCGCGCGCCACGGCACGGCGCAGTGGCTGGCCCGGGAAAAGCCTGTGCCAGTCAGGGGCGCTGCGGCGGGCCTGCGGTTCATCGGACCGGCGGGCGGCATTGGCAATTGCGGCCAGCAGCGGCGCGGGGGCTTCCGACAGCGGCAGGCTTTCGAGCTTCAGCTCCTCTGTGCAGCGATCCCCGAACTCGTCAAGGTAGGCAGTAACGGCGGCGTCCAGGTCGGGAAAATCCCTCAGCGCAGGCCGCCCCTGCCCCAGCGCCTCTTGGGCGCCCGGCGTTTCGCGCGCCATGCGGCCCATCGCGGCGATGCGCCGGGCGGGTTCAGCCGAGACAATCCCGCCCTGTCCGATCATGACGTCGTTGTGGAAACTCTCGCCTGCCTCCCCGGCCCATCGTTTCAACAGCGCACGCGAGGCGCCGAACCCCATCATGCAGAGAAAATCGTTGACCAAAGGCGCGTCCCAGCGATCCAGCAACCGGCCTTCGATCCGGCGGTAGAGCGCGGCGAGCTGGGTCAGGTTGGCGCCATCGGTGTCGGCCCCCTCGTCCAGCGCGGATTGCAGCCGCGCCAGGAAATGGCGGCGGGTCCGGCCCAGCCGCATGGCTTCGAATACCAGGCCACTCGCAACGCGCCCCAGCGCCAAGAGCGCCGACACCTTTTGCCAACCGCGCGCCGGGTCCGGGGCCAGCCTGTCCGTGAGTTCTGCGGGCAGCGGTTCCTCGACGCCCATCATGGTTTCCATGTAACCCCGGTTGAGCGAGAATGCGGGCAAGAGCGCCAGCGCGCGATACCAGTTTCCCAAGTTGTAGTAGACCCGCCCGTCGATGCGGGTCAGCAGGTTGTCGAAGACGGCGGCATGTTCGGCGATCTGCGCCTCGGACAGGCCCAGCAGGCGGACAAAGGCGCGGTAGACGCGGTTGTAGCAATAGGCGGCAAAACTGTAGGTCAGCGGGCTGACGAGGCCGGGATAGCTCTCGACGATGTTGGAATTGTCCAGGACCACCAGCGCCGCGTCCGGCCTGGGCGCGGGGCGCAGATCGGTGGTGATCGGACGGGATTGCAGCAGGTGCAGCCGCGCGCCATCGTAGGCCCATTCGATGTCCTGCGGGGCACCAAACGCCGCCTCGGCACGGCGGGCAAGACTGGCGACCTCTGTGACCTCTTGCGGCGTCAGGACCTCGGGCGGCTCCGGCGCATCGACGACGCCATCGGGTGAGACGGTCCAGCTTTCGCCGTCCACCTCTCCGCCGACCAGCGCGTCGGCCAGTCCTTCTACCGCGGACACAACGCAAAGATCCCGCCGCCCGCTGACCGGGTCGGCGGAAAAGGCAACCCCGGCTGTCCGCGCCGCTATCATGCACTGCACCAGGACCGCCGGAAGGCCGCTATCGCCCACACCACGGTCGGCCTGGTAGCGCGCGACATGCTCTGCCTCGCCCGAGGCGCGCACCTGCGCCGCCGCCGCCGCGATCCCGCAGGCGGGAACATTCAGAACGGTGTCGAACTGTCCGGCATGGCTGGCCTCGGCCCCGTCCTCGGCGCGCGCCGAGGACCGCACCGCAAAAGGCCCCGGCCCAAGCGCGGCCAACGCGTCTGGCAACGCGCCGGTGACGGTCTCAGCCAAGTCTGTGCCATGATCGGTGAAGGCATCGTCGGCCAGGACAAGGAACCCGGGGACGTCAAAACCCGCCGCTTTCAGACGGGACAAGGCGGCGGCCTTGCCGCCCACCTCTTGCGGGTCCAGCGCCCTGTCCGCCGGGATCACCCCCTTCATGTCCCGCCCCCCAGCGCCAGCGGCAGCCCCGCGGCCCCTGCGTAGCAGACCAGCACCCAGAGCCCCGCAGCCGCGTCCAGCCGCGCCTGCGTGGCTGGGGACGGGCTGCGCGCAAAGGCGAAACTGACATAGGCCGCCCCTGCCAGCCCCAGGCCCGCCAGCGCGACGAAGGGCCAGAACAGCCCCATCACGGCGCCCAACACGACCAGCAGTACCGCCGCCAATGCCACCAGCGCCAGCCAGATGCGCGCGCTGCGCTCGGCCCCCCAGAGCGACGAATAGCTCTCGACCCCTTCGCGCTCGGCCTCGGGCGCCCATGTCTTGCGCCCGATCTCCAGCACGCAACCGTTGACGAAGGACAGCGCAAGGAACAGCCAGAGGCCGGGCGCCGGACCGCCCTGCCCACGCCACTCGATCCCGGTCAGCATCAAATCCATGATCGGCATGATCGCCATGTGGCTGAGAAGGTAGATCAGCACATGCGCGCGCAGCCACTCCGGCGCGCCGAATTCCACCGTCATCAGGGTCAGCCAAAGCCAGCACAGCAGCAGCAGCCAGACCACACCGGCCCCCGCCGCCACGATCAGGCCAAGCGGGATCACCCCCACCGCCAGCCAGAGCACGGACCGCAACCGCACCAACCCGCGCGGAACGGGTCGTTCCGGACGGTAAAGCCGGTCAATCTCGCGGTCCTTCCATTCGTCTGCCGCGCGCATCTGGAAAAACAGGATCATGGCCAGCAGGAACCCGGCGCCATAGCTGCCCAGCCCCGGCAAGGGACGCCCGGACAACAGGGCCGAAACCGTGATGCTGGCTGCGGAGAACACCGCCAGCAGCGGCACGGTCTTGGCCAGCGGAAATCGCTCTTTCTGGTAGATCAGGGCACGTTCCAAGGGACTCATCTGAGGCGCGCCAACTTTTCATGAGCCGAGGCGAAAGTGCCCGAGGCCATGGCCGCGACGATGGAAATCTCGCCACAGAGACAGGTGGCGGCAACCACCTCGGCCAGGGCCTCGCCGTGGCCCGCGCCGCGCAACCCCATGAGATCCAGACAAGCGGCCTGCGCCGGCATTCCCGTGCCACCGCCCACGGTGCCCACAAGGATCGACGGCATGGTGACGGAACAGAACAGCCCCTCTTTGCGGCGCTCCATCCGGGTATATCCAACGGCGCTTTCGGCGACACAGGCGGCGTCCTGGCCGGTGGCGATATAGACGGCGGCCAGGCCGTTGGCAAAATGCGCCTGCGCCCCGAACTGTCCCGAGAGGAGCGCGCCCAGGTTCGCCACCCGGCCATAATCCAGCATGGCATCCATCGTCGTGCCCAGCGTGGATTCCACAACCTCCCGAGGCAGCACGACAGAGGCGCTCACCTTCCGCCCACGCCCGGTGATCATGCCCAGGCCCGAGGCCTTCTTGTCACCCGAGAAATTGCCCTCGACATACCAGTTGCGCGGCTGGATCGGGCAATGAGCGGTGACATGCCGGCAGAGCGCCTCGGTGGCGATCGTCACCATGTTCTGTCCGGCGGCATCGCCCGTCGTGTAGCGGCAAAGCAGGAAGACCACGTTGTTGTCGATCACCGGCTCCAGAGAGACCAGCCGCCCGTGCCGGGTGGTGTCCTCGGCCCGGGCCTTGAGGGCATCCGCCTCGGTCACCACCCAGTCGACGAATTGCCCCGCCTCCAGCAGCGTGTCGAACACGAAGGCCGGGCTGCGCAACACACCCTCGTACAGCACAGCCGTGCCGATCCCGCCGGCCTTGTTCGCCGCCCGCGCCCCCCGCCCGTAAGAGGCGACCAGCGCGGCCTCCGACGTGGCCATCGGCACGGGATAGTCTCCGGCCGCGTTGACCCCGTTGATGCGCAAGGGTCCGATGACCCCCACCGGCAGCGACACGGTCCCGATCATGTTCTCGATATTGGCGGAATAGCGCGGCAGGTCCGCCTGGGTCTGCGCATCAAGGAGACAGGCGGCGCTGTCCGCATCCAGATCCAAGTCACGGTGCAGGCGCGCGACCGTGTCGGCGGTCACGCGCGGAGACATCCGCAATGAACGGCTGCCCTCTGGCCGGGGGGCCATGTCGGGCAGCGTACCCGTCCCGGCAATCCGCTGACGCACCCGGCGCAGCATTTCGGAGACGTGAAAAGGGACAATCATGCAAGGACTTCCGCAAGATGGGCCGGCCGCAATTCCGGAGACCGGGCATCACGGGAGAATTCGGTCGCGATTGTCGGCGGTCCTTGCCGTGTTTACAACTCGTTAGATGGGCTTGTGCCGAAATTCAGGGCGCAAATCGCCTTGGCGATTTGCCCGCGGACAGGAACGGTACTGCCGGGCTTGCCCCGCATGAGTTCCACAAAAGCGTTCCGGACCGTTTTCTGCTAGCTGAAAGTCACCACCGGCAACAGGTAGCCGTGGCCGCCGCTTGGCAGACGGCTTACTGGTGTTTGTCGATCGGGCAAACGGTATTGGCGGTCAGCGCGCCGCCATGACACCGGTTCCGCCGCCAAGGGCGCCATAGACACGGGCCTGCATCGCAGACCACTGCGCAGCGGGCCGCGTGTCTTGTTCCACCCGCAGGAAACTGGTCCCAAAACGGTCCGGTCGAAAGTTCCAGACCTCCCGCAACAGCCATTGCCCCCGAATATGTTTCAGAACAGCCACCGAGGGCACCGGGTCCCCGACAAGCTGGTTCTGCGTGATCATCCGGGTCTCATGGGTCGCGACAATCGTCGTCTCGTCCACGCGCTGTGCATCGAGGCAGACCGCGAAATAGGAGCTGAGATTGAGGCAGCAGATCCGATGCTGGATGATGTCAAAGATCCAGGCCAGATCATCCGTCGTCGAATGAACATGCGCAGAATCGAGGTTCACAAGGCCGAAGGGCAGGTCAAAGACCTCTTTATACCCGTCAAAGTCTTTCGCCCGGATCAGGTGTTGCGCCCGATGCAACAGGTCATCGTAAATCGCCTTCGCGGTCTGGTCGTCGCGATCCAGCATACCCAGCCTTCTGGAGCTACTTGCCACCATCTCTATACGCAACAGGATGCAAAAGACCAGTTTGAACAGCACCTTGTGAGGTTCGCGCCGCTTTGCAGGCCGATTTCCGCCATTCGCCGCGCCGAACGACCGGAATTCCCCGGCGGCAGGTCTGCAAAGCCAAGCGCCGCCGGGTCGATCCGATACGACCTAAGCCCCCTTATACAGCATGGGCGCTCGGGGCATCGGGGTGAGACGCCCCTTCGAACCTGAACCGGATTATGCTTGCGCGACGAGACCTCGGGGATCCGCTGCGATCCTGGCAGCCAAGGAGAACAGCCGACTGTCTGCTGGCCATGACGAACGGCCAGCGACGGATGGCAGCGGGGAAATCAACCATGTGATCTGGCTTCGCTCCCAGGCGGATTTTCGGCCATGAAACGCGAAAACCTGCCCCCATCAATTTGCCCCCCACAGCGCGAGCCAACTTGAAAAGGCGCATGGAGACAGCCATATTCGCCCGATGTCGATCACACTTGGTAAGTAGTCTTTACGAATGATTTATTTCCGGATTCCCTGCGCGCCCATCAACCGCATCACCCGCCTTGTTCTCGCCTTTTCCGTCACCGCCCTGAGCTTTTCGGTGCCCACCGAAGCACCCGCCGGGATCATCGGGCGGGACGACCGCACCGAGTCCTCCCGGATGCCGGATCACCTGGTAAAACTCGGTCGCCGCGTCGGGCAGCTTGTTACAACCACGCCGACCGGCAAGGGCAAGAACAACGTCACCACCTGCACTGGCGGCCTTATTAACAAGAAGTTCATCATCACGGCAGCACATTGCGCCTACACCGCGGACGGTCGCGCGCATCGCAACCTGTTTTTCTTTCCCGGCCGGAAATTCCACGATCACGCCCCCTACAACAAGTACCGGGTCAAGACGGTCTACCATCCCAAGAACTACGCCCCGGGCAGCACGAGTCCTCGGAACGACATCGCGGTCATGGAATTGCGCCAATCGGAAACCCGGGGGAAATATCCCGGCGACGTCGTCGGCACTCTGGGTTTCTGGGGCAAGCCCACGTTCCCACTTGGATCGGCGACGACCATTGGCTACCCGTCGAAACGGAAAGGCGTGCAGGTTTTCGAGCAAGACTGCGACGTTTGGCTGCCGGAACCGCAAAGCAATGCGATGTGGTCCGACTGTGACGTCAGCGAGGGTCAAAGCGGCAGCCCGGTGTTGTTCTATTCCGACAAATACGATCTCTATGCCGTGCACGGCGTATTAACCGGCAGCGGCGAGTCGCGCAACGCAGGCGCACGGTTGTCGAACGAACGCATGAAGATCATGAAAAGCATCTTCGACGGATCCTTCGGCACCTCGGCCTACCGCGCGAAGGGGTACGAAGAAGCCTGGCTTTCCCGCGATATGCCCGAAGCCAACCGCGTACATGTCCATATTCGCAACGACTGCCGGCGCACGAAACTTTTTGTGGCACGCAGTTACAAGAACGCTTCGGACGAGTGGGAGACGACGGGACACGTCGAAGTAAAACCAGATACGGAGATGAACCTCTTCGAGTCGCGAAACGGCATTTACTACCTCTCCGTGCGGACCGAGGACAAACGCCTGCTGACCCGCAAGGACACCCGAAAACCCCTGCAGAACTACAGGTTCGACGAGACCTTTCAAAAGTACAAGGTTACCGTTTGGGGCGACAACACCCATAGTTTCGGCTGTTGAGACGCGCGTCACCAGGCGACGGCATAGGTGAGGCGTGGCTCAAACACCCGGGGTCTTCAGTGTGCAAAGGATGACGCCGCGGTTTTCTCTCTGAACCAGAACGCATTTCGCTTGCCCAAAAGCGATAGGCAAGATCGATCAGGAAGCGCCCGGTCGGTTGCTTAAGTGCGGCCCGCGTCTCGGCAGGTGCGACGGAGCGCGACCGGACAGACAGCAGACATGGCGGACCACCATCAGGCGAGGCCGAACGGAAAGCGCCTATCAAAAAGCGCCTGTCAAAGGCCGCTCAGGCGCGCAGATCAGAACAAGACCTGAAAGTGACCTTGTGACCGCTCTGTGTGGTCCAAAGGTCCTTGTGGCCCAACCGCCTGCGTGGCCCAAAGGGTGCGCCGTGCCCACACACCCACGAATTCATTGGTACCCAAGGCCGGACTCGAACCGGCACGCCCGAAGGCGGGGGATTTTGAATCCCCTGCGTCTACCATTCCGCCACTTGGGCACGGGCCGTACATGTAGCCGTCCGCATTTGTCGAGACAAGGGCGATTTGCAGCACTTGCGACAAAGCTGGACGATGCAGCCGCCCAAATGGGTACCGCTTTCTGCCGCGCAATCAGGCAGATCCCGCGCCCACAATTGCTGCGACCGTCAAACGCTGGCGCCTTTCCACCCGATTTGCTAACCGGGCGCAGGCAGCGGACGTCCCGTTGCACGCTTACAGTCCAGGAAACATTTCAATGACGGCCCCAGACCACAGCCCGATGGCCATATCGGATCGCCTCGACAGCCTGGTCGCAGAGGCACAAGGCGAGTCCGTAACGCTCGACTGGATCCTGTCGCAGTTGCACGAGCGGGCATTTGGTCTCTTTCTGCTGATCCTCGCCCTGCCCTGCTGCATCCCCTTTCTGTATGGCATCCCGCAGATCGTTTCCTTGCCGCTGATGTTCGTGTCGGTGCAGATCCTGCTTGGCCGACGGGTTCCCTGGTTGCCAAGCCGATTGGGCGCACGCACGGTCTCGACCTCGGGGCTGGGCAATCTCGCGCGTCGCGCAGGGCCCTGGCTGCGCCGAATCGAGGCCATCAGCCGCCCCAGGTTGGGCGCGCTCACCCGTCGCCCCATCGATCAGGTCGTCGGGCTTGGCCTCGTGCTGTTCAGCGCCTCGATCATGGTGCCGCTGCCCGGCACGAATACCGTGCCCGGCTTTGCGGTCGTGGTGGTCGCCATGGGGCTCTTGCAGCGCGATGGCGTGCTGGTCCTCATCGGCGCCTTCCTCGGGACAACCTGGATCGCCACACTGGTTTTTGCTGGCGCAACGCTCGCCAGCCTGATCAAGGCATGGCTCGGCCTTTGAGCCCATCGCCCCAGCCCCGCGGTCGTTTGAACCGCCTCCCTCCTGCGCCACGAGTTCCGGCCAAGCCATCGTGAGGACACCATGACCCGCCGCACCTACACCCTCCTCGCCCTTGCCGGATCCGCCGGCCTCTTGCTGGGGGCGCTCTACTTTCAGTTTGTCCAGGGGCTGTTGCCCTGCCAACTGTGCTACTGGCAGCGCTATGGCCATTTCGGCGCATTGGTCATCGGCGGCATCGCCCTTGCGCTGCCGAACCGGATCCTGCTTGCACTGGGGGCGCTTTCGGCGCTGTCCAGTTCCGTGATCGGCATCTTCCACAGCGGGGTCGAACGCCAGTGGTGGGAGGGCCTGAAAAGCTGCAGCGCCCCTTCGCTAGAAGGCCTGTCGCCCGAAGAGGCGATGGAGGCGATCATGAACGCGCCGATGGTGCCCTGCGACCAGATCCCCTGGGAAATGTTCGGCCTGTCCATGGCCAACTACAACGTCGTGGCCTCGGCTGTGATCGCGGCCCTGTTCGTCATGGCGATGCGCGCGCCGCGCTGAACCGCCGCCACGTCCAGTTCATCGGCCCCGCCCTGCGGGGCCGATTTGCGTCTGGATGAGACCGGCCAGCCCATTTTCGGGAAAGCGATCCGGAACCTGAACCGGAATCGCTGCCCTGGCCGCCACCGAAATCCTTTCTGGCACCTGCCTCCTGATGAAACATCGGGCGCGGCGCCCTCCTGCCCTCTATACTCGCAGTCCTGACAAGGACCGCCTCCGCCCCCTCGTGACAGCCCCGCGCCGCTCTGGCATGACAAGGGCAAGACCAAACACAAAGGCCCCGCCATGACCAACCGGCTTGCGATCCTTCTTGGCCTGGCCATCATCGCGGCCATTGGTGCCGACCTGGTGTTCAACCGGGGTGACAACCTGTTGTTTCTCGGGCGCAAGCTGTTTGTGCTTCTCGACTGGCTGGCCTTCTGGCGCTAGGCAGCCTACCCTGCCGCAACGGCAGGAAGCGAGGTTGACTTTTTCGCTCACAGGTGATTGTTAGCGGTAACGACACGCCGGACGGCGCCTCAGATGGCCCGTACCCGCCCTGCCAGCAAGCCACAAAGGGATCCGCTCCATGAGTGTTAAAGTCGCCATCAATGGCTTTGGCCGCATCGGCCGCAACGTACTGCGCGCGATCATCGAGTCCGGTCGGACCGACATCGAGGTGATCGCGATCAACGACCTCGGCCCGGTCGAAACGAATGCCCACCTGCTGCAGTTCGACAGCGTGCATGGCCGGTTCCCGGTCGAGGTCACGCATACCGACGACAGCATCGACGTGGGTCGTGGCCCGATCCGCGTGACCGCGATCCGCAACCCCGCCGACCTGCCCTGGTCGGACGTGGACGTGGTGATGGAATGCACCGGCATCTTCACCTCCAAGGATGCCTGCCAGGCGCACCTGGACAACGGCGCCAGCCGCGTTCTGATCTCGGCCCCCGGCAAGGACGCGGACAAGACCATCGTCTACGGCGTCAACCACGACACGCTGACCGCCGAAGACCTGATCGTCTCCAACGCTTCCTGCACCACCAACTGCCTGTCCCCGGTGGCCAAGGTGCTGAACGACACCATCGGCATCAAGCGCGGCTTCATGACCACCGTGCACAGCTACACCGGCGACCAGCCGACGCTGGACACGATGCACAAGGATCTCTACCGCTCGCGTGCCGCCGCCCTGTCGATGATCCCGACCTCGACCGGCGCCGCCAAGGCGGTGGGCCTCGTCCTGCCCGAACTGAACGGCAAGCTGGACGGCGTGGCGATCCGGGTCCCCACCCCCAACGTCTCGGTTGTCGACCTGACCTTCGAGGCGGCGCGCGAAACCAGCGCCGAGGAAATCAACGCGGCCATCCGCAGCGCGGCCGATGGCCCTCTGAAGGGCGTGCTGGGCTATACCGACCGCAAGCTGGTCTCGATGGATTTCAACCACGATCCGCAATCCTCGATCTTTCACACCGATCAGACCAAGGTCATGGACGGCAACATGTGCCGCATCCTGAGCTGGTATGACAACGAGTGGGGCTTTTCCAACCGCATGGCGGACACCGCCGTCGCGATGGGCAAGCTCATCTGACCGGGAAACCGCGACCTCATCGCCATCAGGGCCGCCTTCGGGCGGCCCTTTCTTGTTTCGGCTGTCCGCTCTCGGAACGCTTGCACGCCCCGCCCGGCCGGGGGCGCTGCCTTCCGCCCCCCTTCGTGATCTTGACCAAAACGACGCCGGCAACCTCGTGCCCAGCCCTGCAGGAAATGCAAGGCGCCTTTCCGGAACTGTCAATTGTGCTGCGCCGCAGCATGACTATGTTTGCGATAACAGAAACGCAAACACAGGACACAGACCAATGAGTGTTTTCACAGAACTCCGCAGCTCGATGCAGAAACGCGCCAAGTACCGCGCCACCGTACGCGAACTCAACGCCCTCGATGCTTCCGTCGCCCGCGACCTGGACATCGCTCCGTCGGAGATCCGCCGCATCGCGCATCAGGCCGTCTACGGCTGATCACCGCATCACGGTGAATGAAGAAAGGCGCCGCGCCCGGGTCCGGGACGGCGCCTTTGTCTTGTGAAGGGCTCGCCCGCTCGGGCGGTCAGATGATCCGGATCACCCCGCCTTCTTGAACCGGCTTTCCAGCGCGGTCTTGACCTCCGGGCTGACGAATTTCGACACGTCCCCGCCCAGCCGCGCGATTTCCTTGACCAGTTTGGAGGCGATCGCCTGGTGCCGGGCCTCGGCCATCAGGAAGACCGTCTCGACACTGTCATCCAGCGCCCGGTTCATGCCGACCATCTGGAATTCATACTCGAAATCCGCCACCGCGCGCAGTCCCCGGATGATGAGCTGCGCACCGACGTCATGGGCACAGTCGATCAGCAGGTTTTCGAACGGGTGGGCAACGATCTCTGTCCCTGTCTCCTCCGAAAGGACACGGCATTCCGACTCGATCATCGCCACGCGCTCTTCGAGCGAAAACAGCGGGCCCTTGTCGCGGTTGATGGCAACACCGATCACCAGCCGGTCGACCAGCAGGGCGCCGCGCCGGATGATGTCGATATGCCCGTGTGTGATGGGGTCGAAGGTTCCGGGGTAAAGACCAACGCGCATGGCTGCTTCCCTTGTGGTACGTCGGTTCGCACGCAACAATATTGCGCGTGCGAATGCAACCCGGAACCGCAACCGGGGGCGAAATCCCTCACCAGGGGTTCGAGATCATCCCTTCCAGCGCGTCCTTTTCGGCGGCCAGTTCGGTCAGGCGCGCCTTGACGACGTCCCCCAACGTGACCAGCCCGACCATCTTGCCGTCTTCGACCACGGGCATGTGGCGAAAGCGGCCCTCCGTCATCCTGGCAAGGATCGCGTCGGCCCGGTCGTCGCGCGTGCAGGTGATCGGATCGGGGGTCATGTAGGTGTCGACGCTGGCGTCGAGGCAGCCGCCGCCGTGGGTCGCAAGCTCCCGGACGATGTCACGCTCGGACAGGATCCCCATCGCGGTCGATCCGTCCTTCGAGATCACGACCGTCCCGATGCGTTTCTCGGCCAGGATCCGCGCGGCATCGGCCACCTTGGTGTCCGGCTTGACGGTGAAAACCCCGTCCGTGCCCTTGCTCTTCAGGATCTGGTGGACCTGCATCGTCAAACCTCCTTGCATGATACCCTATGCGACAGCGTGACGCGGGTTGGCGCGACCTGTCAAGTGGCTGAAAGTCTTATGCCACCGGCGCCCTCCTCCTGGCTCAACTCTGTCCGGCACAGGCCGCCAGCGCCTCGAGGCGTGTCAGTTCCTCGCGCATGCCCGCCACCAGGGCCTCGGCAAAGCGGGTCTGGCGTTCAAGGCGACGGTCGTCGGCATGGCGCACAAGGTAGAAACTGCGGGTCAAGGAGATCACGTCGCGCAGGACAAACCGCATGCCCGGCGCGGTCGGCATGGCGAAATCATGCACCACGCCCAGTCCCGCCCCCTGCCGCAGCCAATGGAATTGCACGGCAACCGAATTCGACGCCAGCGGCACCCGGTCCAGCCCCAGTTCACCAAGGTAGTCCAGTTCCTTGTCGAAGATCATGTCGGGAATATAGCCGACGATGCGATGGGCACTCAGGTCCTCGGGGGCCGTGATCGGGGCATTTTGCGCAAGATAATCAGCGCTTGCGGCAAGATGCAGGCGATAGTCGGTTATTTTCTGCACGACCAGCCGCCCGGCAGAGGGCGGAGAGACGGCGATCGCCATATCCGCCTCGCGCCGGGAAAGATTCACCACCCGAGGCAGCGCAACGATCTGCACTTCGAGGTCCGGGTTGGCGGCGGCGATCCGCGCGCAGACCTGCGGCAGCAGGAAATTGGCGCAGCCGTCCGGCGCCCCGATGCGGATCTGCCCCGAGAGCCCCTCGGTCCGGCCCACCAGCGCCTCGGACGCCTGTGATGCCGCCTGTTCGGCCTCCTCGGCAAAGCGCACCAACCGCGTGCCCGCCTCTGTCAGCGCGTAGCCCTGTGGTGACTTGGCAAAGAGCGGCGCCCCCAGCGATTCCTCCAGCCGCGCAACCCGGCGCCCCACCGTTGCCGCATCCATGCGCAGCCTCCGTCCCGCCGCCGACAGGCTTTCGTCCCGCGACACGGCAAGAAAAATCCGCAGGTCGTCCCAGTTCTCCATATGCCCACCTTTGCAAAAACGCAAAACGCTTTTGCCGCATTCTGTCTGTTCAGCGCATTTTTGCAAGGGTACAGTCCGCACCAAGGGAACAAGGAGGATTCCGATGACCGAACTCACCAACTGGATCAACGGCCAGCACGTCAAGAGCGGCTCGGGCCGCTTTTCGGACGTCTACAACCCCGCCACCGGCGAGGTTCAGGCCAAGACCCCGCTGTCCACCGTGGACGAACTGAACGAGGCCGTCGCCAAGGCAGCCGAGGCGCAAATCAAATGGGGCGCCACCAACCCGCAACGCCGGGCGCGCGTGATGATGGCCTTCGGTGCGCTGATCAACCAGCACATGGACGAACTGGCCGAGCTGGTGGCGCGCGAACACGGCAAGACCATCCCTGACGCCAAGGGCGACGTTCAGCGGGGGCTGGAAGTGGTCGAGGTCTGCATGGGCGCGCCCCACATGCTGAAGGGTGAGTACACCGACAATGGCGGCCCGGGCATCGACCTCTACTCGATGCGCCAGCCGCTGGGTGTCGTCGCCGGCATCACGCCGTTCAACTTCCCCGCCATGATCCCGCTGTGGAAGATGGCCCCGGCCATCGCCTCGGGCAACGCCATGATCCTCAAGCCGTCCGAGCGCGTGCCCTCCACCGCGCTGCGCCTTGCGGAACTGTTGCAAGAGGCCGGCCTGCCCGACGGCGTGCTGCAGGTCGTCAACGGTGACAAGGAAGTGGTCGACGCGATCCTCGACAACGAGGACGTCGCAGCCGTGGGCTTTGTCGGCTCCACCCCGATCGCGCAGTACATCTATGGCCGTGCGGCCACGAACGGCAAGCGCGCGCAGTGCTTCGGCGGCGCCAAGAACCACATGATCATCATGCCCGATGCGGACCTGGACAAGGCCGCCGACGCGCTGGTGGGAGCCGGTTACGGCGCCGCCGGCGAACGCTGCATGGCGATCTCGGTGGCGGTGCCGGTCGGCAAGGAAACCGCCGACGGCCTGGTCGAACGCCTTGTCCCGCGCGTGGAAAAGCTGAAGGTCGGCCCCTATACCGCGGGCGACGACGTGGACTATGGCCCGGTCATCACCGGCGCGGCGAAATCCCGGATCGAGGGCCTGATCGACAGCGGCGTGAACCAGGGCGCAAACCTTGTCATCGACGGACGCGGGTTCCAGCTGCAGGGGTACGAAAAGGGCTTTTTCGTCGGCCCGTCGCTGTTCGACAACGTGACCCCCGACATGGATATCTACAAGGAAGAGATCTTTGGCCCGGTTCTCAGCCAGGTCCGCGCCGACACCTACGAGGACGCGCTGAACCTGGTGATCGACAACCCCTATGGCAACGGCACCGCGATCTACACCGCCGACGGCGACACCGCGCGTGACTTTGCCCACCGGGTCAATGTCGGCATGGTCGGCATCAACTTCCCGATCCCGGTGCCGCTGTCCTACCACACCTTCGGCGGCTGGAAGAAATCGGCCTTTGGCGACCTCAACCAGTACGGCCCCGACGCCTTCCGCTTCTACACCAAGACCAAGACCGTCACCGCGCGCTGGTTCTCGGGCATCAAGGAAGGCGGAGAATTCAACTTCAAGGCGATGGACTGATCGCCAGCCCAGATCATCCCGCGGGGCGTGCCTTTAAAACGTGCGCCCCGTTTCTTTGTGGCAACATCCAAAAGTATATAGGTTTCACTAGTCGTTGACAGGTCTCCCGGCACCATGTCACGCTCAACCACAAGGATAGTGAATAGTAGCCCTTTGGGCTGGAAAGAACTCTTCCACGACGCGGGGGTGCCCTGCTCTCGATCCAGAGAGCCGGCCCCGGACCAGGTCGCCAGCCTGAAACTGTATGTGCCGGAACCATCATGATGCCGATTTCCTATTCGATTCATCCGAACCGCGGCCTTGCACATTTCCGCATGAGCGGCACGATCGACGTTCCCCAGACCCTTGGCTCGTTTTCCGATTACGTCCAGAACCCGCAATTCGACCCGTCCTTTGTGATGCTGACCGATGCCCAGGAGGTGGGTGTCGTTGATGCGGATTTCCTCGGCATCGTGGGCGGTGTGCAGCGCGCGATGACCTTTCTGCGCAGCTTTCCGAACGAGGCCTTCAGCATCATCTACGCCCCGCGCGACCTGACCTTCGGGATGGCCCGGATCATGCAGCAAGTGGTCGAACCGGTTTCGAAACTGCGGTTCCACATCCTGCGGGACGAGGGTGAGGCGCTTGCCCGCGCCGGGCAGCCAGAGACGGACTTCAACGCGCTGGAACAGGCGCTGCGCCCCAGGCGGGCAACGGGCTGAACCGCGCATTTTGCCCCCTTTCCTTTGCACCGGCGCTCTGCTTTCCTTCGAGAAAACCCGGGGGGAAGCATGACCGAGCCACCGTTCAGCATCGGCATCGAAGAGGAATACCTGCTGGTCGACCGCGAGACCTGCGCGCTGGTCGAGGCGCCTGACGGGTTGATGGAGGCCTGCGCCGCCGAGCTTGAAGGCCAGGTCAGCCCCGAGTTCCTGCAATGCCAGATCGAGATTGGCACCCGCCCCTGCACCAGCGTCGCCGAGGCCCGCGAGGAACTGCGTCGCCTGCGCGAGGCCGTGTCGCGCCATGCGGCCAACTACGGTTTGTCGCCCATCGCCGCCTCCTGTCACCCACTGGCCGACTGGAAACAGCAGCATCACACCGACAAGGAGCGGTACAACGACCTCGACCGCGCCCTGGGCAGCGTGGTGCGGCGAATGCTGATCTGCGGGATGCATGTGCACGTCGGGCTGGAAGACGATCCGCTGCGCGCCGACCTTCTGGCGCAGACCAGCTACTTTCTCCCGCACCTGCTGGCGCTTTCGGCCTCGTCACCCTTTTGGCAGGGCGAGGACACAAAACTGGCCAGCTACCGTATTTCCGTCTTCGACAACCTGCCGCGCACCGGCCTGCCGCCGCAGTTCGACAGTTGGCAGGACTATCATCGTTCGACCGAAGTGCTGATCGAGACCGGCGTGATCGAGGACCGCACCCGCATCTGGTGGGACCTGCGCCCGTCGTCTAATTTCCCCACGCTCGAGGCGCGCATCATGGACGTGCAGCCGCGCATGGAACATGCGCTGACGCTGGCGGCCCTGGTGCAATGCCTGATGCGGATGCTCTGGCGGCTGCGGGTGCGCAACCAGCGCTGGCGCCTCTACGATCGGTTCCTGATCGGCGAGAACCGCTGGCGCGCGCAGCGCTACGGGGTCTCCGAGGGGTTGATCGACTTCGGGGCGGCGCAGGTCGTGCCCTTCCCGCAACTGGTCGAGGAACTGATGGACCTGCTGCAGGAAGACGCGGCCGAACTGAAGTGCCTGACCGAACTTGCCCGCGTGCGGGAGATCGCCACCGAAGGCACCTCTGCCGACCGTCAGCGCGCCGCGCTGGCCGCTGCGCGGGACGCGGGCGCCGACCACGAGGGCCAGATGCGCGCCGTCGTGCACCACCTGATCGAGGAATTCCACGCCGACCTGTGAGGATGGGTCAGGTCACGCGCAAGGTTTCGACAACCGCGTCCACGGCGCTCTGGACGTCGTGCTGGTCCAGCCGCGCGATGCCCATGAACTGGACATGCATGTCGCCGCGCGCCAGCCAGATCTGCCGCACCGCGACCGGGGCCGCCACCTGGCCGAACATCTGCAGGTTGGCCCCTTTCGGCATCTGCCGCACGACCGAGAACCCCCGGAACGGCCCGACCTCCACCTCCGGGTTGGACTGGAGCAGTTTCAGGTTGAACCGCCGCGCCCAAGGATCGTTCAGCACCTCGTCGTAGCTTTGCGGGATCGGGCCGTCGTGGATCTTCATGCCGACACCGGCATCCGGCCCGCCCCGGGCCATCATCAGGGTCCAGTCCCCGCCACTGCCCAGCGTCCGCTCCGGCCCGGGCCGGATGATCCGTTTCAGCAGCGTGACCCCAAAGACGACCAACGGCCCGTCGTAATCCTGTCGCACGGTGACCGGCCACCCCGCGGGGACATCCACGGTCAGCCCGGTCGCGGGATGGCGCACCCGTTGGCTGCCCCTGTCGGCCTGTCCAACCGCATCCGCGTCCCCCTCCTCTCCCTGCTCCCGCGCCAGGTAATCCGTCGCCGCCGCCTCGGCCCGGCGGGAAAAGCCCTCGCGCCAGTCCTGTACCAGCCGAAGCAGCGTCTCGGGGTCCTCGACCCCGTGAAACCCGGGATATCGCGCCTCGACCGTCCGGGCATCGCTCCTGTCCTTGTACCCCAGTTCGCGCCAGCAGACGGCCCCGCGCCGGGTGTAGACAGAGAGGATCTCGTCGGGCTGGGCCGACCTGTAGACATCATTCCCACGGATGCTCAACAGGCGCCTGTCCGTAACCGCGTAGACCCGGACGCGGCGGCGATTGATCCGTGGCACGACAAAGGCCACAACCCCGACCCCGACAAGCGCCAGCCCCGGCAACAGGCGCGACTGAGGTCCCAGCGACAGGCCCGTCACGCTGTCGAAAAGCCCGGTCAGGATCGCAAGACCAAGCCCCCCGGTCAGAACACCGCCAAATGTCGAACCGCCCGACCCAAGGGCGGCAGGATCCGGGCGCGCCTGCCAAAGGACCCGCTCACCGGGTTCCAGGAACGGCGCCAGTTGAGGGTCCACTTCCGCGGGCTCCAGTGGCGTCAGGTCATACATCTTTGCCCCCCTTTCCGACAGGCCCCGGTCCGCTGGACGACCGGCGGACCGGACGTGCCCACCTAGGCATATCCGGAGAGGGTCACGCAAGATCACGACGCCCAGCCCCTCCAAAGCAAAAGCGCCAGGCCAAAGCCCGGCGCCATGCACGCTCTTAGACGCACCCGTTGCAGGCCGCGGACCCACACAGGCCCGCGACCCAAGGATCAGACGGCGACCTTGCCCCTGGCGCGGACCAGGTAGATGACACCGCCCACCACCGCCCCGATGATCCAGGCATAGCCGGCCAACTGGTTCAGTCCCGGCACCCAGACCGTCGCGACCGAAAACACCGCCGCCACGCAGAAGGCCACCAGCGCGTGCTCGTTCCAGCCGTTGCCATAGTGGTAGAGGCCCCCCTGCTCGTTGTAGAGGTCGTCACGCTTCAGCGCCTCTTTGCGCAGCAGGTAATAGTCGACGATCATGATCCCGTAGAGCGGCGCCAGCGTCGCGCCCAGCGTGTTGACGAAGCCGGAGATGCCGAACTGGCTGATGAAGCTGGTCCAGAGACCGCCGATCACCAGCGCAAAGCCCGAGGTGATGAGACCCGCCTTGCGGAAACTGATCTTCGACGGCGCAAGGTTGGCGATGCCGTTCACCGCCGGGATGAAATTGGCCACCAGGTTGATGCCCACGGTCGCGGCGAAGAAGGTGATTGCCGCAATGATCCCCAGCACGACGCTGTCGGTGCGATCGACGATCTCGGTCGGGTTGATGATCTTCTCGCCATAGACCACGGCAGCCCCGGCGGTGGTCAGCAGGGCCAGCGCCGAGAACAGGATCATGTTGAACGGCAGCCCCGCCAGGTTGCCGCGCACCATCGCCTTCTTGTCCCGGGCATAGCGCGAGAAGTCCGAGAAGTTGATCATCACGGCGGCGAAATAGGCCACCATGGTCCCAAAGATCGTCACCGCGCCCTTGAACTCGGTCACCCATGTGCCCTCCGGGTTGGCAAAGATCGTCTGCGCCTCGGACAAGAGCCTGCCGTCCGCGGCGAACCACAGGTAGATCACCAGCCCGATCATGACCGCGTAGACAAAGGGCCCGGCAAAGTTCAGAAAGCCTTCGACCCAGTCCATACCGCGCCAGAAGATCGCTATGTGAAAGGCCCAGACAAGGACGAAGGACAGCCAGTCGATCTCTGTCAGGCCAAGGTAGGCGGTGCCGCCGCTGATCCCGGTGACCGACTTGATGAGCAAGGCCAGCGCCGTCGAGGCGAAATAGACCTGAACCCCGTACCAGAACACCGCCACCGTCGCCCGCAGGACGGCGGGCAGCTTGGCCCCCTCGGTGCCCATGCTGGCACGGGCAAAGACCGGATAGGGAATGCCATAGCGTTCCCCCGCCGCCCCCGAGAGGTTCACCAGGAACATCACGAAAAGCCCCGCAACGATCAGCGAGGCAAAGGCCGTCCATCCGCTGACCCCGAAGGAGATGAACAGGGAGGCCACCAGCGAATAGCCGAACAGCGACTGGATGTCGTTGGCCCAGACGTTGAAGATCGCGAACCAGCCCCAGGACTTTTCCTGTTCCGTCACCGGGCGCAGCGCGTCCTGCGCCACCTCGCCGCTGTCGGCCTCTGCCGTGATTGCGTGCATCTTTCCTGTCCCTTTCTCCCGGCCCGGTGCCTGCGACGCCCCGGGCCCTCCCGTTATTCTCTATCCGCCGCCTGGCATTGCTTCTGAAATGTTAGTTAATAGATTACACGCTGGATATGATGAAAACCAAACATGACCTTTCGGATTTCCCGAAAGATCAAGATCCGGTCTACGGGACATCCGCTGGCATGTCGGCGAGATCAGGACGATCCCCTTGGCACCGCGCCCCTCCCACGCTACCAGCGCCAGAGCAGCGTGGAGAGCCCCATGAAAACCGCCATCGCCACCTCCGACTACTTCGTGATGGGCGAGACCTTCATCAATCGCCACATCGCCCATCTCTTCGGGGGCGACACCTGCGTGGTCTGCGGCCGGTTCAACGGCGAGGACCCGCTGGGCAAGCCGCTATTCACCCGCCGCGCGCCCCTGACCCCGATGGACAGGCTGCGCGCCCCCTTTGCCGCCGCCTCTGGCGCGCTGCTGCATGGCACCTCGCGCCTGCCCTTCGGCGACAACCGCAAGCGCCTGTCCGCTTTCCTGCAAGACCAGGGCGTCCGGGTGATCCTCGCCGAATTCGGGACCCAGGCGCTGGTCATGGCCAAGCTGGGCAATGACATGGGCATTCCCGTCTTCACCTACTGGCGCGGCACCGATGCCTCCAAAATGCTGCGCTCGGCGCAACGCGTGCGCTCTTATCGGCTGATGATGCCGCGGCTTGCGGGCATGTTCTCGGTCTCGCAATTCCTGCTCGACAACCTCGGCCGCCACGGCATCCGCCACGACAACGCCCATGTCGTGCCCTCCGGCGTCGACATCCGCCGCTTTACCCCCGCGGACAAACGCCCCGGCAGCTTCCTGGCCGTCGGGCGCATGGTTGCAAAAAAGGCCCCGCAAGTGACCCTGCGGGCCTTCGCCAGCGCCGCCGCCACCCGCAACGCGCATCTGACCTTCATCGGCGACGGCCCGCTTCTCGAAGAGTGCAAGGCCCTCGCTCAGACCCTCGGCGTGGGGGACAAGGTGACATTCACCGGCGCCCTGCCCCACGATCAGGTCCGCCAGCACCTGCAAACCACAGAGGTCTTCCTGCAGCATTCCATCACCGCCCCCGATGGCAACACCGAAGGCCTGCCCACCGCCATTCAAGAGGCGCTTGCCTGCGGCTGCATCATCCTGTCCACCCGCCACGCCGGCATCCCCGAGGCGGTCGAGGACGGCGTGAACGGGCTTCTGGTCGAAGAATGGGACCAAACCGGCTTTGCCGACCGCATCGCGCAGATCCTCGACACGCCCGACCGGACAGAGATGACCCGCGCCGCCCGCGCCACCGCAGAGGCAAAGTTCGACAACGACATCGGCCTTGCCCGGGTAGAGGACGTGATCCGCACGACCCTCGCCCGCACCTGAGTTACCGCAAACACAAACCTTCCACGAACTTCACCGTTTTGCAGAAATGCAAAGCGGTCCTGCGCTGTGCACGGTTGCATTGCGCAGCCCTTCGGGCGACAATCTGAACATGCGTTCATTTCAGCCCGGGGGAGGACGGCCGCAATGGATTTCGCGCTTTCAGAGGAACAGACCGCCATCTTCGACATGGCCCATGCCTTCGGGCAGGAAAGGATCGCGCCCTTCGCCCGCCAGTGGGAGGCCGAGGGCACGATCCCCAAAGAGCTCTGGCCCGAGATCGCGGAACTCGGTTTCGGCGGGCTCTATGTCAGCGAGGACAGCGGCGGCGCGGGCCTGACCCGTCTCGACGGCACGCTGATCTTCGAGGCGCTCAGCATGGCCTGCCCCTCGGTCGCCTCCTTCCTGTCGATCCACAACATGTGCGCCAAGATGATCGACAGCTTCGCCAGCGACGACTTCAAGGCCCGCGTCCTGCCGAAGGTCCTGACGATGGAAACGGTCCTCAGCTACTGCCTGACCGAACCGGGGTCGGGATCGGACGCCGCCGCGCTGCGCACCCGCGCGGAAAAGACCAACGAGGGCTACCGCCTGACAGGCACAAAGGCCTTCATTTCCGGCGGCGGCTACTCGGACGCCTATGTCACCATGTGCCGCACCGGCGACGACGGTCCGAAAGGCATCTCGACCCTCTTCATCGAGGACGGCAGCCCCGGCCTCAGCTTCGGCGCGCTCGAGGACAAGATGGGCTGGAAATCCTCCCCCACCGCCCAGGTCCAGTTCGACGACTGCCCGGTGCCGGCGGAAAACCTCATCGGCGAAGAGGGGCGCGGCTTTGCCTACGCGATGGCGGGGCTCGACGGCGGGCGTCTCAACATCTCGGCCAGCGCGCTCGGTGGCGCGCAGAACGCCCTCGACCTGACGCTGCAATACATGTCCGAGCGCAAGGCCTTCGGCCGCACCATCGACCAGTTCCAGGCCCTGCAATTCCGTCTGGCCGAGTACGAGACCAGGCTCCAGGCCGCCCGCACCTTCCTGCGCCAGGCCGCCTGGAAGCTCGACACCGGCGCTCCCGATGCCACGAAATTCTGCGCGATGGCCAAGCTCATGGTCACCGACAGCGCCTTCGAGGTCGCCAACGGCTGTTTGCAGATGTTCGGCGGCTACGGCTACCTCGCCGACTACGGCGTCGAAAAGATCGTCCGCGACCTGCGCGTGCACCAGATCCTCGAAGGCACCAACGAGATCATGCGCCTGATCGTCTCGCGCCAGATGCTGGCCAGTTGACCGCCTTGGCTTCTTCTCTCTGAAAATACCTCGCGGGGGAGCGCGAGGGGGCAGACAGCCCCCTCGCCCCCGCCCTCACAGCCAGGACCGACATGTCAGACATCCAGATCCGCACCGAAGGCCAGGCCGGCCGCATCACCCTGACCCGCCCCAAGGCGCTGAACGCGCTGACCTGGGACATGTGCCTTGCCACGGAACAGGCGCTGGACGCCTGGCGGCATGACGACAGCGTCAAGCTGATCATCCTGGACGCGGTGGGCGACCGCGCCTTCTGCGCCGGCGGCGACATCGCCGAGATGTACCGGACCGGCATGGCGGGCGACCTCGACTACGGCCGCAATTTCTGGCGCGACGAATACCGCATGAACGCCAAGCTGGCCGAGTATCCGAAACCCATCGTCAGTTTCCTGCACGGCTTCGTCATGGGCGGTGGCGTCGGCATCGGCGGACATTGCGCGCATCGCATCGTCGGCGAGTCGACACAGATCTCCATGCCCGAATGCGGCATCGGCTTTGTGCCCGACGTGGGCGGCACCTACACGCTGGCCCGCGCGCCGGGGCGGCTAGGCGAATACCTTGGGATCACCGCCGCGCGCATGGGTCCGGGCGATGCCATCCACGCGGGCTTTGCCGACCGGTTCCACCCCGAGGCGGACTGGCCCGCCCTGAAACAGGCGCTGATCGAAACCGGCGATATTGCCGCCCTGGGCGAGGCCCCACAGCCACCGGACAGCCCGCTGGCCACAGCCCAGCCCGAGATCGACGCGCTCTTCGGCGGCGAGACCCTGCGCGACGTGCTCAACACCCTGGAAGCCAGCGACAGCGACCTGGCACGGGATGCGCTCAAGCGCCTGTCGCGCAACGCGCCGCTCTCGATGGCCGTCACGCTCGAGATGATCCACCGTCTGCGCAGCCCCGGCCTCGACATCCGCAAGGCGCTCGAGATGGAATACCGCGTCAGCCACCGGATCATGGAACAGGGGGACTTCCTCGAAGGCATCCGGGCGGCCATCATCGACAAGGACAAATCGCCGAACTGGCGCCACGCGCTCGACAGCGTGCCTCTCGTGGACGTGTCGAAAATGCTGATGCCGCTCGGCAAGGACAAGCTGGATTTCAGGGAGAGGACCATGCAGATCGGATTCATCGGACTGGGCAACA
Organism: Antarctobacter sp.; assembly: GCF_965277915.1. Lineage (NCBI taxonomy): Bacteria > Pseudomonadati > Pseudomonadota > Alphaproteobacteria > Rhodobacterales > Roseobacteraceae > Antarctobacter > Antarctobacter sp. The sequence continues at coordinate 2,357,332 of NZ_OZ255849.1, forward strand.
TGGGCGCGCCGATGGCCGCCAATCTTGCCAGGGCGGGCCATGCGGTCAAGGGCTTCGACGTGGCGGGGACAACGGCCGAGGGCGTTACCTCCGTCGCCACCGCACAGGAGGCCGCGCAGGGCGCCGACGTGGTCATCACCATGCTGCCCAACGGCGCGATCCTCAAGACGGTCGCGGCAGAGATCCTGCCCGTCATGGACAAGGGCGCCATTCACCTGGATTGCTCCACCGTCGACGTGGCGGCGGCCCGGGCCGCCGCCGAAATGGCCGCCGCCCACGGGGTCGAGGCCATGGATGCGCCGGTTTCGGGCGGTGTCGGCGGCGCGGCGGGCGGCACGCTGACCTTCATGGTCGGCGGGTCCGACGCCGCCTTTGCCCGCGCCCTGCCCCTGTTCGAGGTCATGGGCCAGAAGGCGGTACATTGCGGCGCCCCGGGCAACGGCCAGGCGGCGAAGATCTGCAACAACATGATCCTCGGCGTGACCATGATCGCCACCTGCGAGGCCTTTGCCCTGGCCGACAAGCTGGGCCTCTCGCGCGAGGCGATGTATGACGTGGTCTCGACCTCCTCGGGGCAAAGCTGGTCGATGACCACCTATTGCCCCGCCCCGGGCGTCGGCCCGCAATCGCCCTCGGACAACGACTATCAGCCCGGTTTCGCCGCCGACCTGATGCTCAAGGACCTGCGCCTGAGCCAGCAGGCCGCAAGCGAGGTCGATGCAGACACGCCGCTGGGCCAGGCGGCAATGGACCTCTACCGCCGCTTCGTCGAGGAAGAGGACGGCGCGGGCCGCGACTTCTCGGCCATGCTGCCCCGCTTCGAGACGCGCGGGCGCGGTTGATCCAAATCATATTCTCGAATCGTGATCCGAGTCATGACGGACCCGGAAGTGAACCTTTGTCTGGGGGAAGTTATGTTCGAGAAAAATATGGGGTCCGCCGATCGCGCCATCCGTGCGGTTCTGGGCGTTCTTCTGGTGATCGCCTTCTTTGCTTGGCTCAGCGGCACCTGGGCCTGGATCGCCCTGGTCGTCGGCGTCGTCATGCTGGCCACCGCGGCGATGGGATCCTGCCCGCCGTACAGCCTGCTTGGCATCAGGACCTGCGCCCGCAAGTAACCGCGCATGCATGACGCCCCCGGCAAGTCTTTGCCGGGGGCGTGACTTTTCTCGGAACCCGCAGGCTTGGGACGGTATTGCCCTCCGAAGACACAGGAGATCCGACCATGCAGACCCGCTCGCTTGCCATCCTCATCCTGGCCGCCATGCCGCTGGCGCTGCCCGCCACGGCCCAGCCCAAGGGCTGCCCGCCCGGGCTTGCCAAGAAGGACCCCGCCTGCGTGCCGCCCGGCTTGGCCAAGAAGCGGGTCCAGGCACCTGACCGCCATTACATCACCGATGACTATGTCATCTTGGGCGATCCGCTGCGTTACGGGCTGGACCCGGATCGCACCTACTATCGTCTTGGGGACGAGGTCGTGCGGGTGGACCGCGAGACCAGCGAGATCCTGAATTTCATCGGCTCTCTGGCCGCGCTTCTCGACTGATCCCACGGAGGGCCGAACGGCCCTCCCAGTTCATTTCTGGCGCGATTTGTACGTTTTGTACGTTTTGCTGGAATCGCTGTACGTTTTGTACGTTTCGTACAAAAAATCGGCCCGCTACTCGGCCGCCACCTTGCGCGGTTTCAGCATCGGCTTGAGGTAGCGCCCGGTGTGAGAGGCCTCGACCTCGGCCACCTTTTCCGGCGTGCCCACGGCAACGATCTGACCACCGCCGTCGCCGCCTTCCGGACCGATATCGATGATCCAATCCGCGGTCTTGATGACGTCGAGATTGTGTTCGATCACCACCACAGTGTTCCCGGCCTCGACCAGTTCATGCAACACTTCCAATAGCTTGCGCACATCCTCAAAGTGCAGGCCCGTGGTCGGCTCGTCCAGGATATAGAGCGTGCGGCCGGTCGAACGCTTGGCCAGTTCCTTGGACAGCTTGACCCGCTGCGCCTCACCGCCCGACAGCGTCGTCGCCTGCTGGCCAACCTTGATATAGCCCAGCCCAACGCGCATCAGTGCATCCATCTTGTCCCGGATCGCCGGAACCGCCTTGAAGAACTCCTGCGCATCCTCGACCGTCATCTCAAGAACGTCGGCTATGCTCTTGCCTTTAAAGAGAACTTCCAGCGTTTCACGGTTGTAGCGCGCGCCCTTGCAGGTCTCGCAGGTGACGTAGACATCGGGCAAAAAGTGCATCTCGATCTTGATGACACCATCGCCCTGGCAAGCCTCACAGCGCCCGCCCTTGACGTTGAAGCTGAACCGCCCCGGCTTGTAGCCGCGCGCCTTGGCCTCTGGAAGGCCGGCGAACCAATCGCGAATCGGGGTGAAGGCCCCGGTGTAAGTCGCTGGATTCGAACGCGGAGTCCGCCCGATGGGCCGCTGGTCGATGTCGATGACCTTGTCCAGGTGCTCCAGTCCCTTGATCGTCTCGCAGGGCGCCGGCGTCTGTCGCGCGCCGTTCAGCGCCATGCTGGCCGTCTTGAACAGCGTCTCGATGGTCAGCGTGGACTTGCCGCCGCCCGAAACCCCGGTCACGCAAACAAACTTGCCCAGCGGGAAATCGACGGTCACCTCTTTCAGGTTGTTCCCCGTCGCCTTGACCACCTTCAGCTTTTTCTTGTTTCCTTTCCGTCGCTTGTCGGGCACGGAGATTTCGCGTGTACCGCTCAGGTACTGACCGGTCATGCTCGCGGGATCACCCGCAACCTCCTCCGGCGTGCCTTTCGAAACCACCTGTCCGCCATGCACCCCGGCGCCGGGCCCGATGTCAAAGACGTAATCCGCCTCGCGGATCGCCTCTTCATCATGTTCCACCACCAGCACCGTGTTGCCCTGGTCGCGCAGGTTCTTGAGCGTGTCGAGCAACCGCGAGTTGTCCCGCTGGTGCAGACCAATCGACGGTTCATCAAGGACGTAGAGAACCCCGGTCAGTCCCGACCCGATCTGGCTGGCCAGCCGGATACGCTGACTCTCGCCACCGGAAAGCGTTCCCGCAGAACGACTTAGCGTGAGATATTCAAGTCCCACGTTATTCAGAAAGCCCAGCCGCTCGCGGATTTCCTTGAGGATGGCCTTGGCGATCTCGTTCTTCTGGCTGGTCAGGCTGGCGGGCACCGTCTCGCACCAGTCGAAGGCCTGTTTGATCGACATCTCGACCACCTGGCCGACGTGCAACCCGGCGATCTTGACCGCCAGCGCCTCTTCCCGCAGGCGGTAGCCGCCGCAGGTGCCGCAATCGCGGTTGTTCTGGTACCGCTCGAATTCCTCGCGGATCCAATTGGAATCCGTCTCGCGATAGCGCCGTTCCATGTTGGGAATGACACCCTCGAAGACCCGGCTCACCTGGTAGACGCGTCCGCCCTCGTCGTAGCGGAACTGGATTTCCTCGTCGCCCGAACCGTAAAGGAACACCTGCTGGACATGCGCCGGAAGGTCCTTCCACCGCGCATTCTTGTCAAACTCGTAGTGCCTCGCGATCGCCTCGATGGTCTGCAGGAAATACGGGCTCTTGCCCTTGCGCCAGGGTGCCAGCGCGCCGTCGCTGATCTTCAGTGTCTGGTCGGGCACCACCAGCCGTTCGTCAAAGAAAAGCTCAACCCCCAGCCCGTCACATTCCGGGCAGGCGCCGAACGGCGCGTTGAAGGAGAACAGGCGCGGTTCGATCTCGGGGATGGTGAAACCGCTGACAGGACAAGCAAAATTCTCGCTGAAGGTGATCCGCTCGGGGTCACCCTCGCGCGGGGCGGTTTCCAGCACAGCGATCCCATCTGCCAGGTCCAGCGCGGTGCGAAAGCTGTCCGCCAGCCGGGTCTCCATCCCTTCGCGCACGACAATCCGGTCGACGACAACGTCGATGTCGTGACGAAACTTCTTGTCCAGGGTCGGCGGCTCATCAAGTTCGTAAAACTCGCCGTCCACCTTGACCCGCTGGAAACCCTGCTTGCGGAGTTCCAGGAATTCCTTGCGGTATTCGCCCTTGCGGTCGCGCACGATGGGGGCCAGCAGGTAAGCGCGGGTGCCTTCCTCCATTCCCATGACGCGGTCCACCATGTCCTGCACCTGTTGTGCCTCGATCGGCAGGCCGGTGGCGGGCGAATAGGGCGTGCCGACGCGGGCGAACAGCAGGCGCATGTAGTCGTAGATCTCGGTCACCGTCCCAACGGTCGACCGCGGGTTCTTCGAGGTTGTCTTCTGCTCGATGGAAATTGCCGGCGACAGACCACTGATGTGGTCGACGTCGGGCTTTTCCATCATGTCCAGAAACTGCCGCGCATAGGCAGACAGCGACTCGACATAGCGGCGCTGCCCCTCGGCGTAGATCGTGTCGAAGGCCAACGAAGACTTGCCCGACCCGCTGAGGCCGGTGATGACAACCAGTTGATCTCGTGGGATATCCACGTCGATCGACTTGAGATTGTGCTCGCGCGCCCCGCGGACTTCGATCTGCTTGAGTTCCGGCATCACTTACCCCCGGCATTCCAACCTGCGTAGACATAGTTGAATTCGGCGAGACCGCCAATCGAAAAACGTGAACGAAGTGTGAACAAAGGCGGCGGCGCCCGGATTTCCGCCGGCGTGCTTCCTCTCGCCGCAGGCTGCTCGGACAGCGGGCGCCAGTCGGGTAAACCTTTCCTTGCCCGGGCAGTGCCCTCGGTGCAGGGTAACGGCGTATTACCGCCTGAAGGGGGGATTTCATGACCGCGTTTCGCCGCGCCGCTCTGGCGCTTTGCCTTGTTCCCGCGCTTGCCACCGCGCAGGAGGATCAACGCTCCATTCTCGTTCTCGACGCCTCCGGCTCCATGTGGGGCCAGATCGACGGCGTCGCCAAGATCACCATCGCACAGGGCGTGGTCGGCGATCTGCTGGCCACCCTGCCCGAGACGCAGACGCTGGGACTGACCGCCTACGGCCACCGCACCAAGGGCGATTGCACCGACATCCAGACGCTTGTCGAACCGGGCGCCGCCAGCCGCGACGCCATCGCCGCCCAGGTGAACAGGCTGCGCCCCCGCGGCAAGACACCGATGACCGACGCCGTCATACAGGCAGCCGAGGCCTTGAAGTACACCGAGGACCCGGCCACCGTGATCCTGGTCTCTGACGGGATCGAGACCTGCAACCCCGATCCCTGCGCCGCTGCCCGCGCGCTGGAAGAGGCCGGCGTGGACCTGACCGTGCATGTGGTCGGCTTCGATGTCAGCGACCCCGAGGCACGCCGCCAGATGCAATGCATGGCCGACGAGACCGGCGGCCAGTTCCTGCTGGCGGCCAATGCCAGCGAGCTGGGCAAGGCCCTGACCGAGGTGACACAGGCGCAGCCGGCGGCCACCTATGCAACCCGTTTCGTGGCGCAGGACGGCGCCGACGGCGGCACCATCGAAACGCCGCTGGTCTGGGACGTCCGCCGCGGCGAAGAGGTGATCGTCGATTTCCAGCAAAGTGCCTCGCTGGACATCGACCTGCCCGCCGGCAGCTATACCGTGACCGTCCTGCGCCCCGAGGACGAGAGCAGCGTCGAGAAGAGCTTTGACGTGACCGACGCCACGCAGACCATCAACCTCGTCCTGCCCAGTTCCCTGCCCGAGGCGCTGGTCAGCGGGCCGGAACAGGCGGTGGCCGGATCGACGATCCCCGTCACCTGGGAGGGCCCTGACGAGGACGGCGATTACGTCACCGTCTCCAAACCCGACGACAAAGGCTATGTGAATTACACCTACACCCGTGACGGGACGCCCGCACAACTGGTGATGCCGCCCGAGCCCGGCGCGTATGAGTTGCGCTATGTGCTGCGGGACGGACGCCAGACACTTGCCACGCAGGCGATCACCGTCACTGCGGCAGAGGCCAGCCTGGACGCGGATGGCAGCGCCCCCGCCGGCGCAAGCATTCCGGTCACATGGACCGGACCGGATTACGAGGGTGATTACATCGCCGTCTCAAAGCCGGGCGACAAGGGCTATGTCAATTACACCTACACGCGCGAAGGCACGCCCGCGCAACTGGTGATGCCGCCCGAACCCGGCACCTACGAATTGCGCTATTTCATGCGTCAGGACCGTACCGTTCTGGCCACCCGCATGATCGAGGTGACAGCATTGGACGCCAGCCTGGAGGCCGCCGAGACGGCGGAGGTGGGCGCCGACATCCCCGTGACCTGGACCGGGCCGGACTATGACGGCGATTACATCGCCGTGTCCAAGCCGGACGACAAGGGTTACGTCAACTACACCTACACCCGCGAAGGTGCGCCCCTGACGCTCAAGATGCCCTCCGAGCCAGGCACCTACGAATTGCGCTATTTCATGCGCCAGGACCGCACCGTTCTGGCCACGCGGATGATCGAGGTGACAGAGGTATCGGCCACGCTGGACGTGGCCCCGACCGGCGCGGCGGGATCGGACATCCCCGTGACCTGGACCGGGCCGGACTACGAAGGTGACTACATCACGGTGTCCGAGATCGGCGACAACGGGTATGTAAACTATACCTACACCCGTGAAGGCTCTCCGCTGGACCTGACCCTGCCCGCCGATGCCGGCACCTACGAGATCCGCTATGTCATGCGGCAGGACCGCACCGTGCTGGCCACCAAGACCATCGAGGTCTCGGACGTCAGCGCGACGCTCGACGTGGTCACGGAGGCGCGGGCCGGTGCCTCGGTGCTGGTGACATGGGACGGCCCCGGCTACGACAAGGACTATGTCACTGTGGCCGACGCGGACATGGCCGACAACAAGTACCACTTCTACACCTACACCCGCGAAGGCTCTCCGCTGCTGCTGCGGCTCCCGGCGGAACCGGGCACCTACGAGATCCGGTATGTGGCGGCGGGCGACAGCCCCCGCGTGGTGGCGCGCAACCAGATCACCCTGACCGAGGTGACGGCCAGCATCGACGCACCGGAACAGATCCCGGCCGGCGCGGTCCTGGGGCTGGACTGGGACGGCCCGGACTACAAGGGCGACTACATCAGCCTTGCCCGGGTCGGTGAGCCGGACAACAAGTACAGCACCTACAAGCACACCTCCGAGGACAGCCCGCTGGTGCTGAAACTCCCCGAAGGTCCGGGCAAATACGAGTTGCGCTACGTCCTTGGCCAGGGCAACAAGGTGCTGTTCCGCAAGCCCATCGAACTGACCTACGAGCCGGAGTAAGGCTGGTCATCCAGACAAGCAAAAGGCCCCCGTCCCGGGGGCCTTTTTCATTTGTCCATCAGCGGCGCCCTTACTGAAACCGGCCACCGCGTTCGAGGACTTCGATCTGGTATCCATCAGGATCCGCGACGAAAAAGAAACGGGCGAACCTCTTTCCCTCCGGTGCGAACTCGACAATCTTGCGCGGCGCCAGCCCCGCATCTGTCAGCCGCTTGTGGGTGTCGTCCAGGTCCGCGACCGAAACCGCAAGATGACCATAACCATTGCCCAGGTCATAGGGTTCGGTGCGTCCCTTGTTCACGGTGAGTTCGACCTCGAAGCTGCTCTCTGCATTGCTCAGGTAGACAAGCGTGAAATCGTCGAAGTCCTTGCGTTCCGCGATCTCCAACCCGAAAGCCGTCCGGTAGAAATCGACCGAACGTGCCTCGTCGAGCACGCGGATCATGCTGTGTATTGCCTTGGCCATGCTGTTCCTTCCGGTAGTTTGCCAATGTCGCAAGTCTCCTGCCCCGCCTCGGGACATGGCAAGAACGTGGATCAATGGCAACCGGACAGACGGCTTGCCCGCGATGACGAGGGCGCACGAAGCATGCCAAGGTCGAGTACCGCCGAGTGGCGCAAGGTGCCTTACCGATAGAGCAGCGACACCCCGTCCGCGAACAGATGCACCTTGTCGGGCTCTGCGCCCAGGGACACCTCCTTGCCGCGCATTTCGCGGTGAATGCCGGGCAGCTTGCCGATGACCGGATCGCCCCCACCTTCGGCCTCGAAATAGAGCAACGTCACCTCGCCCAGGGCCTCGGTGATCTCGACCTTGCCGGAATAGATCGGCGTATCCTCGGTGGGCACGAAATCCTCGGGCCGCACGCCGACATTGACCCGCAGCCCCTTGTCAGCCTCGTTGGTTGGATAGTCCGAAAGAGCCGTGCCACCGCCGTCCAGTTGCACGCGGGTCTGCGCGCCGGTCTCGACCACCTCGCCGGGCAGCAGGTTCATCGAGGGAGAGCCGATGAACTGCGCCACGAATTCGCTGTTGGGTTTTTCATAAAGTTCCAGCGGGCTACCCACCTGCGCGATCCCCTTGTTGGCCAGGACGACGATGCGGCTGGCCAGGGTCATCGCCTCGACCTGGTCATGGGTGACGTAGATCATGGTTCGATCGGGCATCTGCTCTTTCAATTGAGCGATCTCGATCCGCGTCGCCACCCGCAGCGCAGCATCCAGGTTCGAGAGCGGTTCGTCGAAGAGATAGACCTTGGGATCGCGAACCAGAGACCGGCCAATGGCCACGCGCTGCCGCTGACCACCTGACAGGGCTTTGGGCAGGCGGTCCAGGTAGGGTTCCAGTTGCAGCATCTTGGCCGCCCGATCAACCGCGGCTTCGATCTCGTCCGGGCTCTTCTTGGCCAGTTTCAACGCAAAGGACATGTTTTCGCGCACCGTCATGTGCGGGTACAAAGCGTAGCTCTGGAACACCATCGCGATGCCACGCTGCGCGGGCGGGACGTCGTTGACCACCTGCCCGTCGATTTCCAGCGTACCGCCGGTGATCTTTTCCAGCCCGGCGATCATCCGGAGCAGCGTGGACTTGCCACAGCCCGAAGGCCCGACGAAGACGATCAGTTCACCCTCGTCGATCTCGAGGTTGATGTCGCGCAACACCTGAACGGTCCCGCCATAGGTCTTTTCGACATCGGTCAGTTTCAGGTTGGCCATGTCCGCTCCCCCTCTTTCTCGTTATGCCTGCCGCCGCGCCAGCGCGGGTTGCCAGGGGCCAAGATGCAGCTTGCCATCCGGTGCGGCCGTGGCGCTGCCCAGTTCCTGCCCGATCTGCTGCCAATCGCCGGCGGGCATCTCGATCACAGCGGGGTCGGCGCTCATGTTGACGGCAACAAAGACCTCCTCGCCCTCGTGACTGCGGATGAAATGCACGACGCTGCCGGTGGCGCGGACCTTGTCATGCGCCCCTTTGACCAACGCGGGATGGGCCGCACGGAAATGGATCGCCTTTCGATAATGGTGCAAGAGCGCGCCTGGATCATGCTCCTGCTCGGACACCGCGTGGCCCAGATGCGCATGACTGACCGGCAGCCAGGGATCGCCAGTGGTAAAGCCGCCACTCTGGTTGGACTTTTCCCAGACCATCGGCGTACGGCATCCGTCGCGCCCCTTGAACTCGGGCCAGAACTCGATCCCGTAGGGATCCTGCAGGTCCTCGAAGGGCACGTCTGCCTCCGGCAGGCCCAGCTCCTCGCCCTGGTAAATACAGACCGACCCGCGCAGGCACATCATCAGCGTGGCAAAGGCCTTTTGCGCGGAGGGCGTCAGCTCCCACCGGCTGGCATGGCGCACGACGTCATGGTTGGAAAACGCCCAGCAGGCCCAGCCGTCCGGCACCAAGGTATCGACCCTTTCCATCACGTCTGCAATGCGCGCCGCGTCCGGCTGGCTGCCCGAGAGGAACTCGAAGGAATAGCACATGTGCACGCGGTCGTCCCCGGCGGTGTACTCGCCCATGATCTCCAGCCCCTTCTGGGCGTCACCGACCTCTCCCACGGCCGTGGTGGCGTCGTATTCGTCCAGCACCGCCCGGAAGCGGGCCAGGAAGTCGAGGTTCTCGGGCCGGTTCTTGTCGTAGAGATGCAGCTGGTGGTTGTACGGGTTCACACGGGGCGCGATGGAGGCATCGCGCTGATCCACCGGCAACGGCGGGTTGTCGCGCAGCTGCTGATCGTGGACGTAGAAGTTGATCGTATCCAGGCGGAACCCGTCGACGCCGCGATCCAGCCAGAAACGCACGACGTTCAACAGTGCGTCCTGCACATCCGGATTGTGAAAGTTCAGGTCCGGCTGCTCGGTCAGGAAGTTGTGCAGGTAATACTGTTCGCGCCGCGCATCCCATTGCCAGGCCGGGCCACCGAAGATCGACAGCCAATTGTTGGGCGGATTGCCGTCGGGCTTGGGATCGGCCCAGACGTACCAGTCCGCCTTCGGATTGTCGCGGTTGGCGCGGCTCTGCGCAAACCAGGGATGCTGGTCCGAGGTATGGGACAACACGAGATCGATCATCACGCGAATGCCCAGCTTGTGCGCCGTATCCACCATGACGTCGAAATCCGACAGGGTGCCGAACATCGGATCGACGTCGCAGTAGTCGCTGACATCATAGCCGAAGTCCTTCATCGGCGAGGTGAAAAAAGGCGAGATCCAGATCGCATCGACCCCCAGGCTGGCCACATAGGGCAGCCGTGCGGTGATGCCGTTTAGGTCGCCCACGCCGTCGCCGTTGCTGTCCTGGTAGCTGCGCGGGTAGATCTGGTAGATCACCGCTCCACGCCACCAGTCCTTGTCTGCGCCAGCATCGGTCTGGGTTTGAAGTTGCGCGTTCATGTCATGGTCCTTCGCGTCGAGGGCTTGTCCCGGGACCTCCTGTCCCGGCGCCCGCAGGGTTCGGCCCCGGACCAGGTCCGGGGCGCAGTGTTCACTTGACAGAGCCGGCCAGAAGGCCGCGCACGAGGTAGCGTTGCATGGCAAAGAAGACGACCAGCGGCACCGCGATGCTGACAAAGGCCGCGGTTGCCAGGATTTCCCAGTTGCCGCCGCGCGTGCCCAGCAGCTCGACGATCTGGTTGGTCATGACCGTGGTCTGGCCCGTCGCGTCGATCAGGAAGACCTTGGCTACCAGCAGGTCGTTCCATGTCCAGAGGAACTGGAAGATCGCGAAACTGGCCAGCGCCGGGAAAGACAGAGGCAGGATGATCTTGGTAAAGATCTGGAACTCTGTCGCGCCATCCACGCGGGCATTCTCGATGATGTCCCGCGGCAGGCCGGCCATGTAATTGCGCAGCAGGTAGACCGCCAGCGGCAGGCCAAAGCCGGTGTGCGCCAGCCAGACGCCCAGGTAACCCTTGCCGATACCGATGGCCAGGTGCAGCTTCAACAGCGGGATCAGCGCCAGTTGCAACGGCACCACCAAGAGGCCCACGACAAAGGCGATCAGCAGCGCACGCCCCGGGAAATCCATCCAGGCCAGCGCATAGGCGGCAAAGGCCGCCACGACGATGGGGATGATCGTGGCCGGGACCGTCACCGTCAGGGTGCTGAAAAAGGCCCGCCCCATGTCGTCGGTTGTCTGCGCTCCCTCGGCGGCACCGCTGGAGAGGCCGAAAGTGGCCGCCAAGAGCACAAAGAAGATCAGCGCACCCACAACCGGCGCCCCCTGCGCCACCAGTGCGGGCTGCGCGGCCAGCGTGTAGCGCATCGCCCCCCAGAGCACCACAGCCGCCACAAGGTAGATGCCAAGGTTCTTGAGCACATCCTGCCCCAGGACCGTATCATAGTTGCGCAGGGTGAATTCCGGTGGGATCTCGGCGGTGACAAAGATGCGTATGCCGCGACCACCGCGAATTTCCTCTTCCGATTCCACCCGGTAATCGCCGTTTTCCTGCACGTTGATCGTCCCGCCACGCCGCATTTCGGCCGTGTCACCGGGCGCGAAAGCCGAAATATCGCGTGAGGACACCCCGAAAGAAGAAATCGGGGCAGTCTCGCGCCCTTCGACGGCGAACAGGTTGCCCTCAAGCACATAGACCCCGTCCTGCTGCACCTGCGCCTCGGGGGTGTCCGTGCGCAGGGTCAGCGACTGTTCGGTCGGAAACAGCGCGTTCCACCAGCCGGATGATGCGATCTGGTCCGCCGTCCGGAAAGAGGAGACAAACAGTCCAACCGTCGGGAACAGCCAGAGCGCCACCAGAAGCACGACCGAGATATGAACCGCCCAGGTGAGCGAGGACTTGTTACCTGCGATATTGTCCATGATCCCGCTCCCTTACCGCATTTCCCTGCGGGCCTGCCGCACGTTCCAGACCAGGATCGGCGTGACCAGCAGCATGATGACGATGGCCGAGGCCGAGCCCACGCCCCAGTCATTGGCACGGAACAGCTTGTCGAACATGTAGTTGGCCAGGACTTGCGTGCCCCATTGGCCATTAGTCATGGCAAAGACGATGTCGAAGATCTTGAGCACGACCAGCGTGATTGTTGTCCAGACCACCATGATGGTCGGCATGATCTGCGGCACCTTGATCTTGAAGAAGATCTGAAACGGGTTGGCGCCATCCACGATCGCGGCCTCGACGGTCTCCTCGGGGATACCGCGCAGGGCCGCCGACAGGATCACCATCGCGAAACCGGTCTGGATCCAGACCAGGACGATCATCAGGAAGAAGTTGTTCCAAAAGGGGATCGTCAGCCATTGCTGCGGATCATTGCCGGTCAGCGAAACGTAGATCGCGTTCAGAACGCCGATCTGTTCGGCATCAGGCGGGCGCGCGTCGTAGACCAGTTTCCAGATCACCGCCGCGCCGACAAAGGAAATCGCCATCGGCATGAAGATCAATGACTTGGCGATATTGCCCCAGGAAATCCGGTCCGTCAGCTGCGCCGCCAGCAGGCCAAACGCCGTGGACAGCGCAGGCACGACGATCAGCCAGAGCATGTTGTTGCCCATCGCCTCCCAGAACTTGGATTCGCCCATCATCTGCGTGTAGTTCGCCAAGCCGATGAAAGCGCCGCCCTGGTCGCGGTCGGTCAGCGACAGGCGCAGCGTCTCGAAAACCGGGTAGGCAAGGTAGAGCGTCAGCGCGAAGAGCGCCGGAAACAGGAACAGCCAGGGCCGGATCATGTTGGCGCGGTTGATGTTGCGCCCCGCATTCGGCCCCTTGGCCGGGAAAAGAACACGGTCGAGAAACTGGTTCGACGCCCAGAAATAACTGAGGCAGGCCCCCACGCCGATCACGATTGTCAGAAGCCCCTGCAATGCCGGATGCATGACGGTCCCCCCCTGTTCCCTTGTTTGGGCTGTCGATGCGGGCGGCCCCGACACAGCGGGGCAGCCCGTCGGTTGGCGCAATTACTTGAGCGAGTCCCAGCTGTCCTGGATTTCGGCAGCGACCTCTGCGGCGGGCTTGCCGCCGGCATAATCGACCATGCCGGTCCAGAAGCTGCCCGCGCCCACGCCACCGGGCATCAGGTCCGACCCGTCAAAGCGGAAGGTCGTCGCGTCCAGCAGGATCTGGTTCATCTTGGCAGTGGCCTCGTCCTTGAACTTGGACGGATCGACCGATTTCAGCGGCGTCATGAACCCGCCGTTGGCCATCCAGATCTCATGCGCCTCGGTGGTCTGCAGGAACGCGATCAGGTCGTGCGCGGCCTGGTTCTCGTTGGTGATCGCCCAGAGCGTGCCCGCGCCAAGAACCGGCTGCCCCAGATCCTTACTCTCGTAGGCGGGGAAGTAGAAGAAATCGGCGTCAAGGCCCACCTCGGTGCCCTCTGGGAAGAAGGTCGGAATGAAAGAAGCCTGACGGTGCATCATGCATTGCGGCGGCGCCGAGAACAGGCCTTTGGGGCTGTCGCGGAAATCGGTCGACGCGACGGCCCCACGGCCACCGGCGACCTTGCCATCCTCGATGAAGGTGCCGAATTCCTCGATCGCGGCCACCACCCGGGGATCATCGAAGGGGATCTCGTTTGCGACCCACTGGTCATAGACCTCGGGCGGCTGGGTGCGCAGCATCAGGTCCTCGACCCAGTCCGTCGCCGGCCAACCGGTCGCACCGCCCGACCCAAGACCGACACACCACGGCGTTTCGCCATCGTCGATCATCATCTGTTCGAGTTCGCGAAGCTCTTCCATCGTCTCGGGCACTTCGTAGCCGAAATCGAGAAAGTTCTCGGGGTTGTACCAGACAAGGGACTTCACATCGACCTTGTAGAAGAAGCCGAACAGTTTCTCGGCGCCCTCCTGATCGGCGTATGTGCCCAGGTCGACCCAGCTTTCGCCTGCCGCGTAATTCTCGCGGATCCAGTCGCCGGTGCCATCCTTGAGCGGGGTAAGGAAACCGCGGGACGCCATATCTGCGGCCAAGCCCGGCTGCGGGAAAATGGCGACATGCGGCGCCGAACCCGCCTCTGCATCCACGACGATCTGCTGTTCGAAACTGTCCGAGCCGACATAGGACACGTCATGGCCCGACTGCTCGGCAAAGGCATCCAGAACAGCCTCGGCCAACTCCTGGTCCGGGCCCAGCCATGGACCAAAGACGGTGAGCTTTTCGGCCTGCGCCATGCCGGCACCAAGGGCCAGGGCCGCGACGCTCAGGTAAAACGGTGACTTCATTGGTTATCCTCCCATCCCGCGCCACCCTGCGCGGGCTCTCCTGCGTGTCCCACACCCGTCGAAACCAACGTTTCTCAAAGCGCTTTGGGTGTGGTCACTATCTGCGACTCGACCCAGCCTGTCAACGATTCACCTTTTCCTGTTGGAATTTCCATGCCGCAACGCGGCTAAGATTTCTGCAACACAGCAACGGCCATGCTGTCTTCTCTTGACAAATCCGAAGCGCTTTGAGCCTTATCAGGACATGAACCTGAAACAGCTCGCCGAGCACCTCAACCTTTCCCAGACCACCGTCAGCCGCGCGCTGAACGGCTACCCCGAGGTCAGCGAAAAGACCCGGGAAAAGGTTTTGCGTGCCGCGCAGGAGTTGAACTACAGCCCCAACGCCAGGGCCAAGGGGCTCGCCACGGGACGCGCCCATGCCATCGGTCACGTCCTTCCGATCAGCGACCAGCACGAGATGGTGAATCCGATCTTCGGCGACTTCATCGCCGGCGCCGGTCAGACCTATTCCAAGGCGGGCTACGAGGTGGTCATCAGCCTCGTCGACGACAAGGACGAGGAACAGGCCTATCGTTCGATCCGAAACCGCGGCAATGTCGACGGGATCATCGTTCACGGTCCACGCATGACCGACAGCCGGATCGCCCTCCTGACCGAGCTGGGGCTGCCTTTCGTCGTGCATGGCCGCGCCTCTGAGGTCAGCCTGCCCTATTCCTGGCTGGACACCAACAACGGGCGCGCCTTTCAGCGCGCAACCGAGTTCCTGCTGGATCTCGGGCACCGGCGGATTGCATTGATCAACGGGCTGGAGTTCATGGATTTCGCCCACCGCCGCCGCGTTGCCTATGAGGCGGCGCTGACCGACCGGGGCATCGCGCCGGACCCGGCGCTGATGCGCTCCGAAGAGATGACAGAAATCTATGGCTACCGCAGCGCGGCAGAGATGCTGTCGCTGGCCACCCCGCCCACCGGCTTCCTGGTGTCCTCGATGATCACCGCCATCGGCGTCCGCCGGGCGATCCACGAGGCCGGGCTGAAAATGGGGCGGGACGTATCCGTCATCACCCATGACGACGACCTGGGCTATTTGCGCAATGGCCACGACGTGCCGATCTTTACCGCCACGCGGTCTTCGGTGCGCCTGGCCGGGATGCGGGCCGCGGAAATGCTGCTGGAGCTGATCCGCACCCCCGCGCATGCGCCCCTGACCCAGTTGATGGAGGCCGAGCTGATCATCGGAAGCTCGACCGGACCCGCGCAATGAAGGTTGAACATGAAACACCAGAGATCTGACTTCCCCGAGGATTTTCTCTTCGGCTGCGCCACCTCTAGCTACCAGATCGAGGGTCACGCCTATGGCGGCGCCGGGCGCACCCAATGGGACGATTTCGCCGCCACCCCCGGCAACGTCGTCCGCTTCGAAAACGGCGACAAGGCCTGCGACCACTACCACCGGTACGGCGAAGACCTGGACCTGGTCGCACAGGCCGGGTTCGACGCCTACCGCTTTTCGCTCAGCTGGGTGCGCGTTCTGCCCGAGGGGCGCGGGCCGGTGAACCAGGAGGGGCTGGATTTCTACGACCGCCTGACCGACTCGCTGCTGGATCGCGGTCTCAAGCCTTGCGCCACGCTCTATCACTGGGAATTGCCCTCGCCCCTGCTGGACCTCGGCGGATGGCGCAACCGGGATATCGCGGGCTGGTTCGCCGATTACACCCAGATCATCATGGAGCGCATCGGCGACCGGATGTTTTCCGTCGCGCCCATCAACGAGCCCTGGTGCGTCGCCTGGTTGAGCCATTTCGACGGCCACCATGCGCCGGGCGTCCGGGACATCCGGGCCACGGCCCGCGCCATGCACCACGTCCTGCTGGCACATGGCCGCGCCATCGACACCATGCGCGGACTGGGCATGCAGAATCTTGGCGGCGTCTTCAACATGGAATGGGCCGACCCTGCCGACGACAGCGCGGCTGCCCACGCCGCCGCCGACCGCTACGACGCCATCTATAACCACTGGTTCTTGAGCGGCGTGTTCAAGGGGGCCTATCCGACAGCCGCGCTGGAGGGGCTGGAGCCGCATCTGCCCAAGGGCTGGCAGGAGGATTTCGGGACGATCACCGCGCCGCTCGACTGGTGCGGGATCAACTACTACACGCGCAAGCTCATCGCCCCCGCCGGCCATCCCTGGCCCGATTACCGCGAGGTCGAAGGGCCGCTGCCCAAGACCTTCATGGACTGGGAAATCTATCCCGAGGGTATCTACAAATTCCTGACTCGCACCGCCCGAGACTATACCGGCGACCTGCCCCTCTACGTCACGGAAAACGGCATGGCCTCGGCCGACGTGCTGGAGGATGGCAGGATCGAGGATCCGGCCCGCACCGCCTACCTGGACGCCCATCTGGACAAGGTGCGGCAGGCCATCGCCGAGGGGGTCCCCCTCAAGGGGTATTTCACCTGGTCGCTGCTGGACAATTACGAATGGGCGCTTGGGTACGAAAAGCGCTTTGGCCTTGTCCATGTCGATTTCGAGACCTTGGCGCGGACGCCCAAGGCATCGTATCACGCGCTTGCCAAAGCCCTGACCACCTGAAAGGCCACGTCATGACGCAAGAGCTTACCGTTGTCGCCGACATCGGCGGCACCAACACGCGGGTCGCCCTTTGCCGGGACGGCCAGGTGCAAGGGGACAGCATTCGCCGCTTTCGCAACTCTGAAAATGCCGGGATCGAACCGATCCTGGACAGCTATCTTGCGGAACAGCAAGTGGCCCCCATCGGTGTCTGCGTCGACATGGCCGGGCCGGTACACGATGGGGTCGGCACCCTGACGAACCTCGACTGGACGGTGGACTCGGCTTCGCTCAAGGCGCGGACCGGTGCCGCGCGGGTCGCGGTTCTGAACGACCTTCAGGCGCAAGGCTATTCCGTCGCACACCTTGGCCAGGACAGCCTGTCGCCGATCCTGACCGGGCGCGAGGCACCGGCCGACGCCGTGCGGCTGGTGGTGAACGTGGGCACCGGGCTGAACGCCGTGCCCGTCTACACGCAAGGCGCGCGCACGCTGGTGCCCCCGGCGGAGGCCGGCCATGTCTCGCTGCTGGCGCGGGACACCGAGGAACTGCGGCTGGTCGACTGGGTGGCCGAAAGGACCGGGCACCCGGGTCTCGAGGAGATCCTGTCGGGCCGCGGGCTGGAACGTCTCCATGCCTGGGTCTGCCATGACGAGGGCGACGGCCTGCCGCTGCCCGCGGCCGAGATCATGGCCGCCTTCGAGGCCGGCGATCCGCGCGCGCGACGGGCCACAGGTCTCTTCGTGCGCTTCCTGGGCCGCTACGCCGGAGATCTTGCGCTGGTCACCCTGCCCTTTGGCGGCATCTACCTGGTCGGCGGCGTGACGCGCCACCTGGGCCCCCACCTGCTCCACCTCGGCTTTGCCGAGGCCTTTGCCGACAAGGGACGGTTCAACGCCTACATGACCCAGTTCCCGGTCCACCTTGTCACCGACGACTACGCCGCTCTCAGGGGCTGCGCCGCGCATCTGGCAGAGATCATGGCGGCCTGACCATTCGCGCAAGAGTGCGTGCAAAAGGATTGGGCAAAGCCCTTGCCGCGCCTGCGCGCGCGGGCGATACCTGCGGGACAAGACACTCACCGAAAGCCCCGGCATGACCCGCACCCGCCCCGCGAAGGCGCCAGCATGATCCTGCGCGCCATTTCCCTGATGATACTGTCCATGGCCCTGCTGGCCGGGGCCGATGCCTTTTTCAAGCTGGCAACGCAGGTCGCGCCCATCGGTCAGGTCATGACCATGGTCGGGCTTGGCGGAACGATGCTGTTCATTGCCATGGCCTCCGTGATGCGGGTGCCGCTTTGGACGCGGGACGCGCTGCACCCGATGGTCCTTTTGCGCAATCTCTTCGAGATCATCGGTGCCATCGGCCTCGTCTTTGGACTGAAATACGTCTCGCTGCCGGTCTTTGCGGCCATCCTGCAAGCCGGACCCCTGATCGTGACCCTCGGCGCGGCGATCTTTCTCAAGGAACAGGTCGGCTGGCGCCGCTGGACCGCCGTAGGCGTGGGCATCGTCGGCATGTTGATGGTCATCCGCCCAATGGGCGCAGGTTTCACCGGGTGGGAGCTTTTTGCCGTGATGGGCATCGCCGGACTGTCCGCTCGGGATCTGGTTACGCGCCTGTCGCCCTCGCATATCCCGGCCCTTGCCATATCGACATGGGGGTTCTTTGTGACACTCCTGCCTGGCAGCATCCTGTGGCTCATGGCCTCGGGCAACAGCAGCTATACACCCGCGGCACTCTGGCCGATCCTTGGCGCGGTCGTGGTCACGACCTCGGGATATCTGGCCATCACCTCGGCCATGCGGCTGGCTCCGGCTTCGATCGTGGCGCCGTTCCGATATACGCGGCTGGTCTTCACCACCGGGCTGGGCGTGCTGATCTTCGGTGACCGTCCGGATTTCTGGACGCTGGCAGGCTCTGCCCTGATCCTCCTTGCGGGGCTTTATACCTTCCTGCGCGAGCGGCGACTGGCGCGCGCGGCAACGGCCTGACACTTCCGTGCACGCTCTTGGGTGACGGAACGTCCTCAAGGGGTTACAAAGATAGCATTTCTACTTGCTTCGGCTCGCCGTGCCCCGGGCCGCCACGGCGCGACGTTAGCGCCACCCTCGGGCACAAAGGGTCGTTAGCGCTATCACTCACGTTTACTTTCGCTGCGCGCCTGTTATGAAACCGGCGAACGGACAGCCTTGAGGGACCAGATCCATGAGCACCATTATCGACATCCACGCGCGCGAGATCCTCGACAGCCGCGGCAATCCCACCGTCGAAGTCGACGTCACCCTCGAAGACGGCTCGATGGGCCGCGCGGCCGTGCCTTCGGGCGCCTCGACCGGCGTGCACGAAGCGGTGGAAAAGCGCGACGGCGACAAGGCCCGCTACATGGGCAAGGGCGTTCTGGATGCCGTGGCCTCCGTGAACGGCGAATTGGCCGAGGCGATCCTGGGTTTTGACGCCACCGAGCAGGTCGCCATCGACCTTGCCATGTGCGAACTCGACGGAACCGAGAACAAGGGACGCCTGGGCGCCAATGCCATCCTCGGCGTGTCGCTGGCCGTGGCAAAGGCCGCCGCCGAATTCACCGGCCAGCCGCTGTTCCGCTATGTCGGCGGCACCTCGGCCCGCACACTGCCGGTGCCGATGATGAACATCATCAACGGCGGCGAGCATGCCGACAACCCGATCGACATCCAAGAATTCATGATCATGCCGGTGGCCGCAAGCGACATCCGTGAAGCGGTGCGCATGGGCTCCGAAGTGTTCCACACCCTGAAAAAGGAACTGTCCTCGGCAGGCATGTCCACTGGCCTCGGCGACGAAGGCGGCTTTGCCCCGGAGCTCAAAGGCACCCGCGACGCGCTGGATTTCATCCTGAAGTCGATCGAAAAGGCCGGCTACAAGCCGGGTGAGGACATGTACCTCGCGCTGGACGCCGCCTCGACAGAGTATTTCAAGGACGGCAAGTACGAGATGAAGGGCGAGGGCCTGTCGCTGACCTCCGCCGAGAACGTCGATTACCTGGCCAAGCTCTGCGCCGAATACCCGATCATCTCGATCGAGGACGGTTGCGCCGAGGATGACTGGGACGGCTGGAAGATGCTGACCGACGCCCTAGGCGACAAGGTGCAACTGGTGGGCGACGACCTTTTCGTGACCAACCCCGCCCGCCTGGCGATGGGCATCGAGCGCGGCTCCGCGAACTCGATGCTGGTCAAGGTCAACCAGATCGGCACGCTGACGGAAACGCTGCAGGCGGTCGACATGGCGCACCGGGCGCGCATGACCAACGTGATGTCGCACCGGTCCGGCGAAACCGAGGACGCGACCATCGCCGACCTTGCCGTTGCCACCAATTGCGGCCAGATCAAGACCGGCTCGCTGGCGCGGTCGGACCGGTTGGCGAAATACAACCAGCTGATCCGGATCGAGGAGATTCTGGAAGACACCGCAATCTATGCGGGACGCAGCATCCTTCGCTGACAACCTTTTGGTTTCATAATCTTAGCAGGGCCCCAAGGCACGCCTTCAGGCCCTGTTCATTCGGGTAGCATTCCGAATAATGCAAGTGACGCGGCGCGGGAGATTGCGTACCCTGAGCCATGTTTTATCGTGATCACAGCCGCAGGTTCGCGCGGCCCCGGTGGAGAGACGCAGGAAATGGCCCGGCTCCCCTCCCGTGACAGCTACCAGTCCCGGCTGGACGATATGCGACGCGCCGAATTCGGGTCGCCGCTCGAGATCGTTCTCCGCTTTGCCGTCATCGCCGTGGCCGCCATCGTTCTGCTGCTTTTTATCGACCGTCAGATTGCTTTGGCGTGGGGCGCGGCCTACCTGGTCTTCGAAGGCGGGCTGGCCGTCCAGCTGCTTCGGCTGAGACAATGCCCGGCACGGTTTCGCTACTGGGGCGCGTTGGCCAGCTATGTCCTGGCCGGTCTCTGCTTTCTGGCGCTTCCACTCTACCTCGTGGCCGAACAAATGACCCCCGGCACGACCTTCGCAGGCGCGGCGGGTCTTGTGGGCTACGCGCTGTATACCCTGCAACGGCCACAGCGCGAATCCGGTCTGCTGGTCGCCGACTGTGCCCTGGTCTCCATCATGATGCTGTCGCTCGTCGTCCTGCTGCAACCGCTGTTGAACGACTGGACCGACCGTCTGCTCGTCGCCTTCGTCACCCTGGCAGTGCTCGGCTACTATATCGGGTCGATGATCGTGGGCTGGCGCCTGCAGGCCGATCTGCGCACCGCTCAAAAACGCTATGCCAGCGCCCAAATGGCCCGCGCCTTGGGGCAGTTCGTCGGCGGTGTCGCGCATGAATTCAACAACCAGCTGACCGTCATCCTGGGAAATCTCGAGCTGTTCGAGACCCTGCCCGATGCCCATGAACGTCAGGCCGCCATCGAGGAAAGCCGCGCCGCTGCCGGGCGCGCCGCAGTCACTGTCCGCCAACTCATGGTCGCCAGCGGCCGCACCCGTCTGTCCCCCGCCCCCATCCCGATGGAGGCGTTCCTCTTCGACCTGGCCGAGGTCCTGAGCGACATGCTCGGCCCCGACATGCGGGTCGAGACGGCGCCCCCGACCGACCCGCTCGTGGCTCTGGCCGACCGCGACATGCTGGAAACCTGCGCCATTCAGCTTTGCCTGAACGCGCAAGAGGCGACGGGCGGACACGGGACGATCCGGATCACGGCGGAACGTCGCGGCTCCGCCAAGGGGCTGACCCCCGCGCCCGAGGCCCCCCCGCCCTATGTCGCGCTGATCGTCGAGGATGACGGGCCCGGCGTACCCGAAGAGGCCTTGCCGCGCCTGGCCGAACCCTTCTACACCACCAAGCCCCCGCACGAAGGCCGCGGCCTCGGCCTGTCCTCGGTCGCCGGCTTCACGCGACAATCCGGCGGCGGCATGATGCTGGACCGCCCGCTACGCGGCGGGTTGCGCGTCGTGCTCTACCTCGTCGAAGCGCACGGCAACACGCCGGGCACGTCCGACGCTCAGCTCTCGGGTTCCTGGTAGATGCCCTGTTCCTTCAGCGCGTCGACCACTTCCTTGGGCATGTAGGTTTCGTCGTGCTTGGCCAGGATCTCCGAGGCCTCGAACACGCCGTCCACGTAACGACCGGTGCCGACCATGCCCTGGTTCTCCTCGAAGAGATCCGGCAGCACGCCGGTGTAGACCACAGGCACGGTCGCGCCGCCATCGGTCACACTGAACCGGACCTGCTCGCCTGCGCCGCGCACCAATGACCCTTCCTCGACCAGCCCGCCGATGCGGAACACCTCGTTCGGTGCAGGCGGTTCCTCCATCACCTGGCTGGGCGAGCGAAAGAAATTGATACCGTCGCGCATGGCATAGCCGATCAAGACAGTCGAGACGATCAACGCCACCGCGGCCAGCGCAACGATCTGGATCCGCCTTTGTTTCTTGAGGGACTTCAGGGCCATGTGGATCCTCTTTCATCGCGTGGCGAAGCTATTGCGCAAATATAGAGAAACCGCGGTCTCTTGGGGAGGCCCCTGCACAATTTGCCGCGCCTCCCGGCTTCTTTGGGCCCCAAATACATCCGGGAGGATGTTTGAGGAGGGCAGCGCCCTCCTCAAGGCCTGCGTGGCCTGAACGCAAAACACCCTGTGCGCGCGGCCCGCGCGCCCCATTGGATCAGGGGAAACAGGGCGCCAGCATCAGGCCCGCGGTTTCCACCTCGCCCAGCATCAAGTTGGCGTTCTGCAACGCCTGCCCGGAGCTGCCCTTGGTCAGGTTGTCCAGCGCGGCCACGACGATCGCCCGCCCCGGGCGCCGGTCGGCGCTGACCCCGACGTGGCAAAAGTTCGACCCGCGCACATGATGGGTCGACGGCGTCTCGCCGAGGGGCAGAACCTCGACAAATGGCTCATCCGCATAGGCCGTTGTCAGCGCGGCATGGATCGCCTGCGGATCCCCCTTGACGTAGGCGGTCGCCAGGATGCCCCGGTTGAACGGACCAAGGTGCGGCGTGAACTGGATCTCGACCGGGCGGCCCGCAAGCGCGCTGAACTCCTGGTCGAACTCGCCCAGGTGCCGGTGCGTCCCGCCGACCGCATAGGCATTGGTGCCCTCCGACAGTTCCGCGTGCAGCAGGTTTTCCTTCAGCGACCGGCCCGCGCCGCTGACGCCGCATTGCAGGTCCAGGATGATCTCTTCGAGGTCGATCAACCCGCCCGAAATCAGCGGCCGCAGGATGTATTGCCCGGTTGCCGCGTTGCAGCCGGTGCCAGCCACCAGCCGCGCGCCCCTGATCTGCTCACGGTAGAACTCGGTCAGACCATAGACCGCCTCTGCCTGGGTCTCCACGGCCACATGCGCGTTGCCGTACCACTTCTCGTAATCCGCCGGATCGCGCAGCCGGAAGTCCGCCGAGAGGTCGACGATCTTCACCGATTTCGGCAGTTGCGAGATCACCTCCTGGCTGGTCTTGTGCGGCAGGGCGCAGAAACACAGGTCGATCTCGGCGAAATCGATCTGCTCCCAGGTTACCAGGTCCGGCAGGTCCAGATGGCGCAGGTGCGGAAAGACCTGCGCCATGCTTTGCCCGGCCTTGGAATTGGCGGCCAATGCATTGATTTCGAACGAAGGATGTGTGGCGATCAACCGGATCAGCTCGGCCCCGGTATAGCCGGACGCACCGATGATGGCGATGGAATGGGTCATGTCAGGTCACCTGCAGCAAGGGGCGCACGGGTCGCACCGCGCGAAATGCGGGAAGCAAAGGAGGGAAGCGCCGCCGATTGAGACGGCAGTCGGGTCATCGTCGCAGGCGCGGGGCGTGAAAGGCGATCATGACGGGGCTCCTTTGATCAAAGCCTATAGCCGCCCGCTTTCCTGCAATCAATGGCGAAAACCCGACCTGTACTGTTGATCCGCAGCACGAGCGTCGCCAATATGCCGACATGGCACAGGTTGCAGGTGACAGACCCGTACCGCTCTGGTGGTTGTTTTGGCGCATGGGCGGATGGCTCACGCTCATCTTCGTGCTGATCCTCTCGATCCTGACCTTCATCAGCCACATCTCGTTGAATCTGGCACATCGGTTCGACGCCGAGGGGCGCGAGACGGCCGCCGACCTGCTAGACAAGTACCAGCGCGTCACCACCGACAGCGACGGCGACCGCGAAGTCACCTACTACTTCCAGCTCCGCTTCGAAACCAACAGAGGAGAAACGGTCAATCTCACGCGCTCTGTCGGCTCCAGCCTCTATCGCAACAGTGACATCGGGGATCGGGTGCCGATCTGGTACCTGGAAAGCGAGCCCGAGACGACCGAACTGCGGCGTGGCGAAAACCGGACCGCGTCGATCATCACGCGGTGGATTGCGCTGGTCTTTGGCATCGCGGCCCTGGTGGCCATGTGGTTCCCCGGACGCAAGGCGGTGGCCGCCGTACGGGCAAGACGATACGGCACGCGCGAAACCGCGCGCGTGACGGGCACCAAGCGCACCAATTACCGCGTCAACAACCGCTATCGCTATCGCCTGACCTGGGAAGAGCAAGACGGGCGCCACGGCGAAAGCCTTGCCTATAAGGAACACCAGTTGAGCCCCTACCAGCCCGGTCAGGAAATCACAGTCTACCAGGGGATCAAGCGCGCCTGGTGGTCCGGCGACGTAGGCGAACGGCCCGGCACGTCGGACTAGCCCGGCAGAGGGCGCTCGCCCCCGCTCAGGCGGCGTCGAACGTGATCTTGCGACGCAGGAACTGCGTGGCGTTCTGCGAGACTTTCAGCGGATTTCCCGTGGTCAGGAAACCGCTTTCCGTACCAGGGCCCATCATGTCCGGATGCCGCTGCAAGTAGTCCGAGAGCGATTCCGCCACCAGGTTGGCCTGCGAATAGACCGACACGTCCGGTCCCAGTGCTTCCTGAAAGATGTTCTGCATGAGAGGGTAATGGGTGCAGCCAAGGATCGCGGCCTCCGGGTCCGGCATCTTGCGTTTCAGCGCATCGACATGACTGTGCACCAGGGCCTCTGCCAGGATCATGTCGCCCTCTTCGATCGCATCGACAAGCCCGCCACAGGCCTGCGCCTCGACATCGACGCCGATGGCGCGGAAGGCCAACTCGCGTTGGAAGGCACGGCTGCGGACGGTGGCGGGCGTCGCGAACAAGGCAACATGTTTGACGGCCACTTCGCGCGGGGGGGAATTGTCGCCCCACTGACGTTCGGTCAGCGCCTCGATCAGCGGTACAAAGACGCCCAGCACGCGCTTGTCACGGGGGATCCAGCTTTCCTGCATCCGGCGCAGCGCCGCTGCCGAGGCCGTGTTGCAGGCCAGGATCACCAGGTCACAGCCCGCCTCCCACAGCCGTTCCGTCGCCGCGCAGGTCAGGTTGTAGACGTCATCGGCATCGCGCACACCGTAGGGCGCGTGCCTGTTGTCACCGAAATAGACAAAGGGCACATCCGGCAGGCGTTTCGATACCGCATCCAGCACCGTCAACCCGCCCAGCCCGCTGTCGAAGATCCCTACCGCCATGCTCTTGCGCTCCCGCCTGCCCTGCGGCGCGTCTTGTCAGTGGCGCGCCTTCGGCTTTTCCTTGTGTTTCGCTTCGAACTCGAACCCGTAGTCGTAAGACGTCAGGGGAGTCGGAGAAAGCTCATAAGTCGCTTTGCGCAGGAAATCCATCATCGCCCGCGCGTCCTTGGCCCGGGCGTCGATTTCCGCGCGCGGGATCGCCTCGCCGATGGCGACGCGCACGGGTGTGTCCACGCGTTTGCGGAATTCCTTGATGAGCAGGCCCATCCGCAAGGTCGTGTGCAGGTGGCTGGCCAACTGGAACAGCCGCGAGGTGTGTCCGTCGAAATAGATCGGGACAACCGTTGCGTTGGATTTGGCGATCATCCGGGCGGTGAAGGTCCGCCAGCCCGGGTCCATCGGCCGGCCAAAGGGCTTGCCCGCCGTGGCCACGGTGCCCCCCGGAAAGATCCCGATGCAGCCACCGCCGGCGAGATAGTCCAACGCCTCCTTCCGGGTCGCCAGGTTCTGCTGAACCGCTTCTTTCGTCTCTTCGAAACTGACAGGCAGGACGATCCGGTCCAACTCTTGCGCCTTGCGAAAGATCTTGTGCGCCAGGATGCGGAAATCGCCGCGCACGACAGACAGGATATGGCCCAGCATAAGCCCGTCGAGGATGCCGTAGGGGTGATTGGCAATGACGATCAGGGGCCCGTCCTTGGGCAGATTGTCGAGGCTACCGCCGATCACCTCGAGGCCAAGGCCATAGCGTTCGACCATGACCTGCCAGAAATCCCGCCCCTGCGCCACCTCGTGTTCGTACCCTTCGGCGCGCCGGATCAGGCCGATCCGGCCCGTGGCGTTTTCCATCAGCCGGATCATGGCACGCCCGCCCCGCGTACTGGCGGAATAACTGTACGAAATGTCACGTGCGATCTGACGCCGGTTCGGCATCGGCAACGGGTCCTTCTTGGTATCGATTGCCATTTTACTGTCGTTCGACCGTTGTGACCAGAATTTGTGACATTCCGATGAAGCTTTCGTGACCTGGCGCGGGCGCCTTTTCCCTTACTCCGCCGCCTCCTTCAAGGGGGTTCCGCCCTGCCGCAGGACCGAAAGCAGCTCCTCGCGCCGCTTGGCGGCCTTGGCTTCGTTCTGGGCCTTGACCGGGCCGAAACCGCGGATCTGCAGCGGCAGTTCTGCCAGGGCAACCAGCGCATCCATCGTCTCGGGGCGCGCCTTGGGCAGCCATTCGGCCATGTCGGCCTCGTACTGCTTGATCAACGCGCGCTCCATGCGGCGTTCTTCGCTGCGGCCAAAGATGTCCAGCGGCGTGCCGCGCAGACCCTTCAAGCGGGCTAGCAGTCGGAACCAGCGCAACATGCCTTCGCCAAAGGTCTTTTTCACCGGGCGCCCGTCCGCGCCGGTCTTCGACAGGATCGGCGGCGCAAGATGGAAGGTCATCCTGAAATCGCCATCGAAGGTGCCCGAAGCCTTGTCGCGGGTTTCCAGCAGCAGCCGAGCAACCTCGTATTCGTCCTTGTAGGCAAGCAGCTTGTGATAGCCTTTGGCAACGGCCTCTTTCAGGCGCTTGTCCTCGATCCCGTCGACCAGCTTGCGATAGCGTTTCGCCAGCCCCTTGCCCTGGTATTTCACCAGGTGGTCGGCACGGAAGGCGATCCTTTCATCCACGCTTTTCGGCTTGGCCACAACCTTGGGCGTCAGCAGTTCGCGGGCCTCTTGCGGGTGCAGAACGGCCCAGCGGCCGATCTCGAAGGCGCGCAGGTTCTTGTCCACAGCCGCGCCGTTCAGCTCGACCGCCTCGGCAATGGCCTCGTGGCCCAGCGGGATCAGGCCCTGCTGCCACGCCGCACCCAGGATCATCATGTTGGAAAAGATCGAGTCGCCCAGCGTCGCGCGGGCCAGTTCCGAGGCGTCGAAGAACGCCACCCGCTCCTGCAGGCGCGCCTCCAGCGCAAGGCGTAACTGGTCGGTAGGCAGGGTGAATTCCGTGTCGCGGGTGAAATCGCCAGTGATGATCTCATGGCTGTTGACCACCGCGCCGGTCTGGCCGGTGCGGGTCAGGCCCAGCGTCTTGGACCCGGCAGAGACCACCAGGTCTCCACCGATCAGCGCATGGGCTTCGCCGGTGGCGACGCGCACGGCGCTGATGTCCGAGGGCTGTTCAGCCAGCCGCAGGTGGATATGCACCGCCCCGCCCTTCTGCGCGAGACCCGCCATTTCCATCATTGCCGCGCCCTTGCCGTCGATCTGCGCCGCCTGCGCCAATACGGCGCCGATGGTCACGACGCCGGTGCCACCGACGCCGGTGATGACGACGTTATGCGTGCCGTCGATCGCGGGCAGCTCTGGCGCGGGCATATCAGGCAGGTGGAGTTCGGTGGTCGCCGATTTCTTGACCTTCGCCCCCTCGAGGGTCACGAAGGAGGGGCAAAAGCCCTTGAGGCAGGAAAAGTCCTTGTTGCAGGCGCTCTGGTCGATCTCGCGCTTGCGCCCAAGTTCGGTTTCCTTGGGGGTAATGGCCACGCAGTTCGACTGCACCCCGCAATCGCCGCAGCCCTCGCAGACATCGGTGTTGATGAAGACGCGCTGATCCGGGTCCGGGAAATTTCCGCGCTTGCGGCGGCGACGTTTCTCGGCGGCGCAGGTCTGGACGTAGATGATGGCGGTGACACCCTCTGTCTGCGCCATCCGTTTCTGCACGGTCTCCATCTCTGCGCGCTCGAATGTCTGCACGCCGTCCGGAAAAGAGGCAGGGTTCACCTCTTCCTTTTCGTCGTAGACGACGGCGACGGATTCGACGCCCATCGCCTTGACCTCGGCGGCTATGCGCTGCGGCGTCAGCCCGCCCTCGTTCTTCTGCCCGCCGGTCATGGCGACGGCATCGTTGAACAGGATCTTGTAGGTGATGTTGGTGCCTGCGGCGAGCGCGGCGCGGATCGCCTGCACACCGGAGTGGTTATAGGTGCCATCGCCCAGGTTCTGGAACACATGGGGACGCTTGGAAAACGGTGCCTCGCCGATCCAGTTCGCGCCCTCGGCCCCCATGTGGGTAAAGCCCAACGTTTCGCGGTCCATCCACTGCACCATGTAGTGACAGCCGATGCCGGCGTAGGCGCGGCTGCCCTCGGGCACCTTGGTCGAACTGTTGTGCGGACACCCGGCACAGAAATAGGGCAGACGGGCGGCAATCTCGGGCAGGTTGTCCGCCCGCGCTGCCTCTTCGATCTGCGTCAGCCCGGCCTTGATCCGGTCGGTGCCCCGGCCCTCTTCAACAAAGATCTCGCCCAGCTTGCGCGCGATCCAGGTGGGGTCCAGCGCGCCGCGTGTCGGGAACAGCTCATCCCGATGCATCCCGCCTGCCCCGCCCTTGTACCAGCCATAGACGCGGCGGCCCTGACGGTTGTCGAACAGGGCCTCCTTGATCTGCACTTCGATCAGCTTGCGCTTTTCCTCGATGACCACGATCAGGTCGAGCCCTTCGGCCCAGTCGTAGAACCCCTGCATGTCCAGCGGAAAGACCTGCCCCACCTTGTAGGTCGTTATCCCAAGCCGCTCTGCCTCACCTTCGTCGATGCCAAGCAATGACATGGCGTGTTGCAGGTCGAGCCAGTTCTTGCCTGCCGCCACCAAGCCGATCTTGGCGCCCGGCTTGCCCCACATGCGCTTGTCCATGCCGTTGGCACGGGAAAACGCCTCGGCGGCGAAGCGCTTGTAGTCGATCATCCGCGCCTCTTGCGCGTGCGGGGTGTCCTGGAGGCGGATGTTCAGCCCGCCCTCGGGCATGTCGAAGTCAGGCATGACCAGTTGCACCCGGTCGGGCCGGCCATCGACGACCGCCGTCGCCTCGATCGTGTCTTTCATCGTCTTGAGGCCGACCCAGAGGCCGGAAAAGCGCGACAAGGCATAGCCGTAAAGGCCGTAGTCCAGGATTTCCTGCACGCCGGCGGGCGAGACGACGGGCATGTAGGCATCCACCAAGGCCCATTCGGACTGGTGCAGCACGGTGGAGGATTCGCCGGTATGGTCGTCCCCCATCGCCATCAGCACACCACCATGTAGCGACGTGCCCGCCATGTTGGCATGGCGCATGGCATCGCCGGAGCGGTCTACGCCCGGCCCCTTGCCGTACCAGAGGCCAAAGACACCATCGAACTTGCCCTCGCCGCGCAATTCCGCCTGCTGGCAGCCCCAGAGCGCGGTCGCGGCAAGGTCTTCGTTCAAACCTTCCTCGAATTTCACATCGGCGGCGCGCAAGTGCTTTTCGGCTCGGCGCATCTGCATGTCGACCGCGCCCAGCGGGGACCCCCGGTAACCGGTGACATAGCCTGCGGTGTTGAGCCCGGCGGCCCGGTCGCGGGCCTTCTGGGTCAGCATCAGTCGGACAAGGGCCTGGGTCCCGTTCAGCAGAACCTTGTCCTTGTCCAGGTCGAACCGGTCGTTCAGCGTAATCTGGTGCTTGCTCATCGCGCGCCTCCTAACGCAGAAGATATGTGCATTCACGATGAAATATAGGTCAGAAAGTATGACCTGAACAGGTAAAATAACGCCAAAATGACGTGTTAGTCCTGTATAGCCCTTAACAAACGCATTCTGTCGTATAAGGAGACAGACAAACAAGACTGTGGTGACATGGATTGGGATAAGCTCAGAATATTTCACGCTGTTGCTGATGCAGGCAGCCTCACGCACGCGGGCGATACGCTGCACCTGTCCCAATCGGCGGTGTCGCGGCAGATCCGTGCGCTCGAGGAATCGCTGAACACCACCCTGTTCCACCGTCACGCCCGAGGGCTGATCCTGACGGAACAGGGTGAATTGCTGTTCGACGCGACGATTGCCATGATCAAGCGGATCGACGCGGCCACCGCCCGCATCCGCGACAGCGAGGAAGAGGTCTTTGGCAAGCTGCGCGTGACCACCACGCATGGCTTCGGCGTGCTCTGGCTGGCACCGCGACTGACCAAGCTGTACGAGAAGTACCCCGAGCTGAACATCGACCTGATGCTGGAGGAACGCGTGTTGGACCTGCCCATGCGCGAGGCCGACGTGGCCATCCGCATGAAGGAACCCAGCCAGGCCGATCTTATCCGCAAGCGGCTGATGAGCATCCGGATGCGGCTATACGCATCGCCGCAATACCTTGAGGCACACGGCGAGCCCAAGGCGCTGGCGGACATGAAGGCCCACCGGCTGATCTGCCAGAACCCGAATTCGGCGCAGGTCGCCTCGGGCAAGGCGCTGGTCCAGGAACTGCTGACCTACGAATTGCCGGCCACGCTGACCGTGAACAACTATTTCGGCGTGTTGCAGGCCGTGATCTCGAACCTCGGAATCGGCGTTTTGCCCGATTACATCATCGAGGACTTCCCCAATGTCGTGCGCGTCCTGCCCGAGGTCGAGTCGGTCGAAGTGCCGGTTTTCCTCGCGTACCCGGAAGAGTTGAGACAATCCAAGCGTGTAGCCGCTTTCCGCGACTTCGTTCAGGAAGAAATCATGGCCCATCGCCGCCAGGTTCGCGCGATGGGAGACGACTGAACTCGCCCTAAACGCGCATGAATCACTGTGGTATGCGCATCACGCATAGCGGGAATGCTGCGACTGCGACGTGAAATGACTTGATCGAGTCAGTCGTGATGACATATTCGGCAGACGAACGATGAAACGCTCAATCGCGGTTCATCTTCATACCTCCCTGTTGGACTTCGGCCGAGCTTTGTGCTCGGCCTTTTTTTTGGCCCAACCGTTGGTGTCTGAATTTCCACCAGATCCTGTGGCGCATGACACGACGGTCGCTTGATCTGGATCGCAGGCCAACAGGTGACCAAACGTCAATCAGTAGCGGTCAGTGAAAATTGCCATCTTTTTCATCACCCGCTCTGACAAATGGCCGAAAATTCACATCTCGGCACATTTCGTCGTTGCACGCGTAGGGAGAGTGGCGGAAAATTCGCTCCGCCAAGGGTTCGCTTGAAGGACCCAAGCCCAAGGGCTGCGCCCTCCTCTCCCTTCGCACCTGCAGCATGAACGGCATCCGCGCACATGCGCCCCCTTTCCCTGCGTCTAGCCATCACGTAAAGACCGCTCGACAGTGCAGACGGGGGAAAAACGATGCAGGAACCGGCCATCACCGAAGAGCTGATCGAGGCGCACGGGATCAAGCCCGACGAATACGCCGAGATCCTGCGTATCCTGAATCGCGAACCCAGCTTTACCGAGCTGGGCATCTTCTCGGCCATGTGGAACGAACACTGTTCCTACAAGTCGTCCAAGATCCACCTGAAGAAACTGCCGACCACCGGCCCGCAGGTGATCTGCGGCCCGGGTGAGAACGCTGGCGTCGTGGACATCGGCGACGGTCAGGCCGTGGTCTTCAAGATGGAAAGCCACAACCACCCCTCGTACATCGAACCCTACCAGGGCGCGGCCACCGGCGTGGGCGGCATCCTGCGCGACGTCTTCACGATGGGCGCACGGCCCATCGCGGCGATGAACTCGCTCAGTTTTGGCGAAAAGGACCACCCGAAGACCCGCCAGCTGGTACATGGCGTGGTCGAAGGGATCGGCGGCTACGGCAACGCCTTCGGCGTGCCCACGGTCGGCGGCGAGGCCCGGTTCCACCCCGCTTACAACGGCAACTGCCTGGTGAACGCCTTTGCGGCCGGGCTGGCCGATGCGGACAAGATCTTTTACTCCGCCGCCAGCGGCGTCGGCCGCCCGGTGGTCTATTTGGGCGCCAAGACGGGCCGCGACGGTGTCGGCGGTGCGACGATGGCCAGCGCCGAGTTCGACGAGTCGATCGAGGAAAAGCGCCCCACCGTCCAGGTCGGTGACCCTTTCACCGAAAAACGTCTGATGGAAGCGACGCTGGAACTGATGCAGACCGGCGCCGTCATTTCCATCCAGGACATGGGCGCGGCGGGCCTGACCTGTTCCGCGGTCGAAATGGGCGACAAGGGCCAACTGGGCATCCGGCTGGACCTGGAGAACGTGCCCCAGCGCGAAACCAACATGACCGCCTACGAGATGATGCTGTCCGAAAGCCAGGAGCGGATGCTCATGGTGCTGGACCCCGCGAAAGAGGCCGAGGCCAAGGCCGTCTTCGACAAGTGGGACCTGGACTTTGCCATCGTCGGCGAAACGATCCCCGAGGATCGCTTCCTGATCATGCACAACGGCGAATGCAAGGCGGACATGCCCCTGTCGCGCCTGTCGTCCTCTGCCCCGGAATACGACCGCCCCTGGGAGCCGATCGAACCGCCGGCGCCCCTCGAGGACGTGCCGCAGGTCGATCCCGTGGACGCGCTGAAAATGCTGGTGTCCAGCCCCAATTACTGCGCGCGGTCATGGATTTACGAACAATACGACAGCCAGGTCATGGCCGACACCATGCGCGTGCCCGGTTTTGGCGCCGGCGTCATCCGCGTGCATGGCACCGACAAGCAGCTAGCCTTCACCAGTGACGTGACCCCCCGCTACGTCAAGGCCAACCCGGTGGAGGGCGGCAAGCAAGCGGTGGCAGAGGCCTATCGCAACCTCTGCGCGGTGGGGGCCAAGCCCTTGGCCACAACCGACAACCTGAACTTCGGCAACCCCGAAAAGCCCGAGATCATGGGCCAGTTCGTCGGCGCGCTGGACGGGATCGGGCAGGCCTGCCTTGCACTGGACATGCCGATCGTCTCGGGCAACGTCTCTCTTTACAATGAAACCGACGGTCAGGGCATCCTGCCGACGCCGACCATCGGCGCGGTGGGCCTGATCGCGGCGGACGAGGAACCGATCCTCGACTACGCGCGCGACGGCCATGTCGCTCTTTTGCTCGGCGAAACCGAAGGCCACCTTGGTCAATCCGCCCTGCTCTACGAGGTGTTCAACCGCGAGGAAGGTGACGCGCCTGCGGTCGACCTTGCCGCCGAGAAGGCGACCGGTGAATTCATCCGCGCCAACCGTGACTGGATCCGCTGCTGTACCGACCTCTCGGATGGCGGGCTGGCCCTTGCGGCTTTCGAAATGGCCGCAGCCTCGGGCGTGGGTCTGCACCTGGACACGGATGACACGGCCACCCTGTTCGGCGAGGATCAGGGCCGTTACCTGATCGCCTGCAACTTCGACTCGGCCGAGGCACTGATGATCGCCGCAGGCCAGGCCGGGGTGCCGATCACCGCCGTGGGCCGCTTTACCGGCGACAAGGTTCGCTTCGGCAAATCCGAAGCGCCCTTGGCGGAACTGGTTGACCTGTCGAAGGGGGCGCTGGAACAGCATTTCGGCTGAGCTGCGGCAAATGACGGAAAACGGGGAAACGCCACCTTTCCGAGGGCGGCGTTCCGCCCCATATTCCCCTCATGCTGAAGCTGACCCCGATCCTGCTCGCCCTGGCCTATGGGCTGATCTACTACCGCTTTTCCGCCTGGCGCACGGCGAAGGAGCTGGATTCCCAGTCAACGGAACTGGCCGACCCCAAGCTGAAGCGGTTGACCGACCGCATGGCCGCCGCGCTGGACCTGCCCCGCATCCGCGTGAACATCTACGAGATCGACCCGATCAACGGGCTTGCAGCGCCGGACGGGCGGATCTTCATCACGCGCGGCTTCTATCGCAAATATCAACAGGGCGAGGTCAGCGCCGAGGAATTGGCCAGCGTGATCGCCCACGAACTGGGCCATGTTGCCCTCGGGCACACACGGCGGCGAATGATCGATTTTTCCGGGCAGAACGCCCTGCGAACTGCCCTGGCGATGGTCCTCGGGCGCATCCTGCCCGGCATCGGCGTCTTCATTGCCAACGGACTGGCCTCGCTCTTGGCGGCACGTCTGTCGCGCACTGACGAATACGAGGCCGACGCCTATGCGGCCGCCCTGTTGACCAAGGCCGGCATCGGTGTGGCGCCACAGAAGTCGCTGTTCGGCAAGCTCGAGGATCTGACCAGGTCGCGTGCCGGCGCCGTGCCGGCATGGCTGATGTCACACCCGAAGACATCCGAACGGATCAAGGCACTGGAAGTGCTCGAGACGCGCTGGGACCAGGGCTGAGCCTGTTCAGGCCGTCAGGTCGAACTCTGCCTCTGCCACATCCTGCCCGTTGACCTGCACGATGATCCGGTGAAGGCCGGGATGCAGGGTATAGGTGGTGGCATTGCCCTTGAGCGTATGGCGCTTGGACAGGCGCAGTGTCTGTCCCGGGAGCAGCTTGCCGGTCTTCAGCTTGTAGACCTTTTCCGCCGCGCCCCTTGGACGGTTGAACCGCAGGCGGTAATCCACCAGCACCGGCAGCGCCTCGTCCGCCTCCAGCAGCACGTCGAATTCCAGCGCGTCACCGATCCGCACGTTTTCCGACAGCCCCTCTATCCGCGCGCGGACCTGGCCCGGGCGATAGCCCAGCAATTCCAGCGCCGGCGCTTCGCCCCGCTTGACCGCCGTGCGCAGGGCGTGACGGATGATCCAGTCCATTTCCTTGGTGTCCTGCCGCCCCTGCGATTGCCAGTCGCGCAGATGCGCCACCACCCGGTCCGGCATGACTTTGGACAGGTCGTTCATGTGATTGGCCACCGACCGCGTGACATAGCGCGTCCTGTCCGCGTGCAGCCGGTCAAGGAAGCGCAGCGGAACCGCCGGGTCCAGCGTGATGTTCGCAGCCCAGGGCAGGCGCGGGCGCGTGCCCTCGCTGACCAGTCGCCGGACGTGATAGTTGTCGTCCCCCGCCCAAGCGTCCAGCCGGGCGAGGGTCTCGTCCGGCCAACGGTTCAGAAAGGGCCGGATATAGAATTCCATCGAGAACCGTTTGGTTGCCTCGTACAGCAGGTCCAGCGCGCGGTCGCGGTGGTCCTCCAGCCCATGCCGCACGGCCAGGATGCCCGGCACCGCGTGGATGAACCGGCCAAAGTCATCATCGCTCAGTGCCGGGTCAAGGGGTGGCGGCATGGCCGCCTCCAGCGCATCGGCCATTGCGGGGAACGGTCCGGGCAACTGCCGCTCGACACAGGTGGCGATCCAGTCCAGCCGCTCGAGCAGGCCGCGCCCATCCAATCCGCCGACCGCCTCTTCGTGGAAACGATCGGCGTCAAAGCCGGGCAAGACGGCATAGTCCTGCGCGAGATCGCGCAAGCTGTCCGCGTTGAACAATTGATCGGCAAGGGAAAACCCCGCGCCGCCGCCCTGCCCGTCCGGTCCGCGTGCCATGTGGTTACATGGTCATGTTGCTGGCGCCGCCATCCAGCAGGATGTTCTGGCCGACGATGAACCCGGAGTGCTGCGAGCAGAGAAAGGCGCACATCTTGCCGAATTCCTCCGGCGTGCCATAGCGGCCCGCCGGGACGGTGGCGTAGCGTTCGGCCCGCGCCTCGTCGATCGAGATCCCCGCCGCCTTGGCGCGTGCGCCGTCCAGTGCATCGGCACGGTCGGTGGCATGGAACCCCGGCAGCAGGTTGTTGACGATCACACCGTCGGGCGCCACCTGCCGCGCGGTGCCCGCGACATAGCCGGTCAGCCCGGTGCGGGCGGAATTGGACAGGCCCAGAACCGCCACCGGCGCCTTGACCGAGACGGAGGTGATGTTGACCACCCTCCCCCAGCCCTTGTCGATCATCTTGGGCATCATCGCGGTCATCAACGCGATAGGCGTCAGCATGTTGGCGTCCAGCGCCTTGATGAAATCCTCGCGCCCCCAGTCGGACCACATGCCCGGCGGCGGGCCTCCCGCGTTGGTCACCAGGATGTCGACGTCCCCCGCCTCTTCAAGCACCCGTGCGCGGCCCTCTTCCGACACGATGTCCGCCGCGACCGTCTTGATCGAAACCTGGTAGCGATCCCGAAGGTCCTGGGCGGTTTCCTCCAGCGCATCGGCGCCGCGTGCGTTCATCACAAGGTCGACGCCCGCCTCTGCCAATGCCTCGGCACAGCCGCGCCCCAGGCCCTTGGACGAGGCGCACACCAGCGCCCGCTTGCCGCGAATTCCCAGATCCATGTTCTGTTCCCTGTTCCTGTTTCCCTTTTGTCGACAAAAGGCCGGAGATGCGGCCATTTGAAGACACATTGTGCTGGCATACAATGGCCGACCGCGTCTATCCAGTGACCATCCGCTTGCGAAGGACCCATGCCTGAGACCGATCCCGACCGCGCCACGCACAGCCTGCAGGTCTACCGCGCCGATGCGCTGCGGGTGGTGAACGGTGCCAACCTCGGCGATGCCATCTGCTTTGCCGAGGAACTGGTCCATGACGACATCTATCGTCTCTCGCCGCTTGCGGCGTTGAAACCGCTGGGCGTGGACACCGGGGCGACACCGCCTTTTCGCATCTCCGCCAATAGCGTCTTGGGGTCCGCCGGGGCCGACCTGCACCTGGATTGTTGCGTGACCTTCATGTCCGGCGACGGCCAGACGACAGAGGCGCTTGTGCTGGTCGAAACAGATGCCGAGGGCCATGCGGCAGAGGTCTACCTGATGCCCTTGGCGCCGATGACCGCGCGGGCCGACTATGTGCTGGTCGGCGTGGACCGAGAAGGCGCCCTGCAACGCTATGCCCAGGTTTCCTGCGTTTCCTTCACCGCCGGCACCATGATCACGCTTGCCAATGGTGCACAGCGCGCGGTCGAAGACCTGACGGTCGGCGACCGCATCCTGACCCGCGACGACGGCCCCCAGCCGATCCGCTGGATCGGCCACCAGACGGTGCGC
This sequence comes from Antarctobacter sp., assembly GCF_965277915.1. Lineage (NCBI taxonomy): Bacteria > Pseudomonadati > Pseudomonadota > Alphaproteobacteria > Rhodobacterales > Roseobacteraceae > Antarctobacter > Antarctobacter sp. Next base: position 2,394,477 of record NZ_OZ255849.1, read on the forward strand.
GCCGTGGGCGCCTTTGCCCCGATCTGCATCCGCGAAGGCGTGTTGAACAACACCCGTGATTTGCTCGTGTCCCCCGATCACCGGCTTTTCATCTACCAGCGGCGCGACAACCTGGGCGCCGGTCGCTCGGAACTGCTGGTCCGCGCGCGCCACCTGGTGAACGGCGACACCGTGGCCCGCCGCGAGGGCGGTTTCGTGGACTACTACAAGATGCTCTTTGACGCGCATCAGATCATCTATGCCGAAGGAATCGCTGCGGAATCCATGCTGGTGGACACCCGCACCCGCGCCGCCCTGCCCAAGGACCTCGAAGTTGCCGACCTGTTGCCCGGACATCGCCGCAGCGATCCCCGGGCGCTGGAGGTCGAGGAGCAACTGCTGGCCCGCCCCGACGCGGCCGAGGTGCTGCGCAAGTCGTCCGGCGGTTAGGCGCCGGTGTCGTAGTAGAACTCCTCACGCACGATCCGGCCCCCGGCCACGGTGTAGATCGCGACCTCCTTCATGGGGTCCACTTCGCCCGTGGCCTTGTTCCTTGCCTTGATGTCGAAGATGACCGCGAAACTGCTATCGCCGTGGCCGTAAGGTCCGTCGACAACCGCTTCGACCACCTCGAAATTCTCGGACCACCAGGCGTGCTTGCCCTTGATCCCGTCCAACCCGTGGGTTTCGGCGCTGTCGGCACCCGGCATCGTCATGGCCTCGACCGAAACGGCGTCGGCGGCATAGAGTTTGTCGAGGTTCTCCAGTTCGCGCCCCTCGCGGCACCCCGCGACGAGTTCCTGAGCAATTGTCTTGAAATCCATGTCACCCCCCCCAGGTGTTCACCATACGTTCACACTGACACGTCAATGTAATCGGAGCAAGACAAATCGCTGCAGTTCCGGCACCGGGTCACGCTTGGCCTCGCGCTGCATTTGGCCGGTGTCGCGACAAGATGCCGAACTGATCCGGGTTTTCCGTTGCCGCGCTAGAGCCCCGGGCGCTTTCCGCAACGGAGGCGATCAGCCCCCCGAAAAATTTGTCGCAGTGCAAATGACACGAGACGCGCCGACTGCCCCCAAATGGCAAGAGGCAAAGGTGCGCACCCGGTCAGAGCCCAGTTGGTGGGAAAACGCAGGCACCGGCGCGCGCGCCCGATTGCCCCCGCCTCGCGCCTCGCCTATATCCGCCCCCATGTTGGACACGCCCTCGAACCGCCCCGATCTGCCCGCGGAAATCGCCCGCCGCCGCACCTTTGCGATCATCTCGCACCCGGATGCCGGCAAGACGACCCTGACCGAGAAATTTCTGCTGTATGGCGGCGCCATCCAGATGGCCGGACAGGTGCGTGCCAAGGGCGAGGCGCGGCGCACACGGTCGGACTTCATGCAGATGGAGAAGGACCGGGGCATTTCCGTCTCGGCCTCGGCCATGTCCTTCGACTTTGCCAGCAAGGACCGGAACTTTCGCTTCAATCTGGTGGACACGCCCGGCCACTCGGACTTTTCCGAGGACACCTATCGCACGCTGACGGCGGTTGACGCGGCGGTGATGGTGATCGACGGGGCCAAGGGCGTCGAAAGCCAGACCCGCAAGCTGTTCGAGGTCTGCCGGTTGCGCGACCTGCCGATCCTGACCTTCTGCAACAAGATGGACCGCGAGGCGCGCGACACTTTCGAGATCATCGACGAGATCCAGGAGAACCTGGCCATCGACGTGACGCCCGCAAGCTGGCCCATCGGCATGGGGCGCGATTTCCTCGGCTGTTACGACATGCTGAACGACCGGCTGGAACTGATGGACCGTGCCGATCGCAACAAGGTGGCCGAAAGCATCGCGATGGAGGGGCTGGACGACCCGAGGCTGGACGAACATATCCCGGCCAACCTGCTGGAACAGTTGCGCGAAGAGGTCGAGATGGCGCGCGAACTCCTGCCCGCGCTGGACCCTCAGTCGGTGCTTGAGGGGCACATGACCCCGATCTGGTTCGGCTCGGCGATCAACTCTTTCGGGGTCAAGGAACTGATGGACGGCATCGGCACCTACGGTCCGGAACCGCAGGTCCAGAACGCCACCCCGCGCGAGATTGCGCCGGAGGAAAAGAAGGTCGCCGGGTTCGTCTTCAAGGTGCAGGCCAACATGGACCCCAAGCACCGCGACCGCGTGGCCTTTGTCCGGCTTGCCTCGGGGCATTTCACCCGCGGGATGAAACTGACCCATGTGCGCACCAAGAAACCGATGGCGATCTCCAACCCCGTTCTCTTCCTCGCTTCGGACCGTGAACTGGCGGAAGAGGCCTGGGCCGGCGACATCATCGGCATTCCCAACCACGGCCAGTTGCGCATCGGCGACACACTGACCGAGGGCGAGATGCTCAAGGTTTCGGGTATCCCCAGCTTCGCACCTGAACTGCTGCAGGGCGTGCGCGCAGGCGACCCGATGAAGGCCAAGCACCTGGAAAAGGCCTTGTTCCAGTTTGCCGAGGAAGGCGCGGCCAAGGTGTTCAAGCCGATGATCGGCTCGGGCTTCATCGTCGGCGTCGTGGGGGCCCTGCAATTCGAGGTGCTGGGCAGCCGGATCGAGATGGAATACGGCCTGCCGGTGCGGTTCGATCCGTCCCAGTTCACCAGCGCCCGCTGGGTGACGGGCGAAAAGGCGGCGGTGGAGAAATTCATCAACGCCAACAAGCAGCACATCAGCTACGACAACGATGGCGACGTGGTCTACATGACGCGCCTGCAATGGGACATCGACCGGATCGAGCGCGACTACCCCGACGTGACCCTGAGCGCGACCAAGGAGATGATGGTGTAACTTTCGCGTCCCATCGCGAAAGTTACGGTGGGCAAAGGTGTCCTTTCCGTCAGGGAAGGATCACCGCCCACACCTCTCCATTCCCGGGGCGCGGACCTTCACACCGCACTATCGCCATACAGCAGCTTGCGGATCGGGATGTCCTTTTCGTCCATGTCTCCGCAGTAACGGCGCAAGTGGGGCGGCACGGCCTCGTAGGTCCGCCTCAGTGTTTCCAGGTTTGCTTCTGTGGGGTCCGCCCAATAGGCGTCCGCGGCCGCGCGGCAGACATGGAAACTCGTCGGCTCTCCCCGCAGTTCGCGCCCGCTTTCCCGCAATTCTCCGATCAGCGCCTCACCCGAACAGGGCCCCGGCGCTGCATAGGCGCAGGTGGCAGACCCAAGGCCCCGTATCGTCACCCTGTCGCCTTCGCGCGGGAAATCGTACCGGCCCTGCCCCAGTTCCACCTCGAAATCCTCAAGCGATACGGCACGTGTGCCGCCGCTGCCCGTGACCGTCAGCGCATCGTTCCGGAACAGGATCAACTGCACCAGGTCGATGCTCTCCGCGCGTCTCTCGAAGGCCCAGAGCCACTTGCCCGGATACCGGTCACTGTCGCTGTCCGGCTCTGCCTCGCACCAGGGCGCGCCACGGGTGCGGTTCTGTTTCCAGCGCAGCCGCCCGTCAACGACATGGCTGGCACTGCCTTGCAGGTCCGTCAGGTTGTCCAGGGCGGGATTGAGTTCGGCCAAAAGGCCGTAGACCTGCGCGATCAGCGCATCGGAAGTCAGGGTCCAGCTCCCCTGTTCCAGGTCCAGCAGGCCAGCCCGTCCCAGGCGCAACGGCTCTCCATCCGGGAGCGAGGTGCGGACCCGCCCCCTGCGGACGTCCTCCTCGAACATGGCCAGGTCCATCAAGTCCGGCGCCTCGATCAGCCCGTCCTCGAAAACGGTCATGTCCACGAGGTGATAGTCGCCGATCCTCTGGATCACCGGAAAGGACAGCCCGTCGATTGTGCGCGTCGCCTGCCGCCGTGTCAGTTCCGATGCCTTCATGCCCTGCCTCACCCTCCTAGCTTGTCCAAGCTATAGACAAGGCGAACCGGGTCATGAAAGGCGGCAACGCGCAATTCTTTGCCAAACCATCTGCTACGGCGGGTGAACGGCATGGCGTGGGCGCGGCACATGGCCTATCTTCCGCCCCATGACCATGATGAATCTCATCGCCGGCTTCCACGCCGCCACGCTCTGCCTGTCCGCCCCCTGTACGGCCGAGGCCAACCCCTGGGACCTGATCAGCGCGATCGAGTACGAGGAGACCGAGACAGAGACCTCGTGGTCCGTGGCCAAGACCATTCCGGACGCTCTGCGCGCCCAGGCGCAGGACTTCGAGGTCACGGGCTATTACGTCCCGGTCGAGGCGCAGGCCTATGTCTCGACCTTCCTGCTGGTGCCGGACCCCGCCGATTGTCCATTCTGCGGACAGAACGGATATGGCCCCTCGCTCGAAGTCAGCATGAAGCGCCCCATGCCCGACGTTCCCGAGGCGACAAAGGTCACCGTGCGCGGAACCCTGAACTTCGACGACAGCCCGGAAACCTATCGCGCGGTCTTTGTCACCGAAGGCGTTCTGATCGACTGAAGACCGCCGCCCCGTGGATGATGTGGCCGCTGAACGCGGTCTGAACCAGCCTCGACATCATATGCCCCTAGGTACAGACGCGCGCCACAGAGCACGACGAAGCCGCCAAGGAAGGCCACGGCATGGCGTTTCCATGGAGTGGCCCTGAAATTGGACTGCCAGATCTGCGGATGATCCAGACCAAGGCGGGATCAAATAGAAGCGGATTTCAGAATGCTCCTTGCAATCGCGGCGGTCCTAGCGACGGCGTGGCGTGAGGACGACCTGGATCGCCTGGGAAATCAGCAGGCCGACAATGGCACCGATCACACCTGCATCCGGTTCGCGGCCACCTCCGGAAGCAACGAACCAGCCGGCAAAGGCGCCCCCCGCCAACAGCGCCAGCCAGAGGATGGTGCGAAACAGCCCCCGGATAAATCCCGACCCTGCGCGCTTGACGGTGCGCACCTGCCCCCGGGGAGCAGCTCTGCGGCCCCGTCCGGCCAGCCAGCGACCAATCACCCCGCCCACCACGACCAGCACAAGGATGAGTCCGCCGATATCGCTTTCGCGGATGTAACCGCCGTGCAACTCGCTCGTGAGATTGACGGCAACGATGAAAAGGACCGGAAAGATCATCGCCCCCAGCAGGACAAAAATGATGCTGCGCAGCCAGCCGGGCCCCGTCCGAGAGGGCTTTTGGTGCTTGGGTGCGGGCCGTGCCGCCCCCGCCGCGCGGACCGGTCCGGCCGACTGCGCGGGCGCGGTCCGCTGCCGCAACAGATCCAGGGTACGCCCTGCAATCGCGTCATCCGGCGCCTGGGCCAGCACCCACTCGGCATTCTGCCGGGCCGTTTCCGGATCCCCGGCGCGCGCAGCGCAAAGGCCGAAGAGCGCCCGCGCCTTCAGGTTCGTAGGATCCCGGCGAAAGACCTGTTGAATGGCGGCATCCGCACCGGCGAGGTCATCGGCCATCAGGCATTCATGGGCGCCCAACAACAGGTCGGCAGTGTCATGCGTTCGCTGTGTGCTCATCCTCTGCGCTCCTCACTTCCGGAAAAAGTCGGGCGGCGCTTCGAAGTTCGGCATCGCGTCCGGCTGCTGTGGCGCATCAGGTGCGTCATCGGCCTCGGGTCCAGCCGGGATCAGCGGGCCGGGCCCGAGCCTCCTTGCCATCTCGGCGTCGATCATGTCATTGGGCAGCCGGTTCTGTGCATCGGGGCCATTTTCGCGCAGCATGTCCCCGAGAGAGCGCAATTGATCCACGCTGGGAAACTCGCCCGCGGTCATCAGGGTCTGGATACGCTGCTCGGTCCGTTCGAGCAGGTCGGCGGTTCCGTAGACGCCTTCCGCACGCTGCTGGGACGCGGCCCAGGACACAGCCTCGGCCACGAGTGGGTCCAGCGGCTGGCGCCCGGAAACGGCGCCGCGCCCGAAGGGCGTCGCGCCGCCCCGCAGGTTCGCGGCCGCGATCATTGCGCCGCCGTCGTCGACATCATCAAGGTCCAGGTCGTATCCGGCATCGTTGAGCGCGCGCATGACCATGCCGTAGTTCAGGTCGGCACCCGGGGTGATCGTCGACGAGGGCAAATCCGCATCCCCTCCTGCCTCAGGATCGACCGCAAGCTCCAAACCTTCGGATGCGTCCATGTCCGCGACGGGCGTGATGGTCGATGACGGCAACCCGTCCGTGGCCGAGACATAGGGGCCTTCCGGCGGCCTCGGGTCGACCCTGCGCGCCCCGGCGGCCTCATCCGGCCCGTCGACCATTTCCTGCATCCCGGCTGTGTCGCGCCCGCTCTTTGGGGTCAGCCGCGCCTTGTCGTAGGTCTGGGGCGTGTGCGGACCGTGGATCTCGGTCTCGCCATATTTGTAGATGGCCTCGCCCTTGCTGCGCGGATCGTCGGGGTGGGTCTTCTTGAACAGCCAATCGGCAACATTGCCGGAAGCGTCGTATTTCTCGTCGAACTCCTGACCCTTTTCATACCCTTTCAGGAACGACTTCACGATTCTCCAGAACGACATGACGGCCTCCCTATCGGTCGGGAGAACTCTGCAGGAAATTGCAGGGAATCGCGTTGATGCAAGTCAAAGGCGACAAAATGTCGTCCGTCGAAGCACGATCGGCCATGAGGGAAAGCCGGCAGCGCCAAAGCCCCTTCCGCAAGGAAAGGGCTTTGAACAGGGGATCGGAATGGATCAGGTGTCGGTCAAAAGCGGGGTGATCCGGCGGACGGCGGCGCGGCGGTTGGCCTGTTCCGCCTGGTCGGTCACGACCAGCAGGTCGCTTTCGCCATAGCCCTGCAGCACCAGGTTCTCTGGCGGCACACCGAAATACTCGATCAGGGCCAGGGCGACCGATTCAGCCCGTCGATCCGACAGGGCAAGGTTATAGGCCTCCTGCCCGCGCGCATCCGTGTGCCCTTCGATCAGGAAGACCTCGCCCGGGTCCAGCGCGATCGCCTCCAGCATGGCATATCCCAGCGCCGCCAGTTCCTCGGCCTCGTCGGGACGGATCGCGGCAGAGTTCGAGGCAAAGTGGATCGTGTCGATGTTGATCCCCGGTGCCATCTTGCGCACGGCGTCGATGTCGCGCACCTGCGCCAACGAGAACTGGCGCCCCGCGTCGACGGTGGTTTCGGCGCCCAGCGCCCCGTTCACGTCGCTGTCGCTCTGGTAGGCGACCACGCTGGATCCCTTGACCTCTGGCAGGTTGGTGACGACGACCTGGTCGCTTTGCTGAGTGTCGTCAAACAGCACGACCTCGGTCCCGTCCGGCGCGATGGAGGACCGGCGCAGCACGCGCCCGTCCGGTGCGCGCACCGTCTCGACCTGGCTGCCATCCTGGTAGAGCATCACGTTGCGGGTGGACCCGTCCTTGTACTGAAAGGTCTGCACATTGGTGCCCGGGCGGTTCAACAGAACGTCGTCGTTGCGCAACACGCGCATGACGCCGTTGTTCTGCACCACCATGCGGTCACCGCTGTTGGTGATGACGCGGTCGCCGTTCTGCAGGACCTTGCCCAGATCCACGCTTCGGAAATCCAGCGTACCGGTCCGGATGCCGATCTGGCGGGCCACCTTGTCGAAATCCTCGGACGAACGACGCACGTCCTCGGGGGTCAGCGTCCGGTCCAGCACCTTGACCGCACCGGCTGCGATGCCGACGGCGGCAGCCACCTTGGCCACATCGCGCAGGGCCACGATATCGGCCTGCCGCTGACTGGACCCAAGGTCGATGCGGCCGACCGGCAGGCGCACGGTCTTGCCCGGGCGCGTCACGATCTTGACCCCGCCGGAGGGCTTGCCGCCGACGATGTCCTTGGCCAGTTGCTTGCGCAGCGCGTCAAGGTCCACCGCACCGGGCTTGACCTTGACCTTGCCACCGGGCGCGACCTTGATGCCCGGCTGGCGGGTCTTGGGCGGGACGGCGATCTTGACGTCCGGCACCTTGACGCCTGGTGCAATGACCCCGATGGGCACGCGGATCGTCGGCGTCTTGCCCTTCGGGCGCACGATCTGGACGTCGGGCACCCGCACCTTCGGCTTCACCTGCTTGGGGATGACGACCTGCGCCGGGCGCTTTTTCTGTTGCGGGGTCACGATGACCTGCGGCACCCGGATGGTCTTTTTCGGGGTGCGCACGGTCTTTTTCGGCGGCTGCACGATCGCCTGGGGCGTCTTCTTGACCTGCGGCACCCCGCGGACGGTGCCGCTGCCAGTGCCGCACTTGATACCCAGCGCGGGATTGCACAGCTGTTTGAGGTCGAAATTCTGGGCCGCAGCAGGTCCGGCAAAGATCACCGACAGCAGGCCAAGCGCAGCCGAGGCGAGGAGGAGGCGTTTCATTCGGCAATTCCTTTCCAGCAAAGGCGTGGACGGACACAAAGTCTTTGTCGAACCAGTCCCTGCACCGAATGCGCGGCCCTGCCCGGCGGGGCGGCCAGCGATGGAAAAAATACTCCCGGCAGCGGGTCTGGTGACGTGGCGTCATGAAACCGCGTCCGGCGCTTTCGAACAACGGAGGTATTCCAGACCCGCAACAAAAGACCCCCGGCAGAGGCTCTGCCGGGGGTCCTGACTTGGGTGCGGTATGCGGATCAGCGCGCCGACAGCAGCGGCGTGATCCGACGAACGGCCGCGCGGCGATTGGCGCGTTCCGCCTCATCCGTGCGCACCAGCAGGTCGCCCTCGCCATAGCCCTGCAGGACCAGGTTCTCAGGCGGCACGGCGAAATACTCGGTCAGGGCCAGGGCCACGGATTCCGCCCGGCGATCCGACAGCGCCAGATTATAGGCAAAGCTGCCCACGGCATCGGTGTGTCCCTCGATCAGAAAGACCTCGCCGGGGTTATCCGCGATGGCCCGGCGCATGGCCTCGCCCAGTGCCGCCAACGCCTGTGCCTCTTCGGGACGGATCGCCGCCGAGTTCGTCTCAAAGTTGATCGTGTCCACGGTGATCTCGGGGACGAGGTGACGCACGGCGTCGATGTTGCGCACCTGTGCCAGCGAGAAGCTGCGGTTCACGCCATCGGCCCCGGTCGCCGCCAGTGCCCGCGCCAGCGAATCCGCCGAGGTGTCGCGATAGTCGATGCGATTGCGCTCGGTCACCCGGGGCAGTTCGCTTACCTCCACCCTGGGACTGGCCTCGGTGTCATCGAAGAGAACCACCTCGGTACCGTCGGGCAAGCTGCGCACGCGGCGCAGGACGCGACCGTCGGCGGCACGGATGGTCTCGACCACAGAGCCGTCCTCGTAGCGGACACGCGTGCGGGTCGATCCATCGTCGAACCGGCGCGTCTCGACCTCGGCCCCGGGGCGGCGCAGCAGGACGTCGTCGTTGCGCAGGACGCGGAACTGGCCGTCCTGCTCGACGACCACCCGGTCACCCGAGTTCGAAACCACGCGATCGTCCTCGTCGAGGATCTCGGACAGGGCCACGGCGCCAAGACCCAGCAGGGCCGCCTTGGCCCAGGGTTCTAGCCCGTCGTCGTCATCCCCGTCCTTGCGCGCCTCGGCGCCCGGTTTCACCGTGCCGTCCAGCCCGGTGCGGAAATCCTCGTCCGAGCGACGCACATCGTCCTCGTCGACCTTTTCCTCGACCAATTCGCCATCGTCACGCGGATTGGCAGCCGCCGCGGCGGGAGGACCTTCCAGCAGGCGGCGCAGGGCATCGACCTGGGCCTGCGGATCACGCCGCTCCGGGGCGGGCGCCGCCTCGGCGGCCTCGGGCGGATCCTGCGCCTCGGGGGCCGGGTCCCTTGGCGTTTCCGCGGCCTCGGGCGCGGCCTCTGGCGTCTCGGGTTCTTCGGGCACCAGGACATCGCCGGGATCGGCTGTTTCGGGCGGTTCTGTTGCCTCGGGGGCCGGGTCTTTCGGCACATCCGCGGTTTCCGGGGCCTCGGGTTCCGGTGTGTCCGCCGGCTCTGCAACCTCGGGCTCCGGCGTCTCGGCCGGTTCTGCCGCTTCAGGCGCCTTTGGGACGTCGGCCGTCTCGGGCGGCGCGGGCTGGGCCGGTTTCAGTGCATCGGCTGGGTCAGCCGCCCGGTCCGCGTCGGCCTGATCCGACTTGTCCTTGCCGCCGTCCTTGTCTTGCAGGGCTGCGGCCACATCCTCGCAGGTCAGACCGTCCGGCAGATTGCCACCGACCTGGCAGATACCGCTCAGCAGTTCCAATTGCGCCGGGGGCAGACCTTTGGTGGCATTGGCACCGTCCTGCCCCTGCGCCATCGCGCTCCCTCCAAAGACGAGCGTCAGCGCTCCGGCCAGCGCCGTGGCGTTGCGAATGGGGGTCATGGCAGTCTCCTTTCCTTGCGCCCACACGGGGCTTGGACAGGAAACGCACGATGCCCGGTCCCGGGTTCCCCCGGATCGCAAGGACAGGCGGCAACCCGCCTAGAGCAGCTTCATCAGTCGCGCCTTCTCGCCCAGGTCGTCGGGCCGCGAGATCGCCTCGGCCAGGTCCTCCAGCGAGGCGATGGAATGGCCGGCGCGGAAACTGTCCACATGGGGCAGCATGGCCCGGATGCCGGTCGCCTTGGGCGCGAACCCGTCCCAGCGCAACAGCGGATTCAGCCAGATCAGGCGCCGCGCCGAGAGATGCAGCCGTTCCATCTCCTTCGCCAGCGCGCCCGCATCGTCGCGATCCAGCCCGTCGGTGATGACCAGTACCACCGCCCCTTGCCCCATAACCCGCCGCGACCAGTCGCGGTTGAAGTCGTGCAGGCAGGCGCCGATCCGCGTGCCGCCCTCCCAGTCCTGCGCCTCGGCGCCGGCCGCCTTCAGCGCCGCGTCCACGTCGCGGGTGGCCAGGTGCCGGGTGATATTGGTCAGCCGCGTGCCGAAGGTGAAGGCGTGGACCTTGGCCCAGCCTTGCCCCTTTTCATTCGCCACCGCGTGCAGGAAATGCAGTACCATGCGGGAATATTGGCTCATCGAGCCGGAAATATCGCAAAGCACCACAAGGTTCGGCCAGCGCGGGCGCCGCTTGGCACGGGCGATGGACTGGATCTCTCCCCCCTTGCGCAGCGCGTCGCGGATCGTCTTGCGCGCATCCATCCGGTGGCCAAGGTGCGATCCCATCAGGCGGCGGCTCTCGATCGGTTTCACGGGCAGGGTCAGCCGCGCCAGCATCCGCTTGGCCTGGGCGATTTCCTCTGTCGACATCTGTTCGAAATCGAGGCTGCGCAGCTTTTCCTCGGCAGACATGGTCATCGAGGCGTCAACCTCGATCTGGGTGCCTTCCTCTTCTTCCTCGTCCTGAACGGAGGTCTCGGGCATCTGGTCGGCCAACAGAGCCTGCGCCGCCCGTTTCTCGGCAGCGACGGCAGAGCGATCTTCCTGCACGCCGCGGATGGCGGGCAGCATCATCGACATCATGTGTTCCAGGAAGCGCGGATCACGCCAGTAGAGGCGAAAGATCTGGGCAAAGACCGTCCGATGTTCGGGCCGGTTCACGAAACAGGCATGCAGGGTCCAGTAGAAATCCATCCGCTCGGTAAAGCCTGCGGCCTCGACCGCGCGGATGGCGTCGATCACCCGTCCCGGCCCCACGGGCAGGCCCGCCCGCCGCAGCGCGCGCGCGAAATGGATGATGTTCTGCGCCAGGCGCGGATTTTCCGGGATTTCGAGCGGCAGGTATTCAGGCATGGCGGGTCTCTTCGCTGTCTGTCCGCCCAAGACAAGGCGACGTTGCGGTGATAGCCTCGGCCCGCGGGGACCGGGCCCTGTCAGGAGACGTTCGATGAACCTTTTTACCTCGCAACAGGCGCCGGCCATCCTCGCGGTCATCCTGTCGGTCATCGGTTTCTACATCTCGACCGTCATCGCGGAGATTCGCAGCCAGCCGGTCGTGACCTATCATTTCGGCCAGTCCACAGACGGCACCGCCAAACTGCGGCTCAAGAACGTCTCGCTGGCGCAGGTGGTGGCGGATGCCCGGTTCGAAATCGCCTGCACCGATGGGCGCGAGGACTGTCTCATGGCACACCCCTCCGGCACCTTTGCCGTGATTGACCGGACGCCCCCGGTCTCGCCCACGAATGTCACGCTCGAAGCCAGCCCGCGCGAGGCCACGATCAGGGCCAACCTGGTGCCCGGCGCCGTGGTTGCGCTTTCGGTACGTCAGACCCCGGCGGCAAAGGGCGTGCCGCTGGAGTTCTACTATACCGCCTCGAAAACCGCGCCGGAGGCGCTGCTTCTCTTCGACGCCCGCAGTCTGACCGCCCTTTTCGTCGATAATTATTTCACCCTCATGCTGGTCGTCTTTCTCGTGGCCGCCGCCGCCCTGACACTCGTGATCGTCGTTCCGCCCCTGGTCGCCCTCAGGGCCAAGCAGCCCGCGCCGGATGACCCGGAACCGGCCCCGCCACCCGGCGACTAGGCCCTGCGGTCACGCCGCCTCGATGGTGGCCTTGGCCTCGTCCAGGATGCGTTTCGCCTCGCCGCCCTCGATCTTGGCAATGTCGTCCTGGTATTTCAGGATCGCACCCAGGGTGTCGCTGATCACCTCTGGCGACAGGTCCACCACGTCCAGCGCCAGCAGGCATTTCGCCCAGTCGATGGTTTCCGCCACCCCCGGCTTCTTGAAGATGTCTTCGGTCCGCAGGGATTGCACAAAGGCCACGATCTCGCGGCTCAGTGTCTCGGAGACATCCGGTTCGCGGGCGTTCAGGATTTCCACCTCGCGGTCGAAGCCGGGGTAGTCGACCCAGTGATACAGGCAGCGCCGCTTGAGCGCGTCATGCACCTCGCGCGTACGGTTCGAGGTCAAGATGACGATGGGCGGCTCCGGTGCGGCGATGGTGCCGATTTCGGGGATGGTCACCTGGAAATCGCTGAGCGCCTCCAGCAGGAAGGCTTCGAAGGGTTCGTCGGTGCGGTCCAGTTCGTCGATCAAGAGGATCGGCGCGCCATTCTCATCCGGGCGCATCGCCTGCAACAGGGGCCGTTCGATCAGGAAGTCCGGGCCGAAAAGTTCGCGGTTCAGCACGTCGCGGTCAGCACTACCCTGTGCCTCGGCGGTGCGGATGGCGATCATCTGGGCCGGAAAATTCCATTCGTAGACCGCGCTGGAGGCATCCAGCCCCTCGTAGCATTGCAACCGGATCAGCCGCCGACCCAGCGCAGCGGACAGCGCCTTGGCGATCTCGGTCTTGCCGACCCCGGCCTCGCCCTCGAGGAACAGGGGCCGGCCAAGGCGCAGCGACAGGAACACGACGGTGGCCAACGCCCGGCCACAGACATAGCCTGTGGCGCCCAGCGTTTCCTGAACTTCGTCGATTGATGCAGGCAATGTCATGGCGGTCCTCCTGCCCCCGGTTTCCCAAGCCCCGCGAGGGGCGTCAATAGGACGGAAGTCACGCCCCGAGGCCCTTGACGACGGCGCGGATTGACGGGGTGCTCACGGAATGTCATGATTCGGAGTATAAAACCCGGGAGGAAACCCGGAGTTCTGGCAGACGAGCAGACATGGCCGAGATCAAGGCGGGCGCCGCGCGGCGCATCACCGCTGTCACCTGCGTGAAGAACGAGGGCCCGTTCCTGTTGGAATGGATTGCCTTTCATCGTCTTCTGGGGATCAGTGATTTCCTGTTCTACTCCAACGACTGCACCGATGGCACCGATGCCCTGCTGGACGCGCTGGCCGCCTATGATCGGCCAGAGACCGGCCACGTCGTCCATCTGCCCAATCCCGCCGAGGGGCGCAACTACCAGATGGAGGCGCTGAAGGCCGCCGCGAAACACCCGCTGGTGACCGGGGCCGACTGGGTCTGGATCGCCGATGTCGACGAGTTCCTGAACGTGCATGTGGGGGATCACACGATCCCCGCGCTGATCGCCGCCTGCCGCAATCCGCAGGCGATTTCCGTCAACTTCCAGTTCTTTGCCAACGGCGGCATCACCGATTTCACCGACCGCCCGGTGATCGCCCAGTTCACCCGGTCCCACAATCCCGACCTCTGGTGCGCCGAAACCGCGATCGAGGTCAAAAGCCTCGTCCGACGGGATTTCCCGCTGCAGTATTTCGGCGCGCACCGGCCCTTTTTTCGCAAGTCCCTGCCAGAGGACATGCATCCGGTCTGGACCGATGCCTCTGGCCGCCGCGTGCCGCCCAGGTTCCTGACCGCCGCCAACCCGCGCCGGATCCGCAAGTTTCCCGCCAGGGGCGCACGCGAGTTCGCCACGCTCAATCACTATGCACTGCGCTCGCTCGACAGCTACCTGGTCAAGAACGACCGCGGCGACGTGAACCGTGATGGGCGTGTCTTTGACGACACCTATTGGCGCGAACGCAACGATGCCGCCGTCGAGGATCGTTCGATCCAGCGCTACCTGCCGCGGCTGGAGGCGGCGCTGGACTCGCTGAAAGCGGACCCGGACATTGCCCGCCTGCACGGCGACTGCGTGCGCCTGCACCGCGAACGGCGCGATGCGCTGATGGCGCGGGCGGATTACGCCGGGATGTATGCCCATCTGGCCGCCCTTCCCGCCCTGCCCCCGGGCGAGGCGGAACTGATCGAGGCGCTGGGGCTATGAGCAACCTGCACGTCAAGCTGGTGAACCTCGGCCTGCCCAAGACGGGCACAACGACGCTGGCCCATGCGCTGACCGAAGGCGGCTGGCGGGCGGCGGATCACAAGGTCCGCCGCGTACATTGCCGAAGGGCTGGCCTGGGCGGCACCTACATCGCGCGCCAGCTTTATAACGGCTACTTCGACAAGGGCGACCCATTCGCCTTTCTCGACGGGATTTACGACGCACTGACGGAAATCAGTGTCCTGAACCCCGCCGCCTCGCTCTGGCCGCAATGCGATTACGCCATGATCAAGGCGATGCGCCTGGCGCGGCCCGACATGCTGTTCGTGGCCACCTGGCGTCCGGCGGCGGATATCTCGGACAGCATGCGCCGCTGGGGCAACCTCGGGCAGGACCGCCTGCCCGGCGGGGCGATCCCCGGCCTGCCGGAGGGCTATGGCGCCACCGATGATCAGCGCATCCGCTGGATCGAGGGGCATTACGCCATGCTGCGTGACCTCTTTGGCGAGGATCCGCGCTATCTTGAATTGCCGGTGGGCGCCAAGGATGCGCGGCAGCGGCTTGCGGCGCATATCAGGATCGACCTGCCCTGGTGGGGCACACGGAACAAGAACCCCGAAACGGGGACGACAGGCAAGAACGACAAGACCAAAACGGCACGAGGGGCAGCGTGATGCGGATCTATCTACATATCGGGCCGGACGGTCCGTCCAGTGACCGGATTCAAAGGGTCCTCGACGCCAAGCGCGGACGGCTCAGGGACGAGGGCGTGCTTTTTGCCCGCAGCCCCGGCGCCCGCAATCACACCCGCCTGTTCATGGCCGTCAGCGACCCGGACCGTCCGGATGTGCTGCGCTTCAATCGCGGGCTGATGCTGCCCGAGAAGCAGCAGGCCCTGCGCGACGAGGTGGCCCGCCAACTGGCGCAGGAGGTCGCGCGCGAAACCCCGCAGGCGCTGATCCTCTCGGCGCATCAGCTGGGCACCTCGCTGAGCACCCGGGCCGAGCTGGAACGCCTGCTCGACCTGCTGGCGCCGATCTCGACGGATATCCGCATCGTCGCCTGGCTGGACGACCCCGCCCGCGCGCTGGTCGCCCGCTATGGCGCGCAGGTGCTGGATGGGCGAGCGCGCGCGCTGGATCTGGAACTGGGCCTACTGGAGGCGCCGGATTTCTGGCAGGCAGCGCTTGATACCCGGCCCGAGACCACCCCGTTGGCCGGGCTTTTCGGCGAGGTACAGGGCGCCAATCACTGGCTGGACTACACCCGCCTGCAAGAGGAATGGGAAGCGGTCTTTGGCGCCGAGACGGTGCAGTTCCGCTCGATCAACCGCGACCGGCTCTGGTCCGACGCGGCGACGGATGAGTTGCGCGCCGCCTTCGGCATTTCCGCGCAGATCGGCAAGGCCGAGGCAGAAGAGCTGCCCCGCCTGCCCTCGGCCGCCTGGCTGACCCGTGCACGGCTGTTCAACGACGCGGTGCTGCGCCTTCTGGACCGGCAGGACATCCTGTTGCCCCGTCCGCTCTGGCGCAAGCTGCTGGCAGAGATCAAGGTGCCGGGCGGCGCGATCCTCGCGGGCGGGCTCTCGGCGCTGTCCATGCGCTTCGAGGAGGACATCGCCGCGCTGTGTGCCGATCACCCCGGCATGTCGCCCGAGGACATGGAGGCCGACCCGATCTGCGGCGACTGGACAGAGGCAGACCCGACGCGCGGGTTCCGCGCGACGCAATACCTGATGGCCTTCCGCTGGCGCATCGCCCGCGGCGACAAGGAAGAGCGCGCCGCCCGGGCCGAGGAACTGGCGCATTTGACCGGCGCCCCCCCGGCAGAGCCGGACACACCGCCACTGACCGATGCGGCCAAAGAGACCCTGCCCGCGCAGGCGAAACGGAACTTCGCGCGCCTGCACGGCTCTCCCTATGCGCCGCACAACCGGCTGGGCCGCATCAACGAAGAAGACCTGGCCGCCGCCTTTGCCCCGGCGCCGCGCCGCCTGTTGCCCAAGGGGTCGACAGGCAATGTCATCGTCGCCTGCATGAAGGACGAAGGCCCCTATATCCTGGAATGGATCGCCTATCACCGCGCGGTCGGTTTCGACAATTTCCTGATCTACACCAATGACTGTTCAGATGGGACGGTCGCGATCCTCGACCGGCTGAACCAGCTGGGCATCGTCCATCACCGCGACAACAACGCATGGTCCGGCAAATCTCCGCAACAGCACGCGCTGGATGCAGCGCTGAACGAGGATGTGATCAAGCAGGCCGACTGGATCGCCCATATCGACGTCGATGAATTCGTCAACATCCGCTGCGGCAACGGCACCCTGTCGGACCTGTTCCAGCGGGTGCCCGACGCCACCAACATCGCGATGACCTGGCGGTTGTTCGGGCACAACGGCGTGCACCGTCTCGACGACCGTTTCGTGATCGAGCAATTCGACACCTGCGCCCCGAAATACTGCCCCAAGCCGCACACCGCCTGGGGCTTCAAGACCATGTTCCGCAACATCGGCGCCTATGAAAAGATCTCGTGCCACAGGCCCAACAAGCTGGCTGAAGGGTTCGAGGACAAGGTGAAATGGGTCAACGGCTCGGGCCACGACATGACGGAGGCGGCGATCCGCAACGGCTGGCGCAGTTCCAAGCGAACCATCGGCTATGACCTGATCCAGCTCAACCACTACGCGCTGCGGTCGGCCGAGAGTTTCCTGATCAAGCGCCAGAGGGGCCGCGCCCTGCATGTCGACCGCAACATCGGGCTGAACTACTGGATTCGCATGGACTGGTCGGTGCACCGCGACATCACCATCAAGCGCAACATCCCCCGCGTCCGGGCCGAGTACGACCGACTGATGCGCGATGACGCCCTGCGCGCCGCGCATCACCGGGCGCTGGAATGGCACCGCGCCAAGGCCGCCGAGTTGCGCGGCATGCCCGAGTTCGAGGAACTCTATCGGCAGGCGCTGGCACTGGACCTGACGGAAACAGAACGCGTGGCCTATGCGCTGGCCCTCGACATGGAGACCTGAGATGGACGGCGCCGCCGGGCCCGCCCCCCGCGATCCCTACCTGTATTCGCGGGGGCTGAAGATCCCCAAGCATCCCCAGATCACCCGCGGCCACATCCGCGGCGCGCTGAAATCCGACACCTACGAGCGCAAGGAATGCGACGCGGTCATGCGTGTCGTGCGCCCGGGTGACCGGGTGCTGGAACTGGGTGGCGGCATTGGCTACATGTCCACGCTGCTGTCGGTGAAAAAACAGGTCGCCCGCGTTGTCAGCTACGAGGCGAACCCGGCGTTGATCCCCTACATCCGCTCTGTCCACGCGGCCAACGGGGTGAAAAACGTCGATCTGCGCAACGCGCTGTTGTCGCCGCAGGCAGGCGATCCCGTCCCCTTCTACGTCCGCAAGAACTTCCTCGCCTCCTCGATGGACCGCGCCGCCGATCCCGACACGGTGATCGAAGAGGTGGCGATCATGCAGCACGCCATCGCCCCGGTGCTGGAGGCGGAAAGGCCGAATGTCCTCGTCTGCGACATCGAGGGCGCCGAGGCCGATCTCTTGCCCGCCGGCGACTGGACCGGGTTGCGCGCGGCGGTGATCGAGCTGCACCCGCAATGGATCGGCCAATCCGGGGTGCAGGCCGTTTTTGACGCCATGCACCGCGCCGGGCTGACCTATTTCCCAAAGGCGTCCGAGGCCAAGGTCGTCACCTTCCGCAAGGACTGGTGATCGTGCCGCAGGTCGTTTTGCTGAAACGTCGCCACCCCGCAGGGGGCGCCAAGTGAAGATCACCGCAGTCCTTTGTGTCCGCAACGAGGGCGCCTTTCTCCTTGACTGGCTGGCGCATCACCTTGCCTGCGGCGTGACCCATGTGGTCGCGCTCTCCAACGATTGCCAGGACGGCACCGATGCGCTCTTGGACCGGCTGGCGCAGGTCGCGCCTCTCACCCATATCCGCAACGACGGGCCATATAACGACCGCGGCATTCAATTCACCGGGTTGAAACTGGCCGACAAGGCAGAGGCGGTCCGGGATGCCGACTGGCTTCTGGCGCTGGACATCGACGAATACGTCAACATCCACACCGGCGACCGCACCCTGCCCGCCCTGATCGCCGCCCTGCCACAGGCCACGGCCATCACGCTCACCTGGCGGCTGTTCGGAAACGCTGGGGTCGTACGCTATGCCGACGTTCCCGTGACGGAACAATTCACCGCCGCAGCACCCGTGGTCATGCACTGGCCCTGGCGCGCGGCCATGTTCAAGACGCTCTACCGCAACGACGGCACCTATGCCCGGCTGGGCGTTCACCGTCCGCGCGCGCCCGACACGTCTCGCCTTGGCGCTGCCCGCTGGTTCGACGGCGAGGGCCGCGAGCTGGACGAACAGTTCCGCACTCGCCGCATCTTTTCCCAGTACGGGCGATCGAACTATGCGCTGGCCCAACTGAACCACTACGCGCTCGGCGCGATGGAAAGCTACCTGCTCAAGGCCGACAGGGGTCGCGCGGTGCATTCGGACCACGCGCTCGGCATGGACTACTGGGTCGAACGCAACTGGAGCCAGGAGGAGGATCGCAGCATCCTGACGCTGCCCGGCGTGGCCGAACGGCGCGCCGATCTGGCCGCCGACCCGGAACTGGCCCGTCTGCACGCCGAGGCCGTCGCATGGCGTCACCACAGGCTGGAGACCTTGCTGACCCGGGCACCCTACCGCGCGCTTTTCGCGCGGCTTCTGATGACCCCGCCGTCGCGCCCCGTTCCGATTCAGGCCGCTCGCTTTCTGGCCCACCATGCCAGCCGCGCAAGGCAGTCCGGCGACCGGGACTGACATCGCCCCGTCGCAGGACGTCCCCGGACCCCCACGGCAAGAATAAATTATCATCTTTCTATGCATCTTTTGCCGCCGGTCGGTTGAATTCCCGGCCTGAACGCTTACCAATTCAATTGGTTAAGCCGATTTACCATTCTCCAGGAGATTTCCATGCCGACCAACTACGAACCGCAAGGCAACGTCCTGCTGTCCGGCGTCACATTCAACGGCACCGAGGGCGACTCGGGCAGCAGCCTGAACTGGACCGGTCTGTTTTCCGCCGATGACACGTCGGCCACGATCGTCGACCAGGACGAAGACGGCAGGCTCGACGCGGGCGTCGACACCTTTGCCAGCGGCGCGGCCACGTTTACCGGCTACACGATCTCGGGCAGCGACGGCGTCGAATATCCCGTCTTCACCGACGGCGCGGGCACCTACGCGCTGGTCATTCCCAATGCGACCACGCAGACGCTCGTCGCCACGTCCGGAACGTCCAACACCTTTCAGTCCGAAACCAGCGACAGCAACGTCTACCTGTGTTTCGGCAAGGGCACCCTGATTGCGACGCCCGAGGGCGAGCGGGCGGTGGAAACCCTGTCCATGGGCGACCCGGTTCTCACCCCCGATGGCCGTGTCGTGCCGGTGAAATGGATCTGGACGCAGGAGGTCTCGACCCGTTTCGGTCCTGCCGACCGCTTGCAGCCGGTGCGCCTGCGCGCCGGTGCCCTGGGCGATGGCCTGCCGCGGCGCGACCTGGTGCTGACCGCGGACCATGCGCTGGTGATCGACGGGCTCTTGGTCAACGCAAGCGCGCTGGTCAACGGCGACACGATCGACTGGGTGCCGCTGTCCGAGCTTGGCGACAGCTTTGCCGTTTATCACATCGAGACCGAGGGCCACGAGATCATCCTGGCCGAGGGCACGCAGACGGAAACCTATATCGACCACGTTGGCCGCCGCAGCTTTGACAACTACGCCGACTATGTCGCGCGGTTCGGAACAGAGCCCGCGCTGGCCGAGATGCCCATGCCCCGTGTCAGTTCGCGCCGCCTGTTGCCACCCGCGCTCAAGGCGCGCCTGGCGGGCCGCCGCGCCGCCTGACACATCCGCCCCCGGCAACCGGACACCGCGCCGCCCCCACCGGGCGGCGCTTTCGCATGGCGCGTCTGCCACACCGTTTTGCCATCGACCGACCATAATCCTGCCGAAAATACAGGGTAGGTTTCGCTCAAATCCGTGTCTATTTTTTCGCGGAACACGAGGATCGTCCGGTATGGAAGCTCATCAAGGCAGCTTTGCCCCAGATCTCAGCCAGCTCTCGCGCAGCGATTGGCTGGGGGCGCTCCGGCGTATCGGAGAGGAGCATGGGTTTGCCGAGCCCTTGGGCAAGACCCATGCCGCCATCTTCGTCGAGGACGGCGACACGCTGATCGTGAGCTTTGAAAGCATGTCCGGGATCGAGGCCCTGTCGGAAACCCGCACGCCCATCGGCTTTGACATGGTGCGTGGCGCGGGATGGTCCTCGCTCTCGCTGCTGAGCCACGGCGACACATGGTTCCGCGACCCGCGCGTCTATGCCTTTTTCGACCAACTGCTGGATGACGGTTTCTTCGACGAGTTCGAGACGGTCCTCTTCTACGGTGCCGGCCCCTGCGGCTATGCCGCCGGCGCCTATTCCGTCACCGCCCCCGGCGCGCGCGTCCTGATGCTGCAACCGCAGGCCACGCTGGACCCGCGCGTTGCCGAATGGGACGACCGCTTTGTCGAGGAACGCCGCCGCGACTTCACCTCGCGCTATGGGTTCGCGCCCGAGATGATCGACGCCGCCGCAAAGGCCTGGGTGATCTACGACCCGCGTGAACGGCTGGACGCGATGCATGCCGCGCTGTTCGAGAAACGCAATGTCGCCCGCTTCCGCACCCCCTTCATGGGCAGCGCGCTGCAGGCCGACTTCCGTTCGCTCGACCTCTTGCCCGGCCTGCTTTCCGCCGCGGCCGAGGATCGCCTGACCCCGGCGCTCTTTGCCTCGATGCTGCGCGCCCGGCGCGACCACCCGCCCTACCTGCGCCGGCTCCTGCACAGGCTGGAAGCCGATGGGCGAACGGAACTGACGCGTGCCCTGTGCAAGAACGTGGTGTCGCGGATGCATGCCCCCCGTTTCCGCCGGCGGCTGGCCCAGATCGAGGCCGAGCGCGACAGCGCCTGAGACCTCCCAAGACAGGCTGGCGCGGCGCGGGTCCGCATGCTAACCGCTCCGGCATGGAACAGATCAGCATTCGCCGCCCCGACGACTGGCACCTGCACCTGCGCGACGGCGCCATGCTGCAGGGTATCGCCCCCGAAAGCGCCCGCGATTTCGCCCGCGCCATCATCATGCCCAACCTGGTGCCGCCCGTCGTGACCGGCGACCAGGCCGCCGCCTACCGCGACCGCATCCTGGCCGCCCTGCCGGACGGCGCCGATTTCAAGCCGCTGATGACGCTCTACCTGACCGAAGAGACCGACCCGCATGATGTGGTCCGTGCCCATGCGGACGGCATCGTGACGGCGGTGAAACTCTACCCCGCGGGCGCCACCACCAACTCTGCCTCCGGCGTGCGCGACTTCGACAAGGTGCGCGGCGTGCTCGAGGCGATGGCTGAGGCGGGCATTCCCCTTTGCGTACATGGCGAAGTGGTCGATGCAGACATCGACATCTTCGACCGCGAGGCCGTCTTTATCGACCGCGTCCTGGACCCGGTCCGCCGGGCCACCCCCGGCCTGCGAGTCGTGATGGAACACATCACCACCCGCCAGGGCGCCGACTACGCCCGCTCCGGCGGCGATGATCTTGGCGCCACGATCACCACGCACCACCTGGTCATCAACCGCAACGCCATCCTCGTGGGCGGGATCAAGCCGCATTACTATTGCCTGCCCGTCGCCAAGCGCGAGGAACACCGGCAAGCCCTGCGCGCGGCAGCCACCTCGGGCGATGCCTCGTTCTTCCTGGGCACCGACAGCGCGCCGCATATCGACCCGCTCAAGGAAAACGCCTGCGGCTGCGCGGGCTGTTTCACTGCCACCAACACCCTGTCGATCCTCGCCGAGGTCTTTGAACAGGAAAGCGCGCTGGACAAGCTGGAGGCCTTCACCTCGCTCAACGGCCCGGCCTTCTACCGCCTGCCCCCGAACGAGACCCGCGTGACCCTGACCAGGGGCGAACCCGTCAGCTACCCCGACAAGATCGAAACCGGGGACGGCCCGGTGACGGTCTTCAACCCGATGATGCCGCTGCACTGGCGCGTGGGCTGAGCGGCACGCAAGCCCGACAGGTGAACCTACCGGTTGCCGCGTGGCCATTCGCGCGCGCGGCTGGCCATCCGGCGTTTTGTACAAAATGCGGATTTCGGCGTACAAAACGTACGTTTTGTACAAAACGCTCAGCCGGTAAAATGCCCTTCAAAACCGGCGCGCAACGCGCTAATCCGGCGCGACCCTGACAGCCGGAGCACGTCCCATGATCCCCTCGACCTATCCCACCGCCGAAGAAATGGCCCGCCTGACCGCGCGGATGCTCTGGGAAATCGAGGCGGTCAACTTCATGACCGACGAACCGTTCAAACTCGCCTCCGGCCAGTTGTCGCCCGTCTACATCGACTGCCGCAAGCTGATCTCTTTCCCGCGCATCCGCAGTACCCTGATGGACTTCCTGACCGTCACCGTGATGCGCAACGCCGGGTTCGAGGCCTTCGACAACATCGCCGGCGGCGAAACGGCAGGCATTCCTTTTGCCGCGCTGGTGGCCGAGCGCATGGGCCTGCCCATGACATATGTCCGCAAGAAACCAAAGGGTTACGGGCGCAATGCCCGGATCGAGGGCGCCATGTCCGAAGGCCAGCGCGTGCTGCTGGTCGAGGATCTGACCACCGACGGCGGCTCCAAGCTGTCCTTTGTCGATGCCATCCGCGACACCGGCGCCACCTGTGGCCACACGGCGGTGATCTTCTACTACGGCATCTTCCCCGAGACGATCAAAACCCTGGGTGACCACGGTGTCGAATTGCACCATCTCTGCACCTGGTGGGAAGTGTTGGCCGAGGCCCCCGCGAAACACGCGGGCGTGTTGGCCGAGGTCGAGTCGTTCCTCAAGGATCCGCACGCTTGGCGCGCGGCCCGCGCCGGGGGATAACCCGGCGTCAAGCTCTGCAAAGAGAACGTTGCCTGTGGCGCCTTCACCACAGCCCAGAGTCGCGATGTCAAGATGTTGACGCAACGGCGCCTTGGCTGGCAATATGATGTGGTGGAGAGCGTCCCCGGCTTATCCCCAGAAACATACATTTTGCACCCCGGCGGCTGCGCTTGTTATGCCGCCATCCCGAGCAGTGGGGGAGAAAAATGAACGAGATCGCCACAATCAATCCGACCGGCATCGAAGTCCAGTCCGCCGAAACCATGCCGCACTCGATCGAGGCCGAGCAACAGCTGCTTGGCGCGATCCTGACCGAGAACGACATCTACGACCGCATTGCCAGCATCATCAGCGCGCAGCACTTTTACGATCCCGTGCACGCCCGCATCTTCGAGATCGCCGCCGCGCGGATCGCCAAGAACAACCTCGCCTCGCCGGTCACGCTCAAGGCCTTCATGGAGGACGACGAGGGACTCAAGGAACTGGGCGGCACCGCCTATCTCGCCCGGCTTGCCGGTTCTGCCGTCTCGACCTTCGCGGTGCGCGACTATGCGCAGATGATCTATGATCTGGCGGTGCGCCGCGACCTGATCCGCCTGGGCAAGAACATCTCGGACAAGGCCGCCAAGGTCGACGTGAAATCCGAGCCGCGCGAACAGATCGTCGAGGCCGAACAGGCGCTCTACAAGCTGGCGGAACAGGGCCAGACGGAAAGCGGTTTTCAAAGCTTTCTCAAGGCAGTAACTGAGGCGGTTAATGTCGCCAACGCAGCCTACCAGCGCGAAGGCGGCCTTGCGGGCATCTCGACCGGACTGATCGACATGGACAAGAAGCTGGGGGGCCTCCACCCCTCCGACCTTCTGATCCTTGCCGGACGCCCCTCGATGGGCAAGACCTCGTTGGCCACCAACATCGCCTTCAACATCGCCAAGGCCTACAGGAAGGGTGAACGCCCGGACGGCAGCACCGGCGCGATCGACGGCGGCGTGGTCGGCTTCTTCAGCCTGGAAATGAGCGCCGAACAGCTGGCGGGCCGGATCCTGGCCGAGGCCTCGGAAATCTCCAGCCACAAGATCCGCCAGGGCGACATGGACGAGACCGAGTTCCGCCGCTTTGTCCAGGCTGCCAAGGACCTCGAGGCCTGCCCGCTTTACATCGACGACACGCCCGCCCTGCCGATCAGCCAGGTGGCCGCGCGGTCGCGCCGCCTGAAACGGACACACGGGCTGGACCTGATCATCGTCGACTACCTGCAACTGCTGCGCGGCACCGCCGACAACCGGGTGCAGGAGATCGCGGAAATCTCGATGGGGCTCAAGGCCATCGCCAAGGAACTGAATATCCCCGTCATCGCGCTGTCACAGTTGTCACGCCAGGTCGAAAGCCGCGACGACAAGCGGCCGCAGCTGTCGGACCTGCGGGAATCGGGCTCGATCGAACAGGACGCGGACGTTGTCATGTTCGTGTTCCGCGAGGAATACTACGTCGAACGGGAAAAGCCCTCGGACGACCGGTTGGACGAAATGGCCGCCTGGCAGGAACGCATGAGCCGACTGCACGGCAAGGCCGAGGTCATCATCGGCAAGCAGCGTCACGGCCCCATCGGCACGGTCGAACTGTCCTTCGAAAGCCAATTCACGCGCTTCGGCAACCTCGTCAAGCCGTGGCAAAACGGCGATGCGGGACAGGTGTAACGGAAGCATCATCAGGCAGACCGGCAATCCGGCCCGGGACAGGTTCCGCAGGTCCGGGTTGCCGAAACCCGAAAGGCATACCTTTTCCATGCCGGTTGAAGATCGGGCTGTAACGATTTGATATTGCGCCTATAACCAGAAAGCCACCCCAAGGTAGAACCCCAGTTCTCCAAACAGGACGGACCCACCGAGGCAATCGCCGGTATATCCTCCGATCCGCGCCACGCAGATCGCCCGGAAGGCCTGGGCCAGCAGGATTGCCCCGATGAAGCCACACAGCACCGCGCCGAGGCTCAACGGCTTCAAGACCAGCGCCAGCACCACCAGCGTACAGGCCAGCGCGACACGATAGCCGTCTGGCGTGACCTTGGGGACAAATTTCTGCATCCCCTCGCTACGGGCGTGCACGGTGGTCAGCGTGACATGCACCGCCGCCATGCGACCCACCGCATGGGCAGCGATCAGGGCCAGACAGGCCTGGCCCGGCGAAAACCCCGCCAATAGCGTCAGTTTCAACCCAAGGACCACGGCAAGCGTCAGGGCGCCGTAGGTGCCCAGCCGGGTGTGATCCATGATCTTGAGGACCTCGGCCCGGTCACGGCCCACGGACAGGCCCTCGGCCGCGTCGGCCAGCCCGGCCTCGTGAAATCCCGCCGTGGCAAGCAGGGTCGCGGCCAGCGACAGGAGCAGCGCCGTGGCCCAGGGCAGAGCGGGCGACGCCGACCAAAGCACCAAGGCCCCGATTCCGCCCACCAACGCGCCTACGGCGGGGTGGTATTTCACCGCCCGGACCATCAGGTCGTCCGACACCGGCAGCCCGCTCGGCATCGGAATTCGGGTCAGATAGCGCAGCGCCAGGAGGAAAAGCAGCCCCTCTAGCCGCAGTGCCGAGAACATTCCTGACCCTCCCTCGATGTCCGGAAGCCCAGCATAAGCGGCAAGCGCCCGCCGTCCAGCCCGCACGCGCGGCGATTTCGCGCTTGACGCTCGCCCAGAACCTGAGAAAGACAGCGGACATGGCTCAGGCACGTCTTACCATCGATCTCGCGGCGCTGCGCGCCAACTGGCGCTCACTTGCCGAAATGGCCCAGGCCGAGGCCGGCGCCGTAGTCAAGGCGGACGCCTATGGCCTTGGATTGTCCCAGGTTGCGCCGGCCCTGGCCGCCGAAGGCGCGAGAAGGTTTTTTGTCGCCATCGCCGAGGAAGGCGCAGAACTGCGCTGCATCCTTGGGCCGGGTCCGGAAATCTGCATATTTTCCGGTCACATGGCGGGCGATGCCGAGCTGATCCGCGACGCGCACCTGACCCCGATGATCAATTCCATCGACCAGATGCTGCGCCATGTGGAAAGCCTGCCGGGACATGGGTTTGGTATCCAGCTCGACAGCGGCATGAACCGGCTGGGCATGGAACCCGCCGAATGGAGCGCGCTGCGCGACATCGCGCTGTCGCAGCACCCCGCGCTCATCATGAGCCACCTTGCCTGCGCCGATGAACCCGATCACCCGATGAATGCCCACCAGCTGCGGGCCTTCCGCCAGATGACCGACGGGATAGAAGCGCCCCGCTCCTTGTCGGCCACCGGCGGCGTGCTGCTGGGCCCGGACTATCATTTCGACGTCACCCGCCCCGGGATCGGCGTCTATGGCGGGTTGCCTTTCGTCGATGCACGGCCCGTCGCCTTTGTCGACCTGCCGGTAATTCAGGTCCGCGACGTCGAACCGGGGGAAACCGTGGGCTATGGCAACACCTGGACCGCCGAACGTCCGACCCGGGTCGCCACCGTCGCCGCCGGCTACGCCGACGGCATCCTGCGCACCATGAGCCACAAGGCCCATCTCTGGGCCGGGGAAACCCGGTGCGAGGTGCTGGGCCGCATCTCGATGGACCTGATCGGCGTCGATGTTACCGCCGTGTCCGAGACGCCCGAGAGCCTTGAATTGCTGGGCCGTCACCAGAGCGTCGACACGCTGGCAGACTGGGCCGGCAGCATCGGCTACGAGATCCTCACCTCGCTTGGTGCGCGTTACGCCCGCACCTACACCGGCGCGTGATTCTGCTGTCGCCATTCGGGGCGCTGGGGCGGGCAACGCTGGCGCTGATGGCCGTCGTCGGGCGTGTCGCGCTCTTTGCGCTGACCGCGCTTAGCCATCTACTGCGCCCGCCCTTCTATGGCCGCGAACTGGGCCTGGCGCTGTTGAACATCGGCTGGCTGTCGCTGCCCGTCGTTGGCCTGACCGCGATCTTTACCGGCGCGGCCCTGGCCTTGCAGATCTATTCCGGTGGCGCGCGTTTTAACGCAGAGGCCGTGGTACCGCAGATCGTCGCCATCGGCATGGTGCGCGAGCTTGGCCCGGTGCTGGTGGGCCTCATGATCGCTGCCCGCGTGACCTCCAGCATAGCGGCAGAAATCGCCACCATGAAGGTGACGGAACAGATCGACGCGCTGGTGACGCTTTCGACCGACCCGATGAAATACCTCGTCGCGCCGCGCGTGCTGGCCGGGCTGATCGTGGTGCCGCTCCTGGTGGCGGTGGGCGACGTGATCGGCATCTTTGGCGGCTATGCGGTGGCGACCGGCTCTCTGGGGTTCAACCCGGCGGCCTATCTCAAGAACACGATGGATTTCCTCGAACCGCTCGACGTGATTTCCTCGCTGGTCAAGGGCTGCGCCTTTGGCGGGCTGGCGGCGCTGATGGGCTGCTATTTCGGCATGGCCTCGGGGCGCGGTGCCCAGGGCGTGGGCCGCGCAACCAAGGGCTCGGTCGAAGCGGCGGCGGTGCTGATCCTGGCTGCGAACTTCCTGCTGACTGGGGCGTTTTTCTCACTATGACAGGAATGACGAAACACGCCCCGTCCTGGCCGCAATCACTCAAAGGTCTCAATACGTTGACGCCTCATGTTGGCGCACTCTCCAAATCCGGAGGTGACGCATGATCGACCTGACCCGCGTGGCAAAATCCTTTGGCGAAAATCATGTCTTGCGCGATGTGAACCTGACTATCGACAAGGGCAGTTCGATGGTCATCATCGGCGGCTCGGGCACCGGAAAATCCGTCCTGCTGAAAAGCATCCTTGGCCTTGTGACGCCGGACAGCGGCACCATCACGCTGGACGGGCAGGACGTCACCAAAGCCGACCGCGATGCCTTTCTGGCGCGCTTCGGGATGCTCTTTCAGGGCGCGGCATTGTTCGACAGCCTGCCGGTCTGGCAGAACGTGGCCTTTCGGCTGCTGCGCGGTTCGCTGAAAAAACCGCGCGACGAGGCCCGCGCCATAGCCATCGACAAACTGCGCCGCGTGGGCCTGAAATCCAACGTCGCCGACCGTTTTCCGGCAGAGTTGTCGGGCGGGATGCAGAAGCGCGTCGGGCTGGCCCGCGCCATCGCCGCCGAGCCCGAGATCATCTTTTTCGATGAACCGACCACCGGGCTGGACCCGATCATGGCGGGTGTCATCAACGAGCTGATCCGCGAGATCGTGACCGAGATGGGCGCCACCGCCATGACCATCACCCATGACATGACCAGCGTGCGCGCCATCGCCGATCGCGTGGCCATGCTGCATGACGGCGTCATCCAGTGGAGCGGCCCCGTGTCGCAGCTGGACGACAGCGGCGATCCTTATGTCGACCAGTTCATTTCGGGCCGTGCCGAAGGCCCGATCGAGGCGGTGCGATGAACGGTATCTTTCAGCCCGACCCGGTGGTCCTATTCTTTCTCTTCGCCAAGAAATTCCTCTACCTGGAAGTCCTGGCGATCCTCGCGGCGATCCGCGTGATCAAGGGGCAGGGTCTGGCACGCTGGCCCGCGCTGGCGGCGCTGGCATTGTCGCTGGCCGGTGTCGCGACCGTGCTTGCGCCCGCCGTCGGCCTGAACGACGGGATGGTCTATGCCTCTGCCGCGCGCACGATGGCGCAAAATGGAGGCATCACCGCGCTTCTGGTGCCCTCTGGCCTGTTCCTGATCAGCAGCGTCACGCCCGGCGCGCGCTGGCGCTGGATCGACCTGGTGCACGGTCTGATGCTGGCCGCGCTTCTGGGTTTGTGGTGGTGGACCTCGTGACAGAGGCCACCGGGGCCGCGGGCTGGCGCCACCACCTGCGCTGGCTCAACCTTGCGCTGTTCCTGCTTTACCCGATATCCTGGTTCGCGCCGCTGATGCGCGCCGGCCTGCTGCCGCTCTTCGGCATGAGCGAGATCAGCCTGGTCTCGGGCCTCCAAGCGCTTTGGGAGACCGATGTGTTCCTGGCGCTGTTGGTGACGCTGTTTGCGCTGGTGGCGCCCCTGATCAAGACGCTGGGGCTGGCGCTGGTGCAGTTCGATGTCCTGGACCGGCGCACCCTGCCCGCGCTGAACGTGATCGGGCGGCTGGGAATGGCGGATGTCTTTCTGATCGCGCTCTATATCACGCTGGCACAAGGCATGGGCGTGGGCCGGGTGGAAACCGCTTGGGGGCTGTACCTTTTCACCGGCTGCATCCTTGGGTCGGTCGTGCTGGGCCTCGTTGAAAAGTCCCGGCCGGCGGGTTGATCCATCCGAGGCAGGCGGCGCTGCCCCCTCTGGACCTGCGGTCCATTCACCCTCGGAGGTATTTTCGGCCCAAAGAAACAAAGGCGCAGCGCAAGCATCCGCCGCCCCATTGGCCCCGGCGGCGGGATACGGCATAAGCCCTCCGTGACCTGCCAGCGGAGACCACATGGCCAAAGCTTCGACCCGTTTCGTCTGCCAGTCCTGCGGCGCCACCGGCACCAAGTGGGCCGGCCGCTGCGAAACCTGCGGCGAATGGAACACCATCGCAGAGGAGAAGCCCCTGAGCCAGGGCCCGTCGGGCAAGAGCCTGGGCAACTCGCGTGGCCGCGCCGTGGCGCTGAGCGACTTGTCCACCAAGGAAGATCCGCCGCCACGCACCGCCAGCGGGCTTGACGAGTTCGACCGTGTGCTGGGCGGCGGGCTGGTGCCCGCAAGCGCCGTGCTGATGGCCGGCGATCCGGGGATCGGTAAGTCGACATTGCTGTTGCAGGCGGCGGCGTCCTTTGCCAATGCCGGGTTGAAGGTTGTCTATATCTCGGGCGAAGAGGCCAGCGCACAGGTGCGGCTGCGCGCGCGGCGACTGGGCCTTGAACAGGCGCCGGTGAAACTGGCGACGGAAACCAACCTGCGCGATATCCTGACCACGCTGGACGAAAGCCGCCCCGATCTGGCGATCATCGATTCGATCCAGACCATGTGGGCGGACAATGTCGACAGTGTACCGGGATCCGTCAGCCAGGTGCGCGCCGCCGCGCATGAGCTGACCACCTTTGCCAAGCGCACCGGGAGCGCCGTCATGATGGTCGGCCATGTGACCAAGGAGGGCCAGCTGGCGGGCCCCCGCGTGGTCGAACACATGGTCGACAGCGTGATCTACTTCGAAGGCGAGCGCGGGCACCAGTTCCGCATCCTGCGCTCGGTCAAGAACCGGTTTGGTCCCACGGATGAAATCGGTGTCTTCGAGATGACCGGCGGCGGCCTGTCCGAGGTGCCCAACCCCTCGGCCCTGTTCCTGTCCGAACGCGGCCAGCCGGCGCCCGGCTCGGTGGTTTTTGCCGGGATCGAGGGCACGCGGCCCGTTCTGGTGGAATTCCAGGCGCTTGTCGCCCCCAGCCCGCACAGCCAGCCGCGCCGGACGGTCGTGGGCTGGGACGGGGGGCGACTGGCGACGATCCTGGCCGTGCTCGAATCGCGCTGTGGCATCCCCTTTGCCGGGCTCGACGTCTACCTGAACGTGGCGGGTGGCATGCGCGTCGGCGAACCGGCGGCGGATCTGGCTGTGGCCGCTGCGCTACTTTCCGCCCGTGAGGACGCCCCCCTGCCGCCCGATACTGTCGTTTTTGGCGAAATCAGCCTATCAGGGAGCCTGCGCCCCGTCGGGCAGTCCGAAAACCGATTGAAAGAGGCGCGCAAACTTGGTTTCTCCAAGGCGATTCTGCCGGAAGGCGGAAAGGCCGCGGCATCCGGCGGCATGGCGCTGACACGGATGCCCGATCTGACCGCTTTTGTCGGCGATGTCTTCGGTGCGGGATAGCGGACCGGATGAAACCACGGTAACAGACACGACAACGGGCCGGAGGGCCCGAGCAGAAGAGGCGGACGCGGCAGATGGAAGGTTTTACAATCGTCGATGGCGTGGTGGGCGTCGTCATCCTGCTCTCTGCCTTGCTGGCCTATTCCCGTGGCCTGGTGCGCGAGACGATGGCCATCCTCGGCTGGGTCGCCGCGGCCATCGTGGCCTTTCTCTTTGCCGATCAACTGCAACCGCTGGTCAAGGAAATCCCGGTCATCGGCGAATTCCTGGCCGACAGCTGCGAACTGGCGGTCATTGCCAGCTTTGCCGCGATATTCACCTTGGCGCTGGTGGTCGTTTCCCTGTTCACGCCTCTGTTTTCCTCGATCATCAAGCGGTCGGCGCTTGGCGGCCTGGACCAGGCGCTTGGCTTTTTCTTCGGCGTGGCGCGCGGTATCCTGTTGGTGGCCATCGCCTTCTTCGTCTACGAGGTGGTGATCACCGCGCAGGACATTCCAATGATCAACGACTCGCGGTCGGCTGCGGTATTCGCGCAGTTCACCGACCAGATCGAGGAACAGAACCCCGAACAGGCGCTCGGCTGGATCACCGCGCAATACGAAGAACTGGTCAGCGTCTGCGCGGCCCCCTGAGCCTCGCCACACCTACGGTCCGGTGGCAGGCGGTGTGAACATCTCTGTCCTGGCGGTCCAGTCCGCCGGAAACGGTGCACATAGCGCTTGGGCCCGGGCGCGGGTCGGCCCTGCAAAGACCTCCCTCATCCAGCAGGTAGACCGCCCCGTATCGCCGCCCGGTCAACGAAGGCGGCGGCGCAACGGGTGGGCGCTGGGACTCGTGACCTGACGCTTGGGTGTGACCGGATAGGCCGCCATGGATCGCTTGTAATCGTTTCGTGACATTCCGGGACCGGCAGATTAAACCATGCTGCGTCTGCACACGGATTCGGAGCCCCCCTCTTGTCCGACCCAAAATTTCCGCCCGCCCATCCTTTTGATTTCGACGCCGTCCGCGACCCGGACGATGGCGACAAGCTCAAGGAGGAATGCGGCATCTTCGGCGTTGTCGGTGTGACCGACGCCGCCAACTTCGTGGCCCTTGGCCTGCACGCCCTGCAACATCGTGGACAAGAGGCCGGCGGTATCGTCGCCCATCACCCGGACAAGGGAGGTTTTAACTCCGCCCGCCGTTTCGGGTACGTCCGCGACAACTTCACCCGGCAATCGCTGATGGACACCCTGCCCGGCCCGCTGGCCATCGGGCATGTGCGCTACTCCACCGCCGGATCGAAGGGCCAGACCCAGATCCGCGATGTTCAGCCGTTCTTCGGCGAGTTCAGCATGGGCGGCGCGGCCATCGCGCACAACGGCAACATCACCAATGCCGAGGCGCTCCGGCGCGAGTTGATCGAGCGCGGCTCGATCTTCCAGTCCTCCTCGGACAGCGAATGCATCATCCACCTGATGGCGCGGTCGTTGCAGCGTGACATTCCCGCCCGCATGGAAGACGCGCTGCGCCGGGTCGAAGGCGCCTTTTCCGTCGTCGCGATGACCCGGACCAAGCTGATCGGCGTGCGCGACCCGCTGGGCGTGCGCCCATTGGTGCTGGGCAAGGTGGGCGACGGCTGGTGCCTGAGTTCGGAGACCTGCGCCCTGGACATCATCGGTGCGGAATTCGTCCGCGAGATCGAACCGGGTGAGATGGTGGTCATCACCGCAGAGGGCGGCGTGCAATCGCACTATCCCTTCCGCCCGGCCAAATCCCGGTTCTGCATCTTCGAACATGTCTATTTCTCGCGCCCGGATTCGATCATCGGCGGGCGCTCCGTCTACGAGACCCGCCGCCAGATCGGCGTGGAACTCGCACGAGAGGCCCCGGTGGACGCGGACCTGGTCTGCCCCGTGCCCGACAGCGGCACCCCCGCTGCCATCGGCTTTGCCCATGAATCGGGCATCCCCTACGGCATGGGCATCGTGCGCAACCAGTACATGGGCCGGACCTTCATCGAGCCGACAGAGCAGATCCGCAACATGGGCGTGCGCCTGAAACTCAACGTCAACCGCGCGCTGATCAAAGGCAAGCGGGTGATCCTGGTCGATGACTCTGTCGTGCGCGGCACCACCAGCCGCAAGATCAAGGAGATGATCCTTGATGCCGGCGCGGCAGAGGTGCATTTCCGCATCGCCAGCCCGCCGACGGCCTGGCCCTGTTTCTACGGCGTGGATACGCCCCAGCGCGAAAAGCTGCTGGCCGCCACCATGTCCGAGGACGAAATGTGTGCCCATCTTGGCGTCGACAGCCTGAAGTTCATCTCACTCGACGGGCTGTACCGCGCCGTGGGCGAGGCCGAGGGCCGCGACACCAAGTGCCCGCAGTATTGCGATGCCTGCTTCTCGGGTGAATACCCGGTGGAACCGGCGGACATGATCGAGAAGGGCTTTCAGATGAAGGCCGCCGAGTGACCGATCCGGTCGGCGCGTTGCTGGATCGGCTGCGCGCCCGCCTGCCCCGGGTCGACGCCTTCCACGACATGCGCCTGCCGGAACCGGATCCGGCCCCGTCTCTTGACCCGGCCACGCTGGAGCAGGTCCGGACAAAACTGGACTTTGAGATGCCGCCCGTGCTTGTCCGCGTCTGGCAAGAGATCGGCAACGGCGGCTTCGGTCCCGGCTACGGTCTGCTTGGCATCGGCGATGGCTTTGCCGATGATCAGGACGCCACTGCCGACCGACGCTACCATGCCCTCCGCGCGCGTGATCCGCAGAGGCCGACTTGGCTCTGGCCGCAGGGACTCTTGCCCATCTGCCACCTTGGCTGCGCGATGTACGATTGCATCGATACCACCCGTGACCGGATGCTCACCTGGGAACCCAGTGCCTGGGACGAGAATCTGGTTATCGGCACGGCGCTCTTCGACACCGGCCTGACCCTCTTTGACTGGTTTGACCGCTGGTCACGCGGGCAGGACACCTTTCTTTTGCTCGACCCGGATGCGCCGGGTGACTACGCGCTTCCCCGCCTGTCACCTCTGCCTGGATGACCACGCCAAACGAAACCGGCCTTTCCCTGCCGGATTCGTACGGCGGCGCGCGTCGCTTTCCACCTTGAACACCCGGTTTCCCGCGCTCTAATCTGCGGAAATGAAGAAAATAATCGTTCTCTTGGCCCTCTGGCCCAGCCTTGGCGCCGCACAGGATGCGGGCCTTGACCTGAACCTGTTCGACATCAATGCCACCCACCAACCGCCCCCATGGGCCGCGGGGGTTTCCGATCCAGAGCGACTTCAGGCGCTGACAAGAACGCAGATCATCGACACCCAACTGGGCGACGGCAGCGCGCTGTATGGCTATGATGTTGTCCCGGAAGAGGACAGTTTTTCTGATCCCTCGCAACTATATAGAATCATGGGTCAGGACAAACGTCCGGGCCCTCCCCAAGGCTATCTCAACGGCGAGATAAACAAGTATGGCGCGGCGTGCACCGATGCCGTCCTTCAGGACCTCATCAAGTCCGAGACGCGGGCAATGGCACTACTGTTCTGTTCCAGCCTCAAGGAAATGCCGGACAAAGGCGAGATCGCCATCGTCGACATGAACAGGCTGGCCGGGTCGGACACTCTGGTGATGCAGTTCTACCAAGTTTGGGGGCCTTCGTTCGAGGTCTCGGATCAGGCCAGTTGGCCGGCGTCCCCCGAACATTTGCAGGCGGCGATCCAGAGCCTGACCAACCTCGCGCTTTCACGCGTGGATTGACCAGCGTATCACGCCGCCAATCAAAACCGGCAATGTTTTGCCGGTACACCTGCGCTTTCGGCGGCCTTTGGCGAATGCCATTTACGCCCGCTTCCACCTGATGCTGCACCGCAGTATGACCCCTGATCTGTTCAAAACGGAACCAGGACATGGCACAGGAAACCGCAACCCCGCAGGCCGTCATCGCGGCGGCCACCACACCCGCGACGGGCAACCTCGACACGCTGATCCTCTTGGGGACGACCGGCGGCGGCGAGGCCCGCAAGGCGCTAGTGCGCACCGCGGGCGGCAAGATCGTCACGCTGAAAGCAGGCGACAAGATTGGCCGCGCCCCGATTGTCGCGATCGAGGATGGCCGCATCGCGCTGCTGCAAAAGGGTGAGACCCGCTGGCTGACGCAGCCGGTCGCGCAATAGCCGGAAGCGGATGGCCCCTTGACCCCGGGCCAGATGCCCCGCAGACCAAGCCCATGAGCCTCCTTGCCCTCGACAGCCGCTGGCGCCGTTTCAACGATCCCGACCGAGCCTGCCCCTGTTGCGGGCGGCACTTCTCGGGCATCTACGACATCGGTTTCGACGCGCCGGACGACTGGCCGCACGGACCGCGTCCCGGCGACGACGACCTGCAAATCGGCGACGACCGGCTGGGCCCGGAATTCTGCCGCATCGGCAAACGCTATTTCCTGCGTGGCGTGCTGACCCTGCCCCTGCGCGGCAGCGATGACGGGTTTTCCTTCGGCCCCTGGGTCGAGGTGCCCGAGCCGGTGTTTCGCGCCTATCTGGCAACTGTCGACGACCCGGCCCAGCCCTTCGGCCCCGCCGAGGGGCTTCTGGCCAATGCCCTGCCCCTGTTCGAAGAAGACGCCGAAGGTGCGGTCACGCTGGCCCTGCCCGATCCGGCGCAGCGCCCGCAGGTGACGGCGGCAGACGGGTCGTTGGCCGAAGCACAGGCGATGGGACTCTCCTTTGATGATCTGTTGGAGATCTACGCCGCCTGCGGCGACGACATCCGCCCACATCTCGCCGCAGATTGAGGCAACGCGCCGCGCTTGACGCGCCCGCGAAAGCCCGGCACATGCCGTGCCATGACCAAGCTCGCCCTCATAACCGGCGCCTCTCGTGGCCTGGGCTTTGCCCTGGCCGAGGCCCTTGCGCCCGATCATCACATCATCGCCCTGGCCCGTACCGTTGGCGGGCTCGAAGAGCTCGACGACCGCATCAAGGCAAAGGGCGGACAAGCCACCCTGGCGCCGATGGATGTCACCGATCGCGACGCGATGGCCCACCTGTGCCGTTCGATCCACGACCGGTGGTCGCCCCAGACGCCCGAGGGCGAGGGCACGCTGGCGCTCTGGGCACATACGGCGGTCCATGCCAGCGCACTGACCCCTGCCATTCATATCGATCCGAAGGAATGGCAGAAGTCGCTGGCCACAAATGCCGACGCAATGGGCCACCTGGTGCCCTTCGTCGCGCCCCTGCTGGGCGCCACCGGGCAGGCGCTGTTCTTCGACGATCCCGTGAAGGGGCAAAAATTCTACGGTCTCTACGGCACCACAAAGGCCGCGCAGATCGCCCTGGCCCGCAGCTGGGCCGCGGAATCCGAACGCACCGGGCCCCGGGTTCATGTGCTGGAACCGCGCCCGATGGCCACCGCCGTCCGGGCCCGCTTTCATCCGGGTGAAAACCGCGACGCCCTGGCCACGCCAGAGGCAGAGGCCGCGCGCCTGCTGGCCACACTGGCCTGACAATTCGTGGCTTCGGCACCTCGCCCGTGAGGTGCCGGACGCAACCGGCCATCATAGGGTTGCAACGCAGGCGCCCCAGCCCCTAGAGAAGAACAAACCAGCACGGGCACGCCTTTCATGCGCATTCTCATCACCAACGACGACGGCATCAACGCGCCGGGTCTCAAGGTTCTTTCCGACATCGCCGCCGACCTGGCCGGACCTTCGGGCGAGGTCTGGACCGTCGCCCCCGCCTTTGAACAATCGGGCGTGGCGCATTGCATCTCATACAGCCACCCGACGATGATCGCCCAGTTGGGCGAACGCACCTATGCCGCCGAGGGCAGCCCCGCGGACTGCGTGCTGGCCGGGTTGCACGACGTGCTGAAGGACAATCCGCCGGACCTGGTACTGTCGGGCGTGAACCGGGGCAACAACTCTGCCGAAAACGCGCTTTATTCCGGCACGCTGGGCGGCGCGATGGAGGCCGCACTGCAGGGTCTGCCCGCCATTGCGCTGTCACAATACTACGGCCCCGCAAACGCCCAGGCCGACAATCCTTTCGAGGCCTCGGCGAAGCATGGCGCCGCCACGGTGCGTGCCATTCTGGCCGCCGATCCGGCCCACGCGGGTGGCTACCGCCGTTTCTACAACGTGAACTTCCCGCCGGTTCCGGCCGCCGACGTGGCAGGCACCGCCGTCGCGCCACAGGGCCTGCGCCGCGACACTCGCTTTTCGGTCGAGGCGACACATTCCCCGTCCGGCCGGCGATTCCTCTGGGTGCGCGGCGGCGACCAACGGGCCCCGACCGACAGCGGCACCGACGCGAACATGAACCTCAAGGGTTGGATCACGGTCACGCCGATGCTGGCCGACCTGACCGACCACGCCGCGCTGAACAGCCTGAAAGACGCCTTTTCATGAGCTTCGACGCCGAAGCCAAGATGCAATTCCTGTTTGCGCTGCGCTCCAAGGGCGTGACGGACAAAGCCGTGCTGAACGCAATGGAACGCGTCGACCGCGGGCGGTTCATCCAGGGCTATTTCACCGACCGCGCCTATGACGACATGCCCTTGCCCATTGCCTGTGGGCAGACCATCTCTCAGCCCTCGGTCGTGGGCCTGATGACCCAGGCACTGAAGATCGGGCCGCGCGACAAGGTGTTGGAGGTGGGCACCGGCTCCGGCTACCAGGCGGCGATCCTGTCCCAGCTGGCACGGCGGGTCTACACGGTCGACCGGCACCGACGGCTGGTCCATGCGGCGCGGGCGGTTTTCGACGCGCTGGAACTGTCCAATATCACCGCCTTCACCGCCGATGGGTCCTTCGGATTGCCCGACCAGGCACCGTTTGACCGCATTATTGTGACCGCAGCCGCCGAAGACCCGCCAGGCCCCCTATTGGCGCAACTGAAGATTGGCGGTATCATGGTCGTGCCGGTGGGCCAGTCCGACGCCGTGCAAAGCCTGATCCGCGTGACGCGGACGGACAGCGGGTACGAGTATCACGAGATGCGCCCGGTGCGTTTCGTTCCGCTGGTCGAAGGGCTTGGCAAGGACTGACCGCGTGGCGCGGTGTCGGACAGGCGCCGCCAACCTGTGACGCCCCGGAGACAAGGGGTGCATGTGAGGATATCGAGATGAGACTTGCCTCCCGCCCCATGACGGCGCTTGCCCTTGTTGCCATGCTTTCCGCCTGTTCCGACGGGCTCGATTTCGACCTGCGCGGCGGGATCGGTGGCGGCGTCGACACGACCGATGCCGCGCTCAAGGCCACCACAGACCGGCCCGAGCCGGACAACCGCGGCATCATTTCCTACCCCAGCTACCAGGTCGCCGTCGCCCAGCGGGGTGACACGCTGGCCGACGTGGCCGCGCGCATCGGTCTGCCCGCGGACGAGCTGGGCCGTTACAACGGCATCCGCCCGAACGATCCGCTGCGCCGGGGCGAAATCGTCGCCCTGCCCCGTCGCGTGGCCGAACCCTCGCCCTCTACCGGCGCGACGACCACCGGCCCGATCCGCCCGCCGTCCAGCGTGGACGTGACCACCCTGGCCTCCAACGCCATCGACGGCGCGCCGGATACCTCGCGCCGCTCCGCCGACCCGCAGACCGGCGTCGAACCCGTCCGTCACAAGGTCGCCCGCGGCGAGACCGCCTTTACCATCGCCCGGCTCTACAACGTGTCGCCACGCGCCCTGTCCGAGTGGAACGGGTTGGACCGGGATTTCTCGATCCGGGAGGGTCAGTTCCTGCTGATCCCCGTCGCCAAGCCGACGGAGCCGCGCAGCAGCGACCGCGCGACCACACCCCCGGGGTCGGGTTCGCCCACGCCGGTGCCCCCCTCGGCGGCAGCGCCCCTGCCTGCCGAGACACCGGAACCCCGCGGCACAGCAGATCCGACGCCCAAGCCCGAGGAACCCGTGGCCGACATCGGCCAGAACAAGGCTAAGGCCAAGGCCAGCATGACCATGCCGGTGCAGGGATCGATCATCCGGGAATACAACCCCGGCTCGAACCCGGGTATCGACATCAGCGCATCGCCCGGCACGCCGGTTTCGGCCGCAGCCGCCGGGTCGGTCATCAGCGTGTCGAAAAAGACCAACGGGTCCAGCTTCATCATCGTCCGTCACCCGGACAACGTGAACACCGTCTACCTGAACGTGGCCGACATCAGCGTCAGTGTCGGCGATTCTGTCAGCCGAGGCCAACAGATCGCCCGCGTCGCCCCGGGCGAGGTCGGCTTCCTGCACTTCGAGGTGCGCCAGGGCCTCGACAGCGCAGACCCGATGTCCTACCTGCGCTGATTTCATAACAGCAAGACAGGCCCCGCTGCTCAGCGACGGGGCCTGTCTATTCACAGCCCGACGGTTTCAATCCGGTTCCGGCCCTTTGGACCAAAGTGCGACATGCGCGGGTGCCGGGAAACGCACGCTGCCATCCGCGTCGACGAACCGGCTCAACCGCTGCTCCGCCGCCGCGACCAGCGCCTCGAACCCTGCGTCATCGATGAACTCCGACAGGGTCCATCCGCGTACATCCGTGCGTACCCAATCCCGGATCGAGGCAAAGCGCGCCGTCCCGGTCGGGGTCGTGACACGCGCTCCGCCCAAGCCGCCCGCCTCAAGCACCTCTGAAAAGGCCGTCAGGTCGCCCAGAACAAAGGGCGCGCGCAGCGCCCCGGCGGCGTCGGCGCCGAA
Organism: Antarctobacter sp.; assembly: GCF_965277915.1. Lineage (NCBI taxonomy): Bacteria > Pseudomonadati > Pseudomonadota > Alphaproteobacteria > Rhodobacterales > Roseobacteraceae > Antarctobacter > Antarctobacter sp. Next base: position 2,434,333 of record NZ_OZ255849.1, read on the forward strand.
CATTTCTTCGATCAGCGCGATCATGGCGGCATAACCCGGCGAATTCGCTGCGCGGTCCCAGACCGACAGGGCAATCCTGCCGCCGGGCCGCAGCACGCGCCGCATTTCGCCAAGCGCCGCGACGCGATCGTCAAAGAACATCAGGCCGAACTGGCACAGCACGATGTCAAAGCTCTCCGGCGGAAAGGGCAGTTCTTCGGCCCGGCCTTCCTCCCAGGTGATGCCATCTCCATGAGAGCGGGCCACGGAAATCATGCCGTCGTTGCGGTCGATCCCTGTTACATGTCCCGCGTCACCGGCCCGGCGCGCCGCCTCTCGGGTCGTGGCCCCTGTTCCGCAGGCAACGTCCAGAACGCGATTGCCCTTCGCGATCCCGGCCGCATCACACAAAGGCCCGGCCCAGGCGCCGAACAGGGCCGGCACAAAGAAGGCGTCATAGATTTCGGCAGCCGAGGTCGACAATTGCCCGGCTGTTGCAGTGGATGTGGTCATGGCTCCCCCTCCGAGGCTGTTGGAACACATCCCTAAGGTGACGTAGACGCCCCTGTCCGGTATAGTCCAAGATCTGTAGCAAGGAGGGCCGGCGTGAAAACCTACGGCCAGTTCTGTCCGGTCGCCAAGGCGGCAGAGCTCTTTTGCGAGCGTTGGAATGCGCTGATCATTCGCGATCTTGCCGCCGGCCCGCGCCGCTTCAGCGCGCTGCAACGCGGTGTGCCGCTGATGTCCCCTTCCTTGCTGTCCTCCCGCCTGAAATGGCTCATCGAGGAAGGCGTCATCGAACGCTGCGAGCTGGGAGACAAGCACGCCGGCTACCGCCTGACCGAAGCCGGGGCCGAGTTCATACCGCTGGTCGAGGCCCTTGGCATCTGGGGCCAGCGCTGGACCCGCCGGGCGCTCGAAGACCACGAAATCGACCTTGGCCTGCTTGTCTGGGGGCTCGAAAGCGGCACCGATCCCGGTGCATTCGGCGGCAGGCGCTGCCTGATCCGGCTCGACCTGACCGACCAGATCACTGCCAAGCGCTACTGGTGGTTCCTAAACCAGAAAGGCACCTGCGAACTCTGCGTCGAGGACCCGGGCGGCGAGGTGAACCTCTACCTGGCCTGTACCCTGCCGGATGCAATATACCTCCTGCGCGGAGACATCACCCCCGGCAAGGCAATCGACACCCAGCGGCTGGAGGTGCTCGGGGACGGCTGGGCCCGGGCGCATTTCACCGACTGGCTCAACCTAGGTCCGCTGACACAGATCCGCTCACGCCGCGACGACGAGGCCCGGAAGCTCAGCCCAGAGACACGCCCTTGCGACCCGCCAGATCGGTAAAGAACTGCCAGGCCACCCTGCCCGACCGCGCCCCGCGCGTCGCCTGCCATTCGACCGCCTCGGCGCGCAGTTCTTCCTCGGCCACGCTGACACCATAGGCATCGCAATAGCCCCGGATCATCTCCAGGTACTCGTCCTGCGAACAGGGGTGAAAGCCCAGCCACAATCCGAAACGATCCGAGAGAGAGACCTTCTCCTCGACCGCCTCTGACGGGTTGATGGCCGTGGACCGTTCGTTCTCGATCATGTCGCGCGGCATCAGGTGGCGGCGGTTGGAGGTGGCATAGAACAGCACGTTCTCGGGCCGCCCTTCGATCCCGCCGTCCAGCACCGCCTTGAGGCTCTTGTAGTGCTCGTCATCGTGGCTGAACGACAGGTCGTCACAGAACAGAACAAAGCGATGCTCGGTGACCCGCAGCACGTTCAGCAGCCGACCGACAGAGGCCAGATCCTCGCGCTGCAGTTCGACCAGTTTCAAGTCATGCCCCTCGGCGCGCACGGCGGCGTGGATCGCCTTGACGATGCTCGACTTGCCCATGCCCCGCGCCCCCCAGAGGAGCGCGTTGTTGGCAGGCAGACCGCGCGCGAACTGGCGGGTGTTTTCCAGCAGCGTGTCACGAGAGCGATCAATGCCGACCAGCAGTTCCAGCGGGATGCGGTTGACCTGTGGCACCGGCACCAGCCGGTCGGGTTCCACATGCCAGACAAAGGCCTCTGCCCCGTCGAATTCAGGCTCCGCCTGCGGTGCGGGCGACATCCGTTCCAGTGCCGCGGCGATGCGTTCCAGCGCCACGGTTCTCTTGCCTTTCATACCGCTCATTTCTGGCGGCCCTCGCCTTCATCGAATTCTTCCTCGTCGAATTCGTCCATCAGCGGATCGTTCTCGGTGTCCGGTTCTTCCTCGAACCACAGGCCCTGCGCCTTGAGATCGGCCTCGCGCTTTTTCTCGACCCGGCGCACCAGGATGATCGAGATCTCGTAGAGACCGTAGACCACCGTGAAAAGGATCACCTGCGTGACCACGTCCGGCGGTGTCACCAGCGCAGCCAGCACCAAGATACCGACCATCGCGTATTTGCGCACGCTGCCCAGGCCATCGGCCGAGACAAGCCCGGCCTTCCCCATCAGCGTCAGCAGGACCGGCAACTGGAAGCAAAGGCCAAAGGCCATGATGAAAACCAGTGATGTCTGCAGGCTCTCGTTGACCTTTCCGAAGAAGGTGATCTTGAGCCCCTCGGTGGTCTCTGGCACCACGGCGGCCGCGATCCCGTCCGGGTCGACCGCGCCCGACATGAGATTGGCAAAGACCGAGGGCGCATCGGTGAAGCCCAGGAAAAAGGCCATCGCCAGCGGCGTCACAACGAAATGCGCAAAGCTCGCCCCCAGCAGGAACATGACCGGCGAGGCAACGAGGAAGGGCAGAAAGGCGCTTTTCTCGGACCGGTAGAGGCCCGGCGCCACGAAGCGCCACATCTGGTGCGCGATGACCGGAAAGGCCATCGCGAAGCCAAAGACCAAGCCGATGCGGAACAGCACGAACAGGTATTCCTGCGGGCTGGTGTATTGCAACGTCGGCGAGGGGTCCCCCAGCGCGCGCAACGTCGTCTCGATCGGGACCAGCAGGAACCGCAGGATGTGTTCGGCGATGAAATCGCCGCCCAGCGGGATGAAACAGATGCAGATACCGATCAGCAGTGCCACCACCGACCGGATCAACCGCGTGCGCAGTTCTGCCAGATGCTCGATCAGCGGGGCCGAGCTGTCCTCGATCTCGTCCTGGGCATTGTTCATGCCGTCTTGTCCCCTTCGTCCGGGGCCGCCTTGGGCGCGGCCGCCTCATCGGAGGCCTGCAGAGAAGCCTCCAGTTCCTCGGCCCGGCGCGCGGCCTCTTCGGCCTCGCGCTGCTTGCGCTCGGCGGCCTTGCGCGCGGCGTTGGCCTCGATCTTCTTCTTGGCCTCGTCGCGTTCCTTGGCCAGTTTGCCGGTCTCGCTGTCCGGGTCCAGGTTGGTCATGGACTTGGCGGCATCCTTGACGCCGTCCATCGCGCTGCTGACCGGGTTCGTGGCCGTCTTGAAAGTCTTGGCCACGTCGCGCACGCCGGTTTCATCCGCCGCGTCGTTCATCGCGCGGCTGAACTCGCGCGCCATGCCGCGCGCCTTGCCCATGAACCGGCCGACGTTGCGAAAGAGCACCGGCAGGTCCTTGGGACCGACGATGATCAGCGCAACGATGCCGATGACCAGCAGTTCGCCGAAGCCGAGATCGAACATGGTGACTTACACCTTGTCCTTGTCTTTGGCTTCCTCTTCGGGCGTGACGTCCTTGGCCTCTTCGGCCTTCTGGTCTTCCAGCTCCTGCTGGCCGTCGCTCACGCCCTTCTTGAAGGCGGTGATGCCTTTGCCCACCTCGCCCATCAGCGACGAGATCTTGCCGCGGCCGAACAGCACCAGCACGACAACGGCGATCAGCAGAAGGCCGGGAAGGCCGATGTTTCCGATACCCATGATATCTCTCCTCAGGTCGGCGGAGGCCGCACCGGCTCCGCGCATCAATGCCACTGCGGCTATCTAAAGGGACTTTCAGTCCCGAAAAAGGGCCAAAGCGCAGTGCTCGCGCACTCGTTTTGTCATGAGCTTGTCAGCTGTCAGGATTTTGTCAGTATGTCCGGAGGAATTTGCCCGGAATCGGGTGCCCGGATACGGGCCGACAGGGCCGTGTGCCGGCGTCTCCGACCGGTTGGACAAGCGAAAGGACGCAGGCGGATGAACCGCAAGGACCGGCTCTACGCGCTGACCCAGCGCCTGCGCGACGGCAAGCTGCACACCGCCGAGGCGATGGCACAGGATCTTGGCGTCTCGGTGCGCACGATCTACCGCGACATGGAAGTACTGGCCGCCTCCGGGGTGCCGGTCGAGGGCGCGCGCGGATACGGCTACACGGTGCAGGCGGCGATCACCCTGCCACCGCTGAACCTGACCGAAGATGAGCTGGAGGCGCTGCACCTCGCATTGGCCGCGCTGGGGGCCTCCGACCTGCCGGAACAGGCCGGGGCGGCGCGTTCCCTGGCGGCCAAGATCGAGGCGGTCCTGCCCGAGGATGCGGGCCCCGCGCCCGCCCCTTTCGGATTTGCCACGGAATCCTTTGCCGAGGCGGCGCGCGGTTTCGTCCATATGCCGGTGATCCGCGCCGCGATCCGCGCACGTCAGCGCCTGCAGGTGAACACCGCTGGCAAGAGCCACGACATCCGCCCCCTGCACCTGGACTACTTCGGCCGTGTCTGGACCTGTGTCGGCTGGGACGAAACCGAGGCGCGCTTCCTCAGCCTCCGCGTCGACCGGATCGACGATCTCACGCCGCTGCCCGGCTTGTTCGTGGACGAACCGGGCAAGACGCTGGCCGACTGGCGGCGCGGCACATCCAGGTGAGCCGGACATGAAGCGACCCCGGTGCCGTGGAACGGCACCGGGGTCTTCTGGTCAGGCGCGGTCGGGAGAAAATGGGGATGACCGCGCTTGGACCAGCCCGAAATCAGTACTTGTAGGCCGAACCGCCGTAGCCGCCCGAGTAGCCCCCGGTATAGCCGCCGCTATGACCGGCATAGCCACCGCCATAGCCCAGGGTCGGCACCTTCTTGTGGCTGCCATAAGCGGGCGCCTTGTAGCCGTGGCCCGTGGCCGGCTTGTAGCTGTCATGGCCGCCGTTGTAGCCGGTCTTGACGTCCTGGTAGCCACTGACGATGCAGGTCCAGGGTGCGCTCTGGTCGCCGCCGATCTTGATGATCTCGCGGGAGAAGGTCGAGAACTCGTTGGTGGTCTTGGCGTAATTCTGCACGCATTCCATCTGCCCGACATAGGCGGTGTTCCAGTCGGCATAGCCGTAGCTTTCATGCGCCGCGGCGGTCCATGTCTGGATGGTCACGATCTTGGCCTGCTGCTGGGAATGGCCATAGCCCATCGCGGTGATCTTGTCCCCCTGCCCTGCGGCAGCGGAAGTGGCGGTCAGGGCGAGGGCGGCGAAGGCGATCTTGGCAAAGTTTTTCACGGGTCTGTTCCTTTGAATAAAGTGCTTGGTCCTGGGTCCTTGGTCCGTCCGGGGGCGGTTGCGGCCTGCCTTGGTCCGAACGTCGAATATGAGACGCAAGATAGGCGGCGATCCTTGGGGCGCGCAGGTGTGGAAAACCCCCGCTCTCCGACAAGCCTCTGAAATCAAAAAGAAGATCCCCAAAAAAATCGCGATTGAACAGAAAAAAGCCCCGCGTCCGGTGTGGACGCGGGGCTGATCTTGACCGTCTGGCCTTGCCGTGGATCAGGCCGAGGCCCGGTAGATATTGTCGATGTTCGCCGCCAGCGCCGCGTTGAATTCCGCATCCGACATCTGCTTGGTCAGCCCCTCGGCCAGTGCGCGGCTGAACGAGGCGATCATCTTGGGCTGGCGCGCAAGGCGCTCACAGGCTTCCTCGGTGGAATACCCCCCGGACAGGGCCACCACGCGGATCACGCGGGGATGGTCGGCCAAGTCGTCGTAAAGGCCATCCTCGGAGGGGATCGTCAGTTTCAACATCACGTCCTGCCCCTCGTCCAGCTGATCAAGATGCGCCTTGATCTCGGCCTTGAGCAGCGCCTCTGCCTCGACCTTGGTCGCCGAGTTGATGTCGACTTCGGGTTCCAGGATCGGCACCAAGCCCGCCGCAACGACGGTCTTGCCCAGGTCGAACTGCTGCGCGACGATCGCCTTGATGCCTTCGGGGTTCGCCTCGTGAATGACAGAGCGCTCCTTGGTGCCGAAGATCCCGAACTCGGCCGCCTCTTCCAGGGTTTCCTCGATCCCCGGGATCGGCTTCATCATCTGGACGCCGTTTGCCTTGTCCTCCAGCCCCTTGTCGATCTTGAGGAAAGGCACGATCCCGCGCACGTCCCAGAGCGCCTGCGGCGTCGGCCGGCCTTCGACCTCGCCGCGCATTGTACGCTCGAACAGGATGGCACCGATGACCTTGGCATTGGTGAAATCCGGAGCCGTGATGATTCGGCTGCGCATCTTGTGGATCTCGCCGAACATGGCGTCGTCGCCGTCATACATGTCTTCGGTCACGCCATAGAGGCGCAGCGCCTTGGGCGTCGACCCCCCGGACTGATCCAGCGCGGCGATGAATCCCGCTCCGGTGCGCATCTGTTCGACCTGTTTGGCAAAGGTGGCGGCGTCCTGTCCCATGAAATCCTCGTGTGATGAGAAGAAAGGCGTTTATTTGCTTCGATAGCGCAGGCGGTGCGATGGGTATAGTGGCCACGACAAGGGTTATCGCTAACTGCGACCCACAGACGGTTTTTCGCGGTTTTTTCGCCTCAGCGACGCGTCACCCGCAGCCAGATCCCGTCGCGCGACCGAACGGTCAGATGCGCCTCTGGCACCGGTTCGCGCCCGTCGACAGGATCCACCCGGAGGTCACGCAGGATCAGCGAAAGCAGCAAGACACCTTCGACCATCGCGAACCCTGCCCCGGTGCAGACACGCGGCCCGGCGGAAAAGGGCATGTAGGCCACGCGCCCGCAACGCTTGCCGTTCTCGGTCTGCCAGCGGGCAGGATCGAACCCGTCCGGGTTGTCCCACAACGCCTCGTGGCGGTGCAGATGCCAAGGGCTGAGCACCATTTGCGATCCCTTGGCAATGTCGCGGTCGCGGAACCGTTCCGGACAGGTGGTTTCGCGCACCATCATCGGGACCGGCGGATAGAGACGCAGCGCCTCGCGGAAGACCTCGCGCGACATGCGCAATTTCGAGATGTCGGCGAAATCGCAACTGTTCAGCACCTGTGCTTCTGAGGCGACGCGATCCTGCCAGTCGGGATGCGTGGCCAAGAGGTACAGCGCCCACCCCAGGGCCGAGGCGCTGGTCTCATGACCGGCAAGAAAAAAGATCGCCACCTGGTCGACCATCTCTTCTGCGCTGAAGGTCTGGCCTGTCTCGGGATCGCGTGTCGTCATGATCTTGGTGGCCAGATCGTCGGGCGCGGTCCCGGCGGCGATGGCCCTTTGCCGGTCTTCGGTCAGGCGGGTGATGAGAGCGCGAATCCGCAGTGCGGCGGACTTGGTATCGCGCCGGAAAAACCTTGGCATCCAGCGCGGCACGGGGACGAAGGCGGCCAGGTTCAGGATCGGCTGGCTGCGCTGGTAGGCACGGAACTCGTGAAAGACCTCCTGCGCGATCTCATCCTCGATCGGGATTGAAAACAGGGTGCGAAAGATCACGTCCGCCGCCGCGTGACTGGCGATCTCTTCGATTTCCACCTTTTCCCCGGCCCGCGCCGTCAGACGCGCCAATGCCGACTGCGCGGCGTCCCACATGGCCGGATAGGTCTCGCGCAGGCGCCCGCCCTCGAAGGCAGGGTCGATGATGCGTCTTTGCCGCTGCCAAGTGTCACCGTTGGTCAGGAAGACGGACTCGCCCAGCAGCGGCCGCAGCCCCTCGCCGATGCGGTCGGACTTGGGGAAGTCCATCGGGCGGTCCTTGAGCACCGTCTTCACCAGTTGCGGCTGGTTCAGCAGGTAGGACCGGAAGAAGGGCGTGCGGAACTCGGCCATCTTGGCACGGTACAGTCGCGCGGGCTGGGCCGAGAGGATGTCCTGTCGAAAAAGTTTGACGTAGCGCCAGAGCGAGACCCTGTCAGGCCGCGCCGCCGGTTTCGGTGGGGTCATGCGGCAATGCTCGTGTATTTCGACACCGCCACGTCGATTCGGCTGGCCGAAGGCGGACGCCCGGCAAAACGCGCGCCCAGGCTGATCGGTCCGGCGGTGATCTGGAAATAATCGTAGTCCAGCGGCCGGTCAAAGGCACAAAGGTACTGGAAATGCAGGCGGAAGAACTTCCACCGCAGTTGCTTCCACCGCTCTGGCGACAACGAACGGGTGAACTGCGCCGAAAAGACCAGCGGCCAGCGTTTGTCCTCTGGCGCCACGCCGGAAACGCTGACCGGATCGCAAAGCGCAAAGGCACAGCCGTCACCCGGCGCCGTCACATCGACCCAGGTGACATCCTCACGCGCGCTGAGAAAGCGCAGGTCCGCCCGCAGCCGGTGCGCGTCGCGCAGGAAGGACACCATCGGCACAACCTGGCCAAGGCTGAGAAAGGCCAGTTTCGGCCCGTTGGCGGGCACGCGTCCGTCGCGGATCAGATCGGCCAGGATCGAAACCGCAAGATGTGCACCGGAGGAATGGCCGACCACCAGCACTTCGTCCACGTCATCACGCAGCGCGCCGGCAATGATCGTGGCAAATTCGCCCATACGCGCCTCCAGCTCGGGCGGGTTTGCCCCCCGGAAACGGGCCGAAAAAGCGTAGTCATGCATCAGGTAATAGGCGAATAGCTTGCCGTCCTTCTCCTTGAACCAGCGCAAAAGGCCCAAGGCGGTGCCGATCCAGGCGGCAAGGCCCAGAACGGTTGCGCCGATGCCCAGCCAAAGCGACAGCAATCCGAAAAGCGCAAATACCGCCCACCCCGCCAACAGGGCCATTACCAACTGCAGCAGGAGCATTCCGATTGGGTAAAGCGCGGCAATCACCGGCCCCTTTCGCAGCCGCATCAACCGGAACAGCGCCCCGGTGGCCATGTACTCCCATGCGGTGCGGACAAGCTGACCATAGGTGGCGAGGATGGAGGTCGACATGCTGTCCCGCACGATGTCGGACCAGACCAGAACCTCGACATCTGTCGTGACCCGCTGGCCTGCCGTATCGCATGCGACGTGCCAGCCATAGAGACCGCCGGTGCGCTTGGGATTCAGCGCGATCTCATACCCGGAGATCGCCGCCTGCGCGGCGCCCTCCTTGCGGTAGAGTTCGCGGTAACGGCGAGGGTGAATCGGGTCATAGCCCGGAATGTAGAAGACCCGGCGACTTCTGACGTCCTGCGATGTTTCGGCCTGGTCAATGCCCATCGTCCGCACCTCATTGTTGCGACAATGGTAACGAGGCTTTCCGGCAAGAGTAAGGCAGCTACCCGCCTCAGCCTAGGGTCGCCAGTGCCGGGAAGGTTTCCAGCAGCCAGAAGGACAGTGCCGAGAACCCGCCCGTCAGCATCAGCAGACCGATGGTCCACAGAAGCAGGCCCATCGCCCGTTCGATCTGTTCCATGTGCCGTTTCATCCAGCCCATGACACCGCCCAGACGCGGCAGGAACGCCGCGACCAGAAGAAAGGGAATGCCCAGACCCGCCGCGTAGACCGCCAGCAGGAGCGTGCCGCGCGTCACCGAAGCCTCGGAGGCCGCAAGGCTCAGGATCGCGCCCAGTTGCGGGCCTATGCAGGGCGTCCAGCCAAAAGCGAAGGCAAGACCCAGGATATAGGCGCCAAAGGCCGAACCGCCCCGGTCGCCCGCATCCAGCCGCGCCTCGCGGTCTAGAAACCCGATCCGGTAGACGCCGACGAAATGGGCCCCAAAGACCATGACGGTGATGCCCGCAGCGGTGTTGAACCACTCCTGGTACTGCAGAAAGGCTGCCCCCACCGCCGAAGCGGCGAACCCCATCAGCAGAAAGACCGTCGACAGGCCCAGCACGAAGAACAGCGCCGGCATCAGTGCCTTGTTTCGCGTCTCACCCTCGCGGTCGCCAAGATCTGTCAGGGACACACCGCTCATGTAGGCGAGGTAAGGCGGCACGACCGGCAGAACGCAGGGGCTGAGAAAGGAAATGACACCGGCCAGAAGCGCCACGAACATGGCGGGCAAAAGCGATGCGTCGATGATCTCGATTCCGAACATGTGCCCGACATAGGCCATCGGCGCGACGGCGTCACCTGACCTCTCTGTCACATCTTCGGCATGGCGCGCGGGCGCTTTTCTTTGCCGTGACAAGCCGCTAGATCAGGTGCATGACCCATGAACTAGACGCCCTCGGCCTTCTCTGCCCCCTGCCCGTCCTGAAGGCCCGCAAACGTCTGCAAGGCATCGCCGCTGGCGAGGTGCTGGTTCTGATGACCGACGATCCGGCGGCGGTGGTGGATGTGCCGCATTTCTGTGCGGAGGCCGGGCATGTCCTTGAGGGGCACGAGGAAGAGGCCGGGACCATCACCTGGCGCATTCGCAAGGGATAATCCGCCCTTTGCGTCGGTTTCAGTGCTGCGCTGGCGGACATCTCGCTTGGTGAGAAAGAGATTGCCTGTATAACGAATGAACTATTTGGTTGCCCGCGTGTGGTTGGCCACTTTTCAGTTTGTTTCTAAGGATACGATCATGGGCAGCTTCACGGCTACATACTCCGTCACCTATCAGAACGGTGCCCTGACGGGCGCCGCGGTCCAGGGGCCGTTCAACACGGTTTTGACGGATGGCGACGCCGACACCAGTTTCGAGATCGGCGACAGCGTCAACGCGTTCTCATATGACTATACCTACGTCGGTACGGCGGTCGTGAACGGCAAGGTCTGGCCGGTGTTCAACTGGGACTTCGATCCGACCTATGACGTCGTCTTCATGGACGAGGTCCCTGTTGGCCCACCGGCCACCTACACTGACAATGGCGCGACCTTCACCGGCGCCTGCTTTGCCCCCGGCACGCTGATCGCAACGCCCGAAGGCGAGACCGCTGTGGAGCAACTGAAGATCGGCGACCGGGTCGCGACAGAGGAAAAAGGCACAACAGAGGTCGTCTGGATCGGTGTCGTGACACGGCCAACGGCGGTCGCGGGCAACGCCCTGCAGGCCGTCTGCGTCCAAGCCGGAGCCCTTGGCGGCGGCCTGCCCCACAGCGATCTTATCGTCACCGCCGATCACGGGCTGATCGTGGACGGCCATGTGATCAACGCGGCGGCGTTGGTGAACGGCGACAGCATCGCATTTGTGCCGCTCTCGCAGTTGCCCGAGCATGTGACCTATTACCATGTCGAGACCGCGGCACATGAGGTCATCCTGGCCAACGGCGCCCCGGCCGAAACATTTGTGGACGCGGTCGCCCGCAGCCAGTTCGACAATTTCCAGGAATACCTGGGTCTCTACGGGGCCGAGCGGGTCATTCCCGAAATGCAGCGCCCCCGCGTCTCGTCACGGCGCATGGTGCCCGCCGAGATCCGCGACCGGCTGGACCGCGCGATCGAGGCGCGCCGTCTGAGCGCCTGAGCCGCAGCCCCCTCCAGAACGAAGAAGGCCCCGCCGGTTCGGCGGGGCCTTTTCTGTTTCAGCAAGTCCGGATCAGCGACCCAGGGACCACCATCCGCGCCGCTTGGGCTTATCCTCGGCCTCGGCGGTTTCAGTCACGGGTTCGGGCGCCTCCTCGGCCACAGGCTCCGCTGGCGCTTCGGCGGTTTCCGACGCGGCCTCTGCTTCCGGGGCGTCCTCGACGGCGTCCTCGGATGCCGCGGCCGGAGCCGCAGTGGTTTCCGCGACCGGAGTCCCGACCACGGCGGCAATCACGTCAGACGCCTTGCGACGGGTGCGCGCGGGCTTGGGCTTGTCCTCGACCGTTTCGGCTGAGGCCTCGGCCGGGGCTTCGCTCACTTCGGCCTTGGGCGCTTTCGCTGTCTCTGCCACGGGCGCGACCTCGGCAGCCGTTTCCGCCGCTTCGGCGACGGGCGCTTCGGTCACTTCCGGCGTCGGCTCCGGAGTCACTTCGGGCTTGGCCGTTTTAGCCTCGGCGTCTGCCGCCTTGTCCTGTTCGGGCTCGCTCTGGGTTTCGGCAGGCTTGCTGCGCGAGCGGCGCGACCGTGTGCGGGTCCGCTTGGGCTTGGCAGCTTCCTCACCCTCGTCGGCCTTGGGCGCATCCGCCTCTACGGCCTCAGAGGTCTTGGCCTCATCCGCTGCCTCGGCAACTTCGGCAGGCTTCTCGGCCTCCTTCGGCGAGTCGTCCTTGTCGGTGTTCCCCTCGGCGCCCGTATCCGACCCCTCGCCATTGTCCTTGGACTTCGACTTGCGGCGGCGGCGGCGGCGGCGCTTCTTGGGCTTGCCCTCGTCGCCGTTGTCGTCAGAGGGCGTCTCCGGCTTTTCGGCCTGGGGCGTCTCTGCCTCTTCTTCCGGTTCGGCCTCGGTGTCCTCGTCCACCTGGTCCATCAACGAGGTGTCAACCGACACCACGGGCGCGGTGGCCTCGGGCACGACGCGGGTCGCGGTCTTGAACTTCTCCATCGAGAAGTCGGGCGCGACCAGGTGGGGGTCCCCCTCGACACGCACGGACATACCGTAGCGCGCCTCGATCATGGCGACGTGCTCGCGCTTCTGGTTCATCAGGTAGTTGGCGATGCCGATGGGGCATTTCACCAGCACCTCGCGCGAGCGGCGACGCACACCTTCTTCCTCGATCTGGCGCAGGATCTGCAGCGCCATGTTGTCATCCGAACGGATCAACCCGGTGCCGTGGCAGGCCGCGCAGGGCTGCGTGGTCGCCTCGATCATGCCGGGACGCAGACGCTGGCGCGACATTTCCAACAGGCCAAAGCCGGAAATGCGGCCCACCTGGATGCGGGCGCGATCGGTCTTCAGCTTGTCCTTCAGCTTCTTCTCGACGGCGGCGTTGTTCTTGCGCTCGTCCATGTCGATGAAGTCGATGACGATCAGGCCCGCGAGGTCGCGCAGGCGCAGCTGGCGCGCCACCTCCTCGGCGGCCTCCAGGTTCGTCTTGAGCGCGGTCTCCTCGATGGAACCTTCCTTGGTCGCGCGGCCAGAGTTCACGTCGATGGCCACCAGCGCCTCGGTCACGCCGATCACGATGTAACCGCCGGATTTCAGCTGCACCGTCGGGTTGAACATACCTCCAAGGTAGCTTTCCACCTGATAGCGCGCGAACAGCGGCATCTGGTCGGTGTAGTGCTTCACGTTCTTGGCGTGGGACGGCATGATCATCTTCATGAAGTCCTTCGCGACCCGGTATCCCCGTTCGCCTTCCACATGGACTTCGTCGATTTCGCGCGAATAAAGATCCCGGATCGACCGTTTGATGAGGTCACCTTCCTCGTAGATCTTGGCCGGCGCGATGCTCTTCAGAGTCAGCTCGCGGATCTGTTCCCACAAACGCTGAAGGTACTCGTAGTCACGCTTGATCTCGGTCTTGGTGCGCTTGGCCCCTGCCGTCCGGATGATCAGGCCCGCGCCCTTGGGCACGTCGATCGACTGAGCGATTTCCTTGAGCTTGGAACGGTCGGTCGCATTGGTGATCTTGCGGCTGATGCCGCCGCCACGCGCGGTGTTCGGCATGAGCACACAGTAGCGGCCTGCCAGCGACAGGTAGGTGGTCAGCGCGGCGCCCTTGTTGCCGCGCTCTTCCTTGACGACCTGCACCAGCATGATCTGGCGGACCTTGATGACCTCCTGGATCTTGTAGCGGCGCGGGCGCGGCTTGCGAACTGGGCGGATGTCCTCTTCAGTGTCGTCGTCGGCCACGGACTCGATCGAGGCGTCACGCGCCGCGGCATCGTCCTTGGCGTCCGCCTCATCCTCGTCGTCAAGCTCCTCAGAGGCCTCGTCAGCACCGTCGTCCTCGGCGGTCTCTGCAGCCACCGGGGCGGCATCGGTCTCGGCCACTTCGGCGGCTTCCGGTGTTTCGCTCTCTTCCGGCGCCACAGGATCGTCGCCGGTTTCCGGGTCCTGCGAGACGACGGCGGCCTCGTCCTTGGTGCCTTCGGCAATGGGGCGCGGCGGCGTTTCGCCGTCGGGTGCATCCTCGGGCTCCGCAGCTTCGGCGGTGTCTTCGCTTTCCGGGGTCGGCACAGGCTCTGCGGCAGGGTCGGTGTCCAGCGGCGTCAGCGCCTCGGTCGCCGGAACGGGGTCCGCAGCGGTTTCGGAGCCGGGCACCTCGGGGGTCTCGGCGGGTTCGGGCACCTCGGCCGGGGCCGGATCGGCCTCGGGATCAGGCTGCACCGGGGTCTCCACGGGCGCGGGTTCCGGCGCCGGATCGGGTTCGACCGGCGTTTCCTGAGGGGCCGGATCGGCAGCGTCCGGTTCTTCGACCGGGGTCTCGTGCACGGTTTCCATCGGCGACAGGCCCTCACCCGGCGCACCGGTTTCAAGGTCGTCGTTCAGGTCGATGGTTTCCATGCCGCTGGGTTCGCGCGGCTTGGTCTCCTTGGCGGTCTCGGCCGACTTGTCAGCCTTTTCTGCCTTGTCCGTCTTCTCGGATGCCTTCGTCGACCGCTTGCGCGAGCGCGAGCGGGACTTCTTGGGTTTATCCTCTTCCTCGGCAGCGGCGCGCGCGGCCTCTTCCTCTTCTTCCATCAGCGCCTGACGGTCGGCGATGGGGATCTGGTAATAGTCGGGGTGGATTTCCGAGAAGGCCAGGAAACCGTGACGGTTGCCGCCGTAATCGACGAACGCCGCCTGCAGCGAGGGTTCGACCCGTGTGACCTTGGCTAGATAGATGTTGCCGGCGAGCTGCCGCTTGTTCTCGGACTCGAAGTCGAATTCCTCGACCTTGTTTCCGTCCACCACCACGACGCGGGTCTCTTCCGCGTGGGTGGCGTCGATGAGCATTTTCTTTGCCATGTTATCCGTTTGCACACCCAACGCACCGCCGGCCCCGGGGGGCGCGCGGCGGTTGAAGCGTGTCTTGTCTGGGCGAGATGGTGCGCGATGGCATGGCGGGAAACCGATGTCCCTGCCTCATGCCTCATGTCAGTCGCGCGCTTCATCGCGGTTCTTCTCCGACGCGCGTCTACGGCATTGGGCCGGGACGGCGCCCATTCATTGCGCCCGTCGCTTGTGGCGGTCCGGGCAGGGACTATGGCCTTGCGGCCCGATCGGTCTGGCCGGGTCCGATATGTCAGGGTCCACGGTCAGCGAAATCTTCGGCGCGGCATGTTCTGCGCGCGACCTAACCGCTAACATAAGGCCAGCGGGATGGGAATGACAATAGCGATTGCGACGCGCGAGGCTCCCCGCACCGCTCTCGGCGCGTTTCAAAGGCCTCTCGCAGCGTCAGGCCGCTTGGCCCGTGAGCGCGGTGATGCCTTGCACCTCTGCCGCAGCAAACGACCACGATCGAGATCGAGCGGATCCGGCTCACCTGTGCCGACAGGCCTTGCGGCCCGACGGTCCGACACAAGCTCAACCGAAGCTGATGGCAACACTCGGCAGCGGTCCGGCGCGCTGGCACTGTCTTTCAAGCAGCGCAAGTTCCATCAAAATCAGAAGTATGGCCTTCAAGTGGATGACATCATTCACCTTACCGCCCGGCAACGGCCCTGGCATAACGCCTGCTGTCACTTTCGATCACAGGCCGATTTAGCGTTTCCAGGGGCTGCCGGGCAGTTTGCAGGGTGGTGTAACGGGCTTTCGGCCTTACCCCATCGCCCGCAGACGCTTGATCAGAGACGAGGTGTCCCAGCGTCCGCCGCCCATTTTCTGCACGTCCTTGTAGAATTGGTCCACAAGCGCGGTCACAGGCAACGAGGCGCCGTTTTCGTTCGCGGTGCGCAGGCAAATATCCAGATCCTTGCGCATCCAGTCGACAGCAAAGCCGTGCTCGAATTCGTCGGCGAGCATGGTCTGGTAGCGGTTGACCATCTGCCACGACCCGGCCGCGCCGCCGCCGATCACATCGACCACAGCCGCGCCGTCCAGCCCCGCCTTCTCGGCAAAGTGCAGCCCTTCGGAAAGGCCCTGCACGAGGCCGGCGATACAGATCTGGTTGACCATCTTGCACAGTTGCCCGGCGCCGCTTTCGCCCAGGCGTTTGCACAGCTTGGCATAGGATTGCATGACCGGCTCTGCAGCGTCGTATTTTGCCTGATCGCCGCCGCACATGATGACAAGCTGGCCGTTCTCGGCCCCCGCCTGCCCGCCGGACACCGGCGCATCGACGAATCCCAGGCCGCGCTCGGCGGCGAGAGAGGACAGTTCCAACGTCACCTGCTGGGACACGGTTGTATGATCGACAAAGGTCGCGCCCGAGGACATGCCGGCAAAAGCGCCGTCCTCGCCCGTGCAGATCCCGCGCAGGTCATCGTCGTTGCCGACGCAGGCCATGACGAAATCCGCGCCCTGCGCGGCTTCACGCGGGGTCGCCGCCGCCGTACCACCGCATTCGGACACCCATTTGTCGGCCTTGGCGGCGGTCCGGTTGTAGACCGTGACCTCGTGCCCGGCCTTCGCCATGTGGCCCGCCATCGGGTAGCCCATCACCCCAAGGCCCAGAAATGCCGTTTTCGCCATCGTCTTCTCCCCTCGTCGCGCCAGCCAGCCTGCCCTTGGCAAGCCCGGGCTGGCAAGTTAATCCCGTTGCGATCTGACCTAGCCCATATGGACGGAGAACGAAATGGCGGTTGTGTTCCGATGGCTGTTGCGGCTGGCCAGCCTGGCGGTCGCCCTGATCGTCATCGGCGTGGCGCTGGTCTACTACCTCGGGTCCCGCTCCTTGCCGGACTACGACAAGACCCTGCCCGTTGCCGGGATCACCGCGGATATCGAGATCGTGCGCGACAATTCCGCCGTGCCGCATATCATGGCCCTCTCGGACCGGGATGCGTTCTTCGGGCTGGGGTATGTGCACGCGCAGGACCGGCTGTGGCAGCTGATGATGATGCGTCGCACCGCGCAGGGCCGCCTGTCGGAACTCTTTGGCCGCCGCACCCTGCGCACCGACACGCTGCTGCGCCGGCTGGACATCTACACCGCCGCCAAGGCCTCTGTCGAACATCAGGACCCCCGAACGCTCGACGCGCTGGAGGCCTATGCCGCGGGCATCAACGCGCGCATTGCTGAGATCAACGCCAACAGCCTTGGGCGCGGTGCGCCCGAGTTTTTCCTTTTCAACGCCGAGATCGCGCCCTGGCAACCGGCGGATTCGCTGGCGGTGATCAAGCTGATGGCGCTGCAACTCTCGGGTCAGATTGGCGAGGAGGTACTGCGCGCCCGGACCTCGCTGCTGCTGGGCGATGAAAAACGCCTGGCAGACATCCTGCCCGACATGCCCGGCAAGGGCGTCGCCGCCCTACCCCGCGTCGCGCAACTGCCACAGGGCAGCGGCACGCGCCAGGCCAATGCCGCGCCCGTGGGGGGCGATTTCCTCTGGCCTGTACCGCGGCGCGGGCTGGCGGGTGCGTCCAACGTCTGGGCCGCCGCGCCGGACCGGTCGGCCTCGGGCGGAACGCTTTTGGCCAATGACCCGCATCTTGGTTTCACCGCGCCGACCTACTGGTATCTCGCCCGGATGCAGTTGAAATCCGGCAGCGTGATCGGCGCCTCGATTCCCGGCATTCCCGCGCTGATGGTGGGCCGGTCGGAGCAACTGGCCTGGGGAATCACCTCGTCCTACCTCGACGATCAGGACCTGTATTTCGAGGAACTGAACCCCGATGCGCCCGGCGAGTACCGCACGCCCGACGGTTTCAAGCCCTTCGAGAGCCGCCAGTCGATCATCCGCATCAAGGACGAGGCACCCGTCACGCTGAACCTGCTGTGGACGGACAACGGACCGATCCTGCCCGCCTCGCAGTTCGACCTGGACAAGATCACGCCGCCCGGGCACCTCGTGTCGCTGGCCTGGACCGCACTCAGCCACGAGGACACATCGGCCTCGGCCGCCATCGGGTTGATGATGTCGCAATCGGTCGAAGAGGCGATGGAAGTCTCGCGCCTCTACGTCGCACCGTCGCAGAACCTGACCCTGATCGACAAAGATACCGTCGCGATGAAGCTGGTCGGCGCCATGCCACGCCGCGACCCCGCGCATGAAAGCCTGGGCCGCCTGCCCGCGCGCGGCTGGATCGCGGCGAACCGTTGGCAGGGGATCTTTCCCTTTTCGGCAAACCCCGAATTCCTGGCCCCCCAGGGCGGTATCGTCGGCAACACCAACAACAAGCTGGTCGACCGGCCCTTTCCCGATCACGTCAGCTTTCACTGGGGTGACAGCCAGCGGGTGCAGCGTTGGCAGACCATGATGCAGGGGCGCAAGGTCCATACCCGCGACAGTTTCGTCGAGGCCCAGCTGGACACGGTATCGCCTGCCGCGCGCACCCTGTTGCCGCTGATCGGGAGGGATCTCTGGTATACCTCCGAGGCCGCGCCCGAAGGCACGCCGGAACGCCGCCGCCAGCGCGCGCTGGACCTGCTGGCCAACTGGAACGGCGAAATGAACGAGCACCTGCCCGAACCGCTGCTCTATTCCGCCTGGCTGAGGGCGTTGCAGACCCGACTGATCCGCGACGACCTGGGCCCGCTGGCCGAAGAGTTCGACCATGTAGAGCCGCTGTTCATCGAACGCGTCTTTCGCGACGTGGACGGGGCCAGCGCCTGGTGCGACGTGATCCGGTCAGCGGCGGTGGAAAGCTGCACCGACATCGCGCGGCTGGCGCTGGATGACGCGCTGATCTGGATCGAGGAACATTCCGGCAAGGCGCTGGAATCGCTGCGCTGGGGGGATGAACACCTGGCGACGCACGAACACCCGGTCCTGGGCCAGGTGCCGATCCTTCGGTATTTCGTCAACATCCGGCAAACCACCTCGGGCGGGGATCATACGCTGCAACGGGGTGTGACCTCGGGACGCGATCCCGATCCCTTCGCCAACGTGCATGGCGCAGGCTATCGCGGCGTCTATGATTTTGCCGATCCCGACAGTTCGGTTTTTGTCTCGGCGACCGGCCAGTCGGGTCACCCGCTGTCCCGCCACTACGACGATCTCGGGCAGCTGTGGCGACGCGGGGAATACATCCCCATGTCGCTGGATGTGGGCCTGGCACGTGCCGCCTCCGTCGGGATCACCCGGCTGGTCAAACCATGAGCGAAGAGCGCGCGACCGAGGTGCTGAAAAAGCTCTGGCCTGAATGGTCGGGACGGCTGGAGGTCTTGCGTGACGGACCAGACACATGGGTTTACCGCCCGTCGCGCGGACGTGTGCCGGCGGTGGTCAAGCTCTGGCCACGCAAGGCCGAGGCGAAGGCCTCGCGTCAGGCTTTGCGGCAGGCCGAACTGGCGGCGGTCCTGTCACATGGCCCCTACCGCGTGCCGCGCGTTCTGTGGTTCGGCAAGGGAGCGCTGGTCATGCAGGACGCGGGCGGGCCGGATTTCCGCGACCGGCTGGAAAGCGAAGCCCCCGGTCCGCTGTTGCGGGCCGCCGGGGAATGGCTGGCCGCCTACCACGGGCTCAGCCTGCGTGAACGCAAATTCCTGCCCAAGGGACAGGTCAACTGGCTGACCCGGCTGGTGGATGCGGTCGAGGCAGGCGAGCGCAGCCCGCTAGAGGCCAAGGGGCTGGTCTCTGCGGCGCGCGCGCTCAAGGAGACACGCGCCACGGTGCGCGGCCTGCCCGCCACCCGTGCCATCACACACCGCGACCTGACGCTCTCCAACCTCGTCAGCGGCCCCGAGGGTTCGGTCTGGGGGATCGACTTCGAGAACGCGAGAGAGGACGAGCCGCTGCGTGACGTCTTTTCGCTCGCCCTGGACGTTCTTGACTTCGCCGGGGACGAAACCGCTCTGGCAACGCTGCGCGCAGGCTATGGCGACGATGTCACCGCGCCCGAGGTCAGACTGTTCCTTCAGCGCTGTTTTGCGATCAGCGTCTGGGCCAATACGCCGGAGGCGCCCTCGAAGAGGCAGCGTCGGCGCTGGGAGATTGCCCGCGCGTTGCTGGAACGTGAGAGCGCCGTGATCTGACCCTGTTCCCTCATGACTCGTGCCTCACCACGTTGAACCCTTCCTCCGGCCCCGGCGGCACGAAGTGGCGCGAGAATTGGTGGAACTGCTCGTCCGTCACGACAAAGGGATGCGTGCCCGAGGCGTTGCGCCCGTGCAGCCGATCGAGGCAGACCTCGTCCGGCGGTGCCAGAAGGTGCAGCCGATGCGCCGCACCCGTCGCCTCGAGGATGCCGCGCATCCAGGCGCGCTGCTCCACGGTATTGGCGGCGAAATCCAGCACGACAGAAACCCCGGCATCCAGCAGCGCCGCAACATGCGGCCCCATGACGGCCCGCAGTTTCGCCGTGCAGCGAAGATAGTCGCGCGGGGTGGCCAGCTGATCCGCGAACAAACCGTCAAGCCAGGCGTCTTCGGTGATCAGCACCGTGCCCTTGGGACCGGCCAGTTGCGCCGCAAGCGTCGATTTTCCAGCGGCAATTTTCCCGCACATCATGTGCAGGGTCGGCAATTCAGGAGACATGACAGTGATCCTTGTGCGGCGCGTCCCGCGCCATTGACGTTCAGAACAGGAATTACCCGGCCCGGCTATTCAGGCCGGGACCGTAATTCGGAAGCGGCGCAGGCCGCCGTTGGTCTGAACATGGATCATCATGCGCCCCGAATCGCATGAATCGGGGCGCATGTCCACTTGGTTCCATCGACCAGGCGTCGGATCACCCCAGGGTCTGGAAACGCGCCTTGTCGCGCGCCGACCAGAGGACGCGCAGATGAAAACCGTCCTCTTCCTGGCGCTCTTCCTCGACCAAGCCCTTTTCAAAGAGCCAGGCCCGGCGCTTGCCCTCTGCAAAGCCGAGGACAAGATCCTCTTCGACACGTTCCGCGCCAAGCGCCTCTGTCACGGCCTCCAGGAATGCGTCCAGCCCCTCACCCGTCAGGGCAGAGGTGACATGGACATCCGGGTTGCGCGCGGCGCGGATGCGCACGGTTTCCAGCTCTTCCGGCCCCAATTGGTCCAGCTTGTTCCACAGCTCGATCTGCGCGGTGTCCTCTGCCACGCCCAAGCTGTCGAGAATGCTGCGCACGTCCTCGGCCTGCTCTTCCGTTTCGGGGTGGGAGATGTCCCGCACATGCACGATCACATCCGCGGCCAGCACCTCTTCGAGCGTTGCACGGAAGGCGGCGACCAGTTCGGTCGGCAGATCGCTGATGAAGCCCACCGTGTCCGACAGGATCACGTCCGCCCCCGTCGGCAGGCGCACCGCCCGCATCGTCGGGTCCAGCGTGGCAAAGAGCATGTCCTTGGCCATGACCTCGGCGCCCGTCAGCCGGTTGAACAGCGTCGATTTGCCCGCGTTGGTATAGCCCACCAGCGCCACGATCGGATAAGGCACCTTGGCGCGCGCCTTGCGGTGCAATTCACGCGTCTTGACGACCTTGTCGAGTTGCCGACGCAGGCGCACCAACTGTTCGTCGATGGCCCGGCGGTCGGCCTCGATCTGGGTTTCGCCGGGGCCCCCGACAAAGCCCAGCCCGCCCCGCTGGCGTTCCAGGTGGGTCCACGCCCGCACAAGCCGCGTACGCTGGTAGTTCAGGTGGGCCATTTCCACCTGCAGCACACCTTCGCGGGTGGCCGCGCGATCCGAGAAGATTTCGAGGATCAGCCCGGTCCGATCCAGCAGCTTGACCTTCCAGTCGCGTTCAAGGTTGCGCTGCTGTACCGGCGTCACCGGCCCATCGACCAGGACAAGGTCGATTTCCTCGGCTTTCAGCTTGGCGCGCAGTTCATCGATCTTGCCGGACCCGAACAGCGCACCGGGATGCGGCCGCGGGAGCGGCACGATCTGTGACCCCACGACCTCAAGCCCCGGCAGCGCATGAGCCAAGGACACGGCCTCTTCGAGGGCCATTTGAGCATCGCGGCGCTCTGGGTCGCTCTTGATGTCAGGATGCAGGACCCACGCCCGGGTCACAGGCGGCGCGTGTTCTCTCACGCGTCCCCTTCGCCGTCATACAGGTTGATCGGCTGGCTGGGCATGATGGTCGAAATTGCATGTTTGTAGACAAGCTGCGACTGGCCGTCGCGGCGCAGCAGAACGCAGAAATTGTCGAACCAGGTGATGACACCCTGCAGCTTGACCCCGTTGATCAGGAAGACCGTCACCGGGACCTTTGTCTTGCGGACGTGGTTGAGAAACGCGTCCTGCAGGTTCTGTCTATCAGAAGCCATTGAATTGCCTTTATTCTTGCCGTGCCCGCGCGCCGGGCTGCCCTCGTCTGGGTGAGTATGGTATGCGGAGACGGGAGTTTCCAGCCGAAAATCCCCGAATCCGCGCAGCCGGCCCCCGGTGGATGTCTCTGCGCAACTATTCGCGCCAGACCTCGGGGCTTATCATGACGATGATTGCCAGCAGTTCAAGCCGGCCCAGCACCATCGCCAGGCACAGGATCAATTGCGCGTCCCAGGGGATCATCGTCAGGTCGATCGCAGCGGCAGTGTCGACAAGCGGCCCGGTGTTCGACAGCGTGGCAATGGTCAGCACCGTGGCCCGCTCGAAATCCACCCCGTAAGCCCCCAGGATCATCGTCATTGCCGCCAGGGTCAGGGCGAAGAACATGAAGAAGACCCAGGCGATAAAGGCGCCTTCGCGCCGGATCCGGCGCCCCAGCAGCCCCGCGCGGCCCACCGAATGCGGATGTACCAGGCGCTCGATCTCGCGTTTTCCGTTGAGGTACAGGGCATAGACCCGCAACAGCTTGACGCCGCCTGCGGTTGTCGCCACGCCGCCTCCCACCAGCGCCAGCCCCATCAGGATGATCCCGGGTGTCGGCAGACCCGACCAGTCCTGCGCCGTATCCCAGTCGCCACTGACGAAACCCGTCGTGGTCAGGAAAGAGGCCGCCGTGAACAGCCCACCCCAGAGCGCCCGAAGCCCCGCGACCCAGTTCTGCTCCTCGCCCACATCGAACGAGGCGACCCAATGGCGCAGGAACATGGCCAGCGGCACGGCCACCACGATCAGCAGGCCCAGGCGGAATTCCGGATCGTAGTACAGGCCCCGTTCCTGACGGGTATCGGCGGAAAAGGTCAGCCGCGACAGGGCGAAAAAGAGAAAGCAGAAAAGGATCATCTCTCCCGCAAGGCCACTGGGTGCAGCCCCCAGGTCGGCCAGCGGCGTGATCCCAGAGGTCGCCATGACCGACATGGCGTGACTGACCGCCACAAGCGGGGGATCGCCCGCAACCAGCAGCATCACCGTCAGCGCGAGGGTCAGCCCGCTATAGATCGGGAACAGGACGTGGGTGCTGCGCATCAACCGTTCCGCCGGGCTTGTCGGGCCGGTGTTCATGGCCCCCTGCGCGAAGGATTGCCCGGGCTCTCCGCTGGCCGTGACCTCGAATCCCCCCAGCGCAAGCGGCGCCAGGATCGCCGAGGCCGCGATCCACATCACCAGGCCGCCCATCCAACCGACCTGCGCCCGCCACAGGTGTTCCGGCCCCGACAGGCGCGCCGCATCGAACATCGTGGCGCCGGTGGTGGTAAAGCTCGACACCATCTCGAAATAGGCATTGCCGAATCCGGTGGTCCGCACTGCCTCGTGGAAGGGCACGGCAAAAATCAGCGGCAGCACGACAAAGCCCGCCGCCAGCGCCACCAGCTGGCGCAGCGCGCTTTGGTTGTGGTGCCGGTTGCCCAGGGCCAAGGCCACGAGGGCAGTCAGGATCAGCCCCAACAGCGCCCCGTAGAAAAAGGTACGCGCATCGTGGTGCTCCTCGATCAGGTAGGCAAAGATCGCCGGCAACAGCATCGAGAATGACCCGAGCCCGGTCAGAAGCAGGAACAATGGCAATCGCGCGATGGCCTTCATCGGCTGACGCCCCCTTTCCGACCGCCACAACCGGCATTGCCCCCCACGCGCCTCACAACACCGCGCCTAGAAGTAATCGATCGAGACCTGCAACAGGCGCTCGACCTCCGGGACATCGCCCGCGAGTGCAAAGATGACGATCTTGTCGCCTTCGTCGATCCTGAGCGAGCCGGTGGGCTTGACCACCTTGTCTCCCTTGCGCACGGCGCCTACCAGAACGCCTTCGGGAAAGTCGATCTCACGAATCCGGCTGCCCGAGATCGGCGATGTCGACAGGACCTCGGCCTCGATCACTTCGGCCTCGGCATCGCCGATGGAATAGACCTGGCTCACGCGGCCATGACGGATGTGGCGCAGGATCGAACTGACCGTGGTCGAGCGCGGGTTGATATAGGCATCGATCCCCAGCGGCTCCATCAGCGGCACCAGCGTCGGGTCGTTGATCAACGCAATCACCATCGGGCAGCCGGCGGCCTTGGCGCGCACGGCAGCCAGCATGTTGACCTTGTCGTCATCGGTCACGCACAGCGCCGCATCCGCGCGGGCCACCCCGGCCTCGACCAAGAGCCCCGCGTCCAGCCCGTCGCCGTGCAACACGATGGTGCGCTCCAGTTCCTCGGCAGCCCGTTCGGCGTTCTTCCGGTTGCGCTCGATCATCTTGGCGCGCACTCGGATCTTACCCGTCTCCAGCCGCCGCGCCACCGACAAACCAACATTGCCGCCGCCGACGATCACCACGCGTTCCTGCTTGCGCAGCGACTTGCCAAAGATCTCCAGCGTGCGCTGCACGTCATCCGCGTGCACCATGACGTAACAGCTGTCGCCCTCGAACAGCTGGTCCCCGGATTCCGGCGCAAAGAGCACCCCGTCGCGCCTCACCCCCACCACCACGGATCGCAGGGTGGAAAACAGGTCGGTCAATTGCCGCAGGGGCGTGTTCACGATCGGACAGCCCGCGTCGATCGTCAGCCCCATCAGCTGGGTCCTGCCGTCCAGAAAGCTCTCGGTATCGAAGGCGGCCGGCGCCGCCAGCCGTTGCAGGGCCGCGTCCGCCACCTCTCGTTCGGGCGAAATCACCACGTCGATGGGCATGTGATCGCGCCGGTAAAGGTCCGAATAGATCGCGGTCAGGTAGCTTTCCGCGCGCAGCCGCGCGATCTTGCGCGGCACCGCAAAGACCGAATGCGCCACCTGGCAGGTGACCATGTTGACCTCATCGGAATAGGTGGCGGCGATCACCATGTCGGCGTCGCGCGCGCCTGCCTTGTCCAGCACGTCGGGGTAAGAGGCAAAGCCCGCGATCCCCTGCACGTCCAGCGTATCGGTGGCGCGGCGCACGAGATCGGGATTGTTGTCCACCACCGTGACGTCGTTGCGCTCTCCGGCAAGATGGCGGGCGATCTGCCAGCCAACCTGGCCCGCCCCGCAAATGATGACCTTCATGCGCCCTGCGCCCCGATCTGCACCGCGTCCCGGCTCTGACCTCTTTGCCTCGCACGCGGGGGGAGCGCCGTCAATGGGGTGCGTCCCGGGGCCCAAACCGCCGTTCCCTGATGACCGCTGGTACAAAAGGCGCTCAACGGGGTCGGCGGGCGGGTGCCTTTGCGGCAAAGCCGCAAACAGTCCCGTCCCGACGACGTCCTGAGGCCCTATCGGCCCTCGCGGCGCGCCCGGCGGGCCCGTTTCATGGCAAAGACCTCGGCCCGTGGCACCCAGCGGTATCTCGGGTCGCTGGCAACCGGGCCGAACCACAGCCGCCCCTGCCCTAGCCGCCACGGGTCCAGCACCAGCCCCTGGTCCATCGCCGCGCCCCGGGTCGAGACGATCACCGTCGAATGTTCGATCCGCAGGTTGTCCGCATTGGCAATGGCCCGATGCAGGGACAGGCTGCGCAGACCTTCGTTCTTCAATCGCGCCTCAAGATCATCGGCCCAGTCCTTGCAAAGCCCGCGCGGCTTGCGCCCGGTGTTCACCTGGATGTTGTGGATCAGCGGCGGGTCCACGGCGTCCCAGCGTTCGGCCCATATCAGCGGCTCACGCACCGCAATCCGCGCCACAGCCGCCGCCTCTGCCGGGTCCACCCCCGGTCCCAGGGCAAGCACGGCCCGTTCCAGAACCGCGATCTTTTCGGCGGGGGTCTCCGGAACCTCGACAAGGGCCGCCCCCTCGTCCGGCGCCCTGGCACCCGGCGGTGCGGCACAGCCCGCCAAGGCCAGCGCCCCCACCCCGATGGCTGCCCGTCGTGTCAGTTCCATATCGGCCTGCCGCTCAGGAGGCTTCCGTGATCTGTTCGTCCACGCGCGCCACCCGCGCGCCGGACTTGGCCGAGGTGACCACGCCCAGCGACTTCAGCTTGCGGTGCAGGGCCGAACGCTCCATCCCCACGAAAGACGCGGTCCGAGAGATGTTGCCGCCGAACCGGTTGATCTGCGTCAGCAGGTATTCCCGTTCAAAGGCCTCACGCGCCTCGCGCAGCGGCAGGGTCGCCAGCGTGCCCGACAGGACAACGCGCCCCTCGGCATCTTCGCCCGGGGCAGTTTCCTGCGGCAGTTCCCGCGCCTCGATCGGCCCGGTGCCGTCACCCAGGATCAGCACACGCTCGACGAGGTTCTTGAGCTGGCGCACGTTGCCCGGCCAGGTCATGGTCTGCATCAGCGCCACCGCCTCTTCTGTCAGTTCGCGCACCGGCAGGCCCTGGGCTTGGTTGCACTGCTTGATGAAATGGCCCGCCAGGACCGGGATGTCCTCGCGCCGCTCGGCCAGCGAGGGCACCGCGATCGGCACCACGTTCAGCCGGTGGTACAGTTCCTCACGGAAACGGCCAGCTGCGATCTCGTCCTGCAGGTCGCGGTTGGTCGAGGAGATCACGCGCAGGTCGACGCGCACCTTGTCGTTGCCGCCGACCCGGGTGAATTGCTGGTCCACCAGCACGCGCAGGATCTTGGACTGGGTGCCCGTGGGCATATCGGCAACCTCGTCGAAGTAGACCACGCCTCCATGTGCCTGCTCCAACAAGCCGGGCTCGATCCCGCGTTTGGCGGTTTCGCGGCCAAAGAGCATCGCTTCCATCATCTCGGGTTCCACGCCCGCGCAGTTGACGGTCACGAAGGGCGCCTTGGCCCGGTTCGACTGGGCGTGGATATAGCGCGCGGCCACTTCCTTGCCCGCCCCGGCCGGACCGGTCAGCATCACCCGACCATTGGATTTGGTCACCTTCTCCAACTGCCCCAACAACGCACGGAAGGCGGCACTTTCGCCGATCATCTCGGCGGACTTCACCTCGCCGCGTTTCAGCTGCACGTTCTCGCGCCGCAGGTTGGAGGTTTCCATCGCGCGCCGGATCACCACCAGCAACTGGTCGATATTGAAAGGCTTCTCGATGAAGTCGTAGGCGCCCTGCTTGATGGCGGCCACGGCGATCTCGATATTGCCGTGGCCGGAAATGATGACCACGGGAATATCGGGGTTGTCGCGCTTGACGGTCTTGAGGATGTCGATCCCGTCCATCTTGCTGTCCTTCAGCCAGATGTCGAGGATCAGCAGCGCCGGCGGTTCGGCGTTGATCTCGTTCATTGCCTCCTGGCTGTTGCCGGCAAGCCGGGTGGCAAAGCCCTCGTCCTCGAGGATGTCCCCGATCAGTTCCCGGATATCGCGTTCGTCGTCGACGATCAGGATGTCGCTCATTGTCTCTGCCCTCTCATTCCTTCGTGCTCAAACATCTTCCAGGGCCGCCGCCCGCGGCAGGTCTGCCGCGCGGTTCAGCGGCAGCCGCACAACTGCCATCGCGCCCTGATGGGCGCCTTCGGCGAAGGCGGGTGCATCTTCCAGCACCAGCGTCCCGCCATGTTCCTCGATGATCTTCTTGACGATCGGCAAGCCAAGCCCCGTGCCCTTGTCGCGTGTCGTGACGTAGGGCTCGAACAGCCGCGCGCGGTCCTCCGGCAGACCGATGCCATTGTCCATGATGCGGATCTCTGCCCGGCCGTCCTGCGCCTCCGCCATCACGCGGATTTCCGGCTGATAGTCCTCGGGCGCGCCTTTTTCCTGCAGGCTTTCGACCGCCTCCCCTGCGTTCTTGATCAGGTTGGTCAGCGCCTGCCCGATCATGGTGGAATCCAGTTCCGCGGGCATCGGCTCCTCCGGCAGGTCGGTGACAAAGCGTACACCGGGCTGGCCGGTTTCCTGCATCAGCACCTCGCCGCGCAGGATCTCGCAGAGGTCCTCGGGGCGGCGCTCCGGTTCCGGCATCCGCGCGAACTTGGAAAACTCGTCGACGATACGGCGCAGATCGTCGGTGCGGCGCACGATCCGTTCGGTTAGGTCCGCCACCTTTTCCGCGTCCGGCCCATCCAGCCGCTTGGCAAAGCTGCGCTGGATGCGTTCCGCAGACAGCTTGATGGGCGTCAGCGGGTTCTTGATCTCATGCGCGATGCGGCGGGCCACGTCGCCCCAGGCGGCCATCCTCTGTGCGCTGACCAGGTTGGTCACGTCGTCAAAGGCCACAACGTAGCCTTCCAGAGAGCGATCCTGGCGCCGCCGCGTGGACAAGCGGACCAGCAGGTGTTCCAGACGCCCTTCCCGGCTGACCTTGACCTCTTCCTGCGCTGTTTCCAGCGCCTCGGTCCGCAGCCGCTGAAACAGCGCCCCGAATTCCGGCACGGCAACCCCCAGCGGCACGGCCCGATGTGTTTCGTGCCAGCCCAGAAGCCGCTCGGCCGAGCGGTTGACGAACGTCACCTTGCCCTCGGCATCAAGGCCCACCACCCCTGAAGTGACAGAGGACAGGACGGAATCGAACAGCCGCTGGCGGCGTTCGATCTGCCGGGTGTTTTCCAGCAGGGTTTCGCGCTGGCCTTTCAACTGGCGCGTCATCTGGTTGAAATAGCGCCCCAGCATGGAAATCTCGTCGTCGCCCTCTTCCTCGGGCACCTGCACGTCCAGATCGCCCGACCCGACCCGCTGCGCCGCCCCGGTCAGGCGCCCCACCGGGCGGCTGAGCCGTTCGGCGAACCACAGCCCCGCCCATGTCGCCGCAAGGATCAGCAGCAGGGCAAAACCCAGGTACAGCAGTGCAAAGTCGAACAAGCGCCGGCCCCGTTCGCTTTCCTGTTGCTGGTAGAAACGAGCGGTTTCCTGCGTTTCGTCCAGCAGGTTGAGGATCTGACCGTCGACCTCGCGGCTGACGTAAAGGTAACGATCGGCAAAGGCCTCCAGCGGCAGCAGGGCTCGAAACTCGTTGTTGTCCCAGTCCGGGATCACGGTGACGCCCTCGGCATCGGCACGCAGGAAATCCGCCTCTGACGGCTCCTCGAAATCGAACAGGTAGGAGCGTTCACCGCGGGCGCGGATGCTGCCCGCGCTGTCGATCACAAAGGCCTCGCGCAGTCCGCGCTGGATCTGGGCCTGCCCCTGGCTGAGAACCTGGCGCAACTCTCCGTCGTCCATGACGAAGTTGCGCCGCCGGTTGGCATCGAGAAAGGCCCCAAGGGCGCGCGCATCCTGGATCAGACCGGCACGGCTTTCTTCCTCGTAGGCCTCAGCGGCCGAGAGCGAGGCGCCAACCACGTTCTGCACCCGGCTCGAGAACCAGGTTTCGAGACCGATGTTGATGGTCAGCACGGCAAACACGGCCACCGTTACCGTCGGCAAAAGCGCCATCAGCGCAAAAGCCGCGGTCAGCCGCAGGTGCAGGCGGGACCCCGCCGATTGCGCCCGCCGGTCGGCCACCATCCGGGCCACCCTTGCCAGCAGCAGCGCCGCCAGAAGCAGGACGTAGACAAGGTCGGCCAGCAGGACGAGCCGCAGCGACAACGCGCCGGCCCCCTGGTCCAGCGGTCCCAGCACCATGAAGGTGGCAAAGGCCAGGACCGGTCCCAGTGCGACCAGGAACAGCGCAACGATATTCTGGAAAAGTCTTGTCCGACGCAGGCGTGTGAACGACCCCCAAGTCGGCAACCAATACAATGAGCGTGCCCGCGTGGCCACAGCCTACCCTCGCCAATGTGCCGACTCTGGATGCCCGGAGACCGGCGACCGCCATATTTTGTGGCCTTCTCACCACGCCGAGGCGGCGGGGCCACACTTATGTGGCCCTTTTACATCAACTTGCGGCGGCGTGTCACGCGAATATCCAGATCGGTGATCTTCTTGCGCAAAGTATTGCGATTGATGCCAAGCAAATCCGCGCATTTGGCCTGATTGCCGCCTGTCGCTTCCAGCGCAATCTCGATCAGCGGGGCCTCGACCTCGCGGATGATCCGGCCATAAAGCCCCGGCGGCGGCAGCATGGCGCCATGCAGGTCGAAATAGCGCCGCAAGTGGCGACCCACGCTTTCGCCCAGCTTGTCGCTGTCGCCCCCCCGCAGCACGGGTCCGGTTTCCGGCTGATTGCCCAGCACCGCCTCGACCTCGCTGCGCGTGATCTCTTCGGCGCGGCTGGTCAGGCTCAGACGCCGCACGGCGTTTTCCAGCTGCCGCACGTTGCCGGGCCAGGAATAGACGCGAAACAGGTCCGCCGCCCCTTCCGACAGCCAGCGTTTCGGCGCGCCTTCGCGTTCGGCCCGGTTCAGGAAGTGTTCCGCAAGAAGCGGGATGTCTTCGACCCGTTCACGCAGGGAAGGCACCGCGATGGCCGCGCCGTCTAGGCGATAGAACAGGTCCTGCCGCACCTTGCCGTCCTCGATCAGGGACTGCGGATCATGCTGGGACGAGGCGAGGAAGCGCGGAACGTGGTCGCCCGGCACATCCATCATCCGCACCACGCGGGCCTGTATCTCGTCGCTGATGTCGGCGATTTCGTCAATCAGGAGCGTCCCGCCCTTGACCCGTGCCAGCACTCGCGCCGGACCGTCCAGATCAGACAGGTCCGATCCGGTCACGGTTATGAAGGGAAGCGTGCGCCGATCGCTGAAGTCATGCAGCGCGCGGGCGATCAGGGACTTTCCGGTGCCGCTTTCGCCGGTGATCAGCACCGGCAGGTCCGTGTTCATGACCCGTGCGACCAGACGGTACAGCCCCTGCATCGCCGGTGTCTTGCCCACCAGCGGCAGTTCGTCAGGCTCATCCGCGCCCACCACCGGCTCTTCGCGCTTGGGCGTCTTGTTGCGGTTTTCCAGCGCCCGTGCCGTACGCTTCATCAGGTCCGGCAGGTCAAAGGGCTTGGGCAGATAATCATAAGCCTCGGCCTCGGCCGCCTGGATGGCGGTCATGATCGTGTTCTGCGCCGAAATCACGATGACCGGCAGCCCGG
The DNA here is from genome assembly GCF_965277915.1 of Antarctobacter sp. NCBI lineage: Bacteria > Pseudomonadati > Pseudomonadota > Alphaproteobacteria > Rhodobacterales > Roseobacteraceae > Antarctobacter > Antarctobacter sp. The sequence continues at coordinate 2,465,319 of NZ_OZ255849.1, forward strand.
GCCGGTCCTCGGAGATCTTGGGCAGCATCTCCAGCCCGTTGCCATCGGGCATGACGACGTCGGAAATCACAACGTCGCCCTTGCCCTCGCTCACCCAGCGCATCAGCGTGGTCAGGCTGGACGTGGCATGCACCTTGCAGCCCGCGCGCGTCAGCGCCTGCGTCAGAACCGTGCGGATCGTGCGGTCGTCATCGGCGACCAGAATTGTGCCATCCATTTACGTGCTCTCCTTTGGCGCCGCAGGTGCCCGCGGCAGCGAAATGCGAAAAACCGTCTTGCCCGGAACGCTGTCGACGGAAATCCAACCGTCATGGTCCGAGATGATCTTGCTGACGAGCGCCAGTCCAAGGCCGGTGCCGTTCTCCTTGCCGGACACGAAGGGATCGAAGATGTCGCCCTTGATATCCGGCGGCAGACCCGGACCGTCGTCGATGATCTCGACCTGCAGCGGCAGCGTCTGGCCGGATCCATCCGCGCGCCGCAGCCGGAAGCTGTGTTCGTAGAAGGTGTGCAGGCGGATCGTCCCGCCTTCCTTGGGATCAGCCGCCTCCGAGGCGTTCTTGATCAGGTTCAGCACCACCTGCAGCAGCTGATCCGGATCCCCCAGCGCCATCGGCAACGATGGGTCGTAATCCTCGATGATCTTCATATGGGCGCCAAAGCCCAACAGCGACGACCGCCGCGCCCTGTCCAGGACATCGTGTATATTGACCTCGCGCAATTCCGGCGCCGAGAGATTGCCGAACTGTTCGACCTGCTCCAGCAGCTTCACGATGCGACGGGTCTCGGCCACGATTAGATCAGTGAATTCAAGATCATCCTGACCGATGCTCATGCTGAGAAGCTGGGCCGCACCGGCGATCCCGGCCAGCGGATTCTTGATCTCGTGCGCCAGCATCTCGGCCATGCCGATGGCCGATTTCGCGGCGGATTTCACCGAATGGCTCTGCGTCATGCGCCCGGCCAGTTCGCGTGGCGAGATCAACATCACCATCCAGCCAGATCGACCGGACAACGGCGCGATCTGCAGGTTGCAGACCAGTGGCGGACGCGCGCCCGTGCCCACGTCGACATCATTGACGAAGAGCGGCGTGCCTTGGCTACGGGCGCGGACAAAGCTCTCTTCCAAAGGGGCATCCACGGCCAGCCGATCCCAGATCGGTTGGCCTGTCAGCCACTTGGAAGAGTTGTTCATGAACCCTTCGGCGGCCGGGTTCAGGTCGGCGATCCGGTCTTTCTCGTCGATCAGGATGGCCGGCACGGGCAAGGAGGACCAGATGTTGGGATCCGTTTCACTCATCACGCGGCCTCCGCCTCGGCGCTCAGCGCCTCTGGCAGAAGATCCAGCACCTTCTGCGTGTCCCTTTCGGTCAACAGACGCTTGCGCAGCGCCGCCGGCGTGTTGGCCGCATCCATGTACCAGCCCAGATGCTTGCGCGCGACGCGATTACCCAGCGTCTTGCCGTAGAAATCCAGCATGGCCTCGTAGTGACCCGACACCATGTCGATCAGCGCCGCGCCCTCGGGTACCTTCGGCGCCGGCGTGCCATAAAGCGCGTGAGCCACCTCGGCCAGCCGCCAGGGGGCACCCTGCGCCCCGCGCCCGATCATCACACCATCTGCGCCAGAGCGATTCAGCGCCTGACGCGCGGCTTCAGCGTCAACAATGTCTCCATTAGCGATTACAGGTACTTGCACCGCGTTCTTTACCTCCGAAATCGCGTCCCAATTGGCCTTGCCCTTGTAAAACTGGCAGCGTGTGCGGCCATGAATGACGATCATCTTCACTCCCGCCGCCTCGGCACTTCGGGCGATCTGCGGTGCGTTCAGGTGGTCGTCATCCCAGCCCAGGCGCGTTTTCAGCGTCACCGGCAGATCGACCGCCTCCACCACCGCCTCGACCAGGCGCAAGGCATGGTCCGGCGCCCGCATCAGCGCCGACCCTGACCACCCCCCCGTCACCTTCTTGGCCGGGCAGCCCATGTTGATGTCGATAACCCGTGCGCCCATGTCGGCGACCATGCGCGCCGCCTCGGCCATCGGCCCGGGTTCGCGCCCCGCGATCTGCACGCTGGTATTCTCGATCTGCGCCCCCAGCTCCGCCTTTTCGCGGGTTCCCGGGCGTTCGGTCAGGAACTCGCCGCTGGCGATCATCTCGGACACGACCAGACCCGCGCCAAAGCGCGAAACAAGCGTGCGAAAAGGCAGATCGGTGATTCCCGCAAGCGGAGCCAGCAAAACGGGTACGGTGATCCGCCGGTCTCCAAGATCAAAGCCCAATTGCCCAGTCCTTGTGCGATGGCGTGGAAGTAACCTCTTGGACCGAGATTTATGGGAGAGCTTTGTTTTCTTCAATCTATCCGGCCCAATTCTAGGGCGCACCACAGCCGCACGCCTATTTTTTAATCACAACCCCCGCCTGATTGCGCAACGCGATGCCTGCGCCTATGAGAGAACGGCAATGATCGGACGGACCATGCAGACAGGGATCATCATCGTTGCGGCCGGTCGCGGGACGCGGGCCGGCGGCGGGCTGGCAAAACAGTGGCGGCGCGTGGCGGGCAAACCGGTGGCGCGCTGGACGCTCGAGGCCTTTGCCGGGCGCGGACCGCTGGTTTTGGTCGTGCACCCAGACGACATGCCACAGGCGCAGGCTGTCGCCGCAGGGCTGGACCTGCGGATCGTGACCGGCGGCGCGGACCGTGCCGCCTCGGTCCGTGCGGGGCTGGAGGCGCTGGCGCAGCAGGGGCCGGAACGGGTGCTGATCCATGACGTTGCCCGCCCCTGCGTGACGCCCGCCGTCATCGACGCGGTCCTGGCGGCGCTGGAGGATCACCCCGGCGCCGCGCCGGCCTTGCCCGTGACCGATGCGCTCTGGACTGGCGACGGGACCCGCGTGACCGGCACCCGCGACCGCGAGGGGCTATACCGCGCACAGACGCCGCAAGGGTTCCGCTTTGCCGAGATCCTGGCCGCCCATCGCGCGCATCCGGGCGGAGCCGCCGACGATGTGGCCGTGGCCCGCGCCGCCGGGTTGCACGTGGCCATCACACAGGGTGACGAGGCCAACCTGAAGATCACCACGGCCGGGGATTTCTCCCGTGCAGACAGTTACTTGCGAGGAAAAATGGATATTCGCCTGGGCAATGGTTTTGACGTTCACGCTTTTGAAGAGGGCGATCACGTCGTCCTTTGCGGAATCAGGATTCCCCACAGTCGCAAGCTGAAAGGCCATTCCGATGCGGACGTGGGGATGCATGCCGTGACCGACGCCCTCTATGGTGCGCTGGCCGAGGGCGACATCGGGCGGCATTTCCCGCCGTCGGACCCACAGTGGAAAGGCGCCGCCAGCGAGATATTTCTACGCCATGCGGTCGAACTTGCCCGATCACGCGGTTTCGCGATCGGCAACATCGACCTGACCCTGATCTGTGAGAACCCGAAGATTGGCCCACATGCAACTGAAATGACAGAAAAAATGTCGGATATCATGACATTGGATGCAGGACGGATCTCGATCAAGGCCACCACCTCGGAACGACTGGGGTTTACTGGCCGCGAAGAGGGGATCGCGGCACTGGCCACCGCGACACTGGTGTCGGCATGAAGTGGCTGGCCTCTGTCGGCGGGGTCGGCTACCTGCGCCCCGCGTCGGGCACCTGGGGATCCCTGGCGGCCCTGCCGCTGGCCTACGGGATTCACCAGTTGGGCGGGTTCTGGCTCTTGCTGGTGCTGACGCTGCTGGCCTTCGGCCTTGGCTGGTGGGCCGTGCAGAGCCTGACCGCGCAGGGCCACGGAGAAGACCCGTCCTGGGTCGTGATCGACGAGCTGGCCGGGCAATGGATTGCAATTTTTCCAGTGAGTTATGGCGCCATGTTCATGGGCGTGGACATCTGGCGGCTGTGGCCCGGCTGGGTTGCGGGTTTTGTGCTGTTCCGTCTTTTTGACATCTGGAAGCCCTGGGTGATCGGCCGCATCGACCGGATGGGTACACCCCTGGGCGTGATGCTGGACGATGTGCTGGCGGGCCTGTTCGCCGCCGTTGTCGCAATTGCCCTGGCCGGCCTGTCACATGGAGTCCTGATGTGAGCATCGCAAAGCAAATCATTGAAAAGGCTTTGGAAAGGAGGCTCAAGATCACGACTGCGGAAAGCTGCACCGGCGGCATGGTGTCGGCCGCGCTGACCGATATTGCCGGATCTTCGGCGGCCTTCGAACGCGGCTTTGTCACCTATTCCAACGACGCCAAGGCCGAAATGCTGGGGGTCCTGCCCGCCACTCTGAACGCGCATGGCGCGGTGTCCGAGGAGGTCGTGCGCGAGATGGCCTTGGGTGCCCGCGCCGCGGCGCGGGCGGATGTGGCAGTGGCAGTCAGCGGGATCGCCGGGCCCGGCGGATCCGAGTTCAAGCCCGAAGGCCGCGTCTGCTACGGACTGGTCAACGCCAATGGCGTGACCACTCAGACCATCGAACATGGCGCCATAGGCCGCGCAGAAGTGCGTGCCGCGGCCACCCAACACGCGTTGGAACTGATCCTTTCGGCACTGTGACGGGGCCTTTCAGTTTGTACAAAACGTACGAAACGTACGTTGATTCCAGCATTTTGTACAAAGTGCCCCCGGACGCCTGACAGAGCCGCTGACCAAGCCGTACCGGGGCCGCATCCCGCCTTGCCTGGCCCGAAGACGTCACGATTTGCCCAGAAAACAGGCATTTTAACGAATCCGTCGCCCACGACCGTGCGCCCGGGTAAGCCATCATGCACCGTGTTAGAAGCTTCCTTAACTTGCCCATTTTTTGGGCATTATCCAAATTTTAAGCCCACTCTTGAGGCTCTTTGCAAAGAGCGCCTGTTTTGCGCGCCCCTCAGCCCTGATGCCGCTTTTTTCCGCATCCGAATTCGTCTTTCTGCCCCGCAATCCAAGAGGAGGGACAAGAGACATGAACGGAGCGGATACCGCCTGGATCATCGTGGCAACAGCCCTGGTGCTGTTCATGACGCTGCCGGGGCTGGCGCTGTTTTACGGCGGCCTCGTGCGGGCACGGAACGTGCTGAGCGTCTTCATGCATTGCTATGCCATCGCCTGCCTGATGAGCGTGCTGTGGTTTGCCCTGGGCTATTCCATCGCCTTCGGCGAGGGCAACGCGTTCTGGGGCGGCCTGGACAAGGCCTTTCTGAACGGCATCGACGCGGACACGCTGGCGGGCACCCTGCCCGAGGTGCTCTTCTTTGCCTTCCAGATGACCTTTGCCATCATCACCCCGGCGCTGATCGTGGGCGCCTACGTGGAACGCGTGGGCTTTGGCTTTGTGCTGATCTTCTCGGGGCTGTGGATGCTGCTGTGCTATGCGCCGGTGGTGCACTGGGTCTGGGGCGGCGGACTGCTGGCGGGTGATGCGCCGCTGTTCGGCGAGGCGGTCAAGGATTTCGCGGGCGGCATCGTGGTGCATGAGACCGCCGGTCTGGCGGCGCTGCTGCTGGCGGTCTTTTTGGGGCCGCGCCGGACGCAGACCCACCCGCCGCACAACCCGGGCTATGTCATGATCGGGGCGGCGATGCTCTGGGTGGGCTGGTTCGGCTTCAACGGCGGTTCGCAACTGGCAGCCGACGGGGGCGCGGCGATGGCATTGACGGTCACGCATCTGAGCGCGGCGGCGGCCTCGCTGACCTGGGCGCTCTGGGAGAAGGTGAAGTTCGGCAAGGCCTCGATGGTGGGCATGGTGACGGGAACGATTGCGGGGCTGGCCTCGATCACGCCGGCGTCGGGCTTTGTCGGGCCGGTGCAGGCGCTGATCATCGGCGCGGTGGCGGGCATCCTCTGCCAGGAGGCGGTGAACCTGATCCGCAACAAGCTGCGGATCGACGACACGCTGGACGTCTTTGCGGTGCACGGGGTCGGCGGGATCTTCGGCACGGTGATGATCGCGGTCTTTGGCCTGGGGTCCTGGGCGGCGCAGCTGGGGTCGCTGGTGGTGGTCGGCGTCTTTACCACGGTCGTGACGGTGGTGCTGATCTTCGTGGTCAAGGCGGTGGTGCCGCTGCGGGTCGACGAGGAAAGCGAGGTCAATGGGCTGGACATCTCGGTGCACGGTGAACGGGCCTATGACCACGCCAGCTAAGGGCGGCTGACATGTGACGACGAACGGGCCCCTGCGGGGCCCGTTTTCGTTTGCGACAATGGGCCGGAGCTGGCCCGGGACCGGGTCGCTCAGGCGGCCAGTTGGGCGCAGAATCCCGCGCGGTCGCCACGGTCTACGGCCTGCCACAGGGCGCGTGCGCGGGTCTCTCCGACAAGGGCCGCGGCCTTGGCGTGCAGCCGGTCCCGGCGTGCTTCCAGCGTCATCGGGCTTTCGAGGTCGAAACTGGCGCTGCGGCCATTCCCGTGCCCGTCGATCGTGACCAGCGCCTCGGTCTCTTTCAGGTCGTCCTTGCCCACCACCTTGACCCGCTCGCGCAGGGCGATCACCGCCGGATCGGCACAAAGCGCATCGCTGTAGGTGTCGAGCGCGGCAGTGTCATGGCCCAGCAAGGCCAGCGCGACGGCGGTGCGATAGCTGAACTTGGCGCCGAGACCCGTGGTCGGCGCCAGCTGGTGGCAGACGGTCAGCCAGCGCGGATGGGTGAAGACCGTGATCTCGGTGATCCGGTCGGCGTCCAGATCGGGCAGCGTTGCCAGCGCCTCGAGCGTGGCGTGCAGCCCGTGGCAGCAGGCGTGGAACTTGTGGCTGAGTGTTTCCAGCAGGGCACCGGCGGACTGCTGTGTGGTGCCGTCGCAGACGTGAGTCTGGACAAAACCGTTGGTACAGTCGAGCGCGTCGGGGTTGGAGATGAAGCCACGCGCGGCGAGGAAGGCCGACTCGACCCCGTTTGCGGCGGCCATCCCGGCGTTGAAGGGTTTGCCCATCGTGCCGAATTGCGACTTTAGCCCGGAGGCGCGGGTGGCGGTGAGGCCGAGCGCATGCAGGACCTGGTCCCCGGTCAGGTCCATCAGCTCGGCGGCGGCAAGACAGGCGCCAAAGGCCCCGGCGGTCGCGGTCTGGTGATAGCCCGCCTGGTAGTGCGACCGGCCAAAGCGCAGACCGAAGCGGACAGAGGCCTCTGCCCCCAGGCGCGCGGCGGCCAAAATGTCCGACAGGGGCTTGTCCAACCGCTCGCCCACCGCAAGCGCCGCGGGCAGGACGGCCACGGAAGGGTGGCCGATATGGGCGAAATGCGTGTCGTCATAATCCAGCGCGTGCGAGGCGGCGCCATTGACCAGCGCGGCTGTCCGCATCGGGGCCCGTCCCCCGCCGAACAGCGTGGCCTGCGGCGTGCCACCCTCGTCCTCGGACAGGGCGCGGGTCAGTTGCGCCACCGGTTCCCCCTGCCCCGCGATGCCGCAGGCCGCCCAGTCGAGCGCCGAGAGCGCCATGATGGCGCGCGCGGTCTCGGTGTCGGCGGCGCGGGCGGCCTCGATGATCGGGGTAAACGGGGATGTCATGAGGCGCCTCCGGCTGTGGTCCGCGGCGCAGACTAGCCGGATGCCGGGCGAGGTAAAGTCACTCTGCCGGGTCGGCCCCGGTCACGCTGCGGGCGGCGGCATAGGCCGGGGCGGCCCTGTGCCGGGCAGCGTGCGCAGGGGCCGGACCGCCGGGCAAGCCCTCCGACGGCGCCGGGGCGGCGGTGGGGGACGGGCCTTCGACGGCGGTCTGGTCGGGCGCCTGTTGCGATGACGGGTCGCGGCGGCGCCGGTCGCCCTGCTGGTCCCTGCCATGGCGGTCCTCTGGATGCCGGTCCAGCCCGTTGATCGCCGCCGCTGCAAGCCTGCCGGTCTGGCTGGTCGAGACGACAGGCGGCGGTGCGGGAACCGGCAGCTGCGCCGAGGGGGGCAGAACGGCACCGGTGGCCATCGGCGCCCCGGCGCCATTCGGCGCGGCCCCAGAGGGCGCGCCCTGGGCGACGGACTGTGGCGCCTGTCCGGGCGGCACCTTTTGGGCCGCGTTCTTGGCCGCCTGCGGCAGGCCGATCAGCTGCACCAAAGGCAGTTTCAGCGCGGCAATGTTGAAGACGGCTGGCATCAGCGGCTCCGAAACAAGGGTAACGGCCTGTTCGGAGATACGCCCGAAATCGGGCGATTTGCGGGCAAAGCCCGCCGCCAAAGGGGGAATCGCGCAATCTGGTTAACCCTGCGCAAGGGACGCGGCGGCCCGGGTCAGGTCTCTGCAATGCCCCGGGACGGGGTCAACCGTACAGTTCTGCGGCGCGGCGTTCGAAGGCGCGCACGATGCGCTGCATCGCGTCGTAGAAGAACATGCCCGCCGCCCCCTGCAGGATGCGGTTTCGGAACTCGAAATCGACGAAGAAGGAGACCTCGCAGCCGCCCTCGACATCCTTGAACCCCCATTTGGACACCATGTGGTGAAAGGGCCCGTCGAGGTATTCCGTGTCGATGCGCATGTCGTCGGGCCAGAGCGTGACCCGGCTGCCGAACTTTTCCCGGAAGACCTTGAACGAGATCACCAGGTCCGCAAGCATCACCTCGTGATCGCCTTCGTCGTGGCGCGAGCGGATGCGCGCCGCCGCCGTCCAGGGCAGGAATTTCGGGTAGGAGGCCACGTCCCCCACCAAGTCATACATCTGCTGGGCGGTATAGGGCAGCTTGCGGGTTTCTGAGTGGGTCGGCATGTCGCTCTTTTCGGGACTGAACAATGCGGCGGGATTTCGTATTGTCGGGCGGGAATTTCAAGGGAAAGCCATGACAAAGCGTCCTTATGTCGTAGACGAGATGATATCGGCCAAGTCCATCGCCGCACGGATCGAGGCCCTGGCGCAGGAGATCGACCGCGAGTTCGCGGACACCGACAAGCTGGTGGTTGTCGGCCTGTTGCGCGGCAGTTTCGTGTTCATTGCCGATCTCGTGCGGGAATTGCACCTGCCGGTCGAGGTGGATTTCCTCGAGGCCTCGTCTTACGGCGACGGCATGGAATCGAGCCGCGAGGTGCGCATCCTCAAGGACCTGCGGTCGGGGATCGAGGGGCGCGACGTGCTGGTGGTCGAGGACATCATCGACACCGGGTTCACCATGAGCCACGTCCTTCACATGCTGCGCGGGCGCGAGCCGCGCAAACTGAAGGTGATTGCCCTATTGGACAAGCCCACGCGGCGCGAGGTGGAGATCAAGGCGGACTGGACCGGCTTCGAGATCCCGGACGAATTCGTCGTGGGCTACGGCATCGACTTTGCTCAGCGCAATCGCAACCTGCCCTATATCGGCAAGGTGCGCTTCACCGACTGATCGGGCACGGGCGGCGCGCCGCTCTCAGCGCTTGTGGCTGTCGGCAAAGGCGCGGGCCGCGGCGCGCTGGCCTTGGTCAAAGTCCTGGGCGATCTCCTCGCAATCGGCGGCGGCATCGCCCTTTTCAAGGCTGTGCCCCCAGTCGAGACCCAGCAGGCAATAGCCGTAGCCCTTGACCGGGTCGTGCCAGAAGCCCTCGTAGTCCTCCCAGGCGACAAACAGGCCCAGTTCAAAGGCCGCCTTGGCCACGCCCTTTTCGACACCCATGCTGTAGAGAAGGTAGGATTTCAGCAGATCCTGCGCGATGCCGTCGTTGCCCTCGTACAGCCAGGCGAGGTCGGGGATCGATTTCTTGTCGCCGGCGGCCACGGCCCGTTCCAGGTAGACGCGGCTGAGGTCCACGTCCCGCGCCACGCCATTGCCGTGGTAATAGGCATAGCCGACCTCGCGCAGCCCGTTGAACGTGCCCGCATCCGCGCCCTTGCGGTACATTTCCAGCGCCCTGACCTTGTCCGCCTCGACGCCGCGACCGTGGAAATACATGTCGCCCAGCAGGTTCCAGCCCTGCGGATAGTCCAGCGCGATGGCCTCTTCGGCCAAGGCGCGGGTCTTGTCATGATCGATGCCGAATCCGTCGTGGTCGTTCTGCCAGAACAGCGCCATGTTGAAATGCGCCCGGGCGAATCCCTGGTCGGCGGCACGCCGGTACCAGTCCAGCCCGGCGGCGGGGTCATAGGCCAGCCCCTTGCCGCCGTCCTTTTCGGTCAGGCTGGCGCCAAGGATGTTCTGCGCCACCGGATCGCCGGCCTCTGCCGCCGCGCGCACGGTATCCCAGATCCCCTCGTAGCGCCCGTTCAGCCAGGCTTCGCGCGCCTCGGCCAGCGCCGGAGATATCTCTCGGTCAAGAGTGCCCTGGGCGGATACGGCCAACGGCCAGAGCGCGATCAGCGCGGCAAGGAATCGGGACATGGCAAAGGGCTCCGTTTAAAAAAGACGTTATCTGTTGAAAGGATAGTCAGGCGGTTGTCCGCCGGTCAAACGCCAAGGGCGCTGCGCAAGCTTGCAGATCACACCTGCGCGAGAGCACATGGTACCCGGCAGGCAAGAATGTGATTGTCACATTGGCCTGCGATATTATGCTGCAGGTATTCAACACAGGGAGATACCCATGAAAACTCCATTTGCCGCACTGGCGCTTCTGGCCGTTCTAGGCACCCCCGCCCTCGCACAGGACCTTCCGCAGCCGGTTAAGGCGCGCCAGGGCCAGTTCAACATCATGGCGCTGAACCTGGGTGTTCTGGGTGGCATGGCGCGTGGCACGGTCGAGTATGACGCCGAGGCGGCGCAGGCCGCAGCCGATTCGCTGGTGGCCGTGTCGACGCTGTCGCAGGGCGCCATGTGGCCGGACGGCACCGACGACGGATCGATTGCCGGCACCCGCGCCAAGGCCGACATCTGGGGCAACATGGATGACTTCACGTCCAAGTGGGCCGACTTCGGCGAAGCAGCCACCGCGATGGCAGCCGCCGCTGGCACCGGCCGCGACGCACTGGGCCCGAACATGGGCGCGCTCGGCAATGCCTGCAAGGCCTGCCACGACAGCTACCGCGTGCCCGAGTAAGCCGCGGTGCGCAGCTTTCTGAAACTTCTGGTCCTGGCGGCGATTGTCGGCGCCGGGATCGGTCTTTGGGTGACGGCCCCCAGCCGCGTGGACGCGGCCCGTTTCGACGGGCTGACCGGCGATGCCGCGCGCGGCGAGACTGTGTTTACCGCGGCGGGCTGTGCCTCGTGCCACCATGCCAAGGGGGCCGAGGACAAGCTGCTGCTGACCGGCGGAATGGAATTCGTGTCGGATTTCGGCACTTTCTATGCGCCCAACATCTCGCCCCATCCGGAGGCGGGCATCGGCGGCTGGAGCTTCGAGGATTTTGCCAACGCGGTGACGCGCGGTGTGTCCCCGGAAGGTCAGCACTATTACCCGGCCTTCCCCTACACCGCCTACACCAAGATGCAGGACCAGGACCTGAGCGATCTCTGGGCCTACATGCAGACGCTGGAGCCCAGCGACGTGGCCAGCAAACCGCATGACGTGGGCTTTCCCTTCAACATCCGCCGCTCCGTCGGCGGCTGGAAGTTCCTCTTCATGTCGGATGACTATGTGATGGAGGCCGCCGACAACGAGCGTGGCCGCTATCTGGTGGAAACGCTGGCGCATTGCGCCGAATGCCACACCCCGCGCAATCCTCTGGGGGCGCTGGACACGGCCCGGTGGATGGGCGGCGCGCCGAATCCCTCTGGAAGCGGCACGATTCCGGCGCTGACACCGGACAAGCTGGACTGGTCCGCCGCCGACGTGGCCTATTACCTCGAATCGGGCTTCACGCCGACCTTCGACGCGGTGGGCGGCCACATGGCCGAAGTGGTCGAGAATTTCGCCGCCCTTCCGGCAGAAGACCGCGAGGCGGTCGCCGCCTACATCAAGGCCCTGCCGCCCTTGGGCGAGTGACGCCGATAATCTGAGCTTTGGCTGAACCCGCGCGCCGGGTTCAGCCGCCCCCAGTACTTACATTGCCGCGAACCCGCACCGGACCGGACGTTTCGGCCGGTGCTTTTCCTTTCAGATCCCCGTCAACGCAGCGCGCGTCTCAGTTCGCCAGCTTTGCTTCGCGGGCCGCGCGCAGCCGCGCGAAATCATCCCCCGCGTGGTAGGACGACCGCGTCAGGGGCGTGGCCGAAACCATGAGGAACCCCTTGCCATAGGCGGTTTTCTCGTAAGAGGCGAATTCCTCGGGCGTCACGAAACGGTCGACGCGGTGGTGTTTCGGCGTCGGCTGCAGGTATTGCCCGATGGTCAGGAAGTCCACGTCCGCCGCCCGCATATCGTCCATGATCTGCGTGACCGCCTGCCGGTCCTCGCCGAGACCGACCATGATCCCGGACTTGGTAAAGATCGACGGGTCGATCTCCTTGACCCGCTGCAACAGGCGCAGGCTGTGGAAATAGCGCGCGCCGGGCCGCACGGTCGGGTACAGGCCGGGGACGGTTTCGAGGTTGTGGTTGAAGACATCGGGCTTTGCGGCCACGACGACTTCCAGCGCCTCGGGACCACATTTCAGGAAATCCGGCGTCAGGATCTCGATGGTTGTGCCGGGCGCGCGGTGGCGCACGGCGCGGATGGTCTGGGCGAAATGCTCTGCTCCCCCGTCTTCCAGGTCGTCGCGGTCGACAGAGGTGATGACGACGTGGTTCAGCCCCAGCTTCTGCACCGCATCGGCCACGCGACCGGGTTCGAACACGTCCAGAGTGTCCGGGCGCCCGGTGGCGACGTTGCAGAAGGTACAGCCACGGGTGCAGATCTCGCCCATGATCATCATGGTGGCATGGCCCTGGTTCCAGCATTCGCCCGCGTTGGGACAGCCGGCCTCTTCGCAGACGGTGACCAGGTTGTGCTCTCGCATGATGCGGCGGGTCTCGGCATAGCCTTTTCCGCCGGGCGCCTTGACCCGGATCCAATCCGGTTTCTTCGGCTGGGCGTTGTCCGGGCGATGCGCCTTTTCCGGGTGGCGTTCGGCGGGCATTTTGAGATCGCGCACGGATATTTCCCCTCTCCTGACAAGGACCTTTTCCTTAGTATCGTATTGCAGGGGGCGTTTCCAGTGCACCCGGCCGCAGTCCCTGTGGCCTTTCCCCGATGCTAACGATTTCCCCTTGCACCTTTCCCCGGTGTTTCAAAAACTTAGGCCCCGGGGCGGCGTGATGCCGCCCCGGGGCCATGCAAGAGGTGTCTGTCAGGGTTGCCTTGTTGGCAGGACTGGATCAGCGGATCAGGTCACCGCCCCCCTTGCTGCGTTCCTCGTAGTGGCGGCGCAGACGCTGCAGCGCGATACGCAGCACGATCTTGCCCGACCGGGCCGACCACCCCAACCGTTTCTCGGTGGTTTCCAGGCCTTCGAGATAACAGCAGCAACGCAGCGCAACGTCCCCGAGGCCGGGGCCCAGGTCGCGCAGCGCCGCCTGAAGGCGGGCCTGCGCGGCGGCTGATCCGCTCTCCTCCTGCCCGCTGGGGGCCGTGACAACACCGGCGGTCAAGAACTGGTCCCAGTTCTGGGCCGTGCGCGGCCCCATCTGGGCCAGTTCGAAATCCTCGCGCAGACGCTCGCCCGCAGCGATCAACTCTTCCGACAGGAACGGCTCGCCATCCTTGCTGCGACGGCGTCCCAGGGCGGTCAGCGGGCTCTCGGCCAGCATGTAGCGCCCCTTGCGCGCGCGCGGGTCACGCTCGACCTCGTCCAGTGCGGCCTCGGCATCGCGCCCGGTCTCGAACCCGGCCTGGGCCTCGGCAAAGCCGCGGACGCGGCTTTCCTGCTCGGCCACCAAGCGGTTGAGCGCCGCGCGCCCCGCAGAAGTGATGCGATAGCGCGAGATCCGCCCCGGCGCATCACAGGCGATCCAGTCGTTGAGCCCCATTGCCTGGGCAACGGCGACATCCACCACGGCGGTGCGCGTACTGCCGCCGTCGCCGGTGTCGCGCACGACCACGGCCTTGTCCATCTCTACCGCGACGGCCAGCACGGCGCCGCTCTCGCACAAGCGGCGCAGCACGCGCCGTGCCTCGCGGGCCAGCGTGGCCTCGTCCGGCGGCGTGGGTGTCATGGCAGCGTTCATCGGGTCCATGTCCTTTCTGGTCTCTTGTGCCGGAACCGTTTCCCCGGCAGCCCCCAGGTTGCACAAAGCCGCATCAACCAAAGGATCGTCCCTGCGGGTCTCGATCCTGCGCACCTGGCGCAAGACGGTCGACGCGTGGCACCCAGCTTGCCGCGCGAGTTCCCGGATCGAGCACCCCTGTTCAGTGTGCGCGAGGTAGACGCGCGCCGCATCGGGCACCCAGTTCGGCAGTTGATCCGCCGGGATGTCGATCCGCGCGTCACGCATGGGCGCATACTGAAAAAGGGGTTATTTCCACAGACTTATCCCCAGTGGCAACTTGAGCAACCTAAACGTGTGTTCCTTACTGGACAGTTAATGAAACACCGCAAAAGTGATTGTTTATAAGAAAGTTAAACTAGTTCTGAACTCTGCGTTCGGACCGTGCACCCCCGACGCAACACTCGCCCAGACCGTGCATAGTCAGCCGGAATTCGCATGACGCGAACTGCATGGAGCGAGACGATGAAAGACATTCTTGGTTTGCTGAACGACCTGCGCCGCCCGCGCCTGCTGATCCGCGCAGCCCGCATCGGCGCACAGGACTATCGGCGCAATCCGCACCTCAACCGTCTACTGGGTTATGGCGCCCTGCCCCGCCCCGGCGCCGCGCTGATGCGGCTGGTAGAGATCGAGGCCGAATTGAACGAGCGGCGCCATGCCGATGACGCCGCCTATTCGGTCAGCCGCCATGTCGAGGTGCTGACCGCAATGATGGGCGAAGCCCGTATCCTGCGCGAGGCGGCCTACTGAGACCGCCCGCGTTCCTCCGGCCCGACCCTCAGGAGAAGGCGTCGGGCATCGAGGCCTTGCGCTCTGCCACATAGGCGTTGAGCGCCTCGTTGATCGAGGGATCGAGCATCGGCTGCTGGTAGGTATCCAGAAGTTTCTGCACCCGCGCCGTCGCCAATGCCACGGTGTCCCGGGCGCCTTCCTCGGACCAGGTCTCATACGGCTTGTAGTCGAAGACCTCGGAACGCCAGAAGGCGGTCTTGAAGTTGGCCTGAGTGTGGGCACAGCCAAGGTAGTGTCCGCCCGGGCCGACCTCGCGGATCGCATCCATCGCCAGCGTTTCCTCATTCACTGTCACGCCCTGCGCCATCTTGTGCAGCGTGCCCAGCTGGTCGGCATCCATCACGAACTTTTCGAACGAGGCGACGAGCCCGCCTTCGAGCCAGCCGCAGGAATGCAGCATGAAGTTCACGCCGGACAAGAGCCCCATGTTCAGAGAGTTCGCCGTTTCGTAGGCCGCCTGTGCGTCCGGCAGCTTCGAGCCGCAGAACGACCCGGCCGACCGGAAGGGCAGCCCGAGACGCCGAGCCAGCTGACCGGCACCGTAGGTGACCTGCGACGCTTCCGGCGTGCCGAAGGTGGGCGCGCCCGAGTTCATGTCGATCGAGGTCACGAAGGCGCCCATGATGACCGGTGCGCCCGGGCGCACCAGCTGCGCATAGGCCACACCGGCCAGCGTTTCCGCCAGCACCTGCACCAGCGTGCCCGCGACCGAGACAGGCGCCATCGCGCCACCCACGATGAAGGGTGAGATGATGCAGGCCTGGTTGTTGGCCGCGTAGATTTCCAGCGCGCCCATCATCACGTCATCGAAGGTCAGCGGCGAGTTGATGTTGATGAGCGAGGTCATCACCGTGTTGTCCTGCACGAACTCCTTGCCGAACAGGATGCCCGCCATGTCAACGCTGTCCTGCGCGCGGCTGGGTTCGGTCACGGACCCCATGAAGGGCTTGTCAGACAGCGTCATGTGGGCCAGCAGCATGTCCAGGTGACGCTTGTTCACCGGCACGTCGGTCGGTTCGCAAACCGTGCCACCGGAATGGTGCAGCCATTTGCACATCTGGCCCAGCTTCACGAACTTGCGGAAATCCTCGATCGTTGCATAGCGGCGGCCGCCGTCAGCGTCGCGCACGAAGGGCGGGCCATAGACCGGGGCCAGAACAAGGCTGTTGCCACCGATTTCGACGGATTTGGCCGGGTTGCGGGCGTGCTGGGTGAACCGCGACGGCGCCGTCTTGATCAGCTCGCGGGCAAGACCGCGCGGGATACGCACGCGTTCGCCATCGACATTGGCACCTGCCGCCCGCCAACGCTCCAGCGCGGCGGGATTCTGGACGAAGTTGACGCCGACCTCTTCGAGCACCTGTTCGGCGTGATCCTCGATCATTTCCAGAGCGGCGTCGTCCAACAGCTCCATGTTGGGGATGTTACGCTCGATGTAGCGGGCGGTCTCCACCTGGACCGAGGTCCGTTCGGCGCGGCGCGCGGCACCGCCGCCACCTCTGGACCGTTTGCGCGCTGCTGCTTCTGCCATCTGTTTCAGCCCTTGTCTGCGGGGGCGGTGCCGTCATCGGCCCACCGGATCATTCCCCGTTCTAACGCGTCGCGCAGAGGGCCCATCGGTCTTTTCCGGCAGGTGCGGGGAAAAAGCGACATTCCTACGCCGCTCTGTGCCATGCAAGCGCCCACGTGACCCACCGGCCGGGAATCGCGGCGCGGCATTTGATGACACAAAGAAGGAACGTAGGCGTAGGATTGCGCTTCGCAAAACCAGTTCGCGTCTCCGGGACGCAATTCCCGGCCCGTGATGACCAGCGGACCTCCCAAAGCCGAAGTGGGGCCGGCAGGGCCAAGCACGGCAATTTCTCAATCGGGGTTTGCGGCGCCTCGATGGGAATGTCGCCGTGGCCTCGATCCCTCTGGAGCAAGGCCGGTACACGACCATGAGCCACGGCGCCGCCCCATCGCCGGCAGACCGGGCCGTTTCCCGTCAGTCCGCGGACCCCAGCGGAAACACCTCGATCGCTGCGCTGACCATGATCAGCGCGGACCCACACGGTTGCGGCACGACCATACCGCCAGGCACCACGCGCACCTCTACCTCGCCGGCGCCGAAGGCATGGTTCACGCCGCTGGTGTCGAGATCCGCCGCCTCGGGCACGCCAAGAGTGACATGCACCGCGCAATCCACGTCCACATGCAGGACCGCGCGCGCCTGCGCCGCCGCGATGGCGCGCTCGGCCGCCTGACCGGCGGTTGCGCCGACGCCCATGCCCATTTGCACGATCAGCCTCTGTCTCATGCCGCCGCCTCCTCGAAGGATACGGTCAGAGCGGCCAGCGCCATGACCGTCGGATTGCCGTGGCCTTCGGGGCGCGGCACGTCCAGCCCGCCAAAGACCACCTCGATCCGTGCCTCGCCATAGGGAAAGACCTTTTGCAGTTCGGCCCTGTCCACCGCCTCTGGCTGTTGCACCGCCACGCGCACGGCCAGCCGCATCTCGGATTTTTCGCGTCCCAGCCATTCGGCTGCATTGATCGAGGCCTTCCACAACAGATCGCGCAACGCGCGGGCCGAGGCCTCGGTGTAATCGCCCCGCCGGAGCGACGTGCCCAGGCCAAATTCCGTCAATACCTGCATGTGCCCTCCATCGCGTCGGTCGCCTCAGAGGAGCCAGACCGACGCCCCCGGGTCAAGCGCCGAAACTCCGATGTGACTTTGACCTCTGCGCAGAGACGCGGCAGAGTGAACGAAAAGGGAAGGGAAACCGGCATCATGGGAGGAGAGGCCGAAGCAGAAGCGCCAGAGTTGGAGCGCAAGACGCTGAGTTCGTCCGAAATCACCGCCGTCGCGCATCTCTATCGCGGCGAGGTCTATCGCAGCACGATCTGGCGCACCCGGCTGGACACGACGACCAACTGGGCAGTGGTGACACTGGGTGTCGCGCTGTCGATCTCGTTTTCGGCGCCGGGGGCCTCGCCCTTGCCGCTGGTGCTGGTGGGGGTGCTGATCCTGCTTTTCCTGATGCTGGAGGCGCGGCGCTACCGCTATTTCAACGTCTGGCGCGCGCGCTGCCGCTGGATGGAACAGCATTTCTACGCGCCCATGCTGGACGATGGCGACCTGCACCTGGAGGAAAACTGGCAGAAGACGCTGGCCGCCGACTACCGGCGTCCCACCTATCACGTCACGTTGATGACCGCCGTGGGGCGTCGCATCCGGTCGAACTACCTGTGGATCCTGCTGATCCAGTCGCTGGCGTTTGCCGGGAAACTGGCGGTGCATCCCACCCCGGTGAAGACCTGGGACGAGGCGATCTCGCGCGCCGATGTCGGGCCCGTGGCGGGAGAAGTCCTGATCGTGACCGGCGTCATCTATGTCGGCGCTGCCGCCGGCATGGCGCTCTGGTCGTGGCGGTCGGACGTGAAACGGGCCCGGCAGCGTGGGCGGGTCAAATCCTATTCGATGGGCTGAGAGGGCGCCCCGCGCGCCGGAGAAGGGTCACCGCCCTTTTCGGCACGCGGGGCCGGTCCTGACGGCTGGCCCGGCGCGTCAGGCCGTGGCGGCACCGAACAACCGGGCAAACCCACGGCGGTGGCGGGGTTTGGCGGGTTCGGGAGAAAACATGGCATGGGCCGCCTGCGAACGCATGTGGCGACCCCGTGCCATGTAATAGGCCGTGTCGATGGAACCATCGGGGCGGGTGCGGATCCTGTCGTTCTGCTGGGTCATGGTCTGTCTCCGTGTCTGGACTGTCATGCCCCATCTGAACCGACCGCGGCCCACCGCGCTTGAAGGCGGTCTTGTCCTTGTCTTCAGAAACCCTTGTCATTCGACTTTCCCTTGCGAAAACCTTTGCCAACGGCGCCGGGCTTGCCGGACACTGGTCGCATGATCCTTGCCTTCAACGACTGTGCGCTCGACCTAGACCGCCGGACTTTGGTCCGGGGCGGGCAAGAGGTGCACCTGGAACCGCAGGTCTTTGACCTGCTGGCGCTTATGGCACAGTCCGGCGGGCGGGTGGTGTCCAAGGACAGGTTGGTCGAGGTGGTCTGGAAAGGCCTTGCCGTCTCGGACGCAACCATCGCGGCGCGGATCAGCGCGGCACGGGCGGCGGTGGGCGATTCCGGCAAGGAACAGGGCGTTCTCCGCACTATTCCCCGGCGTGGCCTGGCCTTCGTGGCCGAATTGCGGGACAGCTCCGTAACAGCGCATCCCCCCACGGCTACCGCGACCGACGTCGCCTATGCCCTGTCGCAGGACGGCAGCGCCATCGCCTGGAGCCTGACCGGCGACGGCCCACCCCTGATGCGAATCGGACACTGGCTGTCGCACCTGGAAATGGACAGGGCCGGCACGATCTGGGGGCCTTTGATCGACCGCCTGTCGCAGCACCACCGGCTGTTGCGCTATGATCTGCGTGGCACCGGACTGTCGGCGCGGGATGCGCCGCTGACCGGCATCGACGTCTTTGCCGAGGACATGGCGGCAGTGGCCGATGCCGCAGGCTTTGAGCACTTCGATCTGTTTGCCGCCTCGCAGGCCGCGCCCGTCGCCATCCGCTTCGCCGCACGCTGGCCCGACCGGGTCAGGCGCATGGTGATCGTCGGGGGCTATGTTCAGGGCCGCGTGCACCGCGCCACCGGAACCGGGGAAGTGGATGAGGAAACCATTCTGGCCATGATCCGCGCAGGCTGGGGCAAGGCCGATAGCCCTTTCATGCAGGCCTTTTCAACGCTCTTTGCGCCGGACGCCACGCGCGAACAGCGCGACGAATTGGTACGGATGCAGCTGTCCAGCGCCAGCCCCGAGACCGCCGTTACCCTTCGCACGGTGATCGACCGTTTCGACGTGACCGAGGACCTGACCCATGTCGACGTTCCGGCGCTGATCTTTCACGCCGAACAGGATGCGATCCACCCGGTCAGCCAGGGTCTGAAACTGGCCGCACATCTGAAAGGTGCACAATTCATCCGGCTGGACAGCCGCAGTCACATGCTCTTGCCGCAGGACCCGATGTGGGAACAGGTTCTTTCCCGGACAGAGGCCTTTCTGGCCGAAGGCTGACAGCGCGATTGCACTTTTCCGCAGCCCTGCCTAAGGGAAGGCATGACCGAGACCCAGCACGACCGCCTCCTCATCATCGACTTTGGCAGCCAGGTGACGCAGCTGATCGCGCGCCGCCTGCGCGAGCTGAATGTCTATTGCGAAATCCACCCTTACCAGAACGTCACCGAAGCTTTCCTGGCCGACTTCGCGCCGAAAGCCGTGATCTTCTCGGGCGGGCCCGATTCGGTGACCCGAGAGGGCAGCCCGCGCCCACCCAAGGGCGTATATGACCTGGGCGTGCCGATCCTCGGCATCTGCTATGGCCAGCAGGTCATGATGCAGGACCTGGGCGGCAAGGTCGTGGCGGGCGAAGGCACCGCCGAATTCGGGCGCGCCTATGTCGTCCCCGGCGAGACGCGGATCGACATGCTGAACGGCTGGTTCATGGACGGCTCGGGCCGCGAGCAGGTCTGGATGAGCCACGGTGACCACGTCTCGGAAATCGCGCCGGGCTTTGCGGTCTACGGCACCTCGCCGGGCGCGCCCTTTGCGATCACGGCGGATGTCTCGCGCAATTTCTACGCCGTGCAGTTCCACCCCGAGGTACACCATACGCCCAACGGCAAGACGCTGTACGAGAATTTCGTGCGGGCCGCCGGGTTCAAGGGCGACTGGACGATGGGCGCCTACCGTGAAGAGGCCATTGCCAAGATCCGCGAACAAGTGGGCGACGCCAAGGTGATCTGCGGCCTGTCCGGCGGTGTCGACAGCTCCGTGGCGGCGGCCTTGATCCACGAGGCGGTGGGCGACCAGCTGACCTGCGTTTTCGTCGATCACGGGTTGCTGCGCCTGCACGAGGCCGAGGAAGTCGTGGGCATGTTCCGCGATCACATGAACCTTCAGGTCATTCACGCGCAGGAACAGGATCTCTTTCTGGGTGAGCTGGAGGGCGTCAGCGACCCCGAGGTCAAGCGCAAGACCATCGGCAAGCTGTTCATCGACGTGTTCCAGAAATACGCCGATCAGATCGAGGGGGCGCAGTTCCTGGCGCAGGGAACGCTGTATCCGGACGTGATCGAAAGCGTCTCTTTCAGCGGCGGGCCTTCCGTAACGATCAAATCGCACCACAACGTCGGCGGTCTGCCGGAAAAGATGGGCCTGAAACTGGTCGAGCCGCTGCGCGAACTGTTCAAGGACGAGGTGCGCGCGCTTGGCCATGAACTGGGACTGCCGGCAAGTTTCATCGGGCGTCACCCCTTCCCCGGCCCCGGCCTTGCCATCCGCTGCCCCGGAGAGATCACCCGCGACAAGCTGGAAATCCTGCGCAAGGCAGATGCGGTCTATATCGACCAGATCCGCAAGCACGGGCTTTACGACGAGATCTGGCAGGCCTTCGTCGCGATCCTGCCCGTCCGCACCGTGGGCGTGATGGGCGACGGGCGCACCTATGACTATGCCTGCGCCCTGCGCGCGGTGACCTCTGTCGACGGGATGACGGCGGATTACTATCCGTTCAGCCATGATTTCCTGGGCGAAACCGCCACCCGGATCATCAACGAAGTCAAGGGGATCAACCGCGTCACCTACGACGTCACTTCGAAACCCCCGGGCACGATCGAGTGGGAA
Source organism: Antarctobacter sp. (assembly GCF_965277915.1). Lineage (NCBI taxonomy): Bacteria > Pseudomonadati > Pseudomonadota > Alphaproteobacteria > Rhodobacterales > Roseobacteraceae > Antarctobacter > Antarctobacter sp. Next base: position 2,486,765 of record NZ_OZ255849.1, read on the forward strand.
TGACAAGGCTGCTGCGCTGGCTGGTCCGCGCAGCGGTCATCTATACCCTTGCCTGCGTGGCTTTGACGCTGGGGTCGCTGCTGCTGACCCCGGCCTGCAGCACGGTCGAGCAGCCTTACGACATTGCCGTCGTTCTTGGCGGCGGGGAAGAACTGCGCAAGGCGGTGCAGGAGGCGGAAACGGGCCGCGTCCATTCAGCGGTTCGCCTCTACCGGCGCGGTCTTGTGCAGCACCTGCATCTGACCGGAGGCGGTCCCGATGGCCGCAGCAGCAATGCGCCCCTGCTGGCCCGGCTGGCCCGGGACAAGGGACTGCCGGACACGGTTCTCAGCACCGAGGCCCGCTCACTGTCGACATTGCAGAACGCTCTGTTTTCGCGCCCTTACCTCCCTTCCGAAGCGGACCTGATCCTTGTGACAGAGGCATTCCACGCCTGGCGCGCCAAGGCCTCTTTTGTCTGGGCCGGGCGGCCGGCTGCGATCTGCGCCAGCCCCGACCCCGACCGGCGCCTGCCCCACCGGACCCTCCACCTTGTACGCGAGGTCGCGGCCTGGGGCGCCAACATCCTGCGCGCCGGGGCGTGGTCAATCGGCCGGGCGATGGGGTTGGAAACCCGCCTGCCCCAGTTCCTGCTGATCTGATCGGGCCGGCATTCGCCTCGTTGCGAGGCAAACAACCCTCATGACAATGATGATGATTATGAATTTGCCTCCAGTCGGCAGATGTGAAACACGCAATCAACGACGTCCGGATAAGGCAAGAACGATGAGCGACGCACTTTCCCGGGCCCTGGCTCAGCGCGACTGGCTGCTGGCGGACGGGGCGACGGGTACCAACCTCTTCAACATGGGGCTGCAATCCGGGGATGCCCCGGAGTTCTGGAACGAGGATGAGCCGGACAAGATCCGCGCGCTCTATCGCGGCGCGGTCGAGGCAGGATCGGATCTTTTCCTGACCAACAGTTTCGGCGCCAATGCCTCGCGGCTGAAACTGCACGATGCCGGGCACCGCGCCTACGAACTGTCCAAACTTGCTGCCGAACTGGCACGCGAGATTGCCGATGGCGCGGGCCGCGAGGTGATCGTCGCGGGCTCTGTCGGTCCGACGGGCGAAATCATGGGCGAGGCCGGAAACCTGACCCACGAACGCGCGGTCGAGATGTTCGAGGAAACCGCCGCGGGCCTCAAGGATGGCGGCGCGGACGTGCTCTGGGTCGAGACGATCTCGGCCCCCGAGGAATACAAGGCCGCCGCCGAAGCCTTTGCCAACGTCGGCATGCCCTGGTGTGGCACCATGAGCTTTGACACCGCGGGGCGCACGATGATGGGCATGACCTCGGCCGACATGGTCAAGATGGTCGAAAGCCTGCCGACCCCGCCGCTTGGCTTCGGGGCCAACTGCGGCGTCGGCGCCTCTGACCTGCTGCGCACGGTGTTGGGCTTTGCCGCGCAGGGGACGGAACGTCCGATCATCGCCAAGGGCAATGCCGGCATTCCCAAGTATGTCGACGGTCACATCCACTATGACGGCACGCCCGAGTTGATGGCCGAATATGCGGTCATGGCGCGCGATTCCGGCGCCCGCATCATCGGCGGGTGCTGCGGCACGATGCCCGAACACCTCAAGGCCATGCGCGAAGCCCTGGAAACCCGCGAAAAAGGCCCGCGCCCGACGCTGGAACAGATCACCGGCATGCTGGGCGGGTTCTCGTCCGACAGCGACGGCACGGGTGACGACGGCCCCACCCGCGAGCGTCGGGGACGGCGCCGGCGCGGCTGACCGGGCGGTGGCGGATTTCACATCCGCCACGGTGCCTCCCATCAAGGCCGGGCCGGGTCAAACTCCCTTTTCCTTCTGACGCCACAGGGTGGAAACCGTTGGCAGGAAAGGGAGAATTATTGCGGATCAAAGATGGAACGCGGATATTCCAAGCGATCTTGAAAGGCGTATTCGGGTCAATGGCGGACAAGCGACAAGCGCAGCCCTGCGCGGTGCATGACGTGTCGCGATGGACACAGAGGGCCTGCATGACGCTGGGGGCGACCGCGGACGTAACTGCAGGGTCGGCCACGTCGCGGTCAGACTCCGAACAGAACGCGCATCCGCTCACGGTCATCCGCCGCACGGGCGGCGATCCAGTCGCGAAACCTGCGCTGAAACGGTCCCAGCGGTCGCTTTTCGTACCACAACAGCCGGTGCCAGTACTTTGCCGGCACGACAGAGCCTGCCCCGAAGGGCATGACAAGCGCACCTCTGTCCACCGAATGCACGACGTCCGACAGCCCCCCCAGCACAAGACCGATCCCCGCCCGGGCAATCCTCGCTCCGCTGCCCTGCAACGCGAACTGCGGCCCGCCGCTGGCGCTGGAGATGTCGATGCCGGTGGCATGGCTCCAGCCTTGCCAATCCAGCCAGGCGGCGTCCGAGGTCGGGACATCAATATGGGCGATGGGCACGCCTCCCAGCTCCGTCTGTCCGGGGGCCAATCCGTAGCGGCGGGCGAAATCGGGCGTGCAGACCGGCACCACGCCGCTGGGCAACAGGTCGATCGCGCCGTAGCCCGGACCGGGCGGCGGCATGAAACGGATGGCGAAATGCAGATCGGAACTGGCGAGGTCGACGACATCCCAGCTGGTGTCTATGCGCAGGTCCACGGCACCGACCTTGGCAAAGAGATCCGGCAGGTGATGCGGCAGCCAGCTTTCCGCGAAGGTCTGGGTGACCGTCAACGCCACCCGCCGCTCGACCTGCCCGGAGCACAGGGCATCCTGAACCGAGGCAATGCCCGCGAACCCGCTGCGCAGTGCATGAGCCAGACCGGAGAGGTCCTCGACCGGTATGAGCCCGCCCGGGGTGCGCCGGAAGAGTGTCCGGCCCAACCGTTCTTCCAACCGGCGTATCTGTGCGCTGACCGCGGCCTGCGTCACGCCCAGTTCTCCGGCCGCGCGCGCCACGGAGCCTTCGTTCAGAACGGCATCCACCGCCCTCCACGCATTCAGATGCGAAAGCGGCATGCTCCCTCGACAACATTCTGTCACCCGACGGATAGAATAACTCAAATGATCGCGGGACAGAACTGCGCTCTACTGGGGATGAGACAACAAACGCTTGTCCACCAGGGAGGCCCAGATGAAGACCTACGTGATCGAACGCAACATTCCCGGCGCCGGGTCCATGTCACAGGAAGAACTGTGCGGCGCGGCCAGCGCATCCAATGCGGCCTTGGCGAAACTGGCACCGCGGGTGCAGTGGAACCACTCCTACGTCGCCGGCGACAAGACCTTCTGCATCTACCTGGCCGAGGACGAGGATGCGATCCGCGAACACGCACAGTTGAGCGGGTTCCCGGCGGATACGATTACCGAGATCAAGACCCGCATCGACCCGACAACCGCCGGCTAGAACAGGCTCAGTTGATCGCCCTTCCGAACCGGCGGCTCAAAGAGATCGCAGCGCAGCGCGGGTTGGTCACGGTCCAGCCCAAGGGCACGCGCCGCGCGCCGGAAACGCGCTGCGAGCAGGTCGGCATAGGGCCCCTCTCCGCGCATGCGGGAAAACCATTTCGCCGAATAGACCTTGCCGCCGTGCATGTCGCGCAGATGGCCCATGATGCGCGCGGCGCGGTCGGGATAGTGTTGGTGCAGCCAATCCTGCCAGAGATCGGCAACCTCCAGAGGCAGGCGCAGCATGATCCAGCTGGCCGCATCCGCCCCCGCCTCGGCGCCCGCCTTCAGGATCGCCTCGAGTTCGGGATCGGTCAGCGCCGGGATCATCGGAGAGGCCATGATGCGCACCGGGATACCCGCCTCTGTCAGCCGCCGGATGACCTGCAACCGCCGCTGCGGTCCAGGTGCGCGCGGCTCCATCCTTCGCGACAGGACCGGGTCCAGCGTGGTCACGGATATGCCCACGCGCGCCAGTCCCTGTGCAGCCATGTCCGACAGGATGTCGATGTCCCGTTCGATCAGCGCGCCCTTGGTCACGATGGCCACGGGGTGCCGAAAATCGCGCAGCACCTCCAGGCAGGCGCGCATGATGCCCCGGTCTCGCTCGACCGGCTGGTAGGGGTCGGTATTGGTGCCGATGGCCAGAGGCGCCACCTCGTAGCGCCTGTTCCGCAATTCGCGGGCCAGCACCTCGGGCGCGGTCGGCCGCGCCACCAGTCGCGTTTCGAAATCCAGACCCGGCGAAAGCCCCAGCCAGGCATGGGTGGGCCGCGCGAAACAATAGATGCAGCCATGTTCGCAGCCCCGGTACGGGTTCAGCGATCTGTCGAACGGCAGGTCCGGCGAACGGACATAGGTAATGACCTTGCGCGGCACTTCCTCGCTGACCTCGGTCCGGTACACCCCGCCCTCTTCCGGCAGGTCCCATCCATCATGCACGTCCTCGCGCCGCAGCCGTTCGTAGCGGCCACAGTCGCGACTCGTCGCGGCGCGGCCACGAGCGCGGTCGGGATCAACGGGACGGGATGGAGGTTTCATGCCGAACACATAGAACACAACAGGAACACTGGCAAGATTTGCGGCACTTGGGTGTCGCAGGTCGGTCCAGCTTTACCCAATGTCGCAATCCGCCAATTGAAATCCGCAGAAAACGACGAATAGTCGTTTAAACGACGGCATGCGATGCCATGCCAAGCCAAGGGAACCGCGCCATGTCCGATGAAGAAGACGACATCATCCTCTCCGAACTCGACGACGAGGAACTCGTCCAGCAGATGTTCGACGACCTTTACGACGGTCTCAAGGAAGAGATCGAGGAAGGCGTGAACATCCTGCTCGAGCGCGGCTGGGCCCCGTACAAGATCCTGACCGAGGCGCTGGTGGGTGGCATGACCATCGTCGGCCACGACTTCCGCGACGGCATCCTGTTCGTCCCCGAGGTGCTGCTGGCGGCCAACGCGATGAAGGGTGGCATGGCCATCCTGAAACCGCTGCTGGCCGAAACCGGTGCGCCCAAGCAGGGCAAGATGGTGATCGGCACCGTCAAGGGCGATATCCACGACATCGGCAAGAACCTGGTGTCCATGATGATGGAAGGCGCCGGTTTCGAGGTGGTCGACCTCGGGATCAACAACCCGGTCGAGAACTACATCGAGGCGATCCAGAAGGAAGAGGCCGACATCCTGGGCATGTCCGCCCTGCTGACCACCACCATGCCCTACATGAAGGTGGTGATCGACGCGATGGTCGAACAGGGCATCCGCGACGACTATGTCGTGCTGGTCGGCGGCGCTCCCCTGAACGAGGAGTTCGGCAAGGCCATCGGCGCCGATGCCTATTGCCGAGACGCCGCCGTGGCGGTGGAAACCGCCAAGGAATTCATCTCGCGCAAGCACAACCAGATGGCGGCCGGCTGACCTTGCTGCCGGTCAACGAGGCGGGGCTTCGGTCCCGCCTCGTTTCTTTTGCGCGCCCGGCGGTCAGGGTGGACGCAGGGGGGGGCTGCCATGAAACTCGACAGACTGGTACTGATCATCGTCTGCGTCCTGGCCGGCAGCGCCGTGACTTTCTGGCTCGGGATGCTGCTCCTCGCCTCGCTCAGTGTGCCCTTCGCATGGCTGGCCCTGCTGCCCGCGGCACTGGTGGGCTATATTCTCTACAGGGTAATTGCCGAGCGGGTCGGCAATGCCGAAGACGACCATTACGACGGGATGAAACACTGATGCTGATCGTCACCTCGGAACAAGTTGCCGGGCGCGAAATCATCGCCTCGCTTGGTCTCGTGCGCGGCGCTACCGTGCGGGCCAAGCATCTGGGAACGGACATTGTCGCCGCGCTCAAGATGCTCGTCGGCGGAGAGCTGACGGGTTATTCCTCGCTCATGGCTGGCGCCCGGGAACAGGCGCTGGATCGCATGGCCGCCGAGGCCGAGGCACTTGGCGCCGATGCCATCGTCGCGATGCGGATGCAGACCTCTGCCATCACGCGCGGGGCCTCCGAGATTGTCGCCTACGGCACCGCGGTCAAGCTGTCGCAGTAGGCAGCCCGGCGCGTATTGATGCCGCAAGTGCGCGAATGGGGTTTTTCTTTCGCAACCTTTGGCCCATATTAGACAGTAGGAAGGAGACCCCAATGCCCGTCACATCCTTTGCCCTGCTTGTATGCGCCGTGATCATGGCCGCCGGCCTGACCGTCTGGGCGGTGTCTTCCTTCGGGGTTCTTACGGTGGTGCCGGTGCTCTTGGCGATCGCACTGCTGGCCCGCTGGGCGCTTGCCCATGTTCCCTATGACGACAGCCGCACCTGACGCGCTTTCCGACCGTGCGCTGACAGAAAACGGCCTGCGCCCTGAAGGTGAGGGCCGTATATTGCTGCTGGCCTGCGGCGCGCTTGCCCGAGAGATCCTGGCGCTGATCCGGCTCAATGGCTGGGGGCAAATGGATCTGGCCTGCCTGCCAGCGATCCTGCACAACCACCCGGAAAAGATCACCGATGCCGTGCGCGCAGCCGTAGAAAAGCACCGCCCCAACTATGCGCGGATCTGCGTGGTCTACGCCGACTGTGGCACTGGCGGGCTGTTGCAGGCCGCCTGCGACGAGATGGGGATCGAGATGGTGCCCGGCCCGCATTGCTATGCCTTCTTCGACGGGCTTGCCACATTCGAGACCCGCGACGAGGTCACGGCCTTCTACCTCACCGATTTCCTCTGCCGCCAGTTCGACGCCTTCGTCTGGAAGCCCCTCGGCCTCGACCGTCACCCGCAGCTGCGCGAGATGTATTTCGGCAATTACGATCGGCTGGTCTATCTCGCCCAGACCGAAGATGCCGAGCTGACCGCCCGGGCAGAGGCCTGCGCCTCCCGCATGGGTCTTGCCTTTGAGCGTCGCTTTACCGGCTACGGCGATCTGGCGCGGGTTCTGGAGGGCTGGGCCGGCGCACCGGCCACAGCCTGACGCCTAGTCCGTCGCCAAAGACTCGGCCAGGACCAGTGAGGTCGGGACCAGAGCGATACTGCCACTGCGATCCTGCAGCCCCCAGAGCACCAGCGCAGAGATCGTGTCGGCGCGCAGCCGCCCCATCATGACCACCCCGCCCTCCTGCCGGGCGCGAAAGGCGGCCTGGTCCAGGGTGCGGCGGATCATCGTCGCGTCCTGCCCTTCGCCGTCGAAATCGCGGAACAACGTGACCGAGGGGACGCCGTCCTTCAGCGCCAGTTTCTGAGCCGTGTTCAGCCCCTTGGGTTGCGAGATCAAACCGTGTCCGCTGTCGGCAAGAAAGGCCGCGACCTGGCTCGACACATCCCGGGTTTCCTGCAGGCTGCCATCCGGGTCCTCTAGCACGGCCACCACGTCGGGCACCGCGCCCATCAACCCCTCCATCGCGACTTCGACATCGGCGGCCTGCGCGCCATCGGGCATGTCGCCCAGCACCAGCACCTCGAACCCAAGGTCGCGATAGCCCCGGGCGGCGGCGGCGGCGTCCGGATGGTTCGGAGAAATCGCGAAGCTCACCGGGAAGGGAAAGGCCTCCAGCCCGGAGGGCCCAAGCGGGCCGCTGCCGTCGTCGATCAGCACGATGGCCATACGCGGCACATCCCCGTCCACCTCGACCGGCGCGGCGAAGCGCACCAGCGGGCTGTCGTCCGGCAGCGCTGCCAATGCAGAGGATGTCGCGGCCGGTCCGGTGTCTTCCGGCTCTGGGGTGAGGTCTGGCGCAGTTGGCGTCGCGCGATCCACGAGCGAGCGCGCGGGCGTGCCGATGGCCGGCCCCCCGGGGGCGGGCGCCGGTTCCGTCGCCTCCAGCACGGGTGCCGGCGCCGGATCGGGAACGGGGGCCGCTGCACGGGAGGCATCGGGATCCGATGCGGGCACATCAGCGTCCGGAGATGAGCCGGGTTCGGGGGCCTCGGACGCAGGATCGACGGGGGCCGGGTCAACCGGCGCGGGATCGACAGCATCGGGCCCGTCCGCACGTTCGGTGACCAGCGCGCTGTCGCCGTCGGGCACCGCCGGGGCCGGCGGCTGGGCCGGTCCGGTGATGATGATCGGCTGCGCTTCGGGACGGGGTGCGCCGGGGGCCGAGCTTTTTGCCCCGGGTTTGACCGGTGCATCACGCCCGACGGAAACCGGCGCCGCACCGTCCGGCGCGGGAGTTGCACCCTCAGGCGCATCCGGTGCGCCCCCGACACGCGGGGCCGCGGGCGGCGCTGTATCCGCCCCGACCGCCACGGGCCCCGAGGGTGCGGCGGGCGCCCCACCCGGCGCGGCGGGCCGGTCGACACCGCTTTCGGGCACCGGGCGGCGCCCCGGCTCGGAGAGGTCCGGTTTCGGATCTGCCACGTCGCCTGCCTCGGGCGTCTCGACCACGCGCGGCTTCGAGGCATCGGGAACCGGGTCAACAGGGTCGGGCTGGGCCACAGGTTCGTCGTCCGGCTCCGCGTCCGGTTCCGCATCGGGGGCCTTGTCCAGCAGGCTGCTGTCCATCGCCCCACCCGGCGGCGGCACGATGGCCGGATTTTCGGGCAATGGCGTGTTCAGCGATACCGCCGCCAGCCCGGCCCCCGAAAAGACCGCGCCCCAGATCGCCCCAGACAGAAATCCCCGTGCCATGCTGCTCTCTCCGACCCCTTGCGCGCCTGTCCCGGCGCCTTTGTCCTGCAGTCCGGTCCCCCTGGCGGGCTTGACGCCACCGGGAGGGCCTGCGCATGTATACCGCGACGTGGCCCCGGGCCGCCAGCCCCCGATCACGTCCCCGCTCTATAGACCTGTAAACGTTAGTCCAAAGGCGACCCGCGCCATGCTGCTCCTGATCGATAACTACGACAGTTTCACCTACAATCTCGTCCATTTCCTGGGCGAGCTGGGCGCAGAGGTACAGGTCTGGCGCAATGACGCCCTGAACGTGCAGGAGGCCATGGCACTGAAGCCCGAGGGCATCGTGCTGTCCCCGGGCCCCTGCGACCCGGACCAGGCCGGTATCTGCCTTGCCCTGACCGCGGCCGCCGCCGAGGTGCGCATACCCCTGCTGGGCGTCTGTCTTGGGCACCAGACCATCGGCCAGGCCTTTGGCGGCACGGTTGTGCGCCATGACGAGATCGTGCACGGCAAGATGGGCGAGATCCATCACCAGAGCGAAAGCGTGTTCGCGGGCCTGCCCTCACCGTTGAAAGCCACCCGATATCACAGCCTCGTGGTGCGGAGGTCCGACCTGCCCGACAGCCTCAAGGTGACGGCAGAGCTGGCGGACGGGACAATCATGGGCCTGATGCACCGCGAGTTGCCCATCCACGGCGTGCAGTTCCACCCCGAATCCATCGCCTCGGAACATGGCCATGCCATGTTGCAGAACTTCCTCGACGCGATGAAGGTGCCGGCATGAGCGACGATCTTCGCCCCCTCATAGGCACCAGCGCCGATCGTCCCCTGACCCGGGCCGAAGCCGAGACCGCCTTTCAGATCCTGTTCGACGGTGAGGCGACCCCGGCCCAGATCGGCGGGCTCTTGATGGCTCTGCGCACCCGCGGCGAAACGGTGGACGAATATGCCGCCGCCGCCGCGGTCATGCGCGCCAAATGCAACAAGGTTGCCGCCCCCGCGGGCGCGATGGACATCGTCGGAACCGGCGGTGACGGCAAGGGCACGCTGAACATCTCGACCGCCACCGCCTTTGTCGTCGCGGGCGCCGGTGTGCCGGTGGCCAAGCACGGCAATCGCAACCTCTCGTCCAAGTCCGGCGCGGCGGATGCGCTGGGACAGATGGGGATCGAGGTCATGATCCCCGCCGACAGGGTCGAGAAGGCGCTGGCCCACGTCGGGATCTGTTTCATGATGGCGCCCATGCACCATCCCGCGATGGCCCATGTCGGCCCCGTCCGGGCAGAGCTGGGCACGCGCACGATCTTCAACATCCTCGGGCCGCTGACCAATCCGGCAGGCGTCAAACGTCAGTTGACCGGGGCCTTCAGCCGCATGCTGATCCGCCCGATGGCCGAGACCCTGGGCCAGTTGGGCAGCGAACGCGCCTGGCTGGTGCATGGTTCGGACGGCACGGATGAACTGACCATCACCGGGGTCAGCTGGATCGCCGCGCTGGAAGAGGACGGCAGCATCCGCGAGGCCGAACTGCACCCCGAGGACGCGGGCCTGCCCGTGCATCCTTTCGAAGAGATCGTCGGCGGCACGCCAGAGGAGAACGGACGCGCCTTCCGCGCGCTGCTCGATGGCGCGCAGTCGGCCTATCGTGACGCGGTTCTGCTGAACGCCGCCGCGGCGCTGACCATTGCGGGCAAGGCGGCAGACCTGCGCGACGGTGCGGCACTGGCCCGGCAAAGCATCGACAGCGGTGCAGCGCTCGGCAAGGTGCAGGCGCTGGCCAAGGCGACGCAGGCGACGTGACCCACGCGGCCCTGACGCCGCCCGACAGCTGGCGGCACCTGCCCTTTTTCGTGCAGGATCTGCCCCGGATCGCGGGGCAACTTGCACAAAGCGGCGCGCAGGTGCTGCCGCCCGCCCATCAGGTCTTTGCCGCGCTCGACGCCTGCCCGCCTGAGGCCACGCGCGTCGTGATCCTGGGCCAGGACCCTTACCCGACACCGGGCCATGCACATGGGCTTGCCTTCTCCGTAGAACCGGACGTGCGGCCCCTGCCCCGCTCCTTGAACAATATCTACAAGGAGATGACGGACGATCTCGGCGCCTGTCCCGACAATGGCGATCTGCACTTCTGGGCCGACCAGGGCGTGCTGCTGCTCAACACGGCACTGACGGTCGAGGCGGGCAAGGCCGGGGCCCATGCGAAACTGGGATGGGCGCGGTTGACCGAACAGGTGCTGGCCGCGCTGTCGGACCGTCCCCGCGCCTTCCTGCTCTGGGGTGGTCATGCCCAGGGGTTTGCCAAGCATATTGTCGGCGCGGACAACCTTGTCCTGACCAGCGCCCATCCTTCGCCCCTCTCGGCGCGCCGGGGCTTTTTCGGCTCGCGCCCCTTTTCCCGCATCAACGACTGGCTTAAGGACAAGGACCAGACGCCGATCAACTGGACGACGCCCAAGGGACCGTGATGACCACCACAATTCTCGACAAGATCAAGGCCTACAAGTTGGAAGAGATCGCCGCCGACAAGGCCGCCAAGCCGCTGAGCACGGTCGAGGACGAAGCCCGCGCCGCGCCGCCGGTGCGCCGCTTTGCCGGTGCGCTGATGGAGGCCGCCGAGAGCGGTTACGGCCTGATCGCCGAGATCAAGAAGGCGTCTCCCTCCAAGGGTTTGATCCGCGAGGACTTCGACCCCGAGGCGCTGGCGAAAGCCTACGAGGCGGGTGGCGCCACCTGTCTCTCGGTGCTCACCGACACGCCCAGCTTCCAGGGTGCCAAGCCCTTCCTGACCGCCGCCCGCGCCGCCTGTTCGCTGCCGGCACTGCGCAAGGACTTCATGTATGACACCTACCAGGTGGCCGAGGCCCGCGCGCTTGGCGCCGACTGCATCCTGATCATCATGGCGAGCGTCAGCGACGCGCAGGCCGCCGAGTTGGAGGAGGCCGCGCAGAGCTGGGGCATGGATGCGCTGATCGAGGTGCACGACGGTCAGGAACTCGACCGCGCACTGGCGCTGAACTCGCCTCTGATCGGGGTCAACAATCGCAATCTCAAGACCTTCGAGACCACGCTGGACACGACGCGGACACTGTCGAAACGCCTGCCCGACGACCGTTTCCTGATTTCCGAATCCGGCCTGAACACGCCCGCCGACCTGGCCGATATGGCCGGCTACGGCGCCCGCGCCTTCCTGATCGGTGAAAGCCTGATGCGGCAGGCCGATGTCGCGGCGGCCACGCAGGCGCTGCTCGAGAACCCGGTGCCGGCATGAGCGGGCTGAGCCATTTCGACGACCAAGGCAACGCCCATATGGTCGATGTCTCGGACAAGCCGGTGACGGATCGCATCGCCACCGCCGAAGGCCATGTGACAATGGCGCCAGAGACATTTGCCATGATCACCGAGGGCCGCGCGAAAAAGGGCGACGTGATCGGCGTGGCGCGACTGGCGGGCATCATGGGCGCCAAGAAGACGCCCGAGTTGATCCCGCTTTGCCACCCGTTGCCGGTGACAAAGGTGACCGTCGACCTGACCCAGGATCCCGACCTGCCCGGCCTGCGCATCACGGCGACCGTCAAGACCTCGGGCCAGACCGGGGTCGAGATGGAGGCGTTGACCGCCGTATCGACCGCCGCACTGACGGTCTATGACATGGTCAAGGCGGTGGACAAGAACATGCAGATCGGCGGCATTCGCGTCCTGCTGAAAGATGGTGGCAAATCGGGGCGTTACGAGGCGAAATGATCTCCGTTTCCGAGGCCCTCGACCAGCTTTTCGCGCTTGCCGCACCGCTGCCGGTGGAAACCGTGCCGCTGGTCCAGGCGGCGGGCCGTGTGCTCGCGCAGCCGGTGACCGCGCGGCGCGATCAACCGCCCTTTCCCGCCTCGGCGATGGACGGCTACGCCGTGCCGGAGGCTGCGCCGGGCCAGCGGTTCACCGTTATCGGCGAAAGCGCCGCCGGAACCCGTTTCGAGGGCAGTGTCGGCCCCGGCGAAGCGGTGCGCATCCTTACCGGCGCCCCCGTCCCGGAGGGGGCCGCACGCATCATCATCCAAGAGGACGTGACACGCGACGGCGAGACCATCACCCTCAATGAGGATCTGGACGGCAACCCCTATATTCGGCCCGCGGGCACCGATTTCCGCGTCGGCCAGACGGTCGAGGCACCCCGCCGCCTGACGCCGCAGGACGTGGCCCTGCTGGCGGCGATGAACATTGCCGAGGTTCCCGTCACCCGGAGACCGCGCGTTGCGCTGATCTCGACCGGGGATGAGCTGGTGATGCCGGGCGACACGCCCGGCCCGGACCAGATCATCGCCTCGAACACCTTTGGCCTGCATGCGCTTTTGCGCGACCTGGGCGCAGAGCCCCGCATCCTGCCCATCGCCCGCGATACGACAGAGTCGCTGATCCACGGGTTCTCGCTGGTCGACGACGCGGATCTGGTTGTCACCATCGGGGGGGCCTCGGTCGGGGACCATGACCTGGTGGCGCGTGTGGCGGGCGAACTCGGGATGGAGCGGGCCTTTCACAAGGTTGCCATGCGCCCCGGCAAACCGCTGATGTCGGGCCGCTTGAACGGTGCCATGATGGTGGGCCTGCCGGGCAATCCGGTGTCTGCGATGGTCTGTGGTCATGTCTTCCTGGCGCCCGTGATCCGGGCAATGCTGGGACTGGGCACCGCAGCCTCGCCACGGCTCAAAGCCCGGTTGAGCGCGCCGCTCATGCAGAACGGACCTCGCGAACACTACATGCGCGCGCAATTGGACGGCGACGGGATCCGGGCGCTGGACCGGCAGGATTCCAGTCTGCTCAGCGTTCTGGGCAAGGCGAACGCGCTGTTGGTGCGCCCCGTAGGCGATGCGGCACGCAAGACCGGCGAAATGGTGGACTACCTGCCGCTATAACGGCCGTCGCGCCGCACGAAACGCCCCATGACGGTCAGGTTGCGCCCTGCGTCCTGTTGACGCCAATGCGCAACAGGACGCAGGGCTTATCCACATGATCGTTGACACAAAACATGAACAGCCGTAGAACAAAAGTTAACAACTGCGGGGCTGAGCATGCTGACAAAAAAACAACTCGACCTTCTCGATTTCATCAACAAGCGGATGACCCGTGACGGTGTCCCTCCCAGCTTTGACGAGATGAAGGACGCGCTGAACCTGCGGTCCAAGTCCGGCATTCACCGCCTGATCACCGCGTTGGAAGAGCGCGGGTTCATCCGTCGCCTGGCCCACCGGGCGCGGGCAATCGAGATCGTGAAACTGCCCGAAAGCCTTGGCGGCCAGCCTGCCGGGTTCTCTCCCAAGGTGATCGAGGGCGACCGTCCCGACAACCGGCCTTCGGAAGCCTTTGACCTTGGGCCGGCGAATCTGGCCGAACTGCCGCTGGTCGGCAGCATCGCCGCCGGCCGGCCGATCGAGGCGATCAATGACCCCGCGCCCGGTGTCTCGGTGCCTGGCCAGATGCTGCACGGCCAGGGGCGTCACTACGCGCTCGAGGTCAAGGGTGACTCGATGATCGAGGCGGGCATCAACGACGGCGACGTGGTGGTGATCCGCGAGACTTCGGACGCCTCGGACGGCGACATCGTCGTGGCCCAGATCGAAGGGTACGAGGCCACGCTGAAGCGGTTTCGCCGCAAGGGGGAGATGATCGTCCTCGAGGCCGCGAACCCGGTCTACGAACCGCGGGTACTGCCCCGGGGGGCCGTCACCGTGCAGGGGCGTCTTGTCGGCCTGATCCGCACCTACTGACCAGCTACCGCAGAACGCGCCAGCCGCACCGGTTCCGGCGCGCCGCCATGCCAGAGCCGGTGACCCGAGAGGTCACGGTCGGTCACCAGGTTCACACCATCCTTCAGCCAAACCGCGACGGATCCGCTTTCCTTCAGGCGCGGCGGATCGAAGACCTCGCAGTCGCCCGGCAGGCTCAACGCCACACTGGACACCACGATCTGTCCGGAATGACAGCCGGAAACACCGCGCGCGGCGCGCTTGCCCTGCAGGTGTAGGATCTCCAGGTCCCCGATGATTGCCCGCGCCACGCGCCCCTCGACCGGCGTGGGCCAAAGCGCCGCCGCCTCGGGCTGGACATGACCAAGTCCGTCGTTTTCCAGCCAGACGCCCGCCACGAAGCCCGACCCGCGGTCGCGTGACAGAGCCCGCCCCTCCGGCAACATGATCCCGACCAGCGTCCCGCTGTCCGAGATCAGCACTCCGGGCCTGTCGGTTCCGACCCAGAGCGCCACCGCCAGCCCCAAAGGCACCAGTCCGGCCAGCCGCCCACGGCCCCGCCAAAGGCACATAAGAAGCCCGCCAAAGGCGATCAGCGGCAACACCCAAGGACCGGGCGCAACGACATGTCCGACGGAGCCCTCCCAATCCGCCACCGTATGCGCGACGCCAAGGATCCAGCCCAGTCCCAGCGCCATGAGTTCCAGCGCGATCCAGTCCACACCCAAGGGCATCAGCAGCGCCGCCAGAACCGCCAGCGGAACCACCCAGATCCCCATGACCGGCACGGCCACGAGGTTGGCGACCAAGCCGAAATGCGCAACCTGGTTGAAATGCGCCATGCCCACCGGCGCCGTCGCCGCCCCCGCCACGGCCGAGGACACGACCACCGAAAGGATCGGCGCGATCCAGCGTGGCCACTTGCGGTCGCGCTGAAGCAGGCTGACCTGTTCAAAGACCGCGACCAACGCGGTGGTGGCGGCAAAGGACATCTGGAACCCCGGGCCAAGCAGCGCTTCGGGCCGCATCACCAGCACAACCAGCGCCGCAATGGCCACGCTGCGCAGGCTCAAGGCCCGGCGGTCCAGCATCAGAGCGCAGAGCGCCGCCGCCACCATGATGAAGGCGCGCTCGGTCGCGACGTTGCCGCCGGAGAGCGCCAGGTAGCCTGCGGCGGCCAAAAGCGCGCCAAGAGCGGCCAGCTTTTTGCCCGGCCAGTGATGGCGGGCGTGGCGCGGCAGGATCAGGATCAGTCGCAGGGCCGCGAACACAAAGCCCGCCAACAGCCCCATGTGCAGCCCGGAAATCGCCAACAGATGCGCAAGGTTGCTGTCCCGCAAGGCATGCAGCGTCTCTTGTCCCATACCGGAGCGGTCTCCGGTCATGATGGCGGCGGCAAAGGCACCCCGTTCTCCCGGCAGGGCCGCCTGAACCCGGGCCGACAGCCACAGCCGCAACCGCGCCACGGGCAGGCTGTCATCGGCCTCTTGCAACAGCAGGACCGGACTGCGCGTGTAGCCCACCGCACCGAGTCGCAGGAACCAGGCATGGCGGCGGAAATCGAAACCGCCCGGCTCGACCGCGCCACCGGGTGGGGAGAGGTGCCCGGTCAGGATCACCACCTGCCCCGGGCGCGGGTCAAGATAGCCCTGCTGACCATGCAGCGAAACGCGGACACGCAGCGGCACCTCGTCCGGGTCCATGCGTTCCAGCACCACCCGGTCCAGCGTCAACCGCAGCGCGTCCGAGGCCGAGCGGTCGATCTGGATCACTCGCCCCTCGATCGCGCCGTAGTACCGGAAATCAAGGACCGGCCCGGCCACCTGCTGCGCCCGCACACCGGCAAGCGCAAACCCCGCCGCCGCCAGCGCAACCGCGCCCAGCAACGGCCCCCAGAGCGGTCCGGCGCGGTGTTGCACCAGGGCAAGACAGCCAATCCCGCCACAGGCCCAGAGCACCGTCGCCGAAGGTTCGGCGCGGAGCGCAAAATAAACCCCGATGCCGGTTGCCAGGCAGACCGGCGCCCAGGGAAAGAGATGACCGCGTTGCCCCAGGAGAAGGGCGGCCAGCCACGTCACGACCTGACCCATGCTTGCCCCCCGTTGGGCGGCTCGTTAAGGAACGGCAAAGCCTAGCCCCGATGCCGTTATGAAAAGGTTAACCAAGATGTCCGACGCACAGGTCGTCACCCGCTTTGCCCCCTCACCCACCGGTTTCCTGCACATAGGCGGCGCGCGCACCGCGCTGTTCAACTGGCTCTATGCCCGGGGCCGTGGCGGCAAGTTCCTGCTGCGGATCGAGGATACGGACCGCGCACGGTCGACACCCGAGGCGACAGAGGCGATCCTGCGCGGGCTGGACTGGCTGGGTCTGGACCATGACGGCGAGGTCGTCAGCCAGTTCGAACGCGCCCCCCGTCACGCCGAGGTTGCCCATGAACTGCTCGCCAAGGGCGCAGCCTACAAGTGCTTCTCGACACAAGAAGAGATCGAGGCCTTCCGTGAGGCCGCGCGGGCCGATGGCCGCTCGACCCTGTTCCAGAGCCCGTGGCGCGACGCCGATCCGGCGACGCACCCGGACGCGCCTTACGTTGTGCGCCTCAAGACCCCGAAGGACGGCGAGACGGTGATCGAGGACCAGGTTCAGGGTCGCGTCACCATCCGCAACGACCAGCTTGATGACATGGTGCTGCTGCGCTCGGACGGCTCGCCCGTCTACATGCTGGCCGTCGTGGTCGATGATTTCGACATGGGTGTGACCCATGTGATCCGGGGCGACGATCACCTCAACAACGCCGCGCGCCAGATGGGCATCTATACGGCGATGGGTTGGCCGTTGCCGGTCTACGCCCATATCCCCCTGATCCACGGGCCGGACGGCAAGAAACTGTCAAAGCGTCATGGCGCGCTTGGCGCCGACGAATACCAGAAGATGGGCTACCCGGCGGCCGGCATGCGCAACTACCTGGCGCGGCTGGGATGGAGCCACGGCGACGACGAGTTCTTTACCGATGCGCAGGCGCGGGATTGGTTCGGGCTGGGCGGGATCGGCAAGTCGCCGGCCCGGTTCGATCTCAAGAAGCTCGAAAACCTCTGCGGCCAGCACATCGCGATCAGCGAGGATGCTGCACTGCTGCAAGAAATCGAGGCGTTTCTAGCAGCCACAGGTGAAACCGCCCTGACAAAGGCTCAGCGCGACGGATTGCATCGTGCGATGTATTGCCTCAAAGACCGGGCCAAGACATTTCCCGAACTTCTTGAAAAGGCGCACTTTGTCCTGACGGATACCCCGGTTCGGCCGGATGCGAAGGCGGCAAAGAACCTTGACGCGGTATCCCGTGGTATACTGGCCGCGTTGACGCCGCACCTGCAAGATGCTAGCTGGTCTCGAGACGAACTGGAGGCGGTTCTCAACCGTTTCGCCGAGGATCAGGGGACCAAGTTCGGCAAGCTGGCCGGCCCGCTGCGGGCGGCGCTCGCCGGGCGCGCCGTGACCCCTTCGGTCTTCGACATGATGCTCGTCCTGGGCCGCGACGAAAGCCTTGCACGGCTGGCCCGGGCCGCGGCCGAAGAAGAGGGCTGAGGCCCCGGACCGGCCATGTGACTTCAACCGGCTGGGCCGTCTCACGGCCCCGCTTCACGACATAAGAGGGATGACTAGCATGGCTGAGACCAGCAAGACCGCGACGCTTTCGATCGACGGCAAGGAATTTGAACTGCCGATGCACTCGCCGACCGCCGGTCCGGACGTGATCGACATTCGCAAGCTCTATGGCCAGGCCGGTGTCTTCACCTATGACCCCGGGTTCACCTCGACCGCCTCCTGCGATTCGACCATCACCTTCATCGACGGCGACAAGGGTGAACTGCTGCACCGCGGCTACCCGATCGACCAGCTGGCGTCCAAGTCGCATTACCTCGAAGTCTGTTTCCTGCTGCTCTACGGCTACCTGCCCAAGGCGGAAGAACTGGAGCAGTTCGAGAACACGATCACCCGCCACACGATGATCCACGAACAGATGTACAACTTCTTCCGTGGGTTCCGGCGCGACGCGCATCCGATGGCGATCATGGTCGGCGTGGTCGGCGCGATGGCGGCCTTCTACCACGATTCGACCGACATCAACGACCCGCGCCAGCGCGAGATCGCCAGCCACCGCCTGATCGCCAAGATGCCGACGATCGCGGCCATGGCCTACAAGTACTCGGTCGGCCAGCCTTTCGTCTATCCGCGCAATGACCTGGATTACGCGGCGAACTTCCTCCACATGTGCTTCTCGGTTCCGGCAGAGGAATATGTCGTGGACCCGATCCTGAGCCGTGCCATGGACCGGATCTTTACCCTGCACGCGGACCATGAGCAGAACGCCTCGACCTCGACGGTGCGCCTCGCCTCGTCCTCGGGCGCGAACCCCTTTGCCTGTATCGCCGCCGGCATCGCCTGCCTCTGGGGTCCGGCGCACGGTGGCGCCAACCAGGCTTGCCTGGAAATGCTCAAGGAAATCGGCTCGCCCGAGAACATCCCCGAGTACATTGCCCGCGCAAAGGACAAGAACGACCCCTTCCGACTGATGGGCTTTGGCCACCGGGTCTACAAGAACTTCGACCCGCGTGCGAAGGTCATGAAGCAGTCCGCCGACGAGGTGCTGGACCTTCTGGGCGTCGAGAACAACCCGATCCTCGCCACCGCGAAGGAACTGGAAAAGCAGGCGCTTGCGGACCCTTACTTCTCGGAGAAAAAACTGTTCCCGAACGTCGATTTCTACTCGGGCATCATCCTCGAGGCGATGGGCTTCCCGACCTCGATGTTCACGCCGATCTTTGCGCTGTCGCGCACCGTCGGCTGGGTCAGCCAGTGGAAAGAGATGCTGAACGATCCGCAGAACAAGATTGGCCGCCCGCGCCAGCTGTACCTGGGCGAGACCCTGCGCGACTACGTCGACATCGAAAACCGCTGAACGCGGATTTCACGGACGCGAAAGGCCCGGGCACACCGCCCGGGCCTTTTCCGTTTGAGCCTCCATGCGCCTCGGAAATCGTGCCGGTCCGCCGTCTTCGTGTTTCTTTGGGCCGTTAAATACCTCCGAGGGGAGCCGAAGGCGGGAGGCAGAGCCCCCTTTGCCCGCTCACCGCCCTTCGTAGACCGCCGGGCGCTTTTCGTGAAAGGCCACCACGCCTTCCTTGAAGTCCCGCGTCTTGCCGCATTCCCCCTGAAGTTTCGACTCCACACCCAGTTGCCGTTCCAGGTCGTTGTCGTACGAGGCCCGCAGAGCCTGTTTCACACGCGCATAGGCCGCCGTGGGGCCCTGCGCCAGGTGCCGGGCGCGGGCCGCGACATGGGCGCCGAAGACATCGTCGGCCACGGCCTCCCAGATCATGCCCCAGGCATCCGCCTGCGCCGCGGTGATCTTTTCGGCGAAGAGCGCCGCGCCCATGGCCTTGGCCAGCCCCATCTGCCGCGGCAAAAGCCAGGTGCCGCCCGCATCCGGGATCAGCCCGATCCGGGTGAAGGCCTGCAGGAAAAAGGCCGATTCCGCCGCGATCACCACATCGGCCGCAAGAGCCAGGTTGGCCCCTGCCCCTGCCGCCGCGCCGTTGACCGCGCTGATCGTCGGCACCGGGCAGTCATAGATCGCTCTCAGCATCGGCACGTATTCGTCGCGCAGTGTCCGCTCCAGATCCAGGTTGGCGGCATTGCCGCCATCTCCCAGGTCCTGTCCCGAACAGAAGGAACGGCCGGAGCCGGTCAACACCACGACCCGCGCCTCGCGCCCGCCGCGCTCGACCGCGTCGGTGATCTCGGCCCGCATCTGGGTGTTCAGCGCGTTCATCACGTCCGGCCGGTTCAGCGTCACGGTGGCGATGTCCTCGGCCACCGCGTAGGTGATCATGTCGTACTGCATGGGTATGCTCCCTGTAACCTTGGCGGCATCAAACATCGCAGGCGGGCGAATGGCAAAGCCAAACGCCGCGTCACGGCCGCAACACACGGGCAATCAGGGCACGCGCCTCGGCGCTGGGGCGCCGTTCCAGACGAGCATAAGCACTGCCGTCCCGTTCGCGCCGCAAGAGCCCGTGTTCGATCATCGCCCGGCGGATCTGTGCCGCATCGCGAAAGGTGCACAGGGTGTCGATCCGGGCGCTGATCTCACGTTCCGTCCAGGTGGTGTCCGGCGGCAATTGCGCCCAGATCACCCAGAGACAGAGGCCCTGCACCGAGGTACGCCCAGGCCAGTCCGTGAACCGGGCCGCATCGTCAAAGAACCGTGCCGCGCGGGCAACCGCACGGTCGTCCAGCGGCTCTGCCGGGCTGTCCCCCAGCCGCGCGCGCATGTGCTGGTAGTTGCGATACCCCGCGGCGCGGGCAATCAGCCCCAGCATCTCGAGGTGCGAGGGCGGACTGTCCAGTCCCGCGCGCAGGGACTTGGCAAAGGCCGACAGGTCGGGAATGGTCAGGGAAATGGGAACACGAGACATGTGTATCCTCCGTCACCGATACCGCATCCCCTGTGTCGGGGAAAGGAGGGCCGCCCTTGTCCAGGGGTATCGCGAAGGCAATCCACGGGATCATGCTATCGCAGGTTTAGCGAAAGGCGGCGCCTGGGTGAACTGCGGACCCGTGAAAGCCGCTTAGCAGAAAGTCGGGACCGGGTCCATCGCCGTTGACCCTGGCACCCCCGGCCTGTCATCTTGGGACCATGAGCTACAAACCGGACGGCTATACAGATCTTTCGCCCTATCTCGTCGTGCCCGATCCCGAAGCTGTCCTGCAGTTCTGCGAGGCTGTCTTTGGCGCCAGCCGACTGCGGGTCTTTCACGATGGTGACAGGATCATGCACGCCGAGTGCAGGATCGGGGATTCCGTGCTGATGATGGGCGGGGCGGAAAGCGCCGCAGGTGCGCTCGTCCATCTCTATTTGCAAGACCCCGACGCGGCATTCACCAAGGCAATGGAACTTGGGGCGGAAGAAATCCAGCCGATGATGGACAAGGGCGACGGTGACCGTCGCGGCGGGTTTCGCACCCCCTGCGGCACGCAGTGGTTCGTCGCGAAACAGATGGGCGCGCCGGCGTGACCCCGCCCGGAGGGCCTCAGCCTTCCTCGCCCTTCAACAATTCGTCCAGGCGCTTCTGCTCGTCCGGTGACAGCCCTTCATCCCCTGCCCCGGACGCAAGTGACCGGCGCCGCACGTAGGCAATGCCCACGACCAGCGCCAGCAGGAACAACCCCGGGCCCGACGCCCAGAGCAACCAGTTCCAGCCGCCCGTCGTGGGTTTCAGCAGGACAAATTCGCCGTAGCGGTCAACGATGAAGGCCACAACTTCCTCGTCCGTGTCGCCCGCCATGATCCGCTCGCGCACCAGGATGCGCAGGTCCCGCGCCAGCGAGGCGTTGCTTTCGTCGATGCTCTCGTTCTGGCAAACGAGGCAACGCAGCCCGGCGGATATATCCCGCGCACGGGCCTCCAGCGCCGGGTCATCCAGTATCTCGTCCGGCTGAACCGCCAGGGCCACGGTGGCCATGAGGGCGAACAGCATACCAAGAATGCAGGACGTCGTTCCTTCCCGCTGCATGGTGATCCCCTTCATTCCGCGGGCACTCCCTGTGCCGGGGTCGTTTTCCGAGCCCCGGCGGCGATCCGGTACCGGCGGTCGGACAGGCTGAGGCAGCCGCCCAGGGCCATGATGATCGCCCCGGCCCAGATCCAGTTGGCCAGCGGCTTGATATAGACCCGCATGACCCATCCGCCGTTGTCCTGCGGATCGCCAATCACGACGTAGACGTCACGCATGACGCGATAGTCGATGGCCGCCTCGGTCGTGGGCATCTGGGCCACCGGGTAAACCCGTTTCTCGGGGTTCAGCACGGCTATCTCGCGCCCATTGGCCGTGACCCGAACCTCGCCCATCGTGGAGTTGTAGTTCGGCCCCTGCACCCTGTTCACGCTCAACAAGGTGAATTCGAAATCGCCAACAGTCCAGGGCTCGTCGATCTGGGCGACACGGATGTCTTCCTCTTGCCAGGCTAGCAACCCGGCAATGCCCAGCATGGTGATCCCCAGGCCCGCATGGGCGACGGCCTTGCCCCATTCCGCGCGCGGCAATCGCAGCAGCCGCGAGAAATCGCGCGACTGTCCGGTGCGCCCGATCAGGTCGGTGACGGCGCCGGCTACGATCCAGGTGCCCAGGAACACGCCGATCGGCCCCATCAGGCTGCGTCCGGTCTGCATCGCCCAGACCAGTCCCATCAAGGCGACAGCAAGAACGAAGGCAGGCGCCAGAGACCGCAGCACACGATCCAGCTTGCCGCGCTTCCAGCTGATCATCGCGCCCACCGGCAGGATCAGGCCCAGTACCACCATGAAGGGCGTGAATGCCATGTTGAAGAAAGGCGCACCCACCGAGAGTTTCCGCTCGAACAGCATTTCGGCCACGAAGGGCCACATGGTCCCGACAAAGACGACAAAACTGGAAACCGCGAGCAGGATGTTGTTCAGCACCAGGGCACTTTCGCGGCTGACCACACCAAAGACGCCCTTCGATTCCATCACGTTCGACCGCGCAGCAAACAGCGTCAGCGCGCCACCGGTGAAGAACAGCAGGATGTAGAGGATGAACTTGCCGCGGACCGGGTCATTGGCGAAGGCGTGGACCGAGGTCAGCAGGCCGGACCGCACGATGAAGGTGCCGATCAGCGAAAAACCGAAGGCCAGTATCGCAAGCAGGATGGTCCAGCTTTTCAGCGACTCGCGTTTTTCCACGACGATGGCCGAGTGCAGCAAGGCGGCTGCAAAGAGCCAGGGCATGAAGCTGGCGTTTTCGACCGGATCCCAGAACCAGAACCCGCCCCAGCCCAGTTCGTAGTAGGCCCACCAGGACCCCAGAGCGATACCGATCGTCAGAAAGATCCAGGCTGCCAGGGTCCAGGGGCGCACCCACCGACCCCAGGCCGCGTCCACCCGTCCCTCGATGAGTGCGGCGACCGCGAAACTGAAGCAGATCGAGAGACCGACGTACCCCAGGTAGAGAAACGGCGGGTGAAACGCCAACCCCGGGTCCTGCAACAACGGGTTCAGGTCCGTGCCATCAATCGGCGGGACGCTGAGACGCGTGAACGGGTTCGAAGTGAAGATGATGAAGGCATAGAACGCCGCCGAGACAGAGCTTTGGACAGCCAACACGCGGGCACGCAGTGTCGGTGGGATATTGCTACCGAACCAAGCTGCACAGGCCCCGAACAGCGCCAGGATCAGAACCCAGAGCAGCATGGACCCCTCGTGGTTCCCCCAGACGCCCGAGATCTTGTAGATCATCGGCTTGGCCGAATGGCTGTTCTCGTAGACCAGCTTCAACGAGAAATCGGAGACGACGAAGGCATAGGTCAGCGCCGCGAAACTGCTGGCCACAAGCAGGAATTGCAGCGTTGCTGCCGGTTCCGCCACGGCCATCCACCCGGGCCATCGCTTGTGCGCGCCCACCAGGGGCATGACCATCTGAACCAGCGATACCAGGAAGGCGAGGATCAGGGCGAAGTGTCCGAGCTCTGTAATCATGTCCGGAGTTATAGTTGCGCCGCCCTTCCGGGCCAATCGTTTTCGCCCGGATGTGCAGATCACATTGTCGCAATGATATGCGTGCTGCCCTGCCCCAAAAAAAGCCGCGCTCCCTAGAAGGGGCGCGGCATTCGCAACAAATTCAGGACGTCCGCTAGCCGGCGGTTCGGCGCCAGTCCGCCAGTGCCGGGTTGTCCGACGGCACCTCGAACATTTCAGTCTCGACGGGGGCGGCGGCATCGGGCGTGACATCCCGCAGCGCCTCGACGTCCTTGACCGTCTGCACCACCTTTGGGACCGCCGCCATCGTCACCGCGAGGTCGCGTTGGAAATCCTGCCCCTTGGCCTGGTGACGCGCGCCGAAGTAAAAGCTGACGATGGCCGCCAACAACCACCACAGAGGCTCTGGCACCAGCGCGATGCCCGCCATGCGCGCCGCAAACCAGACCGGGTCGACCATCGCCGCCACGAACATGCCCAGCGTCCCCAGCGCCATAGCCGGACGCGGCACGCGGTTCAGTGCGTCCATCAGCCTGTCGAACCAGCCGCGACGACGAATGCGGAACTCGCCCGCCATTTGTGCAAGGGCTGCGGCCTGGGCCTCGTGGCCGCGCTGCGCCTGTGCTTCAGCATTGACGCGGAACACTTCCGCCGTTTCTGTCACCACGTTGCGGCCAGAGCCGAACAGGGCATTCAAAAGCTGACCGATCAGTCCCATGCTGCCACCCGGGCGCGAAACTCGGCCTCTGACATGTGGTACTTGGGCGCGATGAACTCCTCGGCGCGCTTGATCCAGCCGCCCTTCCCGCCTGCGCGGGTCCGCGCGTACTTGCGCGACGCCGGGCGGTTGTCAGCGATGCGGAAGTAATAGTTGCGCCGCGCGATCCCGTAGGCATCCGCCATGTGATGCGGCGCCTTGGAGTAGGCGCGCGCCGTCGCGGCAATGGTCTGTGGGCCAATGGCGCCATCCACCGTTACCTGTTCGCCCATCTGGTTCAGCAATCGTTGCAGAATCTTCACTGCGTTGCCGCCCGCGTTGACATACATGTCGAAAACGGTGGCGTGCAGAGACTCCGGCAGTTCCGCGATACGCGGTTTCAAGAAGTAATGTGTCAGGAATATCGTCACCGCCTGTTCGCGGGTGATCTGGCGCACATCGGCGGCATCGACGCGCCCGTTGCCGTCGAGGTCCAGACCCAGACGACGCATCGTGTGAATCGTAACACCGTATTTCGTGGCACCGCCCGGATCGTCCGGGTCGTTGACATATCCGCCCTCGCGGGCAACGATTTCCTCGGCCATCCTGCGGACGCGGGGGGTCAGAGTCGACATCCAGTCTCTCCTGCTCGGTTCACTCTCGATGGCCAGAGGGTGCGACCCAGCTCTTAACCAATCCTCACGGGACCGTACGTTGCATGACCGCTGACGAGATCATCACCCTGCTGGGCCTGTCGCCGCACCCCGAAGGCGGGCACTATCGACAGACATGGGTGGCCGCCGCCGACAGCGGCGAACGCGCACCCGGAACCTGTATCTATTTCCTGCTGAAAGGAGACGAACGCAGCCACTGGCACCGGGTGGATGCCGGCGAGATCTGGCATTTCTACGCCGGCAGCCCGCTGCGTCTGATGCGCGCCGCAAACGACAAAGGCCCGCGCGACGACATGGTGCTGGGGCCGGATCTGGCACAGGGGCAGCGCCCGCAAGGCATCGTCGAACCCGGTCACTGGCAGGCTGCGCAATCGCTGGGGGACTGGACCCTGGTCGGCTGCACCGTTTCCCCGGGTTTCCAATTCGACGGTTTCGAACTGGCGCCGCCCGATTTCGACATCCCGGGATGATACACGCAAAAACGCCCGGGGCACTGGGCCCCGGGCGCAATTTCTTCGTCTCTGCCGAAGGTTACTCGACCCGTTCCATATCGGACAGTTGATCGCTGGTGAACGGCGTGACGACAGCGTAATCCGCCTCGCTCACCATGATCATCTTGGTCTCGTCCATCGGCAGCATGACGTACTTGTCACCGACGCCCAGGAAACCGCCGACCTCTGCCACGAGGCCCATGACTTCGCCGTTCTCATCGACGATGAAGTCGTCGATCGACCCGATGCGTGTCCATTCGTCGGCCACGGTATCGTAGTTCACATTCACGTCCCAATCGACGCTTTCGTTCGCGGACAGCGTGTAAATCGGCGCGCCGACAATGACCGACGCCTTGACCGGCGCGGTCAGACCGGTGTCCGACTTGGCCATATCCGTGACGTCCGCTTTGGGAGCGGCCGGATCATCGCCTTCGGCCATGTCCTTGTCGGTGACCATAGGATCGGCGGTGTCGGCCTGTTCCATCGGTGCCGGTTCTGCGGCCGGGTCCATTGCATCGCCGGTTTCGTGGCTTTCCGCCAGCACGACGGCGGGGATGAGAGCGGTTGCAGCGACGGTTGTCATGAAGCGTTTCATGTTGAACTCCTTCTGTTTTTCCGTTCTATCTGCCTAGGGAACGCGCCTTTTTCCGCTCCTGTTCCTCACGAAATTTTTTTCATTTGCGGGAACTTCAGCCGCGTCCGTGCGTATGCACGAACTTCAACAACTGGGCCGTCGACGCATCCTTGCCGTCGACAGGCGCTGCGCCCGTCACCATCGGCCCGAGCGCGGTCGCAAGCTCCTTGCCCAGTTCCACCCCCCACTGGTCGAAGGAGTTGATCCCAAGGATCACGCCCTCGACAAAGACCCGATGCTCGTACAGCGCGATGATCTTGCCCAGCGTCTCGGGGTCGAGCAGCGGATAGATCAGCGTTGTGGACGGACGGTTGCCCGGAAAGACCCGGTGCCGCGCCTGCCGCTCAAGTTCGTCGCCCTCGAACTTGTCCGCCACCTTGGCGCGGGCCTCGTCCAGATCGCGCCCGCGCATCAGCGCCTCGGACTGGGCCAGACAATTGGCAACCAACAGCTCGTGGTGATGCTTCAGATCTGCTTCGTGGCCTTTCGCGGCGACAAGGAACTCCGCCGGGATCACCCGCGTGCCCTGGTGGATCAACTGGTAAAAGGCGTGCTGGCCGTTGGTGCCCGGCTCTCCCCAGACCACCGGGCCGGAGTGATAGGGCAGATCGGCGCCATCCATGCTGACGCCCTTGCCGTTACTCTCCATCTCCAGCTGTTGCAGGTAGGCGGGCAGCCGCGACAGGCGGTTGTCATATGGCAGCACCGCGCGCGTGGCATGACCCAGCACCTGATTGTGCCAGATCCCCACCAGCGCCAGCAGCACCGGCAGGTTCTCGGCCAGGGGCGCCGACTGGAAATGGCGGTCCATCTTCATGCCGCCGGTCAGGAAGGCACGGAAATCATCCGGTCCAATCGCCAGCATCAGCGACAGGCCAATCGGCCCCCAGACGGAATACCGCCCGCCAACCCAGTCCTCGAAGCCGAACACGCGGTCCGCCGGGATCCCGAATTCCGCTGCCTTTTCCTGGTTCGACGACAAGGCGATGAAACGCCCTTCGTCCGACACGCCCTTTTCGGCAAGCCAGGTCTTGGCCGTGCGTGCATTGGTCATCGTTTCGATGGTGGTGAAGGTCTTGGAGGCGACGATGAACATCGTCGTCTCGGGGTCACAAAGCGCCAGCTTGTCCGCGATATCCGCGCCATCGACATTCGACACGAAATGCGTGCGCGGCCCGTCGTGATAAGGCGCCAAGGCCAGCGTCGCCATGACCGGCCCAAGGTCCGAGCCGCCGATGCCGATGTTGACCACATCCGCGATGCCGGAGGCCCGGACCTCGCGCGCCAGCGCCTCCATCCGCCCCAGCGTGTCCAGAACCGGCGGCATCACGTCCTCGCCATCCACAAGAACCTCGGCCCCGTCCAGATTGCGCAGCGCCGTGTGCAACACCGCGCGTCCCTCGGTCTCGTTGATCTTTTCCCCGGCAAACATCGCGTCCCGCCGGGCTGCCACCCCGCGCGCCTCGGCAAGGGTCAGCAGGCCCGCACGCACCTCGGCGTCGATCTGCGTCTTGGAATAGTCGAAGAGCATGCCTTCTGCCGAAAGCGAGAACGCCCCTGCCCGGCCCTCATCCTCAAATAGCGCTTCGATCCGGCGCTCGCCGATGCCTGCCGCCAGTGTCTTCAGTTCTTCGAACATTCCATCCCCCTCGCCGCCCGTGATGCGGCCCTTTGAACATGTGCCCACCTCATAGCAGGTGGAAAATGACAGACGTGCGACCCCGGCGCCTTGTTCAGGGTGCCCAGTGCACCCGCGCTTCGGACAGGACCGCGTTGATCGGCGCCTCTGCGACCGGCTTGCCGCGCGCGCTTTCCAGAGCGGCGCGCTTTTCCTCGCCAAAGATCAGGACGTGTTTCGACAGCGCCCCATTCAGCACCGGCGCGCTCAGCGTGATACGCGGTTCCGGCGCTCCCGGCGCACGCATCGGCAACAGCACGGGCGCCTTGGGTGACAGGGCTTCTTCCAGCCGATCCGCCCCCGGAAAGATCGACGCCGTGTGCAGGTCGGTTCCCATGCCCAGTAGAACCACCGCCAGTGGCAGTTCCTTGGCAATCGGCGCCTGCAACGCATCAAGCGCCCCTTCCGGCTCTGCCTCCGGAGCGTACAGCGGAAGGTAACGCGCCGCCTGCGCGCGGTTGATCAGCAGCCGTTCCCGCAACAGCCCGGTGTTCGACCGCGGGTTGTCCTCTGGCACCCAGCGTTCATCGGTCAGCAAGACGTCCACGCGCGACCAATCCAGGTCGACGGTGTTCAGATCGTCGAAGACCGGCCCGGGCGAGGTCCCGCCCGGCACCGCGAACCCGACCCGGTCCCGTTGGGACAGGGCCTGCCGCAAATCGCCGGCCAGTTGATTTGCCAGGTCGATGACCAGCATCTCCCGATCCTGGTACTCGATGAATTCGTAACTCATGCTCCCGGCCTCCCTTGCCTTGCCAGGCTCATGCGCGGATGTCGCGCCAGCGGCGTCCGTCGCGATGCATCAGCATCAGCGCGTCGTCCGGCCCGGCCGAACCCGGATCATAAGGCTTGGGCACCTCGCCCCGGCTCTGCCAACCGGCGATGATCGGATCGGTCCAGGCCCAGGCGGCCTCGACCTCGTCACCGCGCATGAACAAGGTCTGATTGCCCCGGATCACATCCATGATCAACCGTTCGTAGGCGTCGGGCACCTCTTCCGCCTCCGGCCCCAGCGCCTCGGCAAAGCTCATGTCCAGCGGCACGTCCACCAGCCGCATGCCGCCTGGCCCCGGCTCCTTGATGGTCACGCCCAGTGTCATGCCTTCGTTCGGCTGCAACCGGATCGCCAACACGTTTCGATGTGTGCCCGCTTCCGGGCCAAAAATCGAATGCGGGGCATCCTTGAACACCACGGCGATCTCGCTGGCCCGTGCCCGCAGTTTCTTGCCGGTGCGCAGGTAGAAGGGTGTCCCGGCCCAACGCCAGTTCGAGATATGACATTTCATCGCCACGAAACTCTCGGTGGTGGAGCGCGGATTTTCGACGTGGGCGCGATAGCCCGGCTGGTCATCATCCGCATCGTACTGGCCGCGCACGATATGGTGGTAATCCACCGGGTCCAGCGCCCGGATCACCTTCAATTTTTCGTCCCTTACCGAATCCGGTTCGAACCGTGCCGGGGGTTCCATCGCGATCAGGCACAGCAACTGCATCAGGTGGTTCTGCACCATGTCCCGCATCGCACCCGATTTGTCATAGTAGCCGCCACGACCGCCCACATCGACGGTCTCGGCCACGGTGATCTGGATATGATCGACGTATTGTGCGTTCCATAGCGGTTCGAACAGCATGTTGCCAAACCGGACCGCCATCAGGTTCTGAACCGTTTCCTTGCCCAGATAGTGGTCGATCCGATAAATCTGGTCTTCGTGAAAATGCTGTCGCAGGGTCGCGTTCAGGGCCTTGGCACTGTCCAGGTCATGACCGAAGGGCTTTTCGACAACAACGCGGCTTTCATCGTCGGCCAGACCGAAATGCCGCAGTCGTTCCGCCAGCGTACCGAACAGCGCCGGACCAACCGAGAAGTAAAAGGCCCGCACCGTGCCTGGTCGCAGGTGCGCTTTCAGCGCCTCCCAGCCGCCATCCCCCATCGCGTCGACCGCCTCGTAGTCGATACGCTCGAGGAATTGCTCCAGCGTGCCATCCTCGCAATGACGGCCGCCGCCGAACTCGCGTGTGGCCTCCGCCACCATGCGGCGAAAGTCCTCGGTCTCCATGTCGCTGCGCGCGGCGCCGATGATCCTTGCGTCCTCGGGCATCTGGCCGCTGCAAAAGCGCCTGTACAGCCCAGGCAGGATCTTGCGCCGGGCCAGATCGCCCGTTGCCCCGAAAATCACCAGATCGAAAGGGTCGACCGGAATTACGCGTGAAACCATGAGTCCCCTGCCTTTCCTGTTCGGCGGAGCGGGCCGCCTCTTGCCTTCGGCACTGCGCCGTTAGCGCTAACGCATCCTGTTCGCGTTCCGCATACCCCATGTTCGTTTCAAAGTCTAACACCCAATTGATGCATCACAATGGCGTCAGGCGGAATCTTGTGACTGGAACCGGCTTTGCCTACTGCTTACGCCTTGGGTGACGAATTGAAGGACCGGAAATGAAAGACGCTTCCACCGCCAATATCGACAAGTTCAAGAACCCGGCCCGCACCGCAAAGGGTGAGCCGCGCGCCCATGTGGCGCTGACCGATCCGCAGACGCTGTGGTTCAACACCGGCACGCTCTGCAACATCGAATGCCTGAACTGCTACATTGAAAGCTCGCCTGAAAACGACCGGCTGGTCTACATAACCGCGGACGAGGTCACCGAATATCTCGACCAGCTCGAGGCGCGGAACTGGGGTGTGGCCGAGATCGGTTTCACCGGGGGCGAGCCCTTCATGAATCCCCAGATGCTCGAAATGACCCGTCGCAGCCTTGCACGGGGCTACGACGTCCTGATTCTGACCAATGCCATGCGCCCGATGATGCGTCCCTCCGTGCGCCAGGGGCTGCAGGCGCTGCAGGCGGAATACGGCGACCGCCTCACACTGCGTATTTCCCTGGATCACTGGTCGGCCCGCCACCATGACGCCGAACGCGGCGCGGGAACCTTCGAGAAATCACTGGAAGGCATGCGCTGGCTGCGCGACACCGGCATTCGCATGGCCGTTGCCGGCCGAACCATGTGGGACGAAACCGAAGAGCAGTCGCGCCAAGGCTTCGACCGCCTGTACCGGGCCGAGGGGTTCGACATCAATGCACATGATCCGGGCATGACGGTCCTGTTCCCGGAAATGGACGTCAACGTGGAAGTGCCGGAAATCACCACGGCTTGCTGGGGCATCCTCGGCAAGCAACCGACCGAGGTGATGTGCTCGTCTTCGCGGATGGTGGTCAAGCGGAAGGGCGCGGCGCGCCCCTCCGTCGTGGCCTGCACGCTGCTCCCCTACGAGAAGGAGTTCGAGCTGGGCGAAACGCTGGAGGCGGCAGAACAGGACGTCTCGCTGAACCACCCCCATTGCGCCAAGTTCTGCGTCCTGGGTGGGGCCAGCTGTTCCGCCTGACAGTTCAAGTGGACGCGCCGGCAAGCCCCCGCCGAGCCGGCGATCCACCTTGCGCCGCCCCGTGCCCCGTGTCACTCCTCCGGCACCGAGCAGGAGAGACAGATGCCAGCGCGCAAGATCATCATCGACACCGATCCGGGCCAGGACGACGCCGTGGCCATCCTCCTGGCCCTTGCATCGCCTGAAGAGCTTGAGGTTCTGGGAATCACGGCCGTCGCCGGAAACGTTCCGCTGGAACTCACCGCACGGAATGCCCGCATGGTCTGCGAACTGGCCGGCAAGCCGGAGACCCCTGTTTTCGCGGGATGTGACAGGCCGTTTGCACATGACCTCGTCACCGCGGAACATGTCCACGGCAAGACCGGCCTGGACGGCCCCGACCTGCCCGAGCCATCCATGCCCCTGCAGGATGGCGATGCCGTCGACTTCATCATCGAAACCCTGCGCGCCCAGCCGGAAAAGACCGTCACGCTCTGTCCGCTTGGTCCCCTGACCAACATCGCTGCAGCCCTGCAACGCGCGCCCGACGTAGTCGCGCGCATCCAGGAAATCGTCCTGATGGGCGGTGCCTATTTCGAGGTGGGCAACATCACGCCCGCCGCCGAATTCAACATTTACGTCGACCCGGAAGCCGCTGAAATCGTGTTCAAATGCGGGGCGCCGATCACGGTCATGCCGCTGGACGTCACCCACAAGGCGCTGGTCACTTCCTCCCGCAACGAAGCCTTCCGCGCACTCGGCACACCGGTCGGCATCGCCGTGGCCCAGATGACCGATTTCTTCGAACGTTTCGACAAGGAGAAATACGGCTCGAACGGCGCCCCGCTGCACGATCCCTGCGTCACCGCCTACCTGCTGCAACCCGATCTCTTCTCGGGCCGGTTCATCAACGTCGAGATCGAGACCCGCTCGGACCTGACCCGCGGCATGACGGTGGCCGACTGGTGGCGTGTCACCGACCGGACGCCCAACGCGATGTTCATGGGCGACCTGGACGCCGACGGCTTTTTCTCACTGCTGACCGAAAGGCTGGCACGGCTATGAAATCCCTCCATCTTGCTGGCGCGGCGGATGCCGACAAACTCCTGCCGCTCGTGGCCGCCTTTCATACCGAAATGGGCTATGGCACCGACGACGAGCACCGTGCCGCCGCCATCTCGCCGTTGCTGCAGGGATCGCCCCACGGTGCAGCCTGGCTGATCGGACCGCGCCGCGCGCCGGTGGGATATATCGTTCTGACCTTTGGCTGGTCGGTCGAGTTTGGCGGACTGGATGCCATCGTTGATGAGCTATACGTCCGCCCCGCCGTGCGCGGGCGCGGCATGGGGCTCGAGGCACTGGACGGCATTGCCAAGGCCATGCGCGAGGCAGGCGTGCGCGCCCTGCACCTTGAAGTCGACCGAGAGGACGAACGCGCGCAGCGCTTCTATGGCCGCGCGCGTTTCGAGCCCCGGGATCGCTATATCTTCATGAGCAGGGTGCTCTGAGCGCTCCTCACATCGCGCTCACGACGATCACCATCAGGATCGAGTACAGCATGATGCCTCCGCCGATCAGCCAGATCGGATAGTTGCGGCCCACGCTTGCCTTGGCCAGTTCCTTGGCCTGGTAGATCAGGTCCGGCCATGTGTAGCTGACGAAATCGCCCTGGGTAAAGACTGCCTTGATCCGCTCGTCCTCGTCCACGACTGGCAGACGGCGGAACCGTTCGTTCGACATGATGCGCAGCCAGTCGATGACCTCGTCGGTCTCCCGCGCCACGCGCGGATCTCGGGTCATGATGTCTTTCAGCGTCAGGCTGGCGGCATCGCCGTTCCGGGCCACGACCTTGCGCAGGATGTCGCGTTCCGTCGCCACGCCCAGCACCTTGTCCTCCGCATCAACCACGACGACGGAACCGAAATTGCGCTCGTCCATCGCCTGCGCGGCGGCCGTCACCGTGGTATCCGGCGAAAACGTCAGAGGGCGCGGCTTCGAGGCGAACTCGGGCCGATCCATGAGGCGCATCGCGTAGGCATTTTCCGTTTGCATCGTCTTGCTCCTGTCTGTTGCGTCCCGAACAACCCTAGCCCTCGAGCGGCGGGGGCAAGACTTCTGGCGTAACCGTGATCGCGCCCCTATATCTCGGGCATGACCCTGCACATCCCTTTCGACAACTCCTATGCCCGCCTGCCAGAGGGCTTTTTTGCCCGTCTCGGCCCGACCCCGGTCAAGGCGCCCCAGACCGTGGCCTTCAACCACGATCTCGCCGGTCTCCTTGGCATCACCGGTGCAGATGATCCTGCGCTGGCGGCCCAATTCGGCGGCAACAGCCTGCCCGAGGGGGCCGAGCCGCTGGCCCAGCTTTACGCCGGCCACCAGTTCGGCCAGTTCAACCCGCAACTGGGCGACGGGCGCGCCTTGCTGCTGGGCGAAGTCGTGGGCACCGATGGCGTCCGGCGGGACATCCAGCTCAAGGGCTCCGGGCCGACGCCCTTCTCGCGCCGTGGTGACGGACGGGCCTGGCTTGGACCGGTCCTGCGCGAATACGTCGTGTCCGAGGCCATGCATGCGCTTGGCATCCCGACCACGCGCGCCCTTGCCGCGATCCGCACGGGTGAGGAAGTCATCCGCGAACGCCCCCTGCCCGGCGCCGTCCTGACCCGGGTGGCGCAAAGCCACATCCGGGTGGGCACCTTCCAGGTTTTTGCAGCGCGCCAGGACAATGACCGCCTGCAAACGCTCTACGACTACACGGTGGACCGCCACTACCCGGATGCCCGGGATCCACTGGATCTGCTGAACGCCGTGATCGAACGGCAGGCGCAGCTGGTGACGCAATGGATGGGCGTCGGTTTCATCCACGGGGTCATGAACACCGACAACTGCGCGCTTTCGGGCGAAACCATCGACTACGGGCCATGCGCATTCATGGATGCCTATGACCCGGACACGGTGTTTTCCTCGATCGACCGCTTTGGCCGTTACGGCTATGCGGCGCAGGCCGACATCATCGTCTGGAACATGGCCCAGCTGGCCACGGCCCTGGTCCCGCTGATGCCCGACACGGACAAGGCCGTCGAGGATTTCACCAAGGCCGTGCATGCCATGCCCGACCGGCTGCGTGCGCTCTGGCTGGCCCGCTTTGGCGCCAAGATAGGCCTTTCCGCCCCGACACAGGAAGACCTGTCCCTGATCGGTGACCTGCTGACGATGATGCACGAGGGAAGCGCGGATTTCACCAACACCTTCCGCGCCCTGTCGGATGGCGGCGCCCGCGACCAGTTCACGGACCGCGCGGCCTTCGACGAATGGGAGGCACGCTGGCAGACCCGGCTGGAACAGGAGGACGACCCGCAGGCCTTGATGCGGACCGTCAACCCGGTCCTGATTCCGCGCAACCACAGGATCGAACAGATGATCGAGGCCGCCGTCGCCGGTGACGACGCGCCCTTCCAGCGCCTGAATGCCGCGCTTTCGGCACCATTCGACGTGGACGACAGTTATGCGGATCTGCGCCGTCCGCCGTCGAGCGGCGAAAAGGTCCGTGCCACCTTCTGCGGCACCTGAGACAACGGGGGTAGCCCCAGCGCCCCGGGCAAGTCCCGGGGCCTTTTCTCCAGGCCTAACCTTCTTTGCGCAATGTCTCCTGCCCGGGTCCGGGCGGGACCTCTCCCCGGGTTTTGCGGCGGCGGTTGATCAAAACGATCCCCACCGCCGTGAGCGCCAATGCCCCCAGGAAATCCGGCCCCAGCGGCTCGTCGAAGACCAGCCAGCCAAAGACCACGGCCATGACCGGAGACAGAAAGCTGAAAGAGGCAATGTCCGACGCCGGGTAGATCCCCATGAGCCGCAACCAGAACAGAAACCCCAGCGAGGCCACCAAGGTGCCGTAGGCAAGACCGAAGATGCTCAGCACGTCGGCCCCGCGCCAAAGCGGCCCGAAGAGCGGCGCCAACACGCAAAGCACCACCGCCGAAACCGCCAGTTGCCAGAACAGTTGCCCCTCGGCGTTCAGTTCCGAGGCCCGCGTCAGGCGCACGGTCAAGGCGATCCCGGCCCAGGCCCAGGAGGCCAGTAGCGCCAAGAGGTCGCCGCGGATGTTCCCCGCCCCACGGCTTTGCGGATCGGCCAGTGCCCAGGCCACCCCCGCCATCGCCAGCACAAGCCCCAACAGTCGTCTGGGTGACAGGCGCTCACCCGGCAAGGTGAAATGCGCCACCAGGGCCAGCCAGACCGGCATGGCGTAAAAGGTGATCGAGGCCCGCGAGACGCTTGTCAGGTCCAGCGAGTTGAACAGCAGGATGAACTCGAGACTGAACAACCCGCCCAGCACCAACCCCGACCATAGCGTGCGCCGCAACCCCTTGATCCGGCGCCCGCTGACCCACAGCCAGATCCCCAGCACCACCAGCGCCAGGGCCGAGCGCAGCCCCGCCGCGAAAACCGGTCCGATCCCGGCGTTGGTCAGCTTGATCGCCACCTGGTTGAAGGCCAGGAGATTGGCAAAAACCACCATCCCCACCGCACCGGCGAGGTCCATCTGTTGCTTGCGTTCCATGCCGTCTTGGACACCCGGACGCGGGCAAGGTCAATCCAAAGCGGACGCTCCCCCTGTGCGCGGAGGCGAACATCTGTCACAGTCGGCCAAGGGAGATCATCGGCTGAGAGGAGAAAGCACATGGGTCTGATGGGAACACTGGCAAAACTCGCCATCGGGTATGCCGCCGCGCGCGGGGTCGACCAACTGTCCGGAGGTCAAGGCCTTGGCGGTCTCCTCGGCGGCGGCGCGCAGGTTCCGGCAAAAACGCCGACTGCGACGCTGCAGGCGCAGATGGGCAAGCTGATGGGTGGACAGGCGCCCCAGGGCGGCGGCTGGCAGGAGATGATGGAAGCGGCGCAGAAAAGCGGCTTTCCCGGCATGCCCGGCGCCGGTAGCGCAGGGGCAAATCCCTTGGCAGACATGATGAAGAACATGCAGACCGGTGGCATGGATTTCTCGGCCTTCACCGGGCAGGCGGGGACAACGAAAGGCGGCGGGCTTCTGTCACAGCTGGGCGAAGGCGGCACCGGCATGGCGGGGATGCTTGCGGCCTTTGCAGGTACCACGGCCGAAGCACAGGGCAAGGGCGCGGCCGGTCTGATGGACGCCATGAACGCCCAGTCCACCGCGCCAGAGGCCGAAGCCGCCGCCGCCCTGATGCTGCGCGCCATGATTCAGGCCGCCAAGAGTGATGGCGGCATCGACAAAGCCGAGCAGGCCAAGATCCTTGAAACCCTGGGCGAGGATGCAGATCCCGAAGACCGCGCCTTCATCCAGCAGCAGCTCAAGGCCCCTGTCGATCCCGAAGCACTGGCCGCGGATGTCCCCGAAGCGCAGCGTATGCAGGTCTATTCCGCCTCGCTGATGACGATCCGGGTCGATACCCAGGCCGAGGCCGATTACCTCGACAGTCTTGCCAAGGCCATGCAACTCGACGAGGCGGTGGTGAACATGCTGCACATGCAGATGGGAATGCAACCGCTCTACGGCTAGGAAATCCATGACACGTTCCCCGGCCTTCGGCCTCGGCCTTGCGCTGGCCGGGGCGCTGATCCTGACGCCCGACGCCCTGCTGATGCGCCTGTCAGGCATGTCCGGATTCCAGATGCTGGGCTGGCGCGGGATCTGCATGGCGATCATCTTTTTCGCCGCCTGGACCCTGACCAGCCGGACCCACCGAGCCGACCTGAATAGTGTTGTCGCGCCGGCCGCGCTGATGGTGATCGCCTGCCACGCAGTGAACGCCATGCTGTTCCCGGTGGGTATCGCGGTGTCGCCTGTGGCACCGGTCCTCCTGGGCGTGGCGACGGTTCCGGTCTGGTCCGCTCTGCTGGCACGCCTCCTGCATGGCGAGGCGACCTCGCGCGCCACATGGACCGCCATCGTGCTGGTGCTGGGCGGGTTGGCGATCGCGGTGACCGACAAGGGCGCGGCGGCGCTGGACGCGGCCGCGCTGACGGGCGCTGCCTGTGGTCTTGGCGTGGCCTTTGCTCTGGCGCTCAATTTCGTCACCCTGCGCTACAATCCGGACATGCCGCTGCTGCTGGCCATCGGCCTCGGTGCGCTGATCGCCGGCACGGTTGGCTGGATGGTCACCGGACCCGGAGCAATGGCGCAAGGAACGCTCTGGGCGATCCTCGTGGCCAGCATCCTCGTGCTCCCGCTCTCCTTTTTCGCCCTCAGCCAGGCGTCCCGTCACACCGCCGCCGCCAATGTCAGCCTGCTCCTGCTTCTGGAAACCGTGCTTGCCCCGCTCTGGGTCTGGCTCGGCACTGGCGAGGCCCCCTCGCGCCGCATGCTGCTGGGAGGCGCCGTGGTCATCATCACTCTGGCCGTCTACGTCGCACGTGCGCGCCGCGTTCGAGGCTTGGCCTCGCCCGCCGCATTGCCTAAAACGGGCGCCAGACCAACGACTCCGGGCCCATGACCGATAGCATTTCAGACCGCTGCACCGCCAAGGGCCTGCGCATGACCGACCAGCGCCGGACCATCGCCGAGGTGCTGGAACGCGCAACGGATCACCCGGACGTGGAAGATCTCTATGCCCGCGCTTCGGCGCGCGATCCCAATATCTCGATTGCCACGGTCTACCGCACGGTCAAGCTGTTCGAAGAAGCCGGGATTCTCGAAAGGGTGGATTTCGGCGATGGCCGTGCCCGGTACGAAGACGCGGAACGCGAACACCACGATCACCTGATCGACCTCAGCAGTGGTGAGGTGATCGAGTTCGTCGACCCGGAGATCGAGGCTCTGCAGGAGAAGATCGCGGAAAAGCTGGGCTACCGGCTCAAGGGGCACCGCATGGAGCTATACGGCGTGCCGATCAAGAAACGCTGACGGCGCCCCGCCCCGGACCGCCGACAACCGGACCAAAGCCAAGTGGAAACGCGCTGAAGCGGTCATTTCCGCAACCGCGCACACGCGCAATCACGCCAGTGCGATGGCCACGCGCCGGTTCTGCTTTCCCTTGTTCTCGATCTTGCCCAGCTTCAGTGCGCCGATCTCCCCGGTGCGCGCGACATGGGTGCCACCGCAGGGCTGAAGGTCCACCTGCTCGCTGCCCGACCCGATCCGGACCAGCCGGATCCGGCCCGCACCGCGCGGAGGCTGCACGGACATCGTCTTGACCAGTTCCGGTCGTGCGTCCAGTTCCGCCTCGGTGATCCAGCCCTCCGTCACTTCCAGGTCGCGGTCCACCAGGCGGTTCAAGGCCTCTTCGACCGCGTCGCGGTCCTGTGGCGGTTCGGGCATCTTGAAATCAAGACGCCCGGTCCCGGCCCCGATCTGCCCGCCTGTCACCGGCAAGGGGATCACCACGCTCAAGAGATGCAGCGCGGTATGGATGCGCATGTGCTTGTGGCGCCTTTCCCAGTCCAGCATCTGCACGAGCTTCGTCCCGACCGCCGGCAATTTCGCAGGTTCGGCAGGCACAAGCACAGAGGTGCCCCCCTCGCCCTTGACCGCGGTCGCGATCTCCAGCGTGCGGCCATCCCATTCCAGCCAGCCGCTGTCGCCGGGTTGGCCACCGCCGGTCGGATAGAAGAGAGACCGCGACAACACGATGCCACCCTCGTCGGTCAGGGACACGACCTCGGCGGGGGCATCGCGCAGGTAAGGGTCCTCGCGGTAGAGCAGATCCTCGCTCATGCATCTTCTCCGTCGTCGTCCGCGCGTTCATCCCCCATGACGGCGTTGGACTTGCGCTCTGACGAACGGTGCTGTCCCGATTGAGCATCCCGGTCCTGCGATGCGGTCCAGCGGCTTTCGACCGCATCGGCCAGAACCTCCGGATTGCGCAACCACAGATCGCGCTGCGCAAAGGGAATCTCGATACCCTCGCGGGCGAATTCCTCGACGATCTGGTGGCGCATCTCTGTCTTGACCGCCAGACCCTGCCCGACGTCGAACAGGATCGCCCGGATACGGAAATCCAGCGAGTCCGCACCAAAGCCCATGAAATCGACCGCCGGCGCCGGGTTCATCAGGACCATGTCGTGCTGACGCGCGACGTTCAGCAGGATACGCTCGGCCTTGCGCGTATCGGTGCCGTAGGCCACGCCCACGTCGATGATGATCCGGCCCAGGGAATTGCCACGAGTGTAGTTCGATACCGTTCCGGAAACCAAATCCGCATTCGGGATGATCATGTCGTAGCGGTCGAAGGTCTCCAGCCGGGTCGAGCGGACAGAGATGTCCTTGACGATCCCGTGGGTGCCGTTGACCTCGATCCAGTCTCCTTCGCCGATGGGACGTTCGATCAGCAGGATGATCCCCGAAACGAAGTTCGACACGATGTTCTGCAGGCCGAAACCGATACCGACGGACAGCGCACCGGCGACGATCGCAAGCGAGGACAGGTCCAGCCCCCCGGCCGTAACCGCGATGATGACCGCCAGGAAGACACCGACATAGCCCACGCCGGAGACGATGGCGTTTTGCGCACCCTGATCCATCTTGGTCTTGGGCAGGACGGAGGAGCGCAGCGCCCCCTGCATCAGCCGGGTCAGCATGTAGCCGGCGGCAAAGACCAGCACCACAACGATGATCGAGGTCGGCGAGATGCGGGTGTCGCCCAGGGAAATCCCCTCCTGCGCGCGGGCCCAGATCTCTGTCAGGTCGGCCACGCGTGCGCCCCAGATCAGCGCAAGCAGAGGCAGTGCGGCCAGCGACAGTACGAATCCTGCCAGCACCGGCAGCAGGCTCTCGGAGTGGTCCGGCTGGCGGCCCAGGATCAGTTCGTACAGGTTGTTGATGAAACGCTGCAGAACGATGACCAGGCCGACAAGGGCCAGTGTCGCGATGGTCGGGTAAACCAGCGCCTCGCCCACCTTGAAATAGCCGATGGCCGCCATGATCGGGCCGACGACACCCACGATCTGGGTGATCCGGCCCAGCAGCTTGGCAAAGCGCAGGCGGAAATCCCCGGCGCCTTCGTCGCGGGCCGCCTCGGATCCGACCATTGCCGCGTCGTTGCGCAAGCGGCCAAGGCGGAACAGCAGAAAGCCCGCCAGAACAAGGACCGGGAATTGCACCACGGCCGTGGTCTCGGGCGAATAGCCGTCCAGCTCGATCAGCGTGGCGACAAGGGATTCGAGAACGTAGAGCACGGCCAGCAGGTTCGACAGGCGCCGTGCCTTGGGCCGTTCCTCTGCCGGGAGCGGCACCGCCGCCACCTCGTCATCCTTGTTGAAAGCTTGGTCTGCCAGCCAGCGAATGCCGAACAGCATCGCCGCCCAGAGCGGCAGCTTGTTCAGCAGCACGTTCCATTCGTCGATGGCGAAACCCGTTGCGGCAACACCCTGCAACAGGGCGACAACCCCCAGGTAGGGCAGCAGGATATGCCCGAGAGAGACGAGGAACCGGAACACCCCGGTGCCGCGCCGCGTGCCTGCCCGCAGCTTGTCCACGCCGGCGCGCGCCCAGTACTGGCCCCGCGCGATCAGCATGATGCCGATCACCATGTACAAAAGCACGCTGGGCGCATTCTGCAGCGCCGCCCGGCGGTTGGCAGGGGTGCTGACGTTCTGCACGATCTCCTGCCAAAGCGTGACAAAGGTGGTCTGGACATTCTGAAGAGCCCCGGGCCAGTGCACCGGGTTCAGCGGTGACGGCCCGAATTCCAGCAGCTCATCAGCCTGTCGTTCCCGAATGATCCGGTCGATCCCACCGATGATAGCGTCGGCGCGGGAATAGGCGGCCTCGGCCCTCAGGACCGGCGCCCGCTGCTGGGCAAGTTGCTGGTTCAGCAGCGCCCGCTGTTCCGAGATTTCAGCCGTCTCGGTACCATCTTCCGGTTCAGGGCCGAGCGCGTTGAGCTGGGCCTCCAGGGTCTGGATACGCGAGGCATTGGCGTTCTGCGCGGCCAGGAATTGCTCACGCCAGTCAGCCACCTGCGCGCGCAGCGTCTCTAGCCGGTCATCAGAGGCGCGCTCGGCGTCGATCATCGACTCGGCACGGGTGGCGATTGTGTCCCATGCGGAATAGTCGGGCGTGATGGCCTGTTGGGCCAGCGCCGCGGTTGTCCACAGGAAAAGCGATAGGGCGAGCGCAGTCAGCGCCCGCATCAAGAAACGGGAAGTAGAGGTCATGCGTCCTCGAATACACCGGGAATGCTGGACGGTCCACGCGTCATCCAGGGCGGGGTCGGCAGGCCCTTGTCGCGCAGGAAATCCGGGTTGAACAGCTTAGACTGGTAGCGCGTGCCATAGTCGCAAAGCACGGTGACAATCGTGTGCCCCGGCCCCATCTCGCGGGCCATGTGGATCGCGCCGGCAACGTTGATGCCCGTCGATCCCCCCATGCAGAGGCCCTCTTCGGCCAGCAGGTCAAACACGATGGGCAGGGCCTCTTCGTCGCTGACCTGGGTCAGGAAATCGGGCTTGAACCCCTCGAGGTTGGCGGTGATCCGCCCCTGGCCGATCCCTTCGGAAATCGAGCTGCCTTCGGGCTTGGCCTCGCCGGTCTTGTAGAGACTGTAGATGCCCGACCCCATCGGATCTACGATCCCGCATTTCACGCCCTTGGGCTGCAGCGCCATGCCGACGCCCGCGGCCGTCCCGCCAGAGCCCACCGCGCAAACGAAGCCATCGACCTTGCCGCCCGTCTGTTCCCAGATTTCCGGTCCGGTGGTCTCGATATGGGCCTGGCGGTTGGCCACGTTGTCGAACTGGTTGGCCCAAATCGCACCGTTGGGCTCGCTGGCGGCCAGCTTCTCGGCCAGCCGGCCGGAGTAGCGGACATAGTTGTTGGGGTTCTTGTAGGGAGCGGCGGGGACCAGCACCAGCTCGGCCCCTGCGAGACGCAGCATGTCCTTCTTTTCCTGGCTCTGCGTCTCTGGCATGACGATGACGGTCCTGAACCCCATCGAGGCGCCCACCAGCGCCAGGCCGATCCCGGTGTTGCCGGCGGTGCCTTCGACGATGGTGCCGCCCGGCGCAAGCTGGCCCTTCGCGATGGCGTCCTTGATGATGTAGAGCGCCGCGCGATCCTTGACCGACTGGCCCGGGTTCATGAATTCCGCCTTGCCCCAGATCTCGCACCCAGTCAGCTCCGATGCCTTGCGAAGCTTGATCAGCGGCGTCTGCCCGACAGCCTGTGCGAGGTCCTGCGATTTGCGCATGACGTGTCCTTTCCGAAACGTGTTCCCATTGGTGTAGGGCCGAGGTCGGGGGAACTCAAGACGCAGCGGCGCGCTGATCACAGCCGCGCCAGCCGGCGCCGGGGCCATGGCTGGCGGCACACCAAAGGCGCGCGGCTGGAACCGAGGTCGGAGCATGGCAACCAGCCGAAGGCAGCCCTCCGCAATTCCCCCCTGTAACCCGTTGAATCCGGGCCACTCCGCGTGTCCTCACGCTTGTGCAACCTGCCCCGCGCGCAGGTCGCTCCGCCGTGCCGCAACCCAGTTGACCAGCATCGCCAGCGGCAAGGCGTTGATCTCGCCGGTCTCGATCAACTCCATCGCGTGATCCAAGGTAACGACATGGCTGCGGATGTCCTCGTGCTCTTCGTCCAGCCCGCCGATCCCCTTTTCACGACCGGACAGGTCACAAAGCCCCACGAACGCGTGGTAGAATTCCGTCGTGTACCCGGGTGAGGCATAGCCCTTGCAGGCCGGCAGCAGGGCGCTCACCTCCAGCCCGGCTTCCTCGATGGTCTCGCGCCGGGCCGCCTCCTCGGGGCTTTCGCCCGCGTCGACGACGCCGGCCACGGCCTCCAGCACCCAGGGGGCCGGGTCGCCCCGGTGGATCGGGCCAAAGCGCATCTGTTCGATCAGCAGCACCTTGTCCAGCACCGGGTCGTAGGGCAACACAAGGGCAACGTCAAAAGCAATGAAGCACTCCCGTTCCAGCGGCGCGCTCCACTCGCCGTCAAACCGGCGATAGCGCAAGCGGAACGGATCGATCCGGAAAAAACCGCGAAAGGGCTGCCCGCGCAGCCCCTGGTAATCGATATCCTCCAGACCGCTTGCCCGGCGCAGCGTCTGTGGCGCACCCTCTGCCGCGATTTCATTGGCCCAGGCCCGCGCGCGGAAGAATGGCAACATCCCCGCCACCTCTTGCGCTGCGTAGGCACCGCGCCGGTCCATGACCTCCCGCGCGGCGCGCATTGTCACCTCGCCCCAGCGATCCAGCCAATCGTCCAGCGACCAGGGCGCCCCCGGTTGCCAGCGGTCCTCCGATACAGGGAAAAAGACCTCTGCCGCGCAAGGGCCCGCCGCGGTTTCGACCGTCACGGGGCGCAACTCGTAGGCAAAGCCGCCCTCGTAGTAATCCAGCGCGGCGCGGTCCGCGTCGCTGACCCCGCGCAACAGCACCCCTTCGGCCCGCGCGCCCGGCTGGGCCACGATCATCGGAAAGGCCTGTCCATCGGCCCAGAGCACCGCATGATCCGGCAATTGCGCCGGTTCGACCTCGGGCGCATGGCCCAAAACCAATTCCAGCAGCGGCAGGTGCCGCAGCGTTCCGTAAAAAAACAGGTCTGACAAGATTAACTCCAGCGTCTGCCCATGGTCTCGGCAAAAAGCGCGGCGACGATACCGCCGACCAGCAGCGCCAGGACCACCTGCATGTCGAGAAGGATCATCCCGTAGTCCAGGCTGATCTCGAAAATCGCCGCTATGGCCTCGAAGGGCGAGTCGTAACGGCGGGCGAAGGACAAGCGCACCATCTCGTTCACGCCCTGCACGAACAGGCCCACGATCACCATGACAATGGCGGCGGTGATGCCGTTGTTGATCGCCGATGTGATGCCCTGCCCCGAGCGGGGTCCAAGGAAAATCCAGCCGACCAGCACACCGATCGCTGCGTTGACGTAGTTGAACCAGCCGAAATTGACGCTGAAGGGCACCAGCGGCTTGATCATGTCCGAGACGATCCAACCCAGCGCCGCGAGGCCAAGGGCGGCAATCAGTTTCGCGGCGTTGGGCATCAGTCAGGCGGGCTTTGCGATGGTGATCTGGGTCACGTCACAGTTACCGCTGTGAAAGGTCGCCGCGCAAGAGGCCAGGTAGAAATTCCACATCCGGCGAAACCGCGCATCGAACCCCATTTCGGCAATCTCTTCCCAGCGGTCGTTGAAGGTCTCGTGCCAGCGGCGCAGGGTCTGGGAATAGCTCTCGCCGAATTCCAGGCTGCGCACCACCTGCAGGCCGGCACGCTCGACCTCGGCGCGCAGCACCTCGGGAGAGGGCAGCATCCCGCCGGGAAAGATGTATTTCTGGATGAAGTCCACACCCCGGCGATAGATCTCCCACCGCTTGTGCTGCACGGTGATGATCTGCAGCGTGGCGTGGCCGCCGGGCTTGAGGCGCGCCTGCACGGTCTCGAAATAGGTGGGCCAGTATTTCTCGCCCACGGCCTCGAACATCTCGATCGAGGCAATGCCGTCATAGCGGCCGCGCTCGTCCCGGTAATCCTGCAATTTCAGTTCCACGCGGTCAGACAGACCGGCCTTGGCGATCCGTTCACGCGCATAGGCATACTGCTCCTGGCTGATGGTCAGCCCGGTCACGCGCAGTCCGCGCT
This sequence comes from Antarctobacter sp., assembly GCF_965277915.1. Lineage (NCBI taxonomy): Bacteria > Pseudomonadati > Pseudomonadota > Alphaproteobacteria > Rhodobacterales > Roseobacteraceae > Antarctobacter > Antarctobacter sp. The sequence continues at coordinate 2,531,692 of NZ_OZ255849.1, forward strand.
CCTTGGCGGCGTATTCGGCGAAACCGCCCCAGCCACAGCCGATTTCCAGAACATGATCGCCGGGCTGTGCCCCCATCTGGTCGATCATCGAGGCGTACTTCTGCTCTTGCGCTTTTTCCAGGCTCTCCTGCCCGGTGCGGAACAGGGCCGAGGAATAGGTCATAGTATCGTCCAGCCACAGGCCGTAGAATTCGTTTCCCAGATCATAATGGTGGGCGATGTTCTTTTTCGCCTGCCGCCTGGAATTCGATTGCAGCCAGAACCGGAACCGCTCCCACATGCGTACCACCCCGCCGCCGGGATAGCCGTCGAACATCTCTTCGTTGGCATGCACGAGGTCCAGGAAGGCCATCAGGTCCGGGGTGGACCACCAGCCGTCAAGATAGGCCTCGCAAAACCCGAGGTCGCCTTCGCGGATCAGGCGGGCAAAGATATCGTCGTGGTGCAGGTGCAATTCGGCAACCGGGCCAGGCACACGTCCCTCGGCGCGAAACACGCGCCCGTCACCCAGCACGAAATCCAGCCGGCCGCAGCCCATACCACGGGCCATGTCGAAGACCCGCGCGAAATACCTGGGCAACCCCGCCTGCCCCTGGAAGTCTGTCAACAGCATAAGTTTCTTTCGAGAAGCCGATATTTTATCGAAGTTTATGGCCCAAACCACCTGTGGCAAGGATTTGTGCTTTGGATTTTCTTCAACATGGTGTTTTCTGGTATCAGTCCGGAGCGATACGTTCCCTCAAAACGGGAGATGACAGATGAAGAATCAATTGGTGGTGGTGTGCCTCATGGTCCTCGCAGCCTCTGGATGCGGCAAGATGATGAGTATGGTCGGCCTCGAAAAGGGAGAGACCAAAGCTCCGCAGGCGCGACCCGCCATGACCCTGTCCGAACCCGTCCGCGAAGTGCAGCCCAAGCCGGTTTCCGGTGGATCCTGGGAACGCAACGTGGCGCGCGACATCCCCTACTTCAACATGTCCGCCCTGCCCATCGCGGTCTACAGCGATGTCGAGTTCACGCAGAAGGTGGGCACGCTCGCCCCTGGCGAGGGCGGCTATGTCGAGACATGTTCCGATGCCAAGCCGGTCTGCAAGATCGCCTATGCCGGCAATTCCAGCGGCTGGGTCAAAATGGACCGCATGGGCGGCGTGACAAACTGAGACACCCGGCACCGCGTCAGAACCCGCGGTTTTCGTAGGCCGCGAGGGCGCGTTTGCGCCCTTCGTCAACCGCCACCACAGGATCGGGATAGCGGTCATCATTCGATAGCCCCCAACTGACCGGAACGGCATCGAAATAGCTCAACGCCTCTTCGGACGGGTGTCGGCGGCCTTCCGCGATCCAGCGCTCGATGTATTTTTTCTTCGGATCGAACTTGTCGCGCTGGGTGACGGGATTGAAGACCCGGAAATAGGGCGTGGCATCCGGCCCGGACCCGGCCGACCACTGCCAGCCCATCGCGTTGGACGCCGGATCCCAGTCGATCAGGCAATCCTCGAACCAGCGCATCCCGATCTTCCAATGCGTCAGCAGGTGCTTGGTCAGGTAAGAGGCGACGATCATCCGGGCACGGTTGTGCATCCGTCCTGTAACGTACATCTCGCGCATGCCCGCATCCACAAAGGGAATGCCCGTGCGCCCTTGCTTCCAGGCGATGACCTCGGGGCGGGACTCGTCCTCGTTCCAGGGAAAGGCCTCCCATTCCTCGCGCCAGTTGCTCTCCAGCAGATGTGGCGTGTGCCACATCAGGTGGTAGGCAAATTCGCGCCAGACCAGTTCCTTCAGAAAGATCTCGGCGCCCTTCTTGCCATCCTCCATCGCACGCCGCCCGGCGTGCCAACATTGGTGCGGGGTGATTTCGCCCAGAGCCAGGTTCTCGCTCAGGCAAGAGGTGCCGTCGGTCCATGGGAGATCGCGGGTCTCGCCATAGGCGGACACCTTCTCGGCGATGAAGGCCCCCAGCCTGCCCTGCGCGGCGTCTTCGCCCAGTTGTACCCAGGGGCGCACCACATCCGCGCCGCGCCGCATGGCCGCGCCCAGAGCCCAATCCTCCAGGTCTTCGCCCTTGGGCCATGTATCCGGCGCCGGGATCCGGCCCGGCGTCGGCAGAGGCGCTGCCACATCCAGCCCCCGAACCGCCTTCCAGAACGGCGTGAAGACCTTGTAAAAGCCGCCCTGTTTCGTCTCGACGGTCCAGGGTTCGAACATCAGGTGTCCGGCAAAGCTGGTGGCCTCGATACCGGTTTCCTGCAGCGCGGATTTCACGGCCTTGTCGCGATCCACGCTGGCCGGGTCATAGGCCCGCATCCAGTAGACCGCCCCTGCCCCGGTTTCCTCCACCAGAGCCCTCAGCACCTTCACCGGATCGCCCGACCGCAGCACCAGCCGCGTCCCCTTGTCCTCCAGCCGTTGTGCAAGGTGATCGATGCCGAGTCCCATCCGCCATTTCGGCGCGGCGCCCAAGCCATCCATCACCGCATCGCGGATCACGACCGGGATCACCGGACGCCCGGCCTTGCAGGCGGCATCCAGTGCCGGATGATCGGACAGGCGCAAGTCGCGCCGGATCCAAAGGAGGACGGGAGAGGTGTCGGACAAGGCGCGCTCCTTCACTGGCTTGCCGGATGCGACATAGCGCGAACCGCCAAAGGGCAACCCCCGGATCAGAGAACCGCGTCGAGCGCCTCGATCAGCTTGGCCACCTCTTCCTCGCTGGTGTAATGGACGAAGGACAGGCGCAAAACCCCGCGCGCCGGGTCGATCCCCATCGCCTGCAAGGGGCGCACCGCGTAGAAATCGCTGCCCCCGGCCATGATCCCGTGCTTGGCCAGTTCTGCGGCCACGGCGTCGGCCGGACCTGGCAGGGCCAAGGCCACTGTCGGCGCGCGGTTGGTCGCGTCGCGCGGCCCCAGCAGGCGGATACCGTTGCGCCCCGAAACCGCGTCCAGCAGGGACTGCAGCAGCCGGGTTTCATGCCCGCGCATCAGGTCATGCAGGTCATGCGCGGTGCAGCCGTGATGCGCCGCCAGAGCATCGACGTAGTCCGCCATGCCTGCACAGGCTGCCACCTGGGCATGATCTGGCCCCGCGGGCGTGAACTTCTTGGTCAGCACATCGCCGTTGAAAAAATGCGCCTGGTTCGGCAACGCCTCGGCCAGTGTGCGGCGGATCACCATGATCCCCTGGTGCGGTCCATAGGTCTTGTAGCTGGAAAACAGGTAGATGTCCGGCCCCAGCTCGCCCACATCCGGAAAGCCATGCGGGGCATAGCTGACCCCGTCGACGCAGACAAAGGCCCCCGCCGCATGCGCGCGGGCGGTGATTTCCGTCACCGGGTTGATCTCTCCGACGACGTTGGAGCAATGCGGAAAACAGACCAGCCGCACCTTCTCGTCCAGTAGCGGCTCCAGCGCCTCGGGATCGAGGTGCCCCGTGTCCGGGTCGATCTTCCATTCACGGATCTCGATGCCTTCGGCCTCCAGCCGCCGCCAAGGCCCTGAATTTGCCTCGTGGTCCTGGTTGGTGACGACGATCGCCTCTCCGGATTGCATGAACTGCCGGAAGGCGCGCGCAAGGACGTAGGTGTTCTGGGTGGTCGAGGGGCCGAAGCTCAGCTCGTCGGTGTCGATGCCCAGAAGCGCGGCCAACCGGCTGCGGGCCTCGTCCATCTCGGCGCCCGCCGCCGCACTGGCGGCAAAGGGGCCATAGGGCTGCACCTTGCGTTCGGTATAAAACCGCGTCAGCCGGTCGATCACCTGCTGGCAGGCGTAGGACCCGCCGGCATTCTCGAAATGGGCGAGCCCCTTTAACGAAGGTTCCGAAAAGGCGGGGAACTGCGCCCGCACGAAATCGATATCCAGCATGATACTCTCCAGCCTCTGGACCCCGACAGAAATCGCCTGCGGCGCCCGGCGTCAACCCGCCCCGGGTGATGCCGAAACGAAAAAGGCCGCGGCGATGCCGCGGCCTTTCCGTCGTCCGATGTCCGGATCAGGTGTTGGCCCGTTCCGAGCTCAGACCCTTCCAGATGGCAAAGCACATCAGCAGAAGCACGATGGTGAACGGCAGACCCGTCGAAATCACCATCGCCTGCAAGGACGTCAGGCCCCCGCCGATCAGCAGCGCGATCGCGACAAGCCCCTCGAAGGTGCACCAGAACACCCGCTGCGGCACCGGCGCGTCGACCTTGCCGCCCGCGGTGATCGTGTCGATGACCAGCGAACCCGAGTCCGACGAGGTCACGAAAAACACGATCACCAGGATGATCCCGATGGTCGAGGTGACCGCCGCCAGCGGCAGGCTGTCCAGCATCGCAAACAGCGACAGTTCAGGTGCGTAGTTGTCGATCACGTTCGCCTTGACCGCCGAAGCGTCGACGTTGGCGATCATGTCGTTGATCGCGGCGCCGCCGAACACGGCCATCCAGAACACGCAGACGAAGCTGGGGATGATCAGGACGCAGGTGATGAACTCGCGCACCGTGCGGCCACGCGACACGCGGGCGATGAACATGCCGACGAAGGGCGACCAGCTGATCCACCAGGCCCAGTAGAAGGCGGTCCAGCCTTCGCGGTAGCCGTCATCGGTCCGCCCGATCGGGTTCGACAGCGGAATGACCTCGCGGAAATAGGCGCCGATGCCCGAGACGAATTCACCGAGGATGCTGACCGCACCCGCCGCGAACAGCACGAAGACAAGCAGGGCCGCCGCGATGACCATGTTGATCTCGGACAGCACTTTCACACCGCCGTCGAGGCCACGCAGGACCGACACGAGGGCGACTGCCGTGATGCCGCAGATCAGGATCACCTGCACCGTGATGTTGTTCGGAACGCCATAGACGAATTCCAGGCCGGCATTCGCCTGCTGCGCGCCCAGGCCAAGCGAGGTCGCCAGGCCGAACAGCGTGGCAAAGACCGCGAGCGTGTCGATGAGATGGCCCCACCAGCCCCAGACACGATCACCGAGGATCGGGTAGAAGGCCGAGCGGATCGAAAGCGGCAGACCCTTGTTGTAGGAGAACAGCGCCAGCGACAGGGCCACGACCGCGTAGATCGCCCAGGGATGCAACGCCCAGTGATAGGACGTGGCAGCCAGCGCCATGCGGCGGGCTTCCTGCACGTTTTCCTGGATCAGGGTCCCATCCTCGGCAAACGGCCGGACCACACCCAGAGGCTCGTCTCCCCAGGGTGTGCCGAAGTAGTAGGCCGGCTCCAGAACGCCGAAGAACATCAGCCCGATGCCCATGCCGGCGGCAAACAGCATCGCGAACCAGCCGGGATAGCCGTAGTCCGGCGTTGCGTTCGCACCGCCCAGTCTGACCGACCCTAGGGGCGTCACGATCAGCAGGAGGCAGAAGATGACGAAGATGTTGGCCGCCGACAGGAAGAACCAGTCGAAGGTGCTGGTCAGCGCCGGGCGCAACCAGCCGAAGAACTCGCCCGCCTGTGTCGGCGCCAGCAAGGCATATATCACGAAGACGACGACGCTCAGACCCGAGATCATGAAGACCGGGTTGTGAATGTCGATCGGAAATGGACCGACCTGCGTCTCGATGTTGTCCTGACCGATTTCGTAATCGGTCTCGATGATGTCAGAGGCACCCTCCGGTTCGGGTATCCCCTGACCCTCTGTGGTATCAGCCATGTTTGGCTCCCTGTTCTTGCGTTTCCTTCTTCACGAGCGTGCGTCGGCGTCGTCCCCGGACGCTCAACGCACCACCATGACGGACACCTTGGCGTGCCCGGCGACTGTTCCGCCGTTCGACGGCCAGATGTAGTCGGTGATGTTCGGAATGTGGCTCGCCATGATGACGAGGTCCGCACCCGTATCGTCCACCGCCTGCAACAGCGTCGGATCGAGGTCGATCGTGGGATCATGGCTGGTCACGGCATGCGATTCGACCGCGATGCCGTAGTCCTTGCCGTGATCCTCGGCGAACTCCTTCAGTTTCTTGGCGAATTCCTCCGGCGTATGCGCGATGGAACTTGGCGTCGCCGCCGCCACGCCGACGTAGACCAGCGTCGCCTCGTAGTGTCGTGCCAGATCGGCCGCGCAGCCCAACGCCTTTTCGAGGCGATCGGCATGCTTGAGGTCGACCGGCACCATGATCCGTTTGAACACGTCCCACTCCCTTTGATTTTTTGCCGGAAGCGCGCGTTCTGAGCGGAACGGCCATCCGGCACTTGCACGTCCATGACAACCTGCACGGCGTCTCGACCTTCAAAGCCTAACCCGGAAACACAGGTGAGGACAAATCATCAAGACACTCGACGGACCAAAAGCGACATCCGGGGTCGAAAAAATGATGCCAAATCAGAAAATTAGCCCCGCCACCGAAATCCGGAGGCGGGGCTGTAACGGGCAGCGCAAGCCCAGGCGTGCGCGGCTCATGGCATGCGCTTCAATTCAGGGCCTTGCGCAGTTTCCCGGCGATTTCCGCGATCTTCGCCATGTCCCCCTGCTGACCGGGAGGCCGCAGCGCGACACCTTCCCACCGCGGCAGGATGTGGAAATGCAGGTGAAAGACCTCCTGCCCGCCCGGCCCCTCGTTGAACTGCTGGACAGTGATCCCATCCGCGCCCAGCGCCGACATCGCGGCATTTGCCACCTTCTGCGTCGTCGCCATGGCGCTGGCCATTTGCTCGCCAGAGGCGTCGAGGAGGTTGCGGCAGGGTGTCTTCGGGATCACCAGGCAATGACCGTCGGCCCGCGGAAAGATGTCCATGAAGCATAGCGTTTCCGCGTCCTCGTAGACCCGGGTCGAGGGGATCTCGTCCCGCAGGATCTTGGCAAAGATGTTCTGATCGTCATAGCTCATGCGTTCACGTCCACCACTACGCGTCCCTTGACCTGGCCCTCGAGAATGTCGCGGCCCAGGTGCGGAAGATCCGACAGGGTCGCAGGCTGAACCATTGTCTCCAGCTTGTCCATCGGCAGATCGCGCGCAATGCGCTGCCAGGCCCGGACGCGGTTGTCATAGGGCTGCATCACGCTGTCGATCCCCAAAAGGTTGACACCCCGAAGGATGAAGGGCGTGATGAGCGCCCCTTCGATCGCCGCGCCCCCGGCAAGGCCGATGGCCGCGACGGATGTGCCGTATTTCATCTGTTTCAGCACCCGGCCCAGCATGGCGCCCGCCACCGCATCGACACAGCCTGCCCATAGCTCGCTTTCCAGCGGCTTGCGGGTGACTTCGGACAAGTCGTCGCGTGGGACGATCTGCGTCGCGCCAAGGCCGCGCAGGTACTCCTCCTGTTCGGGACGCCCGGTGACAGCGGCCACCTCGTGGCCCAGCCGCGCCAGGATCGCTGTCGCAACAGAACCCACGCCGCCCGCGGCGCCCGTCACCAGGACCGGCCCGTGACCCGGCTCCAGCCCGTGATCCTCCAGCGCAATGACCGCCAGCATGGCGGTCAGCCCGGCGGTGCCGACTGCCATCGCCGCGCGCGTGTCCAGCCCCTCGGGCAGCGGCACCAGCCAGTCGGCCTTGACCCGCGCCTTTTGCGCATAGCCGCCCCAATGCGCCTCTCCGACACGCCAGCCGGTCAGAACGACCTTGTCACCCGGCTTGTAGCGATCGTCCGACGACTCTTCGACCGTGCCGGCGAAATCGATACCCGGCACATGCGGGTACTTTCGGACCAGCCCGCCGCCCGGCCCGATGCACAGCCCGTCCTTGTAGTTGACGGTCGAATATTCCACCGCCACCGTCACCTCGGCATGGGGCAGGTCTTGCAGACCGATCTCCCGAACCGCAGCGGTGGTCTTGCCGCTCTCTTCGTCCTTGTCGACAACCATCGCCTTGAACATGGGTCACTCCCTTCCCTGTTTCTCGTTTCGCACCGCCCCTCCGGGACGGCGGGCGGGGCGTCTTTCGCCGTCAGGCGAAACAGCGTCCGTCCGGCCCGCCCGTCACAGCCAGGGGCCCTCTTCCGGCATGAAGGCCAGGTCGCTCACCGGTGCCGCGACACCGGCTGCGGTCAGCATGGCGTGAACCTGGCCGCGATGGTGGGTCTGGTGGTTGAACATATGCGTCACACAGAGCGACATGGGTTTCGACACGTTGCGCCCAACCGCGCCGGAGTACCACGACAGTTCCCCCGCCAGATCCACCGCCCGCAGCCGTTCCGCCCAAAGCAGGATCTCGGCATCCGTGCGGAAGCGGGCGATTTCCCATTCACTCCGTGAGGCGGTCAACCTCGGGCTTTCCTTGATCCCGCCTTCGGGGCGCGCGGTGCCGGCAAGGCGCGACATCCAGATCATGTCGCCCCACAGCAGGTGGTTCGCCGTCCCGAGGATCGACCCGAAAAACGCCTTGCGGTCCCGGCCCAGCTCTGCCTCGTCCAACGCTGCGAAGGCATGTTTCACCTGCCGGTTCTGCCAGGCGTTGTAGCGCGCCATGACAAGGCAGTATTCGGGCGAGATCATCATTCACCAGGTTCCTTTCTCCCGACCACCGCAATCCAATCCGGGTGCCCAAAGCCGGGGCACGCGTCGTCGGTCGCCCCGCTGCAGAGGTTTGCAGAGGCCGCGGGCAAGGGCAATCCGATAAAACCCCAGAAACGGCCCGGTGCGCAGACCTAGACACATCGACCCCAATTCTGAACCCTGGCGCAGCCCCCCGTTCACCAGGACGCGCTTCTGTGTCAGTCTGTCCACCACAAGAGCAACCGACAAAACCCAAAACCAGACCACCGGGGCGCGATGAGCAAGACCGAACCGAAAACCCTGCTGTTCCAGGGCGATCTCCGCGCCACGCTGGCCGGTGATTGCCGCGTCTCGGCCCTCGGCCACGAGACACGGGCACCAGCCGTGCTGGCCGACACCTTCGACACGGAACTGGCGCATGGCGGGATGCTTCTTGTTGCGGCGGAGGACACCCTGACACTGCTGGACGCTAGTGGAACCGAGACTCGGCAGGACAGCGCGCAGCACGGCTTCATCGACGAGATGCCAAGAGGTGCCGTGACCGGCATTCTTGCCAAAAACATATCGCCGCTGCGCAAACTCCTCGAGCTTGTTGCGGCAGAGATGGGGGCACAGGACGTTGCCCTGCGCGACGCCAAGGACAGGCTATTGTGTCACGGCCATATTCGCCTCCTGACAGCGGAGGGCGGGCGCCAGGTCAGCCTGATAAGGCTGCGCCCCCTGTCCGGCCAGAAAGGCCACTACAAGCGGATTCTGAAACACCTGCGATCCGCGCCGTCCTTCTGTACACCGCGCGAGGCGCTCGAAACACTTGCCCCCGGCGTGACCGCCTATCAGCCCAAACCGGATGTCCCGTTCTCGCCGGACACGCCGGCCTTTGACGCGGCTTCGGCGATCATCGCCGCGCACCTGCCTGTTGCCCGCGCCAACGAACCGGGCATCATCGACGATCACGACAGCGAGTTCCTGCATGACTACCGTGTCGCCCTGCGCAAGATCCGTTCTGTCCTGTCCTTGTTCAAGGGCGTCTACAGCCCCGAACAGGTCGCGGACCTCAAGGCGCGGTTTTCGGCCCTCATGTCTGTCACGGGTCCCCTGCGTGACCTGGACGTCTACCTGATCGAACGCCCCCGCTACATTCAGATGGTTCCCGAGAGCCTGCGCCCCGGCGTCGGCCTCCTGTTCGACCATTTCACAAAGGAACGCCATGCCGCCCATGACGCGCTCTGCCACCATCTCCGTAGCGAGACATACGCCGCCGAGATTACGGCCCTGCAGGATCTCTTTGCCAATCCGCAAGAGCGTCTGGCCCAGGGAGACGAGGCTGATCACCCCGCCAGGGACTACGCTCAGCGCCTGATCCGGAAGCGCTATCGCAAGGTTCGCAAGATCGCGCGTGCGATCGACGCGGACACGCCGGACGCGGAAATCCACCAGTTGCGCATCCAGTGCAAGAAACTGCGCTACCTGATGGAGTTCTTTGCCCCGCTCTTTGGCAAGTCAGAGATGAAACGCCTCATCAAGGCGCTGAAGAAACTTCAGGACAACCTGGGCGATTTCAACGACAGCGTCGTCCAGCAGGAGGCCCTGTCCGCCGTCATCGGCAGGCTGGCGGACACCGATCATGATGGTCAGCTGGAAATCGCCCGCAGCATAGGGGCGCTGACCACCGTTCTGCACCAGCGGCAGGATGCCGAACGCGCCCGTGTCATGCAGACCTTTGCCGCCTTCGACGCGCCAAAGACACGCGCCGGGTTCAAGGCGCTGCTGGCCCCGTAGCTGCCTCATCGGCCGCCCGGACGGCTGGACGGCGTCGGAAGCTGAGGCCTCGGCCGAAACCGCCCGCACCCCATCAATATTCCAAAATTCGCATGCTTCTTGATCTCCCTCAAGGTCGCCCTGTCCCGATTGGCACAGGCTGACCTCACAGGCACCCAGGTTTCAGTGCAGTACGAGTATCAGACGGTTTCCTTGACGGGTGTCCAACGCATTGCCGTGGGGGAGACGACATGCACAAGACCCGAAAACGACTATCCATTCTGTTTGCCGTCGCGGTCGGAGCTTTTTCCGCGGCCCATGCGCAAACCAATACCGAAACCCTGCAACTGGACACCTCGCGGGCCGACAGCGTCACCGCGATCATCAAGTCGCTGGCGCCGATGGCCGGTCAGCCCGCCACACCGCCGACAGCAGCGCCACCCGTGGTCACGCACCCCCTGCCGGATGTGTTCCTGCCGCCGGTGATCCTTGGGCGGCCCACGACCATCATCATCGATCGGCGGCCCATCGTCCTGAACTACGGCTACAGCTTGGACGTGACGGTGTATTTCGCCCATGACAGCGCCTTCCTGACGCCGCCCGCGCGGCGAGACCTGGACCTGATCGGCCAGGCGCTGCAGTCGGCGCAGTTGATGAACAACCGCTACCTGATCGCCGGTCACACAGATGCACGCGGGCCGGACGATTACAACGTCGACCTGTCCTATCGCCGGGCCTGGGCGGTCAAGCGCTACCTGATGCGTCATCACTCGATCCCCTCGTGGCGGCTGGAGGTGGTCGGCTGGGGCGAGCGCTATCCGCGCAATCCCGCCGATCCCCATGCCGCCGAAAACCGGCGGGTCGAGATCACGCTGATCGACACGGTGCAGCCGGTGGTTCCGCGGCCCGTTCCCATGCCGCAACCGGCGCCACAGACCAGCGACCTGCACAAGCAGCCGTCACCGCAACCCGTGCTGCCGCCCCGGACCGGCGCGCAATACGTTCCGCCGCTGCCGCCCTGCCCCGCCGGTGTCGTCAGCCCGGACGGCAAGGCGCTGGACCTCGACGATTTCTCGCCCAAACCGGGCATCGACTGCGACCCGGCCCTGCCGGTCTCCGGCCGCGTGATCGTCCAGCCCGACGGCCGCATCATCGTTCTTCACTGAAAAATTGGCGCCACGCCTTTCCGGGCGCGGCGCGGAATCCGGACCACATTGGAGGAGTCCCTACATGAAAACCCTGACCACGACCCTGATGGGCGCCTTCGCGAGCCTTGCGCTTGTTCTGGCGCTCTCCCTTGCTCCGGCTCCGAGCCACGCCGGAGACCAGCCCAACATCCTGCCCGTGCCCGAAGACGCAGATCTGGACACGGTGCCCGGCAATTCGCGCGTGTTCGAACGCGTGCTGCGCGCCGTCATCACCGAGATGCAGACAATGGGCTTTCGCGTCTACGACCAGACCGGCGTCATCATGGGCTTTACCGATCCAAACCGGGTGCGCCGGTCGGATGCCGAACTGATCGCCTTGGCCCAGCGCGTTCCCAACGTGCCGATCGACGTGATCCTGCCGATCCAGATCTACGCCTCGGCCGACCAGAACCCCTATATCCCCGACGTGCTGGATCTGCGCATCCGGGTCACGGGCCGCATGCTGCACGCTCAGACCATGCAGAGCCTCGGCAACTTCGAGGTCGCCTTTGGCCCCGGCGCGGGCGAAATCCCGGTCGCTTCGCTGCCGCGTGTCTGCAACCGCGACTGCGTTCTGGAACATGTGGGCAAAGAGGCCAAGACCATCGGCGCCGAGGTGGGCCGCGTCCTGGCCACCAAACTCGACGTGCTTTCGCCTGCCAGCCCACAGCCCGTGCCGCAGCAGCCGGTTGTCGTGACTCCTCCCGTCGCGCAGCAGCCGGTCGTCCCGGCGCCCGCGGGCTGCACCGGCCTGACCACCGCCTACACGCTGGCCTTCACCGGGTTCCAGCCGCAGGAAATGACCCTGATCGAGGGCTACCTGGCCGGCTTCAAGGGATATGACCACCACCGCCCTGTGCGCGTGACCATGACCACTGCGGACTACTGGTACGAAACCTGCTCGGACGTGGCGCGGCTCAACCGCAACCTGCGCCTGATGGCCGAGTCGATGGGCGTTCAGGCCCGGATCGCGATGTCGGGCAACCGCTTCGAGATCCAAAAGATCGGGTTGATGGGCAACCGTTGATCCCAGTCGCCGAAAGGGATGCGCCGTGCCTCGGCGCATCCCAATTTCCCGCAGATCGAAAGACCCACAGGATGTTCCGTCTCGCATGCGCCCTTGCACTGTCGCTGGCCACGACGCCGGCACTGGCCCAGGTGGCGACCTTTTCCGCCGATGACTACGGCAAGACCGATCTCGTCTTCCTGGAAAGCACCGGCAATGCCAGCGCCTATATCGCGGCACAGGACGGCGCGTTCGAGCCGATCCGCGAACTGCCCGCCGATGATCCGATCCGCCGTCTGGCCGGTGCCATCGGCCGCGTCGACCTGCTGGAACAGAATGACCGTGGCGGGCGGGACCTCGTCACCTGCACCGGCGCGATCCTGCCCGGTGGCTGGGTCCTGACCAACCATCACTGCATTCCCGAGGACGGTGCGCACAAACTGCTCGCCGCCTCGATCCTGACCGGCTACCTCGTGCAGGGGGACAGGGACACGCGACGCTACAATCTCTCCGTCGATCCCGCTGACTGGCATTCGGTGCTGGATTTCAGCCTCGTGCGGATGACCGACATGCCGCAGAATATCCTGCCCTTGTTGATCGAGGGTGTCGTCGTCGATCCGGGCGATCCGCTCATGGTGATCCATCACCCGCTGGGCCGCCCACAGGTCATGACGCGGTTCCGCTGTTTCGCCCTGCGCGAACAGGACGACGGCCCCATCCTGCGCCACCGCTGCGACACCCAGCCCGGCAGTTCCGGCTCGATCCTCTTCGACCGTGAACTGCGCCCCGTCGCGCTGCACCATTCCGGCGGCATGACGCCAAATGACGACCGCAGCTTCAACAGGAGCACCCGGTTGAGCGCGATCCTGCAACAGTCCGGCCTGCTGCGCGAGATCACCGGCGCCGCGCCTGCGGCAACACCCGTCGCAACGCCCGTCAACCCCGCCGCCACCCTGCCCGTGGAAAGCCATCCCGCCCCGGCAGGCGACGGGCCAAGTTCCGGCGGCGTCACCGACATCCTGCGCGGCAACTGACGCCCGCGCCGCCATATCGAAGGGAGAAAACCCATGAACCTCAAAGCCCCCAAATGGCTCTCCGGACTGGGCTTGGCCATTGCGACGGCCATCCCCGCGCAGGCAGACCAAGCCGAGGACATCCAGAAGATCATCACCTCTCTGGCGCCGGTCCAGCAGGAAAGCACCGCCCCGGCAGAGGAGGCCGCACGCGGTGTGCAGATCGGCGGACGCACGGTCTGGGTGGTGCCTCAGCACAGCATCGACCTGCAGGTCTACTTCGCGCTCGACAGCTACGAGCTGACCTGGCGCGCGCGTGAGGACCTGGCGGCGCTCGGGCACGCGCTGGCCTCCTCGGCGCTGCGCCCGCACCATTACCTGATCGCGGGCCACACGGACACTTCGGGCGATGACGCCTACAATCTCTGGCTGTCGGAACGCCGCGCCGAAAGCGTCGCGCGCTTCCTTGTCGAACATTTCCCAATCGACCCGCAACGCCTGGTGACCGTGGGCTTTGGCGAGACGCGGCTCAAGACGCCGGGCAGCCCGACCGCCGCAATCAACCGAAGGGTCGAGGTGACGCTGCTGCTGCCCGCAAGACCAGAGGCGAACGCCCCCAAAGCCGCGCCGACGGCTCCGCCGCCTGCCGAAAGCGTCGAGCCGGTTGCGCCGCCCGAACAGCCCCTGCCCGGTACGCTGCAAAAGGACAAGGACGGCAACATCACCATCACCTGGTGAGACATACAGGATAGCCACCAACATGCGACGCACCCCGCCCCTGCCCCGGTTCGCCCTTGCGATTGCCTTGACCGCGCTTGGCCCGACCGGCCCACTCTGGGCCGACGACCCGACCTCGACCGTGCTGACCGGTCACCAGGGCGCCATCGACGCCGCCGTCTTCAGCCCGGACGGGCGGCATGTCCTGACGGGCAGCGCCGATTTCACCGCCGAGCTCTGGGAGGTCTCGACCCAGCGCGGACTGGCGATCCTCGAAGGTCACGAACACCGGGTCAGCGGCGTCGCCTTCAGCCCCGATGGCACCCGCGCACTGACCGCCAGCGCGGATGGCACGGCGCGGGTCTGGGACCTGTCCACGGGCCAGGAGGTGCTGAAGCTGACGCAGGATGGCGGGCGGTTCAACTCTGCCGCCTACAGCCCCAACGGACGGCAAGCGGTGACCGGCGGCAATGACGGCATCGCCCGGCTCTGGGATCTGCGCAGCGGCGCCGAACTGCGGACCTTTGCCGGCCACGGGGAGGCCATCACCTCTCTTGCGATCAGCCCGGACGGAACACGCCTGCTGAGCGGCAGCACCGATCGCACCGCCCGGCTCTGGGACATGGCCAGCGGCGAGGAGATCCGCCGCCTTGACGGGCACGAGGCGCTGATCCTCTCGGTGGCTTTCGGCCCGGACGGAAAGCGCGCGATCACCGGCAGCTGGGACAAGAGCGCGATCCTCTGGGAAGTGGACACCGGCAAGGTCCTGCGACGGTTTCCCGGTCACGAGGCCGCGATCCGCGCTGTCGATCTCAGCCCGGATGGCGCGCTGGCGCTGACCGGGGAATGGAACCGCAAGGCCTATCTCTGGAATGTCGAGACGGGCGAGGAACTGCTGGTCTTCGACGGCCACGGAGCCTCGATCGACGCGGTTGATTTTGCCCCTGACGGACGCAGCCTGTTGACCGCCAGCTGGGACGGGACGGTTCGGCTATGGTCGTTGCCAGAGACGCACTGGCCCGATCTGCCCGAACGCCAGCCGGTGATCGCGGCACCTCGACCCGCTCCAAAGGCCCCCGTCACCTTGGCCGTCGCCCGCCCCGAAACGCTGGTCCTGATCATCGGCAACCGCAGCTATGCCGAGGCGCCTCCTGTCGCCTATGCCCATAACGACGCCGATGCCTTTGCCCGCTATTTCCGCGATATCCTGCGTGTCCCGCAGGACAACATCATCATCGAGAAGGACCTGAACTCGATCGGCATGGCGCGCTGGTTCGGGACAGATGATGTACCGGACGGGCGGCTGGCCCGCCGCGCGCGGTTCGTCGATGAGATCGTGGTCATCTACTCGGGTCACGGTGTCCCTGTCTTCCACGAAGAGGGCCTGCCCAGCGGCTACCTTCTGCCCGTTGACGTGCCCGCCGCCGAACCGGGCTTTGGCGCCTACCCGCTGGACATGTTGATCCGCCAGTTGGAAGCCCTGCCGGTGAAATCAGTCACGGTCCTGCTGGACGCCTGCTTTTCCGGCCTGTCGACGCAGGGCAGCCTGGTGCCCGGCGTCTCGGGCGCCTTTGGGGTCGCGATAGCGCCGCCGCAGGAAAAGGCGCGCGTTTCGGTTCTGACCGCCACCGATTTCCGCACGCCGCAGTTCGCCCATTGGCTGGATGACAAGCAACAGGGCGCCTTCAGCTATTACACGCTGGAGGGGCTGCGCGGGGCGGCGGATGCCGACGGAGACGGGCGTATTCGCCTGTCGGAATTGCGCGCTCATATCGACGAGAGACTGGCCCAGCAGGACCTGCGCCAATCACCCAGCCTGTTGCCCGGGAGCGAGGACAACGTGCTGGCGGAATATGTCACGGAAGACTGACCCATGTTGCGCCTTGCCCTCCTGTCTGCCCTTCTCTCGCTGACCTTGGCCCTGCCCCGCCCCGCATTGGCGCAGGCAGAAACCGCGTTGGGCGCGGAGCTCTGCCGCATGGCAGAGGGGCAGATCCCGGCAGGCGCCAGCATCGCGCTTGCGGCGCCGCTGGCCTCGGAAACACCCCTGCCCGTGCCGCAGGTCGAGGCAATCATGAGCCGCGCCGCGCAGGAGATGTGTGCAGACTGGCCCGCCAAACCACGCATCCTGGCCGGAAGTGCCGAATTGCGCGCCTCGCTGGCCCTGGTGCTGAACCGACAGGGCACTGCCGCCTGGCAGGAGACCGTGCAATCCACCCTGCGGCAAGAGGCGGATTTCGTGCTGGTCGGGGAAACCGGCATCGTTGCCGGCGACGTGACCCTGCGGCTCACGCTGGTCGATCTCAGCGACGGGCGGGTGATCGTCAAGACCTCGGACAGGCCGCTGACCGGGCTGACAGGCCAGGCCGGAGGCGACCCGCGCGCCGCCATCAGCGCCGCCATCCGCCAGTTCCTGGACATGCTGCCTGACGCGCGGGCCGAGATCACGGTCGGCGCCTTCGCGAACGAGACCTCGGGGCTTGAAACGCCCCTCGGTCGGGCCTTGGCCGATATGGCGGTCGAGGCCTGGTTGGACACAGCCAATTCCGTCACCGCCCTGCTGCGCGATGCGCCGCCGGCCCGCGTACGGCGCGGTCCGGTGCCCGCCAACGGCTACTACCTTGGCGGGACCGTCCGGCCGATCGACCGCAACCGCTTTCAACTGGTATTGCGACTGTCGCAGGACGGTGCATTGCGGGCCTCGCGCACGCTGGACCTGTCCTCGCTGCGGATGCCGGCGCATCTGCGCGCGTTGCTTGACCCGACCGCCACGGTGCGGCGCACCGGGTTGGACGGCATCGCGGAAGCACTGACAGCGATGGGCAAGGGCCATCTGTCCCTGACGGCCTCCGGCGGACGGGACGGGCACTACCCGATCTGCCGCGCCACGGACCCAGCCCGCGTGCCGACCGAGTGCACCGACAGCCTGATGCGGCTGACCTTGAGGACAGACCGGGCCGGGGTATTGCTTTGCCTGTCGCTGGATGAACACGGCCAGTTCTACATCGTCTTGCCCGCCGACTACGCCCCTGACCTGCGCCTTGCCGCCGGTCAACGGCTCATCCTGCCGGACGACCTGCCACCGCTGCCCGGCGGAAACCGTGTCTACTGGCCCGCGATGGGGCCACCGGCGGAGACTCTGCTGGGCTGCCTGATCTACCCCGTGTTGCCCGCCGACCTGGTGCAGGCCTTGCAGGGACTGGATGGCGCGCGGCTTGCCCCAGCCGACCGCCTGGCCTTGCTGGCGATCCTGCGCGATGCCGGGCCACTTGCAGGCGCCGCAACCCGCGTCCGCATCATCGACGGCACCCGCAAGAAATGAGCCCGACGGAAAACGGGCGGTCCCGGAGATGTCCCCGGACCCGCCCGCCCGTGCCTTGCCAGAGGGAATGGCTCAGAACGTCTTGGTCAGGCTGACCTTGAAGGTCCGCCCAGGTGCCTTGCGCGTGGGCGAGGACAGGTGGCCGACGTAATCGACGTCAAAGGCATTCTCGATCCCGAACCGCACTTCGGTGCCCGTCAACCAGGCCACCTGCTCCGGCCGCCAGGTGGCCCGCAGGTTGTGCAGGGTGACATTGTCGAGATCGCCGCCCAGCGCATCGCGGCGGTCGGCGGAATGCACGACCTCCCAGCTCAAGTCCAAACCGTCATCCCATTTCTTGCCCAGCGTCAGCTGCACACGGTCGGCGGCGGTGTTGCGCCAGGTGATGCCATCCGCGCCCGGGGCGAATTCCTCGCCCGAACCGACGTGGCCCGCGAAATCGACATAGGCCCCGCTGGCATGGCCGTAAGACGCCTCCAGTTCCAGCCCGCGGGTCTCGACCCGGTCGAGATTGGTCGAGATGGATCCGGTGGCGGTGTAGCTGGTGATGTCCCACATGGTGGTGGCGTAGAGGTTGCCGCGAATGGTGAAGGTATCCCCCGTGCCGAAGACATCAGAACCGGTGTATTCCGCGCCGAGCTCGAAGGTATGTGATTTTTCCGTTGTATCCATGCGGGCAAGCGCCGTGGCGCTGGCGCCCAGGTCGTCGATGATCGGCAGGCCCTCGGTGTATGCCGCGCTGCCAAAGACCGACACCCCGTTGCCAAAGTCATAGGACAGCGCCAGCCCGCCCATCAGCGCATCGTTCGTGAACTTGCCATAGGTTGTGGCGCTCTCGACGGTCGAGGTCTCGTAGCGCAGCGCCGGCGTCACGGTGAATGCGCCCATCGAGATCTCATCAACAAGGAACAGCGCGATGCGCCGGTCGGACCCGCCGGGGGCGCCGGCGGCGTCGTTGTCCTTGCGGTCCCGGTGAATGAACTCGACACCCGCCAGCAGGTCATGATCGATGGCATCCGACCCGAACAGGGCCCGGTTCGACAGGGTCAACTTGGTCGTCTGATAGCGCTGGTCTGCGTTGACCGTGCTGACGAGAAATGGAAAGGTCGGCGTCCCCTCCAGCGGCGAAGAGCCGGGAACGTAGTCATATTCGATCGCCTGGTCCGCGAAGGACAGGTTCACCCGCATGTCCACCAGGTCGTTGACCGGGTTGAAACGGTAGTCGATTACCGCCTGCCGGGTGTCGGTCAACCGGTCGACATTGCCGAAACTGCCGCCCGTGGTGGCGAACTGGTCATAGGGCACGTCCTTGTCGTCGGCCACGGTCTGCGAATAGCTGAAGGTCAGCTCATGCGCGTCGTCCTGTCCAAAGGTGAACTTGGCTTTTGCCAGTCCCGAAGGCGTGCGGAAGGCGCTGTTGCCGATGGTCCGCCCGTCGCCCGAGGTCAGGTCGTCCTGGTCCCGGATCGTGTAGTTGAGCAGGAACTCGGCGCGGTCCGTCGGCTGCCAGGCCAGCGTCGTCGAACTGACCGTGCCCGCCCCGTTAGAGCTGAATTCAAAGGTTTGGGCGCCCGCGAAGCCCGGCACACCGCCGGTGAAATCCGAGGCGTCCTTGCTTTCCAGCTTGACCACCCCGCCGACGATCCCCGACCCGTAGGCAAAGCTGCCGATCGTGCCGCGCAGGACCTCGGCGTTCTTGTAGAGCAAAGGATCGGTGAAAAGCTGCGTGCCGATGCGGTACAGTTCCTCCGACCCGACGGCGGCACCATCCACCAGCACCGCGATCTTCTGGTCCGAGCCATAGGTGGTGTTCGCACCGAACCCGCGGATGTTGATCCCCGACCCCTGCGGCGTGGTTCCGTTGACCAGCGTCACGCCGGGCACCGAGTCGATCAGCTGCGCGACGGTGCCGGCCTGCCGATCCTGGATTTCTTCCTCGTCGATGACAGTGCGCGACAGCGCCGTCCCGAATGTCAGATCCCTTTTGCCGCCGGTGAGGATGAGGGTCCCGAGGAACCCGGGGGCGTCCTGTGCACTCGCTGGCAAAGCCAGCGACATGCAGACAAGCGCGGTGGTCCCGCGCAGGAGGTGAGTGAGCATATGCGCCTTCCTTCGTGTCCGTTTGGGTGCCGTGGCTTGCGAAGGCTGGCGCGGGCGGATTGTTGCCTAGGCGATAAAACTTATCGTGACGGGTTGCAGCATTAGGTTATCCAGACTAAAACAGTCAAGTAAATACCGTAAGCCACGTCGGGCCTGGTCCCGGCGAAGCCAGCAGACATTCCCTGACCCGAGGACGTCATGACCGAGCAGCTTACGCCGTCACCAGAACAGATCCGTGCCGCCGAGGCAGACAACCCGAAAATGCGGGCGCGGGATCTTGCCGCGCAACTGGGCATCACCGAGGCCCAGCTTGTGGCCGCCCGCGTCGGTGACGGCACAACCCGGATCGACGCCCACCCCGACTGGATCATGCCCGGGGCCGAGCGCCTGGGCGAAGTCATGGCCCTGACACGTGTCGAGGCCTGCGTGCATGAAAAGGTCGGGGGCTATGCCAACTACCATCCCGGCGAACATGCCGCGATGGTGCTGGCCGAGGACATCGACCTGCGAATCTTCCCATCGCACTGGGTGCATGCCTACGCGGTCGAAACGCCCGGCCAGGACGGCACCGCGCCGCGCCGGTCCCTGCAGATTTTCGATGCCGCAGGCGATGCCATCCACAAGATCCACCTGCGCGAGACCTCGAACCATGACGCCTGGGTCGGTCTGGTCTCGGAACTGGCCCTGCCCGACCAGGCACCCGGCCAGGCGGTCGAACCGCGCAAGCCCGTCGAGGCCGCGAAATCGCGGCCCGACAAGCTGGACATCCTGCGTGAGGAATGGGCGCGCCTGACCGACACGCACCAGTTCCTGCGCCTGTGTTCCAAGCTCAAGATGAACCGCCTTGGCGCCTACCGGATCGCGGGCGAACCCTTTGTCCGCGCGTTGGCGCCAGAGGCCGTCAACGCCATGCTGGAGTCGGTGCGTGACGCCGGTATCGAGGTGATGATCTTTGTCGGCAACCGTGGCTGCATCCAGATCCATTCCGGCCCGGTGAACCTTCTACATCCGATGGGCCCCTGGCAGAACGTCATGGACCCCGGCTTCAACCTGCACCTGCGGCTGGACAAGGTGGCCGAGGTCTGGGCCGTGGAAAAGCCCACCCAGCGCGGACCCGCCGTCTCTGTCGAGGCGTTCGATGCCGAAGGTGCCCTGATCTTCCAGGTGTTCGGCGTCGGCAAGGAAGGGCGTGACTCGCGGCCCGCATGGGGCAGGATCGTTGCGGCCCTGCCCGCAGCCGACGTGGTGCCGGCATGACAGCCTGCAAATCTTCCAACGGGCTGGCCCTGTTCACCGGCCTGTCGACCGCGATGTTCGGCGGGCTTGTGGCGCTGACCGTCTCTGCCCAGCAACCCGCCCCCGCCGATCCACAGGCCGATGTCCTGTCGATCGGCGGCGCGGTCACGGAAATCGTGGTGGCCCTGGGCCAGCAGCACCGTTTGCTGGCCCGTGACACGACCTCGACCTACCCCCCGGCGGTGACCAACCTGCCGGACGTGGGGTACATGCGCGCGCTGTCTCCTGAGGGCGTGCTTTCGGTCGGCCCCAGCTTGATCCTTTCCGAGGAAGGCGCCGGGCCGCCCGAGGCCCTGGAGGTGATCCGCGCCGCCGACGTGGACTATGTCGAGGTGCCCGACGCACTGGACGCCGCCGGCATCCTCGACAAGATCGAGATCATAGGCAGCGCCCTGGGCGTTCCGGACCGGGCCGAGGGCCTGGCCGCAGAGGTCGGTGCCGCACTGGACGCGGCGCAGGCCCGCGCGGACATTCCCGCCGAGGATTGCAAGCGCGTGCTGTTCGTGTTGTCCACCGATGGCGGCAAGATCAACGCCTCGGGCACCGGCACGGCAGCGGATGCGATCATCCGGATGGCCGGCGGCGTGAACGCCGTCGACGGTTTCACCGGGTACAAGCAACTGACCGACGAGGCCGTGGGCATAGCCGCGCCGGACGTGATCCTGATGATGGACCGCACGGGCGACCACGCCTCTGCGGACGACGAGCTGTTTGACATGCCCGCCATCCGCCTGACCCCGGCCGCCAAAACCCGGTCCGTCGTGCGCATGGACGGGCTGTTGATGCTGGGGTTCGGTCCGCGCACCGCAGAGGCGGTCGAGGCGCTGAACGCGGCGCTTTACGGGACGCCGAACTGATCCGATGACCGCGATCACCGACCCTCTTGTCCCGCCGCGCGACCGGCTTGCCCTCGCGCGCGTTCTGCACTGGATGCTGGCCGCATTCCTGCTGCTCTGCGCGCTGGCCAGCCTGCAGATTGGCGCCGCGGACGTGACCCTGACCGCCCTGCTGGGCAAACTGGTCAGCGGAGAGCCCCTGACCCAGATGGAACGGGTTGTCCTGTTCGATATCCGCTTGCCACGCCTGACGATGGGTATCCTGGTCGGCGCCGCGCTGGCCGTGTCCGGCGCGGCGATGCAGGGGCTGTTTCGCAACCCCCTTGCCGATCCGGGCATCGTCGGCGTCGGTGCAGGCGCCGGGCTGGGCGCGATCCTGGCCATCGTGCTGGGCGCGCTGCTGCCCGCTTGGGTGCAAGAACTGACCGGCAACCAGCTGACGCCCTTCGCGGCCTTCCTGGGTGGCTGGGGCTCGACCCTGCTGCTCTATCGCGTGTCCACCCGACACGGACGCACCTCTGTCGCGACAATGCTGCTGGCAGGCATCGCTCTGGGGGCATTGGCCGGGGCACTTTCGGGCATTCTCGTTTATATCGCCGATGACAGGCAATTGCGCGACCTGACCTTCTGGGGGCTGGGATCGCTGGCCGGGGCAAGCTGGGCCAAGGTGGTCGCCGCCGGCCCTTTGATCCTGCTGTCCATCGGCGCGGCCCTGATGCTGGGGCGCGGATTGAATGCGCTGGCACTCGGAGAGGCGACCGCCGCCCATATCGGCATCAACGTCCAGCGCATGAAGAACATTGCCATCCTTGCCGTGGCGGGCGCTGCCGGAGCGGCGGTCGCCGTCTCGGGCGGCATCGGCTTCATCGGGATCGTCGTGCCGCACCTGCTGCGGCTGGGGTCAGGTCCGGATCACCGCACGCTCTTGCTGAACTCGGCGCTTCTCGGGGCCAGCCTGCTGATCCTGGCGGATGTGATTGCCCGCGTCATCATCGCCCCCGCCGAACTGCCCATCGGGATCGTCACCGCCGTGCTGGGCGCGCCGGTCTTTCTGTGGATCCTGCTGAAACGACGGGGGATGGTCGAACTATGACTCTGGAAGCACAGGATATCCGGGTCCGCTATGGCCGCCGCGAGGCGCTGTGCGGCGTCAGCCTCGCCGCGCACCCCGGAGAGGTCACGGCCATCGTTGGCCCCAACGGATCGGGCAAATCCACCCTGCTGGGCGCCATCGACGGCACCCTGCCCCACGAGGGTCACGTACGCCTGAACGGAGAGGACGTTTCCGGGCAACCGGCCTGGAAACTGGCCGCCACCCGCGCGGTCCTGCCCCAGGCGTCGCGGCTGGCCTTTCCTTTCACGGTGATCGAGGTCGTGCGCATCGGCTTGCAGGCAGGCACGGCGGGCGACCGGCCAGAGGTGCCGATGCAGGCTCTGGCGCGGGTCGGGCTGGCGCATTACGCCGACCGGTTGTTCCAGGACCTCTCCGGCGGCGAGGCGCAGCGCGTGATGCTGGCGCGGGTGCTGGCGCAGGTCTGGGCGCCGGTCGAGGACGATGCGCCCCGGTGGCTGTTACTGGATGAGCCCGTCTCCAGCCTCGACATCGCGCACCAGTTGCAGGTGATGGAAATCGCGCGGGACTTTGCGCGCGGCGGCGGCGGTGTCCTGGCCGTCATGCATGACCTGAACCTGACCGCGCTGTTTGCCGACCGGATCGCCGTCCTGGCAGAAGGCAAGCGCGTGGCCTTTGGCACCCCTGCCGACGTCCTGACCGACGATACGCTGTCGCGCGCCTATGGCTGTGCGCTGCGCGTTTCCGCCCCGCCACCGGCGGACATTCCCTTTATCCTGCCGCACGCGGCATCGGCCTGAAAGATCACTCATGCGTCTAGCCACCCTCATGTTCTGCCTTGCCACGCCGGCCCTTGCCGATCCCGTGGCCGACATCGTCATCCTCGGAGAGGTCCACGACAATCCCGATGCCCACATCGGGCAGGCGCAGGCGTTGGACGCACTGAAACCCACCGCCGTGGTCTTTGAAATGCTGACCGCCGAAGACGCGCTCCGCGCCAATCAGGATCGCGACCTGATCCCGGAGATCTGGGACAATGGCGGCTGGCCTGACTACAGCCTGTACGCACCGATTTTTGACGCCATGGGCGTGGCGCGCATAGTCGGTGCTGCCGCGCCGCGAGAGACGGTGCGGACGGTCTACGGCGAGGGTGCCGCCGCGCTCTTTGGCAGTGATGCGCCGCGGTTCGGCCTGGATGTCCCCTTGCCCGAGGCACAGCAGAGCCTGCGTGAAGAAATGCAGTTCGACGCCCATTGTCAGGCCATGCCGCGCGAGATGATGGCGGGCATGGTCGCGGTCCAGCGCTATCGCGACGCCGTCTTTGCCCGCGCCGCGCTTGAGGCACTGGATACCTTCGGCCCGCCCGTCGCGGTGATCGCGGGCAACGGCCATGCGCGCACCGACTGGGGCATTCCCGCGATGATCGCCCGGGCCGCGCCAGAGGTGACGACCCATGCCACGGGCTTTGTCGAAACGCAGACCGACACGCCCTTCGACACCGTGATCATCGTTCCCGAGGCGCAGCGCGACGATCCCTGCGCCAGCCTGCAGACCAACTGAGGAGAGACCACCATGTACCTGGCCATGAACCGTTTTACCGTCCTGCTCGAAAACGCGGCCGAGTTCGAGGATCTGTGGTTGTCGCGCGAAAGCCATCTGCGCGACATGGCGGGGTTTGTCGCTTTCGACATGCTGCGCAGCCCCGAGGAGGACGGCAAGATCCTCTATGCCTCGCACACCGTCTGGGAAACCGAGGCGCATTTCCGCGCCTGGACCCGCAGCGAGGAATTCCGCGCGGCTCACACCCGCGCCGGCCAGACCCGAAAGCTGTTCGAGGGCGCACCCCGGTTCGAGGGCTTCACCTCGATCCAGAGCATCGAGGCACGGGCGGCATGAGCGCCCCCCGCGAGGATCAGGAGGACCGTTTTCGCACGGTCTGCTGGCGAGAGATGCTGAACTCCGGCACGGATCCGTCTGCCGACACCGGCCTGGCGCTGGAACAGTTGATCGACCTGCAACGCGCGGTCGGACCGGGTACCGACCCGCGCCATGCGGAGTAGCCAATTCTTTCTGTCAGGTATTGCCTGACCCAATTCTGCCTGCTAGGCACTTTCCCAACCAGCCAGGGTGTCCCACCCCAGCCAGACACGAAAACCCACCGATGGGGGCTGGATTCATGAACTTTCCGTCCTTTGGCATTGCGGCGCTCTGCGCCTTTGCCTTGACCCTTACGACGCCCGCGCGGGCAGAAACCGTTCAGGGCCCGCATGTCTCCCTGGAACTCAACGCGCTGGAGCCGGTCGACGGCGCCTGCCGCATCAGCTTCTTGATCCAGAACGGCCACGACAGCGACATCGCGCAGGCCGTCTACGAGGCGGTGCTGTTCGACACCGAGGGCCGCGTGGACCGCATGACCCTGTTCGATTTCGGGGACCTGCCTGCCGCCCGCCCCCGCGTGCGCCAATTCCTCGTCTCCGGCCTCGCCTGTTCAAAACTGGGCCGCCTGCTGATCAACGGTGCCGAAACCTGCGAGGCCGCCAGCCCCGGCGCCTGCACGCAGGACCTCGACCTGCGCAGCCGCACCGAGGTGGAGATCATCGGATGATCGAGACAGTGCGAGAAGCCGTTCAACGGATCTTTGATCTTGGCGGCCCTGTCGTCATCCTGCTGGGTGCGCTGTCGATCGTCGTCTCGGCGGTCGTGCTGTACAAGCTCTGGCAGTTCACCGCCGCAGGCGTCGGGCGCCACCGTGCGCTGCGCGAGGCTGTCGAGGCCTGGGACATGGGCAACCGGCTGGCAGCGCGCCGCCACCTGGACCTGTCGCGCAGCTATTTGCGCCCGGTGGTGGCGATGGCGCTGGACGGCCAAGGCGATGCCGAACGGCTGGAAGCCGAAGCAGAAGCGCGTTTTGCCCGGCTGGAGTCAGGGCTGCGCCTGCTCGATTCCATCGCGCAGCTGGCGCCCCTGCTGGGGCTCTTCGGCACGGTTCTGGGCATGATCTCGGCCTTTCAGGCGCTGCAAGAGGCCGGGACACAGGTCGATCCCTCGATCCTCGCAGGCGGTATCTGGGTCGCACTGCTCACGACCGCCGTGGGGCTGGCCGTTGCCATGCCCACCGCGCTTGTGCTGAGCTGGTTCGAAGGCCGGATGGATGCCGAGCGGGTATTGGCGCAGAAAGCCCTGCGCACGATCTTGGCGCCTTCCGGTCAGGCCCAGGGCTTCGCCCCCGCAGCCAACCCGACGCCGGCCCATGCGTAGGCGGCTTCGGCGGCGAAAACTGTCGATGACTTCGCTCATCGACGTGATCTTTCTCCTGCTGCTGTTCTTCATGCTTTCCTCGACCTTTTCGCGCTTTGCCGAGGTCGAACTGGCCGCGGGCGGCGCGGGAAACGGCGATGCTTCGGGTCTGCGCCCGGTGTTCCTGCGGCTGGCGCCAGACGGGCTGAGCCTCAACGGCACCTCGCATGAGCTGTCCACCCTGCCCGAGGCGCTGCGCCAGCATCGAACCGACGCGGAAACCGACCTGCCCGTTGTCGTCGGCCTGCACGGCGAGGTCACGGCCCAACGACTGACCGACCTGCTGGTGACGATCCGCGCCCTGCCCGGCCTCAGGCTTACGGTACTGGAGACCTCATGAGAGCGCGCCGCCAGAAAACCGAGCGTGAACCGACCATCGCGCTGATCAACATCGTCTTCCTGATGCTGATCTTCTTCCTCGTGGCGGGCACGCTGGCGCGTCCGCTGGACAAGGACCTGACGCTGGTCCGCACGGCAGAGCTGGACACGACCGCGCCTGCCGATGCGCTGGTCATCCACGCGGACGGGCGCATGACATGGCGCGGTGTCCCGCAGGACAGCGCCGCAGGCTTCATGGCGCAGCTGCCCGAAGAGGCCCGCGCCCGCGTCCGCCTCATCCCGGACCGGGAGTTGAACGCCGCCGAGCTTGTCCGGATTGGCCGCGCCCTGCGCGGGGCGGGAGCAGAAAACGTCGTCATCGTTACCGAGAAGGCCCTTGAATGATCTCCTCGTCCCGACTTGCCAAGACTTCCGCCGTTTCGCTGGCGCTGCTGGCCCACGGCGCCCTTGCCCTGACCCTTGCCAGCCCCGATGGAGCTCGGATCGAAGGTGCCTCGGGCGGGGCCGAAGTGCGGCTTGGATCATCCTTCGCCGACATGTCAGCGGGCCGGGTCCAACCCGAACCGACAAAGACCCCGGCAGAGGAGGCCGAACCGGATCGGTTGACGGCAGAGCGGGCCAAGGATCCCGTCGAGCAGGCAAGACCGGATCGGACCCCACCAGACCGGACAACGGATAGTGCGGACCGCCCCGCCCCCGAAACGGCGGCAGTGGAACGCCCCAGGGACCCCACCGAAACCGCGCGTCCCGATCCCGCGCCGCAGGAACCGGCAGCCCGCCTTCTGGCGGCGATCGAACCCGAAAAGGCCGATACTGGCCCCCGCCTTGAGCCCCTGAAACCCGATACACCCGAAACGCAGGAACTTGCCGCCCTGGCACCCGCGCCGGAACGGATCACCCCGGAACGGGCAGAGCCCGCGCCCACGATCTCACCCGTCACACCGGACAGCGCCTCCGCGGAACGGGTGACCGGCGAAGCTCCGAAGAGCGCGGCGGTCTCCCGCTCGCTTCGGCCGCAGATGCGCACGCCGGAATTCGAGGAAGCAAACAAGCCAGCCCGCAAACCCAAGCCGGTGGCCAAGCCACGAACGAAACCCGCCCCCCAGGGCGGCGGCGCCACCCGCAACGCGCGTGCCGGCAACCCCACCGGCAACGCCGCCGCCAAGGCGCGCAACACCGGCAACAAAGGCCGCAAGGCTGCCCCCGGAAACTCGGCGGCCAGCAACTATCCCGGGCTTGTCATGCGCAAGCTGTCCCGCGCCGGCAGGCCCCGGGTGAACGCTCGCGGCACTGCGGTCGTTGCCTTCTCGATTTCTTCTGGCGGCGGCCTGGCCTCCGTCTCGCTGGCGCGCAGTTCCGGGTCCTCGGCCCTGGATCGCGCGGCCCTGGGCGTGGTGCGCAGCGCGGCGCCTTTCCCGCAGCCGCCCAGCGGCGCAAGGCGCAGCTTCTCGATCCAGATCCAGGGGCGCTGAGCCTCTACAGGATCTGGCTGAGGAACTCCTTGGTGCGCGGGTCCTTTGCCTCGGCAAAGAAGGTGGCGGGCGGTCCGTGTTCCACGATCACGCCACGGTCGGTGAAATAGATGTGGTCCGCCACCTCGCGGGCAAAGCCCATCTCATGCGTGACCAGGATGCAGGTCATCCCCTCTGCGGCCAGGTCCTTGATCGTAACCAGAACCTCTTTCACCGTCTCGGGGTCCAACGCCGCCGTCACCTCGTCGAACAGCATCACGTCGGGCCGCATCGCAAGGCTGCGCGCAATGGCCACGCGCTGTTGCTGGCCGCCGGAGAGTTCACCGGGGTAATTGTCCTCTTTCCCCTCCAGCCGCACCTTCTTGATCAGCGAACGCGCCCGTTCCTCGACCGTCTTGGGGTCTTCCTTGAGCACCTTCAACGGCGCCATCATGACGTTTTCCAGCGCCGTCTTGTGCGGAAACAGGTTGTACTGCTGGAACACCATGCCGACCTTCTTGCGCAGCGCCAGCTTGTCCAGTTTCGGGTCGCTGACCTCCTGCCCCTCGACGGTGATCGACCCGCCCTGGATGTCGTTCAGGGCGTTGATGCAGCGGATCAAGGTGGATTTGCCCGAGCCAGACGGCCCGATGATGCAGATCACCTCGCCCTTCATTACGTCCAGGCTGACGCCCTTCAGCACTTCGAAATCGCCAAAGCTCTTGTGCACGTCCTTGAGGGACACGATGGGCAAATCGGGGGTCCAGCTCATGCCTGTCTCTCCTAGTAGAGGCGGTTCTTGGCGTCGTCGGCGATGATCTGCGCCATTTCGTCGACATCGGCGACCAGATTTTTCTCGACCAGCTTGCCGTGGGCGACCATGGCCTCTGCAAGGCTGGGCACGTCCGAGGTGTCAGGCCAGTGGTCAGGCTGCCACATCCGCGAGCGGATCATGCATTTCGCGCAATGCAGGTAGGCCTCCTCGACCGTCAGCAGCAGCACAAACTGCGCCGGGCGCCCGTTGACCGCCAGCCGGTCGCACAGATCGGGATCGCGGGTCAGCCGGGCCTTGCCCGCAACCCGCAGCGTGTCGTTGTGGCCGGGGATCACAAAGATCAGCGCGGCCTCGGGGCCGTGCAACACATTCTCGAAACTGTCGAAACGCTTGTTTCCCAGCCGGTCTGGCAGCGCCAGCGTCTTTTCATCCAGCACGGCCACGAACCCTGCCGGATCGCCCTTCGGCGAAAGATCCAGCAACCCGTCCGCCCCCCGTGTCGCCAGCACGACAAAGGGTGAGGCCGCGATGAAACGTGCGCAAAGCGGGTCTATGTGGTCGATCACCTTTTGCGCCGGCCTGTCGCCGGGCTCGCCCGTGATGGCGCGCAGGTCTTCGCGGGTGGCGATGGCGTGGGGATCGGACATGGCGGCCTCAGAGTTTCACGGAATAGCGCCGTTCCAGCGCGATGGTTAGCCGGGCGATCGGGTAGCAATAGGCAAAGAACAGCACCAGCGCGAAGCCGTAGAAGGGCATCAGCAGCTCGGGGTGGTTGTTCTCGGCCTCCATCGCCTGGCGGGAAAAGGTGATGATCTCTCCCACGCCCAGAAGCGAACAGAGCGGCGTTGCCATCGTCAGGATCGCGTACCAGTTCATCCAGGGCGGAATCATCCGCTTGAAACATTGCGGCAGGATGATCTGCCACAGGGTCTGGGTGCGGGTGAAGGACAGGCTTTCCGCGGCCTCCCACTGGGCCGAAGGCACGGAGTTGACGGCCCCGCGCACGATCTCGGAGATATTGGCCATGACCGGCAGGCTGAGCCCGATCACCGCCTTGACCCAGGCCGGGATCGGGATGGTCAGGCCAAGGATCGTGATCTCGAAAGGAAAGGCCAGCAGCACCACGAACAGCAGCACCAGCCAGGGCGAATTGCGGAAAAGTTGCGTGATCGCCCAGGAAAACCCGCGCGTCACCTTGTTGCGCGACACCTGGGCAAGGCCCAGAACCGCGCCCAGCGTGGTGCCGATCAGCATGGCAAAGAGCGAGATCAGCACGTTGAACAGGAACCCCTGGAAGGTCAGGAAGGGGATCCAGCGCCAGAGCGCGGCAAAGGCATCCACGGTCCCGAACGTGGCCGATTGCGCAAAGGCTGCCGCGGGCCAGAGCGCCAGCAGGACAAGAAAGCTCCACGGTGGCAGACTTCCCAGCCAGCGCACCAGGAACATCTCGTCATATTGGTGTCCGCGCAGGACATAGGGTTTCATGACCGGCAGGTCGGTCTGCCCGTGCAACCTACTGTCCATAGCCGGGGATCCTCATCTTGCGTTCCCAACGGTTCATGCCCATCACGAGGATGCCGACCAGCAGGATGTAGGTCACGAAAAGCAGCAGCATCGTGGGGTTCTGGGCCGAAGGGAAATCGTTCCAGACGGAGACGCTTTCATACAGCAGTTCGGGCACGGCGATGGCATAGGCCTGCGTCGTCGTCTTGACCAGGTTCACCAGGTTGTTGTTCAGCGCCGGGATCGACACCCGCAGCGCCAGTGGAAAGACGACCTCGCGGTAGGTCTGCGTGCGCGTCATGCCGAGGGATTCCGCCGCCTCGACGGTGGAGTCCGGCACCGCCTCGATGCCTGCGCGGAAGATCTCGACGTTGAATGCGCCCGCGAAGAAGGACAGCGAAATGATGGCCCAGCCGACATTCGAGATGATCGGCACCTCCAGCCAGCCGTCGGGGCTGTAGGACGGCGTGAACTGGCCCAGCGCGAAGTAGAAGAACAAGAGCTGCACCAGCGGCGGCGTGTTGCGGAAGAACTGGATATAGCCCTGCACCGCGCCGCGCAGCACGCGGTTCTGGGCGCCCTGCGCCCAGGCCCCCAGCACGCCGATGATGACCGAAAGCAGCACACAGGCGATGCTGAGCTTCACGGTCATCCACAGGCCGGACAGAATCCGCCCGGCCTGTTTCTCGTCGTAGAGCCAGATGAAGTTCCACCGCACATGCTCGGCGGCGAGCTCGCGAAAGAACTCCTCGAATCCGCTCATGTTATTCCGGCATCGGCGTCGTCTGCTGGATCAGCTCCTGTTGCTTGGCCAGGAAAGCCGTGGGCTTGATCCCCCACTTTTCCTCCAGCTCGACCAGCGTGCCGTCGAGATGCCATTGATACTGCATGCCCTTCATGAAGGCGCCGAAGACGCAGTTTTCCTCGGACTTGGGAACGGCAAGACCCCAGGGGCTGTCGTCCTCGGAGGGCAGCGGCATTTCGAAGTCGTCCCAGTTTCCGCTGGCGATATCCGACCCGATCGAGCTGTCGTCATAGACGAAGGCGACGCATTTCTTGTCACGCAGGGCCTGCTTGGCTTCGGCAGTGCCTCCAAAGGCCACGACCTCGACGTCATAGCGGTCTTCGACGATCTGGTTGTAGAAGGCGCCCTGGATGCCGCAGACCGGCTTGCCCGTCAGGTCGCTCCACTCGGTAAAGCCCAGCTGCTTGGGCGCCATGACATTGGTGCCAGAGGTGTAATAGTTGGGTCCGACAATGCCCACGATCTCGCGCCGGTCGGGCCGGTCGGTCATGGTGGCGATCATCAGATCGATCTGTCCCTGTTCCAGGAACTGCATCCGGTTCGAACTGACCACGGCGACCAGTTCCAGATCGACGCCCATCGTGTCGGCCACCATCTGCGCCATGTCCGGCTCCATCCCGATGATGGTCCCGTCCGTGTCGCGATAGCCCCAGGGCTTGTAGTCGGCCTTGACCCCAACGGTGAGCGTGCCGCTCTCCATGACCTTTTTCCAGGTATCGTTGGTGCATTCCTGTGCTGCCAGGCTCAGCGGGGCCAAGGCAGTCGAGGTCACAAGCGCTGTCGTGATAAATCGTTTCATGTGTATCTCCCTTGTCGTCGAACGGTTTTTTTGACGGTCGTTCGCTGCGGTCACTTTGGCACAGCTTACGGAAGAGTCAAAAAGCTTCGGTCGCGGGTCTTTTGATTTTCGACATGTGCCACGGTTCGCCCAGTTCTGCGGCACATCTCGGGATACCTGGCACGCTGCAGCGCGACACGTCCTGCAAAGTTCGCTTCGCATCCTGCTACCGCCTTGGGGCACGTCCCGCTTCCGCTCTGATTTTATGCAACTCGGAGCTTTCCGCCCAGCAATGCGTCAGCACCGCATTCCACTTGCAATGGCCCCCATGAGCCGGCCCCGGCCCGAACAGGCCCTTTCAGGCGGTCGGCGCACACTGTGGACACCCTCAAAACGAGCCGAAGGCAGGCGGCCCCACGGTATGGCGCCCTCTTATATCCACGGCCCGTAGCCGCTTGGAAAACATGCCAATATTGCGCTCAGGACAGTTAGGACAGCGGCGCCGTCCTGGCCGGCTGGGATGCCGAAACCCGGTCGTCTGGACAGCGATCAGTCCCGGCATTTGAGGGCGCGCCTTCATACTTCGTTGCCATTAAGGCAACACAAACCTCTAAAAACGCCGCTTTTACCGCATCGAAAACCTCGACAACAGTCAGGTGAATCACTCGAACACCTGACGGAGACGGCGCAAATGAAGCTCAAATCGAACTGGTGGTGGGATCTCTCCACCAAGGATTTTGCCGAACTGGACATGAGCAAGGTCGTCGCCGTTCTGCCCACGGCCGCAGTGGAACAGCACGGCCCCCACCTGCCCGTTCGCGTCGACAGCGCCATCAATGCCGGCATCATGGAACGTGTCGCCCAGCGCATTCCTGACGACCTGCACGCCCTGATCCTGCCGATGCAGGCAGTGGGCAAATCGGTCGAACACCTGGAATTCCCGGGCACCCTGACGCACAGCTACGAGACCCTTGCCCGGATCTGGTACGAAATCGGCGAAAGCGTCGCGCGCACCGGTTGCCGCAAGCTGGTCTTTGCCAACTGGCACGGGGGCCAGCCGCAGGTGGTCGAGATCGTCTGCCGCGAACTGCGGGTCAAGCTGGGCATGTTCGCGGTCAGCGCCAATGCTTCGGCGGACCTCGATGTCTCGGACCTCTTCGACAGCCGGGAGATGAAGCACGGCATCCACGGCGGCGAATTCGAAACCTCCCTGTTGCTGGAACTGCACCCCGAACTCGTGGACATGACCCTGGCCGAAGATTTCGAGCCGCTTTCCGTCGAGATGGAAAAGGCCGGCGGCATCCTCACCCCAGAAGGCCGCATCGGGTATGGCTGGCAGACGCAGGACCTGCATCCTTCCGGCGCCTGCGGCAATGCCGCCACCGCCGATGCGGACCGGGGACGGATCGCGCTGGACCGCTCCGCCGACCGGTTTGTCGCCCTGTTGAAAGAGGTCCGGGATTTCCCGATCGACCGCGTGACCCAGAAAACCATGTTCAACGATGCGTGACATGGTGGACAGTCCACTACGGCCCCTCCTGCCTGTACAGGCCCCCGTCCGGCAGGAGCTGCGCCTGAAGGACGGCACCCTGCTTGTTGCCGACACTTGGAGGCCGGACACGCAGGACACTCTGCCGGTGCTGCTGATGCGTCAGCCCTACGGGAGGGCCATCGCCTCGACCGTGACGCTAGCCCATCCCGCTTGGTACGCGGCGCGCGGCTATGTCGTCACCGTCCAGGACGTGCGCGGCACAGGCGACTCCGAGGGCGATTTCGACGCTTTGGTCAACGAGGCCGAGGACGGCGCCGAGACCCTGGACTGGGCGCGCGACCTGCCGGGATCGAACGGCAAGGTTGGCACTTACGGGTTCTCGTACCAGGGCACGACGCAGTTCCTGATGCTTGCCGGCGGCGTGCGGCCCGACGCGATGGCCGTCTCGATGGCATCGTGGTCGCCCTTGACCGACTGGCTCTCCGAAGGCGGATTGTTCCGCTGCCGGATGTCGGCCTCCTGGGCGGCGCAGATGGCCCGGTTGAAGGCCCGCCGGATGGGCGATTCAGCGGCGCTGGCGGCCTTGGCGCCAGAGCGGGGGTGGCAGGCGCATTTCGACTTTCTCATGACGCGTCCGGACCTGTCGCATCTGTCCCGCTGGGCCAAGGGCGAGCCGGGCGCCGACCCCGCCGCCGACCTGGCCCCGCCCCTCGCCGTGCCGCTGATCCAGACCGCCGGAACCGCCGATTTCTTCCTCCGGGGCACACTTGCCGCGGACAGGGCCTTTCGCGCTGTCTCGCCCGACTCCACGCATCTTGTCCTTGGTCCCTGGGGCCACATCGGCTGGAACCGTTCCGCCGGTGCGGCGCGGCTGGCATCGGGGGCAGAATTCTCTGTCGACCGGGCGCAGCTCGCCTTTTTCGACCACTACCTAAAGGGCCGTGGCCCGCGCC
Source organism: Antarctobacter sp. (assembly GCF_965277915.1). Taxonomy (NCBI): domain Bacteria; kingdom Pseudomonadati; phylum Pseudomonadota; class Alphaproteobacteria; order Rhodobacterales; family Roseobacteraceae; genus Antarctobacter; species Antarctobacter sp. The sequence goes on from NZ_OZ255849.1 coordinate 2,565,822, forward strand.
CCGCTGCCATCACCGCCTACGACGCGGGCACCGACAGCTGGCATGACACCGACACCCTCGAAGGAACCGGCTCCAGGGTCTATCACCTGGCGTCGGACGGCCTTGCGGCGCAGATGGTGACGGATGGCCGCCTGACGACCGCCCCCGCGACGCCGGGAAGCGACATGCTGGTTCTCGACCCGACCCGGCAGGCGCCGCTGTGCGGGGGCGCCTTCAGCGGCCCGGTCGATCTTGGCCCTCTGCACGACCGGTCGGATGTGGCCTGCTATACCACCGCCCCCATGGCCGGGTGCGTCCAGTTGCGCGACCGGGTCGAGGCCGAGATCGCGCTGGACGTCGATGGCCCCCACCCCGGGCTGGCGGCCACCTTGGCAGAGGTGGACCGAAACGGCACCGCCACCGCGCTGGCCACGACGGTCACGCGCCTGAAGAGCGGCACGTTGCGCCTGGTGTTCGAGGGGCTCTTTCACAGCCTGCGCCCGGGCCACTCTCTGCGGCTGTCCCTGCAGGCCGCCCCCTTACCGGATTTCCAACCTTATCCGGCCACCGAACTGGCCGATCCCGGCTTGCGTGCCACGACCATCGCCATCGACCACCGCGCCAGCCGGCTTTTCGTCTTTACCGCAGATCAGGAACCACCCCATGCGTGACCGCAACTATCTCATTCTGGACGCGATTACCGCCATGTACGGAGACACGGTCGCGGTCGACCAGCTGACGCTGGAAATCGCCCGCGGCGAGCTCTTGTCCCTGCTGGGGCCATCGGGCTGCGGCAAGACCACGACGCTGCGCATGATCGCCGGTTTCATCCAGCCTTCCTCCGGGCACATCATGGTCAACGGGCAGGACATCACCCGCCTGCCGCCGCACAAGCGCAACATCGGCGTGGTCTTTCAGGCCTATGCGCTGTTCCCGCACCTTTCGGCGCTGGAAAACGTGGGCTTCGGCCTGCGGATGCGCAACATCCCCAAGGCCCAGCGGCACGAACGCGCCCGCGCGGCGCTGGACACCGTGGGCCTGGGCGCCTTTGCCGACCGCCTGCCCGGAAATCTCTCCGGCGGCCAGCAACAGCGCGTCGCCCTGGCCCGCGCGCTGGTGATCGAACCCGAGGTCCTGCTGCTGGACGAACCGCTGTCGAACCTCGACGCCAACCTGCGGTCCGAAATGCGGGACGAGATCCGCGCCCTGCAACAGCGCCTGGGCATCACCACCATCTTCGTCACCCACGACCAGCAAGAGGCGCTGTCGATGTCAGACCGCATCGCCGTGATGGACGGCGGTCTGATCTCGGAGTTGGGCACGCCGCAACAGCTTTGCGATGCGCCGACATCGGCTTTCACGGCCAGGTTCCTGGGTGCGCGCACGGTGCTGAACGGCAGTGTCGACAACGGCGTCTTCCAGACCAAGGGCGTGCGCTGCGAAGGCGCGCCGGATGGCGCGACCAAGATGGTGCTGCGCGCCTCGCGCCTGCGCCTTGGCGACAGTCCCTCCGGGCCGCTGTCCCTTTCGGGCACAGTCACCTCGGTCAACTACTTGGGCGAGACATTCGAGATCGACCTCGCCTCGGCCAGCGGCCCGGTCCGGCTGACCATCCCCTCGGACCTGGCCGCCCCGCCCGCCGGCGCGACCGCCTCTGTCGAGGCATTGCCCGGCGCCGTGACCTTCATCTGAACGACCCAACCACCAACCAACAGGAGTGCCAAACATGGCTATGAACCGCAGACAGTTTACCGGCCTGATGGCCGCGGGCCTTGCCGCCCCGGCGTCAATCATCCGCCCGGCCTACGCCCAGCCCAAACCCGGTGACGAACTGGTCGTCGGCATCTGGGGCGGCGCACAGGAAAAGATCGTCAAAAAGCACATCGAACCCCAGCTGGTCGAGAAATACGGCTGCAAGGTGTCCTACGTCCTTGGCGGCACCGGCGAACGCCGCGCGCGCGCCTACGCGGAACGTGGCCGGCCCAGCTTTGACGTGCTGTACCTGAACATCTACGAAAGCCGTCAGGCCGTCGCCGATGGCGTGACCCAGCCCGCAAGCCCGGCGGTGCCGAACTACGAATACCTCTACCCGCTGGCCCGAAAGGGCGGTTACGGCGTGGCCTTCAACCCCTGCACAATCATCTACGACAAGACCGCCGCCTCGGCGCCGATCACCTCGTGGAAGGACATGTGGAACCCGGAATGGAAAGGCCGGATCGCCTGGCCGAACGGCCTGGGCGCCGAGGGCATCTCGGCCCTGATGATGACCGCCAAGGCCTGGGGCTATGGCATCGACGAGTTCGACAAGGTTGTCGAGAAGGTCAAGGAACTGAAACCCTTTGCCGGCATCCAGGGCAGCCAGGCGCAACTGTTCGACATGCTGGACCAGAACGTCGCCGACCTGTCGGTCGAGTTCGCCTCGTTCACCCGGATGTACGCAGAAAGCCGCAACCCGAACTGCGCCATCGCAACGCCCGTCGAGGGCCAGGCCGTGACGATGAACGTGGCCTGCATCACCGAGGGCACGCGCAACCAGAAGCTGGCCGAGGAATGGGTGAACCTGCACCTCAGCCCCGAGACCATGCTCGCCTACGCGAACGAGATCTACTACTCGCCCACGGTCAACAACGTCGAGATCCCGCCCGAACTGCAGGGCAAGGTCATCACCTCCGGCAATGTCGACAGCCTCGTCGATTTCGACTGGGACTACATCAACGCCCACCGCGCCGAGTGGCAGGCGAAATACGACCGGGAGATCGCCGGATGAAACGTTGGATCGGTCCGGTTCTGTCCTTTCCCGTAACCGCTTGGCTGCTTCTGGCCTTCGCGGCGCCGATGATCGTGGTCGTGCTGCTGTCGCTGCACGAATACCCCAGCCCCTTCGGCCCGGTGATCCAGAGCCCGTCCCTGGTACAATTCATCAAGATCCTGACCGATCCATTCTATCTTTCGGTGATCGCCGAAACGGTGCTGCTCGGCCTGGCCGTGACCGCCATTTCGGCTCTCCTCGGATACCCCCTGGCCTACTGGCTGGCGCGCATGCCATCGAAATGGCGTGCGCTGTCCTTCGCGGTAATCCTCATCCCGCTGCTGACCAACGTGGTTGTCCGGTCGTTGGGGATCATGCTGCTGCTGTCGCCGCAGGGACTGATCAACACCTTCACGGGTTGGTTCGGCATTCCGCCCGTGGAAACCATGCTGTTCAACCACGGGGCGGTCATCATCGCGCTGGCGCAGGTCTTCATGCCCTTCATGGTACTGGCGCTCTATGACAACCTTCAGAACACTTCGCCCCGTATTCACGAGGCCGCCGAAAGCCTTGGCGCCTCGCCGGGGATGCGTTTCCTGACCGTCGATTTCCCGATGTCGCTGCCCGGGCTGCGGTCGGGCGTGATCGTGGTCTTCCTGATGGCAACCACCTCCTACGTCTCGGCCACGTTGCTGGGCGGCGGCAAGGTCTGGACGATGGGGATGCTGGTGCTGAACGAGGCGATCAGCAACCTCAACGCGACGATGGCCTCGGCCCTGTCGCTGGTCATGACGACGGTCGGACTGGGCTTCATCGCACTGGCGACCCTCTGGCTGAACCGCTTCATGCGCTGGCGCCAAGGCGTACCGTCCTCTCCCTGGACGATCCCCGCCTGGGTGGCGACCCTGGTCGACACCGTCGGGGCGCCGATCCGCTACCTGCTGCTGTTCTGCTCGATCGGGCTGCTGATCCTGCCGCTGGTGCTGGTCATGGTCCAGAGCTTCAACGACGTGCCGCTTGCCACCGCGGCCGGGTTCAGGGGCTTTACCCTGGAATGGTATCGCCGCGTCCTGGTAGAGGGCGACTACACCTCAAATTTCATGGTGTCGGTCAAGCTGGCCCTGGTGGCCGTTGCCATCGCGGTCACGCTGGCGATGCCTGCCGCCTTTGCCCTTGCGCGCTATCCCTTCCGGATGCGCCCGCTTCTGCTCGCCTTCTGGATGCTGCCGCTGTCGCTGCCCGGCGTGGCCATCGCCGTTGGCATGCTGAAGCTGCTGCAGGTCTACCTGATCATCCCGCCCTTTGCCGGGCTGGTCTCGATCCACGTCGTCGTGATCCTGCCCTTCATCATCACCCTGCTCACCACCTCTGCCATGTCCCTCGACCGGTCCCTGGAAGAGGCCGCCGCCAGCCTGGGCGCGAACAGGATACGCTGCTTCCTGCTGGTGACGCTGCCCGGCATGGCGCCGGGGATTTTCGCGGCGGCGCTGGTCGGCTTCCTGATGAGTTTCGGCGAAGTCACGGTGACCAGCTTCCTGACCACCGCCCGCCTGACGACACTGCCGGTCCGGATCTATTCCGAGGCGACCTTTGCGCTGGAACCCACGGCGCATGCGATCTCGGCCCTCTTGATCGTCGTCACCACCGTGGCATTGGCGCTGCTGGGCAAGTTCGTACGCCTTGACCGGCTGTATTCGAGGTGACCCCGATGGCGCCTCGCTCAGCCCAGGGCCGCACGGAAATGCTCTGCCAGCACGCTGCCCAGCGCGGAGGGGTTTCGCTCTGGTCCCAGCAGGATGAGCCGCTGCGTCTCGCGGGCGAATTCCTCGACCGGGACAAAGGCAAGCTGGCCGGCGGCCACCTCCGTCTCGATGTCGAAGGGTGTCAGGAAGGTGATGCAGCCCCCCAGCCGTGTCAGGTGGCGCATCATCTCGATCGAGTTGGTCTCGATCAGGTCGCTGGGCCGTCCGCCGGAACGGGCAAAGAGCTTTTCCAGGTGCGGGCGGATCACCATGCTCGAATCCGCCACCACCATCGTGTAGTCGGCGCATTCGTCCAGCCGGACGCTGGAACGCCCCGCAAAAGGATGATCCGGCGGCACGACAACGCCAAGGTTGACCATCGCCACAGCCAGTTGCCGGACGTTGGGGCGCTGCGGAAAGTCGAAGCCGATGGCAAGGTCCGACTGCCCCTCGGCCACGGCGGCGATCATCTCGTCCGGGTCGGTCATCAGTTGCAGACGCACCGCGACCTTGGGGTTCGCCTTGCGGAACTGCATCACCACGCGTGGCACGATGTTCGAGGCAAGTCCGCTCATCAGGACGACCGAAACCTCGCCCCGGCGCAGCCCCTTGAGGTCCTCGATCAGCGCGAGGTTGCGATCCATCTCACGCAGGGTTTCGCGGATATGGACCAGCAGGATTTCCCCCGCCGCGGTCAGCGTCAGCGACCGGGGCGCCCGGTTGAAGATCGGCGTACCCAGGTCATCCTCCAGCGACTTGATCTGCCGCGAGATCGCCGAGGCCGCGACGTTCAGCTTGTCCGCCGCCGCCCGGATCGACCCCTGCCGCGCCACTTCGTCCACATAGGTCAGAACCCTCGCGTGCATCCGCCTCTCCGTTGCCAATCCGTCATCGAAACCCCGGCTTTCGGTGCCATTCATGGCACGTCTGCCACTTCATCTCCATCCCGCAAGACCGCGTACCGACAAGAGGTTTCCCCAGATGATCAAATCCTTCTCACATGAACAGGTCGCCAAGGCGGAGGCCTGGAAGATCGCGCCCACGGACAGCAACTACTTCGTGATGCTCTTCGATCCCGCAAATGCGCCCACCGACAACATCTACGTCGTCGAGATCTTCACCAAGGGCGGCGCGACACCGCCGAACAGCCACTCCAAGGCGCATGAGTTCTTTTATGTCATCGAAGGCGAGGGCTTTGCCTCGTCCGATGGCGACCGCCTGCCCATCGCGAAAGGGGACGCGCTGCTGCTGAACCCCGGTTCTGTCCACGTCGTCGAGAACACCGGCGCGGGCAAGCTCTATACCCTGACGGTCATGACCCCGAACCAGGATTTCTCCGAGTTGATCCGCTCGGGAGAGCGGGTGGAACTGGACGACGAAGACCTGCGTGTCCTGACAGAGGCCTGAGATGACGGAACATTCCCCCGACACCCCCCTGCCCCTTGGGGCCACGCCGCGCAACGCATGGCATGTCAGCGAGTCCAGCGTCGACATGACCCGCAGCCTGCCGCCGGTGCGTCCCGTCACCCTGCGCGACCGCGACCGTGCCGTCACCATCGACCTGTCGCGCACGGCGATCATCGTGATCGACATGCAGAACGACTTTTGCCACGGCGACGGCTGGCTGGCCCACCTTGGCGTCGACGTCGCACCGGCCCGGGCCCAGATTGCGCCGCTGCAGGCGCTGTTGCCGGAACTCAGGGCACAGGATGTTCCGGTCATCTGGCTCAACTGGGGAAACCGGCCCGACCGCATGAACCTGCCGCCCTCGGTGCTGCATGTCTACGATCCCGACGGTCGGTCGACCGGCATCGGCAAGCCGCTGCCCTCGAACGGCGCTCATGTCCTCGAGGAAGGCAGCTGGGCCGCCGCCGTGGTCGATGAACTGGCACCGGAAGCGGGCGACATCGCCGTATCCAAGTACCGCATGTCCGGGTTCCAGGACACGGAACTGGACAGCATCCTGCGCAACCTCAGCATCACCACCGTGCTGTTCGCAGGCGTCAACGCCGACCAATGCGTGCTGTGCACGCTGCAGGACGCCAATTTCCTCGGCTACGACGTCATCATGCTCGAGGACTGCTCGGGCACGACCTCGCCCGCCTATTGCATGGATGCGACGCTGTACAACGTGCGCCAATGTTTCGGCTTTGTCGGCGACAGCAAGGACATCCTCAAAGCGATCGGAGACGGCGCATGACCGTGACATTGAACCAGTCGGCGGCGCTGGCAGAGTTGACCGCCGCCTGTGACCTCTACGAGAAGGCCCTTATGGAGAATGACCTGGAAGTGCTGGACGGGCTGTTCTGGGACAATCCCAATACATTGCGGTACGGGGTGGGCGAAAATCTCTATGGGATCGAGGAGATCCGCGCCTTCCGCAAGGGCCGCACTGGCGGATCGCCCCAGCGCGAGGTCATCCGGCGCGAGATCACGACACTGGGGCCTGATGTGGGCATCTGCAACCTTCAGTTCCAGCGCGTCGGCTCGACCCGCGTGGGCCGCCAGAGCCAGACATGGGTCCGCACCGAAGACGGCTGGCGCGTGATCGCGGCCCACGTCTCGCTGATGCAGGACGGATCGTGATGCAGTCCAGCGCCGCGCCCTTCGTTTCGATCTTCGACCCGCCGCTGTCGTCGGGCCAGGGGCCGCTGACGGGGCTGCGCCTCGGGGTGAAGGACAATTTTGACGTCGCCGGGCATGTCACCGGCTGCGGCAACCCCGAATGGGCGGCGACCCATGAGGCCGCCGAGACGACCGCCCCGCTTGTCGCGCGCCTGCTGGACCTCGGGGCCGAGGCCGTCGGCAAGACCCAGATGGACGAACTGGCCTATTCCCTGATGGGACAGAACGCGCGGTACGGAACCCCCGTGAACCCGATCACGCCGGACCGGATGCCCGGCGGCTCCTCTTCCGGCTCTGCCGTGGCGGTGGGCTCCGGTGCGGTGGAAATCGGGCTGGGCACGGACACCGGCGGGTCCGTCCGCCTGCCCTCGGCCTTTTGCGGTGTCTTTGGCTGGCGCCCGACGCACGGCCTTTTGCCGGCAGAGGGACTGGTGCCGCTGGCCCAGAGCTATGACGTGCCGGGATTCATGACGCGGGACGCGAACACGCTTGCCCTTTTGGCAGACCAGTTCGCGCCAACAGCCGCCCCTCTGGATGGTCCAATCCTGTATCCCCGTGACCTTTGGCAATTGGCAGACACAGAGACCGCAGAAGCGCTGCTGCCACCTGGTCAGAGCCTGGGCCCCGCGCTGTTTTCCGACGAACTGCGCAGCCTTCTCTTGCCGACCTTCCGGATCTGCCAGGGGGCGGAGGTGGCCGCGAATTTCCGCGACTGGATCACAGAGACCGCGCCCGCCTTCGGCCCCGGCATCCAGCAGCGGTTCGAGGGCGCGCTAACTTTGACCGGCCAAGAGATCTTGCAGGCGCGCATGAACCGCGCCCGGATCGAGGACCACCTGATCGCCAGTCTTGCAGAGCGGAACGTCCTCATCCTGCCCACGGCTCCGGGTCCAGCGCCCCTGCTGTCCGTGAAGGGCGAGGAAATGGAAGACTACCGCAATCGCGCGCTGACGCTTCTTTCCCTTGCGGGTCATGCCGGTTTGCCGCAAGTCAGCCTGCCGTTGCACACCCGCGCCGGCCTGCCTGTCGGTCTGTCACTTGTCGGACCGCGCGGCAGCGACAGGGCGCTGATCGCACTGGCAGGCCAGATACAGGTGTGACCCCGTCACGCCAAGGTGGCCGCCCCGAACCGGGGCAGCCCATTCAGGTCAGGTGATGCGCCGGATGCTGGCGGCGATCTCGTCCATCTCGAACACGTTTTTCCAATCGTCGCGCATCAGGGCCGGCTTGCCGAACTCGATGGCCTTGTTGCAGGCGTCCGAGAACTGACCCTCGACCTCGTCGAAGATCACCGCGCCGAGAATGTTCATGTGCCCCAGCAGGAAATCCCGCGCACAGTCATAGCTGACACCGCGTTTCACGACCTCGTCCATCGCCTCGCGCATCACCACCAGCAGCGAGGCACAGACGGTTTCGGACAGGCCCGGTTCCAGCAAGGCCATCTGTTCGACTGTCACGCGGTAGGTCCGGGCAACCGGGGCATAGATCGCGCGGGCGACGGCATCGCCCAGGGCGTAATGTTCTTCCGGCCCCTGCATCAACGCGTTCACCACGCCCTGCTGCGCCGCCACGCCGCCGAAATGGTCCTTGCGACCGGCCTCGGTGGATTCATTGTTGAAGATCGGCGGATGGCAGGGATGGGTCACGAAATAGGTGATGTCCTCGCGTTCCGGCAGGTGCCCGGCATAGGGCGCCGCCGCGTCGAGAATGACCACCATCGTCCCGGGTGCCAGCGTCGGCACGACGTTCGCCGCGACCTTGCCGATCACCGTGTCCGGTACCGCAAGGATGACAACGTCTGCCCCCTGCAACCCGGTTTCGGCATCGACGGCCTCGACACCGACCTCGGTCTTCAGGCGCGCCTTTCCGGGGTCGCTGATTTCAATGTGGCTGACGTCGAAATCCGTCTTCGCGAGGTTCAGCGACAGACGGACCCCCATTTTGCCGCCAGCTCCGAAAAGCGCGACTTTGGTCATTGTGTATTCCTCCGGTAGGGCTTGCTTAACTGGTATGATCAGATAATATCATGAGAACAATGTCAACAGGCGACAGGCCCCTTGCCACAGGAAGGACCACATTTCATGACGCCACGACTGGCCTGGCTGGGCGACGATTTCACCGGATCGGCTGCCGTGATGGAGGTGCTGGCCTTTGCCGGCCTGCGGACGGTCCTGTATTCCGCCCCACCGTCCGAGGCTCTGACCGCCCGGTTTTCCGATGTCGACGCTGTCGGCATCGCCACCACCGCACGCACCGACAGCCCTGACGCCATGCGGGCCAACCTGCCCGCTCCCCTGGCCTGGCTGGATGCAACGGGCGCGCCGATCCTGCACTACAAGGTCTGTTCCACCTTCGATTCCGCACCGCACAGCGGCAACATCGGCACGGCCATTGAATTGTGCCTGGCCCAGCGCGCCTCGAAAGGTGTGCCGCTAGTCACGGCGGCCCCGCAGATGCGGCGCTACCAGGCGTTTGGGCACCTGTTCGCGGGCACCTTCGACGGTGTTTTTCGGCTGGATCGTCATCCGGTGATGTCCCGGCACCCGGTCACGCCGATGACGGAATCCGACCTCTTGCGCCACCTTTCGGCGCAGACCGACCTGCCCTCTGCCCTGCTGGACCTCGAAGCGCTCTGGTCGGGCTCGGCCCAGGCGGCGCTGGATCATGCGCTGGATCAGGGCGCGCGGATCCTGTCCTGCGACAGCATGGAACCAGTCAGCGAAACCGCCGTCGGGAAACTGATCTGGGAAAACCGCGACCGCTTGCGCGTGGCCGCAGGCTCTCAGGGATTGGAATACGCGCTGGTGCGCCACTGGCAAGAAACCGGCGAATTGCCACCGGCACCGCCGGTGAAAGGCGCCGGCAAGGTGGCGCAGATCGCCGCCGTTTCCGGTTCTGTCTCGCCCAGCACGGCGCGTCAACTGGACTGGTCCGCCGCGCATGGCTTTGCGGTGATCCCTTTCGAGACCGTTTGTGTGCTGGGCGATCCCGGCGCATTGGAAGCAGAAATCGACCGTTGCGCCACGGCAGCAACCGAGGCCGCCCAGAACGGCGCCAGCCCACTTGTCACCTCGGCCCAAGGCCCCGACGACTCTCGTGTCGCGGCATTCAGCGACGCCCTGGCCACCAGCGGCGTGTCGGCGGACACGGCAAACGCCCGGATCGGCCAGTCGCTGGGGCGCATTCTGGACCGCACCCTGCGGCAGACCGGCCTGCGCCGCGCCGTCATCTCGGGCGGCGACACTTCGGGGCACGGAATGCGGGCGCTGGGGCTGGAGGCTTTGCAGGCGCTGGCCCCGACCATTCCGGGCGCGGCGCTTTGCCAGGGCTTTGGCGGCAGCGCGCATGACGGGCTGCAAATCGCCCTCAAGGGCGGACAGATGGGCAGCGAGGACTACTTCGGCTGGATTCGCGACGGCGGCGGGCCGCGTTAACCGTGCGGTCCGAAGGACACGCGTGACCGTTCCAGGTGGCGGCGCATCTCCTCGACCGCGCCCTCGGCGTCATGCGCCTCGATGTGATCGACGATCTTGGCATGTTCGGCCAGGGTCACGTCCTCGCTGCCGGACCGGTGCAGCAGGCTGACATGGTATTCGAACAGCCAGCCAAGCATCGCATCCGACACCGACAGGATGATCGGGTTGTCCGTCAGCGAGGCCAGCTTGCGGTGAAAGGCCATATCGGTGGTGATGAAGGCATTGGCATCGCCCAGCTGGCTGCGCTGCAAGTCGATCAGGGCGCGCAGTTCGGCCACGTCGTCGGCTGTCGCGTTTTCGGCGGCGACGCGCACCATGCCCAATTCGAACATTTGACGGGCGTGTTTCAGGTGGTCGAGGTTGGCCGGCGCGGAATCCAATACCAGCCGCGCCAGTTCATCCGACTGGGTCAGGACGCTGGACGCGTTGAGTTCATTCACCCGCGAGCGTTCGCCGTGGCTGATGGTGATCAGCCCGCTGTTGTGCAGCGATTGCAGGGCCTCACGCACGGCCGGGCGGCCCACGCCGAACCGTTCCATCAAGGCCCGCTCCGAGGGCATGTAGTCGCCCGGTTTCAGCTCCCGCGTCCGGATCATCTCGTGCAGGCGCTCAAGCACCTGTTCCGACAATTTGCGGCGGACAATCTTGTCGGGTGCAGATTTCAATGGGCTCTCCATGTCTTGGGCTCCGGCGCGAACTCGTCAGGTAACATGATAAGTAGCCGTTTCATCCGGGCGCCTCAATCCATTCCGCCGGACCAGCCAAAGGGCGACAGCCCTTGCCGCTCCTGCGGGGTCAGGTTGGCGCACAGCCGCGTGGGCCCGACCTCCAGCACCGCCAGCCCATCGCGGACAGTGGCCTCTTTGACGGGCTGCCCCGCGATCCCCGCCAGGGCGCGCAGGGCCTGCGGCAAGGGGCCGGGATTGCCCACCACGCCACGCGCCCCGTAGAGCGCCGCCGGTGTCCAGACCGCGATGTCGAAGGGCGCCAGGGCCGCCGCCAGCCCAAGCGCATAGGCCGCGCCAAAGGCACCGCGGTGCCTTGGGTCATCATCCGTCATGCAGACGCGCCCGGCGTCCGGGTTGGGGATCGTGCGCGACCCATAGGGGTTCTGCCGCATGGCAATGGTCGCTGGCCCGATGCGGTACTCGGCTTGCCCGATGATGGCGCGGGCAGACCGGGCGATATACGGCACTGCCTCCAGCGTTTCCATCACCGAAAGGTCATCGGCAGCATGCACGATGGGGCAAAGCCCGTGACTGACGAAATCCAGCATCTCCAGCGGCGGGCGTTTGCGGTTGAGCTCTGTAAAGAGGCTTGCCATCCCGCCTCCCCGGACAAGGCCGGGAAAGGCGTGCGCGGCAGCGGCATGAACTTCCGCGAGTGGCGGGCATTCGGGCCATTCCGATCCTGGCGGCGTCGATTGCCGATCGACCGAAGGCACGACAAGGACAGAGGCCGGGGCAAAGCCGCTGGTCGCGACGGCGTCGGCATGCGCCTGCAACTCGGCGTCGGGCGTTTGCTCGCCGTCGAACCGGCAGATCAGTTCCAGGTCATAGGCCACGTCGGGCCGCGCCGCCTGCGCCTTGGCAAAGGCCTCGATCTGAGGCGAAACAGGCCCAGACGCCGCATCCACATGGCACAAGATCCGCTGCGGGCGCACCATGTCCAGATCGCCGGGGTTGTCCGACATCCGCGTCGCGTCCGCCGCATCCAGCACCAAAGCCATTTCCGGAAACCGCGCGTCCTTTGGCGCGGGACGACTGGCGATAGGCCGCGTCTTGCAGCCTTCCCAGGTGATCTCGACGGATTGCTCCAGCACCTCGCCATCCGCGATAACGTAAGGCCAAGGCAAGGCCAAGGGTCGGTTGTAGGTCTTGTAGGAGGCATCTCCCCACTGGCGCTGGTCTTCCATTTCGAAGGTATCGCCCCGAAAGGCGCAGCATACGCGCAACCCGTTGGCCTGATGCTCCAGCGCGGCGATGTCCATGAAGGGCTGCCAGGGGTCGATCAACTCGGGGAAATGGCTGTCCTCGACTTGCCCGTCAGTATGGGTCACGCGCGCCGGGCAGCCCGCGATACCGTCGATCGGGTGCAAAAGGGTAAACCCGGCGCGGTTTGTTTCGAAGTCCCCGGAGGCCCGTCCCCGGGCATGGACCGTCAGCCGCCCTGCCCCAAGCGTCATGGCCACGACAGCCTCCAACCGCGCTGTCGCGGTATCGAAACGCATCGGCATGGTCAGGTGCAGCGCCCCGTCCCGGGTGTCGCGGGTCAACGCCCCATGGGTCGGCGCAATAGTGCCCCAATCGCGATCCCGCGCCAGAAAGGCGACAGAGCGGATGATCTCGACACCGCCCACGCGGATGTGGCGCAGCGCCCCGTCCTGCAGGTGCAGGGTTACATCGCCATGCTGGATCTCCCCGGAAGCTGCAGGCGGCTGATCGGTGCCATAAAGCGCCGGGCTCACAGCTCTGACAACGCGACGCTGCGCCCCTCCGCAGCCGACAGGTAAGCGGCCTCGACCAGCGCAAAGGTCCGCAGGTTATCCGCCCCCGAGGTCTCGGGCGCGCGATCCGCGACGATGCAATCGATGAAATGCTGCTGGATCAGCGCCACGCTTTCCTGGATGTTGTGCCAGGGCCGTTCCGCCCAGGGCAGCACCGGCGGAGAGACATCGCGCACCTCTTCCTGCCCGCCGCGCTGGATCGTCAGCCGATAACCCGCATCCAACCGCAACGTTCCCTCGCTGCCGTCGATTTCCAGCAGGGTTTCCGGAAAGGTTTCAGGCATGCGCCGCGTGGCATAGGAACAATCCACCACCGAGGTCACGCCACTGTCGTGGGACAACAGCATGGTGGCCACGTCCTCGCCCCGGATATTCGAGTTGATCCGTTTGGTGGTGGCCGCAATCCGCTCGACGTCGCCGAACAAAGCGCGGGCGATATCGAGGATGTGAATGCCCAGATCCTCGATGATGAATCGCTCTCCTTCCGCAAGGTAGGGCTGCCCGGAAAAGACGTCAAAGCCGGACCGAAAACTCACCCGGCCAAAGAAGGGCGTGCCGATGGCGCCGGCGCGCAGCGCCTCGATGGCCGCGCGCACCGCCGATTGCCAGCGAAAGTTCTCATGCACCATCAGGGTCTTGCCCGTGGCCTCGACCGCCGCGATCATGGCGCGGGCATCGTCCATGTTCAGGGCAAAGGGCTTTTGGCAGATGACGTGAACGCCCGCCCCTGCCGCCATTTCGACCAGCGGGCGGTGCGAGGGGACAGTGGTGGCAATGTCGACAAAATCGAACCCGCCATCCGCGAACATCACTGCGGCGTCGGTGTAACGGCGGGCGATGCCGAATGCCTCGCCAGCCTCGGCCAGGCGGGTTTCGTCCCGATCGCAGATCGCCACGATCTCTGCCCCGGTCACATCCGCCCATGCATGCAGTTGATTGCGGGCAAAGAAGCCACAGCCGATGAGTGCGCCTTTCATACTGTCTCTCCTCTTATTTGCCCAACGCGGCCTGGGCCTGCAGCGCGACCTTTGCCTGGACCTTTTGTTGAGCCTGGTCGATGACCACGGCCGCGATGATGACAAGCCCCTTGATAACAGTCTGCCAGAAGGCTGACACGCCCATCATCACCAGACCGTCGGACAGCACCCCGATCACGAAGGCGCCGACGATCGTCCCGCCGATGCGCCCGCGCCCGCCGGACATGGAGGTGCCGCCCAGAACCGCCGCCGCGATGGCGTTCAGCTCGAAGGTGTCGCCGGTGGCCGGATGGGCCGCGACCAGTTGCGAGGAAATGATGATCCCCACCAGTGCCGCGCAGAAACCCGAGAACATGTAGACGAAATACTTGACCTGGGTGACTTTCACGCCGGACAGCCCCGCCGCGCGTTCGTTGCCGCCGACGGCATAGATGAACCGGCCCAGGGGCGTGCGGCGCGCGATATAGGCGGCCAGGACACCCACCGCGATCAGCATCCAGATCGAGATCGGCACGCCCAGGAAATCGCCCGACCCGATCATCCGGAAGCTTTGCGATCCATACTCCGCATTGCCCGAGAGGTTCGGAAAGGTCTTGCCGTCGCTCGACAGCATCGCCGCCCCGCGTGCGATGTAAAGCGTTCCCAGCGTGGCGATAAAGGGCGCCACGTTCAGCTTGGTGATCAGGAACCCGTTCAGCGCCCCGATGGCAATCCCCACCAGCGCGACCATCAGGCAGATTTCCAATGTGTTGAACTGGATCGACCAGCCAAGCCCGATGTCGATCCCGTTGAGCAGCAGGTAGCCTGCCACCATCCCGCAAAGCCCGACGATGGACCCGACCGACAGGTCGATCCCGCCCGAGACGATGACAAAGGTCATCCCGATGGCCAGGAAAGCGTTCAGGGCAACGTGTTTCGACATGATGACCATGTTCGCCGCCGACAGGAAATTCGGGGCGAAGATGGAAAAGAATACGAAGACAAGGATCAGCGCGATGAAGGTCCGCGCCTTCAGGATCAATAGCAGCGTTGCACTGGGGCTGGAGGCTCCGGCACCGTTTGCGGTCATGTCGGTCATTTTGCGGTCTCCCTTTCCGCGTCCTGCTCTGTCAGGGGGGCGTGGCCCACGGCGGAAGCGCTGACCAGAGCCGTTTCCGTAACCTCCTCCCTGCTGAATTCTCCGGTGATCCGTCCGTCCGACATCACGATGATGCGGTCCGACAGGCTCATGACCTCTTCGAGGTCGGATGTGACAAAGACGATGCCCAGCCCCTCGGCCGCCAGCTGGCGCATCACGCGAAAGACCTCGGCCTTGGCGCCGATGTCGATCCCGCGCGAGGGTTCGTCCATCAACAGCACCTTGGGCCCGGTCATCAGCGCCTTGGAAATCACCACCTTCTGCTGGTTGCCGCCCGAGAGCGCGGACACCGGATGTTCGGGCGAGACGATCTTGATGACCATGCGGCGCACGAAATCCGCCACGCGCGAGCGTTCCTTTCCCAGGTCCATGTGCACGCCCCGGGTGAAGCTGCCGACGGAAGAGAGCGTCATGTTCTCGCGGATCGACAGGATCTGGACCAGCCCGTCGTGCTTGCGGTCCTCGGGGATCAGGGCCAGCCCCTTGGCGATGCGGTCGGAGACAGAGGGCCGTCCCATCTTGTCCCCCTGTACCCAGACATCCCCGGCGGCATGGGGGTGCCGGCCTATGATGCCTTCCAGCAGCTCGGTCCGGCCGGCGCCCATCAACCCGTAGATCCCCAGGATCTCGCCCGCGCGCAGCGACAGGGACACACCGTCCACCGCAAAGCCGCCGCTGGTGTCTGCCAGGCGCATGTTCTCGACCCGCAGGGCCTCGTCGCCGAAGGGATGTTCGATCTCCTTGGCGAAATCCTTGGAGCTGTCGCCAATCATGTTGCGTACGATCCAAGGAATATCGACGCCTTCCATCGACTGGGCCCCGGTGATCATCCCGTCACGCAGGACGGTGATGTAGTTGCCGACGCGGATCAGTTCTTCGAGCCGGTGCGAGATGTAGACGATGCCGACACCTTCGGCCTTCAGTTCCTCGATCACGCGAAAGAGTATCTCGACCTCGGCGTTGGACAGGGCCGAGGTCGGCTCGTCCAGGATGAGAATGCGGGCGTCGCGTGACAGGCTCTTGGCGATCTCGACGATCTGCTGCTGCCCGACCTTCAGATCACCCACCAGCGTGTCCGGGTCGATGTCATGTTCCAGGCGTTGCATCAGGGCGCGGGTGGCCTCGCGCTGCGCCGACATGTCGATGTCGATGCCGCCGCGGGTCTTTTCATGCGCCATGAAGATATTGTCGGCCACGGTCAGGTTCGGGAACAGGTTGAGCTCCTGGAAGACGATGCCGATGCCATGCCGTTCGGCATCGTCGGTCGAGGTGAAATGCACCGCTTCGCCGTTCATGGTCACAGTGCCGGAGGTCAACTGTTCGACCCCTGCGATAACCTTCATCATGGTGGATTTACCGGCGCCGTTTTCCCCCACCAGCACGTTGACCGCGCCCATGCGCAGGTCGAAATCGACCTCCTTGAGGGCGATGGTGCCGGGATAGACCTTGGTGCCACCGCGGATCGACAGCCCGATCGGATGAGGACTGCCGGATTCGGGATAGAGAGTCATGGGGCGGCCCCCATCTCGATTTCGACTGGCACGACCTCGGGCGTGTCACCTGCGGCGCGCAGAGTGAAGACGCCGGTGAAACTCACCGTATGGCCGATCACGTCGCCCTCGGGCCGGTTCAGCCCGTCGCTGGCGCGTTCGTTCATCGCACGGGCCAGTTTGGCGAATTCGATCTGGTCGCGGAAATCGGTAAAGACGACAAATGGCATGGCGTCGCGCATGGCGGTGCCGCGAATGATCGGGCCCAGTTGCAGCACCACGTCGGCGGCGCCGTCGCCATCCATGTCCACCTGCATCTTGGCGGCGCGGCTGTCGAGCTTGGCTTCGGTCACTGTCCCCGTACCGGAGACGACGAAGTTCCAGGGATTGGCCTCACCTTCCGGGCGCAGGCCATGCGCCTCGCCGGCCGCGTCCAGCCCTTGTGACAGCGCTTGCCGCCAGATGTCGTATTCCACCGTATGTTCGGCGATGACCGGCAGCACCTTGGTCTCCCAGTTCGCGTCGGCATAGGCCGCCATGCGGGCCTCGTCGGTCTGGCTTGCCAGGGCTTCGGATTGGTCATTTGGGTCGGGATTGGGCACGATCTTGCACGCCGCCGCAGGCAGCAACACGCAGACCAGTGCGCCCGACAGGATCGCTTGGCGCATAGGACTTCCGGTTCTGTTCGGGATGGGGCGGCCCGGCTCCCCGGGCCGCCGGGATCAATCAGCTTGCGTCCGCCAGGGCAAAGGTTTCCAGCCGAGCGGCGTTGTCCGGCGTGATCAGCACGCAATCCATCAGCTGTTTCTCCGGCTGGCCGGTCGATCCGGTGCGCAGGTATTCGTCCGCCTGCTCGACCGCCAGCTGCGCCTGGCGATAGGCCGGCTGCAACACGGTCGCCTTGATCCCGCCGGCCAGGATCGAATCCCGCACGTCGTTGGAACCGTCAAAGCCGACCACGATCACGTCGGTTCGGCCCGCCGCCTCGAGCGCGGCCCAGGCGCCCATCGCCATCGTATCGTTGCCGCAGATCACGCCCTTGATCCCCGGGTTGGCCTGCAGGATGGTTTCCATCTTCTCGTAGCCCTCGGTCTGCGACCAGTTGGCGGACTGCTGTGCGACCATCTGAAGATCAGGGTACTGGTCGATGATATCGTGATACCCGGCAGAGCGGATGCCCGCGTTGGTGTCCGCCTCGCGGCCCAGCAGCTCGACATAGGGGCCCTCTTCGCCCATGAGCGCCACGAATTCCTCGGCCCCCAGCTGTGCGCCCTGGTAGTTGTTCGACACGATCTGGCTGATGGCGATGCCGCTTTCCTTGATTTCACGGTCGATGAGGAAGGCCGGAATACCCGCCTCCTTGGCCCGCCGGACAGGTGCAACCGATGCATCGGCCCCTGCATTGTCGCAGATGATCGCAACCGCGCCGCGCGCGATGGCGGTGTCGAACATCTCGGACTGCTTGTTGGGGTCGTCATCATGCACCAGCACAAGGGTCTCATAGCCCAGTTCACGCGCCCGCGCCTCGGCGCCCACGGCTTCGGCCTTGAAGAACGGGTTGTCATGACTCGGGGTGATGATCGCGATCAGGCCTTTGTCTTGCGCCCAGGCGGCGCGGACTGTCGGCAGGACCGCCGTGATGGCCAGACCGGATACAAAGAGACGACGTGTAATGCTCATGAATCATTCCTCCAAAGATCAGTCGGCCCGTTACGGGCTCTACCTCCCTGATCGCCGCCAGCCTGTGATATGATTACATGATTGTCAACAGGTATGATGAGCATTACAGTGCGACTACAACAGGAGAGCCCATGACCGAAGATTTCATCCGTGTGACCTATCGCATCGAATGTCCTGGCAGCGTCGAGGCGATGGCGGCCAAGATCGCCTCGGACCAGTCCACCGGGACCTTCACCGAATTGCCCGGCGAAACCGACGCGGTGCGCAAACGCTGCGCGGCGCGTGTGGAAAGCGTGACCGCCCTGCCCCCTGCGGACCGGCCCGGACTTCCCACTGACTCGCATGGTCCCTTCAACCGTGGCGACGCAGTGATTGCCTATCCGCTGGAAGCGATCGGCACGGACATCGCGGCGCTGCTTACGGTGACGGTCGGCGGGGTCTATGCCGCGCGCGGGCTGACCGGGGTGCGGGTGATGGATTTCGACCTGCCCGAGGCGTGGTCCTGCCATCCCGGTCCGCAATTCGGCATCAAGGGGTCACGACGCCTGACCGGGGTGGACGACGGGCCGATCATCGCCTCGATCATAAAGCCCTCTCTGGGGCTGACGCCCGAGGATACCGCCAAGGTGGTGGCAGAGCTCTGCGCCGCCGGGGTCGATTTCATCAAGGACGACGAGAAGATGATGAACCCCGGCTACGCCCCGCTGAAGGCGCGGGTCGACGCCATCATGCCCGTGATCGACGCCCATGCCGAAAGGACCGGCAAGCGGGTGATGTATGCCTTCGGCATTTCCTCGGCCGACCCCGACCAGATGATGCATGGACATGACTACGTCTTGAAACGCGGCGGCAATGCGGCGGTGATCAACATCAATTCGATCGGGCCAGGCGGCATGAGTTTCCTGCGCAAACGCTCGCAACTGTGTTTGCATGCGCATCGTAACGGCTGGGATATCCTGACTCGCCACCCGGCATTGGGAATGGAATTTCGCGCCTACCAGAAGATCTGGCGCCTGCTGGGCGTCGACCAGTTCCAGATCAACGGACTCGCGGCCAAGTACTGGGAGCCGGACGAGAGTTTCGTCAAAAGCTTTCACGACGTGATGACCCCCATCTTTTCCGAGGATGACAGGCCTTTGCCGGTCGTCTGTTCCGGCCAATGGGGCGGACAGGCGGTCGAGACCTACACCCGCACCGGTCAGACACTGGACCTGATGTACCTGGGCGGCGGCGGTATTCACGGCCACCCGATGGGCGCCGCCGCGGGCGTTCAGGCGATCCGGCAGGCCTGGGAGGCCGCAGCCGAAGGTCTGTCGCTGCAGGACAAGGCGCGGGAGCATCCCGAGTTGCGTGCCTCACTCGACAAGTGGGGATAAGCCACACGCGGTCCCGACCACCAGTGTACGAGGGAGACCACGCCCAAGACGGCCCACGCGGGAGGCAAAGGCGCGGTTTGCAGCCGACCGCACAGCCGTGTATCAGTTCACGGCGGCGGCTTTCCGTTGCCGGCAAGCGATTTTTCCTCTGTCGTCAGGCGAGTCCAGGATGCCCAATCTTCTGATCCACATCGGCCAGGGAAAGACCGGCTCGACCTCGATCCAGAATTTCTTGCGCACCAACCCCGAGATGCTTCGCGACGCGGGCGTGCTGTTCCCAGAGACCGGCAAGCACACCAATCACCAGGACATCTTTTCCTATCTCACCGACGACGTGAAACAGCACGATCCCCGGCTGCGCGGGACCCGGGCCGACGACCGCAAACGGGCCTTGGGCAAGACGTTCTGGCACGCGGCCCGCGACACAATGGACAAGACCAACCCGCGGCTTGTGGTCCTGTCCTGCGAAAACCAGTTCCGCCCTTTTGCGCCTGCGGCGCTTCAGCGCCTGACAGATGAACTGCGCCCCCTGTTCAGCCGCATCGACGTCTGTGCCTACCTGCGCGACCCGGCGTCACACTTCCTGTCGTCCGCCCAGCAGGACCTCAAGAAACGTCCCGATTTCACCATCCCGTCGCGCAGCTATTTCCGTGACACACTGGAACCCTGGAGCCTTCACGGCCCGGGCCCTCTGACCTGTATCCGCTTTGCCCGATCCGAACTGGCAGACCAGGACGTCGTCACCGATTTCTGCCGACGCTTTGTCGGGGTGGATCCCGCCAGCGCACGACGCTCGGCAACCGAGGACAACACGAGCCTCAGCCCTGAAGCGATGGAGATCATGCAGCGCTATCTACGCGGCGAGATCGAGGCCCCGACCCGGTACCACGCGAGACGCACACAAAGGATGAAAGCGCTGGTGCAAGAGGCCGACAGCAAGTGCAGTGGCTTTTCGCGGCCGCGTCTGCGCAAGGGACTGAAAGAGGCAATCGAAGCCCGGGCTTTGGACCTCGACTGGCTGGAACGGACATTCGGCCTCCGCTTTCCCGAAATTGGCCAGCCCGCCATGTCCCCCGAAGAGGCCGACCATCGCATCCGCGGCCTGAGCAGGGTTTCGGACGTCTGCACAACCGACCCCGACCGCATCGAGGCACTGCAGACAGAGATCGCTCGACTCGCAGCAGACCGCCGGAGCCTGTTCGACCTGTTCGCGAGAAGAGCGCGCAACTGACGCAGGCCAGCCTTGATAGCCCGCACGGGAAAGCGGGCAGGACTTGACAGAAAGCGTCGTTATAGACCGCATGTTTTTCGGGCGGCGTCACCGGTGGTCATTGCCATTGGCTTGATCGCGGAGCGATTCATGTCACCTCTTGCGAAGGAGAACGGGTACGAAATTCGATCTTTCGGTGACATACGTCTGGACCTGTCCCTTTTTCGTGCCGCCCCAGGTGCTCGTTTAGGCCACTTTCCGTTCGAAGGCGGCGGGGTGTGAACAGGCGTGCAATTTTGACCCTTTAGAGGGGTTATCGGCGTCCAAAAATGACCCCCTTACACTGATGTGGATGATGCCCCCGAGGTCATCGGGGAGCACAGTGTGGGATGTTGGTCGTGGAGACGATTGCAAAGATCCGTCGGGCGTATTTTCAGGATTGAGCCATTGGAAAGCCATTGATGGTGTGGATGGCTCCACCAGCGGCTTCGCGTTGTGCCAAGGTGGGTCTGTGAAAGCCCGCACCTGAGAGGAGCCATCCATGGACCAACCTAACACCATCGGCCTCGATCTGGCCAAGAACGTTTTCCAAGTTCACGGAGTGGACACGGAAGGCACGGTCATCTGCCGCCGTCAGTTGCGGCGGTCGCAGGTCCTGGTGTTCTTTGCCCGGCTGGGCCCTTGCCTCGTTGGCATGGAAGCCTGCGCGGGGGCCCATCATTGGGCGCGAGAACTGGCAACCCTTGGCCATGAAGTCCGTCTCATGCCGCCCGCCTATGTGAAGCCCTACGTGAAGAGGGGCAAAACTGATGCCGCTGATGCCGAGGCCATTTGCGAGGCGGTGACCCGCCCGACGATGCGCTTCGTGCCGGTGAAGTCGGCGCAGCGGCAGGCGGCCCTGCTCGATCACAAGGCACGGGACTTCCTCGTCCGGCAGAGAACGCAAATCGTAAACGCGATCCGTGCGCACCTCGGCGAGTTCGGGATCGTCGTGCCGAAGGGAATCCATCACGTCGATCGCCTGCTCGACGCAGCCCGCGACGTGCATTCTACGGCGCGTCCGGCGCTGGACATGCTGGCCGGTCAACTGCGCGACACACAGGCCCGGATCGAAGAGGTCACTGCGCGGATCGGGGAGATGCAGGGCGAAGACGCGCTGGCGCGTCGACTTGCGACGGTACCCGGGGTGGGTACGATTTCGTCCAGCGCGTTTGCGGCCACCACCCCCGATGTGGCCGCCTTCCGCAGCGCGCGCGACTACGCGGCGTGGCTCGGCCTGACGCCGCGAGCTCATTCCAGTGGCGGGAAAGAGAGGCTCGGGCGGATTTCCAAGGCTGGCAATCGGTACCTGCGCAGGCTGCTTTACCTCGGCGCCATGGCCCAGATCAGTGCGCGGCGCGGACGTAGAGAGGGTGCATCAGGCCGGGTGCCGGACTGGATCGACCGGATGCTCGCCCGCAAGCCCGTAAAGGTGGTCGCTATCGCACTGGCTAACCGCATGGCCCGGACGATCTGGGCGCTGATAAGGCGGGGCGACAGCTACCGGAACACCATGGCTTGAGACGATAAAGAACGGCCAGGCAAAGAACGGCCAAGCCGGTCGCGAACCGGCAGGCCCAGAGATGGTGAGGCGCAGCGTGAGGTGATGGCACAGGGACGGTAAGAAGCGGAACGGGATACCCAGTTCGGACCGGAGCACCTCGAAGTGCGTGCCATTGATCGGGACCCGCCCGCCGGCTGACTTCATCAGGGCGCGCAGCCGTAAAACCGCTGCACACAGACGCCGAATACATGGCCGCGACCGACCAGATTGCCGGACCCGAACAAAGCTCTTGCCAAGGGGCCATCCATACATGGTCCGAGGACAATGGACGCGAAGACGGCGGTGGACACGATCTTTGTTGGCAAGGACCGCGCCTACAATCGCCGGTTCCAGCAGATGTGCGGGCACTACTTGGTCGATCCGGTCGCCTGCACGCCCGCATCGGGCTGGGAGAAGGGCCAGGTCGAGAACCAGGTCGGCGTCCTCCGGCAGCGCTTCTTTGTACCGCGCCCCAAGTTCAAATCCCTCGCCGAGTTGAACGCCTGGCTCGAGGACCGTGTATGGCCCACGCCAAAGCGAACAAACATCCCGACATACCGGAGAAGACGGTTTGGGAGGTGTCCCAAGCCGAGCGGCCGAGCCTGATCCCTTATGTCGGCCCGTTCGATGGCTTCCACGCGGTGCCGGCATCGGTGTCCAAGCCCGGGGCTCCGCCCGTTCAGGGCTGAATTGGTCCACTGTACCAATTCCTGGACGCCCTTCACCCTGCCTCGTGCGCTTCGACAAGAACCTCTACTCGGTCGATGCTCGGACTGTTGGGCGGCCGGTCGAGATCAGGGCCTACGCCGACCGTTTGGAATGCTGGCAGGACGGGCAGGTTGTCGCTCGCCATGATCGGGTCTTCGGGCGAAACACCACCGTCTACGATCCCGTGCATTACGTACCCGTCCTGGCGCGCAAACCTGGCGCGTTGCGCAACGGCGCGCCCTTCAAAGAATGGGAATTGCCGCCGGCACTGCGCCGTGTGCGGCGCAAGCTGGAGCACCAGCCCGGTGGCGACCGCCAGTTGGTCGAGATCCTCGGTGCCGTGCTCAGTGATGGCATCGAAGCCGTCGAAGCGGCCTGCTCGGAGGCGCTGGCGCACAACGTCTATTCCGGTCGTTCTGAACATTCTGGCGCGCCACCGCGAACCGCCACCGCCGTTGACAATCACGACGCCGGATGCGCTGAAGCTGGCCTGCGAGCCTGCTGCCAATTGCGATCGCCATGACAGTCTCCGGAGAAAAACCGATGGAACGATCACAGGTGCTGGACGCCATGGGCCAGTTGAAGCTCTACGGCATGAGGACGGCCTACGACGAGATCATCACCACGGCGATCAAGCGCCAGTACGAGCCACAACAGATCATTGGCGACCTCCTGGCCGCCGAGATCAGCGAGAAGCAGGCCCGGTCGATCAAATACCAGATGACGATCGCCACGCTACCTCTGGCGAAAGAGGTCAAGGAGCTCGACTTCGAGGGCACGCCTGTCAACGAAACGCTGGTGCGCGACCTGGCCTCCGGCGAGTTCCTTGAGCATCAACGCAATGTCGTGCTGATCGGCGGCACAGGGACCGGCAAATCCCACCTTGCCGTCAGCATCGCCCGGGCCTGCATCCGGCGCGGCAAGCGGGGGCGCTTCTTCAATGTCGTAGACCTGGTAAACAAGCTCGATGCCGAAGCCCGTGCCGATCGACAGGGGCGCACCGCAGACCTGCTGTGCCGCCTCGACTTCTTGATCCTCGACGAACTCGGCTATCTTCCCTTCGCCCAGACCGGCGGCCAGCTGCTGTTCCATCTCATCAGCCGCCTCTACGAGCGCACCTCGATCATCGTGACGACCAATCTCGACTTCGGCGAATGGCCTTCGGTCTTTGGCGACGCCAAGATGACCACTGCGCTGCTCGACCGGCTGACCCATCATTGTGACATCGTCGAAACCGGCAACGAGAGTTGGCGCTTCAAGACCCGTGAATGACCGAGAACCCGCTGGCCCGATACGGCTGCGCTGTGTGAGGACTACGCAGCGCCGGGCCAGCTCAGCTCCGAGGGGATCAATTTTCGGCGCCGATAAGGGGGCAAGATTGCCTGCCGATTGACAGGCAAGATCTTCGACAAGGGCATCCTGGCGATGCTGCACGAGCTGGTCGGCGTCCTCGACGCCGAGATCGCCGAGGGCACCTATGTCGAGACGCGCTACGACCTCAGCCCGGATAACGTTTCCGACTACAAGACCTGGGGCCAGGAACGGCTCACGCCGGAGGCTGACCGACTCTCGAACGCCCTGGCGGTGCTGATCGAGCTCTACGCCACCCTCTCGGCGGTGCACGACATCCTGCGCGCCGAGAAGGCCCCGGAGGGGCTGCGCGCCGCAGCCTGATGAGACACGCGGGCCGGAACACCCGCGTCAGGGCGCGCCGGCGAACCTTCTGCTGCTACAGATGTCGGCGCGCCCGCCAAAGAGAAGCCCGTGCAGGTCCTGCCTGCACGGGCTCGTCAATCACACACGAGGGCTCGGCTCTCGCCAGTCTGTCAGTTTTCGGTGTCCACAGCCGAAGGAGAAGCGCATGGCCCTCGCGAACCTGATCGACCTCATCGCCGAAGTTGCCGCCAAGCGGACTGCCCGGGAGGGCAATACGAAGGCGGGCACTCCGGACGCAGTAGTCGCGTTGTGCCGGTCGATTCGGGCCGATTTATGGAACGCCCGTCATATTTTCATCCGGATTTCAGTGTTTGGAGGGAGACGGGACAGCGCGTGACGAATGCGTCAACTTCTGTCGCTCGCTCGCCGTTGAAGGTTTCGAATGATCCAAGCCGCCAAGCCCGTCCGCGTCGCCATCTTTGCGCGATATTCCAGCGATCTGCAGAACCCGACCTCGATCGAGGATCAGGTGCGGCTCTGCCGTCAGCACGCGGCGCGACAGGATGGATGGACCGTCGTGCAGGTGTTCGAAGACGTGGCGATCAGCGGCGCGACGCGCGGCCGCTCTGGCTTCGAGGCATTGCAGGCTTTCATCGCGGAGGACGGTTGCGACATCGTGCTCTTCGAACATCTCGACCGGCTGGCGCGCGACCTCGAGCTGTTGATGCTCTTCTACAAGAAGGCCAACTACGCCTATGTCGAGATGCACCAGCTCCATCGCGGCAAGCTGGGGATCTTCGATATCGGGATCCTCGGGACCTTCGCACAGCTATTCCTGGAAGAGCTTTCGCACAAGACACGCCGCGGCCTCGTCGGCCGCGTTCAGGCCGGCAAGAACACCGGCGGGCGGACCTACGGCTATCGCTCCGAGGCCCTACCGCCTCGAGACGGAAAGTCGGACGGCAGCATCATGCGGATCGACCAGGAAGAGGCTGCGATTATGCGCCTTATCTTCGAGGAATACGCCGCCGGCAAATCGCCGCGACAGATCGCTGCCGATCTCAATGCGGCCGCGGTCCCTGCCCCGCGCGGACGCGGCGAAGGAAGCGGTCACTGGAAGGCCAACACGATCTACGGCCACCGTGCGCGCGGCACCGGGATCCTCAACAACGAACTCTACATCGGGCGGCACGTCTGGAACCGGCAGCGCTACTCCAAGCATCCCGAGACAGGACGCCGGGTCTCCAAGCCCAACCCACCCGAAGAATGGCTCACCACCGAGAAGCTCGACTTGCGGATCATCGACGAGGCGTTGTGGGACAAGGTAAAAGCGCGGCAGGACCTGATCGACACCACGCGCACCCGGGCCGAGGCCGGTGGCAAGACCGGCGCCGGAGCGGCACAGAGCGCGCGGCGGCGCAAGTATCTGCTCTCGGGGCTGCTGACCTGCGGCCAGTGCGGCGGCAATCTCACCGTGGCCGGCAAAGGTGCCCGGCGGCGCTACTATTGCGCCAATGCCAAGGAGAAGGGCGAGGCCGTCTGCACCGGCATGCCCGGTCTTTCGGAGGCCGACGCCGCCGAGACGATCCTCGGTGGCCTGCGCGAGGGGCTGATGCAAGAGAAGGAATACGAGCAATTCCGGTCGAGCTACATCGCCAGGATGCAGGCTGACGAGCAGGAAAGCGGGCAAGTGCTCCAGAGACACGACGCCCGCATCCGCGAGGTCCAGAAGACATACGACAAGATGATGGCTGCCGTGGAGAACGGCGACTATTCGCCCCCGGTCATCAGGCGCCTGAACGCCGCCGACGCTGAACTCACGGCACTCCGGGCCGAGCGCGAGACGCTCATCCCTGCGCCAATCGAACTGCCAGATGATATTCCCGCACTCTACCGGGACCATGTCGAGGATCTGGTGGGGAAGCTCACGGACGCGGCCGTTGCAGGCCCGGCGGCTGACGAGTTGCACACGCTGGTCGAGACGGTGGTCGTGTCTTGGGACGAGGAAGCGGACCGCCACACGCCGGAGATCCGTGGCAAGCTGTTGGAACTGTTGAGTTTCGGAGACAGCAAAAAGGTCGCGACCCTTTCGGGTGCGGCCTGTTCGCTAAAGCTGGTTGCGGGGGCAGGATTTGAACCTGCGACCTTCAGGTTATGAGCCTGACGAGCTACCGGGCTGCTCCACCCCGCGCCAATTCCGGACTTGTTTTCCGGTATCTTGTGCGCCCGTTGTTGGGGCACCATTGGTCGGTACTGGCTGACTGCATAGAGAGGTGTGGTTTTTACTAGGTTTGGCGGCGACCTACTCTCCCACGTCTTGAGACGCAGTACCATTGGCGCGGTGGCACTTAACGGCCGGGTTCGGAATGGATCCGGGTGTTTTGCTCACGCTATGACCACCAAACCGAGGAAAAACCACATCGCTGCGGGGATTGGGTTTGGTGGCAGGCAGCGTTTCGCGAAGCGATACCGCGTTGCCACGCCTTTCCAATCCTGGCGCAACGTCAATCAACATCGTTGTCCGCGTCAGTACACCTATGGTGTATGCCTTGATGTCCGTAACATGGTTTTGGAACCTTGCTGTTACTGGATCAAATCAAGCCTATCGGACCATTAGTACCGGTCAACTGAACACATTGCTGTGCTTACATCTCCGGCCTATCGACGTGGTGGTCTTCCACGGTCCTCAGGGATACCTTGTTTTGAGGGGGGCTTCCCGCTTAGATGCCTTCAGCGGTTATCCTGTCCGATCATAGCTACCCTGCACTGCTGCTGGCGCAACAACAGGTCCACCAGTGGATCGTTCACCCCGGTCCTCTCGTACTAGGGGCAACTCCTCTCAAGTATCCTACACCCACGGCAGATAGGGACCGAACTGTCTCACGACGTTCTAAACCCAGCTCACGTACCTCTTTAAATGGCGAACAGCCATACCCTTGGGACCTGCTCCAGCCCCAGGATGAGATGAGCCGACATCGAGGTGCCAAACACTGCCGTCGATATGGACTCTTGGGCAGTATCAGCCTGTTATCCCCGGCGTACCTTTTATCCGTTGAGCGATGGCCCTCCCACTTGGGACCACCGGATCACTATGGCCGTCTTTCGACTCTGCTCGACTTGTCAGTCTTGCAGTCAGGCTGGCTTCTGCCATTGCACTCAACGAGCGATTTCCGACCGCTCTGAGCCAACCTTCGCGCGCCTCCGTTACGCTTTAGGAGGCGACCGCCCCAGTCAAACTACCCACCACGCAGGGTCCCGGACCCGGATAACGGGCCGCGGTTAGACATCAAGCAGAACAAGGGTGGTATCTCAAGGGAGGCTCCACAGGGACTGGCGTCCCTGCTTCAAAGCCTACCACCTATCCTGCACATGTTGTGCCTGATGCCAGTGCGAAGCTGTAGTGAAGGTGCACGGGGTCTTTCCGTCTAACCGCGGGAAGCCTGCATCTTGACAGGCAATTCAATTTCGCTGAGTCGATGTTGGAGACAGCGGGGAAGTCGTTACGCCATTCGTGCAGGTCGGAACTTACCCGACAAGGAATTTCGCTACCTTAGGACCGTTATAGTTACGGCCGCCGTTTACCTGGGCTTCAATTCGGAGCTTGCACCCCTCCTTTTAACCTTCAGGCACCGGGCAGGCGTCAGACCCTATACGTCGTCTTGCGACTTCGCAGAGCCCTGTGTTTTTAATAAACAGTCGCCACCCCCTGGTTTGTGCCCCCGGTAGTCGTGTACCGGGCCTCCTTCTCGCGAACTTACGGAGGTATTTTGCCGAGTTCCTTCAACATCGTTCTCTCAAGCGCCTTGGTATTCTCTACCAGTCCACCTGTGTCGGTTTAGGGTACGATCTCATGGAGGGCTATTTCCTGGGACTGTCTTGGATACGTGCCAATCCGATAAGGCACGCACGCCGCCACAATCCGTCACATCCTCCTGGCCCAGGAATATTAACCTGGTTCCCATCGACTACGCCTTTCGGCCTCGCCTTAGGGGTCGGCTTACCCTGCTCAGATTAGCTTTAAGCAGGAACCCTTGGACTTTCGGCGAGAGTGTCTCTCACACTCTTTGTCGCTACTCATGTCATCATTCTCGCTAGTGATCTCTCCACCGGATCCCTCACAGGCCGGCTTCACAGAAAAGACTTTCTCCTGCGCTACCGCCTATCGGCTACTTGAGCGCGTTTCCACGCTCCGTACGACCGGCGGCAGTAAAGGATAAGTCCTATATCACACTACGCTCCGCTACCATGCCTTACGGCATCCTAAGCTTCGGCTCATGGCTTGAGC